>CAVUCC010000011.1:0-1368036 GCA_963739885.1 uncultured Chloroflexia bacterium | reverse complement strand
CGCTCGCCGCGCCAGGCCCGCAGCACGCGGGCGGAGAGGCGCTGCCACTCGCGCGCGCGGTAGACCGCGCTGTGCCGGCTCGGGCTGGACCGCCTCGCGTGCGCCGCGCAGCGGCTGCCAGCGCGGCTGGTGACGACGCCGCAGACCGTGCACAGCTTCACTCGCAGATCGTCGAACGCCCTCCCTGCCGGGTCCATACGCCCCTGGTGGTGGGCGCGGGGGAGGGCTCGTCCGCGGGCGACGGCCGGCTGGTGGACGCCTCCCCCTCCACCGCGGCGCGGTATCGTCGACAGATGCCGGCCCTGGTTCTGCATGACCACCCGATCGAGACCATGTTCGACTTGCTCGGGCACGACGAGAACGACATGACGGCCTCGCTCGGCTGGGGGCTCGCGCACAACGCCGCCATGCTCGACCGGTTCGTCGAGCGCGTCGCTCCCGGCGTCTCGCTCACGGAGCCGCCCGCGATCGAGCTGCAGAAGCACGACCGGGCCGACGGGGGCTTCACCGATATCGAGCTCCTTGCGCCCGAGCTGCACGTGATCGTCGAGGCCAAGGTCGGCTGGGACCCCCCGTCGCAGACGCAGCTGCAGCGGTACGAGAGCCGGTTCGCCATGACGAGCGCGCCCGCCAAGCGCGTCGTCGTCCTCACCCAAAACGGCGCTGAGCGAGTCGTCCGCCATCGCCTCGGGGCGTGGGCGCCCGGGCCCTCGATCACCCTTGCCGTCGTCGGGTGGTCCGATCTGGTGGCGATGGCGGTGCTGGCTAGCCGTGAAGGCCCAAGAGCGGAGCGGCCCCTGGCAGCCGACCTCGCCGTCTACCTGCGAGGAGTCGCGGTATGCGCGATACGAGCACAAACGAGGTCCACGTCGTCGCACTGTCGCGGAAGGTCTGGGACGGCTGGCCCGCCGACCTCTCGCCCGTCGACGAGGTGGAGAAGCACCGGGTGTACCACTACCCGACGGTCGGCAACTACCGGAAGATCGTGCCCAACTACATGGGCTTCCGCTACGACGGCAGGCTCCAGTCGATCCACCACGTCGACAGCTACGAGATCATCGACTCGCCGTACGGCCACGTGCCGGGTGCCCCCGACCTCCCCTGGGATGCGCCTGCGAACCTGCTGCACCTCGGGCCGCCCATCCGCCCGGACCATCTCGTCCCGACGGGGAAGGGGACGTGGCCCAGCGCGCCGATGGTCGTGGACATCGACCTGCTGCTCACCTGCGCGACGATCACCGAGGCGCGCGACGCGACGAAGGCCCGCCGGTCGGGTTGACGCCCGCCCCCGACAGCGGTCCTACAGGGCGCGCAGGTGGCGACGTGCCTCGTCCACTGTTGGGACGACCGGGTAGGTGCTCATGACCTCCTCCGGATGGACCGCGAACAGCGACGCCAGGTCCGCCACGGAGTAGCCGAGCGAGTCGCGGTGGATCTCGAACAGCTCGCGGAGGATCCGAGGCTCCTCCCTGGGGAAGTCGAGCTCCGCCGGCTCTCGCTCCCGATACCCGGCCCGGCCCATCTGCATCCACAGGTATCGGGCCTGGCGCGGTGCGATGAGGTCCAGTCGCGAGGCCCGCGTGATCAGAGCGCCATCGAGACCCTCCACATCGGCTTCAGCGACGCGAGGCGGGGCAGGGTGAGATGGGAGAGATACGGGGCGATCTCGCGCTCCGGCATCAGGAACCCGCCCCCGAACTCGAACGCCTCGTCCTCCATCGTGGGACTCGGCGCACGGTGCATGACGATGTGGCCGAGTTCATGCGCCAGCGTGAGCCGCTCCCGGTCCGCGGATAGACCCTCGTTCAGGAAGAACAGCGGGGGCATCCCGGGCACCCATCGGCTGACGGCGTCGACGAGCCTTGTCCCGAAGTCGCAGCGGACCACGATCCCGCCAGAGTCCTCGACGGCGCGCGTGAGGTCCGCACCGGTCCCTGGGGCAGGTTCCAGGCGTTGCGGACCGCGCGAGCGACGTCGGAGGGGCCGTCGAACTCGTCGACGTCGAACCGCTGGAAGGTCTCCGGAAGCTCCGCCGACCGGAGCAGGCGGCCGATGTGGATGATCCGCTTGTTGATCTCGGCGTAGACCCGCCGCATCTGCTTGGCGGTTGCCGCCTGGCGCTTGCGGTGCCAGAACTCGGTCACGCCCGGCCCGTAGACGGGGTCGGCGAGTCGGAAGAACGGCTCCGGATAATCGAGCAGGCCGGCGAGTTTCGACAGCGCGTCGTCTGTGGGCTCGAGCAGGCCCGACTCGGTCTTTGACACGTAGCCCTGGGACACGCCAAGCAGCCGCGCCACCTCGCTCTGCGTGAGTCCTCGCGACTCTCGGGCGAGGACCAGCATCTCGGGGTTGACGTTGGCGTGGGGCCTAAGCTCCTGTGTAACGCTTGCGCTCCGGGAGCTCGATCGGACGGAGCCGAGGCCGCGGACCGGGGGCGGGCGCCAGCGGGATCTGCGTGGGATCCGTGCCGGACGCGGGCGGAAGGAGCGTGTAGTGCCACGAGACTTCGCCCTCGCTCTTTGGGCAGACGACGTGCACGCTCGCCAGACCGGAGTTGCTCGCGTTCGTTCGGTACCCGAGGTGCAGGTTCGTCAGCGGCATCTCCCCGAACGGCAGGTCCAGCTGGACCGCCTGCCCGACGAACTCCAGAGCCAAGGTCGTCTGGTTGACGGAGATCGTGAGATCGTCGTTGAACCTGTGGAGGCGGAAACGCCACTGGCCGAAGACCTCGATCGAGAAGGCTTGGAGCGCCGGCGACGACAGGACGATGCCCGGGCGGTTCGCCAGCAGGTCCCGTGCCACGCTCTCCATGTAGGCGTGAATGATGTCCGCCTGCGTCCTGGGCCGGAACATCGCTCGCTCATCGCGCTGCTTGTCGTTGTAGCGCTCCCAGGCGCGCGCGGGGATCAGATAGAGCGGCTCGGCGAGCTCGGCCAGACTGGCTTCAGCCTCTTCGCGTGAACGGAGCAACGATCTTACCTCCGCGTCGGTTGGGTGTCTCCATTGTGCCCCGCAGCGTTGTCAATCGTCAAGCGAAATATTCCTGAACTATGATCGCCAGGTCGATCAGGCAGGGGCGATCGATCAGTCGGGCTCAAGGCTCGCCACCACCAGCCACCCCTCCGCCCGCCCCCGGTAGATCAGCTGCTCGGTCGTGAGGCCCGAGCGCGCCCGCAGGTCGGCCAGGTGGCGCTTCGCGGTGCTCGGCCGGACGCCGACGAGCGCCGCCGCCTCGGGCACGGAGCCGCCCGCGGCGACGAAGGCCGCGAGGACGTCGACCTGGCGGGCGGTCGGCGTCCGCGGCAGCGTGCCCCGCAGGTAGCCGTCCCTCATCGGGTCACCGGCGCCCGCCGTCGCGCTCTTGACGGTGTCGTGGACGCCCATCGCGATCTGCGCGATCCCGAACCAGGCCAGGAACGCGGCGAACAGGGCGGCCGGGGTGAACACGCCGACCGAGACCACCGCGACGGTGACGAGCACCGCCGACAGGACGAACGCGATGGTGGGCTCGCGGTCGGCGTTGATCCACGGCCCGACGACCACGAGCTGCTTCGCGATCGCGATCAGGCCGGTGATGAGGGCGGCCGAGGCGGTGGCGCCGGCGGCCGTGAGCACGACGGCGAGGGTGAGGTCCTCCATCGGGTCCTCCTACTTGAGCAGGCGGGTGTAGCCGCGGGCGACCCAGCCGGTGCGGGTGCCCGCCTTCACCTCGAGCCAGTCGGTGCGGGCGGCGCCGTTGACGTGTACCTGCCGCCGTACTTCTCGAGGCGGAGGGTCGACGACGTCGCGCCCGTGGGGGAGCGAGGCGACCCTCGCGGCCGCCGTCGTGGGGGCCCTCCGGACGTTGAGGCTCGGCCGCGCGGTGACGTCGACCGTGTGCGCGTACGGGATCGGGTGCTCGATCGCGTCCGACGGCCTTCCAGGCGCCGTTGATCCGCGGGACGTGCTCGTCGGGCATCCAGCAGTCGCCGCCGATCCCCCAGGCGCCGCCCCAGGAGTTGCGGAGGCGCAGGCCCCGCTGCGTCCCAGCCGTAGGCGACGATCGCGTGCCCGCCGACCACCGCGTCGGGCGCCGGCAGCGTGCCGTCGGCGCGCGGGCGGAACCACGACTGGTGCCAGGGGGTCGAGACGACGATCGGGCCGAGGTCGTGGATCGCGGCCTTGATCGCGGCGGGGTCGCGCGGGACGGCGTAGTAGGCGGCGATCCTGTGGTGCGCCCGCGTCGCCCGAGCCTGTGACCGGGTAGCCGACGGCGCGCATCCGGTCCATCGCGTCCCGGACGTAGGCGCCGGCCGCCGTGCCGCCGATCTCGCGGAAGAACCGCGGCTCGTCGAAGTCGAAGAGGCGCTCCTGGTCGCGCTTGTCCTGCCAGGCCTTCATCGCGCGACGAGCGAGTAGGCGACGCACATCGGGGTGGCGTGCTGGTCGAGCACGGGCGGCATCCCGGGCGCCGCGTACGACGCCGGCAGGGCGGCGGTCGGCTCGATGCCCTCGGCCGCGTACAGCGCGGACACCGGGTAGTCGCGCTCGTCGGGCGGGTCGGGCAGGGCGCCGAGGCCGTAGGTGCGAGAGGTCGTCGGTCACGCTGGGTCCTCCGGTCAGGGCAGCGAGGGGTTGACGGCCTTGGCCAGGGCGGCGACCAGCTGCATGCCGACGGCGACGAGGCGAGACGAGCGACGCGCCGAGCGCCCAGCGGGCGAGGACCAGCGCGCCGTCGGCGCGGTTCTGCCAGGCGAGGATCCGGTCGAGGTCGCGGTCGTGCCCGTCGAGGCGGGCGTAGATCGAGTCGGCGGAGCGCTGCATGGCTGCCCGCCGCTCGACGCCGAGCGCCTGGTCCTTGGCGATCGCGTCGACGGTGGCCTTGAGCCCCTTGATGTCCTCCCGCATCTCCATCAGCAGCTCGCGCTGGCTGAGGCCCATCGCGTCGTCGCCCGCGGCCGCCCCGTCAGGCGGTGCCATCGCATCGCGAGCCGGGGCGGGGGGAGGTGCCCCGATCTCGGACGGGGCGGGCCGGGTCGGCGCTGGGGGGGGTGCGGCCGACCAGTAGGCGTGGCCCCGCCGCGGCGGGGCGGATCGGAGCGAGGAGGCGGACCACGCCCTGATGGTCCGCGCGGCTACCCCGCCCGGGTATCGGTCAGTTGACCGAGGGGTGGCGCAAGGATGCTGGAGCCGGCGTGAATTGGACCAGCGCGCTGCCGTGCCCCGGGGTTGCGAGGCCGCCGTCCTTCCGAGGAGCGCACCCCGCACCGATGCGCCCGGGCGCGACCACTCACCGCCGAGAACTCGTCAGGACTGCTCGACAGCCGTTCCGTCGCCGTCAGGAGTCCTGGAAGCTTCGGTTCGGAGCTCCAGGAACCACAGCGAGCCGTCTGGGTTGACACCTTCGAGTAGGGCGCGGATCTCACTCCCACGGTCGAGAGTGGCCCGGATCCTCTCCCCGGTCGCCGGGCTGGGCTGGGAGCCTCAGACTCCCGCCGTCACCCTTGATCCACCGCGCCGCGACGCCCACAGCGGTGCCGTCGGCACGCTCGATCATTCGGATCGGGACGATCCCCTCCATCCACGCCGGCTCCTGCTCGGCAAACGCCTCCGCGGTCAGTGCGAGGATCTCGAAGGAGACCCAGAGCCTCGGGGTCGCCCGGCGCTGCGACCCAGCCCACGTTTCGTCCCGTCGGGGCCTCGTACGTGGCGGCGGACTTGGGGACCCGGAGTTGCACGAGACGCGTGACCCCTCGCGCAAGTGGCTTGGGGTGTGAGCGGATGTGCTTCACCTCGCCCTGCGGTGACTGCACCTTCACGTGAAGCCCGTAGGCGGGATCGTGCACGCTGATGTGGAGGAACCCGCCGGTCCGCTGCGAGGAGACGTAGATGTCCGGCCGCCTGGCGGCCGCTCGGACCGTCCAATACTGCGAGTGCCGGTCGCCGTCTCGAACGCCGAAGCGGACCTCTCTAGACATCGAGGAGCCGTTGGCGAACAAGATCAGCGCGATGCTCGACGTGCCTCGGTCGCAATCCCCAATGGATCACGGCTTAGACGGGCTGGTTGCACATCGGGCAGCGGGAACCGCGTCGGGCCGAAGCCCCGCAGAAGCCACAGTGGGTGGAACCGGCCGTGGGGGAGGATGGATCGGGAGAGGAGGCAGCGTCGCCCGCGGCAGGCAGACCCACGCCCTCCCCTGGGGCGCCTCCGATGTCGAGGCGCCCGTTGGCTGCGGTCTTGTCCCATGGTTCGTAGTTCGTCGCGAACAGGCCAGTCCCCGGAATGCCGAGGGTCTGCCGGAGGCCCTTGCGCCCGACGGTGACCTTCGACCCTCGAGGGCCGACGCTAACGCTCGGCCCGGACTTCGAGACGTTTACGGTCACGCCGGGGGCTACCCGGACCCGCCGCCAGAAACGAAGTCGCCATGCCATCTCGGGAACAGTATGTGCGCCGTAATCGCCTGCAACAACAACTCCCGGATCATGGCTGGGCCGGCGCCCGGCGCCGGGGCAGATCGGCCATCATCTGGGCATGGCCGAGGGAGCTGTCAGCCGAACCCCTGAGGAGGAGCATCTCGCCGAGCGGGAACGCCTGCTCGCCGAGCTGACCGAGCAGCTCGCGACCAGGGAGGCCGAGTACGCGACGGTTAGCGTCGAGTTCGCGAGGTTCCGGGCGGCCTACCTCGCGCGCTTCGCGCCGCTGTACGCGGAGCTCGACCAGGTCGAGGCGGAGATCGCCCGTCTCCTGGCCAATCGCCCGCACGCGACCAGGAGCAAGCGCCGGGCAGCGCGCCGGAGGGCGGCCGCAGCCGAGGCACAGGCCCGGGAGTCAGCGGAGGCCGCCGAGGGCGCCGCGGAGGAGCCGTCCACCGAGATCCGGGAGCCGGACCCGGCTCTCAGGAGCCTCTATCGCGAGGCCGCCAAGCGACTCCACCCCGACCTGGCCGCGGACGACGAGGATCGCGCACGCCGGACCCGGCTCATGGCCGCGGTCAACCAGGCGTATGCGGAGGGCAACGCCGCGGCGATCCAGCGCATCCTGGATGGTGAGGCGGCTCGGCCCGAAGACATCGCGGGCGACGGGCTCCCAGCGCGTCTGGCGCGGGTCATGCTCAAGATCACTCGGATCCGGGCGCGCTTCACCGAGCTGGTCGAGCTGCACGCCGCGCTCGAGGGCGACCCCATGTGGGAGCTGTTCGCGACAGTACGCGACGCCGCCGCGCGCGGCGAGGACACCTTGGGGCCGGTCGAGCGCGACCTTCGGCTCCGCATCCAGGCCGCCCGGGACAGGCTTGCGGATCTCCGCGCCGGGGCGGCGGCCTAGCTGTGGCTGCGAGCGTCATTCACGCCAAGCCGACCGAGTCCTTGGCCTATAGCCGGGGGTGGGACCTAGCCCATGGATGCATCCGAGCCTGAAGCCCGCGCCCTCGTCCCCGCACCAGCGCGCACGCCTTCGCTGCTCGGCGGACTGGCCGCACGGACCCTGGACGCACTCCGGGCCTCCGGCGCGGGCGCCCACGGGCCCTTCCCGCTAGCCCAGCTTGATCTCTCCGACGCGCTCGTCTACCGGCTGGCGCGGTCCCGTAACGGCGGGCAGGCCGGGCGCGAGCGCGCGAAGGTCGTGGAGTGGCTGGCGGCGGTCGATCCAGACCGGCAAGTCATCCTCGACATGAGCGCGGCAATCCAGGGATTCGGACTCCGACCGTTGTTCCGCTTCCTCGGCGAGCCCGCAGTGCGGTCGAGACCTTTCCTGTTCTACATTCCGGAATCCGACCTCTCGTGGTTCTCGCTCGAGCTCGGCGAGGATCGGCATTCGGCGCTTGCCGTTGTCGGTCCGCCGTTGGACTTCGGTGCGAACTGGTCCTCGGGATTCCCGTGGGTGCCGGAAGAGGAGATCGTTGGCCTCGACCCCCGCCGAGTCGAGCCCGTGGGCCTCGGGAGCGCATCATTCTTGGCCGCCCTCGACAAGCCGCGAATACCGAGCGGCATGGAGCCGGCCGGGCAGTGGCTCGTGATGAGCTGGCTCGTGTCCTGCATCGCACGCGAGTGCTGGTTCGAGCCGCCCGAGTTGCCACCCGAGCCTTTCGAGCCGCAGCGACCGCGATGGCATGGCCGCGGGAGGCAACAGCCGCCGACCCATGCGGAGCGGGAGGCCTGGAGGCAACGGCACGAGCACTGGGAGCGCGAGCACGCGGCCTGGGAGCAGAGAGTCCGGGAGCACGTACTCTGCCGCGTTGAACCCGGCCCGGCGGAAGCCCTCCCGCCGCCTCCCGATGCGGGCGCGCACTTCTTCGCGTCAGGGGGCAACTCGTCAGCATGCGGGCGGTACGCCTCGCCGGGCCACGATCACGTCGACCCCAGTGGCCACCACTGGCGATTCGTCCCCATGTCGGTGCCGCATGCGGTCTGCCGCGAATGCGAGACCGCGCTCGGACTTCGTCCGCCGATGGGCGATGCCCTCTTCCAACAGGCGAACGCCGGCGCACCACCGAGCGTCAAAGGCCTAAGCCCACGATCGGCGGCGCCCACCGACAAGACGTGACGGCAGGGTCAGGCCGTCCGGTCGAGATCGATCGGGGCCCGACGGCCCTCCATGATGACCGCGCACCCGCGGATCTGCCGGGTACCGGAGGCTCTATTCCACTAAACGGCAGATGCCCACAGACGCACGATTTCGGGGTCGGGCGCGGCGATTCCGGAACCGTCGAAGCGCCCTTGACGTCCGGAGGGGAGACCCGCAGCATTGGGCCGCGTCCCGCGAATGGGTGATGCGATGAGACCCGTCCTGTGTCTGGTGGCGGCCGCGCTGCTTGCCGCTGGGTGCGCGGGGCCGGCTCCCACCGCTGCGCCCACGCTGGGCCCGAACCAGTACGTCTTGCCGTCCGACCCCGGCATGGTCCTCGGCCCCGACGCTACGCCGCGCGCCTGCGCCGGCGTCGGGCTCGACGCGGTGCTGGTCGCCAATGCAAGCGATCCCCGGAAGGTCTGGCTGGACGACGCGATCACCGGCGGCCGCATCGAGCTCGTGTGGCCGCCGGGCTTCACCGTGCGCTTCGGTGAGGGCACGGCCTTCGACGTGCTCAATGCAGCGGGCAAGGTAGCGATTGTCGGCGGGTCCCATGTGAGCGGCGCGTGCGTCGGTGCGGACGCGTATTGGCTGGACACCGTGTTCCAGTAGGCCGACGCTTGACCACTCCGGCCGCGAGGCAGAGAGTGTTCGAGTCGCGGGAGGGACGACCGATGCGCGTTGTCTCTTGGCTCCTCGGGATCGCACTCGGCATGATCGCGGGCGGTGCGGTGCTCGAGGCCGGTGTACTTGCGCTGCTTCTGCTCGTGCCAGCCGGCGTGTGGGCGGCGCGCGAGAAGGGGCGACCGCTTGGGGCAGGCGGACTGGTCATCGGGCTCGGCGGGGGCATGGCCGGTCTCCTGGCGCTGGCCAACGCCCGCTGCGCCGCGGAGAACGTGTCCGGGCCCAACTACTTCTCCGAGTGCGTCATGCCAGACATCACGCGCTATCTCGTCGTGGCACTCGCGCTCGTCATCGTCGGCGTTGGAGTGTCGCTGGCGGGCCTGATCCGCCACCCGAGTCCGACCGGCTGAGCGTCCGAGACGAATTCGACTGGGCTGCTGCCCTTCTCTCGGGACGGCTGGCAAGGATGGCCGTGGGCACGTCGGGCTGGCGGCGGCGTCTGGAGCGCGCTACGCTGTGCGATCGAGGCCTACCGGCGTCCGCTCGCCCCCCATGACGACCGTGCATCCGCGGATGAGCCGACTACCCGCGGTTCCAATCCTCTCGCCCCGACCAGTCGCTCTATTTGAACTCAGAAGAGGGCCTCTCGAGGCCTGTTCCGGGGTGCTTGTCTCGCACCGACGTACCTGAACGTCCCGCTGCATCGGCAGCGTGCGGCTCGTTCAGGTTGCCGACCTCTTCTCCTCGCGACGCACGGTGGCGAGGTCACGGATCGCCTCGGCCACGGTGCGGATGTCAGCTTCGCTGCCAGCGTAGATGCCCACCGCGCCCGCCTCCGAGTCGAACTCGAGCCGCTCGAGGAGCTCGGGGTCTCGCCGCCGAAGCTCGCCGCGGGTCCGCCTCTCCGCCGCGTAGTTCGTCCCGGTGCCGAGCACGTCGACCAGGCTCTGGAAGATGCTCCACTTCTCGATCCCGGCGACCGGCGGGTCGTAGTGCACCGGCCCGACATCGACACGACCCTCCGGTTCGCCCGTCAAGTGCGTCCGCAACTCGAGCTCCGGGCGCTGGCGCCGGAGCTCCTCGACGTTCGGTCCGACGCGGCCGGTGAGCATCACCCTCCGGAGCCGCGGCAGCTCGAAGAGCGGATCGAGCCTTCGGTCAGCGATGTCGATGTTGAGGAGCTCGACCTCCTCGAGTTGCTCGAGCGGGGCCAGGAAGGATACCGATGGGAGCACGCCGACATCGGTGTTGTCGCCGAGCAGGATCTTGAGGCGGCGCAGCCCGGGCAATCGAGCGATCGGGCCAACGTCGGAGACAGCGTCCGTGTGGACCAGCTCCAGGGTCTCGAGCCGGGGGAGCTCGGCGAGCAGGGTCAGATCGCGAGTGACCCGCCCAGCGAGCCGGACATCGGCGAGCGCAGCCATGCTCTCGATGCCGGCCAGCGAGTCCATCCGGCCCCCGAGGGCGAGGGTGTGGAGATGCGTCAGGCCGCGAAAGGCGCGCAGGTTCGCCATTTCGAACTCGATCAGCTCGAGACGCTCGAGCCGTGTCAGACGTCCCAGCACGCGCAGGTTGCGCCAGCCGTGCAGCCGAAGCCAGAGGAGGCCGGCGAGCTCCGCGATCGGATCGGCCGGCTCGCGGTAGTGGAAGCCGCGAACCTCCAGGCGTTCGAGCGAGTGCAAGCGGGCGAGGCCCGAGGCTCCCACCGTCGCCCGGCGATATGGCTCGCACTCTTCGGGATGGTCGAGCAACCGCAGGTGATCGACCCCGGGCGGGACGTCATACGAGGCCCAGCCGAACGAGGCATCACGCAGCCGGCTCAGACCCGCCAGGTCCTCGGGGATGACGTCGTGGGCCGCGAGCTGCTCGAGATTGGGCATCTGCTCGAGCAGGCCGTGTTGTACCCGAAACATGTGGAGCCCGATGAAGGTCCGCACGTGCGCCACCTGGGCCGTGGCCTGGCACGGCCACTCGGCGACGACGGACTCCACCCACGGCTTTCCGGCCAGCGGGTCGAGCGACACGGGCGGGGCGACGGCAGATGGGCGCCGGTGCGGATCGCCGGGATGGGGCACGAGCACCTGCCGGTCATCCCGGCCGGCGGTCTCGATGGTCGGGAGAGCACGGCGATCATCCGCCGAGGGGATGCGGCGTTCCCAGATGTCCTCGAACAAGCCGATGCTCACATGCAGCCCCAGAGTGTGGTGGGCGGTCGCGCTCATGCCACGGTTTCGTCGTGCTGATGATCAGGGTGCGGTCAATCGATAGCATCCACTGGATTGTCTCGCGGCTCTGCACACCCAAACCCAATTGGGGGCCGCCGTGCCCGACTGCGGTGACGCGCCCCGCGACATTCCGGGTCTCGACGGTCAGCATCGTCTCGCCTCTCCCATGGGCGTCGGGATCACGTTGGGGCGACCCGCCCCAATCGTGCCGCTGCCGACTGATGATGCAGATCGGAATGATGTCCAGCCAGAGACCACTGCGCTCGGACTGACCAGGGCCCTCGGGCTCCGGCACCCGCGGCGCCAGGATCAACCGCTCACGCGACAGCCCGAAGCGCCTCCTCGATCGACTCCGGCACCACGATCCGCGGTGTGGGACCTACCGGTTCAAATCCTCTCGCCCCGACCACTCCCATCACTTGTTGCGACATCAACGATCCGGTTCGCGCTGCCCAGGACCCAAGAAGCCCAGGGCCGCTGCCACCTGACCCTCGTGCCGTTCGGCGCCATAGGTAGCCGAGAGCGAGCAGGCCGGCCGGAGGCTGTGCCGGACCCGCCGGTAGCCCGTTGCCAGCGTCCCCGTGGTAGCCGCTCCCGTAGACCGTGCAGCGCATCAGCCGGACCAGCGGGTAGACGCCCCGACCATGCGACCCACCGCCGGCGGAGTGCGCGGTGCGCCGCTCGCCGCGGATCAGCTGGACCCGATCGAACAGGGCGGGATCGCTGGTCACTCGTCGGACCAGCGCCCCGTCGATGCGTCTGGCCCGATTGCCAGGTCTTCCTGGCCCCGCGCACTGACTTGAGGCTTGAGCGCTGCCCGGAGCACCGGGTTGAGTACGCGAAAGCACAGGCGCGACTCCGACAGGCTGAGCGACGGCAACAGGGCCGATCGACTCTGGTTGTCGGCCCGCGCCGCCGCCTATCGTCGGCATCGTGAACGGCTACCGCGCGACTCGTGTTCGGCTTTCCTTCAGAGAGGGGATGGAGATGACGGGACGCAGCATCCTCACGGCCGGGGCGATCGTCGCGGCGTTGCTCGCCCTAGCTCTGGCCGGGTGCGGGAATTCGGGCAGTTCGTCCGGCGCAGGGGCAGCGGTTGGCAGCCCGGGCGGCGGCACGGGCCCTGCCCCGAGCGATGGCGCCCGGACCTACGCCCTGAACCAGCCCATCAGCTTCGGCGGTGGCACGTTCACGTTCACGGGGGCCGAAACCTTCGCCGAGGTGCCCAAGCGTTTCGAGAAGACCGAGTCGTACCTGCCCGAGAACGGCCAGTACGTGGTCGTCTACTACTCGTTCCAGGGTGACGCGGCGAACGAGAAGGCGGGCGTGGACTCGGCCATCTTCCGCCTGGTGGACTCGACCGGCGAGTCCTGGCTCATGTCCACCGACGTGTCCAACGGGCCAGCCAGCGACCTGACGGGAACGAAGAAGCTCAACCTCCCGGGCCTGCAGATGTGGAGTGACCCCGATCCCCAGAGCACCTTGGTGATGTTCGACGTCCCCAAGGACGGCGGCGGGTTCTCCATCAACCTGGTCAAGCGGGCGGCCGACGGCGCGTCCGGGGTGGTAGTTGAGGCCACCGTGCCGCTGGGGCTGTAGCGCCATCATCACGGGTGAGGTCCCGTGGTTCGACCTCCGCGCGACCCTCCAGGTCTCGCGCCCGCCGCTGAGTCCCGGCCCCACCGGTCAAGCGCGCCTGCGGACGGGTTGGCAACCAACGTCGAAGCTCAGTCGGACCTTCACCCGTAAAGCCTCGCCCCGACTCCTCTCGCCCCGACCAGTCTGACGCACTTTCACCGTGAACTCGCCGTTCATCGCGGCTGCCCAGCCGCGTGTCTCGGCCTCGAGGCTGGGGTAGAGCCAGACCTGGTGCGGGCCCAGCACCTCCACCTGCTCGAACAGCGCCTGCGCGATGCGCTGCTGGGTGGCGGGCTCGGCATCGAAGACCAGGCGCGCGAGGTCAGCCAGCGACTCGGCGACCTCTCGACGTGGGCGTGGGCAGGGCGTCGACCTTCGCTTCGGCCTGCTCGCGATCGAGGCGCTCCATCGTTGCGTTCCAGGCCGTGGTGTCGCGGTCCTCCGCGAGGCGGGTCATCGCCTGCTGGCGCTCGCATCGGATGCGAGCGAGCCGTGACTCGTCGACCCGAGGCTGGGCCACGTCATCCATGGCGGCCTGCACGTCGGCAATCAGGGCCGCGTTCGCGGTCACGTGGGACAGGACCCGCGGCAGGATCGCGTCGTAGGCCTCAGCCTTTGCGAGTCACCGCGGTGACATGGGTCTGAACCGCCGGGTCGCGCGGCCCGGGAGGCCGGACAAGCGTCGGACGTGCCGGTCAAGGTAGCGCGTCGGGCAGGATCCGGTAGATGGCGGTAGAGCTCGCGAACCAGACGGTGCCGTCCGGACTGATCGAGATGGGGCCCGCCTCGGGCTGGCCGCCTGTGACGACCTGCACTCGCTCCTCGCCGTGCAGGCGGACCAAGCCCCCAGGTCCGCCGTCTCCGTCGTCTCCGGCCGGCGCAGCGACGGGATCGTCATACGCCCACCAGACGTCGCCCGACGGGGCGACGGCGACTCCGGTCGTGCCAGTGTTGGCGGGAGCCTCGGCGAGCAGCGATTGCCGGCCGTCGCGAAGCCACACAACCGTGCTGTAGTAGGTGCCGTCGGCGTTCGCCTGATCGTAGGCTACGACAACGCCGCCTTCCGGATACGCGGCGGCCGCGTAGACGTCGTGCAGGTAGACCAGCTCGCAGGCCCCTCCGGTAACGGACGCGAGGCCTGCACTGAAGCCCCAACCGCCGCCCACAACCCACACGGTGTCGTCGGTCGCGACGGCAACGATTCTCCCGGGCACCGGACAGTCGACCTGCTCAACATCGAACCCACCGTTCGTGGGTGTGATGTGGACGACGCCGTCCGCGGTGCCGACCCAGGCGCTGCCATCGGATCCAACGTCAAGGCCACCGTCGACCAGCACGTTCTCCGAGGCCCAGGCCGTCGTCCAGCCGTCCGATCGAAGGACGGCGACGCGGTTGAGGTCCGCGGCCCAGAGCGACCCGTTGGGACCCAAGGCGAGCGCGGAGACCGGGTGCTCGAATCCGCGCGGCTGCGTAGGCCCCTCCCAGCCCCCGTCGACGAAGTGCCACAGCCCTGCTTCCTGGTCGCCGAACGGCACGTCTTCGACGACAGCCGCCCAGGCTTCGCTGGCAGAGATGCCGACCAGGGCGCGGATCCCGAACTGATCGGGCCTTGGCCCGGGCGTTGGATCGGGCCAGAGCTCCGTCCAGCCGTCCTTCTCGACCTGGAACAACCGCTGGCCGGCGACGGCAAAGACGCCCTCAGTGGTCGCTGCGACCGATGTGGTACGCGGGCTGGCCCAGCCGAACAGGTCCCACTGCGGCTCGTAGGCCGTCCACCGGCCACCAGGACCGCGCCGGACGAGTCGTCCGTCTCCTGTTGCCGCCCACAGCGAGCTGTCCGGGGCGACGGCGAGCGGCTGTACCGGCTCCTTATCGGGGCCTTCGACGGGGACCCAACGGTCACCGTCGAATTGGGCTGCGCCAGTCTCCGCCGGACCTGCCCAGATCGTCCCATCCAGGGCCCGGACCAGCGTCACCGGAGCGATCGGCCCGAACGCGGTGTTCGACCATGGGTAGACGGTCCATTGGCCGTGGTCCAGGTGCGCGACGACCTCGCATGGCGACGTCGGGGACGGCGGTCCGCAGTAGCCGCTGTCATCATTGCCGGCGATCCAGGCCTCGTCGGGCCCCGAGGCGAACAGCGTGTCGGGGTCGTTGATCGGGATCGCCTCTCCCGGCGACTCCCACCGGCCATCCGCCCATCGTTGGACACCATGGTCGGCGGACAGTGCCCACAGGGTGCCGTCAGGCGCCTCCGCAACGGCGATCGGACGAGAGCTCGTCGGGATCGGATCGACGAACATGCTGCCCGTGAAGCGGCTGATGGTCCCCCCGGACCACGTCCAGACCCCACCCGCCCGGGCTGGGCTGGCGACGTGGGTCATGAACCGCGTGTCGTCACTGACCGTCCAGGTCTGTCGGTCGCCCGCTAAGGGATCGAGGCGTGTGACCTGACCATCACCGAGCGCCCACATGTTCCCGGCGCCGTCCTGAACCAGGCGGCTATCGGTGAGCACGACAGGCGTGACAACCTCGACCACGGTCGGGACCAGCACACGCTCGTACCGCAGCCACGACGCGCCGACGATGAGCGCCCCGGCGAGCAGCGCGACCAGGACCAGGACGGCGACCACCGGCGTCAGCCGACCGGCCGGGATGATCTCGGGCATCCATCCCCGGAGCGACCATGGGAACCGACGCGGTCGCGTCTGCTCCAGGGCGGCCGTGGCGCGCTCGCGCAGGTCGCCCGGATCACCGGACCGCGCCCGGCGTCGCAGCACCGTCTCGAGTGCCGCATCCGAGAAGGGTTCGTGCGTCGTCATCGCCGCTCCTCCTCGAGACTGCGAGCAAGCGCCTCGCGGGCCGCATGAAGGCGCCACTTCACGGTGCCCTCCGGGACGGCGAGGATCCGCGCCATGTCGGCGACGGGACGGTGATCGAGGTGATGCAGGACGAGCACGGTTCGCTGCTCGACCGACAGTCGGGCGACGGCCCGCTCCAGCTCGTCGAGCTGGGCCGCGTCGTCGGCAAGGCCAATCGCCGGGTTCGGCGGATCGTCCGCGATAGGCAGCTCATTCATCGGGATCTCCCGCACGCCGGAGCGGCTGCGTCGGCGTCCGATCGACCGGCACGCATTGGCGTGGATCCGGCCCAGCCACGCGTCGAATCGCTCGGGGTCATGGAGACCCCGGATGCCTCGCCACGCGTTGAGGAGTGCGTCCTGTGTAGCGTCCCGCGCGTCGGCCTCGTTGCCGAGGATGGCCATGGCGGTCCGGAACGCCGGCTCGATCCAGGGATCGATCAGCGCCTCGAAGGCCTCGCGATCGCCACCGCGAGCCCGCTCGACCAGGGCGGGGCGGGCTCCAGACGGAGGTCCCCATCGCTGAGCCGCGATCGAGCCGCCTGACACGGAGGGCCGGTCGTCGAGGGCGGCTGATTGGCGCGAGGAAGCTTGCATCGTCTGTTCGGTCCGTTCACCGAATCCGACGCTCCAGCCACCGAGGAGGTTGGGTCCCGGCCTTGCCGGCAATCGCGAAACCGGGTGTCCCGCCGTCCGGTACGGGCCGGTACGCCCGACACGGTCAGCTCGCGAGCGCCGGCTCCATGCGAAGGGTTGCCATGGCAGAGCGTCGGCCGGTAGTCCGCCTCGGCCCGTTCACCGGGTTCGGAAGGCCCAACCGCGTTGGCCCCTCGGCGTGAGCGGTCGGTTGCGCCGCCAGCGAGATCGCTGAGCCGCCGCGTTTGCCGGTGGGGATTTGAATGCCAACGACATCCGCGGGGCGCTTTGACTCTGCAAGGTGAGGAGCGGAGTGGGCGTGCTGACATCTCGCCAGGCTGGCTCCCGCTCGAACGACCTTCGTTCCGCCGCATAAATCGGATCGTCTGGCATGCGTCAGAGTTCTCGGCGCGAGACCTCTCGCCCCGACCGAACTCAGCGATCTTGCTTCCCAACTCGATGACGGGCGGTAGGGCCGCGTCCAGTCCGAGGTCCATGGCGTCCTCGGAGAGGCGGTACTCCAGCTGGCTGAAGCCGGTGAACAACATGCGGCGACAGCCGGCCATCGGCACCGTAGGCGGCAATCCCGGCTGGATCCCGCGTGCCGACCGGCGGCTGGCACGTTGTCGCCGCGACGTACCCTCAGTTCGTGCCAGACAGAGACCGCGACGACCAGCTGATCGCTCAGCAGATCGACTACTACCGCGCCCGTGCCCGGGAGTTCGATCCCTCGCACCACCACCCGACCCCGGATCTAGTCGAGCCGCTCAGCGCCTTCAGGCCTCGTGGCCGCGTGGTCGAGATCGCCTGCGGGACCGGGATCTGGACCGCGGAGATCCTGCGCCATCCGGTGCAAGATCTCCTCTGCATCGATGCCGCGCCGGAGATGCTCGAGATCCACGCAGCTCGGATCGATGACGCCCGGGTGCGCCGGGAGCGTCACGATCTGTTTCGGTGGGAGCCCCGTGAAGCGTTCGACGCCGCTGTCTTTGCTTTCTGGCTGTCGCACGTGCCGCCCTCACGCTCTGCCGAGTTCTGGGGGGTCCTTCGGCGCGCGATTGCCCCGCGCGGACGCGTCTTCTTCATCGACGACGACCACCGCGCCGAGCCCACAGAGCAGCTGATCACAGGCTCTTCGGCGCCCATTGTTCGGCGAACCCTCGCCGATGGCAGCGAGCACGTGGTGATCAAGAGCTTCCACGAGCCCCGACGACTCGCCAGTCAGCTTTCGGCCCTCGGCTGGACCTCGGAGGTGCGGTCCGTAGGAAGCCGGTTCCTGTGGGGCATCGCGCGGCCGAGCGCCATCTCCGGTGCTCGGTCGGATGCCCACGAGCCGGGCGGCGTCCTGAACGGATCCACCAGCGGCGACGAACGCGGCGAGGACGTCCTTCTGGCGTTGGGTCGTGGGCCGCGAGAGCGTGCCGCGGAGGTACCCGACCTCAGCCAACTGCCTGGCCGCGGCGAGGCGCCGCGCGGCCCACAGCCGACGCACATCGGCCCACAGAGATACGGGAACGGCCGAGGGTGGGGGCTCGTGCACGTTCCGCCGGGCCAGTTGGGCCGATTGGGCCGGTTCTGGAGAGGAAGGACGTCGAGCCTGCCGCGATCTGGTCGTGTAGCGAGTGTGCCGATCCCACGAGGGCGACCCTGCCCATCCGGTGGGCGCTTCATGCGACCGCACGAAGAGCCTCGAGGATGTGGTCGGGGGACTACGATCGGAGTGGTGGAACCGGGAGGTTCGACTCCTCTCGCCCCGACCAGTCCCTCGTCTCTCCTGTCGAGCCTGACCAGATCCGGGCAGGCTATCCGCCAGCAGCGAGGACGTCGACGGAGACCGGAAGCCCCGGCCAGCCCGAATCCGTCGTGATCACCCGATCGGCGCCAATCACGACGGCCGTGGCCACGACGAGGGCGTCCGGGAGGCGAAGTCGGCCGGCATGGCGAGCCCGCAGCTCCGCGGCCGCGCTCGCGATCGCGCGAGAAGCCGGCTCGATGCGTGCCGGCAGAGCGTCAACGAACGAGTTGACAAGGGCGACGGCTTCGGGACCACGCCGACACGGAGCCACGAGACATTCGGCGAAGGCGGACGCTGGGAGCACCAATGTGTCGCCGCGTTGTCGGGCGACGGTGAGGGCGCGGGCAGCCGCCTCGTGGTGGACGTCCGACGGGTCGAGGATCGCGATGATGATCCCCGCGTCGAGGACCGTCAGTCCCACTCGCGTCGGAGCTCGTCGAGCCCACCCGCCGGGTAGACGTCAGGCAACGCGCCACGGAACTGTTCGATCGGGTCCACGTCCCGGACCAGGATGACCTCGCCCGGGCCGCGCACCTCGGTCCGCAGGCGGTCACCCGTCTGGATGCCGGCTCGGCGGAGAGCATCAATGGGCAGGGTGACCTGGTGCTTCGCGCTCACTCGCGTGTACCCGCGACGACGTGGTTCCTTTACTTGTCGCTTCATGAGTAAAGACTAACAGCCGCTCCGGCCCGATGCAACCGCTCACGCGGGGCAATCGAAGTCGTCGTCTTGTCTCCTCTCACCCCGACCATTGTCCAACTCGAGCGGCACCGCGCCGCGAGGGGGTACCAACAGGCAAGTGCCTGGACGCGTCTGTGCGTATTGCTGGCATAACGCTGGAACGCTATGCTGCACCGATGGCTGGCACCAAGCGGAAGGTCACCCTCTACGTGGACGAGGACGTCCTGCGCGCCGCCCGCGTCCGCGCCGCCCGGACCGACAAGCGCGACTCCGAGGTCGTGGAGGCGGCCCTGCGCGCCTACCTCGGCTTCGACGTGGTCGCGAGCGTGTGGGCTCGCAGTGACCTGAGCGAGGACGAGGCGACGCGGCTCGCGGTGGAGGAGACGCACGCGGTGCGTGCGCAGCACCGTGGCGCGCGCGGTTCTTGACACCAACGTCCTCGTCTCGGCGCTGATCAGCGCCGGCGGCGGCAGCGCCCGACTCCTGCTCGAGCTCCGCTCGGGCGCCTTCGAGCTGATCCTGTCGCCGCTCCTGCTTGCCGAGCTGCGCGAGGTGCTGCGGCGCGACAAGTTCCGCCGCTACGTGTCGGAGGCCGAAGCCGACGCCTACGTCGCGCTCATCCGGAGCGAGGGCGTCGTCCGCGCTGATCCCGGGCCGTCGCTGCAGCCGATCAGCCCAGATCCCGACGACGAGTACCTCATCGACCTCGCGCGCGACGCTGGGGCCGACGCGCTCGTGACCGGCAACGCACACCTGCTCGAGCTGCGGGCGATCATCCCCGTCATGACACCGGCCGAGTTCCTCGAGGTCTTACCCGGTCGCTGACCGCGCGGGCGGGGGGGGCGGGAACGCCGGCGACTGGCACAAACGAAGGTGGATCGGCCGCTCGGCGCAGCTCGCCGCGGACTCGGATGGCGAGCCGTCGGTCCACGCCGCCGATCCGACCGATGCCTACCTGATCGCCCTGGCCGGCGCCGAGCGGGCGGTCCTCGTGTCGGGCGACGCACACCTCACGGTGCTGGCCGACCGGTTCCCTGTTCGAACGCCGGCGGCATTCCTGGCGTCACAGGAGGCGTCACGCTCCCGACGTTCATCGAAATCGTCGTCTCAACTCCTCTCACCCCGACCAAATCGACCTTCTTTCACGCGGACGATTCCGCCCCCGAAGGCCGCATCCCATCCGTGGGCCTTCGCGCGATTGGTCAGCGTGAACGTGTAGTCGGTCACCCCCAGGACGTCGATCCGCTCGAACACGGCCTCCGCGATCGCGTGCCGGCCGGCGTCCGAGGTCCTCGCCCACAGCGTCGGCAGGTCCTCGAGGTACGCGCGTGCCTCGGCGGCAGTCGCCGCGAGGGGCCCACCGATGGTCTTGAAGGCCGTCTTCCGACCCGGCTCGGACTCCACGATCTCGGCGACGTTGATCATCCGGATGCCAGCGAACGTCATTCGTTCGTGCGTCTTCGCGCCCAGCTGGATCTCACCGGGTGGGTCGTGGAGCATCTCGGACACACCGGTCCGCCACGTCGGGTCCCTTGCATAGTCCGAGACGTACGCGAACACCTCGGGAGGAGCTCGACGTATCAGGATGCTGCTGTCGACGGAGAGGGTCTTCTGGTGCAGACCATAGCTGTTGTCCGCCCGAACCATCCGGTACTCCGCTTGACGTCGCCGGGGGTGTCCTGTTGAACGCTCGGAAACGGTGGACCCTACCCCGATCCGGGAGCATCAATGTCGACACCTGGCGTCCTGTCGCGGGTGATCGCATCGACCAGCACGTTCACCCCGTAGCGATAAGCCTCGTCAATGTCGCCGCCGAGTCGGAACGCACCGGCGAGTTCCATCCCGATGAAGCCGTTGGCGAATGCCGTGATCAGTCGAGCGGCCTCCAGTGCCTGCTGGCGACCGACGAGCCGCTCGGCCAGGGTCAGGACCGGGGCGGTGGCCCGCGCCGTGTCCTCGACCGATGCCCGCCAGTCGAGCGGCAGGTTCATCGACAGCAGCTCGAAGGCGCGGGGATTGGCCCAGGCGAAGGCGCGATAGGTCAGGGCCAGCTCGCGGAGTCCGGCTGCCGCGTCGGGTTCGTGGCTCAGTGGTGCGAGCCGTTGGCCGAGCTCGTCCAGGGTCGCGGTCGCGATCGCCGCGATCAGCGCTCCGCGATTCGGGAAGTGTTTGTAGAGCGAGGGCGCCCGAACGCCGACCCGTGCCGCCACCGCCTGCATCGTGACCGCGCCGAGGCCGCCAGCCTCGAGCAACGCTCGGCCGGCGGCGACGATCTCGGCGTTGGAGGTGCGAGCGGGCGCGGGGCTCACGTCGCGCTCTTGCCGATGTGCCCAAGGTGGGTGTCGCCGAACGCACTGGGCATCTTGAGGCCGTAGCCGAGGGTCCGATCCATGCCGATGTGGGCGAGGAGCAACCCGGCGACGAGCAGGACGGCCGGGGAGTCCAGCCACATCCCGATGAGGAGCACCCCGAAGCCGAGCGCCCAGTTGTGGACGAGGTTGTACGTAACCGCACCGACGCGAGGCCCGGCCAGGTAGCCGAGCATCGAGAGGTCCGGCAGAAGCAGCAGCGGAACGATGAAGAGCCAGTCCCCGCCGCTGAGCCCGAACAGGACGAGCCCCGCACCAAACGCGGCGAGGCCCTCCAGGCGGAGCCACGAGCGGACCTGGCCCTCGACCATCCCTCTCCTGATGGCCTGGCCGACCCCGACGGTGACCGGGTCGAACGGTGCGTGGATGGCGGTCATGGCGTCTCTCCCTGCGGTGGGTCCTGTCCCCGATGGCTACACTATATAGCCATCATGGATAATGTCAATAGCCTTTCTGCGCTCGTCGCAACACGTCGGCACACCCCCTTCGAGCGAACCACACCGAAGCCGGACCCCTGCGGTCCGGCCTTCTCGTTGCCGGGCGGGAGGCCCGGTCGAACCCTCGGCGAGACATCGACAATGTCAAGGAATGGGGGCGGCCGTGTTTCCCGAAGCAGCGGCACGGCCCGATTGCCTGCGCCCGCCGTGCCCCGATGCGCCGCCCATACGGGATGGACGCCATGGCGGTGGTCGGGCACCGATCGCTTGCGCGCCTCAGTCACGCGCCGCGGCGGGTGGCAGTGAGCGCCGCGACGCCTTCTCGACCCGTGCGATCCTAGAACGCGTGACCGATCCCCGCGCCACCGACGAGACGCGCATCGATCGTTGGCTGTGCGCGGTGCGCCTCGTGAAGACCCGCCCGCTTGCGACGCGGTTGTGCGAGGGCGGCCACGTCCTCGTGAATGGATCGCCGGCGAAGCCGTCGACGAAGGTTCGTGCGGGCGATCGGGTCGAGGCGCTCATCGCCGATCGCAAGCGCATCGTCGAGGTCATGCGGCCGATCGAGTCGCGTGTCGGGGCCGCCGTGGCCGCGACCTGTTACGTGGACCACAGCCCGCCGGTCGTGCCGGAGGCCGGGCCTGCGATGATGCTCGTGCGTGGGGAGGGCCGGCCGAGCAAGCGCCTCCGGCGCGAGTTCGAGCGCCTGCGCAGGGCCGCCGACGCCTGAGCCCACGGGGACCCCAAGCCCGGCGATCTCCCCCTCGCCGCCGCCCTCCGAGACCCAGATCGCCGTCGAGGCGGCACCCGGCATGTTCGCGTACATCCTCCCGTCGGGCTTGCCGAGGCTGCAGTCGCGCGCGGATCAGCTCTGGGTTGCCAACGGAGACGGAACGGGCGCCCGTCGGCTCGCCCAAGACCTGGGTGGAAGCCTCGGCGCGCCCGCCTGGTCGCCCGACGCGCCGTGTCTGCGGCGGCGCCTGCGGTCTCCCGTGGATCTGCCCCGATCTCACGTTTCATGGCTTGGAGAAACGTCGCGCAGAGTTAGTTCCACGACCACGTGCCGGCCAAGGCCGCGGGCCTGCCAACCGTCTGGATCAACCGCCGACACCTCCGGCCAGGCTGGGGTGCCACGCCCGACCCGCAGGCGCCGGTCACGCCCGACTGGGCATTCCCGTCGATGGCCGCCTTCGCCGACGCGGTCGACGTCGAGCTCGGCTGACCCTGCGCCGGAGCCTCGAATTGGGCCTCGGCCGCGAGGGCGGGCGCGTCGGGATCGAGGAGTACCTCGAGCATCGCTACGTGGCAATCCCGGCAGGCTGATCCAAGAGGTAGTCCTCGTGGTGCAGAGTCACGCCGGGATGAGATCGATGGCTTGTCGCGGCCTCACGACCACGAGCGGAAGCGGCCACGTGACCGGGACGCCAAGGTCGGTCCCGGAGGTTTGACTCCTCTCGCCCCGACCAGATCGACCAATCGAGATTGATTGGTCTCCGGCCCCGAAGGCCGCATCCCATCCGCGGGCCTTCGCGTGGGCGGTCAGCGTGAACGTGAAGTCGATCACCTCCAGGACGTCGATCTGCTCGAACACCGCCTCGGCGATCGCGTGCCGGAGGTCGCGGTCGCGGGCGAACCGCAGGGCCGCCCGGTCGCGCTCCCGGGTGATGCGCGGGGTGGGCCAGAACGTCGCCGCCTTCTGGGGCCGGTCGGGGGGGCGGCGACGGTGACCCGCTCGCGGGACGCTTCGGCGCGGGATACGTACATCTGGCGCCGTGGGATAGGCTAGGGCGTCGGTCACCCCCGAGGACCCCCCGTGAGCAGCTCGCCCCGCAAGCAGATCCCGCCACCCGACGATCCGGGTGACGGGCACCTCCCGCCCACGCGCCCGTCCAACATGTTCTCGGGCCGTCTGATGTGGATCATCTTCGGGTTGCTGCTCGTCTGGAACATCGCGACCCTGTTCGGCCCGGCGACCGGTTCGTCGGTCAGCCTCGCCTACTCGGACTTCCTGGGCCAGGTGCGCCAGGGCACGGTCGCCACCGTCAACTTCAGCGGCCAGGACATCAACGGGACCTTTGCCGGCCCGGTCGCGTGGCCGCAGGCGAGCCCGGCACCATCCCCGGGAGCCAGCGCTGCGGCCGCCAGCCCGTCGGCATCCGCCGCCACGCCCACCACCTACACAACGTTCACCACGATCGTGCCCCCCAACGGCGACCCGGCGCTGCTGCCGCTGCTCGAGGCGCACGACGTCACGGTCACCGCCCAGGACACCGGCGGGGGATCGTTCCTGTTCGACCTGCTGATCAGCGTCGGGCCGGTCCTGCTGCTCATCGGGTTCCTCGTGTACATGGGTCGCCAGATGCAGAGCAGCCAGCAGGGCATCTTCCGCTTCGGAAGCTCCAAGGCCCGCGTGTTCGACGTCGAGAAGTCCAGGATCACGTTTGCCGACGTCGCCGGCGAGGACGAGGCCAAGATCGAGCTTGCGGAGGTCGTCGACTTCCTCAAGGCACCGGAACGCTACCGGCGCCTCGGCGCCCGCCTGCCGCGCGGGGTGCTGCTGATCGGCCCGCCCGGCACGGGCAAGACCCTCCTGGCACGCGCCGTGGCCGGGGAGGCGGGGGCCCCGTTCTTCAGCATCTCCGCCTCCGAGTTCGTGGAGATGTTCGTGGGCGTCGGCGCCAGCCGCGTCCGCGACCTGTTCGGCAAGGCGAAGGCGGTCGCTCCCGCCATCGTGTTCGTGGACGAGATCGACGCCGTCGGCCGCCAGCGCGGAACCGGCATGGGTGGCGGTAACGACGAGCGCGAGCAGACCCTCAACCAGCTGCTGGTGGAGATGGACGGCTTCGACGACAAGACGAACGTCATCGTCATCGCGGCCACCAACCGGCCCGACGTCCTCGATCCGGCGCTGCTCCGCCCGGGGCGCTTCGACCGCCAGGTGACCATCGGCTACCCGGACCGGGCTGGTCGCGAGGCCATCCTGCGGATTCACACCAGCGGGATCCCGCTGGATCCCAGCGTGGACCTTGCCGCGCTGGCCCGGGCGACCACGGGCTTCGCGGGCGCCGACCTCGCCAACCTGGCCAACGAAGCGGCGCTCCAGGCCGCCCGGGATGGGCGCGACGCCGCCGGCCCCGCCCAGTTCGAGGAGGCGCTCGACCGGATCATGCTGGGCACGAAACAGGCGGCGCTCGCCGATCCGCAGGAGCGCCGGGTGGTCGCCTACCACGAGGCCGGGCATGCGATCGTCGCCCGCCTCACCGCCGGGGCCGACCCGGTGCAGAAGGTGACGATCGCACCCCACGGCCGGGCGCTGGGCGTCACCGAGCAGCGGCCCGACGAGGACCGCCGCAACTACCCGCGGGACTACCTCATCGGCCGCCTGACCATGATGCTGGGCGGCCGGGCGGCCGAGGACCTCGCCTTCGGACAGCCGACAACGGGAGCCGAGAGCGACCTCAAGGCCGCCACCGACCTCGCACGGCGGATGGTCGGGACCTGGGGCATGAGCGACGACCTGGGACCCGTGTCCTATGGCGTCGGCGAGACGCACCCGTTCCTGGGGCGGGAGCTGGCCGCACCGCGCGAGTTCGCCGAGTCGACCGCGGCCCGGATGGATGCCGCCGTCCAGGAGCTGCTCGAGCACGCGCGCACCAGGGCACGGGAGCTGCTGGAGCAGCATCGGGCGACCCTCGACGCGGTGGCCGAGGAGCTGGTGGAGCACGAGGCCGTGGATGCGCGCCGCCTGGACGAGATCCTGATCGGGACCGGCGTCCACCCGGCAGACGAGGTCGCCGTGGATCGCCTCCGCTGACGGAAGCGGACCTCTGCGAGGCTCGGACAGCGTTGTCGGGCGGGCGGCCGCTGCGGGTCGCGAGGCACGCTCGCGTCCGGCCTGCGGCGACTCTCGCGTCTCGACCGCCCCCGGTCGCCGCTCCGCCACGCTGCCGATGCGGTCTCCGAGGCCAGGCGAACGCAGGTCGGGACGTTCGTGACGGGGATCAGCAGAGATGATGGCGTTGTGACGGCGCAGCCCTCTCGCGCCGTCGAACGCCAGTACCTCCCCGAGGCGCTCGCGCCGCATGACGACGAAGCTCGTGGCATCGACGAAGGAGCAGACCCGCTCGTCGTGGCGCCGAAGCCAGGCCCGCGCCGCGCGCTCGACCGATTGCTCGACGTGCACTTCGGTGAGCCACTCCGCGGACTCGACCGCGTCGAGGAACGCGACGGCCGATGCGTGGCCGTCGTGGCGGCGCAGGAAGGTCCACGTCTCGCCGACGACGTGGTTCGTGGTCAGGAGCGCCTGGCCGGGCGTCCACAGGCGGACCGCGACACCGTGGTTGGCATCACGCCGGAGCCGGAGCGTCACCCAGCAGGAGGTATCGACGAACCTCACGAGCCGTAGACGATGTCATTGACGGGGGCCGGCTCAGCCTCACTGCCGCTGATCCAGTCGCGGAACGGATCGACCGTGGGTTCAGACTCGCCGATCGAGCGACGGACGGCGTCGCGGATGAGGGCGGCCTTGGACGTGTGGGTTCGGCGCGCCCGGACGGCGAGCGCGTCGTCCATCGCCTCATCGATGTAGGTGCCCAGCCGGCTCAACCGCGTGGCGTCGGGAGCGATCGACCGTCCGTTTCCGTCGTTCGGCACTTTGCCGGGAAGCTCCCCGTGTGGAACCTCCCCGCTGGAGGTTGACATGCGTCGTCCGACTGGATCGCTACCCTATGGCGCCGCTTCCGGACCGCGCCGTTTGTCGTACGAGCGTCGGAGCCGCTGGGTCCTCGCCGGCCTCGTGGTGCTCCTGCTCGCCACCCTGAGCGTCTCGCTGCTCAAGGGCCAGGACATCTTCATCTTCGCCTACATCATGATCGTCATCTATGCCCTGGGCGGGCCGCGACGCTACGGCCGCCCGTGGAACGAGCTCGGGATCAAGCGCGGCCTCATCGCTGATCTCAAGCGCGTGTGGTACCTGAGCGCGCTCGACGCGGTTGTCCTCCAGGTCCTGCCTCCGGCCCTTGGGATCGCGTTCCTGTTCGGCTACGGGTGGGAGCTGGTCGACCATGTGACGGGCCGCCTGCCTGTCGATGTCGGCTCCGGAGCCGGCCTGGCCGCGGTCGTGGGCCTGCTCGCGCTCGCGCTCGTGCTCACCCTGATTGAGGAAATCGTCTATCGGGTCACGATCCAGGAGTATCTGAGCTCGTTCATCAGGACGCCGGCGGCCATCGTCCTGGCGGCGGTCCTGTTCGGGCTGGCGCACGCGGTCGGCACGTCCGGAAGCCCGGCGGTCGTCCTGAGCGACGTCGCCGGAGTCACGCTCGACGGCGTCTTCTTCGGGATCATCTACGCCAAGACCCACAACCTGGTGCTCACCTGGGTGACCCACTACGCGGCCGACGTCGTCGGCCTACTTGCCCTGGTGCTGGTGTTCCGGGCCATCTAGCAGCGATCGATGGAGCGACTGCAGTGAACGCACACGTTTCCCACGTCCCTGTTTCGGATCGGCGGTCCCTGCCGGGGGGAGCCTCCCTCACGGCACTCATGCGCCGCCACCCGATCATCGCGTTCTTCGCGCTCGCCTACGGCATCTCGTGGGCGATGCTGCTGGTCCTTTACGGGCTGCTGGGCCTGCCGGCGGCCCTCGTGATCCTGCTGCAGACGCTGGGCCCGACGCTTGCGGCCCTGGTGATGGCCGGCCTGCTCGAAGGACCGGCCGGCCGCCGTCGCCTGCTGGCGCGCGTCCGGATCTGGCGCGTTGCCCGCCGCTGGTACGCGTTCGCCCTCGTAGGCATCCCGGCGGTCTGCGTCCTGGCCGCACTCGCCCTGCCGGGGGCCTTCGTCGGCTTGGGCGATGCGTCGGCCGTGAAGCTGGTCATCGAGTTCCTCGTCTTTATGGCGGTGGGGTTCTTCAGCGGACCGCTGTTCGAGGAGCCGGGCTGGCGCGGCTTCGCGCTGCCTCGCCTCCAGGCCCAGACGGGAGCCCTGCGCGCCACGCTGGTGCTCGGCGCGCTTTGGTCGGCCTGGCATCTGCCCCAGTACCTCGTGCCGGAATGGGCCGATGAGAACGGCGGCCTGGACCCGACGCTGGTCGCGACGTTCCTGGTCATGGTCATCGCGATCGCGCCAGTCATGACCTGGGTGTTCAACCGCACCAAGGGCAGCCTCCTGCTGGTCATGCTGGCCCACGCGAGCATCAATGCCTCGCTCGCAGTTTTCGTCGTGGCCAGCTCAGCCCTCAACGTGGGCTTGCTGGCCCTTGGTGCCCTGTCAGTCCTGCTGATCGTGGTGACCCGCGGCCGCCTCGGCTACGTTCCGTCCGAGGACCTTGCCTGACCATGACAACTCGTCGCCGAGCATGGGCTCGGCGACGAGCGTAGACTAGTCTCAGACCAGATGGAGGAGGCGAATGCGGCGGATCGGCGCGTATGAGGCGAAGACCCACCTTCCCCGATTACTGGACGAGGTAGCCAGCGGGGAGGCGATCACGATCACGAAGCACGGCGTCGCGGTTGCTGTGCTCGGGCCTGCGTCGGCGCGCCCGGCTCGGACCGCACACGAGGCGATCGTGGGTCTGCAGGCCTTCCGCCGCGCCCACCCACTCGACGGGCTGTCGCTGCGTGAGCTCATCGACGAGGGCCGGCGCTGATGTTCGTCGTGGACGCCTCGGTTGCCCTTGCCTGGTGCTTCGCCGACGAGTCATCCGAGCTGGCTGGGCGGGCCCTCGATCGGCTCGAACAGGACGAGGCGCTTGCCCCGGCGATCTGGCCGCTCGAGGTCGCCAACGGGCTTCGCACCGCGGAGCGGCGTGGACGACTCGACCTGGCCGACATGACGCACGTCCGCGAACTGCTGGTGTCGCTTCCCATCGAGGTCGAGGGCGTCCCGCTGGACGCGGCGCTCGGTGAGGTGACCGAGCTCGCCCGCCAGCTCGATTTGACCACCTACGACGCGGCCTACCTGTCGCTGGCGGCGCGACGCGGCGTTGCTCTGGCTACGGTCGACGAGCGGCTCAGGCGCGCCTGCGAACGAGCCGGCGTCAAGGTCGTGGGGTGAGCCGGTCGCCCGTTCGCTGAGCGATCGAAATCGTCGTCACAAGTCCTCTCGCCCCGACCAGACCACACGATGGTTCGAGTCCCTTGCATGCCAAGGGGCTTCTTGCCGCCCGGTGGCCCTGTGTTGTCGCTGGGGTCTTGACGCTGGCGCAGGCATGGGCGAGGCTCGGGCGGTGATCGACGAGATGGAGGCGCCACGGGCTCTGGGCGGCGACAGAGGTCGTGCACGCCGGCTCGCTTCTGGTCGCCGGGGCGGGACTCGCGACGGGCGGGCTGACCCTGCTGGGGCAGGCGGCGCTGGACGCGGAGTGGAACCGCCTCGCGAACTCCGGGGCGATCTGGCTCGCGGTCGCATTCGCCGTCGGATCGCGCATGGCGTCGGACCGCGAGGCCTCCGTCGCCGGCAGTGCGACACTCCTGTTCGCGCTCGTCGGGTACGAGTTGGCGGCTCGGGTGACGGGTGCATCGATCTCCGTCGCCGGGCTCGTGGTCTGGTCCGGTACGGCGCTCGTTGGCGGGCCCGTCCTCGGGTTCGCGGGTCAGCGATGGGGGGTGGGTGCCCAGCGTGGCCGCGTCCTCGCGCTCCCTGTGCTGCTGGGTCGCGACGGGCGCGAACGGGTGGCAAGCCTCGCCCTTCTCGTGCCACTCGCGTGCGTGGGCTTCGTTGCCTTCGAGATGATCAATCGGCTGTTCCTCGCCGGTTGAGGACGCCATTTCGATGCCGACCGCACGAGCCACGTCGCCCGGACCTTGTATGAGGGCCATCATCTGCACGGACTACGGACCGCCGGATGTCCTTCAGCTCAGGGACGTGCGCAAACCCGTTCTGAAGGACGACGAGGTAGTTGTTCGAATTCGCGCCACGACGGTCAGCGCAGCCGATTGCGAGCTGCGGCGATTCGACTTCGCCCCCTGGATCTGGGCGCCGATCCGGCTGGGGTTCGGGATCCGCAGACCACGACAACCAGTGCTCGGGCAGGAGCTTGCCGGTGACGTCGAATCGGTAGGAAGCGAAGTCCGGACGCTCAGGGAGGGCGACCGGGTCTTCGCGGCGACGGGCATCGGCCTGGGAGCCTACGCGGAGTACATCTGCCTGCGCGAGAAGCCCAAGACCGGGGCGATCGCGACGATGCCCGCGAACCTGAGCTACGAAGAGGCTGCCGCCGTCCCCTACGGCGGAGGCGAGGCCCTGCAATTCCTGCGGAAGGCAAACGTCCAGAGCGGACAGCGGGTCCTGGTCAACGGAGCGGGAGGGAGCTTCGGCACGTTCGCGGTTCAGCTCGCCAAGGACCTCGGAGCGCACGTGACCGCGGTGGACAGCGCGCCGAAGCTGGAGATGCTGCGCACAATCGGTGCGGACCGCGTCATCGACTATGCCCAGGAGGACTTCACCGACAGTACCGAGACCTACGACGTCATCTTCGACGTCGTCCGCAACACACCGTCCGCTCGCATGGTGAGGTTGCTGACCGAGAACGGATGTCTGCTCATGGCCAATCCGGGCTTCTTGCAGATCGTTCGCGCCAAGTGGGCGTCGAGAGGGAGCAAGAAGCGGGTGTCGTTCGCGGCATCGGGCGTGACGAGCGAGGACCTGGCCCACCTGCGAGGCATGGTCGAAGCGGGACGGCTGCACCCGGTCATCGACCGGCGCTTCCCGCTCGAGCAGATCGTCGAGGCGCACAGGTACGCCGAATCCGGCCAGAAGACGGGCAACGTCGTTATCGTCGTCGCATAGTTGCGGCCGCGATCGCAGCCTCCCCGTGGGCCCCACAGCCCGCAGCGCGAGGCGACCGGCCGAGGGGCCCATCGATCCAACCCGCCCAAGAGATCGAAGGGGGCTCGCACGCTTTACGTCCACCCCCAGATCCATCGCATCAGACCGGATCCCGCACCCTCTCGAGCCCGTCGAGGATCAGGCCGAGCCCGTACCCGAACTCGCTGCCATAGTCATAGCCAGGCTGCATGGCGTGCTCGATCATCGCGACGAGGTTGGGGTAAGCACCGGGCCGGAATGGCTGCACCATGCTCTCCGCAACTGCCGCAGCCTCGTCCGCGGTCCCGAACGGCAGGTTCATGTGCGTCAGCGCGAAGCCGTAGATGTAGCCGTCCAGGAGCGCGTAGGCGTGGGCGGCCATCGTCATGTCGAAGCCCCCCGCCAGAAGGCTACCGATCACCGCCTCGTGGTGCCGCAGGTTCGCCGGACCTGGATTGACCCGCGACTCCATCATGCCGATCGCCCATCGGTGGCGGGCCATGGCGTCGCGGACCGAGATCGCCCGCTGGCGCATCGCCGTCTTCCAGTCGGTGCCGGCCACTGGCAGCTCGATCTCCCCGAACACCAGATCCACCATGCCATCGAGGACTCGTTCCTTGTTGGCGAAGTGGTAGTAGATGGCCATCGCCTCGACCCCGAGCTCATGACCGAGCTTGCGCATGCTGAGCGAGCCGAGCCCGCCCTGATCGGCGAGCTTGATGGCGGCGTCCAGCACCTGCTCCCGGGTCAGGTGGCCGCGGTGTTGCTCTCGCCTGGTCGTCTGCGTGGTCATAGGCCTCCTCTCCGTCCCGGTGGGGCGTGGCACCGGGGTTGACACTGCGAACTTTACACCGTACAGTCACGGCACGGACTTTACATCGTACAGTAGCAGGAGAGCCACCGATGAAGGCAATCGTTCAAGACAGGTACGGCTCGGCCGAGGTCCTGGAGTCACGAGACATCGAGAAGCCCCAGATTGGGGACAGTGAGGTCCTGGTCCGCGTCCACGCTGCGTCGATCCATGTCGGTGACGTGGTCGTCATGACGGGCTCGCCGTACCTCATGCGGATGGCGACCGGGCTGCGCAGACCGAAGAACCGCGTTCCGGGGACGGACATCGCGGGGACGGTCGAGGCAGTCGGCAAGGACGTGAAGGGGCTACGGCCCGGTGACGACGTGTTCGGGTGGTGCACGAGCGCCTTTGCCGAGTATGCGACGGCAAGCGAGGACCACTTCGTGCTCAAGCCGGCCAACCTCACCTTCGAGCAGGCCGCCGCCATCGGAGTGTCCGCGACCGCTGCCCTCCAGCTCCTGCGCGATGACGGGCACGTCCAGTCCGGGCAGAAGGTCCTCATCAACGGGGCGTCCGGCGGCGTGGGCACGTTCGCGGTGCAGATCGCCAAGGCGTTCGGCGCCGAGGTGACCGGCGTATGCAGCACGAAGAACGTGGAGCTGGTCCGCTCGATCGGGGCCGACCACGTCATCGACTACACCAAGGATGACTTCAGGAATGGTGGACCGCGCTACGACCTCATCCTCGACAACGTGGGGGACCACTCGATGTCGGCGACGAGGCGAGCACTCGCCCGCAATGGGACGCTGCTCTCCAACGGCGGTGCACACTCGGGCGGCAAGCTCGGGCGCGTGATCCGGCACACGATCGTGTCCATGTTCGTTCGCCAGCAGGGCAAACCGTCCGTCAAGTTCCAGAACCGAGCCGACCTCGTCGCCCTGAAGGAACTCGTCGAAGCCGGGACGGTGACGCCCGTCATCGACGCTACGTACCCACTGGCTGAGACCCCCGAGGCGATCGGTCATGTCGGAGCGGGACACGCCCGGGGCACGGTCGTCGTTTCCGTCGCCCTGCCATCCGAGGGGGCGTTTGCTCCGGCGAACACGATGGCGCCGGCAATCGCATGATGCTCCTCGTGCGCAATCTCGCCCGCCGAACACGCGTCGCTCCGACCGGTCGTGGTGGCGGCAACGGATCCGAGGACGATCGAACCGTGCACGACAAGCGATTGAGCCAGGGAGCGTGCGTCGCCATCGGCGCCGGGATCGGCGCCGCGATCGGAAGCGCCATCGACAACCTCGGCGTAGGCATCGGGGTGGGCGTCGCCATCGGTGCTGCCATCGGAGCCAAGTTGTCGGGATCGGGGGGCGGCTAGCTCCGCCGCGACTCACCAACCACGGCCTCGGCGATCGCGCGGCGGCCCGCGTCCGACGTCTTCGCCCACAGGGCCGGCAACGACTCGAGGTAGGCGCGCGCCTCGGCGGCCGTCGGGATCGCTGCGCGGCTACGAGGTCGCCCGAGTGCTCATGGGTCGGGGCTGGACGAACGTCAAGGTGATGGAGGGCGGGATCGCCGCCTGGCCATACCCTCGCGAGAAGTGATGCAGGCCAGCCGCTCTAGTGGACGGCTGATGACTGGAACCTCAGGCGAGGCCACCGAGCAGCTGAGCGACAGCACCGTCTCGGGGGCACCCTGCGGGTAGCAACGGAGGCGCAATCGGGGCGAATTGCTACGACCGACCGTCCGTGCCGTTCGGCACTAGGAGTCCCCTCAAGCATATGTATGCTTTTGGCATATGGATGCCGATACCCAAGTCCACCATCACGTCGATCCACACCACCACCACGACGGCTACCGCGGCTGGGTCCGCTCTGGTGGCCGGCGCGGCCGCTGGCTCGAGCCCTTCCTGCTTCGCCTCGTCGCCGAGGAGGAGGTCCACGGCCGGGCGTTGATCGCGCGTTTGAACGAGCTCTGCCTGGCGCCCGATGGGGTCGACGTGGGGATGGCCTACCGAACGTTGCGCGAGTTCGAGGCCGAGGGACTCGTGGGGTCGGCGTGGGTGACCAATGACGGACCGCCCCGGCGCACCTACCGCCTGACCCAGGCTGGGCGCCGGGCACTCGACGAGTGGATCTCGGTGATGCACGAGCGGGCCCGCCTGATCGATGCATTCCTGGATGGAACGGAGCGCCTCGACCGAGGCGAAGGAGACTGACATGGGTTGCGGGCATGGCTGGCACGGTTGCGGACACTGGTACGGTCCGCCCTACGGCGGGGGCTGGTACGAGCCTGCAGAGTGGTACGAGGAGGCCGACCGGCCGATCCGCCGCCGCTCGCGGGGTTACCGCCGGCCCGAGCGCGAGACCGCACCCGAGGCGCTCGAGATGCGGCTGGACGAGCTGCGGGACGAGATCCGTCGCGTGGAGAACGAGCTCGTGAGCCTGCGTGGCTCTGACGAGGCGGCCACCGGGAACACCTAGTGACGTCGAGCCGAGCGATCGGGAGGATGGTGGCCGTGATCCAGACCTCGCGCGAACGGCCGGGGTCGACGGCACCGTCCCCGAGACGCCCTGGCCGCGTGAGGAGGCGAGTGGGGTGAATCGATGACAGGAAGAGGGCGCCGCCATGAGCTGGGGCCCGGCGGGTACTGCGTCTGCCCGACATGCGAAATGCGGGTCCCTCACCCGCGGGGTGTCCGGTGCGAGGAGGAGCGCTGTCCGAAGTGCAGCGGAGAGATGCTGCGCGAGGGCTCTGGCCATCATCGGCTCTGGCTCGCGAAGCACGAGCCGGAGCCGGCCCGTTGACCGAGGACGGAGGCGGGGACATGGCCAGAGCAGCGATCCACACACCGCCGGTGGCGCATCCCACCGACGACGTCTTCGTGGTCATCGACAACACCGAGCGTGCTGACGCGACGATCCGCGCCCTGCGCGCAGCCGGCTTCGCGGAGGCGGACATCCACGTCTTCCGAGGGCGAGAGGAGATCGTCGTGCTCGCCCGCGCCTGGGTGCGACACCTGGATGGGCCGGCATTCCTCGTGTCGATCCTGGCGGCCTTCCTGAACGACGAGCGGAACATCGAGGAGATCTACGAATCCTCCGGCCTCGCCGGCCATGTCGTCCTAGCGGTCCACACTCGGAGCCTCGGTGACGTCGACGAGGCAACGCGCGTCCTCCGCGACAGCGGGGCGCACGACACGTGGTACTTCGGCCGCTGGACGAAAGCGGCCCCTTGGCCGGCGGGGCGGAGCGCGAAGTAACGAGAGGGACTGGTGAGGAGCATGATGATCGAGGAGAAGGACCAGCCGGAGGCTCCCGCGCAGAGTCTTGTGGCCCATGACGTGGCGCGGCTGCTGGCCGACACGTACACGCTCTACCTCAAGACCCACGGCTACCACTGGAACGTGGTCGGGCCGCACTTCCGGTCGCTCCACCTCATGTTCGAGGAGCAGTACACCGAGCTCGCCGGGGCGGTCGACGAGATCGCCGAGCGGATCCGCACCCTCGGGCCGCTCGCCCCGGGGTCGTATCGAGAGATGGCGGTGCTGGCCTCCGTGAGCGACGAGGAGGGGGCTCCCGGGGCGATGGAAATGGTCCGCCGCCTGATCGCCGCGCACGAGGCCGTCGTCCGCACGGCCCGCGGCGTTGTCGACGTTGCCGAGAAGGTCAATGACCCGGCAACCCTCGATCTGGCAACGCGCCGGATTGCCGTCCACGAGAAGGCGCTCTGGATGCTCCGGGCGACGTTGGGGGAGGAGTGATCGTCGTGACCGAGTGGCCGGCGGACATGGAGTCGACGGCCGGCCTGCTCGTCGCGCCAGGTAAGGGGATCCTGGCCGCCGACGAGTCGACCGGCACGATTGAGAAGCGGTTCGCGGCGGTCGGCGTGGAGGCGACCGCCGACACCCGCCGCGCGTGGCGCAACCTGCTGTTCACGACGCCCGGCATCGAGGCGCACCTCGCCGGCGTGATCCTGTTCGACGAGACGATCCGCCAGGCGGCCGATGACGGGACACCGTTCCCGACGCTGCTCGCCGGGCGAGGCATCATCCCCGGGATCAAGGTGGACCGCGGCGCGAAGGCGCTCGCCGGGGCGCCCGGCGAGAAGGTCACGGAGGGGCTCGACGGGCTGCGGGAGCGGCTCGCTGAGTACCGCGGGCTGGGAGCTCACTTCGCGAAGTGGCGGGCCGTCATCAACATCGGCCCCGGGGTTCCCTCCGACTACGCGATACGGCTCAACGCCCACGCCCTGGCCCGCTTCGCGGCGCTCTCCCAGGAGGCCGGCCTCGTCCCGATCGTCGAGCCCGAGGTCCTGATGGATGGGGAGCACACGATCGAGCGGAGCTTCGAGGTGACAAGCTGGACGCTCGAGGCTGTGTTGGGCGAGCTGGTCGCCCAGCGCGTCCACCTCGAGGCGATGCTGCTCAAGCCGAACATGGTCCTGCCGGGCTACGGGTGCCCGGAGCAGGCGACGCACGCGGAGGTCGCCGACTGGACGATCCGAGCATTCCGTCGCCACGTGCCGGCAGCGGTGCCGGGCATCGTCTTCCTGTCCGGCGGTCAGAGCGATGAGGACGCAACCGCCAACCTCGACGCGCTCAATCGCATGGGCGGACAGCCATGGCGGCTGTCGTTCTCGTTCGGCCGGGCCCTCCAGGCAGCGGCGCTCAAGGTGTGGGCCGGCGATCCCGGCAACGTGCCGGCGGCGCAGGGCGTGTTCGCCGGTCGGGCAGTGCAGACGGGAGCGGCCTGTCGCGGGATGTACTCGCCGCAGGCCGAACCCGTGGTCGCCGGCTGACCGCGAGGGGTGATGCGTGCGCCGTTTGGAGCTCCCGCAGTCGGATCGCGTCGCGCCACCCGGTCAACGCTACCTGGTTCTGCTCCGGCACGGTGAGAGCGCCTGGAACCGGGAGAACCGGTTCACAGGCTGGACCGACGTCGACCTCTCGCCGGCCGGAAACGCCGAGTCTCACGCGTCGGCGAGGCTCCTGCAGAGAGGCCGGCCTCGACTTCGACGTCGCGTTCACCTCGGTCCTCAAGCGGGCGATCCGCACGCTGTGGATCGTGGCCGACGACCTCGACCGGATGTGGGTGCCGGTTCACCGCAGCTGGCGGCTGAACGAGCGCCACTACGGCGCACTTCAGGGGCTCAACAAGGCCGAGACCGCGCAGCGCTTCGGCGAGGCACAGGTCCATGCCTGGCGGCGGAGCTACGGGTACGACCACCACCGCTCGAGCCGGGCGACCCCCGCTGGGAGCGGGATGACCCTCGCTACGCCGCGCTTGGCGACGCGGAGCTGCCACGCAGCGAGTCGCTGGCCGACACCATTGCCCGCGTGCTGCCGTACTGGGAGACGGCGATCGCCCCGGCGCTGCGGGCCGACCAGCGTGTGCTGGTCGTCGCCCACGGGAACAGCCTGCGCGGGCTCGTGATGCATCTCGACCGACTCGGCGAGGAAGAGATCACCGCCCTGACCATCCCCACCGGAATTCCACTCGTCTACCGCCTCACTGCCGAGCTCCGACCGATCGATCACCGTTACCTCGGGGGGGGGAGGGGGGGCAGGGTCGGGGGGGGGCCGCGGGGGGGCGGAGGGGGGGGGCAGGAAGGAGTAGGGGTTCGCGTTGAAGGAGAGGGTTTTTTTTGAGGCCCCCCTGAAACAGCACGCTGCGCCGCGATGCGTGCCGTTGCTGGCGTCTTGGCGGGCGCGATCGCCTGGCCGCCGAGCGCTTGTAGATGGATGCGGATGACTCCGCGGGGCGTCACCGTGGCGCTCCTGTCCGCGGTCCTCGGCGTCGCCGGTTGCGGCGGCGAGCCAGCGAACGACGGGCGTCCACTGATCGTCGCGACCACGACGATCGTCGGTGAGCTCGTCGCGCACGTCGCGGGCGACCAGGCCCGGGTCGAGGTCCTGATGCCGGTCGGGGCGGACCCGCACGACTTCGAGCCGTCCGCGCGCCAGGCGGCCAGCCTGCGCGACGCCGCGCTGGTGGTCAGCAGCGGCCTGGGCCTCGAGGTCGGGCTCACCGATACCCTCGAGGCGGCGGCGGAGGAGGGGACACCGATCCTCGAGCTCGGTCCCGCGCTCGACCCGCGGCCGCTGGGCGATGACCCCGGCGTGCCCGACCCGCACTGGTGGCTCGACCCGATCCGCGCGACGCGGGCGGTGGATCTCATCGGCGAGCGCCTCGGCGAGATCGCCGCAGGCGGCTGGGCGGCACGGGCGACGAGCTATGCCGACCAGCTGACCGCGCTCGATGGCGAGCTCCGTTCCACCCTCGGCACGATCCCGAGCTCGCGACGAACGCTGATCACGAGCCACGCGGCCTTCGGCTACTTCGCCGAGCGCTACGACTTCAAGGTCATCGGGGTCCTCATCCCGGGTGGTTCGACCCAGGCGCAGCCGGATCCGAGACAGCTCGCCGCGCTGGCGGCGGTGATCCGCGCCGAGGGCGTGCCGGCCATCTTCGGCGAGACGACGCTGCCGACCAACGTGGCCGACGCGCTGGCGGCGGAGGTCGGCGAGGAGGTGCGCGTCGTGGTCCTCTATACCGGCTCGCTCGGCGAGCCCGGCTCGGGCGCCGAAACCTACGTCGGGATGCTCCGCACGGACGCCGCGCGGATCGCCGAGGCCCTGAGCTGACCGCCATGTTCGACTGGTTGACGGACCCCTTCTCGGTCCACTTCATGCAGCAGGCGCTCCTCGGCGGTCTGCTGGCCGCGGTGACCACCTCGCTCATCGGGACGTGGGTGGTCATCCGGGGGATGACCTTCATGGGCGACGCGCTTGCCCACGGTGTCCTGCCGGGCATCGCGCTGGCGTTCGTCCTCGGGATTGACCTGACCCTCGGCGCCGTCGCCGGGGCGCTCGTCATGGTCGCCGGCATTGCGTTCGTCCACCGCAAGGCCCGCCTGCGCGAGGACACCGGCATCGGGCTGCTCTTTGTCGGGATGCTGGCCCTGGGGGTGATCATCGTCTCCCGGCTGCCGTCGTTCACGACCAGCCTCACGACCTTCCTGTTCGGCGACATCCTCGGCGTCCGATCGTCGGACCTGCTCGTGCAGGCGGCGGCCGCCGCGATCGCCGTCGTCGGGATCGTCGTCCTCTACCGGCCATTCCTCGTCCTGTCGTTCAACGAGGCGAAGGCGCAGGTGCTGTGCCTCCACCCGAAGCTGGCCCACATCGCGATGCTCACGCTGCTGACCCTGGCGATCGTCACCTCCTTCCGCGCGGTCGGCACGCTGCTCGTGTTCGGCCTCCTCATCGCGCCGCCCGCGACGGCCGCTCTGCTGGCCCGGAGCGTCCCGACGATGATGCTCACGGCGACGGGTCTCGGCTGCGCCTCGGTCGTGATCGGGCTCCTGCTGAGCTGGCACCTCGGCACGGCCGCCGGCGCGACGGTCGCCGCCGTCGCGGTCGCCGTCTTCTTCGCCGTCCTCCTCGCGCGTGACGTGGCTGATCCCGTCTTCCGTTCCAGGCGCCGGACCTCGGTCGTCGACGGTGGCTCCTGAGGTGCGCGAGCCGGCCGTCATGGCTCGTGACCTCGTCCTCGCCTACGGCGAGCGCGTGGCCCTCACGGCCTCGGACTTCGACATCCCGGCCGGCGCGCTGACCGCCCTCATCGGGCCGAATGGTTCGGGGAAATCGACGATCCTCAACGCGATCGCCGGCCTCCTCGAACCCATCTCGGGACGGCTCGCGGTGCTGGCGGGCCCGCGCCGGCTGGCGGCGACCGCCTACGTCCTCCAGTCGACCGCGGTCAACGAGGCGATGCCGGTCACCGTCCGGGAGGTCGTCGGCATGGGCCGTTACGGCAGCCTCGGGCCGTTCCGCCGGTTCACCACCCAGGACCGGGCGCTGTGCGCGGCTGCGATGGACCGTCTGGCCATCACCGAGCTTGCGTCGCGCCACCTCGATGAGCTGTCGGGCGGACAGCGCCAGCGCGTCTTCGTGGCCCAGGGGCTTGCCCAGGCCGCCGACCTGCTGCTGCTGGACGAGCCGATCACCGGGCTCGACCTGCCGTCGACCGAGCGGATCCGCACCGCGATCGAGGAGGAACGACGACGCGGCGTCACCGTCATCCTGACCACCCACGAGCTGACCGATGCCGCAGCCGCCGACTGGGTGTTGTTGTTGGCCGGCCGGGTCGTGGCAGCCGGGCCGCCCGACGAGGTCCTCGTGCCGGCGCGGCTGTCCGAGGCGTACGGCGTGTCGTTCGTGACTGAAGGCGGTCGCACGATCATCGACGATGCGGGCCACCGCCCACGGGTGGCGCGGCATTCCGAGACGCACGCGCGCACGGGCCCCGACCTCGACGCGCTTCCCGAATGATGGGACGGGGAACGACCGCCGTGACCGACCGCCGCCGTGTGCTGCTGACCGCCGTCGGGGTCACCATCGGGCTGCACCTCGCGCTTCTGAGCGCCCAGGCGTTCGCGGCGGTGCTGACCGGCAGCGTGGCGATCGCCGCCAACGCGCTTCACATGGGCGTCGACACCGCCGTCCACCTCGTCGCGCTCGGCGGCGTCTGGCTGGCGACGCGCCCGGCCGATCCCCGCCACCCATACGGCTACGAACGGTACGAGGCCCTCGCCTCGCTGCTCATCGGGATGCTCCTGTTGGTCGCCATGGGCGTCATCGTGTCAAGCGCCCTGCCGCGCCTTGCGGACCCCAAGCCGGGCGCGGCGACCGGAGTCGGGCTCGCGATCATGGCGGTCTCCGCGGTCTCGACTGGCGGCCTCGCCCTGTACCTGCGCCGGAAAGCTCGACAGACGCAGAGCCGGGTGCTCGGATCCGAGGCGATCCACGCCGCGGCCGATGCGCTCATATCTGTCGGGGTCCTGGGCGCGGTCGGCGTGGCTGCCGCCGGCTTCCCGCGACTCGACCCGATCATGGCCCTCGGCGTGGCCGGCGTGGTTGCCTGGCGCGGCTGGCTCGTCGCGCGCCGGGCAGCCGACGTCCTGACCGATGCGGCAGCGGTGGACACCGACGCGATCCGGACGGCCGCCCTGGCGGTCCCCGGCGTGCGGGACTGCCATGCCGTGCGTTCGCGCGGCGAAGCGGGCCACGTGCGTGTCGATCTCCATGTCCACGTCGCGCCGGAGCTGACGATCATCGAGGCTCACGAGATCGCCCGAGGCGTCGAGTCAGCGATCCGCCGCCTCGACTTCGGGATCGCCGAGGTCCTCGTTCACCTTGGTGCCGACCAGACAGTCTCTTGAGGAACCGGCATCATCCTCTCTGCTCCGAGTGCATTCGGGCTGTGCCGCGGGGAGGGCCGAGGGACGTCGCAGGCCGACCCGCCCTCGCCACACGCGGGTTTCTGCATACCGTTACGGCCGACCCCCTCATGCGGCGATCGGCGACCCGCTCGGAGCCACCGCTCGCGCATACAGAGCGCGATCCTGAGCGGCAGTGGAGCCGGGACATCAAGGTCGGTTCTGGAGGTTTTTCTCCTCTCGCCCCGACCGATGCACCCCAAGGTCCCCCTTGGATCTCGCTGGCGCACGCCGAGCGGGGATTCCGCGAGCGCAAGGACCAGGTTGAGCAGGACCGTGCTCTTGCCGGGTCCGGTCGAGCCGAAGACCGCGAGATGGCGGGCGAGGGCATCGGCGGGCAGGGCGAATGCGCGTCCCCCGGGCTCTCCCCGAGCGTGGACCGGCACTTCGCCGGCCGTACGTCAGCAGTCCAGACAACGGCGAACGACGGATATCAACGGCGTGGATTCGAGATCCGAGAGTTGTTCGAGTTGCATCGCGCAACTGAACCCATCGACCACGAGATCGGTCCGCGGGCCTTCGACCGCAGCTCGGACCGCGGGTAGCCATTGCTCCAGGCCAATCCTCCTCGACATCGGCTCGTGCTCGGCCCGATAGCCGAAGGATCCGGCCATGCCGCAGCACCCGGCGTCAAGGATCACTGGCCGGAAGCCAAGCAGTTCGAGGACTTCGCGATCCGCTGGGGGTGTTCCCACTGCCCGTCCGTGGCAGTGAGGGTGAACGACGATGTCTGGCGAGTCGCTGGCGAGGGCAGCGGTGGTCGGGGCCCGGGCAACGCTCGCCGTGAATCCCGGGGAACGGATCAGGTGCTCAGCAGGGCTGCGAGACAGTGATGCCAGCCGTGCTGCCCTCGGGTCGTCGGGAAGCAATGCGGGGAGCTCGTCGCGAAACGCGGCCAGGCAGCTCGGCTCCGGCACGACGACGGGGATCCCGCGGGATGTCCATGGATCGAGCACGCCAACGAGAGTGGCGAGGGCCCGTCGGGCGAGCCCGAGCAGGCCCGCGTCATAGAGCGGTCGTCCACAACAGGCCCAGGTCGAAGGGACGGCGACCCGTTCACCGACGGCTTCGAGAACTGCGACAAGGTCATCCGCAATCCACGGCCGAAAGGCGTCCGTGAAGGTGTCGGGCCAAACAACGACCGTTGCCTCGGAGGAATCACGGTGTGCTGCGGCGGCGGTGCTGTGGCGAAACGAGCGACTGGCGAACCGAGGCGCTGGCCGGGCGGTGGTCAGTCCCGCGAGTGCGCGGAGGGCGCCTCCCAGGCCAGGGGCGGTCAGCAGGGCGTTCGGCAGCCACGGAACGCGAGATGCCACCCTCGCCGTCCAGGGCAGAAGGCCAAAGGTGTACATGACTCGGGGGCGGAGTCGGCCCGCGTAGTAGTGGTGCAGGTACTCGGACTTGTACGAGGCCATATCGACCTGCGTCGGACAGTCCACGACACAGCCCTTGCACGATAGACACAGGTCGAGCGCCGCGCGGAGGTCGTGGTTGCGCCACGTGGTCGGCGTCACGTCGCCCTGGAACATCTCGACGAGCAACTTTGCGCGGCCGCGCGTCGAATGACGCTCGTCACGCGTCGCCCGATACGAGGGGCACATCGTCCCGCCTGAGTCCCGTCGACACCGTCCGACGCCGACACACCGCTCCGCCGCCTGTTGCAGCGAATGCGCCGCAGCACCGAACGACATCACGGACGGCCCGAGGCTCGCCGCGCGGTAGTGCGGCCCGTGGCGAAGGTTGGTGTCGACCGGATATGCGTCGACGACCTTCCCGGGGTTCATCCGCCCGCGAGGGTCGAACACGGCCTTGAACTCCCGGAATGCATGGACAAGTTCCGGTCCATACATCCGCTCCAGCAGTTCACCGCGAGACTGCCCGTCGCCGTGCTCGCCCGACAGCGAGCCGCCGAGTCGCACGACAAGGTCCGCGGCCCGGGTCACGAACCGGCGATACGCCGCGAGTCCCTCAACTGTGCTGAAGTCGAAGTTGTTGCGCGTGTGGACACAGCCTTGGCCGAAGTGGCCATACCACGCTCCCGAGTAGCCGAATTCCGACCACAGCGTCGTGATCGAGCGCAGGTACGTTCCGAGCTTCTCGGGGGCAACCGCTGCATCCTCCCACCCCTCATGGTTGCGCCCACCGTCCCCGGTGACAGCTGTCGCGCCCAAGCCGGACTCGCGAACCAGCCAGATCCGCTGCTGTCGTTCCGGGTCGTCGTAGCGTCGCCAGCGAACGTCGGGAGGCAGGTCTGCGATGAGGTTGTCGGCCAGCGTATCCGCTGCCTCTCGGGTCTCGGCGCCGACCTCGGCCAGGAGCCATCCCCGCCCTTCCGGCAGGAGCGCCAGGTGCTCGACGTTCAACGGCCGCGCCCGCATCTGGTCGACCAAGGCGCCGTCGAAACCCTCAAGCGCAAGTAGCGGGTGGCGGAGGAGCGACGGTACTGCGTCTGCGGCAGCAAACACGTCTTCGTATCCAAGGACAATCAGGCGGCGGTGCCCGGGGTCTGGGCGGAGGCGCAATAGCGCTTCCGTCACGAATGCGCACGTGCCCTCGGTGCCGACGAGCGCACGCGCCACATGGAATCCGTTCTCTGGCAGCAGTTGATCCAGGTTGTAGCCACTCACACGTCGGGGAATCGCCGGGAACCCCGCCCGCACGCGGTCTGCATATCGACTACCGAGTCCGCGCAGCTCGCCGAGGACCTGGGCCTGGCGACCACCGTCTGATACGGCACGGTCGTATGCATCATCGTCATACGCACCGACCTCGAGGACGTCACCGCCGTAGGTGACAACGGTGAGACGCTCGACGTTGTCGACGGTCTTCCCGGCGTAGAGGGCGTGGCTTCCACAGGAGTTGTTGCCGATCATCCCACCGAGCGTGCACCACCCGTGCGTCGCCGGGTCGGGCCCGAATACCAGCCCGTACCTCTTCGCAGCGGCCTGCAGGACGTCGAGCACCATTCCAGGCTGGACCCGGGCGACCCGAGCCTCGGGATCGATCCCGAGGATCTTCGTCATGTGGCGGCTGGTGTCGATCACCACGGCGACATTGCATGCCTGGCCGGCCAGGCTCGTGCCCGCTCCCCGGGGCAGGACAGGAGCGTCATGTTCAGCACAGATGCGGAGTGCCTCCACGACATCGTCCTGGTCCATCGGGAACACGACGCCGAGTGGCACCTGACGGTAGTTCGATGAGTCCGTCGCATAGACCGCACGGGTGCCGCGTTCGAAGTGGACCTCTCCGCGCAGAGCACGCCGAAGGGCCGCTCCCAGCCGGCGGCGCCGTTCCTCCGTTACCGTCGAGGAATCCTGCTGACCGCCGGGTGCCCGATTACCCATGGAGCCGGAGCCAACCACTGGGCGCAAGGAAGTGCTGCTCCCCGGATCTGGTGCAGCCACAGCCACGGTGCCTCTTCGGAAGCGCCACTTCAGTGACGCGAAGGTGGGTTCCCCTCAATCGCTGAAGCTACTCAACAGGCGTTGCGCCGTGTCGGTGGCCTCAACCACACACTGCGCGGTCAAGGCATCCCACTCATCATCTTCGGCATCGTTCGAGATTAGCCTGTCCACGGACCCCTGCCATTCTTCCTGGAGCTCGTCGAATGCCGCGCGCACGACCGGTTGCCTCCTCAAGTAGGAGGTCGCGTCGTTGCCTGAACCGACGACGGCCTCGAGAAGGGTCTGGAATGTCCACCAGTACGAACCGGTCGTGCTCGTGTCAGCGGGCGCCTCCTCCGGGTTCGGCCCCGCCCCCTCGGCCGTTCCCGCGGCGCACAGGGAGGATGGAAGCCGTGAACCGGTCACCGCGACCGGGAGGTAGACGCTCGTGCAGGGCGTCGTTGCTGCCCACCAAACGAACGGTCGCCCATGCCGAGGGAGGCTAGCCACCATGGAGGCAGCGGTGTTGCCCCAGGTGAGGAAGGAGCGATGTTGGTGCATGCAAAGTGTCGGGAACTCAGGCAGGCTCGGGTTGAAGGCAGGACCGCCCAAGAAGGTGTCGCCATAGTGGTCGGCCAGCACGGCGCGGACCTCGATGAATCCAACTCGCCCAGAAGTCGTGGCGTCGCGCAGCATCTGCCTGGAACGCTCGACGCGAAGGTGGGAGGCATGCGAGGGCACGTCGGGATCGACTATGGCGGCGGCGAAATCGATCGTCTCACGACGTGTCCACCAACCGCGCTCGACGAGATGGTCGAGCAATCCTTCGGAGGTGCTCGCCCAATCGGCCCGAATTGTCGGCTCGTTGGAGACAGAGCAAGTGGATGCATCAGCCCTGCGGGTGGCCCAATGCCTCCCGGTCGTTTCTACGACCCAGATCTCCGTGGCGTCCGCGATCAAGTAGGAGTTGTCGTACGCAGTCGACGCCCGATCCCCTCCCACAACCCCGGCGCCCCACTGCCCATACCTCTCGACCAGGTCGGTGATGACCTGGACCGCAGACACCGCCGAGTCGGAGCGCTCCAGTCCCAGCCGCACGAATTCGCCGCCGAGGATACCAAGAGCCTGTTGGCGCCCGGTCCGCTCAGCTTGACCCGCGGCGACGCAGTCTCGGGTGAAGAGCGCCTCGTTGCCAATTGCGACGCCGCGGGCGTTGACGCCCATCTCGTGTCCCCAGCACCAGTAAGGGGATGAGCCGACATGGGGCACGGTCTCGTCGATATCGTCGATCTCAACGTATGCGAGGCGCAACCGCCTGCCGCCTGTGCGCGCGCCGAACCGGTGCAGAGGCTGACTCTCACGCGCAGGCCGGTCGCTGTTCTTCGCAAGAAGATTGGAGCCGGACAAGGCGTTTGTGGACGCGACGGCGAAGCTATCACAACTCCATGGCTGAGCCTGCTCAGTCGCGATGAACGAGTTCGCCATGAGCGAGTTGCCTCCAGAACCTCTCGCCGATCCGTGGGAACTGCCCGCTGATTGCGGACACGCCGTTCGGCAGTGCCACCAGCAACCTTGGAGGGGACCCCGCCTCCAAGGCAGATCGCACACCTCCCGTATTCTTGCGGCGGCTGATGCATCAACCGGTGCACCGGTCGACCAACACTCTGCACCCCTGATGACGTGCTGTCAACGTCGTTGTCCGTATACCACGCCTCGAGGACGACAGGTGCACGGGCACTCTGGACGAGGACGCCATTCTCGTGCCGCGACGAGGCGGACACATCGCCTACACCTGCGACCTCGCCCACCGCCTCACCTCGATCACCCCCGCCGGTGGCTCGACCACGACCCTCTCGCTCGAGGCCCTGGGCCGTCCGACCACCCGGACCACCGGATCGTCGGTCGACACGTACAGCTACCTCGGAACCTCCGACACCGCTGGTGCAGAAGCTGCCGCTGCCGAGGACGTAGTCCTGGAGATCGCCCGGATCGCCCAGCCTCGCGTGGCCGCGGACGTCGAACACGATGATGTCCGCGCTCGACGACAGGCTGTAGATGGCATTCGTCACCGCCGCGGCGCTGAAGGGCGCCGCCTTGCCGTTGGCAGCCGACAGGGAGAGCGGCTTCGGGCCCGGATCCGCGGGCAGCCCGGGGCCATCGAACTCCCAGGGCGGTCCGACAGCCGGGTCCGGGAAGTACCCGGACGCCCAGGAATTCGAGGAACGCATCCGACGTGGCGCCCGCCGCCTCGTAGCGGGCGGCGTTGTCGTCGGCCGGGATCATCGGGGCCAAGACGCTCCAGGTGTCGATCTGCGATTGCGTGAGGTGGGCGTAGAAGCCGATGCTGTCGTATGACCTGGCGAACAGGCGCATGTCGGGCTTCGCGATGTAGTCGGCCCAGAACGGCGCCGCCGACGCCGGCCGCAACGAGACGCCGACCCACTTCGCAGTGGGCCGCGGTGGCTATTCGGCCGATTGGGCCATGTCATCGGGTTCCCGGCGGTGGATACCTTGCGCGGGGAGGTGCCGGTGATGGCGCGGACGACTCAGCGGGACGTGATGCGGAATCTCCCCGCGGCCAGTGGTCTCCGTCGGAGATCTCTCGACTCGGGAACTCCTGGGCGAAGTCTGGGGTCTAGAGTGCGAGGCACGAACGCCTGCGCGGTGCCGCGGGCAGGCAACGGGGCAGACCAGATGAGACGTCGGTACCTGGTCGCGAGTGCGACCGCGTTCCTGCTGCTGCCGTCCTCCCTCGCGAGTTGCAGTGGCCCCCCAGGGGGGACACCGGTCGCCTCGGGACCGACCCTTGCCCCGTACGTCCTCACGGTCGACGATCGCAGTTCGTGGGGCATGCTCCAGGTCGCCATCGGCGATTCCGTCGTCGGTCACGTCGGCTGCGACCAGACCGTGACGGTCGTGCCGGGCGATCCCCGCGTTCCACCGTTGCCGTGGACGGTGCGTCTCGTGACGGCGAGCGGCCAGACCGTCGACCAGCGCACCGAGGACGGGGCCGGCGGGCCGACCTGGCTGCTCGTGTGGGACGCTCTGGTCGACGAGGGCCATCAGCCCGCGCTCGGTCCCGCTCCAGAGTGCGCGATGCCGAGCCCGAGCATCGCACCGTTGCCGACCGGTGGGCTGACGAGCGCGGCCGCAATCGATGCCGGCGCTCGGCTCCTCGCCGACCGGGCCGTGGGGACAGTCGCGGTCCAGACTGCCACCATCGGACGGCTAGCCACGTACACGACCCTCGCCGGCGTGGATCCGCAGACGTTCGTCTGGGCGCTTACCTACTCCGGCGCGTTCGCCGACCCGTCAACCTGTCTCGCATCGCCCCCGGCAACGCCATGTCCGAGCCAAGCGTCGGCGCTCGTTGTCCTCGACTTCACGACCGGGGCCGAGTTGTCAGTGGCCGTCCCAGGCCCACAGCGCTGACAACGGCCAAGTCGCGACCACGCTCTCATCGTGTGTGGTCACGCATTGCGACCCGGCGATCTCCCCATTCCTTTCGAAGGGTCATTTGCCCCTATCCGTCGACACCCATGCGGCGGATCTTCCACATGTTTGGGGTGGGCCGTCGGTGCTTGCCCACTGACGCTGCCGCCGGGACGCGCCGAGCCATCCACGATGCCGATCCCCGGACCGCAGCGAGGAGGACTCGTGATGCGCCGATCCGTGGTTCTGTTGGCAGGCGCTGGGGCGGCGTCGGCCGCCGCGGGCGCCGCTGCCTTGGCGACGCGGGGGAGAGCTGCACCGGGTTCAGGGTGGGAGCGGCTTGTGCGCACAGCCTTAGGCGTGCCGAGCGGCCCGCTCGGGTGGGTGACCGCCCGGTGGATGGTCATCGACCACCGACCGATCTACCCGATCATGGCAAGGGAGCTGGACCTGCAGCCGGACGACGACCTGCTCGACGTCGGCTGCGGGGCGGCAGGCTTGCTGGAAGGCGAGGCGGCACACGTACGGCACGTCGCCGGTCTGGACGCGTCGCAGATCCAGGTCGGTCTGGGTCGGCGGCGACTGGCAGAGCGCATCGCCGCCGGTACGGCCGAGATCGTCCTGGGTGACGCCGCGGCACTGCCGTGGGAGGAAGGGCGCTTCAGCGTGGTCACCGCCTATGGCTGCGTCGAGTTCGTTCCCGACCCGCTCAAGGCGCTGAGCGAGATGTACCGTGTCCTCCGGCCCGGTGGCCGCGCGGTGCTCACGCTCGGCCTCTCGACCGACGACGCAAGCGCGTCGGGCACGAAGAATGCCTTGGGCTTCCCACGATGGACTGAGGCCGACGCGAGGCGGCTGCTTGAGGAGGCCGGCTTCGGCGACATCTCGATCTCTCCCCCGCCAACCCGCTATTTCACCCTTCAGCTCGCCCGGGGCGCCAAGCAGGCATCGTCGCCGGTCCGTGAACATGCCGCCGAGTCGGAGCTCCCCCTGCCCCGGTGACATTGGCGAACACTCGCGGAGCCGACAGCCCTGTCGCCTGACGCTGTGGTCTGGGTGGTCGGTGAGTCGCCGACGACTTGCGGAAGGGGCGCCTCCGAACATCGTCAGCATCACGTTCGGTCATGACACAGCCGTGCCAGAAGACGACATTGGCGCCAGAGTCCGGGATCAGGGCAGCTATGCGCGGCCCGGGTTCGCGCCGCGGGCGCGGGAGAACACCATGACCAGGATCATCGGGAACGAGATTGTCACAGAGGACAGCGCCGCCACCATCGAGAAGACTTCCGTGTCGACCACCCCGCACCACGGCGACGAGGAGGTGGGCGGCGCCCTTGCCGGCGGTGTCGGCGGAGCGGCTGTCGGTGCCGTTGTCGGCATCCCTGTCGGTGCGGTTGTCGGAGGCGCGATCGGCGCTACCTCCGGCGCAACGATCGGCGCCGTCGATACGAGGAAGAAGGACGAGGTCGACGAGGCCGTGGTCACCAATGAGGAGCGGCGCCCGCAGCTCGGCAACGAGCCACACGATCGCGACCCTCCGCGCCGCAGGGCTCGTGGGGTCGTGACGAAATCTGGAGACGGAGGTGAACTATCGAAGTGGTGGCATTGGGATCGTCGGCGTGATCGTGATCGTTGTAGCGTGCCTGGCTTGAACGAGGACCATGGCACCATGCACGGCCGACACCTCCGCCTCGCGACTGCGCCCGCCATGCCGGTCCGCCCGTACCCCCCACTCCGTGACGGGTCAGCAGGCTGAGCCGCGATGCCCGTCCTCGTCGCGCTGGGCTCGTTCGCCACCACGCTCCTCGGGGGATGGGCGGCACTGCGGATTCGTGACTACCAGCACCTCGTGCTCGGTCTGGCCGCCGGGCTGATGCTGGGCGTGGTGGGCTTCGATCTGCTGCCCGAGGCCCTGAACCAAGAGCCGGCCGTGTGGTTCCACGTGCAGGCTCCGCTGATCACGCTGGTGGCGGGCTTCCTCGTGCTACACGTGATCGAGCGCTGGATGGGGGTCCACCGCGGACACGAGGACGAGTGGGCTGCGCACCAGCACCGGCCTGGGGTCGGGCTACTCGCCGGATCGGCGCTCGTGGGGCACAGCGTGATGGATGGCTTCGCCATTGGCGCGGCGTTCCAGGCCGGCGCGGCGATCGGCGCCACCATCGCGGTGGCCGTCATCGCCCACGACTTCGCCGACGGGTTCAACACCTACACGATCACGTCGCTGTTCGGCAACAACCGTCGCCGGGCGCTCACCCTGCTTACCCTTGACGCGCTGGCCCCGGTGGCTGGTGCTGCGATCACCCTGGGCTTCACTATCCCCCACCCGCTCCTCGGCCTGTACCTCGGCTTCTTCGCCGGGATTCTGCTCTACCTCGCGACCTCCGACATCCTGCCCGAGGCGCACGCCCATCACCCGAGCCGCCTCACGATCGCGTGCACGGTGTTGGGCGTCGGGTTCATGTGGCTGGTGATCGGCCTGGCCGCGTGAGCGCTGCTGGATCTGCCACGGCCCCGCAACGTCGGGGCGCGGCATTGACCAATGCCGAGGCTCGGGTCGCGCCAGTGGTGACTCCGCCACGATCCACTGATCGTGGCGGACGGGCTGGCGCCGATACCGCGGCCGCCGGGTAGGTTTGCTCGGAGCCCGCGAATCCCAGTGCTACCTGCCCCCGAACAAGGGATGGAGCGCGCCTCGCAGACGGCCAGGGCGCGACGGCGTCATCCTCGACCCGGCAGGTTCGATGACAATGGCAGACGCGCTGCCGTTTGAGCAGGGGTCACGTCCGAACCGGGTCCGCCCCTTCGCCCGCGCGGGGCCGCGCAGGGCCGGACGGGGCACACGAGCACCCAGTTGCCGGAGGGCACGATGGAACAGACGCTCGGACCGCGGAAGAAGATCGGACTCGTCGCGCATGACAACAAGAAGGCCGACCTCATCGAGTGGGTGAAGTACAACCGCGGGCTCATCATGCGGCACGACCTGGTGGCGACGGGGACGACCGGCACGCTGCTCGAGGAGGAGCTCGGCGTCGGGATCCGCAAGCTCCAGAGCGGGCCTCTGGGCGGTGACCAGCAGCTCGGAGCCCTGATCGCGGATGGCGAGATCGACTTCCTCGTCTTCTTCTGGGATCCGCTTGAGCCCCAGCCGCACGACACCGATGTCAAGGCGCTCCTGCGGATCGCGGTGGTGTGGAACATCCCGATCGCCTGTGACCGCGCCTCCGCCGATTTCATGGTCTCGTCACCGCTCATGGAGAGCGCGTACCAGCGGAGGGTCCCCGACTACGGGACGTACATCGACCGCTATCTGGCGCCCCGCTGACCTCCGTCTCCGCGTCCTCGTCGCCCGACAGGGGTGCACGGCGTGATGTCGATGCAAGTACCATCGACGCCGACGCATGATGCGATGCCTGGGCTTCCGATCCCCACTGCGCGCAAGGGGCCGTGCCTGCTCGCGGTCCCGGACCTGCCGGTCCGGGCAACAGTGCTGGCCGCTCCTCGACGCCACCTGGGCTCTCGCGAGCCCGCTCCTGGCCTCCGAGGATCCGCGGAGGCCCCCAAGCGCCAGCCGACCACGAGACCTTCCTGTCAGCGTGTCTCGCGGTGACTGTTCGCCGTTCGCTCACCCTACCGGTGGCGATATCGGTCCGTACCAGATCGTGCTGTTATGGCACGCCGGCTCCGAACCGCTCGGCGGCCCGCCACCGCCGGGTCACCGTGCCCGCCGCCGCTCCGCGCGGTCTCGAGCGATCGCGACACGCGCCCCGCGCTCATCGACGCGACCTCGATCGCTTCGTGCCGTCGAGGAGGCGAGCGTCGTCCTCCCCTGGGAGGCCCGGGGCGGCCTCGCGCGCTCGCCGCGTACGTTTGAACCACGGAGGCACTGCGGCGGGATCCGATCGTACGAGGCGGCTCAAGCGAGGACCGGGCGGCCCTGACCGAGGTCGACGTCCGCCACCACGATGCACATGCCGGCATGGATGCTGAGCCGCTCTCCAACGGCCGCCGCCGTGGTGGATGCTGACCCACGTTGCATCCCTGGCCGGCAGTGCTCCCTAGAGCCGTTCAGCAGCGGCCAGTCCGCGATGGCGTCCGACCCATTGCGCATCGACCTCGGTCTGGCGGTTCGGGCTCGCACGGGTCCGCGGCCCAAGAGGTAGCGGTTCGAGGGCGAGCTTCCGAGTCGTGATGACGTGCGCCTCCATTCCTCCAGACGCGACCAGCTCGTTGAACCGGACGCCCGCGCGTGTCCCGCTCGCCGTAGCCCAGCCAGCATATGCGTGCCGGGAGACCCTGGAACGGCACTTTCTCCTCCGCCAGGGTGAGCCAGCGCCGCCCCGCGCCCGAGGCACTCGCGGAGGTCTACGAGCTGTTCCCACGCCTCGCCGAGCGGCGGAAGCATTTCATCCCCTGATCGCTGTACCACGACCTGTCTCATTCGACAGAGGGCGTGACGGCGCCTCTAGGTCCCTGCCGCGACAAGAGCAGCCGGGAGGGCGACGAGGACCAGGAGCGTGGCGATCACGATGAGGACGAGGCTGCGCAGTACTGCCACCGTGATCACTCTGGAGCCCGATCCGAGGGACGCTGGACCCCCTCCAGGGCCGGGATCATGCCTCGAGACCGAGTGATCCGGAAGGACGGCCGAGACCCCGACCATTCCGCGGTAGAGGGCGGATGCCTCGGGCACGGGGATGGTGCGCACGCTCATGGCGGCCTCTCGATGGCGAACTGTTCGGACTCCCGTGCCAATATGACCACGAGGAGCGGCCGCGTCATGACCGTCCGTCATGAGACCGGAACACGCCGCGATCGGCGCGGGCTCTTCGTCGAAGACGTGGGCGTTGATCAGGGCCGCGCCTTGTTGCGCGGGAGGACGGCGATACGCTCGGCCTTCGAGGCGCTGATCGAATGACGAACCGTCATGACATCGCGCAGCCCGGGGTGCTTACTGCAGACACGGCATTGGCCGGAGCGTAGCCTAGCGGTGGTCGCCAGGCTACGCTTCCCCGGATGCCAGAGGCACGGGAGACCGCCACGGCCATCCCTGGCGTGTCACCGGGGTCACCCGCTCGCCCATGGGATTCCTCGCTGTGCGGTCCTGGGCGTGGCCCGGACTCGACCGGGCTGTCCGCGCACAACTCGATCCCATGAAGGAGACGAGATGACCACCACCGAGGCCAACTCCAGCGTCACCGAAACTGCCGACGCCGCCCGCGACGCCGGTGATGAGATCGCCGACGAGGCGCGCTCGAGGGTCGGCCTGATCCGGGTCACGGTCGAGGGCGCCGTCGAGCACGTTCCGGCGGTGCTCGAGAAAGCACGGACCGGCGCTGAACGCGTCGCCGAGCGCCTGCCGGACGCTGCCGCACGCGCCCGGCTCGGCGTCGAAGAGACCACGATCACGCTGCAGGCCTTGCCCGACCCGACGTTGCGGCTGCTTGCCGCCGCTTCGCTCGGCCTGGCGACCGGGCTCTGCCTCGCAGGCGCATCTCGCCTCCTGGTCCTCGCGGCCAGCGCGCCTGCGCTCCTCGCCGGCGGAGCCATGGCGACCCGCCCGGGGTCAACCCTGGGCGGCGTCCGCGGGCGTCCCGCTCGGCTCGCGGGCAAGGAGACCGATCGATGACCGGCTATGCCTGGGCAGGTGGGGGCAACTGGCTCTGGATGCTGGCTGGCCTGCTGGCGGTGATTGGGGTCATCATCCTCGTCGTCTGGGCGGTCAGGAGGCCCTCCCGCGCCGGAGCGACGCCGACCCAGGGTTCGTCGGGCCTGACCCCGAACCAGATCCTTAGCGGACGGTTTGCCCGCGGCGAGATGAGCCAGCAGGAGTTCGAGCACGCGAAGAGGGCCCTCGGCCCGGATGGTGGCGGTCCTACCGCCTGATCGGGCGATCGGCGCCGGGTCTATCGACCGCTCCGCTACCGTAAGGGGAAGACCATGCAGATCGGACTCGTCGGCCTGGGCAGGATGGGCGCCAACATGTCGCGCCGCTGGCTGCAGGCGGGCCACTCCGTCGTCGGCTATGCGCGTCACGCCGAGACGGTGGACGGGTTGCTCGCGGACAAGGCGATCTCGGCCGGGGCCACGTCGCTCAAGGACCTCGTGGGCCAGCTTGCCACCCCGAGGGTCGTCTGGTTGATGGTGCCGGCCGTGTCGCGCGGCGAGGCGGACTTCGCGGACCGGGTGCTCTCGGCGATGCGGCTCGGGTTCGGCGGCCACGAGGACCGGGGAGCCTAGGGCCATGGCAGCCACCAGCCGGGGCGAACCGCGCTCCGGACAGGCGATCACCGGCATGAGCGGGTGGTGACGCCCACGGGCGACCGATGAGCCATCCGGATCAACCGGTCGCTCCCGGGGCGCCCGGCATCCCGCCGACCTGGTCGAGCAGCGACAAGGACGCCGTCGGGACGTCCCACTATTCGAGCCGGGTGTGGTTCACGATCGGGCGCGGGATCCTGAACGAGGTCTATTGGCCGCACGTGGACCGGCCCCAGATCCGCGACCTGGGCTTCATCGTGGCCGACGATGCGGGGTTCTGGAGCGAGGTCAAGCGCGACGCGACGCACACAGTCCGCCACGAGGCCGCGGGGGTGCCGGCGATCACGGCCGTGCACCGTCATGCGCGCTACGAGCTCACCCTCCGGATCTGCGCCGACGACCATGCCGACGTCGTCCGCATCGAGGCGCGACTCGAGGATCGTCGCGACCCGGCCGACCCCGACCGGGCCGCCCATCCGCTGCGGCTCTATCCGCTGCTCGCACCTCACCTGGGGTTCGGTGGCCTCCGTGGCCGTGCCTGGGTTGGCACCTACAAGGGACGGGCGATGCTCTTCGCCCAGAACGGCGCGTGGGCACTGGCGCTGGCATCCGACCCCGGTCCGGTCCGCCAGAGCGTGGGCTACGTCGGGACCTCGGACGGGTGGCAGGATTTCGCCTCGAACGGCCGGATGACCTGGGCGTACGCGCGCACCGACGCCGGCAACGTCGCAGGCATCAGCGAGCTGGCGCTCGACGGCGGCGTGGCCCAGCTCGTCCTCGCGTTCGGTGCCCGGCCCGACGAGGCCGGGCTGGAGGCGTCTGCCGCGCTGGTCAGTCCCTTCCAGAGTGCCTGGGATGAGTACGTCGGCAACTGGCACGGATTCGTCCGGACGGTGGTGGATCCTCCCGCTGACCTGCCGCAGGAGGACCGCGACCTGTACATGACGTCCGCGGCGGTGCTCCGCACCCACCAGGACCGGACCCTGCCGGGCGCGACCGTGGCCAGCCTGTCGATCCCGTGGGGCAACACCCGCAACGACGTGGGCGGCTACCACCTGGTCTGGTCGCGCGACCTCGTGGAGTCGGCCGGTGCGTTCGTCGCGCTGGGCGCCGAGGCAACGGCCCGGCGCACGCTCGCCTACCTGATCGCATCCCAGGAGCCGGACGGCCACTGGCCCCAGAACCAGTGGGTGGACGGCGACGCCTACTGGACCGGGATGCAGCTCGACGAGGCCGCCTACCCGCTCCTCCTTGCGGGCGCGCTTCGCGGCGGCGCCTCCCACATGCACGGCCGGACGGGGCTCCATGCCTCGGCCTTCGAGAACCTCGTCAACCCAAACGGCTCTCGACGGCATGATCGTCCAGGCCGCCGGCTTCATCGCCCGCACCGGCCCCGTCACGAGGCAGGACCGCTGGGAGGAGACCGCTGGGCTCTGCCCATCCACGCTGGCGCCGGTCGTGGCCGCCCTGGTGGTCGCCGCGGGCCACCTGCCGGAGCCCGCCACCTCCTACTGCCTCGAGCTCGCCGACGACTGGAACGCCTCGATCGAGGATTGGACGTACGTCGCGCGGCACCCGGCCTTGCCCGACGCGCACGGCGTCGACGGCTACTACGTGCGGATCGCCTCGCCGGATGTGCTCGCAGGCAGCGCCCCTCTCGACGCCGGTGCCCGTGCGCAACCGACCACCGGAGGCGTCGCTGATGCCGGCCGACGAGATGGTCGGGACGGACTTCCTGTCGCTGGTGCGCTTCGGGCTCCGCCTACCCGACGATCCCCGGATCGTCTCGAGCCTGGCGGTCGCCGACGCCATCCTGCGGACGGAGACGCCGAGCGGTCCCGTCTGGCACCGCTACAACGGCGACGGCTACGGGGAGCACGAGGACGGCAGCGCGTACGACGGGACGGGGATCGGTCGGGGCTGGCCGATCCTGGTCGGCGAGCGCGGCCACTACGAGCTCGACGCCGGGCGCGACGCGCGGCCGTACCTGGAGACGATGCGGCGGATGGCCTCGGGCGGGGGGATGCTGCCCGAGCAGGTCTGGGACGCGGCACCGATCCCGGACCGCCACCTGTTCCCCGGCCGGCCCAGCGGCTCGGCGATGCCGCTGGCGTGGGCCCACGCGGAGTACGTGAAGCTGGTCCGCTCGATCGCCCTGGGTCACGCCATCGACCGTCCCGAGGCGGCCTGGCGGCGCTACCGCGGGCAAGGCACCGAAGGCGACGCGGGCGACCTGGCGGTTCACAGCCCCGCGGCCCTCGATGCCGGCCGGTCGCACCCTGCGCCTGGAGCTGATGGCCCGCGCGCGCGTCCGCTACTCCCTCGACGACCGACGCAGCTGGGCCGATCTCGATGCCCGCGACACGGGCCTGGGCGTGTGGGTGGTCGATGTGCCCGGATCGGACGGGCTGGTGCCTGGTCAGGCAGTGGACTTCACGTTCTGGTGGCCGGAGGCCGGCCGCTGGGAGGGCCGCGATCTGCGCGTCGGGGTCAGCGCGGCGACTGACCACGCGGACGCCCCGGGCGCGGCTCGGAGCTCACCAGCCGGGTCGCGCTGATGACGCACGTGGCCGAGGCGGATGGGAAACGCCTCGTCTATCTCGCCACCGCCATCTCCGCGCTGGGCGGCATGCTGTTCGGGTACGACATCGGCGTCATCTCCGGGGCCATCCTGTTCATCAAGACCGACTTCTCCCTATCCCCAGGCCTCGAAGAGATCGTCGTCAGCTCGGTCCTGCTCGGATCGCTCCTTGGCGCGGTCATCGGAGGCCTCCTGGCCGACCGCCTCGGACGTCGCAGACTCTTGATCGTCACTGCGGTGGTGTTCGCCGGGGGTGCCATCGGCGCGGCGCTGGCACCAAGCACGCCGTGGCTCGTGACCGCCCGGGTCGTCGCCGGTGCCGCCATCGGCACCGCCTCGTTCGTGGCGCCCCTCTACATCTCCGAGATTGCCCCGGTTGCCATCCGCGGCAAACTCGTGTCGATCAATCAGGTCGCCCTCACCAGCGGCATCGTGATCTCCTATGGCATCGACTACGCTCTCGCAGGGTCCCAGGCCTGGCGATGGATGTTTGCGCTGGCCGTGATTCCGGCGGCCGCATTTGCAGCCGGGCTGCTGTTCATCCCGGACAGCCCGCGATGGCTGGTCGGCCGTGGACACACCGACCGGGCCCGGGCCGTCCTGAACAGGATTCGCAGCCGAGAACAGGTGGACGGCGAGCTCACTGAGATCCGGCAGAGCGTGGCGCAGCAGAAGGGACACTGGTCCGAACTGCTGAGTCCGCTCTTGCGCCCGGCGATGATCGTGGGCATCGGACTGGCCATCGCGCAGCAGATCACCGGCATCAACACGGTCATCTACTACGCTCCGACGATCCTGGCCTTCGCCGGATTCTCCTCAGCGTCGGTGGCGATCCTGGCCAGCGTCGGCGTTGGAATCGTCAACGTCCTCCTGACGTTGGTGGCCATGCAGCTGATCGACCGGGTTGGACGGCGACCGCTCCTGCTGGTCAGCCTGGCGGGAATGGCGGTGAGCCTGTTCGTGCTGGGGCTGGCGTTCGCCCTTCCGCAGCTGGCCGGCAGCCTTGGGTGGATCGCGGTGATCGGCCTCATGACCTACGTCGGTTCATTCGCGGTGGGCCTCGGGCCGGTGTTCTGGCTGATGCTGTCGGAGATCTACCCGTTGCGCATGCGAGGTCGAGCCATGAGCGTCGGGACGGTCGCCAATTGGAGTGCCAACCTGATCGTGGCGTTGTCGTTCCTGACGCTCACACAGGCCCTGGGCAGAGCTCCTACGTTCTGGTTGTACGGCGTCGTCAGCGTCGGAGCGTGGGTCTTTGCGTTCTTCCTGGTGCCGGAAACGAAGGGAAGAAGCCTTGAAGACATCGAGGAGCACTGGCGAGCAGGAGGGCATCCACGGGCATTGTGAGTGCATCGCTGCCTCCGACCGGGACTCGGCAGGGGTGCGAAGGACACGCGTTGGTCACCGTCAAGCCTGAAGGGATCATCTCTCCCGATGCAGGCCGCCGAAGCCCGCGAGAAGCGCTGGACCAGGCCGCGGCCAGGGCCAGTCACACGAAGCGTTGGCTCCGTGAGCATCCGGGATGATGGTGGCCGGCGTTGTAGACCTAGCCCTGCCGCTCGCCTTGAGCTGCCACGACTCGGCGTGGCCCCGTCACCATGAGCCTCGAGCCCCACGCGTCAGCCAGCCACAGTGCCGTCAGGCCGGCAAGGATTGCGACCCATGCCGCCATCCCGCCCCGGGCCGCCCGGTGACCGAGCGGTGGCGGCAGCAGTGGGACCGCCGCCAGCAAGGCCGACATGGTGCCGATGGCGACGAGGTCCGGCGTGTCGGACCGAGCGACCGGCCTCCACCGGACGAACGCCAGGAGGACGGCCAGAAGAGCGGCCGGACCGCGGAACTGACCGGCCACGGCAGCAGCCCGAGGGCCAGGCCCCCCGCGATGAACGGGCCCGCAGAGCCACGATCCCGAGCGGATCGTCAGCGAATGCGCAGTACTCGCACGAGAGCACATCGATGATCGTCGGCACGGCCGACGAACCAGAGATGATCGACGGCCTCGGGGCTCCCGCCCCGAGGCACGTCCGTGGTCGATTGTGGCCGGGTACTTCGAGCGCAACCCGCCGTTGCAGGTTGCGGCTGAAGCCTCCGATTGCGTTTACCCGGGCACCGCGGCCGACGAAGGCGTGGGCGTCGGGCTCGACGCAGGCGTTGGCGCCGGGCTCGACGTGGGAGCTGGCGTCGGGCTAGGTGTCGGCGTCGGCGTCGGCGTCGGCGTCGGCGTCGGGCTAGGTGTCGGGGTCGGTGTCGGCGTCGGCGTCGGGCTAGGTGTCGGGGTCGGCTTCGGTTCGAGCCCGAGCATCCGTTCCACGGTCACGAACTTGAGGCCACGTGCCCGGTAGGCCTTGATCACCTTGGGCAGGATCCGCACGGACGATGCCGGGCCGCAGTGCAGCAGGATGATGCTGCCCTTTGTGCCGCGCATCGCGTGCCGGAAGTGGGCCGCATCGCTCATCTTCGCCGTGTCCGCGAAGGTCGTGTCCCACAACACCACGTACTTGATCCCCGCGGCGCCGGCGGCGCGCAGGGTCTTCGCGTTGTAGGAGCCGTAGGGGGGCCGGAACAGCGGGAGCATCGTGCGACCGGTCTTGCGGCGGAGGATGCGTGCGGCTCGCTTGACTTGGCTCAACTGCTCCGAGTAGGTCAGCCTGGTCATGTACGGGTGAGCCACCGTGTGGTTCGCGATCTTGAAGCCCTTCGACGAGATGTAACGCCAGGTTGCCGGCGCGTTCCTGATGACCCGCGCATACGGGAAGTACGTGGCGGGTACGTGGCGTGCGAGCAGGATGTCGGCGATGCGCCGACAGTTGGTCGAGCTGTACCCGTCGTCGATCGTGAGCGCGATCCACGGCCGCTGCCGTGAACCGTGGTAGACGACCTTCGGGTCAGCTGTGACGGGCGGCGGGATAACGGCGTTCAGCAACAGCAGCGCCACTGTCGCCACCGCGACCACAGACAGCCGGGACGCACGAACCCGAATGTCCATCGCGAACCTCGGGCCGACGCTACGCGAGGCCCGCCGCGTGAGGCTAGAACCGCGGCGCCCCCGTTCAGCGGTCCATGCGGCACCCAGACTCCGGCCGCTGGACCGCCGAGAGAGGCGCGCCGGGAGTTCGAGGAGGAGACCGGCCACCACCTCGGCCCGGTCGACCTGATCCCGCTCGGCGAGACCATCCAGAAGGGCGGCAAGCGCGTCCATGCCTGGGCCGCCGAGGGCGCCCTCGATCCCGACGCCGCGACGAGCAACACCTTCGTCACCGAATGGCCTCCCGGTTCCGGTCGGCTCGTCGAGGCCCCCGAGGTGGATCGCGTCGCCTGGTTCGATCCCGCTGTCGCACGAGTCAGCATCAAGGCGTCACAGATCGTGTTCATCGACCGGCTGGTGGCCAGACTGGCCCAGGAAGGGCGCGAGGAGGCTACGTGGCCCCGAGACCATGTACCCACCTTCCGGTGCCGATCCACGGATCGTGATCGGGCTCGCCGCGACCGCCGAACGGGACAGGCGATTCGGCCCGAGGACTACGATATGGATGGCCCCCGCACCGCACGCCGACGGCGATCCCGCTTGGGGATTGGCCAGATCGCGCGCTGACGGGGGCCGCTGCCGGTCGATCGGGATGTGCCGTCCCTGGTGGCTGGGCAGGTCAGCGGCTCGACCTCGACGATCGCGCGCAGCGCGCGACGCCACCGGTCGTCGGCCGGACTCCGCGGCATGCGAAAGGAGGGACTGCGATGACCGGTCCCCACACCACCGGTATCTGGATCTCCGCCGACTCGGCCATGGTGTTGCGCTGGAGCCCCGAGCTCACCGTGCGCCACCGCATCGACTCCACGGTCCCCGGCCGGCACCGTTCCACCGGAGCGCCGCCCACGGAGAAGCACCCGGCCGGCGAGGGCCACCGCGACGAGCACATGCGGACCTTCTTCGTCCAGGTCTCCCAGGCGCTGCCGGTCGAGGACGATGTTCTGCTGATCGGTGACGGCGAGGTGGTCGAGCACTTCGCCGAGCAGGTCCGGGCCGACGACATCAGCCACGGCCGCAGGCGACGGATCGAGGTCGAGAAGGCCGGCCCCCTCACCGAGCGCCAGCTGCTCGCCCGGATCCGCAGCTTCGCCGGATCCCCGGCCAAGCGCCACCTGCCGCGCTGACAGGCGGCTCGACCCGAAAGCCGATGCCGGCGAACGCTCGAGCTCGGTTCGTCGGTGACGTCATCGCAGCGGCCATTGGGCCGAAGGTTGTGCCGCCAGGGTTGGCCACGTCTCGCGGTACGCTTCTCCGCTCAACCCACGAGCCGGCCGATGCCGCAGCCGCCGACTGGGTGCTCCTGCTGGCGGGGCGGGTGGTGGTCGCGGGACCGCCCGACGAGGTCCTCGTCCCGGCGCGGCTGTCCGAGGCGCATGGCGCCAACGCGCTTCACATGGGCATCGACACCGCCGTCCACCTCGTCGCGCTCGGCGGCGTCTGGCTGGCGACGCGCCCGGCCGATCCCCGCCACCCATACGGCTACGAACGGTACGAGGCCCTCGCCTCGCTGCTCATCGGGATGCTCCTGTTGGTCGCCATGGGCGTCATCGTGTCAAGCGCCCTGCCGCGCCTTGCGGACCCCAAGCCGGGCGCGGCGACCGGAGTCGGGCTCGCGATCATGGCGGTCTCCGCGGTCTCGACTGGCGGCCTCGCCCTGTACCTGCGCCGGAAAGCTCGACAGACGCAGAGCCGGGTGCTCGGATCCGAGGCGATCCACGCCGCGGCCGATGCGCTCATATCTGTCGGGGTCCTGGGCGCGGTCGGCGTGGCTGCCGCCGGCTTCCCGCGACTCGACCCGATCATGGCCCTCGGCGTGGCTGGCGTGGTTGCCTGGCGCGGCTGGCTCGTCGCGCGCCGGGCGGCCGACACCCTGATGCGCTTCATCGTCCCCGCGGTGGCCGGCCCGGCGCGGTTGGTGTCGTTGGCGGCGCTCGCGACCCCTGAGCTGTCGGCGCGAGCGCTGCGCGCGGCCGCGGAGCGGGGTCGGCTGCGCGCCCAGCGGGACACGCGCGGCCAGTGGCGGAGCAGCCAGCGCTGGGCGGACGAGTATCGAAGGGGCCGCTACCGGCGGGTTCAATGAGCCTGAGCGAGGCCCCGGGGACGATCCGTTCGACGCTCCGATCGCGCTTGAGCTGCGCACGGCAGGTGGCGCAGTACCGCTGACCTGGCGAGCGACGTTCGACGACCTGATGGCAGAGATCGCACTCGACGAGCGAGGCGCTCAGCCACTCGCGTCAACGGCGGGGGAGAGGAAGCGCAACTCCGCTTGCCGCGCCCCCAACGGATCCAGCACATGACTGCTCCCGCCCGCCGGAACCACGTCGTCAGCCTGCCATCCGTACCGCACCGGTTCCCCAGGGAGCCAGCCGGATCAGTTCCACGCTGAGGTCGGTGTGGGAGGCGCTATCCCTCTCGCCCCGACCAACCTGACCTCATCGTCGAGCTACGGCTCCGAGAGGACTCGCCCGCGACCAACCGTGCGGTCCGCCGTCCTTGCCTGTGAAATCGGCGGGAGTTCCAGGACCCCGGGCGTCGACAAGGCGACGGGCATCGTGCCGGCACAGTGTGCCGCGCAACCCGAGCCAGGTGACGAGCAGGGCTTCCTGGCGCTCGACTGGCTGGAACGAAACGGTTACGTGCTCACGCCGATCCCGCCCGTTCCCACCGCAGATGACGCTTCGTCATGACGCCGTGAACTCGCGACCACACACTCGCGCCACGTCGGAGTCCGCTTGGACAAGAGAGCTGGAGCTTCGCTCGAGCTCCGGAGCCGGCGACGCATGGAGCAGTCATGACCGTCAACCAGGTCGATCGGACGGTGGTTACCGAGGGACCCGCCGCGGTCACCACCAACGATACAACGCCGCCGCCGGACCCCGTCAGCGAGACGGTGCGCACGGACAGCCGGCACACCACGCGATCGGGCCCCGGCAGCCCGGAGATGATCCGCCGGGTCATCGTCCTCTTGTTCGGGCTCATCCAGATCGTCATCGGGCTGCGGATCGTCCTGCTGCTGCTCGATGCCCGTACCGGCAACGCGCTGGTGTCGGGGATCCTCGATGTCAGCAAGATCTTCGTCGCGCCGTTCGAGGGCATCCTCAACACGAACGCCATCTCGTCGGGCGGCTCGATCCTCGATGTCGCCGCCGTGGTGGCCCTCGTGGGCTGGACGATCCTCGAGCTGATCGTGATCTGGGTCATCGGGATCTTCCGGCACGACCCGGTCTGACCCCGGGGTTACCTGACCGGGTCGCGGTCCCTCGGCGGACGGGGCCTCGTCCGCGGCCAGCGTCGGCCCGCGGTGGGCCGCGCGACAGCATGAAGGAACGCGTGCCATGGGCTTGATCGCCTGGATCGTCGTCGGCGCGATCGCCGGCTTTCTCGCCAACACGGTCATGGGCTCCCGCGAGGGACTCGTGATGATGGTCATCCTGGGCATCATCGGCGGGCTCGTGGGCGGGTTCGTCGCCACGAGCATCCTCAAGATCGGATCCGTCGACGGCATCAACGTCGAGAGCATCGTCATCGCCACCCTGGGGGCCATCGCGGTCGTCATCGTCTGGGGCCTCGCGAAGGGCTCGCGCGGTCTCAGCCGCCGTTGACATCGCCCGCTCTCGACCATGACCCGAAGGAGAGCGTCATGAAGATCCTGGGAACCATCGGGCTGGCGGCCGTCCTGGCCGCCGCCCTGGCCGGCACCGCGCTGGCCGCGCAGGCCCAGGTGGGCCTCGGCACGGCCGCGAACTTTGCGGTGCTCGCCGGCTCGACCATCACGAACACCGGGCCGACCACGATCACCGGCGATCTCGGGCTGGATCCGGGATCCGCCGTGACGGGCTTCCCCCGGGGACCCTGACCGGAAGCCAGCACGTCGCCGATGCCGAAGCGCTCCAGGCGCAGAACGACCTCACCACCGCCTACAACGACGCCGCCGGCCGGACGCCCGCCACCGCGGTGACCGCGGATCTCGGCGGCGACGCCCCTCACGGCCGGCGTCTACAAGTCGGCCACCTCGCTCGGGCTGACCGGGACGCTCACGCTCGACGCCGAGGGCGATCCCGATGCCGTGTTCATCTTCCAGGCCGGGTCCACGCTGATCACGGCGCCCGACAGCAGCGTGGTCCTCGTCAACGGAGCGTCCGCGTGCAACGTCTACTGGCAGGTCGGCAGCTCCGCGACGCTCGGCACGTCCACGAGCTTCAAGGGGACGATCCTCGCCGATGTGTCCATCACACTCAACACCAACGCGACCATCGACGGCCGAGCGCTGGCCCGCACCGGCGCGGTGACGCTGGACACCAACGTCATCGACAGCTCTGCGTGTGCCGCACCCACTCCCCAGCGCCACCCCGACCCCGAGTCCGGCAGCGACGAGTCCGGCAGCGACGAGTCCGGCAGCGACGATTCCGCCGACCGACACGGCAGCCTCGACGCCAGCCGCAGTCACCGATCCCGTCCCGACGACTGTCCTCGTCCTCTTGGTCGTGGCTGCGATCGCCCTCCTGGGGACCATTCACCTCGCGGTCTCCCGGTCACGCCCGCGCACCTGACCACCCAACACCCTATGCGCACTGGCGCCCGGCGGGCCCTCCCCGCCGGGCGCCGGTCGCACTCACGACGCACGAGAGGCCAACGTCCTGGTGTCCGCGGTCCTGAAACGTCGAGGACGTTGTCTCGCGGGCGCCGCCTCACAACTGACCCCACTCGACGTGCAGCGGCGGCCGTGTCAACCCGGCGCGACCGACAAATCCGGCACGCGAGCCGGTTCGTGCGGGCCTCCATCGATGGGACGGAACCCGATGCGCATCTCCCTGGTCACCCCTCCAAGGCGATCCGTCGCGGGGATCGCCACTGTGCTCGCGGGGGTCATCCTGCTCGGTGCGGGACCCTCGGCGTCCTGGACGACGCCCGCTGCCGTGAACCTGGGGGCGGTGCCCTTCGCCGTCCTTGCCAAGGGCGGGATCATCGACATGGGCTGAAGGTTGTGCCGCCAGGGCTGACCACGTCTCGCGATACGCTTGTCAGCTCGCACCGCGATCGATCTCCAAAGCTCCCCGAGACCCCTTCGCTGGCGCGCTCGCTGGCGGATGGATGAGATAATGGCAGCAGCAGCACAAAGCTTGGGAGGTTCGACCGTGACAGCCGGTCGCCAGGTGAGCACGAAGGAGGTCGAGGCGCGCCGTGCCCTCGTCCTCCACGACCGTCCCCTCGTCGTGGACCTCATCACCCTGACGCTCAACCACGGCGTCTTCACCGTCCGCGCGGCGCACGACCTCGCGGAGGCGGAGACGATCCTCACCGAGTGGCACCCGCACATGACCGTGGTCGACATGGACCACGATGACAGCATGGCCCTGCTCCAGCGCATCGGAGCCTCCAACTCGCTCGCGCGCAGCGTCACGCCGGCCCTGGGTCTCACGCGACGCGGCGACCTCAGGACCAAGCTCCGGGCGTTCGATCTCGGCGTGGACGACATCCTCACGATGCCCTTCTCGCCCGAGGAGCTGCTCGCCCGATGCATCGTCATCACCCGTCGGGCAACAGGCACCGATCGGCCGATCATCCCCACGATCAGGCTGGGCGAGATCGAGGTCGACATCGTCAACCGCCAGGTACGGGCCGGCCATTCGGTCGTCCACCTGTCCGGCATCGAGCAGAGCCTGCTGTACCTGCTCGCCAGTCGGGCCGGCCGCGTGGTCACTCGTGAGGAGATCCTCGACGCGATCTGGGGAACCGACTTCGTGGCCGAGAGCAACATCGTGGATCGCCACGTCCGGAGCCTGCGCATCAAGCTCCAGAACGACTACAAGCATCCGCGCTTCATCGCGACGGTCCCCGGCCAGGGCTACCGGTTCATCCCGACCTTCTCCAACCTGGGCTGGGACGCCGCGCAGGACGAGGCAGCGCCGCCGCACAGCTGAGCGTTGCCAGGGCGGTCGCCGGGCTTCGGCGCGCCACCGAGGGGCGCCGGTGGCGACCGCGGGTGGGCGCGGCCATGGCGCGCGAGGCGAACGGCCCTCGAGCGACTCCGGCTCCCGTGCAGGGATGCCCTGGGGTCGCTCGGTGGACCATGACGGACCGTCATGACGCGCAGGCGCGACGACGACAGACTGGCTGGTGAATGGGCCCGTGTCCGTCACCAAATCGATCGCCACGATGCCCCGCCCGCGGACGGGGCGTTCTCTCCCGCGATTCCCTCGCATGGGGCCGCGGCGAGATGGCGAACCGTCGTGACGCCTCGGCCGCCGGGCGGCAGGACCTCGACGCGCTCGCTCGTCAGTTCGGGATCTCACAGCATGCGCTTGGGGTCATGGGCCGGCCGCCGCGGACGCGAACGCGAACGCGAACGCGAACGCCTGACGGCGTGGCCCCACTGAGCTACGCACGACCCCGCACGCACCGATGATCCGAGCGACCGAAGCAGGCACGATGCACAAGACGACGCCAATCACCTGCCTGTTTGTGGACATCGGCGGCGTGCTGCTCACCGACGGCTGGACCCATGAGGGCCGGAAGCGGGCGGCGGCCAAGTTCGACCTGGACCTGGCCGACATGGAAGATCGGCATCACCTGACCTTCGATACATACGAAGAGGGGAAGCTCACGCTCGATGAGTACCTGCGGCGAGTGGTCTTCTACGAAGAGCGACCGTTCACCCGGGCTCAGTTCCGGACATTCATGTTCTCGCAGTCCGAGGCTCACCCCGAGATGATCGATCTGGTCACGCGACTCAAGGCCAGGCACGGTTTGAAGGTCGCCGTGGTCAGCAACGAAGGGCGCGAGTTGAATGCCTATCGCATCAACGAGTTCCATCTGGACAAGTTCGTGGACTTCTACATCTCCTCGTGCTTCGTCCACGTCCGCAAGCCCGACGCAGACATCTTCCGTCTTGCGCTGGACATCGCCCAGGTGCCGACTGATCAGGTCGTCTACATCGAGAACACGCCGATGTTCGTCGAGATCGCGGCAGGGCTGGGGATCCGAAGCATTCTCCACACGGAGTACCGCTCCACGTGCGAGCAGCTGGCTGCGCTGGGGTTGCAGCATGAGGACGCCGTGATCCATGGATCCAGCTAGCCCGCGCGTCCTGACGGTCAATGGCGGCTCGTCGAGCATTGAGGTCGCGCTCTTCGAGACCGGCCCCTCGCTGCGACGGATCCTGGAGGGCGGGATCGAGCGGATCGGTACGCCCGAGGCCACCTTCCACGTGCAAGGCGTGGACGAGGAGGACACCGTTGCGCGGTCAGTGACGGCGCCTGATCACACGGTGGCGGCGGACGCGCTGATGGATTGGATCGAGGCGCGCAGCGAGCGTGATCCACTGACCGCCGTGGGCCATCGCGTGGTCGACGGCGGGCCGAGTCAATCTCCAGTCCGGGCTGCTCGGCGTGTCGGAGACGAGTTCTGACATGCGTGACCTGCTCGACCGTCAGACGCACGATGTGCGGGCGGCTGAAGCGGTGGCGCTGTTCTGCTATCAGGTCAAGAAGTGGATCGGCGCATTCGCAGCGGCGCTGGGCGGACTTGACACGCTGGTGTTCGCCGGTGGCATCGGAGAGAACGCGCCCACGGTCCGCGCCCGAATCTGCGACGGGCTGGGATTCCTTGGAGTGGACCTCGCCGAAGAGCGAAACGTCGCAAATGAGGGCCTGATCTCCACGGCGGCCAGCCGGGTTGCGGTCCGCGTCATTCGCACGGACGAGGAACGCATGATCGCCAAGTTGGTCTGCGGCGTTCTCGGCTTTGGTTGAAGAAGGGCATTGAACCATGAAGACAGCGACTCTTTCACCCGACCTGCTCCACATGATGGACGCGTACTGGCGTGCCGCCAACTACCTCTCGGTCGGCCAGATCTATCTCTACGACAACCCGCTGCTGAAGGAGCCACTGAAGCTCTCCCACGTGAAGCCCCTGGTGGTCGGCCACTGGGGAACGACACCGGGCCAGAACTTCATCTACGTCCATTTGAACCGGGTCATCAAGAAGTACGACCTCGACATGTTCTACATCGCCGGTCCGGGTCACGGCGGTCCGGCGATCGTGGGCAACGTCTATCTCGAAGGTACGTGGAGCGAGATCTACCCCAACGTGACCCAGGACGAGGCCGGCCTGAAGAAGCTGTTCAAGCAGTTTTCATTCCCCGGCGGGATCTCCAGCCATGTGGCGCCGACGACGCCCGGGTCCATCCACGAAGGCGGCGAGCTCGGGTACTCGCTCAGCCACGCCTTTGGGGCCGCGTTCGACAATCCTGACCTCGTGGTCGCCTGCGTAGTCGGCGACGGCGAAGCGGAGACTGGTCCTCTCGCGACCGCATGGCAGTCCAACAAGTTCCTGGACCCCATCACCGACGGCGCCGTCCTGCCGATCCTGCACCTCAACGGCTACAAGATCAGCAACCCGACCGTTCTGGCCCGCATCGAGCACGACGAGCTGGAACAGTTCCTGAGGGGCTGCGGCTGGACACCCTACTTCGTCGAAGGCGATGACCCCGCCAAGATGCACGACCTCATGGCCCTCACCATGGACGACGCCATCCAGGAGATCCGTCGCATCCAGCGCAATGCTCGGAGCAACAACGACGCCACCCGCCAGCGCTGGCCAATGATCGTCCTGCGATCCCCGAAGGGCTGGACCGGGCCGAAGGTCGTCGACGGCCTCCCGGTCGAGGGCACGTTCCGGGCACACCAGGTCCCGCTCCTTGTCGACGCCGATCACCCCGATCACGTCGGGCAGCTCGAAAGCTGGATGAAGAGCTACCGGCCCGAGGAACTGTTCGATGAGAATGGCCGGCTCATGCCGGAGCTGGCCGAGCTGGCGCCCAAGGGCGACCGGCGGATGGGCGCCAATCCGCACGCGAACGGCGGCAGCCTGCTGCGAGACCTGCGGATGCCGGACTTCCACGACCACGCGGTGAACGTGCCTTCCCCCGGCGCCGTTCAAGGTCAGGACACGCTCGTTCTGGGCATGTTCCTGCGCGACGTGGCCAAGCTCAATCGGGACCAGCGCAACTTCCGCGTCTTCGGCCCCGACGAGACGGTGTCGAACCTCCTGCAGGCGGTTTTCGAGGTCACCGACCGCCAATGGGACCTGCCGCAACAGGAGAACGACGAGTTCCTGGCGCCGGCCGGCCAGGTGCTCGACTCGATGCTCAGCGAACACCAGAGCGAGGGCTGGCTGGAGGGATACCTGCTGACCGGTCGCCACGGGCTGTTCAACTGCTACGAGGCGTTCGTTCGCATCGTCGACTCGATGTTCAGCCAGCACGCCAAGTGGCTGAAGGTCTCGGCGGAGCTGCCCTGGCGCCGGGACATCTCGTCGCTGAACTACGTCCTCGCCTCTCATGTCTGGCAGCAGGACCACAACGGGTTCACCCATCAGGATCCAGGCTTCCTCGATCACGTGGTCAACAAGAAGGCCAGCATCGTGCGCGTCTACCTGCCGCCCGACGCGAATTGCCTCCTGTCTGTTGTCGATCACTGCCTGCGGAGCCGGAACTACGTCAACGTGGTGGTCGCCGGCAAGCACGCCCTGCCCCAGTGGCTGACCATGGATGAAGCGGTCGTCCACTGCACCGAAGGAATCGGCATCTGGCCGTGGGCCAGCAACGACCAGGACTCAGAGCCGGACGTGGTCATGGCCTGTTGCGGCGACACGCCCACCCTGGAGGTCCTGGCCGCCGTCTCGATCCTCCGCGAGCACCTGCCCGACCTGAAGATCCGGGTGATCAACGTCGTGGATCTGATGAAGCTGCAGTCCGCAAGCGAGCACCCACACGGCCTGAGCGAGACCGACTACGACTCGCTGTTCACGAAGGACAAGCACATCATCTTTGGCTTCCATGGATACCCCTGGCTCGATCCACCGCCTGACCTATCGGCGAGCCAACCGAAACCTGCACGTCCGGGGCTACATCGAGGAAGGCACGATCACGACGGCCTTCGACATGAGGGTTCAGAACAAGCTGGACCGGTTCCACCTGGTGCAGGACGTGGTCGATCGGCTGCCCGCACCTGGGCGCCAGGGGCGCCTACCTCAAGCAGATGATGCGGACAAGCTCGTCGAGCACAAGCCTACATCGACGAGCACGGCGAGGACCTGCCGGAAATCCGCAACTGGACGTGGGGCGACCGCCGCGTGACCACGCGCAGGCTCGTCGCGACGGCGAGGCCGCTGGTCGCCGCGCGACAAGGGCCTGCTCGCGATGGACGAGAGCACTCCCACCTGCAACCGGCGGTTTGCCGCGCTGGGGATTCCTCAGACCGAGGAGGCCCGGCGCGCCTATCGCGAGTTGATCGTTACCACGCCCGTCTTGGAGAGTGCATCAGTGGCGCGATCCTCTACGACGAGACGATCCGCCAGCAGACCAAGGACGGCACCCCCTTTGTCAAAGTCCTGACCGATGCCGGGATCATTCCCGGGATCAAGGTCGACGCTGGCGCGAAGGACCTGGCGGGTCATCCGGGGGAGAAGGTCACCGAAGGGCTGGACGGATTGCGTCAACGTCTCGGCTCAGTACGCCCAAAGGGGCGCACGCTTCGCCAAGTGGCGCGCGGTCATCGTCCTGGGCGACGGGATCCCCAGCCGGGCCTGCATCGGGGCCAATGCGCAGGCGCTGGCTCGATATGCGGCCCTGTGCGAGGAGGCGGGACTGTCCCGGTCGTCGAACCCGAGGTGCTGTGGATGGCGATCACACCTGGGGCGCTGCGCGGAGACCACCGAGGACGTTCTGCGAACGGTCTTCGATCAGCTGTATGACCAGGGCGTGACGCTGGAGGGTATGCTCCTCAAGCCCAACATGGTGCTTCCGGGCCTGGCCTGCCCCGCGCAGGCAACCGTGGACGAGGTCGCCGACGCTACCGTGAACGTTCTCCTTCGGGCGGTTCCCGCTGCTGTTCCCGGGATCGCCTTCCTGTCGGGCGGTCAACCCGGCGAGCTGGCCTCCGCGCGCCTGAATGCCATGAACGTCCGGTCCGAGCCAGCCACTCGCGCCCTGGCCGTTGGTGTTCTCGTTTGCCCGCGCCATCCAGCAACCGGCCCTGGAGATCTGGCGAGGCGAGGACGGCGAACGCATGGCGGCCCAGCAAGCCCTGTACCATCGAGCCCGCTGCAACCGCGCTGCGCGCCACGGTGAGTACAGCGCCGCGATGGAGAACGCATGAGCACGACCATGAAGCCACGCGACCACATGCAAACGTCCCTGTACCCGCTGCGATTCGAGCCGATCTATGAGTACCGGCTCTGGGGTGGCCGGCGGCTGGCCGACCTGCTGACCGCGCCACTGCCCGGCGACGGCCCAATCGGCGAGGCGTGGGTCCTGAGCGACCGCGCTGACCACGCCAGTCGGGTTGCCGACGGGCCGCTGCAGGGGCAAACCATCGGTCAGTTGCTGGAGCGGTTTCCCGATCAATTGCTCGGAAGGCTGGCCGGGCGTTTCAGCCGCTTCCCGCTGCTGCTCAAGTTCCTCGACGTGCGCGAGATGCTCTCGCTCCAGGTACATCCTGCAGATGATCGCAAGGACCTGCTGCCGGCCGGCGAGACCGGCAAGACTGAAGCGTGGGTCGTGCTCGAAGCGGGTACGAAGAGCCAATCTATGCCGGCCTGAAGGCGGGGACCACCGCCGACCATCTCCGGCGGGCGGTCGCGGGTGGAATGGTGGCGGACAACGTCGCATCGTTCCACACCGCGACAAGGCGACGGCGTCTTCCTGCCCGCAGGCACCGTTCACTCCCTCGGCGGCGTCGTCGTGTTCGAGATTCAGGAGAACAGCGACGTGACCTTCCGCCTCGACGACTGGGGCCATGTCGATCCCAGGACCGGTCGGCCTCGGGCGCTTCAGGTCGATGCGGCCCTCAGCGCCATCGACATGGCGCAAGGTGCGGTCGGCCCAGTCTCACCCGTGGTGGAGGAGACGACACCGATCGAGCGCGAGCGGCTCTTCGATTGTGAGCACTTCCGGCTGTGGCGCCTGCATGGCCAATCGCCCTTTGCCATCGGCGCCGCGGGCGTGGCGCGCGTGATGGTCTGCATAGAAGGCACGGGCCGAAATCGAGCACAGTGGCGAGACCTACGCCGCCGGCAGAGGCGACGTCTGGCTCCTGCCGGCGGCGGTCGGGGCCTGTCCTTTTCGGCCGAGCGGCTCAGTCACCCTGCTGGAAGTAGGTCTGCCGGAATGAAGCAACTCATCGTTTACGACCTCGACGGTACGCTCGCCGAGAGCAAGTCCCCGCTCGATGCCGAAATGGCGGGGCTATTCCATGACCTCCTGGGCATCGTAAAGGTCGCGGTGATATCCGGCGGCGCCTGGACTCAGTTCGGCGAGCAGCTGCTGTCGAACCTTCCCCGCGATGAGCGATTGGCGAATCTGTCTCTTCTTCCGACGTGCGGGACTCAGTTCTTCCGATACGACGGGGACTGGACGAAGGTCTACTCGGAGGACCTCGCTGCGGACGAAAAGGCCAAGATCGAGAGCTCGCTGGAGAAGGCGGTCTCAGAGGCGGGCGTCAAGCCCCAGAAGCTCTGGGGAGAGCAGATCGAAGATCGGGGAAGCCAGATCACGTTCTCGGCGTTGGGGCAGGAGGCGCCCCTCGACGAGAAGGACAAGTGGGATGCGGACTTCGCCAAGCGAAAGAAGATCAAGGCAATCCTCGACAAGCTGCTTCCCGAGTTCTCGGTCCGAATGGGTGGCTCGACCTCGATCGATGTGACGAAGCCCGGCATCGACAAGGCGTACGGCATCCGGAAGCTGCGAGACATCCTTGGCTTCTCGCTCAAGGAGATGATCTTCATCGGCGACGCCCTGTTCGTCGGCGGCAACGACTACCCGGCTGAAGAAGCGGGTGTCGTCTCCATTCCGGTGAAAGGTCCTTACGAGACCAAGCGGGTCACCGAGGCGATCATCGCCTGCCTGGATCCAAACACCGGTGGATGAGCTCGTGACAGGCTCGGCTGGCGCGTTCGTGTTGCGGCGCCTGGGGACAGTCATGGAGCCCGAGCCGGCCAATCCCCACGAGGTCGGGGGCGTCCTCAATCCCGCCGTCGCGCGCGGGCCGGATAGCCATCTCTACCTGTTTCCGCGCCTCGTGGCGGCCGGCAACTACTCGCGTATTGGGATCGCACGAGTTCGGTTCAACGATGACGGTGATCCGATGGGCGTCGAGCGGCTGGGCATCGCTCTCGAGCCGGAAGCCGACTACGAGCTGCGGCCCGACGGCAGTGGTGGCTGCGAGGATCCTCGAGTCACGTTCGTGGAACCGCTCGGAAGCTACGTGATGACCTACACGGCGTTCTCGCCCGAAGGCCCGCGCATCGCGCTCGCCATATCGAAAGACCTCTTCCACTGGCAGCGCCTGGGCCTCGTAGACTTCACGAACTACCGTGGTGGCCGCGATCCCGATGGCGTCGACGACAAGGATGCAAGCCTCTTTCCAGCGGCGATCCCCAATCCGTCCGGGCGACCCGAGCTCGCCATCCTGCACCGGCCGCTCTTCCCGGGCACGCGTCCCGAGGAGACGGCGGCACATCCCGCCCTCCGCGCCGTCGACCTCAACCGGGAGAGCATCTGGATTTCGTATTGCGAAAGGGCGCCCACCGGCGATCCGCCGAGTCGCTTCGGCCGGTTCGCGTCGCATCACCGCCTGGCAAGTCCGGCGTCACCCTGGGAGCGGCTCAAGATCGGCGGAGGCACGCCCCCGATCCTGACCCGCCACGGCTGGCTCATCGTCTATCACGGCGTGAGCAGCGAGGTGGACCCGAGCACGGCTGAACGTCAACTCCGCTACTCGGCCGGGGTGATGGTGCTCTCGACGGAGCATCCGCAACGGCTCCGGTATCGGTCGGCGCATCCGGTGCTCGCCCCCGAACTCCCGCAAGAACGAAGCGGGACGATTGCCAACGTCGTCTTTCCCACGGGCATCGATCGCCGCGACGATCTCGGCATGCCCGACCGCTTCGATGTCTATTACGGCATGGCCGACGACAGGATTGGCGTGGCACGCCTCGACCTGCCGGATCTCCTGCCCTCCGGAGGCGTATCCCACGCGGCTGGCGCAAAGGTGTAGCGCCACCACGGAGCGAGACTCCGCGGAGGTGGCTGGAACAGAGGCAAAGAAATCATGAATTCGAGTGCTCACAAGCCCAGGACGAAGACGGGTTCCGAGCCGAAGGCGAAGAGCGACCCCCAGTCCATGCCCATGCCGGAGCTGCAGGCGAAGCTGGGGTCGTCGCCCGACGGCCTCACGGAGGCCGAGGCGCAGAAGCGGCTGACCGAGTACGGGCCCAACGAGATCGAGGAGAAGAAGGACAACCCGTTCCTGAAGTTCCTGACCTATTTCTGGGGCCCGATCCCGTGGATGATCGAGGCGGCTGTCGTCCTCTCGGCACTGGCCCAGCACTGGCCTGACTTCTTCATCATCCTCCTTCTTCTCATGTCCAATGCCGTCGTTGGATTCTGGGAAGAGCATCAGGCGGGCAACGCCATCGCCGCACTGAAGGCGACGCTGGCAGTCGAGGCACGGGCCCGGCGGGACGGCAAATGGGTCACGCCGCCTGCGCGCGAGCTGGTGCCGGGCGACGTCATACGCCTGCGCCTGGGCGACATCGTGCCCGCAGACGCCCGCCTGCTCGACGGCGACTCCGTCGAGGTCGATCAGTCCGCGCTGACGGGCGAGTCGCTGCCGGCGACGCGAAAGCCCGGCGAGGCGGTGTTCTCGGGCTCGATCGTCCGTCAGGGCGAGATCGGGGCGCTCGTCTATGGCACGGGCACCAATACCTACTTCGGCAAGACTGCGCAACTGGTACAGGAAGCACACACCGTCAGCCACTTCCAGCGCGCGGTGCTCAAGATCGGCGATTACCTGATTGTCCTTGCGGTGGCCCTGGTGGCGCTGATCGTGACCGTCTCGATCATCCGCGGCAACCCGATCCTCGACACGTTGCAGTTCGCGCTGGTGCTGACCGTGGCCGCGATCCCGGTGGCGATGCCCACGGTGCTGTCGGTGACGATGGCGGTCGGAGCGCGCCTGCTGGCCAAGCGAGAGGCGATCGTGACCCGCCTGGCAGCGATCGAGGAGCTGGCGGGCGTGGACGTCCTGTGCGCGGACAAGACCGGGACCCTGACTCAGAACAAGCTGACCCTGGGCGATCCGTTCGGCGTGAGCGGCGTCGAGGCCGATGAGGTCATCCTGTGCGGCGCTCTGGCGTCGCGTGAGGAGGACAAGGACACCATCGACATGGCCGTGCTGGACGGTCTGAAGGACGCCAAGGCCCTTAAGACCTACAAGGTTCTCCACTTCCAGCCCTTCGACCCCGTGCACAAGCGCACCGAAGCCACCGTGAAAGGCTCGGACGGCAAGTCCTTCCAGGTCGCCAAGGGCGCGCCGCAGGTGATCCTGGAGATGTCGGCAAATGCCGGGAAGGTGAAGGCCGCCGTCGATAAGGCCGTCAACGAGTTCGCGGCGCGCGGCTTTCGTTCGCTGGGCGTCGCCCGGGCCGAGGGGAACGGCAAGTGGCAGTTCCTGGGCGTGCTGCCGCTATTCGACCCGCCGCGTGACGAGGCGAAAGCGACCATCGCGACTGCGGGTCAGATGGGCGTGACGGTCAAGATGGTGACGGGCGATGCCCTGGCCATCGCCCAGGAAACCGCAAAGAAGCTGGGGATGGGCACGAACATCCTCGATGCCAGCGGCTTCGGCGACACGAAGCATCAGGCGTCGGCAAAGCTGGTCAAATCAATCGAGAGCGCGGACGGCTTCGCGCAGGTGTTCCCCGAGCACAAGTTCTACATCGTCGAGATCCTGCAGAAGCACAGTCACATCGTGGGCATGACGGGCGACGGCGTGAACGACGCCCCGGCGCTCAAGAAGGCCGATTGCGGCATCGCCGTTTCTGGCGCCACGGACGCGGCACGGGCGGCGGCATCCATTGTGCTGTTGAGTTCTGGGCTGTCGGTGATCATCAAGGCGATCGAGGAGAGCCGCCGCATCTTCCAGCGCATGAACAGCTACGCCATCTATCGGATCGCCGAGACGCTGCGCGTGCTGCTGTTCATGACGCTTGCGATCCTGGTGTTCAACTTCTACCCGGTCACCGCGGTCATGATCGTGATGCTGGCCTTGCTCAACGACGGCGCCATCCTGTCCATCGCGTATGACAACGTCCACTACAAGAACCAGCCTGAGGCCTGGAACATGCGCCTCGTGCTCGGGATCGCCACGGTGCTGGGTGTCATCGGTCCTGTGGCTGCGTTCGGCCTGTTCTACCTCGGTGATCGAGTCTTCAACCTCGGCCATCCGCAGCTGCAAACGCTGATGTACCTGATGCTGTCCGTGGCCGGGCACCTGACGATCTTCCTCACGCGCACACGCGGCCGGTTCTGGTCCATCCGCCCCTCGCGGGTGCTGGTGGTGGCCGTGTTCGGCACCCAGACGGTGGCCACGTTGATCGCGGTGTACGGCCTGTTCATGACACCGCTCGGCTGGGGCCTGGCACTGTTCGTGTGGGTATACGCGCTGGCGTGGTTCCTCGTGAACGACCAGGTGAAACTGCTCGCCTATCGGATCCTCGATCCTGCCACGGCCAAGCCCAAGCCCGACGCCGAACCCAAGCCCGACGCCAAGCCCAAGCCCGACGCCGAACCCAAGCCCGACGCCAAGCCCAAGCCCGACGCCGAACCCAAGCCCGACGCCGAACCCAAGCCAGACGCCAAGACGCCGTCCGATCTGACGCCGCAGCTCGTCAAGCGAGTCCATGAGATGTACGAGCAACTGGGACGCGAGGAAGTTCAAGCAGTTCAGGACTGGGACAACGCGGACCGGGAGGCCCCAGAAGGTGAACCCGACGAATGAACGGCGCGAACACGGGCGTTGACATACCCCAGGGCGAACGATGAGAATCAATCCTAAGGACTTCGCCGTTTCACCCGGGGATAAGGTCGAACTCGAACAATGGCCGACAAGTGTCAAGCCGATATGTAGGTCGGAGGAGCAGTACCACGAGCTGCTCGACGAACACGTTGAGGAGTTGAGTTCGCTACAGCGCCTTCACTACGCGTCCGACCACTACGCATTGTTGCTGATCTTTCAGGGGATGGACGCTGCCGGCAAAGACGACACCATCAGGTACGTTATGTCCGGCGTAAATCCGGAAGGCTGTGAGGTCTTCAGTTTCAAGCAGCCCAGCGCTGAGGAACTGAAGCACGATTTCCTGTGGCGCACGACGTGTCGGCTTCCTGGACGCGGCCGGATCGGCATCTTCGTTCGTTCCTACTACGAGGAGGTGCTGATCGTCCGCGTACATCCGGAGATTCTCCGCAGCCAAGGGATCCCGGATGAGCTGATCGAGGAGAAGACCATCTGGGGGGAGCGGTACCGTTCAATCGTGGACCTGGAGGGGCATCTCCACCGCAACGGCACCAAGATCGTCAAGATGTTCCTCCACGTTTCAGAGGACGAACAACAGAGGCGCTTCCAGGAGCGCCTCGACGAGCCGGAGAAGAACTGGAAGTTGAGCCTTTCGGACATGCACGAAAGGCAGTACTGGAAGCGATACATGGAGGCGTACGAGGATTGCCTGAGCGCGACGAGCACTCATGACGCTCCTTGGTACGTCGTTCCCGGGGATGACAAGGACAATGCGCGGCTGATCGTCTCCCAGATTGTCCTTGATGCGTTCAACGAGCTCAAGATGGCGTATCCCAAGCCCACCGCGAAACGCCGGAAGGAGCTCGACGCCATTCGGACGGGGCTGGCGAAGTAACGTTGGTGCTGTTGGGTTCGCCGCAAGCAGCAACCTGGCACCGCGAACCCGCCCCGCCGGGCCGTCGCTACGTCCGACAATCGACGACGAGGGGTTCTACCATCCGCGGACGTTCGTGCCCACCCCCCTGCCACTGCAGCAGTCGTTCGAGAGGCCGGGAACACTGTGTGACCGGCTAACGGCATCCGCGCTTTGTCGCCACGGTCCCCGACCAGATTGCCGGTTCACCCTGACCTTCTCCAACCTGGCTGGGACGGTTGGGCGAGGCGGAGCCGCCGCATACGCGAGCGTCAAGGCGGTCACCGGCTTCGGCGCACCGTTGACGGGCGGGGGTTGCGGCCTCGGGTAGGCGCGGCGCTGGCGCGCGAGGCGAACGACCCGTCAACGGTTTCCAGCACCCGCGCACCGCCCCGTCAGATGACCGGGTCAAGTCCCAGCACGTGGTGACGCGATGCCGACCAGCCCGGTGAGCGTCGAGTTTGCCTCGTCGACCAGCCCGGTGATCTGGGCGGTGGTCGCCCCATCTTGCTCAAGGACCTCACGCAGCATCGCCATGCGGTGCTCGATCAGCCGCGGCCACAGGGCCACTGCAGGGTCGCCCACGCCGGAGGCGTCGAGCCGGCGGAGCGAGTTCACCCGCGCGCTCACGTCTTCGTCGGCCGGAGCTGGTTGCGCAGGTCCTCGGGGAGATCGTGCACGATGGCGTCGAGACCCGACGCCGAGGGTCAGCGGCCCAGGTTCCGCGGTGGCCAGAGAGCGCCGTTCAGGGGCGGGAGTCGGTCCGGCGCAGGCGGGCCACCCCGATCCGCGAATTGGCCATGCCGTAGTAGACGTCGTACGCCGCTGGCGTGCTCCCGGGGACCGGCTCGATGGCGGTCGGAAAGACCACCTCCGGCACGGTCCCGGACCGCTCGTCCGGGATCTCGGGCTCGAGGAGCGGCTTGACCGAACGGGCCACCACGTGCGTCACATCGGCCGCGTCGAGGATGAGCGCCCCCGCGCAGTAGCGCAGGTCGGGCGGCGGCGCCAGGTCGTGGGTGGGCGTTCCGGAGGCCCCGTGGTGGAGGACCAGCCAGCCCTCGGCGATGCGGATCGGCGGCGTGCCGCCGCCGATCCTGAGGCCTTCCCAGGTGCGCTCGGGAAGGGCGACCAGGCGGTGCTCCTCGAAACGGGCTATGGCGCGCAGGTCGGCCTCGACCGCGTCCGCGGCGACGAAGCTCACCCAGATCCCCGGACGTCGGTCCGCCAGGCCCGCGGGTAGTGGCTCCCCCTCGCCGGGCCGGGCGAGGGAGAGATCCCAGATCGGGCGGTGGAGCATGGCATAGGCACGGTTTCCGCTCGGGTCCACGACGGGCTCCGGAAAGAGGAGCGCATCCTTGTTCGGGTACATGTTCAGGTCGGTCGCCAGCGCCGGATCGTAAGCGAAGGAAACGGGCCCGAACCGCTCCCAATGTTCGAGGTCGGTCGATGCCGCGAGGCCGATGCGTGGGCCGAACGGGCCATAGGCGGCGTAGGTCATGAGCCAGCGGCCGAGCCGCGGCATGAAGGTGATCCGCGGATCCTCAACCCCCCCGCCGCCCGCGTGCAGCTCCCAGGGCTCCCGCGGCTCGAGGACCAGGCCGAGGCGCTCGACATCGACCGGCGTCCCCGCTGGGTCGAAGATGACTCGTGCTCGTCCGATCCGCGAGTAGTTGCCCGCGGCGACAAGTCGCGGGAAGAGGAAGAGGTCGTTCCCGTTGCGTGCCGTTGCGGGGTTGAGCACGCCCCCGGCCTCCAATGGGTAGCCGGCGGCAGGCGACATGAGGACGCCAAGCCGCTCTATCCGGAACGGGAACGCGTCGACGGCTCGAGCCGCGGCAGCCTCGTGTGCGACCTCCTGCGGCGGCGTCATCCCTTGACCGCCGAGCCGAGGTTCGATTCGATGAACTCACGCTGGAAGATGACGAAGACGATGACCGCCGGGATCACCAGCACCACGGCGCCGGCCAGGATCGACCCGAACGGGTTGGTCGCGCGCGCGGCGACCGTCTCGATGTAGTTCGCAAGGGCTACGGCCAACGGCTGCAGGTCGTGCTGCTTGGTGATCAGGAACGGCCACAGGAACTCGTTCCACGGCCCGATGAAGGTGACGATCATGGCCGTGACGATGGCCGGCCGTGCCAGCGGGATCGCGATATGGCGCAGGATCGCGATCTCGGACCCACCGTCGATACGAGCCGAATCGAACAGGTCCCGGGGCAGCTGCAGGAAGAACTGGCGGAAGATGAACACGGCCGTGGCGTTCACCGCGAAGGGGAGGATCATCCCAAGGTAGCTGTCCGCGAGGCCGTAGCTGCGCACGATCAGCACGTACAGCGGGATCATGAACAGCTGGAACGGCAGCACCAGGATCAGCATCATGGCGTTGAAGACCACGCTGCGCCCGCGGAACTCCAGCTGGGCCAGGGCATAGCCTGCCAGGAGCCCGATGAAGAAGGTCGCCAGCAGGACGCCGCCGGTGAAGATGCCCGAGTTCATCAGCGTTCTGACCAGGTCGACCTGGGTGTTGATGTCGGCGAAGTTGGCGAGCGTCAGGTTGCCCGGGTTCGGGAAGGCACCGGAGATCCCGGTATCCGGTGCGCGCTGCAGCGACCCGACGATCATGTAGTAGAACGGGAACAGGAACAGCACGGCGCCCGCAACGAGGGCGGCCACGCCGACCACCCGTTGGAGCGAGAAGCGATCGTCGTGCTGGCTCGGAGCGACCCGTGGCTCCGCGGGCTCGGTCGCCGCAGACGTGGTCATGGCCTCAGTCCTTCTCGAGAACGAATCGGTTGATCGCGGAGATGGCCATCACGATGATCGCCAGGACGACGCCGATCGCCGCGGCGTAGCCCGCGTGCCCCTGTTCGATGCCCTGCTGGTACATGAGCAGCACGGGCGACATGGAAGCCCCATTGGGACCGCCGCCCCCGGTGAGCAGGTAGGGCTCGGTGAACAGGTTGGCCCCAACGATGGTCGCCAGAATGACGACGAGGGTGGTCACCGAGCTCACTCCAGGGATCGTGATGGACATGAACTTCCGGACGACGCCAGCGCCGTCGACTTCGGCCGCCTCGTACAGCTCGCGCGGGATGTTCTGCAACGCGGCGAGGTACAGGATCACGTAGAAGCCGAGCTGCTTCCAGGTCACGACGAGCGCGATGATCGGCATCGCCAGGACGTCGCTGACGAGCCACGACGGGCTGGGTGCCAGCGGGCCGAGGACGCCGTTGATGAGCCCGTCGCGGGAGAAGAGCCACAGCCAGACGCCGATGACGGCGACGCTGGCGGTCACATACGGGATGTAGTAGGCGACGCGGAAGAACGCCCGGAACGGGAGCTTGGCATTGAGCGCCGCGGCGAGCACCAGCGACAGCAACACCGTCAGAGGGACGTTGATGACGATGAACTCAGCCACGTTCAGCATCGAGCGCTGGAAGACCGAGTCGCTCAGGACCGCGGTGTAGTTGCTCAGCCCGACGAACGGGCGGTCGACCTGGGCTCCGGGCGCGGCGAAGAAGTAGTCGAAGAACGAGATGTAGAGGGCAACGAGCAGCGGGTAGGCGAAGAGGCCGCCGAGGAAGAGCACGTACGGCGCGATGAACGCGTACCCGATGGGGTCGCGCCCGAAGAGGCTGCGCATCCGATCGCGGTGCCCACTCGGGCGGCCGGTGGCTGCGATCGTCATCGCCTTAGTTCCCGCTGACCATCGTCTTGATCTCGTCGGCTGCGGTCTTGAAGGCCTCGTCGACAGGTGTCTTGCTGAAGATCACCGACGCGCTGTAGGCGTCGCGGAACGTCTGCCACATCTCGACCGAGTTGGGCACGTTCGGCACTTCGACCGTGCGACTCGCCTGGTCGGCGAAGGCCGTGTATTCGGGATGTGCCGTGAAGTAGTCCGGGTAGGTCGCCGTCAGGTCGGTGCGCATCGGCATCTGGCCGGTCAGGGTGAGCAGCTGGCCGTCGCTGTCCTTGCTGGTGGTGAACTTCAGGAAGGACCACGCGGTGCCGAGATTGGTGCAGCTGGAGTACATCCCGATCGACTTCTCGTCGCTGAAGGTGTGGATGTCTCCCGGGGCCATGCCGTCCTTGGTCGGCACGGGCACGGCACCCCACTCGATCTTGGTGCCGTAGACGGCGATCGCCCACGGTCCGACGATGGCCATGGCCGCCTTCTGGTCAGCGAAGGAGTCGCCCTGGTACGCCTCGTTGGGGACCAGCTTCTGTTCGTAGAGGCTCTTCCAGAAGTCCGCGACCGCGAGCCCATCGGGGCCGTCGAATTGCGGGACGCCCCCTTCGACCAGCTGCTTACCGCCGGTCTGGGCGATGAACAGTGGGTAGAAGTCGAACCATGGCTGGTAGAAATCGGAGGTCGGCGAGGGCCAGATCGCCGCCTGAACACCGCCCTTGGCGACGAGAGTCTTGGCGGTCGCGAGGAAGTCTGCGTAGGTCGTCAGCGGCGGGTTGTCCGTCGGAAGCCCGGCCTTGGCGAAAACCGTCTTGTTGTAGAAGATCATCACCGGGTTGGTCTTCCAGGGCATCTGGTAGAACTTCCCGTCAGTGGACTTGTACTGGTCGGCCCGGTCCCCGGTGCGGGCCTGGATGTAGCTGGCTCCATCGGGGAAGGTGTCGAGCGCCACGAGGCCGCCCTGCTTCTCGAACTGGGGCACCGCCGCCGGCGACGTGTTGAAGATCAGGCATGGGGTGTTGCCGGCTGTGATCGAGGCACCGATGACCTCTTCGGAGCTCTTGCCCGCGGGGATCTCTTCGCCTGTGACCTGCTCGGCCGGGTGGTCCTTGTTCCAGGCGGTCACCATCGCCTTGCCCCAGGTGACCTCTTCGGCGTTGTTCGAGTACCAGATCTTGATCGGGCCGGTGGCGGTCGCGTCGCTCGCGGGTCCGCCGCCCCCGCCGTTGTCGCCGATGCACCCGGCGATGAGCAAGACCAGAGCGGTGGCCACGCCGCCAACTCGGAGCCATGTGCGAGCCATAGGTATGCCTCTCGTCTGCTGGACGGCTTCTCGGAGAACCCGCGGCGTGCCCGGCGAGGTGCGCGCGGCCAATCCCGGGTTGGATGTGATGACAGTGCGTCGGCCGGACCCCAATCTGGACCTCCCGATCCCTTCGCACACCGCCGCCAGCGGTGCGTCGCAGGCACGAGCCAGTGTCCAGCCGGGCCATCGCGGTGTCATTACGGCCCGTCATGGCCCTCGTGATGGAGTCCCGGGGCGAAATCCCGGGCCGCGGCGGGTCGCGGAGTCTGCCGGGATTACGAGCCGTCATGACGCAGTTTCGCCGAGACGGGAGACTGCAGCCGCACCACGCGTGTTCCTCGGCGATCCGCGCTCGATCGGGAACGGCCCGAGCAGCGGGAGACCAGACAGAGGGCGTGGGCGGAGGAGACCCCGATGACGGCCCCAGCGCCCCCCGAGCATGTTGGAGAGCAGCCCGGCGGCGCAGGGCGCCCGGTCGGGCTCAAGGCGAGCCGTCGCGGCGACCTCGAGGCTCTGGCATTTCTGGTCGGACTGTTCGGCACCCTGCTCGTCCTCGTGGTGACCATCGGCTCGGCCTCGCCATTCGGACCGTGACCGGGACAACGCCCGCCCGTTCCCACCAGCCCTGGGTTGTCCCGCCTGCCCGCGACCGGGGCGAGGGCGTCTCGCGCCAGCCCGTGACGGCTCACGCCGCCCGCCAGTCTCCGAAGGCGCGTCTCATGACGGACCGTCATGACATTGCGGGACTGCGGCCACACACTCAGCCCATACCTCCGGAACGCCTGCGCAGGCCCGCAGGCGGGAGGATTTACCCAGGTCCACCCAAGCGTGGCAGTGGCCGGAGCGTTTCCCGGCGGTGGTCTTTGCAACGGGCCCCGCTCCCCCGGATGCCTCATCCAGGCACAAGGAGAACGCCATGGCCATCGACCAGGTGGATCAGACCGTCGTCGCAACGGAGCCCGCGGTGGGCGCTGGCGGGCAGACGGCACGAACCAACCGTCGCTCCTTCACCAGGACAGGCCCGGGGGGCCGCGAGCTGACCCGACGGGTCACCGTTCTCGTGTTCGGGCTCATCCAGCTCGTCATCGGGGCGCGGATCATCCTGCTCCTCCTCGACGCCCGAGTGGGGAACGGCCTCGTGGCTGGCATCATGAACCTCAGTCAGCTGTTCGTCGCCCCGTTCGAGGGCGTCCTGCGAACGAACGCCGTCCACTCCGCGGGCTCGACGCTCGACATCGCCGCGGTCGTGGCATTCGTCGGCTGGACGATTCTCGAACTGATCGTGACCTGGGGGGTCGGGATCTTCCGGCCCGAGCCCGCCTGACCAGGCAGGTCTCCGTGAGCGCGCTCGCGGTCCTCGATGCGGGCGGGGTCAAGCCCGCAACAGAGCGCCGGCCCGGACGGGCCCGCGCCATTCGGAAGGAATGAACTCGATGGGTTTCTTCAGCTGGATCGTGGTCGGCGCCATCGCCGGCTTCCTCGCCAACATGATCGTGGGCTCTCGTCAGGGCCTGCTGCGGACGATCATTCTGGGCATCGTTGGCGCCCTGCTCGGCGGCTTCGTCGCGGCGACCGTCCTGAACATGGGCACCGTCAACGGCATCAACGTGGAGAGCATCGTGATCGCCACCGTCGGCGCGATCGCCGTCCTGCTCGTTGTGCACTTCGCAACGGGGTCGCGCGGCCTGCGCCACGGGCTGAGCTGATCCGCGGTCCCGTCGGCACCGTGCCGACTCGATCGTGTCGCGACCGCACCGGCCCCGAGCCGGTGCGGTCGGGTCACCGGCCTGGCCAAGTGACCGAAGGTAGGCAACCATGATGAACGCTGAGCCCGAACAGCCGCCGGTCGTGCCGAGGTCGGCAGGGCAGGTGCTTCGCGCCCGTGCGGCGGGCCTGGTTCGCGGCGTGTCGGGGGCCGTCACCCTGTCCCGTTCGAGCGCTGCGACGCTGATCGCCCACCTGCCAGGCACGGTGAACGCGACCCGCGCCGGTGCGCACGGGACAACGAGCGCGCTGCAGTCACTGCCCGACACGACGCTCCGCTCACTTGCGGCCACCTCGGTCGGCCTGGGCGCCGGGTTCTACCTCGCGGGCGCTCCGCGGCTGGTCGTCGCGGCCGGGGTTGCGCCGGCGATCGTCATGGGCGCGGCGATCGTTCTCCGCCCGCTCGGCGCTGGCGTGGAGTCCGATGTGACGACGCCGACAGGGACCTTGGAGCCGGGGGAGGGCGCCCTGTGAACGCGCCCGGGCGAACCATTCCGCCGGCCGCTCCCGCCCACCGGCGCCCGGCGAATGAGCTTCCTCAGGCCGTCGCCGATCGGCGGAACCAGCGCATGACCGACATCCTGCACAAGGCCGCCGAAGTTCGCGAGAATCGCGAGCGCGACCGGTCCAGCCGGGACAAGCTCCCGATCGCGTGAGGCCCTACGGGCGGGCCTGACCCGAACCGCGAACCCAACGAGGGCCGCTCTTGGGGCGCCGTGTGGGGCGCCCGACAGAATCCGGGCGTGGGAACGCCATGCGTTATCCGCGTGCCCGTCGACTCATCGCACGCTGTCACCACCGGGTTCGGGTGAGGCTCGCACGCGCGCGAGGACGTCGCTCATGCGGGCGGTCGCCAGCCCGATCACGCTGTCGGCGGCACCGTAATAGATGCTGAGGCGATCCGCCTGCTCGTCGAGAACCCAGCCGCACGGAAACACGACCCGCCCCACGTCACCGATCATCTCGTACGGCGCGATCGGTCCGAAGACCCACTCGTCCGTCCGGCGCAGGACCGTCCCTGGATGATCGAGGTCGAGCAGGGCGAGGCCCGCTCGATAGATCGGACCGTCTGACGTCGCATGAACCCCGTGATAGAGCACGAGCCACCCCTCGGCGGTCTGGAGCGGCGGCGGACCGAGCCCGATCTTGCCCGCATCCCACCAGCCGCCGTCGCGTGCCTCGAGCAGCAGCTTGTGGTCGCCCCAGTGCCGCAGGTCCGGCGAGAAGGAGATCCACACGTGAGCCCCGGTACGCAGCGGCGAAGGACGGTGGATCATCGCCCAGCGGCCATCGAACCGGCGCGGGAAGAGGGCGGCGTCCTTGTCCTCGGGTGGCATCATCGGGCCCAGCCGTTGGACCGTCCGGAAGTCGCGTGTCATCGCCATCGAAACGAGCGGGCCGCGTCGGCTGAACGCCGTGTAGGCGATGACCCACTCCTCGCGTTCGGGTAGCCAGGTGAGACGCGGATCCTCGCACCCCCAGATCTCTTCCGGGTAGTGATCCACATCGGAGCGCAGGAGCGGCTCAGCGTCGAATCGCCAGTCAGAGACGCCGTCGGCACTGCGGGCGACATGGAGCCGGGAGATGCCGCGAAGGTCCTCGACACGGACCAGGAGAACCGTCTCGTTGCCGACCCGGGCGGCCCCTGGGTTGAACACCGAGTTGGCCGGGTACGGGACGTCCGCGGCCGTCAGGATCGGGTTGGCCTCGGACCGCTCGAAGAGCATCGCGTCCTCGAGCCTGGTCATATGGCGATGGCCGCCACGGCGTCGTCGCCCGATGCTCCTGCCCTGACCTGTCCAGTCCGCAGCATCCGGACATGCTCCAGGGCGATCAGCCACATCAGCGTCGACTCCGCGCCCTGGTTCGTGTTGACACCGTGGGGGGTGAGCCCATCGTAGCTCGCACCTCGCTCCGGATCGGCGACGAAGACCCCAAGGTCGTTCCCGCCCAGGAACCAGGCATACGCCTGCTCCATGGCGGTCCGGTAGCGATCCTCGTTCGTCGCCGCTCGGGCCGACTCCGCCGCGAGCAGCAGCGCGGTGGCCTCGATCGGTTGCTGGTCGAACTGGGACTTCTCCCCGCCGCGCGACCACCACCCGTTGCCGATCGGGGAGAGGTGGCCCGTCGGGCCTGTCTGGGCAACGATGAGCCAGTCGAGGACGTCGAGGCCGACGCTGATCATCGGCCGGGAGCCGAGATAGTGGCCCGCAACGATCAGCGCCTGCGTCGGCAGGGCGTTCTCGTACGTCAGGCGCGTTTCAGGCCACGGCCAGGCGCCGGCCGGGCGCGAAACGAAGGCCGATCTGAGGCGTCCCGCAATGAGACGGTACGCGAGCATGGTCGGCCCGGTCGGCGCCACCTCCATCGCGGCATCGCAGCCCAGCACGACCGATGCCTGGGCACGCATGGCGCCCAGCTCCCGGGCTGCCGGCAGGGCCCGGGCGAACAGTCGTCCTGCCGACTCCGCCAGGCGCTCGTCGGGCGCCCGCGCCATCGTCTCCCCGAGCGCCAGCATGGTACGGCCATGGCAGTCTTCGGAGCCCGTGCCCTCGAGCCAGGAGCCGTCGGCTCGACGGAAGTTCCGGAACCGTCCCGTCGCCGGATCAAAGGCATCCTCGAGGAAGCGAAGGCTGCGCGAGGCCCCGACTGCCACTGCGGGCCAGCCGAGGTCGCGCTGATGAAGCAGATCCACCCGCAGCGCTCGCGCAACGTCGTCGGTGCAGTACCCGTGCGCTGGGTCCGGACGCTGCCCGGTCGCGTGCTGCATGATCCCGACGCTATCGGTCATGACGTCGAGGTGAGCGCGGTTGACGGGGTGCAGCGGGACCCGGTCAGGCATTGACGGCCGCCAGTGACCCGGCAAGCTCGGTTAGCGGCACCGTCGTCGTCACGCGGCCGAGCACCCTGCGGTAGTCTGCGGCAACGGCTGACCAGACCATCCCGCGGCTGTAGGCATAGGCTCGGCGGCCGAGGGTTGCACGCAGCTCATGATCGCCGAGCACATCGTTGAGCGCGCCCGCCAGGGCCGGCGCCGACCCGGGCGGCACGAGAATGCCGCGTCCGTCCGCCAGCAGCTCGGCGGCGTAGGTGTATGGCGTCGAGATGATGGCGCGACCGGCGCCCATTGCGTACGACAGCGTCCCGGAGACGATCTGATCAAGCGAGGGGTAGGGCGTCACGAACACGTCGGCGGCCTCGAGCCAGCGGGTCAGCTCGACACGCCCGACGAAGCGATCGACGAACTGGACGTGGTCCTCCAGGCCCAGCCGCTGAACCTGGTCCGTGAGGCGAGTCCGGTAGGCCTCTCCCTCGGTGCGCAGCAGGTCGGGGTGGGTCGCGCCGACGATGACGTAGCACGCCTCAGGGTGTTGGGCGACCACGTCCGGCAGCGCGTCGAGCACCAGCTCGTAGCCCTTGCCCGGCCCGAGCAGGCCGAAGCTCAGGATGACGTCCCGGCCTTCAACTCCGAGGCCCGTCTTGACGGTCTCGGGATCGACGAGCGGCAGGTCCGGCACACCGTGCGGAATGATCTCGAGTCGGTAGGGGTCGACACCGTATGCGGTGGCGAGAAGCGTCGCCGCGGATCGCGACATGACGACCGTGGCATCCACGAGGGCGACTAGCTCCGAGAGGACGGCTCGCTGGCCGGCGGTGGGGTTCCGCAGCACGGTGTGAAGCGTGGCGATGGACGGGAGGCGAAGCGCACGCACAAAGTCGAGGACGTGTGCGCCATCGTTGCCGCCCCAGATCCCGTATTCGTGCTGGACCGAGACGACGTCGACGCAGTCGTCCAGTGACCGGGCGATCTGCCTGTAGTCGGCGAGCTCGTCGCGCCGGATGCGATGGTGGACCTCGATCGGATAGGGGGACGGCTGCTCGGGAGGGTGCAGGGCCACGATCTCGCGACTGCCCGTCGCGGTCGCCAGGTCATAGGTGAACGTCGCGATGCCGCATCGGCGAGGCGGGTAGGTGGAGACGAAGGCCGTGCGTACGATGACGAAGCTCCTCTTGGTCGATCCGCGTGGCAGACCGCGGGGACGGTCAACCGCTCGCGGCGGGGCGAGCCGAACCGGCCCCTGGTGGCATGCGAGATCGGGGTCCGCCGCTGGCTACGGTGCGGCCCGCCCGAAGAGGCGGGCCGCCCGATGGGCTAGGCGGACCGCACCTGGATCGCGCGCGGGCCCTTGGGGCTCGTCTCGATCTCGAACGTGACGTGCTCGCCGCCGACGAGGCGGTCGAAGTCGATCGAGGAGTCGAGGCCGCCGCGATGGAAGAAGTATTCCTTCGTATCCTCGGCGGTGATGAAGCCGAAGCCGCGATCGGCCACGACCTTCTTGATGGTACCGGTGGTCATGAGGACCTCCAACGCTTCCCGAACGGGGATGAGAGAACGCACGGTCCGTTCGAGAAGGGGGATCGACCACGCGGAGCATCGTCACGGAGCGTGACGGACTGCAATCGTAGCACAAATGTTCGAAGCCGGCGATCCGGAGCGGGCACGCGCCCCACAACACCAGGGGCGCCGGCCGGGACCTGGGAAGCGTAGCGGCCCGATTGCGTTCCTGGCCTCAGGCGCGCATGCTGAGTCTCTGTCCGACCTCCGTGCCGATGCCTCGCTTTCGAGACCGCGTCCGGCCGGCAGGGAAGGTCGTACCCATGGCGCTCAACGCGCTGCTGCTCCTCGTACTGGCGTTTGTCGCAGTGGCGGTCGTCCGTGCGGTCGCGCGCTCAACGCGCAGACGGCCGAGGTGACGGGAGCGGCCCTCGGCCGGCAAGTCGTCGCCTCCTACCATCCTCGGGGCGCCCGCCAGCAAGGGATCCGCGACGGACAACTTGTCGCCGCGGTTACAGCCGCCTTGGCCAATATCGACCAGGAGAAGGCATGACGCGAGGGACCGATAGCGCGGCCTCTCCGATGGTGCACCTGCAGCCACCCATCCCGGACCCGGGGACCGATGGGCTCCCTCACCTCGGTAGGGCGTCCTAGACTGCGACGTCTCGCCGATTGAAGACGAAACCGCCGGCCGCCACAAGCACGAGACTGACGACCGCCAGCGCGGCCGAGTCGACGATCTGGAGCCCGTTCTTGAGCGGTTCCCCGCCCAGGTAGATGCCGAACGGCGAAACATCGGCCAGCCACCCTAATCCCTCGATCGAGGGCCCGAGGTTGTTGCCAAAGAAGCCGGCCACGCCAACGATCGCGACCGTGGCATAGACGGCGCTGCGGCGACCCGTCGCGGCGCCGACGCCGAGGGCAAGGGCCCCGAACAAGGTGCCGAAGAGGGCCAACTGGATCGAGGCAGCGAACAAGCTCGCCGTGCCGATCGACCCGAGATCGGCCGGGCCGGAGATCACGACAAGCCCCAACGCCAGGACGAGCCCGACGGCGGCCATCGCGACGACGATCGCGGCGAATCGCTGGACGACCACGCTCCAGCGTGAGACGGGGTGGGCGAGCAGCAGATCCAGCCGCCCGCTCTCCTCGTCGCCGGCGATCGCCGAACCGCCGATGGCGGCGGCGAAGACGATCATCAGGGCCGGTCCCAGCAGGCCGAACGTCGTCGAGCCGAGGTAGCCCGCCGGCGAGGTGACGTCGGTGAAGCCGATCGCGTCGAGGAAACCCTCCGGGTAGGCCTCGATGGCGGCGCGCATCTCCGCGTTGTTGATCACGGGGTAGAACGCGGCGTAGAAGACCCCGATGGCGGTGATCCCAACGAGCCATGCCAGCAGCGACCGCCGCTGGTCCCAGAGGGTCTTGCCGAACACGCTACGCAACATGGCCGACCTCGTCGCCGCGGTAGTAGGCGAAGAACAGCTCCTCGAGGTCCGGTTCCTCGACCTTGAGGGTAGTTACACCGAAGCCAGCGGCGGCCTTGACCAGGTCGTCCGCCCGGCCGGTCAGCCGGCAACGCAACACGTTGCCGTCGACCGCCACGTCCTCGAGACCAGCGAGGCCGCTGAATGTCTCGAGCGGGACCGGCTCATCAAATTGGATTTCGACCCGGCGCACGGCTCGCTCTCGAAGCGAGTCGATTGCCTCGACGGCGACAACCGTGCCGCCGCGGATGATCCCGACGCGGTCAGCGCTCTGCTGGACCTCGCTCAGGACGTGCGACGACATGAAGACGGTTTGGCGGGCCGTACGCGCCTCGGCGACGAGCTCAAGGAACCGCTGCTGGATGATCGGGTCCAGACCGCTGGTCGGCTCATCGAGGATCAGGAGCTCCGGCTCGTGCATGAACGCCTGCACGACACCGACCTTCTGTCGGTTGCCCTTGGACAGCTTGCCGATGCGAGTCGAGAGATCGAGGTCGAGCCGATCGGCCAGGGCGTCGATCCGGGCGGGCGGAACACCGCCCCGGAGGTGGCCGAGGTGGATGAGGAGCTCGCGCCCGGTCTGGCCTCCCAGGACGGTGAAGTCGCCCGGCAGATAGCCGACCCGTCGCCGCAGGGCTGGGCCGCCGCTCCGGGGCGCCTGCTCGAACAACTGGGCCCGCCCGCTCGTCGGCCGGATCAGGTCGAGCAGGATCCGGATCGTGGTCGTCTTGCCGGCGCCGTTCGGGCCCAGGAAGCCGTACACCTCGCCCTCATGGACGTCCAGGTCGAGTCCGGTGAGCCCGCGCCGGCGGCCGTAGGACTTCGTGAGGGCCTCGGCTTTGATCGAAATCGTCATCGCTCGGTCGCCTCCCCTGCGCGTCCCCTTCGGCCTCGTAGTGGTTGTTCCGTCTCCGGCACGTCGCGCACTGCGAGCCCATCGACGTCTCGGGTGTCGCGCCTCGAGACCGCATGGCTTTCGAGCGCCCGACCGATCATTGCCCCGGCCTTCCCGGCGCCGCGTCCGTCTGTTCACCGCGAGTGGCGCGATCGAATGTTTCGGCAATCTCAGCGCCATATCGATCGACATCGAAGGTCGGGTCCAGGACGAGGCGCTGGGGCACGATGTCGATGGCGGCTCGGATCGCGAGGGCCATCGCGCGCGCATCGAACGCGCGGAACTCACCCGTCTCCTGGAGTTGCTCGAGCATGATCTCGAGCGCCCTCACCGAGCCTTCGAGGCTCGTCGCGTCGAGCAGGGGACGGCCATCCTTGCCGCGGGCGTTGGTGAAGATCTCGAAGATCGTGATCAGGCGGTCGCGGTTCTCGCGCATGAACTCGAGGTTGGACGCGACGTAGGCACGGAGCAAACCTCGGCCCGTCGACTCGGCGGTGATCCGCGGCTCCATGTACGCCGCGGCCGTGCTGAGCACGTCGGCGATGATCGCCCGGACGAGGTCCTCCTTATCCGCGAAGTGGTAGGTGATAACGCCCTTGCTCGTCCCCGCCCGCTCGGCGATGCGGGCGATCGAGGCCTGCCCGAAGCCGACACTCGCGATCGTGTCGATGGCCGCAGCCACGATCTGGGTCCGGCGCGCCTCCTCAATGAAGGTCCGCGATGACCGGACGGCCGTCTCGGTCTTGGATGGCATGAGTCTATTCTAGGCCGTCCGTTACGGATCTAGATCGTGCGACTCACGAACGCCAAGCCGTCAGCCTGGCTCCAGGCTCGGGACCACCAGCCATCCGGCAGCTCGCCTTGCGCGGTCGGCGGCGAGCCACCTATCGCGTCCCTCGATCGGCACGCTGAAGGCTGCAGTCGACCGCCTGACGGCGACTGAACAGGGCGACGCGAGATCAGACGGGGCAGGGTGGAGATCGGGCACCGGAGCCGAACAGCGCCTCCGCCGCCAGGTCGATCATGTCGAGATCGCGCGGCAGGAAGGCCTGGAGCACGATCCGCTGTGCGCCGGCCTCGGCAAAGCGCGCGACGGTGGCCCGCGCCTCGTCGGGCGTCCCGCGGATCCAGTTGACGTGGCGCTCCTCGAACCAGGCATCGCCGGCCTCGTCCGGGCCGAGGGCCCGGAGCAGGTCGGCATCCCGGCGGCGGACCTCGGCCGCGTCGCGACCGATGAGCAGGGGAACGAACACGGAGTGGACCAGCGTGGAGGGTTCGCGCCCGGCGGCCCCGGGACGCCTGATTCCGGCTCGTGACAGACAAGGCCGGGCCGATACTGGCGGGGTGGCTGCGTCGCACGCACTTGTCGTCCTCGCCGGTCTCGGTGCGTCGGGATCGGTCGTGGTCGCCGCCATCCTCGTGGTCCGCCTCCACGTTCTTCAGACCGGTGTGGACCCCGTCAGCGAGGGAGTCAGCGCGTACGCGCTCACCCCGTGGGCGAACCTCTACCAGGCTCAGGTGATTGGCTGCGGCGTCGCCGCAACGCTCGTCGTCGTGGGCTGCGGGAGCCTGCGTCTTGGATCGCCCCTCGGCCTCGGGGCGCTCCTTGTCTACGCGGTGACACGGTTCGTCATCGTGCGATACCCCACCGACCCTCCCCGGACCAGCGCCCTCTCTGCGACGGGCCGGACCCATGCCGCTCTCGCGGCCGCTTCGTTCTTGTCGCTTGCCGTTGCGACGCCGACGACCGGGCTTGCGCTGGCGGGAAGCGCGCCGTGGGATCCCGTCACGTCGCTCCTCGTGGTCATCTCGGTTGCAGTTCCAATCTCGGTCGCGGCGACGTTTGCTGCAGGTGGGTGGCCCCGGCTGCGCCCTCAGTTCGGGCTGGTCGAGCGGATCGTCTACGCGACCGGGTTGTCCTGGTTGCTCATCGTGGGCGTCAGGCTGGCCGCAGTCCCGGCTGCGTGACCGTCACCTCGACCCGGCAGCGGGCGGTCAGACCTCTACGCTGGTCAGGCCACGCCGAAGGATGTCCCATCGAAGCCCAGATCGATCCGGACGATCCCCACCGGTCCGGTATGCGTGGGCACCGGACCAGCCCCCTCATGGCGTGGCGGTTGATGCCGCGGGTGAGGCATCGACCGCCGGCGGGGATGCGGAGGGACGGGTCGACGGCACGGGTCCGGTTCCCGGGTAGACCGATCAGGGATCGGCAGGCCGTAGCGCTCGATGATCGCGTTGGTCGTCTCGCCCAGGTTCGTGGCGTCAACGTTCCGGCTGTCCTGGGTGGGCCGCAGCGCGAAGCTGAAGGCCGCCGACCCGACGGCCTGCAGGTGGCCGATCTCCTCGGCCACCCTGCGATCCACCCGCACCACGTAGTAGCTGGCCGCGCGCCAGGATCCTGACGACCGCGCGATCATCGGGCACGGTCAGCAAGATCGCCCGCCATGCTGGGCTGTCGGGCCCGATCGTCTCGCCGGGCTCCAGGATCGTGAAGCCGCTCTGCGTCGTCTGCGAGGCGAGCAGGTTCGCGTAGATCGGCTGGCCCGGCAGGATCGGGACGGTCGGCACCAGCCCCAGGACCTTCGCCGGATCGACGAACACGCCCGCGTCCGTGGTTGGGCCGGCGGGGACCTGCCGCAGCTCGACGTCGGCCGACTCGATCGGCTTGCGGGCCGGGATCTCCTGGCGGGCCACCGCGACCGGCACCAGCTCGACGCCGGCGTCCCGGGCCTGCAGGCGGGCCTGGCCGATGAGCAGGAACGCGGCAGTCCCGGCCACCGATGCCAGGATCACCCCGGACGCGATGATGATCAGGCCTCGCCGGCGTGACGGCTCCTGGTACTCGAACTCCATGGGCGGTTACCCCCGGGTGAGATGGATATGTGGTGAGGTTGGTCTCGCAGGTGTCTTGGGGCCTGAGCCGTCGCTCAGCGGTGGGGCCGGATCGGACGCCGGCGGGACCGCCGATCGGCCTCGATGGCGTCGTGAGGCTGCCCTGGTGGCCATCGGTCAGCGCTGGACGAGGTGCACCGGATTGCCTCGGATCGAGACTTCCCAGGTGGTGGAGTCGGTCATGGTCCCGTTGAACGTGTAGGCGATCTTCCACCAGCCACCGAGCACGCCCGCCGGCTCGCCCGGTGGCAGCGGCGCGTCGTAGGCCTTGGGCAGCGGGATGGTGAGCGTCACCCACGAGTTGTTGTAGCGGCGGCTCCCGTTCTGGACGGTGACGAGGCTGGTCACGTTGGTGCCGCTCCGGCAGCACGAGGCGTTGGCATCGGCCGTGTAGCTGAACCGGGCCGGGACGTAGCCAGTCGCCGTGGGTTTCGGCACCTGGATGCTCGCGGTCCCGGAGGCATCGCCCGGATCGAACAGCGACACGACCATCGTCTTGCCCGCGTGAACGGCCTCGATTCGCGCGAGGTAGAAGTTGGTCGTACCGCTCGTGATGTTGGCGTAGATGGCCATCTTGCCCAGGCCGTAGACCCGGGCCTTGTGGACGGGATCGGTGCTCACGGCCCGCAGCCCGAACTTGTTGGACGCGCTGGTCGCCTTCTGGTCATTGGGGTTCGACGCCATGGTGGTGGTGACCTGGAGCCGGTAGGTGCCGGGGGTGGTCACGGTGGCGAGCGTCCACCAGGCGTTGTGGTAGAGGCTCGACCGGCAGTCGGGAAGCTGGAACAGGCTCCCGTGGGGGTACGAGTAGCTCGTGTCGCGATACGCCGAGCTCCGGTCGGCCTGGCGTTCGTGCTCGAACAGCGTGCCCGTGGATGCCACGACCACGTCGTCGGTGTAGTCGAGCGGTGTCGAGGCAGGGTCGGACCAGAGCGTGAAGTAGGTCGACATCGAGTCGAACGTGGAATCGTTGAGCCACCGGTCGCCTGCGCCCTTGTGGGGGTCGACCGCGCAGAAGGTCGGGTCGTACACATCGACCGATGTCGATCCGGCGCCCGCCGGGACGTCGATCGCGTACATGTAGCCGTTGGCGTCGTAGTCGGCGTTTAGGGACGGCTTCGGGTTGTAGTACGCGCCGTAGCCATCGCCGTTGCCGCGATCGGACCCTTGCGCCGCGACCACCAGCCAGAACTTGCCCGAGTTGTCGCCGAGGTTACTCAGCGGGCTGCCCATGGGAACCGGCAGGGTGTACTCGGCCGTCGCGGCCCGGGTGATGCGCACGCGGTCGACACCGAACACGCGCAGGAAGAAGGTGCCAGCATCGGCCGAGATCGTGACGTCGAGGCGGCGGTCCGACTCGACGTCGGCCGTCGGCGTCACGGTCGCCCCGTTCGAGCTCGAGTAGCCGTTGCGGGCCGCCTCGTCGCGCGCGATCGAGGCGGCGGTCCCGAAGTCGCCCGGCATGTACGGGACGCCGGCGAGCGCGGCGGCCTCGGCCGCGAGCTGCACGTGGATCGACGCGTTCCAGAGGTTGCCGACATCGATCACCAGCGCCATGAGCCCGAGGAGCAGCGTCAGCGACGCTGCGTAGATCACGATCCCCTGGCCGCGGGCCCGGGTCGTCGGTCGCCGGCCCGCAGGGCGCGCCGTCATGGGCTCGGCTCCAGGCGCATCACCGCCGCGTGCCGCACGCGCTCCCCCCGGTGCCGACCGCAGCTCCCCCAATGGAACCGCAAGCAAAGGGATCCCGCGCCCGCGGTATGATAGTTGCCATGACAACTACCGACGAGCGCTCCGCCTATGCCGACTTCACCAGCACCCTCATCGCCGACTTCCGAGCCAACGGTGGCAAGGTCACGTCGGGACCGTTCCTGGGCCGCAATCTGCTGCTGCTCACGACGGTCGGCGCGCGGAGCGGCGAGGCTCGACTTGTGCCGCTCGCCTACACGCGCGACGGGGGCCGGATCGTGATCGTGGCTTCCAAGGGTGGGGCTCCCACGAACCCGGCGTGGTACGTCAACATCCTCGCCAACCCGGTCGTGACCGTGGAGCTGGGCGGTGAGACGTTTCAGGCACGCGCGTCCGTGGTCGCGGACGGGGAGCGGGACCGGCTCTACGCCGCACATGCCGCCGAACACCCCGCCTTTGCCGAGTATCCCAAGCGGACAACTCGCGTCATCCCCGTGGTCACCCTCGACCGCATCGTGTAGCCCACCCGATGCCAACGCCGGGCCGGCCGATCGGCCGGCGACGAGGGCATCCGCCGGCTCCACTGCGCGTGTAGCCGCCCGCGGCGACATCGCCGCCCTGCATAGGCCGATCGCCGCCCGGGTGCTGGGTCAATCGGGCGGTTGAAGGCCGGGGCTGTGGGGCCCATGTTCGTCTCGCCCCAGCGGATCTCGCGTCACGCCACCTCTCGTGGTCGGGTGCATCCGGATTGCTGACCCCGCGACGTGCCTCACGCCGCCCTCAGCCGCACGTCGTGAGCCATGACATCGCTTCGTCGCCCCCGCGCCATGCTGGCGATGCTGGTCGCCACAGCCCTGATGAGCTTCGTCGCCCCCACGGTCGATGCTCGCGTGCCACGTGCGACGCACTACCGCGTCGGCGGCGCGATCACCCTCGACACGAACCTGGTGTCGAAGAGCGGGGCCTCGGCGTGGGCGATCAACGAGTACCTGGCGTCGACGACATCGCTGCCGCCACTCGGGAAAGCCTTCGTCGCGGCCGAGCGCAAGTACGGGGTCAATGCCCGCTTCCTGTTGGCGGCCGCCATGCACGAATCGGCCCGGGGGACCAGCTACATCGCGCGGGTCAAGCACAACCTGTTCGGCTACAACGCCTACGACCGCGACCCGCTCCGCTACGCGAGCGCCTATGCCACGTACGCCGCGAACATCGACGCCACGACGAAGTTCATCAAGGACTTCTACCTGACGCCGGGTGGTCGCTGGTGGGGCGGCGCGCCGACCCTCCGGAGCATGCAGCAGTTCTGGTCGTCGTCTGGCCAGTGGGGTGTCGGCGTGAGCCGGATCGCGAGCTCGATCCACCTCGCAGCCTTCTCCGGCCGGTCGATCACCTTCTCCGCCCCGGCCGTGCAGGGCCTGCTACACGGGGGAGACCGGGCCCAGGTTGAGCTCACGTGGGCCGGCGGCGCCATTCCGGCGGGCGTGGAGTTCGTCGCTCGATGGGTCCCGGTCGAGCTCGACGCGGACGCCGTCGCGGCGGTGCTGTCGGGTCCCGTAGCCGCCGAGACCGGTGCGGTCGACGCTGCCGTGAACCCGTCGCCGGCCAGGCCGACGATCACCTCCCCCGCGTCCCGGTCTCGCACGCGGGCCCGCTCCGTCACGCTCACCATCAGGGCACCGCGCCAGCCCGGCCGCTACCTGCTCGAGGTCGACATGCGCGACACCGGTCGCCGGCCTCTCCCGGCTGCCGAGCGGGTCGACACCCCGAGCGTCGCGGTCCGGGTCTGGGGTGACCGGGCGGTCAGCGTCGATCTGGGGCTGAGCCTCGACGGCACTGGTGCGGTCGTCCGGATCACGAACACGGGGCGTGTCACGATCCCGGCCGCGCCGAGCCAGGACGCGGCCGCAGCGGGCAATCCCGAGCCGGCGGCGACCCCGTCGGTTGTCACAGTGACGGCTTCGTCGAGTGGCGCCGCGGACGCGGCCCCGGACCTGCTGCTGTCCACGCGGCTCGCCGCCGACCTGCTGCCGGGAGCCTCCGTCACCTTCGACGTGCGCGGGATTGCCGCCGCGACCGGCCGGACCGCGAGCTGGCTGTCGGTCAGCCTGAGCATCCTCGGCAACCAGAACGCTCTGGGGGCGTACGCGCCGGTCGGCGCCTGGTTCTCCGATGCGGGGCTCGACGCGCTGGCACCTGCGGACGCGACTGCTGGGCCGACGGCCAACCTGTACCAGGGGCCGCAGGCCGCAGCGCCGATGCCCGCGCCGTCCGCGACGCCGTCGCCGACCCCGATGCCGAAGGCCCCGGCCGCGCCGTCCGCGACGCCGTCGCCGAAGGCCCCGGCCACGCCGGCTCCCAAGCACGTGACGCGCACGTACTCGGAGCACAGCAGCGCGATCGACTATCGCGGCCACTGGGGTGACGCGCGAGGCGGCGGATACATCGGCGGCCACGTCGCCTGGTCGACGACCCCCGGCTCGACCGCGACGTTCACCTTCAGCGGCTCCTCGGTGACCTGGATCGGCCCGAAAGGCCCCACCCGGGGACTCGCGCTTGTTCTGGTCGATGGCCGGGCGGTCGCGCGCATCAACCTGTGGAGCTCGTCCTTCGTCGCGCGGGCGGCGCTCTTCAAGCGGTCCTTCTCGACCTCCGGCAGGCACAAGCTGACGATCAAGGTGCTCTCGATGCCGGGCCACCCGTACGTTGCCATCGACGGGTTCGTGGTCAGGTCCTGACCCTCGGAGCTGCCGAGCGCCAATGAGCGACCAGGTGGTCGGTGCCGTCGCGCGAAGGTTCGGTGCGGTGGCCGAGGATCGCTCCTGCGGCCGTGCCGCGGAGAAGCACCACGCCTTGCCCGCGTCACGGCGCAACGTGCGGCGAGCGCCAGCTCCACGAACCGTGACGCGGCCGGCTCGCCAGCGAGCATTCGCCAGGCCTTGGCCGGCAGAGCGTCGGACGAGCGCCCGCGGGCATGAACAGGCGCCCGGCGACTTCGTCGACCGGGCGCCGCGTGCTTGCGTTGAGCCGGACTAGAAGTCCATGTCCCCGCCATAGCCGCCGCCGGCACCGGCGCCGTCATGTCCCGATCCCTTCTCGGGGAGGTCGGTGATGAGCGTCTCGGTCGTGAGCACCATCGCGGCGATCGAGGCGGCGTTCTGGAGGGCGGAGCGGGTCACCTTGGCGGCATCGACGATGCCCTTGGTGAACATGTCGCCGTACTCGCCCTTGAGGGCATCGTAGCCCTCGCCGGTCTTCATCGCGGCGACCCTGGACACCACGACCTCGCCGGGGGCACCGGCGTTGTCGGCGATCTGGCGGGTCGGCGCCTCGAGCGCCTTGCGCACGATGCTCATGCCGACGGCATCGTCACCCTCGAGCTTGAGCTTGTCGAGCGCCGGGATCGCCTGGAGCAGGGTGGTGCCGCCACCGGCGACGAGGCCCTCCTCGACGGCCGCGCGGGTCGTCGAGAGCGCGTCCTCGATCCGGTGCTTCTTCTCCTTGAGCTCGACCTCGGTGGCCGCGCCGACCTTGATCACGGCGACGCCGCCGGCAAGCTTGGCCAGGCGCTCCTGGAGCTTCTCGCGGTCGTAGTCCGAGGTGGTCTCCTCGATCTGCGCCTTGATCTGGGTCATGCGCGCCTTGATCTGCTCGGGGCTGCCCTCACCGTCGACGACCGTGGTGTCGTCCTTGGTGGCGACCACGCGGCGGGCCTTGCCCAGGTCCTCGAACGTGACCGAGTCGAGCTTGCGCCCGATCTCCTCGGAGATCACGGTGCCGCCGGTCAGGGTGGCGATGTCGCGCAGCATCTCCTTGCGGCGGTCGCCGAAGCCCGGAGCCTTGACCGCGAGCACCGACACCGTGCCCTTGAGCTTGTTCACGACCAGGGTGGCCAGGGCCTCGCCGTCGACGTCCTCGGCGATGATCAGCATCGGGCGGCCCTGCTGGACGGCCTTCTCGAGGGCGGGCAGCAGGTCCGGGACCGCGCTGATCTTCTTGTCGGTGATCAGGATGAGGACGTTCTCGAGAACGGTCTCCATCCGGTCGGGGTTGGTCACGAAGTACGCCGAGAGGTAGCCGCGGTCGAACTGCATGCCCTCGGTGTATTCCTTCTCGAGGCCGAGCGACTGCCCTTCCTCGACGGTGATGACGCCGTCCTTGCCGACCTTGTCCATCACCTCGGCGATGATCTCGCCGACCTCGGCGTCCGCAGCGCTGATGGCCGCCACGGCAGCGATCTGCTCGCGGGTCTCGACCGGGCGGGCGACGCGCTTGATCTCCTCCACGACGGCTTCGACCGCCTTCTCGATGCCGCGCTTGATCTGCATCGGGTTGGCGCCGGCCGAGACGACCCGCAAGCCATCGCTGACCATCGCGTGTGCCAGCACGACCGCGGTCGTGGTGCCGTCGCCGGCGACGTCGTCGGTCTTGGTCGCGACCTCCTTGACGAGCTGCGCGCCCATGTTCTCGAACGGGTCCTCGAGCTCGATGTCGCGAGCGATGGTGACGCCGTCATTGGTGATCGTCGGGGAGCCGAACTTCTTGTCCAGCACGACGTTGCGGCCCTTGGGGCCGAGCGTCACCCGAACCGCGTCGGCGAGGCGGTCCACCCCTTTCTTCAGGTTCCGGCGAGCTACGTCATCAAAGATCAGTTGCTTGGCCATTGAGTCCGGTATCCCTTTCTGAGTGCACCGGACGCCGATCGCGACCGGAAGCTGGTGCGGGCCTGCGAGTTGACGCGATCAGCCCTCGACGATGGCGAGGATGTCCTTCTGGCTGACGATCAGCAGCTCCTCGTCCTCGACCTTGAACTCGGTCCCCGCGTACTTGGCGTACAGGACCTTCTGGCCGACCGAGACGTCCATCGGCTCGCGCTTGCCGTCGTCGTTGATCTTGCCGGGGCCGGCGGCGATGATCTCGCCCTCCTGGGGCCTCTCCTTCACGGTGTCGGGGATCACGATGCCCGACTTCGTCATCTCCTCGCGGGGCGTGGGCTTGATGACGACGCGGTCGCCCAGGGGCCGGAGCTGGCTGGGTGCGGCCAGACGCTTTCCCTGGGTGAGCGAGTCATTCCTGGACCTCGCCGTCGCACGCTTTGCAGTCGCGGTTGCCAACTTGTGTTCCTCCTGGGACCGTTGCTCGAGACGCGGGTGGACCGCGACCTGGATGGATCCAGCGCGGCCGTCCACCTGCTGCGCGTCGCCCTTGGGCGACATGAGATGCCCTGCGCTCACTGGACGAAGGCGGGGGACCGCCTCATCCGGCATCTCGACGTCGCCGACACGGATTCTGGTCTTGGTAGCCGCTGGTCACGCCGGGCCAGCGATCGATGAAACGCTGACTGGCGGACCATCGCGCCAGTTCCGATGGGGTGCTCCGATTGGGCAGGCCATCATGGGATTGCAGTGAACCACGCGGCCATGCTAGTGTCAACTGTAGTTTACATCATCAACTATAGGACGGGCGGTTGGACATGGGATCGTCGTTCGGAGGGCTGCTCAGGCAGGCGCGAGAGGTCCGCGAGCTGTCGGGCATCGATGCGGCCCGTGCCGCAGGGATCTCCGCGGCCTACCTGAGCAAGCTCGAGAACGATGCCGTCAAGCGCCCCTCGCCGCACGTCCTCCACCAGTTGAGTGAGGCCCTCGCGGTGCCATACGCGGAGCTCATGCGCCTGTCGGGCTATCGGGTGCCGGGCGAGTCGACCTCGAAGCCGAGCGACACGGTCAGCGCGGCACTGTTCGCGGATCTCACCGACGAGGAGCGGGACGAGCTGCTCGAGTACCTGGCGTGGTATCGCGCCCGACGGCGATCGAGCCGGGGCGCCAAGCGCTCGGCTTGACGGCGTGCAGCCACGTTCCCGGTGAACCCGTGTCGGACGCAGAGCCAGAACCGGGCGTATGCAGCGATGACTCCGTCGATCGTGACGTCCTGAACGGTCCGTTCGGCCGAGCAAGGAAGCGTATCGACCGGCCACAATCCGAGTCCGCGACGCTCGCGTCTCACCGCGCCCGAGCTCGCCGCCCCGGACCGAGGCGAGTCGATCAGGCGTCGTCTTTCTCGAGATCGACGAGTCGCGCGTATCATCGAGGTTGGTCTCGCGACGATCCCGAGGCAGCGCGTCATCGGAGCAAGCCCGCTCGATGACGGTTGGTCAGTTGATCCCCTGCCATGCGGCTACCGCCTGATCGGGCGATCGGCGCCGGGTCTATCGACCGCTCCGCTACCGTAAGGGGAAGACCATGCAGATCGGACTCGTCGGCCTGGGCAGGATGGGCGCCAACATGTCGCGCCGCTGGCTGCAGGCGGGCCACTCCGTCGTCGGCTATGCGCGTCACGCCGAGACGGTGGACGGGTTGCTCGCGGACAAGGCGATCTCGGCCGGGGCCACGTCGCTCAAGGACCTCGTGGGCCAGCTTGCCACCCCGAGGGTCGTCTGGTTGATGGTGCCGGCCGCATCCGTCGATGGCACGCTCAACGAGCTCGGGCCGCTGCTTGAGCGCGGCGATGTGGTGGTCGACGGTGGCAACTCCTATTACGTCGACGATCTCCGGCGGGCGGCCGCGGTCGCGGAGCAGGGGATCGACTACCTCGACTGCGGGACCAGCGGCGGCGTTGCCGGCCTCGAGCGCGGTTACTGCCTGATGATCGGCGGTCCCGACGACGCGGTGGAGCGCCTCGATCCGGTCTTTCGTGCCCTGGCCCCCGGCGTGGCGGCAGCCCCGCGGACGCCCGGCCGTACGGGCGAGCCGACGCCCGCCGAGAACGGCTACCTGCACTGCGGCCCCAGCGGCGCCGGGCACTTCGTGAAGATGGTCCACAACGGGATCGAATACGGGCTGATGGCCGCCTACGCCGAAGGCCTCAACATCCTCAGGCACGCCGACGCGGGCCTGCACCAGCGCGAGGTCAGCGCCGAGGTCACTCCCCTGCGCGATCCCGGGCTGTACCAGTACCAGCTCGACATCCCGGCCGTGACCGAGGTGTGGCGGCGCGGCAGCGTGGTTGCCTCCTGGTTGCTGGACCTGGCCGCGGAGGCCTTCCAGCGCAACGGCGATCTCTCGAGCTTCGAGGGACGCGTGTCCGACTCCGGCGAGGGACGCTGGACCAGCATCGCGGCCATCGATGTCGGCGCGCCGGCGCCCGTCCTCGCCACGGCACTGTACGAGCGCTTCATGTCGCGCGGCGAGGCGGACTTCGCGGACCGGGTGCTCTCGGCGATGCGGCTCGGGTTCGGTGGCCACGAGGAGCGGGGAGCCTAGGGCCATGGCAGCCCGACCTGGTCGAGCAGCGACAAGGACGCCGTCGGGACGTCCCACTATTCGAGCCGGGTGTGGTTCACGATCGGGCGCGGGATCCCGCCGGAGACAGACGCACTGGCAGGGAGCTCGAAGCCTGATGGAAGCGCCCCGTAACGCGGCGCGTGCGACGCATTCCCTGGTCGCTCCTCCCCGGTACGACAGCAAGAGGGGCTGGAGCCTGACATCGGCTGTCAGCTCAGGATCCCGTCCCTTCCGTGCGAGATTCCCGCCGCCGCTGGCTCGTCGCGGCGCTCGTCCTCGCCTGTGTCGGAACCGCCATCTGTGTCATCGCGACGCAGGTGCTGCTCCCGAGCACTCACGGTGGCGCGCGGCTGGTGGTGCTGCTGACCTACCCGTCGATACCGATCGCCGTCGCCATCGCCGTCGCCCCGTCGCCGTCCTGCGGTATCGCCTCTACGAGATCGACCGGATCGTCAGTCGGACGATCTTGTACGCCGTGGTGACGGGTGTCCTTGTGGCCGTCTTCGCCGCTGCGGTCATCGTGCTCGAGGCCGTTCTGGCGACATTCACTCAGGGCGAGACGCTGGCTGTCGCCGCCTCCACGCTCCTGGCGTTCGCCTTGTTCCAGCCGCTCCGACGGGGGGCAGCTCCTGGTCGACCGACGCTTCGACCGATCGCGCCACAACGGGAACCGACCAGTGCTGCCTTCTATGAGCGGATGCGAGATCAACGGGACCTGCCGGCGCTGATCGCCAACCTTGACTCGACCGTCCGGGAGGTGATGGCGCCCACCCGAATGGAGATCTAGCTTCGCGGAGAGAGCGGATAACGCGCCACGCGGGCGGGGCTACCCGCCGATGGCGATGACCATCGGGCTGAAGTACGGCACCAACCAGATCGTCCAGACGACCACGCTGAACCTGTGGAAGCTGCGGATCATCGGTTCGTCATGCCTCACGATGACGATCGTCGCCCAGACGGCGTGGACGAGCATCAACAGGATCGCGACCAGCCCGGTGACGCCGTGGATGTCGAATGTCAGGCCGCCGGCCATCTCCATCATCAGCCCCGTCCCGACGGTGTCGCAGACAAGCCCGAGCCAGAAGAACGCGAGGTGCCAGGGCTTCAGGCGGCCGGCGAACCGTTCGCTCCAGACGCCGATGGAGTAGAAGACGAGAGCGAGCGTGATGATGATGGTCGCGGGTCCGCTCATGCCGCAACGGTAGCCCGCGTAACCGTCGGGTTATGAGCGGATTCGCGCGTTGTCCGGGTCGTAGGGTGCGCGCAGGGAGGCACGCGCGGCGAAGCGCTCGTTGGCGACCTCGACCTCAAGCTGGCCCGCTGCCAGCCAGTCGGCCGTGACCGGCCCGCCCTCGCGCCGAACGTAGCCCAGGCCGACGGAATGCCCGACCGTGTGCCCGAACATGCCCGAGCTGATCCGACCGATCAGCTCGCCATCTCGCCAGATCGGCTCGTTGTGCTGGAGGAGCGGCTTCGGGTCGTCAAGGCTGAGCACCGCGAGCCGCCGCTCCAGTCCCGTTTCGCGCTGCCGGAGCAATGCGTCGCGCCCGATGAAGCCACCCGGCTTGTCCCACGCTGCGGTGAAGCCGAGTCCCGCCTCGAGCAGGGTGTCCTCGTCGGTCACGTCATGGCCCCAGTGGCGGTATGCCTTCTCGAGGCGAAGCGAGTTGAGCGCATGGTAGCCGGCGTGTCGGAGGCCGAACGCCTCGCCCGCAGCCACGATCGTGTCGTAGACGTGGAGGGCGACGTCGGTCGGGACGTACAGCTCCCATCCGAGCTCGCCGACGTATGTGATGCGCGACGCGCGGACGAACGCAAGGCCGAGGTCGATCTCGCGCGACGCACCAAACGGGAACGCCTCGTTCGAGAGGTCCGCATCGGTCAGGCTCGCCAGCAGCTCGCGTGACCGCGGACCCATGATGCCCAGGACGCCGTGGGCGTTGCTCACGTCGACCGCGGCCGCGGCCGCGTCCTCCGGCATCCGGCGGCGCAGCCACTCGAGATCCCTGACGATCGACGTCCCGGAGGTGACGATCAGGAACGACCGCTCGTCGAGGCGGGTCACGGTGACGTCGGACTCGACGCCGCCCCGATCGTTGAGCCATTGCGTATACACGATCAGCCCGGGCTCGACCGCGATATCGGCCGTGCACAGCCGATTGAGCGCGGCCTCAGCATCTCGTCCCTGGACCAGGATCTTGCCGAACGAGGTCTGGTCGAAGATGCCGACACCGTTGCGCACGGCCTGGTGCTCCTGGGCCGAGTGCTCGAACCAGTTCTGGCGTCCATAGCTGTACGCGTAGCGCGGCTCGACGCCCGGCGGCGCATACCAGTTGGCCCGCTCCCAACCTGCCAGCTCGCCGAAGCACGCCCCGCGAGCGGCAACCCGGTCGTGGAAGGGCGTGCGCCGCACGCCACGCGCCGTCTCGACCTGGCGGAACGGCCAGTGCATGTCGTACAGCAGGCCGAGCGTCTCAGTCGTGCGCTCGTAGAGGTAGCGGCGGTTGTTCTGGAACGGCATGAAGCGACGGATGTCCACCTCCCACAGATCCATCGGCGGATGGCCGTCCACGACCCAGTCGGCGACCACGCGGCCGGCCCCGCCACCGGACTGGAAGCCCACCGAGTTGAACCCGGCGGCGACGAAGTACCCGTCCAGGCCCGGCGCCTCACCGAGGACGTAGCGGTCATCGGGGGTGAAGCTCTCTGGGCCGTTGAAGAACAGCTGGATGCCGAGATCACGGAGCCGGGGCACGCGGCGGGCGGCCATCTCGATGTAGGGCGCCAGGTGGTCCCAGTCCTCAGTGAGCCTGGTGAACCCCGCGTCCTCGGGGATTCCCCTGGTGGCCCACGGCTTGGCGCCCGGCTCGAAGAAGCCGACCATCAGCTTGCCCGTGTCTTCCCGGAAGTACGCCGTGTCATCCGGGGACCGCAGGACCGGCAGGTCGTGCGCGAGGTCGGGTACCGGTTCGGTGACCACGTAGAAGTGCTCGGCCGCGTGGAGCGGGATCGACACGCCCGATTGCAGGCCCAGCTGCCGCGCCCACATGCCGGTGCAGTTGACGACCACCTCCGCGCGGATGTCGCCGCGCTCGGTGGCCACTCCGATGATCCGCCCGTCGCGCTGCCGAACCGCGGTCACCGGCGTGTGCTCAAAGACCCGGGCCCCGCCCAGTCGGGCGGCGGCAGCCAGCGCCTGCGTCACGTCGGTGGGGTTCGCCACGCCGTCGGCGGGCAGGTACGCCGCGCCGACCACCTCCGAGGGATCGAGCAGCGGCCACATGTCGGCCGCCTCGCGGCCGCTGATGGGATGGACCTCGAAGCCGCACACCCGGGCCATCGAGATCTGGCGTCGCACCTCGGTCCAGCGCTCGTTGGTCGTCGCCAGCAGGATCGAGCCGGTCTGTCGATAACCCGTGCCCTGCCCCGTCAGCCGCTCGACCTCCGCGAACAGCTCGGCGCTGTACCTGGCGAGCATGCTCATGTTGTAGGTCGCCCGCAGCTGGGTCACCAAGCCGGCCGCATGCCAGGTCGTGCCCGAGGTCAGCTGCTGGCGCTCCAGGAGCACGACGTCGCGCCAACCACGCTTGGTGAGGTGATACGCGACGCTGCAGCCGACGATGCCGCCGCCGATCACGACGACCCGTGCCTGATCCGGGAACGCCCGCTGGGTCACGCTCGTTTCCATGGACGGGCTCCCATCATCATCGAGATGGGGAGCAGCTGTTGGTGCGGCAGACGCCTCCCGGCGTCACCTCCAACGGCGAACCGCGCTGGCAATCCCATCCTGAACCGCGATGTTCGCACGATCAGCGGCTTCGGGCAGACGGATTCCGGAGTCCGGAACGGGCGGACAGCAGCGATCAAGCGCATGCAATGCTGGTCGTGATGCTGGCTCAGCGTGACGCGATCATCATCGGAGGCGGCCACAACGGCCTCGTGTGCGCCGCCTACCTGGCACGGGCGGGCCTCCGGCCGCTCGTCCTCGAGCGCCGGCCGCTGATCGGTGGCGCCTCGGTGACCGAGACGCCGTGGCCCGGGTACCGTGTCTCGAGCCTCGCCTACGTGGTGAGCCTGCTGCGCCCGGAGATCGTCCGCCAGCTCGACCTGCCACGGTTCGGCTACCACGCTTGGGAGGTCGCGCCCGACTACTTCGTCCCGTTCCCCGATCGGCGCCACCTGTTCATCTGGGCGGACATGGAGCGGACGGTCGCCGAGATCGCCCCGTTCAGCGCCGCAGACGCGAGGGCTTATCCGGACTTCGACGCGCACCTCGCGCGGATGGCGCGCATGATCCGGCCGCTGCTTTCGATCATCCCGCCCAACGTCGGCTCCCGACGCCCGCGCGACCTGCTGAACCAGGCCCGATTTGCGTGGAAGATGCGAATGCTCGGCACGCGCGGCGTTGCCGATCTCGTCCGCCTGATGGGGCAGTCGGTCACCGACCTGCTCGACGATTGGTTCGAGTCGGAGCAGGTCAGGGCGGCCCTGGTGACCCAGGGCGCGATCGGGACCTACGGCGCGCCATCGATGCCCGGAACCGCGTACATCCTGCTCCACCACTGGATGGGGGAGTTGAACGGCAATCTCGGCTCGTGGGGGGTTGTCCGCGGAGGCATGGGGGCTGTATCCGAGGCCCTGGCCTCGGCGGCCCGTGCCCACGGCGCCGAGATCCGTGTCAGCGCGCCAGTCGAGCGGATCCTGGTTCGTGGCGGGCATGCGACCGGTGTCGCGCTCACCTCGGGCGAGGAGCTCAGCGCGCGCATCGTGGTCAGCAGTGCTCACCCGAAGATCACGTTCACGCAGCTGATGGATGGGAGCCAGCTTCCCGAAGAGTTCGCCACCGCCCTGGGTCGGTACCGAAGCCGTAGCGGCACCGTCAAGATCAACCTCGCCCTCGGCGAGCTGCCCGACTTCCTGGCGGTCCCGGGTCGCGATCCCGGCCCCCAGCATCACGGCGCGATCGAGCTCTGCCCGTCGATCGGCTATCTGGAGCGGGCGTTCGACGACGCGAAATCGGGTCGAGCCTCGGTTGACCCGTACGCGGAGGGGATCATCCCCACTGTCTACGACACTTCGATCGCCCCGCCCGGCAAGCACCAGCTCCAGCTGTTCTGCCAGTACGTGCCGGCGTCATGGGCGGACGAGGATCACGGCGCGGACCTCGAGGCGTTTGCCGATCGGGTGATCGACGGGCTCACCGATCGGGCGCCCAACCTCCGGGCATCGATCGAGCACCGTCAAGTGATCGGGCCGTTCGAGATGCAGCGGGAGTACGGGCTCGTGGGGGGCAACATCATGCACGGCGAGCTCGCGCTTGAGCAGATGTTTGCCTGGCGCCCGGTCCCCGGATGGGCAGACTACCGCACCCCCGTCGGCGGGCTCTACCAGTGCGGGTCGAGCACTCATCCGGGCGGCGGCGTCATGGGCGCGCCCGGGCGCAATGCCGCCCGCAGGATCCTCGCGACGGAAGGGCGACTCCGGCGCGTCTGACCACACGGACAGCCAGCACACCGTTCACATGCACGACGAACCAGGGGTCGGCGCTGGCGCCGACCCATCGGAGATCCGCAGAGACGGACGGGGCTCAACCGGGGTTCGCCACCGGCTGGGTCCACCCGACGGGTGCTGGCGGGGTGGGCTCAGGCCGAACCATCCGCCACGCGGCGAAGAGCAAGCCGCCGAACCCGCTAGCACCAGTGTTTGCATGGGGAAGGCCGCCCGCCATCGACCGCGCAGCCTGGGTGGGTGGTCAGGCGTCGTAGGCCCATGAAGGTCCTCAGGTTGCTGCCGCTCCTGGTCGGGGTGCTGGTGATCGCCTGCGACCCGCCGAGTGGCGCTCCGTCGAGCACCGGCCCGTCGCCGCTCGTCTCCCCGACCGGGGCTCCGTCTCCGGCTGGTGGCCCGCCCAGGGTGCTGGGCTCGGTCACCGCCGGCCCTGTCTGCCCGGTCGAGCAGTCACCGCCGGATCCGCGGTGCGCGCCGCGCCCTGTCGCGGGTGCCGTCATCGTCGCCACGAATGGCACCGGTCAGGAGGTTGGCCGGGTCAAGAGCGCCGCCGACGGCTCCTACGAACTGATCGTGGGGGAGACGGGGACGGTCCTCATCACGGCGCTGCCGGTCGATGGGCTCGTCCGGGCCCCGGAACCCGTCCCTCTCACGGTCTCCTCACCGGGCACGGTCGAACGCGTCGACCTCGAATACGACACCGGGATGCGCTAAGGCGGGTGGTCGAAACCGCTCCGGGGCATGCGGACCTTGAGATGAAGCGGCGACCGGCCACTGTCCTCTAGGCGGCGACGACCTCGAGCAGCACGCCGCCGGCGCGGCTCCGCTCCTCGACGATGCGCAGGCCGGCGGTTTCGATGGCCGACCGCAGATCATGGTCCAGGCGGCAGCCGCCCGACGCCCTTGCCCACGCCGGTGCCAGGCGCGTCTGCAGGCGCGCGACGGCGGCGTGTTCCGAACGGGCGTGCTCGAGGAACCGCATCGTTCCGCCCGGTCTCAGGACGCGTCGGCTCTCGCGCAGCGTGGCCGCGACATCGGCGACCGAGCACAGCACGAACGTACCGACGATCACATCGAACGAGCCGTCTGGAAACGGCAGGGACGCCGCGTCGCCGGCGGTCAAGGCGACCGGGCGGCCCAGGTGGTCGGCGCGTCGTTCCGCCAGCGCGAGCGCGGGCGTGCTCGCATCGATCGCCCGGAGCGATGCCGCCATGGGGTAGGCGGGCAGGTTCAGACCCGTCCCGATGCCGATCTCGAGCACGTCCCCGACCGCATCACGGAGGACGCGCTCCCGGGCGCGGCGGAGCCCTGCCCGGTCCGCCAGGCGCATCGCCGCGTCATAGCCGTGAGCAATCATGGTATTGCCGATCTGGACCGGGCGACCCGGAGCGTCATCAGGCAGGAATCGACTGCCCGCGAGGTTCGCGAGCTCCATTAGCACGGCGACGGCCTCGAGCTCGCGCCGATGCCGGTGGCTCATGCCGGCCGGCGGGAGGGCAGGCCAGGGTCCGCGGAGCGCGACGGCCTGGCCGTACCGGTACGCCGCGGTCTCGTCGACGCTGAACGCGAGCGGGCCCGCCGCGGACAGCCCTGCAGCCCGTCCCCAGCGGTCATGGACGCGAGCACAGGCGCGACACCGGTTGACGGATGTCACGCCGAGCATCGTCGCCTCCCGCAACCGCGGGACGACGCGTCCCGGGACGACGTAGGCGGAGACGAGAAACGGTCCTCGCCAGGCGAGCAACGGAAGCCATCGAGCCAGCGTGCGGCGCGTGAGCCTGGGCCGGCGTCCCGTCACGTCTCGCGCTGGCTGCCGTTGCTCGGGCCGATGGGCCTGGATCAGCGACCGCCGAGGGCCCGAATGGCCGACCCGGAGAGCGGGCCACCGAACAGGGCGCTGAAGACGCAGACATCGAACGCTCCGGCCAGCAGCGGCACGAGCCCGATGGCGGCAATGACGATCCCGACCGTGCCGCCGATCGCGAGCAGGCCGGCCGCGATGAGCGCGACCCCGGCGACGATCCGCGTCAGCCGGCCGGCGGTCGACGCCATGAACTGGCCGAGCGGGCCCGCTGCGAACCAGTTGGGCTTGTTGGGATTCTGGCTGGTCACGGTTGGGGCTCCCTTCGAGCGGTTTGGTGGGATGTGCGTCTCGCATCCCTTTACACCTGGAGGACGAGATTCCGGCCAATAGGGATACATCGAGCGCACCCTTACTCGTGCATCCCGATCGGTGAGAGCGTCGCAGTTCCGGAGTCGTGCCGGAGCGGCGGCCCGCACAGCAAATTCTATGGCTGCTTCGCACGCTAGCGGGCGCCTCTCAGCTCGTTCGTCGAGGGCTCGGCAGGTGTGCAGCGCCGGCTGCCACTCGCGTGGCTACCATCGGCACGATGGCCGAACGCATCAGCGCCGGGATCCTCCTCTTTCGCCGACCGGGTGGCCGCCTGGAGGTGCTGCTTGCGCATCCCGGCGGCCCTCGCTTCGCGGCCAGGGACGAGGGTTGCTGGTCCATCCCCAAGGGTGAGGTCGAGCCGGACGAGACGCTGGAGACCGTGGCGCGCCGGGAGTTCGAGGAGGAGACCGGCCACCACCTCGGCCCGGTCGACCTGATCCCGCTCGGCGAGACCATCCAGAAGGGCGGCAAGCGCGTCCATGCCTGGGCCGCCGAGGGCGCCCTCGATCCCGACGCCGCGACGAGCAACACCTTCGTCACCGAATGGCCTCCCGGTTCCGGTCGGCTCGTCGAGGCCCCCGAGGTGGATCGCGTCGCCTGGTTCGATCCCGCTGTCGCACGAGTCAGCATCAAGGCGTCACAGATCGTGTTCATCGACCGGCTGGTGGCCAGACTGGCCCAGGGAGGGCGCGTCTAGTTGGTGTCGTCGGCGTACCCTGCTCGCGTGTTGCCGCAGGCTCGCGCGTTCGACAATGCCTATGCGGGCACCCCCACCTGGGAGATCGGCCGCCCGCAGCCGGCCGTGCTTCGCCTGCTCGACGCCGGTCTCGTCGTCGGGGACGTCCTGGACGTGGGTTGCGGCACCGGAGAGCACGCGCGCCTCGTGGCGGCACGCGGCCACCGCGTGCGGGGGGTCGACTTCTCGGCCCGCGCCGTTGCGCTGGCTCGCCGCCGCTCACGGGTTCGGGAGCCGAGCGGCAAGCAGGCGTCGAAGGCGGCGCCGATATCGGACATGACGCCGGAGCCGGAGTTCGCCGTCGCCGATGTCCGCGCCCTGGCCGATCTCGACGGCAGCTTCGACACCATCCTGGACGTGGGCTGCTTCCACACCCTCCAGCCGGACGACCGCGGGGCGTACGCGGCCAGCGTCCACCGGGTGCTTCGGCCCGGCGGCCAGCTGCTGCTCCTGTGCTGGAGCGATCGCAACCCGTTCGGCTACGGGCCCGCCCGGATCCGGCGGCGCGACATCCTGGCGACCTTCCGGGCTGGCTGGGTGATCGAGGCTGTGACGGCCGAGACGCTGGACACGGGCTTGGAGTCGGCTCAGGTCCACGCCTGGCTGGCGGTCGCGAGGCGGACCGTCGGGTGACACGGACTCGGGGACTCGTCGGCGCCCTCATCATCGGCCTCGTCGCCCTGGCAATGCTCGCGATGGTGACGCGGCCCGGCAATGAGCCGCGCGTCCCTACCGGAGGCGGCCAGGTTGGACCGTCCGCGTCCTCGCCCACGAGCACGCCCAGCCCGACTGGGCCAGCTGTCGCTCCCGGGGCGTCGCCGACAGCCGCGCCATCGCAGGGCATCTCGCCGTCGGTGACGCCGTCCTCCGGTCCCACGGCCGGCACCCAGGGCGGATCGGGCATGCCGGCGTTCCGCCATGTGTATCTCATCGTGATGGAGAACAAGGAGTACGGATCGATCGTTGGCAACAGCGCCGCGCCGTACCTCAACGACCTCATCCAGCGCTACGGCCTTGCGACCCGCTACGACGCGGTGGCCCACCCGTCCGAGCCGAACTACATCGCGCTCTTCTCAGGCGCGACCCAGGGCGTGAATGACGACGGGGTCCACGACCTCGCAGCCACGAACCTCGCCGACCAGCTCGAGGACCACGGCCGAACCTGGCGGGTGTTCGCCCAGAACGTCCCGCCGGGCTGCTTTGCCGGCGCGGTGGCCTCAGGCGGCGCCGACGGCAGCGGAACCTACGCGCGCAAGCACGAGCCCGCGATCAGCTTCACAGACATCGCGTCCGATCCCGCCCGCTGCCGGAATATCACGGACTTCAGCCACTTCGATCCCACTGCCGCGGACTTCGAGCTGATCGTGCCCAACATGTGCAACGACATGCACGACTGCTCGGTCTCGACCGGCGACGATTTCCTGCGCTCGTTCGTGCCGCGGATCACCGGTAGCGCGGCCTTCGCCGACAGCGTCCTGTTCATCACCTGGGACGAGGGGACGGGCGGATCAGGGGGCGGCGGCAGGGTCGCGACCATCGTCGTGAGCCCCTTGGTGAAGGCCGGCTTCACGTCCAGCGTGGCTCACACACACTATTCGCTGCTGCGGACGATCGAGGCCGCCTGGGACCTGGGCTGCCTCCGCCAAAGCTGCTCCTCGAACGACATGCGCGAGTTCTTCGGGGTATAGCCCCGTCCGGAACGCTTCGTAGCAGCGCGCTTCAGCGTCCCGACCAGTGCTGTGTCGCTTCGGGCCCCGCCATTGGAGGTGCCTGGCGGCTCTCTCGGGCCCGGCATCGGTAGACTGGGCCGTCCCGGTATCAGGGAGGCGGCTCACCCGTGCGCTCGATCCTCGATCTCGTCCGCCGCGTCCGGGCCTCGCTGCTCATCTCGATCGGGGACGTGGCATTCGGGATGGAGGACGGCGCCGTCTCGGTTGCCGGCCTCGTGTTCGGGGTCGCGGCGAGCACCAACGACAGCCAGATCGTCCTGCTCGCCGGCGCCACGGGCGCGATCGCCGGCGCGGTGTCGATGATGGCGGGCACGTATCTCGACGTGCAGTCGGAGCACAGCCGCGCAGCTGCCCTGGTCGAGCAGGCGCGCCGCGGGATCGTCGCCGACCCGGCGGGCACGCGCGACCGCGTTGCCCGGCAGCTGCGCGCCGCCGGGTTCACCGATCTCGAAGCGAACGGCGTGACGGCCGCGCTCGAGCGAAACCCGGCTGCCCTCCTCGACTACGTCGCGGCGTTCGAGCTCGGGGTGCCGCGCGGCTTGGCCGCATCGCCCTGGAGCCATGCCGCCTGGATGTTCGTCGCCGACCTGGTGGCGGCGAGCATCCCCGTCGTGCCGTTCGTGCTGTTCGACATCGAGCTGGCCCGCCTTGTCTCGCTCATCGTGACTGGCGGCCTGATGGCCGCGCTCGGGATCGCCCGAGGTTGGGTTGGGCACGAGCCGGTATGGCGGACGGCGCTCCAGACCATGGGTATCGCAGGAGCCGCCGCGCTCGCCGGTGTACTGATCGGACGCCTCGTCACAAGCTAGCGGCGGGCCCGGGTCGGTGGCCATCCAGCCGCAGCTGGCCGGACTTCTCACAGGTTGCCACCGCTCGCCGGGGAGCCCAAGGCGGTGGGTGCGACCCGGGTGCGAACGCACGGTGCTGCGCAGGCCTGCCTTCATCCCCCTGACCGAAGCCACGATCAGTATCAGCTGGGCGGGGAGGAGATCCGAGAGGTCGTCCCGGCGCAGCTCCTGAACCGCACCCGGCCGAGGTCGTTCCGCGCCGCCGAGGAACGCGTTTGTCTACCCAGGGGACGAGAACACAGCAGCGAGATCGGCTGCACCCGATCCCGCCCAGGGCCCGGTTGGTCCGGGGGCCGACGGGCCGCCCCCGCCGGCTCGGCAGATGCAGGGACCGGCTCCAAGCGACGCTGCATCGCCTGGCGTGCGGTCGCCGTGTCTGTGGAGCGCCGAACCCGCATCATTGAAGGGAAACGGGTTTACGCGCCACCCTGGAGGCCGAACGGTGCTCTCGCTGCCTGCAGCCGATCGCTACGAATCCATGCGCTACCGCACATGCGGGCGCAGCGGGCTGCGGCTCCCGTTGCTCTCGCTTGGACTGTGGCACAACTTCGGGGACACGACGCCGTTGGCCACGCAGCGGGAGATGGTCCGGACCGCATTCGACCTCGGCATCACCCACTTCGATCTTGCCAACAACTACGGTCCGCCGTACGGGAGTGCCGAGGCCAACTTCGGTCGGATCCTCCGCGAGGACCTCGCCGGTCATCGCGACGAGCTGATCATCTCGAGCAAGGCCGGCTGGGACATGTGGCCGGGCCCCTACGGTGACGGTGGCTCACGCAAGTACGTGCTCGCGAGCCTGGACCAGAGCCTGGGGCGGGTGGGCGTCGACTACTTCGACATCTTCTACTCGCATCGCTTCGATGCCGACGTTCCGCTCGAGGAGACGATGGGGGCGCTCGCGACCGCCGTCCACCAGGGAAAGGCGCTCTACGTCGGTATCTCGTCGTACTCGGCGGGGAAGACCCGCGAGGCGGCCGCCATCCTGCGCGCACAGGGCGTGCCCCTCCTCATCCACCAACCCAGCTACAACCTGTTCAACCGGTGGGTGGAGCCGGACCTTCTCGACGCGCTCGAGGAGCTGGGCGCGGGCATGATTGCGTTCACCGCCCTTGCCCAGGGGCTGCTGACCGACAAGTACCTCAACGGGATCCCGGCCGAGGCACGCATCAACCGCCCGGGCGGCGACTCGTTCCAGCGCGACATGCTCTCCGACGCGAACCTCGCCCGGGTCCGGGCGCTCAACGAGATCGCCCGGCGACGCGGCCAGTCGCTGGCCCAGATGGCCTACGCGTGGGTCCTGCGCGACCCGCGCGTCACGACCACCCTGATTGGAGCGAGCTCCCCTGACCAGATCCGCGAGAACGTCGGCACGCTCTCGAACCTCGACTTCTCCGCGGACGAGCTGGCCGAGATCGACCGGTACGCGGTTGAGGGTGACGTCAACCTGTGGGAGAAGCCCAGCACGGACCAGCGAGCGTAGCCGCCGCGGCCCTCAGCCGGCGCCGGGAAGCAGGTCCTCTCGCACCGGCGAGAAGACCTGCTTCGGCCCTCTCCTCAGCACCGAATGCTGGACGCGAGGCCCGGGGGTTGCGCTCGCTCAGGCGCCTGGCGCTCGGTAGGTCGGCGAGAGCTTCGTCGCGGCGTCGACCTCCTCAGGCGTGATGAGCACGATCGTCCGGGTGCTGATGGCGCCGGTCGCCCCCGCCGTCAACGCAGCGGCCGCGGCTGCCTCGTTGCCGGGCAGGTCGGCGATCAGGTAGAAGTCGTCGCTCCCGAACCCAAAGTAGTACTCCTCGAGCTTCCCGCCGAGCGAAGCGACGAGCTTCGCGGTCGCGGCTCGTCTGGCGGTGCCGCCTTCCCTGAGCAGACCGTGGGCACCTTCCGCGGTGTAGCTGCCGGTGAACAGGTACTTCGGCATGGACGAACTCCTGCGCGGGGCGTCCGATGGGACACGCTCGGGCCACGCCCGGCAGAGTGTAACCGCGTCCAGGCGTGGGCACCGATTGCAGCTCTCGATTGCAGCGTGGCACGCTCACGCTCAGGCGGCTCCCGGGAGTGGGCACCCTCCCAGCAACGAACGGTTCGAGCCAGGGCGAGCGTCAGACGTGCCTGTGCAGGTCCGTCTCGGGGGACGTCGCCGGAGCGTCGTCGTCCCGCGGCGGCCGCTCCCATCCCATCTCGCCCACCTGACGTTGGGGGATTGACAGGTGCACCACCTCGTGCTCGACGTTGGCGATGGCCGATGCCGGGAGGTAGATGTGGCTCGACAGGCCGGTTGTCGAGGTGAGGATGTAGTTCTGACCCACCTCCCGGACCGTCCCCACGCGACGATCGTCGTTTCCGACCACTGCCCAGCCGGACTTGATGTCTCCCATTCGCACGTTGTCCTGGGCCTCCTCGCGCAACTTTCGCCTACCTTAGACGGTCGCGCGAGTTGGGTGTCGTTCGAGCCGCGACGTGGTCGGTCACGTTCGTCGCGCCGACGTCGTTGGCGCTGATCTCCATCCCGCTGCCGCCCTCGCACCACCACCCGCGCCACCCGTCGGGTTGCCGGCAATCCGGTGACGCATCATGGGCCATGCGTCTCGCCCTCGCCCGCTTTCGGAGCTGGTTCTGGCGGCCGCCGCGTGCCCACGGCGAGATCGACCCGGAGTGGGGAGCTCGCGGGTGTGTTCGGGCTCGTCTGGCTGGCATGGCTCAACGGCACGCTGCACTATGAGCTCCACGGCCGCGAGGACGGCCGGACGCGGACCTTTGTCTTCCTCCAGATGGCGATTCTCGCCCTGCTCGCTGTGTTCACCCCGGATGCCGCCGGACAGGGTGGGGCGGCGTTCGCGGCGGCGTATGCCGCGTCCCTCCTCGTCCTCACCTGGCTCTGGTACTCGGTCCGCCGATGCCGCTGAGCGAGAGCAGAGACGAGAGACGCTCCAGTACGCTCTCTCGCTGTGGTGACAGTGTCCCTGTGGCGACACGCCGATTTCATGAAGCTCTGGGCCGGCCAGACGGTGTCCGAGCTCGGTTCCGTGGTGACCCGGACGGCCGTCCCGCTGGTCGCCCTGCTCGTGCTGGGAGCAGGCCCGACGGAGATGGCATGGATCGTCGTCTCGGCCAGCCTCGCGGTGCTCCTCGTCGGCTTCCTCGCCGGCGCCTGGGTCGACCGGCTGCGGCGACGGCCGCTGCTCATCTGGGCCGACGCGATCCGGGCCGTCCTGCTGTTCTCGATCCCGGCGGCCTATCTGGCCGGCGTGCTCCGGCTCGAGCAGCTGTACGTCGTCGTGTTCCTCGAGGGTTGCCTCGGGGCGCTGTTCGATGCCGCCTACCCGGCCTATGTGCCGTCGCTCATCGGCGTCGATCGCGTGGTCGAGGGCAACAGCAAGCTGGCCACGAGCTCATCGCTGGCCGAGATCGGCGGTCCGGGGCTGGGGGGCGGCCTCGTTCAGCTGATTGGCGCGCCGTTCGCGATCCTGATCGACGCCATCTCCTTCGTGTTCTCGGCGATCTCGCTGGTCCTGATCCGCAGCCCCGAGCCGCCTCGCCCGACCAGGGCCTCGCCCACGCCCATGCGACACGAGATCCTGGAGGGCCTGCAGCTCGTGCGCCGGCACCCCGTCCTCGTCCCGCTGACCCTCCGGTCGGTCATCGCCCACGTTGCCGGCTCGTTCTACGGCGTTCTCTACACGATCTATCTCATCGACGACCTGCACCTCAGCCCGTTCCTGCTCGGCGTGGTCGTCTCGGCCGGCGGCGTCGGCTCCCTCATCGGCTCGTTCTTCGCCTCGAGGGTCATCGCCCGGCTCGGGTTCGGCCCAGCCCTCATCTGGACGGCGACGGGCGCATCGATCGTCGGCGTGCTGACACCGCTGGCGGGCGGGCCATTGCTGCTCGCGACGCTGATGGTGTTCCTGCCGCAGCTGATCGGCGACGGCCTCCAGACGATCGAGGGCGTGGCCGAGCTGTCGCTCATCCAGGGCGTCATACCGGACCGAATCCTGGGCCGGGTCAACGCGACTCTCGAGGTGTTCTCTCACGGCATCGCCTACCCGATCGGCGCCCTCACCGCCGCCGTGGTCGCCGGCTGGATCGGCGTCCGCGGCGGGATCGCCATCGGCTGGGCCGGCATGGCCGTCTCGATCCTGCTGCTCGTCCTCTCGCCGCTCCCGCGCGTCCGGCAGCCCTCGGACGTGCCCGCCGTCGACTGAGCGACGGGCAGGTGGAGCCGGCACGAGGCTCCAGCCCTCGCCCGGGGCTCGTGTTGATCCGGGCCGCTGCGGCCCGTTTGCGCGCCGTGGCGTCATAATCCGCCACATGCAGGGCGAAGGGACGTCGGTCGAGCATGGCACGCTCGTTCGGCCGGCCGATGGCGGTGCGCTCGACCCGCTCGTGGGGCCCCAGTGCTCGCTTGCGGTCCAGTTGCGCCGGGCGAGCGGCGCGGTCATCGGGCGGAGCGCGGAGCTCGACGCGATCGCTCAGGAGCTTCGCGAGGCTACCGGCCGTCTCGCCGCGGTGACCCTGGAGGGCGAGCCGGGCATCGGCAAGACGCGGCTCCTGCTCGCTGCCGCCGAGCTCGCGTCGGCAAGCGGGTTCGCGTGCGTCGCGATCACGGCCGACGAGGAGATCCGAGGGCCGTTCCTCGTCGCCCGGAGCCTGTTCGCGTCGAGTGCGATCCGCAGCGCGGTCGCAGGGACGCCGGCCGAGGCGGCGGTCGATCGGGTGATGGAGGCGATCTCCGGGCGCGACGAGCCGGGGTTCGAGACCCTGTCACCCGACGCGAAGCTCCTCCGTGCCTTCGATCTCGCGGGCATGGCGATCTCGACACTGGCCGGGATCCGTCCGCTCGCTTTGCTCATCGACGACGTCCAATGGGCCGACGACGACACCCTCCGGCTCCTCCGATACGTGGTCCGCAGTGACGCCGATCGGCCGGTCTTCCTGTTCCTGACGATCCGTCCGGACGAGTTCGCCTCGGTGACCGAGGCGGTGAACTTCGTCGCGGACATGGAGCGGATGGGCCTCGTCCGTCGGCTGCGGCCGGGACGGTTCAGCTCGATTGAATCCGCGGAGCTCCTGAAGCGCGTCCTCGGTGGTCCGGTCGAGGCGGGATCGGCGGGCGCGATGCATGTCCAGTCCGAGGGCGTTCCGTTCATCATCGAGGAGCTGGCCCGGACCCACCGCGACGCGGGCACGCTCCAGCAGATCGATGGCGAATGGCGGCTGGGTCGCAACGCGGCCCGGCTCGTGCCGTCGGCGGTGAGAACGCTCATCGACCGCCGCGCTGCGCGCCTTCCGGCCCGAACGCGGGCAGCGCTCGGTGACGCCGCGATCCTGGGCCGCAGCTTCAGCCTGCGCGATCTCCTGGCGATCCGCGCCAGGGTAGGCGAGGGGGAGGTGGGGCAAGGCGAAACGGTCGAGGGCGAGGCCCACGATCCCGGCGACGGCGCCGACCCTTTGGCCGATGACCTCCTTCCCGCGGTCCGGGCAGGCCTTCTGCTTCCGCAGGCCCAGAGCCAGCCAGCGGACTACACGTTCACCCACGAGCAGGTCCGCCAGTTCGCCGCGAACCAGCTCTCGGCAGCTCGTCGCCGACAGGTTCACGCGGCGATCGTCGACCTCCTGCTGGAAGGCGGCGACCCGGCACCCGCGGGCCTGCCGATGCTGGCGCAGCACGCCCTCGCCGCCGGTGACACCGCGCGGGCCGCGCGATTCTCGATCAATGCGGCGGCTGCCGCCCTTACCTCCAATGCTCCCGAGGAGGCGCTGCGGCTCGTCGAGCAGGCTCTGCTCGTCGTCTCCACCCCCGCCGACCGGCGGGTTCTCCTCGCGACTCGCGACGACGCGTACGCGGTCCTCCGCCGGACCGGGGAGCGGCTCGACGGTCTGACGGAGCTCGCTGCGCTTGCCGAGGCGATGCACGACCCAGAGATCGAGCTCGACGTGCAGCTCCGGCGGGCGTCGGCGCTGCGGATGAGCCACGACGAGGATGCCGCGGCGGAGCTGGCGCGACGCGTCCGCGCACGCGCGGCAGAGCGGGGCGACGCGGCCATGGAGCTTCGCGCGACCCTCGAGCTCGGTCAGGCGATCCTGCGCAGCCCGCTCGGCGAGTCGTTTGGGGGCGCGGCGATCGAGGTCGACCTCGATGCCGCCGATGAGGCATACCGCCGGGCCATCGAGCTGGCCGAGCAGCTCCACGACGACCGCAGCCTGGCCGCCGCCCTGCGCGAGGTTGGGACGGTCAACTTCGCCAAGGGACGGGGCTGGTTCTCGGCCGAGGTGGTGGCCGGGCGCGCCAACGAGCTGCTCGCTCAGGTGGCTGCGGGCGCCGATCCCGAGGCGCTCATCATGGCGTCGCCCGCCGGCCCGCTGTTCAAGGAGACGGGCGAGGTCCTGGAGCGGGCGCTCGGCATCTTCGAGCGGATCGGCGACCGAACCGGCGTCATGTCGACCGTGATCGCGATGGCCTACGCAAGGTACGGGTTGGTGGTCCACTTCTCGTCCTCCGCGCGGCACCTCGAGGAGATCCGGCGCGTGACGAGTCGCCTGTCCGAGCTCGTTACCGAGAGTGAGCGCGCCCGCCTCGACCTCCAGATGCTGTACGGGGTTCACGTGTTTTCCCGGGCCAAGGTCGTCCCGGACCTGGCGCTGTCTCGTGGCGAGGACGCCCATCGCGAGGCGAAGCTCCAGGGCGACCGGGCGATCGAGTTCCTTGCCGCCGGCGGCGTTGCATTGAGCCTCGCCGACCTGGGCGACATCGAGGGTGCCGAGCGGTGGCTCGGGCTCGCTGCTGCCGCCGCCTCGGTGGCCCCGTCCCGGTCTCGTGCCCAGCAGCTCGAAACGTGGCGCGGGATCGTGCGCGCGCGGGCGGGCGACGCACAGGGCATGCGCCGCCACCTCGAGCGGGCGGTGGTCATGGCAACCGAAGGCGGCCGGGCATCTGCTCGGTGCGAAGCGCTTGCGCGCGTCGCGGTCGAGGCCTCAAGGCTCGCGGCAAGCGGTCCCGCGGTCGGCCCCGCTGCAGAGGCGGGCGATGCTCCGGGTGAGCAGGATCCGTCGCTCGTCGACCTCGTAGAGCGATCGGCGGCGCAGGTGAAGGAGCTGCTGCCGCTCTTGCCGGGGCACGCGCCATGGGGCGCGCAGGCCGACGCCGCGCTTGCCACCATCGCCCTCGCCCGCGGCGACATTCCGGCTGCCGCCATGGCCGGCGGGTCGGCGCTCCAGGCCCTCCAGGCGGCGCTCCACGAGGACGTCAGCCTGGAGATCATGGTCCCGGCGGCGCGGGCGCTGTTCGCCGGAGGGCCGCCCGAGGTGCAGGCGTTCGTCCGCGCGTATCTCCAGTCGACGCTGTCCAAGATCGCGCAGGGCACGGCCGATGAGGCGATCCGCGTCCGCTGGCTCACCGGCCCCGTCGGGCGCGAGCTGGTCGAGCTTGCGGGTCCGATGACCGTTCCGGGCGACGCGGCAGCCGCGGGAGAAGGCGAGGCGCAACCAGCCGGCCCGAGCCTCGACCGGAGCGAGCGTCTCCTGCTGCAGCTGCTGACCGAGGGGCATACCAACGCAGAGATCGCCGCCGAGCTCGAGGTGACCGAGGAAGATGTCGCCGAGCGCCTTGTGAGACTCCAGGCCCGGCTCGGGACCACGAGTCGTGCCGAAGCGACGTCACTGGCGTTCCGTGGCCTTGCCTCGGTTGGTTCCTACTGATGGCGATCAGGGCGCGGATCGACCGCCACAAATGCATCGGGGCCGGCAACTGCATCACTCTCGCCCCGACCGCCTTCGACTGGCTGGCCGGTGACTACGGCAAGAGCGATGTCGTCGGCGCCGACAGCGTGGACGAGGAGGCCCTCCGTGCGGCGGCATTCTCGTGCCCCACCGCCGCGGTCATCCTCGAGGATGTCGCGGAGCTGCTGCCGTGGCAGCTGCGCGGCAAGACCGGCCCTGCTCGGCGGGTGCTCAAGACGTTCATGTTCACCGACATCGTCGGCTCCACGAACCTCGTCGAGGTGCTGGGCGACGAGGCCTGGGAGACGATGCTCCGCTGGCACAACACTGCCCTTCGCGAGGTGTTCACGGCCCACAGCGGCGAGGAGATCTCGACGACCGGCGACGGGTTCTTCGTCAGCTTCGACTCGCCGGATCTTGCGGTGGCGGCCGCGATCGCGATCCAGCGACGACTCGCCGAGCATCGCTCCACCCAGGGCTTCGCGCCCGGCGTCCGGATCGGGCTCCATGCCTCCGATGCGACGCAGGTCGCCGGCGACTTCCACGGCAAGGGCGTCCATGAGGCGGCTCGGATCGCGGCGCTTGGCGGCGCCGGTGAGATCGTCGCGAGCGTCGCGACGGTCGGGGAGTCGCACCGGACCTCCAACCTCCGGAGCGCGACGCTCAAGGGCCTCTCCGAGCCGATCGAGGTCGTGAACGTCGACTGGCGTTGAGCTCAGTGCCTGCAACGGACGAGCTCAACGTAGGGTGACCCAATGCGGCTGACGCCGCGCCTGCGCTGGCCTATCGTCCACGTCATGGGCTTCGAATGGGCGTATCGGAATGGTGACCCTCCCTGGGACATCGACGGACCGCAGCCCGCCATCGTGCGGCTGGCTGAACGGGGGGCTGATCAAGGGGACCGCCATCGACGTCGGGTTGGCATGGGGAGAACGCCCTCTATCTGGCGGCTCGCGGACTCGTCGTCATGGGTGTGGACGCGGCGCCCACGGCTATCGCCCGGGCGGAGGAGAAGGCACGACGCGACGGGAGTCGCGCCACGTTCCGGGTCGCCGATGCCTGCGCGCTCGACCGCCTGGGGCGCACGTTCGACACCGCGATCGACTGCGGCCTGTTCCACACCTTCTCCGACGACGACCGCCGCGGCTTCGAGCGCGGTCTCCACGGCGCCCTGCGAGCCGGCGGCCGATACGTCCTGCTGTGCTCCAGCGAGCACGAGGTGGGCGCCATGGGCCCGCGCCGGGTCACCCAGGCAGAGATCCGCACGACCTTCGGCGAGGGCTGGGCGGTCGACTCGATCGTGGCCGAGCAGTTCGCGGCTCGCCTCCCGGGTGAGGGCGCGCACGCCTGGCTGGCTCATCTGACGCGTCGCGAGCTCGCCGGCGGTGGGCACGCCGTGCGGTGACGCCGAGGCATCGTGCCGGCGCGGCCGGCGCTGCCACGGAATCTTGAGGCGTTCTTGAGCCAGTCCAGCGGCCAGCCAGACACAGCTCCTCCATCGTGATCAGTGACCCCGGCGGCGGGGGTGCAGTCGATGGAGTTGTCAAGATGATGTACGGATACGGAGCCGGGGTCGGCCTCGGTGGCTGGCTGGGGATCCTCGGGATGATCGCAATCGTGGTCGGGGTCATCGTCCTGATCGTCTGGCTCGTCGGTCGAGCCGGCGCCGGCCAGGCTCAGGCCCCGACGGCCCGGCCCGCCGGGCAGGACGCGCTCGAGCTGCTGCGGATGCGGTTCGCCCGTGGCGAGATCACGAAGGACGAGTATCTCGCGGCCAGGCAGGTCCTGGAGTCGGAGCGATGAGGGGGCGACGAACCGTCCTGGCTGGCGCGGGGCTGGTGATCGTCGGGGTCGTCCTGATCGGGGCCAGCACGGTGCTGGCGTCCGGTCCCGGCGGCCTGGGCTCGGGCTGGTTCGGCGACATGTTTGGCGACATGCTGGGCGCCGGCTCGCAGGGGCCCGGCATCGGCCAGGGCCCGGGCATGATGGGCGGCGCCCGCATGGGCGGCTACGGCCCGGGCTACGCCCAGACGGCACCCCAGCCCGGCGATGCGGGCTTCGTGGCCGGTACGCCCGACGCCCCCCGGGTGATCCAGGTCGTCGCAGGTCCCGGCTACACGTTCACGCCCTCGGAGATCAGAGTTCAGCGCGGCGAGACCGTGACCTTCCAGGTCACCGCCATGGGCCCGCTGGTCCACGAGTTCATGGTCGGGCCCGCCGATGCGGTCGCTGCCGACGCCGAGGGCACCCCCGAGGTCGCCGACATCGGGATGATGGAGACGCAAGTCGCTGACGTACACCTTCGACGGCAGCGGACCGTACGCGTTCGCCTGCCACGCCGACGACCACTACCAGAACGGCATGAGGGGCACGATCACCCTGGTCGGCTGACCGGATCGAACGGGCGACGGCGCCCCCGCCGGTACGATTGAACAGGAGCCTGATGTGCGCCGCGGCACGGATCCCGCGGCGCCGGCGGGCACGAGGAGCGCATGACATTCCCGTCGAGTCCCATTCGCGTGCTCGTCGTCGACGACGAGCCTCCGATCCGGAACGTGGTGCGGGGGTTCCTGGAGCGCGCGGACATGCAGGTTGCAGAGGCGGCTGACGGCCCGAGCGCGGTCGAGCAGGCACAGGCGTTCGTTCCGGACGTCGTCGTCCTCGACATCATGCTGCCGGGCTTCGACGGGCTCGAGGTGCTGCGCCGGATCCGGACGTTCTCCGATCCGTACGTGCTCCTGCTCACGGCACGCACCGAGGAGGTGGATCGCATTGTCGGGCTGACCGTAGGGGCGGACGACTACCTGACCAAGCCCTTCTCCCCGCGCGAGCTCGTCGCCCGCGTCCAGGCGCTGCTCCGCCGCCGGCGTGGGGCCCCGCCGGCCCAGGGCGACACCATCCTGCGCGCCGCCGATCTCGTTGTCGATCGGCCGCGACGGGAGGTTACGGTGAGCGGCAGGCAGGTCGAGCTCACGACCCTCGAGTTTGCCCTCCTGGAGGCGCTCGCGCGCGACCCTGGCGTCGTGCTGACCCGCCAGCAGCTGCTGGACGCGGCGTGGGGCCTCGACTTCGTCGGCGACGACCACGTCCTCGAGGTCCATGTCGGCAACCTGCGGCGCAAGCTGGGCGACGAGCCCGCGAGCCCTCGCTACGTCGAGACGGTGCGTGGTGTGGGGTACCGTCTCCGGGCCGCGGATCGATGATGCGCCCCGATCTCGGCCGCATCCGCTGGCGCCTGCTCGCAGCCAATCTTGCGGTCGCGGGCGCAGGTGTCGTCGCCGTCGCTGCGGGCGTCTGGCTCGCTGCGCCGGCCGCTTTCGAGAACGCGATGGGCGTGGGCGACGGGATGGGTGGCGGCATGGGCGGCGGGATGATGGATCCGGTGCTCCGGACGGCCTTCGGGGATGCGATCGGGACCGCGCTTCTGTTGGGCCTCGTCGCGGCGGTCGTCGTCGCGGCCGTCATCGCCGTGCTCCTGGCGGCCTACATCTCACGCCCGCTCAGCGCGCTTGCCTCGGCCAGCCGGCGCGTCGCGGACGGCCACTATGCGGAGCGGGTGCCGCCGGCCCCGGGCGAGTTCGGCGAGCTGGCGGCCTCGTTCAACGAGATGGCGGCAACGCTCGGGGCGACCGAGCAGCGCCGGCTCGATCTCATGGGCGACGTGGCGCACGAACTGCGCACGCCGATCGCATCGGTCCGCGGCTACGTCGAGGGTCTCGAGGCGGGGGTGTTCGAGCCAGGCCCGGAGGCCTGGCGGATCCTCGGCGAGCAGACGTCCAGGCTGGCGCACCTGGTCGACGATCTGGCGGTGCTGTGGCGGGCCGAGTCGCGCGACCTGCGCCTCGAGCCCGAGGCGATCGATGGCCCGACGCTGCTCGCCGACGCGGTGGAGCGCCACCGTCCGCTCGCGGCCGAGCGCTCCGTCAACCTCGATCTCGGGACCGTCGGGCCGGTAGCGGTCCGCGCCGACCGGACGAGGATCGGCCAGGTCCTCGACAACCTGATCGGAAACGCGATCCGCTATACGCCGGCCGGCGGCCACATCGCGCTGGGCCTGGCTGCCGCGGGACCGTCGGTTGCCATCTCGGTCCGGGACGACGGCCCGGGGCTCGCACCCGAGCAGGCCGCTCGCGTGTTCGAGCGCTTCTACCGCGCCGACCCGTCACGCTCACGTGAGGCCGGCGGCAGCGGCCTGGGTCTCACGATCACGAGGTCGCTGGTCGAAGCGATGGGCGGGACGATCGCTGTCACGAGCGAAGGTCCCGGGCGGGGCGCCACGTTCACGGTGCGACTCCCCGGAGCCTGAGTGGCGGCGGACGGTTGCCCCCGGATCCATCGTGGATGCTCCTGGCCTGAGAGGTCCCGATGGCTCCTGAACCGACGGCCATGCCCCGCGTCGCTGACGGTGAGCTTGACCTGCGGGCCGGGAGTGACGTCGCCGAAGTTCTCGTCGGCGTGTGTGACCAATCGGTCGGCCACTTGTAGGATGTCAGTAAGGCGCGACCGTCAATGGCAACGAAAGGGAATGCCCGCATGAGCGGTGGCGGGGGTCGCGTGCTGACGATCGGCCCAACCGGTCCGCGACAGGATCGATCGGGGTCGTCTACCCGCCGGTCGAGCGGGCGATCACGGTCTGGCTCGACCAAGTGGCCGGACGGGGCAGGATGGCTCGCGGTTTCGACCCGATCAGCGGAGAGTGGGTCGAACCCGGTGTGCCGCGGGCCGTGACTTCCGCCAGCTCACGGGGCCATCGAATGAGGACTGGGTGCTCGTGCTCCGGGATCCTGCCACCAGCCGACACGGCAGGGGAGTCCTGGGCGCTGATCGAACGGCGGCGCACTGCCCGCTCGCCCCGACCGGCAGCATCGGATGATGGGCAGCATCGGATTATGGTCCCGTGTCGTTGGCTGAGCACAAGGAGCCTCGAACATGCCTCACCTGTGGAACGAGCCGATCACGCGCGTCGAGCTTCAACGGCGCGTCGGTCGGCTGGAGCAACTCGCCGGAGTGCGGCTCGTCGAGCTGGGGGATGGCGATGGGCGGGGGGTGCGCGTCCTCGAGTTCCGGACGGGCGGGGGGCTGGAGTTCGACGTCCTCGTGGATCGAACCTTCGACATCTGGCGTACGTCGCTGGCAGGGATGCCGCTCGCCTGGACCTCGCCGGTCGGGGTGCGCGGTCCCTGGTACTACGAGCCGGAAGCCTTCGGCTGGGCCCGCACGTTCGCGGGCGGGCTGGTCGTGACCGCGGGCCTCGACCACGTCCAGGGGCCGGGAGAGGACACCGCTGCCCAGTTCAGCCAGCCCCACTTCCTCGAACGCCAGTCGTTCGGGCTGCATGGTCGCGTCGGCGGCCTGCCCGCACGCCTGATCGGCTACGGGGAGCGCTGGGACGGCGACGACTGCGTCCTGTGGGCCGAGGGCGAGGTTCTGCAGGCCGCGGTGTTCCAGGAGCACCTGCTGCTCCGGCGTCGGATCGAGGCTGACCTCGGCGGCCGTTCGCTGCGCATCCACGACACGGTCGAGAACGTCGGTCACGCGCGGACGCCGCACATGTACCTCTATCACTGCAACATCGGCTGGCCGATCGTGGACGCGGGAGCCGAGATCGTCGTCCCGTCTGTTGGCTACTCGTCGACCTATGCCGCCGCCGTCGACGATTACCGCCTCCTGACCGACCCGACCCCTGGCTTCACCGAGGCCTGCTACGAGCACGAGATGATCGCGGATGACGCCGGCTGGGTGGAATGCGGCGTGGTCAACGCTGTCCGCGGAATCGGTGTTGCCCAGCGGTATCGCCGCGATCAGCTGCCACGTCATCAGGCGTGGCGGATGATGGGCGAGGACACCTACACCGTCGCGCTCGAGCCGTCGACCAACCGCGACGCCGGGCGATGGGACGCGCGGGAGCGCGGAGAGCTGATCGAGCTGGACCCGGGCGAGTCTCGAACATACGACCTGGAGATGCGCGCGCTGCAGGGCGCGGCGGAGATCGACGCTCTCCGAAACCGGGTGACGGCACGCATGCGGGATGTCAGGAACGCCGATTGACAACCGCTAAGCCGCTGGCTATGGTTCGACTGGTTGACCGGTCCACCTTCCCTCCTTGGGGCGCGTCCTCCGTCTCAGCGCGTGGACTCTTGGTCACGGGACGCAGGAGGAGCTGAATGCTTGGACTCCAGACTCACCGTGCCGGATCGAGTGGTCGGTTCGGTGCCTTACTGATCGCCACCGTCATCATGGCTGGAGCATGCTCGGCGTCAGCGACGCCCTCGCCCGCCCCCACCGCCACTCCGGCAGCGGCCACCCCGTCCGGAAGCGAGGCTGCCACAGCCGCGCCGTCGCCGACGATTGCGCCGGCCACGCTCGAGCTGTGGCTGGGCGGCATCCTGACTACGGCCACGCCTGGCTCGGACGCGCGCAATTGGGTGGATCAGCAGATCGCGCGCTTCAAGGCAGCCTTCCCGGGGTCAGACGTCAACATCAGCCTGCTGCCCTCCAACAACGACCAGCTGGCGGCACAGGTCCAGGCAGCCCTCGCGGCGCACAACGTGCCCGATGTCATGATGCTGTATTCGGGCTCGTACACGCTGGCGTACCAGTCGGGCTTGATGCCTCTCAACTCGTACGTCGACGCCACCCCTGGCTTCTACGACTCGATGTCGCTGTGGGACCTGTCCTGCCAGGACTACGACTGCCAGGGCGGTCAAGGGACGATCTACGCTGTCCCGAGCGACGCGTACTCGTTCCTCATGTACTACAACAAGGATCTGCTGGCAAAGGCCGGGATCGCAGCACCTCCCACCACCTATGATGAGCTGTACGCTGACTGCACCAAGCTTGATGCCCAGGGCATCGTGCCCTTCGTCTACGGGGATCAGGACGGCTACACGACCGTCAACCTGCTCGTTGACAACATCATCTCCTACTGGGAGCCGGGCGACGTTCAGAAGTTCGAGCAAGGCCAGCTCAAGTTCACCGACCCAAAGTGGGTCGACGCACTGAAGCCGATCCTCGAGATGCGGACCCACAATTGCGTGAATAACGACGCATCTACGCTTGAGCAGCTCCACTCGGCCGACCTGTTCACGAGCGAAAAGGGCTCGATGTTCGAGGGTCAGCCGCAGTTCCTGCCGTACTTCAAGTCGATCTACGACAAGATCGGCGTGACAAAGTTGCCACGCTCCGGGAACGGTCCTCTCTCGAGTGGCGTCATCGGCTCGTCGGGTGACGACTGGATGATCCCCGCCGGGGCCAAGAACCCCGATCTAGCGTGGGAGCTGATCAAGATGTTCTCCGACGAGACCGCCGGCAACTCGATGATCAGCCTCCTGGGCTCGCCGCCGTGCAACATCGCTGCCCAGGGCAACATCGACGACGTTCACGTCAAGGAAGCGTTTCAGTTGATCCAGAACGCAACGCTGCCCGAGATGGACATCGTCATGTCGCAGTCGACGGCGCTGTTCCTGTACAAGCACCTCCAGCTCGCATTCGCGGGTCAAGAGACGGCCGAGCAGGCGATGGCGGCAGTCCAGCAGTACGTCGATCAGCAGGGCGGCAAACCGTAACTACGTGACCCGCCCGTCGCTTTCCATCGCTCGCAGCAGCCCCCGCCGCGCCGAGGCGTGGTGGGGGCCGCTCTATGCGTTGCCGGCCGTCCTCACGGTGGTCGTGTTCATCGGCTATCCGGCCGTCAGCATCGCCTATCACGCGTTCACGCGATGGAACGGCTACTCGGAGCCGACCTGGATTGGGCTCACCAACTTCCAGTACCTGCTCCAGGACCCCCAGTTCTTCACCGCGCTGCGGAACAACTTCCTGTTCGCGGTCTCGGTCCCGATCCAGCTGATCGGTGCCGCTGGTTCTCGCGTTCCTCATCAACGAGCGGATCGCGGGCTGGCGGTTCTACCGATGGACGTACTTCATTCCGGCGGTCTATTCGACGGTCGTCGTCGGCCTGCTTGCGAAGATCATCCTCAACGTCAATGGACCGTTGAACGAGGGGCTCAACTCGCTCGGGCTCCAGGGCTTCGCCCAGGATTGGCTGCTGAGACCCCAGACGTCGATCCCGGCCATCCTCCTGATCGTCGTGTGGGCGAACTTCGGCTACAACGTCGTCATGTATCTGGCGGGAATGAGCGGCATCGAACCCGACCTGCCTGACGCTGCGAAGATCGACGGCGCGGGACGCTGGCAGGTCCTCCGGTACGTCTACGTGCCCGGGCTCCGGCGGGTCATGGAGATCGTTCTCATCACCAATACCATCACCGCCTTCGCCTACATGTTCACCTACATCTACACGATCACGAACGGCGGACCTGGGTTCGATACCTACGTGACGGAGTTCCTCATCTACAACAATGCGTTCACGTTCCAGAGGATGGGGTACGCGAGCGCCATGGGCTTCGGGCTCACGCTCATCATCTCGGGCCTCGGCTACTTCTACATCCGGGCGCTGACTGGCGGTAAGGAATGAGTCGTTCCGATCCGGTGCCTGGCGCGATGGCCGCTCCCGACGGCCGACCGAGCACGCCCTCGGCGCCGCAGGCTCGGCCGCCACATGCGGGATTGGGAGCCCGTGCCCGTCGCTTCCTCTCCGTCCCAGGCAATGGCGCCCTCATCTTCGGCATGGTGCTGCTCGGCCTGTCATCGGTCTTCCCCATCTACTTCATGGCCGTCAATGCGTTCAAGACGCCCGAGGAGTGGGCGGCCAGCAAGCTCGCGCTGCCGTCGGCGCTCAGTCTCGATCCGTTCGCGACGGCATGGGGCGCGACAAACAACGGCGGGTATGTGCTCAACTCGCTCATCGTGACCACGGCCACGATCGTGCTGTCGGTTGCGCTGGCGGCCACGGCCGGCTACTCGTTCTCCAAGCTCCGCTGGCGAGGGAGCACGCCGGTCTTCTTCTTCGTGCTGGCCTGGATGGCCATCCCACCCCTGCTCCTGATGGTGCCGATCTACGTCGAGATGGTCGATCTGCATCTGATCAACACGTACTGGTCGGTTGTGCTCCTGTATTCGGCGCTGAACCTGCCGTTCAACGCGTACCTCATGACCGCCTTCTTCCGCGCCGTACCGGACGAGCTGCTCGAGGCCGCCCGCGTCGATGGGGCGAGCGTCCACTCGATCTTCATCAAGATCATGGCGCCGCTCTCGATCCCGGCCATCGTCACGATCATCATCTTCAACGTCCTGTACGTGTGGAACGAGTTCGTGTTCGCGCTGCTGCTTCTCCAGCCCGACAGGGTGAAGACGCTGACGCCCGGGCTCCTGCAGCTGCAGGGCCGCTTCTTCTTCAACTACCCCGCGCTGGTCGCCGGCCTGCTGCTCGCCTCGCTGCCGATGGTCGGCGTGTACCTGATCTTCCAGCGCTACCTGGTTCGGGCGATCGCGGCCGGCGCGCTGAAGTAGCGCAACACACGCCAGCGCGACCTGACGCGTAACCGAGCTGCGGTTCAGCCGCGATCTGGCCGGCCCCAGCCCGACGAGGTACTTCGCGCATGGCCGCCGACGTTCACGCGGGTACGCTGCCGCCTGCGTGGCCGGGCCCAGCGTCGACCCCTTGGGCCAACAGTCAATCGCAGGGATCAGGCGGCGAGCGGCGCATCGCCCACGCATCGAGGGTAGAGGTGGATCGGCCACAGCGGGTTGCCCGGAGGAGGCGGGGTCACCCGCCGTGGTCGATCCGTCGTCCGGCCTGGCGGTGAGGAGGGCCAGCGACTCCGGCCGTCCCGAAGGTGCGTGGCCGCCGTACTGCTAACCGGTCGACCGGTGTTCCAAAGTCTACTCTCGGATTCCAGCACTGGTCAACCGGTCGCTATGTTTCGGACGGGTGGCTCGTCCGACCCACGCGCGGGCCGGAAGGAAGCTGATGTTCAGGCCGCCCGGGACAAACGCACGTCGGTTGCTTCCGGGGCACAGCCTCGACCCGCTGCCGGATCACGTGCTGTGGGATCTCGCGGGCATCCAGGGCGCAGCGGATCGAGGACTCGCGAAGCACTGAGTCAGCACGGCCAGCCGCGGGAGCCCGAACCGGCCTCGATCCTCTCCCAGTCCGCTACCCCGCGACGGTTATCCGTCCGGGCGCCTGTCCAGCGGCGCTCGTTGCCGAGCCGGCGTCGGGCGCGCAACCATCGTCGCCCGTCTGGCTCGCAGATTCGGCCGCCACGGCCACACCCTCAGGCCGGGTCCAACGCAGGTGCGCCGGCCGGCGCACCCTGGCGCTCGGCGGCCGCTGGCGGCGTCTCGACGTCGAACCCCGGGTTCGGGATGTCGAACACGAGATGACGGAACGGCTCGTCGGACAGGACCCGGAACCACGCCCGGGCGCCGCGCGGGCAGATGAACACGTCGCCGGCCCTCGCCACGGCCACCGTCTTCTCGTCCCAGTTCGGCGGCTGCCACAACGTGATCTCGGCTTCCCCCGAGAAGACGTAGAACAGGGCGTCGACCCAGTAGGTCCACTCGATGTTGCTGCCCTTGAACCAGTCCTCGACCGCCGCCTGGCAGGCTTCCTCGCTGAACAGGATGCGCCATCGGAATCTCGACTCCGGCCGAGTCGGATATGGCTCGAGCTCGGTCGCGTCGAGCTTGTCGAGCTCGACGTTCGCAATGGCGAACTTGGAATAGGCCAGCCGCTGCAGCATCTCGCATACCTCTCCGCCGCGAGCGGCGCGGCGCCGCCGCGTCGGCGGACCGACGCCGTCAAACGGACGTCTGCCCCCCGTCGATGATGAACACGCCGCCCGATGCGTAGGACGCTTCGGGTGAGACCAGCCACAGGTTCATCGTCGCCACTTCCTCCGGTTGACCCGGACGCCGCATGGGGATGGTCTGGCACAGCTGCTCGACTGCCCGCGGATCGGCGAACAGCGGCGCGTTGATCGGGGTGTCGATGAAGCCGGGTACGCAGACATTGATCCGGATGTTGTCGCGCGCGTACTCGTTGGCGATCACGCGGGCCAGGCCGTGGCAGCCGGCTTTGCTCGCGCTGTAGGCGTCCTCGCCGAGGGCGAATCCGTACAGCCCGGTCGGCGAGCCGGTGACCACGATCGCGCCACCGCCCCCCGCGAGCATCGCCCTGATCGCGTGCTTGCAGGTCAGGAACATGCCGGTCAGGTTGATGTCGATGATCTGCTGCCAGATCTTGAGGTCGAGCCGGTCGATGCGGTCATCGGTCGTTCCCTGCGGCCCGCCGAACGGCTCGATTCCGGCGACGGCGCACAGCACCTCCAGGCCGCCCCACCGACCCACGAGCTCCGCGTATGCGTGCTCGATCTCGGCCTCCTTCGACACGTCGCACGGCAGCACGAGGCACTCACCGCCCTCGGAACGGATGGCCTCCTCGGTCTCGCGCAGAACCCCCTTGCGCCTCCCGATCAGCCCAACGCTGGCACCCTCCCGGGCGTACAGGATGGCGGTCGCGCGACCGATCCCGGTGCCCGCACCAGTGACCATCGCCCGCTTCCCGGTCAGGCGTCCCAGCCCATCGGCCATCGGCTCACCCCTTTCCAACTGTCGTTTCGGGCGGCCGTCCGTGGTCCGGCTCTCCGACGCACGTCCACGGCCAGGACGACTGGCCTACCGGTCAACCACCGTACCGCTCGGGCAACACGCTGTCAACGTCATGGATCGCTAGCCCGGGCTTGCGGACGCGGGAGGACAGTCAGCTCCCCTGTTCGGCGGGCCAATGATGCTCGTCGAGCGTTCGTTGCAGGCGCAGGGTCGCATGTGCCATATGGCCTTCCATGGCCTCGCGCGCCGCCGCGGGATCGCGGTCCTCGATGGCACGCAGCACGGCCTGATGCTCGTGAGTCGTCTCGGCGGGCTCAGGGTTGTTGCGGACCACGCGGCTAATCCAGACCTGGAGCAGCGTTCGGATGCTGGACATGATCTGGAGCAGGGTCTGGTTCCCGGCCGCCTCGGCCATCGCCGTGTGGAATGCCAAATCCGCTGCGATGAACTCGTCTTGATCGCTGGTCGAGGACATCGCGGCCGCGGTGCGGCGCATCTCGGCCAGGGTGGCCTCGTCACGGCGCTCGGCGGCCAGCCCAGCGACCACGACCTCGAGGTAGTGACGGGTCTCGACCAGGTCGCTGGCGTGCTTGGCGCCCAGCAGCAGGCCCCACTCGATCGCGAGCGGCAGGAACGGCGAGTCCATCCGCCGCAAGTAGGTCCCGTCGCCCTGGCGGACCTCGAGCAGCCCGAGCACGGTCAGCGATTTGAGCGCCTGCCGGACGATCGATCGGCCGACCCCCAGGGCCTCGGCGAGCTTCCGTTCGGAGGGCATCCGCTCGCCCGGCTGGATCGTGCCCGACAGCAGGTAATCGAGCAGCCGCCTTGTGATCTCGGACGTCAGCGGCTCACGTGAGCGGAGGTCGATGGGTTCGAGTTCGGGCAAGATCGCAGACATCGCGTCAATCCTCGTCAGAGTTCATCTCATGATGGCGGATGAGAGAGGACCTCAGGAGTCGGTTGCCCGCCTTGACCTGGGTCGACATCTCGGCAGCGGCGTCGCTCAGGCGGAAGCCAGCCGAAGGTTTCGTCGACGTTCGCCGATGGGCGGTACTCGAGCCCGATGAATCCATCGTAACCGAACGCCCCGAGTGCCGGCAGCACGCGTTCCCACGCGATCTCTCCTGTACCCGGGTGCTGGCGCCCCGGGACGTCGGCGATCTGCACGTGCCCGAACCGGCCCCAGAGGGTTTCCATGCGCCTGATCAGATCCCCCTCCGCGCGCTGGACATGATATAGGTCGAACAGGAGCCGTACGTCCTGCCCGGTCTCGGCTCGAACTCGGTCGGACAGGCGCACGGCATCCTCGATCCGATGCAGCCCGTAGCTCGGGAAGTCCATCCGGTTGAGCGCCTCGATGACGACGATCACGCCGTGCGCCCTCGCGGCCTGAGCAGCGTACGCGAGGTTCTCGATGGCCGTCTCGTCCAGTCTCGCCGCCGGGACGTCGTTGGGAAGGTTGCCGTACAGGGCATTCAGCGCCCGGCATCCGGTCCGGCGGCAGAGCTCGATCGCGGCACCGAGGTTGTCCTGGAACCGCGCTCGCTGGTCAGGCAGGGCCAGGAGGCCGTGCTCGCCCGAGGATCCGCTGCCAGAGGTCAGGTTCATGGCGACGAGCTCCTGGCCCGCCGATTCGATGGCCTCGACCAGGTGATCCACCTCTGAGGCAGCAGGCACGTCCTTCTCGAACGGCCACCACAGCTCGACGGCGTCGAAGCCGAGCTCGGCCGCTGCCGCCGGACGGGCGAGCAGCGGCAGGTCCGGGAACAGGATCGACAGGTTCGCATCGAAGCGCATCGCCCACCCCTCGCCGCGTCAGCGGGCGCGCACCGCGTCGACCGTCGCCTGGAGCCGGCGGAGCCGCTGGTCGCGATCCCGAGCGAACCGCTCGAGCGCCTCGAAGATGTGCCCGGGATCGAGATGCGCCTCCTCGATCACCTCGTCGAGGGCGCCGCCGGTTCGCCATCGATTGTCCCAGTCGGCGGACAGCGAGTACTCGCGCACGAGCGGACCCTCGGCCCAGTCGCGCATCAGCTTGAACGCCCCGTTGGTGATCACCATGGCATCCGAGCGATCGACGTCCGAGACGGTTGACGCCTGGTATTCGGCGGACTGGAGTTGGAACAGCTGCGGGCTGATCGCGGCGACGATCTTGACGTTGATACCCGCGTCGTCGAGCGCGGGGAGGATGCTGACCAGGTTCGCGGTCGGGGCGGTGCCTCGAACGAACACGGTCCCCTGCTTCGGTCGATCGGGCCGGAAGTCGCGCAGGACGTACGCCCCCCTGGCGGCCTCGAAGTGCGACGGCATGCCCAGGGCGGCGCGATCCGGGATCTCGATCGGCGGTCGCGTCAGGTGGAGGGCGATGATCGGTGCGGATGCGGCGAGCGCGGCGCCGAGAACAACCGGGACCTCGTTGTACTCCCAGGGGTGGAGGTCGATGACGAGCCCGTCGGGAAACAACTGGGTGACGCCGGGGCTGAACACGCCGAAGTGCGTTCGCGAATCCTCGGCCGTCTCCGGTCCCGAGTGACCGGCGACGTAGACGACCTTGCCGAGCTTGAGGTCGGCATCCTGGGCCATCTGGCTGAACAGGCGCAACGGACCGTACTTGAGGTAGGAGAACGAGCCATAGGTCGAGCAGGCGCCCCAGAAGCCTTCGAACTCGTTGAACGGGTCGTCGGCCAGGTTCACGCTCGCCATGCCCGCCAGGATCCCGGCGTTCGCGAACTCCGTGATCTCCTGCGGCAGAACGGCACCCCGCGGGTTGGCGTCGCGCTCGTACCAGCCCCATCCGGGCAGATCGCCCCAGGGCTTGCCGAACCCGGCGATGTTGGTGGACTCGGCAAGGTCGGCCGAGGCGACCACGAACAGGGGTCGTCCGTAGGTCTTCCTGGCATACGCGTTGACCCACGACCCCCAGGCGCCCAGGGCCGCGCGGTTGGGTGCCTTCTCGCCCGGCGACTTGTACATCTCGGCCGGGTACCGGCGGTAGTCGTAGATGGCCGGGTCGTCGAACAGGCGCCGACGGCCGTCGGCCGTCGGCCCGAGGTTGAAGCCCTCGATCGCGTCGGGCACCGAGGCGGCGATGTCCACCAGGCGATCCGACAGCCAGCGTACGAGCTCGGGGTCGCGCCGGAGCACGCCCATGGCCGTCCGCAGATTGGCGCTCGCCTGGGCGTCCCTGGCGCCGGGCTCGTCGGGCACGGGCGCATCGACGCCCTCGTAGGTCACGCCGCGCCGCTCCATGAATGCCTTTCGGACCGCCCAGAACTCGGGACTGTTGGCCGCGTGCGGCGCACCGTGGCTCTTGGCGTCGACCTTGCCGTACCCGCGGCCCTTCCGCGTCTTGACCCACGCGACGGTGGGTGTCCGATCGGGATTGTCGCCCCGTGCGGCCTCGAGCACGGTCCGCAGGACGGGTTCCCAACTCATGCCGTCGTCCGTGCCGACCACCCGCCAGCCGTGGGGCCGGAACCAGTCGTCCGGCGTCCCGTAGACGACCGATGACGCCGTCCGCTCGTCGATCCCGAAGTCGTTCCAGTCGACCAGGAAGACCAGGTTGGAGAGGCCGAGGCCCCAGGCCGAGTTGAGCGTCTCGTGTGTCGCCCCGGGCGTCAGGCCGCCCTCGCCCTCGACGGCGAAGACCTTGACCTCCTCGCATCCGGCGAGCTTGAGGGCCAGCGCCTCGCCGGCGGCCGGGGGCATGCCGTGACCGGACGGGCCGGTGTTCGACTTGAGGAACAGCGTCTTGCCGGCCATCTCCGCGTGGCCCGGCAGGCCGCCCCGGCGGCGGAGCGTGAGCAGGTCCTCCCAGGTGAGCGCCCAGCGGCCGTCGTCAGGGAAGGCGAAGCGCTCGTCGCCGTCAAGCTCGTACCGGGCGCGGAGGGCCTCATTGAGCACCGCGAGCGTCGCATACACCAGCGGCACGGTGTGACCCGCCGAGAGCACAAACCGGTCTCCGAACCGACGCCACGGTCGTTGGATGTCCCAGCGCATCGCCCCTGACAGCAGGGTCGCCAGCAGCAAGTGGACTTTCGAGCGGGAGCCACCCGGATGACCCGATCCCCGGTAGTTCAGCGACAGGTCGATGCATTCGTCGACCACGTCCTTGAGCGTCTCGTACCTGGCGGTGTCGGTCGCTGCCGCGGCATAGAGCTCTGTCGCTGTGGGCCGGGTCAGTGTATCCACCGCGCGTCCTCCCTGAACTAGGGCCTTGAAGCAGGGGCCCAACGATTATGGCTGCCGACCCCTGCGAGCGCGTCCATTGCCCCGACCGCTAGTGGTCGACAGGTTGACCAATGACCAGTGGACCAGTGTACATCGTTCCGCCCCCGATCAAGCGTCAGGCGTCAGCCCATCCAACCTGGGCGCGGCCTGATGGCGCCTATGCTGATCGCGCGCCATCTCGGCCGAACCAGGTGTTGGGGGTCGCGATGAGCTCGACGACCCGAGCCAGGAACCGCGCCGCGTCGGCACCGTCGACCACCCGATGATCGAAGGTCAGCGACAACGTGACCTGGTCGGATCCGGCCGCGGTCGCATGTAGCGCGCCGACCCCCAGCACGGCGCATTGTGGCGGCGTGATGATCGGGTTGAACGCCTCGACACCCAGCGCGCCAAGGTTGGTGATGGTGAACGTCGCCCCCTCGACGTCGGCCGGGAGGGAGCGGCCGTCACGGGCCCGAAGCACCATGGCCCGAAGGTCGGCATCGAGATCTGGGATCGTTCGCGCGTCGGCCCGTCCGAGCACCACGATCGTGAGGCCGCGCGGTGTGTCGACGGCGATCGCCACGTTGCGCTCCGGATGCACGAGCACGGCGCGGGACTCCTCCCGCCATGAGCCGTTGAGTCGGTCGTGCTCCGTGAGCGCGAGGGCCACGATCCTGGCCAGCAGGGTGTCGATCGCCGGCTTTCGCTCCCCGTCCGCCAGCCGGCCGCGCAGCTCGAGCAGGGCGCCGAAGGCGACCGAGCGCTGTAGGGTCACGGCCGGGATCGTCTGCCATGCTTCCGTCATCCGGCGGGCCACGACCCGCCGGACCGGGCTGAGCGGTCGGAGATCGGCCGCGCGAGCGGTGTCGGATGACGGATCGTGGGACATCAGGCGGCCGGGGCTGGGTCGTGGAGGAGCTCGAGTGCCATGGCGACCACGTCGTCGGATGACATCCGGTACCGCCACAGCAGATCGTTGACGTGCCCGGTGTGGATGAAATCGTCGGGATCGCTGCCGATCGCGCCGACCGGCACGCCGATGCCACGGGCGACGAGGGCCTCGGCCACCAGCGAATGCAGGCCGCCGCTGGTGCAGTGGTTCTCGAGCGTGATGAGCGCCGATACGCGACCCGCCATGTCGTACACGAGCGCTCGGTCGAACGGCTTGAGACTGGGGTGATGGTCGTGGCGGACCCGGATGCCCTGGGCGCGGAGCTTGTCCGCCGCCAGGCGCGCCGTGTGCACCATGAATCCGGTCGAGAGGAGACCGATGTCGGCGGTGTCGCCCGAGACCGTCACGCCGGTTCCAAGCCGGAGCTGGTAGCCGTCGAAGATCTCGTTCTCCTCGACCTCGCACCGGACGATCCGGAGATAGAACGGCCCCGGAGTGTCGACCGCGATCCGCAGCGCCTGGCGCATCTCGAGGTTGCAGCCCGGCTCGAGGATGGTAAGGCGCGGCACCCGCAGCAGGATTCCCAGCTCCTTGTCGCTCTGATGGGTCGCCCCCGCCTTGCCCGTGAACAGGCCGACGTAGGCGCCGAGCACCTTGACGTTGAGGTTGCTGTAGGCGACGGTCACGTACAGCTGATCGAGAAACCGACGACTGAACGCGTCGAACGTGCAGGGGAACGGGATGTAGCCCTCCTGCGAGAGACCGCCGGCCATGGTGATCAGGTTCTGCTCGGCGATGCCGGCCTTGATCACCTTGGCCGGATGGAAGTGCTCGAAGATGTGGAGGCCCGTCGAGCTGCGCAGGTCGGCGTCGAGCGCGACGATGTTCGGGTGCTCCTGCGCCAGGTCCGCCAGGGCGTACCCCATCTGGTAGCGCATCTCCTTGGTCTGGGAGCGATCCGGCAGGATGAACTGCGCCATCTCGACCGCTCCTACTGCTGCCGGTCGGTGATGGGGTCGACCGGATCGTGGACGGGTGGCACGATCTCGATCGCCCGCTTGAGCGCCGCGACGAAAGACGGTGGGATGCCCAGGCGCCGACCGTCGGCTTCCCACAGCTCGTCGATCCACAGGCCGGCGGCAGCGACGCCACGGGGCGCCGAGGTGTGCCAGTTCGGGTTGTGCTGGGCGTCCCGGATCTTCTTGCCCTTGACGGTGTTGAGGATGATCGCGACCGGCTTGCCGCGTCGCTGGGAGCCGAGTGAGGTGAACAGGTCGATGAGCTCGGCGACGTCGTGGCCGTTGCGCGTCTCGTGGACATCGAGGTTGAACGCGCGCAGCTTGTCGGCCAGCGGCTCGAGGCCCATGTCCTGGCTGATGAACCCCTTGGCCTCGACCTTGTTGTAGTCGATGATGAACACGAGGTTGTCGAGCTTGTAGTGCCCGGCAGCCATGAACGCCTCCCAGACGCCGCCTTCCTGGCATTCGCCGTCGCCGAGCAGCGTGTAGACCATGCGGTCGTTGTGGTCCGGGCCGTTGAGCCGGATGCCCAGCGCCCGGCCGACGGCGACGCCCGGGATCTGTCCGAGCGATCCGCCGCTGACCTCGATCCCGGGCGTCATCGTCGAATTCGGGGTGTGACTCGAGCCCCGAATCCCAGCGGCCGTAGTACCTGAGCTGCTCGAGCGGGAGGTAGCCGAACAGCGCGAGGGCCGAGTACAGCGCGGGACACGCATGGGCCTTCGAAAGGTAGAACACGTCGCGCATCGGCCAGGTCGGCTCGGCGGGATCGAAGCGCAGGACGTAGCTGTAGAGCACGGACAGCAACTCGGTCTCCGAGAAGCTCCCGCCCGGATGGCCGAGCGCGCCGCACGTCATCTCCCAGACGGTGTAGCTCCGCAGCAGGTACGACAGCGTCTCGGTGTTGTGAAGCAATTCGGCATAGCCGGTATGGAACGGCAGGCAATCCACCCGGGTGCGCGGATTCGTCCGGAAGGGCTGCCACAACCCGGTCGATTGCGGTACCGGGGCCGGGTGGTCCCCGACCGGCCCGCTGGGCTCCGCCATCGACCCCGCGATCTCGGGCATGGATCCTCCATGCGAGAGCGAGGCACCGACGACGCCCCGCTCTCCGTCCTGCTTGCCAGCGCCTACTTCCAGGCCTCCGGGAAAACCTGCGTACCGTGGCGACCGGACGCGAGCCAGCCCATGTACCGGTCCTGCCATTCCATCGTCTTGCGGCCTGGCTTGCCGTCCCCGATCTTCCAGCCGTCGATGTTGGTCACCGGGGAGATCCCAGCCACGGTGTTGGTCATCATCACCTCGTCGGCGCTGGTGAAGTCGAACGTCGTGTAGAAGCCCGTCTCAACGTTCATGCCGTCGGCGTGGGCCATCTCCATCACCGTGTTGCGGGTGATTCCGACGAGGATCCCACGCGACGGAGTGAACAGCGTGTCGCCCTTGATCGCCGAGATGTTGAAGCCGGGGCATTCGCACGCGTAGCCGCGATCGTCAAGGAACATGCCCTCGTCGTAGCCGGCGTCCCAGGCCTCGAGCTTGCCGAGCACGTTGTTGAGGTAGTTGAGGCTCTTGATCTGCGGCTCCAGGCCCTCGTGCGAGAGCTTGCGCAGGGCGAGGACCTTGATCTTGATCCCCGCCAGGAGCTTCTCGGGGGTGACCTCGTACTGCTGCGGCCGGGCGTAGATCACGACGGTCGCGTCACCGCACTTGCGCGGGTCGATCACTGGGTGCGGACTGATGCCGCGGGTGACCATCACCTTGATGTACATGTCCGCAACGCTGTTGCGGTGGACGGTCTCGATGATCAGCTCGCGCATCCGCTCCTTGGGCATGCGCAGGGTGCGGATCTTGAGCCCCTCGACGGATCGGTACAGACGATCGAGGTGGGCGTCGAGCTCGTAGATGAAGCCGTTTCGGCCACACCATGCGTCGAAGCAGCCGTCGCCGTACATGAACGCGTGGTCGAGGGTGGAGATCTTCGCCTGGCTATCGGGCAGGAACTCGCCGTTGACGTAGATGATCAGCTCATCCGGAGGCGGCGGCATGAGCTCCGGATGGAAGGTCGGCTGCGCGGCCACGGTGTCCGCCATATCGGTTGCCTCCTTGCCCGAATCCCACGGGGTATTGGTTCGAGAAGGTTGGCCGAGGTCCTAGAGATCGGCCATCACGCCGTCGAGGATCTCCAGCGTCCGATCGATGTCTTCGTTGGTGTGGGCACCCGAGAAGAACCAGCGGCCGCGGAACAGGGTCAGCACGCCACGCTCGAACAGCAGCGACCGGATGCGCTCGCCCTTGGCGTGATCGGCGATCGTGTACCACTCGCCGATGGTCCAGGCTCGGTCGAGGTCGGCCGGGTAGAACATCATCACGCCCGGGCAATCCTGGATCAGCATCCGGAGCCCCCGCCGAGCCGCGATCTCGCGCTGGCCGGCGACGAGCCGGGCCTGGACGGCCGCCATGTTGCGGAAGAAAGCGCCGTCGTCCCGCTCGACGTAGGAGATGGTGGCCAGCGCCGCGGCGACGCCCAGCGGGTAGCCGTTGAAGGTGCCGGCGCCCACCACCTTGCGGTCGGCACACAGGTCCATGATCTCGGCCTTCCCGCACACGACCGAGATCGGTGTCCCGCCCGCGACGCCCTTGCCCAGCGTGGTCAGGTCCGGGGTGACGCCGAGCAGGCCCTGGGCGCCGTTGAGCCCGACGCGGAAGCCGGTGATGATCTCGTCGAAGCACAGCACGATGCCGTACTGGTCGCACAGCTCACGCACCCGCTCCAGGTAGCCGGGCTTCGGGTAGCACGAGCCACCGTTCGCGTTGATCGCCTCCATGATGATCAGGGCGACCTGATCCCCATACTGCTCGAGCGTCCGCTCCAGGACCTCGATGTCGTTCCATGGGAGCTTGAGCGACTGCTTCTCCGACGCGACGTCGCGGCCCTTGGAGGAGAACAGGTCGTCGTCCAGGTAGAGGGCGTGCGGGGGGCCGTCGGGGTTGGGATCAACGCCGCCGCCGAACACGTTGTCCACCCAGCCGTGGTAGTGGCCGTCGAAGCGGATGAAGAGGTTCCGCCTGGTGTAGGCGCGCGCGAGCCGGAGCACGAGCTGCACGGCCTCGGTGCCCGACAACAGATAGCGGACCTTCTCGGCGCTGGGGATGTGCTGGATGATCTTCTCGGCGAGCGCGATCTCGCCGGGATTGCGTCGCGCCGCATCCAGGTAAGGCAGGCGGTCGAGCTGCGCGTGGACCGCGTCGAGCACGGCCCGGTTGCCGTAGCCCATGGTGCCGGCGCCCAGGCCGCACATGTAGTCCAGGTACTCGTTGCCGTCCGCGTCCCACAGATGTGCGCCCTCGCCGCGCTCGATCCAGATCGGGCGGAACAGCTCATACCCGGGCAGGTTGCTATGGGGGCCCGGCATGACCTCGAGCGCGCGACCGGCAAGTCGCTCAGAGGTGGACATCGAACGCGTCGCAGCTGTCATCGCGCCTCTCCCTCGACATGAGGTGGGCGGCCACCTGGCCGTCCAGCATGATTGGTCGACCGGTACACATGATACAAGTTGGGCCGCCGCGCACCCTTCTGCCGACCGGCTCGCAACGCGCGACAGATGGCCGTCATCTGACTGAGGGCGTTGCCGTGGGTGACCCGCCCGCCGATTGCCGTGACTTGAGGGCGAGCGCGCGGACGGCGGCGTCCACGATCGCGCCGGTCGTCAGACCCAGGTGCTCGAGCAGGTCTGCGTACGGGCCCGATGTGGCGAACGCGTCGGCGATCCCGACACGCTCGACGGGCACCGGGCACGCGTCGGCCAGGGCCTCCACCACCGCGCCACCGAGACCGCCGACGATGCTGTGCTCCTCCGCGGTCACGATCGCCCCGGTCTCGCTCGCCGCGGTGACGATCGTCGCCGCGTCGAGCGGCTTGATCGTGTGGACCTCGACCACGCGCGCATCGATCCCGCGTCCGGCGAGGACATCCGCTGCATCGAGGCTCCGGCTGAGCATGATGCCGGTTCCGATCAGCGTCACGTCTGCTCCCTGGCGGTGCACCATGGCCTGGCCGATCTCCGGTGCGTACCGGTCGTCGAACAGGACCGGCACCTCGTTCCGGTTGAGGCGCGACGTAGACCGGCCCGGGCCAGCTCGGCGATCTGCGGCAGCAGCTTGGCGACCGCGATCGGGTCCGCGGGTGACACGACTGTCATGTTCGGCAATGCGCGCAGGATCGCGATGTCGGTGATGGCGTGATGCGTCGGCCCGTCGAACGAGTCCGACACGCCCGCGTAGGCGCCCATGAGCTTGACGTTCGCTCCGCCGTAGCAGCAGTGCGTCCGGACCGCCTCGACGGCCCGGGTCGCGAACAGGAAGGCGAACGTGTTCGCGAACGGCACCAGGCCCGCGTAGGCGATCCCGGCCGCCACGTCCACCAGTGACTGCTCGGCGATCCCGACGTTGATGAACCGGTCCGGATATGCGTCCGCGAACATCCAGCTGAAGTCGGAGTTCGAGACGTCGGCCGACAGGACGACGACGTCGGGTCGCGCCGCACCGAGCTCGACCAGCGCCGCGCCGTAGGCCTGCCGCATCGGGCTGAGGGTGGTCATGCGGCGATCCCCCGGCGCAGCTCGGCGAGGGCCTGCTCGTACTGCGTCTGATCGGGGTTGGCGCCGTGCCAGCGATGGTCGTACTCCATGAAGCTCACGCCCTTGCCCTTCGTCGTGCGGGCGATGATCACGGACGGCCTGGCGTGGATCTCGTCGGACCGGTCGAGCGCGTCGAGAACCTCGCGCACGTTGTGGCCGTGGACCTCCTGGACGTGCCAGCCGAACGCCCGCCACTTGTCGCTCAGCGGCTCCGTCGGCATGACGTCAGCCGTCGCTCCGGTCTGCTGGATGCCGTTCGCGTCGACGATCGCCGTCAGATTGCCGAGGCGGTACTTCGCCGCCGCCATCACGCCCTCCCACACGATGCCCGCATCGAGCTCGCCGTCACCGAGCAGCACGTACACGCGGGCACGTGCCGATCGAGCTGACGGCGCCGTCGCTGCCGACGGCTTGTCGTCGTTGCGCGACAGGGCCCACGCGAGGCCCGTCCCGACGGCGATCCCATGACCGAGCGGGCCCGCGACCATCTCCACCCCGGGCAGCTTGCGATCGGGATGACCTTCGAGCCGGGTGGGGAAGTGGCGGAACGTGGCGAGCTCCTGCGGCTCGATGAACCCTCGGCGGGCGAGCGTCGCGTAGAGCAGCGGGGCGATGTGGCCCTTGGACAGCAGGAAGCGATCCCGATCCGGCCACGAGGGGCGCGAGGGATCAAGTCTCAGGTGATGGAAGAACAGCGAGGCGACGATCTCGGCGGCCGAGAAGCTGCCGCCGAGATGACCGGTGCCCGCCTGATGCACCAGCTCGAGCACATCGATCCGCAGCTTCTGGGCGGTGGTGGCGATCTCGGCCGCCAGCTCGTCCGTGTGCTGATGCATGACCGTCTCACCCATTCCGAGAGCCCCGTGCCTCGTTGGTTGGTCTACCGGTGCACCAGTTTACCGCGTGCGGCCTCGCGGTCAAGGTGATGCAAGGGCCCGTCAGGAGGCCGCCGTCGGGGTTCGGCCGGCGATCAAGGGCCGGAGGTAGTCCACTGCCTGCTGCGCCGCCTCGTCAGCGGACGGGTAGGGCAGGATCTCGACGGCCGCCCAGTCGTCGTAGCCGATGCTCTCGAGCGCCTCGAGGATGGCGCGGAAGTCGGTATGTCCCTGGCCCGGGGCCCAGCGGTTGCTGTCGGCGAGGTGGACGTAACCGACGTGCGAGCCGGCCGCCCTGAGACTGCCAGCGATCGAGGCGTCCTCGATGTTCATGTGGAACACGTCGGGCATCAGCTTGACGTTGTCCATGCCCAGCCGCGATACGACGTCGACCCCCTCAGGCCAGACACTGTTGATGTAGTTGATCTCGTATCGATTGACCGGCTCGACGACGATGGTGATGCCGCAGGCTGCGGCATGGCGCGCGCACTCGCTGATGGCTTCGAAGAACCGTGCCTCCGCGACATCGCGCTCCTCGTCGTCGGCGACGAAACCGCGCACGCGACCGACGTTGAGGCGTGTTGCACCGATCCCGGCCGCCGTGTCGATCAGGCCCTTCAGCGTCCCGACCGCGCGCTCGCGGATCGCCCGATCCGGGTTTGTCAGCCAGACGCGGCCCTCGGCGAACACCCGTCCGGTCGAGACGGTGGGGATGGCGAGGCCGTACTCCTGCAGCAGCGAACAGATCTGTGCCACATGGATCTCGTCGGCCCTGGCCAACGCCAGCTCCACGCCGTCGTACCCCATCCGGGCAGCCTTGGCGATGCTCGTCTCGAGTCGATCGCGAAGGACGACGAACGCGGAAGGTTGAGCGTCGAGCGGCGCGATCGCCAACGCAAGCTTCACGATCCCACCTCTAGCTGGGCCGCGCCGGAACGGCCGTTGGTGTTGGCTCGCAGGATCCGGCGGACCTGCGCGAGAGCCAGATACGGGCTCGCGAGGACCGGGACGGCTGGCGGGTCGGTCAGGTCCCGCAGAACACGAGCGGTCGAAGCCTGGGCGAGAACGACGACATCGGCCTCACCGGCTGCCTCATGGATCCCCCGCGCGACGAGCTGGTCGTGTTCCACGCCGTCCCCGTTCAGCAGGGCGGTCAGGGCGCCCTCCACCAGGAGCACCGACAGGTCGACGTCGCGGCCAGCGGCCGCCGCCTCGGCGGCCAGCAGGACGCGTGATGGCTCGAGCGTGGTGGGATTGGTGGCGACGATCGCGATACGATGGCCCGACGTTACCGCCTCGCGAGCCATTGCCTCGTCGATCTTGACGATCGGAACGCGAAACCGCGGTCGAACGTCGTCGACCAGAAGCGAGATGGTCGAGCACGTGACCAGCACTACGGCGGCGTTCGACCCTCTCCGCCGCCGCGATATGGCCGGCCAGCCGATCGACGTCTCCTGGACCGGACCCGCTGGTTCGAACGTGGTCCAGCAGGGGCTCGTCCAGCACGTGGAGAGGACGTGCCTCCGGCAGCAGGTCGGCCGTCAGGCGGGCAAACTCCCCCACGAGCGGCGGTACCGTATGTACGAGCACGAGCACGGGGCTGCCCGCCGGGCGTTCCACGACGTTGGCGTCCTCCCTGGCTCGAAGTACCTGGGCCGGTCACTGGTTGACCGGTCCTCCAGGCGGTATGATACGCCGCATCGGAAGGGTTTGACCTTCCGATGTCGCCCGTTCGATCGACAGACGCAAGGTCGCCGGGTTCTCGGGACCAGTGGGAGGCAGCGCACGGTGACTGGCAGCGCACAGAGCTCGGCAGCTGGAACGAATGACATCGATCGCATCCGGAGCGTGCTGATCGCGGCCGAGCGATCACGGGTCCCGGTCGGGCCGGTGTCGGACCTGGTGGCCGGTGGGTTGAGCCTCGACCTTGCCCACGGCGTGTGCGAGAAGACCATCGGCGAGCGGGTCGCGGCGGGCGAGCGGATGGCGGGCTTCAAGGTCGGGTTCACGAACATCCCGGTCCGGGAGAAGATGGGTCTCCCTGACTCCACCTACGGCTACCTGCTCGACTCGATGGTCAAGCCCAGCGGCACGGCGTTCTCGATGGACGAGTTCGTCGCCCCCAAGATCGAAACCGAGATCTGCTTCCGGCTGCGGGATGGGCTGTCAGGCCCCGGTCTCAGCGTTGATGACGTGCTCGCGGCCACCGACGCCGTGTGCAGCTCGTTCGAGATCTGCGACGCCCGGATCCGGGACTGGAAGTGCCCCTATCCGGACTTCTTCGCCGACAATGGGTTCTCGGCCCGGATCGTGCTCTCGGGCGCCTGGCGGCCGCTGGCCGAGGTCGATCTGCTGGCCGAGCCCGTCGTGCTCTCCCAGGACGGCAGGCAGATCGCCGAAGGTCGCGGCGAGAACGCCCTCGGCCACCCTGCCCGGGCCGTCGCGTGGCTGGCCGAGAAGCTGTCGGCCCGCGGTCGGTCGCTCGAGCCCGGCATGCTGGTCATGACCGGGACCCTGACGCCGATCCTGCCCATCGAGCGTGGCTCGTCCTATGTGGGCGCCTTCCGGGCGCTTGGGCAGGTGGAAGCATCGTTCGCGTAGCCGGGTGCGCCGCGACAGGGAGACTGTGCGCGACAGGGAGACTGTGATGGAAGACCGGGCGCTCCTCCTCGAGATGTTCCGTCGCATGACGAGGATCCGGCAGTTCGAGCTCGCGGCGACGAACCTGTTCAAGCGGGGGCAGCTCAAGGGCACGGTTCACACGTACATCGGGATGGAGGCGTCGGGCGTCGGCGTGTGCACTGGCGCTGCGTCACCGATGACCTGATCGCCGGGCACCCACCGCAGCCACGGCCACAACATCGCGAAGGGCGCGGACGTGTCGCCGATGATGGCCGAGCTGCTGGGCAAGGAGACCGGCTACTGCAAGGGCCGTGGCGGGTCGATGCACATCGCCGCGTTCGAGACGGGCAGCCTCGGCGCCCTGGCCGTGGTCGCAGTCCGGGATCCCGCTCGCGGTCGGTGCCGCGCTCGCGTTCCAGATGCGCGGCGAGGATCGGGTGGCGGTCCCGTTCACGGGCGACGCCGGCTCCAACACGGGCAACTGGCACGAGGGCATGAACCTGGCGGCGGTCTGGCACCTGCCGGTCGTGTTCGTCCTCGAGAACAACCACTACGGCGTGTCCACCAACATCGAGGACGTCACCGGCGTGACGGACCTGTCGGTCCGCGCGGCCGGCTACGGGGTGCCGGGGGTCCGGGTCGACGGCTTCGATGTCATCGCCGTCTACGAGGCAGCTCGGGCGGCGGTCGCGCGCGCAAGATCCGGTGAGGGCCCGACGCTCCTGGTCACCGAGAGCTACCGATTCGACGGCCACTACGCCGGCGAGCCCGAGGTCTACCGCGACCGGGCCGAGGTCGAGCGCTGGAGGGCGAACGACCCGATCGTACGGTTCCGCGCACTACCTCGAGTCGGAGGCCGGCGTCGCGCCGGGCGAGCTCGATGGCATCGTGTCCGAGGTCGATGGCGATATCGAGGCTGCGATCGCCTTCGCGAAGTCGGGCCCTGAGCCCGACCCGGCCACCGCCATGGACTACATCTACGCGTAGCGTGAGGAGCGATCGATGACGGCGCCTGCCCGCGACGCGGTGTCCCTGGGGTCCGCCGCCCCCAGGATGTCGCCCGACCCTGATCCGCCAGGTCCCCGACGGCATCCCGGCCACCGAGATGTCGTACCAGGAGGCCATCCGCGAGGCGCTGCGCGAGGAGATGGTCCGCGACGAGCGCGTGTTCCTGCTCGGCGAGGACATCGGCAAGCACGGGGGCGCGTTCGGCGTGACCCGCACCCTGTTCGACCAGTTCGGGCCGGAGCGGGTCCGCAACACGCCGATCTCGGAGAACACGATCGTCGGCACGGCGACCGGTGCGGCCCTGGTCGGCATGCGCCCGGTGGCCGAGATCATGTTCGTCGACTTCAGCGGCCTCGCGATGGACCAGATCGCGACCCAGGCGGCGAAGCTCCGGTTCATGACCGGCGGCCAGTGCAGCGTGCCGTGGGTCCTGCGGATGCCGCAGGGTGGCGGCGCCGGCAAGAGCACGGCCGCCCAGCACTCCCAGAGCCTGGAGGTCTGGTTCGCCCACATCCCGGGCCTGAAGGTCGTGCTCCCGTCCACGCCCTACGACGCGAAGGGCCTGATGAAGGCGGCGATCCGCGACGACAACCCGGTCGTGTTCCTGGAGCACAAGCTGCTGTACTCGTTCCGTGGCCTGGTGCCGGAGGAGGACTACGTCGTCCCGCTCAGCCAGTGCGACGTCAAGCGGACGGGCGGCGACGTGACCGTGGTCGCGTCGGGCTACATGGTCTGGCACGCGATGCTCGCGGCACAGATCCTCGAGCCCGAGGGCATCGACGTCGAGGTGGTCGACGTGCGGACGATCGCTCCCGCTGGATGAGGAGACCATCGGCGCCTCGGCCCGCAAGACGGGCCGGGTCGTGGTCGTCGCCGAGGCCGTCCGGCAGTACGGACCCGCCAACGAGTGGGCGATGGTGGCGATCGAGCGCGCCGGGACGCTCCAGGCCCCGGTCGTCCGGGTCGCCGGGCGCAACTCGCCGATCCCGTTCGCGAACAGTCTCGAGAAAGGCGTCTGGCCGGACACCCAGGACGTGGTGGCCGCCATCCGCCAGGTCGTCGCCGGCTAGCCCGGCCACCCGGAATCCGAGGAGGGCGCAGATGGCAGTCGAGGTCTTCGTGGCCAAGATGACCGACTTCATGGAGGAAGGGGTCATCCAGTCATGGCTCGTCCAGGAGGGCGACGCACGTGGACGAGGGCCAGCCGCTGCTCGAGCTCGAGACCGACAAGGCATTCGCCGAGCTGCCCATCACCGGCGACGGGGTACCTCAAGGGCATCCGGCAGGGCGCGGCTCCGGGCGCGACCGTCCCGGTCGGCGAGACGATCGCCTACATCGTCGAGTCGCCCGACGAGGCCGTCGAGGAGCTGCCGCCGCTCTGACCACGGTCCACGGGCCACGCTTGTTCGGGATCCCAGGTGGTTGCCAGACGCGGCTCAGCCTGTATGGAGACCCGGTCAGGGCCGACGGAGGCCAGATGGTGGCCTGATCGGCCTGTCCCGAGCAGTCAGGCGCGGTTGCGACGCAGGCCTGCTCGGCTCATGGGCCGTGGTCGAGCGGTACTCCAGTGAGGAGGCCAATCTCATGGACTCGCCGGCGCTCAGGATCCTGTCACACGACGACTTGCAGCGGATCTATGACGCCGCCCTGCGGGTGCTCGACGAGGTTGGCCTGTTGATCGAGCTGCCAGCCGCCCTCGACACGCTGGAGGCCGCGGGCGCGAGGGTCGACCGCCAGACCTCTCGGGTGTACTACCCGCGGGAGCTCGTCGAGGGTGCGGTGGCGCAGATCCCTCGGGTCCTGACCTACCACGGGCGAACCCCGGAGTTCGACGTGACGCTTTCGCTCGAGGGCGACGTCTATGCCCGCACCGCGGGCGGCTGCACCGGCTACCTCGACATCGACACCGGCGCCTACCGCGAGGCGTTGATTGCCGACTGGCGCCAGTGGTGCACGCTGATCGACGCGCTGCCCACCATGATGCTCGGGAACATGAACGCGGCGCGTGACGTGCCGGGGCACACGGGGGACGTGCACAGCTTCCGGGTCATGCTGGAGAGCCAGCGCAAATGCTCGGTCCATGGGGCGTCGAGCGCCGACAACTTCCAAGCGCAGATCGAGATGATGCTCGCGCTGCGGGGCAGCCGGGAGGCGCTCGCGGCACGCCCGCCGATCCATCACATGGTGGCCCCGATCAACCCCCTGTACCACGATGCCGATAACGCTGCCCAGATCATGCTGGCCGTCGAATACGGCATCCCGCTCGACATTGCGGTCATGTCGATCGTCGGGGTGACTTCCCCGCTCACCCTGGCCGGTTCGCTGGTGCAGAACCTGGCCGAGGAGCTGGGCACGATCGCGCTCATCGAGTCCGCGCGACCCGGGCACCCGGTCGCGTTCTTCATCGATCCGGTGGTCGGCAACATGCGGACCGCCGAGGCGATGTGCGGGGCACCGGAGTCGGCGCTCGTCATCGGCGCGATCTGTCAGCTCGGGACCGAGCTGTTCGGCGTGCCGACATCGGCGATCGGCTTCGACACCGACGGCTTCACGAGTGCCCAGACCATGTACCAGAAGGCTCAGAACATGATCTTCCAGGTGATGGCCGGGGGAAAGCTCATCGTCGGCGCCGGCTGCATCGAGAGCATCATGACCCTGAGCCCGTGGCAGCTGGTGATCGACGACGAGCTGGTCAAGATCGCGCGCCGATACCAGCAGGGGATCACCGTCGACGAGCCGTCGCTGGCGGTCGACGTCATCAAGCGTGTCGGTCCGCGTGGCGACTACCTCTCGGACGAGCACACGCTCGAAGCCCTTCACGCGGGGGCCTTCCTGGATCTCGAGCTGGCCGAGCGGGAGAGCCGCCGTCCGGTGTGGGAGGCGGGCGGGCGCAAGACGCTGGAGTCGCGGGCGCGCGACAGGGCGCTCGCGATCCTCGCGTCGCACGAGGTGCCGCCGCTTCCTGACGACGTCCTGCGCGAGCTGGCGCACATCCAGCGTGATAGCCGACGAACGACGCATCACGGCGGCCGCGACACCGGCCTGAGCGGGCCATGCACGAGCATGAACAGGAGCAAACGGCGATGGCGGATCTTGCGGCGCTGACGGCGGCGATCGAGGCCGGCGACCGGGCGAGCGCGGTGCAGCTTACGAGTGAGGCGATCGAGGCTGGGCTCGACCCCCAGGCGATTCTGGACTCGATGACGACCGCCATGGATGTGATCGGCGGCAAGTTCCAGCGCGCTGAGATCTACGTGCCCGAGATGCTGATCAGCGCCCGGGCGATGAAGGAGGCGATGGCGATCCTCGAGCCAGTGCTCGTCGGCGCCGGGATACGGGCCGAGACTCGCGCCGTGGTCGGCACCATCCAGGGCGACCTCCACGACATCGGCAAGAACCTGGTCGCGATGATGTGGAAGGGCGCCAGCATCGATGTCATCGACCTCGGCACGAACGTCAGCCCCGAGCAGTTCGTCACGGCGGTCCGCGAGCACGAGGCCCGCCTCGTCGGGGTGAGCGCCCTCCTCACCACGACGATGGTCAACATGCGCGACGTCGTGGTCGCCATCCGGGCAGCTGATCCGGGTGATGTGAAGATCATCATCGGTGGCGCGCCCGTTACGCAGGAGTTCGCCGACCAGATCGGCGCCGACGGCTATGCCCCGGACGCGGGCTCGGCCGTCGAGGTCGCCAGGCAGGCGCTGGGCGTGGACCACCACTAGGCGCGCTGCTCTGGCGCCTATTCGGCGTTCTGCATCATGCGTACCCGCAACCTGATCGGCCGGTGGTCAAGGGTCGATCCCGCGGGCCAGCTGAGAGGAACAGCCCCCACTTCGCCTGCTCCTACACGGCGAGCATGCGCCGAGCAGGCGTCCGGGCGTTGGCCTGCGGCCCATGCGTGCCGACGGTCCAGCGGTCGAGGCGCTCGCCATCGGTTCCGCCGCGACGGACGCCGTTGCCCAGCTGTCGGGGCAGCTTGGCGTGCTCGCCGACTTCGGCAATCTCGCCGGAGCCCTGTGACGGCGCGGTCCCGCCAGGCCGGTGGCTGCACCTCACCGTGTCACCCGAGCTCGTGCTCGACGGTCCGACCTGCGCGCCGTCCTCGCCGCCACCCCCCAGCGCCTCGTCCTCGAGATCACCGGGCACGCCGCGGTCGGCGACTACCATGCCCCTCGCCGTCCTACCAGGAGTTCGTCATGACATCGTCGACAACGTCATTCGCCGTGAACGGAGCGCCCGAGCAGCCGATGCTCGGCGCCGAATATCGGCCCGGTCAGTGCAACATCGGGCCAGCCGAGATCGCCCGCCGCCGGCGGGCCGGCCACGTCGGGCTCGTCGCCACGGTCATCGTGGTGGTCGTCCCGGTCGCCGTCGGTGCGCCGCCGTGGGTCCGGTTCGCCGCCGCCCTCCCGGCGGCCGGCGCGGCCTCCGGGTACCTCCAGGCGCGGCTCCGGTTCTGCGCCGGGTTCGGTTCCCGAGGCGTGTACAACTTTGGACCGTTGGGCGGGGTGCAGCCGGTCGGCGACCCCGACGCCCGCCGGCGGGACCGCAACCGGTCACTGCAGATCGGGCTGGCAAGCCTGCTCGTTGGTCTCGCGGTTGGCGCCGCGGCGGTTGCCTTGCCGCTGTGACGAACGCTGGCTGACGGTCTCCACCGCGGGCCGTCGACGCTCGCCGCCGTGGGCCGTGGGCCGTGGGCCGTGGGCCGTGGGCCGTGGGCCGTGGGCCGTGGGCCGCGCCCATCGCCGCTGAGTCGCGGCTCAGGTGGGAGAGGTCAGGATGGGCGGACCCCAGCCTCGAGCGGCTTGTGGCCGGCCAGCCAGGCGAGCTCGGCGTCGATCGTCGAGTCGTCGCCGAGGTGGCCGGCTCCCTCCTCGACCCATGAGATCGCGCCCGGGATATGGGCGGCCAGCCAGTCGCCGTGCGCCGCCGGGACGAGCACATCGGTGCGGCCGTAGGTGAGCAGGACCGGGACGCGGATGTCCTCCACCTCGAAGCCCCATGCCTTCGTGAACGCGAGATCGTCATCGATCCAGCCGCCCGCCCCCGGCGCCAGACCGTTGACGAGCTGGGCGCGGATCCGGTGGAAGTGATTGGCCTGCTGCGCCAGATCAGCCTCGGAGAGGTGGTAGTCGTCGCCCATCCAATCCTGTTGTCCGGCGGTCAGTCGCTCCAGTGCGATCCTGCGCAGCCCATCGCACACGGTCCGGGCTGCGTCTTCCCCCCGTAGCGCGGCTTCGAACTCGACCACGTTGCCCTCGGTCTGCCCGGCGAGCCAGTCGAGCCCGTCCGCGCCATACGGGGCGATCGAAACCGAGGCGTGGCAACGGATGACGCGATCGGGGACGAGGGCGGCACACGCGAGCGCATGCGGCCCGCCGCCCGACCCACCGCTGACGACGAAACGGTCAATCCTGAGCTCGTCGGCGATCCTGAGGACGTCGGGCACGATGTCGGCCACCCGGCGGCCCGGCAACGGTGTCGACTCGCCGTACCCTGGTCGGTCGGGTGTGAGCCGGCGGAGGCCATGTCGCCGGTAGATCGTCGGGTCCTTCCAGAAGCTGAGTCGGCCGCCGGGTGTGCCGTGGAACGCGAACCATGGCAGGCCATCGGGGTCGCCCCACTCGGCCACGGCAAGGACCCGGTCCCCGGGCGCGCGGAACCGGTGCTCGATGTGCTCCGGGAGGGCCTCGTTGCTCGGCATGCTGGTCGCTCCAGGCTCGGCGGGCAGGCGCGCATGGCACCAGGGCCGTGCGTGCTCATCCTACGTTCGATGCTGTCGGGTCGGTGATCGATCTCGCCGCACGCGAGTCGCCCGTCGCACGCGAGTCGCCCGTCGTCCCGCGCCCCTCCCCGGTTGTCCCGGTTCCGGTTCGTCGTCGAGTCTGTATCGCCTGACCTCCGCGCCCGATGAGGCGACCGGCCACCGGCTGGGTGCGGTAGATTCCGCCAAGCCATGGACGTTACCCCGGACACCGCGCTGGCCGCGTCCGACCTTGGGGCGGGTGCTCTCCGCCGCCGCAACGACCGCCTGCTGGTGGTCGGGATCCTCGGCTACGGGGTCCTCGTCGTCGTGCTCATGATCGTGGCCGGGGTGGCGATCACCCCTGATGTGATGGCTGTGGCCTTCGGTCTCGTGGCGGTCCTCCTGGGCCGCGGACGCCTGTTCCTCCGTGACTGGCTGCCGTTCATCGCGCTGCTGCTCGCCTACGAGCTGATGCGCGGGATTGCCGACGACGCCGGCCTGCCCCTCCACACGTCGGACCTCGCGCAGGCCGACCGGATCCTTGCGCTCGGGCTGCTGCCGACGCAGGTGCTCCAGGACGCGCTCCGGCCCTCGGCCGGCGTGGATCGGATCGCCGTCATGGCGACGATCGTGTACATGCTCCACTTCGTGCTGCCGCTGGCCACGGGCTTCGCGCTCTGGCTGTGGCGGCGCGCCCAGTACTACGACTTCGTCGCGGCCCTGATCCTGCTGAGCATCGCCGGGTTCACGACGTATCTCCTGATGCCTGCGGCGCCCCCCTGGTACGTCGCGTCCCACGGGATGCTCAACGGTCCCGATGGATACCCCACGATCTTCTATCTCAAACCCGGAGCCTTCGAGACGCTGGCGACCGCGCTCGGCTTCGACGGCCGCTACGCGTACTCGATCGCGTTCGGGAGCGTCAATCCGAACGCGGTCGCCGCCTTCCCGTCGCTTCACGTGGCCTATCCGTTCCTTACCTTCCTGGTGTTGCGGCGATCCTTCGGGCGCATCGGCTGGCTTGCGCTCGGCTACACGGCGCTGGTCGGGGTCTCCGTGCTCTACACCGGTGACCACTGGCTGATCGACTGCATCGCTGGCATCGCCTATGCGTACGTTGCCTACTACGCCGTGGTCCACCCGCCGCGACGGTTGCGTTCCTGGCGGCCCCGGCCGCTGTCCAGTGCGCCATCATCGGGCTGAGGGCGGCCTGATCCGGGCACCGGGCATCGGCTGCATCTGCCTCGACGCGACCGCGACGTCTTCGCCCGAACCTACCCCGTCTGATCCGCCCGGCGCCACCAGGTGACGGTTGCGGCGAAGCCGCCGATGACCACGATCGCCACCGCGACCAGTCCGGCAATCTCCACCGAGCCCGCCTGGTCGCCACCCGCGCCCGCCACGAGCGCCGGTACGGACCAGGGGAACAAGGCTCCCCAGCCGAGCACGGCGAGGATCTGCGCCGCGGCGATCGTTGCCACGGCCCAACCGAGCGCCGGCATGTAGCCGCGCCCGATGGTCGCGAACAGCGCGGTAACCGTCTGGAGGCCGATCGTCAGCACGGCGGCGGCTGCGGTCCCGGCCAGCGTGCCCGTCGCCTCGGCGGCGGACCAGCCGGGCAGATCGACCGCCGCGCCCACCGCCAGCCCCAGGACCAGGACCCACGCGGCGATGACCACGGACCAGGCGGCGACCACCAGCATCTTGGCGGTGACGATCGAGGCCCGCGCCGTGGGCGAGGCAAGCAGGCCCCGAATCGTTCCGGTCGGCGAACTCCCGGCCGAACACCCACGCGGTCAGGAAAGCGAACAGGACCGCGCCGCCCACCGCGACCGCCTGCGACAGCATGCCGAGGAACGATGGCCAGTCGGCCGTGCCGCCGACGAGCTGCGCCTTCTGGCCCAGGAGCCCGAGCTGCCGGGCACGATCCGGATCCTTGAGGATGATCATGAACAGGCCGCTCACGAGGGGAGCGATGGTGAACCCGATCGCGACGGCCCAGGGGACCCTCGACCGGCGGCTCTTGAGCAGCTCGGTCTCGATCGCGGCACGCAGGCCGCTCATGCGGCGGCCTCGTCGACGCCGGTCAGGCGCATGAAATGGTCCTCCAGGGTCTCCCGGGCCAGGGCCAGGTGCGTAGGTGCCGTCCCGGCCGCCACGAGCAGCTTCGCGATCTCGTCGGGGGCGTCGAGCGCCCCGAGCTCCCGCAGCTCGAGCAGCGGCGCAGCGGTGTCTGGCCGGCGGTACGGCTGGTATCCGGCGTCGCGCAGCGCCCGCTCCGCCAGATCGAGTTCGCGGGCGCCGATCTCCAGGCGCCGATCGCGATGGCGCTCGAGCGCCATGCTGTCCAGCTCCTCGATCAGGCGGCCGCGATGCACGATGCCGATCCGCGTCGCGAGCAGATCGACCTCGGCCAGGATGTGGCTCGACATGAACACCGTGACACCACGGTCCCGGGCGAGCCCGCGCAGCAGCTCGCGGATCTCGACGACACCCGCCGGATCGAGGCCGTTGGCGGGCTCGTCGAGGATCAGGAGGTCCGGCTCGTGGAGCAGGGCACGCGCGATCGCGAGGCGCTGGAGGTTGCCGAGGGACAGGGTTCGCGTGCGTCGACCCGCATAGGCCGCGAGCCCGAGCTGGCCGATCATGTGATCGACGGTGGCCGTGTCGCGGACGCCATGCAGGCGGCGCGAGACGTCCAGGTCCTCGCGGACCGTGAGCTCCGGATAGGCCGTCGCCGTCTCGACCATGTGACCCACGCGGCGCCAGAGCTCCGTGGCGTCCGCGCGGACCTGCTGCCCGAGCACCTCTGCCCGCCCGCCCGTCGGCGCGATCATGCCGAGCAGCATCCGGATGGTCGTCGACTTGCCGGCGCCGTTGAGCCCCAGGAACGCGTAGATCTCCCCGGCCGCCACGCGGAGATCGACGCGGTCGACCGCGAGGACTCCGCCGCGGTACTGCTTGGAGAGCCCCGTGGTACGGATGACGAGCTCGCTCACGCCTCGATCTCTCCTGTGTAACCCAGGCCCCGCAACACGAAGTCGTCGAGCGCCTCCAGCACGCCGGCCGCGTCCTGGGGTCTGCCGACCACGTCGTGAAGTCGCGAGAAGCAGCCCAGGACGAACGCGGCCGCCAGCCGCGGATCCTGGGGCAGGAACGCGCCTGCAGCGACGCCCTCGGCGACGATCCGCTCGAGGGTGGGAGCGAGGCGGACGATCACCTGATCGGCCATGCGATCATGCACGGCCAGGTTCTCCGGCCGGTGAAAGATGTCGATCAGGTTCTGCTCGTGCGGCGCCCCGCCGACCGCAGCGATGGCCGCGCCCAGGCTCCGGAGGCGGCCCACGGCGTCGAGCCCGGCCGCACCGGCCGCCGCCTCGACCTCGTCGCCCACACGGGCCACCATCCGTTCCGCCACGGCGTTCACGATCTCGTCCTTCGATCCGAAGTAGAGGTAGAAGGTGCCCTTGGCCACCCCGGCTGCCGCCACGATGTCGTCGACCGAGGCGCCGTTGACGCCCTTGGCGACGAACGATGCCAGCGCGGCCTCCACGAGGTCGGCACGGCGATCGGCGGATCGTGTCCGGCCGCGAGAGCTGGGTCGAGCGGCCATTCGGACCTCCCTGAAGTGACTGACGGTCAGTCAGTATAGCAGGTGCGATGCGCCGCACGGCGACGGCAGCGCCGGCGGCTCGGACGTGGTGGCCGCCGTGAGCGGCATCGGCCGGTCCCTGCGGAGCCGGACCGGTCGCACCGCGGCACGTAGAATCCTGCCACTGGGTGCAGCGAGACCGCCGGCGATCGGCGGGTTCTTCGCGGCACTCGCGCCGGCCGTCGTCCCGCGGCCGGACGTGTCACGTTGCGATGAAAGGGACCGCCATGATCGACCCCGAGCTCCAGGCCGAGCAGGACGGCCGCAACTTCTACCCGGTGGCGTTCCTCCAGAACCTGATCGATAACGGCGAGGGCTGGCAGTCCGAGGGCGCGCTCAGCCAGGCCATCGTGAAGGCGCTGGAGGACGGGACGTGCGTGCTGGGCCCAGTGGCCCATCGCGACTACAACGGCCGCGTCGTGCCGGCGCGGGGCGACGTCGAGCCGGGGGCGAAGGGCAGCCTCGACTACGCCAACCGGCTGCGGTCCGATCGTGGTGAGCCGCTCCTGGTCGAGGCGCCGGACGGGACGGTTGCCGTCGCTCCCGACGATCCCGCCTAGCCCGGCGTCCTGCCGCCTGCGTTTCCCTCGGGGCGACGGAGCGGAGCACCGCTCGCACCTTCACCGGGTCGCCCACGATGTCGATCTCACGGATTCGCCCGTGCACGACCGTGATCCCGACGACTGCGACCGTGGTCGTGGCCGGCTTCCGCGTCAACAACGTCGGACCGGCCGAGGGCGTCCCACGGCCGAGTCCGCCCTTGAGGTAGCGAACGAGCCGCTCGCCGACGCGACCCTGATGGCCCCGATCGACGGCACGGTCACGGCGGTGGACGTCGAGGCTGGCTCGGATGCACCGTCCGGCACCGGCTGCCGCGTACCACTCGCAGGCAGCCGCTGCCGCCTCGGACGTGGCGGTGGGCGACACGATCGAGGTTGCGGTGGCCGGTGGAGAGCCCGGATCCGCTCCAGGCTCGAGCCCCGCGTGGGGTCAGCCGAGTGTCGCCGTCGGTGTCGGGATCGTTGCGGACGACGTCACGATCGTCTCGCCGTAGCCCTGGTGATGCACGGCCAGCGTCTGCGTCGGGTCGGCGTCAGGCCGCCGCAGCCGCGGCGACCCGATCGCGCAGGACGGCAAGCAGGTCGCCGGAATCGATGATGAGGTGATCCTCGTCTTCGACCTTGATCTCGGTGCCCGTGTACTTCGGAAACAGGACCCGGTCGCCAACCGCGACCTTGATCAGGTCGGTGTCGTCGCCGATCGCCACGATCTCGCCACGTTGCGGCTTCTCCTTGGCGGTGTCGGGGACGTAGAGACCGGACGGCGTCACACTCTCCTCCGGGGTGACCCGGACGAGGACGCGGCTTCCGAGCGGCTGAACCTGGTCGGACATGGATCGGAACCTCCTGGACGGCGCTCGGAGTGCTCGAGCGCGAGCTGAACGATCGGGTTCGGGGGTGCGGTCAGTGGACGCGCAGGCCGAGCGCCGCGTCGATCCGTGCCTGATCGAACCCCACGATCGGCCGACCGTCGATCTCGATCACGGGAACGCCCATCTGCCCGGTTCGCCGGACCAGGTCTCGGGCCGCCCCGCCGTCGCGGCTGACGTCCACGTCACGGAACGCCACGCCCCGGCCGCGCAGGTACGTCTTGGCCCGATTGCACCACGGGCAGGTGGGCGTCGAGAACACGATGACACGATGGCGGGCGGAGCTCGATCCGGCGCCGGCGCTGCCCTGAGACATCTGGGGGAACTCCGTGTCTGCACGATGACGATGCCCGGCGGCGATGTGCCGACCCGGGTCACCAACGGTCTGCTCGGAGCCTACAATGACTTGCGTACTTGCGCAAGTACACGAATAGCGGACGGGCCGGCGGCCGAAAGGCGGGCGCTCTGTCAGCGGTGGACGATGAGCGCGGCGCGCAACGCCGCCTGGTCGCCGGCGCCGATGCCCAGCCCGTCCGCGAAGTAGGCCTCGATCGATCCGAAGGTTGCCCGAACCTCATCCAACGACGCCCGCAGGTAGCCGGCCCGCACGAAGGCGAACGGCTCGATCAGGCTCGAGTCGCCACCCGACTCGGCGAATGCCGCGAGCATGGACTCGATCGCCGCGAGCAGCCTGGCGTTGCTCGACAGGTAGTCGTCGAGCACGTCGGTCTCGGACACGCCGAGCAGCAGGAGGAGCGAAGCCGCAGCCCAGCCGGTTCGGTCCTTGCCGGTCGTGCAGTGGAACAGGACGGGGGCGGTGGGATCGGCTGCGATCCCTGCGAACAGCACGTGATAGGCGTGCCGCGCGCTGTCCAAGGTGACGAACTCGCGGTACTTGTCGATGAACAGGCCCTCGGCCCGACCGTCACCCAGGATCCTCGAGGCCGCGGCCGGATCTCGAAGCAGGGTCATCAGCCCGGCTGGCGACGTCTCGCGCGTCGTGTGCTCGAGCACGTCGGCCACGATGTAGACCACCCCGTCGGGCAACCGGTCCGGGTGCGACTCGCGCTCATCACGGGTCCTGAGGTCGTAGACGGTCCGGATCCCCAGCTGCTCGATCGCGGACATCGTGGCGGCCGGATCGCTCAGGTCGGCGGACCGAAACGCGAGCCCGTGTCGGACGCGGCCGCCACCGGGAACCGAGTGACCGCCGAGATCGCGGAGATTCGCGATGCCGGACGCGGTGGGACCGGTCCCGGTCGCCGTGGACGGCGGCATCATGTCCGAACCGCGCAGCGCAGCGGCATGAGGCCCCCCTGCTGTTGAGCCGACGGACATGGCAGCGCGCCGGGTCCGGTTCGGACGCCGGCGCGCTGCATCTGGTGACGAGACGGACGGATGGTCACATCTCGTCTCGAGGGAGGGTCAGGCGTGAGCGCCCTGGCGCTGCTCGGTAGCCACCGGCCGCGGGAACATGATCACGATGTTGAACCAGCCAAGGAATGCCCCGAGCAGGCCGGCCAGGATGGCCGGGACCGCAGTCAGCAACGGGATCAGATAGTTGACGTCGGCGGAGATGGAGAAGCCGCCGTAGGCCGCATACAGGCCCGTGAAGAAGGTCGCAAGGCCCATGGAGATGCCGTTGAAGAACGGCAGCCCGCCCTGGCCATCGGTGACCGGCAGGTACTTCATGGCGTAGATGACGGGGCAGAACGCGAGGAACAGGCCGATGAACCACGCGACGTCGCCCGTGCTGACGATGCTGGCATCGGTCACCTTCGCGACCAGCAGCGAGAACACGAGCACGATGGTGGCGCCGACGACACCCAGGATGTAGGCGGGGACCATGATCTTGAGTGCGGACGGCTTGGCGCCCAGCGCGAAGTACTCGGCCCACACGACGAACGCGGCCCAGAGGGGCAGGCTCCAGACATCCAGCCACAGCCCGAAGGGGAGGCTCACAACGACCGTGATCGCCACCGCGAGCCAGAGCGGAATTGTGTTCTTGACTTCCACCGCGTACCTCCGTTGGCCGACCGGGGTCCGGACGCCGGGGCTGAGGTGCTGCGGACAGATCATGCCTGCCCAGGGACGCGTCACTCGGGGTGGCGCCCAATCGTGAAGCGGATCGGCTGATTATCGATTATAGATTATCGTTTCAACAGTCAGCACGCCCTTTTCGCGCAAAGGAGTGGGGGATGCACGACGATTCGGACCACCGGCCCCCGAGCGATGCCGCGGCCGAGGGCATCGCGCTCGCTCGCGACGCGTTCCTCGACGATGCGAACCGGTACGGATGTGCCGAGGCGGCGTTCGTGGCGCTTAAGGCAGTCCTCGTGCTACCCGATCCGGTCGACACCTCGGCGGCAATGCCATTCAACGGCGGCCTCGCTTGGACGGGGGGTCCATGCGGAGCTGTCACCGGCGCGGCGCTCGCGATCGGGATCCTCGCCGGGCAGCGGATCCCGGATCACCATCGCGCGAAGGTCGTTTCGCGCGAGCTGGTCGCAAGCCTGGTGGACGACTTCACGGAGCGCTACGGGTCGCTCGACTGCCGGGACCTGGTCGGCACGGACCTGCGCGCTCCCGGAGCCCACGCTGCGTTCATCGCCAGCGGGGCGTGGCGTCGATCGTGCATGAACCAGATCGAGTTCGCGGTCGCCGCGACGGCGCGGCTGGCGGATCCGGTCGCGTGGGCTGAGGCCGTGGCCGCGGCCGAGGACGCCGCCGTCCGGCGAGACGCGGGCTGAGGTCGCCGACGGCCGCAGCGTCGGCCAGTGCAGGGGTCCGGCGATGGCCACTGAGGCGGCGGGGTCGCGGGCGCAGGGGCGACCGGCCCACGAGGCCCACGCCCTGGGCGCTAGACTGATTCAGCCCAACGTCAGGAGCACTGATGTCTGCGGACAGCACAATCTCGCGCAGCGTCCTCGCCGAGCAGGTGAGGGATCACCTCCTCGAGGACATCCTTGCCGGGCGCTACCCTCCGCATACCCGGATCGTCGAGACCAAGATCGCGCGTGACCTCGGGACGAGCCAGGCCCCTGTCCGCGAGGCGCTTCGAGGGCTGGAGGCCTTGGGCGTCGTCGAGATCCTCCCGTTCAAGGGGGCTCGGGTCAGGTGGCCGACCGCGGATGAGCTGATCGGCGCCTATGAGGTGCGGGCGGAGCTCGAGGCGCTGGGTGCCCGGCTGGGGGTGCCCGCGATGACGGACGGCGACCTGGCCGAGCTCGAACGGCTGATGGCGTCGATGCAGGAGGCTGCCGACGCCAACGACCGCCACGAGGTGGCCCGCCGTGATGCCGCCTTCCACGCCGCGCTGCTGCATCTTTCGGGCAACGCCACGCTCGAGCGTGTTTGGGGCAGCCTCGAGCCCTTCTCGCGGACGTACCTGACGCTCGTGGCGCCGGGTGCCGATGCCCACTGGACGGCCGGCCTGCACCCACCCATCCTCGACGCGCTCCGTCAGCGGGACCCGGTCGCGGTGGACGAGGCCCTGCGGGACCATTTCGCGGCCGCGCGCGCGCGTCTCCTCGAGGGCTGGCAGGATGGGCAGGACGGGCAGGGCGGACATGCGGAGGGTGCCGAGCAGCGGTAGGGAGCGGGTGCCGGATCGGGTGCGCGTCGTGCCGCTGACGCCGCCAGTGGTCAGCCAGCGGCGAGGATCGCCTGCACCTGCTCCGCAACTCGGGCCGCCGACAGGCCGTAGATCTCCAGCAGCTCGTCGTTCGGCCCTGACTCCGGATAGAGGTCCTGCAGGCCGAGCCGGTGCACCGGCGTCGGACGGTGCTCGCCAAGGGTCTCGGAGACCAGCCCGCCGAGGCCGCCGAGGACGGTGTGCTCCTCGACCGTGATCACCCGCCCCGTACGCTCTGCGGCCGCCACGATCGCTGCGGTGTCGACGGGCTTGATCGTGGGTACGTGCAGGACATGGGCGTCGATGCCCGACTCGGCGAGCAGCCCTGCCGCGTCCACCACCCGGGGGGTCTGGGTCCCGGTGCTGATCAGGGTCACGTCGGATCCCTCCCGGACCACCACCGCCCGCCCGAGCTCGAACCGATATCCGGCGTCGAACAGCCGCTGGGTTGCGTCGCGAACCAGTCGTACGTAGACCGGGCCGTCGTACGCAGCCGCCCAGCGCAGCACCTGCGCCGCCTCCACGTCGTCCGCGGGCGCGACGCTGACCATCTTCGGCATCGCGCGCATGATCGCGAGGTCGTCGACGATGATGTGGCTCATGCCGGTCCGGCCCGTGAACAGGCCCGCGTACCCCGGCGTGATCTTGACGTTCAGCCCTGTCTGGGCGATCAGCACCCGGATCTGATCGAGCGGCCGAACCACCGCGAACGAGACGAACGTGCTGATGTACGGAACGAGGCCCATCGTGGCCAGGCCCGCAGCCACCCCGAGCATGTTCTGCTCGGCGATCCCCATCTGCAGGTAGCGGTCGGGGTGGGCCTTCTCGAAGATGTCGCCCCTGGTCGAGCTGCCGACGTCGCCGTCGAGCATCACGATCCGCGGGTCCTCGGCCGCCAGGGCGGCCACGGTCTCGCCAAAGATCTCGCGCATCGGCCGGCCCATGGGCAGCGTCATCGCGCACCTCCCTCGGCCGCGGGCTCCGGCTCACCCAGCTCGGCCATCGCGATCGCGAGCTCGTCGGGCTTGATGGCCCGTGTGTGCCAGTAGTAGTGGCCCTCCATGTACGAGACGCCCTTGCCCTTCACCGTGTGGGCGATCACGATCGTCGGCTTTCCGACGCCCAGCGCGGCCCGGCCCAGCACATCCAGGATCGCGGCCATGTCGTGGCCGTCCACCTCGAGCACGCGCCACCCGAACGCCGCCCACTTGCCGGCCAGCTCGCCCGGCACCTGGGGTGGCAGCCGGCCGTCGGGTCCGTCGCCGTGCCAGCCGAACTGCTGGAGCTTGTTGTGGTCGACGATCGCGATCAGGTTGTCGAGGCCGTACCGGCTGGCGGCCATCGCCGCCTCCCAGACCTCACCCTCCTGGCACTCGCCGTCGCCGAGCATCACGTACGCCCGCACGTCGTGGCCGGTGAGGCGGGCGCCGAGCGCCATGCCCATGGCCGCGGAGATGCCCATGCCCAGCGACCCCGTCGACATGTCGAGACCCGGCAGCCGGGTCATGTCCGGATGGCCCTGGAGGCGCGAGTGGGCGGCATCGAACGTCAGCAGCTCCTCGACCGGGAAGTAGCCACGGAGCGCCATCACCGCATACAGGCCGATCGACGCGTGGCCCTTGGAGAGCACGAACCGGTCGCGATCGGGCCAGTCCGGCTCGGCGGGCCGGATCCGGAGAACGTGGAAGAACAGCGCCGACAGCAGATCCGCCGCTGACAGCGGTCCCCCGAGGTGACCGGCCTGCGCGTGGTAGACGGACCGCACGACCTCGACCCGGATGCGGCGGGCCATCTCTCGGAGGCGGTCGAGCTCCTCGGCATCGACCGGCGCCGGTGTCTCCGTCCCTGCGCTCATCGTCGCGAACCCTTCTCGTACGAGCCCGAGACGACCGGCGGCGAGAACAGGCACACCAGCTCGAGCGAGTCGGGGCCGTCGGCCTCGGTCGCGTGGAACGTGCCAGGCGAGACGTGGACCACCACGCCCGGCTCGACCTCTGCCACGCCGTCGGGGGTGACGATTCGCCCGCGCCCGGCCGCGCAGTAGATCGTCTCCTCCTCCGCGGGATGGACATGGCCCTCGGGCTTCGACCCAGGCGGATACACGGAGACGCCCATCGAGACCTGACGGGCGGCGCTGTTGTGCGGCCCGAAGTACGAATGCCAGTTGCGCCCCGGGAGAGGCACGATCTCCGCCTCCGCACGCGACACGCGCTTGATCATCGGGGCATCTCCTGTGTCGGTCAGGCTCGCCGGACGTCGGGATCCGGGAGCACGAGGTCCCGGATCGCGGCCTGGAGGTCGTGGTAGGACTTGATGAACGTGCGCAAGGTTCTCGCGCTCGCCCCGAAGCCCTCGAACTCGTCGGGGGTCATGCCCTCAGGGTCGTAGGCGCGGCGGAAATCCGGGATGCGCTCGTACAGATCGGCGATCAGCGACGCGTCCACCGGTACGTCCATCCGCGGCTCGGGATCGATCCCGCTCCCGTTGAACCGGACCTGCCAGCCGTGGGGAAGGGTCATGCTCACGTCACCGCCCACGAGCTCGGTCCAGTGGAGTCGATGGCGATATGCCGCGGACAGCAGGCGGGATCGGTAGCCGCGCTCGCGGAAGATCGCGTAGGCGCGCTTGAACGCCGCGATGCCGGCCCAGTTGGGGGCGTCCGGATGGACGGCCAGGTTGTCGCGCTCGACGACGACCTTCATCCAGTCGTCCAGCCTCCCGATCATGATCGTCACGATCGGGGTCATCGATGTCACGTCCCCGCCCGCCGCCGCCCGACGATCGAGCCCGCGCTCCACGGCCTCGGCCGCCGCGACCGCCTGGGGCACGGTGAAGCTGACGGTGGCGTTGATGTTGACGCCGCGTGCCGTCGCCTCCTCGATCGCGACCAGGCCGGCGGCCGTGGCGGGGAACTTGACCTGCATGTTGGGGGCCAGGCCCGCGAACCGGACGGACTGCTCGACCATGCGCTCCGGATCGCGGTGGTTTGCCGGGTTGGTCTGCAGCGACAGCCGGCCGGCCCGACCCTGCATCCGCTCGAACACGGGCTCAAGGATCGCCGCCCCGCGCGCTGCCATCTCCTCGGCGATCGCCCAGGTCAGCTCGACCTCCGACCAGGCAGGGTTCGCGGCCGCCAGGTCGCGAACGCGTGGCTCCCAGTGGGTGCGTTCCTTGCGCATCACCTCGAGCACGATGCTCGGGTTCGAGGTCGCGCCCGTCGCGCCCCGCTCGACCGCGTAGGCGAGGTCCTCGACGGCGCACGAATCGTTCCAGTACTGGGTCGGGGTCTCCTGTGTCATGCGCAGGAGCGGGCTGGCAGTCGCCGTGGTGGCGAGGGTCATGGTTGGCACCTCAGTGCTGCATGCGCACCGCCGTCGGAATGGCGCAGTTACGGTATCATCGATCATCGATTGTACGCCCGTCGATGGCTTGACTGCCCCGTCGGGCGAGCCTACTGTTATCGACAATCGATTATCGATGCCACCGATGCGCCACCGCGTCGTGACCTTGCGGCAACCGGTCCGGGGATCTCGTACGCGGCCCGGAAACCCGGCGAGGCTGGACCGCGGAAACGCGCGTCCAGCGCCTCCCGGTCGATCGGTGGACGTGCAGGAGAGGTAACGAATGGCGGTCGTCGTGGTCCTCGGTACGCTCGACACCAAGGGTGCCGAGCATGAGTTCCTCCGCGACCGCATCCGGGTCCTGGGCTGCGATGTGGTGCTGGTCGACGCGGGCGTCATGGGCTCGCCGTCGACCGCCGACATCTCCGCCGATGAGGTGGCTGCGGCCGCCGGCGCGGACCGCGCCGCCCTGGTCGCCGCGGGCGATCGGGGGCCGGCCGTCGCGGCCATGACCCGCGGCGCCGTCGCGGTCGTGCGCCGGCTCCGTGAGGAGGGCCGCCTCGACGGCATCGTCGGCCTTGGCGGATCGGGCGGCTCGTCCCTGATCTCGGCCGCCATGCGCGCGCTGCCGGTCGGCGTGCCCAAGCTGCTCGTGTCCACGATGGCCTCGGGCGACACACGCGCGTACGTCGGCACCAGCGACATCGCGATGATGTACTCGGTCGTGGACATCGCCGGGATCAACGGCATCTCGGAGCGGATCCTCGCCAATGCGGCGGCGGGTATCGCGGGCATGGCCGGAGCGTCCGCGTCGTTCGTGTCCGGGATCGAGCGCAGGCCGCTGATCGGCGCCACGATGTTCGGTGTCACCACGCCGTGCGTGACGACGGCGCGCGAGGTGCTCGAAGCTCGTGGCTACGAGGTCCTCGTGTTTCACGCCACGGGTTCCGGCGGCCAGGCCATGGAGGCCCTGATGCGGGCGGGCTTCATCACCGGCGCCCTTGACATCACGACCACCGAGCTGGCCGACGAGCTGGTGGGGGGCGTCCTCTCGGCCGGACCTGAGCGGCTGGAGGCGGCCGGGAGCCTGGGTCTTCCCCAGGTGGTCTCCCTGGGCGCGCTCGACATGGTCAACTGGGGGCCGCTCGACACCGTGCCCGACCGGTTCCGTGGCCGCAACCTCTACGAGCACAACGCCTCGGTCACCCTGATGCGGACGACCGAGGCCGAATGCGCCGAGCTGGGCCGGGTCATCGCACGCAAGCTCAACGCGGCGAGCGGGCCGTTGACGGTGTTCGTCCCGACCGCCGGGGTCTCGATGATCGACGTGCCTGGCGCGCCGTTCCACGATCCGGCCGCCGATGCGGCCCTGATCAGAGAGCTGAAGGCGGGGCTGCGCCCCGACGTCGACATGGTCGAGATGGCGACCGACATCAACGATCCTGCCTTCGCGCGCGCGATGGCGGACCGTCTCGACGAGCTGTACCGCGAGTGGGCGACGTCCCGAGGGGTGGTCGCCGCAGGAGGATCCGCATGACCGGTCAGGAGGCGCTGGCGCGCCTGCGCAGGACGCTCGCCGACGGCGGTGTGATCATGGGGGCGGGCGCCGGGACCGGCCTGTCGGCCAAGTGCGCTGAGGCCGGTGGCGCCGACCTGATCATCATCTACAACTCCGGCCGGTACCGCATGGCCGGTCGTGGCTCGCTGGCCGGGATGATGCCCTATGGCGACGCCAACGCGATCGTGATGGAGATGGCCGGCGAGGTGCTGCCGGTCGTGCGCGAGACCCCGGTGCTCGCCGGCGTCTGCGGTACCGATCCGTTCCGGCTGATGCCGGTGTTCCTGGACGAGGTGAAGCGGGTCGGCTTCTCCGGCGTCCAGAACTTCCCGACCGTTGGGCTGTGCGACGGAAGGTTCCGGCAGAACCTCGAGGAGACCGGCATGGGCTACGGGCTCGAGGTGGACATGATCCGCGCGGCGCACGAGGCGGGCCTGCTGACGACGCCGTACGTGTTCGACGAGGAGCAGGCCCGGGCGATGGCCGAAGCCGGCGCGGACGTCGTCGTGGCTCACATGGGCCTCACCACCAAGGGCGCCATCGGCGCTACGACGGCCCTGACGCTCGAGGCGTCGGCGGAGCGCGTCCAGGCGATCCGCGATGCCGCGGCCTCGGTCAAGCCCGAGATCATTGCCCTGTGCCACGGCGGCCCGATCGCCGAACCTGACGACGCGCGATACATCCTCGACCACACGACCGGTGTGGCCGGTTTCTTCGGAGCGTCGAGCATGGAACGGCTTCCAACGGAGGTGGCGATCACAGAGAACATGCAGCGCTTCAAGCGGATCACGCGCGCAGCGACCCCCGCGCACTGAGCAATGGCTGGGATCACGTCGCCGCGGAGCGACACGAGCCACGCACAGGAGGAAGCACCGGTGCCCTTGAAGGAAGAAGTCCTCGGCCAGTTCCTGGGGGACGAGAAGTTCCCCGTCGAGTGGACGTCGGAGACCGAGAAGCTGCTGTTCTGGGTCTACGACGATCTGCATTGTCCGCACCCGCTGAGCCCGATGTACGAGGACATCGGCGGCTGGTGGCTGAGCTGCGACCACATGTTCCGCCGCTTTGGCACGCCGTTCGCGACGGACTGGATCTACAAGAACGTCAACGGCTACCTGTACACGGCGGCGATCCCGGCCGAGGCTGGCCTCAAGGTCGCGACGCAGGAATACAACTACCGGATCAACCCGGTGGTGCCCGAGGATCCCGACTACGCCGGCAAGATCGGCACCTACCTCGGCGCCGTGTTGCCGACGTACGGCCTCCAGTTCGTCAACTGGTGGCGCGACCGGCTGGTCCCCGAGATGGACCGCAACTTCAAGTACCTGGAGGGGATGCTCGACAAGCAGGATGAGCTCAACCTCATGGAGCTCGCCTGTCTGCTCGAGGACGCGATCGACATCCACGATCGCCACTGGAAGATCCACTGGATGCTCAACTTCGCCCAGCTGTCCGCGACCCTCAACCTGCGGGCGGTCATGGAGAAGACCCACGGCAAGATCGACGAGGTCCTCCTCGGCCGGCTCCAGAACTCAGCCAAGGACCGTAACTGGGATTCGATCCACGCCCTGTGGGAGATGAAGGAGGAGGCCAAGGCCGACGCCGAGCTGGCCGCCATCTTCAAGGCCGAGACGGCAGGCGAGATCATCGTCGGACTCAAGGCCAGCGGGCGCGGCAAGCGCTTCATCGACGAGCGGGTGACACCGTACCAGAAGGAGTACGGCTGGCACGCGGTCTGGAGCCACGAGTTCATCTTCCCCAACGTCGTCGAGCAGATGGAGCCCGTGATCGAGCTGATCCGCGGCTACATCGAGACCAACTACGACTACCCCAAGACCATCGCGGCGCTTGCCGCCGACATCGATGCGGCGGCCAAGGAGATTCTCGCGGGCCTCGAGGGCGAGGCGCTCGAGGAGATGCGGGCAGCGAACGAGATCAACCTCCGGATGGCCCCGCTCACGCCCGACCACCACTTCTACATCGACCAGGGTGCCAACGCGCACGTGCGCCAGGTCCTGGTGGCGATTGGGCGCAAGCTCGTCGACCAGGGTGTCCTCGACGCCCCCGACGACGTGGTGTTGTTCCGCTACAACGAGTTGCGTGTGTTCATGGGCGACCCGTCCGCGATGGACGGCCGCGCGATCGTGGCCAAGGCCAAGGCCGCCCGAGAGAAGGCCTACACGTTCAGGCCCAAGGAGTGGGTCGGCACCGTCACCAAGACCCAGCTCGACTTCCCGTACCTGAACCTGTGGGGGTTCCCCGACAAGTTCTACCGCAAGGCCGCCACGGTGGCCGGCCAGATCACGGGCATCGGTGGCTCGCCGGGTGTGGTCGAGGGCATCGCCCGCGTCGTCCTGCGCGAGGAGCAGTTCGACGACGTCAGGGCCGGCGACATTCTCGTGTGCCAGATGACCAACCCGGCCTGGGTCGTCCTGTTCACCAAGATCGTCGGCCTGGTGACCGACGCCGGCGGGACCGTATCCCACCCGGCCGTGCTGTCGCGCGAGTTCGGCATCCCGGCGGTCGTCGGGACCTCGGTCGGCACCGAGCAGATCAAGAACGGTGATCGCATCCGCATCGACGGCACCAGCGGTGTCGTCGAGATCCTGAGCACCGAGCCGAAGCGCCCGCTGGTGGGCATCGGCTCCTAGGGACCTGCCATGACCCCGAAGACCTCGATCTCGCGCAGCGTCCTCAGTGACCAGGTGAAGGATCACCTGCTGCAGGCGATCGTCGACGGCCGCTACCCACCGGGTTCGCGGATCGTCGAGACGCGCGTCGCCCGGGAGCTCGGCACCAGCCAGGCCCCCGTCCGCGAGGCATTGCGCGATCTCGAGGCGCTGGGGGTCGTGGAGACCGCCGCATTCCGGGGAGCTCGCGTCCGCCGCCCGTCGGCGGGCGAGCTCCTCGAGGCGTTCGCCATCCGCGCGGAGCTCGAGTCGCTCGGTGCCCGTCTCGCGATCCCGCGTCTGACCGACCGTGATCTCGACGAGCTCGAAGCTTTCCTTGTCGCGATGCGGACCGCCGCCGACGCCGGAGACTCGCATGCCGAAGCCGCTGCTGACGCTGCCTTCCACGGGCGGGTCGTCGACCTGTCCGGAAACCAGACGCTCCAGCGCGTGTGGCGGACCCTCGAGCCGTACTCGCGTACATTCATCACGCTCGCCGCCCCCGGTGTCGACCCGCAGATGGTGGCCGAGGAGCATCAGCCGATCCTCGACGCGCTGCGGCGCCGCGACCCGATCCAGGCCGCCCTCACCTATCGCCAGCACTTCAGCACCACCGCGGCCTGGCTGGGCTCAGCCTGGGACGCGGCCCCTCCGCCGGTCGATCCGGACGAGGCGGTCCGGCCCGGGGACGTCCGGACCGTCCGCCCTGTCCGCGAATCCCGGCCCGCGAAAGCGCTCGTCGAGAGTCCCCGCTGAGCCGCCGGCCCCGACACCGATCCCGACCTCGCGAAAGGACCTCATGACCGACCAGCTTCAACTCACGGAGGAGTTCTCGGCGGGCGCCGCCCGCCTGCGCGTGGACGTCCACGGGGGCACTCCCCGAGCGCATGTGCTCGACGACCTCACGTTCCTCAACTACCGCCTCGCCGAGGTGAGCATCTCCCCCGAGATCACGCTGGCCGAGCCCGACATCGTCTGGAACCAGGAGGGCGACAAGGAGGTCAGCTACGATGAGCGGGTGGTGACGTTCACCGGGGACTGGCCCGCCGGGCCGATCCAGAAGGTGATCGTGGCGGTCCTCGCCCTGAGGATGGAGGCGGTCGGGCTCCACCCGTCGCACAGCGCAGCTGTCAACTACCGGGGTCGCACCCTGATGTTCCTGGGTGGCGAGTCGAACCACGGCAAGAGCATGGGCCTGATCGAGGCCGGCGTCCGCGGTGCCCTCCAGGTGGCGTCCGAGACGACCGTCATCGATGAGGCCGGGCGGGCCGTCATGGGATCCGTCGACACGTTCCTCCGCAAGCGGACGGAGGGCACCGAGCGGTCGGACAAGGCGGCGCCCAACAAGGGCGTGGAGAAGTTCTGGGGTGAGATGCCGTCCTGGGGCATGTACGAGGGCACGCCCAACATCGACCTCGTCATCGTGCCCGCGATCGACGGCAACTTCGACCCTGCGACCAACGAGCTCATCCCGTTCGAGCGCCAGTTCCAGTTCCTGCACTCGCTCCAGAACTACTTCCTGACCAACGAGCTGCTCGCGCCCGGCCACGTCATGCCGATGCTCGACAACGACGCATTGCGCGGGAGGCGAGCCGGCTTCGTGGCCAGCTTCTGCGAGCGGCCCTTCTACTTCGTCCGCGCAGCCACCCCCCAGGTGCTGATGGACGAGGTCGACCGGGTCCTGTAGGAATCGGACGATGCGTGCATTCAGCTACGAACGGCCCACGTCGGTCGCCGACGCCGTCGCCCTGCTCGCGGAGCACGGACCCGATGCGAGGGTGCTGGCCGGCGGCACGGACCTCGTGATCCGGTTGCGCGACGGGTCCGCGAGCCCGACCGTGGTCGTGGACGTCAAGCGGATCCCCGAGCTCGATCCGGCGATCCGCGAGGTCGACGGGTGGCTCGTGATCGGCGCGACCACCGTGATGACCGAGATCGCTGCCGACGTGCGGATCCGACGGCCGGTTCACCGCCCTGGCGGAGGCGGCGGCCGTGGTCGGCTCCGTCCAGATCCGCAACCGTGCGACGCTCGCGGGCAACCTGTGCAATGCGTCGCCCGCGGCCGACACGGCGCCCGTCGCTGCTGACGTACGCCGCGCAGGTCGTGGCAGCCGGCCCTGATGGTGGCCGCCGGCATCCCGATCGACGAGCTGTTCGTCCGGTCGGGCGTGACGACGCTCCGCCGGGGCGAGCTCGTGACCTCGATCGAGCTGCCGCTGGCGTCGCCGCCGGTGGGCTCGGCTCATGTTCGGCGCACCCGCCGCCGCGGCCATGACCTGGCGTCGGTGACGCTCGCCTGCGCCGTCGACGCGTCGGGCGTGACACGCCTGGCGTACGGCAGCGTCGGCCCGCGGCCGCTGCTCGTGGTCGACGACACGGGGGTGCTCGCCAACCCGGCGGCAGCCGAATGCGGAGCGGGCTGCCATCCTGGAGCACATGTTCGCCGAGGCCAGCCCGTCGCCGCGCTCGATGCGCGCCGGCCCCGACTACCGGCTCGCGATGCTGCGGGTGCTCGGCTGGCGGGCGCTGGCAACCGCGATCGCGCGTCTACGGGACGGCCGACTGGCGGCCGGGGAGTGAGTTCGATGATCCAGCTGGTCCCCATCGAGGTGACCGTGAACGGGCGAGCGCGGACGATCGAGGTCGCGGCGCACCACACGCTGCTCGACGTCCTGCGCGACGACCTCGAGCTCACCGGCACCAAGGAGTGCTGCCTGGTCGGTGAGTGCGGCGCGTGCACCGTACGCCTCGACGGACAGATCGTGGATTCGTGCCTGGTCCTCGCGGTCGAAGCCGACGGCGGTGAGGTGACGACGGTCGAGGGGCTGGCCGACGCGAGCGGCGCGCTCGAACCCGCTCCAGCAGGCGTTCCTCGACTACGGGGCCGCGCAGTGCGGCTTCTGCATCCCCGGCCAGCTGATGGCCGCCGACGACCTCCTGCGGCGTACACCGAACCCCACCGTCGCCGAGATCCAGGAGGGCCTCGCCGGAAACCTGTGCCGGTGCGCCGGGTACGAGCAGATCACCGAGGCGGTCCAGGCCGTCGCCGGGGGGCGGGACCGATGAGCGCGCTCGTCGGCAGCTCGCCCAACCGCGTCGGCGGCATCGGCCGGGTGACGGGCAGCCAGGCCTACGTGGCGGACATCCGCGTGGCGGACGTGCTCGAGGCAAAGCTCGTCACCCTCGACTGCGCCCACGCCCGCATCATCTCGATCGACGCAGACGCGGCCCGCCGGGTGCCCGGCTGCCGGCTGGTCATGACGGCTGCCGACCTGCCCCAGCCGGTGCCGCGCTTCGGCCCCCAGTTCCGCGACCGCCCCGTGATCGCCGTCGACGAGGTCAAGTACCACGGCGAGCCCGTGGCGATCGTGGTTGCCGACAGCGAACGATGCGGCCGAGCAGGCGGCGGCGCTCGTCCGCGTCGAGCACGAGGTCCTGCCGGCGGTCGTGACCGTTGCCGCCGCGCTCGACGCGGAGGCGCCGCTCGTCCAGGATCCCGGCCCTCCGGCCCGACGACCCGCGTTCGTCGAGCAACGTCCTGCGCGAGCATCAGCGTGGGCTGGGGCGACGTCGATGCCGCGGCCGCCGACCTGGTGGTCGAGCACAGCTACACCTTCCCGATGGTGACCCAGTTCGCGATCGAGCCGCATGCGTTCATGGCGGCGCCCGATGGCGACGGGATCCGCGTCTGGAGCTCGATCCAGCATCCCAACTGGCTGCAGCGGATCCTGGCCGAGGTGCTGCGCCTGCCGCTGTCCAAGGTCCGCGTGATCGCGCCCGACCCGGGCGGCGGGTTCGGCGGCAAGCAGCACGCCGAAGCTCGAGCCGCTGGTCGCGTTCGCGGCGCTGCGGCTCGGGCCGCCCGTGCGCCTGGTCCTCAGCCTCGAGCAGTCGTTCCAGGCCGTCCGCCGGGCGGCGCCGAGGTCCGCGTCCGGACCGGCTTCACGCCGCGACGGCACGCTCGGCTTCCAGGATGTCGCAGCGGACTATCATCATCGGCGCCTACGCGGACATCGCGGATCGTGTCGTGGGCAAGGGCAGCTACCCGGCCTGCGGGCCGTACAACGTGCCTGCGGCGCGCATCGTCGCCCGCAGCATCCTGTCGCACACCACCCCGTCGACGGCATTCAGAGGGTTCGGCTACCCGCAGGTGAACTGGGCGGTCGAGTCCAACCTCGACGAGGGCGCCCGCGCGCTCGGGATCGACCGGCTCGAGATCCGGCTGCGCAACCTCGCTCACAAGGGCGATGCGTTCATCCCGTTCGACACGCCCGCCGACGGCGAATGGGACCAGAGCGTCCGCAAGGCCGCCGAGCTGATCGGCTGGGACACGCCGACTCCGGCCGGCCACGGCCGAGGCATCGCCGTGGGCATCAAGTCCGGTCCCACAACCGGCCTGTCGCACTCGACCGTCAGGCTGCTGGCCGACGGCAGCGTGGTCGTGTTCGCCGGGACGTCCGACATGGGCCAGGGCGCGCGGACCGTGTTCGCACAGATCGCCGCGCAGGAGCTCGGCGCCCCGCTCGACTGGGTGACCGTCGTGATGGGCGACACGGCCGTCGTGCCCTACGACCAGCAGACGTCCGCCAGCCGCTCGACGGTGCTGATGGGCAACTCCGTGCTGTTCGCCTGCCGGTCGATCCAGGCCCAGCTGCGCGCGATGGCGGCGCGGCTCCACGGGCTGGACGAGTCGGAGGTCACGGTTGACCGGGGTATGGTCCGGATTCCGGATCGCGAGCTCTCGGTGATCGAGGTGCTCAAGCCCGGCCTGGGCCGGCTCGGCGGCGAGCTCATCGGTAACGGCGAGGCGCGCAAGGAGGCCGAGCCCGGCCATCCCCTGGGCGGCGCTCCCGCGTTCTTCGAGTTCAACTGCACGGCCATCGAGGCCGCGGTGGACGAGGAGACCGGCGATGTGACCATCGTGCGGCACGTGACGGTGTCCGACGTGGGCAGGTCGATCAACCCGCTCCAGGTCCGGATGCAGGACGAGGGCGCGGCGATCATGGGCCTCGGCCACACGCTGATGGAGCACTACATCTACGATGACGCCGGCCGGATCCGGAACCTGGGCGCCATCGACTACCGGATCCCGACCTCGATGGACCTGCCGCTCGAGATCGTCAGCGAGACGATCGAGAATGCGGACGGCCCCGGCCCGTACGGGGCCAAGGGGATGAGCGAGGGCGCATTGCTGTGCACCGCGCCGGCCGTCGCCGCCGCAGTCCGCGATGCCTGCGGCGCGGTCATCCGCGACCTCCCGCTGAGCCCCGGAGCGGGTGTGGCGGGCGATCCAGGAACGGGCCACGAACGATGGCCGGGAGGCGGCGAGATGACGCGCCGGCTCACGTGACCGAATATCGGACCTATCGGGAAGCTGCCGCCGGAGCAGGTCGTCCGTGCCGCCGGCCTGGTGCGGGAGGGCCGCATGATCTCGCTGGCAGCGGCGCGTTTTCCGGGCATGCCGCTGTTCCCGGGCCACCCGCCGTTCCAGGTGCTCAACTACCGGACGCCGCGCGGGCATCCGGGTCACCGGCGCCCAGCCCTGGGGGCCTGTCAACGACGCCGGCCTGGGCTACATGGCCGAGTACCTGATGGCGACCTCGCACTCGGGCGCCCACATCGATGCGCTGGCCCACATGACCGTGGGCGACGACATGCACTGGTATGGCGACTCGCGCGCGGATGACCACCTGACCGACTTCGGGCCGACCCGCCTTGACGCGTCGACGATGCCGCCGTATCTTCACCCGCGGCGTTCTGCTCGACGCGCCCCGCTTCGCGGCATCGACACCTGCCCAAGGGCTCGCCGATCGACGCCGCGGAGATGGAGGCGATGTGCGCCGCCGAGGGCGTCCAGGTCCGGCCCTGGGACGTGGTCGTGATCCGGACGGGGTACATGAGCCTGTGGCCGGACGCGGAGCGGATGGCTGCCAACAAGACGCCGGCCCGACATCTCGGCCGCGCGATTGGCTGCTCGACCGGGGCGTCGTCGCGACCGGGACTGACACCGAGACCTACGAGGTCCAGCCGGCACCCGATCCAGGCCCGACCGGCAACCCGCAGCCGGTCCACACGCTGCTCCTGATCGAGAACGGCATCTACCTGATGGAGAGCCTTGATCTCGAGGAGCTCGCCCGCCAGCGTGTGTATGAGTTCCTGTTCGTCGCGCTCCCGATCAAGATTCGCGGCGCCACCGCGTCGATGGTCGACCCTGTTGCGATCGTCTAGCCGTTCATCCTGCGTCCCGGGAAGGACACCGTCGTGCCTGAGATCATGACCACCCCGTTCGCCGTGCCGAGCGTGCCCGATCGCGCCCCGGAGCCCATGCCCCAGACGATGCAGGCGCTCGTCGTCGTCGAGCCCAACCGGCTCGAGATCCGGGAGGTGCCGGTGCCGGTGCCCGGTCCCAACGAGGTGCTGGCACGCGTCCGCGCGGTGTCGATCTGCGGCACCGACGCCCACCTCATCCGGGGCGACTACCCGGGCTTCTGGCCACCGTCGTTCCCGTTCATCCCGGGCCACGAGTGGGCGGGCGAGCTGGTCGCCCTGGGTCCCGGCGCCGAGCGCTTCGGGTTTGCGCTGGGCGACCGGGTGGCGGGCACCAGCCACGACGCGTGCGGCGTGTGCCAGAAGTGCGTGGAAGGCCGCTACAACCTGTGCGAGAACTACGGCAAGCCGGGGCTCCACCGCCAGTACGGCCACAACGTCCAGGGTGCCGATGCGACCTATGTCGTCCACGGCGTCAAGTGCGTGTTCCCGCTGCCCGACGGCCTGTCCTTCGACGAGGGCGCCCTGATCGACCCGGCCTCGATCGCGCTCCACGTCGCCAACCGGGGAAAGATCGCCCCCGGCGACACCGTGGCTATCACTGGTGCCGGTGCCATCGGCCTGCTCGCGGGTGACGCCGCCCGCATCCGGGGAGCGGCCCGGGTGATCGTGATCGAGCGCAACCGGATGCGCGTGGCGAAGGCTGTCGACCTCGGGTTCGAGACCATCGATTCGAACATTGGTGACCCCGCCGCCACGGTTCGCGAGATGACCGGCGGCTTCGGCGCCGACGTCGTGCTCGAGTGCGCCGGGGTGCCGGCGACCATCGAATGGTCGCTCGAGATGCTCCGCCGGGGTGGTCGCTGCGCCGCCGTGGGCATCCCCACGTCGGGGGTCGAGATCGCGATGCAGCGCCTGGTGCTCGACGAGCTCGAGCTGGCGGGCTCGCGTGCATCGGCGGGCGAGATGCGCCGCGTCATGCCCCTGGTCGAGCAGGGCCGGATAAGGGTGCGGGACATCATGACCCACACGTTCGACCTCGCCGACTACCCGCGCGCGATCGAGGCGCTCAACGACCCGACCAGCGGCGCGATCAAGATCATCATCCGCCCGTGAGCGGCGGGCGCTGTGGTCGCCGTCCCCCGGAACCGCACGCCCACCCCGGGGCCAATCACCGAGGAGCATCTGCCGTGCCCTACGTCTTCGACTGCGACGACCGCCTCGACGGCCTGACCTTCGCCGAGGTCGAGCGTCGTCTGGGCGGCAAGGCAGCGAACCTGTCGGTCATGGCCGCCGAGCTGGGCTTGCCGGTCCCGCCCGCGTTCACCATCTCGACCGAGGCATGCAACGAGTACCTCGCCCACGGGTGGCCCGCCGGGCTGGACGAGGAGATCGTGGTGCACATGCGGCGCATGGAGCTCCTGGTGGGCCATCGGTTCGGCGACCCGTCCGACCCGTTGCTGGTCAGCGTCCGTTCGGGCGCGCCCGTCTCGATGCCCGGAATGATGGACACGATCCTCAATCTGGGCCTGAACGACGTCACGACCGGCGGCCTGGCGGAACGCTCCGGCGAGCCGGGAGTTCGCCGCCAACTGCCGCAAGCGGTTCGAGGCCATGTACCGCGACATCGTTGGCGCCCACACTGTCCCGTTCGACCCATGGCAGCAGCTGCGCGCGGCGATCGAAGCCGTGTTCCGCTCCTGGAACAGCGAACGCGCCCGCACGTATCGACGCCGCGAGGGCATCCCCGACGACCTTGGCACGGCGGTCACGGTCCAGGTGATGGTGTTCGGCAATCGGAGCGCCGACTCCGGCACCGGCGTGCTGTTCACACGCAACCCCGCGACCGGCGCAGCCGTGCTCTACGGCGACGTCATGTTCAACGCCCAGGGCGAGGACGTGGTTGCCGGTACCCACCGCACGGAACCGCTGTCGAAGCTCGATGAGCGGCTGCCCGAGGTGGCCACGCAGCTTCGCGACAATGCGGCCCGCCTCGAGCGGCACCACGCCGACCTGTGCGACATCGAGTTCACGATCGAGCACGGTCGGCTGTGGATGCTCCAGTGCCGGGTCGGCAAGCGAAGCCCGCAGGCGGCGCTGCGGATCGCCCTCGATATGGCTGAGGACCCGGCGTTCCCGCTGTCCAGGGAGCAGGCCGTCCGCCGGGTGGCGGCGATCCTGACCGATCCGCCGATGCAGGCCACCGGGCGAGACCCCGGCGCCACGCCGCTCACCACCGGCCTGCCAGTGTCACCGGGCGTTGCGGCGGGCCGGATCGTCACCTCGCCCGAGGCCGCCATCGAGGCGGCGGATGCCGGGCAAGCGGCGATCCTCGTGCGCGCGGAGACGTCGCCCGACGACGTCCACGGCATGGCCCGGGCCGCCGGGATCCTGACTTCGAGCGGTGGCCTCGCCAGCCATGCCGCAGTCGTTGCGCGAGGGTGGGGGATCCCCGCGGTGGTGGGTGCCGTGGACGTGGTCGTGAGCGACGGCGCGGTGGACGTCGCGGGCACCAGGCTCGCGGCAGGTGACTGGATCACGGTGGACGGGGCGACGGGCGACGTGTTCGCGGGCTCGGTCGTGGGACATGCCGAGGTCGCGCCCGAGGTGGCGGTCCTGCTGGGCTGGGCTCGCGAGGCGGGCATCGAGATCGCGGCGGGCGGTCCTGCCGGGTCGAGCGGCGCCACTCCCGAGGGACCGGTCGCCGTCGCCGATACGGGGACCCAGGCCGGCTCGGGTGCGGCGGACGAGCCGACGGGATCGCCGGTCGAGGCTGCCGTCCGCGCGCTCGCGATCAAGGGCTACGCGACGGTCGACGCCCTGGCGCAGGCCACCGGCCAGCCGCTCGATGACGCCGGCACCATCCTCGAGCGGCTGGTGGCGGACGGCGCTGCCGAGCTCGCCGCAGGATCCCATCGCCTGACCGAGGACGGCAAGATCGTGGCAGCCGGGCTGATCGCTGCGGATGCCGCGTCCTGGGGACCCGACCGCGCCGCGGAGGCCCTCGACCGATTCATCGCCCTGGACCAGCGGATGAAGTCCGTGGTCACCGCCTGGCAGATGCGGGACGCCGATGGCGAGCAGACGTTCAACGACCATTCGGACCCGGCCTACGACGCGGGTGTCCTGGCGGACCTCGCCGCGTTGCATGCCGATGCCGACATCTGGCTCGGTGGGCTGGTCGACGGGCTTCCGCGCCTCGCCCGCTACCGGGTGCGTCTCGACCGGGCAAACGCGGCGGCACAGGACGGCGACGGCCGGTTCGTCGCGTCGCCTCGCGTGGACAGCTACCACGCGGCCTGGTTCGAGCTCCACGAGGACCTGATTCGGCTGGCCGGACGGAGCCGCGCCGACGAGGTGGCGGCGGGCCGCGCGTGAGCGTTGAGGTTCTCGGTCCGGAGTCGCTCCAAGGCATCCGGGCCGTCATCACCTGGGCGTCGAGCGGTCTCGGCGCGCATGCGGTCCGGCGCCTGGCTCGCAGCGGGGGATGCGTCCTGGCCGTTGCCCGACGGACCGATCGCCTCGCCGGGCTCGAGCGCGAGCTCGAGGGGTCCCCTGGGCGGATGCTGCCGTGGACCGCGGACATCACCGAGGATGCCCACGCCCGACTGAGCCGTCAGGGCTGGACGACGATCTTGATCGCGCCGCTCGCGCGGGCGTTGAAGGTGGCCAACGCCTCCTCGTAGTCGGCCAGTGGGAAATGGTGCGTGATCAGCTCCCGCACCCGCATCCGGCCCTGCTCGACCAGGGGCATGACGCGGCGCATCTCGCCCGCCGAGGCACGCGAGCCCGCCAGCTCGAGCTCGTCGAGCACCAGGCGCTGCATCGCGATCTCGACCCCCGACGTGGGGATGCCCACGGCGGCGCAGCGACCACCCCGGCGGAGCATCTCGAGCGACCATTCGATGGTCGCCGGCACCCCGGCGCACTCGAGCACGACGTCGGCGCCGAAGCCGCCGGTGAGCCTCCGGACGGCCCCTACCGGATCGCCCGCCGCGGTGTCCACGACCTCGAACCCGAGGGCGGCGGCCCTCGCAAGCCGTGACCCGCGGCCCACCACGATCACCCGGGCCGCTCCCCGGATGCGGGCGGCGTCACCCGCGAGCAGGCCGATGGCACCGGCACCAGTGATAGCCACGGTGTCGCCGGGGGCGATCTTTCCCCGGTTGGCGACGTGGAGCGCGATCGAGGCCGGGTCGATCAGGGCGCCCTCGTCGAAGGACAGGCCGTCGGGCAGCGGGAACACGCACTTGACGCCGTGGACGACATAGGTCGCATCGGCACCCTGGACGTTGTGGCCGTACTGGCGGTGGAGCCCCGGCTTGCCGTAGTTCTCGCACAGGTTGTAGCGGCCTTCCACGCACTTCTGGCACACGCCGCACGCGTCGTGGCTGGTGCCCGCCACCCGGTCGCCCAGCGCAAACCCGAAGCGCTCGGCGCCGGGACCCAGGGCGACCAGCTCGCCCGCCCACTCGTGGCCCGGGATGAACGGGAACGACGGTGGCCAGAAGCCCGGGTAGTCGCCCCGGATGAGGTGGGCGTCGGTGCCGCAGATCGACACCGCGCGGACGCGTGCCAGCACCTCGTTGGGACCGGGCACCGGCACCGGCACCTCCCGGATCTCGAGCCGGTTGGGCTCGACGACGACGAGCGCCTGCATCGTCTGGGGCATGGGCTCCAGCTCCTGCTATCGGGCGCGAGGGACGAAGCGTGGTCCGTGCGTCGCGCCCGCCGGATCACGCATCAATGCCGAGGTCATGTCCGCGAGGGGTCAGGCTCCGGGGATGGCGCCCGTCAGCTTGTCGTACAGCGAGGCGGCGTTCAGGGTCTGGATGTGGTCCATCATGTAGCCCTGCCCGACGTCCACCGGCCCGAAGCGATCCCGGAAATGGACGCGCTCCATCGTCTCCTCGCGGGTCCAGCCCCTGGCGATCGCCGTGGCGACGGCCGTCTTCCACTCCATCAGCACCGAGCGCTGGACGTCGAGGTAGGACTTGTTCACCACCGGTCCGTGGCCCGGCACGATCGTCTCCACGTCGAGCGTCCGGATCCGTTCCAGGGCGTCGAGCCACTGGGCGACGTCGGACGCCATCAGCCACGTCTGGCAGCCGGAGAAGATGGTGTCGCCAGTGAACACGACCCCTTCCTCGGGGACGTGGACCGCGAGCTGGCCCGGGGTATGGCCGGGCGTGTGCAGCAGGTTGAACGTGTGGTCCCCGACGTGGAGCGTGAGGTCACCGGTGAACACGATCGTGCCCTTGTTCGGGTCCCGGTAGTACTCGTCGCGATCGGGCCACAGGGCGACGGCACCGGCGTCGTCGAGGTCGGTCCCCTTGGGGTTGTCGCCCGGGATCGACTCGTACGCGTAGGCGAACGGGTCCAGGTCCGGGAACACGACCATGAATCGCTCCCAGAGGGCGCGATGGTTGACCACCGTGCCCGCGCCCTTGAAGAAGTAGTTGCCGAAGATGTGGTCGACGTGGTGCTCGGTGTTGATCAGGTACCGCACCGGGCCATGGGACTCGGCCAGCTCGCGCATCGCGACCGCCTTGGTCGGGAGCTGCGGGGTGTCGATGACGACCACGCCGTCCGAGGTCGTCACGAAGCTGGGGTTGCAGCCGCGCAGCTTCGTGGTCGTGAACGCGTTGCCGGAGACTTGCTCGATGTCGAGCGCCGTGGCCGTTTGCATCGCTGCTTCCTCCCAGGGCCGAGGCCGCACGTGGCGAGCCTCCCGGCGCGAGGACTATTGGGTTGCGGTGAGCCCGCCGTCGATCCCCAGGATCTGACCGGTGACGAACGACGAGGCGTCCGAGCAAAGGAACAGGGCCGCCCCGACGAGGTCGTCAGTGGTTCCCGACGCGCCCGATCGGGATCCGGCTGACGATACCCGCCTTGAACTTTGGGTCGTCCAGCAGCATCGCCACCTGCGGGGTGTCGACGAAGGTGGGCGAGATCGCGTTGACGGTGATGTCGTGCTTGGCCCACTCGGTTGCCCACTGCCGGGTGAGCGAGCTGATCGCCCCCTTGGCCGCAACGTACGCTGAGTAACCGGCGTTGATCCCGAGGGCAGGCCCGGACCGAGGAGATGTTGAGCACCCGTCCGCCGTTGCCGGCCTCGATCATCGCGCGAACCGCGCACTGCGTGGCGACGAGCGTGCTGCGGACGTTGAGCTCGTAGATCCAGTCCCAGGCGTCGCGCGGGTACTTCTCGGCGTCGAACAGCGACCTTGCCGGCCCCGCCGCCGACGGCGTTGACGATGATGTCGAGCCGGCCATACTCCTCGACCGCCTGCCTGACGATCCGCTCGGCATCTGCCTCGTCGGTCACGTCGGCGTAGACGCCCATGCAGGTGCCCCCGGCCGCACACACCCGGTCGGCGGACGCCTGCGCCCGCTCCTCGGAGCGATCCACGACCACGACCTTCGCGCCGGCGCTCGCCAGTGCCGCGCCGATCGCCGATCCGATCGCGCCGCCGCCGCCGGAGATGAGGGCGACCCGGTCGTCGAGCCTGAACCTGTCGAGTAGCGGCACCGTCGCTCCTCCGTTGATCATCGATTATCGAGAATAGGCCATGGTGGCCCGCCGGTCAACGCGACGACGCGTGTCCGGAGCGCGTTTCATGGCTTCATCATGCGCCACTGCGGCGATCTCTGTCCACCCGGGCCACCGACACCAGGCCATCGGCAGGTGGCACGATCGACGCATGGACGCCGATCGATTTCGTGCCGCGCTTGCGACGGGGCTGACGCTGATCCTCGACGGCGGGCTGGCCACCCAGCTCGAAGCGCACGGGCGCGGACCTGTCCGACCGGCTGTGGTCGGCGCGGCTGCTGGTCGAGGACCCCGAGGCGATCGTCGAGGCGCACCTCGCCTACTTCCGCGCCGGTGCGCAGATCGCGATCACGGCCAGCTACCAGGCCACGTTCGAGGGGCTCACCATGCGCGGGATCGCGCACGACGGGGCGGTCGAGCTGCTGCGCCGCAGCGTTGAGCTGGCCGGCGAGGCCCGGGTGCGCCATCGGGCCGAGGTGCTCTCCGCGACCGGATCGGCGCCGGCCCGCTGTTCGTGGCGGCATCGATCGGTCCTTACGGCGCCATGCTCGCCGATGGCTCCGAGTACCGCGGCCGGTACGGCCTGAGCGTCGGCGCAGCTGGCCGACTTCCATCGGGAGCGGCTGGAGGTGCTGGCAGCGACCGACGCCGACGTGCTGGCGGCCGAGACCATCCCGGAGCTCGACGAGGTCGCGGCGTCGCCGGCCTGCTGGACGAGACGCCGGGAGCCGCAGCCTGGATCAGCGTCTCGTGCGCGGACGGGGGGCACCTCCGGAGCGGGTCGCCGATCGAGGAAGCCGCCGCCGCGGCCGCCGCATCGTCCGCGGTCGTCGCCATGGGCATCAACTGCACGGCACCCGAGCACGTCGAGGAGCTGGTCGGCCGGATCCGCACCGTCACCCCACTGCCGATGGTCGTCTACCCGAACAGCGGCGAGGGCTGGGACGCATCGAGCGCCGATGGACCGGGACCGAAGGCGGGCGGGTCGACGCCACGGCGGCCCTGCGCTGGCGGGCGGACGGCGCCGCCGTGATCGGCGGCTGCTGCCGCGTGACCCCGGACCAGATCGCGGACATCGCGGCGGCCTTCACTCACCCGGCCTGAGCGGCCCCGGTCGCCCGGGGTGGGTGACGCGTCAGCCGTGGCCCGCGGTCCTCGGCGCGCGCCCAACTCGGCCTCGGCGCCGGCCTGCCCGCTCAGTGGACGCGCGACTCGTAGCCCTTCCAGAACGGCTCGCGCAGCTCCGCCTTCAGGATCTTGCCCGTGCCACCCTTGGGCAGCGAATCGCGGAAGTGGAACTCGCGCGGCACCTTGAACCGGGCCAGGTTGGCTCGGCAGTGCGCCCGCAGCTCGCTGACGGTCGTGGCGGCGCCCGGCTTGAGCACCACCAGCGCCACCGGCGCCTCGCCGAACCGCTCGTCCGGCGCCGCGACCACCGCCACCTCGAGCACGGCCGGATGGCCGGCGATCACGTTCTCCACCTCGACCGACGACAGGTTCTCGCCGCCGCGGATGATCACGTCCTTGGAGCGATCCTTGATCAGCACGTAGCCCGCCTCGTCGATCGTCGCCATGTCGCCCGTGTGCAGCCAGCCGTCACGCATCGTCACGGCGGTCGCGTCCGGATCGCGGTAGTAGCCCTGCATCACGCTGTGGCCGCGAACCACGATCTCGCCGATCTGCTCGCCGTCGGGACGGACGTCGCTGCCGTCGCCGGTCGACCACCCGGATCGTCCTGCCGGGCATCGGCCAGCCGGTCATCGCCTGGCGATCGATCCGTCGCTCGGGTGGCTCGGCGGCGGTCGACGACCCCGCGGCATGGCCAGGGTCATGATCGGTGAGGTCTCGGACAGCCCGTATCCGACGATCGTCTGGACCCCGAACGCCTCCTCCAGGCCGCGCACGAGCGATGGCGAAGACGGCGAGCCGCCGATGATCAGCTGTCGCAGGCTGGACAGATCGTGCTTCGTGCGCTCGCTGCTGTGGAGCATGGCGTTGAAGATCGCCGGGACCCCCAGCAGGCGAGTCACCCGGTAACGCTCGACGTGCTCGATCAGCGCGACCGGATCGAACCGCCGAAGCATCACGTGCTGCCCGCCGACCATGGTCAGGAAGTGGGGCACGCCCCAGCCGTTGACGTGGAACATCGGCACGACGTGGAGCACGACGTCGTCCTCACCGAACCCCAGCGCGATCTCCGCATTGAGGGCGTGGAGGTAGAGCTGGCGATGGGTCAGCGCGACGCCCTTGGGCAGGCCCGTGGTACCGCTCGTGTAGAACAGCTCGGCCATGGCGGTCTCGTCGATCTGCGGGTGCCGGGGCTCGGACGACCCGCCCGCGATCAGTGACTCGTATTCGTCGCTGGCGATGCCGCCGGCCTCGCCCTCGATCACGACGAACCGGGGGCGCGACGAGAGCTGCGGCGCGATGGACTCGACGAGTGGCAGGAAGTCGCGATGGAACGCGACGATGCGCGACCCGGCGTGGTCGAGGATGTAGGCGATCTCGTGCGGCGCGAGGCGGATGTTGATGGGATTGAGAACGGCACCCGCCTCGAGGACGCCGTAGTAGCCCTCGAGCAGCTGGTGTGTGTTGTAGGTGAGGAAGGACACCCGCTCGCCGGGCGCAACCCCGAGGCCCACGAGCGCGTTGGCCAGCCGATGCGTGCGCTCGGCCCAGAGACGGTACGTGAATGCCGCGTCGCCGTCGACGACCCCGACCCTGTCGCCGAAGAACGCGGCGGCGCGATCGCGGAACTCCAGCACCGACATCGGGATGAACACGGCGACCTCCTCCTCCGCTGGCAGCACTCCTGAGTGTGCACCGGCGCGCGGTCGCGCGTGCGGCGCACCCGTGGCCTCCGGTCGCGTGATCGCGTCCGCTTGGGCACAATGGCTCGCGCGTCCACCCCCGGTGCCGAGGAGCCAAGCTTGCGACATGGAGTCCTGACCCTCGCGCTGACCTTGATCGTTGCGGCCTGCAGCTCGGCGACGAGCGAGTCGCCCAGCGCGCCGGCAGATTCGACGCTGCCTGCCGGCTCGCACACCTCCACGGTGTTCCAGCCGGCGGTAACCTTCACCGTCCCCGACGGCTGGGTCCTGGCCACCGACTCGGCCGGCTACCTCCAGCTCCGGCCGGCCGGCCAGGACCTGCTCGGGATCCACCTGTTCCGCGGCGTGAGCGCCGCCTCCCAGGACCTGGCCTGCCCCACCGACCCGCAGCCGGGCGTCGGGACGTCGTCGATCGAGCTGGTCGCCTGGATCCGTGGTCTGGACGGGCTGACCGTGAGCAGCCCCGCCATGGTGACGGTGGGCGGCCTTCGCGGCAGCTCGATCGACATCGGGATCGTCAGTGGCTGGACCAGGTCCTGCCCGTTCGCCAACGGCATGCCCACGGTGCCGCTGCTGGTCGACCAGGGAACCGGGCTGCGGTGGGTCATCGCCGGCGGCGAGCGGCTGCGGCTGTACGTGCTGGACCTTCCCGACGGTGGGACCCTGATCGTGGACATCGATGACTTCGACGGCAGCCAGCTGACCGCATTCATGGGTGTGGCGCTGCCGATCGTGAAGTCGCTCCAGTTCGGATCCTGACGCTCGCTCGTGGACGAAGCCGGGCGTCGCCCACCGCGCGTCCTCGCGCTGATCCCCGGCTACCAGGAAGGTCCGCGAATCGGCCGGGTCGTCGAGCTCGCCGCACGACATCTCCCGGTGCTGGTCGTCGATGACGGCTCCAGCGATGACACGGCCGCGAACGCCGAGGCCGCCGGTGCCCGGGTGATCCGCCGGCAGCCGAACAAGGGCAAGGGCTCGGCCCTGCGCGAGGGCTTCCGCTGCGCGCTCGACGAGGGTTGGGACGCCGTGGTCACGCTCGATGCCGACGGCCAGCACGATCCGGACGAGATCCCGCGCTTCGTCACCGCGTTCGCCGCCCCCGGGCCCTCCGGCCCGCGCCCGGAGCTGGTCATCGGCCGTCGTGACTTCCGTCGCATGCCACCGGTTCGCAGCATCTCGAACGCGATCGGCACCGCGGCCTTCTCGTGGGCCGTCGGGCAGCCGGTCGCCGACAACCAGTCCGGCTACCGTCTGCTGGGCCGCCGCCTGATGGCCGCGATGGTGGACAGCCGGGAGACCGGGTTCGAGCTCGAGGTTGAGATGATCGCCCTCTGCCTGCTGCGGCGCTGGCCCATCGCCTGGGTGCCGATCGTGACGATCTACGCCGGCGAGCCCAGCCATGTGAAGCCGATCGCCCACCTGCGCCATTTCATCCGCGCGACGCGGGCCGCCAGGCGGCTGGTGCGCGAGCGACGCTGAGGCCCGGGTAAGGCAACTTCACCGCTCCGCCACTCGCTTTGAAGGCAAACGCGTCATGCTGGGAAACGCCCGCCGTCCCGGCGCGCCCGCATTGCTGAGGCCAATGATCGATCCGAACAGCCCCGACGGCATCGCGACTCCCGGGCCCAGCGCCGGCCCGGCCGCCCAGCCCCCCTCAATTCCTCTGCCACCAATGGCCCCGGCGCGGTTGCCGCCCCCGCCACCCTCCGTGGCGCGCCCGCGCTCCGGGCTGTGGCGGCTGATGACTGCCGTGATGGTGCCCGTCCTGGGGTTGCTCCTGTTCACGGGTGGCCTCGTGATCGGACGGTCCACCCTCCCGACGACCGGCGAGCCGTCCGCCTCCTCGTCCACGTCGTCCCCCTCGGCCAGCACCGAGCTCGCCCTGATCGACGAGGCCTGGCACACGATCCAGGACCACTACGTCGACGCAGCGCATCTCAACGACCAGGCGATGGCCTACGCTGCGATCCAGGGCATGACCCAGGCGGTGGGCGACGTCGGACACACCTCGTTCCTCACCGCGGCCGAGGCCAAGGCCGTTGACGAATCCCTGTCGGGGACGTTCGTCGGCATCGGTGTCCAGGTCGACAGCGATATCACCAACGGCCCGATGATCAACTCGGTGATCCCGAACACCCCCGCCCAGGAGGCGGGCTTGAAGCGCGGCGACAAGATCGTCGCCGTCAACGGCACCAGCACCAGCGGCGAGACGATCGACCAGGTGGTCACCCGGATCCGCGGCCCGGAGGGTGAGTCGGTGACGCTGACCGTCGAGCGATCGGGGGGCAAGCCGTTCGACGTCACGATCGTCCGGCGCAAGTTCGACCTGCCGTTGGTGAGCTGGACGATGGTTCCCGGCCGGACGATCGCCCTGATCCGGCTCGACCAGTTCGCGACCGGGGCCACCAAGGCCATCGAGGACGCGATCAACGGGGCGAAGTCCGCGGGCGCCACGGCCGTGATCCTCGACCTTCGAGGCAACCCGGGCGGCTACGTGAACGAGGCGGTGGGCGTCGCGAGCCAGTTCGTCGGTGACGGGATCGTGTACCGCAGCATCGATGCCAGCGGGACGGAGAAGGACGTCCCGGTCGAGCCGGGCGGGCTGTGGACCCAGGGGCCATTGGTCGTTCTGACCGACGGCAATACAGCGAGCTCGGCCGAGATCGTCACCGGGGCGATCCAGGACGCCGGGCGCGGCACGGTGGTCGGCGAGAAGACGTTCGGGACCGGGACCGTGCTGGGCCGGTTCGACCTGGCCGACGGGTCATCGCTCCGGATCGGCGTGGAGCGATGGCTCACGCGTGCGGGGCGCCCGATCTGGCACGAGGGCCTCGAGCCCGACGTCAAGGTCGCGCTCGCTGCCAACGCTACCCCGCTGTTCCCGGACGACGTCCGCTCGATGACGCCTTCGCAGCTCGCGTCCTCGACGGACAGCCAGCTGCTGAAGGCGCTCGAGGTTCTCAAGGCTGACGGCTGATCAGCCCGAAGGCTGATGGATGACGCCGGCCACCTGACAGCAGCCGGCGTCGTCTGACGCGAGTTCGGGATCGAGACTCAGGCCGGCGTCCCGCGTGAGGCCGCGACGTGGCGGCTCCACTCCGACGTGCGGCCGTCCAGCATCTCGGAGCTGCCGGTCCAGCCGCAGACGCAGGTCACCCGCTGCGCGCGATGGCGGTACTCCGCGATCACGTGCTTGCGCCGGTCAGGCTCAGGAGCTGGACGGCGGGGCGGTAGCCCGGAACGTCGGTCCTGGGTCACGCGCTCACGCCCGACGCTGGGCGAAGCAGGTGCTGCAGTACACCGGCTTGCCGGACGTCGGCCGGAACGGCACCTCGGTCTCCTGCCCGCAGGACGAGCAGGTGGCCGGGAACATCTCGCGCGGACCACGGGAACCGTAGCCGCCACCCGAGCTGTAGCCGCCACCCGAGCTGTAGCCGCCACCGGCGCCGTAGCCGCCGCTGTCGCTGTTGCGCGCTGCCTTGCGGGCAGCCCGGCACGACGGGCAACGGCGAGGCTCGGTGAAACCGCGCTCGGCGTAGAAATCCTGCTCGCTGGCAGTGAAGGTGAAGGTCTGGCCGCAATCGGCGCACGTGAGCGTCTTGTCGACGTTCATGGATCGATCCACTCCTGTGGTTGCGACGGTGTCCGCGATCGGCCTCGGCGGAATCCGGGAGGGGGTGGATCGAGTCTGCCGTAACGGGTCTCGCCCGACGATGGGGCGTCCAACAAGCATAGGGCATTCGGCAAGCGAAGCGCAGCGGTGTTGCACGAAGGCCGCTCGGTAGGGGTCGGACCCGTTGCGGAGCGTGCGTCAGGCCTTGGCCGGCAGCGACGACGCGAACGCGAGCGCCCGCTCCAGCCAGCCGTCGAGCGCGGTGTCGTCGGCGATCACGTCCAGCGGCAGCGTGCCGTAGCCCTTCATGGAGCGCCCGGGCATGGGCGAGAAGGGGCGGGCACCCGGGAGCGCCAGCAGCGCCTCGAGATCATCGGCCGACAGGCGCACCGTCCATCTGTCCGCGAACAGGTTGGTCGCGAGATTGCCACCGACGAACAGGGCCGGGTAACCGAACATCTTCCGGCGCTGCGCCTGGGGGTGACGGGCGGCGGCCGCCTCGAACCGCGCCACGAGCTGCGGCGGCGACTTCTCGAACGACGGCATCCTGGGCATCGGCGTCCCCCGCTCAGGCGGTTGCGTCGTCGGCGAGGTTGGGCGCCAGCCAGCGTTCCGCTTCATCGATCGGCATGCCGGCCCGGCTCGCGTAGTCCTCGAGCTGGTCGCGACCGATCCTCCCGATCCCGAAGTACCGGCTGTCGGGATGCCACAGATAGAGCCCCGAGACCGAAGCGGCGGGGAGCATGGCGAACGTCTCGGTCAGGCGGATTCCGGCTCCTCTCTTCGCGTCCAGCAGGCGGAACAGGGTTCGCTTGACCGTGTGGTCGGGCGAGGCCGGATAGCCCGGCGCGGGCCGGATCCCCTGGTAGCGCTCGGCGATGAGCTCGTCGTTGGCCAGCGACTCAGCCGGGGCGTACCCCCAGAGCTCGCGCCGGACACGCTCGTGCAGCCGCTCCGCGAGCGCCTCGGCCAGGCGGTCGGCGAGCGCCTTGACGAGGATTGCGGAGTAGTCGTCGTGAGCGGCCTCGAACGAGCGGACGAGGTCATCGACGCCGTGCCCGGCCGTCACCGCGAATGCGCCGATGTGGTCGGCGACGCCCGCGGGCCCGACGAAGTCCGAGATCGCGAGGTTGGGGCGGCCGTCGGGCTTCGCCATCTGCTGGCGCAGCGCCGGGATGCGGGCGAGCTCGGTCGTCCGCGCCTCGTCCGTCCACAGCACGATGTCGTCATCCGGGGTCGCGTTGGCCGGCCAGAAGCCGACCGCAGCCGACGCGGCCAGCAGGCCCTCGTCCACGACGCGCGAGAGCAGTCGGGTGGCGTCGGCATGGAGGTCGCGGGCCGCTGCGCCCACCCGCGGGTCGTCGAGGATCAAAGGCCAGGCGCCGCGCAGCTCCCAGGTGGCGAAGAACGGCGTCCAGTCGATCCGCTCGACGAGCTCCGCGAGCGGGTAGCGGTCGAACGTCCGAACGCCCGTGAAGGTGGGTCGGGGTGGATCCACCGGCCACGTCACGCGCAGCCGGTTCGCGCGGGCATCGGCGATCGAGAGCCGGGACTCGCGGCGCCGACGGCCATCCCGCTCCCGTCGGACGGTCTCGTACTCCTCACGGACGCGGGCGGCGAACACGTCGCGTGACCCGGCGTCGACCAGCGCTCCGGCCACGCCCACCGCGCGCGACGCGTCGGTCACGTGTACCACCGGTGACGAGTACGCCGGCTCGATCTTGACCGCGGTGTGCACCCGCGAGGTCGTCGCCCCGCCGACCAGGAGGGGTGTCGTCATGCCCTCGCGCTCCATCAGGGCGGCGATGTGGACCATCTCGTCCAGCGAGGGCGTGATCAGGCCGGACAGCCCGATCAGGTTCGCGTTCACCTCACGGGCCTTCTCGAGGATGCGGGCCGCCGGAACCATGACCCCGAGGTCGATCACCTCGTAGTCGTTGCAGCCCAGCACGACGCCCACGATGTTCTTGCCGATGTCGTGGACGTCGCCCTTGACCGTGGCCATGACGATCGTGCCGGCTCGCCGTCCCGTGCCCTCGCGCTCCGCCTCGAGGTACGGGATGAGGACCGCGACCGCCCTCTTCATCACCCGCGCCGACTTGACCACCTGCGGGAGAAACATCTTCCCCGCGCCGAACCGGTCGCCGACCACGTTCATGCCCGCCATCAGCGGGCCCTCGATCACGTCAAGCGGCCGCGCCGTGGCCAGCCGCGCCTCCTCCGTATCCTCGACGATGAACGCGTCGATGCCCTCGACCAGGGCGTGCGTCAGGCGCTCGTTCACTGGCAGGTCGCGCCAGGCACGATCGTCGGTCGCGCGCGCGACGGCCGCCCCGCCCGCAAAGCGCGGGGCGATCTCCAGCAGCCGGTCCGTGGCGTCCGGGCGGCGGTCGAGGACCACGTCCTCGACGCGTTCCAGCAGCTCGGGGTCGATGTCGTCGTACTGGGGGATGACGCCCGCGTTGACGATTGCCATGTCCAGCCCCGCCCGGATCGCGTGATACAGGAACACGGCGTGGATCGCCTCGCGCACGCGGTCGTTGCCGCGGAACGCGAACGACACGTTGGACACGCCGCCGCTGATCCGCGCGTACGGCAGCGCCGCCTTGAGCTGGCGCGTCGCCTCGAAGAACGCCACGGCGTACTGCGCGTGCTCCTCGATCCCGGTCGCGATGGCGAAGATATTGGGGTCCAGGATGATGTCCTGCGGGCCGAAGCCCGCCTGCTCTGTGAGCAGCGTGTAGGCGCGGGTCAGGACCGCGACCCGGCGGTCGACCGAATCGGCCTGGCCCTGTTCGTCGAAGGCCATCACCACGGCCGCCCCGCCGTACCGGCGGCACAGGCGCGCCTGGCGCAGGAACTCGGTCTCGCCCTCCTTGAGGGAGATCGAGTTGACGACGCCCCGGCCCTGGAGCTGCTGGAGCCCGGCCTCGATCACCGGCCAGCGCGAGCTGTCGACCATGATCGGCACCGCGGCGACGTCGGGCTCACTGCCAAGCCGGCGCAGGAACCGGGTCATCGCGGCGACGCCGTCGAGCATCGCCTCGTCCATGTTCACGTCCAGGATCACCGCCCCGTTGGCGACCTGATCCCGGGCGATGGCCACGGCCTCGTCCTCGGCCGCCACCGCCTCGGGTCCGCCACCGGTCGCCGCCGCCATCAGCCGGGCGAACTTGCGCGAGCCGGTGACGTTGGTTCGCTCGCCGACGTTGACGAAGGCGCCACCGGGCATCGGGATCGTGAGCGGCTGCAGGCCGGCCAGGCGGGTGACCGGGGCGACGGCCGGCACGACGCGTGGAGCGACGCCGGAGACCGCCGCCGCGATGGCCGCGGTGTGCTCCGGCGTGCTGCCGCAGCACGATCCGGCCACGTTGACCAGCCCCGCCCGCGCCCATTCGCCGAGCGCCGCGGCCGTCTGATCGGGCGTCTCGTCGTAGCCGCCGAGCTCGTTGGGCAGACCCGCGTTCGGGTAGGCGGCCAGCGGCACGCCGGCGATCCGGCTCAGCTCCTCCACGTGCTCGCGGAGCTGTCTCGCGCCGAGCGCGCAGTTGAGCCCGACGAGCATCGGGTTGGCGTGCCGGATGCTGGTCCAGAACGCCTCCAGCGTCTGCCCCGACAGCGTCCGTCCCGACGCGTCGACGATGGTGCCGCTGATCACGACCGGCAGGCGGACCTCGAGCGCGTCGAAGGCCTCCTCGACCGCGACGATCGCGGCTTTGGCGTTGAGGGTGTCGAAGATGGTTTCGATCAGCAGCAGGTCGGCGCCGCCCGTGATCAGCGCCTCGGCGGACTCACGGTAGGCGGCCGCCAGCTCCCCGAAGTCGACGTTGCGGGCCGCCGGGTCGTTCACGTCCGGCGAGATCGAGGCGGTGCGGTTGGTCGGGCCCAGTGATCCCGCCACGTAGCGTGGCAGCCCGTCCCGTGCTTCGGTCTCGTCCGCGGCCGCGCGGGCGAGCCGCGCCGCCGTCTCGTTGAGCTCGCCCGCGACGCCGGCCAGGCCATAGTCGGCCTGCGCGATCCGGGTGGCGGTGAACGTGTTGGTGCTGATGATGTCCGCGCCGGCGGCAAGGTAGCCTGCGTGCACCTCGCGCACCGCGTCCGGCTGGGTCAGGCTCAGCAGGTCGTTGTCACCGCGCACGTCCCGGGGATGGTCGGCGAACCGCGCTCCCCGGAAGTCGGACTCGCTGAACCGGTGCTGCTGGAGCATCGTGCCCATCGCCCCGTCGAGCACCAGGATCCGCTGCCGAAGGAGCCCGGGCAGCATCGCCAGACGTGTCGTGCGGGTGAACGTGGGGCGGCTGGGTGCGGCCATCGTGCGATCGATCGTACCGCCCGCTCGTTGTTCGGTCACTCCGGGTCGGGACGGACCGCGGGCCCTGCGGCTGTCGGTCTGGACGGTCTACCCGGCTGCCGGAGGCACGAACGCGAGCAGGGCCCCGCTGCCCGCCTGGGGTGCCGGCAGATCGGGTCCCGACGGCACCACCAGGGCGAACGTCCCGGCCAGCTGCACCATCCCGGGCAGCGAGCTCCACGGGCCGTCCGTTCGTCGCCGCACGAACTGTCGGCCCACGGTCGCCACCGGGATCGCCGCCCCGGGCTGCGGGCTCGGACCCCAGATGCTCGAGCCGTGGGGGTACAGCGGGTCCAGGATGTAGGCACGGGTCACGCGGAAGTCGGTGGTCGCCAGCGGATCCTCGGTTGCCACGAACCCGCTCATGACCCATGCGTGTCGCCCACGCCACACGAGCAGCCCGACCGGCCGGTTCCAGGTCCGGATCGCCGCGGCCGCGATCCGCATCGCCTCAGCCAGGCTGTCGGCGCCGACGATCCGGTACGGTCCACCGCCCTCGATGCCGAGGGCTGCAGCCCAGCCGCGGATGCCCGCGCCCTGGCGTACGAACCCATCCGGAGCGGGTCCGCTCCGCGCGCGGGCCAGGGTCTGCAACCGGCGCTGTGTCCGGGAGGTTCGGTCCGCGCCGGGACGCTCGATATTGAGCATCATCTGGATGCTTGCGCCAACGCACTGGACGAAGTTGACCTGAGGCACGAAGTCGCTCGCCTGGGCAAGGTTCATCCGGAACGGCCTCGCAAGGTCCGCAACGCGCGCCGGCGCTTCGGCGATGACGGCACCGACCGCGACCGGGCGAGCCGAGGCAGGAGACGCGGTGCCGATCGCGAGCAGCGAGGCGAGCACGAGGGGAGCGACGAGGCGAAGGCGGGATTGCACGTGCATCAGCCGATCCCAGACTACGTCGGCCGGTCAACAGCCCCACCCCCAAACAGCGCGCCCCACGAGCGGCCCCGAGGGTCGCGCGTCGTGCGGGGGCCGTTCGGGGAGATGCGTGCAGGAGGACGACCCTTGCCGCTGATGACCGGAGGGCGTCCCATGCTCCTCGGGTCATGGTCGTCGACGTGTCATCCTCCGCGACGCCCCGTCGGGCGCCCCGCAGACCGGGCACGCCGACTGTCATCATGGTGCGTATCGGGGCGCACTCTCGGCTTCCTGTCGAGGCCGCCCGCTGTCGGCCCGTTGCCCCGCTGAGGTGAAGAGATGCGAATCCTGGTGATCGGCGCCGGTGGGGTCGGCAGCGCCGCCGTGGGCATCGCGGCGCGGCGCGGCTTCTTCGAGCATGTCGTGGTCGCGGACTACGACCCGACGCGCGTCGAGCACGCGCTCGGCCAGGTGGGCGGCGACGATCGCTTCTCGGGCGCCCGGATCGATGCCTCCGACGTGGACGGGATGGTCGCCCTGATCGGCGAGCATCGGATCACGCATGTCCTCAACGCGGTCGATCCGCGGTTCGTCATGCCGATCTTCGACGCCTGCCTGGCGGCGGGCGTCGACTACATGGACATGGCGATGTCGCTGTCGCACCCGCATCCCGATCGGCCGCACCAGGAGAGTGGCGAGAAGCTGGGCGACGCGCAGTTCGCCAAGGCGTCCGACTGGGAGGCCGCCGGGCACCTCGCGTTCGTCGGGATGGGCGTGGAGCCCGGCCTGTCCGACGTGTTCGCCCGTTATGCGCAGGATCACCTGTTCGCCGAGATCGATGAGGTGGGGGTCCGGGACGGTGCGAACCTCACGGTCGACGGCTACGAGTTCGCGCCGTCGTTCTCGATCTGGACCACGATCGAGGAATGCCTCAACCCACCCGTGATCTGGGAGTCCGGTCGCGGCTGGTACACGACGCCCCCGTTCAGCGAGCCCGAGACGTTCGATTTTCCCGAGGGGATCGGGCCGGTCGAGTGCGTCAACGTGGAGCACGAGGAGGTGCTGCTCGTGCCGCGTTGGGTCAAGACGAAGCGGGTGACCTTCAAGTACGGCCTCGGCGACGAGTTCATCGGGGTTCTCAAGACGCTGCACCTGCTCGGGCTCGACGGAACCCAGAAGGTCAAGGTGGGAGGGGTCGAGGTCTCGCCACGCGATGTGGTCGCCGCCTGCCTGCCTGACCCGGCCGGTCTGGGCGATCGGATGCACGGCAAGACGTGCGCCGGCACGTGGGTCACAGGCCGCGGCCAGGACGGGTCTCCGCGCGCCGTCTACCTGTACCACGTCGTCGACAACGCCTGGTGCATGCGCGAGTACGGCGCGCAGGCCGTGGTCCTCCAGACGGCCGTCAACCCGATCGTCGCCTTCGAGCTGCTCGCTCGCGGTACCTGGTCGGGAACGGGGGTGAAGGGGCCCGAGGCATTCGACGCCGTGCCGTTCCTCGATCTCCTCAACGAGTACGGGATGCCGTGGGGGATGCGCGAAGAACCCTCTCCCGCGCTCGCAGGCTGAGCTCGATCAGATCCGTTCGATCCGTCTCGCGCTCATCCGGGGGCCGCGACGTGGCGGGCCCATGCCGGCAAGCTCGAGCAGCCGGAGCACGCGTCCGCGCTGACCCCGGTATGGCTCGAGCAGGTCGAGCATGCGGTCGTCGGTGCCGCGCGGCTCGCGGGCGAGCGCCCAGGCGACCATGCTGGGCAGGTGGTAGTCGCCGACGCTGACCGCATCGGGGTCGCCGAACGCCCGGATCCCGACCTCGGCGGCCGTCCACGGGCCGATGCCGGGGAACGCACGAAGTGCCGCGTACGCCGCTGACGGGTCCCCGCCCGGGCCGCCGGCTGCCACAGCGAGGCGCTCCAGCCGGTTGGCCTCGCGCGCGACGGCACGGACCAGGTCGGCCCGCCGGCGCTCGAGGCCCAGCGGATGATAGGCGTGGTACGGGAGCGACGCGAGAACCTCAGGCGCGGGCGGCAGCCGCAGCCCCGTGGGGCCGGGCGCGGGCTCGCCGTGGGTCCACATGAGACCCCGATATGCGCGCCGAGCCTCGTCGCCGGTCACCATCTGCTCGAGGATCGCGGGGACGAGCGCCTCGAGCACGGCCTCCGTGCGGCCAAGCCGCAGGCCGCGCAGGCGGCGAACGGCGTCCGCCACCGCGGGGTGCCGTGGCTTCAGCGCCTCTGGCGCGTCGTCGAGCCCCAGCAGGGCGCCCAGGTGGTCGACGGCCCAATCGGTCCCCGGACCCCACGCCCGGGCGCGAACGGTCCCGGCCCCCGTCTCGATGAACACAGTGACCGGACCAGCCGGCGTCCGGGTCGCCCGCCAGGCCGACCCCGAGACCTCGAACCGGAGCGCCGGATCGCCCCGCCCACGGCGATGGATCCCGAGCGTCCGACGCAGGTCCAGTGGGACCTCGAGCAGGAGCGTCAGGTCGGCATCAGGTCGGCAGATGTCCGGTGGCGCGGCCATGGTCAGTGAAGCGTACGTGGCATGGAGCCGCATGCGTTTCGCCGGCGGTGACCGTGATGCGATCGCAGAGGCGAAACCCGGAACCGTGGCGCGCGTCAGTTGACAACTTCCGGTAGCCTGTCGGGGCATCGTGCGAACCAGGATCATCGTCGCGATCGCGGCACTCATGGCCGCGAGCGCCCTGGTCGCCCTACCAGAACCCGCGGGCTCGCGTGCCCCGAGCTCCGCCCGGTCGATCGACGCGGCGTCGCTGCATGCCGTGCTGATCGCACTGCCCGCCGGTTCGCCGGCGACGGCGATTCCCCCACTTGACACCGCGGCGCGCTCGGCCGGCTGGCTCGGGCCCGACGCTTCATTGGCGCAGCCGGGGCAGGCCGCGACCGTGTCCGGCCGGCCGACCGTGCGGCAGCCGTCGCCCAAGGCGGGCACGGTCCTCAAGAACTACTGGCGGTTCGACCCCAACATCAGCTGGTACGGTCCTGGCTTCTACGGCAGTGGCACGGCCTGCGGCCAGACGTACACCAAGACCATCCTGGGCGTGGCCCACCGCACCCTGCCCTGCGGGACGCTGGTGACGTTCCGCAACCCGGCGAATGGACGCCAAATCACCGTCCCGGTGATCGACCGGGGACCGTACGTGTCCGGCCGGATCTGGGACATGTCCAGGGGCCTGTGCGAGTACCTGGGGCATTGCTACACGGGATCAATCGAATGGCGCTGGGGGAGCCACGCCAGCGGATAGGCGACAAGGGCTGGTGAGTGCGGCGTGATGCGTTGCCCGGGTCTCGTTGATGTGGGAATCCACATGATCGACACAGATCCCTGCAGGACGGTCCGTCTAATGTCCGAGTTGGGTGCGCCCAGTCCGGTAGGTGCCCCCTAGACGGAGGACCACGCCGCGTGACGAGACCCTGGATGAGACAGCTGTGAGCCGTCGACAGCGGGGCTCCCGTCGCGCGCAATACCGGCCCATCGGCAACGCGGAATCGGCGCCGTGGACCGGGGCCCGTCCGTCCGAGGAAGCTCCCGGCCCCTCGCTCCGGGAGCAGCTGGAGCGCGCGAGCGTACCTGCTCGCGCGCTCCTTCCTCTCCGCTTCTTCTTCGGGCTGACGTTCATCTATGCCGGGCTCGACAAGCTGCTGTCCCCAACCTTCTTCGACGCCTCGAGCCCGGCCTCCATCTATGGCCAGCTGGCCGCGTTCGTCCACGTCTCGCCGGTCGCACCGCTCGTCCAGATCGTGCAGCCTTTCGCGCTGCCGATCGGGCTGCTGATCGCACTGGGTGAGATCGCCATCGGGCTGGGAGCGGTGACCGGCCTCGCGTTCCGGGCGTCGGCGGCCGCCGGTGCCGCGCTGTCGCTTCTGTTCTGGCTCACGGCCTCATGGACCACCACGCCCTACTACTACGGACCGGATCTGCCGTACGCCCTTGGCTGGATCGCCCTCACCCTGGCTGGCGACGGCGGGCTGCTGGTGCACCGGTCGGTCCGCGAGCTCGGTGCCTTCGTCACCGACGACTGGCCGGGATCCCTCCGGTCCGGTGCCGGCTATCGCGTGCGCGGCCGTCCGACCCCCGTGGTCGACGCGTCGCCGCTCCGGCGCCAGGTTCTCCAGGCCGGCGCGCTGGGTGCGTTCGCGGTGGCGATCGCATCCCTGGCGGTTCCACTGCGCTTCATCCTGCCGGGGTCGAGTGACAGCACGGCGCTGGGCGCCGGCACCGGCGGGTTCGGCGGCAACGGCGGAGGGTCCGGCGATGCCTCGGGCGCAGGCTCCGGGACGGGAGACGGCGGGCTGGGGGCCGGCAGCAGCGCGGGACCCGGACTGGGCCAGCCGAGCCCGACGGCGGGCGGCGCCGGAACGACCTCGGCGGCTACCTCGAACCCGGGTCCCACCCTGACCCTGGCCACGATCAAGGCGGTCAACCAGCGCGGCGCCGCCGGCATCCAGATCCCGCTCGATGCCCCCGCGCCGTATCCCGCAGGCGACCCCGCCATCATCGTTCGGTTGTCCAACGGCAGCTACGTGGCGTATGACGCCACGTGCACGCACCAGGGCTGCCCGGTTGGCTGGGACGCGCGGGATGGCGTGCTCCTGTGTCCCTGCCATGGCGCGGCGTTCGATCCGGCGAACCACGGCGCAGTGCTCGGCGGGCCCACCCGGCGCCCGTTGCTCGAGCTGCCGATCGTGGTCGACAAGCAGGCTGGAACGATCAGCCTCCGCGCCTGATTCTCGCGGTCAGCCCGACCTGATCCGGGAGATCGAGCACGCCAATCTCCGTTCAGTGTTCAGCCGCGCCCGGCAACCGGCGTCCGCGGTGTCTCGGGCTCGGCGGGCGGCGGAGACGGCGCACTCGGCGCTGGCGGCGCGTCCTCGAGCGGCGCGAACGAAGCGGTGAAGTGACGCAGGGTGGCCGGCTCCCCCACGATCCGGTAGCCGCGCAGCGACGTGGCCCGCGACGCGACCTCGGTGGCGACTTCGATCACATAGTCGATGTGGCTCTGGGTGTACGTGCGGCGCGGGATGGCGAGGCGCACCAGGTCCATCGGGGCCGGCGCCTCGGTGCCGTCGGGGTGGCGGCCGAACATCACCGTCCCGATCTCACAGCCCCGAATGCCGCCCGCTCGATAGAGCTCGACCGCGAGCGCCTGGCCCGGATACTGGAGCGGCGGGATGTGCGGCAGCAGGGCCCGCGCGTCGAGGTACACGGCATGCCCGCCGCTGGGCTTGACCAACGGGATCCCGGCCGCGTCGAGCGCGTCGCCCAGGTAGGCGGTGGACCGGATGCGGTAGCGCAGGTAGTCCTCGTCCACGACCTCGCGCAGGCCCTGGGCGATGGCCTCGAGATCGCGGCCGGCGAGCCCACCGTAGGTGACGAACCCCTCCGTGAGGATCAGCACGTTGCGGCACTGGTCGGCAAGCTCGCCGTCGTTCATCGCCAGCCAGCCGCCGATGTTGGCCAGGCCGTCCTTCTTGGCGGACATCGTCATGCCGTCGGCCAGCGCCCCGATCTCCCGGACGATGTCCACGACCGGCCGCTCCTCCTGGCCGGGCTCGCGGGTCTTGATGAACCAGGCGTTCTCGGCGAACCGGCAGCCGTCGAGGAACAGTGGCTTGTGGAACCGGTCGCAGACGGCCCTGACCTCGCGCAGGTTCTCGAGCGACACGGGCTGGCCACCGCCCGAGTTGTTGGTGATGGTCAGGAACACGACCGGGACGTCCGAGGCACGCGAGGCCAGCAGCGCCTCCAGCGCCGCGACGTCCATGTTGCCCTTGAAGGGGTGGAGCGTCGCCGGCTCGCGACCCTCCGGGATCACCAGATCGACGGCGTCGGCGCCTGTCCACTCCACGTTGGCCCGGGTCGTGTCGAAGTGGGTGTTGTTGGGCACGACCTTGCCCGGCCCGCCGATCACGCTGAACAGGATCTTCTCGGCCGCACGACCCTGATGGGTGGGGATGACGTGCCGGAATGGGAACAGCTCCCGGACGGCGTCGAGGAACGTGTACCAGGAAGGACTTCCGGCGTAGCTCTCGTCGCCATGCTGGATCGCCGCCCACTGGTCCCGGCTCATCGCGCCGGTTCCTGAATCGGTGAGCAGGTCGACCAGGACGTCGTCGGCGTGGAGGTTGAACAGGTTCCAGCCGGCGATGCCGAGCGCCCGCTCGCGCTCGGCCATGGTGGTCAGCCTGATGGGCTCGACCGCGTGGATCCGGAACGGCTCGATGATGGTGTGCCAGCGGTCCATCGCAACCGAGGATACCCGCCGTCGACACGCCTGGGACGTGAACCTGGCCTCGGAGGAGGGACGAAGGCCCCGGCCCTGAAGACACTGGAAGGGACGACGCCGGCAAGGGAAGAGGTCGGATCCGGCGTTCGGGTCCGACCTCGATGATTCCCCGGCCGATTGTGGCCGCTCCCGATGGTGTACCCGCGGCCCCGGTTGGGTCCAGCCCCACGACGGCGCCGCACCACATCGCCGTCCGGGGCCACCCGGCTGATCGCCCGGGGCCCGCTCGCACCGGTCGCCCTTCGCGCGCTACGCTGCAAGGCATGTGTCGCAGCATCCGCCAGCTCCGGCGCGGCGAGGACGCCGGCGTCGCCACCACGGGCGAGGCTCTGGCCGCCGCCCTCCAGTACGTACGCAAGATCAGCGGGTATCGCGCGCCGTCGGCGAGGAACGAGGAGGCGTTCCGGGCCGCGGTCGACGAGATTGCCGCGGTGACCGAGCGGCTCCTGCAGGCGATCGGAACGCCGGTCGCCGAAGGCCCGGACCCGTTCGCCGACCCTGTCACCAGGAGGGCGATCCTGGCCGCCGGCACGCCGGGTCGGCGCCACGGAGCCCGCGCGCACGGGGCCGGCACATGACGCTGGGCCTCGAGCCCGACGCCGTGGCCGCTCCCACCTGGTGGCGCCGGCCCGGTCTCGACGTCGTGGACGGGCGCCTGTCGGTGAACGGCGCCGACCTCGAGACGCTGGCCCGTGAGCACGGCACGCCGCTGTTCGTGTACGACCTCGCCCGGCCGGTCGAGAACGCCCGCGCGCTCCAGGGCGCGCTGGAGCGGGCCGGCGTGCGGCACGCCGTTCGGCTGGCGCTCAAGGCCTGCCCTGACCCGCGCATCCTGGCCGTGCTCCGGGGACTGGGGGCGCCCGGCGAGCCGGGCAGCATCGGCATCGATGCCTGCTCCCCCGGCGAGGTCCTCCACGCGCTTGCAAACGGCTGGCGGCCGGACGAGATCAGCCACACCGGCACGAACGTCTCCGAGCGCGACCTCGACGTGCTCCTCGCGCACCCCATCCGGATCAACCTCGACGGGGTCAGCCAGCTCGAGCGCGTCGGCCGGCGCGCCCCGGGCCGGACAGTCGGCATCCGGGTCAACCCGGGCGTCGGGGCGGGCTACACCGAGCACCTCGCATATGCGGGCGAGCGGCCGACCAAGTTCGGCGTGACCGAGGATCGCCTGGACGACGCGATCGTGGCGGTCCGCCGGCATGGCCTGGTCGTGGACACCCTGCATTTCCACGCCGGTTCGGGGTGGCTCGGCGATCAGCTCGCTGCGTTCGAGGCCGCGCTCGAGCGGGCAATCAGCTTTCTCGATCGCCTGCTGGCCGCGGGCTTCCCGATCCGGGAGGTCAACGTGGGTGGCGGTCTGGGCAGGGTCGCGCGCCAGGGCGAGACCCCGATTGACCTCGATGCGTACGCGGCCGTTGTCAGCCGGCAGCTCGCGCCGTATGGCGTCACGGCGGCGTTCGAGCCCGGTGACTTCCTGATGAAGGACGCTGGCGTGCTCCTGGGCGAGGTCGTCAGCGTCGAGCGTCGAGGCGGGACCAGGTTCGTCGGCCTGGACATCGGCTGGAACGTCAACTGTGCCTATTTCATCTATCGCTACGCCCAGGAGATCGTGCCCGTGCGCGATCCCCTTCGCGAGCGCACGCGGCTCGTCACGGTGGCCGGGCACATCAACGAGGCGAGCGACCTGTTCGCCGAGGACTACCCGTTCCCGGACGTGGCCGAAGGCGAGCTGGTCGCCATCCTCAATGCGGGCGGCTACCTGCAGGCGATGTCGATGACGCACTGCCTGCGGCCGACCGGGTCCGCCGTGTACCTCGAGCGGGAGGTGGCCGAGTGAGGGCGCGAGGTGCGGGTCGCATGAAGGTGCTGAGGGCGGCCGGCACGGCAAGGTGAGGCTCCCACGCTTTCGACCACGGGGTGGGTTCGACACCGCGGCACTGGGCGCGATGGCCGATGCGCTGATTGCCGGCGTGGCCGGCGACCATCGGATCCACGTGCCCGACGTGGCTCACCTGCCGAGCCTCGAGCGCCCCCGACTGGTTCAACCCGACCCTGCTGGAGCTCCTCAGCGAGGTTCGCTGAGGGCCGGTGGTTCGAGGCGGCCCCACGACGCCGACCCATCGACCTCGATCCTGATGATCGGCCGGACGCCAAGGGCGTGCTGACGGTACTGCGGATACTTGGCGCGCAGGGCGGTCACGGCACGCGCGTGCTCCTCGCCCGCGTCGGCAGCCAGGATGCCGGCCCGACCGTCGAGGCGAACCCAGCCGAGCCGTCCCCAGTCCTCGTCCCAGTGGTCCGCGAGGAGGGCGACGGCCGGTCGGGCGAGCAGGTCCCGGACCCTCGCCAGCTGTAGCGGGTCGGTCGCCCGCTTGGGCTTCTCGTCGATCGGGGAATAGAGGATCGGCCATCCGGGCCGGCGGACGTCGTCGAGCAGGACGAAGCACACCGGGACCGGCCGGGGCCGGCCGGTCGAGCCGCTGGTGGCCAGCGTCGCCCGTCGCGCGCGGGCCACGAACGCACGTTCGGCGGCCGTCGGTGGTCGAGGATCGCGGGTCATGGCCTGAGTATGGTCCGCGACGTGAGCCGGGTACGATCCCGCCATGACTGCCCCGCCCGACCCGACGCCCCGCCAGGCCGCTCTCACCCGGGTGACTGCATATCGCGCGGGCGTCGTGGAGGGGCGCGACGATCGGCTGGCGGGCGAGGAGCCGATGGCCATCCGCGCCCGTGGGCCTGGCCAGGCACCGGTGGACGTCGCCGTCACGATGCGCACGCCGGGTCACGAGGCGGAGCTCGCGGTGGGCTTCCTGCGCACCGAGGGTCTGCTCGACGACGCCACGGGGATCTCGGACATCACGTTCAGCCAGCCCGGCAATGCCGCGCAGCCCGACGACCAGGTGACCGTCCACCTCGACCGCCCGTTCGACGCAACCCGCGTCGCGGAGCGCCATTTCGTGGCGACGGCCTCGTGCGGGATCTGCGGCAAGGCATCGATCGACGAGGTCGAGGTGCGCTGCGACCCGATCCCGGACGGACCCTTCGTGGCGCCGGACGTCCTGCTCGGCCTGCCGGGCTCCCTGCGCGATGCCCAGGCGGTGTTCGCGGCCACCGGCGGGCTCCATGCGGCCGGGCTGTTCGACCCGCGCGGCACGCTGCTGGCGCTGCGCGAGGATGTTGGCCGTCACAACGCCCTGGACAAGCTGATCGGGAGCCAGGTGCTGGCCGCCGCGCTGCCGCTTCACGAGCGGATCGTGCTCGTCTCGGGTCGGGCGAGCTTCGAGCTCGTCCAGAAGGCGGCCGTGGCCGGCGTTCCGATCCTGGCCGCCGTCTCCGCACCCAGCGATCTCGCGGTCGAGGCCGCCATGCGGCTCGGCCTCACCCTGATCGGGTTCCTGCGAGGCGACGGGTTCAACGTCTACGCCCGCCCGGACCGAGTGACGGTCGAGCTCGGCTGAGCGCCCCCGCGTCAGCCCTTCTCGAGGTCCCTGTCCAGCCGGCGCTTCAGGACGTACAGGAACAGCGCGTTGAACGCGATGAACGCGAGGACGACGACCATCGCCTCACGCCGGAACACGCTTTCGTCGATCTTGCCGGTCGCGATCGCCTCGGCCGCCTGGGCCTTCGTCGTGGCATCGGTCGACAGCTCCGCGATCTTGCTCAGCTTCGTCGTGTGAACGGCGGCCTGTGCCTGGATGAGGCTCGTCTTCGCGTCGGTCAGCTTCACCTCCGCGTCGGACGTGATCATGCCCAGCCCCGCCGCGCGCTGGATCGTGTCCTGGGCTTGGGTGTAGGCGTCCTCTGCCGATGTGATGGCGTTGCTGATCCCGTCGATCTGCGCGTAGATCTGCGAATCGGGGTGATGGCACGTGTCACATCGCCGATCGGCCTCGTTCGTGAACCGGCTGAGCTCGAGGCGGAGCGTGTGTGTCTGCAGGTCGTGACACGTGTCGCACGTGTACTCGGGCGGAGTCGGGTGGAAGAACATGTAGGAGCCCGGCTGCGTGACGTCATGGGTGCCGTGGCAGGTCCAGCACTGGGGCGCTGCCGCCTGGAGCTCGGAGTGTCGGCTCTGCTGGTAGAGATCCTCGGTTGCCGTGTGGCACTTGCCGCACACGCCGACCACCGTTGCGGACGTGGGTGGCTTCGCGTCATGCGAACCATGGCAGGACGCGCAGCTCGGTGCCCGGACGTCCTTGTTGTCGAGCAGCGCGACGCCGTGGACGCTCTTGGAGTAGATGGCGTACTGGTCCGTCGGGATGCCGTACGGTGCCATCCGATCGGCGTCGGCATGGCAGCCGGCGCACAGCTCCGGGACGTTGAGGATGAACACCGGGGAGCTCGGGTCCGAGACCTTCTTGACGGTGTGAGATCCATGGCAATCCGTGCAGATCGCCACCCGGTTGTCATCTGCGGTCAACAGCTGCTGTCCGTGCACGCTCGACCAGTATTTCGCGTACTGGTCGGTCGGCAGACCGGAGGCCTTCATCCGGTTCACGTCCGCGTGACAGCTGCCACACAGCCCGACGCTCCCCAGGCGGTCGGGTGCGCCGACGAACCCGTTCGACGGGTCCATGGCCACCGTGATCTGGTCGGAACGCGGGTCTCCCCCGTGGCAGTCGGCGCACGTGACGCCGGCCTGGCCATGGGCGCTGTCCTGCCAATCGGCGGCGATCGCCGCCTGCTTGTCGTTCACGACGCTGTGGCAGTCGTAGCATCCGTTGGCGCCATCGGCCGGGGCGTGCGTGAGCGGTGCAGGGACCGGTGGCGCCGATGCGAGCGGGACGGTCGCGGTCGGGAGCGGCGTCGCGAACAGCCAGTCGAAATCGGACGGTGCTGGGGTCGCCTTCGGCGAAGGCGTGGCCTCGGTGCTGCTGGATGCGGCTGGCGAGCCACTCGGGTCCTGGGCGGCCGCCGTGAACGCGAGCGCGAACCACGCGAGGCCGAGCACGCCGAGGGTCAGGGCGGCCCTCACGCCCCGCGCAGCCGGGGAGCGGCGACCGAACATCGGCCGGCGGATCTCAGCTGACATAACCCCACACCGTCAGGACGATCACCCCCACCACCACCAGCGTGGCCCCCGCGACGGCCAGCTTGCGCCGTCGTGCCAGCACCTCGGGGTTGCGGTCCAGGAAGGGCCACGCGATGAGCAGGCCGATGCCGATGATCGGGGCCATCACGGCGATCGTGCGCGGGATGATCTTGAGCAGCTGGTAGACCGCGAGGTAGTACCACTCGGGCTTGATGTGCGCGGGTGTCTCGAGCGGGTTCGCCTGCCCCTCCAAACCGGCCGGGAAGACCGAGGCGAGGACCACGAGGATCGCGAGGATGACGTACCAAGCGACCACCTCGTCAAGGAGGTAGTTCGGGAAGAACGGCCGGAGCGGCTCCCGGTCGACCGCAGCCGGGCGGACTCGCGGCTCGGGCTTCTTGGGGTTGGCCAGGCCGAGCTGGTGGACCAGCACCAGGTGGATCGCCATGAGACCGGCCAGGGCGAGCGGCAGCACCAGCACGTGGATCCCGAAGAACCGGCTCATGGTGTCACCAGTGACGTCCGCACCGCCGCGCAGCAGCTGGAGGAGCGAGTCGCCGACCACGGGAACGGATCCGGCGATGTCGGTACCCACGACGGTGGCCCAGTACGCCCGCTGGTCCCAAGGCAGGAGGTATCCGGTGAACCCGAAGCCGAGGGTCACCAGGAGCAGGCCGCCGCCGATGACCCAGGTCAGCTCCCGCGGGTACTTGTACGCCGCCTGGAAGAAGACCCGCAGGAGATGCAGGGCAACGAACAGGATCATCAGGTTCGCAGCCCAGTGGTGCATGCTCCGGATCAGCCACCCGAAGCTGACGTCGCTGGTCACGAACTGGACGCTCTCGTAGGCGGCCTCGGGGGTGGGCTTGTAGTACAGCGCGAGCAACGTGCCCGTGACGACCTGGATGCCGAACAGGAACAGGGCGATCCCGCCGAAGTACATCGTCCGGGCCGACATCGGGATCCGGACGTGAAGCAGCGCAGCCATCACCGGTCCGACGCCGGTCCGTTGCTCGATCCAGCTGCCGGATCCCACGGCGCGATCGGTGGTGCCGCCGGCCGCCATCTCAGGCCTCGCTCAGAAAGATCTGGTCGCCTTCCACGGAGACCTTGAGCGCGGGCAGCGGTGCCGGGGGCGGGCCGGACACGACCGTGCCTGAGACGGGGTTGAAGCGGCCATCGTGGCACGGGCACTGGATGACGCCGGCCAGGTCGTTCCAGGCCACGACGCACCCGAGGTGGGTGCAGATCGCCGAGAATGCGTGGAGGCCCTGCTCGGTGCTGACGACGATCGCCGGCTTGCTGCCCAGGGCGACGACCTTGCCGGCGCCGGGAGGGATGTCGGCCGTCGTGGCGACCAGGACCTTCCCGCCACCGGACGTGCCGCTCGTCCTGGGCGGGACGAGGAACCCGAGGATCGGCGTCGTGATCATCGCGACCGTCGAGAACACGGTGAACCCGCCGAGCCAGGCGAGGAACCGTCGCCGGGACTGGATCCCTTGGGGACCGGGAGTCGCTGAGCCGGACGGAGACCCGAGCGGCGTGACGGCGTCCGGCGCCGGCAACTGCCCTGGCTCGGGCGCGGTCGCGGGGTCGTGGTCCATCGCAGCCTCCGGCGACAGGCCCAATGGCCCATCGCAGCCCTCCTGATGGACCGACATTGTGCGAGCGACGACCGTGGCGACGGAATGTGCGGATGGATATAGAAACGGCACATTTGCGCGCGGAGCGATCGTTCGGCGGGTACGGGGCGTTTGCCCGGATGATCAGCGGGTGATCAGCCCGCCGGCCCGATCGGCGTATCGGTGCCGGGTCTCGTGCCTCCGATGGTGGCGCCAAGGTCAGTCAGGACCCGCGGAGAAACGGCAGCTCCTCCGGTAGGTCAGCCTCTCGGCGTCAGCGGCCAGCTGACGCCGGACGGCTGGTCGGGCAGGTTCTGGGTGGTTGGCCCCTCCGAGAAGGGCGTCGTCACCGGCAGCACCGGCTCGTTGTGGCAGCGGGCGCAGAACACCGGCTGGTGGCAGTAGGCACAGGCAGTGTTGCCCTGCGCGCGGATGACCTTGGCGTGGTTGGTGGCCATCTCGTCGTGGTCGACGGTCACGGCCCCGGTGGAGTGGCAGTTGACGCAGTAGTCACGAGCGTGGCACTCGCCGCACGAGGTGCCCCCCGGGTCGATGCTCGTCGCGACATTCTTGTGGTTGAACACCCACAGCTCGTCGTCGTGCGTCGATGGTGGCGCACCCAGTGGCAGGCTGGCGACCGCGGGCCCGATCTGGGGGAAGGTGTGGCAGGTGTCGCAGGTGGACGGGATGGTCTTGTTGGTCACGACGCCGTTCTCGACCAGGAAGTGGCCGCCGTCGTGGCACCGGAAGCAGCCGGGGAAGTCGAGGTGGCCGAGGTTGTCGGGGTAGGTCTTCGCGGTGACCTTCATCTCGGGTGTGGCCGTCAACCGGTACAGCACCTTGATCGCGCTGATCGCCTGGCCGATCTGCTGGGACTTGGCCTGGGCGACGTCGGGGTAGTTCATGGCGTAGAAGGAGGCCAGCTCGTCGGCCGCGGCATCGGCCGCGGCATCGTCCGGGTACGAGGCCCACAGGATCCGCATCCCTTCGCGCTTGATGTACGGGAGGGTGGGGTCGATGGCGTTGACCAGGAGGTCATGATCGAGTCCGGCACGCGGATTCGGGATCGGATGGCCGACACGGTTGTGGCAGTCGTAGCACGACATCGTGGTCGACGTCTGCGTTGCCTGGATGGCGGCCACGTCCGGCGCGACGTTGGACGTGTCGGTGATCTCCGCCTGGCTGATGAACTGCTTCACCGTGCCGTCGTCCTCGGTCTCTTCGACGAGATCGATCTGCGCGCCGTTGACGTACGGCGACCAGTAGTTGACGGTGCGCAGGACGTGCCAGTGGACGCTCTTGGTGACGTCGAACGGGTCGCCACCGCTGGGGCGGATCAGGAGCCCCACGAACTGCCGGGTGTTGGTCTCGTCCTCTGCGTACATCGTGGCCGTCTTGAGCGTGGTGACCGGGTGGGACTCGACCGCATGGCACTTCTGGCACGTGACCGCCGCACCCGGAAGCTGGGAGTGGTCGGGTGGCGGGATCGGCTCCGGGAAGGTGCCCAGGACCACCTCGATCAGCTGCCGCGTGCCGTTGAGCTTGGCCTTGATCCAGCCCGCGATGCCCGGTTCGACATGACACTCGGCGCAGGCGACATCGCGGTGCGGGCCGGCCTCGTAGGCCGCGAGCTCGGGGGCCATGGTGTGGCAGCGACCGCAGAAGTCCGCCGTCTCGGTCCAGTTGAGCAGCGACACGGCCGAGAAGGTCGCGACGGCACCGAGACCGCTGAGCACGAGGAGCAGGGCGAACAGGCCGCTCCGCGAGGAGGGAAGCCGTGGCCGGCGACCGCGCAGGTAGAAGGGGTGGCGGGGTCGTGCGGGCTCGGCAGGCGGGGCGCTGCCGGCTTCCGCCGCGGGCGGGGTGTCGTCGGCGGCCTCGGAATCGGTGCTGGCCACCGCCGCTCGGGGTGCGTCGTCGGCTGCCCCTCCGAAATCGGGCCCTGCCACCGCGGGGACCGAATCGCCGGGCACGGTGGGATCGGTCACTCGTGCGTGCCTAGTTGACGATCTCCGAGACGGCGCGATCCATCTCGGTCTTGGGCAGGGCACCGATGCGCACGTCCTTGATGCGTCCGTCGGTGCCGATGAAGAAGTGGGTCGGGATGCCGAGGGTGCGATAGGTCCCGGCGATCGTCTCGTTCTGGTCGACCGCGATCGGGAAGGTGAGACCCGCACGCTGTGCGTAGGTGCCGATGTCCGCGCCGCTCTCATCGATGAACACGGCGAGGATGACCAGCCCCTGATCCTTGTATGCCTGGTAGGTGGCCTCGACGTCCGGAGCTTCCGTCCGGCAATCAGGGCACCACGAGGCGCCGAACGTCAGCCAGATCGGCTTGCCGGCGTAGTCGGAGAGTGAGACGGTCTGGCCGTCCCACGTCATGGCCGTGAAGTCCGGGGGGATCGCCCCGACCACCGGCGCCGCGCCGGCAGCGTTGGCGCCGAGGTCGATCGACGTCACCCCGTCGTCGGTGCCCGGACCCGCCACGAGCCAGGTCACGGCCCCGATGAGGACGGCCGTGACGGCGATGACGACGATCGTCTGGAGGGGGCCGGCCCCGCGGCGGGACGGCCTCGCGGCGACGCCCGCAGCGTTCATCGCGATCGCTCCCTTCCGTTCCGCACGGGTCAGCTCAGGCCCGCGTAGCTGTGGAGGCCGGGCGCGAACAGGTTGATGAAGAAGTAGGTGAAGAGCGTGGCCGCGAAGCCGAGCATCAGGAGCCAGGCCGCCCGGTTGCCGCGCCAGCCGCGCATGACGCGGGCGTGGAGGTACGCACCGTAGATCAGCCAGGTCACCAGCGACGCCGTCTCCTTGGGGTCCCAGCTCCAGTAGCTGCCCCAGGCGACGTCGGCCCACACCGCGCCGAGGATGATCGTGAGGCTCAGGAAGGGGAAGCCGACGACCACGGCACGGTATCCGATCTCGTCCAGCACCTGCGGCTTGGGCAGGCCCCAGCGGCCGCCCTCGGGCTGGATCAGGTACAGGACGGCGGCCGCGAACGCGATCGAGAAGCTGCCGTAGGCGACGATCGCGACGGCGACATGGACGGTGAGCAGCAGGTTGTTCTGAAGCGCCGGGACGAGCGGCTCGATGGGCCCCTGGATCGTCCATGCGTAGAGCATCATGGCGAGCGCGACGGGCAGGGCGACCAGCGCCAGGATCCGCTGGTGGTACCGGCGCTCGAACCACATGTAGGCCGCCAGGATCCCGAACGCGAACGCGACCGAGAACTCGTACATGTTCGCGAACGGGCCATGGCCCGTGGCGATGGCGCGGAACACGAGGCTCATGAGGAGCGCGACCACGGCCAGCCAGCCGAGGATCGTCGCGTAGCGCCCCATCGAGGCGGTTCGGGGCCCGGACACGAAGCCCATCGCCCCGGTGGATCCCGGGGCGCCGGCGGTCTGCATCCGGGCGGCCCGCAGACCGGAGATTGCGTACAGCAGGTAGACGAAGATCGCGAGACCGGTGCTGAACATCGCCGCCACGAACGCGTAGCCGGCCATCTTATCCATGTCGGATCTCCCTCAGGACCGCGCCGGCGTATGCAACGCCCCGCGGATGTCGCTCACAAGACCTTGGAATTCGGTTCCCAGCGCAGCGTCGCGGCTGCCGAGGCTCGCCACTGCCAGCACCGCGCCACCGTTGGCCCGGGGCGAGATGCGCGCCCAGATCCGCTTGTGCGGAAGCAGGAAGCGGAGGGTGAACCCGGCGACCAGGAGGAATGCTCCCAGCCAGACGAGGGTCACGCCGGGATCGCGTGAGACACTCAGGCCGGTGAACTGGCTCTCGCGGTCGAAGCTGACCGTCAGGCCCTCCATCGTCGCTGGCGTGCCCTGGTCAAGCACCTGCTGGGCCACCTCCCGGCCGCTGTCCGCGGTGTACAGCTCGAGCTGCATCTGGCCGGGCTGGATGGTGGCGTCGTTGGCGCCGAGCGTCCCCACGACCCAGCCCACATAGTTCGTGCCTGGGATGGTGAACGAGCCGATCGGCCGGTTGTCGGCCGTGGTGGTCCAGGCCAGCGGCACGCCTTCCGACACCAGGGTCTTGCCGGTCGAGTCCTTGACCGTCATGACCGCCGCCGATCCGAAGAAAGCCTGGTAGAAGGTCGTGTCGCCGTAGCGCAGCGGGTCGTTGACCCGGATGGTGTGGCGGGCGACCTCCTGGCCGTCCTTGTACAGGACGACCTGGCTGGCGTAGTCCTGGGGCATGCCACTGTCGGTGTAGTAGGTGTCTGTGAAGTCGATCAGCTGGAGCGACAGCCCTGCCTCGGCCGCCACCGGCAGCGTGCTGCCCTCGGCGATCGTGAAGCCGCTGTCGCGGTAGCCGAACATCGCCCCGATGATGGCGCCGGCCAGGATCACGACCAGCGACAGGTGGGCGACCACGCCGGAGAACTGGACCCAACGGAAGCGGTCTCCGTAGACATGGATCACGCCGTCGTCGTGGGCCAGAGTCCGGTAGTGCCGCCCCTGCAGGACCCCATTCACAATGCCGAGCGTCTCGGCCGGTGAATGCCGGACCACGACCGCTTCGTGCTGGGGTGCGTGCTCGAAGAACGCGGGTCCGACGTCAAGGCGGGGCCTGGTGATCGTTTGCCAGATACCCGGCGTCCGGTGGATCGAGCAGGCGATGAGGCTGATCGTCAGCCCGGCGACGAGGACCCGGAACAGCACGGAGTTGAAGATCTGGAACAACTGGAAGAAGTCCATGATCGATGTCCAGCCGCCGTACTTCGGACGGACCTGGGACAGCCAGTCGGCCTTCGCCGACGGGTCGTTCAGGACACCCGACGGCGCCTGGATGATCACCGCGCCCAGCACGCCGAGCGCGGCGATGGCCAGCATCAGCACGATCGCCACGCGCATCGACGACAGGAGGTGCCAGAGGCCTTCGAGCACGCGGTCGATGCGATCAACCACGCCGGTCCTCGCGGCTTCCCGCACGGCGGGGACCGCCGCCGGGGGCAGCGGCCGGGAGCCTTCGTGGGTCATCCGAACGACCTCCTACAGGCCGAACGGCGACGCGATGGTCGCCAGCCGGCTGAGCGTGTTGGTGAGCATCAGCACCCCGACCGTCGCGAGCAGTGCGCCGGTGGCGAGTGAGACGATGTGGTGGTGGCGGCCGATCCAGGTCAGGCGGCGCGAGACCCAGGACGCTCCGAGCGCGACGGCCAGGAACGGGACGGCCAGGCCGGCGGCGTACGCGATCAGCAGCATCGTTCCCTGGAGCACGCTCGAGGTTGCCGTCGCGAGCCCCAGGATCCCGCCCAGGATGGGCCCGATGCACGGGCTCCACCCGGCCGCGAACAGGAGACCGAACACGAACGACCGGTTGTAGGACGGCGAGCCGCCGGTGCCGCCGAGCACGCCACCCACGCCCCGGAGGCCCATACCCGGTCCGCCGGCCGCCACGAGCGTTCCGCCCGTGGCGGGCATGGCCCGGGTGTCGCGCCACAGGGCCCGGACGTTGATCACGCCCGCGACCTGGAGCCCGAGGAACACGAGCAGCGCGCCGCCGGCCATCGTCAGCAGACGCTTGTTGTCGGCCAGCACGTAGCCGATGGCGCCGATCGAGGCCCAGAAGGCCACGAACACCAGCGAGAACCCGATCGTGAACGCCAGCCCGTGCAGGAACGCGGTCCTGCGGCCGGACGCTCCATCGCCGGTCGCACCGACCATGTAGCTGAGGTAGGCCGGTACCAGCGGCAGGCAGCACGGGGACGCGAACGACACGACGCCGCCGGTGAAGGCGATGCCGAGGCCGAGCGCGCTGCCGAGATCGCTCATGGCGTGGCGCTCCCGGTCGGCGCCGGAGAGGCGGCCGGCTGGGACGCGGCCGGGGATGCGGCCGGCGGGGCCGGGGTCTCAGAGGCAGCCGGGGACGCAACGGGGGAACCATTGGCCGCGGGTGAGGCCGGGGCACCGGGTGAGGCCGGGATCATCGAGGCGGCGACCAGGGCATCGAGATGCGCCTGGACCGTCTGTGCCAGATCCGAGCCCGGATCGAGCTGGATGACCTTCGTCCATTCGCTCTGGACACCCGCCCAATCGGGCGTCGTCTGGTTGAGGTACAGGAAGCCCAGGTCGTAGTGGACCTCGACGTTGTCGGGCGCGATGTCCGCCACCTGCTTCCAGGTGGATTCGGCCGTCGGAAGGTCGCCGAGGTTGAAGCTGACCGCGCCTTTCGCCAGCAGCGCCTGGACGTTCTTGGGATCGATCGCGAGCAGCTTGTCCAGCCACTCGCCCGCGCTCGAGTAGTCCTGGCCGGCATAGAACGCGTCGGCGAGGCCGAGCAGCGTGGTGGTGTCGTTCGGGTCCGCTGCGTACTTCGTCATGAGTTGGGCGACCTGGGCCTGGTCGACCGCCGGCGCGCTCGGGCTGGCCTGTGCCACATCGGGGGTCGGGGCCGGCTCGGCGTTGTTGCCGTTGACGATCGCGTTGGCCCCGAAGCCGATCGCGAACACGGCGATCACCGCCGCACCCCCGAGCGCGATCTTCTTCCAGATCCCACCGGACGCGGGTTCCGATGCCGTCACGTCCGCGCGCCGGCGGGACCGAACCCCCTTCGATGGGGCGGGCGCCGCCGCACGAGCGCGGCGCCTGGGCTTCGCGTCGGGGGCCATGTCCGCGTGCGCGCTGGGCGTGACCGCGGCGTACAGCGAGTCGAAGTCGGTGCCGATCTCCTCGTCGTCGTACGTGTCGTCGTCGATCAGGTCGTCGTCCACGACGTCATCGTCGAGCGTGTCGGCGACCGCGGGGATCGTGGTGGCCGGGACGGAATCCCGGCGGGCCGGAGGTGTCGCCGGCCCGCCGGGTACGACCGTCGGCGGCCTCGTCGGGCTCCTGAGGGCCGAGCCCTCGAGACCGACCGGGTCGGTTAGCTTGAGGTACGCCGAATCGAGCGCCGAGGCCTGGGCGTGGGCCCATCCGCGGAGGCTCGAGGGCGCAGCCGCGAGGTACTCGCTCGCGGCTTCATGGAGTGCATCGACGTCTTCGGGCGACGCGCTTGGTGGCAGACCGAGCTGCGAGAGCAGCTCGTTCTCCAGGGCGGCGTGTCGCGTGGCGGGGAGCACGCGCGCATTCACTCGCGGCCTCCCCCGGGACGCGCGCAACGGGAGTTGCGCCGTGGCAGCCGGTTCATCGTGGATCCCTCATCTGATGCCGCGGATCGCCGCGGCTTGACACCTGAGGGCATTGTCCGGAGTGGCGAGCCTCGAGCCCATCTGTCAGGCCGCACATTTCGGCCGGGACCCGGCAGGGCTGTTGGGTGGATACCGCGGGAATGGGCTGTATCGGGAGATACAGACGCGGTGTCAGATCCCGGGCGTGGGCGTGGGCGTGGGCGTGGGGGTGGAGGTCGGCGTAGGCGTGGGGGTCGTCGGCGTGGGGGTCGGCGTGGGGGTCGGCGTCGGCGTCGGCGTAGGAGTCGGCGTAGGCGGTGGCGTCGGCGTAGGAGTCGGCGTAGGCGGTGGCGTCGCGAAGGTCAGCCCGTCATGCTCGCGCCCGTGGCACGTCAGCGTGCAGGAACCGGTCGCCTCGTCGTAGCTGATCTCGTCGTTGTAGGGCTCGACGTCGGGCGCAAAGACCACCAGGCCGCGCTCGGAAGTCGGGACGCCGTGAAGGTTGTAGTGGCACTCGCCGCACAGGGCGTTGCCTTCGCCGTCGCCTGCCACCGTGATGTCCAGGCCGCCCGTGCCCGTGTCCTCGATGTTGCCCATGTGGTATCCGTGGCCCGCGAAGCTCGTGCCGGCATTCAGGCTGCCGCTGAGGTCCGCGAACGGCTCTTCGGCGTGGCACGAGATGCACAGCGCGAAGTCGGCGCCGTCATACGCCTCCGTCCAGCTCTTGAGCGGATCGAGCCGGTAGACACCCGAGAGCAGGCTCTGCTGGATGCCTGTATGGGCGGCATGGCAGGCGGCGCATCCGTCCGAGGTGAGCGAGGCGACGATGTGCGGCGAGTCGGGGTCGACGGTGGCCGACAGCGGGTACAGCACCCCGCCCGAGGGGGCGGTGACGGCCGCCAGCTGGAACCCGGTGGCGAGACCGGTCGGGTCGTCACGCGTCGTCGATGCGGGGAGTGTCAGCCTGATCGCCGGACGGGCACGCATCGTCACCGTCAGCGGCGTGCCGGCCGCAACGGTCTCGTCCGCGGGCTGGAGGCGGAGCGAGTACGTCTGCGTCCACGCTGCGCTGATCGTCGCGCGGAACGCGAACTCGATCTCGGTGTACGTGTGGGCGGGCAGTGTGATGGTCGGTGCGGGGTTCATGCCGGCGCTTGTGATCCCCGCAACGGGCTGCGCAGCGGCCTGCGCGTCGACCTGCGCGTCGGGTGTCGGGGGCGCCGGTGACCGGAAGGCCGAGGGATCGATCGGCGCGGCTCGGACCTTGAACGTCCGGCCGTCATCGGAGGCGGCGTAGAACGGCTGGCCCGGTACCGGATCCACGGTCGGGACCACGGCCCACCCGTCGGGGCTGGAGCCGGCTGCAGCCTCGAGCGTCGGGTCGAGCTGGACCTCCGTGTCCCCGGAGTTGAGGACCTGGAACCGGAGCTCGTACACGACGAACCGCTCCATCGCGCTCAGCGAGGCGTCGATCGCGCCGTTCTGCACCACCGTGCCCGTCGCGTCCGTGGTGTCGACCCACGTATGGACGACCTCGATCCCGGTTGAGGGCGTCGGCTCCGGTGTGATCGAGGGGGAGGGCTCCATCGATGGGTCCGCCGAAGATGACGCGGAGGGCGATGGCTCCACCGCCGGCGACGCCGACGGTTCGCTCGATGGCGATGGCTCGGGCGATGGTCCGAGCGACGCGCTCGGCGACGGCGATGGCTCGGGCGATGGTCCGAGCGACGCGCTGGGCGACGGAGACACGCTCGGAGCCGCTGACGGGGACGCGGTCGTGGACGGCGCGGGCGCGGCGTGGGGGACGCGGTGGGCGACGCGGTGACGGTGGGCGAAGCCGACGGTGCCGGATCTGGTGACGGGGTCGGCGCCGGGTCCGGCGAAGGCGTCGAGGTGGGCGCCACGGTGGGTTTGGGACTCGCTGTCGGGGCCGCCGATGCCGATGGATCCGGGGTCGAATCACTGGCACGAACGGACGCGACCATCGGTGTGGTGGTCGTCATCGCGCTGACAACCAGCAGGCCGGCGGCCAGGGCCGTGCTGAGGCGAAGGGTGAAGCGGCGACGGGACGTCACGGACGTGCTCCGATGAGCGTATTCACACGCCGCGTGGCAGGCGGCATCGCCGGGGCCGAGACCACCGGCGTGAGCAGCGACCGTCGGAGGGGACGAGAACGGCGCATGAAGCAGGGTCCTGCCTGGCTGAGTGGGTGCCCCGGCGGCCCGGGTGAACCGTGGCCGCCGGGAAGCGATTGCTGATGGATGAGGGCTAGTTGCCCGGGGTCGGCAGCGGGCCGATGTACGTGCCGGCCGTGATCGTGCCCGTCGGGTCATGGCACAACTGGCAGGTACCGCGGTTGTCCGCCTTGAGCAGGCGGCTGTCGCCGGAGACGCCGACCGTCGGCGGAACGTCGCCGTTCGGGTCTACGTAGGCGAAGCTGTTGGAGCCGGTCATCGCTGCATTCGAGCCGTGCGACACATGGCACTGCTCGCAGCCGATGCGGGTGGTTCCATGCTTGTACATGAACCGGGAGTCGCCACCGGAGTTGTCGTAGAGCGAAGCCACTCCGAGGCTTTGGCTCCCCGGGTCTCCCTGTACCGACCAGTTGCCGTTGTACCGCGTGTGGCACTGGATGCACCACGCGGTCATCAGGCCGCCTTTGTTGTCGAGCGTGGAGATCGACGCATTGCCGGTCACGGGGTCGGTGATCCCGTCGGCCGCGAGTTGGGTGTTGTACGCCGCGATCTCACCCGTGTTGACCGGGTAGGCGACCACGTAGTGGGTCCCCGAGCCATTTATGTAGCTCGCGGTCAGGCTATTCCAGGGACTGTTCATCGGATCCGCCCCTGCCGACGTCAGCGTCCAGTCAACAGCACCCGTCGGATCCCAGTGGTACCGCCAGTAGTCGCCGGACGTGCCAGCGACCACGCCGGATGCCAGCCCGTTGGAGCTGGGCCGGATCGTGTAGTTGCGGACACCGGTATACGCGGTGTCTTGGACCTCGACGCCGCCGGCGTTGGTGAGGGCGAAGGCCCCCGACGACGCCGTGACGCTGGGTTTGGTCTGCAGGATGCGGTACTGACCGTTGCCGTGCGGGTTGTGGCACGACGCACAGTTGAGTGCGACGGTTGCGCCCACGGGATTGGTGCCGCTGTTGCCCCAGACCGTGCCATCACCCCAGCTGGCGCTGAGGATGCCGCCGGTGCCCCCGTGGGTCGAGGTGACCGCCTGGCCGGCCGCCAGCGGTTGGACATGACCGATGTTGCGTACATTCGTACCGCTCAGGTACGAGAGACGGGCCGGATCGGCGGAGTCAATCCGCGCGGTTGTGAAGCCGCCGCCCCGGAGGGCGCCCAGAACCGCGCCGCTGGCGCTGGTCGGGTCGTATTGGATGCCGTGAAGAACGTCAGTTGTTGCCTTGGTGCCGTTGTGGCAGTCGAGACACAGCTCGGGCAGGTCGTTGTTGAGCAGGCCCTCGGCCGAAGCCGTATGGGCCCGATGGCAGCCCGCACACGTGTCTGCGGTCAGCCCTCCGGTTCCGGTCCCGTTGTTGACGGCCATCTGGTGTGGACCGCCGTCAGCGAACACCGGCAGCGCGGCAACGAACAGCCAGAGGGCGCCGGCTCCTAAGAGGAGCGCAAGTTTCCTCACTGTCATTACCTCTTGACTGAGATGGATGTGGGCGCCTGCGCTGCAGGCGTGCTCGTCGTCCTTGATCTCACCTCCCTTGTCCTGTCCATGGTCAGTAGCTCCACACTTGGAGCCTGTCGTTGCCCCAATCGGCGACATAGACACGGCCCCGCGCGTCCACGGTCAGCCCGTTCGGGAACGAGAGGTTCCCGTCGGCTGTCCCCTTCTCGCCGAAGGAGCTGATGTAGGCAGGCCCTCGGTCGCCGGCCTGCATCGGGGCGTAGGCCTGGACTGCCGCGGCGCTCGAGTCGACCACGAGGATGTGGCCGTGGTCGTCGATGGCGACACCGACGGGCAGGCCGAGATCGCCGACCGCATTCCCGCGGCCGACGGTGCCGGCCAAATTCCCGGCCGTGTCGAACACGAGCAGCCGGCCGTTGCCCGTATCGGTCACGTAGACGGTCCCGTCGCCAGCGACGGCGATCCCGTTGGGATGGTCAAGCGAGGCGTCGGCCCCGATATCCCGGACCAGGCTGCCGTCGGGCGCGAACTCGTGGACACGCTGTACGCCCAGCCCGGCATCGGCGACGTATACGTTGCCCTGCTGGTCGAAGCCGATCCCGAGGGGCTGCCAGCCGTCGAGGCTGGGGCCAGGGTCGAAGGTGCGCAGGTAGGTGCCGTCGCTGGCGTAGATGAAGACGGCTGAGTTGAGGCGGTCGGTAGCCCACACCTCGTTCGTCAGCGGGTTGATCGCGACGTACAGCTGGGCCGGCTCATCGACGGAGGTGGCGGGCGGCTTCAGGACACCCAGCGTCGCGCCGTGCCCGTCGATCATCAGCGTCTCCAGGCTGCTCCCGGTCTGTGTCACGTAGATGCGCGACCCGTCCGCGCTCACGGCGACGCCCTGCGGCTGGGTGAAGTCGTAGAAGGCGTACTGGTAGCTGGGCATCGCCTCGGGGACGATGGGCAGCGGGATCTCGGTGATCGGCTTGCGGAACAGGAGGTACCAGATCGACAGGAACAGGGTGACCAGCAGCACCAGGAACAGGAGCAGCAGCAGCACCTTCCGGCGACGGGTGTCCTCCCTCTCCTCCTCTGTCGGTGCCTCCGGAGCGGGCGGCTCAGAGGAGCCCTGTTCGGCGGGGAGGGCCGTTGGATCGCTCGGGACCGCGCCCAGCGTGATGTCGGATGCGCTCATCTCTAGTTGGACCCTCCGGCATTCGGGGACGCGACCGAAGAGGGGGCCGCCGAGGCACCGGCTCCGAGCATGCTCAGGCCGATCGAAGCCGAGGTGTTGGACGGATCGATCGCCAGCACCTGCTGGTAGTAGCCGGTGGCCGAGGCGTTGTCCCCTCGCTGGGCGGCGACCTGCGCCAGACCCAGCAGGGCGTCTGTCTTCATCGAGCCGACGGTCAGCGGGGTAAGCGCCGCCTCGGCCCGATCCAGGTTCCCGTCACACAGCGCGACCATGGCGTTGGCCCAGGCCACGCCATCGGTCTGGCCGAGCGCCGTGTAGGCGGTGGCCAGCTCCTGGTACGGGTCGCGCCAGCCGTCGGGCACGAACGCCACGGCGAGCTTGAGGGCCGAGACGGCCAGCTGGGCCTTGCCGGTCTTGTCGAGGGCGACGCCCAGCGAGTACAAGGCGTCGGCATCACCGGCATCGATGGCCAGGGCTTTCTGCAGGGTGTCAGCGGCATTCCCGGCCTCGCCCTGCTGGAGCTGGACGTACCCCAGCCAGTAGTAGGCCTGCTCGAGCTGCGGGTCGCTCTTCGCGAACTCGCCCGCGCTGTTGCCGTCGACGAACGCCTGGAGATCGGCACGAGCCAGATCGAGGCTTTCGAGATCGACGTAGGCAATCCCGCGGCCGAGGAGCGCCGGCCGATCCGTAGCGTCGAGCTTGAGGGCCTCGGTGAACTGATTGATCCCGTCCTGGTAGCGCTTCGCGCTCACGTAGGCCGCCGCGAGGTGGTCGCGCGCCTGGATGTCGTTGGGATCCGCCTCCACGGCCGCCTCGGCCGCCGCGACCGTCCTGCCCGCCAGGGATGCGCCCGGGTCGACGTGGCGATCATTCCAGTAGATGAACACCATCACCGGGATCGCGATCAGGAGGGCCAGCCCGCAGGCGAGGATCAATCGGTTGAGGGTCTTGTTCGAGATGGTCGTGGGACGGGCGACTCTCATCATTCGGCAGCTTCCTTGCGGTGGACGCTTCTCGCTGGGGCCGTGTCCAGGTCATGGACGTCGACGGACCTGAGCTCGCGCTCCATGCCCAATGCTCACGCGCGCGTGGGTTCGTTCCCATCCGTCGGGGGATAGAGATGCGATACAGGACGTGGTGCGTCCGCGCGCCGCTGAACCTGTATCGAGTGGCCCACCGCATCCGGTGGTGGCCGGCTAGAACACCCGACCGGGCGGGATCGCGCGCCTAGAGCGACTCCCGCGGTGTGGCGAAGCCCGACGGGACGTCCACCTCGATGACGTCGCCCACCAGCTTGAGCGGGAAGCGGTCGAGCGGCCGCGGCGGCGGTCCGTGCAGGACCGACCCGTCGATGGCGAAGGCGCCGTCGTGGCAGTGGCACTTGAACTGCCCATCCGCCGCCGACCAGCTGTAGACGCACAGCGCATGCGTGCAGCGGGGATCGAACGCCACGATGTCGCCGCCCGGCTGCCTGACCAGCCAGGTCGAGCCCTGCACGGTGCCACCCCCAACCGTGAACGTGAACGGCACCTCGGTCGGCGTGTCAGGAGCCAGGGTGGCGGGATCGAAATCGAGCTCTACCGGGATCGGCGGTCCGGCACACGCCTCGAGCAGCACGCCGAGCCCGCCACCGGCCGCGAGGGCACCGGCGCCCATCAGGATCAGGACGCGTCGCCGCGGGACGGTGGTGGTGCGCGGGTCGAAGGCCGGTTCGTCGGAAGGCGGCCGGTCAGTTGGGTTGCCCATCTGGGGCGAAGCCTAGCCCGGAACGACGGCTGGCTGCAGGCGGGCCTCTCCCTCTTCCGGCTCGTCGCCGGCGCTCCGCTTCGCCACCGCCCCGCGGATGGCTGCCAGAAACTCGTCGGGACGCGACGAGAGCGACTCACGCCGGAGCGTCCAGGCATGGGTCGTGTTGATGTCGACGTCCAGCACCAGGCCGCACTGGGAGCGCCGGGCGACATCGACGGCATCGATCTCGCCGCCCTCCTCGACAACGATCACGGCGGGCTCGCGGGCGAGGGCGGACTCGACGGCATCGGCCATGCCGACGTCCACGGCGTCGACGGTGACCCCGGGCTCGTCGAGCAGCATCCGTACCAGGCCCTCGCCCATCAGGGCATGGCTGTACAGGACGAGGACCCTCACCGGCTCAGGTGACACGAGGATGGCTCCCCACGACGGACACATACGGACCGCAGGCTCGGGTCCGTGGGCGCGATCCTAGGCCCCGGGCAGCCGGCGTCCAATCCGTCGCCCGGCACACTTGACGCCGGATCCGCTGTATCCGACGGGATAGCCAGGTTCCGCTCAGTCGGGCGCCGCCTCCGGCACGGTCAGGCCCTTGCGCACGGCATAGGCGGCCGCTTGCACGCGGTTCGTCAGGTGCAGCTTCTCAAGCGCGTTATGGACGTGGTTCTTGACCGTCCCCTCGGTAATCGAGAGCTCGTTGGCGATCTCCTTGTTGGACAGGCCTCTTGCCACCAGCTCCAGGATCTCCGACTCGCGGCGGGTGAGCACGCTGTCCTCGGCGGGCATCGGCGCATGGCCACGTGACGGGAGGCCACCGGTGCGCAGGGCGTCGAGCAGCTTGCTCGCGACCGCGGGTGCGATCGGGGCCTCGCCGCGCATGACGCCGCGCAGGTCTTCGAACAGCTGCTCCGGCCGGACATTCTTGAGCAGGTAGCCGTTGGCGCCCGCCTTGATCGACTCGAACAGGTCGTCGTCCTCCTCGGACACCGTGAGCATCACGATCGGCGTCGTGAACCCGGCGGTCCGGATCGCGGCCACCCCGTCGACTCCGGACGCGCCGGGCATGTTGACGTCCATCACCACCAGGTCGGGCTGGATCGCGCGAACCTTGTCCAGGGCGTCCCGGCCGTTCTCGCCCTCGCCCACGACCGTCATGTCGTGCTGGTTGCTGATCAGCGTCGCCAGCGCCCGCCGGAACAGCGCCTGATCATCGACGAGCAGCACTCGGAGCTTGGGTGGAAGGTGTGCCACGCGTGTCCTCTGCCTCGAGGCGGACGACGATCCGGGTCCCCTCGCTCGGCGCAGTATGCACGGTGATCGTCCCACCGACCTGCTCCACGCGTTCCCGCATCGAGGCGAGCCCGAAGCCGCCCTCCATCGAGCTATTCACCAACGTCGGGTCGAAGCCGACCCCGTCATCCTCGATCGTGAGCGTGGTGGATGGCCCGTCGCACTCGATCGCGACCAGCGCGCGACTCGCGCGCGAGTGCTTGCGCGTGTTGGTCAGCGCTTCCTGGACGACTCGCAGCAGCTGGACCTCCGCCCGCGGGCTGAGCGCGTGGCGGGTGTCCCCGTCGCAGGTCAGAGTGGCGGCGATCCCCGTCTGGCGGCTGTACTTGCGGAGGTACTCGCGCAGCGAGCCCTCGAGCCCGCCGTCCTCGCGGATGGTCTCGCGCAGGCCCAGGATCGCCTCGCGGACGTCCTGGTAGGCCTCGTCGGCTGTCTCGGCGAGCTGCGACAGCTCGCCCGCCATCGTGTGGCTGGCCTCGTCCTTGGCTCTGGTCTCGAGCGAGCGCAGCTGCAGGTGGATCACGCCCAGGACCTGGGCCAGGCTGTCGTGGAGCTCGCGGGCGATCCGGTCCCGCTCGGCGTGGATCGTCCACTGCTCCTCGGCCTCGTGGAGGCGCGCCGTGCGGACGGCGATCGCGGCCATGTCGGCGAGACCGCCGAGCAGGTGGCGCTCGGTGGCGCTGAACGGCCGGCCGGTTCGTACGACGCACAGCTCGCCGAGGATGCCGTCTGGACCGCGGAGCGGGCGAGTGGCCCAGGTGGCGGTCTCGTGGCCGGCGACCAGGGGACACGACGGGTTCTGCGTGTGGTGGGCGCTGGTGGCCGAGTGGGCGACATGACACACGCTGCCATCGTCGGCCATCGCGAGGCGATCGCGGACGGCCGACGATCGAGTGTCGTGGTCGCGCATGTCCGACAGACAGGCGACCGCCCGCTCCGCGCCCAGCAGCTCGCGCGCGTGTCCGGTGATCGTGTCGAGGACCTCCCGCAGGTCGGCCTGCCCGGTCAGCCGGAGGGCCACCTCATACAGCGCCTCCCGCTCGCGTTCGCGACGATGGAGGTCAGCCACGGTCAACCCGAGCTGGGCCGCGCCCGCGATCTCCCCGGCGATATCGATGAAGGCGGCGTCCGAGATGTCCGGCTCGACCGGTGGATGGAAGAGGAGCCGGATGTGGCCCAGGCGGTTCGTGCCGCGGATGAGGGCGAGCTCGAGGATGCCGGTGTCCACGCCGTCGCGCCGCGTGTAGCGGGGTGTGTCGAGCGCGGCATCCGAGGGCTCGGTGAGGATCGGTCCCAGCCAGCTGAGCCCGGGAGCCAGGGTCGCTGGACGCTGGATCGTGAGGCGGTTGTCGTCGGACGTCTCGATCGAGACGATCCCGGCCAGGGCACCCGTCTGGGTGATCAGGCGGTCGAGCGCCTGCTCGAGAAGATCCGGCAGGGACAGACCGCCGCGGACGGCCGAGCTCACCTCGTGGGTGACGGTCAGGTCCTTGTTCTGCGCAAGCAGCTGCTTCTGGGTGCGGTCGAGGTACAGGGACACGACGGTCGCGAACGCCACGATCGCCGCGCCCATGATCATCGCGGACGCCACGTGGCCCTCGTCGCCGGTCATGTGGGGATCGAGGACCAGGAACCGGACGAGCTCGAACACCCACACGAAGACGACGGGCAGGACCATCGTCGCCCACTTGAGGCGGCTGAGGTCTCGGGCGCCCTGGGGGCCGCCGGTTCGCGCCGGCATTCGTTGACTCATTCGGTTGTCCGTGGGGGCTCCGCGCCGGGGGTCGCCGACGCGCACGGACAGGGGTCGCTCATACCTGTGACTGTGCCGTTCGATACATGGGGCGCGAAGGGCCGACCGGCCCTGCGACGGGGGGTCCTCCCGCCCTGCTACCGGGAGCCATGCTGTCGGGGACCCCCGCGCGCCCGCCGGGCCACGCCCGTGGGCTCGAGCCGCTCACGGCGGCGAGTGCCTGAGCCCGACACGCATGGTGCCTGTACCTGTCCTCGATGGCTTGGGCCCCGGCGCGGATCGTGCCCGGTGCCGCGGGCCTCAGCGACCGGCTTCTCGCACATCCTCGCGCTCGCCTCTGGGCCGCACCTGAACGAACTCGAACCCGAACCGGCCCTTGACGCACAGATGGCCGTGCGTGATTGGCGCTTCGATCGGCGAGGTCACCTTGACGATCTCGTCGTCCTGGGTGTGCAGGGTCAGCGTGCAGCCGACCCCGCAGTAGGGGCAGATCGTGTCCGTGGTCTGCTGCTCCTCGGCCCGCCACGTGCCCGCGGCGCGCATCTCGTGCTCGGAGCGGAACATGAGGGCTCCGGTGGGACAGACGCCGATGCAGTTGCCGCAGAACACGCAAGCCGACTCGGGCAGCGGGGTGTCGAACTCGGTCGAGATCCGGGCGTCGAAGCCCCGGCCGACGACCGAGATTGCGAACGTGTTCTGAGCGTCCTCGCCGCACGCCTCGACGCACTTGTAGCACAGGATGCAGCGAGCGTAGTCCCGCACGTAGAGATCGTTGTCGACCTTGACCGGCTGGGCGACGGTCTCGGCTGCCGAGGCCGGATCAGCGAGGGGCGGCTCGTGGTGACCTGGCCGCCGCTCGTCCCTCGGCTCGACCGCAGGGCCGCGCGCCGCAGGCCCAAACCTCGCCGGGTCCGCGCCGTATCGCCGGCTGTGGCGCTCGAGGTCGCCGTCCGGTTCGGCGGGTCCTGCCAGGGACAGATCGACCGACGAGCCCAGCAGCTCCAGCACCAGCCGCCGCGAGTGCCGAACGCGCTCGCTGTCGGTCTGGACCTCCATGCCCGCCTCGACCGTGCGCGAGCAGGCCGGCACCAGCGCCCGCGAGCCGGCGACCTCGACCACGCATAGACGGCACACGTTGACCGGTGTCAGGTTCTCGAGATAGCACAGCGTTGGGGTGTCGATCCCGACCGATCCCGCCGCCTCGAGGATCGTGGATCCGGCCGGGACCGTGACGGTCGCCCCGTCGATCCTGAGCTCGATCGACGCCGCTGCCGGCACGGGCGGTGGCGTCGGCGCACGCGACGGCCGCGCGGGTGGCTCCCGGAGAATGCGCTCGACGTCAGGGGCGGTCATGCGCCGGTCCCCGCGACGGCCGGGCTCGCCGGCCCGCCCGGCTCCCCGAACCGGACCAGCCCGGCCCGGATCGCGCTCTCGATCGCCGATGACGCCGTCTGCCCCAGGCCGCAGATCGACGCGTCGCGCATCGCCCGGGCGAGGTCGTCCAGCAGGGCCAGCTCCGCGTCGACGGAGCCCAGCGGCCGGCCAGCCGCCAGCCGCGCCAGCAGCTCCTCCTGGCGCACCGTACCCACCCGGCACGGGACGCACTGGCCGCACGACTCGTCGCGGAAGAAGGAGGCGATTCTGCGGAGCGCGTCGGCCAGATCGGCGGTTTCGTCGAACACCATGACCACCCCCGACCCCAGGCTCGCCCCGGCGGCCCGCATCCCCTCGAACGTCAGCGGCACGTCCAGCTGGCCGGGGCCCACGAATGTGCCCGCCGCCCCGCCCAGCAGCACGGCCTGGATCGCCCGCTCGCCGGGAACGCCGCCCGCGAGCTCGATCAGCTCCCGGAGCGTCGCGCCGAACGGAACCTCGTAGACGCCGGGCCAGGCCACGTGCCCAGAGACGCAGAACAGCTTGGGTCCCGTCGAGCCCTCGGTGCCGATGGCGGCGTACGCGGCGGCACCGAGGCGCAGGATCGCCGGCACGTTGACCAGCGTCTCGACGTTGTTGATCAGGGTCGGCTGACCGAACAGCCCGGCGTCCACCGGGAACGGCGGCTTGTTGCGCGGCTCCGGCCGCCCCCCCTCGATCGACTCGAACAGCGCGGTCTCCTCGCCCGCGATGTAGGCACCGGCGCCCATCCGAAGCTCGATGTCGAACGCCCAGCCGCTCCCGTCCACGTCGGCGCCCAGCCACCCGGCGGCGCGAGCCTGCGTGACGGCGCCCGCCAGGCGGTCGCGGGCGACCGGGTACTCGCCGCGCAGATACAGGTAGCCGCGCGAGGCGCCGACCGCGTACCCGGCGATCGTGATGGCCTCGACGAGGGTGAATGGGTCCTCCTCGAGGATCACCCGGTCCTTGAACGTCCCGGGCTCGGATTCGTCGGCGTTGCATACGACGTACCGTGGCGTCACCAGCTGGGCCGCAACCGCCGACCACTTGCGGCCGGTCGGAAACGCCGCCCCGCCGCGCCCCACCAGCCCCGACGCCGTGACCTCGCCAATGACACCGTCGGCGCCGAGCGCCATCGCCCGCCGCAGGCCCTCGTAGCCGCCCGCCGCGAGGTGGGCCTCGAGCGAGGTCGGGTCCACGCGGCCCACGCGCTCGAGCAGGAGCAGCCCGTCGGTGCCCGCCTGCGGCGCCAGTCCGCGGACCCACTCGATCGGGTCGCGCTCGTCCGAGGAGAGCTCCGCTCGCACCGTGTCAGGTTCGGCACTCGCGAGCTCGGTCGCCCAGTCGAGCGTCTCCAGCAACCCGGCGCCATCGGCGATCTCGCCCACCACCAGGCCGCCCGGGGCCAGGCCCGCGACCGTCACCAGGGCCGCCGTGGGTCGCTCGCACTGCCCGAGGCACGGGCTGCGCAGCCAGGTCGCGGCCGTCGCGCCATCCGAGCCGCCCCGGATCGGCGTTCCGGCAGGCCCGGCCAGCCGTTCGAGATCGGCGCACACGGCCTCGGCCCCGGCAAGCCGGCAGGCCAGGTCGTCGCATACATGAGCGACCACGGGCGGCCGTTCGCTCGTCGGCAGCAGGGCATAGAACGAGGTCACGCCGTACGCATCGGCGGGCGGGACCGAGAGCCGCCGGCAGATGTGGTTGAGCGCACCCCGGCTGAGCCAGCCGGATCGCGCCACGGCCGCCTCGAGCGCCGGCAGCAGCAGGTCCCGCCTGGCTCGCGCCTCCCGGCCGCCGTGCGCCACGCGCCCACCCAGCCCGGGGTCGCGGTCGCCGCCGTCCCAGCCCGCTCTCGCCGGGCCGAGCAACGGATCCAGAAGGGCATCGATCGCCGCGCGCTCCGCGGGTGTCGCGGCGGGTCCCACGACGTGGAGATCCATCGCGCGAGTGTAGGCGCTTGTGCACAACGATGGCTCACAGGCGTGCCGCTCAGAGGGACAGCGGCGGTCCGTACCAGACGGAGGCGGCGATGATCGCGTACAGGCCGAGCAGCATCAGCCCCTCGAGCCACGTGGACTCGCCGTCGAACACGACCAGGGCACCCAGCACCGCCGTCAGCGACAGCCCGACGAGCAGGGTCGGAGCTAGGACCAGGGTCATCGGTGTGGGCGACAGGACCAGGCTCGCGAGCATCAACACCGGGGTCAGGGCGATCGCGACCTGCAGGCTGGAGTTCTGGATCAGGCTGATCGCCAGGTCCGTCCGGTTACGGACCGCCTGCTGGATGCCGACCAGGTTCTCGACCGCGTTGCCGGCGATGGCGACCACGACCAGGCCCACGAAAGCCTCGGACAGGCCCAGCGTGGCGCGAATGCCCCGCCCAGACCTGCCGGAGGAGGTCATCATGCGCAGGTCCGCCGGTGGCCAGGATCGCCCGGGATCAGCCTGGCTCGCCGGACGTTCCCCAGCCCGTGTACTCGCCGCCCTGCTCGGCGGCGAACGCACCCAGCTGGTCCCGGATGGCCGTCATGCGCTCCTGTGTCACGACCATCGGGAAGGTCACGCGGACCGTCCAGCGCCGACCCATCAGAGGTGCCGTCATGGCCACCGTTCCGCCGCTGTTCGCCAGCTGAGCCACGACACGTCGCGCAGCCCGTTCGTCGGGCAGCGCCAGCTGGTGCTCTACGCTGATCGGTCGGGACAGGTCCACGCCCGCGCTCTCCAGCCGCGCGATGAGCCGAGCATCGTCGTCGGTCGCGTCGTCGGGTGTCCCGAACAACCGCCGGATGAGGCTCACGAGCTTCGCTCGGTCGGGCCGCCGCCGGGGGCAGCACCCGCCGAGGCGGGTGCCCCGAGGTCAACGGGCAGCTTCTCGACCCGGATGGCGGTCGCTTTGAACTCGGCCGTGCCCGCGCGTGGATCCGTGGCGTCAATGGTCAGGGTGTTGACCGCGACCTCGTCCTGGAAGTGGAACGTCATGAACGCGAGGCCCGGCCGGAGGCCCTCCTCGACGCGAACCGGCGCCTCGACCTTGCCCCGCCGCGACACCACCCGCACGCGCTCACCCTCATCAAGACCAAGCCGGTCGACGTCTTCGGGAGACAGGTCGATCGTCTCGCCGGTCCGGCGTGGGTAAGCGTATCGGTTCGACTGAACGCCCGTGTTGTACGAGTCCAGCCGGCGGCCGGTCGTGAGCCGGATGGGAAACTCGCTGGTGAGCCGGTCCACCGGCGGGTCGTGCTCGACCGGCATGAACGGCGCCCGGTTGCCGGGCACGGGGTTCTCCCACAGCCGCGAGTGCAGGAACAGCTCACCCGGATGCGACTCGTCGTAGCAGGGCCACTGAAGCCCGCCTTCGGCCTCGAGTCGCGGGTAGCTCATGCCGGCGAACGCCGGGGCCAGCCGGCGGACCTCGTCCCACACCGCCTCGGCGTCCGGTGCTCCCCAATCGTGGCCGAGCCGCCGGGCGATCTCGAACACGATCCACAGGTCGTCGCGCGCCTCGCCCGGCGGCGCCATCGCCCGGTGCACCCGCTGGACGCGGCGCTCGGAGTTCGTGACGGAGCCCTCCGTCTCTGCCCACGCCGCAGCCGCCGGCAGGACGACGTCGGCGATCTCCGCGGTCGCGGTCAGGAAGATGTCCTGGGCGACGAGGAAGTCGAGCCCGCGGAGCAGCCGCTCGGTCCGGTGTCGGTCGGCCTCGGACTGCATCGGGTTCTCGCCGATCACGTACAGCGCCGTCAGGTCGCCGCGCTCCATCGCGTCGAACATGCCCGACAGGTGCCAGCCACGCTTGGGTGGGACCTGCGCGCCCCAGGCCTCATCGAACTTCACCCGGAGGGCGTCGTTCTCCACGTGCTGGAAGCCGGGCAGCCGGTCGGGCAGGGCGCCCATGTCGCCACCGCCCTGGACGTTGTTCTGGCCCCGGAGCGGGTTGAGGCCGCTCCCGTAGCGGCCGACGTGGCCGGTGAGCAACGAGAGATCGATCAGCGCGAGCACGTTGTCGGTCGCGTTGTGGTGCTCGGTGATCCCGAGCGTCCAGCACAGCAGGGCGCGATCGGCTTGCGCATAGGCGTGGGCGGCCTCGCGGATCGCGGCTGCCGGCACGCCCGTCTCGCGCTCGGCGTAGTCCAGCGTGTAGGGCTCGACGGCGGTGCGATAGGCCGCGAAGTTGTCGGTCGCGCGCCCGATGAACTCGTCGTTGGCGAGGCCCGCGTGGATGATCTCGCGGCCCATGGCGTTGGCCAGGGCGATGTCGGAGCCCACGTCGAGACCCAGCCACAGGTCGGCCCACTGCGCGCTGCTGGTCCGTCGAGGATCGATCGCGATCAGACGCGCGCCGCGATGCACCCCCTTGAGGAGGTGGTGGAAGAAGATCGGATGCGTCTCGCGGGCGTTGCTGCCCCACAGGAGAACGAGATCCGTCTCCTCAGCTTCACGGTATGAGCTGGTTCCGCCACCGGCGCCGAACACGGTCGCCAGACCGGCGACAGAGGGCGCGTGTCAGGTGCGGTTGCAGCTGTCGATGTTGTTGCTGCCCAGGACGACCCGGGAGAGCTTCTGGGCGGCGAAGTTGACCTCGTTGGTCGACTTGCTGCAGCTGAAGATCCCGTACGTCCGGGGGCCGTGCGCCGCGCCCGCCGCCCGGAGTCCGGAGGCCACCCGGTCCAGCGCCTCGTCCCAGGTTGCGGGACGAAGGGTGCCGGTCAGGCGGTCGCCGTCGCGCACGAGCGGCGTGGTCAGGCGGACGTACTCCTTCGGCACTCGCATACCTCGGGTGGTTGGTCCGACCCGCCGAGTGTAGATGGTTGGCGCCAGGTGGGTCCGTCAGCGCACAACGAGCCGGACCGTGCGCTCAGCCCCGACGGCGCCGATCTCGTCCACGCGACCGACCTGCCAGCCCGTCACGCCGGCAGCAGCGAGGTCGGCGATAACCGTCGCCACGTCGCCGGGTGGGATCGCGGCCAGCAGGCCGCCCGACGTCTGGGGGTCGTGAGCCAGGGCGACGAGCTCGGGCGGCACGCCGGGCGAGACCTTGAGGTCGGCCGCCGTGAACCGCCGGTTGTGGGCCGCGCCACCGGTCTTCACGCCGGCCCGAGCAGCGTCCAGGGCGCCGTCGATCGCCGGCAGTGCCGCCGCGTCGAAGACCAGCCGGACGCCCGATGCGCGGGCCATCTCGAGCCCGTGGCCCAGCAGCCCGAACCCGGTAACGTCGGTCGCGCCGCAGATGCCGTGCGCCACCAGGACCTCCGAGGCGGCACGGTTGAGCTCGCGCATCTGTGCGATCGCCGCCGCGAGGTGCCGATCGGCCACCTGACCCGATCGACGCCCGCTCACCAGGAGCCCCGTTCCCAGTGGCTTGGTCAGCACCACGACGTCGCCTGGTTGCGCGCCGCCCTTCCGGAGCAGCCGGTCTGGGTGCGCGGCGCCGATCACCGCCAGCCCGTACTTGGGCTCCGGGTCCCGGATCGTGTGCCCGCCGGCCAGAACGCCGCCGGCCTCGCGGACCTTCGTGACGGCGCCTTCGAACACCGCGGCCAGCGCCGCGGGCGGGAAGCCCTCGGGGAACGCCGCGATCGACAGTGCGAACAGCACCCGTCCGCCCATGGCGAACACGTCCGAGACGGCGTTCGCGGCGGCGATCTCGCCGTACGCGAACGGGTCGTCGACGAGCGGCGGAAAGAAGTCGAGCGTGCCGAGGATGGCCAGGTCGTCCGAGATGCGCCACGCGGCGGCGTCGTCGGGGGGATCCAGGCCGGCAATCAGTGCCCCGCCGCCGGCGCCGGCCGTGGCGTCAGGCCCGGTCCCCATGCCGTCCGTGGCACCCAGGCCCGCCAGCGCTTCCGCCAGGAGATCTGCCCCGAGCTTGGCGGCGCACCCGCCGCAGTCGGTGAGCTCGGTCAGCCGGATGGGCGGGACCGCTGAGCCGCGGGTCGACGAGGGCGACATGGCGCGATCATACGTGGCCAGAAGGGACCTACATTCACGTGAACGTCAAGGTTGCACTAGACTGGCCCGCGATGCGCCCCTCCACCCAGCCCCTGCTGTCGGGCCCATTTGCTGTCCGACCCTCGAGCGAGCGGTTCCGCTGGTCCGTGCTCGCCGTGACCAGCCTCGGTGCGCTGCTGTCCGCGCTCACCTCCGGCACCCTGGTGATCGCGTTGCCGGACATCCTCAGGGACCTGCACACCGACCTGTTCGCCCTGCTCTGGATCGTTGTTGGCTACACGCTCGTGGCCACGGTCCTCGTGCTCAACGCCGGGCGCATCGCCGATATGGTCGGCCGGTCCCGGACGTACGTCGTCGGCCTGGCGGTGTTCACGGGTGCCTCGGTCCTGTGCGGTCTCGCCCCCGACGCCCTGCTGCTGATCGCCGCACGCATCGTGCAGGGGATCGGCGGGGCGCTCCTCATGGCGACCTCGACCGCGATCGTGACCGACGTGTTCCCGCGACGCGAGCTGGGCCGTGCCCTCGGGATCAACGCCATGGTGATCGGCGCCGGTCTCATGCTCGGCCCGATCCTGGGCGGGTTCCTCACCGCGTTCGGCTGGCGAACCGTGTTCTGGTTCAACGTCCCGCTGGGGATCGTCGGGACGCTGCTGGCGGCGATGGTGCTGGCCGACCCGCATCGCCCGACGGGTCGCCACTCGTTCGACCTGGCCGGCTCGGCGCTGTACCTCGTCGGCCTCCTGGCCCTGATGATCGCGCTCGCGTTCGGCGGCCTGTTCGGGTGGACCACGCCCTGGGTCCTCGGCGGCATCGCCACCTTCGTCGTCGCTGCGCCCGTGTTCGTGTGGGTCGAGCTGCGCACGACCGAGCCGCTGCTCGACCTCGACCTGTTTCGCAACCGGCTGTTCGCGATGGGCAACGTGACCGGGCTGCTCAACGGCATCGCACGCAACAGCGTGCTGTTCCTGCTGGTGTTCTATCTGCAGGGCGCCAAGGGCGACGATCCGGTGACCGCGGGCATCCTGCTGGCCCCGCTGGCGGCCGGGCTGCTGGTCCTGTCACCCATCAGCGGCGCGCTCGCCGACCGCTTCGGGTCGCGCGAGCTGGCGACCCTGGGCATGGTCGTGACCGGGATCGGGCTGGCGGGCCTGATGACCCTCGAGGTCGACACGCCCTACTGGCAGCTCGCCCTGTGGCAGCTGATCATCGGGGCCGGATCCGGCCTGTTCAACAGCCCCAACACGAGCGCCGTGATGGGCGTCGTGCCTCCGGCGCAGCGCGGCGTCGGCGCAGGCGCGCGGATGATGCTCACCCAGAGCGGGTTCGTGATCAGCATCGCGCTCGCTATCGGCCTCGTCACCACGGCGATGGACCCCAAGGTCTTGCTCGCAGTGTTCTCCGGCACGCAGGTCGGCGCCCAGGGGATCGATCTGGGCCCGTTCATCTCGGCGCTCCACGTGGCGTTCGCGGCGGGGGTCGTGGCCAGCGCGATCGGCGCCGTCGCCTCGCTCCTGCGCGGCGGGCATCAGAGCTGGGAGCCGACCCGTGCCCGGGAGGCGGTCACGATCGACTCGGCCGGCGGGCACAGCCCATCGAGCAGGTAGCCCGCGAGCGCGGCCCGCATCCGGCAGGCTGCGCTCAACGGCGTGCGGTCGACTCCCCCGCGTACCATCGCGGCGGGAGCGGAGGGGTCCCGGTGGGCTCCCCGGTCTTCAACACCGGTGGCGCGGCGCCCGGCGTCGCGCGGTGGGTTCGACTCCCATGCGCTCCCGCCACATCCCCGGGCGCCCGTGCCCCTCGGATGGAGGACGGTGCGTCAGCGAGCTGCGGGGACGGTCCGGTGCCCTTGCAGATGCTCGAGCAGTTGCGTGTAGTCCGAGAACACGAGATCGGGACCGCCCTCGGCGGCGTCCCTGCCTTCCGGCAGGAACAGACACGTCCGCAGCCCGGCCGCCTTGCCGGCGAGGACATCGACACCGCGGTCGCCGACCGCCGCCGTCTCCCGCGCATCGATGCCGGTTCTGCCGATGATCGCCAGGAACGCCGCTGGATCCGGCTTCCTGGGAAAGCCCTCGTCTCCGGCGGCGATCTCGCCGAACCGATCGCGGATGCCATGCGCGGCGAGCAGCGCCTCCGTCGATGCACGCGCCCGATGGGTCACGATGGCATTGACACCGCCACCGGCCACGATCGCCTCGCAGACGCGGGCGACCCCGTCAAATGGGCGCTGATCCGTCCCCGGGACGGCTCGATAGGCCTCGCTGAAGCGCTCGGCCAGCTCGTCCTCGTCCAGGTTGTGCCGGGTCGCCAGGGCGTGTGCGCAGTGCGTGAGGCCGATCCTGGCCAGCGAGAGCACCTCACCGGAGCCCTCCGAGCCACCGAGAGGCCCGAGCGCCGTCAGGAACGCTCGGACGATCGAGGGGTACGTGTCGAACAGCGTGCCGTCCACATCCCAGATCAGGTTTCGGATCACGCGTCACCTCACGCGACGCGATGGTACGCAACCAGCCAGCGGGCGGAGTGAGTCGCGACGCGCGGACCCGCTGCGCTCCGGCTGGCCTGACACCGGTGGGCATGCGGTCGGCTCGGTCGGACTCGGGTCGTGGCTCAATCGAAGGCCCCGATGACCTTCACGACGATCTCCCGGCGGCGAGGCCGCTCGTCGAAGTCGATGAGCACGATCCGCTGCCACTGGCCGAGCATGAGCTCGCCATCCTCGACCGGCGCGACGAGGTGGGTGCCCACCATGGCCGACATGCAAGCTCACGGTTTCCGCTCCGTCTACGCCGGCCCGGCCCCGAGCTCGCGGTACACCCGCGATGGGATGTCGGTGAAGTCCCTGGCTACGAAGTCGGCACCAGCAGCCTCGAGCTGCTCCGGCGTGAAGCTGGTGGCCAGGCCGAGGCAGCGCATCCGGGCCTGTTTCGCCGCCAGCACCCCACTGGGCGCATCCTCGACGACCAGGCATCGGCCCGGCGGCGCGTCGAGCCGCTCGGCGGCGAGCAGGAAGATGTCGGGCGCCGGCTTGCGCCGAGTCACGTCGATTCCGGACACGACGGCGTCGAATCCACTCCTCTTGACGCCGATCTCGGCAAGATTGGCCTCGATCTTCACCGGATCGGCGCTCGACGCCAGGGCGAGCCGAAGACCGGCGTCACGGCACGCGCCGAGGAAGCCGTGCAGCCCCGGCAGCGGGTGCAGTCGTCCGTGGATGATCGCCACGTAGCGATCGTAGAGGTCGGCCTTGGCCCGATCGGGATCGAGGCTCAGGCCGTGCTGCTCGGCCACTCCGGTCACGAATTGCGCCTCGCCCGTTCCCACGAACGGGCGGTACTCCTCCGGCGTCGTCGTGACGCCGTATCGATCGTGCAGCAACGCGATCGCGGCCTCGCTGATAAATGGCTCCGAGTCGCACAGCACGCCATCCATGTCGAAGATCACGGAGCGGGTCGATCGGGGGGCCATGGGTTCGAGTGTAGCGACGCTGCGATGCGGAGCCCGGCTGACGCTTCCCGGCAGGCCTCACCCGGCCGGCGTGCCGAACCGTGCGGGATCGAGCTCGGCCGGGATGGCCGGAGCGCCGCCGAGGATCAGGTCCGCGACCAGCCTCGCGGACGCGGGCCCGGTGGAGATGCCCCACGGCCCGTGCCCCGCGCACACGAACAGGTTGCGGCGGCCGGGGACGGCGCCGACCAGCGGCCGTCCGTCCATGCTCTGCGGCCGGGCACAGGCGCGGACGCCGCGGATCGGGGCGTCGGCGACGCCCGGCACGAAGGAGCTGGCGCGCATCAGAATCGACTCCGTCCATGCAGCCGGGTCCGGCTCGGCGGGCAGGAACGTCGAGCCGACGGCGCTCGCGCCGGGCAGCGGCACGAGGCTGAACTCCACGGCGTCCGACATCTCGGCGACGCCCGCGGGCATCGTGTCCAGCACCGCCTCGATGCCGGCCTCCTCCATCACGTGCGCCGGTGGGTGGTCCAGCTCCGCTTCGACCACGACGCCCCAGCGCGGGCGGATCGGGGTCCATCGCCCGGTCGGATCGAGGAGCACCGGCGTCCACGGCCCGGCTGCGGCCAGCACGGCTCCCGCCGGCAGCAGCCGCCCGTCGACCAGGACGCCTGTCACGGCATCCCCCTCGACCGCGAGGGACGCTGATCGACCGAGGCGAATGGCCGCTCCGCGAGACTCGGCCAGCGTCGCGTAGGCATACGTCGAGGCGCCTGGCGCGACGGGGTACCCGATGTCGACGCGGCATGCCCAGAGACCATGGGCAAGGGCCGGATCCAACGTGCGCAGCGGCTCACCGCCCAGCACCTCGAGGGCGAGACCCGGGAACGCTTCACCGATCAGGCGCGCCTGGCGGCGCACTGCCGCCTCGTCGGCCGAGACGTACAGCAGCCCGACGGCTGCGTCGGGGAACGGAAACGCGTTCGAGCGCGCCGTCAGGTCGCGGTACAGATCGACCGTCTCGCGATACAGCCCGGCCAGCACGGGATCGAACGGATGCTGCACGACGCCCGAGTTGGCGCCCGAGGCTCCCGACGCCAGGCCCTCGCGCTCGATGAGCGCCACCGACGCGCCGGCACCTGCAAGGAACGCTGCCGCCGACGCGCCGACGATCCCGCCACCGACCACGATGACGTCCGGAGCCGACCCGCTCGCCATCCATCGACCTCCGTTGGGCAGGACTCGCCGCCTGTCGGCGTGGCATCGTCGGTGCCATCATCGCAGCGTGAACGCCGCATCGTCCCGCACTGCAACATCGTCGCGGGCGCGCCCGCCCAGCGTGGAGCACCTCCTCGCCCAGGTTCGAGACAGCGTCGAGGTGTCCGAGGCTGGCGCGCTGGTGCCGATCGTCCGCTCGGTCATCACAGACGAGCGACATCGGCTCGCGGCCGGCGTGAAGCCCGCGGCCGACGCCGACCTGGTCGACGCGGTCCTCGTCCGCCTCGAGGCGCTGGGCGATCCCACGCTGACGATCCCGCCTCGAGTGATCAACGCGACCGGCGTCATCCTCCACACCAACCTGGGGCGCGCGCCCTGGCCCCGGGCGGCACGCGCCGCCGCCACCGCCGCCTCGAGTGGCTACGGGTTCCTCGAGCTGGACCCGGCGACCGGCAGGCGCGGCCGGAGGTTCCGCGCGGTCGAGGAACACCTGATCGCGCTCACGGGATCCGAGGACGCGCTCGTCGTCACCAACAACGCGGCCGCGCTGCTGCTGGCGGTCGGCCTCGCGGGGCGGCGCGGTGCGATCGTCGTGTCGAGGGGCGAGCTCGTTGAGATCGGCGGCGGGGTGCGGATCCCCGAGGTGGTCGCTCGCGCCGGTGCCCGCTTGATCGAGGTGGGGACGACCAACCGGACCCGCGCCGCGGACTTCGAGCCGCCCCTCGGCGACGGTCGCGCTCGCGCCGTGCTCCGCGTCCATCCCTCCAACTTCGCGATGGCCGGGTTCACCCAATCGGCGGACCTCGAGGCCGTCGCCGCGATCGCCCACCGGCACGGCGCCGTCGTGATCGACGACCTCGGCTCGGGGGCGCTGCTCGACACGGCCGCCTTCGGGCTGGCTCACGAGCCGACCCCGACCGAGCGGCTGACGGCCGGGGCCGACGTCGTCGTGTTCAGCGGGGACAAGCTGGTCGGTGGTCCCCAGTCGGGTCTCATCGTCGGGCGACGGGACCTCGTCGCGCGGCTGCGCCGCGACCCGCTGGCCCGGGCGGTGCGGCCCGACAAGGCGATCCTGGCCGGGGTCGCGGCGACCCTGGCGCTCTACCGGGCGGGACGGGCCGTCGCGGAGATCCCTGTCTGGCGGCAGATCGCCTGTCCACCGGAGGATCTCCGGGCGCGCGCCGAGCGGCTCGTCGCGGGCGTGCCACCGACCGCCGGCATCGACGTCGCGGTCGTCGAGGTCGCGTCCGTGGCCGGGGGTGGCTCGCTGCCGGGTCAGACGCTCCCATCGTGGGGTGTCGCGCTGCGTGTCCCGTCGCCCGATCGCACCGCACGCGCCCTTCGGGCCGGGCCGGAGCGGATCCTCGCCCGGATCGCCGACGGCGCGGTCGTGCTCGACCTGCGCACGGTCCAGCCCAGCGACGACGCCGCGATTGCCCGCCGCCTCGTTGCGGACGCGCCGCCACCGCGAGGATGAGCGTCGTCGTCGGCTCGGCCGGCCACATTGATCACGGCAAGACGACGCTCCTGCGTGCGCTGACCGGGATCGACGCAGACCGGCTGCCCGAGGAGCGCCGGCGCGGGATGACGATCGACGTGGGGTACGCGCATCTCGTGCTGGCGGACGGGTCGGTGGTGGACTTCGTCGACGTGCCCGGCCACGACCGGCTGGTGGGCAACATGCTGGTGGGCGCGGGAGAGATCGACGCTGCGCTGCTGGTGGTGGCGGCCGACGACGGGCCAAACGCGCAGACGATCGAACACCTGGAGCTGCTGGATGCGCTGGGCATCCGGGACGGGGTCGCGGTCATTACCAAGGCGGACCTCGTGCCCGACGGATCGCGGCTCGAAACGGTGGCGGCGGAGGTTGCAGCGCTGCTGGCAGAGACGACGCTCGCCGGAGCTCCGGTGCTGGTGGCCTCGGCGACGACCGGCGAGGGCGTCGATGCGGTTCGCGCCGCGATCGCCCGGCTCGCGGGGCTGGTCGGGCCGCGCCTGGCCGCCGGGGATGGGCCGCGCCTGGCGATCGACCGGGTGTTCGCGATCCGCGGAAGGGGCACGGTGGTCACCGGCAGCCTCCGGGGCGGGCGCGTGACGGCAGGGACGTCGCTGTGCCTGATGCCGGATGGGGTGGAGGTGAGGGTCCGCGAGGTCCAGGCTCGCGGGCGGACGGTCGATGCGGGCGAAGGAGGACGGACGGCGCTGCTGCTGGGCGGGATCGAGGCGAGCCGGCTCCGTCGCGGCCGGGTCCTGACCCTGGACCCCAGGATCGTCTCGACGTCGCGTGTGCTCGCCGCGGTGCGGCGCCCGGCACAGCCTCGCGGGCCACGGGGCGCCCGGACGCCCGCCACGCCACCGGGGGATCGCGATCGGCTGCGACTCCACCTCGGCACGGAGCAGGCGGGCGCGCTCGTCGTCAGGGGACCGCGCGAGGCCATCGACCTGCCCGACGGGTCGTCGGTGGTGATCCTCCGGCTGGACAACCCGATCGCGGCAGCGCCCGGCGACCGGTTCGCGCTCCGCCGGCCATCGCCAGGGTCGACCGCCGGAGGCGGGGTGGTCCTCGATGCTGCGCCGCCGCGAGGAATCTCGCGTCGGCGCCTCACGGCCGAGCGGGCGACCGCCCTCGCCACCGGCCCGGCCGGCTCGGCGAGCGCGAGGCTGGACCTCCATGGCGCACTGCGTGACACAACCGGCTGGCGGCTGGCCTCGGACGTCGAGGCGGCCCTGGCGGCGCATGCCCGTGAGCTTGGTCGACGCCCACCACGCGGACGCTCCGGATTCGACGGGCCTGTCCATGGCCGGCCTGCGAACGGAGGTGGCGCTCGCTGCCCGCCGCCGCGTCACGCTCAGCCGGGCCGCGGCCGACGAGGTGGCGCGGGGCGTCGTGGACGGGCTCATCGGAACCGGTGTCCTGGCACGGAACGGTGACCGGGTGCGTGCCGCCGGTCGTGCTGCCGGGCTGCCGCCCGCGACGCTCGCGGCGATGGACCGCCTCGAGGCCGCGCTCTCGGTTGCCGCTCCGCCGCCGCTGGCTGAAGCCGCCCGTGCTGCCGGCTGCCCACCCGAGGGTCTGCGCGCGCTCGATGCCGCCGGCCGGATCGTCAGGCTCGAGGACGATCTCGCCTGGTCGGCGGCCACCTATCGCGACCTGGCAGGACGGGCGGTGTCGATGGCCGCTGCCGGACCGCTGTCTCCCGCTGCCTTCCGCGACGCGACCGGCAGCAGCCGCCGGTACGTGCTCACGATCCTCGGCGACCTGGACCGGCAAGAGCTCCTGCGGCGCACCGACGCCGGGCACGTCCTGGGACCAAAGATGCTGGCGCGGCTGCGAGCCAGGGCGGCGGCCTCCACGCGGGCGCCGGACGGCGATGCGGGATGACGATCGCGGCGATCGTTCTCGCGGGAGGCGCGAGCACCCGCTTCGGGACGGACAAGCTGGCTGAGGACCTCGATGGCCGGCCGCTGCTCCATCACGCGCTCGACGCCTGCGGTCCCGTAGCGGACCGCATGGTCCTCGTGGTGTCACCCGATCGGCCTGCGCTCGTTCTGCCGTCGACCCTCGCCGATCGCATCGTCGTCGTGCGGGACCCGGTCGCCCATCGTGGGCCGCTGGCCGGCCTGGCCGCGGGCCTGGAGGCGATCCCCGACGCGGAGGTTGCGCTCGTTGCCGGCGGTGACATGCCCTCGCTCGTCCCCGCCGTGCTCCGGCTCATGGCCGATCGCCTGCTCGCCGACGCGGCAAGCGCGGCCGCGACGCTCGAGACCGATCCTCCTTCGCCGCTGCCGATGGCCGTCCGGCCAATCCCGGCCCTCGTGGCTGCGCGAGCCCTCCTGAGCGAGGACCGTAGGTCCCTCCGGAGCCTGCTCGATCGCATGTCCTCGTTCGTCGTCGCCGCCGATGCGTGGCGGGCGCTCGATCCCGCCCGGCTGACGCTAGTGGACGTCGACACGCGCCGCGACCTTCCGGCTTCCAGGCGGCATGGTTGACGACCATGCGGCCCGTCCGTCTTAGGCGCCACCGACCGGTGGCTCGCGATCGATATCGATGCCGACCTCGCAACGAGTGATCGGGCCCCGGCGGCCGCTGCCGTGGCTGAGGAGGCCTCGCTGGCCCGCGCGAGCGACAGCCAGGACGTCGTGCGGCGCTACCCTTCCAGGTCTGCGGTTTCGTGGACCGCCTTGCCCTCGATGAACGTGGCCACCACCCGGGCGTCGCCGATCGGCCCTGCCCCCGGGTCGAACAGGTCGCGGTCGAGGATCGCGATGTCCGCGAGCTTGCCGACCATCAGCGAGCCGGTGTCGTCGAGATGGTTGGCGCAGGCCGATCCGGCCGTGAACGCGGTGAGCGCGTCGATCAGCTCGATCGTCTCCTCGGGCATGAACGGCTCGGCGCCGCGGTCCTCGTGGCTGACACGAGTGACGGCCACCTCCATCTGGAGGAACGGATCGGGCGTGGACACGCCCCAATCCGAGCCCATCGCCAGCGTCGCGCCGTGCCGGCGCAGCGATCGCAGCGGGTACTGGCGTCCGCTGACCTCCGGGCCGAGGATCGGGAGGGTCAGCTCGTCCATCTGCTCCTCGTGGGTGGCCCAGAAGGCCTGGTGGTTGGCGAGCGCGCCCAGCCGGCGGAACCGGGGCAGATCGTCGGGGTGGACGATCTGGAGATGCGCGAGCTGCGGCCGGGTGTCGGACCAGCCGTTCGCCCGGCGCGCCGTCTCGACGGCATCGAGCGCGTTGCGGACGGCGCGGTCGCCCAGGGCATGGAAGTGCGGCTGGAAGCCCAGCGCGTCAAGACGCACCACGGCGGGGACGAGGATCTCCGGCTCGATGAACACCATGCCGGTGCTGTCCGTGCGGTGGCCATCGGTGGCGTAGTACGGCTCCAGCATGGCCGCCGACTGGTGCTCCACGACGCCGTCCACCATCAGCTTCACGCTGGTGGCGGCATACCGTCCGGCCTTGCCCTGCGCGCGGCGCTCCGCGAGCTCGTCGATCTGCTCCAGACCGCGCGATCGGTCCCACCAAAGGGCGCCCACCACGCGTGCCGTGAGCTCGCCGGAGCCGGCCAGGGCCAGGTACGCGTCCTGGTCCTCGGCAGTCACCCAGGCGTCCTGCCAGGCGGTGATCCCCAGCGAGTGCAGGTACCGCTGGCTCTCGCGCAGCGCGCCGCGGAGCTCGTCAGGGCCCGTAGGCGGGACGAGCCGGCTCACCAGATCCATGGCACCTTCGTGGAGGGTGCCCAGCGGGGAGCCGTCGGCGTCGCGGGCGATCCGGCCGTCGGCCGGGTCCGGCGTGTCGGCGGTGATCCCGGCCAGCTCCAGCGCACGGGTGTTGACCCAGGCGTCGTGAACGTCGCGGTTAGGCAGGTACACCGGCCGGTCCGGGACGATGCGGTCGAGGTCCTCGCGCCTGGGCAGCCCGCCCGGGAAGTCCGCCATCGCCCAGCCGCCGCCCAGGATCCATTCGGTATCGGGATGCGAGGCCGCGTACGCCGCCACGGTCTCGAGGTACCGATCCCGCCCACGCGCGTCGTGCAGCTCGCACCTGACCCGGGCCAGGCCACCGTGGGTGGGATGCACGTGCGCGTCCTGGAACCCGGGCGTCACCGTCCGCCTCCGGAGGTCGATCACCCGAGTCCGGGAGCCGGCCAGGCGCATGATCGCCGGGTCACCGCCGAGGGCGACGATCCTGCCGTCCCGCACGGCGACTGCCTCGGCCCACGATCGCGCCGGATCCGCCGTGAAGATCCGCCCTCCGGCCAGCACGAGGTCGGCGTCGTGGTCGTTCATGGTCGCAGCATGACACGCGGGCGCCGCGCATCGCCGACGGTTCCCTCCCACGCATGTCCCCTGGCCCGGGTACGCTCCGTCCATGACCAGCGTCCATCTGCTCCACGCCGGCTACGCGGGTGACCGCGTCGGCTCGTCCATCGTCCTCGTCCGCGATGCTGATGCGCTGATCGTCGTCGATCCGGGGATGGTCGCGCGGCGGTCGCTCATCCTCGATCCGCTCACCGAGCTCGGGATCGCACCGGAGGCCGTGACCCACGTCTTCCTGAGCCACCATCACCCCGATCACACGATCAACATCGCGCTGTTCCCGAACGCCGAGGTGGTGGACTTCTGGGCACGGTACAGGGACGACCAGTGGCTCGACCACGATGGTGACGGCTATCGGTTGTCGCCCCATGCGCAGCTGTGGCTGACGCCCGGCCACACGGAGGAGGACGCCTCGCTCATGGTCGAGGCCGATGAAGCGGTGTACGCCATGACCCACCTGTGGTGGCGCGAGGACCGGACTCCCGAGGTGGATCCGCTCGGCTGGGATCAGGCGGCGATCGAGCGCCATCGTGCCCGGGTGCTGGCCGTGGCCGAGATCGTGATCCCGGGTCACGGTGGGCCGTTCCCCGTCACCCGCTGAGGGCGCGCGTCGCAGGGGACGCCGCGGTCCGCCGCGTTCGCGGTCGGGCCAGTCGACACAATCTTCATCCAGTCTCCTCGAAGCCTCCATGAACGAATGGCAGGATCGGGCCCGATCGGACGCGGTTCGCCGCGCGACGGTGGCGTCGCGCCCCGCCGCACCGGGAGGTGAACAAGGATGAGACAGAGGTCATTCGTGATCGGCGCCGCGACTGCTGCGCTGCTCGCCACGGGTGCTGTGGCGTCGGTAGCCTCGGGTGCGGCCGGGGACGGGCTGTGCGTGAGCGGCTGCGACGTTGCACAGGATCGAGACCAGGACCGCGACCGGCTGCAGGACCCCACGGTGGGCGCCCCCGGGGCGCCGGTCGGTGACCTCGACCAGATCGTGGCCCGGGATCGCGACCAGCTCCGCGAGGCGGTTCCTGACCGGGATCGCGACCAGCTCCGCGACCTGGACATTGACCAGGACCGGGATCAGGTGCGCGACCAGGACCGGTCGCATGACGCGAGTGGGATCGTGCCGGCGAGCGAGGACGTGCCTGCGACGCAGCGGGTGCAGCTCCGCGCGACCGCGCCGGCGGAACCGCCCGCAACCCGAACGCAAACGGGAACGACGGCACGGACCGAGGTGCGCGAGGAAACCCGGGCCCAGGCAGGGACCGAGGAGCAGTCTCGGACACGGACCCAGTCACAGACCCGGAGCCAGGACCAAACCGGGGATCCGGGCCCGGCTGCGCGGGGGTCATCGACCACGCCCGATCCCTCGCGCAGCCGCGGCCGGCCCTGAGGGCCGGCCGCGCCCCGGCGGTCGAGACCACGCAGTCTGATCGAGCTCGATCTCAGCTCGCGATGTCCCTTCTCGTTGCCCGCATCGCGGCCTCGACGTCGAGCTGCAGGTGAGCCGCAGCTGATCGATCACACCCTGACGTCGGGTGTTGGGCGACGGCGTCCATGCGAGTGCCGTCGCCCTGCGGCATCACGCCGATGGTGGCGTTCGCGCGCGTGCCTCCGTGCCGCCATCCTCTCCGTCCCGCTCGCGGAGGCCGTACCAGTTCGCCGCCGCGCCGCCGACAAGCAGCCCGGCGCACACGAGCGCGGCCAGGTGAAAGGCCTGGGTGGAAGCTTCGCGCGCCGCGTCGATGACGTCCTGCGATGAGCCCTCCCTGGGCGGATTGAGCGGCTGGACCTGCGCTCGGAGATCGGTGCTGTCGGGATCGAGACCCGGGACTGCGGTCGCCAGCGACGTGTAGAACGATCCGGTGACCACGATGAAGATCACCGCAAGCAGGATCGGCTGCCCGATCCGGCTGACCGCGTTGTTGATCGCCGACGCGACGCCCGCGTTGCGTACCGGGACCGAGGACATCAGGGTCGACGTCAGCGGTGCCACCACCAGCGAGATCCCGACGCCGAACAGGAGCACGAACGGGAGGACGTCGACCAGTGACGATGTCGGAGGCAGGAATGTCGAGGGATCGGAGGGCGAGAACGTCCAGGGCTGCGAATCGGCGGGGACCCGCGAGAACCAGGCCAGTCCGGCCGCCATCAGCAGCGGGCCGACCCACAGGAACACGCGCGCCCCGTACCGGCCGGCCAGCACGCCGACGCGGGTCGACAGGACCGTGAGCAGGATGCCGCTCGGCAGCGTCACGAGCCCGGCTGCGGTCGCGGTGTAGCCCAGCACGCCCTGGAGGAACAGGTACTCGAACGTGAAGGTGCAGTACAGCGCACCGTAGATCAGCAGCGTCGAGAGGTTGATCGTCGCGAATGCGCGGCGTCGGAACAGCTCGAGGGGTACCAGGGGGTTCGGCCGCCGGGTCATCAGGATCGGGAACGCGACCAGCGCCATGACCCCGACCGCAAGCGCTGCCCATGCGACCGGATCCTGCCACTGCCGGTCCTGGCCGCGGATCGCGCCAAACGCGAGACCGCCGATCGCCAGCACGGCGACGACCGCCCCCAGCCAGTCGAACCGACCGCTCGCGTTCTCGTCGCGGGTCTCCGGCATGTATCGGATCGTCGCGTACAGCGCGACGACGACCAGCGGGATGTTGAGCAGGAACGCGGCCCGCCAGCTGACGGTGTCGACGAGGAAACCCCCGGCGATCGGGCCGATCAGCGTCGTTGCCGACGTGGCCGAGGCCCAGATGCCGAACGCGCGAGCCCGAGCCTGACCGTCGAAGAGGGCGGTCAGGATCGCGAGCGAGCCGGGCACCAGCAATGCCCCCGCCGCTCCCTGGAGGATCCGGAACAGCACCAGCAGCTCCAGCGTGGGGGCGAGGCCGCACAGCACGGACATCGTCCCGAAGCCGATGAGCCCGATCAGGAACACGCGCCGGCGCCCGTGATAGTCCGCGAGCGCACCGGCCATCACCAGCAGCGCGGCGAGGACGGCGAGGTAGCCGCTGACCGCGTACGCCTGGCCTTCGAGCGTCGACACCAGCGTGCCCGGCAGCTCCTCGCCGATGGGCTTGAGGGCGAGGTTCACGACCGTGCCGTCGAGGAAGACCATCGACGATCCGAGGATCGCCGCGAGCATGGTCCAGCGCTGGGACGAGGTCACCGGATCGGGGGACGCGGCATGGTTGGCCGAGTGTCGCAGGACGCCGGCACACGCGTCCAGCAGCGGCGGCGTGGGCACCAGATCGACCGGACCACCACGGTGGCGCAACGCCCACGAACTCGCCCGGCGGACGGCTGCTCTAGACTGCGCGCGTGCCCGGACCCGTGGCGCTCGTCGGCGCCGGTGAGTTCCTCGCTCCGATGGTCGAGCTCGACCGAAGCCTGCTTCAGTCGATCGGTCGGCCGCGTCCGCGGGTCGTCATCCTGCCCACCGCGTCCGCCCCGGATGGCGAGCGCACGTTCCAGACCTGGGCCGAGATGGGGGTCGAGCACTTCAGTGCGCTGGGCGCCGAGGTGGAGCCGGTCCTCGTGCGCACCGTCGCCGAGGGGTACGACGCTGCGGTGCTCCAGGCGATCGGTGAGGCGGACCTCGTCTACCTGTCGGGCGGACACCCGCGGCACCTCGGCAGGGTGCTTCGCGAGTCGCCGGTTGGGCAGGCTCTCGTCGTCGCCCACGCTCGGGGCGCCACCATCGTCGGCTGCTCGGCCGGTGCCATGGCGATCGCCGGCAGGTCGGTCCACTTGCGCGTCGTCCCGAGGCTTCGGATCCCGCTGCCGTTCCCCATCAGGTGGTCGGCCGGGCTGTCACTGGTTGAAGGGGTCGCGGTGTTGCCGCACTACGATGCGTGGCCGGAGGCGCTCGCCGCGTCTGTCGCCCTCCAGGCACCGCGGGGCGCGCTGGTGTTGGGGATCGACGAGGGCACCGCGGCGGTCGGTCGGGAGGGTGCCTGGCAGGTCCACGGGCGCGGTCGAGTCACCGTCTGGCGCGGCCGCCATCGCGAGCGCTTTCGCCGGGGCGAGGCGTTCCGGCTCTGACGCTCCGGTTCGCCGCGGAGGCGACGCGCGATCAGCTACCGCCACCCGGTCGTCGACGCCACCCGGTCGTCGACGCCACCCGGCCGTCGACAGCCGGAGAACAGCGCGACGAACCCAGTCGTGGGTCCGCGGCGATCAGTCCGGGCGGACCTGGCGGAAGCAGTCCGAGCAGTAGACTGGCTTGTCCATGCGCGGCTTGAACGGCACCTGCGCCTGGTTGCCGCACGACGAGCAGACGGCCACGAAGTACTCGCGGGGGGCACGATCGTCCGTGCGCTCATACCCGCGCGGCCCGCCGATCGACCGTAGATCGCCGCCGCCGTCCCGGGTGGCCCGGCGATAGGCGCGGCAGGAGGTGCATCGCTTGGGGTCGGAGGTGAACCCCTTCTGGGCGTAGAACTCCTGATCGGCAGCCGAGTGGATGAACTCCACGCCACAGTCGACACAGGTCATGGTTCGATCCGTATAGGTCACGATGTTCCTCCCGGGCGCGCGCTCGGACGATGCTGATGCGCGACCGAAACGGGACCCTCCCCTGGGCGACGGTGGCGGCGGGGAGTCAGCCGGGGCCGCGCGACCCAGGTGCCGTTCTCGGAGTCCCTAGCTCGGGGCGCACCGGTGAATGCGGCGCCAGCCTACACCGGGTGGGCGATCCCTGCTGACAGCGGCCGCGGCCCCGCCGGGCCCGCTCCCGTGGCGTCACCGAGCTCCCTGCCAAAGCCGGCGATTCCGGCTCAGCGGTGGCAGGTGACCTGTCACAATGATGGGCAGACTCGGCGTGTCGAGACGGGAGCGATTGGGGGCGCCCGGATCGCAGCCGGGTCCCGGGAGCGACCGACGAGCCCGAGACGGCCGGGGGCCCCAGGCCCCGCGGTCCGGGCGGAACGGCGGCTCGCGGGACCCGGTGGGCACGCCGGTCCCGCGCCGTGCTGCACCTAGGAGAGGCAGGCCCACCGCATGCTCCGACTGCTCCATACGGCGGACGTCCACCTCGGCGCCCGGCATGCCGATCTGGGTTACGCCGCCGCAGCCCAACGCGAGCGCCAGTTCGCCGCTTTTCGCGCAAGCGTGGACCTGGCGATCGCCGAGAAGGTCGATCTGTTCCTGGTCGCCGGGGACCTGTTCGATTCCAACGTGCAACCGCGCCGGTCAGTCGAGCGCGTCGCCGCGGAGCTCGCCAGGCTCGCGCAGGCGAAGATCCGGAGCGTGCTCGTGCCGGGCACCCACGACGTGTACGACCGGTCGTCGGTCTACCGCGCCTACAGCCTGTTCGCGATGGCAGGAACCCAGCCCACGGACGACCTGGTCACGGTCCTGACCCCGGAGCATCCGTGGGTCCACCTGGCCTCACTGGATGCCGTGGTCCACGGGCCGGTGTTTCCGACCAAGCGCGCCCCCTACAGCCCGCTCCGGGACCTGGCGGCGGTCCAGACCCCGGCTGCGACCTGGAAGATCGGCCTGCTCCACGCGGCGATCGCCATCCCGGGCCGGACCGACCATGACGAGGTCGTGATCACCGTCGAGGAGATCGGCGTCTCGGGCCTCGACTACCTCGCGCTCGGTCACTGGCACTCGGCGCAGGTGGCGACCAGCAAGGGCGTGACCTACGCGTACAGCGGCGCCCCGGAGCCGGTCGCGGTTGACCAGGACCGGGCCGGCAAGGTGCTGTTGGTTACGCTCGACGAGCACGACGGCAAGCGGCAGGTCAAGGTCGAGGAACGCGTCGTCGGCCGGACCGTCTTCGATCACCTCGACGTCGACGCGGCAACGCTCGCATCGCAGCCGGCCCTCATCACCCGGCTCCAGTCGGCCGCCAACCCCGATCTCGTGCTCGACGTGCGCCTGATCGGTGTCCGACCCGACGAGCTCGACCTCGAGCCTGCCGAGGTCGAGGCCGCCCTGAAGGACTCGTTCCTCCGCATCCGCGTTCGGGACCAGAGCCATCCGGCGCTTACGGGCGGTGCGCTGCCACCGGCTGAGACGATCACGGGAGCGTTCATCCGCAACGTCGAGGGCCAGATCGCGGACCTCGAGGCCTCCGGCGACGAGGTCGCTGCCCGTGAGGCCGAGAAGCTGCGCGACGTGCTCCGGCTCGGGCGGCTCCTGCTGGCGGGCCAGGAGGTGACGCTGTGAGGATCTCGAGCCTGGCGCTCACCGACGTCCGGCGGTACCGGGATCAGGAGATCGAGCTCGCGCCGGGGCTCACGATCGTTCGTGGCCCGAACGAGTCCGGCAAGTCCACCCTCCAGCGCGCGATCGAGCTCGCCCTCACCCGCCGGGCGACGAGCTCCGCTGCCGATCTTGATGCGCTGGTCCCCTGGGACGGCGACGCGGAGGCGCGGCCCGCGATCGGGCTGGCGTTCACCTACGAGGACGATGACGGCGGCACCCATGCGGGTCGCCTGGCCAAGTCGTTCCGAGGCGCGAAGGGACAGGTGCGCCTGGAGCTCGATGGAACCGTGATCACCGATCCGGCGAAGGCCGAGGAGGAGCTCGCGGCCCTCTCGGGCGTGCCGACGGAGGGCTTCTTCCGCTCCACGGCCTCGATCCGCCACCACGAGCTGGCCGGCCTTCAGCGTGATGAGGGCGCCCTCCGGGATCGGTTGCAGGCGTCGATCAGCGGTGCCGACCGTGGCACCAGCCGCGCCAAGAAGAAGCTCGATCGGGCGCTCCACGAGCTCCAGATGCGTGGTCCGAAGAACCCCGGCAGGTTGAAGGTGGCCGAGGACGCCGTGACGGACGCGGAGTCGCGCCTCGGGGCGGGCGAGGATCTGCTGGCCCGGCTGGAGCACGACCGAGACGCCCTGGTCGTGGCCCGGGGCCGCCGCTCGGAGTCCGAGACGGCGCTCGCGGAGCGACGCTCGATGCTCGAGAAGGCACGCCAGGCCGAACGCCTGGGCTCTGAGCGATCCGCGGCGAACGAGCGCTATGAGCGCTACCGGGAGGCAGTCGTCGTTCGTGATGAGATCGCCGAGCTCGAGCGCACCCACCCCTCCTCGACACCGCTGCCCGTCCTCCGTACGACGGTGGAGCGGCTGCGGACGGTGATCACGCGGATCAGCACCCTGGAACAGATGCTCGAGGGTGAGGTGCATGTCAGCTTCGACGTGCCACCCGAGGTTCGCTGGCGACATCTCTCGCGCTGGTCCCTGGTGCTGGTCGTCATCGGCATCGTGATCGCAGCCGCAGCCTTCGGCCTCGATCAGGCCGCGATCGTGGAGCTGGGAACGCTGCCGATCCTGGCTGGCGGGATCGTCGCCGCGGCCGGCCTGGTCCTCGCGTTCGTCGGGTTCTGGCGCCGCCGCAGCGACCGGATCGAGAAGCAGCTGCGAGACGTCGAGGTCGATCGCCGGCTGCGCGGGCGCTCCGACATCGAGCTCGAGCTGCGCCAGTCCGAGGCCGAGCGCGAGGATCTCCTCGGGCGGACCGGGCTGGCCGATCCCGCGCAGGCGGAGGCCATGCTCGAGGCCGAGGACAAGCACGTCACCGCCATCGAGCAGCGTCGCGCCAGGCTGTCCGGCCTGATCGCGAACGAGGCGCTCGACTCCCTGTCGATGCGCCGGGACACCGCGGCCCTCGAGATCGAGCAGAAGACCGCCGCGCTCGAGGCGCTGGGCCCGATCGCCAAGGAGCCACGCGCCCGCGAACGCCTGGAGGTGGAGGTCACCGACGCCGAGGGCACCCTGGACCGGGCGCGCGACGACGAGGCCAACGCCCGTGCCCTGGTCGAGCAGAACCCGGTCGACGCGGAGGAGGTCGCGGGTCTCGCCGAACGGCTCGCCGGCTGGAAAGACGAGCTCGCTGCCCTTCGCCGCCGCGACCAGATCTATACCCGGACCCTGTCCGAGATCGGCAATGCGGAGCAGGCCACGATGCAGCGAGCGACGCGCTATCTGGAGCGTCGGATGGTGGTGGACATCGCGCGGATCACCGAGGGACGCTACCGCCGGGTCCGGGTTGACGACGCCAACCTCGGCATCGAGGTCTACTCGCCCGAACGGGTCGGCTGGGTCCCGGTGACCGAGCTGTCCCAGGGCACGCTCGACGTGGTCTATCTCGCCGCGCGCCTGGGGCTCGTGCGGCTGGTGACAGGGGATCGCCGGCCGCCGCTGATCCTCGACGACCCATTCGTGACCCTCGACGACGCCCGAGCGTCCCGAGCGCTCGAGCTGCTGCGCGAGCTCGCCTCGGACTTCCAGGTCATCTACCTCACCACGTCCGACCGCTATGACGGGCTGGCCGACCAGGTGGTGGAGCTGGCCGGCCCCGTGGCGGTCGACGATCACGAGCATCCCGAGGTGGCGCCTGCCTGACGCCCTCGCCCCGGGCACGGCGATCGTCGTGCTCGGCCTCCTGTCGGCTGTCACCTGGGGCGCCGGCGACTTCGGCGGGGGGTTGTTGAGCCGCCGAGCCCCCCTGTTCGGCGTGATCGCCGTCACCCAAGTGACGGGCCTGGCTGCGGCCCTGGCGATCGCCCTCGCCCGCGGCGAGCGGATTCCGGAGGGCACCGACGTCGGCTGGTCGCTGGCCGCTGGTGTCTCCGGAGTGATCGGTATGTCGGCCCTGTACCGGGGGCTCGCCGTGGGCCGGATGGGTGTCGTCGCTCCGACGACCGGCGTGATCGGCGCCTCGGTGCCGGTGGTGGTCGGGTTCGCGCTCGAGGGCGTACCCCGGCCGGTCGCGGTGGCAGGGATCGTCACCGCCTTGCTGGCCGTCGTCCTCGTGACACGGTCGCCGGGCCACGCCGGGGACCGGCCGTCGGGTTTCGCCTGGGCATTGCTCGCGGGATCGTCCATCGGGTTGTTCAACATCTCGATCGGCGAGCTCTCGAGCGCGGGTGCCTTCGCTCCGTTGGTCCTGATCCGGCTCGTCCAGGCCGTGCTGGTCGTGCTGGTCGTGGTGGCGTGGCGTCAGCCCTGGCGTCTCGACGCCTGGACCCTGCGGCGAGTGCTGGTGGTCGGCCTGCTGGACACGGCAGGCAACGCATCGTTCATCGTGGCCGCGCAGACGGGGGCGCTGGCGATCGCGGCCGTCCTGAGCTCGCTGTATCCCGTGGTCACGGTGGTGCTGGCCGTGGCCCTGCTCCATGAGCGGATAACCCGCCGACACGTCGCGGGCATCGCGCTGACCGCTGTGGCGATCGCCCTGATCAGCGTGGGAACGGCCGGACCTTAGCCGGCGCACGTCGTAGGATCGGATGGTGCGGATCTCGGCCAAGGTTGACTACGCGGTGCGCGCCGTGTGCGAGCTGGCGGCTCACGATGCGGATGCGCCCCTCAAGGCCGAGCAGCTGGCGAGCGCCCAGGACATCCCGCTGTCGTTCCTCAACAACATCCTGGTCGACCTCCGCCGGGCAGGGATCGTGCGATCGCTACGCGGGCAGGTGGGTGGTCATCGCCTCGCTCGCACGGCCTCCGAGGTGACCATCGCGGACATCATCCGTGCCGTGGAGGGTCCGCTCGCCGATGTGCGCGGCGTCCGGCCGGAATTGCTGTCCTTCGTCGGTCCCGCGTCCGCGCTGCGTGACGTGTGGCTGGCGAACCGCGTTGGTGTCCGACGCGTCCTCGAAGGGGTCACGATCGCCAACGTGGTCTCGGGCGAGCTGCCGCCGCACGTGCGAGAGCTGCTCCGGGATCCGGACGCGCTGGTCGCCCACTGACGCGCTGGTCGCCCACGCGCCGGTCTCCGGGCCAGGGGGCTTCCAGCCCGCGCCGGTCAGGCGCCGAGCAGACCACGCTTGCGCCGGATCCGGTGCTCGAGCGTCCCGAACACCACCGAATTGAGGACGATCCCGATGATCAGGATGACCATCATGATCGCCAGCATCCCCTGGCTGTCGGCGAGCTCGCGGTTCACCTGGAGCAGCTGGCCGAGCGATGCCTTGTTGGCGATGACCACGATCAGCTCGCCTGCCATCAGGCTTCGCCACGCGAAGGCCCAGCCCTGCTTGAGGCCGCCGACGAAGCTCGGCATCGCGGCCGGCAGGATGACATACCGGTAAGCGTCGAGCCCGCGTGCCCCGAGCACCCGGCCAGCCCGCGTGAGGACCGGTGGGATGTGGTCGACCCCGTGGATCAGCCCGTTCGCGATCGACGGCGCGGCGCCGAGGATCACCACGAACGTGATTGCCTCCTCGCTCAGCTTGAACAGCAGGATCGCGAGCGGGAACCACGCGATCGAGGGCATGGTCTGGAGACCCATGATCAGCGAGCCGATCGCCGACCGCAGGACGCGGAACCGGGATACCAGCACCCCGATGCTGATCCCGATCGTCATCGCGAGACCGAACCCCCACACCGCCCGGCGAAGGGTCGTCCACACCGCCAGCCACAGCCCTTCGGTCCCGAGCTCCTGCCACAGCCGGGCGAGGACCGCCGACGGGGGTGGCAGCACGTACGACGGCCGCCAGCCGGTCCAGACCACCGCCTCCCATGCGCCAAGCACGATGGCCAGGGCGAGAAGCTTCGGCCACACGGAGGCCCAGGCGCGCCGCCCGAGGGAGGTCGTGGGGATCAGCGGCGTCTCGAGGGCGTCGAGCCCGGCAACCTCGCGGCGACCACGCGAGGGTTCCGGACCCGCGGGCACCAGTCGCGGCGACAGCCCGTGCAGCCGCGGAAGCTCAATCGCCATGACGGGCGACCTCCTCGCGCAGCCGGGCGGTGACCCGCCGCGCCAGCGCTGCGACGTCCGGGTCCTCGATCCGGCGCGGCCGGGGGATGGACACCGGGAACGCCTCGGCAACCCGGCCCGGGCGGCTGGTCAGGAGCACGATGCGATCGCCCAGGCGCGCCGCCTCACGCACGTTGTGGGTCACGAACAGGATCGTGCGTCCGGTCGCAAGCCAGATCCGCTCGAGCTCATCGTGGAGGATGTCGCGGGTCATCGCGTCGAGTGCCCCGAACGGCTCGTCCATGAGCAGTACCTCGGCGTCATGGGCGAGCGCGCGCGCAAGCGCGACCCGCTGGCGCATGCCACCGGACAGCTCGTGCGGCTGACGACGGGCGAACGTGGTCAGCTGGACGAGATCCAGCAGCTCGGCTACCCGCGCCCGTCGGACCGTGACCGGGACGTGGCGCAACCGGAGCGGCAGCTCCACGTTGCGTTCGACGCTCAGCCACGGGAACAGGGCCGCCTCCTGGAACATGAACGACGGCTCACCCAGCCGCTCGACCGTGCCCCGGGTCGGCTGGTCCAGCCCTGCGATCACGTTGAGCAGCGTGGACTTGCCGCAGCCCGACGCTCCGAGGATGCACACGAGCTCGCCGCGGCCAACGTCCAGCGAGACGTTGTCGAGCGCCGTCACCGCGCCGCGGCCGGTCCCGAACACCTTGCTCAGGTTCGAGACGCGGACGGCCGTCGCGCGCTGGGTGGCCCCGACGCCGGGCGTGGCCGGAAGCGCCGCCAGCGCCGCGGACATCATCGCTGCAGCCCCTCGACCTCGGGCCTGCCCAGCGCCGCGAGGAGCTGGTTGAGCGGCCCGAGATCGTAGAGCCCCGCGAGGTCGCCGGGATCACCGAGCAGGCCGAGGGCCTGGGCAGCCTGGGCCGACGCCTGCAGTGACGAGGCGACCGGATCGACCGTGAACTCCAGGTTCGCCCAGGCCGCCGACATCAGCTCCGGGCTCAGCTGCTTGGTCGTGTACTTCTCGATCTCGGCGTTGACAATCGTCTGCGCCGCGGCCGGCTGCGCGGTGACGAAGTCGACGGCCTTGAGGTTGGCGAGCAGGATCCGGCGAACGACGTCCGGGTGGGCGTCCAGGAACCCCGTGCCGACCATCAGCTGGGTGGTCACGTACCGGCCGCCGGGCCACAGGTCGCGCTCGTCGACCAGGACGTGCGCACCGCCGTCCTGGATGAGTCGGGTCGCCCACGGCTCCGGCACCCAGGCCCCGTCGATCGTCCCGGCGACGAACGTCTCGAGGGTCTGCGCGTTCTCCTGGGGCACGACCGAGACGTCGCCACCGCCCGCGGTGTCCGTGGCCAGACCCTGGGACGCAAGCCAGGCGCGGAGCGCCACGTCCTGCGTGTTGCCCAGCGACGGGGTGGCGATCTTCGCTCCCCGCAGGTCAGCCGCGCTCGTGATGCCGGGCCGGACAACGAGGAACGCCCCGCCGGACGTGGAACCTGAGATCACTCGTACCGCCCTGCCGTCCGACTTGGTGTACGCGTTGATGGCGGGATTGGGCCCCACGTACGTGATGTCGATGGCGTCGCCGAACATGGCCTCCACCGCGGTCGTGCCCGAGTTGAACGGGTGGACCTCGATGTGGGCGTTGGGGAGCAGCCGGGCGAGCAGACCGCCGTCGGCCAGCGCGACCAAGCCCGGCGCATGGGTGATATTGGCGAAGACCCCGAAACGGACGGTGACCTCGTCGGGGAGCGGGCCAGGCGTCGCATCGACGCCCTCCTGCGTCGCCGGGGCCTGGCTGGAAGCCCCGGGGTCGGCGCCTCCCGAGCCCTGTCCGGCGCAAGCGGCAAGGATGACTGTCGCGACGATCAGCGTGCCCACCCGGCATTGCCATCCGTTCGTACCCATGACCCGGCCCGCACCTCGAGCTACCTTTGTGGCCTATTCCCATCGAGTTAGTCAAGATCGTATCACGCGAAGCACGGGGTCGGGAGCGGACCGAGATCAGCTGCTCGCCGGCGCCCGCACGACGACGAGCGCATCCACCCCGTCAGGCGCGGTGAGCCTGACCACAGTCGCGAAGCCCTCGCTGTCCAGGTGCCGACCCTCGACCGACGCACGGAGTCGGGCAAGCTGGCGATGGACGACCGCGTCGGGGACGCCGCGACCGGCTCGGGCGCGGTTTCTGGCCAGCACCAGCGTCGTGGGCAGGTCGAGCACGATCGCCACGGCCGGGACGCCGGCGGACCTGGCCAGCCCCAGGAGCGGGGACCGCGCGCGCCGGTCGACGTTCGTTGCGTCGATCACCGTGAGCCTCGCCGCCCGGAGCCGATCGGCCGTCTCCCGGTGGAGGATGGCGAACGCGGCCCCGGAGACCGACTGGTCGGCCGGGTCCCCGCTCAGGCGGGCTCGCAGCGTGTCCGAGGACAGGATCTCCTCGGGCGCGAACCGCCGGGTCGCGAACGTGGACTTACCGGCCCCGGCCGCACCGACCAGGAGCACCAGCGAAGGATCCCGGATCAGGACGGTGGGCGTCGGACACATCAGGAGGGGGCCGCCGGCCCGTGGCCTAACGCAGGGCGGCGTCGACGGCGGGCGAGGCGCTGCCAGCGCCCGATGACGCTGCAGGCGTCGACGTCGGGCTCGAGGTCGAGGTGGCCGCAGCCGTCGCGGTCGGCGTCGGCGTCGGGGTGGGGGTTGGTGTTGGCGTTGCTGCCGGAGGTGTCACGCTGGATGCGGGCGTCGGAGTGGCCGATGCCGTGGGAGATGCCACTGGCGTGGCGGTCGGCCTCGGGGTCGGCCTGGGGGTTGGCGAGATCCCGCAGGTCGACGAAGATGACGCACTGCGCGTCGCGCCGCTGCCGTTGGACGGCATCGTGGGGAAGCCCTCGGGCCGCACGCCGGCAGGGGTGAACAGGCTGGCCGCCATCCTGCGGATGGCCTTGATGTTGGGAACCTGGATCGACCCCCGGACGTCGTACCCCGCCTTGACCAGCGGGTGCTCGATCACCGTCCGGAACACGTTCTTGCGCCCGATACCCGCCGCCACGTCGATGTAGTCGGCGATCAGGCTGGGCCTGATGTTGGTGCTGATGGTCTGGCCCAGGGACCTGAGGAACTTCGACGGGTTCTCGAGGAAGGCGCCGCGCACGAGCCGGTCGCGCAGTGCCGCGATGACCTCCTGCTGGCGAGCGGCACGCGTGAAGTCGCTCTCGCCGGCGGCCTTGCGCACCCGCGCGTAAGCCAGGGTCTGGTAGCCGTTCATGTGGTACCAGCCGGGCGAGATCCCGAACCCGCTGACCCGGTGGCCCGGCTGCTTGTAGTTCGGGTCGCAGAAGCCATCGGTGACGTTGATGTTGACGCCGCCCACCGAATCGACCACGTACACGAACCCGCCCAGGTTCACCTGCGCCCAGTAGTCGATCCTGATGCCGAGCAGGGTGCCGATCGCGGCCGCGAGCACCGACTGGCCGTCCTTGGCACCGGGGAACTTGCCAGGATGCCAGCGGACATACGAGACGAGGCTGTTGAGCTTGGCGCTGAACGTGCGTCCGTCGGGGAGCGGGACGTCCACCATGTCGCGCGGAATCGAGGCCATCGAGATCGTCTTGCCGACCGGGTCGAGCGAGGCCACGATCATCGTGTCCGTGAGCGCCGTGTTGCGGCCGATGCCCGAGTCGATACCGATCAACAGCACGTTGACGCGCGGAACCCCGGGCGTCGCCGACGGCGATTCGGATGGCGACGCGGAGGGCAGCTCGCTGGCACCAGTCGCGGGCGACGGTGAGGCAAGGCCGAAATCCGGGTCGTCCGAGGCGACAGGCGGGGCGCTCGGATCGGGCACCCATGCTCCGCCCTCGGCGACCGGCCGGAACACCTCCGTAGCCGCGCTCTGGGCGTCGATGGTCACGCCGGCCAGGTACAGCTGCGGGCCGACGATGAAGGCGATCGAGATGGCCGTGGCCGCCACGGTGGCAATGGTTGGCCGGAACCTCGCCAGCATCCGGGTCGCACCGAGCGCGAACAGGCGCCAGATCAGGATGGCGATCTGGAGCACGACCAGCGCCCCGAGCACCCCGGGATCGACCAGCCGAGCCGCCAGCGCGACCGCGCTGCTGCTGGCGAGGATCAGGATCGAGCCCGGCCGCCAGCACGAGCACCATCGGAGCGGCCAGGATGAGGCCCCAGCGGACCCGGCCGGCGACGAGGTGGCCCAGGCCGGGGAACAGGGCATTGAGCAGCAGCAACCGCGGTGCCATCCGGCCGGCGGCGCGACGGCTTCGTGACCCGGTCGGGCTCGGGGTAGGGCTCGGACATCGCAGCGAAGGATGCGGCCGATCAGGAAAGCCCGCAACTCCGAGGCTGGGTTCCGGTACCGTCGCCTGGTGACTGAGATCGGGCACGCGCCAATTCGCCGTTCGCCGCCGAGCCAGGACTGGCGGATCCCGATGACCGTGTTCTGGATCACGCAGCTGGTCGAGACCATCGGCGTGAGCCAGGTGTTCGCGCTGCTGCCGACGGCCCTCCGTGAGATGGGTGTGCCGGAATCGGATCGGATCCCGTTCGTCGGCCTGTACAGCTCCTTGCTGTTCGTGCTGGGGCTTCCGCTGGTCCCGCTATGGGGCGTGTGGGCCGACAAGATCAGTCGCAAGGCGGTGATCATCCGGAGCGCCGTGGTCGAGGCGGTCGTGTTCGCCGTCGCGGCGACGGCGCACGAGCCCTGGCAGCTGGCCGTGGCCGTGATGCTGTTCGGGCTGCAGCTCGGCAACACGGGCGTGATGCTGGCGGCCATACGCGATGTCGTGCCGCGCGCGCGCCTGGGCACGATGATCTCGCTGTTCGGAGCGGCCGGACCGGCCGGCCTCGCGGTCGGACCGGCGCTGGCCGGGGTCCTCATCGACCAGCTCGGCTGGTCAGTGTCGAACGTGTTCGTCCTGTCTTCCGCCCTGTCGGCCGCGACGGCGCTGCTGGTCGGCCTGGGCACCCGCGAGATCCGGCCCGACGTCGTGCCCCAGGGAACGGTGCTGAGGCTCGCGTTCGGTGCCGTCGTTGGCGTGCTGCGCGACCCCGCCGTGCGACGGCTGTTCGCCATCTACGGCATCGTGTTTCTCGCTAACCAGGTCTCGCGCCCCTACACGCCGCTGCTGGTCGAGGGCCTGCTGGGAACGGGTGAGGGGCTCGCCTCGGGGATCGGTCTGGTGATGGGCGTTGCCGCGCTGGTCGGGGCGCTGGCATCTCCCGTCGGCGGATGGCTTGGGGACCGGATCGGCTTTCGACCTGTGCTGGTCGTGGCCCTGCTCGCGGGCGGCGTCTCGAGCGCCCTGATGCCGGCGATGCCCACGGTAGCCCTGCTGGCCGCGGCCGCCGTCCTGCTCGGGGCCGCCTTCGCGACCACCGGCGCGATGGTGTTCTCGCTGCTCGCCACGGAGGTCCCGTCCGAGCGCCGGTCGACGACGCTCAACCTCGTGTATCTGCCGCTGTACGTGGCCGGGATCGTCGGACCGGCCGTCGGCGGTGGCCTCGCGGCGGTGGCGGGTGCGGGCAGCCCGTTCGTCCTCGGGGCGGTGGTGTTCCTCGCCGGCGGGTTGACGATCGCGCTCCTCGGCCGGCGAGGCTCGGATCGCGTGCCCGTCTCGTCGGGCGCCGGCGGGTCGGATAGCCGAACCTTCGTCTGCCACGCCCGGGCGGTTCCCTGGTGAGACAGGCTGCGCTACGATCGGCACATGCGGACCGGGATGCCTCCAGATGCCCAACCTGCTGCTCCGGCCACGACGACGCGGGGTCTCTTCCGGCGCGCTCGGCGGCCCGCTCGGGTGCCACACCTGAGGACGTCGAACCCGAGGTCATCACTGCCTCCGGAGTGCGCTGGCTGAACCTCGAGCGGCCCCGCGAGGCGGATCGGGACTGGCTCGAACGCGAGTTCGCGTTCCACCCGCTGGCGATCGAGGATGTCGCCTCGCGCAACCAGCGACCCAAGCTCGACGCCTACGACGACTACCTGTTCATCGTTCTCCACTTCCCGGTGTTCGACAAGCCCAGCGGGCGCCTGCTCACCGCCGAGCTCGATCTGTTCGTCGGGCCCGACTACCTCATCACGCTGCCCGATCAGAACCTGCCGCCGCTGGGCGCCATGTTCGAGCGCTACCGGGAGCGTGAGGAGGTGCGGGGGGGCGTGTTCTCCAAGGGCACTGGGTATCTCCTGTACAAGATCGTCGACACCTGCGTCGACGCCTCGTTCCCGATGCTGCGCAAGATGGGCGCCAAGCTCGACCGGCTCGAGGACGACATCTTCGAGGGCCGGTCCGCGCAGATCGTGCGCGACATCTCCAATGTCAAACAGGAGATCATCAACTTCCGGCGCGGGGTCCGCCCCATGCGCGCCGTGCTGCGCGATCTGGAACGGACCAAGCAGCGCTACCTGGCCGACGACCTGGACATCTACTTCGACGACATCACCGACGCGGCCGAGCGGATCTGGGACGTGCTCGAGAACTACAAGGAGGTCGCCGAGGCGCTCGAGGATTCGAACGAGTCGGTGCTGTCGCACCGGTTGAACCAGTCGATCCGCGTGCTGACCGCGTTCAGCGTCGCGATGCTGCCGCTGACGTTGCTGGCCTCGATCTTCGGGATGAACGTTCCGCTGCCCGGGCAGTCGGGCAGCCTCAACGAGTTCCTCGTGATCTCGGCGATCATGATCGCAACCCTGCTCGGCGTCCTGGTGTTCTTCCGCCGTCGCGGCTACCTGTAGGGCGCGGCTGCGCCCGCGCGGGGCTCGGCGCGGACATGGGCTGAAGGGCTCTACGCGTCCGGCAGCGACCGCTCCCCTGGTCCGATGTAGCGGACGGTGGGCCGGATCAGCCGGTTCGCCGCACCCTGCTCGATCGCATGGGCTGTCCAGCCCGCGTGCCGGGCCAGGGCGAACGTCGCCGGGAACAGGTCGGGCGTCAGTCCCACGCCCATCAGCACCGGCGCCGCGTAGTACTCGACGTTCGTCTTGAGCGGCCGATCCGGATACTTCTCGGCGAGCACGCGCAGGGCGACATCCTCGACCGCGATCGCGAGATCCAGCCAGTCCGGGCGATTGTCCAGCGACTCCGCAACCTGGCGCAGGGCGGCTGCTCGCGGATCGTAGGCCCGATATACCCGGTGCCCGAAGCCCATCAGCCGCTCCTTGCGGTCGATGGCGGCGCGGACCCAGGCCTCGGCCTTGTCGGGCGAGCCCACCTGGTGGATCTGCTCCACCACCTCGGACGGCGCTCCGCCGTGGAGCGGGCCCTTCATCGCACCGATCGCGCCGCACACCGCCGAGGCGAGATCGGAGCGGGTGGAGCTGATCACCCGGCAGGTGAACGTCGAGGCGTTGAAGCCGTGCTCGGCGCCGCAGATGAAATACGCGTCGAGCGCGCGGGCGGTGGCGTCGTCCGGACGCTCGCCGTTGATCTGGTACAGGTAGCCGGCCACGAGATCGAGCTCCGGATCGGGATCGATGGGCTCCAGGCCTCGCCGAAGCCGGGCGAAGGCCGCGAGCGCCGACGGCGAGAAGGCGGTCAGCGCGCGCGCCTGCTCGGGGGTCGCCGGCCAGGCGAGGTCACGGGTCGTGCCCCAGACCGAGACCGCGGTCCGCAGCGCATCCATCGGCTTTGCCGTGCTGGGCAGGGACCGGAGCGCCACCAGCACGGCCGGTGGCACGGGCTCGCAGGGCAGTCTCGACCCGGGCCGCCACTCACCCGTCCACAGCAGCTCGGCGACGGCAGCATACGAGCCGTCACGAACGAGCTCGCCGATCGGGTAGCCGCGGTACAGCAGGCGGCCCGCCGCACCATCGATGTAGGACAGGGAGGACTCGCCGGCGACGATGCCTTCGAGGCCGGGCGAGTAAGGACGGGTGTCGGGCGCTGCGGCAGGCTCGGTCATGGGCACGATGGTAGTCCTCGCGCCCGGGACGCGGGCGCGACGTCGCGCCGACGCTGTGGCGGGCGGTCAGCGCTGCTCGAGCGCCCGAAGAACGATGCGCACGACGATGGCCCCCAGCGTCGCGACGACCAGCGCCCCGACGAACCCCTGCGCCCGCCCCAGGGCCATCTGGTCGACCAGCCAGCCCCCGACCAGGCCGCCCACGATGCCGACCGCGATGGTGGGCAGGCAGCCCTGGACGCTGCGCACGCCGACCACCCAGCCGGAGATCGACCCGGCGAGCAACCCAATGATCAGCCACCAGAAGGCGTCCATGGCTCGAGTGTCGCACGGACTGCCGCCAGGCGACCATATCCATCGAGCGCGGGTTGGCGTGGGACAGCCCTGCGATCAGCCGCCGAGGAATGCCTCGGCGGCCGCGACGAACGCGTCCGGATGGCTATGGTGGGCAGCGTCCGCCCAGCGAGTGGCCGATCACGTCGACCGGTCCGCCGGAGTCCGCGGCGATCCGCTCGGCCACGACCGCGACGTCCTCGAGCTCCCGCTCGATCGCATAGGCTGGCCCGTCGCCGGAGTCACCACGGCCGCGCCGGTCGATCGCGTGGAGGCGCCATCGGGAGGCAAGCATCGGGGCGATCACACGCCAGGTCCGGTGGTCCGTGGTGGTGCCGTGGACCAGCAGCAGCGGCCGGCCGGACCCGGCCGAGAACACCGCGATGGGCGCGCCATCGTGTGACGCGGCGATGCAGCTGGGCGCATCAGGAAACGGGGCGACCACCCGGCACTAGGTGCGCGGCAACGAGGCAGCCGCCGCCTCGTCGAGCATCCAGATCGCGCTGGCCCTGCGGGTCACGCGCAGCGGGAGCTCTCGGACATCGCCCTCCGACCACGCCCGGGCGAGAGCATCCGCCTTGGACGCGCCGGCGGTCACGACGACCACGCGCCGGGCCGCGGCAACTGCCCGGGGTGTCAGCGTCACGCGCTCGACGTGCGGCTCCACGTGCGTCGGCGCGGGAATGGCGACGCACGTGGCCGGATCGCCCCAGGCGTCCGAGCCCGGGAACACCGACAGGATGTGGCCGTCCGGGCCAACACCCAGGAGCAGCAGATCGAACGCCGGAGCTCCGTCCGGAACCGGGGTCGGGCCGAAGTCCCGCAGCTCCCCCGCGTACCGAGCGGCGGCCCATGCCGCGCCACCGTGCGCGATCGCCTCCGTAACCGGGATCGGATGGAGGTTGGCCGCCGGGATCGTGATCCCGCCACCGAGGCCGTCCACGGCCGCCATCGGCGGGCCCGACAGCGCTGCATCGGCGCCGGTGTATAGGAGGACCTGCTCGAGCGGCAGGACGTTGGACAGCGGGTGATCGGGCGGTACGAACCGGTCGTCGCCCCACCATACCTGCACTCGCTCCCAGTCCAGCGCGTCTCGCAGTGGTGGGACCCGAAGGTGCCGGTAGATCCCGGGCGCGGCGCTGCCCCCGGTCGTGGACCAGTGGGCGACGCCCCGCTCGGCGATCGCGGCCGCCAGCGAGCCCACGATCTCGGTTGCCGCCGCCTTCCACAGGTCGTCCGCCGTCCGGAACACGCGAACCTGCGGCAGACCCTGTCCGATTGCGGTCCTCATCGCACCTCCACGATCTTCGTGGCCATCTGGATCGATTCCATCGACAGCGGGTCGCGGCCACCTACTTCGAGCGCCTCGCCCAGCAGGTCGATGTCGTTGCGGCGCGGCGTCCTGAACGTCCGGTCCATCGCCTGGACCCCATCGAGCCAGGCGTGAACGTGGACGTTCTCGGCCTCGGCGGTAACGTCCGCGCGCATCTCCGATCCGCGACGCTCGGCCAGGATCTCCACCCGGAGCGTGGTCCCGGCGCGCAGCTTCGAGCCCACCGGACGGATGAACACCCCGATGTCGTTGGTGTGAGCACGCAGCCGTCCGTGCAGGCCGCGGTGGAGGGGCGGTCGCTCGCCGGGATGTGGCCGTCGAGGGCCGGGGACCGCGCCCCGCCCTCCTGGCTCGATCGGGTGCAGGGGCGAGATCACGCTCATGCCCAGCCGCGATGCGATCCAGCCGACGTGGTACACGGGCTTGACCACGTTGGTGGTGCCGGGTGCCCCCGTCGCGTCGCGCGTGCCATAGGTGACCGAGATCCGGCGGATGTGGGTCAGGAACGGGAGAAAGTCGGGCAGGTCGAACACGGTGGCGATCGCCTCGCGCCAGCGGCTCTGACGAACGAGTGCGAAGTCGCGGACCGAGAGTCGCGGGAAGCGCCGATACAGGTCGGCCAGCTGGCGCAGCCGGTCGAGACCGTCGCCGGACCAGCTCGAGCCGTCGACGATCAGGCGATCGGTGCCCTCGAGCAGCTCCAGGGCTGGTGCGGCGTGCAGGAGCGGCTCGCCCGGCCACCACACCGTGACCGGCAGATCGTGGATGAGCAGCGGGGCCACCAGGGCCGACAGGTGGCGCCCGGCTTCGCCGCCGGCCGTGAGGAAGATGAGCTCGCTGCATGTCTCGGGGGCGTCGGCTCGGGGCAGGACGCAATAGGCCTGGATACGCGCGTCGAGCCAGGTCGGCCCGTCCGGGTCCGCCGACTGGACGATCAGCGTCCTCGACGGATGGCGGCCGGTGAGCAGGCTGATCATGTGCGCGGCATGCTCGCCGACCTCCGGCTGGCGTGCGACCACGACCAGATTCATCACCGACGTGCGGGCCGCGATGTGCCGGCCGACCGTCTGGCCATCTGCCGCCACGGTCAGATCGGGTTGGGCCCAGATCCGCGACAGCTCCCTCTCGACGTCCGAGGGCGAATGGACGTGCGCTGTCCAGCGCAGCGTGGGCTCGCCGGGCTGCGGCTGGAGCGACCGCCCCGCCTGTGCCGCCGGCCCCGCCGACGTCAGATCCTCCGCCACCGCCGGCCCTCCCGGGCGAGCAGATCGTCGGCGGCCTCCGGGCCCCAGGTGCCCGCGTCGTAGTTGGGGAAGTCGGGCGCCGGCATCGGTGCCCAGGCGTCGATGACGGGATCGACGATCGACCACGCCTGCTCGACCTCGTCGGCGCGTGTGAACAGTGACGCGTCGCCGAGCAGCGCGTCCAGGATCAGCGTCTCGTACGCGTCAGGGCTGTCGGTCTGGAACGCCGACCCGTAGGTGAAGTCCATGGTCACGTTGCGGACGTCGATGCCGAGGCCAGGGACCTTGGCCCCGAACCGGAGCATGATCCCCTCGTCCGGCTGGATCCGCATCGCGAGCAGGTTGGGCTCCGGCACGGTGGCGCTGTCCTGGAACAGCTGGTGGGGCACCTCCTTGAACTGGATCGCGATCTCGGTCGCCCGCTTGGGCAGCCGCTTGCCCATGCGCAGGTAGAACGGGACGCCGGACCAGCGCCAGTCGTCGATGGTGAGCCGCGCTGCGATGAACGTCTCGGTCTCCGACGCCGGGTCGACCTCGGGTTCCTCGCGGTACGCCTTGACCGGTTGCGCCTCGGCCCAGCCCGGGCCGTACTGACCGCGCACGACATCGCGCCTGACCTGCTCGGGCGTGAGCTCCGTGATCGCCCGGATGATCTTGACCTTCTCGTCACGCAGGGCGTCGGCCTCGAACGTGGTCGGCGGCTCCATGGCCACCAGCGACAGAAGCTGGAGGAGATGGTTCTGGAGGAAGTCGCGCGAGGCGCCCGTCTCCTCGTAGAAGGCGCCCCGGCTCTCGATCCCGATCGACTCGGCGACGGTGATCTGGATGTGATCGATGTGGCGGCGGTTCCAGATCGGCTCGAAGATGCCGTTGCCGAACCGGAACACCAGCAGGTTGCGTACGGTCTCCTTGCCGAGGTAATGGTCGATGCGGTAGACCTGCCGCTCGCGGAAGACCTTGCCCACCTCCCGGTTGAGGCGGACGGCCGAGTTCAGGTCGCGGCCGAACGGCTTCTCGATGACGACCCGGCGCCAGCCGCCCTCATGCCGCTCGTGGTCGAGCCCCACCCGGCCCAGCTGGGCCACGATCTGCGGGAACGCCGACGGCTGGGCGGCCAGGTAGAACAGGCGGTTGCCGCGTGTCCCGTGGTCGCGATCGAGCTGGTCGAGGCGCGCCGCGAGGGCCTCGAACGACGAGGCGTCCGAGAAGTCTCCACGGTGGTACACGATGCGTGAGGCCAGGTCGTCCCAGGTGTCGCGGTCGACGGGCAGCACGCGCGAGTAGCGGTCGAGCGATGCCTTCAGGTCCGCCCGGAACGCGTCATCCGTGTATGGGCGACGGCCGACAGCGACCAGCGTGAACTCATGGGGCAGGAGGTGCGTGCGCCACAGCTGGTACAGGGCGGGCACGACCTTGCGGTGCGCGAGGTCGCCGGTCGCGCCGAACAGCACGAACGCCGCCGGATCCGGGACGCGCTCCAGTCGGAGTCCCTCGCGGAGCGGGTTGTCGAGCGTCCGCGACGACGACGATGACCGTCGGCGCGACTCGGCGGCGAGCCGCAGCTCGCGCATCGTTCGCGGGACCTCCTTGCGCGACGGGACCGCCGGCGCCGTCGTCGGGGCCGGGCCGGACGCCGGGGAGGACGTTCTCGAGCGTGCCACGGCAGCCCTACCCCGTCCTCACCGCACGAACCTCGAGCCGAGGGCCGCCCAGGAGCTTCACCTCGGCCCTCGGTGGGCGGGTGCCGGTGCGCTGCTGAGGATGCCTGTTCACTCCGTCCTCACCGCATGTCCCCCGAACTCGTTCCGCAACGCAGCCAGCACCTTGGCCGCGTAGGACTCGTCCTGGCGCGACCGGAAGCGCGCCTGGAGCGCGAGCGTGATCACGGGCGCCGGCACGTCGCGATCGATCGCCTCCTTGACGGTCCACCGTCCCTCACCGGAGTCCTCGACCCAGTCCTTGAGGTGACTCAGGTCCTGGCCCTGGGACTCGAATGCCAGGGCGAGCAGCTCCAGCAGCCAGGACCGGACGACGGATCCCTGGCCCCATAGGTCGGCGATCCCGTGCAAGTCGAGCTCGTAATCCGACGCGTGCAGGATCTCGAATCCCTCCGCGTACGCTTGCATCAACCCGTACTCGATGCCGTTGTGGACCATCTTCACATAGTGGCCGGCGCCGGCTCCGCCGACGTGCTTGTAGCCGTTGGGCGGCGCGAGCGTGGTGAACATCGGGACGAGCGGCTCAACGACGGCGTCATCGCCGCCGACCATCAGGCAGTAGCCAACCTGCGGCCCCCACACACCGCCCGACACGCCGGCGTCGACATAGCCGATGCCGCGTTCCTTGAGCTTCGGATGGCGGCGCAGATCGTCGTGGAAGTTGGTGTTGCCGCCGTCGATGATGGTGTCGCCGGGCTCGAGGTGCTCGAGCAGGTCCTCGATCTGGGCCTCGGTGGCGTCACCCGCGGGCACCATCACCCACACGGCGCGCGGCTTGTCGAGCTTGGCCACCAGCTCCGCGATCGAGAACGCCGGGATGGCTCCCTCGCCCGCAATCTCCATCGTCTTCTCCGGAGTGCGGTTGTAGGCGACGATCTCGTGACCGCCGACGAGCAGGCGGCGAACCATGTTCGCGCCCATCCTCCCGAGTCCGATGAAGCCGATGCGCATTGGGCAGGTCTCCGTTGGTCGGATGTGGTGGTCGGCGATCCCATCCTGGCGACGCCCGCCGCCAGAGCATAGGCCCCGGGTGCTCGCCGGCGGGCTCGGGAGGATGGGCGGGTCAGGTACCGTCGCCCATCGAGGCCGTCTCGATCGCCCGCACCTTGTCCAGCCGCCGCCGGTGCCGGGGCGCGCCCGAGAACTGGGCGGCCAGGAACGCGAGCGAGCACTCCACGGCCGGCTCGATCCCGATCACGCGAGCCCCCATGGTGAGCACGTTCATGTCGTCGTGCTCCACGCCCTGGTGTGCCGAGTACGTGTCGTGACAGATGGCGGCCCGGATCCCGCGCATCTTGTTGATCGCGATCGACGCCCCGACGCCCGACCCGCACACGAGGATCCCCCGGTCGGCCCGCCCCTCCTGGAGCGCGAGGCCCATGGCCCGGGCGAAGTCCGGGTAGTCGTCCTCGGGGTCGGAGCCGTCGCCGCCGAGGTCGATCAGCTCGTGGCGACCGTCCAGGGCCGACCCCAGCTTGTCGATCAGGTCACGCTTGAACGTGGCACCCGCATGATCCGCAGCCAGCACGACGCGCATCGATCAGCCCTCAGCCGCCGTGCCCATGTCCGAGGGTCGGGTCGGACACGCCCACCCGACCCCGGAGCCCGTCGCGGACGACGCGGCGCCCGATGTCCGCCACGTGATCGGCGGTGAACCCGAACGCCTCGAAGATCGTGGCCGCCGGCGCGCTCGCGCCGAACCGGTCCAGCCCCAGGATCGCGCCCTCGTCGCCGACCCAGCGCTCCCAGCCCAACGAGACGCCGGCCTCGACCGATACCCGCTTGCGGACGTCCGGCGGCAGGACCGAATCCCGGTAGGCCGGATCCTGTGCCCCGAAGCGCTCCCAGCATGGAAGGCTCACGACGCGGGTCCTGATCCCGTCGGCCTCCAGGGCATTCGCCGCGGCCGCGCACAGCTGAAGCTCCGATCCGGTCCCGATCAGGATCAGCTCGGGCGCGCCCCCCGACGCCTCGCGGAGCACGTAGCCGCCGCGCCGGACGCCGTCGCGCGCTCGCTCCCCGGTGCCCGGCAGGGTGGGCAGCTTCTGGCGGGTGAACGCGATGCCCACCGGTCCGGGCTCGGTGCCGGCGATCGACGTTCGCTCGACCGCCATCGCCCAGGCGGCGACCGCCTCGTTTGGGTCGCCCGGTCGCACGAACCACAGGTTGGGGATCGCGCGCAGCGCCGCGTAGTGCTCGACGGGCTGGTGGGTTGGGCCGTCCTCGCCAAGGCCGACGCTGTCGTGCGTCCAGACGTAAGTCACGTGGAGCCCGCTCAGGGCGGCCAGCCGGACCGCGCCGCGCATGTAGTCGCTGAAGGTGAGGAACGTGGCGGCGTACGGGAGGAACCCGCCGTGGTAGGCGATCCCGTTGACGATCCCGCCCATCGCGTGCTCGCGGACGCCGAACCGGAGGTTGCGGCCGGCGTGGTCAGCCTCGAAGTGGTCCGGCCCGTTGGCCTTCACGTCCGTCAGGTTGGACTCGGACAGATCCGCCGAGCCCCCGAACAGCTCCGGCAACGCCGCGGCAAGTGCCTGGATCGTGTCCTGGCTGGCGTTGCGGGTCGCCGTCTGCACTCCGACCTCGTACGTGGGGAGCGCGGCGTCCCAGCCCGGCGGGAGGGCGCCCGACAGCCGGCGCTGCAGCTCGCCGGCCTCTGCGGGGAACGCCGCGGCGTACGCGTCGAGGCCCGCGTTCCACGCGACCACCAGGTCCCGCCCGGCATCCACCGCCCGGCGGAACAGCGCCCGCGCCTCGTCGGGCACGTAGAAGGATCGATCCGGATCCCAACCGTACGCTTCCTTGGTCAGCCGGACCTCGTCGGGGCCGAGCGGGGCTCCGTGGGCCTTATGGCTGTCGTGCTTGTTGGGGCTCCCGAAGCCAATGTGGGTCCGCACCGCGATGATGGACGGTCGGTCGTCGGCCTTCGCCGCGTCGATCGCGGCCGAGATCGCCTCGACGTCGTTGCCGTCCTCGATGCGCTGGGTGTGCCAGCCGTAGGCCCCGAACCGGCCGAGGACGTCCTCGCTGAACGCCCAGGCCGTCGGTCCATCGAGCTGGATGTGGTTGTCGTCGTAGAGGGCGATGAGCTTGCCCAGCCGCAGGTGCCCGGCCAGCGAGCAGGCCTCGGAGGCGATGCCCTCCTGCAGGTCGCCGTCGGAGCACAGGACGTAGGTCCTGTGATCGATGATGTCGTGGCCCGGACGGTTGAGCTCGGCCGCCAGCCGGCGCTCCGCGATCGCCATCCCGATCCCGTTGGTGAGCCCCTGGCCGAGTGGCCCGGTGGTCGCCTCGACGCCCGGCGTCAGCCGGTACTCGGGGTGACCGGGCGTGGTCGACCCCCACTGGCGGAACGACTCGAGGTCCTCGAGCGAGACGTCGTACCCGGTCAGGTGGAGCAGGGAGTAGAGCAGCATCGACGCATGGCCGGCGGACAGCACGAAGCGGTCGCGGTTGGGCCAGTCGGGTTGGGTCGGCGAGTGGCGCAGGTGGCGGGTCCACAGGGCATAGGCCATCGGCGCCGCGCCCATCGGGGCGCCAGGGTGTCCGGAGTTGGCCTTCTGAACCCCATCGATCGAAAGGGTGCGGATGGTGTCGATGGCCAGTTGGTCGAGGCGGTTCGTGGCGAGGGTCATCGCTGTCTCCGGGTTCGAGACGCTGATCGGTCGGGCCTGCGGGCGGCCGGTCGGGTCGACCGACGGCGCCGGCGCGGCGCCCGTATCGCGGCATCTCGGGCAGGCGTGCCGCGAGGTCCCAATCGTACCGCTCCCGCAGGATCGTGGGCCTTGGCCAGCCTGACACGCACAGCTTCAGGTGGATGGTTCGCCCGATCGCTGCGCTGGGCCGAGGTCTATCCTCAGCCGATGCCCGTCCTGCCCGCGTCCTGCCGCATCCGTTCTCGTCGCCAGCCGGCGCAGCGATCCCGTGTCGTCGTCGTCGGCGACCTCGTGCTGGACGTGGTGCTGGCGCCCGCCGGATCGCTCGTGCGCGGCAGTGACGTCCCCGGTCGGGTGCTCGTCCGCCAGGGGGGCTCGGCGACCACGACCGCCCGCTGGCTCGGCCGGCTGGGCGTCGTCACCACGCTCGTGTGCGCCGTCGGCCGGGACGCGGCCGCGCGAGCCCTGATCGCCGCCGCCTCGGCGGATCGAGTCACCGTGCACGCGGTCCGCGTCACCGGTGCACATACGGGGCGGATCGGCGTCGTCGTGGAGCCCGAGGGCGAGCGATCCTTCGTCCAGGATCGGGCGGCCGCCCTCTGTCTCCGGCCCGAGGATCTCCGGCCAGCGTGGTTCGCCGGCGCAGACGCCGTGCATCTGCCGATCTACTCGCTGCTCGACGAGCCGCTGGGTCGCGCCGGCATGGCGGCGATGCGCGTCGCGCGAGAAGCGGGTGCCCTTGTGACCGTGGATCTCGCGTCGAGCGGTCCACTGCAGGCGATGGGGCGGCGCGCCTCGGTCGCGCTGATCCGTGAGGCCGCCCCCGACGTGCTGTTCGCGACGCGCGAGGAGGCCAAGGCGCTGGTGGGTCCGAAGCACGAGGAGCGCCTGCTGGACCTCGCCCCGGTGGCCGTCGTCAAACAGGGCAGCAAGGGCGCCACGATCCTTGCCCGCCAGCCGGAGCCGAAGGCACACGGGCAGCTCCGGTTCGAGGTGGCCACCGCTGCCGTCCGGGCGATCGACACGACCGGGGCCGGCGACGCGTTCGACGCCGGCTTCCTGTCGGGCTGGCTCGACGGCCGGCGGCGCGGGCTGGCCCTGGCGGCCGCGCTGCAGCGGGGTGCGGTCGCGGGCAACCGGGCGGCCCTGCGACACCTTTCCAGCCCACCCGGAGAGCTCGCCGTCGGCTGAAAGGTCGTACCGTCGGCGCCGCCCGGCTCAGTCGTCGCGAACCTTGAGCCCCACGTGGGCCGCGAGCTGCGGCGCGAGATCGACCAGCTGGTCCCGGACGATCGTCGCCCCGCGCAGGCTGCCGATCCCGCGCACCAGCCGCAGGACCGCGCCCGACAGGTCGACATCGGCCAGCCTCGCGTCGTCAACGACCAGCTCGTCGATCTCGCACGCCTCGAAACGCATCGTCCGCACGCGCGACCCGGTGAGATCCAGCTCGCTGATCGTGCAGCCCTCGAAGGCGAGGTCGTTGAGTCGCCCCCGGCTGAGATCGAGCAGATCCACCTTGCCGCCGCGCACCCGGACGCTGCTCCAGCCTGCCTCGGCCGCGGCGAGGACGCCCAAGCGGGCATCGGCGAGCAGGCTGTCACGGACGATGGATGCGGCCAGATCGATGCTCGCGGCCTGGCACTCGGTCAGCAGGCACTCGCTGATCCGTGCGCGGGGCATGGCCAGCCCGTCGAGCCGGCAGCGCGCGAGCCGACAGCGCAGGAACCCGGCGGCGTCGGCTCGCTGGCCCGACAGGTCGAGGCCTGTGAAGTCGATCGCCTCGTAGTCGCCCCGGACCTCCAGCGCCGTTCCGGCGAAGGGCGTCAGCTCCGGTAGCTCGATCGCCCGGCCGGGTGCGGGGCGCCGGTCGCGGTCCGCCATCGACACTCGCCGCTACAGGTGTCGGTCGAACCAGTCGAGGACCCGCGTCATCCGGTCGATGCGGCGGTCGATGCGGCCAGTCGCCTGGATCACGTGGAACTCCTCCGGGTAGAGCACGTACTCGACCTCGCGGCCAAGCCATCGGAGCGCCACGAAGAGCTGCTCGTTGTCAGAAGTGGGGCAGCGCCGGTCCGCCTCGGACTGGAGCATCAGCAGTGGCGTCCGGACGTTGGCCACGTTGCGCAGCGGCGACTGGCGCCACAGCTGCGCGGCGCCGTCGGCCGTGGTCGGATCGCCCATCCGGGCGGCACGACAGTACTCGGGGCCCGCGTCGCTGTGGGCCCAGGCGGAGACCTGGTTGGTGACGCCATTCTCGGACACGGCCGCGCGGAAGCGATCCGTCGTGCCGACCAGCCAGTTGATCATGAACCCGCCGTAGGACAGGCCGAGCGCGCCGAGCCGAGCGGGATCGGCCAACCCGAGCCCGATCGCGTGATCGAGCGCCGCGTGGACGTCCTCCGCGTCGACGCCGCCCCAGTCGCCCAGCTGGGGCGCGATCCACGCGGCCCCGTAGGTGGCCGAGCCCCGAATGTTCGGCAGCACGACCCGGTAGCCGCGGGCACACAGCAGCACGACCTCGAGCGATGGCGCGGGCGCCCAGGCACCGAGGGGCCCACCGTGGACATCGACGATCGTGGGCAGCGGCTCGTCGCCCGAACCCGCCGGGGAAGCGATCCAGGTCTCGATCGGCCCCCCGGGCCCCGGGGCCTCGACGACCCGCATCTCGGGCCAGGCGAGGCGGCGCGTCCACGACGAGCCGAACGACGTCAGGGGCCGGATGGTCCCGCCCGGTTCGACCAGGCACAGCTCGGGCGGGCGAGCGCCGACGGTGGCGGTGACGGTGACCAGTCCCGCGCCCAGGGCGAGCGTCTGGCACATGACGTCGCCGGCGGCCAGCCGTTCCGGCTCGCCGGCTGCGCGACCCGTCGCCGGATCGAACGAGAACCGCCATGGATGGGTCCGCCCACGGTCTGACACGAGCGCGACGACGGCGGTGGATCCCGACCACAGCGGGCCGGGTCGAGCCTCGGCCATCCAGCCGGTGAGGTCCGTATCCGCCCAGTTGCCGATCGGCCGATCCACGTCTGGAGCCAGCGCGACAGCGGGCTGCGAGCCGTCCGACGGACCGACGAAAAGGGTGGGGGACAGGTCGTCGAACGGGCGCTCGACGCCGACGCCGACGCCCGCGATCCAGGCCCCGTCGGGCGACCAGGCGGGGGCGCGCACGGGCCCCGCCAGGGCCAGGATCTCGCGTGGCTCGGCTCGCACCGAAGCACGCCCGGTCGTGCGCTGGACCGCGACCGACCAGATCGAGGTCCGGGGGTTGCGGTCGGCATCCGGGCGTGGATCGGCGACGAAGGCGATCGCCGCGCCGTCCGGTCGCCAGGCAATCTCGGACACCCCGCTCTCCACCTCGGTCACCTGGTGGGCCCGCCCGCCGCCGTCGGCGGGGACGACGTGGAGCTGGCTGCGACGGTCGAGGTAGCCCTGCTCGTCGTACCGGTAGTCGAGTCGCGTGACCCGGCGTGCGCGCGGCTCGCCGTGCTCCGGCTTGTCGCCGACGATGAACCGCTGCGGGCCCGCCTCGGCCGTGAACGCGATCGAGCGGCCATCGGGCGACCACGTGATCTCGCCCGCGGACAGCTCCCCCAGCGCCAGCGCGACCGGCTCGCCACCCGCGAGATCGAGGACGCGGATCGAGGCCGGCCCGTCTTCAGCGGCGGGGTCGCGGCGGGTGAACGCGACGCGCCGGCCGTCGGGCGAGATGGTGGGCCGCATGTCCCGGAACAGGCCGCCGGTCATTCGCCGGGGCACCCCGCCTCGGCCGTCGTCGTCGATGGCGACCTGCCACAGGCTCGAGACGTAGTGCTCGCCCTCAACGACCCGGCGCGAGATGATCGCGAACGAGCCGTCTGGGGCCAGGTCGTGCTCCTCCACCACGACCTGACGCCGCAGGATCTCGGGAGTCGGGAGCACGCTCGATCGGCTTGTCTTGTCGGCCATGACAACAGCGTATCGGCGGCCGGTCTCGCCGTCTTCGTCGATGCGCGCTGCGGGCCTGCGCCGTGGCTCGATGCTCCGCACCGGTCGGCCGGTTCGGCGCTACGCTCAGCAGATGCTGAACCCCGACCGCCTTGCCGTGGCCCCGGCCATCGCCGACGCCCTGCGCGACGGGCGGCCGGTGGTCGCCCTCGAGTCGACGCTCATCAGCCATGGACTTCCCTATCCGCAGAACGTCGAGGTGGCGACGGCCTCGGAATCGGCCGTCCGCGAGGCAGGCGGCGAGCCGGCGACCATCGCCCTGCGCGACGGCCGATTGCTCGTTGGCCTGTCGGCGGACGAGCTCGAGGCGCTGGCGACGGCACCATCGAGCGATGTGCGCAAGGTCTCCCGCTGCAGCCTCGCCGCCGCCGTCGCCGCCGGCGGCTGGGGCGCGACCACCGTCGCCGCGACGATGATCGTGGCGCATGCGGTCGGCATCCGGGTGTTCTCGACGGGCGGGATCGGAGGCGTTCATCGTGGGGCGCTGGCGTCGATCCCCGGCGGCCCGCCGCCAAGCCTGGACATCTCAGCCGACCTCGAGGAGCTCGCGCGCACGCCCCTCGCGGTGGTCTGTGCCGGGCCGAAGGCCATCCTGGACGTCCCTCTCACGCTCGAGTACCTCGAGACTCGGGGTGTGCCCGTCGTGGCCGTGGGCATCGACGAGATCCCGGGGTTCTACGCCCGGCGCAGCGGGATCCCGGCGCCCATCAGCGTGCCCGACCTGCGCACCGCAGCCGACGTGATCCGGGCGCATGGGGAGCTCGGGCTGGGATCGGGCCTGGTCATCTGCAACCCGGTCCCCGAGGCCGATGCCCTCCCCGATGACGCGACGCGAAACGCCGTGGATCGTGCTGTCCGCGAGGCGGAGCACCTGGGCGTCACCGGTGGCGCCCTCACCCCGTGGCTGCTTGCCCGGGTGGCGTCCATCACCAAGGGTGCCTCGGTGCGGGCGAACGTCTCGCTGATCGTCAACAACGCTCGTGCCGGGGGTCAGCTGGCGGTCGAGCTCGGAGGCTGATCGCGCGCCGGTCCAGGCTCGGGCAAGCGCGAGGGGCGCCGTGGCCCGCTGGCACCGGAACCGGCATCCCGCCGATCGGGACTGGTGTCCTTGCCTTGTGCCCGGCCCGGGCGCTGGCTACACTCGCGGCGACCGCCAATCTTCCGATCCATCGAGCGTCTCGCCCCGGGATCGTGGCCCGTTGGACCGGAGACCGGGCTCGTAGCGGCCGGGCGCCGACCGGGGCGGCAAGCGCCTCGGTGAGGGAGCAGCGTATGCGGATCTACGAGGGCAGCCCGCGCCAGGACTTCGAAGAGGTGTTCCGGTCCATCGGCGCGTTTCTGGACAGTCGCGGCGTCCGCGACATCCTCCTGCTCGAAGTCCCTGATGGCTTCATCGTCCAGGGCCTCGCAGCGGCAGGTGAGGTCGGCGGCAGCTGGTCCGAGTCGATCGGCTCGATCGCCAAGGAGACCTTGAGCTTCCTCGACGATGACGTCGCGCGATTCATGGAAGAGGCCGCGACGCGGCGTGGCAAGGCCGAGACCGATGGTACCCACGCGGGCGCCTACGAGTCCGCGCTCCGCGTGATCGGACGTTGGGTGGACGAGGAGAAGCCCAAGGACGTGTTCCTGTTCGAGCAGGAGGGCGCGTACGTCGTTCGGCTCAACGTCGGCAGCAAGGGGGGCCCGCATCATGAGCTCGCCGAATTCACCAAGGAAGACATCGCCGGGCTGGTCGAGCGTGGCCCATCGCTCCGCCTGCCCGAAGAAGCGCCGGCCGAGACCTCATCCGGGGTCGGGCCCACGAGCCCGTCTACGTAGCTGCCGTCCCCGGGCTCGTCGGGGACAGGGCGGCCTCCCGAGATCGGGGGGTTCGCCTGATGACAACGACGCACCGCAACCGGCACAATCGCTGTCTGACGTCATAGAGAAGGAGGCGCAACCATGAAAGCGCTGCGGACGGTGGCCGTCGCGCTCGGGGTCACCCTGGGCGCGCTGATCGTGATCCCCCTGGTCGTCCTGGCGGGGCTGTTCGTGTGGCTCAAGCTGACCGAGGAGGATGACGAGGAAGCCCTCGAGCTGGAGCAGGAGGGCGGCTGATCGAGACCAGGGACCCAGCGGGCGGCGCGTCCGTTGGATCCGATGACACAGGTGAGACGCCCGCCGTCGAGGCGGGCGTCTTCGTGTCTCCCTCGTCGGCGGTCGGCCACCCGGTCGACGAGGCGGCGGCGCCGGCCCAGGTCCGGCCTTCCGGGCTCGCGATGGCGCGGCGGCTGGCCGAGGTGGGCATCCTGGCCACGGTGCTCATCTGGTCGGCGAACTTCGTCCTGGTGAAGGCGGCCATCGGTATCGTCGGACCGCTGACCTTCACCGGGGCACGCTTCGCGGTGGCCTCGCTCACGCTGCTCGTGACCCTGCGCTGGCGACAGGGCCGGGTTCGGCCGCCGGCCGGTCAGCTGCGCATCCTGCTGGCGCTGGGCATGCTCGGGTTCGGTGTCTACCAGATCCTGTGGACCACCGGGCTGACCAGCATCAGCGCCGGCGACTCGGCCCTGATCGTGGCCGCGTCTCCGGTCCTGACGGCGCTCCTCGCGGGCGCCGTGGGCATGGACCGGCTGACGCTGCCCAAGGTGGCAGGTGCCCTGATCGCGTTCGCGGGGGTCGCGATCGTGATCGCCGCAGGCCACGACCTGTCGCTTGGAGCGTCATTGCCCGGCGACCTGCTGACGCTCGCGGCCGCGTCCCTGTGGGCGCTGTACACGGTCGGCGGAACCCGCGTGCTGCGCCGGGTGGACCCGCTCCAGGCGACGACCTGGACGGTGGTCGGAGGTCTGCTCGTCCTGGCGCCCCTGGCGCTGATCGACGGACTCGAGCGCCACTGGGTTGGCATCGGGCCCGAGGTGCTGCTCGCGATCATCGCGTCGGGCAGCCTCGCCGCGGGGATCGCGAACGTGCTCGTGTTCAACGCCATCCGCTTCATCGGCCCGACGCGAGCGACCGCGATGCTGCTGCTGGTGCCGGCTGGTGCGGTGCTCCTCGGTGCCGTGTTCCTCGGCGAGCCGGTGGGCCTTGGGCAGGTCGCAGGCGGCGGCGTGATCGTGGCGGGCGTCTGGCTCACCCGACGGGCATCGATCGTGCCGGGGCGAATGGCCGGTCGGCTCATCCCGGACCGATCGTGATCCCTCCGCTGTCGGAACCGCCACGCTCGGCGGTCGCCGGCAGCGTGCCCATCCCGCCTCTCCGGCCGGGCCAGCCGCCGCTGGCCATCCTGGCCGACTTCGACGGGACGATCGCACGATCGGACGTCTCGGACGCCGTCCTCACCCGGTTCAAGACCGCCGACTGGGAGGCCCACGCCGCGGCGTACGACGCGGGGCTGGTCGGATCACGTCGGCTGATGACCTGGGAGATCAGCCTCATGGACGCCGATCCGGAGGCGCTCCTCGCGATCGCCGCCAGTCAGCCCCATGATCCGGCGTTCCGCCCGTTCGTGCAGCGCGCGCTCGCGGCCGGGATCCCCGTGGAGGTCGTCTCCGATGGATACGGGTTCTTCATCGAACCGGCGACGCGGGTGCTGGGCATGCCGGGGGTGCCGGTCGTCACCGCACGGACGATATTCGGCCCCGGAGGACCGCGGATCGAGTTCCCGAACAGCAACCCGGACTGATTCGTGTGCGGCACTGCAAGCGCAATCGAGTGCTGGCCCACCAGGCCGCCGGTCGCGCCGTCGTGTTCGTCGTCGGCGGCTCCTCGGACCGGTACGCCGCGGGCTGCTCGGACCTGGTGTTCGCGAAGCACGGTCTGGGACAGATCTGCCTGGAGACGGGATGGCCGTTCGAGCGGTGGTCGGAGTTCAGTGAGATCGATGCCTGGCTCGAGCGAACGCTGGCAGCGTTCCGAGCCGACCCTTCGTCCCTGTGCGGCCCCCGGCCCCACCCGCTGTTCTGCGGGTCCGAGGTGTGGGGACCGGGTCGCTTCGACCCGGCACCCTGGGACTGACACCGGGAGATGCAGCGCGCGGCTACCAGCGATCCCAGCGGGCGAAGTCCTCGAACCGCACCCACCCCCGCCGGAGTGACGGTGACCGGACGTCGGGCAGTGGCCGGCCGACCGGCATGACGCCGATCGGCACGAACTCGTCGGGGATGCCCAGCACCGATCGCAGCGCGGTGATCCCCTCGGCGGGTCCGGCGAACCCCGACCCGAGGCCTTCGTTCACGGCGGCCAGCATGATCGTCTGCATCGTGGCGCCGATGTCGACCCACCAGTAGGGCACGGGCCATCCGATCTCGGTGCCGTCCTCCTGCAGCTTGTCCGGCTCCCGATAGCGGCGGTGGTAGACGGTTTCGCTGACACACGGGACGAACTGGGCCGCACAGCGGCTGATCCAGGGGCCGAAGTCCGGGTCGTCCCCATCCTCGCCGGAGGCGCGGGCGACCGCCCGCCGGCGTTCCGGATCCGTGACGACGACCAGCCGCTGCCCCTGGGAGAAGCCGGCCGACGGCGTTCGCTGGGCGAGCCGCGCGATCCGCTCGATGACGGCGGGCTCGACGCCCCCTTCCTCGAACCGTCGGACGGCCCGGCGCCTCATGACGACGTCGTTGAATTCCATGTCACCTCCGCCGTGCATGGTCGCACGGCGCACCGGCGCGACCTCCGTGGGTCCGGCGCCCTTGCACCCGAAGGGCACCACGATTCGGCGCGACGTTTGACTGTTCAACGACGATCTGTGGGCATGGACAGCGCTCCCCCGGCCGGCCTCCCAGATGCTCCCGAGAACCTGGTCCGCCTCGCCGCGCAGGGCGATGACGGAGCGTTCTCCCGGATCGTTCGCCTGCATCGCGACGACATGTTCAGGGTCGCGTTCGTTGTCGGCGGGGGCCGGGCGCTGGCCGAGGAGGCAACGGCCGCCGCCTGGCCGGTTGTCTGGCGGCGCCTCGGGAGGTTCCGATCACCAGACCGTCTCAGACCGTGGCTGTGCGCGATCGCCGCCGACGAGGCACGCCAGCTGATCCGGCGCCGGCGGCGCAGGATCGCTTCGGCCAGGGAGATCGCCCGCGCCGAGCACAGCACCGACCTGGCCGAGGAGCCCGCCACCGATCGGGCCCTGATCGTGGCCATGGGCGGCCTCGAGCCCGATGACCGATCGCTGCTTGCCGTGCGCTGCCTCGCCGGCGGCGACATGCCCGAGCTTGCCCGAGCGGCGGGGCTGTCGTCATCGGGCGCCCGGTCGCGGCTGGACCCCCTGCTCGCCCGAATGGCACGGGAGCTGGGTGATGCCGAGCCGGGTGCCCCCCGCTCTGCGCTCGACTTCGAGCACCGTCTCCAGGCCTATGCGGCGATCCCGGTTCCGCCGGTGGACGCGGTTGCGGCGACGCGCGAAGCGCGAGCCGCCCTGTCGGCCGAGCGGAATCACCTCGTGTCCGTCGTCGTTGCCCTGCTCGTCGCTGCACTGGTGATGGCGACCTTCTACGCGATAACGCTCGAAGGTGAGGGCGGCGCCCCCGCTGCCTCGCCCAGCCCGACCGCGGTGCGCACCCCGCCAGGAACCCTGCCAGCCGGTGGTGCATCGGTCTCGGAGCGTGGGCTTGCGGCCGCTGAGGCCGGGCGGTTTGCCGTGGCCGCGACGATCCACCGGGAGCTCTTGCTCGAACGCCCGAGCACGCGCCGAGATTCGACTCCGGCGCCCCGAATCGGTAGCATTCGAAAAACCCCCGGAGGACGAAACCTGTGGCGAAGTATGTCTTTGTGACCGGAGGCGTCACCTCCTCACTCGGCAAGGGCATCACCGCCGCCAGCATCGGCCGGTTGCTCAAGGCGCGGGGCCTGAAGGTCTCGGTCCTGAAGCTCGACCCGTACATCAACGTCGACCCCGGGACCATGAGCCCGTACCAGCACGGCGAGGTGTTCGTCACCGACGACGGGGCCGAGACGGACCTCGACCTGGGCCATTACGAGCGGTTCATCGACGAGAACCTGTCACAGGCCTCCAACGTCACCACGGGGCGCATCTACCAGGCCGTGATTGCCAAGGAGCGCCGGGGCGACTACCTGGGCGGCACCGTCCAGGTGATCCCGCACATCACCAACGAGATCAAGGAGCGGATCACCCGCGTGGGACGCTCGGGCGACCCGGACGTCGTGATCGTCGAGGTCGGCGGCACGGTCGGCGACATCGAGAGCCTGCCGTTCCTGGAGGCGATCCGCCAGATGCGCAAGGACCAGGGCCGCGCGAACGTGCTGTACGTCCACGTCACCCTGCTGCCTGCGCTGGCCGCGACGGGAGAGCTCAAGACCAAGCCCACCCAGCACTCGGTCAAGGAGCTGCGCGGGATCGGGATCCAGCCCGACGTGATCGTGCTCCGGTCGGACAGCGAGGTACCGGACGAGATCCGGGAGAAGATCGCGCTGTTCACGGACGTCGACGTCGATGCCGTCATCCCGGCACCCACGGCCGAGACGATCTACGAGGTCCCGCTCCAGTTCGAGGCGTTCGGCTTCGGGCGGCTGCTCGTACGCGAGCTCGGGCTGGGCGATCCCGACATGGTCCCGGACCTGGCCGGCTGGCACGCGCTCGTGGCGCGGATCAAGACCCCCAAGCCGATGCTCGAGATCGCCCTGGTCGGCAAGTACATCGAGCTTCCGGACGCATACCTGTCGGTCACCGAGTCGCTCAAGCACGCGGCCTGGGCCAGTGGTGTCGATGCCCACGTGCGTTGGGTGGACAGCGAGACGCTGACGCGCGACAACGTGGACGATCGGCTGGCCGGTGCCGCGGGCGTGCTCGTGCCCGGCGGGTTCGGGCATCGCGGGATCGAGGGCAAGGTCCTGGCCGCCCACTGGGCCCGGACTCACGGCGTGCCGTACCTCGGCCTGTGCCTGGGGCTCCAGTGCGCGGTGATCGAGTTCGCGCGCGAGGTCCTGGGCACCCAGGACGTCAACTCCACCGAGTTCGACATGTTCACCGCCAACCCGGTGATCGACTTCATGCCCGACCAGCGGGACCTGGAGGACAAGGGCGGCACGATGCGGCTGGGCCTCTATCCGGCCAGGCTGCTACCCGGCTCACGCGCACGGGCGGTGTACGGCGAGGAGGTCGTCTACGAGCGCCACCGCCATCGGTTCGAGGTGAACAACCGCTACCGGCAGACGCTGGAGGCCGCCGGGATGGTTCTGTCAGGGATCTCTCCCGACAGCCGGCTGGTCGAGATCGTGGAGCTCCGCGATCATCCATGGTTCGTGGCCAGCCAGTTCCACCCCGAGTTCAAGTCGCGGCCCGAGCGGCCGCACCCGCTGTTCCACGGGTTCGTGTCAACGGCGCTGGCGCTGCAGGAGGGACGCGAGCCCCACCTGACGGCGGTTGGACCGGGCGCGGAGCCGGTCGCGGACGTGCGGCTGGCCGGCGACATGCCGACGGAGGCCGCGCCCGCCTCCTGACCGGCCGCCGATCGAGCGGCCCGACGCGTCGGGCGCCCGGCCCGGACACGAACGACCCACCGGACGCGCACGGCCCAAGGGTGCGCGATGACGATTTCGGCGTCGCCGCGCCGGGCAGCGGCTACGCGATCGCCCGCTGCAGTCGCAGGAACGTCGGCCGGAAGCCCAGCCGCGGCTACGTCCGTCCGTCCGGCCTCCAGGTTCGTCGCCCGTCAGTTGGTGGCCACCCACGGATAGCCCGCGCCCGAGGCTTGATCGGCAGATCGTTGACGCCACGCCACGCCACGCGATATCCTCCCGCCATCCCCACCGGTCGCGCGCGACGGCCCACCGATTCTGCGCGAATGGCCCGTGGCGTGACCCATCACCGACCAGCGGGACGTCGCCCGCGTCGGCTTTCCAGCCCGTCGAGGTCTGCCCACCCCCATGCCGAATGGTGACCAGCGGCCGAGCCGCAACCGCCGGCCGCGCCGTCGATCCCAGACCAACCGCCTGCCCGTGACCGAGCAGGACGAGGTCGCCGAGCTCGAGGCTGCCCGCGAGCGGAACGACCTCGACGTGCGCGACCTGCGCGAGATGTCGGTCAAGGAGCTGCGCGAGGTCGGCGCTCGCCTCGACATCGACGGGGTGCCCGCGGAACGGCGCGAGGACCTCGTCGACCAGATTCTCCAGGCCCAGACGGAGCGTGCCGGCCTCGACTACGCGTTCGGCATCCTGGACATCGTCGATGAGGGCTACGGCTTCATGCGCCGGCACGGGCTGCTGCCCAGCCAGAACGACGTGTACGTGTCGTCCAGCCAGGTCCGCCGCTTCGGTCTCCGTGTCGGCGACCGGGTCACCGGAGCTGTTCGCGCGCCCCGGGAAGCGGAGAAGTATTGGGGGCTCATCCGGGTCGACACCGTCAACGGTGTCGACACCGAGACGGCGCGCCGCCGCGCCCACTTCGCCGACCTCACGCCGATCCACCCGATCGAGCTGATCAACCTCGAGTCAGATTCCAAGAACCTGAGCCAGCGGCTCGTCAACCTCGTCAACCCGCTTGGCAAGGGCCAGCGAGCGCTCATCGTGAGCCCGCCCAAGGCGGGCAAGACGATGTTGCTCAAGAGCATTGCCAATGGGATCACGGCCAACTACCCGGACATCCTGCTCATGGTCGCTCTCATCGGCGAGCGGCCGGAGGAGGTGACTGACATGCGGCGGTCGGTCGACGGCGAGGTCATCAGCTCCACATTCGACGAGCCGACCGAGAACCACACTCACGTCGCCGAGATGGCCCTCGAGATCGCGAAGCGCCAGGTCGAGACCGGCCGGGACGTCGTCATCCTGCTCGACTCGATCACCCGGCTCGCCCGCGCGTACAACCTCGCGCTCCCGCCGTCCGGCCGGACCTTGTCGGGCGGCATCGACCCCATCGCGCTCTACCCGCCCAAGCGATTCTTCGGCGCAGCGCGAAAGATCGAGGAGGGCGGCAGTCTCACAATCATCGCGACCTGTCTGGTCGACACCGGTTCGCGGATGGACGACGTGATCTACGAGGAGTTCAAGGGCACCGGTAACAGCGAGCTCATCCTCGACCGGAAGCTGTCCGAGAAGCGGATCTTCCCGGCCATCGACGTCCAACGGTCCGGCACCCGGCGCGAGGAGCTGCTGCTCGAGGAGGGCACCCTCAAGATGGTCTGGACGATGCGCCGGATGCTTTCGGCCGTCGGGACCAACGAGGGCATCGAGCTGTTGCTCAACCGGATCGCGAAGACCGAGACCAACGCACAGTTCCTGGCCACGCTGACCAAGAGCCTGGACTGACGCTGGGAGGGGCAACCGGCGTCCGGCCCGTCCGGCGGGTGAGCCCCGGACTTGCCTCAGATTCGAAACCGCCCCCTCGGACTTCGATGACCTGTGGCCCCCGGACGGCGGCCGGGGGCCGTTTGCAGTGCCCGTCCGGAGTCTGGTAGGGTTCGGCCGCGAGTTGCTGGTTGACCCGGGATCCCGGATCGGCCCTCGGGGGATGACCTGGAAGGAACCCTTCGCCACCCCGGAAGATCGGCCGAAGTCTTGCTGACACCGTCCCGCGGCTCGATCTCGGCGCCAGGAGACGGTATTGCAGAAGTCCGCGGCCGAAGCGCACCGCGACCATCCACGTCCCCGTCGCACCCGCGCGTCCGCCGCCACACAGGCGCGAGCGACCATGGCCACCCGGATCAACCGCCTGAGCCTCCGCGCCGCCCGCGCGGTCCAGGCATGGATGCGGGGTCGGCACCCGGCACCCGGCGCGCTGGTCGCCAACCTCGTTAACGCGGTTCGCCCGCTGACCACCGCTGAGCGCGCGCTGCCGATCACGGTCGCTGCGCTCGTGGCCGTGGCTTCGATGCTGGCGATCCTGCCGGCCTCTCCCACCGGTGCCACCGGCGGAACCCAGGGTGCAGGCAACGATGTCCGGATCGCCATCGGCGGCGGCGGCCGGTTGGACAGCGGCGTCGACCCGTATCTGGCCGCCACGGGCGGTACGACCTCGGGAGCCGACCAGGGCGTCGGGCAGGACTCGCTCGCCTACCAGGGACCTGGCCCCGGGCTGACGTTCCAGCCGTTCACCATCCCTGGTGACGTCTCGACCAGTGCGAGCATCGAGCAGGCGTCGCTGGAACCCGGGCCCGTGCTCGATGACGGAACCCTGCTCACCGGGTACTACCCGGACACGACCGTCGAGGACGGCGCCAATCTGCTCCAGACCTACAAGGTCAAGTCGGGCGACACCCTGGTCGAGATCGCGCACAAGTTCGGCGTGTCGATGATGACCCTGTGGTGGGCCAACAAGCTCCAGTCCAAGGACGCCCTTCACGTTGGCCAGGTGCTCAAGATCCCGCCGGTGACGGGTCTCGTGTACACGGTCAAGGCCACCGACACGCTCGATGCCGTGGCCGCCCGCTACAAGGTCGATGCCAGCGACGTCGTCAAGCTCAACGGCCTCGAGGACACGACGCTCGTCGTCGGCCAGGTGCTCGTCCTGCCGGGGGCCAAGGGAGCCCCGATCCCGACCCCCAAGCCCACCCCCAAGCCGGCGCCACAATCCGCGTCGCGAACGAGCCACGCATCCAGCCGCACCAGCAGCACACAGGCCCACTACTCGGGCGGCAGGTTCCAATGGCCGGTGGTCGGCGGTGGCAACTACATCAGCCAGTACTTCCACTCCGGTCATGAGGCGATCGATATCGCTGCCAGCTACGGATCGAAGGTTGTTGCCGCGGCGGGTGGCAGGGTCACCTTCGCGGGCTGGAAGTCGAACGGCGGCGGGTGGCAGGTGTGGATCTCCCACGGTGGCAACCTGTACACGACGTACAACCACATGTCGGCCCTGACCGTGGGCACAGGGCAGACCGTGTCCCGGGGCCAGCAGGTTGGCCGGATCGGGCAGACCGGCAACGCCACCGGCCCGCATCTCCATTTCGAGGTCTGGATCGGGCCGATCTGGAGCGGCGGCACGCGCGTCAACCCGCTGCGCTACTTCTGATCGCGCGCGGCTGACCTCTCGCGTCCCGCCTGCCACATCCTGCGCCGCCGGTCCGGCGTGTCGGAACGCCCATGCGACAATGCGGCCGATGTTCCTCGATGATGTCCGGATCGTTGTTCGCGCCGGAGCCGGTGGTGACGGGGCAGCGACCTTCAGGCGCGAGGCACACGTCCCGCGCGGCGGTCCCGACGGCGGGGACGGGGGTCGCGGTGGTTCCGTCTACCTGCGGGTCGACGTCGGCCAGACGACCCTGCTGGACTTCCGCTACCGCCACCAGTTCAGCGCAACCGCGGGCGGCCGAGGCGAGCGGTCCCGCCGTCACGGCAAGGCCGGCGATGACCTGTACCTGGCCGTTCCCCCCGGCACGGGCGTGCTTGATGTCGAGTCCGGCGCGTTGATCGCAGACCTGGTGGCGCTGGGCCAGGAGGTGATGGTTGCCCGTGGCGGTCGGGGCGGGCTGGGGAACACGCACTTCGCCACCGCCATCCATCAGGCGCCGAGGCACGCGCAGAAGGGCGAGCCGGGCGAGGAACGGTCGATTCGGCTCGAGCTGCGGCTCATCGCCGACATCGGGCTCGTGGGGCTCCCAAACGCGGGCAAGTCCACCCTGCTCGGGGCGCTGACCGCCGCGCGCCCCAAGATCGCGTCGTACCCGTTCACCACGCTCGAGCCGAACCTCGGCGTCATGGATCTGGGCGTCGAGGACGGGCGGCGGCCGACGATCGCGGACGTCCCCGGCCTGATCGAGGGCGCGTCGACCGGGGCCGGGCTGGGGCACGCCTTCCTGCGTCACGTCGAGCGAACACGAAGTCCTGCTGCATGTCGTGGACGGTGCCGCACGCGACCCGCGCTGGGATCACGAGGTCATCCGCGACGAGCTTCGGGCGCACGACCCGGGCCTGCTGTCCAAGCCGATGCTGGTGGTGTTCAACAAGGTGGATCTCTCGCCCGGGCGCGACGCCTGGCCCGCCTTCCGTGCCGCCATGGACGGGGAGGGGGTCGCCTCGCTGGCGGTGTCCGCCGAGCAGGGCACGGGCCTTGCGGAGCTCCGCGCCGCCGTCGCCGGCCTCCTGCCGGACGCCGCCGGGCTCGCCGAGCCGCGCGAGCCGGCGGATGTCGTCGTCCACCGGCTCGAGGCGTCCGGGGACGGCTTCGCGCTGGATCGGGAGGAGGGCGTGCTTCGCGTTCGGGGCAAGCGAATTGAGCGCCTCGTCGCGCAGACGAACTTCGACAACGAGGAGTCGGCCGAACGGTTCCAGCGCGAGCTTGCGCGACTGGGCATCGACGATGCGCTGCGGCGGGCGGGCGTCCGGTCGGGGGACGCGGTCCGGATTGGTGGCTCGGAGCTGGAGTGGGAGCCGCACGAGGGCACCGATTGAGCGCGGCCAGGGCCACGAGCGGGATCGCCGAGGAGGGACCGGCCATCGGCGCGGTTCCGCCGCCGGCCACGGTCGTGCCTGGAACGATCGGTGTCCTGGGCGGGACGTTCGATCCCGTCCATCACGGACACCTCGCGATCGCCGAAGAGGCCCGCGAAGCCCTGGGTCTGGAGCGCGTCAAGCTCATCCCGGCGGCCTTGCCGCCCCACAAGCCCGGTCGCCCGGTCACGGCGCCCGAGCACCGGCTGGCCATGCTCGAGCTGGCCACCGCCGGCAACCCGAGCTTCGCTGTGAGCCGGATCGAGCTGGACCGCGGCGGTGTCTCGTACACCGTGGATACCCTCGAAGCGATGCAGGCAGCCGGTGCGCGTGACGTCTGGTTCATCATGTCCTCGGAGGCGCTCGCCGGGTTTCCCGAATGGCGACATCCCGATCGGATCCTCGAGCTGTGCCGGCTGGCGGTCGTTCCCCGTGGCGGGAACGATCGACCCGATCTGGCCCGGGTGGTGGATCGCTTCCCGGGCCGGGCGGATCGGTTCGTGTTCCTGTCGGGGCCCCTGTTGCCCATCTCCGGTAGCGTGGTGCGACGGCGGGTGGCGGCGGGGCGATCGATCCGCTACCTCGTGCCCGACGCCGTCGCGCGCTACATCGCCGACCATCGCCTGTACCTGGAACCCGCCGGAGGATCCTGACCACGTGACCAAGTCCGCTGCCTCGTCCACCGCCCCCCGCCCGGATGGCCTCCCGTCGCGCGACACGGTGGCGCCGGCCGCCGACCGCGCGGCGCTCGACCTCGCTCGGCGGATCGTCGAGCTGGCGGAGGACAAGAAGGCAGCCGACATCGTGCTCCTCGACCTGGCCGGGCTCACCACGGTTGCCGATGCGTTCGTGATCTGCTCGGGCGGGTCCGAGCGGCAGATCAACGGGATCGCGGACGGGATCCTCGAAGGACTGCGGAACGAGGCGGTCAAGCCGATCGGGCGCGAGGGCACGCCCGAGTCGCATTGGGTCCTGTTGGACTTCGGCGCCGTCATCGTCCACGTGTTCACGCCGCCCGAGCGCGACTACTACCAGCTCGAGCGTCACTGGTCCGGGGCGAGGACGGTACTTCGGGTGCAGTAGTGGGCGCACGGGCGAGCGTCCGTCTGGCGGCCGTCTGATGGGGTACCGGCGAGAGCGGTACCCCTGGGCCATGTCCCGCACGCACCACCCTTCCTAGCATCGATCTCGAGTCGTCGGCCATCCTGGCCGGCGCCACCGGAGAACCATCCGATGTCGGGCCTGCGAGATCGCTGCCCTGGTTGCAGCCGCCGCCTCATCGTCACCCGGTTCGACACCACGTTCCGGCTCCCCGACCGGACGGAGCGGCTGTGCTTCGGCGTTCCCGGTGGCCTGTGCGAGAGCTGCCACCAGCTGTACATCGATCCCGAGCTGATCGAGTTGCTCGACCTCGGCGAGGGTCGCTGTGTGTTCGCCATCGAGAGCGACGTGGTTCTCCAGGAGGAGGCCTGGTCCTCGGCCGAATAGGTCGAACCAGCGTCCGCCTGTCAGCGGGTCGCGGTCAGCGTCGGGTCGCCCGCGCCCACCCGGTCCCGAACCCAGACAGCGAAGGCCAGCCGACGCTGGCCCTCGGTCGCCCCGGCTCCGGGGGCGCCCTTGACCATCGCATCGAGGTCCAGCAACCCGTCGAGCGCGTCCTCGAGCTCCGATGACGTCCAGCGGCGTGCCTGCCCGACGAGCTTGTCGACTCTGAACGGCTTCATGCCCAGGGCTCGTACCAGGCTGCCGGGCGTCGCGCCGTGCGCGAGATGGTCGGCTACCTCGGTCAGCTCGCGAAGCCGGCGATGGAGGTGGACGAGCACGACAGGCTCGGGGGTCGTGTCGAGGAGCCGGTCGAGCGCAGGGCCCGCCGTGGCGACGCGGCGTTCCGCGATCGCATCGAGCAGCGCCCACGTCGAGTTCGGCACGACCTCGGCCACCAGCGCGGACACGTCGGCCTCGGTGATCGGATCCCCGGATCGATAGAGGGCCAGCTTGTCGAGCTCGCCGACCGCCAGCGCGCCCTGGCGCGCGCGGTCCACGTCGCCTTCGCGGACGAACCCGCCGACCCGGCGCGCCAGCTCCTTCGCGGCGCCCGGTCCCAGCTGCAGTCCGCGCTCCCTGGCCCGACCCTCGATCCAGCCGGCCAGCTCACCCGCCTGCGGTGCCTTGAACGTCCGGACATCCCCGCCGCCGCGAGCGACTGCCGTCTCGAGGCCCTGCAGCGCGGCCGGCCGCCGGCTCCCGCGCTCGCCGATCTCGGTGAACACGAGCGCGTTGCCCGGGGCCACCGTGCCGATCGCCCGCTCGAGCGCCTCACGATCCGCCTTCGAGCGCAGGAGCGGTGCCGGATCGGCGATCACGGCGAGCGTGCCACCCCCGAACATCGGGGCGGTCGCTACCCGCTCGGTGATCGCCGTCGCGTCCGTCTCGGCAGCCTGGACGCGCCATCGCTCCGGCGCGGCGCCCGATGACTGCTCCATGCGGCGCCCGATCCCGGCCACCGTCCGGTCGATCTCGTAGCCGTCGTCGCCGCGAAGGTAGGCGATGATCGGGACGTCGGCGGTCATCGCGCGACCTCGCGCAGCGTGCGCCCGGCCCATCGGAGCCGCCGCACCTCATCGGGTCGAACGCGAGCGACCTCGCACACATCCCGCTCCAGGGCGCTCGCCCGGGCCTCCGCGAGGGCCATGGTGGCCTCGGTCCAGGCCGTGCCGCCGGTCCGTGGCACGTGGGTCCCGGACCCGGGCGGGTATCGCCGCCGCCACGAGGCAAAGCGCGTCGACATCGGCTCGAGCCGCTGCGAGCCCCGCTTGTCGGCGTAGGCGACGATCCGCGCCTCGAGCCCGGCTGACTCGAGCCACATCGCTCCGTCGGGCCCGGCCAGGAACGTGACCGGGTGATCGCGGACCACGGGCCCCAGCTCGCTCCAGCCTTGTGCCGCCAGATAGGCCGCTGATCCCTCGCCGTGCCGGTGGTGGCCGGGCAGCTGCACGGCTGGAAGCTTGTCGACGTCGTGCAGCAGAGCAGCGGCCTCCACCAGACGCAGGTCCACGACGGCGCCGGCCCGCGACGCGCGGCGGGCCAACCAGGCGGCCACGTCGGCGACCACGCACGCGTGCCGAGCGAACCAGTCCGGCGGATCGAGGGAGCACAGCAGGTGGGCGGCCTCGCGACGGTCGGGGATCGTCATCTCTGGAATCGTAGCCCGTGCGGGCCGCCGCGGACGCCGGTGCAGCGCCGGTCGCGCCCGAGATGCCGGCGACCGCGATCGGGTGCTGCGCCGGCCCTGCCGCGGTCTCGTCGACCGACCGGCCGCCGCCTCGGGAGGCCGTTCGACCGCCGCTCGCATGGACGACCACGCCGCCGTTGGTCAGGTCGAGGGTGACCGTCCCATCGTGGTCGGTTCGGAAGACCCTTGCGCCGCTTGACCGGAGCCGCCCCAGCGTGGCCGGAGCGGGATGACCGTAATCGTTGTGGGCGCCGACCGAGACCACGGCGATCGTCGGTCGCAGGGCATCGATCAGCGGCTGGCTGGTTGCCGTTGCGCTGCCGTGGTGCGCGACCTTGAGGACATCGACGTGTGGCAGACCGCGGGCGATCAGCTTGGGATCGACGTCATCCTCGGCGTCGCCGCTAAGCAGGAACCGCCGGCCGTTGGCCGTGCCCAGGAGCACGATCGAGGTGTCGTTGATCTGCCGGCCGGTGCTGCCCGGCTCGATCGCGACCGTGCCCGGGTCCGGCCACAGCACGTCGAGGTGAATCTCCGCAAGATCGATGTGCTCGCCCGTAGCCAGGTTTCCTCGCGGCGGTGACCCGCGTTGGAGCAGCGCGTCCCATGCGTGCCAACCAGGGCCCGGGCCGTGCATACCGGGTTCGTAGACCCGGCCCACCGCATATCGCTCGAGCACGCGCACGAGCCCGGCGACGTGGTCCTCGTGGGGGTGGGTCAGGACCACAATGTCGATCCGGCGGTCCCAGGGCGGGATCCGCTCGCCGAGGAGCACCATCAACCGATCGGGATCGGGGCCGCCGTCGATCAGCATGCGCGGTCCGCCCGCGCTCTCCAGCAGGATCGCGTCACCCTGCCCGACGTCGAGGATCGTCAGGCGCGTGCCGCGGGTCGACGCGCTCACGACGACCGTGGCGCCGACCGAACCGACGATGACGGCCGCGACGAGGATCGCCCGGGTGGCGGCGGTGAGCCGCGGGATCGCCGGCCGGCGTCCCCGGTTGCCGCTGCCGGGGCGGCGCGGTCGTGGCGCTCCGGACGCTCCGCTCCTCGAGGTTGCCGCGGTCGCACCGGGGTCCGGATCGCCGCCCCGCAACCGGCGACGTCGCAGGCCCATGACGGCAGCGATGGCGAGCGCGGCGCCCAGGCCGCACGGCAGCGTCAGCTCCGCTGGAAGCGAGACGGCCGCGACGGGCAGGGCCGCACCGGCTCGCACGATCGTCACGATGAGATGGAGCACCATCCATCCAGGCAGGCCTGCCAGCATCGCGAGCCACGCCGGCGCACCCACCAACACCGTCCAGCCGCCGAGCAGCCCGAGGAGGCCTCCAGCCATCGCCACCGGCACGAGTGGCACGACGAGCAGGTTGACGACGGGCGCGACCAGCGACAGCCGCCCGAACGTCGCGAGGACGTCGGGCAGGGTGGCCGCCTGCGCGGCAAGGGAGATCCCGAGGCTCTCGGTAAGCCAGCCCGGCAGCCGGTCGCCGGTTCGGTGGTCGATCCAGGAGCCGAGCCGTCCGGACCAGGCAATCAGGCCGGCGGTCGCCGCGACGGACAGCCGGAACCCGGCGTCGGCGATCATCTCGGGGCTCATCACCAGCAGCAGCGTCGCCGCCCAGGCGAGCGCGGCCGGCGCCCGGCCGGCGCGGCCGCTCTCGCGGGCGACGAGCGCCACCGATGCCATCACCGCCGCACGGACGATCGAGGGCGAGGCACCGGCGGCGACCACGTAGCCCGCGATCGTGCCGCCGACCACGACGGCGACCACGCGGCGCGGCCGCCCACGCAGCAGGGCCCCGAGGATCCCCGCCACGATCGCGATGTTCCAGCCCGAGATGGCGACGATGTGGCTGACTCCGGCCGTCGCGAACGCCGCCGCGAGGTCCCTGTCAACGCGCTCGCGAAGGCCGATCAGGATGGCCGCAGCCAGGCCAGCCTCGGGTTCGGGAAGCGCGAGCCGCAGCGCATCGCCGGCGCCGTCGCGGATCGATTGCACCGAGCCGGACGGTCCGGGCGTGAGCACGCTGACGCGCGTTCCGTCGAGCGACCCCGAGGCGCCTGTTCGGGTGAGATACGCGCCGTACGGGTCGTCCTCCGGCGGCGGTCGCAGGCGACCGTCCACCTCGATCCGATCACCGGCGCGGATCTCCGGGAAGCCGGGCAACGTGGCAGCAACCGCGATCCAGCCTGCCTCCGAGCCACCGTCCAGCCCCGGGTCGATCGCACCGTCGGGAAGTGTGGCCGGAGCAACGTCGAGTCGCAGACGGGCAACCTGGTCACCGTCCCGCGGCGCCGCGATGGAATCGACGACCGCCACCCATGGTCCGTGGGCGGACCCGGGCAGGGGCTGCGGGGGCGCCGGGACCGGGCCCAGCACCAGCCTGAGCCCGACGGCAACCAGACCGGCACCCAGCCCGAATGCCGTCGTCGATGGCGGCCGATGCGGCACGGTGGCCGCAAACGCGCCCATGACGACGGCCGCCCCCAGGCTGACCGCGACCCAGGGCGAGACCCCAACGGTGGCGATCGCCGCACCGCCCACCGCGCCGACCGCCAGCCAGGCGCTGCGTGGGACGCGCGCCCGCCCGTCGGTCATTCGATCGCTGACCGAAGGCGCCCCTTACCTTGCCCGTGTGGACTCGAGCCTGGGATCGAGCTCACGGCCCGACCGTGACCAGGGTCCGGATCTTGTCGAGCGTCGAGCTGCCCACCACCTTGCGGGCGGCGAAGTCGTCGAGCGAGGCGAACGGCCGCTGCTCGCGCGCGGCGATGATCTTGGCGGCCGTCACGGGACCGACGCCAGGCAGAGTGTCGAGCTGCGATGCCGTCGCCCGGTTGAGGTCGAGCGGCGACGTTGCCTGCGATCCACCCTCGGCCGCAGTTGCGGCGGCTGAGGTCGACGAGTCACCACGCGCCGGGACATGGACCTGATCGCCATCGTGAACGACGGCCGCCAGGTTGAGCTCCACATCTGCACGTTCGGCATCGACCCTGGCGCTGTATCCTCCGGCGGCCGCGACGGCATCGCCGAGTCGCGCGCCGGCAGGCAGGCGATAGACGCCCGGGTGGGCGACGGCGCCGCCGACATCGACCACCACCACTTCGGCCTTACCGACGGGGCTCGCCGGCGCGGCCCCAGCCGGCTGTTCGGACGCGATGGCGGCGACCGGGGCGTCGACGAGCATCCCCGGATCCGGTCTCATCGCGAACACGAGGGCCACGATCGCGGCAACCGCGGCAAGGACGGAACCGCCGATCGCAAGCCACGGGACGGCGCTCGGCGACGCCTCCCGGGCGGCGGTCTCGGGCTCGGTTCCCTCGAGGACGCGCCACGGCGCGCTGGACGGCTCCATGGTCTCGGTCGACTCCGGGGCGGGCCGGCGGGCGGTGGCATGGAACATCCGCCTCGTCGGGGGCACTTCCGGCGAGGCGGATGTCCGATCTGGACCTTAGCGCTCGCTACTTACCGGGCGCTTATGCTCCGGCGCCATCGGCCAATCGCACGCAGGACTCGCCCCGGTCAGCGCCCCTCCGCAGCGATGACCGGACGGGTGCCGATATGCTGGGCCCGGGGAGGTCGCAGCGATGTGGGCCACAATTCGGCACCGTCGCGGCTCAGGAGGAGGCCACATGGCGAGTGCGCGGGAGCTGACCGCTCAGTACGTCGACGCGTACAACCGGCGCGATCGCACGGCGATGCGCGAGCTGTTGTCGACGACGCTCGAGTATGTCCGGCCTGGCGGCGGGACGCTGCGAACGGCGGTCGAGGTGATGGCCCAGTACGAGCGCGGCTGGGCGGTCCTCGAACGCTCCCGCGTCGTCGTCCGGGACCTCATGGAGTCCAGTGACGCGATCCTCGCCGAGATCACGGTCGAAGGCAGCCTCGGCGGGCGCTCCGCTGCCGTCGAGGGCGTCATCGCGCATCGCTGGCACGACGGCAAGCTCGTCCGATACCGCTACTACTCCGACCCGATGCCGGAGGAGGTCGCGGCCCTGCAGCCGCCTCGATCTGGGGCCTAGAGAGCGATCCCGGCTGCCGGGGACATCGGCCAGCCAAGCGACGGCGACCGGGGTCCGCCCCGCAGACATCCGCTATTGACGTCTGGGGCGCCAATCGCGCGGCGGATCCTGACCCCCTATGTACTGGAGGCCCTCCCCAGGCCCCGATCCATCGGGTCGGCGGTGCCCTGCGCAAGCTCCGCGATCACGTGGCCGTGCGTCCCCAGGGTGAGCGTGATCGACGAGTGCCCGAGCAGCGCTGCCACCTGAGCCGGGGAGGCGCCGGCGATCAGCAACATCGTGGCGGCCGTATGCCTCAGCATTCACGCGTCCACGAGGCCTGGGCACGCGCGATGGGTACGAGGCTTCGCGAGGTCGAGTCCGGCTTTCGGTACACGCCCACGATCTGCCTCGAGACCCTCCCGTCTCCTGATGTCGCGCCCGACCAGCGCGCCAGGGTAGGGGAGGCCGCTCGCCACCTCATCGAGTTCCGCGACGGCTGGCTTAACCCGCCCGGCCAGTCCGAGACGGGGCGTCCGGAGGCCGAGACGGGCCTTTGCCCCCGGCCGGCTTGCCCCTGTTGACCCTGTGCGCCGACCGCCGAGACGATCATCCTGAGCCATCGACGCCCCGCCCGGCCCATCCGTTTCCGGGCGGGGCGCTCCCGCGTCCCGGGCGCGCCTGCCCGGCCCTCACCGGGCGGGATCTTCCGAAGTTGCCCCGCTGACAAGCGCTGTTTGCGTCGGGCGCACGGCCGACCGGGCCAGACTTGGTGCGGGTGGGTCCCGCATGCGACGCCAGAGCCCCCAGCGTCCGCTGCTTACGTCGCGCTTGCTCCTGGGTCGCGAGCACGGCCGGGCGGTCGCGTCAGGTGTGAAGTCGCTCCCACTCGACCCACCGAGTGCCGTTCCACCAGCGGTTCCAGGTTGGGCCGTCGATGCCGGTGGCGAACACGTCGAGCCGGTCAGGACCCGAGGAAAAGGCGGCGGGCGAGGCACCCAGCGCAAGGCTGCCGCCAAGCGATTCCCACGGGTGCCACGTCTCGCCGTCCCCGAAACGGTCCCATAGCTCGCCGTCATCGAAGACGGCGAACACCTCGAGCTGGTCGGGCGCCCATGCCGTTGCAGCGGGCGGGGACGCCAGGACGAGGTCGATCCGACCGGGTGCCGGTGACAGCGCAGCCACATGCTTCATCGTTGCCCCTCGACCCGGAGGGTTCACGGCCTCAGGCCGGCCGGCCCTCGATACGGGTCGCCAGCGTGCAGGCGGCCTCCGAGATCGCGTGCATCAGCTGGCTTGCGGAGCGCACCGGGAGGGCCAGCCCGGCACGAACCCGAACGGATCGTGCCCTCGGCATGTCCCGGACCTCGCCCCAGTCGTCGTGCGCGAGACGCCACTGCAGAGCAGCCCGCTCTGCTTCGCGGACGCGTTCGTTGGCGAGATCGATCGCGACCATCGCGTGGTACATCCACATCTCCTCTTCTCCTCCAGGTGACCCGATCTGCGGTTCGGGTCAGCGAGATCCGAAGCCGTCGCGGCTCTCGTACCCGGCGATTGCCGCCACGAGTCCGAGCAGCACGAGCATGGACACTGCGTATGCGATGACTACGTCCATGGCGGGTGGTCTCCGTTGCCTCTCTTGCGTAACCGGACAACTTGTCTTTATCAGTTACGAACTATACCGCCTTGCGTGTAACCTGTCAATTGGGGTACAGTGGTTACGCGTCCAAGGACGACATGAATCACCCGACATGAGCACTCCACACAACTCGACCACCCGCACAATCACACCGATCTCGATCGTCGACGAGCCGCCCACCGGCTCCGGCCACGTCCACGCGGTCGGGATCGACGCATGCCTCGATCTCATCAACAGCCAGGAGCTCACCGATGGGGTTCCCGAGGAGCACCTGCGCACGGCCGACGATGCCGTGGCGTACTTCACGCTGCGTGGCCTCGCCCATGAGCCGTCGCTGCGCGCGCAGGTGGCTCGCGAGGGTGAGCAGGGATGGCTGGACCGAATCCATGGGATTCGCGGCGCTCTCCGCGAGGTCTGGGACGCGGAGGTGGAGCAGCGCTTCCCCGATCAGGGGGCGCTCGACATCGTCAACGCCGCGCTCCGGCAGGCTCCACGGATCGAGCTGATCCGAAGCGACACCTGCTGTGGCGTTGGGCATCGCCATTCCGAGGACGATCCCACCGGCGAGGCGATCGCCGGCGTGATCCAGCCGCTGGTCGGGGCGATCGCGGCGCATGCGACAGACCGCTTCCGGATCTGCGCCAACGATGGCTGCCGGTGGGTGTTCGAGGACACGTCGCGCGGCGGTCGACGCCGCTGGTGCGACATGACCTCATGCGGCAACCGGGCCAAGGTCCGTCGATACCGGTCGCGCCACCAGAGTGCCAGCCCCGATGGCGAGCCGGCCGCTGGCTAGCCCTTCTCGAGCAGCGGCCGGACCTCCGTCGCGAACCGGGTCATCGTCTCCTCGTCGTAGCTCGCCGGGACACCCGCGATGAGGTGGCGATAGCCGATCTCGAGGTATGGGGCGAGCTTCTCGGCCACGTCCTCGGGCGTGCCAACGGGCTGATCCTCCCAGTGCCTGGCCACGCGGTTGCGGTCGAACGCCGCGTGGAACAGCCGCTCGGCCTCGGCGCGGTCGTCGCGGATGAACACCGTGCCCACACCCGTGGAGCGCTCGATCTCGGCCGGATCGCGTCCAACGGTCTCGCAGTGTTGGAGCAGCACCTGCTCCTTATGTCGGACCTCGGCGATGCCGCCACCGACGTTGTTCATGTCCGCGTACTTCGCGACGAGCTTGAGCGTGACCTTCTCCCCGCCGCCGCCGATGCAGATCGGGAGGTGCCGCTGCACCGGCCCCGGCAGGTTGCGGGTGGCCTTCGCGCGATAGTGGGGGCCTGTCGCCGACGGCTCGGTGCCGTCGAGCATCCCGCGCATGACCGGCAGCGCCTCGCCCAGCCATCGCAGACGCTCCGGGAACCCGGATCCGAAGTCGAGACCGAACGCCTCGTGCTCCTCCTCGAACCAGGCGCCCCCGATGCCGAGGATGGCACGGCCACCGGAGATGTGGTCGAGCGTGGTCGCAAGCTTCGCCGTGAGCGTCGGCTCCCGGAACGTGTTCGCGCCGACCATCAGGCCGACGCGGATCTGCTTCGTCGCCTGTGCCCAGGCCGTGATCGTGAGCCAGCCCTCGTAGTTCGGCCCGTGCGAGTCGCCGACGATTGGGTACAGGTGATCCCAAGTCCACAGACTTGTGTATCCAAGTTCGTCAGCCCGAATACCCGCTTGGAGGAGACTCGGCCAGTCGGTGTACTGGTTCCAGCACAGGGCGCCGATCTTGACTTCGGGCACGGTTCTCCTCCACTGCGACCAGACGGTGCTAGGCGACGCGCCGGTCTCGCCGCAGGATGCCGAGGTAGACGCCGGCACCGACGACAGCGGCGAACACCCAGACGAGGATGTTACCGGAGCCGAAGAGCCATCCGGCCACGAGCGAGACCGCGAGCCACGCGATAACGAACGAGCCGAGGGCGATCCCGAGTCGGCGAGCGACCTTGACCATGAACCGACTCCTATGCGCTGCGTAGAGCTTCCAACGAAGCGTCCGCGTGAGTTTCTGGTCCGTCAAGGGTCGATGGTCCCAGCACGTGCCAGCGGTGCTTCCACGTCCCGTTCGGTCGCCGACTACCGTGCCGAGCTGGACTGGAGCTGGTCCCACGTCCAGAGCGTGTCGTAGCCCAGCCGGTCAGCACGGATGCCGGCCTCGAGCAGCGACGGCCATTCGGAGTACTGGTTCCAGCAGAGCGCGCCGATCTTGATGTCTGTCATGCGCCAAGTCTATGGGACGCCGGCCCCACTCAAGGGCCGGATGCTCGCGCCTACCGGACGACGATGTTGACCAGCTTCCCACCGCCGGCGTGGATGATCCGGTGCGGCTCACGGCCAGCGAGCGCAGCGACGATCCTGTCCCGCGCCAGCACCACCTGCTCCAGCTCCAGCTCCGAGATGCCCGTGGGGACCGTCACCCGGTCACGCAGCTTGCCGTTGATCTGGATCGGCACCTCGTGGGTAGCCTCGACGATCGCAGTCTCATCGACGTCCGGCCAGCGCTGGACGTGGATCGACTCCCAGGCCTCTCCATGGGCGACGGCCAACCGCTCCCAGAGCTCATCGGCGATGTGCGGGGCGGCCGGCGCCAACATCAGCAGTAGCAACCGCACGGCTTCGTCCCACTCGGGCAGCCCGGCGACCGACGTTCCCCGGTACCGGAGCAGCAGGTTGGACAGCTCCATCAGCTTGGCCACCATCGTGTTCCAGCGGAAGCCCTCGTAGTCGGCGGTCACGTCGCGCAACGTCCGGTGGGCGGTCGTCCGCAGATGGTCGCGCGCGTCGGACTCGTCCTCGCCAGCCGGCAGCGCGCCGCCGGTCTGGTCGCCCCGATCCCGACCATGCGGATCGAGCACGATCGTCCACACGCGATTGAGGAACTTGTGCACGCCGGCGATCCCGGTCGGGCTCCACGGCCCGCCCTGGTCCCAGGGACCCATGAACATCAGGAACAGGCGGACGGTGTCCGCGCCGTACCGCGCGACCAGGGCATCGGGGTCCTGGACGTTGCCCCGGCTCTTGCTCATCCGCTCGCCGTCTGCGCCCAGGATCTGGCCCTGGTTGAACAGCCGCTTGAACGGCTCACCTTCATGGACCAGCCCCAGGTCGCGCATCGCCTTGGTGAAGAACCGGCTGTACAGCAGGTGCATCACGGCGTGCTCGGCACCGCCCGTGTACTGGTCGACCGGTGTCCATGCTCGGACCATCTGCTCGTCGACGGGGCCGTCCGTCTTGTGGGGCGACAGGTAGCGGAACCAGTACCAGGACGAGTCGATGAACGTGTCCAGGGTGTCGGTCTCGCGCTTCGCGGCGCCGGAGCACGACGGGCAGGCCACGTTGAGGAACGCCTCGTCCCGGTTGAGCGGGTTCTCGCCGCTGCCCTGGTAGTCGACGGTGTCCGGCAGCAGCACGGGCAGCTGATCCTCCGGCACGGGGACGGCGCCGCACTGCTCGCAGTGGATGACCGGGATCGGCGTGCCCCAGTAGCGCTGGCGGCTGACCAGCCAGTCGCGCAGCCGGTAGGTGACCGCCTGGCGACCCTTGCCCCTGCCCTCGAGCCAGCCCACGATCTCGTGCCATGCGCCCGCAGCCGGCCGTCCGCTGAACCGGCCGGAGTTGACCATCACCTCGTCGGTCGTGTGCTCGACGAACGCCGACGTCAGCTCCTCGTCCGGGTCTGTGTCATGCGGCATCACCACCTTGACGATCGGCAGGTCGAACTGGCGGGCGAACGCGAAGTCGCGCTCGTCGTGCGCGGGCACCGCCATGATCGCGCCGGTGCCGTAGGTGGCCAGGACGTAGTCTGCGATGAAGATCGGGATCCGCTCGCCGTTGACCGGGTTGATCGCGTCCGCGCCGATCGGGACGCCGGTCTTCTCGCGATCCGTCGCCAGCCGGTCGATCTCGGTGCGCGCCTCCGTCTGCGTGATGTACGCCTCGACCTCGGCCCGCCGGTCGGGCGCGGTCAGCGTCTTGACCAGCGGATGCTCGGGTGCGAGGACCATGAACGTCGCGCCGAACAGCGTGTCCGGGCGGGTCGTGAACACCCGCAGCTCCTCGCCGCCGGCGTGGTGGGCGGAGGGCGCGGTCTCGAACACGATCTCGGCGCCCGATGACCGCCCGATCCAGTTCGTCTGCATGATCCGGATCGGGTCCGGCCAGTCGATGCCACCGAAGTCCAGCAGCTCGTCCGCGTAGTTCGTGATCCGCAGGTACCACTGCGCCAGCTCGCGCTTCTCGACCTTCGCGCCGCACCGCCAGCAGTGCCGGTCGACACCCTCGACCTGCTCGCGCGCCAGCGTCCCGTCGTTGGGACACCAGTCGACGGGCGAGACCGCGCGATACGCGAGGTCGTGCTTGAGCAGCTGGATGAACAGCCACTGGTTCCAGCGGTAGTACTCGGGATCGCAGGTGACGACCTCCGAGGTCCAGTCCCAGGCCGCGCCCATCGTGCGCAGCTGACGGCGCATCGTCTCGATGTTCGCCATCGTCCAGTCGCGCGGGTTGACCCCGTTCTTGATGGCGGCGTTCTCGGCGGGCAGCCCGTACGCGTCGAAGCCCACCGGCATGAACACGTTGTCGCCGTGCATCCGCCGGTAGCGGCCGATCGCGTCCGTCGGCGTCTTGACGTACCAGTGGCCGATGTGCAGCGACCCGGACGGGTACTCGTACATCGTGAGCAGGTAGAAGCGCGGCCTGGTCGCATCGGACAGATCCGTCTCGTACATCCCGAGCCCGGCCCACCGCGCCTGCCACTTGGGCTCGATGGCGGTGGGGTCGTAGCGATCCTCGCGGCCCCGTTCCCGTCGGGCTGCGCCGCTGCCGGAAGCGCCGGCGGTCGTGGTGTCGCCTGTCGTCGTCACGGATGTGTCCCTGTGCTCGCTGAGTGCTAAGAATAGAAGACCCCCCGCCGGTCCCGGCGAGGGGTTGGGGGGTTCTGCGACCTCGACGATGCGTCGCCGCCCGCTTATCGAGCGCCGAGGTCGGTCCCCGTAAGGTCGTCGATGGATGATGGTGGAGCTAAGGGGATTCGAACCCCTGACCTTCTGAATGCCATTCAGACGCTCTCCCAGCTGAGCTATAGCCCCACGGTTTTCGTGCTCGATCAGAGCTGCTGAGTGCGCGAATCGGGAGTCTAGCACGGCCAAAACGGCCGAGCCGACGGTCCGGAGTCTGGCCACAGCGCTCGGACAGACGATAACTGCGACGAGACGCCAGCGCCGTCGCGACGGCTACAGCGTCGACGGCCACCTGGTCGAGATCCACCCGGAGATCGGGGTGGCGGCGGGTGCGGAGGTCACGCCGGGCACCGGCTGTGCAGTCCTCGCGGCCGAGCGGCCCCAGCTCGTGGTGACCAACCTGATGGTCGCAAGCGCGATGCTCAACTGCCCTGTGGACCGTCACCGAGCAGGGCAGCGTCCCCTACAGCGAGGTCTACCTCGACGTGGTCCACAACGCGGCGCGCAGCCGCAGCTGGTTCCGCATCCCAGCAGGCGCCCAGTAGGGGAGTGTGGAGTCAACAGGTGCAATCGACGGCCGGGGAGGCGCCAGGCGGCGCTCCCCGGCCTAACCATCTCGAGGGGAGATGAACCTTCACGGAGCTGCTCGGTGGGGGTCATCCGCGACCAGGACTGTGTCGCCGCACGATCGAATCCGGGTTTCTGACCCCCACGGTTTGCCAAATCGACCTTCTGATCCTCAGTTCGTCAAGAGTCGTTCGGCCTCATCGAGCACCTTCGCCTCGGCTCTTGACGAACTTCCTCCTATTTGCTGAGCATATTCCACTGTTGAACCGTTGGTTCGGAGGAGATGGTATGGACTCAAAGGAACAGGCGAGCGGCAGCGCGGAGCGAGAACTCAGCTCGTATCTCGACTGGCTCGGGGTGCACGAACCCGTCGCTCGCCGGGAGTTCTTCGGACGCATGGGCAAGTCGATGCTCATGCTGGGGGCCGCCGGTGGTCTGCCTGCGATCCTGGCGGCGTGCTCGACTGGAGCAACGCCGTCTCCCGCCGCACCGTCCTCCGGTGCGCCAGCAACAACTCAACCGGCCTCGGCGTCGCCTTCGGCGGCGGCCAAACAGTACAAAGTGGCGTTCATCATCTTCATCAACAACCCCTACTGGGAGGAGACCGCGGACCAGGTCAACAAGTTGCTGAAGCCGCGACTCGCCGCCCAGGGGGTCACAGTCGACCTCGTCAACGCGACGGCCTCTGCGAACGCTGTCGACATGTCGGCCGCGATTGACAGCGCGGTCACGCAACAGTACGACGGGATCATCGTCGCCGGCATCGCGCCCAGCATGGATCCCGCCATCAAGCGAGCGACCGACAAGGGCGTCCCGGTGTTCACATTCTGCTGCGACGTCCCGACCTCGGCGCGCGTCGCGTTCTACGGACCCGACAACTACACAATCGGGCAGGATGCAGCCACCCTGATGGCGCAGGGCCTTCAGCAGGAGGACATCCTCGCCAAGCGTGGACTCTCGGACGGCGTCATCGGGATCGGTGTCGCCGTCGGGTTCTCCAGCCTCGTCGACCGAGCGAACGGCTTCCGGGACAACTGGGCCAAGGTCGGGCCGAAGAACGTCACGATCCTCGAGAACATCGACAACAAGGATGACGCGAAGCTCGTGTACTCCACCGCTCGGGACGCGATCTCCGCCCATCCCAACCTGGTTGGCCTGTACGACGCGTCAGGCTCGCAGTACGCCCTCGGTCAGGCGATCCTGGATGCGAAGAAGGTCGGCCAGGTGATCGGGATCGCCCATGAGGTCTTCCAGCCAACCCTGCAGGTCATGCAGAAGGGTGGTCTGTGGGGCGTCACCAACGATGCGCCGATCGGTCAGGTGATCCCGCCCGGAGATGCCATGGCAGCGCTTCTCATGAGCGGGCAGCAGCCGGCCCAGGCGATCAACATCGATGCCGGTCCCGACACCGTGAACAAGTACTGGGTGTACGCCTCAGACACCGAGTGGATCACCGAAGAGCTCGATCATTGGGATCAGCTGTTCAACGACTGTGAAGACGGCTGCCCGGACCTCGTCGCTTCGGAGATGAAGGGAAGCTAGGGATCCAAACCCGCCGCGTCTGGCCCGTCCACAATCGTCATGTCGACGGGACGGGCCAGCGCGGTCCCTGCCTACGGAGAGACGCACATGCACCAGACACCGCGTCGGCCCCCGACACGATGATCGCTCAGGATTTGGGCGCCGACTTCCCCCGTGAGGGTGTCGGCAGCCAGCGATGTCCCGCCGTGGTCGATCCCGGGCTCACGACCTCGGCTTCCGCGGCCATCTCGCCGATCCTTCGGGTGAGAGGCCTCGTTAAGCGCTTTGGCGCCACGGTGGCGCTGGCGGGGGTGGACCTCGACGTGGCACCGGGCGAGGTCATCGGGCTCATGGGCGAGAACGGCGCCGGCAAGTCCACGCTTGTCGGTGCGCTCTCCGGTGTGCTGCAGCCCGACGCCGGACAGATCGAGCTCGGCGGAAGGCGCGCGGTCTTCCGCAACGCTCACGATGCCCAGGTCAGCGGCATGGCCACGGTCTACCAGCACCTGGCTCTCGCCCCTCATCTGAGCGTCGCGGAGAACCTGTATCTCGGACGGATGGGTCCCTTGGCAGGGGTCGTGAGCCCAAGCCAGCTTCGTGAGCGAGCGGCCGCGACGCTGCGAGAGCTCGGCTGGGCGATCGACGTCGATCGTCCCGTGGGCACGCTGCCAACCTCCGACCAACAACTGGTCGAAGTTGCCCGAGCGATCGCCTCGCGCGTTCGCGTGCTCCTCCTAGACGAGCCGACCTCATCCCTGACCCCGACAGAAGTGGGCGTGCTTCTTCGCCGCGTGCGCGAACTCGCCGCCGGCGGGATCTCAGTCATCTTCGTGTCCCATCAGCTCGACGAGGTGTTCGACGTCGTGGACTCGTTCGCCGTCCTTCGTGACGGGCGGGTGGCGCTTCGGTGCGCCAAGAATGAGACGGACCGGGAGACCGTTGTACACGCGATGCTGGGCACCGAACACGCGCCGACTCATGCCGGCCAGCGCACGGCAGGCAGGGCGGCGACCAGTTCCACCGGCGAGCGCGTGTTCGAGATCGACCGCTGGTCGCGCCCTCCCGCGTTCCACGACATCAGCCTGTCCCTCGGTACGGGCGACGTGCTTGCACTGACCGGACTCCGTGGCTGCGGCGCGGTCGAGGTGGCGGCTGGTCTGTTCAACCAGGGGTCGACCGAATCGCAGGTCCGCTGCTTTGGGCGGCACGGCCCGCTGAGCACGACAGACCTGATCAGCATAGGCATCGGGTACGTTCCTGCCGATCGACGTCAGGCGCTGTTCCCGGACCTGAGCCTGCGCGAGAACCTCGAGTTGGCCAGACGTGTGGCGCACGCTGCGTCGGTGAGCTCGGTCGAGTCGGTCGTCGCCCGCCTTGCCATTCGGGCGCGCGACGCCGACGTCCCACTGCGGCACCTGAGCGGAGGCAACCAGCAGAAGGTGCTCATCGGCCGATGGCTGGTGGGTCGGGTGCGGGCGCTCATCCTTGTAGAACCCACCCGCGGTGTCGACATCGGCGTTCGTGCTGACATCCATCGGCTCATCGTGGAGCTCGCAGACGACGGGCTCGGCATCCTGATGGTGTCCTTCGACGCCGATGAGATCGAGGCCACCGCGAGGCGGGTCGCCATCATGCACAACGGCCGGATCGAGCGGATTCTCGAGGAGGATCTGAACGCTCGGCGCATCCTGCGTGCCGTCGCGGCTGCTGCCAGTGCCACAACCCAGAGGACCGTCGCATGACAGCAGGCACCGGGTCGAACTCCACTGTCTCGCTCAACCAAGCGGCACCGCCGGAGCCGGCGGCGAGGTCGCTCGTCGCACGAGCGGTCAGGACCGACACCACGGGCCTGGCGCTCGTGTACATCGTCCTGTTCGCCGCGTTCTCGCTGAGCACGCGCTACTTCTTCTCCGCCGACAACGTGTCCAACCTCCTCCGGGAGATGTCCGTCGTCGGGATCATCGGCATCGGCCAGACTGTCGCCATCCTCGCCAAGCAGATCGACCTGTCGGTGGGCAACGTGGCCGCGGCCAGCTCGGTCGTTGCGGCGCTCGCGAGCCAGGCTGGTCTCCCGGTGCCGGTCGTGGTCGCGGCCGGGCTCGGGGTTGGCGCCCTGTTTGGGCTACTGAACGGGGTGCTTGTCGCGAAGGCCCACGTGAACGCCCTCGTCGTGACGCTGGGCACCATGACCATCAGCCTGGGCGTCGCGTTGCTGCTCACTGGCGGTGCGCCCGAGTCCATCTCGACCGGGCTGCTCGAGACGCTGGGCCAGCAAGGGATCTCGATCGTTCCCTTCCAGTTCATGCTCCTGGTCGTGCTCACACTGATCGGCGCCGCGATGCTGCGGCGGACGGTGTTCGGGCGCAGCATCTATGCAGCCGGGGACAACGAGGATGCCGCGCGACTCAACGGGATCAACGTCGACCGGGTCGTCATTGGCGCATTCGTGACGTCGGGCCTCCTCTCGGCGGTGGGCGGGCTGATCCTCGCGGGGCAGTTTGCCACTGCCGACCCGACCATCGGAACGGACCTCAATCTGCAGACGATCGCGGCCGTCGTCATCGGCGGCACGAGCCTGTTCGGCGGCGTCGGAGGGGTCGGTGGGACCGTCATCGGGGCCGCGTTCATCGCGACGCTGGCCAACGGCATGGTGCAGTTCAACGTCCAGTCGGCGTGGCAAGAGATCGTGACTGGCACCGTGATCGTCGCCGCGGTGCTGCTCGACCAGCTGCGCCGCCGAAGGAGGGGATGACGATGGCACGAGCCTGCATTCTCGACCTTGGCCGCCTGACCTGCGATCACGCTTGGCAACTGGCCATGCCGTCGCCCAGCCTGTTGAGTGACCCGGAGCCGCCACGCCGGCGGGTGACGCTCCCGGTGATCGCGGTCTTGGTCGAATCCGGCGGAAAGGTGATCCTGTTCGACACGGGCTGCCATCCGGACGCGATGAACGGTCGGTGGCCCGCCCAGTGGACAGAGTACTTCGCCTACTCGGCCGAGCCGGAACAGGGGTTGACCGAGCAGCTGGCGCTGGCGGGGCGCGCCCCGGAGGACGTAACCGATGTCGTCCTGTCGCACCTGCACATGGATCACTCGGGCAACGTCGGTTTGTTCCGACACGCACGGATCTGGGTCCATCGCCGGGAGATCGAGTTCGCGCTCGCTGAGCGCCTCACGACGGTCGACTACGTGGGCCCGTATGTCACAGACGACTGGCTCCTGCCAGGGCTTAAACTGGCGGTTCGTCTACGGGCCGGCTGCCGTTACCAGGGAGGTGCTGCTGTACCCCATGGCCGGCCACACGCCCGGGACCCTGTTGATGCGCGTGCGCGCCAACGAGCGGACGCTCGTGTTCCCCTCGGACGCGATGTATGCGGCCGAGAACATGGGTCCGCCGGTGCGAGCCCCGGGCGTGATCTACGACAGCGTCGGCTTCCGCGAGACGGCGGACCGGCTCGAGTTCATGCGAGGAGAAAGCGGTGCCCTGATCATCTTTCCCCATGATCCAGAGCAGTTCTCGACGCTCATGACCGCCCCCCAGTGGTACGAGTGAGGCGTCGGTGATGACTTCGACCCACGCAGACCGCGACCCGGAACGCCGCCACGTCTACCTCGACTTCGCGGCGACCTCGCCGCTGTCGGCCGGGGCGCAGTCAGCGATGCGCGCCGCCGAGGCGGAGGCGTTCGGCAATGCGAGCTCTTCGCATTGGGCAGGTCAATCGGCGGACCGTGTCCTCGAGGCGGCCAGAGTGGCGATCCGCCGCCGGGCCGGGTTCGGGGAGCGGGTAGTGTTCACGTCCGGCGCGAGCGAGAGCAACTGGATCGCGATCCTCGGGCTGCTTGGCATGCCACCGAGGGCGAGGCTGGTGACCTCGACCATCGAGCACGACTCCGTGTACGCGGCGCGCGATTATGCGCGCGTGCTGGGCGCGGAGACGCTTGAGGTGGGCGTGGATCGGCGGGGTCGGGTGTGGCTCGATGTCCTGGCCGAGATCATGAAGCAGGGGCCCGCGGTGGTCGCGGTGATGCACGCCAACAACGAGGTCGGTACGTTGCAGCCGATTGGCGACATCGCGGACATCGTGCATGCAGCCGGCGGATGGCTGCATGTCGACGCCGTGCAGGGCTACGGCAAGGTCGTGCTCGATGGGCTCGATCGTGCGGACACGGTCGCGGTGTCGGGCCACAAGATCGGCGGCCCCAAGGGAGTCGGCGCGATCATTCTGCGGCCCGGCACGACCATCGAGCCGCCGATGGCGGGTGGCCAGGAGTTCGGGCTGCGTCGCGGCACGCAGAACATTCCCGGCATCGCCGGCTTCGCGCGGGCTGCGGCCGAGAGCGACCCCCACGCGGTCCGGCCGGCGCTCACCGCTCGGGCGGCGGCGCTCCGAGCTGCGCTCGCGGATGCGGTGCCCGGGATCGAGTGGACCGGCGACCTGGTCGAGCGCGGGCCGCACATCGTGAGCTGCATCATCCCGGGCGTCACGGGCGACGTGCTCGCCCAGAGCGCGGATGCGCTTGGGCTCGCCATCTCGGTCGGATCAGCTTGCCATGCTGGCACCGCCCGCCCGTCCCACGTGCTGGTCGCCATGGGGGCCACGGCTGTCGAGGCGGCGTGCGCCGTGCGGTTGAGCGTGGGACTGGCCACGACCGACGAGGACATCTCGTATGCCGCCTGGGCGATCGGAGAGTGCACCCAGCGGTTCAGGAGCATCCTGCGGCAAGCACAGGAGGCTGGCGAGAAGACGCGTCCAGAAGGAAGCGCCGCGCGCGATGCCGCGCCGGCCGGAGGTTGACCGAGACATGACCACCAACGTGCCCGTCGAGGCCCCCATGAACTACATCGGAGGCGCGTGGGTCCCCTCGACCTCGTCGCAGACGTTCCGGCGGCGCTGCCCGCTTGACCATTGCGACCTCGGTCCATACCCGATCGCCGGCAAGAGCGACGTCGATGCCGCCGTGACGGCGGCTTCGGCCGCGGCGCCTGCCTGGGGCCGCCTGCCACCCGCGGTACGTGCCGCTGCGCTCCACCGGATCGCTGCGGTGATCGATCGTCACGCGGCCGAGCTAGCGGAGTCCATGACCCACGAAGAGGGCAAGCGGATCTCCGAGTCCCTGGGTGAGACGGGCTATGCGATCAGCCTGCTGCGCTACTTCGCGGGCGCCATCCTCACCGACGAGGGGATGATCGTGCCGGGCAGCGAGCCCCGGGCGATCAACCTCTACCGTCGCCGCCCGCTCGGAGCCGTGGCGCTCGTCACGCCCTGGAACTTCCCGCTGCTCGTGCCGATGCGCAAGCTGGCTCCCGCCCTCGCATTCGGGAACACGGTGGTATGGAAACCCGCCTCGGAGTCGCCCGCGACCGCCATGCTGCTCGTCCGCCTGCTCGACGAGGAGGCCGACCTCCCGAAGGGGGTGGTCAACCTCGTGACTGGCACCGGCGGCATCACTGGCGACGCGCTGGTGCGCCACCCGGGTATCAAGGCCGTGTCGTTCACGGGCTCGACTGCGGTCGGCCGGCTCGTCCAGCGTGGCGGCTTCGATCGACTGGAGCCGATCCGGGTGCAGACCGAGATGGGCGGCAAGAATGTGCTCATCGTGGCCGACGACGCGGACGTTCCCTTCGCCGTGAACGTTGCGCTCGACGGAGTCATGAAAGGGTCCGGGCAGCGCTGCACGTCCACCGGGCTGGTCTTGGTCCAGGAGGCTGTGCTCGACCAGTTCCTCGCCCTGGCCGGTGAGCGCATCCTCGCGCTGCGGGTCGGGCCGGGCGAGGACAAGTCCACAGACGTGACACCGCTGGCCTCGAAGGAGCAGCTCGACCGGGCCCGCGGGATCGTGGAGGAGAGCTTGGCGATGGGCCTCGAGGCCGTTGCCGCGGCGCCCGTGCCGGATGGCGGTGGCTGGTACCTGGCCCCGGCCCTCATGCGCGGCGCCACACCCCAGATGCCGGTGGTGCGTGAGGAGATCTTCGCGCCCATATTGCCGGTTGCTGCGTGTCGGAACGATGCCGAGGCAATCGACATGGCCAACGCGCTGCCGTACGGGCTAAGCGCCTCGATCGTGACCCGTAGCATCGGCCGAGCCTTGCGCTTCGTGGATTCGATCCACGCCGGCGTCGTGAAGGTCAACCAGGAGACCGGCAGCTCCGAGCCTAACTTCCCGTTCGGCGGTTGGAAGGAGTCGGGCTACGGCCCGATGGAGCAGGGCCCGGCGGCTGTCAACTTCTATACCGAGGAGCAGACCGTGCACCTCGTGCCCGGGCCCACGCCATGAGTGCGGAGAGCGACCTTGTGGTCGTTGGTCGCGAGCCGTCCGGTGGTAACGGGACCGGACCCACGCGCCCCATCCGAAGCAAGTCCGTTCCGGACCTGATCATCGACCGGATCGTCGAGATGATCGCTCTGGGTGAGCTCCCTCCGGGCGCGACGCTGCCCGCGGAACGGGTCCTCGCCGACGAGCTCGGGGTGAGCATCATCGCGCTCCGGGAAGCGACGAGGGTGCTCAAGACGCTCGGCGTGCTGGGAGCGGCACCTCGGCGCGGCACGGTCGTGCTGCCCAACGCGGCGTACGCGCAGTTCGAGCAGCTCGGCATCCTGATGGCGCTCGGCGAGCGGACCATGTCCAACCTCGTGGAGGCACGATCGATCGTCGAGGGCCGGGCGGTCCGCCTTGCTGCTGAGCGTGCGACCCGAGAGGAGATCGACGAGATCCGTCGCATCCTCGAGCGGCAGCAGCTTGCGCTGGGCGACGTGGTCCGGTTCCCGCTCGAGGACGAGGCGTTCCACCGGGCCACGGTCGCCGCGGCCCATAACCCGATCCTGGTGACCGTGCTTGACGGGATGCGTCACCCGCTCCGGGTGCTCCGGCAGCAGACCGCCCTCCTGCCCGGGCGGCTCGAGAAGGCCATCAAGTATCACGGGCGACTGGTGGACGCGATCGCCCAGGGCGATCCCGACGCGGCCGAACGGGCGCTGCTCGACCACCTCGAGGATGTCGAGACCGACGTCAAGTCCCGGCTGGACCAAGGAGGCACCAGATGACGGCGCTCACCGAACCAATGGTCGAAGAGCTCGCGGCCCTCGGATCGGCAACGGTCTATGAGGCGGCGGGTCGTGAAGGCGCGCTGTGGCGAGGCTTCACGACCATCGACACGTCGCGAGCCGCCGTCGGGCCGGCGTTCCTGGTGGCGTGCCCGCCGGGCGACAACCTCGCGATCCACCGCGCGATCGCGCTCGCCGGTCCCGGCGACGTGCTGGTGGTCGACGCGGGCGGGTATACGGGCGCCGGTCACTGGGGCGAGATCACGACCGTTGCCGCGCAGGCGCGCGGGATCGCAGGGCTCGTGATCGACGGCAGCGTCCGCGACTCGAGGCCGATCCTCGCCCAGGGTTCCCGGTGTTCCACCGCGGCTTGTGCATCGCCGCTGCAACCAAGAAGGCACCGCTGGCCGATCCGCCGGAGGCGCTCCAGTTCGCCGGGATCACGATCCACCGAGGCGACCTAGTCGTGGCCGACGCCGACGGCGTCGCGATCATCCCGGCGACGCGTACGGACGAGGTGCTCGAGGCCAGCCGACGTCGAGCGGCGGACGAGCAAGCCACCATGGCCCGGCTCGTCGCCGGCGAGACGACGCTGGAGATCTTTGGTTGGCAGTGATGGCCGAGCGTGGTGTGCGCGTCCCATACGCAGTCCTGATTGATCTAGCCACCTCATGCTTCGAGCGGCTCGGGCTCTCGCCCGAGGATGCGGCCGCGGTTGCGGATGTCCTCATCGATGCCAACATGCGGGGCATCTCGTCACACGGGTTCCAGCGGGTGCCGATCTACGCGCAGCGGCTGCGCGCGGGCCTCGCAGGCGGCACCGAGCACATGGCGGTCCGCGCCTCCTTCGGATGCATGCGTCAGCTGGACGCTCGGGGGGCGCTCGGCCCGGCCATCGCGGTGCGCGCCCTGGACATGGCTATCGATCTGGCCGGCGAGTTCGGGGTGGGCCTGGTCGCGGTCGGAGGAAGTACCCACTTCGGGCCCGCCGGCTACTACGTCCGGCGCGCAGCGGCTCGTGGCCTGATCGCGCTGGTGACGACCAACGCGCCCAAGACCATGGCACCGTATGGCGCGCGGGAGCGGTTCGTGGGCACCAACCCGCTTGCCATCGGGATCCCCCTCAAGCGCCACGACGACTTCGTGCTGGACATGGCGGCGAGCGTCGTTGCCCGCGGCAAGATCATCCAGGCGGCGCAGGTGGGGGCGACCATCCCGCTCGGGCTCGCCATCGACGTCGAGGGGCGCCCGACGTCCGATGCCCAGGCCGGCCTTGACGGGAGCGTGCTTCCGTTCGCGGGGCCCAAGGGCAGTGGTCTGTCGCTCGCGATCGGCATGCTCAGCGGCGTCCTCGCTCAGGCTGACTTCGACGACGAGCTGGCCTCGATGTACGAGGACTTCGACCGGCCCCAGAACGTCGGCCACCTGTTTCTCGTGATCGATCCTTGGCGTCTCAGCGACCGGAAGCCCAACGAGGCCAGGCTCGACGACTTCATTGACCGCCTCACGGCCCTGCGCCCGGCGGAGGGCTACGAGGCGGTCCGGTATGCCGGCCAGCCTGAAGCGGCCCTGGAGCGCGAGTACAGCGCCGCGGGCATCCCGATTGAGCCGAGGGAGCTGTTCGCGTTCGCGGACATGTGCACCGAATACGGCTTCGACGAGCTGGCCGCCGCGGCGAGGCGGATCGCCGACCGGCCCGCCACGGGCGCGGGTTGAGGCAAGGACGGAGGCATTGCATGGCGTTGCAGACGCCGACGGATCGGAGACGGGTCGACAGCCTTGCCGAGCTCGCCAAGTACGGCCGGCGGTTGTTCGACCGGGAGCTGGTGAGCTCGACAGGGGGAAACATCAGTGTCCGGCTCGGTGACGAGGTCCTGGTGTCGGCCACGGGCGCGAGCCTGGCGGACCTCGACGAGGATCGTGTTGTCACGGTGACGATGAGCGGCCGGCCGGTGGGCGATGGCCGTCCGTCGAAGGAGTTGCCCGCACATCTCCGGATCTACGAGCGGTGTCCCAGCGTGCGCGCGGTCATCCACGGCCACTCGGCCTACGCGGTGGCGGCTTCCACCCTGCTCGAGGTGGGGGATGACGCGCTCCCCGTGTACTCGGCGGGCTACTTGATCCGGGTCGGAACGCTGCCGCTCCTGCCATATCTGGACTCGGGCTCGGAGGCGCTGGCCGATGGCGTCGCCGATAAGGTTGCCCGCTCGGGCCACGCCGTCCTGCTCCGAAACCACGGGTTCTTCGCCGTCGGAGCGACCCTGGCTGAGGCGTTCAACACGTCCGACGAGCTTATCGATGCATTGAAGGTCTTCATGCTCTCTGGCGGGCGAGCGACGCCGCTCGACGAGCAGGCCTGCGGCAGGATCCGCGCGAGGTTTGCGTCTGACATCCGCAGCACCCAGGACGCCGGGTGATGCGAGCGCTGGTCCTGTCCGGGCCAGGTGATCTGTCGGTCCGCGACGTCACCGAGGCGCCGCTGCACCGGGGCGAGCTCCGGATCGCGATCAGCTTCGCGGGGATCTGCGGGACCGATCTGCGCCTCTACCGGGGCACCAAGGTCATCGGCTACCCGCGGATCATCGGCCATGAGATGGTCGGGCGGGTCGTGGAGGTCGCCGATCCCGCTACCGGCTGGGCCGTGGGCGATCGGGTGGCGGTGTACCCGACGGTCGCCTGCGGTCAATGCTACGCGTGCCTGGCCGACCGGAAGAACATCTGCGTCAACCGCCGGACGCTCGGCTACGAGTGGGACGGTGGGTTCGCCGACACGATGGTCGTGCCCGCGGAGGCCGTGGCTGGTGGCAACGTCCTGCTGCTGCCGGACGACCTGCCGGACGAGGATGCCGCCGCGAGCGAGCCCGTGGCCGCCGCCTACCAGGGCATCCTTCGCGGAGGCGTCGGGCCCGGCAGCCAGGTGCTGATCATCGGTGGCGGTCCGATCGGGCTCGCTCACGTGCAGCTGTCCCGACTGGCGGGCGCCGAGACCATCGTGGTATCCGAACCGGAGGCTTCCCGCCGCGCCGCGGCCCGCGCCCTCGGGGCCGACGCGATCGTCGATCCGGGCACGCAGTCACTGACCGACGGCGTGAGTGCCGTGTTCGGCGCGACCGGCCCGGATATCGCGTTCATCGATGTCGGGGTCCCGTCGCTCGTGGGCGAGGTGATCTCGGTCTTGCGCAAGGGTGCGCGGTGTGTGCTGTTCGCCGGCATGGCCGAGGGTGCCACCTCGGTGCTCGAGCCGAACACCATCCACTACCGGGAGATCGACCTGGTCGGGAGCTCGAGCTCGACGCCCGAGAACCAGGCCGAGGTGCTGCGTCTCGCGTCCCGAGGCGACCTGTCGCTGCGGGCACTCGTCTCGCGCGTGCTGCCCCTGGAGGCGTGGGCTGAAGGGTTCGCCATGAAGGATCGCGCGGAAGGGATCAAGGTCCTGCTCGACTTCGGTGCCGGGGTCGGTCGATGACCCGCGCCTGCGTGCTGGCGATCGACGTCGGCGCCAGCGGCACCAAGGCGGCCGCCTATGACCTCGCCGGTGCCATCCTGGGTCGGGGACAGGTCGCCCACGCCCTCCGCGTGCCGTCGTCGGGGACCGTCGAGCAGGATCCAGAGGTCTGGTGGACCGCCGCCGCGCAGGCGACGCAGGCCGCCCTCCGGGACCTGCCGTCCGGCGATCGCGTCGAGGCGATCGCGGTCAGCTCCACGAATGCGCTCGTCGCCCTCGATCGGACCGGACACCCGGTCAGGCCGGCGATCATGCAGCTCGACGGTCGGGGCCGCGTGGAGGCCGACCGGCTCCGACGGAGCCACGGAGCCACGATCGCTCGGGTGACCGGACGCCGGGTCACGGGGACCGGCTACTGGTTGCCGGTGCTCGCCTGGCTGCACGAGCACGAGCCGGACGCGCTCACCGCGATCGGAGCGGTCCTCTATCCGGGTGGGTTCCTGGTCCAGCGCATGACGGGGATCCCGACGATCGACACCACCCGGGCCGCGACGACGCTCCTGTTCGACCATCGCTCGAGGACGTGGAGCGACGTCCTCGTCCGGGAGGCTGGCCTGCGGTCGTCGCAGCTGCCTGACGTGCTCGATCCCTGCGCCGTCGTGGGTCCGCTCATGGCGCCGGCCGCAGGGCAACTGGGGGTTGCCGCCGGGACGCCCGTGGTGGCGGGAGCGATGGACTCGGTCGCTGCGGCGCTCGGCCTGGGAATGCTGCGTGTCGGGGATGCGTCGATCATGCTCGGGACGGTCGCGCGGATCGGGCTGCTGTCTGCCGCGTGGAGGTCGGCGGGTACGAACCCGTCCTGCCCCTATCCACAGGGCGGCCTCTGGTGGTCGATGGGGGCCCTGTGGGACGCGGGCCGGTGGCTGCAGTGGGCCGTCGACACGTTCCAGGATGGCGAGTGGACCAAGCTGAGGTCGCCGGGTCCTCCGAGCGACCGGGACCCACTCATCGCCATTCCGCCGGGCCCAGGACGCGACGGAGCGTTTCTCGGCGTGCGGATCGGCCATGGCCGCGCCGAGCTGGCGGAAGCGGCGTTCCTCGGCGTGCTGGCCGAGCTGGCCGGAGTGCTGGGAGAGGTCGCCGAAGCCGAGGTCCAGCCGCCGGTCCGCGTGGGTGTTTGCGGGCCGGCCGCACCACTGGCCGCACCCGCCCTGGCCGGTCTGATCGGCACTACGGTCCGGGTGCCAGCGGACCCCGAGGTCGAAACGCGGGGCGGCGCGCTGCTGGCGGCCTGCGGGGCCGGCGCCTACCCGGACCTCACACATGCTGGAGCGGCGATGGTGCCGCAACCTGCGATCCAGGTTCCGACGGGCAACTGGCACGGCTACGCGATGTCAGCAGCCGCAGCGCGACGCCGTCAGCGGGCCGCCACGCGGTCCGGATTTCGACAAGCCCTCGCCGTCGGCGCCCGGCTTGTGCGGGGGCCCCGCATCGCGCCGGGCGCGCCGAACGCCAACCCTTGCGTCGAAGGAGATGCCATGAGTGCAGTCCAAGAGTCCGGCAAGATCTCGGTCGCCGAGGCACGGTTCCGCGATCCGCTCCGTCTCGCGCGATACGTGCTCCCGACCACGATCGTGTACGGCCAAGACAGCATCGGGCAGCTTCCGGAGCTCCTGTCGGAGCTTGGCGTCTCGTATCCCATGGTCGTGACGGACCGGGGTCTCGCCGCCACCGGCATCCCGCGCCGGGTGACAGACATCCTCGGTGCGGCGCATGTCCGCCACGAGATGTTCGCTGAGGTCGAGTCGGATCCGACGATGGCCCTCGTGGATCGGCTGGGCAAGCTCATCAAGGAGACCGGCAACGACGCGGTCATCGGCATCGGGGGCGGCAGTGCGATGGACGCAGCCAAGGCCGCGGCGTCGGTGGCCGCCAGTGGTCTGCCCTGTGATCAGCTCGTGGGACCCGACCGTCTCCCGTGCGACCCGCTTCCGTTGATCGCTGTGCCGACGACGGCCGGCACGGGCAGCGAGGTCACCCGGTTCGCTGTGCTGACGAACTCGGAGGCGGGCCTGAAGGCGTCGATCGCGTCGATGCGGGCCATGCCCAAGTTCGCCCTGCTCGATCCGGTGCTCACTGTTGGGCTACCGGCTCCGCTCACCGCGAGCACCGGCCTGGACGCATTGGCGCATGCCATCGAATTTACGGCAGCGTGTGGAACAACCCTGTGTCCGAGGGAATGGCCCTGCACGCGATCGGCCTGGTCGGTCAGCACCTGCGTGCGTGCGTGCAACATCCCGACGACCTGGTCGCCAGGGGAGGCATGCTCGCCGCGAGCACCATCGCGGAGCTCGCGGCGAATACAACGCGGCTCGGCCTGGCGCACGCGCTCGCTGTGCCATTGGGTGCCACGCACCACGTGCCCCACGGGATCGGCGTCGCGATGATGCTGGGACCGATGTGCGCCTACAACGAGGAGGTGGATCCGGCTCGATACGGGCGGGCGGCCGTGGCCCTGGGCGCCGACGGCGCTCGGTTCTCGCAGTCCGTCGAGCGGCTGTGCTCCGACCTCGGGCTCACCGGCCGGCTGCGCGACTACGGGGTCGTGCCGGACGACTACGATCGGATCGTCGGCCTCGCCCTCAAGAGTGACAACGTTCTGGCCAACCCCCGTCCCGCCGGGGCAAGCGAGCTGAAGGACCTGCTGACCCGGGCACAGTAGCGTGGTTAGCCTGATGCCCTGAGTGGCGGCATCGACCAGCTCGCCCGCGCCATCGAGAAGATGCGGGCCGTCCTCGAGCCTGTCGCCGTTCGCTGAGCCTCCTCCCCAGGGCCCGGCCCGTCGTCTCCCCCCACGATGGGCCGGGCCTTCGCAGCCAGACACCGGAGCTGCCACCCATGACGACCTCCGCCGATCCTGTCGCGGACCGGTATGCCGCCGCCGAGCCGGACTTCGCCCGCTACCAGGTGCTGCTCGACGTTATCGACGAATGCTTGGATCTCGCGCTCAACTACCGCCAGTCCGGGCACCCGGGCGGGTCGCGCTCGAAGGGCCACCTGCTGCTGGCGACGCTGCTGTCGGGGGCGATGCGCTGGGACATCCGTCGGCCATGGCGCCGATTCGGCGATCGCCTCGTGCTGTCGGCGGGCCACACCGTGCCGCTGGTGTACGCGACCCTCGCGGTGCTCAACGAGGGTCTCCGCGCGCGCCACGAGCTTGACGGGGACGAGCGCTTCGCGTTCCCTGACGACGGCCGCTGGGCGCTGACCTGGGAGGACCTGCTCCGGCTCCGCCGGCGTGGCGGGCTGCCGGGCCATGCCGAGGCGGCGGGCAAGACACTGCTGCTCAAGGCCAACACCGGACCCTCGGGCCACGGCATGCCCAACGCCGCGGGACAGGCGCTGGCACTCAGGATGGCGGGCGCCGGCGAGGTCAGGGTGTTCGTCGTCGAGGGCGAGGGCGGGCTGACCCCCGGGGCCGACCCACGAGACGCTCAACTCGGCGTGGGGTCTCGGCCTCTCGAACCTCGTGTTCCTGGTCGACTGGAACGACTTCGGGATCGATGAACGGACCGGCGTCCGCGGTCGTCCACGGCACGCCCACGGACTGGTTCGCCCCGCACGGCTGGCGGGTGCTGGGCACGCCCGACGGGATGGAGTGGGGACCCGTGACCCGGACCGTGCTCGAGGCCGTCCATGGCGCCAATCCCGACGGTGTCCCGACCGCCGCCTGGTTCCGGACCCGCAAGGGGCGCGGCTACGGCAAGGTGGATGCGAGCAGCCACGGCACGCCGCATGCGGCCAACAGCCCCGCGTTCTGGGCAGTCCGGCGCTCGTTCATGGACACGTACGGCGTGGCGTACGAGGGCGTCGACGCGCCGCTCCCCGAGGAGGCGGCGGCCGCGACGATCAGGCCCGGGCCAACCTCGCAACCGCGATCTCGGTGCTGCGCCGGGATCCTGCGCTGGTCAGCTGGCTCTCGGACCGGCTGGCGGCCATCGCGGACAGCGTGCCCGACGAGATCCCGGGTGTGACCCTCGGCGAGGCGCGCCCGGCGGCGATCTTCGACGACAGTTGGTATGCCTCGGCGGCCAGTCGTCGTGTTCGCTGTCCTCCGACACCCACAGCGCGGCGGCTTGACGTACCACCCGCATAAGCGTACGGTAGGACGTACGTATCAGGGATCCTCCGCCATGACAACCATCACCGCAACCGAAGCGCGCAAGCAGCTCTACAAGCTTCTGGACGACGTGTCCAACTCGCATGAGCCGGTCCAGATCACCGGCAAGCGTGGCAATGCCGTGCTGGTGGGGGAGGATGACTGGCGCGCCGTTCAGGAGACCCTGTACCTCGTGTCCATTCCCGGGATGCGCGAGTCCATCCTCGAGGGCATGGCGACGCCTGCGGAGGAGCTCGACGGCGAACTCCGCTGGTGAGCTGGCGGCTCGTGTACACGAAGCAGGCCCAGAAGGACGCTCAGAAGCTGGCCGCAGCCGGCCTCAAGCCGAAGGCTCGATCTCTGCTGGCGGTCCTCGTGGAGAACCCCTACCAGACGCCACCCCCCTTCGAGAAGCTCGTCGGCGATCTGTCAGGCGCGTATTCCCGGCGCATCAGCATTCAGCATCGCCTGGTCTACCAGGTCCTCGACGATGCCAGGACCGTGAAGGTGCTCCGCATGTGGACGCACTACCAGTAGGTCCGCCGAGCGGAGCTGACGCCGACGCTCACGGACCAGGGTTGCGGACGACGAACCGGACGTTGTCGACGTGGTGCGCGCCTGCCTCGTGCGCGACGGCCACACGGTCGAGACGGCCGAAGCCAGAGAGGCGCGGCATCATCACGTCCTGCACCAGCAGTTCGGGCCGCCCTTCGCATCTCGGACACGCAGTTGTACAGCCCAGGGATTGCCCCGGGGCTGCTCGAGATGGATGAGGAGAGCGTTCGGTCGACTGATGCTCCGCCGAGCGCCTAGCGGGGCGGCGTTAGTGGCGGATCGACGCCGGCGCGATCCGGCCGACCTCCGCCTCCAGGGTCGGATTGGGGCGCTCAAGCTCCACGCGATGCGCGACCTTCGGGAGACGACCGCCAAGGCGCGCCAGGTCTTCCGGGACTCGTTCGAGCGGATGGTGGACCCCGATCGCAATTCGATCGCAAGCGGATCGCGCGGGCGTCCGCGAGCCCGGATGCCACGGGTAGTCGTACGGCACCGCCCGGACACACCGGATCCAGGCGCGCCGCGCACGCCCGCCTTACGTCGGCAGCGCCTGTCTCGCCTCGGGTATCGTCGGCTGGTCGATCTCGATCGGGTTGCCGGAGGGGTCGTCGACCACGATCTGGTTGACGCCGACGCCGACGACGATGTCGCTGCGGAAGTGGGCTCCCCGGGCGCGCAGCGTCTCCACGGTGGCTGCGAGATCAGCAACCTCGAGCTGGAAGCGGTTCCAGCCACCCGGTTCGGGTAGCCTGCCGTCAGGCGTCGCCTGGCCACCACCCGGCCCCCCGCCTGGGACACTGAGCACCAGCCGGAGATCCCCACGCGAGAGCATGGCGAACGACGCGTTGGGGTGCATGACCACGTGGAAAGCGAGCAACTCGCAGTAGAAGTCAATGGCGACGTCGATGTCGCGGACGAAGTAGCGAACGCTGACAGTGGCCACGGGGACGCTCCTTTCCGGGTCTGGATGATACGGCCCCGGCTGCGGCCTCGACACGCTGCCAACACGTGGCCGCCGGTCCATGGTGCGGCGAGACCGCCAGGACGTGCAGCTCAGATGAGGAAGTAGCCACCATCCCACCGCCCGTCACCCCAGCTCTGGCCCACAGGCACATAGCCGCGTTGGGCGAGCGTCTCCGCGTCCCGCACCATGGGGTGGTGATGCGCTTCGGGCGCATTTGCCAATCATGCGACCAGTTCAGGAGCCAAGAGCGCCACGATGCGATACGCGAGAGTCTTGGTGATCCTGCTCGTCATCCTCATCGCAGGCTGCAACACCGTCGTCCCGAGCCCGACGGCGACGGCGACGGCGACGGCGCCGCCGGTCATGTCTGCGAGCCAGCCGTGGCAGGACGCCGATGTGGCAATGCCCCTTCGCGGTCGCGAGTGCGCCGTCCCTTGAACCCGGCTACTTCTGCGATCCGTGCCACGAACTCGCCGAGAACCAGCTGTTCGGGGTCGGCGACATGCCGGGCGGGCTGGTCGCCGTCGGGGTTCAGCAGCCACCGGCGGAGGCGGTGGCGTTCGCGTCGAGCGACGGCCGCCGCCGGGTTCCGCTGTCGGGTTTCAGCGGCGCGACGACGACCATGGCCATCGCGGTCGCCTCAGCCGGGACCCGAACGGTGATCGTCGGGCTCGAGCACAGGTTAGCGGCGGCCTGGGCTTCGGATGCAGCGGAGGCTTCGCGACCATCCATGCACCACCGAGTCGGGTACCGGGACCTCTCTGATCCTGACGGGATTCACGATGCGGGGCGCGGGACCGACCGGTTCAAGTCCTCTCGCCCCGACCAGTCCCATCACTCGTTGCGTACGCAACCGCTGCTCGCGTGCGGCCACGAGCCCGAGCAGCCATGAACTGCGCCATCCGGCTCCTCCTGGTTGTTGGGCGCGATCCGCGCCCCGGGCGGACAACGTCGCCGACCGTCGCTCGGTCGTCATCGGTCGAATGGCCGATCAAGCCCTCGATCAGGCACCGGCACCTCGGTCGATGCCAGCGCCGGATCGCGGCTGACCTCGACGGTCAGCGGAGCGGCAGTCGATGATCGAGGCCGCTCGCGCTCGTGATCAGCACCGTCGGCGTGACGGTGCCCGCGTCTGACTGCGACTCGACCGCCTGCTCCATCGGCGAGGTGGCAGACGGCACGCGAGCAGCGAGGCCTGTGGCCCCGGTCAGCACGATCGTCTGTGCGACGGCCGTGCCGGACCCCAGGCGCGACTCGATCGCCTGCTCCATGGGCGAGCTGGCCGACGGGACCCGAGCGGCCAGGCCAGTAGCCCCTGAGTCGACCGTCAGGGCCGACGGTCCGATCGTCGTCAACGTCCCGGTCGCCGCGTCCGTCGCGACGCTGACCGCCGATCCTGCCTCAATCGCGCGCTCGAAGGCCGACGTCATGGGCGCGCTATGGCCTGTGCCGCCCTGTGCGGCAACCGGAGCCGCCGAGCCCTGGCTCATCGCCACCGCGGCCGCGGCCAGCACGATCGCAGCGGCGACGGCGACCGACGCGATGACGACCCTGGTCGAATTCCTGCCCTGGCGCGCGAAGGTGCCGTGGCGAGCGGGAGCAAGTGCGCGGCTGGTTGCCGACATTGATGACCTCCTTCACGAGCCTGGCCGGTCCGGTCAGCTGCCATTCCAGGGCCTGGCTTGCGGCCTCCTGTTCCTTGACGCCCGATGGCGCCGTGTGCAGAACACTCGCGCCACAGGAGTGATTGGTCATCGGGGTTTCGGCCGACATGGATGAAGCTCGATGGTCAACGCTGGGGGTCGAATGACCTATGCAGGGGGGCCAGATGACCTATCCACGGGTCGGAGACTGCGTTGGTTGTGCGTGTCGAGCGTGAGCATGGCGGGTCCCGTGAGGCCCATGGATCGCAACCGGCTGTGTCCGGTGGGCAGGTCGGTCGAATGACGGATGCCACGATCTGCATGGCGTTCTACACTCCGCGAATGGGCAATGTGGGGCCCCTCCTCAGCCCGCTGCTGGTCGGTCGCGACGAGCTGCTCGCTCTCGCGGACCGCCGGATCGACGATGTGATGGCGGGTCACGGTCAGTTGCTGATGCTGTCGGGTGAGGCCGGCATCGGAAAGACCCGGTTCATCGCCTCCGTGATCAGGAAGGCGCGGGGCGCGGGCTTCCGGGTCTCCCAGGGCGACCTGGCGCCGCAGGACCGCGAGGTTCCGCTCGCGTCGATCCTTGATCTCGCCCGGACGATGCGCGGCGATGCCGCCTTCGGGTCGCTGGGCGACGACCTACTCGCAACCCAACCGCCGTCGACCGGCGACGGTCTCGGCCGCCGACGACGGCTCGTGGTCGGCATCGCAGAGCGCATCGTCGCCGTGGCGGACCAGCCCACGCTGCTCGCGTTCGATGATCTCCAATGGGCGAACGAGCTGTCGCTCGAGGTGATCGCCGAGCTGGCTCGAATCATCCATGACCGGCCGCTGCTGCTCGTCGCCGCCTACCGGCTCGATGAGCTGCCGCCCGGTTCGGGAGCGCGGGAATGGCGCGCCCGGCTGCTCAGCCAGCGGCTGGGGGACGAGGCCGCGCTCGAGCCGCTCACCCACGAGCAGACCGCGCTCGTCACCACGCTCATCCTTGACACGGGTCTGCCGGCGCCACGAGACGTCGTCAACGCGGTGTACGAACGGACGGACGGGATCCCGCTCCACATCGAGGAGCTACTGGGAATGCTCGGCGACGACGCGCGAGGCGACGGAGGCGCGATCCGCAGCGCTGCCGTGCCGAGCACCATCGAGGACACGGTGCTGGCCCGGGTGGCGCGGCTGTCCGACGAGGCGCGCGCGGTGGCGCGCGCCGGGGCCGTGATCGGGCGAAGCTTCGTCCCGGACGTCCTCGCCGGCGTCATGGATCGGTCGCCGGCCGAGCTCGACGCGCCCCTCGAGGAGCTGGTCTCGAGCGGCGTGCTGTACCCGTTCGAGTACCTGGATCACGGCTACTACGACTTCCGCCACCAGCTGCTACGCGACGCCGTGTACGGGAGCATCGGCCAGGCCGACCTTCGGCGGCTCCATGCCCGGGCCGGCGAGTTCGGGGCGGAGCTGGTCGGCTCGACCGAGATCCACGCGTCGGCGCATTTCGAGCGGGCGGGACTGCGGGCGCAGGCATACCGCGCAGCCCTCGCCGGAGCCAGGTCGGCCGAGGCACTGTCCAGCCGCCGTGAAGCCTTTGACCTGTACACGCGCGCTATGGCCAACCTGCCCGGCGATCTGTCCGAGGCCGACCTGGCGGAGGTGTGGACCGCCTTCAGCAACGCCGCGGCCTCGGTCGACCTGTGTGACGTCGCGGGCGAGGCGGCCGCAACGGCGCGCGAGCATCACCTCGCGGCGGGCAACGGGATCGCGGCAGCCATGATGCTGGTGGAAATGTCCGCCTTCGAGCGCCGGGCCCGGCGACCCGTCGCCAGGGCGGAGGCCATGCTCCAGCAGGCGCTCGAGGAGCTCGACGCCCAACCGTCATGCTCCGAGCTGGACGCGGCCCGCTACGATGCCCTGATGTCGCTGGCGGTCCTGTACCTCAGCACGGGCCGGCGCGACCAGTGCCGGAGGCTGTTCGACGAGTCCGAGGCAGTCGCGCTCAGGATCGGGAACCGGTCGATCATGCTCGAGATCGCCTCCTGGAAGCACTTCCTCGATGCCACGACATCGGCCGATACCAGACACGTACGGGCGATCCTGAACATCGCCCGCGAGGCTCGCGAGGGCGGCTATGAGGAGGCCGGTGTCAGCTCCTACCGCGATGCCGCGATCCTGGGGGTCCGGCTGATGGACCTCGATGCCGCGCGCGAGGGGCTGCGCGAGGGAATGCGCTACGCGGAGGAGATCGAGCAGTCGTTCTGTCGCCGGACGATGGCCACAACCGCTGCCCAGATCGCATGGACGACCGGCAGCTGGGATGACGCGGTCCGCCTGGCCGAGATCGAGCTCGTGGAGCCGGGCAGCCCGGGCAGCGGATCGGTGGCTCGGGATGTGCTCGGCTACGTCGCCGTCGGACGAGGCGACGTGGAAGGTGCTCGCGGCTACCTCGAGGTCTCGCTCGCCGAGGGCCGCCGGAGCGGCGAGTACGGCCCCGTGCTGCGTCCGCTGTGGGGGCTCGCGGAAGCCGACCTCCTCGACGGCAAGCCCGCGAAGGCGCTTGCGGCCTGCCGGGAGGCGCTGGACATCGCCGTCGCGGCCGACGAGCGCGCGCTCCTCATCCCGTTCGTCGTCACCGGCACGCGAGCGGCGCTTGCGACGCGGCGTCCGCGCGAGGCACAGGCCTGGGTCGAGGCGCTGACGACGCACCTCGCAGCCTGGGGCGTGGCGGCCGAGCCGGCGCTCGATCATGCGAACGGCCTGCGGCGCATGGCCACCGGGTCGCTGGTGGCCGCGCGCGGCCTGCTCGAAGCGGCCGTGTCGGGCTGGGAGGCACGAGAACGCATCTGGGAGGCGAGCTGGGCTCGGCTCGATCTGGCTCAATGCCTCGCGCGAAGCCACCGCCACGCCGACGCCGTCCCGCTCGCCACGCACGTGGCGGAGGTCGCGGAAACGCTGGGCAGCGAGCCGCTGCGAGCCGCGGCGGCAGAGATCGCAAGCATCGCGCGCCGCCGCGGGATCACGGACGAGCCATGGCGACCGCTGACGGCGCGCGAGTTCGAGGTCGCCCGGCTGATCGCCGAGGGAATGACCAACGCGGCGATCGCCGAGGAGCTGACGGTGTCACACAGGACCGTGAGCGCGCACGTGGAGCACATCCTGGCCAAGCTCGGCGCTACGCGGCGGACCGAGATCGCGACCTGGGTCGCGATCTCGGTTAGCGGCACGCCCGCCGTGGACCATGCTGCGTCGTCGTCGTCGCAAGCTGCGCGCGTCTCTGCAGAGCAGCATCCCCGAGTGGACGACCGACAGCACGCCCGGACATGAATTGGCCCCTCGCCGCCCGTGGCAGATGATCGGGGTCAGAAACGGAGGAGCTGGTCAGCCGCTGAGGCGCGCCCTCGCTGCCTCGAGCGCGGCTGCCACCCTGGCTGGGGCCGTGCCGCCGATCACATCGGTCGACTCGAGCGCGCCCTCGATCGACGCGGCAGCCCGCAGGGCGGCCCCGATCCCCTTCTCGACGGCCAGCGCCCGCGCGACCGGGTCGTCGCTGCCGTCGAGCGCGGATCGGAATGCTTCGTCGGTGAGGGCGGCCAGGGTGGGCCTGCGTTCCGCCTCGGCGCCACCGACCAGCCCGCCCACGATGTGGTGGGCGGTGCGGAAAGGCATGCCCGCCGGACAAGCGCGTCGGCAAGCGCCGTGGCCGTCGTGTACCCCTCCTGGGCCGCCTCCAGCATCCGGCCGCGATCCACGGCCAGCGTCTCGATCAGCCCGGCCATCACGACCAGCGACGCCTCGACCGTCGCCAGCGCGGCGAACAGCCCGGGCTTGTCCTCCTGGAGGTCGCGCTGGTACGCAAGCGGCAACCCCTTGAGCATCGTCAGCGTCGCCGTGACGTCGCCGATCACCGACGCCGTTCGACCTCGGACCAGCTCGGCCGGATCCGTGTTCTTCTTGTTGGGCATCATCGAGGAGCCGGTCGAAAACGCGTCCGCCACGTGGACGAAGCCGAAGCGCGGGTTCGACCACCAGGTGATCTCCTCGGCCAGGCGGCTGAGGTGGACCATCGCCAGCGCCGCGGCGGCCCTCCACCTCGACCACGAAGTCGCGGCCCGAGACGGCGTCAAGCGAGTTGGCCGTGACGCCGTAGAACCCGAGCTCGGCCGCGGTCGCCTCACGATCCAGCGGGAAGCCGGCGCCGGCCAGCGCCCCCGCACCGAGCGGCGACACGTTGAGCCGACGCCGCGCGTCGGCCATCCGCCCGCGATCGGGATGATCGGGTCGTTGCTGCCGGCCTTGGCCCCGGCGTCCACGAGCAGCGCGTCGCCGTAGAACTCGCGCCGGATCGGCGCGCCCGAGCCCGACGTGAGGCCCTCGACGGGTCGCTCGACGTACTGGTTGGCCCGCCGCGCGACGGCCCGGAACTTGGCGATCGCGAGGCTGTTGCCGACGATGACCGAGGGTGGCCCGTCGAGGACCGAGAGCCACTGGTCCATCGCGTCGAGCGTCTTCATGTAGGAGGTGGCTGCGACATCGAAGTCGGTCCAGTCGCCGCCGCCCGGGAGGGCCGAGGCCGCGATCTCGGTCGAGGTCCCGGTGAGCGCGGCATCGAGGCCGTCGAACCCGTCGGGGTTGACCGCGGTGTCGCCGTTGACGAGCTCGTCGGTGAACTTGGTCCGGGTCGCCTTGGCCAGCTGCTCGAGCTGGAAGGCGGTCTCGGCACCGCGGGCGAGGTCGGACAGGACGCGGTCGATCTGGAACGCGCCGCCGAGCGGCTTGAGATCGACCGTGTACCGCTCCTTGGCGGCCTCGGCAGTCGTTTCGGACGTTCCAGTAACCGACAGGGCTACGTCGGCGCCAGGAACCGATAGCCCAGGCGACGCTCCGTCTGGATGTAGCGCGGGTGCTCCGGGTCGTCGCCCAACTTTTCGCGAAGCCGGCGGATATAGACCCGGATGTAATCCACCTCGTCGACGTACTCCCGGCCCCAGACCTTGGCCAGCAGCGTCCCGTGCTGGAGCACGTGCCCCGCGTTCCGGACCAGATGGTAGAGAACCTTGTACTCCGTGGGCGTCAGCTCGACCCGTTTGCCGCGCAGCCGCACCTCCTGCTTCGCGAAGTCCATCTCCAGGTCCCCCGACCGGAAGGACGGGGCCCGGCTCGCCGGAGCGGGCATGTCGAGCCGGCGCAGGACGGCCTTGACTCTCGCCATCAGCTCCAGGTGACTGAACGGCTTGGTCACGTAGTCGTCCGCACCCAACTCCAGGCCCTTGACCTTGTCCATCGCGTCGTCGCGTGCGGTCAGCATCACGACCGGTACGTCGGAGAAGGCCCGGAGCTCGCGTAGGACGGTGAACCCGTCCTTGTCGGGCAACCCGACGTCAAGCAGGACGATGTCCGGACTCTGCCGTTCCACGATGTCCAGCGCCGCCTCGCCGGTACCGGCGCCCAGCACCTCCACCTCCCGCCACTGGAGCGTGAATCCGAGACGGACCGACTCGACGACGTCGGACTCGTCGTCCACGACCAGGATCCGCATCACGGCTCGTCCTCGGGCCCCGCCGTCGGGACGATCAGCGAGAACGTGCTGCCACTGCCGAGAGCACTCCGGACGCCGATCGTGCCGCCGTGCGCCTGGGCGATCGCGAGCGCGGTAGGCAGCCCCAGCCCCACGCCCTCGCGCGGACCGGAGCGGTCGTTGCGGCCGACGAAGAACCGCTCGAAGAGCCGTGCCTGGTCCGCCTCGGAGATCCCGGGCCCGTCGTCGGTGACGTTCCATCTCGTGAACAGCCCGTGCTCCTCCACGCTGACCGAGACGACCCCGCCCTCGGGCGCGAAGCGCTGGGCGTTGGAGACCAGGTTGAGCAGCGCCTGCTCCAGCCGCCGGTGGTCGCCGTACACGCGATGGTCACCGGACGCTGGGTGGGATCGCTCGATGCGCTGGCCTCGCTTCGCCGCGAGCGGCGCAACCACGGCGATCGCCGAGTCGGCCAGGGCCTCGGCGCTAAAGCGGCGGAGCTGGAGGCTCACGCTCCCGGAGCGGAACCGGGACAGTTCCAGGATGTCGCCCACGAGGCGCTGCATCCGTTCCCCATTGCGCTCGATCGCCTCCAGCAGCACCCGGCGCTGCTCCTCGGTCGGCTGCACCGAGGGTTCGAGCAGGATGCCGACGCTCGCGCGGACCGCCGTGAGCGGCGTCCGGAGCTCGTGGGCAATCGTGGACAGCAGGTCCGTCCGCAGGCCTTCCAGCTCAGCGAGCGGGATGCTCGCCTCGCCGTGCAGGCCGGCATCCACGTACCGGAGGCCCAGCGTCGTCGCCACCCACCGGGTGCCGCGGCTCCCCCGCTGCGTCGCCCGGACGAGCCCGAGGCTGGCGAGGTCTGCCAGGAGCCTGGCGGCGATCCGCGGCCGGAGATCCGCGCCGGCGGCGGCGAACCGGTGTCCGATCTCCGCTGCGGTCGTCGAGGGCGGAACGAGCGTGAGGGCGGCGTGGAGCAACGGCGACGGGCCCGACGGTCGAAGCATCGCGGACCGGGAGCGAGGCGGACGTCCCGACGCGGGCTGGGGCGGCATGCGCTGAGCATAGACCGGCTGGATGCGTGCTTCATGAACATCGCGTCCATGCAATCGGGCCGGTTGTTGACGCCGCGTTCATGCCGGTCTCCGTCGGCGTTCCCGTGCCCGAGCGAGCCTGTAGGTCGTTCGTGACGCCAGCCACTCCTCCTGGAGGCCATCCATGACCACGGAAATCGCCGAGGCACCTGTCGCCGCAGCTCCCGGAGCCGCCGGGCGGAACGCCCTCGCCGCGGCGCTCACGCAGTTCGATGATGCCACCGAGCATCTCGGGCTGGAGCCGGACCTCCGCGCCGTCCTCCGGGTGCCGCAGCGCGAGCTCACCGTCAACTTCCCCGTGAAGATGGACGACGGCTCCGTCCGGGTGTTCTCCGGCTACCGGGTCCAGCACAACGTGGCACGCGGACCGGCGAAGGGGGGCCTTCGCTTCCATCCCCAGACCGACCTGGACGACATCCGGGCGCTGGCGATGTGGATGACCTGGAAGTGTGCGCTGGTGGATGTGCCGTTCGGAGGCGCGAAGGGCGGTGTGGCGTGTGACCCGACAAGCATGAGCGGCAAGGAGCTCGAGGGCCTCACGCGACGCTTCACGACCGAGATCGAGCAGATCATCGGTCCCGAGTCGGACATCCCGGCGCCGGATGTGGGGACCAACGCCCAGGTCATGGCCTGGATCATGGACACCGTCTCGATGCACAAGGGGTACTCCGTGCCCGGCGTCGTCACGGGGAAGCCCCTCTCCATCGGCGGCTCCGTCGGACGTTCGGACGCGACGGGCCAAGGCATCATGTACACGATCGACAACGCGGCGCGCCGGATCGGCCTGGACATGGCGGGCGCGAGCGTAGCCGTGCAGGGCTTCGGCAACGTCGGCGAGGCCACGGCCCGCCTGCTCCACGAAGTCGGCGCGAAGGTCGTCGCGATCACGGACGTCGGTGGCGGTGCATACGATCCGGAAGGCCTCGACATCCCGGACCTTGCCCGGCGGTTCCGGGCCTACGGCACCGTGGCCGGTTCACCCAGCACGCAGCCCATCGACAACGAGACCCTGTTCGGTCTCGACGTGGACGTCCTCGTGCTCGCAGCGCTCGATGGCCAGATCACAGCCCGCAACGCCGGCAGCATCCGTGCCAGGATCCTGGCGGAGGGCGCTAACGGTCCCACTGAACCGTCGGCTGACCCGATCCTCCACAGGAACGGCGTCATCGTGATCCCCGACATCCTGTGCAACGCCGGCGGCGTCATCGTCAGCTACTTCGAGTGGACGCAGAACCGGTCGGCCCTCGCGTGGACGCGCGATGAGGTCAATGATCGGCTCCGCCGTCAGATCCTCTCGGCCGCGGACGCGGTGTGGCAACGCGCCGCGGCCGATGGGATCACGGAGCGCCTCGCCGCCCACGCCCTGGCCGTCGAGCGCGTCGCCACGGCGACACGCCTCCGTGGCATCTACCCCTGATCCCAACCAGTCCACCGCACTTTGGAGGATTCCTCATGCATCTCTTCGCCAGTCCCCGCCGCGGCTACTGCGCCTCGTGCGACGGCGTGATCACCGGCAGGCCGGTGTACCGCATGGATGAGGCGTACTGCTGCCTCGGATGCGCCCATGGGGGCCCGTGCATCTGCACCTACGAGCAGGACCTCGCCGACGACGGCGTGAACAACCTCGGGCTGCCGTTCGCCGTGGCTGATGTCGCGCCCGTCGTTGCTCCCGAGCCGGCCCGTCGAGAGGTGCCCGTCCGCTAGGACCAGGCCGAACGCCACCATCCTCCACCCGTTCAAGACGCCCGGCCCACCTCTCATGGCCGGGCGTCTTGCTGCTCCCGAGTCCTTGCAGCCGCTCGCCGCCAGGGCCACGCCCGGCAGCTTGCTCGTCGGCGCGACGCGTTCGCGGAGGCGGACGGACTGCCACGCGTCGCCGCCGCCGGCGACGCCTCTGCGGTGGCAGGCTGGCGGCAGGGGATCGACGACGCAGTCACGATCCTGGCCGACCCGATACCGGTCCAGTCAACCCGGGTGATGTCCGTCGGTGGGATCTGCTCGCCGGGCTCATCCACGAGTGCCATGGCCCGGTCGCATGATCGAATCCGGGTATCCGACCACCGGGCGATAAGGGCCGCGCGGCCCATGGCGCAGGATCCGCGACAGCTCCAGGTGCTCGCCGGCGACTGCGAGGACCAGAAACGCGGCGAGCCGTGGCGTGATCGCGGAGACCGCGCGCCCGGTCCACAGCAGCACTGCTCCGGCGACCCAGCACAGGGCCCCGGTCGCCTCGACGCAGCCGTGCAGCGAGCCCAGCAGGAGGAGGCCGGCCCGGACCGCCCGGTCGACCCGTCCCGGACGCCGGGCGATGGCCTCCGCTGCCGTCATGCTCCGGGCGGCTCCCAGCCCCGCCGCGGGCGCCGCGCACCCGGTCGGGCGTCGCGCGTCCGATAGACGACGTATGGCCGCGCCAGGTAGCCGAGGGGCACGCTGAACACGTGCACCAGGCGGGTGAACGGCCACAGGGCGAGGAGCGAGAACGCGAGCACGGCATGCAGCTGGAAGGTTGGCGGGGCCGATGCCATGAGGTCGGCCTGCGGCTGGAGCCAGAAGATGCTGCGGAACCAGACGGCGACGTCGGCGCGGTAGTCGTGGCCGGGACCGAGGAGGTTGATGCCGATCGTGTTGAAGACGCCGACTGCGATCACGAGGCCGAGCAGCAGGTACATTGCCTTGTCCATACGGGTCGTGACCCGGAATACCGACGGCGTGAGGCGGCGGCGGCGGACCAGCAGCACCAGGCCGGTGATCGCCATCAGGCCCGCGATGCTGCCGGCGAGCGCGGCGACCGCGTGGTACAGGCCTTCCGAGATCCCGATGGCGCTCGTGAGCGACTCCGGGACGATGAGCCCGATGATGTGACCGGCGAGGACGCCCAGGATCCCGAAATGGAACAGCGGATAGCCTCCCGAGACCTGGGCCGCGGCACGGCGCTTGATCGGCCTCGGGTTCGAACGCCACGACGTGCTGCACATGCTCATGCCCGCCGTGTCTGACATCGTGTACGCGGCGCTCGAGGACCCGCTCACGGATCGCAGCGAGGAACTGCGGGCGGCGCTCGATGCGCTCGGCAGGGGGACCCTCGTAGGCGAAAGGGCAGCCCCGAGGCCAACCCGCTGACCGAACAGTCCCGCAACGTCATGCCAGGTTCGGCAGGTCGCGATGCCTGGATTCTTCGCTTGCGACCACCAGGCTTCACGGCTATCCTTGGATTCCAATCCTCGCTCATCAACCTTGTGATCGAGCCCGAAGAACCCAAACATGCCGCGTACCGTCACCCTCCGCTGGGAGGGCCGCCCAAACGCTTATGGGGGCCGACGCAGCCGGGCCAGCTTCAACTACGAGGCCTTTGTCCCTGACCTGATCGGCAAGCTCAAGCTCAGCCTGCCGGGCGAGACCGCCTTGGCCGTGAGCAGCGCCGAATTGGAGATCCGGGCCCTCAACGGCGGGGCGACGACGGGCGGGCTCGAGGCGCTGGGACCGCTGCTGCTGCGCGCAGAAAGCGTGGCGTCGTCGCGGATCGAAGGGCTGGAGCTGTCGCAGCGGAACCTGGCCCGGGCACTGTTCGACCCGGAAGCCGCGCGTGGTACGGCGCGCGCCGTCGCTGGCAACGTCCGGGCCATGGAGGCGGCGATCCGGATCGGCTCCGAGGACCGCGCGTTCCGCCTGTCCGATCTCACCGACATCCACCGGACGCTGTTGTCCGGTGTGGATGACGGGATCGCAGGCAAGGTCCGCGAGGAGCAGAACTGGATCGGCGGACGGCTGAACAGCCCGCTCGACGCGGAGTTCGTGCCGCCGCCGCCCGGGGAGGTTCCGGCGTTGCTCCGCGACTTGGCGTCGTTCGTCAACCGAGACGATCTGCCGGCCGTCGTCCAGGCAGCGATCGCCCACGCTCAGTTCGAGACGATTTACCCGTTCGTCGACGGCAACGGGCGCGTTGGCCGGTGCCTCATCCACGTCGTGCTCCGTCGGCGTGAGCTCGCGCCCCGGTTCGTGCCCCCGGTGTCGATCGTGCTCGCGACGAACGCCGCGGCGTACGTGCAGGGACTCACCGATTTCCGGCGCGGCCAGGTCACCGCATGGTGCGCCTCGTTCGCGATCTCATGCCGATCCGCGGCCAGCGAGTCCGAACGCCTTGCCGAGCGCATCGGCGAGCTCCAAGCGGAGTGGCGAGGGCGAGCGCGCCCCCGCCGCGGCTCGGCCGCCGCGCGGATCATCGAGCTGCTGCCCGGCCAGCCCGTCCTGAGCGTCGCGACCGCGCACGACGCGATCGGGGGCTCGTCGGAGGCCGTGAGATTGGCGCTCAACTCGCTTGAGGAGCGCCGGGTCGTACGACAGATCACGCAGGGCCGGTATGCGCGGGCATGGGCCGCCGACGAGCTGTTCGAGATCCTGAACGAGTACGAGCATCGCCTTGCCACGCCGACGCGAACAAGCCAGCCGAGGCGCCCATCGCCCCGCCACGAGCGGGCCCACGCGCGAGCCGACAAATGATCACGGCGACGCTGGTCAGCGTGACGTCATCGGCCGACGGCTCGTCTAGTCCTCGATGCGGAAGACCGGGTACTGCTCGGCGATTGCCTCGAACGCACTGACCGGCGCGTCGGGATCAACCGGGATGTGGGGCCGAGCGCCGATGGCGCGAGCGAGATAGGCCTTGAGCACCGGCGCGCGCTCGGTTGGCGGCACCTCGGCCAGGCGTACCTCCCGGCGTCGACCATGGCCGATCACCGCGTGACCCCCGGCGGCACGCACGTTGTGAACCCACGGCGACTTTTCGCCAAGCATCGATACCAGGTAGCGTTGCCCGCGGTGCTCGCCAACCACCAACGGGACGGCACTGACCCGGCCGCTTCGACGACCGACCGTTTCAAGCGCGACCGCCCACGTTGGGCCTAAGCCGAGGCCGCTGGCAACCGCATAGACGCGCCCCACCGCCCGCCCAGCGGCATTCGGCCGTCCATCCCGGTAGAAGAGGCGGTTGCCGTGGCGGTGGGCGTCACTCCGGAGGTAGAGCATGTACGCGGCGGCCGAGGCAAGGACGCCAGCCAGACAGACGCGTGCCGGCTTCATGAGTCGCATGCTATCCGCGACAGCGGCTGTGAGTACAACTTCCTGGACGCGGCACTCGACGCGCAGCCCCTCGCCCCCGTTGGGAATTCTTCGACCGAAGGTGCCCCGTCATTCCTCGCAGACTGCCCTTCACGTGCTGGCGATGAACGGCTGGCGCGCGAGCAGCGCCTCGAGCCCGTCCAGCAGCCGCTGCAGGCCGAACTCGAACTGCTCGTCCGGCGTCAGGGTGGCCATCGCCGGCGCCGCCGCCACGAGATTAGGAAAGCGATCGGCCGGAAGCGACGTCCCCAGGGCCTGCGCCATCTCACGGGCCTGCTCCCTCCCGGCATCGGGCGAAGCGACGACGGCAGCCGCCTCGGAGGCCGCATAGCTGTAGCCGTGATTGAGGACGGCGCCGTAGGCAAGGAGCAGCGTCTTGCCCTCAAAGCCGGCGGGCCGCAGGACGCTGAGTAGCGCCTCCACCACGCCAAGGGCATTGGGTCCGGCGCTAGACCGAGCAAAGAGCGCTGCGGCATGCGGATGGCGCTGGACGAGGACCCTCCGAACGGCGCGGGCACACTCGGCCGCCTGCTCCCGCCAGGGCGCGTCCCGGTCGAGCTTGGTTTCCCCGAGGATTTCACCGGCGATCAGGTCGTTGACCAGCGCCAGGAGCTCGTCCTTGCTGCGCACGTGGGTGTAGAGCGATGTTGCGCCGGCGTCCAACGCTTGGCCCAACCGACGCATCGAGAGCGCCTCGAGCCCCTCGGCGTCGATGAACCGCACCGCCGCGGCCACGATCTGGTCGCGTGACAGCGGCTCGCGCTGGACGGTCCGGGCGGCTGGCTTGGGCCACCACGGTAGATCCAGCGCCTCTTTGGGAACGTTCGCCATCACGCGCAACCCTTCGCTACTCCGAACACCGCTTCCTCATCCGAACACTGTCTTGACACCGCACACTGTACGTGCTACGTTCTGGTCTGTCAAGAGCGCACAGTGTACGGCCTACCGCACAGCGTACGCGCCAAGAAACGCGCGGGGTCGGTCGAACGGGGACGTTCAATCGAGCGGCTTCACCCGACGATCAGCACCCAATCGCGAAAGAACGGAAGGAAGGTTCCATATGAAGGCCGTCGTGGCGGTCCTCGGTGTCATGGTCGCGCTCGTTCTCGCCGTAGCCGTTGCCGCCGTTGGCTCGACGTCAGCGCCGTTTGAGGGCAGCGGCGTCTGGGCCGTCGGGCTGTTCCAGAACTCGCTCGGCGACCAGTACACGCTCGACGCTGCCAACCTGAGCGCGACGTGGACGTTCACCCGCGACGCGCAGGTCGTGCTGCGCTTCGAGGCCGGTGACGTCACCGCCAACGGTCAGGCACTGCCGGCCGGCTGCTATAGCGGCAGCGCGAGCACGGGTGAGGTGATCAACCTCGAGAGTGCCCAGCACGTGAGCTTCGCGAGCCCGGGTTCCGACCCGGCATGTGGGCAGCTGCCATGACCACCGGACACACCGTCGCCATCACGCGCCAAGCGGGGGGCGGCGAGTCGCTCGGCGTTCGCGCCAAGCTGAGCCACACCCTGGCCTACGTTTCGGGGTCGCGCGCCGCCTGGCTGTTCACCGCGGCCTGGCTGGCCGCGGCCCTGACCCTCGTGCTGTCGGGCCAGGGCTTCCCGTTCGGCAGCCTGATCCTGGTTGGCATCTACATGCCGCTGAGCCTGGTGACCGTGCTGCTCACGCGGCCCGCGCCGCCGGCCCCGGCGGCGACGAGTGAACGCCCTCGCATCCACCTCCAGGTCGGGCTGATCCTGCTGTTCGTGGTGCTCACCGGCTGGAGCGGCCTCGTGTTCCACGACGTCGTGGCTGGCTCGATCCCGGTGTGGACGCCGCTCGTCGACGCGCTCGGGCGTCTGGGCGACATGTGGTTCGGCGCAGCAACGTATGTCACGAACCCGGTGACCTACGTTGCCCTGCCGCTCATCGTCCTGCTCCTGGCGGGGGCGCACCTGCGATCGTTGGGCTTCGGGCGCGGCCACCGCATCGGACGGGTGCTCCTGCTGTGGGGCTCGATCCCGCTCGCGTTCTTCGCCGTCGCGCTCGTCTCAGGGCAGCTGGCGTTGGGCCGGCTCCTGGGACGCTTCGTGTCGAACTTCATGCAGAACGGGCTCATGGAGGAGTTCCTGTTCCGGGAGCGTTGCAGACGCGGCTCCGGCGGCTCTGGACCCCGGCGTGGGCGGTGGTCATCGGGGCGCTCGTGTTCGGCGTCTGGCATCTCGGGCTCGGGTTCGCCAACACCGGCCACGCTGGTCTCCTGCCGGCGCTCGCGAGCACGGTCGTCAACCAGGCCGTCGTCGGACTTGCATTCGGGGTGATCTTCGAGCGGACGCGCAACCTCGCCGTGCCGTCGATCGTGCACATCCTCGCCGACAGCCTGGGGTGAGGAAGGCAGGAGGGTGACGCGAGATGATCGAGGTGAGTGGGCTGACCAAGGACTTCCGAGGCAACGGCCACGTAGTCCGCGCCGTCGAAGATCTGACCCTTGAGGTCCACGAGGGCGAGGTGTTCGGCTTCCTCGGGCCCAACGGCGCCGGCAAGTCGACCACGGTGCGAATGCTGGCCAGCCTCATTGCGCCGACGCGCGGGACGGCGACCATCAATGGCCTTCGCCTGGGCGTGAACGACGCGCAGATTCGCGCGCAGATCGGGATCCTCACCGAGGCGCCGGGTCTCTACGAGCGTCTCAGCGCACGGGCCAACCTGGAGATCTTCGCCCGCCTGTACCACGTTGCAGAGGTGGATGGGCAGGTGGCGAAGTATCTGCGCCTGATGGACCTGTGGCACAAGCGCGACGCGGAGGCGGGCACCCTCAGCAAAGGCATGAAGCAGAGGCTCGCCATCGCCCGCGCCCTGCTCCACGAACCAGCGGTCCTGTTCCTCGACGAACCGACCGGCGGACTGGACCCCGAAGGGGCCAAGACGGTGCGGGAGTGTGTTTCGTCTCTCCGCTGCGAGGGTCGGACGATCTTCCTGTGCACCCACAACCTCGACGAGGCCGAGCGCCTCTGCGACCGTATCGGTGTCCTGCGCCAGCGCCTGATCGCCGTCGACACGCCCGAGGCGCTGCGCCGCAAGCTGTTCGGGCGCCAGACCGCCATTGACGCCGCGGCGCTGACCCCCGCCGGGCTCGAGCGCCTGCGAGCACTCCCGTTCGTCCGGCACGTCGAGGTGCGACCGAACGGCGACCACGGCAGTCACCTCACGGTCAACCTGCGCGATCCGGTGGCCGAGAACCCCGCCGTCGTGCGGGTGCTTGTCGACCAGGGCGCCGAGGTGCGGTACGTGACAGAGGTCCGGCACTCCCTGGAGGACGTCTACCTCAACTTGATGCATGAACCCGCGGGGACCGTGCAATGAGCGATATCGTCGTCATCATCCACAAGGAATGGGCGGACATGATCCGCAACCGGATCGTGTTCTCCATGCTCGTCCTGGTTCCGCTGACCATGACCGCCATCCCGGTCGTGATGCTCTACGTCGCCGGATCCGCATCTGCCACGCCGAGCGATCTTGATCAGCTGCGCCCGATGCTCTCGTCGAACCCAGTCTTCGCCGGCATGGACCCGCAAGAAGCCCTGCAGGCCACCCTGGGCAGCAACCTGCTGATCCTGTTCCTGCTCATGCCCCTGATCGTGCCAATCACGATCTCGGCCTACAGCATCGTGGGCGAGAAGCTGACTCGCTCGCTCGAGCCGCTGCTCGCCACCCCGATCTCGACCCAGCAGCTGATGTGCGGCAAGAGCCTGGCCGCAGCGCTGCCCGGCATCGGCATGACCTGGCTCGGCTACGCAGTCTTCCTTCTCGCCGCTCGGCTGTTCGCCGTCAGCGACCGCGTCTTCAACGTCTTCGTCGACCCCATGTGGCTGGTGGCCATGTTCGTCCTCGTGCCGCTGCTCACGATCATGGCCGATGAGGTCGGGCTCATCGTCAGCAGCCGCGTGGACGACCCGCGGGCCGCTCAGCAACTGGCCGCGCTGGTCGTCCTGCCGGTCATCGTCCTGTTCCTGGGCGCGCTGCTCGGCTGCATCCTGCTCAACGCCCTGACCTTCCTTGCCGCCGCGGCCGTCGTCGCGATGGCCGACGTCGGCCTGGTGTACCTGGGAACTGCGCTGTTCCAGCGGGAAACCATCCTCACACGGTGGCGGTAGGCCCCGGGGGCCTGTGGATGGTCCTGTCGTATTACTGATTGCGACCGAAACGATCGACGAGGCGGGTGCTTCCGCTTTGTGGTCCGCTCATCGCATCGTCGGGCTCCGGCGTCGCCCGACGGCGGTTCCTGCGCCTGTGGGTGGACGCACCAGCAGGCGAACCCGGACCCGCCCCGGGTCGTCGCGCTCCTACGATCCGGGAACGGCCTCGACTGGGTCGAGCCGCCTTCACCCGCGCTGCTTCGCTGACGCCGGCAGGCCAAATGAGGGCCACTGGCAGCGCCCAAACGACCGGGACGCCAAGGTCGGCTCTGGCGGTGTGTCTCCTCTCGCCCCGACCATGAACATCCGTTCCATTACTCACGAGCGCGTTCGCGCGCCCTCTCACCGACCGGGGGCGTCCTGTCGTGCCCCCCGACGTCTCGGGCTGCGCTGATCTCCTGGACGCCGTGCCGTGAGGTGCTCGATGCCCTGGGGTCCGAATTGGTGACGGGCGCCCCGGTGCAATGGGGCAACTGCGCGGCTCTGCACTCAACCAGGGCCCTGTCGACCGTAGCGCCCTCGCCGTGGGCGCAAGCCGGTGCCCGCCGGCAACGCCGCGTCTGCCCCTTCGTACTATGCTCGTGCGGACCGCTGGGACGACGATCTCGGCCGAGCGCCCCCGCGCGTCCCTGACTCCGTGCCGTCGTTCACGGCATCCGAGGGGAGGTCCGGTCCATGTCGCTGCTCCGACGCGTGGAGCGGGCACAACAACAGCAGCAGCAAGAGCACGGGGATGCCGCCGATACCGCGCTGGTGCCGGTGCCGCCCGACCCGTCGCCGGCACCGCCTGTCGTCCCGAGCCACCGCACACCGGCGCGGGAAGCGCTGATCCGCAACATCAAGCTCCGGCTGCAGCCCGAGGTCGTGAACTCGTTCGACACCCTGCTCGACGCCAGCGCAGCTGACGTCAGCACCAAGATCGCAGGCATCGTCGAGCGGGTGATCACCGCGAACGGTTTCGCTGTCACGCGCGACGAGCGGCTGCGCCTGATCGACGAGCTTGTGAACGACGTCACCGGCTACGGGCCGCTGGAGCCGCTCCTGAAGGACGAGTCCATCACCGAGGTGATGGTCAACGGCCCGGATCACATCTACATCGAGCGGGCGGGCAAGATCCAGCGCGTCGAGAGCTCGTTCCTGAACGACGAGCACGTGCTCCGGATCATCGACCGGATCATCACACCCATGGGCCGGCGGATCGATGAGACCAGCCCGCGGGTCGACGCGCGCCTGCCCGACGGCTCGCGCGTCAACGCGATCATCGAGCCGCTGTCCCTGGTCGGGCCGGTGATCACCGTCCGGAAGTTCTCGGCCCGGCCGTACACGGTCGAGGACCTGATCGGCTTCGGGACGGCGACGCCCGAGATGTTCGAGTTCCTGCGGGCATGCATCGAGGCGCGGCTCAACCTGTTCGTGTCGGGCGGCACCGGCTCGGGCAAGACGACCACGCTCAACGTCCTGTCCTCGTTCATCCCCAACGACGAGCGGATCGTGACCATCGAGGACGCGGCCGAGCTGCAGCTGCGCCAGGAGCACGTGATCACGCTCGAGTCCCGCCCCCCCAACCTCGAGGGCGAAGGCGAGATCACGATCCGGAACCTGCTACGCAACGCGATGCACATGCGGCCCGACCGGGTCATCGTCGGCGAGTGCCGGGCGGGCGAGGCGCTGGACATGCTCCAGGCCATGACGACCGGCCACGACGGCTCGCTGTCCACCGGCCATGCCAACAGCCCAAAGGACATGCTGCGGCGGCTCGAGACGATGGTCCTGATGACCGGGTACGCGATGCCGCTGCGGGCCATCCGGGAGCAGATCGCCTCGGCCGTCGACCTGATCGTCCACACGGCGCGGCTCAAGGACGGATCGCGCAAGGTCGTCAACATCACCGAGGTCTACGGGACCGAGGACGATGAGATCCTGACCCAGGACGTGTTCGCGTTCGAGCAGACGGGCATCGACGAAAACGGCAAGATCGTGGGCGAGCTCAAGCCGACCGGTGTCCGGCCCACGTTCATGGGCCAGTTCGCCCGTGGCGGGATCGCCCTCCCGCCGGACGAGTACGGGATCCCGCCCGAGGACAAGGCGCTGCCGGGCCCCCGGCGGCCGATGAAGGGCCGCCTGGGTGGTGGCGATTCCGCCCTTCCCGACGCATCGTCCCTTCCGCTCGGGTTCGGTCGGGCGGTCAAGGCCGGAGGCATGATCTACATCTCGGCGATGGGCCCGATCGATCCCGAGAGCGGCCAGGTTGTGCGCGGCGGGACCCTGGACCAGACGCGCCAGTGCCTGGCCAACCTCAAGGCGAGGCTTGAGGCGTCGGGCAGCTCACTGGACAAGGTGGTGTGGGCGAACTGGACGCTGCGCGACGCCACCGAGTTCGACACCTTCAACAGGGAGTGGGCACGCTGGTTCCCGGGCGACGGCCCGATCGGCCAGAGCACCCTGATGCCGCAGCTCCAGCGTCGGGCCGGGTTCCGCGTCTCGATCGGGGTGATCGCCGAAGCCTAGGCAGGTCTGGCCCGCGGGGCTCGTTGCCGGTGTCGCCGTGTCGAGCGCTCCTGCGTCCCCGGTCCGCGGCTACGATCGTCGGCATGACCTCAGACACCTCCGTCCGTGTCGCCGGACGACTTGGGCGCCGGCCGGCGGCACCATCGGCCAGCATGGCCAGCGAGTCCGAGGTCATGGCGCACCTCCCGGGCGGCGACCTCCGCTACGTGCTCCGCCGCTCGCCGCGGGCCCGCCGCCTGCGCCTGGTCGTGCACCCGCGGCGAGGGCTGGTCGTATCGCTCCCGATCGCCTCGCGCCGCGGATGGGCGCACCCGGACCGGCTCGTGCAGGCGTTCCTGGTCGAACGTGAGTCGTGGATTCGCCATCACCTCGATCGGCAGGCGGAGGAATGGGAACGGCTTGCCGCCAGGCCGGCGCTCGATGAGGGTCGCAGGATCCTGTACCTCGGTGAGCCGCACCGGGTGCGTGTCGTGAACGCTGCCCGTGGCGTGCGCTCGACTCGCGTCTCGAGGGTCGGCGGCTATGGCACGGACGAGTTGCTGATCGAGCGGGCTGCGCGGGATCGGCGGCCAACGGCGGCGATCCTCGAGACGTGGCTGCGGATCCGGGCCCGGGCGGCGATCTCCGCGGCGCTGCGGCGCCACGCCAAAGGGCTCGGGGTCACACCCGGGCGGCTCACGATCCGCGACACCACCAGCCGCTGGGGAAGCTGCTCGCGGGCCGGGACGCTCTCGTTCAGCTGGCGGCTGATCCTGGCCCCGCCGCCGGCTCTCGAAGCCGTCGCTGTTCACGAGCTGTGCCACCTCCGGGTGTTCGGCCACGGGCACGCCTTCCAGGCCCTGCTCGAAGCGCGCATTCCCGATCACGCGGCGTGGCGGAGGTGGCTGCGACGCAACGCGGCTGACCTGCACGCCGCGCTCCAGGAGTAGCGCTCGGCGCGCGTCCCGACCTCGCCGTGGCGGACCTCCCGCCCGGCGTCCTGCAGGCTCGTCCCTGCGGCCCGCCCGATACCGTTCCGCAACACTCTTGACCCCGGTCGCGGCGTTGGTTGCATCGCCAACGCGTGTTGACAACGCGTTGGTGACGCGGTTGCCAACGCCGCGAGGCGCGTTCCCGCAAGCCCGGTGACCGCGTTCTTCCGGCTCGCCCTGCCGATGAGCGTCCCGGCCATCGCGGCCCTGGCGATCTTCCAGTTCCTGTTCGTCTGGAACGACCTTCTGGTCGCCCTCGTGCACCTCGGGGCGACCACTCCCGACAACCTGCCGATGACCGTCGTGCTCGCCAACCTCGTCAACTCGACCGGTGGCGGCTGGGAGCTCATCGCCCCGGCGGCGTTCATCTCGATGGCGCTGCCGCTGGTGGTGTTCTTCTCCCTCCAGCGCTCCTTCGGCCGTGGGATCACCGGAGTCGCCGTCAAGGGCTGGTCTTTCGGACAAACCCCAGCGACCTCGGACGGGCCGGAACCTCCTCCTGGTCCGTCCGTTGTCGCCCGGCCGTGCGTCGTGCCGGCACAGGACCATCGGCAGGTATCGGCCGCCGCCACGTGAGGGCACAATCTGCGGCACACGCGCGTCTTATGGGTGCCTCGACGGCAGAGCCGTCACCTCGATCACGCTGGGGTCCCATGTCGCACCGTCTCGCAGCCGCTTTCGTCGTTGCCACGATCGCCGTCTCGGCGTGCGCGGGTGCGCCCTCAGGGTCACCGGGTCCGACGTCGGCTTCGTCACCGAGCGCGGGCCCGGCGGCGGCTGCGACACCGCGCTCATCCCAGACCCCGGTGGCACGGCCCAGCCCTGCGGCGACCCCACCCGCAGCCAGCGGGGTCCCCGACGCCGGCAACGTCGACGAGCCGCAGTCCGGGCGTGTGCTGTCGATCGAGACCGTCGATGCGATGAGCGTCCGCGCCACCATCGAGGACTCAGACGCCAGGGCCTGGCGGCTGGTCGTTGCGGGCGTCGGCGTCCGTGCCGTTGATCGACTTGAGATCGTTGTCGAGACCGGCGACGTGGCACCGTCGATCACCGCGACCGAGATCCACGACGGGCGGATCGTGGGGGTGATGGACCTGTCCGGGTTCGGCGATCCGACGGCGGCCGCGGGAGGATGCCATGCAACGCTGCACGTATGCATCGACTCGGATGTGTTCCGGCTGCCCACCGATGGCGACGGCCGGCTGACGGTCACGCTCACCCGGATGGATGACACCTCACCGCTGACGATCGTCGGCGGGACGGCGGGCTGGCCGGGTGAGCCGTTCATCCTCGGACCCTGGAACGACACCGAAGCGTTTCCGTGGGACGCGGGTGCGGCCTCCTGAGCATCGTAGGTCCGTCGCCGAAACGCTGAACACCCGTCCGGTGATGCCGGACGGGTGTTTCGATCGCGAGGTGCTGGTGGGCCGGGGCAGAATCGAACTGCCACAGCCGAAGGCGAGGGTTTTACAGACCCTTGGGCTCACCACCTGCCCAACCGACCCACGAGTGCGGCAGGGATGGTACCGCACGCGCCTTGAGCCCGCCTCGCCCTTGGGCGATCCGCGAGTCGGGACGAGACGCCGAGATTCGGAGTGGTGGAGATGAGGGGACTCGAACCCCTGGCCTCCGCGATGCGAACGCGGCGCTCTCCCAGCTGAGCTACATCCCCACGAAAGAGCCACACCCGGGAACCCGGGCCGACCGGGCCGGAAGTGTAGCACGCACCGATCGTCAGGCCGCTCTCCCAGGCCGCTCTCCCAGACCGCTCCCCAGGCGGTCGGCGTCGCCTGCTGCACCTGGGCCGCACGTCGCGTCATCGCTTGACGAATAGAACAGATGTTCTATGATTGGACGTCCGATGATGGCTCGCTCATCCGACGTCTCCGAGGCGCTCTCGATCCTCCAGGCACGCTGGGGTGCGGCAGCACCCCGGCGGGGCGGAGAGATGGCACTGGCGGTCGAGGGCGCCCTTGCCCGAATGCCGATACCGGCCGAGCCCGAGCCTTCTGTGCCGGTGCCCGAACCGGCGCCGTTCACGCCGGTCATCGCTCCCAGGCCCGGATATCGGATCGACGATCCGGATGGCCGCATCGTCTCCACCGGGTTCGCCGCGCTGGACGCCTTGCTCGGGACGGGAGGGCTGCCGCGCTCGACCACGGTGGCGCTCCGTGGCGACGTCTCGTCAGGAAAGACCACGCTGGCGTTGCGGATAGCCGCTGAGGCGCAGGCTGCAGGAGCGATCGTCGCCTGGCTGGACCTCGCTCGTGCCTTCGACCCCGTGGAGGCGGTTGCTCGCGGCGTATGCCCGGAATGGCTCGTGGTGCTCACGCCAGTCGATCTCGATGAGGCGCTCAAGCTGACCGCCGCGCTGCTCTCCGCACGGACCGTGGACCTGCTGGTCGTGGACCTGCCGGATGCCCAGGATCCGGCTGTCGCGAGGGTGCGTGTCGGTGACCGGCTGGGCCGGCTTGCAGCGATTGCCCGGCGGGCGGGGTCGCTGCTGGTGATGGTGGAACCGAGCACGATCGGGACGGGGCTGGCCGCCGCGCTGGGCGAGGCCAGCGGGCTGCGTCTCGACCTGGTGCGAACCGGCTGGATCCGGCTCGGACGGGACGTGGTCGGGCAGCGCAGCACGGTGACGGCGGTTCGGAACCGGCACGGTCCCCCGGGTCGGTCTGTGGAGCTCGAGATCCTGTACGCGGAAGGTGGCGCGCGAGATCGGTGCCTCGAGCGGGACGAGCTGCTCGATGGTCGGCCATCGGGTGCTCCACCGGGGAGGGCCGCGCCACTCCCGCTGACCATCGACCTGAAAGGCCCCCCAGCATCGGGCGATCTCCATGCGTCTGCTCCACCTGCTCTGGCCACATCTGCCGCTCCGTCTCGCCCGGTCCCGTCTCGAGTCCCCGGGGAGCGACGGGATCTCCGCCTCGTGGCCGCCCGGCCCGGTCGTCCTCGGTGGGCAACCCTGGACGGAGGGGACGGTGGTCGACGCGGACCCGCTCGCCCGCTCCCTTGGCGTGCGCCGAGGAATCCCGCTCGGAAACGCCCATCGGCTCGCACCCGAGGCGACCTTCCTCGGCCTCGCACCTGACGCGGACCGGGACACCGTCGAGGCCGCCTGCGAGCGGCTGGCCGCGTTCAGCCCGGGGATCGCCGGGACGAGCGACGTCACCGATCCTGGCTTCGGGCGGATCGCGGTCCACGTCGACGGCCTGACCCGCCTGTGGGGCCTCGAGGAGACGCTCGTCGCCAGGATGGCTGAGTCGCTGGCGCCGATCCTGCCCGGTCTGCCACGGGCCGGGATCGCCGGCACCAGCTTTGCCGCGAGCGTTGCGGCTGCCCATGCTCGGGAGGGCGGTCAGCCGGTGCTCGTTCCGCCTGGCGACGAGGCCCGGTTCCTGGCGCCCCTGCCGGCCCGACTTCTGACCCGGGATCCGGATGTCCGCGCCAGGCTTGCCCGGTTCGGGCTGCGGACGATCGGGTCGGTGGCGGCGCTGCCGAGGTCAGCGCTGGTCGCCCGATTCGGGGACGAAGGGGCCCTCCTGCACGCCCGTGCCGGGGGTGAGGAGACGGAGCGGTTCCGACCCAGGCGCGCCGTCGAACGGATGGTGCTCGCCCTGCCCCTCGAGCCGTCGGCAGAAGGCCTCGAGGCGGTGCGGTTCGTCCTCCGGCGGCTTGCCGCGACGCTCTCGGACCAGCTGCAGGCGCAAGGCCGGGCAGTCGGGCTCGCCCGGCTCGTCATCGCCTGTGATCTCGCCTTCGCTCGTGACGGGACGCCATCCGAGCTCCGTATCGAGCAGCGCCTCCCGGAGCCGACCGCGGATGCCGAGGCGATCGAGCGCCTGCTGTTCGCCAGGCTGGAGAAGACGCCGCCGTCGGCACCGGTCGCACGCCTGGTGTTGGAGCTCGGCATGATCGAGCCGGCATCCGGCCAGCAGCTGCCGCTGTTCACGCCGCAGGCGGCACGGGACGCTCGCCTGGCCTGGCAGCTCGCCCGCCTGTCGATCGCATTCGGGGGGGATCGGGTGCGACGGGTGAAGCTGGTCGATCCCGAGGCCATCGTGCCCGAAGCCCGCTGGCGCTGGGTACCGGTCACGGAGGCGGCGGTGACCGGCGAGGACGAGCGGCCATGACGAGGTTCCTGCGCGAGCACCCGGTGATCGATCCTGAGCTGGATGCTGCCGGCAGGCTCGTTGCGATCCGCTGGAACGGCCGTCGGGAGCCGGTCGAGGTCTGCAATCGCTGGCGGGTCGAGGAGTCGTGGTGGCGGCAGCCGATCGCACGCGACTATTTCAAGGTCGTCGGCCGGACCTGGCTCGCGCTCGTGTACCTGGACCGGACGGCCGGAACGTGGCACCTGGAGCGGTTCTACGACTGACCCCCGGACATGTACGGGCAAGCGCGTGGCGGCGACCGGTCGGGGGTCTGGACGACGCCGGCTGGATCGGAGGTGCCGGATCATCGGCCAGGGGGTCGATTCCCCTGGGCCGGTTCGTCAGCGAAGGACGGGTGAGCCGAGCACCGCCGATACCACGAGCAGGACGACGAACAAGCCCACCACCAGCAGCAGCGCGCCCAGGTCTCTCGATCGAGTTGTCTGCATCGCCGGTGACCCCCCTCCGTTTCCATGACCGGCCCGCCCGGTCGCCGCGAGCATAGACGCCCGAATCGATTCCAGTGTTGCGTTCGCGACGTAGCCACGAACGCCGGGCTGGTGCTTTCGATCACCGACCGCACCGGCCCGGCTGCACCTCAGCTGGGCAGGGCGGCCAGCACGATCAGCACGAGGAGCACGATCAGGACCGCGACCAGCAGGCCCGCTCCGATCATGTCTCGACGCGTGAGCTCCATCGTCCGTTGATCTCCTTTCGGATGGTTCAGCCCCCGGCACCCGCGCAGCCGGCGCCGTAGAGCACCGTGATCATCGTCGATCCGCCCTCAGGGCGGAAGGTCACCTGGACCCGGCATTCCGGGACGTCGGTCTGCGAGTCGAGCACCCGGCTGCCGTCCTCGAGCGGCTCGGACAGATCGACGGTGCTGAACCCGGCAGCCTCGAGCGCGTCCCGGTACCAGCCCGCGACCCGATCCACGGGGTCGGGTGTGCTGAACGCGGCGCTGACGGGCTCGGGCGGCGGCTCGGCCACCTCCGCGGTCGGATAGACGGGAAAGCCATCGGGAAGAGCGTCGAGGATCGCCCCCCAGTCGGTCTGCGTCGTGGGGATGCGTGTGAACGGTGGTCCCGGCGACACGCTGACGCCGCCCGGTACGACGGTGGGTGCCGGCGCTTCGCTCGTGTCGGTGGCGCCAGGGCCTGGTGATGCGACCGGGACGCTGCCCGACGTGGTCGCATGCGGCGAGACACGGTCGGAGCCACAGGCGGCCACTGCCAGGACGAGCGCGGCGGCCAGCGCCAGGATCGATCCGTGCATGGGCGGAGGGCGTCTCGGTGTGGAGGCTGGCGCCAAAGACGGGGAGACTGACGTCACGCGTGCCATCGTAGCGACCCAGGTCAGGCTGGGCGGTCGGTTGTCCCCGGCCGGCCCAGGGTCCCGGGGAGGTCGAGGAACGTCATCGCGACGTTCGTCGCCGTTCGCGGTGCGCAGCCTCAGCCCGGCCGGAACGGTGGGGTGGTCACGCCGCGGCCTCGGCGATCGCCGGAAGCAGAACCAGGATCAGGCCGATGGCGAACGCGATGGCCGCCATCCGCAACAGGAGGTCGATGACGATGCGGAGTCCGCGCCGTTGGGTCGGGTTGGCGATCACGCGCCTTCAGACGCGTGAGTGCGCGGTTTGGTTGCGTGCGAGGACGGGCGAAACGTCATGGGTGCGGTGCGCTGAACGATCAGTCTCCGCGGGTCTCGCCAGGTACGTTATCGTGGTGTGACTAGAACGCCTGTTCTATCGTTGACGTCTTCGCGCTGGAGCCTTTCGTGTGGCTGACGCCGCCTATGCCGAGCTGCACTGCCACAGCAACTTCTCGTTTCTCGACGGCGCGTCGTCCCCGGACGAGCTCGTCACACAGGCGGTTGAGCTGGGCCTGGGCGGACTGGCGATCACCGACCACCAGGGGCTCTACGGCGCGGTGCGCTTCTCGGCGAGCGCGGAGGCGGCCGGCCTGCATCCCGTGATCGGGATCGAGATCGAGCTGCTGGATGCAGTGGCTCCGGACCCCGGCGGGATCGTCGTCCCGGCGAGGCGGGCGTGGCGACCTGGCCGGCGGGCTCCCGCAATGTCCGCCGCCGCTCGTGTGGACGGCGGACATCCGGAGCGGCCGCGTCCGGAGCGAGCGCGGCTGCCCGGTCATCGTGAGGTCGTCAAGGAGGACCACCGAGGTGTCGGAGAGACCGTACGGGGCCCGCATCTCGTGCTGCTGGCCCGGGACGCGACAGGCTGGCGCAGCCTGTGCCGACTCGTTTCCCGGGCGAACCTGGCCGGGACGAAGGCCGTCCCGCGCTATACCCAGGCGCTGCTGGCGGAGCATGCCGAGGGCCTGATCGCCCTGTCGGGCTGCCGCCACGGAGAGCTTGCCCGGCGGCTGCTGGCCGGCGATCGCGAGGGCGCCCGGGCCGTCGCCCGGCGGTATGCGCGGCTGTTCGGCCGAGGGACCGGTGTCGGTGGTGGCCATGGACCGGCTGCGGGCCACGACGCAGCGGCCTTGAGCGGGTTCGTCCTCGAGCTCTCGCATCACCTGCTGCCGGACGACGACTGGCTCGCCTCGGAGCTCGCACGCCTGGCCTCCGAGCTCGGTCTGCCGGTCGTGGTGACCAATGACGTCCACTACGCGCTGCCCGAGGGCCGTGAGCTCCAGGACGTGCTGACCGCGATCCGGCACGGGCGGCCGGTGGGCGAGCTCCGCGACCTCCGGCGATCCGACGGGGAGTCGCACCTCAAGTCGGGAGCCGAGCTGCTCGCGATGCCGCCCGGTGAGCCCGCGACCGTGGTCACCGACCCTGTCCTTGCCCGAGCCTGGCGCGAGGGGGTGGCCGCATCGGTCGAGATCGCGGCCGCCTGCCGGGTGGATCTCATGGTCGAGCGGTACCGATTCCCCGGGTTCGAGGTGCCGGCAGGCGAGACTCCGTTCAGCCATCTGTCCGAGCTGTGCTGGGAGGGCGCCCGGCGTCGCTATCACCCACTGACGCCGGCGGTGGTCCGCCAGCTCGCCCACGAGCTGGACGTGATCGAGCGGACTGGGCTGGCTGAGTTCTTTCTGATCTGCTGGGACCTGATGCGGTTCGCCAGGTCCCGCGGGATCCCGGCCCAGGGCCGCGGCAGCGCGGCCGATTCGATCGTCGCGTATGTGCTGGGGATCACGCGCGTGGATCCGATCCGCCACGAGCTGCTGTTCGAGCGGTTCATCAACGAGGGCCGGACGGCATACCCGGACGTGGACATCGACTTCTCCTCGGAGCGGCGGGAGGAGGTCATCCAGTACGTCTACGAGCGCTACGGGACCGAGCACACGGGGATGGTCTGCAACCTCGTCACGTATCGGGCGCGATCCGCGGTGCGCGAGGTCGGCTATGCGCTCGGATTCCCGCGGCCGCTGGTCGATCGGGTGGCGAAGGCGCTCGAAACCTACGACTCGGTGATGGTCCGGCGGGATCTCGAGGCCGAGGGCGGGTTCGCCCAGTTCTTCGCACGGCCGGGGGAAGCGGCGGGTGAACCCGCGCCCAGCCCTGCCGCAACCCCGAACGTTGCAGCGGCCCGGGGTCTGACGGATGCGATGGGCCAGCTGAACCACGAGCGAGGCGGGCACTTCCGCGGCGATGCGCGATCGACGTCCGGGGCCGAGCGACCGGCTCCGTCACCTGCGCCTGGGGGGCGTGGAAGCGCGACGGATCTGGCGAATCACCCCCGGGTACGCACCGGGAGCGTACGTGGCGCCCAATCCGACGCGTCCGGGACCCGGGCATCGGATATCACGCCACGGGAGCGTGGATGGGGGAGCGAGTGGGCCACACGGCCCGGCGAGGACGAGGGTGGCCCCGGCGACTCTCCGGTGAGTGCGCGCTGGATCCGCGAGGGGCCACCATCGCGAACGCTGGAGCGTCGCCGTGACCAGCGCACCGCCCTGGACCGCGAGGTCGCCCGGCGGCTGGACCCCGAGAGCGGCGTGCTCCTGCCCGCCGACCGGCGGTTCGAATCCTCGGGCCGATGGCTCGCGGGAGCGTCGCCTCAGATCTCGGAGGATTCACCGGAGGATCATCATCGAGGCTCCGTCGGGCTGGCGGGCGGCCCGCTGAGCAGCGTCGCCCGGGTCGAGGCGTTGCCGGACCTGGACCGGGACCGCCACCGTGGCTCGGTCGCGCATCTGTCTGACTGGGAGCGCTGGCTCGAGCTGTGCGCCCGCATCGACGGCTTCCCGCGCCACCTCTCGATCCACTCCGGGGGGATGCTCATCACGGCCGTGCCGCTCATCGACATCGCGCCCATCGAGCGGGCGACGATGAAGGATCGCGTCGTCGTCCAGTACGACAAGCGTGACGTCGAGACCATGAAGCTGATCAAGCTCGACCTGCTTGGCCTGGGCATGCTGGCCGCGATCGACGAGACTCTCCAGCTCATCGAGCACGACTGCGCGACGTGCGTCGATCTCGACCGCATCCCCGAGGAGATCCCCGAGGTGTTCGAGATGCTCCAGGCCGCCGACACGGTCGGGGTGTTCCAGGTCGAGAGCCGGGCCCAGATGCAGACGCTCCCGAAGTCGCGGCCTCGCAACCTCGACGACCTGGTGGTGGAGGTCGCGATCATCCGGCCGGGCCCCATCCAGGGCAACGCGGTCCACCCGTACCTGCGTCGCAAGCAGGGGTTGGAGCCAGTGACCTACCTCCACCCCAGCCTCGAGCCGATCCTCCACGACAGCCTGGGTGTGATCCTGTACCAGGAGCAGGTCATGAAGATCGCGATCGACGTCGCGGGGTTCACGCCGGCAGGCTCGGACGGGTTCCGGCGGGCGATGGGGACGTGGCGCTCGACGGGCGAGATGGAGAAGCTCCACGTGCAGTTCGTCGAGGGCTGCATCCGCGTCCAGGGCATGCCCCAGGACGACGCAGAGGAGCTGTTCCGCCAGTGCGCGGCGTTCGCCAGCTTCGGCTTCGCCAAGAGCCACGCGGCGGCCTTCGCCCGGACGGCATACGAATCGAGCTTCCTCAAGTTGTTCTACCCCGCCCAGTTCGTCACGGGGCTGATCAACGCCCAGCCGATGGGCTTCTACCCGGTTGAGGTGCTGGTCAACGACGCCAAGCGTCACGGGGTGGCCGTGCTGCCGGTGGACGTCAACCGAAGCGCGTGGCGGACGACGACCGAATGGGTCGGCCGTCCCGGCTGGGCGCTGGCCGGGATGGCGGGCGGCGGCGGCGAGCGCGACGGCGACCCGGGCGAGCCACTACCGGAGGGGTCGGGTATCGAGGCGCGGCCGACACCGGTGCGATCACCCGCGTGCCTGATGCCGAGTGCCGCGTCGCGCGAGCGCTGGGCGGCCGAGGGCGTGACCGGCTGGGGTGTCCGCCTCGGTCTGCATCTGGTGAAGGGGATCGGTGAGGAGCAGCGAGCCAGGCTGGACGTGGAGCTGGCGCGTGGGCCGTACACATCGCTGGCCGACGTCGTGGATCGGACGGGCCTGGCCGAGGAGGTGATGGAGCGGCTGATCCGGGCGGGGGCACTGGATTCGCTGGGTCGACCCCGGCGGGAGCTGCTGTGGCAGCTGCGGGAGGTCGCCGGAGCGACAAAAGGGCGCGTGGACGGGCGGACCAGTCGCGGCTCCGGGCGGGTGCGACGAGCGGCCGGGCGACCGATGGATCTCCGCCTGCCGGCGACCGAGGCGCCGCCGCTCCCCGCGCTCTCGGAATCGGAGCGGTTGGGCGACGCCTACGCGGTGGTCGGGCTCGACGCGCGCCGCCAGGCGATCGGACTGTTCAGGCCGGCCCTCGACCGGCTGGGAGCGGTGACCAACGCGGCGCTGGCCGACCGGCCGCCGGGGCAGATCACGATCGGAGGGCTGGTCGTGACCAGGCAGCACCCGATGACGGCGCGCGGAACCGTGTTCCTGGCGCTCGAGGACGAGACGGGGATGGTCAACGTCACGCTGTGGCCGGACGCCTGGCAGCGGCTCCGCTCGGTGGTCCGTCGCCACGCCCTGCTGCTCGTGGACGGCGACCTCCAACGGGAGGCGAACGTGGTCAACGTGGTGGCCCGCACGGTCATGCCGCTGGTCGAGGCAACGGCGGCGGCGGGCGGGCCCGACTCGCCGCTCGGGGTCAGGGCGATCGGGCAGGCTGGCCTGCGGCGCCTCGCCTGAGCGACAGATCCGGTCAGGAACGCCGGTTGGCCGTCGCCCGCGAGTTGGTCGGCATGTTGCCCCGGCCCCGTGTTGGCTTGGCAGGCTTCTGTCCTCGGTTCGGGTTGGCGAGATTCAGGAACCGTCGGTACCAGGCCGCCATCGAAGCGAACAGCGCTGCGCCGAACGGCGCGAACACGAACCCCTGCAGGATCACCAGGCCCGGCGACGAGTACAGCTGCTGGCCGAACGGGCTCAGCACGATCACCGCATTGCCGATGGCCGCCACCACGCCCACGATCGCGCCCAGCAGCCAGCTGGCCTTCGGGGCGCCCAGGCCGGCGAGGAACGCCCCGGCGACAGGCGGTGGGATGACGAAGAACTGGTACAGCACGATCGCCACCGTGGTGAACATGTCCGACGGGGGGTTGGTGGCGTCGGTGACCGACGCGGTCGCGGCCACGAACACGACGGTCGACACGATGGACAGGAGCACGGGCACGAACAGCGACCAGTGACGGGTCAGCGTGGGTAGCGAGCGCAGATCCTCACGCCAGTCGAGCGGCCGCACCGCGCCGCGAAACGCGGCCATGATCCCGGGCCGCTCCCGACGAGACGGCGCGCCAGGATTCGCAGCCCGCTTCCGTGTGGTCGTTGCCCCGGATTCGGTCTCGTCGACCTCGGCAGCGTCATCGTCCTCGCCGACGAGCGCGGCCTGCTCGGCGCGGTAACGGCGACGGGCCTCGGTTCGATCGGTGCGCTTCGCGCGGGCCAACGGATGCCTCCAGTCGATCAGTTGCTGAACCGGGCGCACCGACGGTGGTGACCGCGACGCGCCGAGGAACGGGTGCAGCCCGTATCGCGGGCCGCCAGCGCGGTTCAGCCGTTGCATCGTACCGGGTCCGGGCCGGGAGGGTTGAGCCGGCGATAAGGGGCGACGCCTACCATCGCCATCTGATCATCCGCCGCCGACGTCTCCCGCCCGGAGGTCCTCGATGGCGCGTGCTCGACTCGCGGCGATGGCTGCGATGGTTCTCGTACTGCTCGCGGCGACGACCGCGTCGGCCGTCCCCGTCACCCGGCTCGCACCCGCCGCCAGTGGTGCGGGCACCGTTGACTGGCCCGCCTCGTCCGGTCTTCTCGTCGCCGAGGTCGTCACCGGCGGCGTGTCTGCATCGGACGAGTACGTGGAGCTCACCAACGCGGCAACCGAGCCGCTGGACCTTCTAGGCCTCGAGGTCGTGTATGTGACGAGCTCGGGCGCGACCGTCACCCGCAAGGCGTCCTGGGATTCGTCGCTGCTGATCGCTCCTGGACGACATCTGCTGCTGGCCAACTCACGGGGCCTCTACGCATCCGCGGCCGACGCGACGTACTCGGGGGGCCTCTCGGCCTCCGGAGGCGCGATCGTGCTCCGTCCGACGGGTGGCGCGCCGATCGACGCGGTCGGATGGGGCGATGCGGTGAACGGGTTCGTCGAAGGCACCGCTTCGACCGCGCCCGCGGCTGGCAGCTCGATCGAGCGACGCCCCGGAGGCATCAACGGCAACACGTTCGACAGCAACGACAACGCCACCGACTTCGTCGTCAACGGTGCCCCCGAGGGCCGCAACCTCGAGGCCGATCCCGTGCCGGCGCTGTTGCCGAGCGGCTCACCTGCTCCCACAGTGTCTCCGACCACCTCGCCGATCCCGACCACCACACCGGCGCCGTCACCGACCACCTCGCCGATCCCGACCACCACACCGGCCGCAAGCCCCTCGCCCACGAGCCCAACCTCGACCCCGACCGCGACGCCGCTGCCGACTCCCTCGCCGACCGCGGTGCCTACGCCGATCCCGGTGCCTACGCCGACCCCGGTGCCGTCGGCGGCGCCTGCGATCGCGATCCAGGCTGCTCGCGACCTGACCGATGGAACGCCGGCGACGGTTCAGGGAGTGCTGACGACACGCCTCGGCGCGCTCGAGAGCGGGCGAACCGGGTTCGTACAGGACGCGACGGCCGGGATCGCCATCTACCTGGACGCACCGCTCGCGGAGTCGCTCCCGGAGGGGACGGTCGTGGTCGCCTCGGGGAGCCTCGGCAGCAGATATGGCCAGCGCACGCTCCGTGTCGACGCGTCGTCCGTGATCACCATCGGATCCTCCGACCTCCCTGTGCCGCTCGTCGTCCCCACGGGAATGGCTGCTGAGCCCCTGGAGGGACGGCGGCTGGAGCTGCGCGGGACGGTCACGGAGGCGCCCTCGTCGCTCAGCGATGGGCTGGGGCTCACCGTGGACGACGGAACAGGCCCGGTCCGCGTCGTGGTGACGCCCGACGCGCTCGCGGCCCTTGGCCCGACCGCAGGGTCCGAGGTGCTCGTCCAGGGGCCGCTTGGCCAGCGTGACAGCAGTGGATCCGGTACGAGCGGATACCGCCTGTACGCAACCCTGCCGGGCGAGCTGGAGATTGACGAGCCCACGCCCAGCCCGACGCCGACCGCGACGCCGACCGCCACACCGACCTTCACGCCCAGCCCGACCGTCGCACCGAGCCCCACCGTCGAGCCGTCACCCACGTCCGTGCCGGCACCGACGCCGGCCCCGGATGTCTCTTCGATCGCCACCGCACGGCTCGCGCCCGTTGGCACGCTGGTCGTCGTTCGCGGCGTGGTCGTCGCCGAAGCCGGGCGTCTGGGAACGCCGCCGTTGGTGGCCATCGCGGATCCCACGGGAGGCGTGCCCGTCCGGATGCCCGGCGACTTCCCGGCACCTCACCGGGGGATGCTGGTCGAGGTCCGTGGAACGATCGCTGACCCGTATGGGCAGACGGAGATCCGACCCAGGTCGAGCGGCATCACTGTGCTCGGTAGCGGAAGCATGCCGGCGCCGCTCATGCTGGCCGCGGGCGACGTCGGAGAGGGCGTGGAGGGCCGGCTCGTGGCGATCCCCGGGACGATCTCCGCCTCGGCGACCCGCGCCACCAGTCACGACCTGGCGCTCGCCATCAGGGGTGACGATGGATCCTCGTTGACGATTCGGGTCGATGCCTCGGCCGGACTCGACAAGGGCTCATTGCGGAAGGGTCTGGTGGCGACCTTCACGGGAGTGGTCGGCCAGCGAGCGTCCCACAAGGGGCTTCTCGACGGCTATCGCCTGTGGCTTCGGGGTTCAGCCGACATCGCAGCCTCCGCGTCGCCGCCACCATCCGACGCACCTGCGTCGCCTTCGCCATCGGGCGGCGCATCAGCCTCACCCGTCTCCACCATCGCTGCGGCCCGGGTGCTCGAAGGCGGCCACGTCACCGTGGAGGGCGTGCTCACGGTCGATCGGATGCTCCTCGACTCGACCGGCCGGCGGACGGTGGTCGAGGACTCGTCCGGCGCGATCGAGGTGTACCTGACGACGCCGGACCACAGCCTCCACATGGGTGAGCAGGTCCGCGTGAGCGGCACGATCGGGCGAGCCTGGGGTGCCCCACGCCTCAAGGCCGATGAGGTCAGGGTCCTGGGAGCGCGCGAGCCTGTCGCGCGCACGTTGGGCAGCCGGCCCAGCGCCGCGACCGAGTGGCGCCTGGTGCGCATGAGCGGGACGATCGTGGATCTGCACCGCAGCGGCGACCGCTGGCTCGCCGAGCTCGACACCGGAGCGGGGCGAGTGCCGGTCCAGGGCCTGGCCGGCAGCGGCATCCCGGCCTCGTCGATCATCGAAGGGCGGGCAGCAACGATCACCGGGATCGTCAAGCGCCCCTATCCCACGGCGACCGACCGGCAATTCGCGCTTGTGCCACGCGCATCTGCCGACATCGCCATCGGACCCGCCGGCTCGGATCCGGGCAGCTCCCCGGTCCGCACGGCGACGTCCGGCCTGGCGCCCGTCCTGGGCGGGGCGATCGGGGGCACAATGCCCCCGGACGTCGACCTCCGCGACTTGGCGGCGCATCTGGGTGAGCGGGTTCGCGTCGGCGGCCTGGTCACGGGCGACACACCTGACGGCGTCCGCCTCGACGACGGAACGGCAACGAGTCGCATCGTGCTAGACGGAGATGCGGCGGATCTGGCGGGGCTGCTGGTTCCCGGCGACGCCCTGGATGCGACCGGCATCCCCGAGACCCGGGGCGAGGTCGTCCTGGTGGTCTCCGATCCGGCGGCGGTCGAGCTCGCCGCGGACCTCGTGGCTGGCGATCCACCCCCGATCGGGGCGGACAGCAGCCCGAGCGTCGGCCTCGCCGGTGTCGCAAGCCCTCGACGTGACGTCGCGCGCGCCGTGTCGAGTGCCCGTCTCGGCGGTCTTGCGCCCGTGTTCGCCGTGCTCGCGGCCCTGCTGCTCGCCGGAGTGACGGCGCTGGTCCTGGCTCTCACCCGGCGTCAACAGGCGCGTCGTCGCCTGAGGGGTCACATCACGGACCGTCTGGCCTCGTTCGTGCGCGGTGGAGCGACCGAGGACGGAGTCGTGGAGACGCCTCCGCCGGGCACTGACGTCGAGGCCGGCCGGGCGACCAAAGGCCGCGAGACGGCGAGCAAGCAGGCGTGATTCGAGGGGCCAGCAGGCAACAACGCGGCGCCGGGCGGCGCGAAATCGGGCTGAACCCGCTTGACGGTGCTCGAATCTGGCCCCTATCCTCGGGCGCAACCTCACGCCGAACGTGCGTGATCCACGAGGGAGCGACCTCTTGCCGAACGTGGACGCCCGTGTCGCGATCCCCGCCGGCGAGCGGCAATACCACATCGGCCTGGGACCCGGCGAGCTGGCCGACTACATCCTGCTCCCCGGCGACCAGGATCGGGTCGACCTCGTCGCTGCCCGGTTCGACACGGTCGAGCTTCGCCACCGGCATCGCGAGTTCGCGAGCGCGACCGGAGCGTACCGGGACGTCCGGGTCTCGTGCGTCTCCACAGGCATCGGCCCCGACAACATCGAGATCGTGATCAGCGAGATCCTCGCGATCAAGGACCGGCCGACATTCATCCGGATCGGATCGTGCGGCAGCCTCCAGGACGACATGCAGCTGGGTGACCTGGTAATCACGACAGGGGCGGTGCGTCTCGAGACGACGACCAGCTGGTACGTCCACGAGGGTTACCCCGCGGTCGCTCACTATGAGGCGGTCCTGGCTCTGGAGGAGGCGGCCACCCGGCTCGGACATCGGCACCACCTGGGGATCACGGCCACAGCCCCGGGATTCTTCGGGGCGCAGGGCCGGCCGATCCCCCAGCTTGCCGATCCGCTACCCTGACCTCGCCGAGGAGATGTCCCGCCAGGGCATCCTCAATTTCGAGATGGAGGCTTCGGCGGTGCTGGTCCTGGCCGGTCTCGGCGGTAGTCGTGCCGGCGTGGTGTGTGCCGTCTATGCCAATCGCAGGACCGGTGAGTTCGTCACCGGCGACGCGCAGCAGCTGGCGGAGGCCGCAGTGGTGGACACGGGGCTCGAGAGCCTGGTGATCCTCGCGGACCTGGACCGCCAGAAGTCGAAGGCCGGGGCGGCGCGCTGGCGCCCGTCGCTCTGGGCCCCAGCATGAGCGCCAGACCCAGCGTCCCCGCGGGCGCGAGAGGCGTCCTCTCGTGACGCGGACAGCGTGAGGAGGAGCCGATCCAATGGCTGAGGCCTATTGCGTCAAGGACAAGATGAAGGTCGAGGTCCAGAATCCGCAGCACATCACCATGAAGAACGGCAAGCCGGCGCTTCAGGGCACGTGCCCGAAGTGCGGCGGCAAGGTGTTCAAGATCGGCGGCTGACCCTCGACAACGCCGAACACGCAGGGCCCTCCGGCATGGCCGGGGGGCCCCTTCGGTCGTATCGGCAGGAGTGCCAACGACCCATGGCAACCGGACCAGCAGTCGGGGGAGCTGATCGGGAGCTTTGCTAAGATTCCCGCGAACTCTCGAACCCCCGCTGCGAGGTCCCGCCCTGTCCGCACCCTCGGCCCCCGCTCCTTACCTCGTCGGGATCACGTCGCCGCCGCCAACGACCCTCCCGGAGTGCCGGCGCTCAGGTCGCTGCCACCCCATCGGCCTGTCGCCCCTTCGGGGCCGCCGCTGCCGTCGCCCAAGCATCGACCGCAGCCGCGCTCCCGACGTCGCCTCTTCGGCTCGAGCCGGACGTCGCATCGGGCCGATCGCGAGGTTCACCAACCATGTCCCGTCGAGCGCGTCTGCCCAGGCGCTCGACGACCCGCGTCCCAACTGAGAAGGAGGTCACCCGATGACCGTTCGCGTCGGCATCAATGGTTTCGGACGGATCGGCCGCCAGTCACTCAAGGCGCTCATCGAGCGAGCCCCGGATCTCGAGGTCGTGGCCGTCAACGACATCGTCGACGTTCCGACGAACGCGCTGCTGTTCAAGCACGACTCCACCTACGGCGCCTATCCGGGCGAGGTCTCGCACACCGACGACTCGATCGTCGTGGACGGACGCACCATCAAGGTCCTCCAGGTGGCCGATCCTGCCCAGCTGCCGTGGGGCGACATGGGCGTTGACATCGTGATCGAGTCGACCGGTCGGTTCACTGACGCCGACAAGGCGCGCGCGCACGTGGCGGCCGGTGCGAAGAAGGTGCTCATCAGCGCTCCCGCCAAGAAGGAGGACGTCACCATCGTCCTCGGCGTGAACGAGGGCGCATACGACCCGGACAGGCACGTCGTCGTGAGCAACGCGAGCTGCACGACCAACTGCCTGGCGCCGGCGGCCAAGGTCGTCCACGACCGGTTCACGATCCGGCGCGGTCTGATGAACACGATTCACAGCTACACCAACGACCAACGCATCCTCGACGTGGCCCATAAGGACCCGCGTCGCGCGCGGGCGGCCGGACTGAACATCATCCCGACCACGACCGGGGCGGCCAAGGCGCTCGCCCTGGTGATCCCCGATCTCAAGGGCAAGTTCGACGGGTTCAGCCTGCGCGTGCCGACGCCGACCGTGTCGGTCGTCGACTTCACGGCCGAGCTCGAGACCGAGACCACCCTCGATGAGCTCAACCAGGCCTTCCGGGACGCGGCCGCCGGCCCGCTGGCCGGCATCCTCGGAGCGTCGGACGAGCCGCTCGTGTCGACCGACTACCGGGGCGACCCGCGCTCCTCGATCGTTGACCTTCCCTCGAACATGGTCCTCGGCGGGAACTTCGTGAAGGTCATCGCCTGGTACGACAACGAGTGGGGCTACAGCTGCCGCGTCGCGGACCTCGTCAAGTTCATGGCGGACCGGCTCCCGGCCTGACCGAGCGCGGCCCCCGGAGAGGAACCGAATATGGACAAGCTCACCGTCCGGGATCTGGACGCTGCGGGCAAGCGTGTCCTGGTGCGGGTCGACTTCAACGTCCCGCTCGAGGACGGTCGGGTCACCGACGATTCGCGCATCCGCGCGGCGCTGCCCACGATTCGCTACCTGCAGGCGCAGGGCGCGCGGATCATCCTCGCCAGCCACCTCGGCCGCCCGGCCGGCAAGGTTACCGACAGCCTCCGGCTGCGGCCGGTGGCGGAGCGGTTGGGCCAGCTGATGGGTCGCACCGTCCCCGTCACCGGGGATGCCCTGGGCGCCGGGACCGAGGACGCAGTCCGGCGCCTTCGCAACGGCGAGATCCTGCTGCTCGAGAACCTCCGCTTCCACGCCGAGGAGGAGAAGAACGACCCGGCGTTCGCCGAGGCGCTCGCCGCGTACGCCGACGTCTACGTCAACGACGCGTTCGGCACGGCGCACCGGGCCCATGCGTCCACCGTCGGCGTCGCGAAGCTCCGCCCGGCCTACGCCGGCTTCCTGATGGAGAAGGAGATCGCGAACCTGGGCAAGCTGCTCGACAACCCCGAGCACCCGTTCGCGGCGATCATCGGTGGCGCCAAGGTCAGCGACAAGATCAAGGTTCTCGAGCACCTGATGGACAAGGTCGACATCATGGTGATCGGAGGGGGCATGGCGAACACGTTCCTGCTGGCCCAGGGCAAGGCGATCGGCAAGAGCCTGGCCGAGCCCGACCGTGTCGAGGACGCCCGCAGGATCCTTGGTGCAGCCGAGACCAAGGGTGTCGAGCTCGTCCTGCCCGTGGACGTGGTGGTCGCCAAGGAGGTCACCCGGGGGACCGAGTACCGGACGATCCCCGTCGACAAGGTGCCGGCCAGCTGGCACATCGTCGACCTCGGCAAGCAGAGCCTGGCCAACATCGAGGCCGCGCTGGCCGACGTGAAGACCGTGCTCTGGAACGGTCCGCTGGGCGTGTTCGAGATCCCCTCGTTCGCCCACGGCACCAAGGCCATCGCCCGGTTCCTCGCGGACCGGGCCGAGGCAGGCGCGGCCGTCGTGATCGGCGGCGGTGACTCGGTGGCTGCGATCCAGCAGCAGGGCCTGGCCGACAAGATGACCCATATCAGCACCGGCGGCGGCGCCTCGCTCGAGTTCCTCGAGGGGCGCGAGCTGCCGGGCGTCACAGTGCTCCTCGATCGGGAGCCGGAGGCCGTCAAATGAGTGACACCACCATCGCCTGGGTCGACGCCCGGGAGATCCTCGACTCTCGAGGCAACCCGACGATCGAGGTCGACGTCGTCACCGAGGACGGCTCGCTCGGCCGGGCCGCGGTCCCGTCCGGCGCCTCGACGGGGATCAACGAGGCGGTCGAGCTGCGGGACGGGGACAAGGCACGCTACGGGGGCAAGGGCGTGCTGACCGCCGTCAGCAACGTGACCGAACGGATTGGCCCGTCGATGCTCGGCTTCGACGCGGCCGATCAGGCGGGGATCGACGCCACGCTGATCGAGCTCGATGGCACGCCCAACAAGGGCGAGCTGGGTGCGAACGCGATCCTTGGTGTGTCGCTCGCCTGCGCACACGCGTCGGCAGCCAGCCACGAGATGCCGCTCTACCGGTATCTCGGCGGGGTCGGGGCCCGGATCCTGCCCGTCCCGCAGTTCAACATCCTCAACGGCGGCAAGCACGCGCAGGACTCCACGGACTTTCAGGAGTTCATGGTCATGCCCGTCGGGCTCGAGTCGTTCCCGGAGGCGCTGCGAGCCGGAGCGGAGATCTTCGCCGCGCTGCGGTCCATCCTCCACGATGAGGGCCACGCGACCGGGCAGGGCGACGAGGGTGGGTTCGCGCCGTCGCTGGGATCCAACCAGGCCGCGGTCGAGGTTATCCTGCGTGCGATTGAGAAGGCGGGGTACCGGCCCGGCGATCAGGTCGCGATCGCTCTCGATCCGGCCGCCTCGACCGTGCTCGTCGAGGGCACCGGGGTGGACGGGGTGGTGGGCCAGTACCGGCTCGAAAAGGAGGGCCGGACGCTCGACTCCGGGCAGATGGTCGACCTGTGGGAGGACTGGATCGCCCGCTATCCCATCGTGTCCCTGGAGGACGGCCTGGCCGAGGAGGACTGGGCCGGCTGGCGCGAGCTCAACGCGCGGCTGGGTTCGAAGGTCCAGCTCGTCGGTGACGACATCCTGGTCACCAACCCGTCGTTCATCGTCCGCGGGATCGAGGAGCGCGCGATGAACTCGGTGCTGATCAAGCTCAACCAGATCGGGACGCTCAGCGAGACGATCGACGCGATCGGGCTTGCGCGGCGCGCCGGCTGGTCGGCGGTGGTATCCCACCGCTCGGGCGAGACCGAGGACACTACGATCGCCGATTTCGTGGTCGCCATGGGCACCGGCCAGATAAAGACCGGCGCTCCGTCGCGGTCGGAGCGGGTCGCGAAATACAACCGGCTGCTTCGGATCGCCGATGAGCTGGGCGACGAGGCCGTGTACCTGGGCCGGGCCGCCCTGACCGGCGCCGCCACCACGGCGGGGGCTTGATCCTGGGCGACCAGCGCCGTTCCCAGCGGTGAGCAGGCCATGAGCCGACTGGTCGATCGCGGCGCGATCACCGCGGCGTGGGTCGGTGTGGGCATGGCGGTCACGATCGGGGTCAGCTTCCTGCTGGTGATCCCGATCGAGTTCCTGATCATGCCGTTCGCCCTGCTGGGCGGTTTGCTGATCGGCTACTACGCGAACGCACGGTCCGACCGGGCCGGCGGTCCGTGGGCTCGCGTCATCGCCAACGCGCTGCTGGCGGGACTCGTGACGGGCCTCACCTTCGCGATCCTGCTGCTGGGGGTCAAGACCCTGTTCTTCACGGCCGACAACGGCTATCGGGACGCGTCCTCCGGCGGGCCACTGACGTGCCAGACCGGTGCCGACTGCGTCTACCAGCGCTACCTGGCGATCGGGCGCGGACCGGCGTTCAAGGAGGCCGGGATCACGGACGTCAGCACGTTCGCGGCCTTCTACTGGCGCGATCAGATCAACAACGCCGGGCTCCTGGTGCTGCTGTCGACGGGCGGTGCGGTGGGTGGTGGGCTGATGTTCGGTGCCGCCAATCGCCGGCGACCCGACCCACGAGCTCGCGCCGCGTCCGGGGTCTGAGCCCGGCCGGTCCCGAGCCCGGCCGGTGAAGCTGCAGCACGGCCAGGAATTCGAAACGCGCCCCGGTCGCCGACCGGGGCGCGTTCGAGTGATTCGGAGAGGCTGCGGCTACTCGGTCTTCCTGGCGCGCGTGGCCTTCGTCGCGGGCTTGGCGGCCGTGGTCTTGGCGCGTGCTCTTGGCAGCCGTGCCTTGGCCGTGCTCTTGGCGGCCGTGCTCTTGGCGGCCGTGCTCTTGGCGGCGACCTTCGAGGTCGTGCTCGATCTGGCGGTGCTCTTCGTCGCGGTCTTTGCCGCCCCCGTCTTCGACGCGGTCGTGCGCGCCTTCGCGGGTGCCGCCACGGCCTCCTCGGCCGTGCCTGCTGCCGAGGCGCTCTCGGCGCGGGTCGTCTTCGACAGCGCGGCCCGCGCCTTGCCGGCGGCAGTCTGCGCGCCCTTGGCCTTGGCGGCCTTGCCAGCGGCAATTCGGGCTTTGGCCGCTTTCGCAGCGGCTGCCTTGCCGGTGGTCTTGGCCATGTGGCGCGAGCTCACGACCTGCGAGCCGCCCACCGCGGCGTTGACCTTGCGGGTCAGGCGGGACTTGCGCCGTGCCGCGGCGTTCGAGTGGATCGCGCCCGCCTTGGCGGCACGATCGAGGGCCGAGATGGCCTCGCTTAGCGACGTGGCGACGTCCGCGCCCTCGGGCTGCGTGGTCGCGACTGATACGGCCTTGGCAACGAGCGTCTTCGCCGCGGACCGCCGGGGCTGCAGGATCGCGTGCCGGCGCTCGGCTCGGCGGACGCGCTTCAGCCCGGACGGGGTGCGAGCGCCCTGCCATTTCCGGGGCGTTCTGGCCAAGGTGGCTGGTCTCCGTTTCCGTGTGCGGGTGATGAGCGGGCGCGCGGGCAGGACCGCCCGAGGCGCGACGGCGAATGGTAGCAGGTGCGCCCCGAAGGGACCAGCAGTGGACCCGATCAGCCCAGGCGCCGGCGTCCGGCCCTGACGCGACGGATCAGTGCCGCGGTCGACGCGTCGTGCGAGTCCAGCACGGGTTCGTCGGGCGTCATGAGCTCGCCGGCGATCCGTGTGGCGAGCACCTTGCCCAGCTCCACACCCCATTGGTCGAAGGAGTCGATTCCCCAGATCGTCCCCTGCACGAACACCTTGTGCTCGTAGAGCGCGACCAGCGAGCCGAGCGAGCGGGGGGTCAGCCGGTCCAGGAGCAGCACCGATGTCGGCCGGTTGCCCTCGAACACCCGGGGCTCGACCTGGTGGGCCGGTACGCCCGCGGCCACCACCTCGTCTCGTGTCTTGCCGAACGCGAGCGCCTCGGCCTGAGCGAGCAGGTTGGCCATCAGCAGGTCGTGGTGGTCGCCGACCTCGGTGGTCGGGTTGACGAACCCGATGAGGTCGGCCGGCACGATCCGTGTCCCCTGATGGAGCAGCTGGTAGTAGGCGTGCTGGCCGTTGGTGCCCGGCCGTGCCCCATTCGATCGCGCCCGGTGTCGTACGTCACCCGCCGGCCGTCGAGCCGCACCGACTTGCCGTTCGACTCCATGTCCAGCTGCTGCAGGTAGGCGGGGAATCGGCGAGAGCTCCTGGCTGTAGGGCAGCACGGCGTGGGTGTCGAAGCCGAGAAAGTTGCCGTTCCAGATGCCGAGCAGGCCCATCAACACCGGCAGGTTCGCGGTCCATTGGCGGCGCTGAGGAAGTGCTCGTCCATCGCGCGGAAGCCGCCCAGCATCTCGCGGAAGTCGTCGGGACCGATCGCGACCATCAGCGACAGCCCGATCGCCGAGTCCATCGAATAGCGCCCGCCGACCCAGTCCCAGAAGCCGAACATGTTGGCGGTGTCGATCCCGAACTCCGCGACCTTGCTCCGCATTCGTCGACACCGCGACGAAATGTTGCGCGACGGCAGCCGGGTCGCCCAGCGAACCCAGCAGCCAGTCGCGGGCGGTGCGCGCGTTGGTCAGCGTCTCCAGCGTCGTGAACGTCTTCGAGCTGACGATGAACAGCGTCTCGGCGGGATCGAGATCGCGGGTCGCCTCGCGGATGTCGGTGCCGTCCACGTTGGACACGAACCGCGAACGTCCGCGTCCGGTCCGAGTAGTGCCGGAATGCCTCGGTGGCCATCGCCGGACCGAGATCGGAGCCGCCGATGCCGATGTTGATCACGTTCCGGATCGGCTTGCCGGTGTGCCCCGTCCAATCGCCGCTGCGGACCCGGAGCGCGAACGCGGCCATCCGGTCGAGAACCGCATGCACATCCCCGACGATGTCATGGCCGTCGACCACGAGGCTCGTCGCCCGCCGGCGCCCGGAGCGCCGTGTGCAGCACCGCCCGGTCCTCGGTGACGTTGATGTGCTCACCCGCGAACATCGCCGCGCGTCGCTGCTCGACGCCCGCGACCCGAGCCAGCGCCAGCAGCTTGGTCATTGTCTCGTCGGTGATGCGCTGCTTCGAGTAGTCGAGGATAGATCACCGGCACCTTCGGCTGCCAGCCGTTCCGCCCGGCCCGGATCCTGCGCGAACAGATCGCGGAGATGCCGTCCGCTGAGCGAGGCCCGGTGATCGGCGAGAGCCTGCCATTCAGGTGTCTGGTCGATCGAGGTCGAGGAGGGGGTCTCGTGTCCAGTCATGGCAGCTGCAGCGTATACCGGCGGGTCGCTCCCGGTCGCCGGCAACAGCAGAGGGGCCCCGCCCCCGGCGCGTTCCAGGTGCGCAATTGGTGCACGGAGCATCGTCGCTGTCGCCGCTGCCCGGCGCGTCAGATGCCGGGCAGCCGGACCCACCCATCTCCAGCCGGCACATGCAGCTCTCCCGGCCCGATGTCGAACCAGGCGCCATGGAGGGAATCAGTCTCGCGCCAGCTCGCGCGAACGTATCCAGGGAAAGGTCCGCAGGTTGTCCATCGACCCCTCGACCGAGCGCCAGCTCGAGGGCCCGTCGCACGATCCGCCGCGTTGGCATGCTCGTCCGCCCGGAGCTCTCCGGCCAGGTCGCGCAGGCTCGAGACCCAGGCGCCCACGAAGTCGCTTGGCGTCAGCGGATCTGGTTGCTCGAGCGCCGCCTCCACGCCACCGCACCGACCGTGGCCCATGACGACGATCTCCCCAACGTCGAGCGCGAGGATCGCGTACTCGAGAGCTGCGCTGACGCCGCGTGATGGCGAGCTCGGGCGCGTACGCGGGGACGAGCGCGGCGACGTTGCGGATCACGAACAGCTCTCCGGGTCCGGCGTCGAACACGATCTCCGGCGCCGCCCGCGAATCCGAGCACGCAACGACCACGGTCGAGGGACGCTGACCGTCCGTCGCCAGCCGACGATAGCGCTCGCGCTCCGACGGGTATCGGGTGGTACGGAACCGCCGGTAGCCCGCCTCGAGATCCTCCGGAAGGACGGGTTCGTGGATGGCCATGACCAGCGATGGTATCGGCTCGCGCTCGCGCGACCGCTACACTCCCGCCTCGTGATCATCTCGCAGGAGCATCTGCGCAACTTTCAATTGCGATCATCGCGCCGCAACGTGCAGCGATCGTCCCTGAATCCCGGCATGATCCCTGTTCATCGGGGAGGCCGCCCCGCCTGGCCGATCACCCCGCCGGCACGCTAGCGTCGAGGCCCACCTGTGCACGTCCGCCGCATCTCGTTCGTAGGCGCCAGGACCGAGCTGTTCGACGCCATGGCCGACTTTGCCCGGGACGTGCTGGGCCTGACGCCCGGTCACCGCGACGACGGATGGGCGGTCTTCCAGCTCGAATCGGGGGATCGGGATCTGTTCGAGGTCTATCGCCCTGGCCAATACGACGAGCGTCTTCTCCCTTCCGGCGCGGGCGGGCTCACGATCGCGTTCGGGGTCGATGACCTCGTCGCAGCTCGGGCCGAGCTCATCGCCGCGGGGATCGAGATCGTGGCAGACACGGTCTGGGCGGCCGAGGCCTTCGGCAATCCGCAGCTCGAAGGCTTCGGCTGGCTGTTCTTCCGTGCTCCTGACGGCAACATCTACGCGATGCAGCAAGACCACGCGCCGTCGACGCCCGGGGATCGAGGCGACGCTTGACCGACTCGATACCTCAGGCCCGGCTGCGCAATTTCTCGATCATCGCCCACATCGACCACGGCAAGTCCACGCTCGCGGACCGGCTGCTGGAGCTGACCCACACGATCGAGGGCCGGCAGATGATGAGCCAGGTCCTCGATTCGATGGACCTGGAGCGCGAGAAAGGGATCACGATCAAGGCGCGGGCCGTGCGCCTCGAGTACACGGCGCGCGACGGGCTGACCTACGGGCTCGACCTCATCGACACGCCCGGTCACGTCGACTTCAGCTACGAGGTCAGCCGCAGTCTCCAGGCATGCGAGGGTGCGATCCTCGTGGTGGATGCCGCGCAGGGCATCGAGGCGCAAACCCTGGCCAACGTCCATCTCGCCCTGCGCGAAGGCCTCACGATCATCCCGGTCCTCAACAAGATCGATCTGCCGTCGGCGCAGCCGGACGTCGTGATCGAGGAGCTGGAGAGCGTGCTCGCGATTCCCCGCGAGGAGGTGATCCTGGCGTCGGCCAAGGAGGGGACGGGCGTGCCGGACATCCTCGAGGCGATCGTGACCCGGATCCCGCCCCCGAAGGGCGATCCGACGGCGCCCCTGCGGGCGCTGGTGTTCGACAGCCATTACGACCCGTACAAGGGCGTCGTGTGCTATGTGCGCCTGGCCGACGGCACGCTCCACGATCGCGACACGATCCGGTTCATGGCCAGCGGCGCCGAGTCGGAGCTGGTGGAGCTGGGTGTCTTCCGCCCGCAGCTGGTGCCCATGGAACAGCTGGTGGCGGGCGAGGTCGGCTACATCGCAACTGGCCTCAAGAACGTCCGTGAGGCACAGGTCGGCGACACGGTCACGGCGGTCGCGCGACCGGCGACGGAACCATTGCCCGGGTACCAGGAGGCCAGGAGCCTCGTGTTCGCGGGTCTCTACCCGTTGAGTGGTCCCGACTATCCGCTCCTGCGCGACGCGCTGGAGAAGCTGCACCTCAACGACGCCTCGTTCACCTACACGCCGGAGAGCTCGGTTGCCCTCGGGTTCGGGTTCCGGTGCGGGTTCCTTGGCCTGCTCCACATGGAGATCGTCCAGGAACGCCTCGAGCGTGAGTTCGACCTCGACCTGATCGCCAGCGCACCGTCGGTGGAGTACCGGATCCAGCTCACGGCCGGGCGAGGGACGATCACGGTCGACAATCCTGCCCGCTTCCCCGACGCGGGTGAGATCGAGTCGATCGAGGAGCCCTGGGTGAAGCTTGGGGTCGTGTCGCCCGACCGATACATCGGGTCCCTGATGGAGCTCTCCACGGGTCGCCGCGGCACGTTCCTGAGCATGGAGTACCTCGATCCTCAGCGGGTGCACATGCACTTCGAGCTGCCGCTGGCCGAGCTGATCGTCGACTATTACGACCAGCTCAAGAGCCGGACGCAGGGCTATGCCTCGATGGACTACGAGGAGGCGGGCTACCGGCCGGCGGACCTGGTCAAGCTCGACGTGCTGGTCAATGGCGAGCCGGTCGACGCGCTGAGCCTGATCGTGCACCGCGACCGTGCCCAGAGCACCGGGCGCCAGCTGGCCGAGAAGCTGCGCCAGCTGATCCCCCGACAGATGTTCGAGGTCCCGGTACAGGCGGCGATCGGAAGTCACGTCGTCGCACGCGAGACCATCCGAGCCATGCGCAAGAACGTGCTCGCGAAGTGCTACGGTGGCGACATCACGCGCAAGCGCAAGCTGCTGGAGAAGCAGAAGGAGGGCAAGCAGCGGATGAAGCGCGTCGGTTCCGTGGAGATCCCGCAGGAAGCGTTCCTCGCCATCCTGCGCATGGGCGACGCGTGATGCTGCCCTCTGTGGCCCGGCCCGTGCCCCCTGCTGATCGCCCCGGCAAGGGGGGCTGACGGCGCCCGATGCCGCACCTGGACCTCTCGAGCCTTCCCGGAATCGCCGACATTCCGGATCCCCTGCGGATCCTGATGGCCCTCGGCCTGGCCGGGCTGCTGGTCATTCTGCGGTTCGACGCCGAGCGCTTCAGCGCGGCCGAGTACGACGATGTCGATCGGTGGGGAAACGATCCCTCGCTGCTCCACCGGCTCGCCTGGTACACGCTCGGGGTGGGCGGCATCCTGGCGGTCCTGACCATCCACCCCAGCCCCGCCGCGGATCTGCTCCTGGGGCTGGGCGACCGGCTGGGAGCGGTGATCCTCGGCCTCGCCTACGGGGCCATCGGCACGACGATCGCGCTGGTGATCGCGTTCCTCCGCTACCGGCACGTGCGCCTGCCGTCGGTGCTGGCCTATCCGGGTGCCGTGATCAATGCGATCGCCACCGCCTTCATCGACGAGGCGGTGTTCCGGGGCATGGTGTTCGGGTTCCTGCTCGTGACAGGGGTCAACGCCAACCTTGCCAACGTCACCCAGGCATTGCTCTACGGGCTTGCAACCCGGCTCGGGGCTCCCCGGCGACCGTGGTACATGCTGGCGACGGTGCTGGCGATCGGGCTTGCGAGCGGCTGGGTGACGGGCGTGACGGGCGGGATCGGGGCGGCATTCCTGGGCCATGCGATCACACGGGTCGCGATCTTCCTCACCACCGGCCATGCCGGGCTGCCGAAGGCGAAGGGGACCGAGGTCGAGGAGGTCGAGCGGCAGCAGCGGACACCCGACGGCTGGCGCGTGCTCGCGCCGCGTGAGGCGCCGCAGGACCGCTGACGACGGACGGTCTCGAGGTTTCGCCAGCGCCACGGCCGCCGGCGGCGCTGTACGTCCACATCCCGTTCTGCGTCTCGATCTGCCCCTACTGCGACTTCGTCGTCTACGCGGGCGCGACCGCACGTGGGCCGCGATCGCGCACGGCCGCCTTCACCGCGGCGCTTCGCACGGAGCTTGCCCTGCGGGCCGGCGACCTGGACATCCGGTTCCCCGAGGGTCGTCGGGCCCTCGAAAGCGTCTACATCGGCGGTGGCACGCCGACCCTGCTGCCCGGCGAGTCGATCGCCGGACTGATCGAGCTCGTCCGGGCGCGTTTCGGGATCGCCGCCGGCGCCGAGATCACGATCGAGGCAAACCCCGGCACTGATGAGCGCGGCAGCGCCCGGACCCTGGCGGACGCGGGCGTGACCCGGATCTCGCTCGGGGCGCAGTCATTCGATGACGTCCTGCTTCGACGGCTCGGTCGGCGGCACGCGGCGAGCGACGTGGCCGGGGCGGTGGACGAGGCACGCGCCGCCGGGATCGGTTCGGTCTCGCTGGACCTCCTGTACGACGTGCCCGGCCAGACCCTGGAGACGTGGGCGGCAACGGTCGATGCGGCGCTCGTGGCTTCGCCGGATCACGTGTCCGCGTACGCCCTCACGCTGGACGATCCCGATGCCGAGGGGATCACCGGGCCGCTCGGTGATCACCTCCCGACACGTGCCGGGGCGCGCCGCTGGCGGTCGGCGGCCATGGCAGAGCAGGAGGACGATCGGGCGGCGGAGCAGTACACGCTGGCGGCCGAGCGGCTGGCGGCCGCCGGCTATCGAGGCTACGAGATCTCGAACTGGGCGCGGCCCGGCCATGAGAGCCGGCACAACCTGGCCTACTGGCAGCGTCGTCCGTATGAGGCGGTCGGTCCCGGCGCGCACGCGTTCGACGGGCTCACCCGCCGCTGGAACGCGGCCCGCCTGGGTGGCTACCTCGGCGCGCTGAGCCCCGTCGATGGATCGTCACCCCGCCTCCCGCCCGGCGGGCTCGAGTCGGTCGACGCTCCGACCGCGCGCGTCGAAGCCACGATCCTCGGCCTGAGGCTCGACACGGGCATCGCGGAGGAGGATGCGGAGTCGGGTCCGCTCGGTCCGCATCTCGTGTGGGCCATCGACGGGGGCCTGGTGGAGCGGTTCACCGCACCGGAGCCCAGGGTCCGGCTGACCACCCGGGGCCGGCTCGTATCGAACGAGCTGTTCGCGAGGCTGGTGTAGGCGCCCCTGGCAGGTGCCGTGGTCGTCGGGTGGTCCGACGACCGAAGGCGTGGGTCGTGAGGCGTGCGCCCGCTTGCCGTCGGCGGCATCATCGGAGTCGGTGGCGTCATCCGGACGGACGGGAGCTGGGATCGACATGGACGTGACCCGGGACGAGGGGGGAGGCAGGTGAGCCGAGACCGCGCCGACCTGCTCGCCGCGCTCGATGGCCAGCCGCGGGTCTCCCTCGCGACGCTGCCCACACCGCTCGAGGAGGCGCATCGTCTTCGCGAACGCCCTCGGGGGTCCGATCACGGTGCCCTCGCATCCTCTGGAAGCGCGACGACCTGACGGGCTCGCCGGCGGCGGCAACAAGGCGCGTAAGCTCGAGTACCTCGTCGCCGACGCGTTGCGGCATGGGCCACGGTGCTGGTCACGACCGGCGGATCGGGGTCGAACCACGCGCGCATGACCGCAGCCGCCGCACGCAGGGTGGGCCTCGGCGCAAGCCTGGTCCTGACCTCGACGGAGCCCGAGCCTGAGGTTCAGGGCAACCTGCTCCTCGACCGGCTGCTGGGCGCCGAGATCGCACTTCGTGCCGGCCGGCGACCCGGCACTCGCCGTGGGTCCTGGCGAAGCGGCCAAGGTCGCGGAGGTCATCGCGGGGCTCGAGGCGCGGGGCGAGCGGCCCGTACCTGATCCCGCTCGGCGGGTCGAGCCCCGTGGGCGCCATCGGCTACATCTCGGCGACGCTGGAGCTCCTTGATCAGGTCGACGCGGCCGGCGAGCGGCCCGACCCGCCTGTACGTCGCCGCCGGCTCGTGCGGCACGGTGGCCGGGCTCGTTGCGGGCGCGCTGCTCGCCGATGCTCCCTACCGGGTGCACGGGGTCGCCGTGAGCGGAGGCGACCCGGAGAAGACGATCCGCGCGTCGGCGATCGTCCTGGAGGCAGCCGAGCGAGTTGGCACCCCGCTCAGCGTGGGCCCAGAGGACTTCGAAACGGACCACGCGCAGATCGGCCCTGGCTATGGCCTCGCCACCCCGGCATGCCTGGAGGCGATCCGCCTTGCCGCGCGCACCGAGGGCATCCTGCTTGACCCCGTCTACACCGGGAAGGCGATGGCCGGCCTGATCGCCGACATCAGGGTGGGCGAGGATCGCGCCGACCGAGACGGTCGTCTTCCTGCACACCGGTGGCCTGCCGGGGATCTTCGCCCATGCCGCTGATCTCGCGCGATACGGTAGTTCGTTCCTTGGGCCCCGCGTCTGCTTTCCGCCGCATCGGATGGCGCACGAGATCGCCCGACGGCTGCGTTGACACCCTGAACGGGCGCCGGGTAGACTGTCGTACCACCGTTAGCACTCTCATGGCGCGAGTGCTAACCAGCACAGGAGAGGCTAGATGGCGCGTCGTGCGCGTCGCTCCAGCGGCCCCCTGGACCTCCGCTCCCAGGCGATCCTCCGGGCCGTCATCGAGGAATATGTCACCACCGCAACGCCGGTCGGTAGCCAGGCGCTTGTCGACCGTTACCGGCTGGGCGTGTCCAGCGCGACCGTGCGCGCCATCCTGGCGGAGCTCGAGGCCGCCGGCCTGCTGACGCATCCGCACACGTCGGCCGGTCGCGTGCCCACCGAGCATGGCTATCGCTACTACGTGGAGGCCATCACCGACAGCGCCCCGCTGGAGCCGGTGGAGCAGCTGATGATCCGCCACCAGTTCGGCCAGGTCGAGTACGCCAGCGAGCAATGGTTCAGGCTTGCGGCGACGACGCTGGCGTCCCTGACCCGGTCGGCGGGGCTCGCCACGTCGGCCAAGCCGCGCTCGCGCCCACCTGCGCCACCTGGACCTGGTCTCCATCAACGAACGAACGGCGAGCCTGATCCTCGTGCTGCGCGAAGGGCGCCCTCAAGCAGGTGCTGTTCGCGCTTGACGAGCCTGCCGAGCAGCACGAGCTGACCAACGTCGCCAACTACCTCAACGAGCTCCTGGAAGGGCTCACCGCACGTGACGCGCAGCGAGTGCTCGGCGAGCTGGATTCCTGCTGTCCCGGCCCTGGCCCTGCCGCGCCAGGTCGGGGCGCGGATCGTGCACGCGCTCAACGAGTTCGATGCGGCCGCGATCGAGGAGCTGTTCTCGGACGGCCTGCTCAACGTGATGGCGGCACCGGAGTTCGCCGAGAGCGAGAAGCTGCGTCGCGTGTTCGCGGCGCTCGAGAACCGTGCCTACCTCGCCCAGCTCATCGCCGGCGTCGCCGGCTCCGACCGGGTTCGGGTGTTCATCGGGCATGAGAATGCGGCTGAGGAGATGGCCGATGTGTCGCTCGTGCTGGCGCCGTACGGGCACCCGGGCCGCGCCGTGGGCGTGGTTGGCGTGCTCGGCCCGACACGGATGTCCTACCCGCAGGCGATCGGGACCGTGCGCTTCGTGTCGGGCCTGATGAACGAGCTGATCGACCATATGTACGCCTGACGGCGAAACGTGATGACGAACGAGAACCCCAGCCACCGGAGACCCATGACCCGCAAGACCCGTGCCCAGGAGCGCATCGAGGCCCTCGATGTCTCGCCTGCCGCCCTCACCGAGCAGCTCGAAGCCATTCGCGCCGAGCGCGACGAGCTGACGGCCAAGGTCGACGAATACCTGGTCGCGCTCCAGCGCGAGCGCGCCGAGTTCACGAACTTCCGCCGTCGCACGGCCGAGGAGCGTGAGCGTCATCTCGGCCTCGCCGGCGAGGACCTGATCCGCAAGGTGCTCGCCCTCGCCGACGACTTCGATCGTGCGATCGAGACCCGGCCGGCAGATCTGGCCGAGGACGCCTGGGCGGAGGGGATCGCCGCCATCGACCGCAAGCTCCGTAATCTGCTCGAGAGCGAAGGTGTGACGGCCGTCGAGGCGTCGCCCGGCACCCACTTCGACCCCCGTGAGCACGAGGCCGTCGCCAGCGTCCCGGGCACCGGCCTCGCTGACGGCGAGATCGTGGACGAGATCCGGCGCGGCTACCGGCTCCGGGACCGGGTGATCCGTCCGGCGCTGGTGGCGGTCGCCGCAGCCGGCGACATCACGGACGGTCCCGCAAACTGATTCCACCAGCACAGCCCAGACCAATCCAATTCAAGCGACCAGGAGAGCTCCCCGAATGGGCAAGATCATCGGCATCGACCTCGGAACGACCAACAGCGTCGTCGCGGTGATGGAGGGCGGTGAGTCCACCGTCATCCCGTCGTCCGAAGGCAATCGCACCGTCCCGTCCGTCGTCGGCTTCGCCAAGACCGGCGAGCGTGTCGTCGGCCAGCTGGCCAAGCGCCAGGCGGTCACCAACCCGACCAACACCGTGTACTCGATCAAGCGGTTCATGGGCCGTCGCTGGGACGACCCGGAGGTCCAGCGCTCCAGGAAGTTCGTCCCGTACACCGTGGAGAAGGACCCCAAGTCCGACGGCATCCGCGTGGTCGCGGACAACAAGCACTACACGCCGCCCGAGATCAGCGCGATGGTGCTCCAGAAGCTCAAGTCGGATGCCGAGGCCTACCTGGGCGAGAAGGTGACCGAGGCGGTCATCACCGTCCCCGCGTACTTCGACGACACCCAGCGCCAGGCGACCAAGGACGCCGGCCGGATCGCCGGCCTCGAGGTCAAGCGGATCATCAATGAGCCAACAGCCTCGGCGCTCGCCTATGGCCTGGACAAGAAGCACGACGAGAAGATCGCCGTGTACGACCTTGGTGGCGGCACGTTCGACATCTCGATCATGGAGCTGGGCGAAGGCGTGTTCGAGGTCAAGGCGACCAACGGCGACACGCACCTTGGCGGCGACGACTTCGACCAGCGCGTCATCGACTGGCTGCTGGCCGAGTTCAAGAAGGACCAGGGCATCGACCTGTCCAAGGATCAGCAGGCTCTCCAGCGGCTCAAGGAGGCCGCAGAGAAGGCGAAGATCGAGCTGTCCTCGACCGCGTCGACTGAGATCAACCTGCCGTACATCACCGCCGACGCTTCCGGACCCAAGCACCTGGTGATGAGCCTGACCCGGGCCAAGCTTGAGAGCCTGGTCGGCGACCTGATCGAGAAGACCAAGGGCCCCGTCCAGGCCGCGCTCAAGGACGCCGGGCTCAAGCCGTCCGACATCGACGAGGTGATCCTGGTCGGTGGGATGACCCGGATGCCCGCCGTCCAGGAGCTGGTCAAGTCCGTGTTCGGCAAGGAGCCCCACAAGGGCGTCAACCCGGACGAGGTCGTGGCCATCGGCGCCGCCATCCAGGCGGGGGTGCTGGGTGGCGACGTCAAGGACGTCCTGCTGCTCGACGTCACGCCGCTGTCGCTGGGCATCGAGACCCTGGGCGGCGTGATGACCCGGCTGATCGACCGCAACACGACCATCCCGACCTCCAAGTCGCAGGTGTTCTCGACCGCCTCGGACAACCAGAGCCAGGTCGAGATCCACGTCCTCCAGGGCGAGCGAGACTTCGCGGCGGACAACAAGACCCTCGGCCGGTTCATCCTCGATGGCATCCCGCCCGCGCCGCGCGGCATCCCGCAGGTCGAGGTCACGTTCGACATCGACGCCAACGGGATCCTCGACGTCAAGGCCAAGGACCGGGCGACCAGCAAGGAGCAGCAGGTCCGGATCACGGCCTCCTCGATGCTGTCCAAGGACGACGTCGACCAGATGGTCCACGACGCCGAGAGCCACGCGGACGACGACAAGAAGCGGCGCGAGGAGGTCGAGCTGCGCAACCAGGCTGAGCAGCTGACGTATCAGGCCGAGCGCACGCTCAAGGACCTCGGCGACAAGGTGTCCGCCGAGGATCGCGCGGAGATCGAGGCCCAGGTGTCCGCGCTTCGCGAGGCGCTCAAGGGCACGGACACCGAGCTGATCCAGGCCGGCATGACCAAGATCGTCGAGACGCTGTCGCGAGTGTCGACCGCGGCCTACCAGGCCTCCGCTGCCGCCGAGGGTGGGGACGGGGCCGACGGGTCGTCCTCAGGCGACGGCCCGGGTGAGGGCGCGGACAACGCGGGCAGCGCGGACGAGGGTGCCGGCGACGAGACGGTCGAGGGCGAGTTCAAGGAGGTCTAGCCTCCGGACCCGATCCGACAGCCTCCTCATCGAGCTGCCAGACCCGCCGGCTCCGCCGGCGGGTCGCTCCATTCCCTCGGCTGCGTCTGCGCGGACTTTGCGGTCAGTCGGATTGGAGACGGCGTCGAAGTCGCGATGTGCGGCCCGCGGGTGGCGTTCCGGCGTCCTCGGCAGGTGTCGCCTCGACTGGAGCCGCATCGATGGCGGCGGTGCCCGTGGGGCCTTGCCTGCCGGCGGCATTCGTGCCGGCATCGTGCCGCGGCATTCGTGCCGGCGGCATTCGTGCCGGCTGAGGTGCCGGGCCGGCCGAATAACATGCGCGGTGACAGTATCATGTTATCTCGGCTACGATGTCCCGGACCGACCGACCGACCGGTCGGTCGGTGGCAGCAGGGCTGCCGGAACATCGTGCGCAGACCGGGAGCAACGTCGAGGACCAATGGCGAAACCTGACCCAGCCGAGCAGAGCCGGAGTCGACGGGAGCGGATCCTCGATGCCGCCTTCCACGCGTTCGCGACCCGGGGCTACCGAGACACGGCCGTCGACGACATCGCCGGGGCTGCCGAGACGTCCAAGGGCGGGATCTACTTCCACTTCCCGAACAAGGAATCGATCTTTCGCGAGCTGATGCAGACAACCGCCGACAAGCTCGTCGCGCGGGCGGAGCGGGCGGTGGCCCAGGAGACGGAGCCGGTCGCGCGCGCGGATGCCGCCCTGCGGACCGTGCTGACGACGTTCGCCGGTCACCGGACCATGGCCCGCCTGCTGTTCCTGGACACGGTGGGGGCTGGCCGCGTCTTCCAGGCCGAGACCAACGCCTTGCACGAGCGGTTCGCGCGGCTGATCCAGGGCTATCTCGACGAGGCCGTGGCGGCGGGCGTGATCCCGCCGATCGACACCCGGATCGCGAGCATCGCCTGGTTCGGCGCCCTCAACGAGGTCGTCGGACGCTGGCTGCTTGCCGATCACCCCGAGCGCCTCGAGGACGCGTATCCGGCGCTGCGGGCCGTTCTGCTCCGGAGCGTTGGCGTGAGCGAGGAGCGGATCGGCGCCGTCGCACTCCGGGAGCCGGGGCACGAGTTCCCCGAGTCGGCAAGGTGACGATTCGGGATCTGGCCGATGCGGGTCTGGCCGAGCGGCTGAGCGATCTGCTGGAAGGCCCCGGGACGGGTCCCGGGGCCGGGCTCATCGCGAGCACGACGCCGATCGATGGCCTCGATCCTGTCGCGCTGTTCGCTGCGGCCACCGAGGCCGGGCTCGAGGTGGCCCTCTGGTTGCGTCCATCCGAAGACCTCGCGCTGGTCGGCGTCGGACGAGCGTGGGATGTCGAGCCGGACGGTCCCGACCGCTTCTCCGCGGCGGAGGCAGCCTGGCGCTCGCTGGTGCGCGATGCGCGACTGGATCGGTCGCAGGTAGGCGAGGGAGTCGCCGGACCGGTGCTGCTGGGCGGCATGGGGTTCACCGGTCGACACCCCGATCCATCCAGCGTCTGGGGTCCGTTCGGTCCGGCCTCGCTCGTCCTGCCCGAACTGCTGTACGCCTCGACGACCGATGGCACCTGGTTGACGGCGTCCCTGGTCGGGGGTGCCGCGAGCGCCTCCGAGGCACGCCGGCTGGAGCGAGCGTGGGACCGGTTGGCCGAGCGCGCACACGGTCTGGCTCCGAGCCCAACCGGGATCGTCGCCCGGCCGGTCTTCGCGCCGCTGTCGGTCGCCGGTGGGCAGCCGACGAAGAACGTCTGGCGGCGGTTGGTCGGCATGTTCGCCGGCGCGGTGGGACGAGGCCGCCTGGACAAGATCGTGCTGGCCCGTCGGGTCGACCTGCGCTCGCCGGTGGAGCTCGATGTGCCCAACGCCCTGCGGCGGCTGGTTGCGAGCGCCCCAGAGAGCACGATCTACGCGTTCCGGCGTGACGGGCGGACGTTCCTGGGGGCCACGCCCGAGCGGCTCGTGCGGACCGAGGGTCGCCGGTTCCGAACGATGGCCGTGGCCGGCACCATCCGGCGCGGCGCCGATGCCGTCGAGGACGCCGCCCTGGCGGCGGAGTTGATGGACTCGGACAAGAACCGCGAGGAGCAGGCGATCGTGGTCGACGCCATCCGGGACCTGCTGGCACCGCTGGCCGAGACCCTCGAGGTTGCGCCCGAGCCGTCGATCATGCCCCTCCGCTTCGTGCAGCACCTGGCAACCGAGATCAGCGGCACCCTGCCCGACGCGCACGGGCTGCTGGCGCTCGGGGGCCGGCTCCATCCGACCCCGGCCGTCGGCGGCGAGCCACGCGAGCTGGCGCTTGCCCTGCAGGACGAGCACGAGGGGTTCGATCGCGGCTGGTACGCGGGACCCGTGGGCTGGCTGGGCGTCGACGGCGATGGCGAGCTGTGCGTCGCGCTCCGCTGCGGGATCGTCGATCGGACACGGGCCACGCTGTTCGCGGGCTGCGGTGTCGTGGCCGACTCGGACCCGGACGCGGAGTGGGAGGAGTCGCGGATCAAGCTCCGGGCCGTGGTCTCGGCGCTCGGCCGCCTGGAGGATGAGGGTGAGTGACGCCGCCCTGCTGCGGGCATTCGTTGAGGAGCTGGTCGCGGCCGGCGTCCGGGACGCGGTCATCTGCCCGGGATCGCGCTCCACGCCGCTCGCCCTCGCCCTGCGGGCGGCGGAGGATGTGTCGGTCCGCGTCCTGCTGGACGAGCGATCGGCGGGCTTCTTCGCGGTGGGGATCGCGCGAGCGGCGCGGCGTCCGGTCGTGCTCCTGGCGACGTCCGGTACGGCGACCGTCGAGTTCGGCCCGGCCGTGGTCGAGGCCTCGCTGTCGCGCGTGCCGCTGGTCGTCCTCACCTCGGATCGGCCGGTCGAGCTGCGCGACCGCGGCGCTCCGCAGGCGATCGACCAGGTCCACCTCTACGGCCGGGCCGCGAAGTGGTACACGGAGCTGCCGCTGGCCGACGGGGAGCCGGTGACGCTGGCGCACGTCCGCTCGGTGGCAGGTCGTGCCGTGGCCACAGCGATGGCGGGCCCGGCGGGTCCGGTCCAGATCAACGCGCCGTTCCGTGAGCCGCTGCTGCCCGACGGCCCGCTGACAATCGACGCCGACCCTCCATCCGAGCCGTTCACCACCCGCGTCGCAGGCCGGAGGTCGCTTGACGCCGAGGCGATCGACCGACTCGCCGCGCGCCTCATCGCCCCGGCGGGCGGCGAGGGCAGGCGCGGGCTGATCGTTGCCGGCCCGGACGATGACCCGCGGCTCGCGGCGGTCCTCTGGCGCCTGGCGGACGCGACAGGGTTTCCGATCCTTGCCGACCCGCTGTCGGGGCTGCGCACCGGTCCCCATGACCGGATGATGGTGATCGCCCACGGCGACCAGCTATGCCGGCCAGGCCCCTGGATCGACGCCCACCTGCCGGACGTCGTCGTGCGCACCGGTGCCATGCCCACGTCGAAGCCGATCACCGAGCTCCTGGCGCGGGCTCGACCGGACCTGATCGTCCTCGACGGTGACGGGGGCTGGCGCGAATCCGCGCTCATCCCGGCCACGTTCGTGCACGCCGATCCGGTGGCGACGATCGAGGCCGTGGCGGCGCGGTTCATGGGCCGGGGCGATGATTTCGGCATGGGCCGCGGACTGGCTGTTCGCGGACAGGGCCGCCGAGGGGGCCATGACGTCGTGGCTCGCGGAGCTCGACGAGGCGTTCGAGGGTGCGCCGTTCCCCGCGCTTGCCTCGATCCTGCCGGACGGCGCGATGCTGTGGGCCGGCAGCTCGATGCCGGTCCGAGACCTCGACGCCTGGCTGCCCTCGACGGATCGCGCGATCGTCGTCCGCTCCAACCGGGGGGCCAACGGCATCGACGGGGTCGTGTCGACGGCGCTGGGCTCGGCCGCCGTCGCCGGCGGTCCGGTGGCGCTGGTGGTCGGTGACCTGTCGTTCCTGCACGACCTCAACGCGCTGGTCGCGGCCCGTCTCCACGCCCTTTCGGCCACGATCGTGCTGATCAACAACGACGGGGGCGGGATCTTCTCGTTCCTGCCCCAGGCGCAGGCGGCCGCCTCCGTGGCGGGCACCGGGCTGCCGGAGCATTACGAGGAGCTGTTCGGGACGCCCCACGGCATCGGCGTCGGGCCGATCGTCACCGCGCTCGGGGGCGAGCACCGGCTCGTCGGCCACGGGGACCTCGAGGCAGCCATCGCCAATTCCGTCTGTAGGCCCGGCGTGCGGGTCCTCGAGCTGCGCACCGACCGTGCTCGCAACGTCGAGCTCCATCGCGAGCTCGACGCGACGGTCCGCGCAGCGATCGGCGTCGGGAGCCTCGCGTGACGCGGTTGGCCGTCAATGGCGCGCGCTACGAGGTCCGGGTCGGTGGACGCGGGCCGGCCATCCTGTTGCTCCACGGCTTCAGCGGCCGCGGCGCGGACTGGAGCCCCTTGCTGCCGGCGCTGCGCGGGTCCTCGAGGACGGTCGCGGTCGATCTGCTCGGGCACGGCCGCTCCGATGCGCCACCGGACCCGGCTCGTCACGCTCTCCAGGCCCAGGCGGCGGATCTGGCGGACATCCTGCGGAGCCACGACCTCGCGCCCGCGGTCGTGATCGGGTACTCGTTCGGAGCCAGGGTCGCCCTGCGGCTCGCGATCGACCGCCCGGCCGTCGTCCGCGCCCTCGTCCTCGAGAGCCCGTCGGCGGGGATCGCGAGCGACGCGGATCGCAAGCGCCGCCGTGCCGAGGATGAGCGCCTGGCCGACGCGATCGAGCGCGACGGCATCGAAGCCTTCGTCGACAGCTGGTGGGAGACGTCGCCCGTGTTCGCCGCGGAGCGCGACCTGCCGGCTCCGACTCGCGCCCGGTTCCGCGCCATGCGCCTCCGCAACCAGCCCGAGGGGCTCGCGCGATCGCTCCGTGGAGCCGGCCAGGGCGCGATGGCGCCGCTTCACGACCGCCTCGCGGAGATCGGCGCCCCGGCCCTCGTGATCGGCGGCGCCCTCGACGCGGTCGGCCTCGAACGGGCCCGCGAGATCGCGACCCGCATGCCACGCGCCCGCCTCGCGATCCTCGACGGTGCCGGCCACGCCGCGCATCGCGAGGCGCCCGCCACGTTTCGCCGTCTCGTGCTCGACTTCCTCCAGGAGGTGCCCGCCGCATGACTGACTCCACCACGCCCGTCACCTGGTCGTCCGTCGTCGACTACCGCGACATCCGGTACGAGCACTCCGGCACCGGCATCGCCAGGGTCACGATCAACCGGCCCGAAGTTCGCAACGCCTTCCGTCCGCAGACCGTGCGGGAGCTGATCGACGCCTTCGCCCGGATCCGTGACGACGCCACGATCGGCTGTGTCCTGCTCACCGGCGAGGGCGACAAGGCGTTCTGCTCGGGCGGCGACCAGCGCTACAAGAGCCACTCGGGTGGCTACGTTGGCGAGGACGGCATCGCTCGCCTCAACGTGCTCGATCTCCAGCGGCAGATCCGGTCGCTGCCGATCCCGGTGATCGCCCTGGTGAATGGCTACGCCATCGGCGGCGGACACGTGCTCCACGTGGTGTGCGACATGACGATCGCGTCGGACAACGCGGTGTTCGGACAGGTGGGCCCCCGCGTCGGCAGCTTCGACGCCGGGTTCGGGGTCGGGCTCCTCGCGCGGCTGGTGGGCGACAAGAAGGCGAAGGAGATCTGGTTCCTGTGCCGCCAGTACTCGGCGCAGGAGGCGCTCGACATGCACCTCGTGAACAGGGTCGTCCCGCTCGCCGACCTCGAGGCCGAGGGTGTGCAGTGGGCGAACGAGATCCTCCAGATGAGCCCGACCGCGATCCGGTTCCTCAAGTCGGCGTTCCTGGTCGCCACCGACGGGCTGGCAGGGCTCCAGGAGTTCGCGGGCAACGCGACCGGGCTCTATTACACGACCGACGAGGCCCATGAGGGCTCCCGGGCGTTCCTCGAGAAGCAGCCGGCCGACTACGCCAAGTACCCGCGGCGGCCCTGACCGTGACCGCCCTCGCGACCCGGCCCTCGCCCATCCGCATCTGGCTCCTCGCTGCCCGCCCGGCAACCCTGCCCGCGGCCCTCACCGGGGTCGTGGTGGGGGTCGGGGCGGCGCTCGGCGCGGGTGGCCGGCTGCGGGCCGACACGGCGCTCGGCTGCGTGGCCGTCGCGCTGCTGCTCCAGGTGGTGGCCAACTTCGCCAACGACCTGTCCGACTTCCGGCGGGGTGCCGACACGCCGCAGCGGTCGGGTCCGGTCCGGGTTGCCGCGGCCGGCCTGGTGACCGAACGCCAGCTCGAGGTGGCGATCGGGCTGACCGTCGGCGCGGCCGGGGTCATCGGCGTGTGGCTGGCCATCGTCGGCGGCCCGGTGCTGATCGGTCTGGGCGTGCTGGCGGTCGTGGCGGCGCTCGCCTACACCGGAGGCCCGCTGCCCTACGGGTATCACGGGCTGGGCGAGGTGTTCGTGTTCGTGTTCTTCGGACTGGTGGCGGTGGTCGGCACGGCCTACCTCCAGGTCCTCCGCCTCGAGCCCCTGTTCGTCGCGGCCGCGATCCCCGCCGGCGCGCTGATCACCGCGATCCTCGTGGTCAACAACCTGCGCGACATCCCCACCGACCGAGCGGCCGGCAAGCGGACGCTGGCCGTGATGCTGGGCGCGAAGGGGACCCAGGTCGAGTACGCCGTGCTGCTGGTGGCGGCGTTCGCGGTCCCGGTCGGGCTGTTGATCGCCGGTCGGTCGCCGTGGACCCTGGCGCCGCTCGCGGCGCTCCCGCTCGCCTGGCCGCTGCTGCGCACGGTGCGTGCGTTCCAGGAGCCGCGCGAGCTCAACCCGGTGCTCAAGGGCACGGCACGGCTGTCGCTCGCGTTCGCCGTGCTGTTTGCCGCCGGTCTTGCCGTGGGTGGTCCCGCATGACACGGATCGCTTCGCTCCGTGCGGACCGGGTGGCGGTGCCGTTCCGGCGACCGTTTGCCACCGGCACCGGGATGTGGGTCGAGCGGGAAGCGTGGCTGCTCCGGCTCGTCGATCGGGATGGGCGGACGGGTGTCGGCGAGGCGGTGCTCGAGCCGCAGGACGGCGAGGTGGCCTCGACCGTGCTCAGCCTGCTCATCCGCGAGGCAGTGGGGCTGGCCGAGGGCGGGACGCTGCCATCGGCCCAGGAGCTTGAGGGTCACGGGCGGCCGGGACGGGCGCTGTGCGCGGCGCTGCACGCGGCGTTGTTCGATCTCGTGGGATCGCCGGCACCCCGGCTCGCTGCGGGTGGCCCGGGGATCGGTGTCAACGCGACCCTCCCGGCGCTGGGGCCGGCGGCGTCGGCGGAGGCCGCGCGCCAGGCCGTGGCCGCCGGTTTCCGGACGCTCAAGCTCAAGGTCGGCGCCGAGCGCGAGACCCAGGTGCTCGCGGAGCGGGTGGGGGCGGTCCGGGACGCGGTCGGAGCGGACGTCCACCTCCGACTGGACGCGAACGGCGCCTGGGATCCGGCCACCGCGGCCGAGCGGCTCACCGGCGTCGCGCGGTTCGGGCTCGAGTACGTCGAGCAGCCGCTGGCGGGTGACGATGCCCAGGCCCTCGCCGAGCTCCGGCGACGGGTTCAGGTGCCCGTCGCAGCCGACGAGACGGTGGTCTCGCTCCGCGCTGCCCGCGAGCTGCTCGAGGCCGACGCCGTCGACGTCCTGGTGGTCAAGCCGGCGCGCGTGGGCGGACCGGCCGTCGTCGCGGAGATCGCGGCCATGGCGGCCGCCCGGGGCGTGCCGATCGTGCTGAGCACATTGTTCGAGACCGGGATCGGGATCGCGGCGGCGCTGGCACAGGCGGCGGCGCTGCCCGATGGAGCAGCCGGTGACCCGGGCGCGTCCCGCGTGTGGCCGACCGCCCCGGATCACGGGCTGGCGACCGCCGGGCTGCTCGAGCACGACCTCCTCCTCGACGGGCTGCCGGTGACCGACGGGCGGATGCGCCTTCCCTCGGAGCCGTCGCCCGGCGGGCTGGGGATCCGGCTCGATGAGCGGGCGGTGGACCGCTACCAGGTCGAGACGATCGGGGCCATCCGGTGACCGGTCTGAGCGAGCGGGTGGTGACGTGACTGCCGCGCGGTCGGCGGCTGATCTGGTCCGGAGGCATGCCGCCGTCGCGGGCGCAGAGCCGGCCCTGATCGAGGGTGGCACCACCGTCACCTGGGCGGACCTCGATCGGCGCTGCGACCTCGTGGCCAGCAGCCTGGCCGAGGCCGGTGTGGGACCCGGTGACCTGGTGGCGATGACGGCCCAACCCTCGATCGACGCGATCGTGCGACTGCTGGGCACGGTGCGATCGGGGGCCGTGGCGGCACCGGTGCCGGACCGGATCACGGCGACCGAGCGCGCGTCGGCGATGGACGTGCTGAGCCCGGTCCTCGAGCTCGGCGTCGACCGGACCGCGCACGCCGGCCGAACCCGGCCGGGAGCGGCTGTCGTCGTACTGACGTCGGGAACCACGGGGCGACCGAAGGGCGTGGTGCTCTCGGAGGCGGCGATGGCGGCCAGCGCGAGCGCCTGGATCGCGGCGCTGCCACCGGCCTCCGGCTGGCTGCTCGCGCTAGGGCTCGGACACGTCGCAGGACTGGGCATCATCTGGCGCGCGGTCGCCGCGCGGGTGCCGGTTCGGATCGTGCCAGAACCGGAGCCCGGCGCAGTGTTGACGGCGCTCGCGGCCGAGCCGCCTGCGAGCCACATGTCGCTCGTCCCGACCCAGCTCGTACGGATCCTCGATCGAGCACGCGACATGCCGCCCCCGGCCTCGCTGCTGGCCGTCCCGCTGGGAGGCGGGCTGATCGGCCCCGAGCTCGTCACCCGCGCCGTCTCGGCGGGCTGGCCGGTGGTTCCCACGTACGGCCTGAGCGAGGCGGGCTCGGGCGTGACGGCGCTGCCGACCGACGATGCCCGTGACACGCCGGCCAGCGCGGGCCGGCCGCTCCCCGGCGTCAGCGTCTCGATCGACGAGCTCGGCGAGGACGGTGTGGGCGAGATCATCGTCGCCACGCCCGGGGCGTTCGACGGCTACCTCGGCGAGTCGCCTCGTGCCGCCGGCACGCCGATCCGAACCGGTGACCTCGGACGGCTCGACGAGACTGGACGGTTGTTCGTCGGCGATCGCCGCACCGATCGGATCGTCCGCGGTGGCGAGAACATCTCGCCTCCCGAGGTGGAGGCGGTCCTTGAGGTGCATCCGGCGATCGCCGAGGCCGCGGTCGTGGCACGGCCGGATCCGCTGTGGGGTCAGGTGCCCGTCGCGGTCATCGTCCTCCGGCAGGGGATCGCTCACCCCGGTGCTCCGGCGTTGGCGGCGCACTGCCGCGCGTCGCTCGCCGGGTTCAAGGTCCCGGGCACGTTCGTGCGGGTGGCATCGCTGCCCCGCACCGGCGGCGGCAAGCTCCGGCGCTCGGCGGTTCGCGAGATGCTCGATCGCCCGGTTGCCGGCGCGCTGAGCCGGCCGGACGGCACCCGGATCGGATGGCGGTCCACGGGCACGGGCCCGGCGTCTCTGGTCCTGCTCCACGGCACCCTGTCCACCGCCGCCCAGATCGACCGGCTGGCGGCGGAGCTCGCGAGGCCGGGCGCGTTCACGGTCCACGCCGTCGACCGCCGGGCAACCGGCACGAGTCGGGTCGCGGTCCTGGGCCCGATCGACGTCCGCGTCCACGTCGCTGATCTCGTCGCGGTGCTCGACCACCTGGGCATCGGCGCGGCCACGCTGGTGGGTCTGAGCTACGGCGGCGTCCTTGCCCTCGAGACCGCGGCTCGCCACCCGGAGCGGGTGACGTCGATCGTCGCCTGGGAACCGCCGTACGGCCCGCTGGCCGATGCGCCGACCCGGCAACAGCTCGCCGTCCTTGCCGCGGCGACCGCTGCGGCACACCGCTCGGGTGGCGCCCCCGCGGCCGCCGAGACGTTCCTCAGGGGAGTGGCCGGGGACGCCGCCTGGGAGCGACTGTCTGAACGTGGCCGGGCGTTCCTGGCTGACCAGGGCGACGCCGCCCTCGCGGACGCGACGCTGCTGGGCCTCGACGCGGACGGCATGTCCCGGATCACGGCGCCCACGACGATCCTGACCGGCGGCGCGAGCGATCCGTTCTATGGCGCCATTGCATGCACGCTGTCCGCGCGTGTCCCCGACGCCCGGCGCGTCCATCTCGACGACCTCAGCCATGCCTCACCCATCACCGAGCCCGTCCGGGTCGGTGCCGCCGTCCTGCAGTGCCTGGAGGCCCGATCATGAGCGCCCCGGATCCCGACACCACGCCCTCGGGCGCCACCCCCTCGGGCGCTACGCCCTCGGGCGCATCGACCGGTTCGGGCAACGCCGCCGCGACCACCGAGGTCCGGGCGATGTTCGATCGCATCGCCCGTGTCTACGACCCGATGAACCTGGTCATCAGCGCGTTCCAGGAGCCTCGCTGGAGGCGACGACTCGTGGAGGGCGCCAGGCTCGAGCCAGGCGGATCCGCCCTCGATGTCGCCTCGGGAACGGGCAAGGTGGCCGCAGACCTGCATCACCGGGTGCGGCCGGGCGGCCGGGTCCTGGGCGTGGACATCTCGCCCGGGATGATTGGGATCGCGCGACGGCGCTTCGCAGGCCGCCACCGCCTCGAGTTCGTGGTTGGTGACGCACTGGTGCTGCCGACCGAGGACGCCACGTTCGATGCCGCGACGATCGCGTTCGGGATGCGCAACCTGCCCGACTACCGGCGCGGTTTCGAGGAGATGGCACGGTCGGTGCGACCCGGCGGTCGAGTGCTGTGCCTCGAGATCGCGCGGCCGCGGAGCCGGCTCGCCCGGTTCATGCGCTGGTGGTTCGACCGGATCGTGCCCCTGCTGGGACGGGTCGCAGGGCAGGGGAGCGCCTATGGGTACCTTGTACGCAGCGTCCAGGCCTACCCTTCCCCGGAGCGGATCGCGGAGATCATGGCCGAGGCCGGGCTGATCGATGTGAGCTGGCAAGGCCTGACCGGCGGGATCGTGACCCTGCACGAGGGGACCGTTCCGGGGCGCTGAGCGCGGGTACCCTGCTCCGCGTGGGTTCACCTGTGACACGCGGTACGCGAGGCTGCCTGCGCTCGCCGCTCACTCGCGCCATCGAGGCGATCTCACCCGCCGACCTTGGCGGCGACTTCCGTTTGCTGCTCAGCCAGGCGGTCATCACCAACGCGGGTGATGGGCTGACGCTCGCCGCGGGGCCGCTGCTGGTCGCGTCGCTGACGCGGGACCCGCTGCTGGTGTCGATGGCGCTCCTCAGCGAGTACCTGGCGGTCCTCGTGTTCGGGTTCATGGCCGGGGCCGTTGCCGATCGCTTTGATCGGCAACGGATCATTCGGGCCGTCAATCTCGGCCGGGCGCTGCTGATGGTCGCTTTCGCGGGCACGATCGTCAGTGGGACGGTCAGCATCGCGCTCGTGCTTGTGGTCCTGTTCATCCTGGGAACGCTGGAGACGTTCGCGGATGTCGGCAGCACGAGCCTCATCCCCCGACTCGTGCCTCGCGAGCGTCTGGGCGTCGCCAACGCGCGGATCCAGGGGGCGTTCGTGCTTGCCAACCAGCTGGTGGCCCCGCCGATCGGCGCTTTCCTGTTCGCGGCAGGCATGGCCCTGCCGTTCACGACCGACGCCATCTGCTTCGCGCTGGGCGCCGTCCTCGTGTCGCGGATCGCCACCAGCCAGCTGGCAGTCGAAGAGACGGAGCAGCCGAGAGCGAGCCTGCGCACCGACATGGTCGAGGGCGTTCGGTGGTTGATCGGGAACCCGCCGATGCGCACCCTGGCGCTCACGATCCTCGCGTTCAACGTCACGTTCGGCGCGGCGTGGTCGGTGCTGGTGCTGTACGCGCAGGAGCAGCTGGGCATGAATGCCGTGGGCTTCGGGTTGCTGACGACCGCGATGGCCGTCGGTGGGGTGATCGGCACGGCATCGTACGGCCGCCTGGAGCGGCGGTTCTCGCTCGCCGACATCATGCGTGTCGGGTTGCTGATCGAGACCGGCACCCACCTGTGCCTCGCGCTGACCACCGTGCCCGCGGTGGCCCTGGCGATCATGGTCGTGTTCGGCGCACACGCGTTCGTGTGGAACACGACGGCGACGGTCGTCCGCCAGCGGGCCGTCCCCGACGCGCTGCTTGGCCGGGTGAGCGGCGTGTACTCGGTCGGGCTCGTGGCCGGGATCGCGGTCGGGACCCCAATCGGCGGGCTGCTGGCGCGGACGTTCGGGATCACGGCTCCGTTCTGGTTCGGGTTCGTGGGTTCGGCGCTGCTGGTGACGATCCTGTGGCGCCAGTTCGGATACATCGTTCACGCGGGCGATACGCCGCCCGCCGGCGATGCGTCGCCCTCGGGCGATACGCCGCGCGCTGAAGGCTGACCGGCGACGAGGTTCATGACGAGCCCTGCGGTACCATCCCAAGCCCTGCCCATGACCGTTCCGGCTGCCCGAATGTCCCCTTCCGCCGACTCCGACCGCCCGTCGCTGATCCACGCCCGAGGCCTGACCAAGCGCTTCGGCTCGTTCACCGCGGTCGATGCCATCGACTTCGACGTCGCGGAGGGCGAATTGTTCGGATTCCTGGGCCCCAACGGCGCCGGCAAGACGAGCACGATGCGGATGATCGGGTGCGTCTCGCCGGTGACCGAAGGCACGCTGCGCGTCCTCGACCTCGACCCGGCCACGGACGGCGCGAGGATCCGCGGGAGGCTGGGCGTCGTGCCCCAGCAGGACACCCTGGATACCGAGCTGTCGGTTCGGGACAACCTGGTGATCTACGGCCGCTACTTCGGCATGCGTCGCGCGGAGGCCGGGCGGCGCGCGTCCGAGCTGCTCGAGTTTGCCCAGTTGTCCGAGCGCGCCAACGACAAGGTGGAGCCGCTGTCGGGCGGGATGAAGCGGCGGCTCACGATCGCCCGGGCCCTGATCAACGAGCCGTCCATCCTGCTCCTCGACGAGCCCACGACAGGTCTTGACCCGCAGGCGCGCCATCTGCTCTGGGAGCGGCTGTACCGGCTCAAGCAGCAGGGCGTCACGCTGGTGCTGACCACCCACTACATGGACGAGGCGGAGCAGCTGTGCGACCGGCTGGTGGTCATGGACAAGGCGAAGATCGCCGCCGAGGGCAGCCCGCGCGAGCTGATCGAGCGGTACTCGACGCGGGAGGTGGCCGAGCTGCGGTTCCCGGTCGGTGTCCAGGAGGGGCTCGACGGACAGCTCGATGATCTGGGCGAGCGAATCGAGCGCCTGCCCGATCGCCTGCTCGTCTATTCCGATGACGGCGAAGCTGTCGTCGCCGCCGCCCACGAGCGTGGTCTCCGTCCCCAGACGGTCCTGGTCCGGCGCAGCTCGCTCGAGGACGTGTTCCTGCGTCTGACCGGCCGCAGCCTGGTCGACTGATGGCCGCCACTGAGGCCGATTGATGGCCGTCGCCGAGGCCTTCCGGCCGCCCCGATCGGGCCGGCACCTGACCGGCCCGGACGTCCCGCGCCGGCACGCGCTCGATGGTGCCCGGGCGGCGTACGAGCACCAGCTGCTGCTGTACCGGCGGACCTGGCGCGGGTCGATCTTCGGCAACTTCGCGCAGCCCGTGCTGTTCCTGCTGGCGATGGGCGTCGGGCTCGGCTCGTTCGTGGACCGGGCGGGCAGCTCGGCGATGGGCGGCGTGCCGTACCTCCAGTTCCTCGCGCCGGCACTGCTGGCGTCGACGGTGATGCAGGGCTCGGTGTTCGAGGCGACCTTCCCGGTGCTCGCGGGCTTCCACTGGATCAAGCGCTACCACGCGATGTACGCGGCCCCGCTGACGCCGTACGCGATCGCGTTCGGCCAGCTCGCCTGGATCATCACCAGGGCGACGCTCGTCGGATCGATCTTCACCCTCGTCGTCATCGGGTTCGGGGCGGCGCGGACCGCCGGCATCCTGCTCGCCATCCCCGTTGGCACCCTGACCGCAGTCGCCTTCGCGGCACCCATCGCGGCCCTCATGTCGACGCAGCGCGACACGGCCGTGTTCAACTCGATCTGGCGGTTCGGGATCACGCCCCTGTTCCTGTTCAGCGGCACCTTCTTCCCGATCGAGCAGCTGCCCGAGCAGATCCGCTGGATCGCATGGCTGCTGCCGCTGTGGCACGGCGTGGACCTGGCCCGCGCCCTGTCGCTGGGCACGATCGGCGACCAGCCGCTGGTCATGCTCGCCCACGTCGTCATCCTGGGTGCGGCGGCGGTCGGCGGCACGATCGCGATGTTCGTGATGTACCGAAGGCAGCTCCAGCGATGACGGTGCTGTCCACGATCCCCCGGGTGCTGCCGATCGGCCTCGGCAGCCGGCGGGCGATGCTGCTCATCGAGCGCAACGCCTACGTCTACCGGCGTGGCTGGCTGGTGCTTCTGTCGGGCTTCTTCGAGCCGCTGTTCTACCTGCTCTCGATCGGGCTCGGCATCGGCGGCATCGTGGGCGACGTCCAGGGCCCGGACGGGGCGCCGATCCCGTATCCGCTGTTCGTCGCGCCGGCGCTGCTCGCGACCGCGGCAATGAACGGCGCGATCGCCGAATCGACGTTCAATGTGTTCTTCAAGCTCAACTACCAGAAGACCTACGACGCGGTCCTGGCGACGCCGCTCGGTTCCGGCGACGTGGCCCTGGGCGAGATCGGATGGGCGGTCATCAGGGCGACGCTGTACGCGATCGGGTTCGTTGCCGTGATCTCTCTGCTGGGGCTCGTCCGGTCGCCATGGGTCGTGCTGGCCGCCCCGGCGGCCACGCTGCTCGCGTTCGCGTTCGCAGCGGTCGGGATGGCCTGCACCACGTTCATGCGCTCGTGGCAGGACTTCGACCTGATCCAGCTGGTCGTGCTGCCCCTGTTCCTGTTCAGCGGGACGTTCTACCCGATCACCGCCTACCCGGAGGCCTTCCGGGTGTTCGTCCAGCTCACGCCCCTGTACCAGGGCGTGGACCTGATCCGCGCGCTGGTGACCGGGGCGGTGGATCTCGGGATCCTGTGGCACGTGGCATATCTCTCGGTGATGGGCGTCGCGGGTCTGGCCGTCGTCGCGCGCCGGCTCGACCGCCTGCTGCTCAGGTAGCCCGTCTCGCCCGTCTCGCCCGCCCGTCTCGCCATTCAGTCAAAGCACGTGTGTTCGTCGCCGCCCTCTCGCCTGACAACCCGCAGACACGCTGCCTGGTGACTACATGGCAACAGCCCGCGTGCAAAGGCCTCGACGCGAGGGTCAATCGCCCGAGACACGGCGTCTCGCAGTCGTGCTTGGACCAGATGGCAGAAACAGGATCCCGGCGAGCGTGCCGTTGGGCGCCGCGAGCCACCGCCGCACGGCTCGCGTCCTCGCCGGGTAGGCGAGATCGAAGGTGGCACGATGCGTCTCGATGTGGCGTCTCGCCGTCCGAGAATCGGCCAGCACGATCAGCCGCGACACGGTGTCTGCCTTCCAACCCCGCTCCACCGCGATGCGAGGCCCGAGACGCTGCTTGCGGTCGACGCCGGCGAGCATCGCCTGCACGTCGGGCACGACCGACTTGACCTCGACGATCAACAGCGCTCCGCGCTGCGGATGCCAGGACAGCACGTCAATCGAGCCGCGCTCCCCGTAGTGGCTGAAGGTTGCCTCCGGCACGACCTGCCAGCCACGATCCACGAGCATCGCGACCATCTGCTCGACGAGGTCGGCGTGGGCCGCGTCCAGCAACCGATCGAGAGCCTCACCGTGCCAGAGCAACCGCACCGACACCCTCGCGCCCGTGGCCGCTGCAATCCTGTCCAGGGTGCGGACGGTGAGCCGCGCGGCGTCGCCACGCTCTGCGCGAGATACTGCTGCCTGGGACATGCCTGCCCTGACCGCGAGCTCGGTCTGCGTCCACCGCCGACGCCGCCGCAGCGCACGGATGCCGAGACCGAACCGCACGGGATCCATTCGGTCGACTCTGCACCGCGGTCCTCACCTGCCCCTTACGCGATCCTCGCGCGTTCACGATCCTCGCGCGCCTCGCTCCATCCGTGTCATCCGTCCGTCCTCGATCGGCTGTTGCGGTCTGCCGCCGTCCGATTCCGTCGGCCAGTCAGCGCACGACTGGTCGACCGCACGAGCCAGGCACGACGCCCTCCGCCCGGCCCGATTGGATCCGGCAAACACATCGGGTAGCCGTAATTGGCTAGCGGCGCGCTCAGAGAGCGCCGCTAGCCCTGCGCGTCGGTGCCCCAGACTCGTACTTGGACTGGATGGCGGCCCGGATGCAAGGGCTGGGAGCGTCGCGATGGACGGCGGGGCCGGATGCAAGGGCTGGGAGCGTCGGACTGGATGGCGGCCCGGATGCAAGGGCTGGGAGCGTCGCGATGGACGGCGGGGCGGCAGGCGGGCGAATGTGGATACGATCGGGCCTGTGATGCACGTCGATCCCGAGTCCGTAATGCACGCTGATCCCGAGGCGGTCGCGCAGGCGGCCATGACCCTCCCGGACCTCGACGAGGCCATCGCGATGTGCGCGGCATGCCCGCGCCTGGTCGCCTGGCGCGAGGAGCAGGCGCAGGTCAAGGTCGCGCGGTTCCGAACGGAGACCTACTGGGGCCGGCCTGTGCCCGGCTACGGCGATCCGGATGCTCGGATGCTGCTGGTCGGGCTGGCTCCCGCGGCGCACGGTGGCAACCGGACGGGGCGAGTGTTTACCGGCGACGCCTCCGGAGACTTCCTGTGGCGCGGGATGCACGCGTTGGGGCTCGCGGATCGCGCGGAGAGTTGCCGCGCGGACGACGGGCTCGCACTGCAAGGCGTGCGCGTCGCAGCCGCCGTCCGGTGCGCACCGCCGGCCAACCGGCCAACGTCGGCGGAGCAGTCCACGTGCCGGCCGTACCTCGTGCGGGAGATGCAGCTGCTGCCGGAGCTCCGGGTCATCGTCGCGCTGGGCGGCGTGGGCTGGGACGCGGTGCTCAGGTCACTGCGCGCGATGGGTCACGCCACGCCCAGGCCGAAGCCGCGCTTCGGTCACGGTGCGGAGGTTGAGATCGGCCCGTACCGGCTCATCGGCTCCTATCACCCGAGCCAGCAGAACACGTTCACGGGACGGCTGACGAGGCCGATGCTCGAAGATGTCCTCGCCCGGGGAGCCGGACTCGCGGGGATCCGAACCCATATCCCGGAGCCGGACGCCCGCGTCCCGTAAACTCGGCAGCGCCTATGGTCAGCGAACGCGATTTCTACGAGGTGCTTGGCGTCGAACGGGGGGCCGGCGACGCCGAGATCAAGCGCGCCTTCCGGCGGCTGGCACAGCAATGGCATCCAGATGTCAACGCCGATGGCGAGGCGCAGGAGAAGTTCAAGGAGATCAACGAGGCCTACCAGGTCCTGTCCGACCCGCAGCGCCGACAGGCCTACGACATGTTCGGGCGCGCAGGGCTCGGCGGGGCCGGGGGGGACGCCGGCTTCGGCGCTGCCGGGTTCGGCGGGTTCTCGGACATCTTCGATGCGTTCTTCGGCGGCTCGATGGCGGGTGCGGCCCGTCGGGCGCGGCCGCAGACTGGCGCCGATCTGCGCTACGACCTGCGGATCACGTTCGCGGAGGCGGTGCTCGGCACGGAGAAGGAGATCGAGTTCCCCGTCCTCGGTCGTTGCGACACGTGCGATGGCTCGGGTGCGCAGCCCGGCACCACGCCCACCCAGTGCCCGCAGTGCGGCGGCCGGGGGGAGATCCGATCGGTGCGCCAGACGATGCTGGGCCAGATGGTCAACGTCGCGCCGTGTCCCCGATGCCGAGGTGAAGGTCGCATCGTGGAATCACCGTGCGAGACGTGCCATGGCGAGGGCCGGACCGAGCGCCGCCGCACGCTCCGGGTCGCGATCCCGGCCGGCATCGACGAGGGTCACCAGATCCGGCTGTCCAACGAAGGCGAGGTCGGCCCGCGCGGTGGGACGCCGGGCAGCCTGTACGTCGCGGTGCACGTCGCCCCGCATCCCGACCTGAGCCGCGAGGGCACCGAGCTGTACTTCGAGGCCAACCTCTCGATCGTCCAGGCGGCGCTCGGCACCAAGATCACGGTGCCGACGGTCGAGGGGGACGAGACCGAGGTCGACATCAAGGCGGGCACCCAGCCTGGAACGGAGATCCGGCTTCGGGGCCGCGGGGCACCGCACCTGCGCCGGCAATCGGTGCGGGGCGACCTCCACGTGATCGCCAACGTCACCGTCCCGACCAAGCTGTCGAAGCGTGAGCGCGAGCTGCTCGAGGCCTACGCCAAGGAGGCGGGTGAGAGCGTCTCGCCGCCCGGAGGGCTCCGCGAGAAGCTGGGCCTGGGTTGACGCCGGAGGGCCCCGGGCCGGCCCCGTCGGATCTCGAGTCGCCGCCGCTGGAGTCGCCGCCGCTGGAGTCGCCGCCGGCGTCACCGGATCGGGCGACCGGGGTGGACACGAACGAGGACGCCGATGCCCTGGCGACGGTCGACCTGGAGGCAGCAGCCGGCGAACTCGGTGCCTGGCTCGAGCTCTCGGTGGCGGCCGACCACGAGGCCGTCGAGGCCGTATCCGAGATCCTGACCCGCGCCGCGCCGGGCGGCACCAGCGTGGAACCGGCCTTCGAGCTCGTCGACGAAGGGTTGGCAGCGCGCGTGGACATCGCCCGCCCGGCCCTCGTTCGGGCCCATCTGCCGGTGCTGGACGCAGCCGCCGCCCGGGGCGCCGTCCGGCAGGCGCAACGGGACCTGGGCCATCTGCAGGCGTTCGGCCTGCGCCCCATCGGGGAGCTCTCGCTGCGCGTCGTGCACGAAGCCGACTGGGCGAACGCGTGGAAGGCGCACTTCCCGGTGATGCGCGTCGGTCGCCGGATGGTGATCCGGCCCACGTGGCGGCGGCATCGCCGGCAGCCCGACGACGTGGTGCTCACGCTGGACCCGGGCATGGCGTTCGGGACGGGCCTCCACCCGACCACCCGGCTGTGCCTGGCGGCGATCGAGTCGCTGGCGGATCGGGGCGTGCTCGGCGGGGGCGCCCAGGCCGGCCGGCCGGTACGCGTCCTGGACGTGGGCAGCGGATCGGGCATCCTCTCGATCGCGGCGGCACGACTCGGGGCAGGCGAGGTGCTCGCCGTCGACGTGGACCCGATCGCGGTCCAGGCCACGACCGCCAACGCGCGGCGCAACCGCCTGGCGAGGTTCATCCGTGCCCGCGAAGGGAGCGTACCCAGCGGTGAAGGGCCGTTCGACATCGTGCTGGCCAATCTGATCGCATCGCTCCTGATCTCGCTCGCGGATGGCCTGGTCGCGGACGTTCGGCCCGGTGGCGCGCTGCTGGCCTCCGGGATCTTCGAGAACCGCGAGGCCGAGGTGGTCGACGCGTTCCGCGCTCGCGGGCTGACGATCGAGCGCCGCTGGGCCGAGGTCGACTGGGTCGCGCTCGAGATCCACCGCCCCGGCTGAGGTCAGCCCGGCGGCCCTGATCGGGCCCTGATCGGGCCTCGCGAGCGCCTGCGCTACGATCACGGTTCGATGCCTGACCTCGCACCCGCTGTTGCGCCGATCGTCAGAACCCAGGGCCGGACCCACGCCCGCGGCACGGCGCCGTGGTGAGCGGCCCGCGCTCGGCCGCGATCGTCAACCTCGGCTGCAAGGTCAACCAGTCCGAGATGGAGGCGGCCGCGCGGCTGCTGCGAGAGGCGGGCGTGCCGCTCGTCGACCCCAGTCGCGGCGCCGACCTGTACCTCGTCAACACCTGCACGGTCACGTCCATTGCCGATGAGAAGTCGCGCACCGCCATCCGGCGTGCGCGGCGAGCGAACCCGGACGCCGAGATCGTGGTCACCGGGTGCTCGGTGCAGATCGACCCTGGAGCCCTGGCTCGCGCCGATCCGGCCGCTCGGCTGGTCGACAACGAGGGCAAGGCCGGGCTGCTGCGCGAGCTGGAGGCGCTGGTCCGCCTGGGCGGCTCGACGGGGGACGGCGGTCGGGCGCCCCACGGCCCGCTCGATGCCGCGCTGCCGACCCTGTCCGGTGTCGAGTCGGCGGCCGCCGGCGATATCGAGGGGATCGATGACGGCCGGGCGTCCGTGGAACGGACGCGTGCGTTCGTCAAGGTGCAGGACGGCTGCTCGTTCCACTGCACCTACTGCATCATCCCGCAGGCGCGGGGCCCGGAGCGCTCGCTCGAGCCGCCCGTCGTGCTGGCGGATGTCCGACGCGCACTGGCGGCGGGGCATCGCGAGATCGTGCTGACGGGGATCAACATCGGCACCTATGACGGTGGCTGGTCCGAGCGCGGCGCCCGCGGCTCGCATACCCGCAGCGCCCTGACGCTGGCCGGGCTGGTGCGCCGGATCCTCACCGAGACCCGCGTCGAGCGGATCCGCCTCAGCTCGATCGAGCCGCAGCACGTGGACGACGAGCTGCTGGAGACGTGGGTCGACGGTGGGCCGCGCACGCTGCCCCATCTCCACCTGCCGCTCCAGTCGGGCGACGATGGCGTGCTGCGCCGGATGGGGCGCCGGTACCTGAGCGCGGACTACGCGCGGGTCATGGAGCGAGCGCGGGCGGCGATCCCGGGTGTGGCGGTGCACGCTGATGTCATCGCGGGCTTCCCGACCGAGGACGAGGACGCGTTCCGGCGAACGATGGACTTCGTGCGGGGGATCGAGCTCGCCGGCCTGCACGTGTTCCGCTACTCGGAGCGACCGGGGACGCCGGCGACCCGAATGGCCGGCCAGGTCGACGGGCGGACGAGGAAGGCACGCGCGGGCGAGCTGCTGGCGGTGGCCGCGGACGCGCGCGAGGGGTTCGCACGAAGGGGTCTCGGAACGGTGGCGCGGGTGCTGGTCGAATTGCGGCTCGATGACGGGCGCTGGGTCGGCCACGCCGAGGATCACGTGCTCGTGGCCGTCGATCCGGGGCGAGCGCCGATGACCGCGCCGGACGATCTCGAGAATGCGATCCTGACCGTGCGCCGGACCCGCATCGACGACGGCGTCCCTGACCGGGTCACCGGGGAGATCCTCGCCATCGACCCTGCCCGCCGAATTCGGCCGGCCGGCCCTGCCGATCCTCGCCGCTGCTCCTGCGCCGATGGGAGGAGCCCATGCCCACTGACTGCCTGTTCTGCCGGATCGTCGCCGGCGATATCCCGGCCACCAAGGTCCACCAGGACGATGCCATCGTCGCCATCCGCGACGTCAATCCGCAGGCGCCGACGCACCTCCTGCTGATGCCGGTCGCGCACATCGCCTCGGCCGCCGACCTGACGACCGACGATGCACCGCTCCTCGGCCGCCTGTTCGCCACGGCCGCCGAGCTCGCCCGCGCGGAGGGCCTCGACGGCGGTTGGCGCCTGGTCGCCAACGTCGGTCCCGCGGGTGGGCAGACCGTCGATCACCTGCACCTCCATCTGCTGGGCGGCAGGCAGATGACCTGGCCGCCCGGATGACGACATCGAGCGGGGCAGCATCGAACGGGTCAGGAAGCGCGACGGACGCCACCGGCGACCAGCGGCGCGGCGGCGGGCCGCCGATCTGGTTCGCGCTGGCCGCGATCGGCAGCCTCGTGGTGGGCGGGCTGCTGGTCCTCGCGAGCGTGCTCGGCCTGGGGACCGGTGGCCCGACGGCCGCCGCCACCATCCCGCCCACGGGCCAGGCAACGCAGCGTACGTACGATCTCCTGGTCGCCACGCTGGAGCGGGCCTCGTTCCAGGTCCGGGTTCCCCAGACGGCGTATCGACCGGGGGAGAGCCCGTCGCTCGTCGACGTCCCGCGACGCGTGGTCCAGGCGATCCTGCCGTCAGACCCAGATCACGGCTACATCGTGATCTACGAGCTGCCCTCGAACGACGAGGCTGCCCGGGTCGGCCGCGACTTCGCCGCCTATCTGGCGTCGGGGACGGGCGCGGTGCAGTACCCGCGCGACGCGCAGTTCGTGCTGCGTCGCCTCGATCAGACGCTGATCTTCTTCTCCTGGTCACCGTCCGTATCCCCCGACCCATCCGTCGCCCGTCTGGCGGCGACGCTCGAGACGGTGGGGGTCGGCGTCGGAAGTTGATCGAGCCACCAGACTGCCCGCCATGAGCCAGACCTTCCGCGCCACCATCCAGCAGACCGGCAAGACCGCGTGCGGGATCGAGGTGCCCGAGGCCGTCGTCGATGCGCTCGGTGGTAGCCGGCGTCCGGCCGTCGTGGTGACCCTGAACGACTACAGCTACCGATCCACCGTGGCCCCGATCAACGACGGCTTCTGGGTCGGGGTGACGGCGGTGCACCGCGAGGCGTCCGGCCTCCGGGCCGGCGACGAGGTCCACGTCACGCTCGAGCTCGACACGGCGCCCCGCGAGGTCGAGGTGCCGCCGGAGCTCGCCGTAGCGCTCGAGGCGGACCCCGTCGCCCGCGCCTTCTTCGACGGCCTGTCCTACAGCAACAAGCGCGTGTTCACGCTGAGCGTCGAGGGCACGAGCAACCCGGAGACCAGGGCGCGCCGGGTCGCCAGGACCATCGCCCTGATGCGCGAAGGCCGCGTCCGCTAGCCCGATGCGGGCAGATCCGCTCGCTACAGCGCCGGTGCGCCCTACCGCGTCGGTGCGTCCACCGCCGCCCAGGCGCGGACCCGATCGCGCTTCACCTTGAGCGTGTGCGTGCGCGGGAAGTCCTCCTCGGGCCACAGCCGCCAGCCCGCGATCCGCTGGTTGGCGCCGAGCGACGCGTTGGCCGCCTTGATCGCGACATCGATCTCGCGCCGGACCTCATCGGCCGCCGGCTCGTCGGCCGCACCGTCGGCATCGCCGGCGCCGATGGCCGCCCGCAGGTGCGGCGCCAGCACCACTGCCTCGATCCGACCGGGCTTCGTCTCGACCGCCACCGAGTCCCGGAGCCCGGCCACGCGCAGCTCGTTCTCGATGTCCTCGGGGAACACGTTGAACCCGTTGGGCAGGACGATGATGTCCTTCTTGCGGCCGTGGAGATGGAGCCGGCCTTTGCCGTCGAGCTGGCCAAGATCCCCAGAGCGGTACCAGCCGTCCGCGGTATACGCGGCCGCGGTGGCTTCGGGGTCCTCCCAGTAGCCCCTGAACAGGCTGGGGCCGCGGAACTGGATCTCGCCGTCGTCGGCGATCCGCATCTCGACGGGCTTCGGCGGCCAGCCCACGCAGCCCGGCGGATGGTCGTTCATCGTGGTGCACGACCCGGCAGCGGTCTCGGTCGCTCCGTACCCCTGGAGCACGATGACGCCCAGGTCCTCCCACGCCTGCTGGAGCGCCGGCGGCAGGAAAGCGCCGGCGGTGGCGAACAGCCGCACGCCCCCGCCCAGCTGCTCATGAACCCGACGGAACAGCCGCCGCCTGGCGCGGTACGGCAGCCAGCGAGCCATCCGGCGCAGCCGCCCGAAGGTCGCCGCCTGGCCTCGCTTCTCGACCTCGCGCTCGATCGCGCTCCAGAACAGGTCGAGGACCTGGGGCACGAGCAGCATCGTCGTGACCCGGTGCTCTCGCAGCGCGTCGAAGATAACCCGCGGGTTGCGGCTGCGGACGTACAGGATGTCGGCGCCAACGTCGAGCGCGTAGTAGAGCGAGACCGCCTGCTCCAGCGAGTGTGATAGCGGCAGCAGCGACACGAGCCGGTGCTCCATCGGGTTGATGATCCCGTGGAACGAGGACACCCCGGCCAGCACGTTGTCGTGGGCGAGCATCACACCCTTCGGATTGCCGGTCGTGCCCGAGGTGAACACGAGCTCGAACACCTCGTCGGGGGTGGGCCGCTCCCAGCCGGCGACCTGCGCCTCCCAGTCGGGTGGGAGGCTGCCGTCCGGGTCCGCCGCCAGGTCCTCGACCAGCGTGGTCGGGAAGCGCTCCAGGCCGACCTCCCGGGGGTCGGGCGCGTCGCGACCACTGCCCAGCAGGAGCCGCACGGCGCCCGACCGCTCGACGATCCGGCCGATCGTGTCAGGCGCCATCCGCGCATCGAGCGGCACGAAGATCAGCCGCGCGTACATCGCCCCGAAGTAGGCGGCCGGCAGCGCGGGCGTGGACGGCGACCAGGTGAGGACGCGATCCCCCGGTTGCAGGCCGAGCGCTCGCAGCCGCCAGGCCGCGAGCCGGCTTCGGCGCACCAGCTCCTCGTACGACCAGTGGTAGGTGGTCCCGTCGTCGCGTCGCAGCCCCAGCGCGTTTCGGGCGCCGTACCGGCGCGCGGCGCGCTCGAGGAGCTCGATCAGGCTGTCCATCGTGCGGCTGATCGTAGTCGCTGCCGAGGACTGGCCGCGTGGCCGAGGAGCCGCGAGGCCGGGCGGTCCGTCCGGAACGCCCCGCGAGCCGCGCGAAGGCTCGGGGCTGCCGGGCTCAGAGCCTCGCGCCGCTCACGTGGCGGGTCTCCGGCAGCAGCGCGATGAACGGCAGCGCGAGCAGTGCCGCGGCGGCCGCCAGGATCAGGGCCATCTGGAGACCGATCGCCTCGCCCAGCGCCCCGAGCACCACCGTGCCCAGCGCGCTGGTCAGCGTCATCACGAAGATGCTCAAGCCCACGGCTGCGCTCCGGTTGTCGGGCAGCAGCTCCTGCATGAGCACCAGCTGGACCGGTCCCGCGCTGAGCAGGGCCACGCCCGAGATCGCCAGCACCACGAGGGTCAGAGGGCCGATGGGCATCGCGAGCGCAAGGATCAGGAGCGGCGACCCGATGCCGACACCCAGGGCGAGCATCAGCCGCCGACCGATCCGGTCCGACAGCGTGCCGCCGATAAACGCGCCCGTCGCGCCGCCGATCTCGAATGCGGTGACCGCGGCACCCGCGAGCACGAGCTCGGCGCCCGCGCCGGTCAGGTAGGTCGGGATGAACACGAGAATCCCGACGCTCGCCATCGAAAGCATCGCGCCGGCGGCCGCGAGCAGCAGGAACCCACGCCTCACTGACCGCAGCGCGACACGGATAGAGCCTGCCGGATGCCGCAGGTGCACCTGAGGCCGGTGGGCGACGCGCAGGTACAGGAGCCCGGATGCCACGATCCCGGGCGCCATCGCCACCCAGCTCCAACCCAGGCCGACCACCGACAGCACCGCGGCGATGACCACCGGGCCGATGGCTCGGCCCGACTCGCCGCCGGTCATGAAGATCGACGTTCCGCGACCCCACTGCGTCCCCGACGACCGGGTCACCAGTGCCGCGGCCGCCGGGTGGAACACGGCCGAGCTCAGGCCGGCGAGCACCAGCAGCAGCGCGACGACGGCGGGCGTCGGGGCCAGCCCGATCAGCCCGATCGCGATCGCGGTCGCCCCGGGTGCCAGGATGATCCAGTAGCGGGTGTCCGCGCGGTCCGCGATCACGCCCAGGATCGGCTGAACGGCCGTCGCCACCCGGAACGTCGCCGCCAGCAGACCGGCCACGGCCAGGCTGATCCCGAGCTTGGGGATGAGCAGCGGCAGGAGCACGCCGACGAACGCCGGGTACGTGTCGTGGACGAGGTGCCCTCCCGCGACCGTCACGATGGTCGGGGTGTCGAAGGCGCGGGCAGGCGGGCTCGGATCCGGCTCGAGGGCGGTGGACATGGGCAGACCCATTGTCGCCGGGATGGGCCGAGCGCGCGGCGCCGGCATCGAACGGCGCCCGAAGCGTCAGAAGCGGACCTGCTGCCAGGTACGTCCGCGGTCGTTGGCGAGGAGCGTGGCGCAGACGATGTGGTGGGCCGGGACTCGTTCGGGCTGGTCGCCGCCCTCTCACGGGTGCCGATGCGAGCTCGCCGGACCGGTGCAAGAATCGGCCCGGACCAGGCCGTCGTTCGCAGGAGTCGCCATGCAAGCCCCCGTCCCGTACCTCGACGATTCCGGGCGACCCGACCGGCTCAGCGGCGGCGCGCGGATGATCCCGATCCGGACGCCCAACGGCGAGTTCCGGGTCTGGACGAAGCGCCACGGCAACAACCCGCGACATCAAGCTGCTGCTCCTCCACGGCGGGCCGGGTGCCACCCACGAAGGGTTCGAGGCCTGCGACAGCTACCTCCCCGCCGCGGGGATCGAGTACTACTACTACGACCAGCTGGGCTCCTTCTACAGCGACCAGCCCGACGATCCCGACCTGTGGGAGCTCGACCGGTTCGTGGACGAGGTCGAGCAGGTCCGCCTCGCGCTGGGTCTGGATCGCAGCAACTTCTTCCTGGCGGGCGTGTCCTGGGGCGGCCTGCTCGCGACCGAGTACGCGCTGCACCATGGCGACGCGCTCAAGGGTCTGGTCATCTCGAACATGATGTCCAGCTGTCCCGCCTACAACGCCTACGCGAACGACGTGCTGATGCCGGCCATGGACCAGGCTGCGCTGGCCGAGATCAAGGCCCTCGAGGCCGCGGGCGACACCGACAACCCGCGCTACATGGCGCTGCTCATGGAGCAGCACTACGTGCACCACGTGCTGCGGATGCCGTTCGAGGAGTGGCCCGACCCGGTCGTCCGGATGATGGATCACATCAACGAGGCCGTGTACGTGCCGATGCAGGGTCCGAGCGAGCTCGGCCTGAGCGGCAAGCTGCTCGACTGGGACCGGACCGAGGACCTGGCCCGGATCGAGGTCCCGACGCTGGTCATCGGCGCCGCGCACGACACGATGGACCCGGCCTTCATGGCGGACATGGCACGCCGCCTGCCGAACGGCCGCTACCTCCACTGCCCCAACGGCAGCCACCTCGCGATGTACGACGACCAGGAGACCTACTTCGCCGGGCCTGATCGACTTCCTGCTCGACGTCGGTGGCCGGGAATAGCGCCCAGGTCCTGGCTCGACCCTGCCCAGGCTCCGAGTGGCGAGTCTGGCCCAGCCTCTCTGCTGGTCTCGGCTCGTTTGACCCCTTCCCGGTGCGCGCGTACACTCCGCGCGCCTGCCGGCAGGCTCATCGTGCTCGCGCATGAGGGACGGCCGGGACGCCTCCTGCGCCGCCGGGCACCGCGCGCGGGAGGCGGGTGCGAGACCCCTGCCCGAGGAGGTGAACCGGGATTGGCCGAAGTCCGAGTGGGTGAGAACGAGACGTTCGAGAGCGCCCTCCGCCGCTTCAACAAGAAGATCCAGCAGAGCGGCATCCTCGCGGAGGCTCGCCGTCGCGAGCACTACGAGAAGCCGTCGGTGAAGCGGAAGCGCAAGGAAGCGAAGCGCAAGAAGAACGCACGCGCGAGCCAGGGCTGAGCCACCGGCGAGCGCGACCCGTCGCATCGACCGGCCGCGCGACCGATGGCCCCGACGCCCCAGCGTCGACCGGGACCGGGATCCCGGTGTCCCCACCATCGGCGCAGCTCGCGGGCACGGACCGTCGAACCGTCGACGCCGTGACACCCGAGGAGCCATCCGGTGACCCTTCGCGAACGACTCCACGCCGATACGACCGCCGCCATGCGGTCGGGTGACGCGCTCCGCCGCGACACGCTGCGCATGGCCCAGAACACCATCTACAACCTCGAGAAGGCGAGGCACGCCGACGCTGACCGAGGATGAGGTGCTGGGCGTGATCGTGCGCGAGGTGAAGACGCGCCGCGAGAGCGTGGACGCGTTCCGTAAAGGCGGGCGCGAGGATCTGGCCTCCAAGGAGGAGGCCGAGATCGCGATCCTCCAGGACTACCTGCCCCAGGCGCTAACCGAGGACGAGCTGAAGGCCCTGGTCGAGGAAGGGATCGCGGCCACAGGCGCAGCCTCCGCGCGCGACCTGGGCAAGGTGATGGGCTGGCTCTCCCCGAGGATCCGGGGACGGGCCGATGGCAAGCTGACATCGGGCCTCGTTGCCAGGGCCCTGGCTTCGATCGATCTCGCCGCGCACGACACGGAGCATTGACGGGCCTCCGCCCGGGGGACTGACCCATGCTGGCCACATCCAACGAACCCGCCACCCAGTTCACCCGTCGCGACCTGTTCCGGCTGCTCGCCGCATCCATCCTGCTGGTGGCGGCGATGTCCGTGATCCTGGGTGTCGACATCCTTCCGGCTCAGCCGCAGCTGGAGGTGGGCAAGCCCGCGCCCGCGGACGTCGTGGCGCCACGCGCCGGCGAGTATGAGAGCGCCGTGCTCACCAAGCAGGCGCGCGATGCGGCGAGCGCTGCGGTCGAGCCCCAGTACGACTACACGACCGAGCAGGCCGCGGCGATCGCGGCCGCGCAGGCGAAGGCGTTCGACAGCGAGGTGTCCCTGATCGACACCGCGTTCGGGGACACGGTCACGCCCGAGTACCGCCAGACGCTGCTGGGTCAGGCGATCCCGGCCCTCAAGAAGGCGACTCGCGCGACGCTCCAGGCGCTGACGCCGGACCGCTGGACCGCGGTCCGGAACGAGGCAGCCCGGGTCCTGGTCAACACCGAGCGGTCCGAGCTTCGTGATACCGAGGTGGCCGCCCTGCGCGACCGGCTGGCCGGGCAGATGGGCGGCGACCTGAATGCCGACGAGCGTGATCTCGCGGCGGCCCTGATCTCGCCCCTGGTCGTGCCCAACTCGTCGTACTCGGAGTCCCTGACGGACGCGGCCCGCCAGCAGGCGGCCGACGCCGTCCAGCCTGTGCAGGCGGTATGGCAGCGTGGCGACATCATCGTTCGCAAGGGCGACCGGCTGGATGCCGCGGCCGAGGAGGCGATCACCTACTTCAAGGTCAACGAGGGCGGCCTCGACGTGGCTCGACTGGCCGGGTTCGTGGTCCTGTCGATGCTGATCGTCGGGCTGCTGCTGATCTGGACGTGGCGGTTCAGGCGCGAATTCTGGCATCGCAACAACGTCCTGCTGCTGCTGGCGCTGCTCCTCCTGGTTGCCGTGGTGGCGATCAAGTTCACGGCAGGGCGTGCCTGGCTCCCGTATGCGCTGCCGCTGGGTGCGGTGGGCATGCTGATCACGGTCCTGCTCGACGGCGGCGCGGCGATCGTGCTGATGGCGCTCCTGGGTGTGCTGGCAGCGGCGGTCAACGGCACGGGCCTCGAGCTGGCCGCATACATCATGTTCGGCGGGATCGCGGGCATCGTCACGGTCCGGCGCGGCGATCGACTGGCGGTGTTCGTCCAGGCCGGCGTGGCCATGTTCGTCGTGAGCTCCACGGTCGTGGTGGTGTTCACCCTGCTGGGGGACCGGGACATCCGCGGGCTGCTCGAGCTGCTCGGCGCATCCGCGGTGGCGGCCGGTGGATCGGCGGTCGCGGCCGTGGGCAGCTTCGCGGTGCTCGGGTCGGTGTTCGGGATCCTGACCGTGTTCCAGCTGCTGGAGCTTGCGAACCCGTCGCAGCCCCTGCTCCGGCGCCTCCTGGTGGAGACGCCGGGCACGTACCACCACTCACTCATGGTGGGCAACCTCGCCGAGCGGGCGGCCGAGGTGATCGGTGCCGATCCACTGCTGGCTCGCGTGGCCGCCTACTACCACGACATCGGCAAGCTCTCCAACCCGGCCGCGTTCATCGAGAACCAGGCCGGCGGCCAGAACATCCACGACGAGCTCGATCCGGCGACCTCGGCGCAGCTGCTCAAGAGTCATGTCAGCGAAGGCATCGACATCGCCTACAGGTCCGGGTTGCCCAAGGCGTTGATCGCATTCATCCCGCAGCACCACGGGACGGCGGTCATGTCCTACTTCTACGCTCGCGCCCGGGAGCAGGCCGCCGCCCCGTTCGGAGGTCTCGAGACGGCCGAGGGCCGCAAGGCGGCCGACGCCGTGGACAAGCGCAAGTTCCGCCACGGGGGCCCGAAGCCCCAGTCCCGGGAGGCCGCGATCATCATGCTGGCCGACTCCGTGGAGGCGTCGGTACGGTCGCTGTCGTCGCGCGACGAGACCGCGATCCGGGCGATGGTGGCGCGGATCATCGAGGAGCGGATCGCCGACGACCAGTTCGACGAGTGCAACCTCACCCTGCGCGACATCGAGAAGATCCGCGAGGCGTTCGTGTCGCAGCTGCTGGGGATGTACCACCAGCGGATCGCATACCCGCAGAACAAGGTGGTCGAGTTCGAGTCGCGGCGGGCCTCCGGGAGCGATTGAGCGCCGGCCTCAGCGTGGCGGCCGTCCGGTACGTCAGCCGGCTTCCTGGTCGGCCGTCTCCGAATCGTCCGAACGGCGGAGGTTGAGCTCCGAATCGAGGATGATCTCGGCGTCCTCCGGCAGGCCGTCGGTATACAGCTCTCCATGCAGGTGGTCGAACTCGTGCTGGATCGCTCGCGCGAGCCAGTCGTGGCCCGAGACCGTGACCCGGCGGCCCGTGCGGTCCTGGGCGACCATCACGGCGTGCGATGCCCGCCGCCGGTTGGCGCGGTACCCGGGCAGGGACAGGCAGCCTTCCCACAGGTCCTGCTCGCCAGAGCGATGGACGATCCGCGGGTTGACGGCCTCGTACAGGTGGTCGTCGATGCGGATCACGCACACTTGCAGGTCGACGCCCACCTGCTGCGCCGCGAGGCCCGCCCCGGGGGCCGCGTCCATCGTCTCGACCATGTCGTCGATGAGGGTCGCGAGCTCGGCGTCGAAGCGGGTGATCGGGCGGCCCGGCAGGCGGAGGCGCGGGTCCCCGAAGCGCACGATCTCGCGGATGCTCACGGCCTCGAAGATACCGTGCCCCGGCCGGGTGGTGCCGGTGGCGCGGCGTGGGTCATCCACGAACCGCGCGCTACCGTGTAGTCGTGCGCAGCAACTATCTCGGCCCGTGGCGGATCGATCTCGAGTGGCGTCAGGGCGTCCCGAGGCTCGTCCCGGGTGCGATCCTCGCCCGGGCCGTCGCCGCCGCGCTCGATGCCGCCGGCGCACCGTCGCCGGCCTCGATCGGCCTGATCCTGTCCGATGACGTCGAGCTGACCTTGCTCAACGAGTCGCACATGGGCAAGACCGGTCCCACCGATGTCCTTTCGTTCCCGCTGCTGCCGCCCGCGGCGTTCCCCGATCATGCGGACCGCGCCGAAGGTGCGGGGCCGCCGGGTGTGGAGCCCGGGGCCGACCCGTTCGTGCTGCCGCCGGGCGCCCGCCTCAACCTCGGCGACATCGTGATCTCGATCGAGCGGGCGATCGAGCAGGCCGCCGCCGGTCGGGGCGGGCAGACGGGAGACGTGCGCTGGGAGGCGCGCGACGAGCTGCGTCTGCTGGCGATCCACGGGACACTGCACATCTGCGGCTGGGACCACGCCGAGGCGGAAGAGGAGGCCGCGATGCGCGACCTGGAGCGGCGCCTGCTCGCCTGACTCCCCGGTCCTCCCCTGACGCCGCGGGCGGTACCATGCCCGCAAGCCCCGTTGGACGCGGTCCCGGGGCCGTTCGTCGTGTCCGGGCGCCCGCCCGGCAGGCCACCATCGTGAGGGACTCGCCCGCATCGTGAAGCTCGTCGTCGGCCTGGGAAATCCGGGCAGCAAGTACGCGGGGACGCGGCACAACATCGGCTGGATGGTGCTGGACCGGCTCGCGGATCGGGCCGGCAGGTCCGGTCGCGGCCGTCAGCGCGACGCGTCGGAAAGCGTCCAGATCCGCTACCAGGGCCTCGATCTGGTGCTCGCCAAGCCGCTCACCTACATGAACGACTCCGGGATTGCCGTCCGCAAGCTGCTCGCCCGCGAACGGGTGCCGCTGACCGACCTGCTGGTGGTGGTCGACGACTTCGCGCTGCCGTTCGGCAAGCTGCGCTTCCGGGAGAGCGGCTCGCACGGCGGCCACAACGGCCTGCGCTCGGTGATCGACGAGCTGGGCACCGAGAAGATCGGCCGCCTGCGGGTTGGGATCGGAGAGCCCGGGCAGGGCGCGATGGACCACGTCCTCTCGCAGTTTGCGGCCGCCGAGGAGGCGCGGCTGCCGATCCTGCTCGATGCCGCAGCCGATGCGGTGGAGGCCTGGGCTCGAGACGGCACCTCGAGGGCGGCCAACCGGTTCAACGCGTTCGAGTTGCAGGCGCCGGTCGAGGCGGCGGACGGCCCGAAGCCCGGCGAGGTTGGCGGTCCGGCCGACGAGTCGGGAGTTCGACGGACGCGGACGGGCTGGCGCCGGATCCTCGGCGGTGGGGGCCGGGACAGCGGCCGGGAAGGCGGCCGCAACCCGTGACCGAACGCTACCGTGGCAGGTCGACCCGGGAACGGCGGCTGGCCGAGAAGGTCGCGATGGAATGGGCGGAGCGGCGGGCGGCCAGCGACGCGCGCGAGCGCGAGACCGATCTCGAGCGTGCGTCGGCCGAGGCGGAGGTGGAGCTGCTGGACCCGGGTGCGCGTGGAGAGGATGGCGAGGGCAGTCATGCGCGGTCGGCGCGGCGTGCCGGCTCTCCGTCCCGTGCCGGCTCTCCGTCCCGTGCCGGCGCATCCGCTCGCGGTCCCGGCCGTCGGGTCCCGGATCTCGGCGTCCTCCCTCGCCTGCTTCACCCCACCGGCTCGTTCGCCTCGCTCCGGGAACGCCTGGGCGGCGTCCCTTCGGCGCCAGGCATCCACGGCCGGCATGTCGGGCTCACGACCGTGCCCCACGGCGCGAAGTCGTATCTCGCGGCGGCCCTCGCCCTCGCCGCCGACGGGGAGCGGATCTGCTGGGTCGCCCGCGACGCGGAGATCGGGGATCGCGTGGCCGAGGAGCTGGGCGCCTGGCTGGGCGACCCGTCGCTCGTGGCGGTCCTCGAGCCCCGCACCTCGCTTGCCTACGAGCGCAGCGAGCTCGTGCCCGATGAGACGGCGGCCAGGGTCGCGGCGCTCGCGGCCTGGCGGTCGGGGAGGGCCCGGGTCATCGTCGCGAGCGTCCAGGCGCTGCTCCAGGCGACCATCGCCGCCGACGACCTGCCGGAACGCCCGCGGACGCTGGCCCCCGGGACGCGGATCGGACTCGATGCCCTGCTGGCGGAGCTGTTCGACCACGGCTACACGCCCGTCGTCGAGGTCGCCGGACATGGCGAGATCGCGCGCCGGGGCGGGATCGTGGACGTCTTTCCGCCCAGTGCCGAGCTCCCGGTCAGGATCGAGTTCTTCGGCGACGAGATCGACTCGCTGCGCGCCTTCGACCCGACCGACCAGCGGAGCGTCGGCCCGGTCGACCAGGTGGTGCTCCTGCCCGCGACGGAGTTCCTCCTGCCCCGCGGCGGGGTCGACGAGATTCGGGCTCGGCTGGGACGGCGGGGCTCCCGGTTGCCGGAGCGGCTGGCGGCCGACCTCGCGAGGTTCGGTGGCGAGGCGCTGTCCGAGGGCGCGACCCGTGCCTCCGTCGGGCGAGCGCTGGCCGCCGGCGATGCCGCCGAGGTCTGGGCGCGCCTGATTGCGCCGGCCACGGCGCTCGACCACCTCGACCCCCGGACCCTGCTCGTGCTCGACGAGCCGGGCGATCTCGCTGATGCCGCCGAGTTCCTGTGGCGCCAGGCGGACGAGCGTCACGCGGAGATGGTGGAGACAGACGAGCTGCCGCGGGGCTGGCCGCCCGGGTACCTCGCTCCGCGTGACTGGAAGGCACGCCTCCACGGGGCGAGAACACTCGAGCTCACCTGGGAATCTGAAGCCATTGCGGCCGAGGGGATGGCATACGCGTCAAAGGGCCTGACGTCGGGCGATCTGTTCGGCTGGCGCGAGCCCGTGCTGCCGCCCGGACGAACGGAGCGGCTCGTGGACGGCGTCGAGCACTGGCTGTCGGAGGGTGCGCGTGTCGTGCTCGCCTCGGATCAGGCGCCACGCCTCGCGGAGCTGCTGGGCGAGGCCGGGCATGCGGTCGGCATCGTCCACCGCGTGTCGGAAGCGCCACCACCGGGTGCCATCGCCCTCGTCGAACGGAGCCTCAACGGCGGATTCGAAGGGGGGCCGGACGGGCTGGCGGTGGTCACCGACCAGGAGCTGTTCGGGTCGGTCCGGGTCCGCCGGCCCAAGGCGTTGCGGCGGATCGTCCCGCGCGACATCCTCGAGCGGCTGACCCCGGGCGACCTCGTCGTCCACATCGACCACGGAATCGCCCGCTACGAGCAGATGTTGCGGCGCGGCGGGGAGGGCCAGGAGCGCGACTACCTCGAGCTCTCGTTCGCGGCAGGGGACCGGATCTTCGTCCCGGTCGAGCAGATCAACCGGGTCACCCGCTACTCGGGCGGCGAGCACCCGACGCTGTCGCGCCTGGGCGGCACCGACTGGCTGCGGACGAAGCAGCGAGTGCGTCGCGCCGTCGGCGATCTGGCCGAGGAGCTGCTCGCGCTGTACGCGAAGCGCGAGGCGGCGCGGGGGTTCGCCTATGCGATGGACACGCCGTGGCAGGGCGAGATGGAGGCGTCGTTTCCGTACGAGGAGACGCCCGACCAGCTGCGCGCTTCCGCCGAGGTCAAGGACGACATGGAGACGCTGCGCCCGATGGACCGGCTGGTCGTGGGCGACGTCGGGTACGGCAAGACCGAGGTCGCGCTGCGGTCCGCGTTCAAGGCGATGCAGGACGGCAAGCAGGTTGCGGTCCTCGTGCCCACCACCGTGCTGGCGGGGCAGCACTTCGCCACGTTCTCACAGCGGTTCGCGGCCTTCCCCTTGACCGTGCGGCTGCTGTCCCGGTTCGTCGGCGCGCGCGAGCAGGCAGCGACGCTCGCCGGACTGGCCAACGGTACCGTCGACCTGGTCATCGGGACGCATCGCCTGCTATCGAAGGACGTGGCGTTCCGGGACCTCGGGCTCGTGGTCGTGGACGAGGAGCAGCGGTTCGGCGTCGCGGCCAAGGAGCGGCTCAAGCAGCTGCGGGCCGCCGTCGACGTGCTCACCCTGTCGGCGACGCCGATCCCGCGCACGCTGAACCTGGCGCTCGCCGGGATCCGGGATCTCTCGGTCATCGAGACTCCGCCGGAGGACCGGCTGCCGATCCAGACGCGGGTGGCGGAAGCGTCGGCCGGTCTGGTCCGCGACGCGATCCTGCGCGAGCTGGACCGTGGCGGCCAGGTGTTCTATGTCCACAACCGGGTCGAGACGATCGAGGCGCAGGCCGAGCAGCTGCGGCGCCTCCTGCCATCGGCCCGGATCGTGGTCGGTCACGGGCAGATGCCCGAGGGTCAGCTCGAGCGGGTGATGCTCTCGTTCGCCGAAGGCGAAGCGGACGTCCTGGTCTGCACGACCATCATCGAATCGGGGCTCGACATCCCCAACGCGAACACGATCGTCATCGACCGGGCGGACGCGCTCGGGCTCGCGCAGCTCTACCAGCTCCGCGGCCGCGTGGGGCGCTCGTCGCGGCGGGCGTACGCCTACCTGCTGTACCGGCGGCGCGAGCGGATGAGCGAGGAGGCCCGCAAGCGGCTCCAGGCGATCTTCAATGCATCCGAGCTGGGCGCCGGCTTCCAGATCGCCCTCGCCGACCTCGAGATCCGAGGGGCCGGCAACATCCTGGGCGGCGAGCAGTCGGGACACATGGCGGCGGTCGGGTTCGACCTTTACAGCCGGCTGCTTGCGGAGGCCGTGGAGGTGGCGAAGGCGCGGCGCGAGGAGCGCGAGCCGGTGCGGGATGCGCCGCAGGCGGTGGTGGATCTCCCCGTGGATGCGCATCTCCCCGACGACTACGTGCCCGACGAGGCCCAGAAGCTGGAGCTCTACCGGCGACTCGCCCGGGCGCGAAGCGTCGGCGACGTGGCTGCGTTCCGCCAGGAGGTCACCGACCGCTATGGCCCCATGCCGGCACCGGTCCTGCGGCTGGCCGAGGTGGCCGAGCTGCGGCTCGCCGCCGAGGGCGCTGGCGTGGTCTCCCTGGCGCGCGAGGAGGGGTGGCTGGTCGTCAGGTTCGGCGGCGGGCTGTCGCGGGCGACGGCGATGCAGCTTCTCGCGCCGGGTGCCGCCGGGGGTGCCGCCCCGCTGCCGGGCGTTCGTCCGGGCGACATGACGTTCGCGTCGAACCAGGTGCGGATCCGGCTCCCGCGTGACCCACTCAAGGGCTGGATCCTGACGCAGGCGGTGGTGTCCCGGCTGGTCGCCGCTGCCGGAGCGGGCGCGGTCGTCTGAGCACCACTTCCCCGACCCCGGCCGACCCCGGCCGACCCCGGCCGACCCCGACCACGACCACGACCGATTTCCGTCATCCAGTCAGAGGACGCGTGCTCGGCACCAGATCCTGAGCACATCGGGCCGTTGCGGCTGGATCCACCGCGGATTCGATGCCATGCAGTCGTGCCCTGACTGACTGGCACGGGATCGGGTCGGAGGGTGGCCAGAGCGCCGCCGCGCAGTCGTGCTTTGACTAGTTGTCGGGAGAGGACCCAGCGGGAAGCTTACGAATCGCGTCGCCGGTGCGGACCGTGCCGCCGCGGACGATCCGGCAGTTGATCCCGCGCATCCGGAGCTCTCGACCGATCGGACCGTTGATCCAACGCAAGGCATCGCTTCCGAAGCGCGCGCTGAACTTCGAGCACCCCGTGTGTGGCTTCGCACTTACCTCCGCCTCCGCCTCGCCGATCGCAAGCCGCGTGCCAGCCGGCAGGTGCTCGACGCTGAGATCGAAGTCCACATACAGCTGGTCACCGGCGAGTGGCCACCTGGACCGATCCGGCTCGATCGCGGCAAGGACGCGCGTGCTGATCACGGTCAGCTGCGACGAAGGGTCCGGCGAGCGATCGGGCGTGGAGCCGCTTCGCCGGCGGATCCAGTCGTCGCCGTCGAGCCCGCGGGCCGGATCGAGCAGCGCCTCTTCGAGCAGGACGCGCTCATCCTCGGCTGGTCGAAGCACGATCAGCTCGAGCGAGCCGATGTCGCGCGGTGCGGATCGAACCGTGGGCAGATGCTGGTCGAGGTCGCGGTCGAGATCAGTGCGCATGTGCGCAGTGTCGCCGATCATGTCCAGCATGGGTTCGCGAACACGGCCTGAACGCATGATCGACATCGACCTCCGTCCATGGCGGCCCGACGACATTGGTCTGATGGAGCGACTCCTCGGTGACCCGGCGATGACCGAGCATCTGGGCGGTCCGGAGTCGCCGGAGCGGCTGCGTGCGCGCCTCACCCGGTACGTCGAGATGGGCCCCGAGTCCGGGCGGATGTTCGTGATCACCGTCGGGCCGGATCGGGTGGACGCAGGTTCCGTCGGGTTCTGGCCGCATGCCATCGGTGGTGAGCCCGCGCTCGAGACGGGCTGGAGTGTGCTGCCCGAGTTCCAGGGCCGCGGGCTCGCAACCCGGGCGACCGCCCGCTGCCTCGAGATCGCCGCCGAGGCAGGCGGGTACCAGACCGTTCACGCCTATCCGTCGGCGGACAACGTGGCCTCCAATGCGCTCTGTCGCAAGCTTGGCTTCGAGCTCCTTGGCGCGATGGATTTCGAGTACCCGAAGGGCCACTGGATGACCTGCAACGACTGGTCGCTCGATCTCGGCGATTGGCGTGGGGTCCGTCCGTGACCGCCGATCGGGCTCTCGGCGCAATCGGATGAACCCGTTCCCCCACCGGCGGCGGGCGGCGCGGGTCATCCAGCTCGCGCTACGTCGAGGAGGACGGCCTCTCGCCGTACGAGGCCGGGATCCTCGACGCGACGCCGCATGCCGGGACGCCAGTCATCGGGGCCGATCCCAGCGCTGCGGCGCGCAGGTCACGAGACCGCTCAGGTGGCCGCTTCGCGCTCGTACGGCTGGCCGTCGGCGGCGGGCGGGATGCTCCGCCCGATCAGTCCCGCCAGCACGATGATCGTGATGAGGTAGGGGAGTGCGTCCCAGAGCTGGGTCGGCAGGCTCACGAGCAGACTGCCCAGCTCACCGCTCGGTGGGCCGATCACGATTGCCGTGCTGAGCGCCGTTGCCGATGCGAACAGCAGCGCCGCACCGAACGCGCCGATGGGTGTCCAGCGCCCCACGATCATCGCGGCCAGCCCGATGAAGCCGCGGCCCGCGGTCATGTTCGGCTGGAAGGCGCTGTATTGCTCCATGCTCAGCCATGCCCCGCCCAGTGCGGCCAGCGCGCCCGAAAGCACGACGTTCCGGTAGCGCAGCCAGATCACGTCGATGCCGACGGTCTCGGCGGCGCGCGGATGCTCGCCCACCGCCCGCGTGCGCAGTCCCCATCGCGACCGGAACAGCCATACCTGGAGCACGACCACGATGACGACGGTGGCGATGCCGATGGGGCCCTGGCTGAACAGCGCGTTGAGGAGCCAGCCGACCACTGGCAGGTTGGCGACCTCGGATGGAACCTGGAACGGGGTGAAGTTGCCGGCGCCGACCGGCGACTGGCGCGAGATTAGGTTGTTGACGTAACCGGTCAGGCCGACGGCTCCGATGTTGATGATCGTTCCGCTGATGATCTGATCAACGCGCAGCGAGATCGACAGCCAGGCGTGCAGCAATGAAACCAACATGCCTGCGACGATCGCGCACATGAGCGCGATGAGCAGCGCTGGAGTCAAACCGAAGACCGCCGTGGGCTGGCCGGGGAAGATACCAATCGCGACGATGCCGGCGGCCCAGCCGACGAACGCCGCGATCAGCATGATTCCTTCGAGACCGATGTTGATCACCCCAGAGCGCTCGCACATGACGCCGCACAGAGCCGCGAGCGTGATGGGGACGGCGACGGCGACGGTGGTCTGGGACATGATCGGGAGATTGGCGAGGATGTACCCGATCAGCTGGAAGATGTACCCGAGGACCGGCAGGGAGGAGAGCCAGTTCGCGATGTCGACCATCACACGCTCTCCCGGCCGTACGTTCGCGTCACCGTCTCGAGTTCTGCCATCGCGGTGTCGCGAACGGCACGCGCTCCGAGGATGCGTCGAAGGACGTTGATGACAAGGAACAACAGGATGATCGCCTGGAGCGCGTCGACGAGCTCTCTCGGCACGCCGGCCTGGATCTGCATGGGCCCGGACCCGGCCCGCATCCCGCCGAGCAGTAGCGCGGAGAAGAACACGCCCATCGGGTTGGAGCGACCGAGCAGGGCCACGGTGATCGCGTCCCAGCCGACCGTGGTGTCGTAGCCCGGCGTTATCTGGTGGTCGAGGCCGAGCAGGTTGATCGCCCCGGCGAGACCGACGAGCAGACCCGACATCGTCATCGTCAGGACGATGAGGCGGCGCGGCTTCATCCCGCCGTAGCGTGCGGCATCAGGGTTCGCCCCGGCGGTCCTGATCTCGAAGCCGAGCGTCGTGCGATAGAGCAGGACCCAGACGACCGGCACCATCGCGATGGCGATGAGGAAGCCGAGATTGATGTCCGTGGCGGGCAGGGTCGGAATGAAAGCGTTCGAGCTGTCGCGGACGTTGATCGTGATCGGCTGCGGCGCGAGCGCCGGCACCAGCGGTCCGCTGACCGCCCAGTACAGCACGTCGGCGAGGATGTAGTTGAGCATGATCGTCGTGACGACCTCGTGCGCGCCCGATGTCGCCTTCAGCGCGCCAGGAATGAAGCCGGCGGCCGCGCCGAGCGCCAGGCCGACGAGCAGTGCCAGCGGGATCTCCACGATCGCCGGTAGCGAGGTGCCGAGCCACGTGGCGACGGTCATCGTCCCGAGTGCGCCCATGAGGAACTGGCCGCGGCCACCGATATTGAAGAGGCCGCCCTTGAAGCCGACCGCAAGACCGAGCCCGGCGAGGATGAGCGGCGTCGCATAGGTGAACGTCGACGTGCTGATCGCGCCACTGAACAGCGCGGCATATGCCTGTACGGGCAGTCCGAGGTCGAATGGCTTGCCGGCCGGGAGCAGGCCGCTGAACAGGACAATCCCGACGGCGCCCACGAGCAGGGCGAGCGCGACGGCTGTGACCGGGCCGATCAACAACCCGGCGATCTCACGCAGCATCTGCTCGATCCGTTGAGAGCGGCCGAGGTCGGCCTCCGGCTCGCTCATGCGCTCGCCTTCTCCGTTCGTTCCCGGTCAGATGCACCCGTTGCCATCAGCAGGCCGACCTCGCTCTTGTCGGCCGTCCGTCCGTCGAGGGTGGCGACGATCTGCCCCCGATACATCACTGCGATCCTGTCAGACATCTCCATCACCTCGTCGAGCTCGGCGGAGACGAGCAGCACTGCCGTGCCCGCGTCGCGCCGGGCGAGGATCTGGTGGTGGATGAACTCGATGCTACCGACGTCGAGACCCCGCGTCGGCTGGTCCAGGACGAGCAGCTTGAGGGGGCGATCAAACTCGCGGGCGACGACGAGCTTCTGCTGGTTCCCGCCGGAGAGAGTGCCCACCGTCGCAGTCACTGTCGGGGTCCGGATGTCGAACCGTTCCACCTTCTCCTGCGCGGCCTTCAGGATCGCCGCATCGTCGCGGAGGAAGTGGTGAGCGAACGGGGGTCGGTAGTAGCTGGTCAGCACCAGGTTGTCGTAGATCGTGAAGGCCGAGATCATCCCGAAGCGATGGCGGTCGCCGGGCACGTACCCCACGTCCGCTTCGTTCATCTGCCGTGGTGAGAAGCCGGTGACGTCTCGTCCGTCGAGCGTCACCGTGCCCGCCGCGTGCTGCCGCAGCCCGACCAGCGCCTGGACCAGCTCGTCCTGCCCGTTCCCCGCGACGCCCGCGACGCCGAGGATCTCGCCGGCGCGGATCTCGAGATCGAGGCTCGGGATGATGTCGCGACCGTGGTTGCCGACCACTCGCAGCCCGGCCACCAGCAGCATGACCCCCCCCGCGTGCGACTCTCCGCGGTCGATGGTGAGCTCGACCTCCCGGCCGACCATGAGCTCCGCGAGGTCCTCCTCGCTCGTCTCTCCCGGCCGGCGCTCGCCGATCACCCGGCCACGCCGGATGACGGTGATCCGGTCGGCGATCTCGAGCACCTCGTAGAGCTTGTGGCTGATGAAGATGATCGACGTGCCATCGGCGGCGAGACGGCGGAGGAGCACGAAGATCTGTTCGGTCTCCTGGGGTGTCAGGACCGCCGTCGGCTCGTCGAGCACGAGGATCTTGGCCTGCCGATAGAGCGCCTTGAGGATCTCGACCCGCTGTTGCTGCCCCACCGACAGGTTGGCGACCTTCTCATTCGGGTCGAGGTCGAACCCGAACCGGCCTGCCAGCTCCGCGATCCTGCGGTTCGCCTCGCGCCGATCGACGAAGACCGGATTGGCCATCGTCTCGGCCCCGAGGACGACGTTCTCGGCCACCGAGAGGACGGGCACCAACATGAAATGCTGGTGGACCATCGTGATGCCGCGCCGGATCGCATCGGCAGGGCTGGCGATCTCGACGGGCTTCCCGTCCAGCAGGATCTGTCCGTCGTTGGGCCGGGCCAGGCCATAGAGGACATTCATCAGCGTGGTCTTGCCCGCGCCGTTCTCTCCGAGAAGGGCGTGGATCTCGCCGGCACGGACGTCGATGGTGATGCCGTCGTTGGCAACGACGCCGGGATAGATCTTGGTGATCCCGCGCATCTCCAGGGCGGGGACCTGCGTGACCTCCGCCTCGCCCGTCATCTCGCCCTCGAACTCCGTGTTGGGTCATGCAGCGAGCGGGCCGACCAGGATGGTGCGGCCCGCTCGCCGGCGGGGCGTCAGGTAGCCCTTACGGACCGGTCCACGTCCCGCACTTGTCGGGGCAGGTCGTGAGCGTGCCCGCCTTCATCCCCGCGAGCGCCTCGTCGAGTTTGCCCTGAACGTCGGACGGGATGGTGACCGAGGAGTTCTGGAACGCAGAGAGGCCGATGCCGTCGTTCGACGCGTCGAACTTGGCGATGCCGCCCTTCGCCGTGCCGCCGGCGATCGAGACGATCGTGTCCGAGACGGCCTTGACGAGCTTCTTCTCGGCAGACGTCACGATGCACTTGTCCGCGGTCGGGTAGGACTGGTACTGATCCACGTCCACGCCGATCGCCCAGATGCCGGCGTCGCACGCCGCGTCGAGGGCGCCATTGCCCGTCTTCCCGGCTACCTGGAAGAGGACGTCGACGCCCTTCTGTTCGATGAACTGCGCGCTGAAGGTCTTGCCCCACACGGGGTCGTTGTATGCCTTGTTGGTGTCACCGGTGGAGAAGAACGCGGTCTCGACCTTGATGTTCGGGTTATACGACTGGGCACCGAGGATGTACCCCTGCAGGTACTTCACGACCGCGGGGTTGTTGTTGATCCCGCCGATCTGGCCGATGACGCCAGTCTTGCTGATGCTCGCGGCGACGATGCCCGCCAGGTATCCCGCCTGGTCTTCCTGGAACTGGATCCCGATGAGCTTCGGAAGGAGTGTCGCGGCATCGCCCTCGCACTTGAAGGCTGAGTCGGGGTCGCCCTGCGGGTCCACGCACGGCGCCACGTCCACGGCGATGAACCAGATGTTCGGGTTCGCCTTGGCCGCCTTGATCGTGTCGGTGCCCAGGTTGAAGCCGACCGTGACGATGACGTCGTAGTTCTGGTCGACGAAGCCCTGGATGTCCTTCGCGTAGTCGGATGCGCCGGCCGGCACGACGTACTGGGGGGTCGGCGCGCCCAGCTTCTGGGCCGCGTCGGTCGCGCCCTTGAACGAGTACTCGTTGAAGTTCTTGTCGTTGATGGTACCGACGTCCGTGACGACGCCGATCTTCAGGCCGGCGGACGGGCTGGGGGTCGCGCCGCTTGAACAGGCGGACAGGACGAGAGCCAGCCCGACCACCAGGCTCGGTGCCAGCAGGCGAGTGCGCATGCTTCCTCCTCCACAGCACAACCGGAGCGTCCGTGTCGGGCCGCTGCCCATGGATCGCGACGGCCGGGCCGATCAGGCGACCCCGGGGGACCGTGGGTGCCAATGTCGCGCATCCTAGCGACGCACCTGAGCCGGAGCAACCCGACACCGGCGGCCACGCGATGCGCCTCGGATTAGGATAGGTCGCCCGCGGGTCCGTGTCCCGGCCCGTTCGCGGTCACCGAATCGGCCGGGCGACCCTTGACGAGTACGCAAAGCGTGGTCCGGCCGGCTCCCCCGGCGCCCGGCCGCGACCCCGCGCAGCCTCCCGTCGCTGATCCCGAAGTGATGCGCGATCTCGTGCCTATGATCACGCTTGTGACCACGTCGAACGCCGTGGCTGGCCTGCCTCGCTGGGGCTTCGCATCGCCGGGGCCGCTGCGTGACCAGTTGACCAGAGCCGCCTTGGCCGGCATCAAGACGGCCAAGGCGGCGCTGCTGGTCGAGCACCAGCTGGCCGGTGACGAGGTGCCGAAGGCCGGTGACCGGCAGGTCCTGGTCGACAGCGCCGAGCACCCGGTCGCGGTCGTGGAGACTGTCAGCACTCGCATCGTCCGCCTGGCCGATGTCGACGACCGGCACGTCATCGACGAGGGCGAGGGGTACGCGAACTCGGCCGAGCTCCGAGCCGCCCACGAGCACCTCTGGGGCGGGGAGCTCGGCGACATCAGGGCGGGACTAGGGGATCCATCGTTCGCGATCACCGACGACACGCCGGTGGTCGCCAAGCGCTTCCGGGTCACCCGGGTCCTCGGTCCGGCCGAGGATACCGGGATCGCCGTACGCCCCGCGCTGCCTGCCGATCGACGCGCGGTCGATACGTTCCTTGCGGAGCACGAGGCCGACGTCGTTGCGCGCCGGGACGAGCTCGTCGATGCTCGGCGCCATCCTGCGCTCATCGCCGAGGGGGACGGTGCGTTGGCCGGCGTCGCCACCTGGCTCGCCGGCGACGGATCGCTCGAGATCCTCACACTCCACGCAGCCCGGCGGTGGCGAGGCATCGGCAGTGCGCTGATCGCAGCCTCCCGGACCGTTGCGCGTGCCATCGGCGCCCGCCGCCTGTGGCTGATCACCACCAATGACAACCTCGATGCGCTGCGCTTCTATCAGCGGCGCGGGTTCCGGGTCGACCGCGTCCACGCCCGGGCGGTCGATCGCAGCCGGGCCGCCCTCAAGCCCGGGATCCCGAAGTTCGGCTGCTTCGGCATCCCGATCCGCGACGAGCTCGAGCTCGAGCTGGATATCAACGTGGCCGAGTGACGCCGATCGTCCGCGAGGTCACGACGGCCGACCTCACAACGACCGAGATCGCCGATCTCTGGTCGCTGTTCTCCACCGCCTGGCCTGCCGGCCGGTTCGACCAGCACGACTTTGACCACGCCATGGGCGGCCGGCACTGGATCATCGGGATCGACGGCCGGATCGTGAGCCACGCCGCCGTGGTGCCGCGGCTCCTGTTTCTGGCCGACCTGCCGTTGCGCGCCGGCTACGTCGAGGCCGTCGGAACGCTGCCAGAGCTCGAGAATCGCGGCCTCGGCAGCGCCGTGGTCGCCGCGGCCGATGAGCACATCCGGGCAACCTGCGAGCTCGGGGCGCTGAGCACCGGCCGGTTTGCCTTCTACGAGCGGCTCGGCTGGCATCGCTGGCTGGGCCCGACCTTCGTACGCACCCACGATGGCCCGGTTCGTACCGAAGACGACGACGGATCGATCCTGGTGCTGCCCACAGCTACGACGCCGCCGCTCGACCTCAGGGCCTCGCTGACCTGCGACTGGCGCGACGGCGACGTCTGGTAGCGGAATTCTGGTGAGCCAGGGGCCGTGGGAGCGGCCATTCTCTTGGTATCGCGTCCAATGCAGGACCGGGTGGCGCTTGCTGTGCCCGCGGGCCGTGGCCAGGATGCGCCAGGGCCGCCCTGGAGGAGTTGGGCAGGCCAGGTTCAACGGGAACGCGTCCAGCACGGGCCGCACGTCGCTGTGCAGCCGCTCCAGGACGGCTTCGTCGGGGAGGGCGGTTCCGAGCTCCGGCCAATCGTAGATGTAGCGATCCTCCGCCTCGATCCCGAGGAGCGCCTTGAGACCGCGGTACGGCACAGATGGATGCCGGTCGCGTTGATGGCCCCGAGCACTATCGGGACACGGTCGGGTTCCTCGTGGGCAACCGTCGCCCGGACGCGGTCGCGTGGGGTCATGGACACGATGGACCTCCCAGGTGGCCAGCCGCGGCGAGCGATCTCGCCGGCGACAGGTGGGACAGCACGCTCCGAGCATGCCCCCGCGAGATCCGTCGCGACGTTTCCCAGATGGCCGGCGAGCTCTCGAGGATAACGTCTGGAGTACCGTGCGCTTCGTGGTCGGGATGCCGGAACGTCGATCGGCAGCTCCCGAAGGTTCGCTCGCCGCCGCCGGCCTTGGACGCCCTACGGTCGAGCTTGGACACGATCATGGAGGTGCGCGATGCTCGACCCTCGATCGACCTCTTGGCGATCGATTGTGTACGGGACTCCGGTCAGCGCGAGCGGCGGCGAACGCCTGGGCGAGGTGCGCGAGGTCCTCGGCTCGGATGCTGAGGACATCTTCCACGGCCTGCGGGTCCATCTTGCGGATCAGCGACGTGACGTGATGGTTGCCGCCGACGATGTCGCCGACATGTCCGGTGACCTGGTGCGGACGAGCCTGTCCAGGCAGGATCTCGAAGCGCTGCCGACGTTCGACGAGCGGGCCACATACCACCTCGCGTCTGTCGGCTGGCTGCGAAAGCACCTCGGCTGGGAGCGTGATTCGAAGGGAGACGAAGAGCCGGGGTGAAACAGCCCGCCGACGTCCTCGCGATGCGGGCCGCGGACAGCGATCGCGGTGACGACGATTTTGAGGCGGGCCCCGATCCACTGGCCGGCCGTGGCTCGTCACCGGTCCTTCCCTGGCCCGTGCTGCTGGTCGCCGGTCTCATGGTCGCCCTGTTGCTGGCCGTGGCGGGTCAGTACGGGTTCCACGGCGACGAGATGTACTTCGTCGTCGCGGGCCAGCACCCGGCCTTCGGCTACGTCGATCAACCGCCTCTGACCCCGCTCCTATCCGCCGCGTCGGTGGCCCTGCTGGGAGTCTCGCCGACCGCCGTTCGTGTGCTGCCCGCACTTGAGATGGCGACGGTCGTCCTGCTGATCGCCCTGATCGCGCGAGATCTGGGTGGCCCGCCGCGGGCCCAGGTCCTGGCGGCGCTCACGGCTGCCCTCTCCGGCTATCTCGGCGCGGGCCACCTCGACACCACCACCGAGCCCGACCTGCTTGCCTGGGCGATCGTGCTGTGGCTGCTGGTCAGGCTGCTCGCGGGCGGTGACCGGCGCCTCTGGCTGGCCCTCGGCGTCACGACCGGGATCGGCCTCGAGAACAAGGACACCTTGCTGTTCCTCGGAGCTGGCCTCGCGGCCGGGCTCGTGCTGGCCCGACGCTGGGACGTCGTGCGCTCGCCGTGGGCGTGGAGCGCCATCGGGATCGCGCTGCTGGTCTGGGCGCCGAACCTCGCCTGGCAGGCGGCCAACGGCTGGCCGCAGCTCACCATGGCCTCGCAGATCTCCGGCTACGCCGCCGACAACCGCGCGCAGGTCGTGCCGCTCCTGTGGCTGTTCACGGGGCCGCTGCTGTTCCCGGTCAGCGCCGCCGGTCTCGGCTGGCTGCTGCTGGCGCGAGCCGCAGCACCGTGGCGCGCGATCGGGATCGCCGCCGTCGTCGCGCTCGTCCTCGTCTTTGCCATCGGTGGCAAGGCCTACTACGCGATCGGCACCGTGTCCGCGTGCATGGCGGCCGGCGGAGTCATGCTCGATCGCTGGCTGGCCCGCGGCCACGCGCGCCTGAAGGCGTCCGGCTTCACCGTTGCTGCCGCCCTCTCGATGGCGCTCATCGTGCTGCTCACGCTGCCGATCCTGCCTGTTGCCACGTACGCGACCACCTCGCTCCCGGCAACCGTCCAGGACACGGCCAACCAGGTCGGCTGGCCGCAGTTCGTCGCGACGGTGGAGCAGGTCGTGGCGGCCCTGCCGCCTGACGAGCAGGCTCGTGCCGTGATCCTGACCAACGACTACAGCGAGGCGAGCCCGCTGGTGCTGCTCGGCACCGGGCTGCCCCCGGTCTACTCGGGCCACAACAGCTACTGGGACTGGGGTCCACCGCCGGACGATCGCACCATCATCGTCCACGTCGGTGACTGGCGCCCAACGGATTACGGCAGCTACTTCACCGGCTGCCGCGATGTCGCCCGGATCGACAACGGACTCGCGATCGACAACGCGGAGCAGGGCAAGGCGGTCTCCGTGTGCACCGGCCTGCGCGCGCCGTGGTCCGTGATGTGGCCGCAGCTTCGGACGATCAGCTAGCTCGGACGCGCCACGCCCGCGCCGTTGACGCGGGTACCCGAGAGCCGGACCTCCGTCCCGCCCCGGAGCGAGTTCGGGATCTCCGCGACCCGGTCGACGAGGTGGATCAGCTCCGCCAGCCGCTCCGTCGGGGCCTCGCCGTCGACCTCGACCTCTACGTCGATCGGGCCGGAGACCGTGGGCCTGCCGCCGTACTCGCTGTGGGCGGTGACGCGAACGCGACGGAGCTCGATGCCCGCCCGCGCAGCCTCGCGAAACAGGTCGTTCGAGATGCAGGCGGTGACCGCGAGGTTCAGCAGCTGGCCGCCGTTGAACCCGAGGCCGCGGCCACCGGCATCGGTCGGCCGATCCACCACCAGGGTGAACGGGCCTGCCGAACCCAGCGCCGTTGCGCGCCCGTCCACGCTGATCGTCTCGACGTCGTAACCCATGCTGCACCTCCTGATCGCAGGATGGCCCACGGACGGAATGTGCGCTCGGAACCGGTGCCCGGCGAGAGCGCATTGCCACGGACGCTCCCTGCCGTAGATTCGGGCCATGGACGATGGCTATTTCGGCGAGGAGGTCGCCGCCCGCTACGACGATCCCAGCGACCAGATGAACGAGGCTGCCGCGGTCGATCCGGTCGTGGCCGTTCTCGCCGACCTCGCCGGCGGTGGGCGGGCGCTCGAGCTGGGGATCGGGACCGGCCGGATCGCGCTCCCGCTCGCTCGGCGAGGGGTGGAGGTCCATGGGATCGAGGTGTCGCGGGCCATGGTCACGCAGCTGCGCACCAAGCCCGGCGGCGCGGACATCCCGGTCGCGATCGGCGACTTCGCGACCACGACGGTGGAGGGCCCGTTCTCGGTCGCCTACCTCGTCTACAACACGATCATGAACCTGACCACGCAGGCGGCCCAGGCCGCCTGCTTCCGCAACGTGGCGGCGCACCTGGAACCGGGCGGCGCGTTCGTGATCGAGGTGGGCGTGCCCGACCTCCAGCGACTGCCGCCCGGCGAGACGGTTCGCCCGTTCGACGTCAGCAACGATCACCTGGGCTTCGACGAGTACGACATCGCCAGCCAGGGCCTGATCTCGCATCACTGGTCGCTGGTCGACAGGCGGTGGGAGCGGCTGTCGATCCCGTTCCGTTACGTGTGGCCCGCCGAGCTCGACCTCATGGCGCAGCTGGCCGGGATGCGGTTGCGTGACCGATGGAGCGGATGGCGACGCGAGCCGTTCACAAGCGACAGTCGGTCGCACGTCTCGGTCTGGGAGAAGCCTGCCGGCGGGCCGCCGTCGGCAGAGTGAGGCCGGGTGATACGGTGACGCCATGAGTCGTCCGCTGCTCTCCGATGCCTTCGCCCACCACGTCTGGGCGACCCTCCGGCTGTCGATGTCTGCCTGTCGTTGAGCGAGGCGCAGCTGGCCACGATGGTCCCGGGAACCTACGGCTCGGTCCTGGACACGATGCGTCACCTCGTGGGCGCGGACTGCGGCTATCTGTTCGTGCTGACGGACGGACGGGTCCCGAGGCTCGACGACGAGGGAATGGATCTGCCAACGCTGCGGGCGAGGATGGATCGCAACGGGAAGGCATGGGCGACGGTCGTCGCGCAGGACCTCGACCCCGACCTGATGGTCACCCGACGACGCGATGACGGGTCCGAGACCCGCGCACCCATCGGCATCCGGCTGGCGCAGGCCGTCCACCACGGGACCGATCACCGCAGCCAGATCTGCACCGCGCTCACGTCGATCGGCGTCGAGCCGCCTGCGATCGACGTCTGGGACTTCGGGGACCATGATGGACGGCTGACCGAGGTGCCCGCCTCGCCCTGAGTCCGCGGCGGGCTCAGCGGTCCTCGACCAGCTCGAACACGTCTTCGATCGTTCGGTTGAAGGTGTGCGCGATTCGGAACGCCAGCGCCAGCGACGGCACGTAGCGTCCCTGCTCGAGGACGATGATCGTCTGCCGCGTGCAGCCAACCGCCTCCGCAAGCGCCTGCTGCGTCATTTCGCCGGCGTCGAACCGGAGGCGCCGGATGTGATTGGTGATCGTCGCCCGGGGCACGTGATCAGGACCGTCGGTAGGCGAGCAGGATACTTGCGTTGGACACGATCAGGCTGACCAGCAGGCACGACCAGAACATCAGGTAGAGATAGGCCTCCGGGATGCCCGGCGCTCCGCGATAGGATTCCTGGAGCGCGATGATCCAGGCCGCGAGGACGACCAGCATCGCGGCGGCCTGACCGGTCGGCGCCCGCGTGAGGATCGCCCGGTCGCGCTCGTCGAGGCGTCCGTCATCCCGACCCGCCCAGGCGCCGCCCAGGACCATCGGGATCACCAGCACGGCCATGCTGGTGATCAGCAGCATGGTCCCCAGCAGGCGAAGCGTGTCATCCCCGTCGTAGGCAACCGGCCCGACCGAGGCGACGATGGAGGCCGCAGCGATCAGCGGCAGCAGCCCCAGTGCCAGCGACCAGCGGACGAGCCGCTGGAGGGGCGCCGTCGGTAGCGTTTCGCCTGGCGGCAGCTCGATGGGCGGCAGCGCCGTCCGGGTGTGGCGGGTGGTCACGGCCAGGATGGCCAGGACGACGACGATCGCGAGGATGGCCCACAGGATCACGGACATCGGCATGTCCTCCGAAGCAATTGAAGTTCAATGTAAGATCGTTCTTACGCCATGTCAAGTTCTTCGGACACTCGGGTCATTCACGAAGTGGCATCATCGAGTGGCCATGACAGCGGTCAGCGTGGATGCGTATCTGGCTGCGCTTCCCGACCGCGAGCGCGCGGTGCTGGGCATCTCCGGGCGACGATCCGGGCCGCCGCACCGGGCGCGACCGAGACGGTCGCTTACGACATGCCGGCCTTCCGGCTGGACGGCCCTCGTCGTTCTGTCAGCACGCTCATCCACGCCTTCTCGTTGCAGTGGATCAGGCGGCGCACCTCCCCAACGGTGTCCTGCCTGGAATCACCGATCTCGGACGGGGACATCGTGCCGTAGTCGCGCAGCAAGCCGAGCACGAGCCCGCCGGCCGAGCTCACCCCGAGGAGACGCAGCAGGCGATCGATTTGATCGAACACGAGGTCCGCGGTCCTGACGGTGTTCATCGGTGGCGGCCATGGAGCGCAGCGGCGTCGACAGCGCACCGCAGGTGTGGATCGTCGAGGAGGCAGAGGCGGCGACCTGCCGATCGTCGATCGCGGCACTCGCGCGCCGCAACACCCAGAGGGGTCGGGCTATCGAGTGACGGACGGCGTGCGTCGTCCAAGTGGATGGAAGCCCGGCTCCTCGATCGACCAGCTCACGACGTAGCGCGGTCGGATGCGGATGACTCGGGTTGAAGGTGGACAGCGCGGGTTGATCGACGCGCCGCCGGTGGCGTGCGGCTCCGCCTCGCCCCGGATCTCGATCGCGTGGGCGCCCTCCGGTGCGGCATCGTCGACGAGGAAGGTGACGCGGCGGTTGGCCAGGGCGTCGCGCCACTTCTTGCTGGCTCCGAAATCGATGCCGCCGATGTCGATGGCGTCCTCGGCCGTGTTGTGGCGATAGGTTGCCGGGACGAGGTGGGGCCGGCCACCGGCGCCGACGGTCGCGAGGCGGCCCAGCGTGTGTGCCTCGAGGTATTCGATCTCGAGATCGGTGAAGGTGGTCACGCCCCGGCACGCTACCACGGCGGGTGGTCAGATCCGGTCAGGTTCGGCGGCCCCCAGCAGCGCCGGCGTTCTCCCACGCGTTCACGTGATCGGTTGCATGCTAGGTGGATGACGACGCCCTGGTTCGGACTCCACCTGCCCAACTACACGTTCCCCGACACCCCGCCCGAGCAGCTGTTCGATCGTGTGGTCGAGCAGGCGAGGGCAGCCGAGGCGGCCGGGTTCAGCCTGGTCACCGTGATGGACCATCTCAACCAGATTCCCCCGGTCGGGCCCCAGACCGATCCAATGCTCGAGGGGTGGTCGACGCTGGCGGCCCTGTCCCGTGAGACGCGGAGCGTGCGCCTGGGGACGCTCGTGAGCGGGGTGACCTATCGGAACCCCGCCCTGCTGGCCAAGCTCGCGACCACGCTCGACGTGATCTCCGGCGGGCGCGCGATCTTCGGCCTTGGGGCCGCCTGGTTCGAAGCCGAGCATATCGGCCTCGGGTTCGACTTCCCGCCGGTCGGAGAGCGGATGGACCGGATGGACGAGGCGCTCACGATCGCGCGCGCGATGTTCATCGAAGACCGGCCGACGTTCCACGGCCGCCACTACCGGATCGAGGGGGCCATCAACGTTCCGCGCCCGATCCAGCCCGGCGGGCCACGTATCCTGGTGGGCGGCGGCGGGGAGCAGCGGACGCTCAGGATCGCCGCGAAGCACGCGGACATGACCCACTGGTTCCCGCTCGGGCTGGACGTCCTCGGGCACAAGAGCGAGGTGCTCGCTCGGTACTGCGACGCGATCGGGCGCGATCCGGCGACGATCGAGCGAACGCTGGCGACGCCGGTCGAGGTCGCGGCAAACGAGGCGGAGGCGAACGCCCTGCGGGAGACGCTGCCACCGGAGCGTCGGCCGTACGTGTTCATCGGCACACCCGAGCAGGGTGCGGAGGCGCTGCGCCCGTATCTTGACGCCGGCTTCACCGGGTTCACGTTCCGCAACGCGGTGTACCGGACGCCCGAGCGGATCGGGGTGGTGGGCGAGCTCCTGCGGCTGATCGGCGGATAGGACGCGGGCTGCGGTGGCCCGCGCTCGGCCGCCATCGCCGCCGGCGTCCGTCACCGATCCGAGCGGCAGCGGAGGCGGGCCGTCGCCCGTCCACGATGCCGCGCCGCCCGCGGGCTCGGGCATCATGGCGGCGTGTCCTCCGAACCGATGGCCGCATCGCCGAGGCCGCCGCGCGCGGCCGAGCTGTTCTCGCCCGGGCTCCGCGGCCTGACGATCGGTCTCGTCTCGACGATCACGCTGGTCGCCCTGGAGTCGCTCGCCGTCGGCACCGTGATGCCCAAGGTGGCAGCCGAGCTGGGCCAGCTCGAGCTGTACGGCTGGGTGTTCTCGGCGTTCTTCCTGGGCAATCTGGTGGGCACTGTCGTCGTCGGCGGCGCGCTCGACCGGATGCCGCTTCGCCGCCCGTTCGCCATCGGGCTCGGGCTGTTCGCCATCGGGCTCGCGATCGGCGGCCTCGCGCCGTCGATGCCGGTGCTGGTCGGGGCGCGCCTGATCCAGGGTCTCGGCGGTGGGGCGATAGCCCCGACCGCGTATGTCGCCATCGGCAGGGGACTGCCGCAGCGGCTGCAGCCGCAGATGTTCGCGATGATGTCGGCGGCCTGGGTGGTGCCGGGCGTGATCGGGCCGTCGATCGCGGCGATCGTCGGCGAGGCGACCACCTGGCGGCTGGTGTTCCTGGGCCTGCTGCCGCTGCTGGCGATCGCCGGTGGGCTTGCCCTGTCGGCGCTGCGCGGGATCCCGTCGGCCGCCCCGGAGGCGGAGCACGAGGCCGCCGCCGCGACGGTCCGGCACCTGCCCAACGCATTGCTGGCGGCGGCCGGTGCGGGCCTGCTGGTCGCCGCGCTCACCGTGGAGGCTGTTCCCGTCGCCGTCGCGGGCGCAGTCATCGGCGCAGCACTGCTGGTGCCGGCGTTCCGCCGGCTGACGCCGGCCGGCACCCTCGCGCTGGCGGTCGGCGTCCCCGCCGCTGTCCTTCTTCGCGGCGTCATGACCTTCGCCTTCTTCGCCGGCGACGCGTACATCCCGCTGCTCCTCCAGACCTGGCGCGGGCACGCCGGCCACGCTCACCGGGATCGTGTTCACGGTGACCACCATCGCCTGGTCGAGCGGTACCTGGCTGCAGGCCCGGCGGATCGATCGGGACGGCCCGCGGCGGTTCGTCGCGCTCGGCTTCGCGTGCGTCGCCGCCGGATCGGCGCTGACGATCCCGGTGGCCCTGTCTGTCCTGCCACCCGAGGTCACGATCGCGACCTGGATCCTGCCCGGGATCGGGATGGGGTTCATGTACTCGGCGGTGACGCTGGTCGTGCTGCGCGGTGTCCCTCCGGCACAGCAGGGCTCGGCATCCTCGGCGCTGCAGCTCTCGGACATCCTGGGCACCGCGCTCGGAGCAGGGCTTGGCGGCGCGCATCACGGCCGTCGGCGAGCGAAGCGGCAGCGATGGCCTCGGCTGGGCCCTGGCCACCGTGTACGCGATGTCGTAGGGGCGGCGGTGCTCGGCCTGGCGGCGTCGGGCCGCATCAGGACGGCGCCCCGTGGGCGCGGTCGGTCCGGCGACTCCGCCTCGTACGAGGGATCGGAGCGTTCGCGCGCTCCAGCCCCCGTCGCGAGGTGGGACGGTCCAACGGCTGCGGTAGACTAGCCCTCCGGCCGCACCCGATTCGTCGGCTGTCCTGGGCGCCGCCCGCGCGCCCTCACGAGAGGTTCTCCAGCCCGATGTCTGCCGAGACGCTTCGCGGGACGATCCGCGAGATCCCCGACTTCCCGAAGCCCGGCATCCTGTTCTACGACATCACCACGGTGCTCAAGGACCCGGCGGCCTACAAGGAAGCGATCGACCTGATGCTCGAGCCCTACCGGGACGAGCGGGTGGACATCGTGGTGGGCATGGAATCCCGAGGCTTCATCTTCTCGGCGCCGATGGCGTATCAGCTGGGCACGGGTCTCGTCCCGGTCCGCAAGCTGGGCAAGCTGCCGGCCGAGACCATCACCGTCGAATACGCGCTGGAGTACGGGTCGAACACGCTCGAGATCCACCGCGACGCCATCCAGCCGGGGCAGCAGGTCCTGATCGTAGACGACCTGCTCGCGACGGGTGGCACGGTCCGCGGCACGATCGACCTGGTCGAGCGGCTCAAGGGCGAGGTGGTGGGCCTTGCATTCCTGGTCGAGCTGGACTTCCTCAAGGGCCGCGAGCGGCTCCAGGGCCGGAAGGTCACCAGCGTCATCAAGTACTGACATCGACCGCGTCGGGCGGGTGGTTGCGTGGCTTCGTTTGGAGGATCCGCGCCATGACGGGTGATGCCCGATGACCGATCCCGCCAGCCGCCGCGATCCGAGCCCCGACGCGGGCGGCGTGTCCGACCTTCCCGGGTCCACCGACCTTCCCGGGTCCACCGACCTTCCCGGGTCCACCACGCCGGGTAACCCCACCACGGCCGGCGACCCGGGACCATCTGTCCTCAACCCGTCAGCCGATCCCGATCGGCGCCGGTTCTTCCGGTTGTTCGCAGGTGACGTGATGAGCTCGGTGGGCACGGTCCTCGGCGCCGCCCAGGCGCTCCAGGCGCAATCGGCCGAAGCCGCCCGCGAGCTGCTGGGCACGGGCGCCGAGGCAGGCATCGCCGGCGACGGGCGTCCGGTCCCGCGCGAGGAGCCGGCTGCCGGCGCGGGCTACCGGGCGCCGTTCCGCTGGGACGGGGACGTGTGCCACGTGATCGACCAGCGGCGGCTGCCGGACGTGCTCGCGGATCTCGAGGTCGGGGGCGCCGTGGATGCCGTGAACGCCATTCGCGACGAGGCGATCGTCGGCGCGCCGGCCCAGGCCCAGCTCGCGGCGATCACCCTCGCCCTCATCGCGAACCGGTCCATCGCCTCGCGCCCGTTCGCGCGCCGCGCCACCATCCGCGGCGCGGGGAACGCGTTGCGCAACACGCGTCCGGCCTCGGCCGTGATGGTCGCGACCATCGAGCGGATGCTGGCCGTGCTCGACGTGTTCGGGACGGCCGGCCGAGGGCGAGGCGATCGCCGCTGCTCTGAAGGCCGAGGCGGAAGCGATCATCCGCGAGATGCTCGACGCGCACGGAGCGCTGGTAGGGCACGCGCTGCGGGTGCTCCCCGGTGAGGCGGCTGCTCAGTTGCGCGTGCTGACGATCGGGAGCACGGGACCGATGGGCGGCGGGCAGCTGGGAACGGCCGGCTCGGTGATCCTGACGGTGCACCATTCGGGACGGCCGATCCATGCGCTGGTCGCGGAGACGCGGCCCGGGTTCCTCGGCTCGAGGATCGCGGCCTGGGAGCTGCGTGAGGCGGGCGTCGACCACGCGGTGGTGACCGATGCCGCGGCACCCGGCTGCATCGCGGCCGGCGAGGTCGACCTGGTGATCGTCGGCGCGGACCGGGTGGCGGCGAACGGCGACGTGATCGCGGTGGCCGGCACCTACCCGTTGGCCCTGGCGGCAGCCACGGCTCGCGTTCCATTCATCGTGTGCACGGCCACGACCGGGATCGATCTCGGCCTCGCCGCCGGCGAGGACGCAGCCGTCGAGCAGGGACCCCCAGGGCGGACATCGCTCATCGACGGTCGCCGGCTGGCCCCCGAGGGGACCCGCGTGCGTGCCCCATCGCAGGACCGCACACCGGCCGCGCTGGTCAGCGCGATCGTCACCGAGCAGGGCGCGATCGCTGCGCCTCTTGAGACGGGTCTAAGCGCGCACGTCGCGGCGGCGCAGGCCCGGCGCGACGCCTCGCCGAACCCGATGCTCCCGCCCGTGCCGGTGGCGTCTGATGACCCGGTCACGATCCCCGAGGCCGGCAGCTGATGGCCGGCGTCGCTGTCGGCCGGCAGGGATCGATCATCGCCCGCCACACTCAGGACCGGGCGCTCCTCCGGTCGTTCCTCGAGCGGGATCGCCTGTTCGCCGCGTATGCGATCTGCGATCTCGAGGAGCAGGAGTTCGGCCGCACTCGGTGGGGGGTCGCGACGTCGCAGGACGGGGTGGTTGCGGTTGGCCTCGAATACGGCGGTCTGACGCCCCAGCCGCTGTTCGTGATCGGCACCAACGACGGCATCAGCGCCATCCTGCGCGACGTGGTCCGGCCCCGGGCAGCCTACCTTGCGGCGAGTGCCGAGGCGCTGCCTGCCGTCGCCCGCCACTATCGGCTGGACCCCAGCCCGCCCATGATCCGGATGTGGGTCGACCGCGCCAGGTTCCTGCCCGCTCCTGCCGCCGTGTCCCGGTTGCTGCCGGTCGAGGTGGGCGAGCTCAACCGCCTGTACCAGCTTGGCTTCGCGGCGTGGCTCCCCTCGAGCGCCGTCGCGGAGGGCGTCTACTTCGGGATCCGGTCCAACGGCAATCTGGTGGCCGCCGCCGGCACCCACGTGATCTCACGCGAGGCACGGCTCGCGGTCGTGGGCAACGTGCTGACCCACGTCGACTACCGCGGCCGCGGCCACGCGAAGGCGGTCACCTCGGCCGTGACCGCGGAGCTGCTCCGCTACTGCGACCAGGTCGTGCTCAACGTGCGGTCGGACAATCCACCGGCCATCCAGGCCTACCGCCGGCTCGGCTACATGGAGCACTGCCGGTTCGAGGAGCGCCTGGTGCGCCGGATCGCATCGCCCTGGTCCGACCTCGCGGCGCCGCTTCGGCGCTTGCTGGGGCGCACCGGGGGTGATCCCGGCCCATCCACCCAGGCTCGTGTCGAGCAGGCCCACCAGCTGCATCCAGCGTCCGCCGACGATCCCATCGAGGAGCCCTGATGACCCAACCAGTGACCACCGTGCCGCACGATGTGACGGACCTCGCCCTCGCCGCCGAGGGCGTTCGCCGCATCGAGTGGGCGGAGCGCGAGATGCCCGTGCTGCGCCAGATCCGCGAGCGTTTCGAGCGCGAGCAGCCGCTGGCCGGGCTCCGGATCGGCGCGTGTCTCCACGTGACCACCGAGACGGCGAACCTCGCCCGGACGCTCAAGGCCGGCGGCGCCGAGGTCCACCTCGCCGCGTCGAACCCGCTGTCCACGCAGAACCCAACCGCCGCGGCGCTCGTCGCCGAGTACGGGATCTCGACCTACGCCCGCCGCGGCGAGGACCGTGACACGTACTACGCGCACCTGCGGGCGGTGGCCGACATCCACCCCGTGATCACGATGGACGACGGCTGCGACCTCGTCTCGCTGCTCCACAGCGATCGCCGCTCGCAGCTGGCCGAGATCCTGGCCGGGACCGAGGAGACGACGACCGGCGTCATTCGCCTCCGGGCGATGGCAGCCGACGACGCCCTCGCCTTCCCGGTCGTGGCCGTCAACGAGGCGCTGACCAAGCACCTGTTCGACAACCGCTACGGCACCGGGCAGTCGACCCTCGACGGCATCCTGCGCGCGACGAACCTGCTGATCGCCGGCCGCAACGTGGTCGTGGCCGGCTACGGCTGGGTGGGGCGCGGGATCGCGTCGCGGATGGCCGGCCATGGGGCGCACGTGGCGGTCGTCGAGGTCGATCCGGTGCGCGCCCTCGAGGCCCTGATGGACGGCTACCAGGTGATGACCGTGGGCGAGGCCGCGCCCTGGGGCGACCTGTTCGTGACCGCGACCGGCAACGTCAACGTATTCCGGCGCGAGCACTTCGCCACCATGCGCGACGGCGCGATCATGGCCAACTCGGGCCACTTCGACGCCGAGCTCGACCTGCCGGCTCTGCGCGAGATGGCCGAGGGCCACGTGCGCGAGGTTCGCGACAACGTCCAGCAGTTCGACATCGGCGGCAAGCGGCTCAACCTGGTCGCCGAGGGACGCCTGGTGAACCTGAGCGCGGCCGAGGGCCACCCCGCGGCGGTGATGGACATGAGCTTCGCCAACCAGGCGCTGTCGGCCGAGTACGTGGCCCTCCATCACGCCGAGCTCGAGGCCCGTGTGTATGGGGTCCCGGAGGCCATCGACGCCGAGGTCGCGCGGCTCAAGCTGGCCGCGATGGGGATCACGCTCGACGCAATGACGCCCGAGCAGCTGGCGTACGTGTCCTCGTGGCAGCAGGGGACCTAGCCGCCATGACAACCGAGTCGCATCAGGTGTCCCGCGACGACGAGGCCGTCCCTGCCCCGTACGGCAGCTGGGCATCGTCGATCAGCCTCGATCTCGTGTCCGGATCCGTGGTCGCCCTGTCCGAGCCCTGGATCGATGGCGACGATGTGTACTGGCTCGAGGGACGCGCGGCCGAGGGCGGCCGGCGGACCCTGCTGCGCCACGGGCCCGACGGGATCACGCGCGAGCTGACGCCGGATCCGTTCCGCGTCGGCAACCGGGTCCACGAGTACGGCGGCGGGTCGTACACGGTGGACGAGGGTCGGGTCGTCGTGTCCTCGATGACCGACGGCCGGCTGTGGCGGGTCGATGAGGCCGGCGCCGGCGACCTGACGCCGATCACTTCTGAGGGGCCCTGGCGCTACGCGGACCTGCGCTTCGACCCGGTGGCCGAACGCCTGTACGCGGTCCGCGAGACGCACGACGCCGGCGAGCCGGACCGCCCCGACCTCGTCAGCAACGAGCTGGTCGCCATCGCGCTCGACGGCAGCGACGGACACGGTCGGCTGCTCGTGTCGGGCCCGGACTTCGTGGCCGCGCCGCGACCATCGCCCGACGGCCGCCAGCTGGCCTGGCTGGAGTGGGATCAGCCGGACATGCCCTGGGACGCCACGCGTCTGCGGGTGGCGCCTGTGCTCCCGGACGGTTCGCTGGGCGAGGCGCGCACGGTCGCCGGGGGCACAGGGATCTCGGTCGTCGAACCCACGTGGCGGGCCGATGGCGGCCTCCACTTCGTGTCCGACGAGACCGGGTGGTGGAACCTGTTCGCCTTCGACGGCCCCGATGGCCTGGCCGGAGAGGCGCGGAACCTCGCGCCGATGGAGGCGGAGCTGGGTGGTCCGGCCTGGGTGTTCGACAGCTCGTCGTACGTGTTCTCCACCGACGGTGGGATCCTGGCCGCGGCGCGCGCCGGCGGGCACGACTCGCTCGTACGGATCGATCCCGACGGCCGGATCACTCGCGCCGCGGGGCCGTTCACGGAGATCGCAGGGCTGCGCGCCGGCGCTTCCTCGGCCGTCGCGATCGCGTCAGGTTCGCACGACGGCGCGGTGGTGGCCCGCCTCGCCCGTGCGACGGGCGAGTTGGCCGGCGTGCTGGCGAGGTCGCTGACCGCGCCCCTGGACCCGGGAGTGCTGCCGCACGCGGAGCCGATCACGTTCCCCACCACCGACGGCGCGGCGGCGCGGGCCCTGTTCTTCCCGCCCACCAACGCCGGGTTCCGCGGGCCCGATGGCGCGCGCCCCCCCCTGATCGTGCTGTCCCACGGCGGTCCCACCGGGAGCGCGTCGTCGGCGCTGTCGCTCGACCGGGCGTTCTTCACCTCCCGCGGGATCGCCGTTGTCGACGTCGACTACCGTGGCTCGACGGGCTACGGACGCCCGTACCGGGATGCCCTGAAAGGCCGGTGGGGGATCGTCGATGTCGACGACTGCATCGCCGCGGCCCGGTATCTCGCGGAGCGCGGGTCGGTGGATCCGGCCCGGATGGCGATCCGTGGGGGCAGTGCCGGCGGCTACACGACGCTCGCCGCACTCACGTTCCGGCCCGAGGTGTTCGCGGCCGGCATGAGCCACTATGGCATCGCGGACCTCGAGCTCATCCATCTGGACGGGCACAAGTTCGAATCGCGCTACGACGAGGGGCTGCTGGCACCGTGGCCCGAGGGCCGGGCCGTGTTCCGGGAGCGGTCGCCGATCCACTCGCTGGATAGGATCCGTGCGCCGATGCTCATCTTCCAGGGGCTCGACGACAAGGTGGTGCCGCCGTCACAGGTCGATGCCATGGAGGCTGCGCTCCACGGGCGCGGCGTTCCCCACGCGGTCCTCCTGTTCGAGGGCGAGGGCCACGGGTTCCGCCGCGCGGAGACCAAGCGCGCTGTGCTCGCGGCGGAGCTCGCATTCCTGGGCCGGGTGTTCGGGTTCAGGCCGGCAGACGACCTCCCGGAGCTCGAGATCGCCGGCCTCGACTGACGAGGCGTCGCGAGGCGCGCGGGTGGTCGCTCGGTGGGCCGATGGTACGCTCCGGGCCACCGGCCACGTCGCGGCACCAGATCACGGAGCAGCATGAGCATCACCGACGCCGACCAGTACCTGTTCACGTCCGAGTCGGTGACCGAGGGTCACCCGGACAAGATGTGCGACCAGATCTCGGACGCGATCCTGGACGCGATCCTCCGCGAGGATCCCGACGCGCGGGTCGCCTGCGAGGCGGCGACCACGACCGGCCTCGTGCTCGTCCTGGGCGAGATCTCCACCTCGACCTACGTCGACTTCCAGGTCGTGGTCCGGGACACCGTCCGCGACATCGGCTACACGAAAGCCGAGTACGGCTTCGACTACCTGACCTGCGGGACCCTGGTCAGCGTCAAGGAGCAGTCGAGCGACATCGCGATGGGCGTGGATGCCGCCCTGGAGGTTCGCTCCGACGCGGCGCCGGCGCACGAGCTCGGGGCAGGCGACCAGGGGATGATGTTCGGGTTCGCGTGCCGTGAGACGCCCGAGCTCATGCCGCTCCCGATCGCGCTGGCCCACCGGATGGCCCGCCGGCTCAGCGAGGTGCGCAAGTCGGGCCAGCTGCCGTACCTGCGGCCCGACGGCAAGACCCAGGTGACGGTCGAGTACGAGCGCGGCGTCCCCAAGCGCGTGCGCACGGTCGTCGTCGCGTCGCAGCACGACCCAGACATCAGGCCCGAGCGAATTCGCAGCGACATCGCCGAGTACGTGATCCTGCCGACGGTGCCCGAGGAGCTGCGACCCGTCGACCCGGTGATGCACGTGAACCCGACCGGCCGGTTCGTGATCGGCGGTCCGATGGGCGACGCCGGGCTCACCGGTCGCAAGATCATCGTCGACACCTACGGGGGCATGGCCCGGCACGGCGGCGGCGCGTTCTCGGGCAAGGACCCGACGAAGGTGGACCGCTCGGCGGCGTACGCCGCGCGCTGGGTGGCCAAGAACGTCGTGGCGGCCGGGCTGGCCGATCGGTTCGAGCTCGAGCTCGCGTATGGCATCGGCATCGCACGACCGATCTCGCTGTCGGTCGAGTCATTCGGGACCGGCCGCATCCCCGACGACCGGATCCAGCAGCTGGTGGAGCGCCATTTCGACCTCCGCCCGGCCTCGATCATCGACGCCCTTGACCTCCGGCGGCCGATCTACCGCCCGACCGCCGCGTACGGGCATTTCGGGCGCGAGGATCTGGATGCTCCCTGGGAGCGGACCGACAAGGCCGCGCTGCTGGCCGCCGAGGCGGGGCTTCCGGAGCCGGTGGCGGCGCCCGCAAGGACCGCCTGACCGACTCGATCGTGCCCGGCGATCCGGTCGCGGCACCGCGTATTCCGGGTATTCCGATCCCGCCGGCCGATGCCTCCACCCGTGCTCGGCGACCCTCCTGGTCGAACCGTTGCCGACCGACCGGCCGGGACGGTCCGGGCGGCCCCGATCGTGCCCGGACCCCTTCGCGGCAGGGTTCGCGTCCGTCAGAATGGGCTGATGTACGTCGTCATCATGGCCGGCGGCGGGGGCACGCGGCTGCGCCCGATGAGCACCGTGACCCGGCCCAAGCCGTTCCTGCCGCTGCTACCCACCGGCGAGACGCTGCTCCAGCGGACGGTCGCGCGACTCCACGGCCCGGAGCTCGACCTGCCGCCCCGATCCGTCACGGTCGTCGCCTCGGCGGCGTATGGGCCGCTCGTCCGTGCCCAGGTCCCCGATGCCGAGGTGCTGGTCGAGCCGGAGGGTCGGAACACCGCCGCGGCGATCGCGCTGGCCACGCTCGCCATCGACCGCGACGACGACGACGTGATGGTCGTGCTGCCCGCCGATCACCACATCGACCCGGCGCGCGAGGGCAAGTTCAGGGCCATTCTCGCTGCCGCTGCGGCAGGGTTGGCCGGGCATCCGTTCCGCATCGACCTGCCGCTCGTGACCCTTGGCGTGCGGCCGACCGGGCCTTCGGTCCAGTACGGGTACCTGCTACCGCGCCACGAGGCGGGCACCGAGATTGCCGGCATTCGCGCCTACCCGCTGGCGGCTTTCCGCGAGAAGCCTGCGCCCGAGGAGGCGGAGCGGCTCGTCGCGCAGCCCGGCGTTGCCTGGAACGCGGGCATGTTCCTGTGGCGGCGGCGCGCAATCCGGGAAGCGCTCGACCGCTATGCGGCGCCCCTGTTCGGGGCCGTCAGGCGCGGCCTGGCGAACGGTGATCTCGCCGCAGCGTACGCGACGCTCGGTGCGCGCTCGATCGACTACGAGGTCATGGAGCCGGCGGCCGCGGATGCCCGGGTCGTGATGGGCGCCATGGACGTCGGGTGGACCGATGTCGGGACGTGGCCGGCCCTGCTCGACGTGCTCGGGGCGAATGGCGTCGACGGGGGGGTGGTGGAAGCGGGCGAGCCGATCGACGCCGCGCTGGAGGACCTCATGATCGTGCGGACGGGCGGCGGCATCGCCATCCGCGAGGGCGCCGGGGGTACGATCACGGCCGATCAACCGACCGCCGTCCTCCACGGTGCCCGCGCCGCGCGTTCGATCGTGCAGGGTCTGCTGGATCGGTGCGCAGCAGCGGAGGCCCATTCGTGACCAACCTGGTCGAGGCGCCCACTCCAACCCGGATCAAGTTCGGGACCGACGGCTGGCGGGCGCGGGTCGCCGACGAGTTCACGTTCCACAACGTGCGCCGTTGCACGGAAGGCGTGGCCAGCTTCGTGGAGGACCGCGGCGACCAGGCGAAGGGGGTGGTGATCGCCTACGACCGCCGGTTCGCCTCGGAGGACTTCGCGCGAGCTGCCGCCGAGGTGCTCCTCGCCCACGAGATCCCGGTCGCGATCAGCGTTACGGGTGTGCCCACCCAGATGTGCTCGTTCGAGGTCGTCGAGCGAAGCGCGGCGGCTGGAATCGTGATCACCGCATCGCACAATCCCTGGACCGACAATGGCTTCAAGGTCAAGGCGCCCACGGGTGCCGCGGCGGGCGCCGACATCCTGGGCGTCATCGAGACTGTCATCGCGAGCATCGGCGACCGCGCGATCGAGCGGCGCCCGCTGGCCGACGCGGAGGCGGCCGGCCTGGTCGAGTGGTTCAACCCGTTTCCGGGCTACGAGCGCTTCGTCCGCCGCACGATCGACCTCGATGCGCTCAAGGCGGCCGATGCCTCGATCCTGGTCGAGCCACTGTACGGGGTCGGCTCGGGCTGGATCCCGCGGCTGCTGGCCGGCGGTCGGATCCAGGTGAGCGAGATCCACAGCGAGCGCAACCCGTACTTCGGCGGCGTCAACCCGGAGCCGATCCCACCCAACGTCGATGAGGCCCTGGCCAGGATCGCCGGGGGCGGCTTCGACCTGGGGCTGCTGCTCGACGGCGACGCGGACCGCGCCGGTGCCGCCGACGAGCGAGGCACGTTCCTCCACCAGCTGGAGGTCACCGGCCTGCTGATGTACTACCTGGCCGAGCACCGCGGGCTGCGCGACCCGGTGGTGGTCAGCGTCAACAACACGTCGACAGCCGCGACCCTCGGGCGGCACTACGGCATCGAGACTCACGAGGTCCCGGTGGGCTTCAAGTTCATCGGGCCCAAGATGATCGAGACCGGTGCCATGCTGGGGGCGGAGGAGTCCGGCGGATACGGGTTCGGGATGCATCTGCCCGAGCGCGACGGCGTCTACGCCGGCCTGATGCTGCTCGACCTGTTCCTTCGGGAGCGCGAGCGCGGGCGGTGGCCTGTCTCCGAGGCGGTCGCCCGGTTCCACGAGCTCGCCGGGCCGTCCTTCTACCGGCGGATCGACGTCCACTTCGACCGCCCCTCGTACGACGCGGCAAAGCAGCGCATCCTGGTCGGCCTTCGCGACGAGCCGCCGGCGACGCTGGCGGGCGAGCCGATCGCCCGGACGCAGGTTCTGAGCACCAACGACGGTCTCAAGTGGTTCCTGGCGGACGGTTCGTGGCTGCTGGTTCGAGCGAGTGGTACCGAGCCCCTGGTCCGCGTCTACACGGAGGCCACCTCGCCCGCGCTGCGGGACGAGCTGGTGGTCACCGGCGAGCGACTGGTGCGCGCCGGCTGACTTCCCTTCAGGAGTGCGCGAAGGGCCAGGCGGACGGCCCCGCGAAGGCCTTGCCGTGGTGCCGGACGGGGCCGGCCCGCGACGCCGGAAGGTGGCAAGCGGGGCCGCTCACAGGTCGGGTCCAGCCGGTGCCCACCACCCCCAAACGGCGGGTCACGGAGCGGCCGTTCGGGGGGGCTGACCGGCGGACACTTGGGGTGTAGGCTTGCCGTCAGCGACCGCCATCACCGGTCCGGGTCCGACCGGACGGCGGCCCTCGTGGACGCCTCGTCACGGGGCGACTGGAGGTTGATCGGCGATGCACTCCTCTCTCATCGGCAAGGTCGAGAAGGCGAATCGCTACGCTCGGGAGCTGGACCGGATCTCGATCGAGCGCGTGGCCCTGACGTTCCGCGGTGACAACGACACCCATCACGTCAGTCTCGACGCCGGACAGTGGCATTGCACCTGCCACTACTTCGAGAGCTGGGGTTCGTGTGTCCACCTCCTCGCGCTTCAGAAGATCTTCGGCGTGATGCTGCCCGAGGAGGCACAGGTCTCGATCTTCAACGCCACGGCGACGAGCGCGATCGCCTGAGCCCGCCATCAGCCGGCCCGGCCGGCGGAGGGTCAGCGCGTCAGGCGGCAAAGCATCGGTCGCAGCGCGTCACGGGTTCACCCTGATCTTCCAGTACCAGGTCGCATTGCGGTCCGGGCTGAAGGTGACGCTGAGCTGCAGGCTCCACGTTCCCGTGTCGGCAGGCGCCGCGAGGTTGATCGTGGAACCTCCTCCCGAGCCACCCGCGACGGGCGTCCCCGGCTGACCTTGGGAGACGGCAGCCCAACGCGCCTGCCAGGAGACCACGGCGAGCGTCGGGTCGAGCCTCACGGCGAGCGCAGCGCTGGCCGTTGTGCTGTTGCCGGCGGATCCCACGATCCACGGCGCGTCAGACACGAGACCGTCCCACGAGAAGGTTCCGAGGTCACCCGTCACGGGCCCGCCGGCCGTTCCGGCCAGCAGGGCGGCCGGGGGTTCGAGCATGGAGCTCGAGCTCGGGCCGGGCTTCGCCGAAGGGCTCGGCTCCTCGGCCGAGGGCGAAGCCGTGGGCATCGACGACGACGTGGGCGCGGCGGAACCGGTGACGGGGCTCCCCGTCAATGTGCCACCCGATGGCACGGTCGGGTTGACGGACGCGGTCGGCGCGCTGGCTGTGCACGCAGCCGCGAGCAGCGCCAGGGTCAGGCCGGCCGAACGGGCGATCCGGGGGAAGCGCGTTCTCATGCGTGGCCGTTCCTTTCGATCATCGACTGGCGCCGAACGCCGCGCAGCCCTGCGACCCGCATGAGCCCACGACGGACACCGTGACCGCACCTGAGGACGATGCCTTGAGGCCCTCGTTCGACGGCTTCCGGAACCGGGCGCGATAGTCGCGGTCGGCCCGGATGCTGATGCTTGCCCGGTAGCTGCCGGATGACGCCGGCGTCATGGTCGCGACGTCGCTCCATCCGCCTGAGAGGTGTTCCTGCAGGACGACGGTGCGACCGGTGACGAGGTTGTTCGAGAGCTTGCCGGAGCCGTTGCTGCGAAGCGTCGCCGTGAAGGTGACGGTCCGTCCGGCGGTGACCCAGGTCAGCGATGCCGACAGCGACAGGGTGGTCGGCACCGCGAGGCAGGTGCTGTACCGCGTCGTGCTGTTGGGGACGTCGTAGAGCTGCTGGAGGCTTGCCACGTCGCACCGGGCGAACGCATCGGCGTTCCAGCCCGCCTTCGGCTTGGTGTGGGAGTAGGTCTGGACGATGGCGTCCGCGTAGTCACGGTCGTCGCCGTAGTTCACGTGGTGGTCGAGCCCGAGGACGTGACCGAGCTCATCGAGGGTGATGGTCTCGGCCTCGTAGCAGCCGTTGGGCGATCCGGTCAGCTCGCACCATCGGAGCGTGCCCCAGTCGTATCGATGGCCGTTCTCGCGGAGCCAGACTCCGAACCAGTCGGGGGTCGAGCGGCGCATGCAGGCGAGCCCGTTGACGCCGCACGGGACGTTGGTGCCGTAGTAGATCGTGCTGTTCGCGCCCGAGGCGTGGGCGAAGGTGGGGGCCTTCGATGCGCGCGAGGTGTTTGCATCGCCCGCCGCGGCCTTCACGGCGCTCTTCATCGCTGCCGTGAATCTGCCGCCGGTCCATCGCCAGTGCAGGGTGGTGTTCGAGCTCATCGGACCGCCGCTGAAGGTCGGGTCCGGGTCGTGCGCGACGGCGGGTGCAGCGGCGACCAGCGCGAGCAGCGCTGCCGTGAGGAGCCGAACCGCCAGGGTGCGTCGCGCGCTGCACCGTCGATCGTTCATCCGGGTCATTGCCGGGCCTCCGCGATGGCATCGACGGTGAAGGTGGCGGGATCGACCGATTGCGCCGCTTCGGCACTCGACATGTGTCCGCCGGGCGCCATGAGCACGGCCCCGGGAGCAAGGTCGACGCCGGCGGTGGCGGTCGAACCGCGACGGACGGGCGCCAGGCCCGTGCCACGAACGGTCAACCGGGCCAGCGTGTGGAGATCGATCCTGGCGAGGGTCCCGTCGGGCGCCTCGTACACGAGGTCGGCGTCCTGGTGGCCGCCGAGCTCGGCCGGTCCCGATTCGGCGACCAGGGTGGTCCGCGCGCCACTCGTCGGGTCGATCGCGAGCACCGGGCAGGGCCACCAGTCGCACGCCGCGTACGCGACCAGCCGACCGGTGGCGAGCCCGATCGCCGGGCCGGTGGCACGGACGGCACTCACCCGTCCCGAGGCCGGATCCAGGATTCGAGTTCGGCATGCCAGCACGCCGCAGGTCGCCACGACGAGATGGCCGTCTGCGGACTGGCGGAGGTCGGTCGTGAACGTGGGCCCGTACTCGGGGTCGGCGGGCAGGCCGGGCAGGACCCGCACGGCGGCCACCTGCTCGTCCGTCCGCCGCCAGACGCCCAGGTCCCGGCGCGTGGTCCGATCGACCCGATGCTCCCAGAGGGTGGCCGCGTCCGCGGCCAGGAGTGCGCTCCGGATCACCGATGCCTCCGTAGTCTCGAACCGGACGCAGCCGCGGACGAGATCGATGACCCGCAGCCGCGATCGGGACGCATCGTCGTCACCGACGACCAGCTGACCGCGAAGGGGGCCTGAGGCAAACGACTCCGGGGGCAGGTCGACCGATCGACTGCTGTTGCCGGGCGCCCCGACCGTGAGCCGCTGGCCGACCAGCGTCCCTGAGGCGTCGAGCACCGGTGACAGGTCGTACCAGGCGGCGGTCTCGGGCCGTGGCGGGTCCGCCGGCCCGCCGAGACAGGGCGGTGGCCGCCAGGGCGGATCTGCGGCACGCGACGCCGACACGCCGCTCGCGCCCACCAGCAGCGCCACCACGGCCACCGGCACGAGCGCGCGGATCCATCGAACAGCCTCCATCGAGGACCTCCTCCGGCGGGCCGAGACGCGGCGGGAGGAGGGCGAGGTGCCCAGTCTGGCGGGAGCCACTTAGGCCCCACTTATCCGGCCCTTTGGGCTCGTCAGGCCCTGTGTTGGCGGTGGTACGCTTCGACCGACATCGGGCCACGGGCCCCAAACACATCCGACGCGGCAGGATCGCGAAGCCGGTGTGATTCCGGCACAGTCCCGCTACGGTGACCGCCCGTTTGGGCGCAAGTCCGGTCGCCGATCCGCCGTCGCCGCTCGAGCCTTCGAGAGAAAGGTCAGGCGTGCCGTGCGATCCACCGCCTGACCCCTCCTTCGATCCCGAAGCGAGGGGTCCTTCGTCCCCTGAGCCATCTCCCCCTGACCGGAGTTTCCGTGGACGCACGCATTCTCGCGGCGCACCGTCGCCGCCCGCGCACGCTCATCGTCCTGATCCCGTTCCTCGCCGCCGTCGCCCTGTCCGGCTGCACCGGCGCCGCCACCCCGACCCCGTCGGCGGCCACAGATGCCCCATCGACGGCAACCCCGACCGCGCCACCCGCCACGTCGAAGGCCTCGGTCTCCCCGGCCGCCGAAGCCCCGTTCCCCGTCACGCTCACCGATGACGAGGGAACCTCGGTCACCATCCCGGCCGAGCCGACCCGCATCGTTACCCTCACGCCGGCCGCCACCGAGACGCTGTTCGCGCTGGGTCTGGGCGACCGGATCGTCGGCAAGGCGGAGGACGTCCTGCTGTACCCGCCACAGGCGAGCGCCGTGCCCGACGTCGAGAAGTTCGACGGGTCCGCGGTTGCCGTCGATGTCGAGCAGATCGTCGCCGACAAGGCGGACCTCGTCATCGCCGGCGGCAACTTCGGCACGCCACCCGACACCGTGCAGCAGCTGCGCGACCTCGGCCTACCCGTGGTCGTCGTGTACGCGCCGACAGTCGACGGGGTGTACACCGACATCAAGCTCCTCGGATGGGCCGTCGGTCGATCCGGGGAGGCCGCCGCGATGGTGGCGACCATGCGGGCCGGCTTCGACGCCGTGACCGCCGCGGTCGCCGATGCTCCCAGGCCCCGCGTCTACTACGAGCTGGACGCGACCGGCGCCTACTACGGTCCCTCGGACCAGTCGTTCCTGGCCCAGATGATCGGGCTCGCGGGCGGCGATCCGATCACCACCGGCTCACCCGACAAGTACGATATCTCGGCGGAGCGGCTGCTGGCCGAGGATCCGGAGGTCATCCTGCTGGCGGACGCCGCGTACGGCGTCACGGCCGCGGACGTGGCTGCCCGACCGGGCTGGTCGACGATGACCGCGGTCAAGAACGGCGACATCCGGCCGATCGACGATTTGACGGTCACCCGCCCCGGACCGCGCCTGTTCCAGGGGCTCGAGCTGCTGGCGTCGACCATCCACCCGGAGCTGACCATCGCCGCCTCGTCGCCCATCCCGCCGGCGCCGTGAACCGGTCATGACGTCCCACGCGGCGGCGATCGGCGACACGGGGGCACGGCTCCAGGCCGCCGCGCGCGCCCGGGACCGGCGGCTCAGGCTGATGATCTCGGGTATCGCGGTCATGGTCATCGGTGCGCTGCTCGGCATCGGGCTGGGGAGCGTCGCGGTGCCGGCCGGGGACACGGTCACGATCGTTCTCGACCGCCTGCTCGGAACGCACCTGTCCGGCGCCGACCCGGCGATCGTCGCGATCGTCTGGGACCTGCGGGTCCCGCGCGTCCTGACCGCCATGACCGTCGGCGCAGGTCTGGCGATCGCGGGCGCGACCTTCCAGGGCCTGCTGCGGAACCCGCTCGCGGACCCGTACGTGCTGGGAACGGCCTCGGGTGCCGCGCTCGGGGCGGCGATCGCGGTGCTCATCCCGATCCGGACGGTGGTGCTCGGGTTCGGGCTGGTCCAGGCGTTCGCGTTCGTGGGCGCCGTGACCGCCATCACCGTCGTGTACAGGCTGTCCCGCGTGAGCGGCCTGTCCCCGCTGACGAGCCTGCTGCTCACCGGGTACGCGGTCGCCTCGCTGCTGTCGGCGGGGCTGGCGATGGCGATGTATCTCTCAGGGGCCGCGCTGCGGCAGATCTTCGTCTACCTGCTAGGCAGCTTCGGAACGTCGTCGTGGGAGCGGCTGCTCGGTGCCCTGCCGCTGGTGCTGATCGGATCGCTGCTGATCCTCACCCGCGCCCGGGCGCTCAACGCCCTGCTGCTGGGCGAGGAGTCGGCGAGCCACCTGGGCATCAACGTGGGGCGGGAGCGGGTGATCCTGCTCGGGCTCGCCTCGCTGGTGACCGCCGCCGCGGTGACGGTCAGCGGCCTGATCGGCTTCGTGGGCCTGGTCGTCCCTCATGTCGTCCGCCTGCTGACCGGGCCGAACGCACGCGCGGTGCTGCCGATCTCGGTCATCTGGGGGGCCAGCCTGATGGTGTTCGCCGACCTCGCCGCGCGCCTGCTCGGTGACATCCCGGTGGGTGTCGTGACCGCCGTGATCGGCGCCCCCTTCTTCCTGGTGCTGCTCCGGCGCGCTCGGACGGGGTACGAGCTGTGACCGGGGAGCCTGCCGTCGCGGCGCGACGCACGGCAAGCGCGCCTGCGCTGTTCGCGGACGGCGTGACCGTCGAGGTGCGCGACCGGGCGATCCTGCGCGACGTGTCGCTCGGCCTCGAGCATGGCGAGCGGGTGGCGCTCGTCGGGCCCAACGGCGCCGGCAAGTCCACCCTGCTCCGGGTTCTGGCCGGGATCCTCCGGCCCGCTGCCGGCCGGATGCAGCTCGACGGCGTGCCGATCGCGAGCCTGGATCGGTCTGAGGTCGCGCGCCGGCTGGCCGTGGTGCCCCAGCAGACGGCCCTGCCATTCTCGATGCGGGTCGAGGAGGTGGTGGCGCTTGGGCGACTGCCGCACGAGTCACCGCTGCGGGGCTCAGGGCCGGCGGACCGGGCGGCGGTGGCCGCGGCGATCGATCGGGTGGGACTCGGCCATCTGCTGGGTCGCGACGCGCGCGAGCTGTCGCTGGGCGAGCGCCAGCTGGTGCTGCTGGCGCTGGCCGTCGCCCAGGAGGCACCCGTGCTGCTGCTCGACGAGCCGACGGTGCATCTCGACCTGCGCCATCAGGTGGAGGCGATGGAGCTCCTGCGCGACCTGAACGAGCGCGACGGGACGGCCCTCGTGGCCGTGCTGCACGACCTCGGCCTCGCCTCGCACTTCTTCCCCCGAGTGGTGCTTCTCGACCACGGCCGGGTGGTGGCCGATGGCGCGCCCGCGGATGTCCTGACGGACTCGCGGATCCGTGACGTGTTCGGGGTTGAACCGGCGTTCGTGCGGCTCGCGACGTCGGTTGAGGCGGGCTGACGTCGGACGCCATCCTGCGGATCGGCGGACGGGGCTCGGCTGAAAGATCGCCACCGGAGTGGAGTCCAGGCTTTCTGGCAGGGAGCTGATCGGATCGTCCCCCGGAGCGGCCCGGGCCGGGCGCCGTGCCGCCACTCCCGGTACGCTTGCGGCATGCCCAAGCCCAGGTGGCTCCTCCCGCTGATGGTTTCGCTCGTCGTCGCGGGCTGCGGTTCGACGCAGCCGTCGTCAGTCGCGACATCGGGTCCGCAGGCCACGGCATCTTCGTCGAACGGGGAGAGCCCCGGCGCGAGCTCTAGCGAGGGCCCGGGCGACACGAGCGCGCCCGATTCCGAGTCGCCCGCCCAATCCGAGCCACCGTCGGAGCCACCAACCGCGTCGTCGTCGCCGTCCGAGAGCGCGACGCCCACCGAATTCTGCGGCGCCGTCGCCGACCGACGCGCCTGGTGCGGCAGACGTCTGCACCGGCACCGACGCCAACCGCGAGTTCTTCGCCCGTGTGGCAACCTCGGTCGACTGGCCGGTCCTGTGTGCTGTGCTGCCGAGCCACTGGTTCGTCGACAAGGGTGAGTACCACCTCGCCAAGGGCGGCTGGCTCGTGATCACCTATAAGGGCCCCGGCGGCTCGACGCTGGCGCTGTCCGAGGGCTCGTTCTGTTCCGACGCGAGCGGCTGCGTCCCGTCTGGGTCGGATGCCGGAGACGGGTCTCTCGGGCCCCTGAGCGGCACGCTGGTCTCCCTCGACGACGGGGACTTCGCGATCGTCGTGGATCGAGGCGCCACGCCCAGCTGGCTCGTGGTCACCCACAGCCTGGACGCGGCGGCGACCGTCTCGCTGGGGGCGGCGATGGCCGAGGTGGGTGGCTGATCCGGGGTCACGAGCGCGCGCGGGGGGCGTCCTGCGCTCCAATCGATAGCCCATGATGTGGGCATGCGGATCGAGGACTTCGAGCTCGAGCGGTTCTTCGCCCGGTACGAGTTCGCGGTGCGCCACGTGCTGTGCGCCTCGGATGTCGAGGGCTGGCCCATGGCCGACCTGCTCGCGCTGGCCGACCCGGAAGCCGCCGCCCTGTGGCACGGGCTGAGGCTCGGCTATACGGAGGCGCCCGGGCACCCGCTGCTGCGCGCCGAGATCGCGTCGCTGTACGAAACCATTGCGGCCGATGAGGTGCTCGTGTTCAGCGGGGCGGAGGAAGCGATCTTTGTCGCCGCCAACGTGCTGCTCGGTCCCGGCGACCACGCGATCGTCGTCTGGCCCGCCTACCAGAGCCTGCACGCGGTGGCCCGCGCCACGGGCGCCGACGTGACCCTGCACGAGTTGCACGACTCCGAGGGCTGGGCGATCGATGTCGACCGGCTGCGCGCCCAGGTGACGCCGCGAACGAAGCTGATCGTCCTCAACGTGCCCCACAACCCGACCGGCAACCTCCCCGGCGCCGCCACCTACCGAGCCGTCGCCGAGATCGCCGCGAACGCCGGCGTCCACCTGCTGTCCGACGAGGTGTACCGGTTCCTGGAGCTCGATCCCGCCGACCGCTTGCCGGCTGGTGCCGACCTGGGCGCGCGCGGCGTCTCGGTGGGCGTCATGTCCAAGTCATTCGCCCTGGCCGGGATCAGGATCGGCTGGCTGGCCACACACGATGCCCGGCTTCTCGCGTCGGCGGCCCGGTTCAAGGACTACACGACGATCTGCGCCTCGGCGCCTGCCGAGATCCTGGCCCTGATCGCTCTCCGCGAGCGCGACGCGGTGCTGGCGCGGTCCAGGCGGATCATCGCCGACAACCTGGTCCTGCTGGACGGCTTCTTCGAGCGCCAGGCCCGGCATTTCGGGTGGGTTCGCCCGGCCGGCGGCTCGGTGGCGTTCCCATTGCTCCGCGGCTCCGTCCCGATCGAGCGGTTCGCCGAGGACCTGGTGGAGGGGGAGGGTGTGCTGCTGGCGCCGGGCTCGATCTTCGGCCACCCCGGCAGTCACTTCCGGATCGGGCTCGGCCGCACGGATCTGCCGGTGGCGCTGGAACGGCTCGAAGCGTTCGCGGATCGGACGCTGGGCTAGCGGAGGTCCCGGGCGCGAACCGCCGCGTACGCGAGGTTCAGGCGCGCTTTCGGTCGAGGTCGAGGAACGGGAGCTCCACCACCGTCGCGTTCACCCGGCCGCGGTGTCCCTCGACGGTCCACTCCACCTGGAGCCGGCTGCCGACGCGCGCGTGGCGCGGCGGGACGGTCGCGAGGGCGATCGCCTGCTTGAGGATCGGGCTCCAGCCGTGGCTGGTGGCCTTGCCGACCGGGCGATCGTCGGAGAACACGGGGACCGGCGACCGGTCGACGGCGGGCGAGATCGACGGCGGCAGACCCCGCTCGTCGTACAGGCGCTCGATGTCGTACCAGTCGAGGATCAGACCGACCAACCGACGCGCCGGTCCACCCCGCGCCTGCTCGGCCTCAAGGGCGCGCCGGCCCACGTAGTCGGCCTTGTCGAAGCGCACCAGCCGCCCCAGGCCGATCTCGAACGGGCTGTAGTGCTGCTCCGGGTTCATCGCGTGACGCGCCGAGGTGTAGTCGACCTCGAGCAGGATCAGGCCCGCCTCGAGCCGGACGACATCGAGCGCCAGCATCCCCGCCGGCCGGATCGCCCAGGCCTTGCCGGCGGCGAACAGCGCGTCCCACGCAGCCTCGGCGCGCGCGGCCGGGATCCACAGCTCGTAGCCGAGGTCGCCCGTGTACCCGGTCCTGCTGATGTCGATCGCCACGCCCGCGATCTCGGCCGGCCGGCGCCGGAAGTAGCGCAGGTCGGCCAGATCCTCGCCCGTCGCCGCTTCCAGGACGGCGCGGCTGAAGGGCCCCTGGACGGCGAGCGCGGCCACCTGCTCGGTCACGTCCTCGATCGCGACATCGAGCCTCGCGGCGTTCAGGGTCAGCCAGCGGTGCTGCGGGTCGGCAGCCGTCCAGCGCAGCTCGTGCTCGGCCACCCGGTGCACGGTGCCGTCGTCGATGACCTTGCCGTGCTCGTCGCACCAGGGTGTGTAGTAGACCTGCCCCACCTTGAGCTTCGTCGCGTCGCGGGTGATCACCCGGTCGGCCAGGCGGATGGCGTCCGGGCCGGTGACCCGGTACTTGTACAGCGGGCTGACGTCGATGACGGCTGCGGCCTCGCGGATGGCGTTGTACTCGATGTCGTGGGTGTCGGCATATGCGGACGGGGCGAAGTACCCGGACCATTCGCGCCACTGCATCTTGCGATTGAGGGCCGCGGTGCGCGGGTGGAACGGGGTGCCGATGCTCACGAGCTTCCTCCAGCGTTGCCGCTCTGAGTATGCACGAGGGCGCCTCGAGCCCGAGCCCGGCGCCGACGACGCGTCGCAGCAGCCCGGCAGATGGCCGTGATCCCCGTCGTTGCCCTCGGCTCCCGTAGACTTCATCAGGGTATGCAGCCTGAATGGCGACTGGGTCGGTGCCAGGAGCGCGGACCAGCTGTCGGCTTCGGGATCGGAGGTAGGGCGTGCCGCAGCGCTACGACGCGGTGATCATCGGTGGCGGGCACAACGGCCTCGTGTCGGCCGCGTATCTCGCGCGGGCCGGCCTCAAGACGCTGGTCCTGGAACGCCGGCACGTCCTCGGTGGCGCGGCCGTGACCGAGGAGATCGTGCCCGGGTTCCGGTTCAGCGTCGCGAGCTACGTCGTGAGCCTGCTCCGCCCCGAGATCATCCGCGATCTCGAGCTGCCGAAGCACGGCCTCGACATCCTGCCGCTGGACGGGACGTTCACGCCGCTGCGCAAGGGCGAAGGCCCCAGGGTCAAAGGCCGGCGTGGGACGACGGGCGACTACCTGTGGCGGGTCAACGATCACGGACGGACGGTGCGCGAGCTGCGCCGCTGGTCGACGAGCGACGCCGAGGCGTACGAGGAGTACGGCCAGCTCATGGTCGAGATGGCCCGGTTCATCAAGCCCATCCTGGGCATCGTGCCGGGTGACCCCACGGGCAACGACCCGCGTCCGATGCTGCCGCTCGCCGGCCTGGCCCGCCGTTTCGCCCGGCTGCCCGAGCGCCAGCAGGCGGTGTTCGTGCAGCTGATGACGATGTCCGCCGCGGACTTCCTCGAGCAGTGGTTCGAAACCGATCCCCTCAAGGCGACGATGTCGGCCTCCGGGATCATCGGCACCTACCAGGGCATTCACTCCCCGGGCACGGCCTACGTCCTGCTCCACCACTACATGGGCGAGATCGACGGCGCGTTCCGCGCCTGGGGCATCCCCAAGGGTGGGACCGGCGGCGTGTCGTACTCGATCGCGCGGGCGGCCCAGTCGCTGGGGGCGGAGATCCGGACCGAGGCACCGGTCGCGCAGATCGTTGTCAAGGACGGGCGGGCCACGGGCGTCGTCCTCGAGAGCGGCGAGGAGATCGAGGCGGGCTCCGTCCTGTCGTCGGCCGACGCCAGGGTCACATTCCTCGACCTGCTCGAGCCCGGCAGTCTCGATCCCGAGTTCGAGCAGGAGGTCCGTCGGTTCAAGTTCCGCGGCAGCTCGGGCAAGGTCAACCTCGCGGTCGATGCGCTGCCGGACTTCAGCAGCCTGCCCGGCGAGGGCGAGCACCTTCGCGGCGCGATCAGCTTCAGCCCGTCGATGGCGGAGATGGAGCAGGCGTACGACGATGCGAAGTACGGGCACTGGAGCCGCCGACCGTACGTCGACATGATCATTCCGACGCTGGTCGACCCGCAGATGGCGCCGCCGGGCAAGCACGTGATCAGCTGCTTCGTCCAGTACGCGCCGTACAGGCTGGCGCCCGAGCTCGGCAGCTGGGACGACAACCGGGACGCGTTCGGGGATGCCGTGATCGACCGGATCGCGGAGTTCGCGCCCAACATCCGCGACATCATCATCGATCGCCAGGTGTTGACCCCGCTCGACATCGAGCGAACGCTGGGGCTCACGGAGGGCAACATCTTCCAGGGCGAGCTCTCGCTCGAGCAGCTGTTCTTCAACCGGCCGGTCCCCGGCTACGCGCGGTTCAAGACGCCCGTCCGGGACCTGTGGCTCGCGGGCTCGTCCACCCATCCCGGCGGCGGCCTGATGGGTGCGAACGGGCGCCTGGCCGCGCTCGAGGTGCTCAGGTCCCGCGGACGGCGGGCGGCCTGAGGTGGCGACCACGATGTCAACCACGTCCTTCGACGCCATCGTCGTCGGTGCCGGCCACAACGGGCTCACGGCCGCCGCCTATCTCGCGCGCGGCGGTTTGAACGTCCTCGTGCTCGAGGCCCGCGACCGGGTCGGCGGTGCGACGGTCACCGAGGAGATCGCCCCGAATGTCCGCATGCCGACGCTCGCCCACACCGTCGGCCGGCTCCGGCCATCCGTGGCCCGGGAGCTCGACCTGACCCGTCACGGCCTCGCTCTCGTCGCTCCGGAGGTCCGCGTCTTCGCGCCCCAGCCCGACGGCCGGGCGGTCACCCTCTGGACCGACCTCGGTCCGACGGTGGATTCGCTCCGAACCTGGTCCGATGACGACGGCGCTGCGTATGTCGAGCTCGACCGCCGGGTGCGGGCCCTGTCGCGGTTCCTCGCCGACCTTGGTGACGAGGCGCCGCCCGAGATCCGCGCGCCAGGCTTCGCCGATGCCCTGCTCGGCCTGCGGCTGGGTCGCACCTTCCGCGGCCTGGGGCGCGAGGACGGGCGGACGATCCTGCGCGTGCTCGCGATGGCGGTGGCGGACTTCGTTGCCGAGTCGCTCGAGACCGAGGCGATCCGGGCGACGCTCGCCTGGCGGGGCGTGCGCTACACGGCGATGGGCCCCTGGTCGGCGGGCACGACCCAGGTGCTGCTCGCTGATGCCGCCGGCAACGAGGGCGGGGTGGGCGGCGAGACCGTGTTCGCGAAGGGCGGTCCCTCGGCGTTGGCAGAGGCGCTCGCGTCGGCCGCGCGCGAGGCGGGGGGGCAGATCCGGACCGGGGCCACGGTCAGCGAGGTCACCTCCGTCGACGGCCGCGTGACGGGCGTGGCGCTCGAGACCGGCGAGGAGATTGCGGCACCCGTCGTCGTGTCCGGGATCGATCCCAAGCGCCTCCTCACTGGCCTCGTCGATCCGGTGACGCTGGGACCCGAGCGAAGATGGCGGGCGGGGAACATCCGGACGCCCGGCACGGTCGCCAAGGTCAACCTCGTGCTGGACGGCCTGCCCGAGTTCCCGGCCGCGGCGGCGGACCCGCGGCTCCTGCGCGGCCGGATCCAGGTGGGCACAACCTCGATCGACGACATGGAGCGAGCCTTCGATCCGTCGAAGTACGGCCGACTGCCCGAGTCACCGGTGCTCGAGGCGACGATCCCGTCGCTCGTCGACCCCTCGCTCGTTGGTGGCGCTCCCGACGGCACGCAGGTGATGAGCGTCATCGCCCAGTGGATGCCGCCCGGTCTCGCCGCCTCCGAGTGGGCGAGCCGGCGGGACGAGGTCGGGGATCTGGTCATCCGCACGCTGGAGACCGTGGCGCCGGGCCTGGGCTCCCGGGTGACCGCGCGCCAGGTGCTCACGCCTGCCGACCTCGAGACCGAGTACAGGCTCACTGGCGGCCATCCGCTCCACGCGGAGCCCGCGCTCGATTCGTTCTTCCTGTGGCGACCGCTTCTCGGCTGGGCCCGATACCGGATGCCCGTCGAGGGCCTGTATCTGGCCGGATCCGGGGCGCATCCGGGTGGCGGTGTGACCGGCGCGCCGGGCCGGAACGCCGCGCGCGAGGTGCTCGCGGATCGCGGGTGGAGGCGCGGCCGGCAGTAGCCAGCAGCGCCTCGTGATCCATCGGCCTCGCGCGCGACCTCGCATGGTCTCGTACCGCCTGGTTCCGGCGTTGAGCCCGCTCTCCTCGACAGCCCCGGTGTGGTCGGGCCATCGGCCGTTACTTCGCCAGCTACCCACGTCACGGGGATTGCCGGGGTAGGCGCGAGTCTGACCTGGTCACCCACCCACGTCATGCATGCGGCGGGCGACCTGGGCGCCCGGACCCTGCCACCCACCCGTGCGGTGGGCGTTCGGCCAACCACGCCGCGCCCCACATGCTCTACGACCCATCAGATGAATGCCTGGCCAAGTGGCCGGCACGGTCGGTCCGGGGCTGTCGCCGAGGCCCCGGTACCGGCGACCAAGTGCGCCTGCTGCACCCGTCCCTCGGGTATCTGGCCACGGCGCGAAGGGTTCGGCCAGCCGCTCGGCGGTGCGCCGCGACGGTCGGCCCGGGCGATCGCCGCGGCAGGGCGGGGGCAGCGATCAGCGGCGCTCAGCGGCGATCAGCGGCGCTCGATCTGCGCCTCTTCTGCGATCCGCTCCTCCTCGACGGCGCTCGACGTCGGCACGTCGCCCGCCCCGACCTCGCGCTCCAGCGACCACTCCCAGGTCTTGAGGTGGCGGAGGAGCCGGCGGCCGGTGAGGTCGAGGTGGATGGGGGTGACGGAGATCCGGCGATTGACGACGGCGCTGAAGTCGGTCCCTGGAACATCGATCCCCGACGGCGGCGGTCCGCCGATCCAGTAGTAGGGCAGCCCTCGTGGATCGACGCGCCGGATGAGCTCGTCCTGGTAGACGCGCTTGCCAACCCGGGTCATCTCGAAGCCCTGGCACTCGTCGATCGACACGGCGGGCACGTTCACGCTGAGCAGCTCGCCCCGTTTGAGGCCATGCTCGAGGATGTTGCGCCCGACCACGGCTGCCGCCTGGGCCGCCAGCGCGAAGTCGACCGGCTCGTGGTACTCCTGCGAGATCGCGAACGCGGGGCAGCTGTTGATCACCGCCTCCATGGCCGCCGAGACCGTGCCCGAATAGGTGATGTCGTCGCCCAGGTTGGCCCCGTAGTTGATCCCCGACGCAACGAGATCGAAGCGCTCTTCGAAGAAGCCCAGGAATGCAAGGCTGACGGCGTCGGTGGGGGAGCCATCGATCGAATAGCCCATCGAGCCGTCGGCGAGGGTCCGCTCCCGGACGCGGAGCGGTCGCATCAGCGTCTTCTGGTGGCCGACCGCGGACTGGTTGGTGTCGGGAGCCACCACCGTGACGTCGCCGATCGGTTCGAGCGCCCGCTTGAGCGCCAGGATGCCGCGCGACTCGATGCCGTCGTCGTTGGTGACCAGGATCCTGGGTCGCGTGGTCCAGTCGCCGAGCGGCCGGCCGATCCGCTTGAGCCTCCGTCGCCCGCCGCGCGACCCGGCGAGCGGCTCACCACGCTCCTTGTCCAGATCGCGGCGCTCGGCCCGAGCCCGCTCACGGGTCATCTCCGGCGCCTGGCCGGGGGTCTCGTCGCTCATCCGCCGGCCGTGGCCCCACCCGCTCCGTGCGGATCCTGCTCGACACCCGCGGGCCGTCCGGACGCAACCTCCTCCACGTCCGCGTCCACACCGGGCACGGGCTCGCGCGGCGGGCGAACCTCCCGGCCCTCGCGCGCGGCAAGCCGGCGAGCCGCCCTGTCGGCGACCGTCCCGCCCTCTCGCGATCGACCGAACCACTGGAAGAAGAACGCCGACAGCACGGCCGCGATCGGGATCCCGAAGATGGCGCCCGCAAAGCCGGCGATCTTGGACCCCACCACCACCGAGCCGAGCACGACGATCGGATGGATGCCGACGGCGCCGGCCATCAGCCGTGGCTGGAGGACGTTCATGGTCAGCAACCAGGCAATGGCCATCACGATCAGGACCGGGATCGTCGCGCTCGGCTGAAGGAGCAGCGCCACCGCGACGGGCGGCAGCCAGGACACGAACGGCCCGAAGAAGGGCACCGCGTGGAGCAGCCCCGAGGCAACCGTGGTGACGGCCGCGTACGGCAGGCCAAAGACCACGTTCACGGCCGCCGTGAACACCCCGAACGTGAGGCCCATGACCACCTGGCCGCGCAGGAAGCCCCCGAACGAGCGCGACACGCTGACCTGGAGCAGGCGAGCCTCGGTCGCGAACGACGGCGGCACCAGCCGATAGAGGAACGCCGAGATCGCCTCCCGGTCGACCGCGATGTAGATCGACAGGATGACCAGGATCAGGATGTTCCCGATCACCCCGATGCTCGCGACGGCCAGCGACTGGAGCGGCCCGGCGAGCTCCACCGCCCACTTCTGGAGGTTGTCGACGATCTGGGGCGCCTGGTCGACGAGGTTGACCGAGAAGCCCAGGTCAGTGAACCGGTTCTGGACATCGGTGAGCAGGTTGGTCAGCTGGTCCTGGAAGCGCGGCGCGTTCCGAAGGAACTCGTTGATCGACGTCGCGAGGCTTGCCGACGCCTGCACCAGCACCGCCAGCAGGACGACCACGATCGCCAGGTAGACGATGATCACAGCACCGGCCTGGGGGATCCAGGGTGCCAGCCGGGTGACCAGCTTGATCAGGGGCAGCAGGGCGAACGACAGCAGCCAGGCCAGGAAGAACAGCAGCAGGATGTCGCCGAACGCGTAGAACAGGGTGGCGACATCGCCGAGCACGATGAAGCCCAGGGCGACTACCGCCAGCACGAGGACGGTGTCGATCAGGCGAATCTGGCGATCAGTCAGGCCGTTGGGCATGGCGTCAGCCTACGACGCGGACGAGCCGACCGAAAGCACGTTTCGCGCGCCAGGGTCGGTGGAGACGCAACCGCTGCTCGATCGCCCGCGTTCCTCGTCTGCCCGATCGGGCAGACGACGGCCGAAGTCGTTGACCTCGCGGACGCTATCCGGACATGCTGAGGCGATGGAATTCGCGCGCGGCCCGGTCCGGCGTCCCGGTCCCGATCGCCGTCCCGCGACGGCCCATGGGGCGGCGGGTCCGGCGGTGCCGGCGATCCCGCACGCCGGCCCGATGACCGAGGCATCGCTGCTGAGCGTCCAGCAGGCGGCGGGGAACGCGGCCACAGCGTCGCTCCTCCAGCGTCAGGTCGAGACGACCGAGGCCACGTCCGGCGCTGCGACCGAGGCCACGGCCGGCGCTGCGACCGAGGCCGCGGCCCATCGAACCCTGCGCTTCGGCTCCACCGGCGATGACGTCAAGGTGCTCCAGATGAAGCTGCGCCACGTCCGGGAGCGGATGCACGACCGGGACGTCAGCGGGCGCGCCCGGATCGACGGCATCTTCGGGCCGCTGACCCAACAGGATGTCGTCGACTTCCAGACGGACACCGGGCTGGAGGCCGACGGGATCACGGGACCAAGGACCTGGGCCGCGCTCGATTCGCTGGTGCCCGAGACGCCGGACCCGGGTCATGAGCAGACGATGGACGATTCGTTCTACAAAGCCGTGGATCTCAAGCGGACCGGTCAGTACGACGCCGCGGTCTCAATCTTCGAATCGCTCATCGCGTCATCGAACACCCTCGAGATGATCGGCCCAACAGCGGCCAACGCGGGCGCCTGCCACCAGCAGCGCGGCCGGTTCGGTCTCGCCGTCGCGCGCTACGAGCTGGCCCTGACCGGCCGGTTCAACCAGGAGAGGTTGCGGGCCGAGGTGCTCGAGGACCTGATGCTCGCACGCCAGAACCAGTTCCGCGCCGACCTGCCGGTGGATCCCGAGCCGCTCCCGCCCGGTGCGAGCGGCGGCGCCGCGGCGGGCCGGGAAGGCGGCGGGGTGACCGAACGGCAGCCGGTCAAGAGCGGGGACACCGGGCCGTCCTCGGATCTGTTCAAGGGCAAGCTCGCCCACCTGATGGTCGGCTGGTCGCCCGAGCTCCCAAACGGCGGCGAGTTTGATGCGCCAACCGCGGCCAAGACCCGCGAGTTCCAGCAGGCGTGCGGGCTGACCCAGACCGGCGACGGGGATGCGTCGACGTGGCACGCTCTCGACAGCTTCACCAGGGCAGACGTCCCGATGTCGGTCATCGGGCCGCTGTTCGACCAGGGCCGCGCGGCGATCAAGGTCAGCCACACGGATCCGGCGGCCTCGCTGCCGCTGTTCGAGGCGCTCAGGGATCGGAGCCAAGGCCTGGGGCTGGCCGAGGTCGTGAAGAACGTGGAGCAGCTCATCGGCCGGTCGCACCACAAGCTGTCGCACTTTGCCGAGGCGGTCGAGCACTACACCGCCTACCTCGATCGCACGATCCCGGACCCGGATCAATACGGGATCGTGCTGGAGCACCTGCGTCGGGCCCAGCAAGGCATGCCCTTCGAATGAGCGGCGCCCTGGCTTCTCGCCGCGCGGGGCCGCTTGCGGCAGGCCGACCGCGCCAGTCGGAGCCCTAGCGAAGCCCCATCTTCGCGTGGACCTCGGCGATCGTGGCCTGGGCCATCGGCTTGAGCCGATCGGCGCCCGCCTCGAGGATGCCCTCGACCTCGACCGGGTGGGCCAGGAGCTCCGCGTACCGCTCCCTGGCCGTGGCGTAGTGATCGATGATCCGCTCCGCCAGCAGCTTCTTGGTGTCGACGCAGCCGGTGCTCGCCGTCCGCTCGCCGTCCCAGATCTCCTCGTAGTCCTCGCCGAAGAAACGGTGGAGCTGGCACACGTTGCACACCTCTGGCCGGCCAGGGTCGGTGCGCAGGATCCGGCGGGTATCGGTGACCATCGACATCACCTGCTTCCGGATCAGCTCCGGCTCGCCCAGGATGTCGATCGCGTTGCCGAGCGACTTGGACATCTTCCTGACGCCGTCGGTGCCGAGCACGACCGGGGCCTCGGTGTACACCGCCTTCGGCTCGGCGAACGTGATCCCGTAGCGATTGTTGAACGAGCGCACGATCTCGCGCGACAGCTCGAGGTGGGCGGCCTGGTCCTTGCCAACCGGCACCAGGCCAGCCTTGTAGATGACGATGTCGGCGGCCTGCAGGACGGGGTAGGTCAGCAGCGCGTGGTTGACGTCGTCGGGCTGGTTCTGCCTCTTCTCCTTGTAGGTGGGCGTCCGCTCCAGCCAGCTGACCGGGGTCACGGTAGCCAGCAGCCACATCAGCTCGGTGTGCTCGGGGCGGTGGCTCTGGACGAACAGGGTGCAGCGCTCCGGCTCGAGGCCCAGCGCGAGCAGCCCGGCCGCCATGTCGCGGGTCCGGGTGCGCACGAGGTCCGGGTCGTGCGTGCTGGTCAGCGCGTGGTAATCGACGATGCAGTAGATCGCCTCGTACTCGTACTGGAGCATCACATAGTTGCGGACGGCACCCAGGTCGTTGCCCAGGTGGACGATGCCGGACGGCTGGATGCCGGAGAAGATCCTGGGACGCTGGGCCGCCGCCTCGATGGGCGCCGGGGCGGGTGCAAGCTCGACGGTCATTGCGCTCGAGTGTACGGGATGACCCCGACTGTTCGGGGGGTTCGGGCCACACGGTCCGTATGGCTGACCGGCCCCCTGTCACGGGCGCTACCATCCCCGGCATGCTGGCCCCCCTCCCCTCGACGTTCCGCTCAACGTCCACCTTGGGCTCGCACGTGTGCCCGCGGTCCCGGGTTCGCATGCGCGCCACGGTCTGCAGGGGGCGCCGCCCGTGAGCGCGGTGTCCCCGATCGCCCAGCCCCTTCGCGTCGGCGTGATCGGCGCCGGCACCGTCGGCCGCGAGGTCGTTCGCGCATTCCTCGATCGATCACCTCGCCTGGCCCCCGCGGATGGCCGCCCGCTGGTGCTCGCCGCCGTCGCCGAGAAGGACGTCGCGAGGGCCATCGAGCACGGTATCCCGGAGGAGCTGCTGACCGACGCTCCCGCCCACCTCGTCGCCGGTGGCGACGTCGATGTCGTGGTCGAGACGATGGGCGGCGCCGAGCCCGCCCACACGCTGGTCCACGCCGCGCTCGCTGCGGGTCGGGACGTGGTGACCGCAAACAAGCACGTCATCGCCCACTACGGGCCCGAGCTCGAGCGGGTCGCGCGTGAGACCGGGGCTGCCCTGCGGTTCGAGGCGGCGGTCGGTGGCGGCATCCCGCTGCTGGGGCCCATGGCCCTCGATCTTGCGGCGGACCGGATCAGCAGAGTGCGAGGGATCGTCAACGGCACGACCAACTTCATGCTGACGGCCATGGCCCAGGACGGCCGGGACTACGCGGAGGTCCTGGCCGATGCGCAGGCTCGCGGCTACGCGGAAGCGGACCCGACGGCCGATGTCGAAGGCCTCGACGCCGTCAACAAGCTGGTCATCCTGATCCGGCTCGCGTTCGGCGTCTGGATCGATCCCGCCTCGATCGGCAACCGACCCGGGACGGTCAGCGGGGCGCCCGGCCGGCCCGGGATCACGGGCGTGACCGCCGATGACGTCGCCGCGCTTGCCGCCGAAGGACGCGCGCTGCGTCTGATCGCGACCACACGGCTGGCCGATGACGGTGCGATCGAGGCGTCGGTGGTGCCGACGGCGGTCCCGGCCGGCTCACCGTTCGGACGCTGCGACGGGGTCCTCAACCGGATCGAGGTCGATGCCCTGCCGGTCGGCCGGGTGGCGTTCGAGGGTCCGGGAGCCGGCGGCCCCGCCGCGGCCGCCGCGGTGCTCAGCGATCTGGTGGCCGTCGCCCGTGGCGTGGGGTCCACCTGGGCCGGGGCGGCGCCCGCGACCGACTGGTCGGCGATCCCGCTGCGACCGGTGGCCGCCGAGTGCGTCGCGGCCCCGTCGGGCGCGTGCTACCCGGTCTCGGATTGAGGTGCCCATGACCGAACAGCCGGCGTCCATGCAGCCGAACCGCCCGAGCTTGGTTGGTCGGTATCGGCGCTTCCTCCCGGTGACCGACGCGACGCCGGTCGTCTCGCTCGGCGAGGGCGCCACGCCGCTCGTGCACGCGCGACGGCTCGGCGAGTCCATGGGCCTGTCGCGCCTGTACCTCAAGGTCGAGGGCCAGAATCCCACCGGGAGCTTCAAGGACCGGGGCATGGTGATGGCGGTCGCCAAGGCCCTCGAGGCGGGGGCCCGGAGCGTCATCTGCGCCTCGACCGGCAACACCTCCGCGTCGGCCGCCGCATATGCCGCCGCGGCGGGCCTCGAATGCGTGGTGGTGCTGCCGGCCGGCAAGATCGCCGTCGGCAAGCTCCTCCAGGCTCTCGTGTTCGGTGCCCGCGTGATCGCGGTACGCGGCAACTTCGACGACGCGCTGCGCGTGGTCCGGGCGCTGGCGGAGCAGGACGACCATCCGATCACGCTGGTCAACTCGGTCAATCCGTTCCGGCTCGAGGGCCAGAAGACGGCCGCGTTCGAGGTCTGCGATGATCTCGGCCACCCGCCCGACGTGCTTGCCATCCCGGTCGGCAACGCCGGCAACATCAGCGCCTACTGGCGTGGGTTCCGCGAGTACCGCGATGCCGGCGTCGTCGACACGACGCCGCGGATGTGGGGGTTCCAGGCCGCCGGCGCCGCGCCGCTCGTGGCCGGACACCCCATCGACCAGCCGGAAACGGTGGCCACCGCGATCCGGATCGGCAATCCTGCGTCGTGGACGCTGGCCACCGGCGCCCGCGACGACTCCGGGGGCCGGATCGACGCCGTGACCGACGAGGAGATCCTCGCCGCATACCGGGCCCTCGCCCGCAAGGAAGGCGTGTTCTGCGAGCCGGCATCGGCTGCCTCTGTCGCCGGTGTGACGAGGGCCGCTCGGGCCGGTGAGCTGGATCCCGACGCGCTGGTCGTGTGCGTGCTCACGGGCAACGGGCTCAAGGACCCGACCACGGCCGAGGCGGGGCTGACGGTCGAGGTGACCGAGGCCGATCCCACCGTCGCCGGTGTGGCGATCGCCCTCGGATGGACGTGACCGGTTCGACCCGACCTGGTGGCCCTCGGATAGGCCTGCCCGCGCCCCGGGCCGTACCCACCTCGGACGCGGGCTGGGCCACGATCGTCGGCCGGCGGCTGACGATCGACGTTCCGGCGTCCACGGCGAACCTCGGAGCCGGATACGACTGCCTGGGCCTCGCGCTGGAGCTGACCAATCGGGTCACCGTGGAGGCGGTGGAGCAGAGCGAAGGGGCGATCGACCTCGCCGTGATCGGCGAGGGTGCCGGCGAGCTGGTGGCCGGTCCGTCAAACCGGTTCGTCGACGGCCTGGAGGCCGTGCTCGCAGGGATCATCGGCGCGCGGCCGCCGACCATCGGCTGGCGGATCGCGATGGACAACCGGATCCCGCTCGCGCGTGGCCTCGGGTCGTCGGCCGCGGCGACGGTCGGTGGTGTGGTTGCCGGCAACGTGCTCGGGGGCGGCACCCTCTCCCCGGAGAGCCTGCTTCGGATCGCCACCCGAATCGAATCGCATCCCGACAACGCGGCCGCCGCGCTCCTCGGCGGCTTCGTCGTATCTGCGCAGCTGGGCGAGCGCGTCGAAGCCGTTCGATTCGATGCGCCCGACGGCCTGCGGGCCGTCCTGTTCATCCCGGAGCGGCGGCTGTCCACGGCCGACATGCGCCGCGTGCTGCCCGCCGAGGTCCCGCTGCGGGACGCGGTGAGCAACATGAGCCGGATCGCGATCGGGGTGGCGGGGATCGCCGCCGGCAGGTTCGAGCTGCTGGCGGACCTCACCGTGGACCGGATCCACGAGCCTTACCGGTCCGTCGCCTTCCCGCAGCTGCCCCGCCTCACGGGTGCCGCACGAGCCGCCGGCGCCCTCGGTGCGTTCCTGTCGGGCGCGGGCTCGACCGTGCTCGCCTTCGTCGCCCCGGGCGGGGACCCGGCACCGGTTCGCGCAGCCCTCGACGAGGCGGCCGCCGACGTCGGGCTCGCGGGCAGAAGCGCGATCGTCGCCCCGCGCAACCGCGGCCCGAAGATCGAGGAAAGCTGATCGTTCCTGGCGCGGGCGCCGGGCGACGCGCCGCCCCAGCCGGTCCGAGGGGCGTCAGCCTTCCTCGGTGGTGTGCTCCGCCCCGACCTGCGGTGGCGGGGCACCAACCGCCACGAACGGATCCGGCTCCGGCGCACCGGTTTCCGTCCGTACCGGAATGACGCCCGCCCATACCGGCCAGGTCTCGTCGCCCGAGTCGTCGTGCCCGACGTCGTCGCGGATCTTCGCGGATGCCTCGCGCATGTCCATCCAGAGCACCGAGGTCTGCTTTCGCTCGCGATCGGTCATCGGGCGAAGCTGGCTCCATCGGCCCGGGTAGAGATGCTCGACGAAGGCCTCCAGCGCCTCGTCCATCTCGGCCAGATCCGTTACGAGATGTGCCGTGCCGAGGACCATCACCGATCGATAGTTGACCGAGTGGTGGAAGCCGGATCGAGCCAGCACCAGCCCATCGAGGTGGCTGATCGTGAGGCACGCTCGGGAGCCGTCCACGGCCCGCAGCATCCGGCTTGCCCGCGATCCGTGCCAGTAGAGCCGATCCCCCTGGCGCCACACGGCGGTCGGCGTCACGTATGGCTGGCCATCGAGCACCCAGCCGACATGCCCCATCATGGCGGCGTCGACGATGGCATCGATCGTCTCCCGGTCGTACCGGGCGCGCTCCGGCAGGCGCCGGACGCGCGTCCGATCGCTGGGCGCCAGGGACCGCTGGGGCGCGGCGGGCTCGGGGCTCAACTGCAGGATCCGGGGCTCAACGGCGATACAGGATCCACAGCGAGACGCCGGTGACGAAGCCGGAGCCCGGCGCCGCCATGTACCCCTGCGGACCGGGCATCCCCATCTGGGTTCCGACCGCGCCGATGTTCGAGATCCGCCAGCCGTCGGGCGCGCGTCGGGCCGCATCGGCGGCGACCCAGTCCCAGAGCGCGTCGCCCAGCGTCGTGTCGGCGGTGACCAGCAGCTGGTCGTCGCCGATGAGCCGTTCCTTCATCGCCCCTCCTTGCCGTGGGTTCGGGTGGGATGATCGGCGTCAGCGTACTTGCCCGGCCGGTCTCCTGTCGCCCGGTTTCGAAGCCCGTGACCCGTCTGCCCGTCCACCTCAACCGGAAGGATCAGCCTCGTCATCGGCACGACGGCCGCCGCCCTGTGCCGGCGGCGTCCAGGCGCGACCCGCATACCGCAGCTGGCGCTGGATCAGGTCGTCGTCGAGGCGGCGCGCGTCGGCCCGGAGCAGCGCCCGCTCACGCTCCACCTCGTCGTCGGGCAGGTGATCTTCGGCACCCCGCACCCAAGGCTCCGCGGAGGCGGTGGCCTCATCGTGTTCCGGGGACCGATCGCGTCGTTCGGCATCGCCGCCGCGCAGCCTGCGCAGGAAGCTCACGCTGAGGCTGCGGCGTGCGAGCGGACGAACGCCTGCACCTGATCCCACGCCTTGGCCGACGTCGTGGCGAACTCGTCGGCCTTGCGGTCGAAGAAGCTGTGTGGCGCACCCGGGAAGACGGTCAGCTCGTGCTCGATGCCGGCCGCGGTCAGCGCTGTCTCGAACGTGCTCACCGCGTCCGCCGAGATGCCCTCGTCCGCCTCGCCGAACAGCCCGAGCACCGGGCTCTCGAACGTGGCGGCCACCTCGGCCGGCGCAGGTGACCCGTTGTACGTCTCGCCCACCGGCCAGCCGTAGAAGCCGACGACGCCGGCCAGGCCGAGGCCGAAACCCGCGCTCAGGAACGCGAGCCGTCCGCCGAAGCAGAAGCCGATGGTGAACAGGGCCCTGGTCCCGGCCTCGGCCCGCAGATGGGCGGCTGCCGCCGTGACGTCGGTCCGGAGGTTTGGGAACCGCGTCTGGTTGACGTGCTCGCGGTATTCGAAGCCGGGCCCGCGGTCGCCGAGGCCGGCGGTCCGGCCGAAGTAGTCGATCGCGATCGCGTCCACACCATGCTCGGCGAACCGCAGCGCGAGGTCCCGGTAGTACGCGTGGAGGCCGCGGACGTCGGGCAGGATCACGATGCCGGCTCCGGTGGGCTCCGCGGCGCGCGCGACATACGCCTGGAACCGGTTGCCATCCGCGGCCTCGAGCACGACGTCACGGGCATCGAGCGAGCCACCCGCGATCGGCGGAATCGGCGGCCGGGAGTCGTGATCGAAGCACATCGTGCTGTCTCCTTTCGTTCGGGGCTCGAGCGGGCTCGTACCCGATTGTGGCGCGCCGCCGGGAATCCGTCCCGCGGGGGCCCGGTCGGCGAGTCGGCAGACGCGGGCTCCCAACGGCGGTTCAAAGGACCTCCTCCGCTAGAATGTCGAGCATGCCCAACCCCCTCGTCGTGATGAAGTTCGGCGGGTCGTCCGTGGGCGACGCGGAGCGCATCCGGCGCGTCGCCCGGCGGATCGTGCGCGAGCGCGCCAGCGGGTCGGACCTGGTGGTGATCGTGTCGGCGATGGGCGACACCACCGACGAGCTGCTAGCGCTCGCCGCGGCCATCACCGACGACCCCGACCCGCGCGAGCTGGACGTCCTCCTGGCAACCGGCGAGCATCAGAGCTCCACCCTGATGTCGATGGCCCTCCAGGCGCTCGGCGTGGCCGCCATCAGCCTCAGCGGGCCGCAGGCCGGGATCACCACAGACGGCCGGTACGGCAAGGCACGGATCGCCGGGATCGACCCGCGACGCGTGCGCGCGGAGCTGGCGGCCGGCAAGGTCGTGATCGTGGCCGGGTTCCAGGGCATGAGCGCGGCTGTGCTCGACGGGCTCGATGTGACCCCCACCGCGAGCGACGTCCACGCCGCCGAGATCACGACCCTCGGCCGCGGCGGCTCGGACACCACTGCCGTCGCGCTGGCCGCGCAGCTCAAGGCGGATCGGTGCCAGATCTTCACCGACGTGACGGGCATCTTCACGGCCGACCCGCGGATCGTGCCCGACGCGCGGCAGCTGTCCGTCATCGGCTATGAGGAGATGATGGAGCTGGCCCACCAGGGCGCCCAGGTCATGCAGGTTCGGGCGGTGGAGCTGGGCTGGGTCAACGACGTCGTCATCGAGGTCCTAAGCTCGTTCGAGGACGCCCCAGGAACGCAGATCAGGGAGGACCCGCTCGTGGAGCAGCGGAACAAGGTCCGTGGGCTCGCTCACGACCGGAACGTCGCCAAGATCACCCTGGTGGAGGTCCCGGATCAGCCGGGCGTTGCCCGCGGCGTGTTCGGGCCGCTCGCCGATGCCGGAATCAACGTCGACATGATCGTGCAGAACGTGGGGCACGGTGGGGCGACGGACCTCAGCTTCACGATCCCCCGGGTGGAGCTCGCAAAGGCGAAGCGGATCCTCGAGCCGGTGGTCCGGGATCTCGGGTTCCGGGACATGACCACCGACAGCTCGGTCGCTAAGATCTCGATCGTGGGGGCGGGGATCCACAACGCCCCGGGCTACGCGGCGCGTATGTTCGGGACGCTCGCCGACACCGGCATCAACATCGAGATGATCTCCACCTCGGAGGTCCGGATCACGACGATCATCGCCGAGGATCGCGTGGAGGATGCCGTCCGGGCCCTGCACGCGGCGTTCGAGCTCGAGCAGCCCGAGTCGGTCGAGGCGGCTGGCGCTGTCGCCGGCTGACCGCGCGGTTGGGGTCGCTTCGGCGGCCGAGCCGCCGGTGAACAATTCTGTGGTGTTCAGCCGCGTCGAGCACATCCGGAGCGTCGGATCGACCAACGATGTCGTGCGCGGGTGGCTGGCCGCCGGCGAGGCGGAAGTCTGCCTGGCAACGGCCGATGAGCAGACGTCCGGTCGCGGCCGCCACGGGCGGTCCTGGGTCTCGCCGGCGGGCGCCACGCTGCCGGCCTCACTGGGGTTCCGCCCCACATGGCTCGCACCGGAGCGGGTCTGGCGCCTGTCGGCGACGGTTGCCCTGGCGATGTGCGACGCGGCCGAGGAGGTTGCCGGCCTGCGCGAAGGGATGATTCGACTCAAGTGGCCCAACGACCTGGTGATCGAGATCAGCGGCCCGAACGCACTGCTGGCCGGCGGGCTCGACGTTCAGGAAGCGCTTGAGCGGCTGACAGGCCCGCTGGACCTTCGCAAGCTGGCCGGGGTGCTGGGCGAGAGCGACGGGCTCGGCACCGGCGACCCGCGCGTGGTCGTGGGGGTCGGGATCAACGCCGACTGGACCGCCGACGGCTTTCCGCCCGAGCTGGCCGGCTCGATGACCAGCCTTCGTGAGGCGTCCGGCGGCCGCCCGATCGACGTCGGGAGCCTGATCGAGGCGTTCCGCGACCACGTCGAGGCGCGGATCGGCGCCCTGCGGGCCGACTTCTTCGACCTCGCAACCTGGACGGAGCGCCAGGTGACGACCGGCCGGCTGGTCGAGCTGGAAGGGCTGGCGGAACCGTCCGGCCAGGCGCCGCCAGCTTGCGCTCCACCGGTCATGGCCGTCGCCGTCGATGCGCTGACAGGCGGCCTCGTGGTCGAGGACCCTGCGGCTGCGGGTGGCGAGCGACTGGTCCACGCGGGCGAGATCCGTCACGTGCGACTCGCCCGGGGACAGGTGTAACGTCGTGGCCCGACCGGTGTTTGGAAGGCAGGCGCGACCGATCCACAACGGGTCGGCCACCGGGCGATCGGCGCGAGGAGGCGTCGTCCCGCTCGACCGGGACCGCCCGGCCGTCGAGGCCGCGCGGCGCGACCCCGCCAAGTTCGACGCCCTGTACCGGAAGTACGTCGCCCAGGTGTACGCCTTCGCTCTCTACGAGCTCGCCGATCATCACGCCGCCGAGGACGTGACCGAACGCGCCTTCATGCGGGCGCTGGCAGCTTTGCCGCGCTTTCGGGAGCTGGCCCAACCCGACGACGGCCCCGACGCGTCCACGTTCCGCGTCTGGCTGTTCCGGATCGCTCGCAACGCCGTCGCCAACGAGCACCGCTCCCGCCGGCGACGGCCCGCCGCCTCGCTCGAGGTCGCGCTCGGTGCGGGCCTTGCCCTCGCCGACCCCGCGGACGTGGAGTCGGCGGCGGTCATCCACGACGAGGCCGCCGGTGTCCTGCGGGCGCTCGAGAAGCTGCCGGAGGACCGGCGGCGGGCGCTCATCCTGCGCTTCGTCGACGAGATGAGCACCGCGGAGATCGCCGCGGTGCTGGGTCGGTCCGAGGGTGCTGTTCGGGTGCTGATCCACCGGGCGCTGGGGGCGGTCGCCGCGGACCTCGGGACTCGGCGAGGCGTCGACTGATGGACGGCCACCTCCCCGAGCGGGACCTGGCCGACGTCGAGGCGCTGGCTTCGGACCGCTACCTGGATGCGCTGCTCGCGGCGGCCTCACCCGCGGATGCGAGCGGGACCGATGGGACCGACCCGAGCTCGGACACCGATCTCGACCCCGCGCTGCGCGATGCCGCACGGCTCCTCCGCCGGTCGCTGATTCGCGTGCATCCATCCTTCCGGTTCGAGGAGGCGCTCGCGGGGCGCCTGGCAGGGATGACCGCGTCCACGCCGGGCAGGGCGATTGCCTGGGGCGAGCTGATCCCGTTCGGGCCAGTCGCCGCGCGGCCTGAGGACGGTCCGATGGCCGTCCGGCCCGACCATGATGCGGCCGCCATTCGCCCCGCGCGCGGGCCAGCCGGAGAGCCGCCCGATGAGCTCGGACAGCCCGACCCGTGGCTCGCCGCGATCCTGGCCGGTGCGCTGGATCCCACCTCGGACCTGATCCCCGGGGAGCTGCTGCAGACGGCCGATTTGCGGCTCGGTGCTGCGCGGCGGCCGCTGCTCATCGGTGGTGCCATCACGTCGGCCGCCCTGTCGCTCGCCGGCGTCGCCTGGGTGGCCTGGCGGGTCGCCCGAACGTCGCCGATCGGCGAGATCGAGGGGACGGCCTGATGCCGCTCAAGTTCCCGTCCTTCCGGTCGAGGCGAGAGGACTACCCGGAGAAGCTGTGGACCCGCTGCCCGTCGTGCGAGGAGCAGCTGTTCAACAAGCAGCTCGAGAAGGCGATGAGCGTGTGTCCGTCGTGTGGCCACCACTTCCGCCTGTCGGCGCCGGCACGCCTGTCCCAGCTGCTCGACGACGGCACGTTCGAGGAGCGGGACGCGGGACTCATCTCGGAGGATCCGCTCGCGTTCGTGGACAAGAAGCCCTACCCGGACCGGGTTGCAGCGGCGCAGCTTGCGACCGGCCTGCGCGACGCTGCCGTCTGGGGGTTCGGCATGGTCGAGGGCCAGCGGATCGCGATCGTGGTCATGGACTTCGGGTTCATGGGCGGCTCGATGGGCGCCGTCGTGGGCGAAAAGGTCGCCCGGGCGGCGGAGGCCGCGCTGGGCGAGCGGGTGCCGCTGGTGATCGTCTCGGCGTCGGGCGGCGCGCGGATGCAGGAGGGCACCCTTGCGCTGATGCAGCTGGCCAAGACGATGGCAGCGCTCGAGCGTCTGCGCGCCGCCCATGTCCCCTACGTCTCCGTCATGTCCGATCCCACCACCGGCGGCGTGTTCGCCTCGTACGCGGTGATGGGGGACGTCAACCTCGCCGAGCCCAACGCCCTGATCGGGTTCGCGGGCGCCCGGGTCGGAGCCGGCACGATCGGGCAGGAGCTGCCACCGGGGTTCCAGCGGACCGAGTTCCTGTTCCGTCATGGGTTCGTCGACCGCATCGTCCAGCGCTCCGATCTACGTCGCGAGCTCGCGCAGCTGCTCCGGTTCCTGACACCGAAGCCGGTGGAGGCCGTCCGTGGTTGACCGGATCCTGAACCGTGGACGGGACGGCGGCAGCCGCGACGGCGACGCCCACGAGGCGGCGGGCGAGCCGCCGGCCGACCCCAGGGCCGCCGTCTGGGCCCGCGTCCAGCTGGCCCGGAACCTTCGGCGTCCGCGCACGCTCGAGCTCCTGGCAGCGATGGCGGACGAGTTCCTCGAGCTCCATGGCGATCGGTTGTTCGGTGACGACGAAGCGCTGGTGGCCGGGTTCGCCCGGATCGAAGGCCACCGCGTGGTCGTCATCGGGCAGCAGAAGGGCGCCGACACTGACGAGAACGTCCGGCGGAACTTCGGCATGCCCCATCCCGAGGGGTACCGCAAGGCGATGCGGATGATGGAGCTGGCCGAGCGCTGCGGCTTGCCCGTCGTGACCTTCGTCGACGTGCCCGGGGCGCACCCCGGACCCGAGTCGGAGGAGCGGGGCATCGCGGAGGCGATCGGACGCTCGGTCGGCCTGATGACCCGGCTGCGCACGCCGATCGTCACGGTCATCACCGGTGAGGGAGGCTCGGGCGGCGCCCTGGCGATCGCCGTCGGCGACGTCGTGCTGGCGCTCGAGAATGCCGTGTACGCCGTCATCTCGCCCGAGGGTTGCGCCAGCATCCTGTGGCGGACCGGCGACGAGGCGACGACGGCTGCCCTCGCGATGCGGATGACCGCAGCCGACCAGCTGGCGCTGGGCGTCGTGGACGAGGTGATCCAGGAGCCGCCCGACGGGGCCCAGGCAGACCCCGCCGAGACGGCCCGCCGGTTGCGCGTCGCGATCGTGCGCGAATTGGATCGCCTTGCCGCCATCCCGCTCGACCAGCTGGTCGAGGAGCGCTACCGCCGGTACCGTTCGCTGGGCGCGTACGCTGAGCTGCCCGGCGTGGCTCCCACCCCGCCGCTCCCACCCCGTCCCGGCCTCGCCGATAGACTGCGCAGCCTGATCGAAGCTGGTCAGCGAGTCATTCCCGCGCCGCCGCTGCCCGTGGGGCGTCGCGACGACCCTCCCGCCCGCGAGGACGTCTAGCCCATGCCCCAACGCAAGCCATCCGGTGACCGGACGCCGGCACAGCGCCAGACGGACCATGCAAGCCTGGCCCGCCTGTCGGAGACGCTCGTCCCGGCACTGGTCCAGAAGCTGGCCTCGAGCGGCCTCGGTGAGCTCGAGGTGCGCGAGGGTGGCTGGCACGTCCGGCTTCGCCGGCAGGCGGTCGCGGCGCAGCCACATGTCCGCCGTCCGGAACGGCCGCGGCTGGGCGCTCATCCGGACCGGGACGGGCGGCCGGTGTGGGACGGTGCCGGTGCGGCCGCGCCAGTCGGCCACCAGCCGCCGGGCGGCGGCGAGGCGCCGCTCGGGACGGGCATCGGCGGGGATCGTGAGCCGGAGCAGGGCCGTGCGGCCGGCCAGCACGACGATCGACGTTCCATCGCCTCATCCCCTGCGGTCGGCGTGTTCGGCCCGGGTGCAGCGGTCGGGAGCCGGGTCCAGGCCGGTGACCGGGTTGGTGTGGTGGACCTGCTGGGCATTCCGCAGGACGTCCCGTCGCCGATCGACGGGACCCTGGTCGAGGTGTTCCCCAAGCCCGGCGAGGCGGTCGAGTACGGCGAGGCGATCGCCATCGTCGAAGCCGACGTGCTCGCGGCCGCCTCTGCACCCGACCCCGCCGGCACGGCCGACGGCGCCACGACCGACGGCGGGGTGCGGCCATGATCAGCCGGATCCTGATCGCCAACCGGGGTGAGATCGCCCTCCGGATCCTTCGCGCCTGCCGGACGCTGGGCCTGGAGGCGGTGGTCGCCTACGCGGAGCCGGACCGCGAGTCCCTGCCGGCCATGCTTGCCGACGAGGCGATCTGCATCGGCCCTGCGGATGCCCGACGGTCGTACCTGTCCGCGCCGGCCCTGATCTCGGCCGCGCTGGTGACCGGCTGCGACGCCATCCATCCGGGCTACGGCTTCCTGTCCGAGGATGATGCGTTCGCCGACGCCGTGCGATCCCATGGTCTGACGTTCATCGGCCCGCCCGCCGACGTCCTCGAGCGGTTCGCGTCGAAGGAGGAGACACGCCGCCTGCTCGCGGCGCACGGGCTGCCAACGATTCCCGGCTCCGGTCTGCTGCAGGATGACGCCCAGGCCCTGGAGGATGCCGAGCAGATCGGCTACCCGGTCCTGATCAAGCCATCGGCCGGTGGCGGCGGCAAGGGCATGCGGATGGTCCGCAGCCCCCGCGAGCTCGCCGCAGTCCTGCCGATCTGCCGGTCTGAGGCGCGGGCCGCGTTCGGCGACGACTCCCTCTACCTCGAGCGCTGGCTGGAGGAGAATCGCCACGTCGAGGTCCAGGTGGCCATCGACCGGTTCGGCCATGGCGTCCACCTTTGGGAGCGCGACTGCTCCGTCCAGCGTCGCCACCAGAAGATCATCGAGGAATCCCCGTCGCCCGCGATGACGCCGGCCGGCCGCCGCGAGCTCGCCGAGCGGGCCATCAGGGCGGTGGTCGCGGCCGGCTACGAGAACCTGGGCACGCTCGAGTTCCTCGTCGACAGCGACGGCAACGCCTACTTCATCGAGATCAACTGCCGGATCCAGGTGGAGCACCCCGTGACCGAGATGCTCACCGGTATCGACATGGTCGCCCTCCAGATCCGGATCGCCTCGGGTGAGCCGCTCGGGTTCACCCAGGCCGACGTCGAGCAGCGCGGTCACGCCATCGAGCTGCGGATCAACGCCGAGGACCCCGAGCACGACTTCCGTCCCGGCGCGGGGACGGTGGAGCAGTTCAACGCGCCGGGCGGCCCCGGCGTCAGGTTCGACTCGCACGCCTACGCCGGCTACGAGGTGCCGCCGTACTACGACTCGCTGCTGGGCAAGCTGGTGGTCTGGGGCCCCACCCGCGAGGACGCGATCGCCCGTGCCCGGGCGGCGCTGAGCGAGCTGGTCGTGGACGGCGTTGTGACCAACGCCCGGATGCATCGCGCCCTGCTCTCCTCCGAGCCGTTCCTCGAGGGTCGGTTCACGACCAACCTCCTGGATCGCGTCGGGAGCGGCGCCTTCCTCGCCGCCGCGGAGCGTGCCTGATGGGCGGCCCGCCGCGCGGCGCGCCTCTCGTCCGCGCTTGCACCCCTGCATCGACCCGCGAGCATCGCCCCGCCGCCCTGCATGACACTCGCCACGACCCCGTCAGGAGCCGCCAGTGACCGACGCCAGCACGACCAACCCCGCCATCGACGGGTCCGCCACCGAACCCGCGGACCGGTCCGCCGCCGAGCACTCGGCGCGTGAGATCCAGGCCCTCATCCCTCATCGCTGGCCATTCCTGCTCGTCGACCGCATCGTCGATTACGACCCCGACGCGAAGCGGATCGTGGGCATCAAGGCGGTGACCGCTACGGAGTGGTTCTTTCAGGGTCACTTTCCGGGCCTGCCGGTCATGCCCGGCGTGCTCCAGGTGGAGGCGCTGGCGCAGACGATGGCCGTGTACGTCGCCAAGCAGCCGGGGTTCGGTGATCGGATCGGGCTGTTCGCAGGCATCGATGAGGTGCGCTTCAAGCGGGTCGTGGTGCCCGGCGACACGCTCCGGCTCGAGGTCACGATGGAGAAGCTCGGCAGCCGGTTCGGCCGCGGACGGGGCGTGGCCTCGGTGGACGACGAGGTTGCCTGCGAGGGCCTGCTGTCGTTCATCATCCCGCCGGCGGGAGTGCTCCGGTGACGCGGCTGGCGGTCCTGTCCGACGTCCACGGCAATCTCGCGGCGCTCGAAGCCGTGGTCAGCGCGATCCGGGCCGAGAAGCCGGACGCGATCCTGGTGGCCGGTGACCACGTGCTCAACGGACCCGAGCCGGCTGCGGCCGTAGAGGCGCTCCGGGCACTGGACGCCGAGGGCGCGTACGTGGTCTCGGGCAACACCGACATCGCCGTCGCCGACTTCGACTTCGGCGCCGCCTTCCCCTGGTATCAGGATGGCATTCCGGATGCGGTCCGGATCGCGGCAGAATGGGCCCACGATGCGCTCTCCGACGACCAGCTGGCCTGGCTGCGCCGGCTGCCCGCCGAGCGACGCCTGCGGACCGACGACGACACGCTGGTCCTGGTCGTCCACGCATCACCAGGCTCGCAGACCCGCGGCTTCGACCAGGCGCTCGACCCCAACGTGATCTTCGAGCGCGCCGCCGAGACCGACGCGCGCGTGATCTGCGTGGGGCATACGCACGTGCCCGAGGTTCGCGACCTTGGCTGGAAGGTCATCGTCAACGACGGCAGCGCGGGCTACGTGTTCGATGGCGACCCGACGGCCTCATGGGCGCTGGTGACGATCGACGACGGCGACGTCGATGTCGAGATCCGGCGCACCCCGTTCGACCTGCTGGCGGTCGCGAATGCGATCTCCGCTCGCGGATTGCCGGGCGACGTGTATCGCGCGGCCACGGTCCGAACCGGGAAGCTGGTGCGATGAGCTGGTCCTGGCCGGAGCGTCCGCGCCGCGTCGTCGTCACCGGCATGGGCGCCGTGACGGCGATCGGCAACGACGTCGACTCGACCTGGGCCGGGCTGCTCGCCGGGCAATCCGGAATTGCGCGGATCGTGGCCTTCGACCCGTCCCGGCTCGAGATCCAGATCGCGGCCGAGGTCAAGGGCTTCGACCCATCGGGGACCCTGGACCGCAAGGAGATCCGCCGGACCGACCGCTACATCCAGTTCGCGCTCGTGTGCGCACGCCGGGCGCTCGACCATGCGGGGCTGCCGGGTCGTCTGGACGAGGAGACCGCGATCCGCACCGGGGTCATCATCGGGTCGGGCCTGGGCGGCGTGTCGACGCTGTTCGACAACGTGCTGCTGATGGGCGAGCGGGGCCCGGACCGGATCTCCCCGTTCTTCATCCCGATGGGGATCGCGAATGTGGGGGCCGGGCAGGTGGCCATCGCCTGCGGCGCGCTGGGGCCCAACTTCGCCACGGTGTCGGCGTGCGCGACGGGAGGCCATGCGATCGGTGAGGCGTGGGAGACGATCCGGCGGGGCGACACCGACCTGATGATCGCCGGTGGCGTCGAGGCACCCATCCACGAGGCGACCATGGGCGGCTTCGGGTCCATGAAGGCCCTCTCGTCACGCAACGAGGATCCGGCCGCCGCCTCCCGTCCGTTCGATCGAGCCCGCGACGGGTTCGTCGTGGGTGAGGGCGGCGCGGTGTTGGTCCTCGAAGCCCTCGACCACGCGGAGGGGCGCGGAGCCGCGCCGCTGGCCGAGCTCGTGGGCTACGGAGCGACGGCCGACGCGTCGCACATCACGCTGCCGGCGCCGGGCGGGATCGGCGCGGTCCGGGCGGCGCGACGGGCGCTCGATAAGGCGGGGATCGAGCCCGCGCAGATCGATCATGTCAACGCGCATGCGACGTCCACCCAGGAGGGAGACAAGGCCGAGCTGCAGGCGATCCGCACGATCTTCGGTGACCACGCCCCGAACGTCGCCGTCACGGCCAACAAATCGATGGTGGGGCACACCCTGGGGGCGGCCGGAGCCATCGAGGCTGTGGCCACGGTGCTGGCCCTGCGCGAGGGTTGCGTGCCCCCCACCATCAACCTGACGGATCCCGACGAGCTCGGCGAGGGCCTCGACCTGACGCCCAACACGGCCACCAGCCGACCCCTGCGCACGGCTGTCTCCAACTCGTTCGGGTTCGGTGGCCAGAACACCGCGCTCGTCTTCCGGCGGTGGAACGGATGAGCGAGCGGCGGGAGGAAGCTCCGGCGGAGGAGGCTGTGGCAGAGGCTGGTCCGGTGGGCGATCCCGGCTCGGTTGATCCGGTGGTCGAAGGCGTTGCGGTGGGTCCCGGCGGGTTCCCCGGTGTATCCGGGGACGGTGTTGGCCCCGGCAGTGGCGATGCCGCCGAGGCCCCCGAGGCCGCCCCCGATGATGGGACCGCGAACGCTCCGGTCCCCGTGCTCGACCTCGCCGGAGCCGATGCCTCGCTGCTCGCCCTCGTCGACCGCCTGACGGCCGTTCTCGAGCGCAGCGACCTGGGCGAGCTCGAGGTGGGCGCTGGCGACACGACGATCGTGCTTCGCTCACCGGTGGCCGTCGACCGGTCCGCGAGCCCCGTGGGAGCGGGCATGGTTGCGGATCCGGCGGCTGCCGGCGCGGCTTCGGTGGCGACCGAGGCCCGCGGCGAGGCCAGCAAAGCGCCCCACGCCGATCCCGCCATCCCGCCATCGGTGAAGGCACCGTTGACGGGGATCTTCTACGGCGCGCCCTCACCCGGCGCGATGCCGTACGTGGCGGTCGGCGATCACGTCGCGGTCGGCCAGACCATCGGGCTGATCGAGGCCATGAAGCTGTTCAATGAGATCAAGAGTGACCTCGCCGGCCGGGTCGTCCGCGTGTGCGTCGACAACGGGGTGCTGGTCAAGACGAAGCAGGCGCTGATCGAGGTGGAACCCGCATGACCGTCGCCACGCCCCGCTCCGTCCGGCTCACCGGCTGGGGCCGCTACGCTCCCGCCCAGGTCCTGACCAACGCGGACCTGGAGCGGATGGTCGACACCTCCGACGAGTGGATCGTCAGCCGGACCGGTATTCGCGAGCGGCGGGTCGCCGCCGCCCACGAGACGACGGCGTCGATGGGTGCGGTCGCCGGGCTGCGCGCGATCCGGACCGCCGGTCTCGATCCGGACGACATCGACGTGATCCTGCTGGCCACGCTCACGCCCGACTACTGGATGCCCTCGACGGCGGCCCTGGTCAAGGAGGCCATCGGCAACACCCGGGCGTCGGCGTTCGACGTGATGGCTGCATGCTCCGGCTTCGTGTACGCGTACGCCACCGCCAGCGCCTACCTCGCGTCCGGCATGGCCCGTCACGTCCTGGTCATCGGCGCAGAGCTGCTGACCCGGTTCCTCGACTACACCGACCGCAGCACATGCATCCTGTTCGGCGATGGTGCGGGCGCCGTCGTCCTGTCGGCGACGGACGAACCCACGGCGCCGACCGGGCATCGAGCTGACCACCGAGCCTCAGGGCGCCTACATGATCTGGCTGCCCGCCGGCGGGTCCAAGAGCCCGCCGTCCGCGGAGACGCATCGCGCGCGGCGAGCACAAGATCCGCATGGAGGGCCGCGAGACCTACCGCTTCGCCACCCGGACGCTGGCCTCGACGGCGCTGGCCGCCGTGGACAAGGCAGGGCTCACACGGCAGGACATCGACCTGTTCATCCCGCACCAGGCCAACATCCGGATCATCGAGGCCGTGGCCAAGGGCCTCGACCTGCCGATGGACCGGATGTTCGTCAACCTCGATCGGTACGGGAACACCTCGGCGGCCTCGGTGCCGATCGCGCTGGCCGAGGCCGTCAACGACGGCCGGGTCCAGGTGGGCGATCACCTCGTGTTCGTGGCGTTCGGGGCGGGCTTCACGTCGGGTGCCGTGGCCATGGAGTGGACCGCCGACCCGGCCCGCGGTCTTGCCGGCGACGCGGCCGTCCGCCCGGAGGACGTGGCCGTCCGGTTGCCGGTCCAGTGGGACTCGGTCGATCCCATCCCGCCTGCCCTGGCCGAGGTCATGCGCCGGCCGCTGCCGGTGGACCTTGATCTGTCGGACGTCGCGCCGGGCGAGCCCGAGCACGCGCCCCTGCCCATCCGCTGAACGCTTCCCGGGCGTGGGCCCGGCAATCCCCCAGGAGGAAGGATCGGATGCTCGATCTCACCGGCAAGGTCGCCATCGTCACCGGCGGCTCGCGCGGCATCGGCCGTGCCGTCGCCCTGATGCTGGGACGGCAGGGCGCCGACGTGGCGTTCATCGACCGGGCGGCGTGCCTGATCGACGACCACACGAAGGGTGACGTCGAGGCCCTCGGCCGCCGGTCCGTGTGCGTCGGCGGCGACGTCACCGACCCCGCGTCATGCGCCGAGACCGTGGATGAGACGCTCAAGGCGTTCGGCCACGTCGACATCCTGGTCAACAACGCCGGGATCACGCGCGACGACCTCGCCATGCGGATGTCGGACGAGCAGTGGGCCGACGTCATCAACGTCAACCTGACCGGCTCCTTCTACATGGCGCGCGCGGTCCTGCGCCCGATGCTCAAGCAGCGCTCGGGCCGGATCATCAACATGTCCAGCGTGTCCGGGCAGATGGGCAACGCGGGCCAGGCGAACTACTCGGCGTCCAAGGCCGGCCTCATCGGGCTCACCAAGGCCCTGGCCCGCGAGGTCGCGTCGCGCGGGATCACCGTCAACGCCGTCGCGCCGGGGTTCGTCGTGACCGAGCTGACCGATGGGCTGCCGGACAACGTCAAGGACGCCATCAAGGGGGCGACCCCGCTGGGTCGGTTCGCAACGCCCGACGAGATCGCGTCAGCGATCACCTTCCTCGCATCCGACGAGGCCGCCTACATCACGGGCCAGGTGCTCGGGGTGGACGGCGGCCTGGCGATGATGTAGAGGGGCCGTTCTCGCCGTGCCGTTCACGATCGAAGCAACCGACATCCCCGAGGTTCGACTGATCCGGCCGAAGCTGTTCCCGGACGAGCGGGGCTGGTTCACGGAGGTGCTGCGGGCCGGTGCCTTCGCCGAGCTCGGGCTGCCGGCTGGGTTCGTGCAGGTCAACCAGTCGCGGTCCTCCCTGGGCGTCATCCGGGGTCTCCATTTCCAGTGGGACCCGCCCCAGGGCAAGCTGATGCGGGTCGTGACCGGGCGCGCGTTCATGGTCGCGGCGGACGTCAGGCCAGGCTCGCCCACGCTCGGGCGGGTGGTCACCGTCGAAGCCTCGGACGAGGAGCCCGTCCTGTTCTGGGCGCCGGCCTCGTTCGCCCGCGGCTTCGCGGCCCTGAGCGACGTCACCGAGGTCGAGTACTTCTGTACCGCGGAGTACAATCCGGCACGCGAATCCGCCATCCGGTGGGACGACCCGGCACTCGGGATCGACTGGCCGGTATCGGAGCCGATGCTCTCGTCGAAGGACGCGGGCGCCGGGTCGCTCGAGGACTGGCTCCGCCGTCCTGAATCCGCCGCCTTTGCCTACGGGGCACCGGGCGGGATGGTCCCGCGGACCTGCCGCACGGTGGACAAATAGGGACTTTGGGTAGTGTCTGGTGCGCTTGCGCACCGGCTAGGGTTCGTCGGGCTACGCCGGCCACCCGCCCGATGGGCCCTCGCCGCTCCTGCTGATTGCCAGATCACCGAAGAGGGGGTCAGTTGAACCGCCGTTCCGCCAGCCTCGCCGCGGTGCTGTCATTCCTGTGGCCCGGCCTCGGGCACGCCTATCTCGGTCGCCGGCGGGCCGCCCTCGCGTTCGCGCTGCCGGTGATCCTCGCCACCGCGGCGATCCTGATCGCGCTGGTGGGTGACCTGGACTCTCTGCTCGGCTACCTCATCACGCCGAGCGGCTCGATGACCGTGCTGGTGCTGGTCCTCCTCGTGGGTGCCTGGCGCGTGATCGCCATGGTCGATGCGGTCGCGATCGCCAGGCGGATTGCCGGCCTGCGGCGCGGCGCCATGGCGCTCACGGGCGTGCTCGTCGCGGTGATCCTGGCCAGCCACGCCGCGGTCGCGTACACCGCCTACACGGCGTACGACGCGAGCTCGAAGATCTTCGTCGGCGACCACAGCGGTGACGCGACGCCCACGCCGATATCCCACCGGCCCTCTTGGCTCGGGCATGCCCAGTCCCGAGCCCTCCGACGAATTCAACATGACCCCGAACGCGACGCCGCAGACCGCCGAGTCCCGGATCAACATCCTGCTGACCGGCATCCACGGCTCGCTCAACGACACGCTGATGATCCTCAGCGTCAACCCGGTCGATGACTCGGTGGTGATGTTGAGCTTCCCGCGCGACATCTCGAACTTCCCGCTCTACGACGGGCGCACGTTCAGCGGCAAGATCAACTCGCTTGATGAGCTGGGCGCGGAACCACCCCACGGACATGCCGGATGGTCCATTCCCGACCCTGGTGAACGAGCTGGGCTACCTGCTGGGCGTGCCGATCCACTACTACGCCGCGATCAACCTCAATGGCTTCGTGAAGGTGATCGACGACGTCGGCGGGGTCACGGTCGACAACCCGCGCGCCATCAATGACCCGCGGTACGACTGGCTCGATGGCACGCACGGCTTCACCCTTCCGGCCGGCAAGGTCAAGCTGACTGGACGAACCGCACTGGCGTACGCGCGGTCGCGGCAGGGCGTCGGCGACAGCGACTTCACGCGGGCCGCACGCCAGCAGCAGCTGCTGGTCGCGCTGCGAGCCAAGCTGACCTCGCCCGACATGCTGCCCAAGCTGCCCGACGCTCATCCAGGTCGCCGGCGACAACGTGCGCACCAACCTGCCCACGGACCATCTCGACCAGTTCATCGGGCTGGCGCGCAAGATCGACACCAAGGCCATCAAGCAGTACGTGCTCGGACCGCCCTATTCGATCCACCCACCGAACTCCGCGACCGGCGGCATCTATACGCTCAAGCTCCAGATGGACAAGCTCGCCGCGCTGTCGATCAAGCTGTTCGGCTCGGACAGCCGGTACGCTGGCGAGTGATGGTTCGCCACCGGTTGCGTCTGCTGCGGCTCACCCTCCTGCTGGGTGACGCACTGGCCGCGACCGGGCTGTTCGTGCTCGTCTCGATGTTCCGGCTCGGCGATGGCTGGACCGGTGCGTGGCTGCGGGCCGGCGGTCCCTGGTGGATGTGGGCGGTTGCGTACGGCGCGCTTTGGGCCGGCGCCGAGTGGATCCAGGAGCTGGACCAGCTCCGATCCCGCTGGACGTTCCGGGGCGAGGTCGCGGACATCCTGCGGGCCGCGTTCCTGCTCGCGGTATCGGTGTTCAGCCTGCTGTTCCTGGTCCATGCCCCCGAGGTCAGCCGGCTGCTGCTGGTGATCCTGTTCGCCAGCCAGGTGGTGTTCTCGATCGTCCAGCGTCGGGCGCTCCGGCTGGCAATGCTGCTGGTCAGCGAGCGTGGGATCGGCGCCCGCAACCTGCTGGTGCTGGGCACCGGACCCGAGGCCCGCTCGGTCGCACGACTCCTGGAGCGTCAGCCCGCGCTCGGTTATCGCGTGATCGGTCATCTCGGGAAGGCGAGCACCAAGTGCCAGGTCCTTGGCCCGATGGAGGCGATCGAGACGATCCTGCACGAGGGCGTCGTCGACGAGGTGGTCGCCGCGTTCGGCGACGAGGAGGCCAACTACCTCGAGCCCGTGGTCGCGCTCTGCCAGCAGGAAGGCAAGCGCCTCCGAGTGGTGCTGCGCCCAGGACTCGGTGCCGTCAGTGGTGGCCGGGTGGAGACCGTGGGTGGGCGCGAGATCCTGACCATCTCGAACGGGCCGGATCGGCTGCTCGGGCTCTTGGTCAAGCGCGTCCTGGACGTCATCGGTCTCCGCCCTTGCGCTGCTGGTCCTGGCGCCGTTCCTCGCTCGGATCGCCGTTGCCGTCCGGATCGACACCCGTGGCCCGGTCCTGTTCCGCCAGACGCGGATCGGGCTTCACGGACGCCCGTTCACGATGCTCAAGTTCCGGACGATGGTGCCCGATGCCGAGGATCGGCTGCGCCGAGCTGCCGAGCACAACGAGATCAGCGGGCACGCGTTCAAGATCGCGGTCGATCCGCGGGTGACGCGCGTCGGGCGCTTCCTTCGCCGCACGAGCCTCGACGAGCTGCCGCAGTTCTGGAACGTCCTGCGCGGGCAGATGAGCCTGGTGGGGCCGCGCCCGCCGCTTCCTGCCGAGGTCGCCGGCTACGACCTGTGGCACCGCCGCCGGCTGTCGATGAAGCCGGGCATCACGGGCCTGTGGCAGGTGTCCGCGCGACTCGACGAGGAGTTCGATCGCTGGGTCGAGCTCGACCTCACCTACATCGACCGCTGGTCGCTGTGGCTGGACCTCAAGATCATGGTTCGCACGGTGCCGGCGATGCTCAGCGGACGCTAGGTGCGGCTCGAGCTGTGTGCCCCGCCAACGGTCGCCGCGCCCCCCTCCTGCGCCGTGCTATTGGCGGCGAGGACGTCACGGAGCGTCTCCTCGAGGGAGATCTTGGGCTCCCATCCGGTGAGCACCCGCAGGGGTTCGGCACTGCCGGCGATGAACATGGGATCGTCGCGGCGCAGAAGAGCTGGATCCTGCTCGATCTCGATCGTCGCCGAAGCGAGCTGCGCCAGCTGGGCGATCACTTCGCGCATGGTCGCGACCCGCCCGGACGCGATGTTCACCACCCGTGGAGCGTCGGCCGGCAGACCGCGAACGAGCTGTTCCAGCAGCAGGCGGTAGGCGACCACCACGTCGCGGACGTCACCCAGATCGCGGGCGGCGTCGACGTTGCCGGCCCGGATGGACGTCTCACCGTGACGAACCGCTGCGGTGATCCGCCCCGCGAACGCGGGGACCGCGAACGATGCTCGTTGGCCCGGACCCGTATGGTTGAAGGGTCGCGCAATCGATCGCCTCCAGGCGGCGCTCGGCAACGGCGCTTCGCACGACGCCTTCAGCGCCGGCCTTGGTACGCCCGTAGATTCCGCGTGGACCCAGGGGGTGAGCTTCGGTTAGCGGCATCGTCACGCCGGCGCCCACGCGATAGACCTCCGACGAGGAGACGGCCAGCAGCGGGACGCGGTGGGCGATCGCCGCCTCCACGACCGCGATGGTCCCGCCGATGTTCGTGGACACAGCACGTGCAGGATCCGATTGGGCGTCCGGTCCAAACGCCACGGCCGCGAGGTGGGCGATCACATCTGGGTGCGAGGAGGCTACCAGCGAGTCGACTGCCTGAGCGTCGGCGATGTCGAGGCCTGAGGCGGCAGGTGCGGGAGTCGCCTGATGCCCGGCTTGCTCGATCTCTCTGGTCAGCCACCCTCCGACAAACCCGGTCGCGCCCGTCACGAGAACGCGCACGCCCTAGCTGCCGGCCGCTTGCCGGAGCGACGCCCCGATCCGGCTCTTCAGCCGCTCGAGGTCGGCGTCAACCATCATGTTCACCAGCGACTCGAAGTCGACCTCCGGTTGCCAGCCCAGCTGGCTCCTGGCTTTCGATGGATCGCCCAGGAGGTGGTCGACTTCCGCGGGGCGGAACAGTCGCTCGTCTCGGATCACATACCGCTCGTAGTCCAGGCCCAGCCTCGAGAAGGCCAGCCGGCACACGTCTCGGACGGAGTGAGCGACCCCGTCGGCAACGACGTAGTCGTCGGGCTCCGGCTGCTGGAGCATCAGCCACATCGCCGCGACGTAGTCGCCCGCGAATCCCCAGTCCCGCTCGCGCGTCGAGGTTGCCCAGCGGCAGCTGTCCTGCGAGGCCCAGCTTGATCCGGGCGACCCCGTCGGTGACCTTGCGGGTGACGAACTCCTGCCCCGCCGCGGCGATTCGTGGTTGAACAGGATGCCCGAGCAGGCGAACATCCCGTAGCTCTCGCGGTAGTTCACCGTGATCCAGTGGCCGTACACCTTGGCCACGCCGTACGGGCTGCGCGGATAGAACGGCGTCAGCTCGTTCTGCGGCACCTCGCCGAACCTTGCCGAACATCTCGCTCGATGAGGCCTGGTAGAAGCGGGCTTCCGGGCGGACCTGCCGCACGGCCTCGAGCACCCGGGTCACGCCCAGCGCGGTGAACTCGCCGGTCAGCACCGGCTGGTTCCAGGAGGTCGGCACGAAGCTCTGGGCGGCGAGGTTGTAGACCTCGTCCGGCTCGGTCAGCCGGAGCGCCTCGATGAGCGACGCCTGGTCCAGCAGGTCGCCCTGGAGGATCTCAATCCGCTCCCGAATGTGAGCGATTCGCTCGTCGCTCTCGGTGCTGGACCGCCGGGTGATGCCCACGACGCGTATCCCTTGGCGAGCAGCAACTCGGCGAGATACGAGCCGTCCTGGCCGGTGATCCCGGTGATGAGTGCCGTTCGGGTCATGCTCGAAGCATACCGTGTGGACTGGGGGTTAGATTGAAGGCGCTTGGCTGCCGGTTGACCGCGAAATGTACCGCCCAAGACGACTGTGGCAGCCAATGCGCGCAGTCCGCCCTACCCGATCGCGACGAGCTAGCTGTGGTGGCTGGTAGGCGTCCGCGATCATCGCGACCAAGCGTAGGATCGTTCGACGACGTGGCGTGCTGACTCGGCCATCGCTCGACGGCCTGGCGCACAAGGCTGGCGATCACTGGCGTGGAGAGCCATCGCCGCAACGCTATTCGAGGCCGCCTACCATTCCTGTCCACAGGCGACCACCGAGGCCGCCTGAAATCCCCCCGGGTCCTCCACGATCAGGGTGGTTCACCACGCAAAGACTAGGAAGGACAACCTTGGCAAGTTCGGTGGCCTCTGTGCCGACCGTGATCGGGGGTACCCGGGATTGGTACATCGATATCCTGAAGGTCACTGCAATCGCTGCCGTTGCGCTCATCCATGTGGTCGGAGTCAAGGTCAATGGAGTCACGGACGGATTGAGCTGGTGGCTGGCGAACGCCCTGTACTCAGGCGCGCGGTGGTCGGTGCCGATCTTCGTCATGGCAAGCGGTGCACTGCTGCTCAGTCGCGCCGGTGGTCCGATATCGGTTTTCTACGGCCGCCGGTTCGCGCGGATATTGCCGGCGGCGGTGTTCTGGACCGTCGCCTACCTCGTGTTCGCAGCCGTGTTCCAGGGCGGCACTCGAGACCCACACAAGGTCTTGGTATTGATCGCATCGGGGCGGCCCTACAACCACCTCTACTTCCTGCCGCTCATTCTGGGCCTCTACCTCGTCGCTCCCTTCTTATCGCGCGCGATCGTCCCGGCGCAGCGCGGCGTCATATGGGGAGCCGCGGTTCTCGCGATCGGGATCAACACGCTGGACCCGATCGTTGGCATCATTGCTGGAACCGGATGGGCACCAAACCTGGTGACCTGGTGGATACCTTTTGCCGGGTACTTCCTCCTTGGATATGCGATCCACACGTCGAAGCCGCGGGTCCCGAGGCCGGTGCTTGCGGCAACCTTCGCCATCGCCGTGTTAGCGCAGGCTGTCGGTTTGTGGTGGGGGGCAGGACACGAGTCAGTGTTGCGCGGCTACCTCGAGAATTACCTCTGCCTGCCCACCGTGGTCGCTACCATCGCTCTCTTCGCATTCCTTCGAGCGTCCGACCAGGGATCAGGATCGTCACATCCACTGCTGGCGCGGCTCGCGATCCTCACGTTTGGGGTCTATCTGTGCCATCTGATGATCGCCGTCGCGCTCATGCACTATGGCCACTTGGATGCGAGCGCGAGCATTCTCATGCTGCTGGCAGCCTGGGCCGGCACCCTGGTCCTGGCCTTCACGGCAGCATCGGTGGCGATTCGGTTGCCTGTCGCCCGCTGGGTGGTTGGCGGATAGGGATGGTGGACACTTCCGCAGGTCGGAAGATAGCCCGGCCTGGTGTCCTTGGCCCGGGGCCTCCACGAACCCAGGGCGGTTCCACTGGCTCTTGTCCCACATGTGGGGGCCCCAATTGACGATCTGCTCCGAAGGCAGTTCACACTCCCGCTGGAGAACGGTCGCCCGTTCCATTTGGCCCTTGGAGACACGCGTGCCGGAGCGTGGATTTCACGTGCTGTTGGCTGTCCGACCTTCCAATCACACTGGTTCCGGTCAGCGTCCGGTCTTCGCGGCCCCCCCTTCGCCCGACGCATCATCGAGGCGCGCACGGCCGGCGTGCACGAGATCCGCGCCGGTGACGTCAACGTGGCGCGCAACATCGGCGACGTGGCGGGGGCCTATCGCCTGCCCACCGGGCGCTCGCCGCCGGCGGCATCCCGCGCAATCCGCGTCTCCATCTGTCGCGACCGGTCGCGAGGTCACGATGCGAAGCTTGACTGAGCGGCTCGCGGCACACGCGGGTTGGCTGGCCACGATCCTCCGCGACCCGGGACCGGTCGGACGGACGACCCCCCGGTGATCCGCGGCGACTTGGTCGCGCTCAGGGATGTCACCGGCTTGGGGTCGAGGATCGGTCTCGCCCCGACCCTCATCGACGTCGTCACGAGCCTGGCGTGACGGACCCCACCACGCGGCCCCTGCGGATCGCGATCCTCGGGACGAGGGGTGTCCCAGCGAACTACGGAGGCTTCGAGACCTTCGCGGAACAGCTCGGCACGCGGCTCGCCGCGCGTGGCCACGACGTGACCGTCTACGGCCGCTCCGCCTACGTACCGCCCGGCACGGTCACCCACCGCGGAGTGCACGTGGTGCGTCTCCCGGCGCCGAGGTCGAAGTACCTGGAGACGGTGGTCCATACGCTCTTCTCGGCGTTTCACGCGCTGGTCCGCCGCTGGGATGTCGTGTACGTCTGCAACTCCGCCAATGTCCCGGCGGTGGCACTGCTCTGGCTCGGCCGCAAGCGCGTCGTCTTGAACGTCGACGGCCTGGAATGGCAGCGCAGGAAATGGGGCGGCGCAGGTCGCACCTACTACCGGGTCTGCGCCCGACTCGCTGCGTGGCTTCCCGTCCACGTGGTGACCGATGCCCGGGTGATCCAGCGTTACTACCGCGAAGCGTACGGGCGCGAGACCGACTACTTCGCCTATGGGACCGACCTCGACCCGCTTCCCGACGACGGCACACTCGCACGGCTGGGCCTGGAGCCGGGACGCTACGTGCTCTACGTAAGCCGGCTGGAGCCCGAGAACAATGCCCACGTCGTCATCGACGCATACCAGTCAGTCCGAACGGAGCTGCCGCTCGCGATCGTCGGCGATGCTCCCCATGCGAGCGACTACATCGCCGCGCTCAAACACACGGACGACCCACGCGTCCGCTTTCTGGGCGCCATCTACGGCCACGGCTACCACGTGCTCCGGTCGCACGCGGCGGCCTACGTGCAGGCGACCGAGGTCGGCGGGACGCATCCGGCCCTCGTCGAGGCGATGGGCTTCGGCAATGCGATCATCGCCAACGACGTCCCCGAGCACAGGGAGACGATGGCCGATGCCGGGCTGTACTACCAGGACAGACAGGGGCTCGCGGAGGCCCTGATGAGTGTTCTCACTGAACGGGACCTTGACGCCATGCTCCGCGAAAGAGCCCGCCAACGTGCCCGGGAGCGGTTCGGCTGGGATGCGATCACGAGCGCGTACGAGTCGTGGTTCCAACGACTTGCCGGTCGCGACCCCTAGGCCCGCCTGCCGCCACAGCTGCTCGGCCTGACACAAGCACGGTCGCTCAAGGAGCTGACCAGATGTTGCCGTTGCGTCGCTCCCGCTCGTGCTTATCGGAGGGGGCCGCAACCTCGGGTCTGGGGAGCCTCAGGGGGCGTTGCGTGTCACGGCTGCGCGGTAGGCCGTGGCGGTTGCGCCGGCGCAGCGATCCCACGTGAACCGGGCGGCCTGGATCGGCGCGGCTGCGGCGAGTCGCTCACGGAGAGCGGCGTCGGCGACCGCCCGGGCCAGACCGTCGGCGATTTCCGCCCCGTCCGTCGGATCGACCAGAATGGCCGCATCGCCGACGACCTCGGGGATTGCCGTCCCTTTGGCTGCGACCAGGACTGCCCCGCAAGCGAGTGCCTCAAGAGCGGGCAACCCGAACCCCTCGTAGAGCGATGGGTAGGCGACGACCCGGGCGGCTCCGTAGAGTGCCTGGAGCACGTCATCGTCGACGTAGCCGAGGGAGCGGACCCACGTCCGTCCGTCAACCGCCTCCACGGCCTGGTCAACCTCCTCAGCGCGCCACCCACGCTGCCCGACGAGAAGCAGGTGCAGGTCCCCGGCCCCGCGCGCCCGGACAGCGGCGACCGATCTCACCAGCCGCGGGATGTTCTTCCGCGGATGGAGATTGCCGACCGCCATGACGAACGCCGCCGGGAGCTGGAGGCCGCGCAGTCGTCGCTCTCTTTCCTCCTGCGGGAGGGGTCCCCACCGGGGTGCCACCCCGAGTGGCGTCACGAAGACTCGCTCGGGATCGAGCCCGTAGCGCTGCAGAAGTCGATCTCGGGTGAAGCCCGAGATGGTCACCACAGCGCGTGAGCGCCTGGCCGCGAGCCGGACGAGCGTCCGGAGGCGGAGCTCGGTACGACGCGGGAAGAACCCGGGGACGTCCTCGAACGAAAGATCATGAATTGTCGTTACGAACGGAACGGCCGATATCGGCGGCGCGACGTACTGGACATGCAGCAGTTCGGCCCCGACGCGTCGCACTCGGACGGGGAGCTCGATCGGAAGTCGGAGGAACGCCGTCCGCGCGCGGAGACGGTGGACCTCCACGCCCGGCGGTCCGGGCCACACCGTTCCTTCATCAACCAAGACGACCGGCTCGACGTCGGATCGAAGGGCGAGAGCGTTCGCGAGGTTGACGATGTACGTCTCGTTGCCGGTCTGCCTCCGGCCGACGACGTGGGCGTCGAGCGCGACCCGGATCGACCCAGGCTGTGTCATCGAGGCCAGTTCCTCCGCGATGGGCCACGACTGAGGTGCGACAGGACCTGCCGGCCGCCTGCTAGAGTCCCTGGATGGAGGGTAGCTCGAACTGACGAACATGACGGCCGTTCCGTCCGCCTGGTAGCCCGGCCACGAAACCCCGCCTCGATCGGTCGACCTCGTGGCTCATAGCGAGCTTCACGTTGCCCGAAGGGATCTCGGCATCGCGCAGAGCCCGGCGTCCGCCGATAGCATCTCGGATCGTGGGTGCTGACGACCAACGAATGCCGGTGGATCCACCCGCCTTGACACCGCCCGCTGCGCGCCCGCCGCGCTCGATCATCACTCTTCTGGCTTCGCCTGGGGGGGCGCACGTCGCCGCCTTGATCGTCTGGTTGCGGCGGCATCTGGCAGTCATTCTCGCCGTGATCGTCGCCGGCGTCGCCGGCCTGATTCGGCTCCATGACCTGGCGGCCAAGAGTTTCTGGTTTGACGAGATTCTGACGGCGCACGCCACTCGCATCCAGACGCTGGATGAGCTCGGCGCTTGGATCGATCGATGGATCGACCATCCACCGTTCCACCTAGTGTTGACCTGGTTGCTCCGCGGCTTGGGAGGCGATGAGTTCGCGGTACGGCTTCCGGTGGCCATCGCCGGGACGCTGGCCGTGGCTGCGATGTACGCCCTCGGCTCCAGGCTCTTCCGGCCCTCGGTCGGTCTGATCGCGGCTGCGCTTCTCGCAACGTCGTCATACGCGGTCTGGTACTCACAGGAAGCGAGGCCGTATGCATTCGTTCTGCTTTGGACCGTGCTCCAGATGCTGTTCGCACATCGCGCCGCGATGCGAGCTCGGGCTCGCGACTGGGCCGCCCTGATCACCGTGTCGGTCCTGGATCTGTATACGAGCTACCTGGCGCTGGCCACGACGGCCGCGGCTGCGGGGTTCATTGCGATGGTCGCCATCTGGCGACTCAGGTCCCGACGCGAACGTGGGGCGATACCGCTCGAATACGAAGCCACGGTGATCGTCCCTCGGAGGTTCGTGGCGAGGGCAGTCATCTCGTTCGGCCTGATCGGTCTCTTCTACTCGCCGTGGATTCCGCATCTGATGGCGTTTCTGTTGCGCCCCGATCTCGGGTTCGGCCGGATCGACACCGCACACGCGGCCACGTTGGCCGAGGTCTCGGGCCTGCTTCGGTCCCTGAGCCTGGGGAATGGCCCGATGCTGGTCCTGATCGCCGTCGCCGCGGTCGGACTCGTTGTGGACCGCGCGTCACGTCCGGGTCTGGCCGCCGGCCTCATCGGAGTGTGGCTTCTCGTCGGGCTGGGCGGCCTGATCATCCGCGCGGGGGGGGGCGTCGTGACCATCTGGCCGCGCTACTTCGTTTACCTGGTACCCGTTGGCGTGCTGCTTGTCGCCGCCGGCGCCGGGTACGTGGCGCGCGCCGTGCAGAGCACAAGCACGCCTGCGTTCTCCCGGATCGCAGGGTTGGCGGTGTCATCGGCGATCGTCGTCTTGCTCCTCGCCCCTGCACCCGCTGCCCTGACGGGACTCTACGCGACCCCAAAGGGAGACGATTACCGCGGGGCCGCTGCATGGATCGCCGCTCGATCCGGGGAACGGCCATTGGTTCTTGCCATCGGAGAGCATCCCGACTGGCTGGCCCAGGGGCTGTCACACGAGCTATGGCTGGCGGGAGCGACGGACGCTGTGTTCGACGCGGGCCAGCTGGACGCATCCGCGTTCGACGTGCTCGCGTCGGCCGGGTCTGTCGTCGTGGCGTCTGCCCCTGAACCTGATGCGCGCGGCACCATCCCCACTGGTTGGAGCGGCGGAACCGTGCGCGGTATCGGGATGATCCGAATCGCCGCCAATCCGGGATCGGCCCTCGGGTTGGCCGAGGCCGGCCTGCAATGGGCCAACCCGATGACCCCCGACGTCGCGACGTCCATGCGTCTGATCGGCGCCGTCGCAGGAATTCGACCACGATCCTAGCCTGCTTCCCGGAGCGTCTACAGGCAGCGGCGGCGGGACGTGGTCTCTCCCTGGGGGTTGGGCGCTCGACGGGAACGGCGATCTGCGCCTGACCGGGCAAGGTCAGCAGGCTGACGCAGTCGTCGACGTTCCGGCAGCCGGGGTCGCGACGCTCCTCGCGCTGACGTTCGAGTGCCGGAGCTCGATGTCGGGCGGTTCGCTTCGACTGTACGTGTCCGCACACTCGGCTGACGGGTCCTGGCTCACCATTCTTCCGACTGGCGCCGGGTACACCTGCCCATCCGATCGCGGCCTTGAGAAGGGCGGGTTCGCGATCCCTGTCCCTGCTGGGACGGCCTATCTGTCCGTCCGGGTCCGCAGTGACGGCGTCGGCGACGGCGAGGTACGCGACCTTCGATTGGTGGTGCTGTCCGGCGGTTGAGGGGGCTCGAGCTGTATTGAGGGCGCTCGGACGTCATGAGTCAGGAGCCACGATGCAGACCACGGTCGTCCCGGACGAAAGCCCCAATTCGGCCTGCCAATGCATCCCTGCCGGCAGCGCGGGCGGGATAACAGCCTCCCCCCCATCAAGCGCGCTCATCACGTCATCTTCTGGCCGCTGCAATCCTTCCGGCCGAAGCCCGAGGCCAAGCGACGGCCCGCTCCCGTGATCGCTCGTGACCCGGATCCCGGTGCCGGGAGGAACGGTCCAGTGAGCGCGGAAGGGCACGGGACCTGACAGCCGAAGACAGCCGTCGGCGAGCCTGAGGATCGAACCCGGCGGGTCGACCACGATGGTCGACGAGTTCTGTACGACGACTGTGTGACCGCCCAGGTCGAAGGCCCGATGGAGGAGGCGGAGCGCAGCGGCATTGACCCGGGCTGGGCTCGCTTCAGCGGACACGACGGAGGCCTGCCCTTGTTCGATCCAGAGACGGGGAGACCCGAATCGATCGATCGCCTGGAAGTACCGCTCGGCGGTGACCTGCGGGACCAGCTCCAGGTCGGGAGAGATGTCGCGGTCCAGGCCGGGATCGGTTCGGAGCGCTTCCAGCAACCGCAGCTCTGCGACCTCGTCGATCCGGAGAACCCGCATGGCCCGACCTGCGCCGAGGAACTGTGTGGCGTTTCCGATGATTGCCAGCGCGAGCGCCAACACGACGGTGACACGGACCGACCGCGAGAGTCTCAGGTCGCCAATTCCGCGAAGGGAATCGGCGATGGCGATCCAGAGGAAGACCGCCGCTGGATACAGGTAGCCAGATCTGGCGGCGTACTCGATCCCGAAGCCGCTCCGGAACCACGCCTGGAGAGCGTATTCGGCTGCAAGTGCAGCCATAGCCGCAAGGCCGAGGGCCCCGGGACGATGCCCGAGCAGGAAGCCACGGGCCAACATCGCCGCGCCGATAACCAGCCCAAGAGGTGCGTAGAGATACGGTGGCAGTCCGGTCAGCGCCACGACGCTCGCCCCAAGCCCGAAGCCAAAGGTGGCGATGATCGATTGCAGATTTGCGGTCGGATCGCCGGTCGGACCCTGCCCGCTCCTCCCCCACGTCAAATACCAGATCGCGTAGAGAACGACCACCGGCCCGGCGCCGATCGCGAGGTCTCGTCGCCGCCCCAGGATTGCCCACACGAGGACCAGGCCCGTGAACAGCACGCCCACGCTGGACGATCCCACCGCGATCGCCAGCGAGAAGGTGGCAATCGCGACGTCTCGTCGCCGGACCGAAGGGAGCGACAAGCGGTCGATCGCGACCAAGCCGAATGCCGTCGAGATGAGGAAGCTCACCTGGAAGACGTGCAGCACGTCCTCGAACGCGGCACCGAGCATCAGGAGCGAAATGCAGCCAAGGGTTGCGACGAAGGTTCCTGCCTGTCGTCGAACCACTCGATACAGCACGCCGCACGTAACGAGATGGCAGGTCCATACCAGCGCGAGGTACGGCCAGTAGGATGTCATGCCGAATGCACGAAGCATGACCTGGTAGATCGCGATCGGCACGATCGAGAGATGATCGACGTGCGGAGCGAGGAGTGTCTCGATCCCAGGGTTCGACCGATCCAGGATGACGCTCCACTCGTCATACCAGAATGTCAGCCAGCGACCCACGTAGACAAGGCCAGCAAGAACGACGATTGCCGCGGTCACGAGCACCAACCGACGCACCGTGCCCCCTGTTCGCAGGCGCATCGCTAGCGTGTCGATCACACTTGAGCCCTACGCACGATTCGGGCGGCGACGAGCAAATTCCCGGTGCCTGCAACGACGATGAGGGCGGCAATCAAGATGAACGGCGTCTGCCAATCGGTGCCGGCCGCCAGCGCCGCACCTACGATAACCGGGGACGCGGCGAGCCATGGTCGAAGCAGCAGGGCGGACCGGATCCCAAGATCGTGGATGCCTGCAGCCGCCTCCACCAGAAGTCTGACCAGCTCACCGGCCACCCGAGCCCAGGCAACACCCACGGCCCCGAGCGAGACCAGGGAGACCGACCCGAACACTGAGATGAACAGGCCAGCCACCGCAGACGAGCTGGCCGCTCGGTCACGGTGCGCAGCGTTCAGGAGAGCCGTCGTCTGACTGCTGGCGAAGAAGATGATCACCGCCAGACCGACGATGGCGAATGGCTGGCCCGCATCGGGGTATTGCGGGAACAGGATTCCGATCCAGATCGGCGCCGCGACCACAAGGGTAGCAACGAGTGGCGCGATGGCCCACAGGCCCACGCTGTAGCTTCGGTCGAAGATGCTCGCAAGTCCGGCCCCTTTGTCTAGCGCATAGGCCGCACCCATGAGGGGCAAGCTCGACGCCGTGAGCGCCGCAGCAAGGATGACCAGCCCCTCGGCGATCCGTGACGCGATGGCGTACTCGCCGACTGCTACCGCCGGTCCGACCGACGCAAGGATCAGGATGCCGACCCGGAACTGCCCGATGTACGCGAGCTGCATCACCAGGAGACTGCGGCGGGCACGGACCAGGGCAACGGCCGCTCGCCATCGCGGCCTGTGCCAATCGTATCTGCCGCGCACGAGCATCAGCAGCAGTCCATCGCCGATCGCCAACCCGACGACGACTCCGACCGCGCGACTGGTCAGCCAAACCAGGATCACTGCGAGCGCCGTGCCGACCATGCTTGCGGCCGCGACTCTCGGGCTGACTGGGCGGAGGGACAGGGCGGCTTGCCGCACGACGAGGAAGGTCGACCCGAAGCTGGCTGCCAGCACCCCGGCTCCAGAGATGACCACCAGCCAGAGTGTGAGTGGGTCGTAGACGACGACCGCGAACGCGCCCACGAACGCAAGTCCCGCGCTGCCTGCGACGATCTTCGCATCCAGGTTGTCCCGAACGACGTTGCTCGCCTGATCGCCACGGGCCAGCAGGCGCACAGCACCGACGTCGAAGGCCAGCAGGCCACCCCTGACCATGTCCGTCAACGCCAGCGCCACGGCCAACGCCGCGAACGACGCAGGCGTGAGGAGCGCGGCCGCAGCGATGATCGCAACGACACGAGAGAGGCGCTGGCTCCCTTGGATCAGGAACGAGCCAAGCGCGTTTTGCCGAGCGGGCCCTTCAAGTGCCCGAAGGGCACGCGAAACGACGTACGTTCTCAAGTCGGACGGCGCTCGCCGAACACGAGGCCGCCGCCGGAATTGCGGCCGGCATCGACCCGGAAGATGCGATCGAAGCCGGCCTCCCGTAGCCCATTGGCGACTGCTGCGGACGTCTCCTCGCTCACTTCAACGACGATCCGGCGGGATCGGCGGACCGAGTCGACACCCCCCTGCAGAACGGCGACCTCCGAGCCTTCGACATCGATCTTCAACAGATCGATGTCGGCCAGATCGAGGGCCGCGACGATCTCGTCCAGCGTCCGCACGGGGACCTCGACTCCAAGTCGGTCTGACGCCGCCAGGTGGCCGATCGTCGAATTCGCCCCTACAACCAGGGATCCTGTACTGGCTTCGCTCGATGCCGCGGCCGGAACGACCGCGCAGACCCGCTCGAGGCCATTGACGTGCACGTTTCTATCGAGGCGCGCAAGAACTGCCGGGTTCGGTTCGATCGCCACGACGCATCCATCCTTGCCGACTTGGCGGGCGGCATGGACCGCGTAGACGCCGGCATTCGCGCCGACATCCACAACCGTCTGGTCAAGAGATGGGCGAAACGCCTCCTCGGGCCAGTACTCGCCCCGAATCGAAGACTTCGCGAAGCGGCACATGCTCGGAAGCGCCCCAGTCGAGGCAGAGCTTGAGGCCTCGAAACGACACCGTCTTGACCGCTCCGCTGCCCGGCCGGATCGACCGACTCAATGCGAGCCGCGCCAACCACAGGGCCATCGCAACCTGCTCGCGGATCCCGGCGCTTGCCGCGATGAAGGAGACCGCGTTCCTGAGCTGTTGCACTGCGGCCCAGTGTATCCAACTCGGCTCGGTTCCCCAGGTGCCCAATTCGCCGAGTGCGCGGGCAGGCGCCGGTGCCAGCTATGCTTCGGCCGACCCGAGGTGAGGATGCGTCAGGCTTCTGTTCGAGCGGGGAGGAGCAACGTCCCTGGCTGACATCACGATTTGGATCGTTGCCCTCGGCATCGCCACCGGTTGCGCGTTCGCATATGCGCGTGGAGACCGCGGCGTGGCGCTTGGCGGCATGCTGGTCGCCGCTGCATTCTCCGGTGTGACCGCGAGGATTGGCACAGCAGGTGTACGCCTCGAGCAGCCGGCCATCGTCATCCTGGCCCTGCTCATCGCGGCTCGTGAGCCCGGCCTCACCGTGGCATCGGTGCGGCGAGCATGGCTGCCAGCCTCATTCCTCCTGATCTACCTCGGCGCCAACATCGCCTCGGCACTGCTGTTCTCACCGGATGTCCTCCAGAGCCTGAAGGTGACCCTCTGGCTGGCCATCTCGATCACTGGCGGACTCATCGCGATGGTACTCATCGTCGGCCCCGGGGGGCGAATAGCCGCCACCTTCCACGTCTGGATCATCGGCGCGGCGATCGCCAACGCGAGCGTGGCGGCGATCCAGGTCGCCGCTGAGATCCTGCTCAAGTCGACCTGGGGTCTCCTGCAGTTCGATGCACCGCTTGGCAAGGCATCTGGTCTCGCCTGGGAACCGAACCTGCTCTCTATCTACCTGGCGATGGCAATGGCATTCCTTCTGTTCCCGCCGTCCAGCACGCGCCTCGATCCCAGGTGGAGATGGTGCTCGATCATCATCCTCGCATTCGGGATGGCGCTTGCCCTGTCTCGGGGTGGCCTCGTCGCCCTGGCAGCCGGACTCACCGTGGGGGTGGCAATGGTCGTGCGCCTGCCGACTCGAAGGATCGATCTGCCGCGAGCGATCCTACCCGGCCTTGTCGCGCTGGCGATCGCCTCTGGCGGGTACGCGGCATTGGGCTGGCTCGGTGACCGCGGTGTCGGGTTACAGGCGGCCCAAGACGTCGGCGCAGACAAGGGCCCTCTCCCGTCGCTCGTGGCAGCGACGCTCGTTCCTACGCCCAATTCGAACGGCGCGCAGCCCACGGCTCCACCGTCCGAGCCGCCACCAGCCGCGTCTCCAGAGACGGGCATCTCCGACGATACAGTCGGGCTCCGGGTTCGTAACCTGGTCACGGCGTGGGAGGATGGTCTCACGAGTCCAATCCTGGGAAATGGGCCGGACACATTCGGCCAACGCTATGTCGAGCCCTCGTGTGACTGTCCTGCCCATATCCCGACCCAGATCGGCGCAACGTTCTACGAGACCGGGTTCGTCGGGTTGGTGAGCCTCCTTGCCGTCTTCTGCTTGGCAGTGATCGGTTCCGTGCGGGCTGGGCGCCCAGAGCTTGCGGTGGCATTGATCGCCCTGGCCGTCGGCTACCAGTTCACCGACGCGGTGCGCTTCGCGACGCTATGGCTCCTGATCGGCATTGCGGTCGGCGTTGCGCTCATCGATGACGACCGCACACGGACGGTCGTCTCAGGGCGCGTAGATCCGACTTGACGGCAGCGTCGGCACAGGCTTTCCAGATGAAACGGGCGGCCTGACGCGGACTCTCGGCCCACTGGAATGGGACGGCCTGCCCGGCGTGCATTGTCCCCGAAGGCCCTGGCCCCGTCTCCGAAGAGCCACGGGTACGTGTCCTCGGGGCCATGAGTTTCAGCCCTCGAAAGCCCGGTCCCGGCTCGCGGTTGAGCGTCGCAACAGGCGCCCTCAGCGTGCCCGCGATGGCCTTCGTTGGGACCCCGACAGCTGTCATGCTCGGCGCTGGGTTTGTGGCCTCGAACGTCCTGCTGCCAAGTGAGGTCGAGCGATCGGCCGGCTTCCTCGGCCTGGGAACCGTACTGACGGCGGGCCGCAGGGGGCCGACGCCGTTCGCGGACGTGTGGCATGGTCAACAGGGGCAGCGATCGTCGTCCACAACAACAGCCGCACTGCTACGGTTTCCGCGCATCCCAGGTCCAATACTGCGGTGGCACCGGGCGGCGGTGGTGCCTGCTAAGAGGGGAAGGGAAGACTGATGGCTCGAGCGGGAGCTTCCCGGCATCGTTTCCCGGTCCGCGTGCAATTCCAGCCTGTCGGCGGTCAGCGAAACGCTCGCCGGGGGGTCGGTCCTCGCGCGCGCCGCGGAGGCCTGATCGTCAGTTCGCTGCTCTGCGCCACCCTCGCCGCGTGCGGCGTCGAACAACCATCGCCGACGGCGCCGCCGTCACTGCTGGCATCGCCGCCAACCGCGTCTCCGGCGCTCGCCGGAACGCCCTCCCCCGCGATCGCCGCTACTCCCACTCCTCTGCCATCCGCGTCGGCGGCGCCAACCACCGGCCCCACTCTCGGGCCCGACGCGGACTACTCGGCGCTGGACGGCGTCCTCGCCAACCCGGGGGCCCGAGACCGGCTGGTCGTGGCGGTCATGGTCGACGACAGCGTTCAGGCCCGCCCGCAGTACGGACTTAACGCAGCCTCCATCGTGTACCAGGCTCCCGCCGACGGCGGCGAGGACCGGTACATGCTGCTGTTCCAGGAGCAGAACGCAAAGCGCGTCGAGGGGGTTCGGAGCGGACGCCCCTACTTCGTGAACTGGGCTTCCGAATATCGCGCCGCGTTCGCCCACTACGGGGGCGACGCCAAGACGCTCGCCTACCTGCCGACGATCGCGAACAAGGTGATCTACGACGTGGACGCGCTGTTCGGCAGCCGGTCGGCGTTCCGTCGCGACGGCAAGCGCCCCGCGCCGCACGACGCGATCGCGTCCACCATCGCGGTTCGCAACCTGGCCGTGAAGCACGGTGCGCCGGCCACCATCCCGACCACGGTCGAGGTCCGCCCGTTCGCCGACGACCTGCCGGCGAGCCAGCGCCCGGCGAAGGGCTCGATCCGGATCCCGTACAACCGGGGGGCCACCAGCTACACGTACGACAAGGCGAACAACCGCTACCTGCGCTCGGTCGCGGGCAAGCCGCAGATCGACGCCGCAGACGGCAAGCGGGTGACCGCCCGCAACGTGGTGGTCCTGTTCATGGGTCTCTCGGTCGACCCGGAGTCCGAGCCGCATCACCATCGCCCGCTGCTGGACCACATCGGCCAGGGCAGGGCGCTGGTGTTCCGCGACGGGCACGTGATCGCGGGCACGTGGCGCAAGGGCTCGGCGTCCGGGCTGACCCGCTTCTTCGACGGCTCGGGGAAGGAGATCACGCTGGTGCGCGGGCGGATCTTCATCCAGGTGGTGAGCAAGGGCACGAAGGTGACCTACAAGGCACAGCGGTAGCGAGCCCGGCTGCTCGCGCGTGACGGGCGCGCCGACGCTCCCTGCGCCGCTCCGCAACCTGCCTTAGTACCTTCGATTGGTGCCGTTCGATGGCGCGTGGTGGCACCATCCGCGCGTGCACCGGCTGTTCGCCATCTTCAATCGCCTCGCTCCTCGGCGGGGGTCTGCATCGGCGACCCGCCCGCACTCGATCGCGCTCGGCGGCGGGCTGCTGATCCTCGTGCTCGGTCTCGCCGGCTGGGTCGTGTTCGGCGGACCCGAATCGGTGCAGGAGATGCTGGTCGTGGTCGACCTGACCGTGGGCGGCACCATTCTCGCGACCGGCTCGCTGGTGGGCCGTGCCCGGGCAGCGGAGAGCCGGCGCGAGGCCCAGATCGGCGTGCTCCAGCACACAGCTCGGCGGATGAGCGCGAGCCTGACCCGCGAGGGGGTCGGTCGCGCCGTGGTCGAGGAGACGCGGCGGGTGATCGACTACCACAACGCCCGGGTGTACGTGGTCGACCCGCCCGACGACCTGACGGTGATCGCGTTCGAGGGTCGCGTCGGGGCGTACGAGTCGGTCGACCTCGACATCCTCGGGGCCAAGGTGGGCGAGGGCCTGACCGGCTGGGTCGCCCGCCATTTGACACCGCTCCGGATCGACGATGTCCTGAGCGACCCGCGAGGCGCCACGATCCCGGGCACCGAGAGCGTGGATGAGTCGATGCTCGTGGTGCCGATGCAGCACGACGAGGAGCTGATCGGGGTCATCACGCTGTCCAAGCTCGGGCTGCGTCAGTTCGACGACGACGATCTCCGGCTGCTCACGATCATCGCAGATCAGGCGGCCACAGCCTTCGCCGAGGCCGACCTGATGGCCGAGACGACGCGCCTCGCCGCCGAGCTCCGTCAGCTGCTGGACATGAGCAGCGCCCTGTCGCGGTACCTCGATCCGCGCGCCGTCGCCAACCTGATGGCCGACCACCTGGCGCGAGCGGTCGGGGCCGATCAGGCACATGTGAGCGACTGGGACCAGCCGAACGACCGCCTGCGCACGCTTGGGAGCTACCCGGCCTCGACTCGCGGCGAGGCCGACGCCTACTACCCGCTGGCGGGCTATCCGGCCAGTCGCCGCGTGCTGGAGGGACGATCGATCGAGGTGGTCGATGCGGACAACCCCGAAGCGGACCAGGCGGAGGTGGCGCTGCTCCGGGCAGACGGCATGCATGGCCTGGTGATGCTGCCGCTGGTGGTGAACGACCGGGCGATCGGGCTGGTGGAGCTGGTCTCGTCGGACCGGCCCACGTCCGATGCTGGCCGGATCACGCTGGCACGGACGATGGCGCACGAGGGGGCGATGGCGCTCGAGAACGCTCGCCTGTATGAGACGGCTCGCGACCTGGCCGACCGCGACCCGCTGACCGGCTTCTTCAACCACCGGTACCTGCAGGAGCGGCTGACCGAGGAGGTCGTCCGCGCCATCCGCATGCAGCGGCCGGTGAGCGTGGTGATGCTCGATCTCGACGACTTCAAGCTGGTGAACGACTCGTTCGGGCACCAGTACGGCGACGGGGTGCTGGTCCACGTCGCCGCCAGGACTCGGTCGGTGGTGCGTGCCTCGGATGTCGCGGCTCGCTACGGGGGCGACGAGTTCGCCCTGATCCTGCCCGAGACCGGCCGCGAGGATGCGATCAGGGTGACGGAGCGCCTGTTGGCGGCGTTCCGCGACTCGCCGTTCACATCCGAGGGCCGCCAGCCGTTCCCGATCGGGGCCTCGATCGGCGTCGCCACCCATCCCGACGACGGCCGAACGGCGACCGAGCTGATCGCCGCCGCGGATCATCGCCTGTATGCGGCCAAGAACGCCGGTGGTAATCGGGTGGGCCCGCTCGACCCCGTCTCCGGCCGGCCTCTTGCCGGCGGCCCGCGAGCACTCGGGGTCCGCCATCGGGAGCCGGTGCTGACTGCCCGTCTGGCGGCGCAGGAAGCGCGGGCGTCGAGTCCGGTCGGGTCGAGTGAGGCCTGATCCAGTACGGAAGTACCACCATCGTCTCGTCGACAGTACCGTCAGCTGACCTTGCCGGGGGTTCGGCCGGGTCCCATGCTACGGACCCAGGGTGAGACTCCGGAGACGCGATCCTGGCGACATCTGGCGGCGCATCAACCTGCGCGGCCTGGCCAGGCGCCCCTTCGTCGCGACGTTCGCTGCGCTGGGCACGATCGAGCTGCTGCGGCTGATCGTCGATCCGAGACCCATCGACCTCCTGGTGCTGCTCCTGGTCGGCCTGGTCGGGCTGGCGGCGATCCGCGAGCGTGAGGCGGTCGCCGGCAGCGAGGGAACGCGACGGACCGAGGCGGAATCGTTCGCCCGCATCCTGCGTGGCCTGGCGCGGTCGGTCTCGCCGGACGCGATCGTGGCCGCGATCGTCGAGGAGCTGGGTGCCGGCACGCGCGCCGATCACGTGGCGGTGGTGCGGCGCCGGCCGGATGCACGAGCCCTCGAGGCGGTCCTGTCACCGACCCGCCCGGGAGCGCCCGCGTCCAGGACCTCGCTGCCGCTGAGCGAGCTCGAGGATCCTGCCGGCGCCGAGGCTCTCTCGAGCCTCGCGATCGCCGCCTCGCGCGGTCGCCGGCTCGCCGCTGTGCCCATCCAGCCCGACCCTGAGCTCGACCCGGACCTCGTCCCGTTGCGGGTCACTGCCGGACCGCTGCTGCGTGCCAGGGAGGGGTCGGCCGATCGCGTCGCGTTCCGGGTGCCGCCGGGCAGCGTCGCGATGGCGACCGGTCCGACAGCCCCCATCGCGATGACGAAGGTGGCCACCGTGCCGCTGCTGGACCGGACGACGACGGAGATGCCGGCCGCGATGGCACGGCGTGCCCCGCAGGCGACGCTGGCCCGGGAGGGATCGGAGCAGCGGATCGCCGACCGGATCGCCGGCAGGCTCCGCGACGTGTACGGGCTGAGCAACGTGCTGGCGGCCCCGCTCCGTGTCAACGGCAAGGTGGAAGGGGCGATCGTCCTCTCGCGGCGCACGAACGAGGCCTGGCCGGCCAGCGCCGGACGGATCCTCGAGGCGGCGGCGGTGGAGGCATCCGCGGCCCTGGCGCGGGTCTACACGCTGCGCGACGCGGAGACGCGAGCGAGCACGGACGCCCTGACCGGGTTGCCCAACCGTCGCTACTTCGACGAGTACCTGGCCGCGCTGGCCCGACGGCGCAGGGCACAGGATCGGATGGGCGTCCTGATGATCGACATCGACCGGTTCAAGCGGCTCAACGACACGTTCGGGCACGGGGTGGGGGATCACGTCCTGCGTGAGGTGGCGCAGGCGATCGCCACGGCCGTGCGCGATGACGACGTTCCCGCACGGTTCGGAGGCGAGGAGTTCGCGGTGCTGCTCAAGAACCCGACGCCCGAGATGGCATTCGAGGTCGGCGAGCGGGTGCGTGCCGCGGTCGCGGGGCTCGACCTCCGCCATCTGGGGGTGCCGGGCGTCAGCGTGTCGGTCGGGGTCTCGGTGGCGCAGTCGCCGGATGAGGGGCTGGACATCGTGGTCGACACGGCCGACCGGGCGCTGTATCGAGCCAAGCGGGCGGGACGCGACAGGGTGGTTGCCGCGTAGGGGTTGCGGCCTCATGGGACGCGCATGAGGCGCGGTCGGCCCGGCTCCGTCGTTCGGGCATCGACTCGCCGGGACACGGCATCGCAAGGCAGGAATGGAACGTGACGAGCTCACTGCGGCGGTTGACGAGCGCGCGCCCATGGCGAACCTGCGTTCATGGAACGCCGAGCGAGCCAGAACGGGGCCCGGCGCGCCGCGCCGCCGACAGCCGGAACGCTGGACGATCCACGAGGGGTGGGAACCGCTGGAGTGAACGCCCGGCGGTCCAGCGACGGGTGAGCCCTCCACCGATGGGCGAGCTCCCGGCCCGCACGACCGGACGGGCCGTACCATGCGGCAATGCCCGACCTCCCCAGCAATGCCGACCTCGCCCGCGTCTTCCACGAGATCGGGGACATCCTCGAGGTCAAGGGCGAGCTCGTGTTCAAGACGGTGGCCTACCACCGTGCGGCGGATGCGATCGCGCGGACGCCGTTCGACGTTGCGTCCACGTACGCTGCCGGCGATCGGCGCCCGATCCCGGGCGTGGGCCAGGCGATCAGCGACAAGATCGTGGAGCTCGCCACCACCGGCCATATGGCCGTCCACGACCGGCTGCGAGCGGAGATCCCGGCCAGCCTGGTGGAGCTGCTCCGGATCCCGGGCGTCGGCCCCAGGACCGTTCGGCTGGTGTACGAGGGGCTCGGCGTCGAGAGCCTCGAGGACCTGAAGCGCGCCGCCGAGGCTGGCCACCTGCGCGGCCTCAAGGGGGTCTCGGCGAGCACGGAGCAACGGATCCTCGAGGGCATCACGCAGCTCGAGTCGCGACCCCAGCGCCTGCTGCTCGACCGCGCCCAGGCGCTCGCGGATGGGCTTCAGGGCCAGCTCGCCGGCACGCCCGGCATGCGGCGGGTCGTGCAGGCGGGCTCGCTCCGGCGGCGGCGCGAGACCATCGGCGATCTCGATCTGCTGGTCGAGACCGACGACCCGGCGGCGGCTATCGATCGCTTCGTGCATCTTGGCGTCGTGGACCGGGTCATCGGCGCCGGCACGGCGAAGGCGAGCGTGCGGATGGTTCGGGGCCCCCAGGTCGATCTGATGGTCATGCCGCCCGGAGAGGTTGGCACCTATCTGATCCACTTCACCGGGTCGGCCGACCACAACATCAAGCTCCGGGGGCTCGCCCGCGATCGGGGCTGGAGCCTGTCCGAGAAGGGCTTCCTGCGGCTGGGCGAGGACGGCGAGCCGTTGACCGGCGAGGGCGCCGAGCTGCGGACGTTCCGGGACGAGGCCGCAGCCTACGCGTTCCTCGACCTCGCCTGGATCGCACCGGAGCTGCGCGAGGACCGGGGCGAGGTGGAGGCTGCCAGGGACGGCCGGCTTCCGGTCCTGATCGAGCGGGGGGACCTCCGCGGCGACCTGCACAGCCACTCGGACTGGAGCGACGGCATCCACGCGATCGAGGTCATGGCGGAGGCGGCTCGCCGGCTCGGCTACGCCTACCAGGTGTTGAGCGACCATTCGCAGAGTCTCGCGATCGCCCACGGGCTCGAGCCCGAGCGGGTAGAGCTGCAGCGATCGATCATCGCCCAGCTCAACGCCCGCTTCGCGGCCGAGGAAGCCGCCGGCAGGCTGCCGCCCGATGCCGATCCCGGTGGCTTCCGGCTGCTGCATGGCTGCGAGCTCGAGGTGCGGGCGGACGGCAACCTGGACTACGACGACGACCTGCTCGCACGGTTCGACCTCGTGGTGGCCTCCGTCCACGTCGCGCGACGCCAGTCGCGCGCGGACCTCACGCGCCGGACGCTCAACGCCATCCGCAGCCCCCACGTCGACGTGATCGCCCATCCTTCGGGCCGGATGATCCAGTCGCGCGACGACCTCGACCTGGACTGGGACGCCGTGTTCGTGGCGGTTGCCGAGACGGGCACCGCGCTCGAGATCAACGGCTCGCCCCACCGGCTGGACCTGGCTCCCGAGCGAGCGAGGCTCGCCGTCGAGGCCGGGTGCCTGCTCTCGATCGACTCCGATGCGCATCGGACCGAGGAGCTGGCCTACGTGGGATGGGGAGTCGACCAGGCACGGCGCGGGTGGGTGCAGGCGCGCGACGTGGTCAACACGCGGCCGCGGGACGAGCTCCTGGCGTGGGTCGCCGGCAAGCCGTCGCGGGTATGAGCGCGGCGTCGACCGGGCCGGTCTCGGGCGGTCCGGCCGTGGGCCCCCGGCGCGACGTACCATCGGGCGCGATGGATCCGGAGACCGACCAGTCCCTCGTGTTCGTGCGCCGAGAGCTGGTACTCGTGGCCGTGGTGCTCGTCGCGCTGGCACGCCTGGTGACCACCAGCGACGCGTTCCTGATCGCCGGTCTGCTTCCGGTGGTGATGCTGCTGGCCGGAATGGGTGTGGTGGACAGCGCCCAGCCCGGCAGCCGCCCGTTCGAGGCGCTCCTGCTGCCGGCGACGCTGACCGGGGGAGCCGGTGCGGCGATCCACGTGATCCCCATCGGGCTTGGTCTCGTACCAGCCCTGATCGCGTTCGCGTGGCTGCTGGATCGCGCGCTGGTGCTGGAGATGCGGCTCGCGGCCGAGGCGACCGGCCCCACCGAGTCCGACCGGTCCCGGGCGCTGCTGGCGGCGGTGGTCGTGGCGTTCGTGGCGTTCACCGGGATCGCGGCACTGGTGCCGGGGGGCCTGGTGCAGACCGGCGGGGCGGGAGACGGGTCCAGCCTGTCGGGAGGCTGGTTGATCCTGCTCGCCGTCGACGATGCCCTGATCGCCCTGCTGCTGGGCTATCGGGTTGCGGTGTTCCGCTACGGGACCGCCCGCGACGCCGCTCGTTCGGCCGTGACGTACGCCATCGTGGTGGCCGTGGCGGCCGGCGCGCTGCGCGCCGTTGGCCTGCCGAGCCTGGTGGGTCCGGCGGTGTTGACGCTCGTGTTCTACCTGTGGGACGCGCTGCACGGGACGGCGCCGGCCCGGCGGCGCGAGCCGCGTTTCCTGTGGGAAACGGTGCTGCTGGTCGCCCTGGGGATCGTGGTCGTGCTCTGGAACCAGCGCCTCCCCGGGTAGGGCACCGGTCGCCGACCCCGGTCGCTCGTTTGACGCACGGGTGCTGGGATGCTAGAAACACGTGCCCGCGATCGATAGCCCGCGCTGGCCCCCGACCCTGCACACCGCAAGGTCCATGCGTCCAGATGGACGAAAGGACAACCGCTCCGTGACCTTCCCTGAGATCGATGCCGCCGCCCAGTCGCCCGCAGGCCAGACCCGCATGAAGCGCCAGCTGGCGGAGCGGGCCATCGCGCAGGCGTCGGCCGCCGACTGGGCCGGGGCCGCCGAGACGAACCGTCGGCTCCTCGAGTTCGGCGCGGACTCCGAGGCTGAGAACCGGCTGGCCAAGGCTTTGTGGGAGATGGGCGAGCTCGGCGAGGCCCGCGAGCACTACCAGAAGGCGCTCGCCCTCGATCCGACGAACCGGATCGCGGAGCGCAACATCGATCGCCTGAAGGTGCTGCTGGTCGACGCGGGCGAGCGCACGGTCGCGGCCAATCAGGGATCGAAGGCTCCCGTGAGCATCTTCGTCGAGGAGACAGGCAAGACCGGATTTGCCCACCTCACGGACCTGGCCCGTCCGGCGGAGCTCGCGCAGGTCAATCCCGGTGACCTCGTCGAGCTCGTGCCCGAGGCGAACCGGCTGATCGCGATCAGCAACGGCATCCGGATCGGCATCGTCGAACCGCGGGTCGCCGCCCGGCTGCTCAAGCTGATCGCGGATGGCAACAAGTACCTCGCCGGCGTCACGTCGCTGGGCGACCGGGACGTGCGCCTGATCATCCGCGAGGTGTTTCAGGATCCGCGCAACTACGGCAAGGTCAGCTTTCCGACCGCTGCCAAGTCCACGGACCTGCGCCCGTACACGAAAGGCACCCTGGTGCGGGAGGACGAAGAGCTCGAGGAGGAGCTCGAGGACGACGTCGAGGACGAGGAGATCGAGAACCTCGATCGGGTGCTGCCGCCGGAGGAGACGACGGACGAGGCGTTCGAAGAGGAGACGGACGACATCGACGAGTCCTAGGGCCATCGCCAGGGGGCAGCGGGCCAGGCGATCTGCGCCGCGTCGGGCCATGCGCCCCATCCCTCCTTCTGCTGGAACGCCTGCCGCTCACTCAAGCGGTCTCCGCACCCATTTGGCCCGCGCGACGGTCCGACGAGCGGTTTCGCGACCCGATCGAGCCGCCTCGGAACGCCCGGCGTTCGGGCCGGCGGTTGGAGGTCGTGCCCCGGCTCCTCAGCCGCCAGAGTGAACGCGGCGCGATCCAGCGCCGTGGCTCGCCTCGGACGCATCGCCATCCAGCGCCGGCCGCCTGCCCGTGCACGGGTTCGTCTGCAACAATCGCGCCCATGGCCGGTCGAGCACTCCTCCTTCGAACCGAACCGGGCTTCAGCCTTCCGGCCTTCGAGCGGTTCGCGCCACCCCCGCCGACATCGCTGATCGCCGCCCGGATCGAGGCATCGTCGGCACCGGGTGACATCGTCCTCGACATGTTCGGGCGCGGTGGCTGGGTCGCGCGGTCGGCGATCGACCACCAGCGGAAGGGCGTCAGCCTCGAGTCGACGCCTCTCGATCGGCTGCTGGCCGAGGTTGTGCTCCGGCCGCCGGATCTGCGGCATCTCGACGCGGCCGTCCAGGCCCTGGCCGCGTCCCCACGTCGCGATTTCGAGCCTCAAGGCATCGATCACGGACCGGTTCGCCAGCCGGTGTGCCACCTGCGACCGGCCGGTCATCCTGGACGAGGTCAGCTGGGCCGCGAGCGGGCCATCGGACGGGGAGTCCGCCGGCGCAACCCGCGCGGCGGGCGACGAGGATGTGCCGAGCCCGGTGCGCAAGCACTATCGCTGTCGGGTGTGCCGGGACCAGCTCGGGGGGAGCGAGCAGCGGCAGGCGCCGCTCGACGATGCCGACATCGTGCGCGCCTTCGATCGGGAAGGGATCGAGGCCCGATCCCGGCTGCTCGAACGGTTCCCGGTGCTCGACGGAGGCGAGTCGCTGCCTGGCGAGCTGCTCGACCTCCATACGCCCCGGCAGCTCGTGGCGCTGGACGCGATCCTGGAGCGCATCGAGAACGACCTGCGAGCCGCCCCGATCTCGGCGGCGCTGCGCCTGTCGCTGCTGCACGCGCTCGCCCCGGCCAGCCGGCTCGCGACCTCGTCGAGTCGGATGGCCACCCTGCGCATCGCCGGCGGCCACGTCAAGTGGCCGGCGGCGGGGCATTGGCGGGAACGCAACCCCTGGTCGGCGTTCGAGGACGGTGTCCGGCTGGTCCGGGGCTTCGTCCTGCGGCTGGAAAGCGGTGCCTGGGGTCCCGTGCCGGCGCGGCTGGGCGAGGACCTGCGGAGCCTGGTCGAAGGGTCGGCGACGGCCGTGCTGAAGCAGGGCACCCCGGCCGCGCTGGAGGCACTCGGTCTCGAGGCCGAGCATCTGTCAGGCACGCCGCTGCGACCGCGCGCCCAGCTGGTGCTCGGAGCGCCGCCCGTCCGGCCGGTCTCCGACCGTCTGGCCTGGGCCTACCACGGGACGGCGTGGGTGCTTGGCCGGGACGCGGCGGCAACGCTGCCCCTGGAGGCGCTCTTCGGGCCATCAGTCAGGCCGTCGTGGGGCTGGCAGGCGGCGACCATCACCCGCTCGCTCCGGGCGATCACGCCGGTGCTCAAGCGCGACGCGCGGGTCGCACTGCTCCTTGAGGGTGACCGACCGGAAGGCCTGGTCGCCAGCGTCATCGGTGGGGTGACCGCGGACTACCGGGTGGTGGCGGCCCGGCTCGCCGAGCCGGGCCGCGAGACGGGCGGGATCGTCGAGCTGGTCCCTCCCGGGTCAGGAGCGGTGCCGGGAGGTCCGCGGACCCGGGCCAACGTCGTGCTCGAGCCGCTGCCGGGTGGCGCGGGCGACCCGGACGTTGCCCGTTCCGAGCGCCTGTTCTCGCCGCCCGGTCGCCTGGTGAACGCGCCGTTCTCGGCGGGCGACGCGGCCCGGGCGGTGGTCGACGCCGCGGTCGGGGTGCTCAAGCTCCGCGGCGAGCCGGTGACGTTCGAGGGCCTCGTGGGGGAGATCCTGGTGGGTCTCGATCGCGCCGGCCACCTCCGGCGGCTGGTCCGACCGCCCGCGGCGCCCGAGGGCTCCGAGCCCCGGGCCGGGGAGGCCCCGGGCAGCTCGGTCGATGGGGCGACCGGGTCCCCTGAAGGGAAGGCGAGCGGCGCGGATCGGGCAACGATCGGCGCACAACGGCCTGAGACGGGCGATGCCGCCGACCAGGAGCGCACGTCACGGCGTGCGGCGCGGGAGCCGAGGCACGATCACGTCGAGCGGCTGCTCAACCTCGTCCGGGGGGCGCTGGCGGCGTCAGATGGCCGCCGCCTCGTCCGGCTCGACGACCGCTGGTGGCTGGGCGATCGCACCGACCGGGAGACGGCCGCAGTGCCGCTCGCCGATCGCGTCGAGTGGGCGGTCTACAGTCTGCTGTCGACGGCTGGTCCGGTATCCGAGGCCGCGTTCCTCGAGCGCATCGCCAACCTGTTCACGGGACCCGACCGCCCCGACGAGGTGCTCGTGCAGGCGTGCCTCGAGAGCTACCGGAGTCTGGCCAGCACGCCCGACCGGCTGGTCACCACCGACGATCTCACCCGCCGCAGCCGCGAGCACAGCGAGCTCATCGCGAGCCTGGTCGACGTGGGGCATCGGCTGGGCTTCTCGGCCTGGATCGGCCTCCGCCAGCATGCCAGGCGAGTCGGTGGTGTCACCCTGGCGCGCCGCCTCGACGACCGCGAGCTGGCCGGCCCGCCGTACCTTGGCCGGATTCGCGCGGAGGACATCGAGGAGGTCGACGTGATCTGGTACGTCCGCGGCCGCGCGGCGTTCCTGTGGGAGGTCGAGTGGACCGCCATGCTGGGTGAGCCCGTCCTTCGCCGGCACGCCCGCATCCCCCAGGACGACCGCCTGGTGCGGTTCCTGGTCGTGCCCCCGGAGCGGGTCGAGCTCGTTCGCCACAAGCTTGAGCGCTCGCCGCTGCTCCGATCGGCGCTGGAGGTGGACGCCTGGCACTTCCTCAAGGCGAACCACCTGCGCGATTGGGCTGCCCGCGAGGAGGTGGCGCTGGCCGATCTGGAGCCGTTGCTGGGGCTCGACCCGGCGATCGAGCGCACTGGAGATCAGCTGGCCCTGTTCGGCGGCTGAATTCGACGGGAGTTCGCCACGGGGCGCCGGCACGTGGATGCGGCCGGCTCGGGACCGCCACCGAGTGCCTGGGGGGGCGCCACGCCTCCGCTCTGTGATCGGCGGCCAGAGGCCAGATGCCCGCGGATCGGGGGCGTGAACGGCCTGTTCCGGTGCGGTATTCGCACGTCAGGCGCCCATGGGGAACGAAATTCGTATTGACGCTCCTCATGGCCGTATGGCACGATCGGGGTCCCTGTTCCACTGTCCGCAACGCGGGCGCCGAACGATGGCCCCGGACGCGGGCCCCCGGCGTCGCGCCCCCGGCCGTCTCGACGGCGCCGCGCGGCGCACCCCGGGGGTGAATCCTGGAGGCACCATGACCGCCCAATCGACGACCCGGCCGAACCCCAAGCTCGCTCGCGATCGCCAGGCCGCCATGTACCGGCGTGCGAAGGCGACGTTGCCCGGAGGCACCAACTCCAACTTCCGCGCCTGGGGTGACGACACGGTCTACGTCGACCGGGGCAAGGGCGGCCGCGTGTGGGACATCGACGGCAACGAGTACATCGACCTGCGGATGGGCTACGGACCGGTGATCCTGGGTCACGGCGACGAGCGGGTCGACGACTACGTCAATGAGCGGATGCGGCTGGGCGTCAGCTTCTCGCTGACCAGCGAAGACGAGGTCCGGGCGATGGAGCTCCTGCGGGAGCTCAACCCTTGGGTCGCGAAGGCGCGGATGACGGTCTCCGGCACCGAGGCGACCATGCATGCGATGCGCATCGCCCGCGCGTACACGGGGCGCAACAAGATCGTCAAGTTCGAGGGCCAGTACCACGGCGTGCACGACTACGCGCTGATCAGCGTGCTGCCCAACGAGATGGCCGACCTGGGCGACCAGGACAACCCGGTCGGGCTCGCCTGGGGCCGGGGGATCCCCGAGGCCGTGGCTCGCACGATCATCCCTGCCCGGTACAACAACCTCGAGCTGCTGCGCCGGCTGTTCGAGCGCGAGGGCGACGATATCGCGGCGATCATCGTCGAGCCGGTGCTGGGCAATGCCCAGGGCATCCTGCCCAGGCCCGGCTTCCACCAGGCGATGCGTGCGCTCACCGAGGAGTTCGGGATCCTGCTGATCTTCGACGAGGTGAAGACCGGCTTCCGCTTCGCCCGGGGCGGCGCGGCCGAGTACTTCGGGATCACGCCCGACCTCGCGACCTACGCCAAGGCGATGGGCAACGGCTACCCCGCGGCGGCATTCGGCGGTCGCGAGGAGGTCATGGACATGCTGCCGGGCAAGGTCAGCCACGGCGGCACGTATGCCGGCAACCGGGTCGCGGCAGCCGCGGCGGTCAAGACGCTCGAGATCCTGCGCGACACCGACGCTTTGGCCACCGTGAAGGCCACCGGCGAGCGGATCCAGGCCGGGGTCAGGGGGCTGCTCGACGCCAAGGGCCTCGCCTACCACCTCACCGGGCACCCGTCGATGTTCGGGATCATGTTCCGCGAGGAGGTCGCCACCGAGTACCGTGACTGGGCGACCACCGACCACGAGCTGTACGACGCGATCGCGGTGGGCATGCACGCGCGCGGCGCGATGCCGGAGCCCGACAGCCGCGAGCCGTGGTTCGTGTGCGAGGCGCACGCGCAGGGCGACACCGTCGACCGGATCGTGACGATCTTCGGCGAGTCGCTCGACACGGCGCTCGAGCAGCGAGCCAGGGGCGGGTCGCTGCCCCACGAGCGCGAGGCCGCCTACGCCGACAGCTGACGTCGCGACCCACACCGAAGGCGAGGATCGAGCTCGAGTGAGCGGATTGCGAGGAGGACATCGGGCATGACGTTCGACGGGAACGCCGTCCGGTCGGTTGATCGGGCGGCGGCCCTGATGCTGGCGCTGGGGGAAAGCCACGGCCAGGCTGGGGTGACAGAGCTCGCCCGACGCCTGGGCCTGCACAAGTCGACGGCCTCACGGTTGCTCGCCACCCTCGAGAAGCGAGGTCTGGTCGAGCAGGACGAGGAGAACGGCAAGTACCGCCTCGGCCTGGTCGTGATCCGGCTCGCCGAGCGGGCCGAGCGAACGTTGGACCTGCGCTCGATCGCGATGCCCGAGCTGGACCGCCTGGCACGGGCAACCCGTGAGACCACGGGACTGGGCGTGCTCGACGGCGACCACCTGCTGACCGTGGCCCAGGCCGACGGTCCCAACCTGGTGGCCATGGGTGACTGGACCGGACGCTCCGTGCCGCTCCATTCCGTGGCCCCGGGCAAAGTGCTGCTGGCGTCGCTTCCGGAGCGCGAGATCATGCGCCTGGTCCGGCGCGGTCTTCAGCGGTTCACGGATCACACGCTCACGGGGCTGGAGCCGCTGCTCGAGGAGCTGGTGCGGGTCCGGCGACGCGGCTTCGCGACCGCGTTCGGCGAGTTCGACGCGACGATGAACGCGGTGGCGGCGCCAGTCCACGACGCGCGGGGGGCTGTGGTGGCCGCCGTCGACGTCTGGGGCCCGTCCTTCCGGGTCACCCCACGACGCGTTCCGGAGCTCGTGCAGCACGCGCGCGAGACCGCTGCCGCGATCTCGGTCCGGCTGGGGGGCACGCCCGCCTGACGCCCGCCCGCCCCCCGGTCCGGCTCGCACGGCCGGCGCGCCTCGTCTAGGCTTGGGTCCATGGAGATCCCCGCAGACCTCCCGGATCGCCTGCTCGGGGTGATCGCGAACCCCATATTGCCGATCCTGGTGATCATTGCGATCGCCGGAGTCCTGATGCGCCTGATCGATCAAGCCGTTCGGCGCATCGTGGCCGCCCTGTTCGAGCGCGAGGTCAATGAGGGCACCAGCCGGGACCTGTCGGCCTCCGAGGTCGCGAAGCGGGTCGACACGCTCGATGGCCTGGTGACGCGGACGATCCACGTCTTCATCCTGCTGATCGCTCTGGTCATGATCCTGGGCGAGCTCAGCTTCGACATCGGTCCAGCGGTCGCGGGCCTGGGAATCGTCGGGATCGCGGTCGGGTTCGGCGCCCAGAGCCTGGTCCGTGACTTCTTCAACGGCGCGCTGATCCTGATCGAGAACCAGTTCAGCCTGGGCGACGTCATCACCGTCGCGGGCATCACCGGGGTGGTCGAGGACTTCAGCCTGCGACGAACGACACTTCGGGACCTGAGCGGGGTCGTCCATACCGTGCCCAACGGCGAGATCGCGGTCACCTCCAACCAGACGCGCTCCTGGTCGCGGGTCAACGAGAACATCCAGGTGGCCTACGACACCGACATGGACCGCGCGATCGAGGTGGTCAACGAAGTTGGGAGGTCACTGGCGCAGGATCCGATCTGGAAGGATCGCGTGCTCGAGCCGCCCAGCGTGTTGCGCGTCAACTCGCTCGACGAGTCGGGTGTCACGCTCAAGGTGATCGGGTCGGTCCGGGCGTCGGAGCAGTGGGCGGTCGCCGGCGAGCTCCGGCGCCGGCTGCTGACCGCCTTCGCCGGCGCGGGCATCGAGATCCCGTTCCCGCACCGGGTGGTGATCTCGCGCGACGGTGGCGCACCTGCCGCCGGGGACGAGCGGGCCGTCTAGGGGGGCTGGCGGGTTCCCGTCATGGCGCGGTGGCGGTGGCAGCGCCGCCCCGGTGGCACCGCCGTTGGTGGCCCCTTGCGGCGCGTAGAATGGCCTCACAAGTGTCGCAGCCGGAGGGACCCTTGAGCGTCGATTCCCATGCCCAGGGCGGACCCGAGTTCGAGGAGCTCCTCCTTGGGACGCGAGCCTTCGCGTGCGCTCGGGCATCTGCGGTCTCGGCGACTCTCACGGACAGCACCGCGATGAATCCCGCTCGTGTGCGGAGGCTCCGGGGCGGTGGGGAAGGGATGACGGCGTGCCGTTCGGCTTCCTGAGGCGCCGCAAGCCGGAGGTGGCCGCCGTCGGCGCCGGCGATCCATCGGGCGGTGGCGTTGCGCAGCTGGCGTCAATGCACGCCGGCCCGGCTCGGGGTGTTCCGTTCATCGCGCTGACCGAGGACTGGCGCCTGCGGGGCCTGATGCAGATCTCCGGCAGGCTGTCCGACGCGCTCAACCGCCGGGAGGCGATCGAGATCACCGGCGTGAGCTGGGGGCCCCCGGACGGCTCGGCGCCGCTCGAGGAGGCGCCCGGCCTCAAGAGCGTCGACCCCTACGACCTGATCCTGGTCACGGGCGGCGACGACAGCCTGCCTCCGTTGACCGAGCCCGAGCGCATGGCGCTCAAGGTGCACAAGGTCGCCTACGAGGTTGCCCTCGAGGTGCCGCCGTTCCGTGTCATCGGAACCGTCTACCTGCACCCAGGCTCGGAGCCGGAGCGTTTGCTGGACCGCTCGTCGGAGATGTTCGTCGCGGTGGTGGAGGCGATCGCTCGTCTGGGTGACGTCGTGGTGACCGACCCCGAGGTCGAGGTGATCCTGGTCAACCGGTTCTACCTGCGCGGTGTGAACCAGGTCGACAAGCGCACGGGCGAGCCGCACCCGAAGCTGCCGGGCTCACCGTTGGGCGGCATCAGCTGGCAGGACCGGTCCCGCTGATCCGGCTCGGCTGGGGCTGGCGCGTGGCTTGGCTCCGCCGATGCGGCCCTCTGGGGCTCGCCTGCTGGCCTGGTTCCGCCGATCCGGCCCGCCGACATGCTCGGCTGGCCCGCCTCGCGAGTCGTCGCCTGTGGCGCGCTCGCGCGCGCAGGGGAGCTACGCGAGCGACGGGATCGCGCGCCCAAACAGGCGCAGCGGTGTTCGCGCGACGCTGCTGTCGGCAACGCCCAGCAGCCGGTCTGCCAGCGCGTCGAAGTCGAGCGTGATTCGCTCCTTGGGCGCCAGCTCCAGGAGGGTCTTGCCCTCGTTCGCGCAGCGAACGACCAGCAGCCCACCCGAGCGAAGCTGGCCGAACAACGGGATCGCCACCGCGCGCTCGAGGTCCTCGACCTTGATCCCGCTGTTCGCGCGGTTCGCGATCAGAGCGAGACGATCGCGCATCCCGAGCTCTTCGGCGACGTCGCGGAGCTTGATTGTGGCGGCGATGGCGGGCATGTCGGGGGTGACCGGCACCAGGATCCGGTCTGCCCGATCGAACAACGCCCGGTTGAGGGAGCTGTACGACGGGTGCAGATCGACGATCACGAAGTCCTCGCGGCGCTTGGCGAACGCGACCGCGTTCGCGACCCGCTCGGGCTCGAGCAGCTCGGTGCCGATCGGGTTGGACGCGAGGGGCAGGACCTTGAGCCCGGAGGAGTGGACTGATGCGAGCTCGTCGAACGTAACCACGGGGCCGCCGTCGAGCTCGTCGCGCCAGGCGTCGATCACGGTCGGGACCGCGTCCATGCCGAGCGACGCTGGGACGTGGCCGGTGACGGTGTCGGCATCGACGAGCAGCACCCGCTGGCCCCGGCCGACGAGGGCCGCGGCGAGGTTGGTGGCGACCAGCGTCTTGCCCACGCCACCCTTGGGGTTGAAGATCGCGAGCACCTGGCCGGGACGAGCCCAGTCGTCCTGGTCGAGGTCGCCCTGCAGGACCGGCCCGCTGCCATCGTCGATCGCGACCGAGCGGATGCACATCGCCTCGACCCGCCAGCGGATCGACTCGGCGGAGTAGGGCCGGGTCAGGTACTCGTCGTCCCGGTGTCCGGCGGCCTCCGGGTCGAGATGCTCGAGCATGGTCGCCCCGACCACGAGCAGCGCCGGAACGCTGTGCCCCGATTCGTGGAGCAGGGACCAGGCATCGGAGCCCGCGTCGGGGTCGGTCTCGACGTCGATGATGGCGACGGCGATGTCCCGCCGTGCCGCGAGGGTTGCCTGGAGCTCCGCGGGGTCACGGACGAAGACGGGGTCGAAACCACCGTTGCGTAGCTCGGAGCCAACCGGGTCGCGCTCGGCCGGCGGGAGCAGGACGGCGACCGTGGGTCGGGACTGGCCGGCTGCCATCGTCAGGCCTCCGCCTCGGGGTCGCGGGCGTTCACGTGAACGACGCCGTCCTCCGAGCCGGTCACCCGGGCAGCGAACCCGGGCATCGTCGGGATCACGTCACGGAACACGACGTCCGGGCCGTGGTCCACGTTGAACACGAACTCGCCGTCAGGTCCCGAGGCAACCGTCACGCGCTGGACGCCGGCGATCCGGCCCAGATGCCGCTTGAAGCTGGCGATGCTGGCGACAGAGATGAGGCCCGACACGATGACCTGCGACGTCTGCGGCTCACCATCGGCACCACCGCCGTGGCCGGGGAGCAGGCTCGCCAGCCGGCCGGTGAACGACTCGGCCTCGAACCCGCCGGCCTCGACGCGAGCCTCGAGCGCGGACATCGCCTGGCCGGCTTCGTCCGTGTCCTGGTGGCCGCGGAGCTGCTGGGCCGTGGCCTCGGCGGCGCCGACATCCGCCTGATCGGCCGAATCCGCCGCTGACTCGGCGCCGACGACCGTCTCGGCCACCGCTTCCACCGCGGCCATGATCGCGCTGCGGTCGACGGGCTCACCCGCCTCATTGGTCGTGGGGGAGCCGTCGGAGACCTCGCCCGCAGCCCAGCGTGGCGCGGTGTCGACGGCGTCGGCCGACCCTTCGCCGTCGGTCGCCGCCCGGGGTGGTTTGGTCCAGTCGCCTGAGGCATCGCCCCACGCGATCTGCGACGCGGTGCTGCGCGACATGACTGGCTTGATGTCGGTCTCGCCCGCCACATCGGGATCGATGGTGTCGTCGTCGACGGAGGCCTCGGGCTGGCCTGGATCCGGGTCATCGACCGCGACATCCGGCGCGATCACGCCGATCGCCGGCTCGGCGGCCCGGGCGCTGGCGTCATCCTCGGCAAGTGCCTCGGCGTCGCCTTCGACGGGCTCCGTGTCGCCGGCCGGTGTGGCGACGTCGGGCTCACCCTTCGCCGCCTCGTCGGCCGTCTCGATCCTGCCGGTCGCAGGCTCGACGTCGGCCCCTTCTGCATCAGCTTCGATGGCTTCGGCCTGGCCTTCGACGGCCTCGGCCCCTGCTGCCGCTTCGACCTCGGTCGCGACCTCGACCTCGTCCGCCGCCTCGTCCGCGGGCGTGCCGACCCAGGCCTCGAACGACGGGATGTCGGGCATGGACTCGGCCAGGGTCGCCAGGCTCGCCGGGTCGTCTTCGTTGCGCACCCGCTCGAGGTAGGCGTCCATGTCGGCCTGGTACCGGGAGACCTCGGCCTGCACGTCTTCGACCCGGCGATCGACGCTTGCGGCGTGGTCGCTGAGCTCGTCCTCGAGGGCCGCCTTGCGCGCGGTGATCTTCTGGTCTGTCTCCTCGCGGATGTGGGCGATCTCGGCCTTCGACCAGTCGCGGATGCCGGCGATGTCCTCGTCCGACTGCTGGCGGAGCTTCGTCGCGCCTTCGGTCGACTGCTCGCGGATCGTCTCCACGACCTGGCGCAGCGTGGTGTCAGTCTGCGCCAGCGCCTGTTCCCGTGCCGTCTCGGCGGTCGACCGGATGGCCGCGGACAGGTCGGCCATGAGCTTGGATGGTTTCCTGGGCGTCGCGGGAGGCGCCGAAGGAGCGGCGTTGATGTCGACCATGAGCGGTGGCTCCTCGGCGATGGGGCCGTTCTTGGCCCATTCTTCGGGGGGGCGGGGATCGTTGTTGCTGCGGGGTTCGCTGTCCGCAATTCCCAGGCGCGCGTGCAGGTCGGGCTCGGGCAGCACGAAGTCTTCGGGCTGGGCGTCGTGGGCCACTGCATCCTGGGTGGGCCCGGTCGCCACGTCGTCCGACGCTTCGTCGTGCGAGCGGTCCGAGCTCCACGGGAGCCGGAAACCGGATCGGGTATCAGTTGACGCCATTGGCCAGGGATCCTCCGCGGGCGAGCCTGGGTGGTGCTCGAACGTCACAGTAGGCGGCAGAGTGGGTTGCGGTGCAGTCGCTAGAGGTACCAGCGGCGGGTTCCGGTGGTACCGGCGGCGACCCACATCGGCTCCGGCTCGCTCCCAAGCCGCCGGACGGGCGTCCGCCGCGGTGCCGGGGCGCACCATGACCGCGGGGTCGACCTGGCCACCGGCGTGGTGCCCTGAGCCCGCATACCATGGCGTCGTGGAACCGATGCGCCAACGTTCAACCGATCCCGTCGGCGATCCGGGGGTCCAGCTGGACCGGCTCGGCCGGCCTCTTCGCGACCTGCGGATCTCGGTCACCGATCGCTGCAACTTCCGGTGTCCGTACTGCATGCCGGCGGAGGTTTTCGGTCGCGACTTCGCGTTCCTGCCGAGATCGCTCGTGCTCTCGTTCGAGGAGGTCGCCCGGCTCGCGTCGATCTTCGTCGACCTCGGCGTCCGTAAGCTCCGGATCACCGGCGGGGAGCCCTTGGTGCGGCGCGACCTGCCGGTGCTGGTCGGCTACCTCGCCCGGCTGCGGACGCCCGACGGCAGTTCGATCGACCTGACCCTGACCACCAACGGCTCGGCGCTGCGTGCCCTCGCGAAGCCGCTGGCCGAGGCCGGCCTCCAGCGCATCACGGTCAGCCTCGATTCGCTCGACGACGCGGTGTTCGGGGCGATGAACGGGGTGGACTTCCCGGTGACCCGGGTGCTCGAGGGCATCGCCGCCGCCCGGGATGCGGGCCTGGCGCCGATCAAGGTCAACACCGTCGTCCGCCGGGGGATGAACGAGGGCTCGGTCCTGCCGCTGGCGCGCTGGGCGCGCAAGGAGGGGTTGATCCTGCGCTTCATCGAGTACATGGACGTGGGCCATTCCAACGGCTGGCGATTGGACGATGTCGTGCCGGCCACGGAGATCCTTGCGACGATCGATGCTGAGCTGCCCATCGAGCACGTGTCGCCCGGCTATCGCGGTGAGGTCGCGGGCCGGTTCCGCTACCGGGACGGCACCGGGGAGATCGGGGTCATCGCCTCGGTCACCCGGCCGTTCTGCTCAGATTGCACCCGGGCCCGCCTGTCGGCAGACGGTCACCTCTACACGTGTCTGTTCGCGGTCGCCGGCACGGACCTCAAGACCCCGCTCCGCGAGGGAGATAGCGACGCGGAGCTGGCCGCCCGGATCCGGAAGATCTGGTCGGACCGGGTCGATCGCTACTCCGAGCTGCGGAGCGAGGCCACGGAGCGGCTGCCGAAGGTGGAGATGTTCGCGCTGGGTGGTTGAATGGATACGATCCGGGCCGTCCCGCCCACCTGAAGGGGGACCGTGGGGTCCGGCCGTCCACAGCTCGTCCACAGCGGGGGGAAACTCGTGGACACGGTCGCCCGAACCTCCGCGCGGTTCGTGGAAAAGCGGGTTGGAGCCGGGCGGTCCACGCCGTAGCCTTGGTTGTGCCCGAAGGGGCCGATGGAGGCCCGGAGCGGAGGCGATCGCCTCAAGCCCGCTCCACCCGGCAGGCTGCGATCACCTCAAGGCCACGCCGGCGTCCGGTCCGAGATCACATCAAGGGCCGACGCTCTCCGGTCGCTTCGGGCGCTTCATCTGCCGGCAGGCGCAGCCCGCGAGGGTGGTGTATGCCGGACGCCCGGACGGACGCGACCGGCATCCCGGTGTCGGTACTCCATCCGGGCGTTGAAGCGTTAATGTAGTGCCATGACCGACCACGAGGCCGGCGTCCCCGATCGGTCCCAACCCATCCCGCCGTCGGAGCAGCCCGCGCGCTTGGCCGCGCTCGCCGCAGCGGTGCGCCGGCGAAGCGATCTCGTTCCGCGCGTCGGCCTGGTGCTGGGCTCGGGGCTGGGCGGCCTTGCGGACGAGGTGACCGAAGCGGCGGCCATCCCGTTCGCCGAGCTTCCCGGCTGGCCGGTGGCCACCGCGCCGGGCCACGTCGGACGGCTCCTGCTGGGCCGCCTGGGTGGCGTGCCGGCGGTCGTGCTCCAGGGCCGGTTCCACCTGTACGAGGGCAACGACGCGGGGCTCGTGGTCCAGCCGGTCCTGCTGTTCCGGCAGCTCGGCGCCCAGGCCGTGGTCCTGACCAACGCCGCCGGTGGCGTGAACCCGGCGTTCGGACCCGGGACGCTGATGGTGGTCTCGGACCACCTCAACCTGACCGGCCGAACGCCCCTCCTTGGACCGAACGCGGACGAGCTCGGTCCGAGGTTCGTGGACCTGACCGACGTCTGGGCGCCGCGCCTTCGGGGCGCGCTGCACGCGGCCGCCGCGGCCGAAGGGGTCGCACTCGAGGAAGGGATCTACGCCGGGCTGCTCGGGCCCTCCTACGAGACTCCGGCGGAGGTTCGCATGCTCCGAGCCCTGGGTGCGGACGCAGTGGGGATGTCCACGGTGCTCGAGGCGATCGCCGCGCGCTGGATCGGCCTCGAGGTGTGCGGTGTGTCGCTGGTGACGAACGCCGGGGCTGGCTACACCGGCCAGCCGATCAACCACGAGGAGGTGCTGGCCGCCGGTGCCGAGGCGGGGCCCCGTCTGGCGCGCGTGCTGCGGCGGTTCGTTGCGGAGTTCCAGGGGGACGCCTCATCGCGCAGGTGACCGGCTTCGGCCACCGCGCCGAGAGCCATTGCGGCGCCTATCGGACCGGCAGCTCCCTGCCGGCAGCCTTCGCCGCGTCGCGCTGCTGCGCCCAGGCCGCCAGCACGCTGTCCTTATGGGGCCTGATCGGGCAGTGCTCGTCGCGGTTGTTGAACTCGTCGCAGTAGCCGAGCGGGACGCACTTGGGGGCGAGGAATGCGCCCAGGAACGGCGACACGTTGAACACCTCGTGGCGGATCAGCTGGAACAGCCGGCGGATCTCCCACTGCGCCATCGTGCACAGCCGCAGGCCCGACATGTGGATCAGCGCCCGGAGGTTGGTCGTCATCACGAGGTTGGTCCGGGTGGCGTTGGGGAACACGAAGCGCGCGTCCTCGCCCGGCACGCCGGCACCCAGCAACTCCTCGTACAGGCCAAGTGCGCCGTCCACCTGCTCTTCGTACCGGGTCCGCAGCTCCGGGTCGCCCTCGGCGATCGTCGCCGGCAGCATCGTCGCCGCGCCCTTGTACTTGACGTAACGCTGGCTCTGCTGGTCGAACGCCACGCCCGCCCGGTGCCGGACGAGCTGGTGCGACAGCGTGCGCGAGACACCGCTGAGGGCGAACGTGAACACGATGTGCTCGATGGTGGAGCCGTGGCCCGACTCGATCACGTTCGTGATCAGCCGCTGCATGCTCGCCGGCGCCACCTCGCCCTCCACGGCGCGCCGGTAGATCTCCTGCGGCTCGAGCTCGGAGTAGCAGGTCCGGCAGGCCGTGTACACGAGCGGGACGTAGTAGCGCTCGACGATCGCCTTGTCGGGGAACAGGAGGGTGGCCCTCATCCCGAGCTCGTGGCGTCCCGGGTTGCGCGGGATGGCCGTCTTCGAGCGCTGAGGGGCGGGCGCCTCTGCCATGGCGTCAGTCTACCGGCCGGGTGGTGCCACGGATACTCCCGGGTCGAGGCCCCGCCCCCGGCGCGGCGCCCGGCGGTCAACGGCGCCGAACCATGCCCGGTAGAGACCGCTTGCGAGCGCGTACGGCACGATGGTCGCTCTTTCGTCCGGATCGTCCGAGCGTCGCCTGGAGCGGCGTACCAGCGCCGCCGAGCACCCAGCCGACCTGCCACAGGACGCTCGTCGCCGCCGACAGCGTCGCTCGCTCGGCCGGCGTGACGTGTTCCATGGCGAACGCCATGAACACCGGGTTGCTCGCGTTCATCAGGGAGTTCCGGACAGCCATCGCGACGAGCACCGTCCACAGGACCGGGGAGAAGCCGAGCACGAGCAGGAACGGGAGGCTCGCCCCCTGGACCAGGACGACCGAGCCGATCTGTCCCAGCCGGCGGGCGAGGCGCGGCTGCGCCAGGATCGCGACCACCGTTCCCAGGCTCGTGATCCCGAACGCGGCGTTGAGCGCGGCCAGGTCGAGTCCGAACTTGCGCTGGAGGTACACGTTGAGGAACGGGATCACCTGCCCTGCTCCGAGCGAGATCAGGAAACCGGGGATCACGAGCCGCGCGAACCGGCCGCGATCGCGGATGGTGATGCCCAGTCGGGTCCGCGGCCGCCGCGGGTCCAGGGGGAAACGCGCCGGCTCGCCAAGCCCTCGCAGGCGACGGGCCAGGGTTCGGCTGGGACGATCGTCGCCCAGCAGCGCGACGGTCGCCAGCGCGGCGACCAGCAGGACGGCCATCAGCACAAGGATCAGGCGGTATGCGCCGGGGCCGGCCGGGTCGAGCCCGATCGTGGCCGCGACGAGGGTCGCGACGAGGCCACCGGCGATGGCGGCCACGACATTGGTCGCGAACTGGATCGCGAACTGCATCGCGAACAGCTCGTTCCGGTGGTCGGGCTGGCTGTGCTCGGTGAGGAACGGCGCCTGGACGACCAGGAACGCCTGCTGCCCCATGGCCCACAGCGCGGCGCAGGTCACGATCAGCGGCAGGGCATTGACGAGCAGCAGGCCGATGAGTCCCACCAGGCTGAGGGCGATGCTGCCGGCGATGACGGCACGCCTTCCGACCCGGTCCGAGAGCGCGCTGGCCGGGAAGGCGAACAGCGCAGCGGCCAGCGACGCGACGGTGGCGACCAGACCGATCACCGCCGTCGACAGGCCCAGCGAGGCGAGGTACAGGTTGAAGTCGATCCAGTACAGGCTGAGCGCCGCGCCCGCCACGAACGTCGTGCCCAGGAACAGCCGTGCGTCGCGCTCGAACCGTCCCAGCGCCCGGGCTGCGATCCACTCGGGCATGCCTCGTCGCGTCACCCGCAGGCCATCAGAACCGCTCCCGATGGGAGAGCACAGGGACGCCTCGCGCCAGGGCCATCGTACGCTGGGCCGGGTCGAGCGAGCCGGGGCGCATCGTCGGCCGCCGGTCAGCCCGACGGACGGTCCCGATCGCCTTCCGCCGCCAGCTCCCCGGCGAGCCGCAGCCCCCGGCCACCGCCTCCGGTCGCGCCAGGCGCGCCGCGCGCCGCCGCCGCCGGAGCACCGGATCCGTCGTGTCGGGTCGGCCATCGGCGTCTCGACTCCTCGGCCACAGCGTCGCGATGTGGATGCCGTCTCGGCACCGCACGGCGCGCGCCGCCCCAACCGCGTATCCGTCCTCCGGTGCGGCCGGCCATGAGCAGCATCGTCGAGATCGCCGTCGAGCACCAGCACCAGGCCCGGACACGTCGCGGCTCTCGTGGAACTCGCGAAGCGCCACGGCAACGTCCGTCCGCGGCGTCCGCCACGCGGCCATTCGAGCAACCGGCCGAACGCCGCGAGCTGAACCGTCCCCAGGCGATCCAGAAGCGATCGCCGAGCCGCTCGAAGATCGCCAGCGCGCGGGTCGCCGCGGACTTCGGCATCCGCGCGTAGTCGCCCGGCGTACGCTGCCGTGCTCGGCGAGACCCCACAAGCGCCTTCGCGACGCCCTCTCTCATCGTCCAGTCTCGTCCAGATCTCGAGCGCCTCGTCGAGCAGCGAGCGATCCTCGGCCAGCGACTCGACCCAGTCGTCGAGCCGTCGCGAGACGGCGGGCGAAGAACTGGTTGTAGAGGGCGTTGGCCAGCTCGCTCTCGATCGCCCAGCTCGCGCGCCAGCGACGACGGCGTCCCGCGTAGAAGCGCGCTGCGGCTCGCCGTATCACCCGCCCAGTAGGCCAGACCGCCAGCTGCCTCGAGCGCACGCAGGCGGGCAGGCGACGGCTCCACCGGCCAGCCGGGCATGCGCCAGCACGAACATCCAGGCGCGCGCGGCCCTCGATCAGATGCCCGCGCATCTGCCAGAAGCGCCAGGCGCCGAACGCCAGATCCGCCGCCCGCGCCGTCTCGCCGGTGCGAACCAGATGGTCGAACGCGGCGCGCAGGTTGTCGTGCTCGCTCCTCCAGGCGGTCCAGCCGTCGCCCTGGTCGGCGCTGCCCGTGCCACCCGACGCCGTGTCCTCGCAGCAACCGCGAGGAAGACGTCCGCGTGACGATCACGCACGACCCGCGTCTCACCCGATCCTCGAGCTTGTCCAGCGCGTACTCGCGGATCGTCTCGAGCATCGCGAATCGAACATCGCCGTGGGCGTCATCCTCGATCCTGATCAGGCTCTGCTCGGCCAGCCGCTCCAACCCGCCGTCCACGTCCAGCGGCGCCGGATCGCCATCGATGCCGCACACCTGGTCCCGGCCAGCTCCAGCGGGCCACCGCCCGCGAACACGCCCAGCCGTCGCGAACAGACGCCGGTCGTTCAGCATCGAGCAGATCGTGGCTCCAGTCGATCGCGCCACGCAGCGTGCGCTGGCGCTCCGGCAGATCACGACCACCAGCCGTCAGCAATGCCCAGCCGGTCGCCCAGGCGCTGGGCCAGCGCGGCCGGCGACAGAAGTCGGATCCGGGCGGCGGCGAGCTCGATCGCCAGCGGCAGGCCGTCGAGGCGTCGCACGATCTCGGCGACGGCGCTTCGCGTTCGCGGCCGTCAGTCCAGAGTCAGGCCGGACGGCCATCGCGCGCTCGACGAACAGGCTGCACGGCCTCCGAGGCCATCAGCTCATCCGACGTCCTCGACACCCGGCGGCCGGCAGCGACAGCGGAGGCACGGGGAACTCCTGCTCGCCCGCGATCCGCAGGGGTGCCCGGCTGGATGGCGATCACCGTCAGCCGCGGCGCGCTCCGCAGCAGGTCGCCCACGATCGGGCGCGCCGGCCACGATCTGCTCGAAGTTGTCGAGCACCAGCAGCGCCGCGCGGTCGCGCAGGTGGCTCCTGACTCGCTCCAGCGGTGGCTGGCCGGGTGCCAGCAACCCGATCGAGGCCGCGATCGCCGACGCGATCAGATCGGCGTCGGTGACCGGGGCGAGCGGTACGAACCAGGATGCCGTCCGGGAAACCGCTCGCCAGTGGCCTCCGCGAGCGCCAGGGACAGGCGCGTCTTGCCGGTGCCGCCGGGACCCGTGAGCGTCAGCAGCCTGCGTCTCGGCTCGAGCAGCTCGGCCGCGGCGCCGAGCTCGGCCCGGCCGACGAAGCTCGTCAGCTGGGGAGGCAGGTTGTCCGGCTTCGCGTCGAGCGTTCGCAGATCGGGGAATGTGGTGCCCAGGCCGTCGGCCTCGACCTGGAACAACCGCTCGGGTCGCGCCAGGTCCTTGAGGCGATGCTCCCCCAGATCGCGCAGCCGGATGCCCGCCAGGGCATCGGCCGCCAGTGCCCGGGTTGCGTCGGTGACCAGCACCTGCCCGCCGTGACCCGCCGCCGCGACCCGTGCCACCCGATGGACCTCGAGCCCGACGTAGTCATCGCCGGCCACCTGGACCGCACCGGTGTGGATCCCCATGCGGACTCGCACGGGCCGTCGATGGCCACGGGTGCACAGCCAGCGCCCGCTGCGCAGCGACCGCGGCCCGGATCGCCGCTCCGGGCTGAGGCGAACGCGATGAAATGGGCGTCGCCCTCCGAACCGAACGCGACCCCACCCTCGGCCTCGGCGGCCGCCACGACCAGCTCGCGCTCCGCGTCGAGCACGGCGCCGTAGGCTGCGTCCCCCATGTCTGCCGCCAGACGCGTGCGAGCCCTCGATGTCGGTGAACAGGAAGCTGACCGTGCCGGAGGGCAGGCGGCTCACGGCGCATCCCGATCCGGACGGGGTCGCATCCTGCCCTGGTCACGTCATCGCGGCTCCGTCGCCGGGATCGCGATCTCCGCGCCCGAGCGCGTAGCGAATCGCCGTCGGGCAGGGGCAGCGCCGCACCCTGCTCGCGGAACCGCGCCAGCTCGATCGGGGTCGAGCCGGTTGCTCGCATCGGGCCGGGTGAGGGTCTCGAACGTCTCCTGCACAACGGGCGGCGAGACCGGTGCCCGACGAGGCCTGGATCCGACGGGCGAGGCCCTGGAGACGGGCGGCCCGCGGCAGGTCGCCGTCGCCGACCGCCACCGCGGACAGGTCGTCCAGGGCAAGGCTCACGCCAGCAACGTCGCCCGCCTGGTCGAAGATCCGCAGCGCGTCGCGGACGTGTCGCCGGGCCGTGTCCACGTCCCCCAGCTTGAGGCGGGCCGACCCGAGCTGATGGAGCGCCCACGCCTCCTGGGTGCGATCGCCCGCCTTCCGGTACAGGCCGAGCGCTTCCTCGAACGCCGACGCTGCCTCCTCGTTGCTGTTCCGGAAGTAGGCTTGGATGCCGATGCCCCACAGGACGTTGGCGGTCCCGCGATCGTCGCCCAGCGCGCGGTAGATCCCGAGCGCCTCCTGGAGCTGACCGGTGGCGATCTCCGGCTCGATGAGCCCCCTCGCTCGCCATCGAGTAGCTGAACGACAGGTTGTACAGGGCATTCGCGATCTCCGCGCGGTCGCCGTCGGCCCGCCAGAGGTCCAGCGCCGCTGGTAGTGGGGACGGGCACCGAGCATGTCGCCGTGCCAGTAGATGATCCCGCCCATCACCTCGTGGGCGCGTGCCCGAAGCGGCGGCCGCGCATGCTCGAACCAGGGTCTCGACAGGAGCGCCTCGACCCGGGCGCGCGCCTCGCGCAGGTGACCGCGCTTCTGCCACAAGCGCCAGACCGCGGCCACGAGCCCCAGCGCGAGCTCGGCGTCCCCGGTCTCCTCCGCCCATTCGAGGGCCTGGCGCAGGTTGGCGTGCTCGAGCTCCAGCCGGTCGAGGGCGTCCCGCTGACCTGCCCCGGCGAGCGCGGGCTCGAGGTCCCGCGCCAGCCGGTCGTAGGCCCGGGCATGTCGCTCGCGGATGAGCGTCTCGTTGCCGGACGCCGACAGCTCTTCGAGCGCGTACTCGCGGATCGGTTCCAGCAGCGAGAACCGTGGCTCGCCCGCGATCTCGTCGCTCCGGACGAGGCTCTGGTCGACGAGCGCGGCAAGCCCATCGAGCACGTCGATCCCCAGCTCGTCCGGAGGACCGGCGACAGCTTCGGCGCAGGCGAGGTCGAACCCTCCCACGAACACCCCCAGCCGCCGGAACAGCCGTCTGACCGGTGGGTCCAGGAGCTCGTCGCTCCAGGCGATCGCGCCCCGCAGCGTTCGCTGTCGCTCGGGGGCATCGGCTGCTCCGGCGCCCGGAAGGTCCAGGCGGCCCTCCAGCCGCTCGCGGATCGCGGCCGGCGTCAGGAACCGGAGCCGGGCCGCGGCGAGCTCGATCGCGAGCGGTGCCCCGCCAAGGTGCGCGACGATCAACGCCACGTCACCAGCGTTCGTCTCGGTGAGCTCGAACCCCGGACGGACCGCGCGGCCGCGGGCGACGAACAGGTTCACGCTCTCGAACCCGAGCAGCGTCTCGGGATCGTGCCGCCGGAGCGACTCCGGCAGCTGCTCCCGCTGGTAGGGCCCCAGGTGATCGAGCTCGACGGGCGCCGGCAGTCCCGGGACCGGGAACTCCTGCTCCCCGCTGATCCGGAGCGGGGCGCGGCTGGTCGTGAGCATCCTGATCAGCGGCGCGCGTCGCAGGATCTCGGCCAGCGAGGCCCCCGCCGAGATCACCTGCTCCAGGTTGTCGAGCACCAGCAGCATGCGTCGCTCGGCCAGCGCCGCCGAAAGGGTGTCCAGGGGCCGCTGCGACGGGTCGTCGCCGATGTCGAGGGTGTGCGCGATGACCGACGGCACGAGCTCGGACTCGCGCACGGGGCCCAGCGCAACGAACCACACCCCGTCCGGGTACTCGTGGGCCACCGCGGCGGCGAGCTGGAGCGCCAGTCGCGTCTTGCCGGTCCCGCCCGGCCCTGTGAGCGTCACCATTCGCGCCCGCTCGAGCAGGGCTCGCGCCTCGGCAAGCTCCCGCTCGCGACCGACGAAGCTGGTGAGCTCGGTGGGCAGGTTGTTCGGCCGGGCATCGAGGGAGCGGATGGGCGGGAAGTCGGCTGGCATCCCGTCGAGGTCCAGCTGCGCGATCCGCTCCGGCCGCAGATCCTTGAGCCGGTGCGACCCGAGCTGTCGGAGCGCCACGCCGTCGGGGAGGTGGTTGGCGACGATCGCGACGGCCGTCTCGGACAGCAGCACCTGACCGCCGCTGGCTGCGGCTGCCACCCGGGCCGCTCGATGAACGTCGTGGCCGATGTAGCTGCCGTCGGCATCGAGCTCGCCGATCCCCAGATGAAGGCCCATGCGAACCCGGACCGCCACGTGGGCCGGCCACGCCTCGGCCGCGAGCGAGCGTTGTGCTTCAGCGGTCGCGGCGACGGCTTCGATCGGGTCGCGGAACACTGCGAAGAACGAATTGCCCTCCGTGCCGATCTCCAGGCCGTGATGCGTCTCGAGCGCGGCGCGCACCAGCTGCCGGTGCCGCTCGAGCACCGGCCGCCAGCCCGCCGTCCCGAGGGTCTCGACCAGCCTGGTCGAGCCCTCGATGTCGGTGAACATGAAGGTGATCTGGCCGGTGGGGTCGATCGTGAGTTGCCACGTCGGTCATTGGGTTTGGGACGCCTTGGGGTGGATCAGGAACGATGGTCGGCGGAGGTCTCGCGGAGGCGGCCCGCGACGACCCTGAGAACGGCGAGGGCGACCCCGGGCTCCTCGCGCAGCACGCGCTCGAAGTCCCACGAGGCGAGGGCGAGGCACCGGCTGGGTGACGTCGCCACGACCTGGGCGACCCGCGGCCCGCCGTCGAGCACCGACAGCTCCCCGAAGAACTCGCCGGGTCCCAGGATCGCGAGAACGGTCCCATCGCGGATGACCTGCGCGGTTCCGTCGGCGATGAGGAAGAAGCCGGTGCCCACCTCACCCTGCCGCGCGATCACCCGCCCGGCTGGAAACTCGACCTCGATCGCGGCGGCGCTGACGGCGGCCAGGCCATCGGCATCGAGCCCCCGGAACAGGGGACAGGCCCCGAGCAGCGCCGAGCGCCGGTCGTGGGTCAGGGTCATGGTGTCCTCCAGGTGGGCTGGGGTGGTCATGGTGCCCCGCGGGCCCGCACGCGTCAACGAACGGGCGCACCTCCGCCCGGCCAGGCCGTAAACCGTTCCGTCATCCGGCCCGGCCTCGCGTCGCACCGCACGCCCGGACCACGTGTGAGAGCATGCGCCGGACGACGATTGGGGTGTGCGGTGGGGGCAGGAGGGCAGCTTTCGGCATGGCCACGCGGGAGGAGATCGCAGACATCCTCGCCGGGTTCACCCTGTTCGGGGACCTGCAGACGCCACAGCTGCTGTCGGTTGCCGGCGTGTTCGAGGAGGTGTTCTTTCCCGAGGGCGAGCGCATCCTGCGCCAGGGCCTGACGGGGTCGGGCTTCTACGTGATCCTCGAGGGCGCCGCGAACGTCATCGTGGATGGCACCCAGCGCTCGACGCTCAATCGAGGAGACTTCTTCGGGGAGGTCTCGATCCTGCTCGGCGAGCCGCCGACCGCCGACGTCGTGGCTACCGGCCCGTTGCGCTGCATCGTGATCGCGGGACCAGCCGTCGAGGCGTTCCTCGAGGCCCACCCGAAGGTGATGTTCCGGATGCTCCAGGCGCAGGCCAGGCGGTTGCGGAACGCCAACCGGTGGCGGAGCTGACGGTCATGTCCTCCGACCCCCGCCCGTTCCCGCCGGGGGAGTACCCGGCCATCGTGATCGGCAGCGGCCCCGGCGGTCTCCAGGCGAGCTATGGGCTGCGTCGCCATGGCATCGCACACGCCGTCCTGTCCGCCGATCCGTCGCCCGGCGGGATGTTCCGCCGCTGGCCGTTCTTCCAGCGCCTGCTGTCGTGGACGAAGCCCTATGCTCCCGAGGAGCGGACGAGCCGGGAGTACCAGCGCTTCGACTGGAACAGCCTGATCGCCGATGAGCCGGAGCTGCGGTCCCTTCAGGCCGGGCTCATGGACGGGACCTCGTACTTCCCCAGCCGGCCGGAGATGGAGGCGAACCTCGCGGCCTTCGCCGACCGGGCGGGGATCGCCATCCGCTACGGCTGCACCTGGCAGCGGACCCGCCGCGAAGAGGGTACGGGCGGCACCACGTTCGTGCTCGAGACGACCGACGGCGAGTACCGGACGCGGGCCCTGGTGCTTGCCGTTGGCGTCGCGCAGCCGTGGAGCCCGCAGAAGACACCGGGCATCGAGCACGCCCGTCACTACGCCGACACCCGCGAGGCATCGTCGTATGCCGGCAAGCGCGTGTTCATCATCGGCAAGCAGAACTCCGGCTTCGAGCTCGCGTCCGGGCTGGCGCCCTGGGCGTCGCAGATCGTGCTGAGCTCGCCCTCGCCGGCCAAGCTGTCGGTCCAGACGCGGTCGCTGGTCGGGGTGCGGGCGCGCTACGTGCAGCCGTTCGAGGACAATTTCCTGGGCCTCGGCGTGTCGCTCCTGGACGCCTCGACCGACGGCATCGTCCATGCCGGCGACGCCTATCGGGTTGATCTCAAGCGCACCGACAACGGGATGCCGATGAGCGTGGAGGCGGACGAGGTCATCGCGGCCACCGGGTTCACGTGCCCCCTGCAGGACCTTCCCGACCTCGGTGTCACGACCGTCGGTCGCAGCATGCTGCCGGCGGTGACGCCCATGTGGGAGAGCGTGTCCGTGCCCGGGATCTTCTTCGCCGGGACCATCACCCAGGCCGCGCACGGCCTGCGCAAGCACGGCATCCCAGCCAACTCCGGGGCGGTTCATGGCCACCGCTACAACGGCCTGATCCTGACCCGCCACATCGCCGAGACCCGTTTCGGAGTGGAGACCCCTCGTCCCGCGGTCCCGGAAGGGGACGTCCTCGGCTACCTCCTGCGTGAGGCGACCTGTGCCCCGGAACTGTGGCACCAGAAGGCATATCTCGCGCGGGTCGTGTCCGTCTCGCCCAGGGAGGGCATCCGCGACGAGGGGATCCTGCCGCTCGTCCACGCGCTCGATGCCATGGACCGGGACCTGATCGCGATGACGGTCGAAGCCGACGGGCAGGGATCGATCTACCCGGTGGTCTACATCAAGAAGGACGGGCGCACCGAGGAGCACGCGCTGCCCGGGCATCCGATGCGCGACTTCGCAACGGCCGAGCACCGGGGTGCGGCGGCGGCGGCGATCGGCTCCCTGCTGCCGTCGTACGCCCGCGGCGGCTGAGCGTGGGTCTCCCGGAGGCGGGGCGGCCTGTCGGGGGATTGACAAGGCGACTGGTTAGCCGAATTCGGTTACGACAAGACTAGTTAGCTCTTGCAGGCTAATCGCTCGTCAGGTAGTCTGCCGCGGATGACTGGTCGACCCATCGGGACCGTCGTGTTCGGCGACGTCGTCGATTCGCGGCGGGACCCCGGCTCCACCGCCTGGCTGCGCTCCCTGCGCGCGGATCTCGACGCCGCCTATGCGCGCGAACAACGACTGGCATCGTTCGGCTTCACCCAGGGGGACGAGCTCCAGGGGCTGCTGGCTCCCGGCGCCGATCCCTTCCGCACCATCCTCAGGGCCGCGCTCGCTCCGGATGCGAGGGACCTTCGCTGGGCCGTCGTGGCGGGTGAGATCGAGCCGGGGACGGGACCCGCCACCGAGCGCACCGGCCCGGCCTTCCACGCCGCTCGCGATGCCCTGGCGGTCGCAAAGGCCCGGCGCGAAGGGTTGAATGCGATCACGGGTGACGGGGAAGCGGACACCCTGCTGGGGGATCTTGGCCCGCTGCTCCCGGAGCTTCTGGGCGGGCTGACGGCCCGGCAACGGGAGGTCGGACGGCTGCTGCTGGTCGACCGGCTCCGCCAGGCTGAGGTCGCAGATCGGCTCGGCGTGAGCCGGGCCACCGTGTCCGTCATGGCGGACCGCGCGAGGATTCGCCACCTCGAGCGGCTTGCCCGGGCGCTGGCCGCGATCTTCGGGTACGGGGTCCAGCGCGTCACCCACGAGGTGGGCATGCGGGCGGGGAGCCCCCGATGAGTGACGCCGTGCTGATGCTCGCGTGGCTGCTGTTCTCGCACCTGGTCGCGGACTTCGTGCTCCAGAACGACTGGATCGCGCTCAACAAGGGGACCGGCGGCCGGACCGGCTGGAGCGCGCTCGGCCTGCACGGCTTCCACGTCGCCCTGTGTCTCGCGCCGGTGGTGCTCGCGTTCGGCTTCCGAGGCCTCGTCTACCTCGCGCTGGTGACGGTGTCCCACGTGCTCGTGGACCGCTGGAAGGTGCGGGCGACCCAGCAGGCCGAGCGGGAGGCGCAGGCCCAGGCACGATCGCGCGCCGAGCACACGGGCGAGGTGGTGGGCTCGGGCCTCGGCGCGGCGTGGAGCCCGTGGCCGGGCATCCTGTTCGTAGCCGACCAGGTGCTCCACGTCACGTTCCTCGTCGTGGGCTGGCTGGTGATCCTGGAAGGTGCGGTGATCCTGCCCGAGTTCGCGCGCTTCGCCAACGACGTGTTCGGGTCATGGGATCGGGCGACGGTCCACGCCACGATCCTCACCAGCGTCGTGATCGCCTCGCTGCTGATCGTCAACACCCGCGGCGCCTTCTACTTCGTGCTCGCCCTGGTCTCGCCCCGCGACATCGCGCCCGAGGCCGTGACGGCGGTACCCGTCGCGCCGGCTGCTCCCGCCGGGTACACGGTTCGGGTGGGGCCCGTGATCGCGACCGTCGAGCCCACCCCGTCGACCGCCGGCGGGGAGGCAACCCCACCGGCCTCCGTCGAAGCCGGGCGCGATGGAGAGGCAGCGGGCCGGGCTCGGGCCGCCGCCACCGGCGGGGTTCCGAGCGGAGCGCCGGCCAGGATCGGCGCCACGATCGGCGCGCTCGAGCGCCTCCTGATCGTCGCCTTCATCCTCGCGGGCGCCGAGGTCGCGGTGGGGTTCGTGATCGCGGCCAAGACGATCGCGCGCTTCAGGCAGCTCGATGATCGCGGCTTTGCCGAGTACTACCTGCTGGGGACGCTGGCCAGCGTCTCGGTGGCGATCCTGAGCGCGGCGGTGGCGCAGGCGGCGTTGCGAACGCTCGGCCTGTAGGTCCCCGGGCCGTCGGACCAGGTCACCTCAGACGAGGTTGCGCGGGATCCGCTCCTGCCACTCGCGTGTGAAGAACGGCTCGCCGTCGAGGCGCACGTCGAGCGCGACCCGGACGTCGAACGCGACCTCATCCGATGTGATGTCACCCGTCGCGCGGATGTCGACATCGAACCCATCGCCCGTCCATCGGTAGGCCACGTCGCTGTCCAGCCGGGCGTGCGCCGGATCCACGTCCGACGCCGTCAGCACCAGCCGCTCCGAGCTGTACACGCGCGAGCCGTCTTCCGCGATGCTCGCCTCGCCCTCGCCGATCGTCACCGTCACCGTCCCGGCGATCACGTCCTGCTCGATCCGCCACACGGGCGGGTCCTCCTCATCAACGCCGACCTCGCGCAGGCCCGCCGGATCGGTGCGGAAGGCCGGTGGCTGGAGCGTCGGCGCGGAGGCCGGGAGCGTGGGCAGCACGAGCCGCGACGGCGCACCGGGTCCGTGGTGGACCCGGAGCTCGCCCGGGAGCGGCGACGGCCACAGCACCGGCCAGTAGCTGGTGAGCACCGTGAGGCGGATCCGGTTGCCGGCGGTGAACCGGTAGCCGGTCGTGCGAAGCGGGATCCGGACCTCCTCGGTCGCCCGTGGCCGGGTCGGCATCGGCGAGGGATCGATGTCCGACAGGCGATGGGTCAGGTTGAGCACGCCGGTGGCGACGAGGGCCGACACCCCATCGGGCGACACCTCGGACAGGCGGACGACGCAGGTGGCGATCGGCATCGACGCCGTGACGTGGAGGATCGCCATCGGGACCCCGATGACGGACAGCGGCTCGAGCAGCGGATCGCTGGTCCAGTTCAGCCCGAGCGCTTCATCGGGCCGCAGGTCTCGGGCGAGGCCGTTGGGCTGGCCTCCGGCACCCCACGACAACGCGCCCGAGGTGCCCATGGTTGCCCGGTGCGTCACGGTGCGTACCTGGTCCACGTCGGCTGCCTCCACCGACAGCGTGCCGTCGCCCAGGTGCCAGGTGAGGGGAGCGGTGCCCGTCACCGGGAACGCTCCGGCGGCACGCCAGCGGCCCGGCCACTCGTGCGGGAACGGCTCCGGATCGGCCCACGCATGCTCGAACCAGGTGATCGCGGGTCCCTCTTCCCAGCCGTTCCCGATCCCCTTGAGGTACCGGTCGAAGAACCGGAGCAGCTCGTGGTACCAGTCGAGGTTGGGGCCCGGGTAGGCGTCGTCCGGGAACGAATGGACCCAGTTGCCGACGAGGGTGCGGACCGAGACGGCGTTCCGGCACCGCTCCTGGATCCGGAACGCGGCATCGACGTAGGCGTCGGTCCAGCCGGCGACCTGGAACACGGCGCAGGTGAGCGCCCCGTACTCGGGCGCCAGCGAGCCGCGTCGCCAGTACGGCCCGTCGGTCTGCTCGCGGATCCAGGGGAACAGCCAGGGCGGCGTCAGCTCCAGGCGCTCGCGCCACTCGTCGCGCCAGGCATCGCCGCGGAAGGCGGGCAGCGGCGGCATCGCGTTCATGCCCAGCTGGCTGACCGCGTACTGGCACTTCTCGCTGGCCGTGACGCAGCCGCCGCGGATGTGGACGTCGTCGCGGTACCGGTCGTCGGTCGCGTACATGGGCAGGATGGCGCGCAGATGCGGTGGCCGGAGCTTGGCGACCTGGATCGCGGTGAAGCCGCCGTAGCTGATGCCCCACATGCCGACGTTTCCGTTGCACCACGACTGGGCGGCGAGCCACTCGACGGCGTCGTACCCGTCGCGGGTCTCGGCCTCGGTGTACTCGTCGTCCGCGATCCCCGGCGAGGACCCGGTGCCCCGGACGTCGAGCCGGCAGAGCGCGAAGCCACGGGCGGCCAGCCACTCGCCGCGGGCCACGTCCGAGTTGCGGCGCCAGTTGTCCTTGCCGTACGGGATCATCTCGAGGATCGCCGGGAAGCGCTCGTCCGGGTGGTCCTCCCGCGGGCTGGGCAACCAGATGTTGGCCGACAGCTGGAGGCCGTCCCGCACCGGGATCCGCACGTCCCAGCGCACGTCGACCTCGTGCACGGGCTGGCTGACGGTGTCGGGGCTGGCGGTCACGTGCCCGAGCATAGCGGCGCATCACCCGGCGGCGTCACCGATTGCCGGCGATCGGTACCGTGTGTCCGTGACGCACCACGACGACGAGCGATCGAGATTGGCCGATCTCGAGGCCGGGACCCCCGGACGCGATGCGGCGCCCCGCGCCGTCGGGCCCTGGCGCCGCCGATCGCGATCGGTCGGGTATGGCAACCCGTGGATCGAGGTGTTCCACGACGAGGTGGACCGGCCCGACGGCAGCCCCGGCATCTACGGCGTGGTCCATTTCCTGAATGCCGCCGTCGGCGTGGTGGCGGTAGACGACACCGGACGCCTGCTGCTGGTTGGCCAGCATCGTTACGCCCTCGACGAGTACAGCTGGGAGATCCCCGAGGGCGGGGTCGCGTCCGACGAGCCGCTCGAGACGGGCGCGAGGCGCGAGCTGCGCGAGGAGACCGGCTACGAGGCGGACGACTGGCGCCAGCTGTGCCGGCTGTCGGTGTCGAACTCGGTGACCGACGAGCGAGGCGCACTGTTCCTTGCCAGCGCGCTCCGACCAGGGGTCGCGTCGCCCGACCCCACCGAGGAGCTCGCCGTTCGCTGGGTGACTCTCGAGGAGGTCCTGGCGGAGATCGCGTCGGGCGCCATCCACGACTTGCTGACCATCGCGGGCGTGGGCCTCTACGCCGCTGAGGCTCATCGAGGCGGATGAGCCCACGCGAGCCCGGGCGCGACCTCGCCGGACCCAACCCCGCGGCGTTCCACTACGGGAAGGCGCACGTGATCATGCACGGCAATCCGGCGTTCCTGGAGATGTTCGGCGAGGCCTCGGTCGGGGTGCCCGCGCGGGAGGCGATGGCGGACCTGCCCCGAGCCGCGTTCGAGCTCATGGACCGCGTGTACCGCGAGGGCCGCCCGCTGGCCCGCCGGGTCAGGACGCCCGCCGGCGATCGCCGCCTGGTCGTGGTGCCGCGCCGCGACCCGGAGACCGGCGAGACCTATGGCGTGGCGACCCACCTGCGCGCCCAGGAGCAACGTTCCTGACCTCCCGCTGAGCCCTTTCCGCCGCGGGACCAGCGCCACACGGCGGGTTCGGGTGAACCCGCCCGAGCGTGCCCGATGCCCGAGCAGGAAGGCGGTCCCGTTCAGGACGGTCGTCCGGTCGACCGTGCTCCCGTGGAGCGGCGCCTTGGCGTCGAGTGTCTCCCACGCGGTCCCGTCGGTGGATCTCCAGGCGAGGGTCGAAGTCGCGTGGAGATCGTTGAGCTGCCCGCCGGGCGAGGTCCAGATCGCCGAGGCTCCGCCGCCCGTTCAGGATTCGCGCAGCGGGATGATCGGGCTGCGCGACCGTCCTCGGAGGCCGATCGGGATTTCGCCGCGTTCCGCATCGACCGACCCGTGCTGCGCGAGGCCGGGGCCGCCCGCTCGTTCGTCGTGTGAGCTCTGGCCGGGCAGAAGCGGCCCATTGCGCCTGAACCGAGTCGCGCGGCATGCGCCGTGTGCGATTCCGCGTTGCACGGCACCCGGCGTTGTGCCACGCTCGCTCCAGCCCGCCGCTGCAACGGCATGTGGCCGGTCAACCCGCCGAAGGCCTCGACCGGTCAGGGTTCGAGGAGGAGATCTCGGATGGCCCTTTCTGCCACGGTCACGTGTCGTCCGGTCGAGCCTTGCGTTCCTGCTCGGCATCACCTTGCTGTTGCCCGCGGCTGCGGCCCCCGCGGCCGCCGCCGATCCCGCGGTCCTTCGCGTCGGGACGACGCAGGACCTGGACTCGATGAACCCGTTCCAGACGGCGCTCGTCGTCGGGTTCGAGGCATTCACGCTCAACTATGAGTTGCTGCTCGGCTTCGACCAGAACCTGAGTCCGGCTCCCGAGTTCGCCGACTCCTGGACGAAGTCCGATGACGGCATGACCTATACCTTCAAGATCGACCCCAACAAGAAGTGGTCCGACGGACAGCCCGCAACATCCGAGGACGTGCGCTGGACCTACCAGTTCATCCTCGATGCGGCGAAGAGCGACGCCGGCGCGACCTGCCTCGGCTATCTCGATCCGTACCTGATCGACGCCAGCCTCAAGTCCGTCGACGGCGCCCGATCCGCAGACGGTGGTGCTCACGCTCGACCGGCCTGACGAGCGGATCCTGGAGTCCTACGTCCCGATCCTGCCCAAGCACATCTGGGGCGACCTGACCATCGACACGATCTGCGACTTCCAGAACGAGCCGCCCGTGGTCGGGTCCGGCCCGTACCAGGCGCAGGAGTGGCAGACGGGCCAGTTCGTCAACTTCACCAAGAACCCGAACTGGACCCGCTCGCAGCTCGGCCCTGACAGCGTGGTGCTCCAGATCTTCAAGAGCACCGACACCATGGTCCAGGCGCTGAAGTCGGGCGAGCTCGACTACGCGCATGGCGTCAACCCGCAGCAGTTCGACGCGCTCAAGGGTCATGCCGAACATCGACGAGAAGGCCGGCACCGCGAACGGCTACACCGAGCTCGGGTTCAACACCTACGGGACCGGCACCGGGAAGACGATCAAGGATGGCGGCGCGTCGACCAAGGCCCTCCAGGACGCCGACTTCCGCGACGCTCTCGGCTACGCGATCGACAAGCAGACGCTGGTCGACAAGGTGCTCGGTGGCTACGGTGAGCCCGGCACAACCGAGGTGCCACCGTTCCAGACCCGCTGGCACGTCGAGCCCGACCATCCGCGCACGTTCGACATCGAGCTCGCCAAGCAGAAGCTCGACGCCGCGGGCTACGTGCTCAACGCCGACGGGAAGCGCCTGGACAAGCAGGGCAAGCCGATCAACCTCAGCCTTGTCTTCCCCGACAGCGACGCGAACTACCCGCAGGCGGCCCAGTTCATCCAGGCCTGGTTCGCAGGAGCTGGGGATCGACGTCTCGCCGGCCCAGTTCGACTCCGACACCCTGATCGACAAGATGCTGCCGCCAGAGGCCGGCAAGGACTACAAGGCCAAGTTCGACATGTTCATCTGGGGCTGGGCGGGTGACGTCGACCCGAACTCCCTGCTCGATATCTTCAACTGCGACCAGATCGGCAACTCGTCCGACAGCCTGTTCTGCGACCCGGCCTACGACGCGCTGTTCAAGCAGCAGAACGAGGCCACCTCGTACGACCAGCGTCACGCACTGATGGCCCAGATGCAGAACCTGATCTACGACGAGGCGCCGTATCACATCCTGTACTACGACAGCAACCTCGAGGCGTGGCGCACCGACCACTTCACCGGGTGGCAGCTGCAGCCGGCCGAGAACGGCTCGCCGCTGTTCGGCTACGGCTCGTGGGGTTACCGTCAGCTGGCCGTGGCCGGCGCGGCGGCACCCAGCCCGACCGCTGCTCCCAGCGAGAATGCCGTCTCGTCGCCGTCCGGTGGAGGTGCGGCAACCCCGGCCCCGACCCAGGAGACGTCGCAGCCGGCTGCGTCCGGTAGCGACAACACGGCGCTGATCGCGGTGATCGTCCTGATCGTGGTCGTCGTCGTGGTGGCCGGGTTCGTGTTCATGCGCCGGCGCCGGCCAGAGACCGAGGAGGAGTGATCCCGACAGCCTGTCGGATCGATGTGATCACCGGCAGGCGGTCGTCCACCCTGACGCCGCCTGCCGCCCGCCCCCATACTGAGGACGAGGCGTGGGCTCCAGCTATCTCGGCCGCCGGATCGTGCAGGCAACGCTGACGATCGTGTTCATCCTCTTCCTCAACTTCTTCCTGTTCCGGCTGATGCCCGGATCGCCCGAGCGGATCCTGACCCGCAACCCGAACATCTCGGCTGAGACCAAGGCGGCCCTCAAGGCGAAGTGGGGCCTGGACAAACCCCTGATCCCGGACCAGTTCATCGCCTACGTCGAATCGACGGTGTCGGGCGACCTGGGCCTGTCGTTCAAGTACCGTGGCGAGCCGGTCGCGGAGGTGCTCGGTTCGCGCGTGTGGCCGACGGTCATCCTGTTCGGGACGGGCGAGGTCATCGCCGTGTTCGTGGGTCTTGGGCTGGGCGCGTATGCCGGCTGGAAACGCGGCGGGCCGGTGGACTATGTGGGCAACGGCATCTCGCTCGTGCTCTACTCGACCCCCTACTTCGTGATCGGCATGTTCCTGCTCGTGATCTTCGCGACCGCGCTGGGCTGGTTCCCGACCAATGGGATGCTGACGGTGGGGGCAACCTACAATTCGCTGATCGCGCGGCTGTGGGACTTCGGCAGTCACCTGTTCCTGCCCCTGGTCACGGTGTCCATCGGCCTCATCGGGCTGTACTCGATCCTGATGCGGTCGTCGATCATCGAGACCCTGGCCGAGGACTACGTGCTGACCGCCCGCGCAAAGGGGTTGAGTGACGGGCGGGTCCTGCGCGTGCATGCCCTGCCGAACGCGCTCCTGCCAGCGGTCACGATCGTCGCCCTCCAGCTGGGCTACGTGATCGCCGGCGCGATCACGGCCGAGATCGTGTTCAACTGGCCAGGGCTGGGGACGCTCACCGTGGATGCACTCGCCTCCCGCGACTACCCTGTCCTGCAGGGGATCTTCCTGCTGCTCGCGGTCTCGGTCGTGCTCGCCAACCTGGCCGCCGACATCCTGTACGGGTTCCTGGATCCGAGGGTACGGGTATGACCGCCGGTGTGGCCACCGAGGTGGAGCTGCGTACGTCGCGGCTGCGACTGCGCCTGCGCAACCTGCGCTCGTTCGGCGCGCGCTTCGTCCAGCGCCGCGACGGCGTGCTGGGGCTGGCGATCCTCATCGTGTTCGGGATCCTTGCGCTCGCCCCGCAGTTGTTCGTCGGGCCTCTCGAGACGGCCGTGACCGCGAGCGGGACCCGTCTGGCGGCGCCCTCGGCGGCGCACCTGTTCGGGACGGACGAGCTCGGCCGTGACGTGCTCAACCTCACGGTCCACGGCACCCGGACCTCGATGGCGATCGGCCTGCTGGCGACGCTCATCACGGTGATGATCGGGGCCGTGATCGGGATCGTGGCGGGCTTCCTGGGCGGCACCATCGACACGGTCCTGATGCGTGTGTCGGACTTCTTCCTCGTCCTGCCCACGTTCGTCCTCGCACTCATCCTGGCACCGGTCCTGCTCGACATCGTCGGTACCCAGGCCGAGCTGTTCGGGATGCGGATGACGCTGGTCGTCATCGTGGTGGTGATCGGGATCACGAGCTGGGCGGGGACCGCCCGGATCATCCGCAGCCAGACTCTGTCGTTGCGGGAGCGCGCGTTCGTGGACCGGGCTCGGGTCATCGGTGGCAGCGGCACCCAGATCATGCGCCGCCACATCCTGCCCAACGTGATGAGCCTGATCGTCGCGAATGCGGTCCTGACCTTTGCAGGGGCGGTGCTGACCGAGACCACGTTGTCGTTCATCGGTCTGGGCGACCCGTTCCAGCCCTCGTGGGGCCAGATCCTCAACGCGGCGCAGGGTGCCGGCGCTCCGGGGCTCGGCGCCTGGTGGTACCTCGCGCCGCCGGCCGTCTCGATCATCCTGGTCGTGCTCGCGTTCACCCTGCTCGGGAATGCGCTCGACGACGTCCTGAACCCGAAGCTGCGAGTGCGCCAGTGACCGAGACCAACGATCCCCGTGCAGGCGTGACCGCGCCAGCCGGTACGGGGCGCGTCGTCCCGCTTCGCGAGCGACGCCAGTGGCCGATGCCGAAGCAGGCCGACCCCAACGCCCCGCTGCTCGAGGTCGACGACCTGCGGGTCCACTTCCGCCTGGCGTCCGGGAGCGTCAAGGCCGTTGACGGCGTCTCCTTCGGCCTCAACGACGGCGAGGCGCTGGGGCTCGCCGGCGAGTCTGGGTGTGGCAAGACGACCACCGCGCTATCCCTGGTCCAGCTGCTGCCCCACAACGCGCGGATCCGCTCCGGCAGCGTTCGCCTGTACGGCATCGACCTCGTGCCCAAGACGGAGCGGCAGATGCTGCGCTACCGGTGGCGCGAGATCTCGATGGTGTTCCAGGGCGCGATGAACGCGCTCAACCCGGTCAAGCGCGTGGGCGACCAGATCGCGGAGCCGATCGAGATCCGGCTGGGCCAGAGCCGCCAGACCTCGGTCCGTCGCGCGGCGGAGCTGCTGGAGCTGGTCGGGATCCCCAAGCAGCGGGCATCGGCCTATCCCCACGAGCTGTCGGGTGGCATGCGCCAGCGGGCGATGATCGCGATGGCCCTGGCCTGCGACCCTGCGATCGTGATCGGGGATGAGCCGACGACCGCGCTCGACGTGATGGTCCAGGCCCAGATCCTGCAGCTGCTCGAGCAGCTGCGGCGGGACCTCGGCCTGTCGCTGATCCTGATCACCCACGACCTGTCGGTGATCGCCGAGACGTGCGACCGGGTGCTCGTGATGTACGCGGGCAAGGTCGCGGAGGAGGGCCCGGTCGGCCGCATGTTCCGCGATCCTCGCCATCCGTACACGCGCAAGCTGCTGTCGGCGTTCCCGAGCATCCGCAGCGACCGGCGGGGCCTCGAGGTCATCCCCGGACAGCTGCCCGACCTGCGGGACCCGCCGCCCGGCTGCCGGTTCGCACCGCGCTGCGAGCACGCGATGGCCGTGTGCTCCGAGGTGGTTCCGCCCGAGGTCCGGATGCCGGACGGTGTTCGCGTCGCGTGCCACCTCTATCCGCCCTCCGCCGAGGCCCAGCTGGTACGCCCAGCGGTGCCCGTGGCGGCTGCGGCCGGAGCCGGCACCGCCCGCCCGGAGCCGGCACCGTGAGCGACGAGCTGCTCCGGCTGGATGGGCTGGAGGTCCACTTCCCGATCCGCCGCAGCCTGCTCGATGCCGCTCGCCGGCGACCGGCGGGCGTCGTCAGGGCCGTCGACGGCATCGACCTCACGATCCGCACCGGCGAGGTCCTCGGGCTGGTCGGCGAGTCCGGCAGTGGCAAGACGACGACCGGCCGGGTGATCGTCAAGCTGACCCGCCAGACCGGCGGACGGATCACGTTCGACGGAAACGACGTGAGCGACCTGTGGGGAGTCGGGCGGCTGCGCACCTATCGCCGCCGGGTCCAGATGATCTTCCAGGACCCGTACGAGACCCTCAACCCGAAGCAGACGATCCGCGACTTCGTCGCCGAGCCGCTGGAGGTCAACAAGGTCGTCCAGGGGCGCAAGGCCATCGAGGAGCGGGTCATGTCGGCGCTCGACGCCTGCGGTCTTCGTCCGGCCTCCGATTTCGCCGACCGGTATCCGCACGAGCTGTCCGGTGGCCAGCGGCAGCGGGTCGTGATCGCCGGCTCGCTGGTGCTCGATCCTCAGCTCGTCGTCGCAGACGAGCCGGTGTCGATGCTCGACGTGTCGATCCGGACGGAGCTGTTGCGGCTGATGCTCGATCTGCGCCAGGAGCGCGGCCTGACCTACCTGTTCATCACCCACGACCTGTCGCTCGCCTGGGTGCTGGCCGACCGGATCGCGGTGATGTACCTGGGCAAGATCATGGAGGTAGGCCCGGCCGCGAGGGTCATCTCGTCGCCACGCAACCCCTACACCCAGGCGCTGGTGTCCGTGGCCCCCTCGCCGGATCCGCCGGAGCCGGGCGAGCGGGCCGCGCGGACGATCCTGGTGGGCGAGACGCCGGACGCGGCGCACGTGCCGCCAGGCTGCCGCTTCCATCCACGCTGCCCGCTCGCCTTCGACCAGTGTCGCGTGGAGGAGCCGCCACTGTTCGACGTCGGTGGCGAGCAGCGCGCCGCATGCTGGCTGGCGGAGCCCGGTGCCAGGGGGCTGCCGGTGGTTGCGACGGCGCTGGCCGCTGCTCCCGCGTCCGAGGCCACGCCTCCCCTGGATGGTGTCGCCCCGCAGGCTCCCGCCGCCGGCGCCTGATCGCCGCGGTGCGTCGCCGACAGACGCGAGCGTCGCGGGCCGGCGCTACGCCGCCGCCGCGAGGTCCGGCGACACTGGCGTCTCGGCGATCTCGAGCGTGATGTCGCAGGCCGGGCATTCGAGCGTCCCGGGCACGTCCTCGTACCTTGCCGGCGCGTCGCACAGCGGGCAGTCGACGGTCATCATGTGGTTGGTCCTCGGTGACGGCAGTTCGCCGGTGGCAGCCGTATGCCGCGGATGATCGCCGGCGTCCGTGACACCTAGGCTGTCGCGCTCCACGAGGCCGCGCCCGTCATCGCGGTATGACCACCGAAACCCATGACACACCCGACAATGGGCCAATGACAGCCGCGATCGAGACGCAGGGCCTGCGCAAGACGTACGGCCGGACCGTCGCGCTCGACGCGCTCGACCTTCGGGTCGAGCCCGGCGAGGTGTTCGGGTTCCTGGGCCCCAACGGCGCGGGCAAGACCACCGCGGTCAAGCTGCTGCTCGGCCTGACGCGTCCGACGGCCGGCGACGGGCGCGTCCTCGGCCGACCCCTCGGAGATCGGGCGACCCGCGGCCGCATCGGCTACCTGCCCGAGCTGTTCCGCTACCAGGCGTGGCTCACGGCCCGGGAGGTGCTCACGCTCCATGCCCAGCTGGCGGGTCTGCCGGCCCGAGTCCGGGATGGGGAGATCGACAGGGTCCTCGAGCTGTCGGGCCTTGCCGCACGGGCCGACGATCGAACGGGCGGGTTCTCGAAGGGCATGCAGCAGCGTCTGGGGCTCGCCGCGGCGCTCCTCGGCGATCCTGCGCTGGTGATCCTCGACGAGCCGACGTCGGCGCTGGACCCCGTGGGCCGGGTGGACGTGCGGGCCATCATCGGCGAGGCGCGCAACCGTGGCTCGGCCGTGTTCCTCAACTCGCACCTGCTGGGCGAGGTTGAACGGCTGTGCGACCGGGTCGCGATCGTCCATCGTGGCCGCGTGGTCGCCGCCGGGGCGCTCGGCGACCTGCTGGGCGAGTCGTCGGTTCGGATCCGCGCCACCGGACTGCCGGCCGCGGGTGGTGGTCTCGGTGCGCTGGCCGAGCTGGGCGCTGTCGAGCACGACGACGACTGGCTCACCATCCGCCATGTGGACCCCGAGCGCATCCCGGACGCGGTCGCGATCGTGGTCGGGCTCGGCGGCCGCGTCCACGCCGTGGATCCCGGACGGCGCTCGCTCGAGGACCTGTTCCTGGGCCTGGTCCAGGGGACGCAATCGCCGATGGAGGCCGGCGTCGACGCCGGCGTCGACGCTGCAGCCGGCGGCCCCACGGGCGTCGAGGGCGACGGTGCGATGATCGCCGGGGAGCGACGATGACCCCGCGCCTCGTGCTCGTGATCGCCGGGCTCACGCTGCGCGAGATCGTCCGGCGACGGATCGTGTGGGTGCTCCTGATCCTGGTCGTTGCCAGCGTGCTGCTGGTGGGCTTCGGCGTCGACCGTCTCGTCACCTTCGCCCGGGCCGACGGCGTGGAGGAGCTCGAGATCCGGATCGGGGTGTCGCAGGTCCTGATCATGATCGCGTTCATGTTCAGCTTCGTGCTGGCCATGTCAGCCGCGTTCCTGGCCGCCCCGGCGATCGCGTCGGACGTCGAGACCGGCACCGTGCTCGCGATGCTCGCCCGTCCGATCCGGCGGGCGGACCTGGTGATCGGTCGCTGGCTCGGGCTGTCGGTCATCGTGGCCCTGTACGCGATCATGGCCGGCCTGCTCGCGATCGCCGTGGTGGACCTCGTCAGCGGGCATGTGCCGCCGGCGCCCGCGGTCGCGGTCTCATTCCTGGCCTTCCAGGCCGTCGTGGTGCTGACCTTAGCGCTCGCCCTCGGCACCCGCCTGCCGGCGATCGCGGCCGGCGCGATCACGGTCGTGCTGTTCGGGCTCGGCTGGTTCATCGGGGTGCTGGGCAACATCGCGATCGCGTTCGATGCCGCCCCGCTCTCGGGCGGCTCCGACATCTTCCGGGTGCTGCTGCCCACCGACGGCCTGTGGCGAGGCGTGATCTACGGGCTGGAGCCGCCGCTGGTGCTGCTCGTGGCCAGCGGGGGCAACGCGCAGGCCCTGCGCGCGAACCCGTTCTTCGCCCTGTCGCCGCCACCGGCGGCGTTCGTGGCCTGGAGCGTCGTCTGGGTGCTGCTCGTGCTGGGCGCAGCCATCGCCCTGTTCCGCCGTCGGGAGCTGTAGCGGCGGTCCGTCGCCCTTGTGAGCGGCTCACCGGCCCGCGGATGCGCAGGCCATGACCCGCCGATACCGGTGCCCCCGCCCTCGTCTGCCGCGCGGACCGGCAGCAGCTCGGGAGGTCAGGGCAGCGGCGACAGGTTGAACAGGTTGCTGCGCAGCGGGCTGCGTGCCAGCCGGGCGGTTGGCGTTGTAGACGCTGCGGAATACGTCCGCCGACACGAACCTCTTGCCGTCGCTGCCGACCAGCTTGACCCGGTACAGCCGCCCCGAGACACCGCGCCGGGTCAGGTTCAGGCGCCGCAGATCGCCCACGTCGGTGCGGGGATCGGCCTGCATCATGGCCGACAGCTGGCTCCGGCTGATCTCGGTCGTGGTCCACGCGTAGTAAGGCGCCCCGGCGTCGTAGGGGGTGCCGTCGGGTGCCGCATCGTGGATGCCGCGCAGGTAGCTGACGGCTCCGGACGTCACCTTGCCCGCCGACGACACGAACGCATACTCGTTGTCCTCGGTCGCTCCGCCACCGGTCGAGTGGTAGAGGGCGTTCACCACCTTCGATCCGGACATCAGGATCTCGCCCGGCGCCGCGTCGATGATCGCGTTCGTGATCGCGCTCTCGCCCTTCACGCCCCGGTACACCTGGGACCGGCTGTCGTCGTGAAGGTCATAGGCGCCCTTGCCCGGGTGGAGCCGCCGGACCGCGTAGGAGCGCGACGCGACGGTTTGGGCCTCGAGGGCGGCCGGTGGCCACGACGCGGGCATCTCGACCGGCACCACGCTGCGGAGGTAATCGTCCAGGCCGACGTGGTTCACGACCCTGAGGCTGTCCGTCTTGAGCCGCACCTTGAGCCGGCCCCGGTAGGTGTCGAAGGAGGTCGGCTTCGAATACAGCTGGAGGGTCGTCGATGCGGAGGCCGGGCGGACCACCACCGATCCCGAGACCTTCGTCGACAGGAGCGTCGTCAGGGCGTCCAAGGCCAGCACTCGCAGATGCCAGACCGTCGTCGTGACGCCGCCGGAGGTCCGGTGCGTGCGCCACACGAGCGCCTGCGCGTCGGCCGGGAAGGTGCCGTCGATGCCCTTGATCTGCCACGGGCCGCCACGTCCGTAGATCCGCAGCCTGGCGCTTGAAACCGCCGGATAACCGGTCATCAGCAGGACCCGCACGTTGCGCGCCGGGTTGGTCGTCGCGAGCGTGGCGCCGGCGTAGTAGGCGGCCAGGATCTGATCGGCGGTCTGGCCGGCCAGCGCCCGCCCGCGCGCCCCGTACTGGCTGAGCCCGACGCCGTGGCCGTAGCCGCGACCGAAGAACTGGACGGTGTCGGCAAGGGTGGCCGTGGTGGCCGGCCATGAGGGCGAGGGGCTCGGCGATGGCGAGGGTGACGGCGACGGGCTCGGCGACGGAGAGGGCGATGGAGTCGGAGTCGGGCTGGGCGACGGCGACGGGTCGGTGGCGAGTGCGGGCGCGACGTGGATCATCGGTGCCACGGGTGCGGCGAGCGTCGCGACCATGAATGCGACGACAGACGCCAGGATCAGACGGCGTGGCGATGGGCCGTTTCGGGCGGCGATCCGCGCGGCTCGCGTCGTGGCCATGCTCCCGAGTCTGGAGGTGACGCCGGGCAACGGCCATGGTCCTCAGGGACCATGGTGCCTGGCCGCTCGTACCAGGGCGATCCAGGGTGGAAGGGTAGCCGAACTCGCCTGCAACGGGTGGAACCATGGTCGTGCCGGCCTCGCTCACGCTACCTTCTCCTGATGATCCGAATCTGGCTGGGCCACGGAGCGTCGGGCAACACCGCGTCGATGGCGCCGTGGGTTGACGGGCTGCGGGAGCTCGGATGGGACGCACACCCGCTCCAGCTGCCCCGGCGCCGGGCCGAGGATGCCGTCGCGGCGCTCGAGGCCCAGGTGCCGGACGAGCCGGGGATGGTCATCGGCGGTCACTCGTACGGTGGCCGGGTCGCGTCGCTCGCCGTGGCCGGCGTGCGCGATCCCGGGGCACCCGCGCGCGAGCATCCGTACGTGGCGCTCGTCTGCCTCAGCTACCCGCTTCATCGGCCCGGCGCGCCTGAGACGGCCGCCGCCAGAACGGTTCATTGGCCGCGGATCGAAGTGCCGGCCCTGCTCCTGTCGGGTACGTCGGATCCGTTTGCGAAGGTCGCGCTGATCGGGGCGTCGATGGCATCGCTGCCACGGGGCGAGCTGGTCACCTATCCGCGGCTGGGGCACAACCTCAAGCCCGTGCTGGACGACGTCCTGTCGCGGATCGCGGCATTCCTGGCTCCGCTCGACGCACCCGGCGAACCGCGGCGCCGGCATCTGGCCCGACCGGAGCAGGCGTCGTGAGCGGCACCCCGGTCACGGACGGCCTCGTCCGGTGCGGCTGGGGCGACGGCCCCGATCTCGAGTACCGCGCGTACCACGACCGCGAGTGGGGGGTCCCCGTTCGCGATGAGCGGCACCTGTTCGAGCTGCTGGTGCTCGAGGGATCGCAGGCCGGTCTCTCCTGGTCGACGATCCTCCACAAGCAGGAGGGCTACCGCCGAGCGTTCGCGTCCTTCGATCCTGCGATCGTCGCGGGTTTCGACGGCGCCGATGTCGAGCGCCTGCTGGCCGACCCCGGGATCGTCCGCAACCAGGCGAAGGTGGCCGCGGCGATCGGCAACGCGCAAGCCACCCTGGACCTGCACCGGGCCGGCACCACTCTCGCGGAGCACCTGTGGTCGTTCGTGGACGGGCGACCCATCGTGAACGAGTGGATGGCCCTGGCCGAGATCCCGGCCGAGACCGACGCCTCACGTGCGATGAGCCGCGACCTGCGGGCCCGCGGCTTCCGGTTCGTGGGCCCGACGATCTGCTACGCGTTGATGCAGTCGGCCGGGCTCGTCAACGACCACCTGGTCTCGTGCTACCGGCACGATCAGCTGTCCGCTCCCTCGGAGCCGGACTGACGAGGCTTGGGCGACGACGCGCGGGCGAGGTGATCCCCACCCGGGGGCCTCAGCGGGAGGCGCGCCAGGCGTCCCGCAACCGCATCCTGCTGCCGGTCTGGAGCACGGCGCCCGTGTAGACGCGGGCTCCAACGACGAACAGCAACCAGATCGCAGCGAGCATGATCGCGATCGACACGACAACCTCCCACGGGTCGATGACACCGAGAGCCGCGCGCAGGGGCACCACCATCGGGGCCGATGGCGGCAGGAACGTCATGACCCGGGCGACGACCCCGCTCGGCTCCTGGGTCACGAACACGATCGCGACGATGTAGGAGAACGTTGCGGTCATGGTCACCGGCATCGCCGCGTTCTGCGCCTCGTCCACCCGCGACGCCAGGGCACCCAGTGTCCCGAGCGCGGTCGAGTAGAGGGCGAACCCGAGCACGAACCAGGTGAGCAGCTGGACCACCGCTCCAACCGTCGTCGGCGGCAGCGAGAGCCGGCCGCTGAGCTGGGCGGCACCGATGCCGGCCGCCACCAACACGATCAGCTGGGCGAGCGCGAGCAGCCCGATCCCGATCACCTTGCCCATCAGCAGGTCTCGGGGCCGTACCGTCGACAGGACCACCTCGACGACCCGGCTCTGCTTCTCCTCGACCACGCCGGTGAGCACCCAGGTCCCGTACGTGAAGATGCCGATGAACATCAGGATGATGCCGGCGTTGGCGAAGATGATCGCAGTCGTGTTCTCGGCTGTCGGTGGCTTGAGGGCGGTCACCGACGGCGGGATCAGCAGCTGTCCCGCGGATCCTGCCCGCAGGGAGATGACCGCACCGCTCACGATGCCCCGAAGCTGGCTGCCAGCCTCCTCGAGCACGATCAGCTCGCCGGGGGTCGAGAGGTCCGGCGGGACCTCGAGCGCGGCGTCGACGGTCTTGTCCCCGACGGCGGCATCAGCCGCGGCGCGGTCGGGCAGGGTGGAGATGTCCACGGTCGCGTCGAACTGCTCGGCGCTCGTCTGGAGGGCGGGGCCCAGCACGGCGGGCGTGGAACCGACCAGCGCGATCTTCGTCGGGTGGTCGCCGGTCAGCACCAGTGTCGGGAGCAGGAACCCGGCAGCCAGGAGGAACAGCGTGAACAGCAGGGAGAGCAGGTAGCCACGGCTCCGGCCGCGCTCCAGCACCTCGCGCGTCGCGACCAGCCGGATCGCGCGGATCCGGCCCGCCTTGCGCCGGGCCCCACGGGTCCCCGACGGCGTCATCGGGTGGCTTCCGCCATGGTCGGCTGGGGCGCGGTGACCGCCGCCATGAACATCTCCGAGAGCCTGGGCGGCTCGAACGAGAACCGGCGCACCTCGCCGGCGGCGCGCGCGGCCGCAAGCAGCGTCTCCAGGTCGACGGCCTCGTCCACCAGCAGCTTCACGCGGTCGCCGTCGCGCTCCAGGACCGTGTGCCCGTCGGTGTCGGCGATCCACGCGCCCCCGCTACCCGCGACCTCCACCTCGAGATGGCGGCGCCCCGACCTCGCCTTGAGCTCGTCGATCTGCCCGTCGGCCACGACCCGGCCGCGGCTGATGATGACCGCGTCCTCGCAGACCTCCTCGACGAGGTCGAGCTGGTGCGACGAGAACACGACGGCGACACCCGCGGCAGCCCGCTCGCGGAGCACCTCGCTCATCGTGGCCACGCCAAGCGGGTCCAGGCCCGAGAACGGCTCGTCGAGAACCAGCAGCTCGGGGTCGTGGACGAGCGCTGCCGCGAGCTGGACGCGCTGTTGGTTGCCGTGCGACAGGTCCTCGAGCTTGGACCGTTCCCGATCGGCAAGACCGAACCGGTCGAGCCAGGCAGCCGTCCGCACACGCGCCTCAGACCCCGGCATCCCGTGGTGTTGGGCGAAGTAGGCCAGCTGCTCGCCGACTCGCATGCGCGGGTAGAGGCCGCGCTGCTCGGGCATGTAGCCGAAGCGGAGGCGGGTTGCCGCGTCGATCGGCGCCCCGTCCCAGCGAACCTCGCCGGCGTCCGGCGTCGCCAGCCCGAACACGCAGCGCATGGTCGTGGTCTTGCCGGCACCGTTGGGACCGAGGAAGCCGACCAGCCGGCCGGGACGGGCCGTGAACGCCGCACCATCGAGCGCGGTCACGGGCCCGTAATGCTTGGTGAGGCCGAGGACTTCGAGCATCTGAACCCCAGGGGGCCGGCACAGCCGGCAGCAGGCGACGAGACGGCACCCCACGATAGCCGACCCGGTCCAGACGAGCGGCAGAGCGCCGAGGGCTCCTGATGGGGGCTTGAGGTTGACCGCAGACCAGCCTGATCGTGTCGATCGGCCCGTGCGATCGTCGGCGGCTGCGGGTCACCATGGGGTGCATCCTGGGAGGGTCTGTTGATGAGCATGTCCGAGCCAACCCCGCCGAGTGGCGAGGCGGGCGCGCCGCCTTCATCGCCGCCGACGTCGTCTTCCGGACCGTCGACCTGGTCCGGCTCGTTCCCGGCCGAAGCGTCCGCGACACGCTCGACACCGGGTCAGGGCGATCGACCGGGCCCGGCGCCCGGCGCGCTGGTCCTGGGCATCATCCTGGTGCTCGCCGGTGGCGCGATCCTGGCCGGCCGTGTGCTCGACATCACGCTCGGTCCCCGGGCCTGGCCACTGTGGATCATCGTCCCCGGCCTCGGCATGCTGCTGGGCTCGTTCGCCATCCCGTCCCGCGCCGGGCTCGGCCTCGCGATCCCGGGCGCGATCATCACGATCGTGGGGTGCGTCCTGTGGGTCCAGGAGACGTACGGGCTGTATGCGACATGGGCGTATGCGTGGGCGCTCGTCGCGCCCACCGGCCCGGGCATCGGGATGCTGCTGCACGGGGTCGTCCACCGGGATGGGTCGCTGGCGGGCGACGGGCTGCGAACCACGCTGGTGGGCCTCGGCCTGTTCATCGGCCTCGGCCTGTTCTTCGAGGGCGTGGTCGGCCTGTCCGGCCAGCGAATCGCGAACCTCGACGAGGTGCTCCCGTACGCCGCGATCGGCCTCGGTCTGGCGCTGGTCGTGCTGTCGCTGCTGGGTGGTGGCCGGCGACGTCACGCATGACCGCCGTCCGGGTCGACGGCGCTTCATCGGGCCCTTCGGGCTGACGCTTCGGCGGCGCCTCACCCGGCTGACGCACCGGCGTCGGGTCCGGCGTCGCGTCGCGCTACTCGATCTCGACCACCGTGTAGCGCACCTCGCCGCCTGGCGTCAGGATCGTGACGGCATCCCCCACGCGCCGGCCCATGAGGGCCGCACCGACCGGGGACACGCTCGAGATCCGGCCCTCGCGGGAGTCGGCCTCAGCCGAGCCAACGACTTGCATCGTCGACTGTTCGCCGTCGACCTCGACGCGGACACGCGACCCCAGGCCCACCTGTGCGCCTCGCTCGGTTGGCGCGACCAGGACGGCAACCTTGAGCGTCGCCTCCAGCGACCGGATCCTGCCCTCGAGGAACCCCTGCTCCTCCCGGGCCGCGTGGTATTCGGCGTTCTCCTTGAGGTCGCCGTGCTCTCGGGCGGTCGCGATCCGCTTGATCACCTCGGGACGCTCGGCGAGCAGGCTGTCGAGCTCGGCCTGCAGCCGGTCCTGGCCCTCGGGTGACAGGTAGACGGGCTCTGGGGCCTTGCGAGGCGAGCCCTGGGCAGCGTACGCGGCGGCGGCCGCGATCCGGCCAGCGCCGCGGCCGGGTGAGGGTCGGCGGCTCCGTTTCGCCTCATCGCGCGCGCCGTCGGCCTCGGCCTCGGGCAGGTCCACGATCCGGCTGATCGGCGGCGGTTCGGGTGCCTTGACCTCGGGCAACAGCGCGTTGCTGATGCCGGTCGCCTTGCGCGCCCCGGACGGCGACCGGAGGACGGCCCAGGGCAGGGTCAACGTCGCGTCCGGCAGCGCAGCCCGATCGGATGCCGGAACGCCGGCTTCGAACGCGTCGAGCAACGCGTCCTCGTACTCCTCCGACGCATCGGTGGCGGCCCACCAGACCCGGAGATCGGCCAGGTTGCGCAGGAAGTGCAGCCATAGCCCGGACGCGGCCGGCCGCCGGTCGCCGGGCACCGTTCGGGCCACCGCGGCCACGCGACCACCGACCGATCCAGCCGTGCTGCCCGCGAACAGCACCGGCTGTGACGGCAGCCAGAACGACCCGAGCCGGTGCAGCAGGTCCTTCGAGGCGGGGCGCACGCCATCGAGCTGCAGCTGCGGGACGCGCTCAAGCCATTTGCCGACCCGCGCCAGATCCAGCGGCGCGGTGGCCAGCGGCGTGGTGAGCTCGACCAGGTAGACGCCTGGGCCCGAGTGGTGCACGGGTCTGCCCCACGTCACCGGGCCGTCGGCCATGAGTCCGACGTCGCGGAGCAGGGAGGCTGCGGTGGAATTGTGGGACATGATGACCTTGCTGCGTGAGCGTGGCGGTTGGGGACGAGGTGCGAGAGCGACGGCTGATGGTCCCCCGCCCGAATGACCACCCCCGACGGCGCCTGACGGGCCGCCCGGCGTATCGTCTCACCAATCATGCCGAACCAGCCTGCCGATCGGTTGCCCGCGCACGCCACGCGCCGCGGATGGTCGGCTCGCAGGTCGGGCGCCGTCCTGGCGCTCCTCGCCGTGCTGGCGGTCGTGGCCGCGCTGGTCACCGCCGGGCCTGGACCGAGCGCCCCTGGGTCCAAGGTCGGAGGGTCGCCGGTCGCCCTTGCCGGCAGCCCCAGCCCGACGGTCCCGAGCTCGGCCGGCCGGCAGCCGTCCGCCACGGGCGACGCATCGAACCCGCCGCCGTCGTCGGCCGGATCGTCCGGATCGACGCCTTCCGCATCGGACCTGCCGGTTGGCACGCCGTCGACCGCGCCAGCCGCGATCCCGGCCGCCCGCCTCCAGCGCAAGCTGGATCAGCTCCGGACGAAGGCGTCGGTGCCGGGCGTGTCGGTCGCGATCCTGTGGGATGACGGCCGCAGCTGGGTTGGCGCGTCGGGTCAGTCGGACGTCGCCGCCGACCGGGCGGTCACGCCGGACAGCGGGTTCGCGCTGGCCTCGATCTCGAAGACGTTCACGGCGGCCGTGGTTCTCGAGCTGGTGGACGAAGGCCATCTGTCGCTGGACGCGCCGGTCGCGCCGCTGCTGCCGGCGTACAAGCTGAACCGGAAGATCACCCTGCGGATGCTGCTCGACCACACGAGCGGCCTGCCCGACTTCTTCCTCAATCACAAGATCGATGCTGAGCTCCAGGGTGCGCCCGACGCGACGTGGACCCCGTTGCGCTCCTGGTCGCTCGTCACCGGGAAGCGGCCGAAGCCCGGCAAGGCGTGGGCCTACTCGAACACCAACTACCTGCTGCTCGGCGAGATCGTCAGGAAGGTCACCGGACATCCCCTCTCGACCGAGGTCCGCACGCGGCTGCTGGACCCGCTCGGTCTCTCGAATACCTGGTACCAGGTCGCGGAGCGGCCACGCGCCACGCTCACGACGGGCTATCGGGTGGTGACGGGGAGCGGCGGGAAGGTGCGGGACGTAGCCGTCGCGCCGCCGAGCGACGTGATGCCGTTCCGGTCCGTCATCAGCGCGGCCGGCGGCGCCGGCTCGATCGCATCGACCGCGCTCGACACGGCTCGATGGATGCAGGCCTTCGCGGGCGGCCGGGTTCTGCCACCGGCCATGCAGCAGGCGATGCTGGCGGACGTGGCCAACACCCGGGCGCTCGATGCCCGGGTCCCGTATGGGCTCGGGATCCAGCAGGTGACGATCGCCGGCCACGTGGCGCTCGGACACTCGGGGCGGTACCTGGGCTTCCGCAACGTCGTGCGCTACCTGCCGGTGGAGGGCGTCACGATCGCGGTACTGACCAACCAGGGTGCGTACGACCCGGCCAGGATCGCCGCTGCATTGCTCAGGATCGTGCTGCCGCCCCCGCCGAAGACCGGCCCGGCGCCGAGCGCCAGCCCCGCCACGGGCGCCGGTCCGGCCACGCAGTCGACTCCCGCTCCCGCCGGCTGACCCGGGTCAGGACACGCCCGCTCGTCGGCGTGTCCTGACGGCGGAAGACCCTCGGTAGCGGCCCCCGGCGCCGGTCGAGCCGCGGCCGTCTGCCCCCCGCGGCGTCCGCAGCGGCTGCGGCTCCACGTCGCGCCGGGGCACGAACCCGTCCTCCACGGTCCATGGGATCGCCTGCCGCAGCAGACGCTGGACGCCGCGCAGCAGGTCCGCCTCGTCGATACATACCAGGCTGACCGCATCGCCCGTCGCCCCGGCTCGTCCCGTCCGCCCGATGCGATGGACGTAGTCCTCGGGGTTCCACGGCAGCTCGAAGTTGACGACGTGCGGTAGATCCTCGATGTCCAGGCCGCGAGCGGCGACGTCGGTGGCGACGAGGACCCGGATCTCGCCCGCCTTGAAGCCGTCGAGAGCCCGCGTCCGGTCGGCCTGGGCCCGGTCGGAGTGGATGGCCGTCGCGGCGACCCCACGGCGATCGAGCCAGGATGCGAGTCGGGACGCCGCCAGCTTGGTGCGGGTGAACACGAGCACCTGGTGCCAGTCCCCGGAGACGATGAGGTGGGCGAGCAGCTCCTCCTTGCGGTCGCGGTCGACCGGGTAGACGAGCTGGCGCACGGATTCGGCAGCGGTTCCGTGGCGTGCGACCTCGATCGTCTCGGGGCTGCGGAGGATCGATCCGGCCAGGCCCTTGATCTCGTCCGAGAACGTGGCCGAGAACAGCAGCGTCTGCTTGCGCGACGACAGCAGGTCCAGGATCCGGCGGATGTCGGGCATGAACCCCATGTCCAGCATGCGGTCCCCCTCGTCGAGCACCAGGATCTCGGCCTGCGCGAGGTTGGCGGCCCGCTGGCCGACGAGATCCAGCAGGCGACCCGGCGTTGCCACCAGGATCTCGACGCCCGCACGCAGCTCCTTGATCTGCGGGTCGAGCGGCACGCCGCCGTAGACCACCGAGGACCGGAGCGGGACATGGCGACTGTAGGTTCCGATCGCTTCAGCAACCTGGACCGCGAGCTCGCGGGTGGGTGTCAGGACGAGGCACCGGACCGGGTGGCGGGCGGGCGAGAACGACGTGTTCGCGTAAGGGCGCAGGCGGTCCAGGATCGGGAGGGTGAACGCCGCGGTCTTGCCGGTCCCGGTCTGGGCAGCGGCCAGGACGTCCCGGCCCTGGAGGACCATGGGGATCGCCCGCTCCTGGACGGGCGTCGGCTCCGTGTATCCCTCCTCGGCCACGGTCCGCAGCAGGTCCGCGGACAACCCCAGCTCTTCGAAACGCAAGGCGGTTTGGTGCTCTCCAGTTCCAAGCCGATGGGCATCGGCCGGAAATACATCGTCCGTTCGCTCATCCGGCGCGGCGCCCGCGCTTCCCGGCGAGGGCGGCGGCAGCCGCCGGACACTCCGCAGCATACCCGACAATGGGTGCATGGGCGCACGCGGAACCCGGGCCATCGATGCGGCGAGGCGTGCCGGGGTGGCGTTCGAGGTGCATGAATATGCGCATCATCCACGGGCTGCCCTGCGTGAGGGCGGCCGAGGCTACGCCCTGGAGGCGGTGGAGGCGCTGGGGATCGCGCCTGCCCGGGTGTTCAAGACAATCGTCGTCGACGTCGATGGGCGGCTTGGTCTGGCGGTGGTTCCAGCCGACGGCGAGGTCGATCTCAAGGCGGTCGCCGGGGCGCTCGGTGGGCGACGGGCGATCGTCGCGGCGGCCGCGGAGGCTGAGCGAGCGACCGGATACGTGCCGGGTGGGATCAGCCCGCTCGGAACACGGCGTGCCCTGCCGACACTGGTCGACTCGTCCGCCGGCGGCTACCCGACGATCCACGTCTCGGCCGGCCGTCGGGGTCTTGAGATCGAGCTTGCGGTGGCCGATCTCGTTCAGATCACCGGGGGTGCCCTGGCCGCGGTCGCGCGCCGGCCCTGATCGGCTCGGTGTCCATCGACCCCCGGCCTGGGCGCCCGCTACCCGCCGATCTCGGCGCGCTCGGTCCACAGCGCGGACGCGACGAGCGAGGCCACCAGCCAGCAGGACACGACGACGACAGCCAGGTTCGGATCCAGCGAGCTGCCGGTCACCGTTTCCCCCTGCACCGCCACCGAGCCAGAGGCACTGCCGCTCGTAACCGCCGCCGAGGCGGCGAAGGGGAACCACTTGATGACCTCGGGCAGGAACAGGCTGGCCAGGCCCTCGGCGAAGAACAGGCCGATCCCGACGCCGATGCCCGCCAGCTGGCTGCGGGCGATGGTGGCGATGGCGAACCCGAGGGCCGCGTTCATCGACAGCGCCAGCCCTGCGCGAAGGAGCTGCTCCGGGAGCCGGCCGAGCGCCGCGGCGTCACCCACCCCGTCGAGCGAGACGCCGGTGACGATCGCGCCCCCGGCCGCGGCGAGGACCCCGATCAGGAAGGCCGCCAGCAGGCCCAGGCAGGCGAAGGCCGCGACCGCCGCATAGCCCAGCACGGTATAGCGGGTGCGGCTCTCGCCACGGGCGACGGCCGCCTTCAGCGTCCCCCACGTCCACTCCGATCCGGCGATCGCGGCCCCGTAGGTGACGGCGAGCAGGCCCCCGATCCCCAGGACCATCGCCAGCACCAGCTCGTATGCGTCGGGGAAGGTCACGAACAGGCGTGCCGCCAGTGCCGCGTCCGGATCGGTCGACTGGCGCGAGCCGGCGACGACGGCGACCAGGACCAGCGCCAGCAGGCCAACGAGCAGCACGAACGTCACGTACGTGGCGGGACGGCGGACGAGCTTGCGCAGGTTGGCGCGGAACAGCCTCACGACGACCACCCCGGCGATTGGGGCACCGGCGATCCAACGACGTTCGGCTGTCCCGCGGTGAGCTCGAGGAACAGCGCCTCGAGCGAGGTGCCCGTCTCGATGCGGCCGGCGAAGATGCCTGCCGCCGCGAGCGCCCGGTTGAGCTCGGCCGATCGCGACGGATCGAAGCGGACCGCGATCCAGCCTGCCTCCGGCCCGCGCTCGATCGACGCGGCGTCCGGACCGGCAAGCCCGGCGAGCGCGGCGACCGCCCCGGCGACCTCGTCGGGTGCCACGCGGAGCCGGACCGTTCCCTCGTGGCGCAGCAGATCGGCGATCGTTCCCTCGCGCACCAGGCGGCCGTTGGCGATGATCCCAACCACGTCGGCCAGCTGCTGGACCTCCGACAGGATGTGGCTCGACACCAGCACGGTCTTGCCGGTGGCAGCGAGCGAGCGGAGCGTGTCCCGCATGCCCGCGATCCCGGCCGGGTCGAGGCCGTTGGCCGGCTCGTCGAGCAGCAGCAGCTTCGGGTCGCTGAGCAGCGCGGCGGCGATCCCGAGTCGCTGCTTCATCCCCAGCGAGTAGCCGGACACTCGGTCGCGGGCGCGCTCGCCCAGGCTGACCAGTCGCAGCAGCTCCTCCACCCGGGCATCGGACGTCGGGGCGCCGCTGGCCGCGATCGCGCGCAGGTTCTCGCGACCCGACAGGAACGGGTAGAACGACGGCGTCTCGATCAGCGAGCCTACCTGGAACAGCCGGCGCCGGTCACCGCGCCTGAACGGACGGCCCAGGACCTCCACCCGCCCGGCGTCCGGGTGGATCAGGCCGGTGAGGATCCGCATCGTCGTCGTCTTGCCGGCACCGTTGGGCCCCAGGAAGCCGTACACGACGCCGCTGGGCACCCGGAGATCGAGTCCGTCGAGCGCCACCCGGGCGCCGTAGCGCTTGCGCAGCCCCTCGGTGGCGAGCGCCACCGTCGAGCCGGAGCCGTGGGCCAAAGGTCCCTCCCGTCGCCATCGCCGCGACACGGGTGCGTCGGTGGCGGTCCCAACCTTACCGTGCCTCCGAACGGGCCATTCGGCTCATCGGCCCCCTCGGACCCGTCTGACATACTCCGCGCGTTCCACCGGGTGCATCGTCCCTCGCACATCCGGCCGATGCCGGGCAGGCTTTGACTTCCGCCCGTCACCCGTTCGCCATCACCAGACCACCGCGGCCGTGCCCCAGCGCGGCGTGCCGGCAGGAAGGAGGCAAGACGATTGGCCCAGAGGAAGAGCGGCGCCCAGCGGGCGTCCTTCAGGAGGATCCGGTCGGTCATGACCGGCGTCCTCGCCGCACTCGTCGTCATCGCCGCGGTGGCGGCTACGGCCCCGGTGGCCCAAGCTGCCTCCCACAAGGTCGTGATCGTCGTCGGTCCGGTCGGATCCGAGACCAGGAACTACAGACGAAACGCCCGCAAGCTCGCCGATCAGGCTCGCAGCTACGGTGCGACGGTGGTCGAGATCTACAGCCCCAACGCCACCTGGAAGCGGGTCCGGAACGCGGCTCGCGGGGCGAACCTGCTGATCTACCTGGGTCACGGCAATGGCTGGCCGAGCCCCTACCATCCGTTCTCGACCAAGTCCAAGGACGGCATGGGTCTCAACCGCCGGACGCACAGTGGCAACCGGAATCTCAAGTACTACGGCGAGTACTACATGGCCAGGCTCGGGCTCGCCCCGCATGCGGTCGTCGTGCTCAACCGGTTGTGCTACGCATCCGGGAACTCGGAGTGGGGGGCACGAAACCCGTCGAAGTCGACGGCGATCAAGCGCGTGGACAACTACGGCCGTGGCTTCCTGCGAGGCGGGGCGCAGGCCGTGTTCGCCAGCGGGATCACCAGCGTGAGCTATGTGCTCACGGGCCTGTTCAAGGGATCGGCTTCGATGACCATGACCCGGCTGTTCTGGACCGACCCCAGCCGGACCCACAAGTACGACTTCTCGTTCAAGTCGACGCACCTGTCGGGCGTGACCGCGACGATGGATCCCTACGCGAGGCATCGCTACTACCGATCCGTGATCGGCCACCTGTCGACGACGGTCGGTCAGTGGCGGAGCGGATGACGAGGCTGTCGGGGCCGTCGGAAGGGCGCGGCGCCGGACCCACTCGCAGACCGTGCCGATCGACGCGAGAGGCGGCGTCCGTCCTGGCGTGACCCGGCGATGGTTCTCGTGCACCATGGCCGCATGCCGCATCGAGAGGCTGCCGTCGACCGTGCGTGGCGCCGCGTGCGAGCCGCGTCGCCGGCAACCATGGCCGGGGCCAGGCACGGCCGGCTCACGTTCCTGGGTCATTCGACCGCACTGATCGAGGTCGACGCCCTCCGGATCCTGACGGACCCGATGCTCCGCGAGGGTCTGGGTCCGGTGCGTCGCCAGGTGCGGGCCGTGCTGCCGGAGCTGTTCGCCGACCTCGACGCGATCTTCATCAGCCATGGGCACCACGACCATCTCGATCCTCCGTCGCTGCGGCGGATCCCAGGCAAGCCCACCGTCATCGTCCCCAGGGGGTTCGGAGCGATGGCGGCGAAGCTGGACCTGGGGCCGGTCGAGGAGGTTGAGCCCGGAGACCGGCTGACCATCGACCGGGTCCACTTCGAGGTCGTCCACGCCGAGCACTCGGGTCGCCGCGAGCCGTTCGGTCCGACCGGGCCGGCGATGGGCTGCGTGGTGGCCGGCTCCCGGACGGTCTACTTCCCGGGCGACACCGACCTGTTCCCGGCCATGGGCGATCTCACGGGAACGCTCGACGTCGCGATGCTGCCGGTCTGGGGCTGGGGCCCGACGATCGGCGAGGGCCACATGAGCCCGGTTCGGGCAGCTGCCGCCGCCGCGATCCTTCGGCCACGCCTGGCGATACCCATTCACTGGGGCACCTTCTATCCGGCCGGCATGCGTCGCGTTGCCCCCCGTCCGTTCGATGAGCCTGGCCGGGCGTTCGAGCTGGCCCTCCGACGGTTTGCCCCGGACGTTCCCGTGCGCGTCATCGCGCCCGGCGACTCGCTCGACCTGCCGGCCGCCCTGTAGCCTCCGGTGCCCGCAGCCCGACACCGCGCGGGAATCTGTCTGGCTGTAGACCAGCGAGCCGACATTCGCGATTCAGACTTGACAAAGTGGCAACCACGCCTTAGAAATACGAAAGCCAGAGTTCGTATTTGTGAGATTGAGCGTGACACACGACGTCATTGCCATCTGCCCCGTCTGCACCAATGAGCTGACCGTCACCCGGCTCCGCTGCGGGGAGTGCGGCACCGTGATCGAAGGCGAGTTCGGGGTGGGGCGCTTCGGCCGGCTCACTCGTGAACAGACCCAGATGCTCGCGAGCTTCCTGCGCAGCCGGGGGAATCTCCGCGACATGGAGCGCGAGCTGGGGATCAGCTATCCCACCGTCCGGGCCCGGGTCGAGGCCCTCGTTCGAGCGCTCGGCTTCGGACCGCGCGATGAGACCGAACCGGCTGCCGGCCCGGTTGAAGACGCAGCGCCGCCAACCACGGGTGAAGCCGCAACCGCCACGGCCACCGACGACGTCCAGGCGGGCCGCCGCGATGTCCTCGAGCGACTGTCCCGCCACGAGCTGAGCGCCGAGGAGGCTGCATCGGCCATCCGCTCGCTCGGGAGGAGCGACCGATGACCAGCTCCGCGAATTCGCCGGTCTCCGTGAATGCCGTGACGCCCAGCCGCGAGCTGCTGCTGGGACCGAACGGTGAGGTGGAGATCAAGGTGTCCGCCAGCGATCTGCGCCTCAACGGGGTCGACGGTGATCGGGTGACGATCAGGGTGCTCGGGGAGCGGGAGATCGATAGCGAGATCGCCATCGACCAGCTGCCCGGCCGGATCCGGATCCGGGATGCCGAGCGCGGCTACCGCCTGGGGCCGATCCGGATCTGGACGCATCAGCCGCTCGCCATCGAGATCGATGTTCCCCGCGACGCACGGGTGACCCTGCAGACGCTGAGCGGCGCCGTGGTGGCGACCGGGATCGAGGGCGAGAGCCGATGGGCCACGGCATCGGGCGACCTGCACCTGGATCTCGATGGGGGGCCGATCGGGGTCGAATCGATGTCCGGTGACGTGACGCTGCGGGCCAGCATCGCGACCCGGGTCGTCGCGCATGCGGTGTCCGGGGACCTGCGCCTGTGGGCGCCGGGCTTCGAAGCAGCTCGCCGCATCCACCACCAGTGGCGACGTCAGCGTGGTGGCGGCTCTGGGCTCGGGAGCTGACCATCGGCTGACCTCCGTCAGCGGCGACGTGGAGCTCGTGACCCCGAGCCCGGTGCGGGTGAGGACCGAGACGATCACCGGTGATGTGCGAGGATCCGGCAAGGTCGCCGGCGAGGGTGGCCGTGGGCATCGGAACCTGGTCGTGGGCGACGGCTCAGTGCGGGTCACCATCCGCACCACCTCGGGCGATATCCGTCTTCGGACCGAGGCCGCGGCCCTGATTGGTGGCTCACCGGGGCCTTCGGACTCACCCGACACGACGGGCGAGCCGGGAAGCCCGGCAACCGAGCCGGGATCGCCGGCCGAGCCGGGATCGCAGACGCTCGGCCCCCGCCCCCGCCCCCGCCCCAGAGCCACCGACGTTCATCGCCGAGGCTGAGGCTTCCCCGAACCTCGTTCGCCGGCAGGCGACCGCTGCGCCTGACCTGGATGCCGCCCGGCTCGAGATCCTGCGGGCGCTCGAGCGCGGCGAGCTGGACGTCGACACGGCGTCGAGTCGGCTGGAGATCCTGGAGGGAGAGGGTGCGGGCCATGACTGACGATCCGCTCGATCAGGTCCTGCGGCTGGTCTCCGAAGGCCGGCTGAGCGCCGAGGAGGCCGCGCCGATCCTGGCCGCGCTCGATGATGCCGGCGCGGGGAGCACGGGCAGGCAGGCAGCGGGCCGATCCGGCCAGGGGGCCGGGCCGGGCGCCGGAACGCGGTCCGACGAGGAATCCACGCCGGGTTCGCGGCACGCGACCTCGCTGCGGATCGAGGTGACAGAGCACGGCCGCCGGGTTGTCAACCTTCGGCTGCCGATCGGCGTCGGCCGGTTCGCCCTGGACCGGGTCCCCGGGCTGTCGGGCGACCAGGTCGACCGCGTGCGCGAGGCGCTCCGGTCCGGTCTCAGCGGCCCCGTCCTCGAGGTCAACGACGAGGACGACGCCGTCCGGATCGTGCTCGAATGACTGCCGTCGCCCGTGCCCGCTCGCTGCCGATGTGGCGGGCGCTCGACATTCGCGACTTCCGCCTGTTGTGGGCCAGCGAGGCCGTGTCGCTCGTCGGCGACCAGTTCCAGCTGATCGCCCTCTCGTGGCTGGTCATCTCGCTCACCGGCTCGGGCCTCGCGCTGGGCACGGTGCTGATCGCGGTCGCCGTGCCCCGTGCGGTCCTGCTGACCCCGTTCGGGGTGCTGGCCGACCGCCAGCCTACACGCGGGCTGATGCTGGTGGCCCACCTCGGACGTGGCGCGATCGTGGCCCTGATCGCGCTGCTCGTCGTGGCAGGGATGGCGACGATCCCGGTGCTGGTCATCCTGGGCGTGCTGTTCGGGGTCGTGGATGCGATCTATCTGCCCGCGCAGCAGGCGTTCCTGCCGCGTGCGGTGAGCGCGGACCGCCTGCCGTCGGCCAACGCACTGCTCCAGGGGACGCTCCAGCTGGCGTCGGTCGTCGGACCGCCGCTAGCCGGCGTGGCCATCGCGCTGACCGGGACCGGGATCGCCTTTGGCGTGGACGCGGCGTCGTTCGTGATCGCCGCGGGCCTGATCGGCCTGATCTCCACGGGCACGGCGGTCGCGGCCGTCCACCACGGCCGGGGCACCATCGGAGCTTCCGGCGGCCCAACGACGGACGGGGACCACGAATTGTTCGGGGATGCTCTTCGTGCGGGCTTTGCCTACGTCGCAGGCGACCCGGCCATCCGCACCCTGATGCTGGTGGCCCTCGTGCTCAACTTTGCGCTCAACGGCCCGGCGGACGTCGGCATGGCCTGGCTTGCGCAGAACCGCTTCGACGCGGGGCCGACGGGGCTTGGCGTGATGGCCGCCGGCTTCGCCGCCGGCGCGCTCGCCGGGACCCTCCTGGCGGGCAACGCGCGGCTGGATCGCCAGGGACGGATCGTCGTCGGCGGCGTGGTCCTCTCGGGGCTGGCCATCGCCGCTGTGGGTCTGCTCGACTGGCTGCCGGGCGTCGTCATGGCAATGGCGGCGGTCGGCGTAGCGATCGGCTACGTCAACGTCGTCGTGATCTCGTGGCTCCAGGCTCGGGTCGATCCGGTGCTCGTGGGCCGGGTGATGAGCCTGGTGATGCTGATGGGCTTCGGGATCTCGCCGCTGTCCATCGGTGTCGCGGGCGTCCTCATCGACATCGACGCGACCGCGCTGTTCGTCGGTTCGGGCGTGATCGTCCTCGCCGCGGCGCTGCTGGCGATCGCGATGGGCCTCCCGGCCATGATCGATGAGAGGCCGGACGCCCCGCAGCCGGAGCTGGCCACTACGCCGGTCACCGGGGACCGCCGATGAGCGCCCTGCCCCGAGCGATCGCCACCGCCACCCACTGGCCAACCCTCAGCGCACCCGGAAGGAGCGTCCCATGCTGCTGACCGAAGCTCGATTGCAGGAGATCGAGCGACAGCACGCCCGCGACGAGCGGCTGCGCATCCACCAGCACCTCCAGGCCATTCGCGAGGCCAGGCGCGCGTCCCGGCCGGCCAACCCTGTTCGTCGACGGCTTGGCGCGTCGATCGTGCGCCTCGGCCGTCGCGTCGCGGGAGAGCCGCTCGGGCCGCCGGCCCTGACCGCCTGAGGTCCCGATCGCGAGCGTTCTGCACGACCCTGCCGGTCGCGTTGCCGGCAGGGTCGCCGCGCTCAGCCGGGGGGAGCCGCGGCTCGGGCAGCCTGCGCAGCCGGCGTCGTGGCCACCCAGTACGCCTCCGATCGAACGGCCTCCGCTGGCAGGCCGTAGTCGTGGAGGGTGGTGCTCACGGCATCGGTCATGCCGGGATTGCCGCACACGAACGCCACCACGGACGCCGGATCCGCGCCGTGCTCGGCCAGCAGCGAGGGCAGCAGCGCATGCACCCGGCCCGTGGCGCCGGACCAGCCGGCGTTGGCCGGGTCGAACGGGCGCGAGACCGCCGGCACGTAGCTGATGCGACCGCGATCGGCAAGCTCCCGGAACCGGGCGCGATAGGCGAGGTCTCTCGCGTCGGCGACGCCGTGAACGACGATCGGCCGGTCGCCATGGCGGGAATCGCTGACCTCCCGAAGCCGGCTCTCGAGCATTGACAGCAGCGGCGCGATACCCGTGCCGGTGGCGACGAACAGCGGGCGGCGCGGATCGGCGGGATCGGCGGTGAACAACCCCTTCGGCCGTCCGACCCGCACCCGTGCCCCCACCCGGAGCGGCCACAGGTGCGGCGTCAGGGCGCCCGCCGGGACGAGCCGGATGAGGAACTCGAGCGCATCCGGCTCCCCGGACGGCGACGCGGTGGAGTAGGGGCGCTGGAGCGCGCGGCCGTCGACCTCGATCCCGAGCGCCAGGTACTGGCCGGAGCGGAAGGCCGGTACGCCGTCGTCAGGCCGGACGCCAAGCCTCGCGATCGTGGGGCTGATGTCCTCACGGTCGACGATGGTCGCGTTCGGCTCGGTGGACGAGGCCAGCCGCCGGACCGGCACGGCGCACGGCGGGAAGCCGCGTGACGGCAACGGTCTGCGGGGCGGCAACGGCCCGCGAGTTGCCGGTCGACCCGGCGGGATGAGGGTGTCCATGTCAGGCGGCTGCCGCCGGGACAAGCTCCTCGACCACCGAGCGGGCGGCCTCCGGATCGGAGAACCAGGCCGCGTCGACCCACGCGAAGTCGGCCCATTCACGCCCGAGCTTGTGCTCCGGCATGATCGCCCCGTTCGGGCAGGCCGTCTCGCATGAGCCGCATTCGATGCAGCCCTCAGGGTCGACGTAGAGCTTGCGATCGACCGACAGGTCCCCCCAGATACAGTCGACGGGACAGACCGCGACACACGACTGGTCGGAGTGGTCGACGCACGGTGCGGCGATGACGTAGGCCATGACTCGGCTCCTGGCGGTGGGGCCGTCCCCGGCGGGCGGCGGCGAGAGTCTTCACTCCGAGGCGGTATTCGCCTCGTGAGTTTCAGCCTCGTCCCTCGCTCTGAGCCGATCGTGTGGCCCGGCTATGCGTTTCCACATCTGGGCTGGCGTCCATCACCGGGTCGGTGCCTGCCGACGGTGCCGGCGGCAGCTCGACCGTGAACCTCGCCCCGCCACTGGCCGGCGAGTCGGCCCGGATGGTGCCGCCGTGCGCGTCCACGATGCGCCGGGCGATCGCGAGCCCCAGCCCGGTTCCCCCGGATCCGTGCCGGGTCGTCCCCGACAGGCGCGTGAACGGCTCGAAGATCCGCTCCCGGTCGCCCTCGGCGATTCCCGGGCCCTGATCGTCGACGTCGATCTCGACCGCGTGCGGTCCGCGGCGCACGCGGACGGTCACGGTGCTGCCCGGCGGCGAGTGATCGACGGCGTTGTCGACCAGGATCAGCAGCAGCTGGATCAGGCGGTCGCGATCCGCCATGGCGATCGCCGGTGATGCGGCGTCCGTCTCGAGCCGGACATCCCGCTCGGCCGCCAGGGCCGTCGCACCTCGGACCATGTCGCTCGCGAGCGCGGCGGCGTCCAGCGGAGCCGGGGAGATCGACAGCCGGGTCTCATCCCAGGCGGCGAGCTGGAGCAGATCGCCGACCAGGCCGCCCAGCCGATCGGCCTCCGCGATGACGTCCTCGAGCAGCGGCCGGCCATCGTCAGCGATCAGACCCTCGCGCTCGATGACCTCCGCGTTGGCCCTGATGAGGGCTGCCGGGGTGCGCAGCTCGTGGGACGCATCGGCGACGAACCGGCGCTGGGCCTCGAACCCGTTGCGGATCGGCACCAGTGCGCGGCCCGTGACCAGCAGCGTGATCAGGGCGGCGCCGATCAGCCCCATGGCGCCCACGATGATCACGGCGATCACCAGGCTCTGCGACTGGCTGTCGTGCACGTCGAGCACGAACGCACCCTGCACGTACCCGAGCAGGGTCCCGTCGTGGACCAGCGGCACGGTCAGCAGCCGCAGACTGTGGTCGCCCGCCCGGATCGTCCGCAGATCCTGGCCAGCCGCTGACGCCGAGGGCAGCACGCCGACGTCCGGCAGTCCCGGCAGCGTGCTCCCGGTCCGGTTCTGGACGACTTTGCCCGACGGGTCGAGAAGCAACAGGACGGTGTCGGCGCCCGATGGGGCCTGCTCATCGGGCTCGTTGCGCTCGTCAGCGGTGGGCATCTCCCCGGCCACGGACGCCGCGGCGGCATTGACGGCCGTCTGGAGGGCCCGGTCGACGCCGGCGTCGAGCGCGCTGAGCCCCATGATCAGCGTGGCGGCCCCCACGCCGATCACGAGCAGGGTGAGCAGCGCGAGCGTGACCGCGAACAGGCGTCGGCGCGTCCGCCGCAGCAGGATCTCGGTGTGGCCGATCGCCACCGGACTCAGGGCTCCGCCCGGAGGGTGTAGCCGACACCCCGGACGGTGCGCAGGCGATCCGCCCGGTCCAGCTCAGCGAGCTTGCGGCGCAGGTACGAGACGTACAGGTCGACCACGTTGGAGTACACGTCGGGCTCCGCACCCCACACCTGGTCGAGGATCTGCTGGCGCGTGACGACCTGCCCCGCGTGCCGGATGAAGAACCCGAGCAGGGCGAACTCGCGCGCCGACAGGTCCACGGTCCGGTCACCCACCTGGGCGACGTGTCGCAGCTCGTCGAGCGTGAGGTCGCCCGCCGCGAGCCGGCTCTCTCCAGCGGGTGGCGGCCGGCGTGCGAGCGCCCGGACCCGGGCCAGCAGCTCCGAGAACGCGAACGGCTTGGCCAGGTAGTCGTCGGCGCCGGCGTCAAGCCCGCCGACGCGATCATCGACCGAGCCCAGCGCCGTGAGCAGCAGCACCGGGGACGCGATGCCCTTGGCGCGCAGCAGCCGCATCACGGTGAGGCCGTCGATGTCGGGCAGCATCCGGTCGAGCACGATGACGTCGTGGGGACCGGTCTCCGCGAGCGCCACGGCGCTGACTCCGTCCGGGGCGACGTCGACCACGTGGCGCTCGGCCACGAGGACTCGCTTGATGAGGGCGGCCATCTTCGGCTCGTCCTCGACCACAAGAACACGCATCGCGCCGCATTCTGCGGGGCAATCGGGCCCCGGTCGAGGGCCGAGGGCCCTGTCTGTGCAGATTCTCATGCGGACCACACCGCCTGGCGTCCCACCGCCCACGACGATGCACGTATCACTCGAATCCACACGCCGGGAGTCTCCAACCATGATTCACCGCGTCGCCTTCTTCGTCGCCTCGCTCACCGCGGCCCTGGCTCTCGCCTTCGGGCTCGCGTTCATGGGCGTCGGCCCGAGCACCACCCCGGGTGGTGCCGTGCAGCAGGTCGCAGCCACCGTCGATCCGCCGCCCCAGCCGACCGTCCAGGTCGACACCGTCTACCTCACCCCGCCCGTCGCGCCGCAGGACGTTACCGTCACGAAGACCGTAACCGGGGGCGGTGAGCGAGACGATGGGAACGAACGCGGGGAGCAGGACTGATGAGCGACCCGCGACCCAACGGCCCGTCTGACAGGGTGCCGCCTCGCGCGGCCCGTCCGCTGCCGCTCCGGCCCTCGATCCGTGACCTGCCCCAGCCGCGCCAGGCAGCCGGTGCATCCGGGCCGGAGCCCGGCGGCACGATGTCCCCGATGGGACCGCCCCCACCGCCGCCCGGCTTTCGCCCGATGCCCGGTCCCCGACCCGCTTCGGGTGCTCACGCCGCGGCCGCCGAGCGTCCAATGCCCGGCCCGCGTCCGCGACCGACGCTCGAGACCCGAGCCGCGAAGTCGCGGCCAGACGCGAACCCGATCCGGCTGCTGGTCGCGTTCGCCGGGATCGCCTCGGCATCGGCGATCGTGACGGCCATGCTTCCCTCGGTCGTCCCGGCCGGGGCGACGCTGGGCGCCGCTGCCGTCGGCAGCACCGTCCAGAACCCGCAGCCGTCGGTGACGCACGTCACCAAGTACGTGACCCTGGCGCCCGGCCAGACCGCCCCGCCGAACGCCCCGGTCGTGATCCAGCCGACACCGACGCCACGGGTGCATGTGGTGACGCAGACGCGCCAGTCGGGACGGCCATGAGCGCGGTCCTCGATCTCGCCCCGGCCCTCCCGGCCGGGGCCGCCAGGCCGATGATGGGCGGCCGGGTCTCGGTGCACCTGATCGACGATGCGGCGCCGATGGAGCGGGAGGAGGCCGCCCAGGCCGTGCTCGACCGGATCGCCACCTGGGCCAGCCGGCTGACCCGGTTCGATCCCGGCTCGGAGCTGTCGCACCTCAACGACGCACCCGGTCGCGAGATCGCCGTCGGGCCGACGCTCACCACCGTCCTCGACTGGGCACGACAGGCCGAGGGCCTGACGGACGGGCTGGTGGACGTGGCCATGCTCGATGCCCGGCTGGGCGCCGAGCGCGGCGACGAGGTCTCGCGGCCGGGTGCGGCCAGCCGGCGATGGTCGCTGAGGCGCCGGCAGCGAGGGTCGATCGTCGTCCGCGAGCCGGGCGTCAGGTTCGACCTCGACGGGGTCGCCAAGGGCTGGCTGGCCGACCGGGCGCTTGCGATCGCACCGGGCCGTTCCGCGATCGTGGACGGCGACGGTGACGTCGCGATCCGGCTCGCACCGGGCGACGAGTGGGGGATCGGGATCGCCGATCCGCGAACGTCCGGCACGCTGCTGGGCGCCGTTCGCCTGACGACCACCAGCGAGGCGCGGACCTGGGGCCTCGCGACCTCGGGCACCAGCGTGCATCGCTGGCCGCACGGAGCCGGGTTCGCGCACCATCTCATCGATCCCCGCACCTGGCGCCCGGCGGTCACGGATGTGGTCCAGGCCACCGTCCTCGCGGACTCGGCGCGTCTGGCCGAAGTGCTTGCCAAGGTGGCCGTCATCGCCGGCAGCGAGCAGGCGTTCGAGATGCTCGATCGGCCAGGCGTCCACGGCCTGCTCGTGCTCACCGAGCGCGGTGGGCTCCGTGCCGATCAGGGGATGGTGCGATGGCTGGCGTGAAGTACCGCGGCTTCGACGAGCGAACCGAGCTCGTGCGCTGGGGTCTGCCCGCCGTCGCCTTCGGGATCGTGCTCGGCGGGACGCTTCCCGGCGCGATCGACGGCGTGATCACGGCCTGGCAGCTCAACCCGGCCAGCCTGCCGTGGCTGTTCGAGCGACTGTTCGCCTGGATGGCATACCTCGCGATGGCGGGCTCGGTGATCTACGGGCTCATGCTGTCGACCAAGCTGCTCGACGCGATCGCTCACCGCCCGGTGAGCTTCGCGCTCCACCAGGACCTCGCTGCGGTCGGCGTGGGTCTGGCCGGCATCCACGGGATGCTGCTGGGGCTCGACACCTCCGTCCCGTTCTCGCTGGGCCAGATCCTCGTCCCGGGCCTTGCGCCGCACGCGCCGCTCGCAGTTGCCGCCGGCCAGGTCGCCCTGTACATCGCGATCGTGGTCGTGGGCAGCTTCTACGTCCGACGGGTGATCGGGCAACGCGCCTGGCGGGCGCTTCACTACCTGACCTTCCTGGTGTTCCTGGGTGCCACCGTCCACGGGATCGGTGCCGGGACTGACACGGGGTCGGCCTGGGCGCAGTGGATCTATCTCGGGGCCGGGACGATGGCCTGGTTCCTGCTGGTGTACCGGATCGGGGTTTCGATCGCGGAGCGGCGGAGCTCGGGACGCCGGGTCCCCGAGCGGTCCGCGCTGGAGCGACGAGCCGTCACGACTCGTCCTGCCGGGGACCGCGTCCCCGATGGTGGGCGTATCCCGGACGAGCGAGCCACGCGCCCGATCCCGCGCGTCGTCGCCCGCTCCTGACCCCTGCCCAACGCTCACCGCCGTCCCTAGCCGCCGGCGCGCGCCGTCTGCCGTCGGCGCCAGCGAACGCCGAAGCCGACGACATCGAGCGGGGGCGTTCCCGGTTCGCACGCGAGCTCCACGACCGGCGCGCCGCCGGCTGCCGTGAGGCGAATCCACTGGTCGCCGACCCGTGTTTCGCCGGTGTCATCGAATGCCAGCCCGATCTCCGTGTCAAACCTGCCGACCGCAGCGACCGGATCGTGGACCCCGATCTCGATCCCGGCCAGCCGTACCCGCCCGCCGACCGGGTGCCGGAAGGCCGCCCTTGCCGCCCTCGCCTCGTCGCCCCACTCGGCACCGGCGAGCTCATGCTCGATCAGGAACGGCGGCCGATCTGGGCCGAGTGACGGGAACGCCGTCATCCAGCGGACCGTGTCTCCGTCGGGACGCCCGCGAGATCCTGCGACCGGGTTGCCGATCCAGGACCCCGACGCACGCAGCCGGTTGACATCGCCAACGATGTCGTCGGTGGCCAGGGCGTACGTCGCCAGCCCCTCGCGGCCCGCCTCCAGCACCGCGACGGTGGCCCCGCCCACCGCGAACTGCGGGTTCTCGGCGACCCGCGCCGGGTCGAACACGCCAATCAGCTCGAGGTAGCTGTCACCCAGGAACGCCACCCGGTTGAACGTGCCCATCGCCTCGTGGCGCCCGCCGCCGATCCAGGCCACGCCGAGCACGTCGGTCAGGTCCTCCGCCGCGGTGTCCGGGTCCCGGACCGCGATGACGAGGTGATCGATCCCCAACAGCATCCCGCTCAGCCCGCTCGCCCGTCGGCCGGGAGCCCGCCGTGCACGCGAACGGGAGGCACATCCGACATCGGTCGATCGTACCCGCGTACGATGCTGCCATGAGCCTCCCCGTGCCCCCCGACCACCTCCCGTTCACCGGCAACGGCGATGCCGACGCGCTCCTCGCCAGCGATCCACTGGCGCTCCTCATCGGCTTCGCGCTCGACCAGCAGGTCACCGTCCAAAAGGCGTTCTCCGGTCCGCTCGAGCTGCAGCGACGCATCGGGTCGCTGAACGCGTCGATGATCGCGACCATGGATCCTGAGATCCTCGATGCCGCGTTCCGCACGCCACCGGCCCTTCATCGCTTTCCGGGCAACATGGCGAAGCGGGTACGCGAGCTGTGTGCCGCCATCGCCGACGGCTACGCTGGCGACGCCTCCCGGGTGTGGTCCGGGGCCGCCGACGCGCGAGACCTCCACGCTCGGCTGATCGCCCTGCCCGGGATCGGCGAGATGAAGGCGGGCTCGATCGTCGCGCTGCTGGGCAATCGGTACGGGATCAGGCCGCCCGGCTGGGAAGACGTCCGGCCCAGGCACCCGACGCTGGGCGACGTGGACTCGGCCGAGGCCCTCGCCGAGTACCAGGCTGGCAAGCGGGCTCGGAAGGCCGAACTGCGCGCGCAGGCCGCACGCAGGCCGAGTTGAGGCCGGGCCGGTGACGACGCCCGAGATCCTGGCCGTGATCGCGACGCTGGCCGGGTTCATGATGGCGCTGTCGCCGACGCTCCAGATCCGCAGGATTCGCCACACCCGCTCGAGCCGGGACGTCTCGCTGCTCTACCTGTCGCTCCTGGATCTCGGCTTCGTGGCCTGGATCTCGTACGGCTGGTCGATCGGCAACTGGGCGCTCATCCTGTCCAACACGGCGTCGCTCACATTCATGACGGTCACCATCCTGATCGCGGTCTGGTTCCGGCGGCGGGAGCCAGGGGACCGTCAGCCAGAGGACCGCCAGCCAGAGGATCGCCAGCCAGGGGACGGCGAGGCCGCAGCCGCCTTCCCGCCCGGCAGGGACCGCGACGAGCGGCCATCCGCATCCACCAGATAGCCCGGCAGGCCGTCGCGGACGGGACGCACGACCCGTCGAGCTGCCGCCGATCCGCCGGCATTACCGCAGGACGAGCGTCCGAAACAGGTGGTCGAGGGTGGCCTCGGGATCGTCGGTGAGCCCGGTGTGGACTTCCGATGGCTGGATGACCGTCGATGACGGCGACACCAGCCAGTGGAAGCGTTCGGCCATCGGCAGACCGGCGATCGGACCGGCTGATCCGTCGCCATGGGCGACCCCGACGACCGCGTCGAGGTGGTCGCGGACGATCTGCGGGTCGCAATCGGGCGCGAGCATCACCAGGAGCCGCTCGTCGAGGGCGACGCGGGCGCCCAGGAACCGCTTCGGCCGCGACATCAGCACGATCCCTGCGTTGAACGCCTCGCCGCGTTCCACGCGAGGAACCACGCGCACGACCGCGTACTCGAACGGCTTACGCAGCCCGGGCACGCTCGGCCTCCTCGACGAACGCGCGCGGCGCCTCCAGGCGGGTCAGCAGGTAGTCGACGTAGGCGCGTCGATGGGCATCGGCGTCCGGCAGCCCATCCTCGGCCCGCAGCCAGTCATCGGGGATCGCCGCCACGAGCCGCTCGAGCAGCGGCTGGTCCACCAAGGGCGCGAGCCGCGCGTCGGCGTCGACGATCGACGAGGCGAATGGCAGCAGCACGTGGTCACGGATCGGCTCGAACGGGCGGCGGGCGTGGCTCCCCGGATCACGCCAGGTGTGGTGGATGTACAGCGCGGACCCGTGGTCGATGAGATGGAGGCGCCGGTGCCACACGATGAGGTTGGGGTTGCGCGGCGTCCGGTCGACGTTGGTCGTGAACGCGTCCAGCCAGACCACCGCGGCGGCCAGGTCGGGCTCGGGGGCGGGCCCGACGGCCGGCGCAAACGCAAGGGCGCCGGGCAGGAAGTCGAGGCCGACGTTCGTCCCGGCCGACCGCTCGAGCAGGTCCTGGATCTCCTGGTCGGGCTCGGCCTTCGCAAGCGTTGCGTCAAGCTCGACGAGCACCAGGTCCGGGACCGGCAGCCCGAGGTGGCGGCCGATCTCGCCGGCCAGCAGCTCCGCCACCAGCGCCTTTCGTCCGTGCCCCGCGCCGAGAAGCTTGACCACGTACAGGCCGTCGTCGTCGGCCTCGACCAGCGCCGGCACGGAGCCGCCCTCGCGAAGGGGCGTCACGTACCGGGTCGCCGTCACGGTGCGAAGCATGGGTCGAGTGTAGGGCGGCGAGGATCCCCATTGCCGCCGTTCACGGCAACCAGTATGGTTGAGCGCACAACTATATTAGCGGAGCCGGCAGGCCCGGCAGCACCCTGGAGCAGCCGGGCGCGGGGACAGCTCAGACCGGCTCCGCTCAGGCAGGGTCCCCTCAGGCCGGCTCCGCCTCCACCAGATCCCGGAACCGCTGGAGCGCCGCCGGCAGCTCGGCATTGATCCGTCGCTCCGCCTCGCGAGCGATGAACCCGAGCAGCGGCGAGGTGGAGAGGTCGATCTCGAGCGCGATCCGGGTTGATCCCCCCTCGTCCCCGACGGGATCCAGCCTGGTCCGGACCTCGACCGAGAGCGGGCCTCCGGATCCGGCGATCACCAGCATCGACGGCGGTCGGAACTGGCGAACCGTGCCGGTGACCTCGGCCCCCGCCGCGGCTCCCGAGAGCTTGAGGCGGACACGGCTGCCCGTTGCGAGCGGCGGGTCCTGGAGGGACGCCGACACGACCTCGGGCAGCCAGCGGGGCAGGTCATCGACGCGGGTGGCGACGGCGAACACCCGCTCGGCGGAGTACGGGAGCTCGAGCGATGCGCCGATGCGACCCATATTCCAATCCTAGGCCTGTTGGGCGCCCGGCGCCGGGCCTGGCCGGGCGTCCGGCCGATCGGCGGGTCGAAGCACCGTCAGCCGCCGGCCGGCTCGGTCAGCCGCGCGACCAGCGTCTCGATCGCCCGGTCCTCGATCCCCTCCCGGCGCAGCAGCGCTCGCGAGCCCCCGTGACGCCGGTGGAGGTGCTCCAGGGCCGCGGCCATGAACTCGGGCGGGCTGTCGACATCGAGCGGCGGATGCCGCCAGTCCCCGGGGTCGATCCGGGTGCGCGGACGCCGGAAGAACCCGGCCGAGAGCGCGTAATCCTCCACGATCGCCTCGACCGGCACGCCGGCCAGGTCGAGCAACAGCGCAATCGTGACACCGGTGCGGTCCTTGCCTGCCGCGCAGCCGATGATCGCCGGCAGACCATCGTCGAGCAGGGCCCGCACGACCATGGCCAGCTGCGGGCCCCGCCGGTCGAACACGTGGCGGTACATCCCGGCCAGGCCGGCGTGCGGGGTCGGGTCGTCCTTGAGCAACGGGATGCTGTGGTATCGGACGCTGCCCGAGCCGAGGAACACGTTCGGGGCGCGTTCGAGCTCCTCGGGCCACCGCAGGTCGATCACCTGGCGCAGCCCGATCGCCTCGAGCTGGTGCCGAGCGTGGGCGGGCAGGCGGGTCAGCTCGTCGGATCGGAGGAGGGTTCGCCAGCGGGTTCGCCTGCCGCTGCTCGCCGGATAGCCGCCGACGTCGCGCACGTTGCGGGTGCCATCGAGCGGCAGGTGCCGGTCGAGTGGAGCCGGTGATGCGATGTCCATCGGCCGCAAGGGTACCGTGGGTCCCGCCCGGGGCCGGTTGATCAGCGCGGCGGATCGCCCTCGAACGCCCGCTTGGCGCCCGCCACCGCCGCCTCCACGCCCCAGCCGGCCGGGATCGCCGCGAGCAGCTCGTGGAGCCAACCGAACGGTCCCCACAGGCTCGAGCGAAGCTCTGCAGCCTGGTGAACCCACGTACCGGTGCCGCGCGCCTCGAAGGTGAGGATCAGCGCCGCCGCGATCCCGAAGGCATCGGAGACGTGAACCTGGCGCGACGGACGTCGGTGTTCCGCGATCTCCCACTGCTGCGTGGTAGGCAGCCCGCCCAGCCGCGTGCGCTCGCGGTAGACGGTCCCCACCCGGGCCGGACCCGAGACGTACAGGATCTCGGTCACGAACGGCATCCACAGGGGCGTGCCCTCGATGTCGTCGTAGAGCTGCCAGACCTCGTCCCGAGAGGCTCCCACCAGCGCCTCGGCCTCGACTCGTCGCACGGGCCCAGTATCCCAGAGGCTTCCGGCGACCGCGAACCCATTGTCGGGCCGGGTTCCGGCTTCGGAGCTGGCCATCCGCCCACGACTCGTTTGCCGGATCCCTCGTCGTGGGCGACCATCGAGGTTCGAGTTGATGACAGAACCTGGCATATTGGCGAGCGATCATGTGGACATCGATCACAGCGAGCGAGGTGTCCCCAGGATGATCTCTTCCCACTTCCTGCTGCGCGCGCTGCAGGATGATCGCGAGCGCGAGATCCGCAGGCGCGCTCCCCGGGTGCCCGGCATCCCGTCGGGCCCGCGCCACGCCCCACCCGAGCGAGTGGCACGGCGGGTCGAGGTTCAGCTGCGACCCGCCGCGGCCAGCTCCGTCGACTCGCCGTAGCGCGCCAGCGCGTCCCTCGCGATGCCGGCGATCTCCTGCCGGAGCTCGAGCGGCTCCAGCACCTCGATCGAGCCACCCAGGGCCAGCAGGCGACCGGCGACCTCGCGCGGCCAGTCGAATGTGACGCGAACGCGGCGCCACCCCCCGGGCTGGTCGTCGGGCAGCTCCACTGCGGTCGCGAGGGGAGACGAGTCGAGGATGTCGTCGAGCCAACGGGAGGCGTCGCGCCGCACGCGTAGCGTCACCTCGATGCGGGGCGTGTCCCGCTCGTAGGCGGCGATCGAGTCGGCCCAGTAGGTGGCCAGGTTGAACCCCGGCGGTCGCAACGCCCGATCGGGGAGCGGGCGGACGCCTCTTGCCCTCGAGATCCGGTACGTTCGCAGCTGCCCGTCGTGGCCCGCGACCAGGTACCACACGCCCGCCTTGAGGACGAGGCCGAGCGGGTCAAGCACGCGCGTCACGACGTGGTCGCCGCGGTCGTAGTCGAGCTCCAGCCGCATGCCGTCCCACACAGTCTGGGCGATCGCGGCCAGATGGGGAACCTCCTCGCCGGCGCGAAACCACCCCGCCGCGTCGAGGTGGAAGCGCTCCAGCAACCGGCTTGCCCGGCCCCGCAGCTCGGTGGGCAACGCCGCGAGGACCTTGAGCCTGGCCGCGGTGACGACGGTACCGAGACCGAGCTCGGCCGCCGGACCCGGGAGCCCCGACAGGAACAGGGCGTCGGCCTCCTCGCTTGTCATCCCGGTCAGCCGGGTGCGATAGCCGTCGACCAGCCGGATGCCGCCGTGCGGCCCGCGCTCCGCAAACACCGGCACGCCTGCGGCCCCGAGCGCCTCGACGTCGCGGTGGATCGTGCGCACCGAGACCTCGAGCTCGCGCGCCAGCTCCGCGGCGGTCATCCCTCCGCGCGTCTGGAGGAGCAGCAGCAGGGACACGAGACGGGAGGCGCGCATGCGGGCATCCTACCCGAATGACGACAGGATATGTCAGGTACGTCCGGCAACCGGTCACGGCCCGAGTACGCGCAAACGTTGCGAATGGGCCGAATCCGAAACCGAACCACCACCGGTGAGGCACCTCCCTCCCCGGGGTGGATTTCGTATCGTCGCCCACCCGGTCCGCCGGGGGCTCGATCGCGGGAGGGTCCCATCGACGTGCCACAGCCTCGCACCCTGTACGAGCCATCCACCGAGCACGACGCATGTGGCTTCGGCTTCGTCTGCGACGTGAGCGGCCGTCGCTCGAACGGGATCGTGCGGGACGCGCTCACGGTGCTGGTCAATCTCGAGCATCGAGGGGCGAGCGGCTCGGAGCGGAACACCGGCGACGGCGCAGGGCTGCTGGTCGGGATCCCCCACGCCCACCTCCGCGCGGTGGCACGCGATCCCGGAATCGACCTTCCGGCCGACGGTGGATACGGCGTGGCGATGGTCTTCCTGCCGCGCGACGGCACCTGCCGATCCGGCTGCGCCGCCAGGTTCGAGCAGGTGCTCGAGGCGGAGGGCCTCACGTTCCTCGGCTGGCGTGACGTGCCGACGGACCCCATGGGCCTCGGCGAGTCCGCCTCGCACAGCCGCCCCTACGTTCGCCAGGCGTTCATCGCCCGGCCCGGGGACGTGCCGCCGGGCGAAGCCGGCGACCTCGACTTCGACCGCCGCCTGTACGTCGCCCGGCGGCTGATCGAGAAGGCGGTCCAGCGCAGCGCGCTGCCCGGCCGTGGCGAGTTCTACGTGCCCTCGATGAGCTGCCGGACCATCGTCTACAAGGGCATGCTCAGCGCCTCGCAGCTGCACACGTTCTACCCGGACCTGGCTGACGAGCGCCTGGAGAGCGCAGTCGCGCTCGTCCACTCGCGCTTCTCGACCAACACCTTCCCCTCGTGGTCCCGGGCTCATCCATACCGCTACATCTCGCACAACGGCGAGATCAACACGCTCCGCGGCAACGTCAACTGGATGTTCGCCCGGCAGTCCACGCTCCGCTCACCGGCGTTCGGCGACGACCTGCGCAAGGTGCTCCCGGCCGTGGACCAGGACGGCTCGGACACGGCGATCTTTGACAACGTCCTGGAGCTGCTCCACCTGTCGGGCCGATCGCTCGCGCACGTGATGGCGATGATGGTGCCCGAGCCCTGGAGCCGGGACCCGGCGATGCCCCTCGAGCGGCGCGCGTTCTACCAGTACCACGCCTGCCTGATGGAGCCCTGGGACGGCCCGGCTTCGCTCGCGTTCACCGACGGCATCCGGATCGGTGCCACGCTCGACCGCAACGGTCTCCGCCCGGGCCGCTGGTACGTGACGCGCGATGGGCGCGTGGTCATGGCGTCCGAGGTCGGCGTGCTCGACATCCCGCCCGGCGACGTCGTGGCCAAGGGCCGGCTGCAGCCCGGGCGCATGTTCCTGGTGGACACCGCGAAGGGCCGGATCGTTCGCGACGACGAGCTCAAGGCGGAGCTGGCGGCACAGCATCCGTACGCGGACTGGGTCGCTCGCACGCTGGTCCGTCTCGAGGATCTGGCGGAGCCCGCCGGCGTCATCGAGCCCGACCACGAGACCGTCCTGCGACGCCAGGAGGTGTTCGGCTACACGGCCGAGGACGTCCGGATGATCATCGATCCGATGGCGACCGGCGCCGCCGACCCCGTCGGGTCGATGGGCAACGACGCCCCGCTCGCGGTGCTGTCCGACCGGCCCCAGCTCCTGTACAGCTACTTCAAGCAGCTGTTCGCGCAGGTCACCAACCCGCCGGTGGACGCGATCCGCGAGGCCGTGATCATGGCCACCGAGCGCTCGATCGGGCCCGAGGACAACCTGCTCGACCCGGGTGACGACGCGGCCCACCAGCTCGCCATCCCGTCGCCGGTCATCTCGAACCTCGAGCTCGAGAAGATGCGGGCCCTCGACGGCGGCTACGACGCACACGGGTTCCGAGCGATCACGCTGCCGATCCTGTTCCGCGTGTCGGACAACGGGACCGGGCTGCGGCGGGCGATCGAGGACCTGCGCCAGCGGGCGTCCGAGGCCATCGCGGAGGGCTGCAACCAGATCATCCTGTCGGATCGCGGTCACGACGAGACCGATGCCCCGATCCCGGCGCTGCTGGCGGTCTCCGCCGTGCACCATCACCTCGTCCGCGCCGGCACGCGCGGGCGGGTGGGCCTGGTGCTGGAGTCGGCCGAGCCGCGCGAGGCCCATCACTTCTGCCTGCTGATCGGCTACGGCGCCAGCGCGATCAACCCGTACCTCGTGTTCGAGACCATCGACGACCAGGTGCGGCTGGGCAGCATCCCGGGGCCCACCACGGAGGCCGAGAAGCGGTACCGCAAGGCCGTGGTCAAGGGCGTGATCAAGGCCATCTCGCGGATGGGGATCTCCACGGTCCACAGCTACCACGGAGCCCAGGTGTTCGAGGCGGTCGGTCTCGATCAGGACTTCGTCGACGAGTACTTCACCTGGACCCCCAGCCGGATCGGCGGCATCGGGATCGAGACCGTTGCGCGCGAGGTCCAGCTGCGACAGGAGCGCGCCTACCCGCCCAGGCGCCCGGTCGTTCACACCCAGCTGCCGCCCGGCGGTCAGTACCAGTACCGCGCCGACGGCGAGCATCATCTGTTCAACCCGCTCACGATCCACACCCTCCAGCGGGCGGTGCGCACCGGCGACTACGCGGCGTTCAAGGACTACACCAGCCTGGTCGACGACCAGTCCGCACGCCTCACGACACTGCGCGGGCTTCTCGAGCTTCGTCCGGCCCTGCGCCCGGTGCGGATCGAGGAGGTCGAGCCGGTCGAGTCGATCGTCAGGCGCTTCAAGACCGGCGCGATGAGCTACGGCTCGATCTCCGCCGAGGCGCATGAGGCGCTGGCGATCGCGATGAACCGCCTGGGTGGCAAGTCGAACACCGGCGAGGGGGGCGAGGACCCGGCCCGCTACGAGCCGCTGTCCAACGGCGACTCGAAGAACAGCGCCATCAAGCAGGTGGCATCGGGCAGGTTCGGCGTCACCAGCGAGTACCTGGTCAACGCGCGCGAGCTCCAGATCAAGATGGCCCAGGGCGCCAAGCCCGGCGAGGGCGGCCAGCTGCCGGGGTCGAAGGTCTACCCGTGGATCGCGAAGACCCGCCACTCGACGCCGGGGGTCGGCCTCGTCAGCCCGCCGCCGCACCACGACATCTACTCGATCGAGGATCTGGCAGAGCTGATCCACGACCTCAAGAACGCCAACCACCACGCCCGGATCAGCGTGAAGCTGGTCTCAGAGGTGGGGGTGGGGACGGTCGCGGCGGGGGTGGCCAAGGCGCACGCGGACGTGGTCCTCATCAGCGGCCACGACGGCGGCACCGGCGCCTCGCCGCTGACCTCGATCAAGCATGCCGGAGTCCCGTGGGAGCTGGGCCTGGCCGAGGCACACCAGGTGCTGCTGATGAACGACCTTCGGAGCCGGATCACGGTCGAGGTCGACGGGCAGCTCAAGACCGGGCGCGACGTGGTCATCGGTGCGCTGCTGGGCGCCGAGGAGTTCGGGTTTGCGACCGCACCCCTCGTGTCGCTGGGCTGCGTGATGATGCGTGCCTGCCACCTCAACACCTGCCCGGTCGGCGTCGCCACCCAGGATCCGGAGCTGCGAAAGCGGTTCGCAGGCGACCCGCAGCACGTCGTCAACTTCATGACCTTCATCGCCCGCGAGGTGCGCGAGCACATGGCGCGCCTCGGGTTCCGCACGATCGAGGAGATGGTGGGCCGGTCGGACCGGCTCGAGATGCGGCCCGCGCTCGACCACTGGAAGGCTCGCCACATCGACCTCGCGCGGGTGCTCGCGCTTCCGGACGTGCCGGCCACCTACGGTCGTCACCGGGAGATCGCGCAGGAGCACAACGTCGAGGCATCGCTCGACGCGACGACGCTGCTCGAGCTGTGCGCCCCGGCGCTCAGCGAAGGGCTGCCGGTGAAGGCCAGTCTCCCGATCCGCAACGTGCACCGGGTGGTGGGGACGATGCTCGGCTCGGAGGTGACCCGCCGCTGGGGCCGGGACGGCCTGTCCGAGGACACCATCGATCTCCATTTCCGCGGCTCGGCCGGGCAGAGCTTCGGATCGTTCATCCCGCGCGGCGTGACGCTCCGGCTCGAGGGCGACGCCAACGACTACCTGGCCAAGGGCCTGTCCGGTGGCCGGATCGTGCTGTTTCCACCGGCCGAATCCCGGTTCGTCGCCCACGAGAACGTCATCACCGGCAACGTCGCCCTGTACGGCGCGACGAGCGGCGAGGCATTCGTGCGCGGCCTGGCGGGCGAGCGGTTCGCCGTCCGCAACTCGGGCGCGACGGCCGTCGTCGAAGGGGTGGGGGACCATGGCTGCGAGTACATGACCGGCGGCCGGGTGGTGGTGCTCGGGAGGACGGGCCGCAACTTCGCTGCCGGGATGTCCGGAGGGATCGCCTGGGTCCACGACCCCGACGGTGCCTTCGCGTCGCGCTGCAACACCGAGATGGTCGCCCTTGAGCCGCTGGCCGGGGACGACGATGTCGCCGAGCTGCGGACGCTCGTCGAGCGCCACCGCCAGCTCACCGGCAGCGTTCTCGCCGGCGAGCTCCTCGCCCATTGGGAGGCGGCGGCCGCTCGCTTCGTGAGCGTGATCCCCCACGACTACCGGCGCGTGCTCGAGGCGCAGGACCGGATGCTCGCCGCCGGGCTCGATCGCGAGACCGCCGAGATGGCCGCGTTCGAGCAGAACGCTCGCGACCTCGCCCGGGTCGGCGGCTCGTGATGCCCACCCGACTCGGGGCGCGGCCCGGCTCCACCGTGGCGACGCGACACGGCTCCGCGGCGGCGGCCGGATCGGAGCGGGCCTGATGGGCAAGCCGACCGGGTTCATCGAGATCCAGCGCCGCGGCTCACCGGCGCGCCCGCCGCTCGAGCGCATCCACGACTGGAGCGAGGCGCACCCACGGCTGTCCGACATCGAGCTCAGGGACCAGGGGGCCCGCTGCATGGACTGCGGGGTCCCGTTCTGCCACACCGGGACGCTGATCAACGGGATGGCGTCGGGCTGCCCGATCAACAACCTGATTCCGGAATGGAACGATCTCGTCTATCGCGGTCAATGGCGCGAGGCGAGCATCCGGCTCCATCGCACCAACAACTTTCCGGAGTTCACGGGCCGCGTCTGCCCGGCGCCCTGTGAGGGCTCGTGCACGGTCGCGATCAACGGCGATGCCGTCGCGATCAAGACGATCGAGCAGGAGATCGCCGACCGCGCCTGGGAGGAGGGCTGGGTCACGCTCAACCCGCCGCTCTCCCGGACCGGGCGCAGCGTCGCCGTCGTGGGCAGCGGTCCGGCCGGGCTCGCCGCGGCGGACCAGCTCAATCGAGCCGGCCATCTGGTCACGGTCTACGAGCGGGCCGGGCGCATCGGCGGGCTGCTGATGTATGGCATCCCCAACATGAAGCTCGACAAGGACGTCGTCGGGCGGCGGACCCAGCTGATGGCCGACGAGGGCGTGCGGTTCATCACCGGCACAACGGTGGGCGCGGACGTGTCGGTGGAGCGGCTGACGGCCGAGCACGACGCGGTGATCCTCGCGACCGGCGCCACCCACGCCCGCGACCTCACGGTGCCCGGCCGGGAGCTCGGCGGCATCCACCTGGCCATGAGCTTCCTGCGCGGCAACACCCGCCGGTTGCTCGACGGCGGGGTCGAGGCGGGTGCACCGATCGACGCTGCGGGCAGGGACGTGGCGGTCATCGGGGGCGGCGACACCGGCACCGACTGCGTCGGGACGGCGATCCGGCAAGGGGCGCGGAGCGTGCGCCAGCTCGAGATCATGCCCCGGCCGCCGGATGCCCGCGCGGCCGACAACCCGTGGCCGGAATGGCCCAGGGTGTACAAGCTCGACTACGGGCAGGAGGAGGCCAGGGCGCTGTGGGGCGAGGACCCGCGGCGCTACTCGACGACGACGCGCCGGTTCATCGGCCGGGACGAGCACGTCGCCGGGATCGAGATCGCCGACATCTCCTGGGGAGTGTCCGCCGAGGGCCGCCCGGAGATGCGCGAGGTCCCCGGCACGTCACAGGTGATCGCGGCCGACCTGGTCCTGCTCGCGCTGGGGTTCATAGGCCCCGAGCTGGCCCTGCCCAGGGCGTTCGGCTGTGAGCTGGACCAGCGAGGGAACGTCCGGGCTGGGCTCGACCGGATGACGTCGGTGCCGGGCGTGTTCGCGGCCGGCGACTGCGTTCGCGGCCAATCGCTGGTGGTGTGGGCGATCCGCGAGGGTCGGATGGCGGCCCAGGGCGTGGATCGGTTCCTGACTCGCGGCGAGTCGGTCTTCGCCGCCTGAGCCACACGGCCGGTGCGGGGCTCCGGCCGTTCCGGGGATCGGGGCTACTCTCTGCTGCGTGACCGACCAGATCTCCGATGCCGCTACCGGCAGTGGCTCCTTCGCCTCGCTCGGGCTCGACCCGAGGTTGCTGCGCACCGTCGCGGGGCTTGGCTACGAGGAACCGACCCCCGTGCAGCTGGCGGCGATCCCGCCGCTCCTGGCAGGTCGCGACCTGCTCGCCGAGGCGCCCACCGGTACGGGCAAGACGGCGGCCTTCGCGCTCCCGATCCTCCAGCGCCTCATCGCACGCATCGAGGCGGACCGCGCGGCAGGCCGGCCGGTCGAGGGGCGCGGTGCGCCACGGGGGGGCCAGGGCTCCGGGCGGGAGGGCCGGGGCAGCCGTCCGGCTGCGCTGGTCCTGGCGCCCACCCGGGAGCTCGCGATGCAGGTCGCCGAGGCAATCCACCGCTACGGGCGCGAGGTCGGGGCGCGCGTCGTCCCCGTCTACGGCGGCCAGCCGATCGCCGCGCAGCTCCACCGGCTGGCTCGCGGCGTGGACGTCGTGGTCGCCACCCCCGGGCGGGCGGTGGATCACCTCGACCGGGGCACGCTTCGCTTCGACGAGGTGACGACGGTCGTGCTCGACGAGGCCGACGAGATGCTCGACATGGGCTTCGCCGAGGATCTCGACCGGATCCTCGGCTCGCTGCCCGAGCCCCGCCAGACTGCACTGTTCTCGGCCACGATCGCCGGCGCCACCGCTCGTCTCGCCGAACAGCACCTTCGCGAACCTGCGCGGATCCGGGTGCCCGGCGAGACCAGCGCAGGGAGCGGCGAGGCGCGCATTCGTCAGGTCGGCTACGTTGTCCGGCGCTCGGACAAGCTCGCCGCGCTCGGCCGGATCCTTGACCTCGAGGACGGTGCCGCGACCCTGGTGTTCGCCCGCACGAGAGGCGAGGTCGACGACCTGGCGGAGGCGTTGAGCGGTCGTGGCCGCGACGCGGCGGCGCTCCACGGAGGGCTGTCACAGGATCAGCGCGACCGGATCATGGCCCGGTTCCGCGAGGGGACGCTGGACGTGCTCGTCGCGACGGACGTGGCGGCGCGCGGACTCGACATCGGGCACATCAGCCACGTCGTCAACTACGACGTCCCCTCCTCGCCGGACATGTACGTGCACCGCATCGGCCGGACGGGGCGCGCCGGCCGGGAGGGCGTGGCCATCACCCTCGTCGAGCCCCGGGAGCACCGCCTCCTGCGCGACATCGAGCGGGCGATCGGTGCACCGCTCGCGATGGCCGGCCTGCCCACCGTCGCCGATGTGCGAGAGCACCGGCTGGACCTCCTGCGCGGCACGCTTCGCGAGACGCTGGTCGGTGGCCGGTTCGACCGGTACCGCGCGGTCGTCGAGCCGCTGTCCGATGAGTTCGATCTCGTCGACATCGCCCTCGCGGCGCTCAGCCTCGCCGATGCGGAGGCGCGGGGCGCCGAGGATCTCACCGAGCTCGCCCCCGCAACCCTGCCCGCCCCCTCGGCGGCGCGCGGACGTGGGTTCGGATCGAGGCCGGCTCGACCTCACGTCACCCCGGCACGGAGCACGAATCGCGGACGGGCGGCGGGAGGGCCCGGACCGCCCGGGGCGCCGGCTCCCGGTGGGGATGGACGAGCCTTCGTCGAGGCGGAGCCGCCTCGACGTCCCCCGCACGCGTCAGGGGCCGGGCCACGGCGCGGATACCGGCCGAGCGGGTGGCGGGATTCGGCCGGTCGCCCGGTGATGCGCTCGCCCAGGCGCGGTTCCGGGGGCGATGGTGCGACCCGCCTGTTCATCGGTGCCGGACGGGCGGCGGGGATCCGGCCGTCGGACCTGGTCGGCGCGATCGCGAACGAGGCAGGGTTGAGCGGTGGCGACATCGGCGCGATCCAGGTGGCGGACGGCTTCTCGCTGGTCGAGGTGCCGGACGGTGCCGCCGACCAGGTCATCCGGTCGCTGCGGGCGGCCACGGTCAAGGGCCAGAAGGTTGTCGTCCGCCGCGAGCGCTACTAGTTGAGCGCGGCTGCCCGGCGCCACCAGCCAGCGGTCAGCGGGCGCTGCCGCCCTGGCCCTGCTCGCGCAGGAACCGCTCGATGTCCGAGATGAGGTCGTCGCCGGCGGGCAATCGCGACTCGTCGACCATCGACTCGAGCCGGCCCACGTAGGCCCGCGTCGTCTCGTCCGCCTCGGTCGCCGTGTCCAGCCGCTCGCGGAGCTCGTGAGCCTCCTCGGTCAGGTTGCCGCGTGGCAGCTCGACCTCGAGATGGCGCTCGAGGGTCCGCAGCAGCGCCACCGACGCCAGCGCGTATGGGCCCTGCACGTAGTGCGGCGTCTGCGCGAAGTAGCCCACGGCGGGGATGCCGGCATCGGCGACGGTCATCTCGAGCATCGAGAGGGCGGCGGACGGAACCTTGAGCAGCCCGGTCGGTCCGGGAGGAACGTCGGCGCGGAGCAGCCCGGGGGAGCTCTCGGTGCCCAGGATCGGCACCGGACGGGTATGCGGCACGGCCGCCGGGATCGCGCCCAGGCTTACCCAGCCCCGGGTGTCGAGCCGGAGGAGAAGCTCCACCATGGCGGTGGCCAAGCGGTGCCATCGGTCGTCGGGCTCGGCACCAGAGAGCACCAGCAGGTCCCGCTCGCCGAACCTCGCGTGGCGGAGGGTGAGCTCGGGCCACTGGAGCGAGGACAGCCGGCCGTCGCGGATCTCGAGCGTCGGCCGGCGCGACCGGTAGTCGAACAGGTCATCGGGATCGAAGGTCGCGACGGGCGACGCGGAGGCGGCGACGACCGAGAGTGCCGTGGTCGCCGCCGAGCCGGCATCCACCCAGCCATCGAGCGCGGCGAGCACGACCGGGGCGATCAGCTCCGGCAGCGGCTCGTGAAGCTGGTACAGGGCCATGGCTCAAGGATACGGAACACGCCCAGATCCGCGGGCGGGACGTCCTGAGACCGCCCGCCCTCGGCCGATGCCCGGAACCATTCGGGCGGCCGTGCCCGGACCGGTGGTCAGCCTCGAGCGTCCAGTCGCCGGATCCGCTCGCCCGGCAGGACGCGAGGTCCGGTCGCGCCCTCGGCGCGCCCGCGGGCGAACGTCTGGCTGCGCTCGTGGTCGACCGGCAAGCCGTGGCGATGGGAGCCCGCGTGACCGTCGTGCCGCCGGCCGTCCGGTGTGCGTCCGTGCGCGGAACCGGGCATGACGTTGCCGATCGTGGCGCCCGGGACGGATGCGCCACCGCGATGGGGACGACGGCGACGGCTGTCGCGGGACGATGATCCGGCACGTGACGCCGATCCGGCATGCAACGGCGATCCGCCGCGCGCCGGCGCGGTGCCCTGGGATGACGTTCCCCGGCGACCGGAGGGCGCGATCCGGGCCGCAGCATGTGCCGCTCGCTCCGCCGGTGTCGATCGCAGCCGGATCGCCTCCGCGCGGACGTTGCGATCGGGCTCGAAGCCAGCGATGACCTCGGACGGGATGGTGTGCCGGAGGAGCGCCTGGATATCGCGCAGGAGTGGGCGCTCGTCCACGCACACCAGCGAGACAGCCTGCCCGTCGGTGCCGGCACGGCCGGTCCGCCCGATCCGGTGGATGTAGTCCTCGGGCACCATCGGCAGCTCGTAGTTCACGACATGCGGCAGCTGCTCGATGTCCAGCCCGCGAGCGGCGATGTCCGTCGCGACCAGGATGCCGACGCGTCCCGCCTTGAAGTCGCCGAGCGCCCGGACTCGCTGTGACTGGCTCTTGTTGCCGTGGATGGCGGCGGCGTTGATGCCGCCCTTGACGAGCTGCTCGGCCAACCGGTTGGCACCGTGTTTGGTGCGAGTGAACACCAGGGCCTGGGTGATCCGTCCCGAGGTGACCAGATGGGAGAGCAGCTCGCGCTTGCGCTCGCGGTCGACCGGCAGGACCACCTGTTCGACCAGCTCCGCCGTGGTGTTGCGGGGCGTCACCTGCACGCGGGCCGGGTCGTGCAGGATCAGGTTCGACAGGCTGCGTACGTCGTCGGAGAACGTCGCCGAGAACAGCAGGTTCTGGCGGCGCTCCGGGAGCAGGGCGATGATCCGCCGGATGTCCCGGATGAAGCCCATGTCCAGGAGGCGGTCGGCCTCGTCGAGGACGAGGATCTCGACCCGGGACAGGTCGATCGTGCGCTGCGTGACGTGATCGAGCAGGCGTCCCGGCGTGGCGACCACGATCTCGGGCCCCGCTCGGAGCCTGGAGGCCTGCGGCTCGAAGCCGACGCCGCCGTATACGGTCGTCGAGCGGATCGGCCGGTGGGCACCATACGTGCGCACGCTCTCCTCGACCTGGATCGCCAGCTCGCGCGTGGGGACGACGACCAGGACCCGGACCGGCGGGCGGGCAGAGGCGGGCGTCCGGCGCGACGCCTGGGCGGGTCGCTGGTGCGATCCGTCGAACCGTGGGGGTGCGGGCGGCAGCTGGGCCGGTGCCACGCGGGTGGCGTGGAGCATCTGGATGATGGGCAGCACGAACGCGGCGGTCTTGCCGGTGCCGGTCTGAGCGCCGGCGAGCAGGTCGCGGCCGGCGAGCACGAGCGGGATCGCCTCGCGCTGGACCGGCGTTGGCACGGTGTAGCCCTCGTCGGCGACGGCGTGGAGCAGCTCGGGCGCAAGCCCGAGAGCATCGAAGGACATGGGGAGGAACGCTCCTGACGGGCCCTTCCCGCACGGTGGCGGGGCCCGGTCAGGGCGCTGGTTGGGGATCGGGATCGGGCGGTCGTGATGGACCGGGGCGCTGACCGGCGCGCCCATCGAGCACGAGGAATGGCGTGACTGTACCTGAGACGCGGCGATCCCGCGAATGACGGGCCCGTTCGCGCCGCTCGGCACTCGACCGAAGACGGGGCCGGGTCCATCCTGGTCCCGACAACTGCGACTGCCATCCGCCACAAGACAGGGGTGCCTCATGAAGACCGTCCTCCGCGCGCTCAGCATGCTGATGCTCGGCTGGTTCGTGTTCGTCATCGGCGCCGCGATCTACGCCGGGATCAAGCGCCGCGAGGCGCTGCCCGCGGATCCGACGGCCGACGAGATCGATCTCGTCGCCAACTTCGGGCCGCTCGAGTTCCACAGCGAGTCCGGCGCGTTCCGCGGCGGATCGGTGACGACCTGGTTCGGGGGCGGGAAGGTCGACCTCCGCGACGCGACGCTCGCGCCCGAGGGCGCCACGCTCAGGATGAACGCCCTGTTCGGAGGCGGCAACCTCGTGGTTCCCGAGACCTGGAACGTCAAGACCAAGCTGGTCGGGATCGGGGGCGCCGGTGACGGCCGTCCCAACGCCGATCGGTCCGAGGATGCCCCGACCCTGCACATCGAGGGTACGGCCATCTTCGGCGGCTGGGGGATCACCTCAGAGCCGGCCGGGAACGGACACGAGGAGCTCGTCCCGGCCTGACCGCCGGATCGAGTCTGATCCGGGCGCCTGACGCAGGGGCGGAACGCATCCCGAGGTCGAGACGACCGCCCCGGTGCCGGCGCAGGCACGGCGCCACCGGGCTGCCGGTGCGTTGGTCTAGACGGGCGGCCTCTCTGAAGAGGCGTCCCGGCCGGTCGGCCTGACCGTCGGGCGAGCTTCGTGGAGCCCGAACCGGATCGCGTGGCGCGGCCAGTCGGGATCGCTCGGACCCCATGTCTGCTTCACGGCGCCCGCGGCATCGACGTGCTCGATGGTCCCGTCCCGGTGCAGCGCCAGCAGCCCGCCGTCCGCGAGCGTGATCCGCCGCGGCCTGAACTTCCGCGTCGGATTGTGCGTCGAGGTCTCCTTGGCCATCACAGCCCTCCGATCGCCGGCCCGACCACGGCCGGCCGGCCGTGCGCGATGGTCACGGATCAGCGCCCCCCGGCCGCCTTGTGCCCGTCGATCAGCGCCATGAGCGCGGATGCCTCACGCTCGGTCGCGCGGGCATCCTCGACGTTCCTCACGCGATCGCGATCGGCGCGGGATTCTGCGGCACGACGCAGGACGCCCAGTATCTCCTCGTTCCATGGGTCGGAGACGATGCGCGTCCGGTTGGCCGCCGTGCCGGGCCCACGAGGGGTGGCGCGCGGGGTCGGGTTCTGGCGGGGGGTCATATGGCGCTCCTTCGATGCGCGATCCGCCGTTCGGCGGGGGATTTCGGGAGCGCTCGCATGCTGCGGGTCTCCGGGACCGGGTACCGCGGACTGCACCACATTAGCGTTGCCTTCCGTTGCCGGCCGGACGCAGTCTCGGAGGTCGAGTCATCGGCGCCGGGTCTGACAGGACCGGAGCATGCACCTTCGATGGGCCGAGCGCAATGGACGGACGACCTGAACGGCGCGAGGTGGTCACGGCGCAGATCCCCGGTGATCATGCCGCTCCTCCCCCGTGATCATGCCGCTGACCGAGATCGCGCCTGAGACGACCATCGGCTGTTCGGCGGGCCGCTCGGACCGACAGGTAGTGGTGCCACAGGATCCGAGCCGCCACGGCGCGCCACGGCCGCCAGCGCTCGGCGATGACCAGCATCTCGTCGGCGGTCGGGCGAGCCGGCAGGCCGTCGAGCTCGGCGATCGCCTGGGCGAGCGCGATGTCGTGGACAGGCCAGGCATCGGGGCGGAGCAGCACCATCAGGCGGTAGATGGTCGCGGTCCACGGGCCGATGCCCGGCACCGCGGTCAGCGCCACGTCCACCGCCTCGTCGTCGAGGAGGGGCAGGACCGCCAGATCCAGCGACCCGTCGCAGACGGCGGTTGCCAGCCCCCGCGCATAGCGCGTCTTCTGACGGCTGAACCCGATGGCCAGCAGCTGCCCGTCGTCGAGCGCGAGAAACGCGGTCGGCGTCAGCGGGTCGACCGCGATCAGCAACCGGTCGTAGGCGGCCCGGGCGGAGGCCAGCGACACCTGCTGCTCGAGGATCAGGTGGACGAGCGTCGGGAAGCCGGGATCGCGGGCCCACAGCGGCGGCGGCCCGAACCGCTCGACCACGCCGTGCAGCGCAGGATCGGCACCGGTCAGCCGATGGACCCCGGCGAGCAGGGCCGGGCCATCGAGCACAGCGGGCGCCTTGGTGGTCATGCCTCCCTGAACCCTGGCCGAGGGACGATCGTTGCATGCGAGCCGACAGAGACGGGCCTCACGTCCTATCGACCATCCCGTACGTCGATCATCCCGAACGCCGCCCCGCCTCGAGGAACGCGGCGATGCTGGCCCATGCCACATCGGGCTCGTCGATGTCGTACGCGGGGGCGAGGACGAGGCCTGCCGGCCCGAGCGTGTCGATCCGCTCGCGCACCTCCCGCCGGATCTCGGCCGGATCGGCGAACGAGAACGTGGTCTGCCGTCCGATCGTGCCCCACAGCGCCAGCCGTGGGCCGTACCGGCGCCGGATCCTGACCGCGTCCATGTGCTCGGGCTGGAGAGGGTTGACGGCCTGGACGCCGATCTCGACCAGGTCGTCGAGGATGGGCTCGATGTGGCCATCGCTGTGGTACGCGACGCGGAGCGCCGGGTTGACCGCCCGAGCCGCCTCGATGATCGACGTCAGCCGCGGCCGGAAGAACTCGCGCCAGGTGGCCGGGCTGATCATCATCGTGCCGGGCATCCCGACGTCGTCGTCGAGCGCGAGCACGTCGACGCCGGCTGTGGCCAGCGCGACCGCGTTGCGGCGGGCGAGCTCGCCAAGCCGGTCGAGCAGGTAGCCGGCCATGTCCTTGCGCTCGACCAGGTCGAGCAGGAACTGCTCGAGGCCACGCAGTCGCCAGGCCGCTTCGAACAGCTCGCCACCGAGGTGCGGGTGTGTTGCCGGCCGCGGCGAGACCGTGGGCGTGGATCGCGGCGACCTGGTCTGCCAGGCCGTCGGCGACGAACGGTCCGCGCGCTTCGGGAAAGCCGAAGCGCTCGAGATCGGCGAGCGTCAGGGCATCCTCGAGCGGGTTCCGCTGATCGGACGATTCCGGGTGGTACGTCCAGCTCGCGTAGCGGGCCACCTGGCCGGCCGTGCCCAGACGCGTGTTGCCCTCGTACGGCTGCGCACGTCGCCGGAGGGTCTCCTCCTCGGCCGAGATCGGAAACTCGACGAACGCGACGTCGACCAGATCCTCGCGCCACGTCGCCGGCGGCGCCAGGGCAGCACCGTCGACCGCGAAGAAGCCCAGCGCGAGGGGGAACGCGGTCGGGCGCGCGTCCGTCGAGCGCCTCGAGGATCCGCTCCCGTCCGGTCATCGGCACCTCCGCATGGCGATACACAAGCATCGGCCCGTCTCGCGCCGGACTGCAAGTCGAGCTGCGACCGCGCGGCCTGGCCGGCACGGCGATCACCCGACCCCGTACTTGGGCGACCGGGGGCCTCCGATCGTGACCTTGGCATCTCGTCGGGCGGTCGTGCGCCACCGGATACTCGGAGCACGATGGTGAGCCCGGGTGTGGGCGCGGACGCAGCGATTTATCGAGCGCTCGCCGCTCGATCATGTGGAGGACTGACAATGACGATGACGGCCGGCGCGCGCGAGGCGACCGCCACCCAAACGACCGAGATCCTGCAGGCGGCGCTGGTGGAGCTGATCGACCTCAGCGTGCAGGGCAAGCAGGCGCACTGGACGGTGACCGGTCCCGCGTTCAAGCCGGTTCACGAGCACCTCGACGAGATCGTGGACGACCTTCGAACGGCCTACGACGACGTCGCCGAGCGGATGGCCGCGCTCGGGGTGGCGCCCGACGGCCGGCTCGCAACGGTGAGCGCGACGACACCCGTCGACCCGATGCCGTCCGGCTGGCAGGCTGATGCCGACGCCGTCGAGCGCATGCTGCGGCGACTCCAGGCACTGTCCGGCCGGCTTGGGGGCTGGATCGACGCCCTGGCTGACCCCGATCCGGTCACGCAGGACATGCTCATCGGGCTGCGGCAAGGGATCGACAAGCACGCCTGGATGCTCCGCGTGCAGGTCCGCGGGGCCTGACCGCCGCTTCGGTCCCCGCCTGACCGCCGCTTCGGTCGTCTCGTCCACGCTGCCTGGGACCTCGCCGTCAGGGTACGGATGGGGCGGTCCTCGGGGGTCTCACGGCGACCCATTGGGGTCGCAGGACGACGACGGCCCAGGCCGCCAGGAGCACGGCGAGCGCCAGCACGAGTCCGACGGCCGAGGCGACGACGACGAGCTCGCTCCGGGCGAGGTCGCCCCACGGCAGGTTGATCGAGCTGAACCCACCGCCGCCGAAGCCGCCGCCCCTGCCGAAGCCGCGATTGCCGAAGCCGCCAGAGAAGCCACCTCCTCGCGCCCCGCCGCCACCGCCCGCGGACAGGAACAGGTTGCCGGCCAGGACCGCATGCAGGTTGAGGGTGTTGAGGACGGCCGCGGCCGCCAGAACGGCGATCCGCAACGCGCCGGGCGCTGCGAGCAGCGCTCCGGTTGCGAAGAACGGGAACAGGTATCGCTCGTGAACGCGCGTCGGGAGCACGAAGAACGCCGCGGCCAGGATCGTGAACGCGAGCAGGATGGGCGGCAGCTTGAGCAGGTCCGGGTTGCCGATCGACCCCAGCACCCACAGGACGTACAGGTAGAGTGGGGGATAGTTGGCGCTCGGGATCGTCGTGTAGAAGGCGCCGGGACCGTTGGCCGCCAGCCCCTGCGCCCACTGCCAGAACTGGCCGAGATCGCCCGTGTACCCGGCATGCGGGTACACGACGAAGGCCAGCGCGATGCGCACCGCCAGCCCGACGCCGAGCAACACGAGCGCAGGACGGTGGCGGGAGAGCTGCCTCACCGGCGAAGGACGCACATCATCGGCCGAGGATCGGCCGGTGGCCTTCGAGGTTCGTGAGACGGCCGGTAGACTCCGCAGCGTGTCCGCACTCGACGATGCTCCGTACGTCCACGCCGACGACCGCGCGACATGGCGCGCGTGGCTCGAGTCGAACCACGAGACCGTCCACGGCGCCTGGCTCGTGACCTGGCGGCCCCGCTCCGGCCGGCAGGGCCTCGACTACGAGGCGGCCGTCGAGGAGGCGCTCTGCTTCGGCTGGGTCGACAGCACCGGTGGCCGTTTCGACGACGACCGGGGCAAGCTGTACTTCGCGGCGCGCAAGCCGAGGAGCGGCTGGGCCGCCACCAACAAGGCACGCGTCCGGCGGCTGATCGCGGCCGGCCGGATGGCGCCGGCCGGGCTGGCGGCCATCGAGCGGGCGAAGGCGAACGGGTCGTGGGAGGTGCTGGACTCGGTGGAGCGGCTGGAGGTACCCGACGACCTTGCGAGGGCCCTCGCCGCGCGCCCGCCGGCGGCCGACAACTTCGCCGCCTTCACTCCGTCGGTTCGCAAGATGCAGCTTGGCTGGGTGGCGATGGCGGTGCGCCCGGGGACGCGTGCGGGGCGGATCGCGGAGATCGCCGAGGCTGCCGCACGCAACGAGCGCGCCCGGGGCTGATCCCGGGCCGCTGCGACACGGTTCAGTCGGGGAAGGCCTCCGGACCGCGCTCGGCGAGCTGGCGTGCCTCGTCGGCCGCCTCGGTGGCCGGCAGCCACGTGTACGGGTAACCGGGGTTCTCGAGCGCCGCCGCCTGGGGCGTGACCCACAGCGGCCGGAACGTGTCGACCATGACCGCCAGCTCCTCGGTCGCCTCCTTGCCGATCGAGGCCTCGACCGTGCCAGGGTGCGGGCCGTGCGGGATGCCGGCCGGGTGGAGCGTGAACGACGCGATGCCGACGCCACGGCGGCTCATGAAGTTGCCCGCGACGTAGTAGATGACCTCGTCGCTGTTGATGTTGCTGTGGTTGTAGGGGGCCGGGATCGCGAGCGGGTGGTAGTCGAACTTGCGGGGCACGAACGAGCACACGACGAAGTTGCGGGCGGCAAACGTCTGGTGAACCGGCGGCGGCTGGTGGACGCGTCCCGTGATCGGCTGGAAGTCCGCGATGTCGAACGCGAACGGCCACAGGTAGCCGTCCCAGCCCACCACGTCGAACGGGTGGCTGGCGAAGTGGTAGGCGGTGTGGCGGCCGCGGGCACGGACGATGACCCGGTACTCCCCGGCGTCATCGCGTGGCTCCTGGAGCTCCGGCACCCGGATGTCCCGCTGGGAGTAGGGCGAGTGCTCCAGCAGCTGGCCGTAGTCGTTGCGGTAGCGTCGCGGCGGCTCGATCTCGGACGGGCATTCGAGGTACAGCATCCGATGGTTGACGCCGGCGTCCGGGTCGAGGCGCCAGGTCGTCCCGATCGGCAGCACCAGGTAGTCGCCCGGGTGATAGGGGAGATCGCCGAAGCCGGTGCGGAGCGTGCCCGAGCCTTCGTGCACGAACAGCAGCTCGTCCCCCTCGCCGTTGCGATAGAAGGTATCGGGCGGCATCGAGGTCGCGGGCAGCACGACCCCCATCACGACGTCGGCGTTGTGAAACAGCGGCACCCGGCCCGAGATGACGTCGCCGGCCGGCGCCAGCCCCGACGAGTCGATCAGCTGGTGGTGGTGCGAGCCGTCGTCGGCCGTCTCGACGGTCACCGGGCCCAGCGGCTCGATGCTCATGACCCGCGTGGGCGGCACCAGGTGATAGAGGAGCGAGCTTCGGCCGGTGAAGCCTTCGACGCCGAACAGCTCCTCGGCATACAGGCTGCCGTCCGGCGCCCGATGCTGGGTATGGCGCGTTGGCGGGATGTTGCCGCGCGAGACGTAGAACACGGGACGCTGCCTCCTCGGCGTGGATGCTCCAGTCTAGGCTGGCACGTGCCCCGGGCGGCGCGCCACGATCGGCGTGACCAGGCGGCCGAGGCGCTCGACCTCGAGCGCGACGACGTCGCCCGGCTCGAGATATCGACCGAGGGTCGCCTCGCGGGTCTCGAGCAGGCAGCCGCCGCCCACCGTTCCCGAGCCCAGGATCTCGCCGGGACGGATGCGCACGTCGGCGGATGCGCGGGCCAGCATCGCGGCGAACTGGTGGTGGACGGTGGACCAGGACCCGCGCGATGTCTCGATGACCGGGCCGTCGGCCGACGCCACCGCCGCCGTCATCGTCAGATCGGGCGCCGTCGATCCGGGCGCCCGGCGATCGGTGAGCTCGTCCGGAGTCACCAGCCAGGGCCCGATCGAGGTCGCGAAGTCCTTGCCCTTGGCCGGGCCCAGGCGGACCGCCGTCTCGTCGCGCTGGAGGTCGCGGGCCGACCAGTCGTTGAGGATGAAGAACCCGCCGATCGCATCCTCGGCGCGCTCTTCCGGGAGGTCCCTGACGGGGGTGTCCACGAGGGCGCCGATCTCGAGCTCGTAGTCGAGCTCGCTTGAGCCGCGCGGCGCCCAGACCGGCTCGCCCGGCCCGCGCAGCTCGGACACGTTGGAGAAGTAGAACACCGGCAGCCGGTACCAGGCCTCGGGCACCGGACGTCCCCGGCGTGCCCAGGAGGTGGCCACGTGCTGCTCGAACCCGTAGAAGTCGCGGATCGACGGTGGGTGCAGGATCGGCGGCCCGAAGGCGACATCGGCAGCGTGGATGAGCGCGTCGTCGTCGTCCGACCGCGGGACGAACGGCTCGACCAGGTCAGCCAGTGCCTCGACCCGCAGGCCGCGGGCCAGGTGGTCGTCGAGCGTGGTCACGGGCTGCCGGTGGAGGACCCTGTCGTGGGCGAGGTTCGGGTCGCCGGCAGCGGCGCGCCGGCGCGCGATCTCGAGATCGAGCCAGGTCCTGCCCGCCGGGTCGAGGGCCGCGGCAAGCCGCCACGGGGATCCCGCGGCGGCGTGGTGCTCGCGGACATGCGCCAGACGCATGCCGTGCAGTCTAGGTCCAGGTGAGGCGGTGGCGGACCCGGGGAGGACGCGGGATCCGCCACCGCGTGACCCCTAGTAGTTGATGCTGGCCGGTGTCGCCGTGGGCGCTGCGCTCGCGCCGCCACCGGCGCCGATCATCGAGCCGTCCGCGCCGACGACGTACCACTTGCCACCGACGCCCTGGCCGTTGGTGTCGCCGGGGGCCGAGTCGCCACCGAAGTGGTAGAGCGGCATATCGTGGAACGTGATCTGGGTGGACCCGTCGTCACGCGTCGTGGTCCCGAAGTCCGCGGCGTTGAGCCCGGAGCCAACGGTGGGCGTGGCATCGGAGGTCAGCGGCGGCCAGGTCGACGCGCAGCTGCCCGTGCAGGTGGACGTGCCTCCCGTATCGGGCGTGAACACGTACAGCGTCATGCCGTCGCCGTCGACGAGGATCGCGCCGAGGCTGCTCGACGCGAGATCGATGGTGACGCCACCGGTCGTGCCGGGTGCCGAGGCTGGCGCCTCCGTTGGTGCCGCCGTGGCGGCGGCGGTCGGGGTCGTCGTTCCGGCACCACTCGAGCAGGCGCCGAGGATCAGCGCCAGGCCCACGAGGGGTGCGGCGGCTCGGGCGATGTGCATTGGATGGGTTCTCCTGTCAGGCTGGTCGGTGGACAGGAATCTCTACGACGCCACCCGGTGTGCGGTTCTCCGTCCCCGGCGATCACGACAAGCCCATGGCCGCCGTCTGGCCTGCTCAGGCTGTGGCCAGAGCGCTCGCTCCGGTGCGGTCCACGGGTTGCACGGCCGGCAGGGCCGGGAGGATCGGGATCCCGACGTTCGGCACATTGCGCATCGGCCGCGGAGCGGCGACCATCGGGACGGGGCAGCCCGGTCTCGTCACGAGGGTTGAGATCGCAGCGTACCCACTCGTGGCGTCCCCGATCGACGGCCGGACAGGCTGAACCGCAATGGTGCCGAGGGGGACGAAGACGGTGAAGGGCGCGATCGCTGTGCTGGCGGTCTTGCTGCTGACCGGATGTGCTGCGTCCCCCGGTTCGCCGCCCAGCCCCTCGATGCCGACGGCGACGCCCGCTCCGGCCATACCACCCGAATCGGAGCTGGCCTCGAGCACCACCGCGACGCCGGCGCCGTCAGATGCGCGGCAGCCACCGGACCCGCGGCTGGCCGATCTGACCTGGGTTGCCCTGGACCCCGAGACAAGCGCATGGATCCTCGGGATCGGGCCCGACGCGAGCTGGCGGCCCGAGCTCGGCGATCGCGGGCACGCGACCGCTAACTTCGGACGGTTCGCGGTCGTGATCGCTGGCGGGGACACGCCGACGGTGGGGATCGGCCACCCCGCCACTCGCACGCTCACGCAGATAGCCAGCCCGTTCGACGGGCCGCCGTTCGATGCCGTCGTGGATCCGTCGGGGGAGTGGCTGTTCCTGCACGCCGGCGCCAATGGTGTCGATGAAGGGGTCGTGGCACTCAACCCGCGCACCGCTGAGCAGCGTGTGCTCGCCCCCCGATCGAAGCTCAAGAACTCCAATGACGTGCGCAATCACCTGCTCTGGTCGCCCACCGGCGACACCCTGGTCTCGACTCTGTGCGACCTCCGTCGCTGCCTGGTGGACGTGATCGACGTTCGCGCCATGACCGCGACCCGGCTCCATAGCCCGTTCGCCGCCGTGGCCGCGACCGATCGCTACCTGGTCGGCAGTGGGCCCGAGGGCAGTCTCTGGCAGGTGCTCGACCTGACGGCCGGCGAGATCACCCCGCTGGGCCTCGACCGGGCAGCTTTCGTGACCGGTCTGGTCCCGATCGACGACACGCACGTCGCGCTCAACGTGAAGCTCGGCGGCACCAGCTCGATCGTCGTGGCCGACCTCGCCTCCGGTGAGCAGCGGGTTCTCCACACCGAGACGCTGACGGGCGACGAAGCGGAGCCCGAGCTCGCCCTGATGCGCCACGAGGTCATCGACGGCCGCTACCTGCTGGTCTCGGCGTCGAGGTCGTTCTCGGATCTGCTGTCCGAGCATCCCGAGCCGCCCGCCATCCACCTGCTCGACATCGAGAGCGGGACCTTGGTGGGGACGCAATTGACCATCGCGCCCTGAGCCCGGCGTTCAGGAGACTCGCAGGCATCTCGGCACGAGTTGGCCGCCCATGTCGGGCCCGACCAGCATCTCCTGCCGAACTCAGCCGGGCTTGACTGCCATCAGCCAGACCAGGATGACGATGCCGCCTCCTCCAACGAGGGCGAGCACGTCCGGGCGGTGGGTCTGGAGCTGCTCGCGGAGCGCATCGTCATCGAGGCGGGGCACCTTCTCGGTGCCCTGCAGGCCGTCGCGCAACCGGTAGTAGTACGGGGATGCGATCACGAACATCAGCAGCAGCACCGCGAGGAACACGACGTAGGACGCAAGGACCCAGGCACTCGCCAGCCAACCTGCGCTCGCGGCCGCCGCCAGCCCACCCACGCCCAGGACCGCCAGTCCCGCGTACATCAGCTGGTTGCTGCGGGCCGACATCCCGAGCAGCGCCGCGATGACGTCGCGGTTCGTCTCCCCGCGGACGCGGAACGCCGTCCACATCGACACCCCGTGCGTCACCAGGAACAGGACGACACCGACGACGTGGAGCGCGGCGAGCCAGGGATACATCGACGGCTACCTTCGCTGGGTCGCTGGGCATTGAGATGATGCACCAGCGGTCGGCCTCGCGAGTCAGCGGCCGTGCCGCCCGTCAACCCCACGATCGACGCCGCTGGGCCGGGCCGCGTTGCTGCCCGGTCCCCCCGCTCCGCGACCCGAGGCAACCGACACGACCACCCTGGGCCCGGCGACACCCGGCGCTGAGTGCGATCGGACCGTTCCGCACCTCGGTCGGCACGCCGATCGGGACGGTGTCCAGGGGCTCCACCAGGTCTGGGACCGACAGCGCCGCTAGAGGTTGCCCCGCCGCGCCTGCTCGATCTCGATCGCCTCGAACAGGGCCTTGAAGTTGCCCACGCCGAACCCGCGCGACCCGTGGCGCTCGATGATCTCGAAGAAGAACGTCGGGCGGTCCTGGATCGGGCGGGTGAAGATCTGGAGCAGGTAGCCCTCCTCGTCGCGGTCGGCTTCGATGCCGAGCTCCTCGAGCACGTCCATCGGGACGCCCACGTCGCCGACCCGGTCGGCGAGCGACTCGTAGTAGGCGTGAGGCATGCCCAGGAACTCGACCCCGTTGTCGCGCAGCGCGCGCACGGTGCCCACGATGTCCTCGGTCCGCAGCGCGATGTGCTGGACCCCCGGCGCCCGGTACCAGTCGAGGAACTCCTGGATCTGGCTCTTCCTCTTGCCCGTGGCGGGCTCGTTGATGGGGAACTTGACGCGGCCGTTGCCGTTGGTCATGACCTTCGACATCAGGGCGCTGTAGTCGGTGTGGATGACCTTGTCGTCGTAGTGGATGAGCTGCGCGAAGCCGAACACGTCGCGGTAGTAGTCGACGAACCGGTTCATGTCGCCCAGCGCGACGTTGCCCACGCAGTGATCGACCTCGAGCAGGCTGAGCCCGGTCGCTGCCTTCGCAGGCCGCTTGACCTTGCGGTAGCCGGGGGCGAAGGCACCGTGATAGTCGCGCCGATCGATGAAGCTGTGGCGCACGTCGCCGTAGGTCCGGACGGCGCTGCGCCTGATGACCCCGTCCTCGCCGCCGTCGAGCTCGATGGGCTCCATGGCAGAGGCAGCGCCTCGGCGGGTGGTCTCGCGCCAGGCTGCGTCCACGTCCTGGACCGCGAACGCGATGTCGCGGACGCCATCCCCATGCTCACGGACATGCTCGGCGATCTCGCCGTCGGGGGTCAGCGGCGCGGTGAGCACGATCCGGATGCCGTGCTGCTGCATCACATAGCTGGCCCGATCACGAACCTTCGTCTCGAGGCCGCTGTAGGCGACGGGCGTGAAGCCCCACAGGGCGCGGAAATAGGCGGATGCCTGGCGCGCGTTGCCGACCCAGAACTCGATGTGGTCGATGCCGTCGAGCGGCAGGAAGTCCTCCGCCTCGGCGTAGGCGTCGCGGTTGATCCGGGCGCCGGCCTGGTTGGGATGGACGGTTTCGACGGCAGGCGCGGCAGACGGCCCTGCCCCGACGGGGCGAGCAGCGGTATCGGTCATGGGACGGCTCTCCGGCTGCGGAGGCTGACGGACGGCGGGACGCGGGCCGCGAGTCCGGGTGGATGCTCGGCGCAACCATGAACCCCGTTGCCGGACGGGTCAAGGAAGGCCACTCATCACGGGTTACGGAGCTCGCCGACGGCTCGCCGCCCCCGCCGTCGCCACCCCGGCGCGCGGCGGCTCAGCGCCACTCGAGCGTGCTCCGTTCATGCCAGTAGGCAACGGCCGGTGTCGCAAGCGCGCCCAGCGCACCGAGCTCGTCGCCCCCCAGCTCGAGATCCAATGCCGCGGTGTTCGATCGAACCTGGGACGGGGTGACCGCGCCGGACAGCACGACGTTGGCCCACGGCTGGGCGAGCGCGGCAGCGATGGCGACGGCATCACGACCGACCATGAGCCGCTCGGTCCCGGCAGCCGAGCGGCGTCCGGCGATCCGGTCGAGCTCGGCACGGGCCGGCGCAGCCTCGGGGGCACCCCCGTCCACCACCAGGCGTCCGTTCGCGAGGGCCTCCTTCACGATCACCCCCAGCCCTGCTTCGTACGCCTCCCGGAGCGCCGGGCCGGCGGACGGCTCGAGCACGTTCCAGGTGGCCTGGACCGCGTCGAACGGGCAGACGCCGTCGACACGGACCTCGAGCGCCCTCCGGATGGTCTCCCTCTGGCGGGGTCCGCTGACCGACATCCCGATCGCGAGGCCGCCACGCCGCTGCTCGGCCAGCGCGGCCAGGACCGCGGCGTCGCGCAGGACGCCGCTCTCGAGCGTGGCCGAGTGGATCTGGTACAGGCGAAGCCACGGCCCCAGCAGCGAGCGGCTCTCGACGAGCTGCCGGCGGAGCGTCGGAAGGGTGTGATCCTTGACCTCGTTGACCTCGGCCCCCACGACCCACGCGGCCGTGTACGTGTAGCCCCATTTCGAGCCCACGACGACCGAATCCGGCGGGATCGCGCGGGCCTCCAGCCAGCTGGCGAGGAACGACTCGGCGAGACCGTAGGAGCGGGCCGCGTCCAGGTAGCGGATGCCGGCCGCCCACGCCGCATCGAGCAGCTCGTGGGCGCGGGCGCGCATCGTGTCGACGCTTCGCTCGGAACCCAGATCGGCGTCCCGGCCGAGGTTGATGTATCCGGGCCGGCCGATCGCGGCCAGGCCCAGGCCGATCCGGGTCACGGTGATGTTCGTCGCGCCCAGCGTCCGGGTGTCCACGGGTTCCTCCTGCGTCGAGCGCGGCGGCCGCAGGCGCCGGTGTGCCGCGCCGGATGTTCATGGGTCGGCCGTCCGTGCGGCCTCGGGCTCTCGACCGATGTCAGGGTACCGCTCGCCCCCGGCGGGGCGACGGGGCACGCCCAACGCGGCGCCCGGAGACGCGGGCTCACATCCCGCGCCGGGCAGGCGTACGTGCCAGACTGCACGCATGACCGGTCTGCCCGCTTCCACGCCGGATCCGCTGGCTCGGCTCGCCGCCTCCCGTGTCACGTTCGTCGCCCTTCAGCCCCGTGTTGCCGCCGGTGAGCCCTGGCCGCTTGCCGAGGATTTCGGCATCGGACCGGAAGCCTCCTGGGGTCCGCGTGAGGTCCTCGCGCACACCTGCGAGATGCTGTTCTACTGGATGGGCGAGTACGAGAGGATCGTGGAGGCGAACCGTGCCCGCGGCAACGGCATCCCGTTCGGGCGCACGGCCACGGATGCTGTTCGGATCGGCATCCTCGAACGCGATCGGACCGTGCCATTGCGCGAGCTGTTCGCCCGGATCGACCTCGGGATCGGGCGCTGGGAGGCTCGGCTGGCGACTGGCACGGCCGGCGAGGGGAACGCGGTGGGCCTCCATCCATCCCGCGGCGAGATGACCGCCGATCAGGTTCGCGACCAGATGATCGTCAGTCATCTCCAGGACCACATCGACCAGCTGGAGCGCATCCTCCGCGGCCCCTGAAGCCGGCCCGGAGGTCGATGTCGGGCCGCGAGTCGCGGCTGTCACGATCTCGAAAGGTGCGGCCGGGCAGCATCCGGGCATGTACACGAACAACAGCCGGCGCGCCGCCGCCGCCCGGTCCCGGGCGAATCGCCGCCTGCAGCGAATGACCATCGGGACCACCATGCTCGGCATCGTCGCGACCGGCGGGCTCGGCTGGCTGGCCGCCGTCAGCTACGACGGATCGACCGTCCTCGGCGCGACCGCCATCGCGACCACCGAGGACGACGGTGCCGGCGTGACGACGTCGCCTTCGAGCTCGGCCCCGTCGACATCGACGGCCACGTCCACGGCACCAACCGTCACGAGCGTCCAGGGCGGCGCACACGTGTCGACCGGCGGCTCGTGACGTGACCGCCCCAACCCATCCCCTGGCGACCGACGACCATCTCGACCACGCGACCTGGCGGGCCCTCGGGACGGGGGTTCGGCTGGTCGTGCTCGACGGCGACCTCGATCCGGCGCGCGCCGCCGTCGAGCAGGTCCTCGCCGACGTCGATCGGGCATACAGCCGGTTTCGGCCTGATTCGGAGCTGATGGTCGTCAATGCAGCGGGCGGCCGCCGGACGCGGATCGGTCCGCTGCTGGCAAGGGCGATCCAGGGTGCGATCGAGGCCGCGAGCCGGACGGGCGGGGCCGTCGATCCCACGGTTGGCCGCGCGCTGCGGGTGATCGGCTATGACGCCGGCTTCGATCTGATCGCGGCGACGTCTCGACCCCTCGAGCTGCGCGTCGCCCCGGTTCCCGGCTGGTCCACCGTCGATCTCGACGCACGGGCCGGTGCCGTCCGCCTGCCTGCCTCGGTGGAGCTCGACCTCGGCTCCACCGGGAAGGGCCTGGCCGCGGATCTGGCCGCCGGGGCGGCCCTCGCCGTCGCTCGGGGCAGGCGTGGCGGCGAACCCGTCCGCGAATCGGACCACGAGGGTGTCCGCGGATCGGGCCAAGAAGCCGTCCGTGAACCCGGCATCCTCGTCAGCCTCGGCGGAGACATCGCGACGGCCGGCCGGGCGCCTCGCGGTGGCTGGCGGGTACTCACGGCCGACGACAGCGACACGCCCGTCGAGGAGGTGGGCGAGGTGATCGCCATCGAGGCCGGTGCCGTCGCCACCTCCAGCACGACCGTCCGCCGCTGGCGATCAGACCGGGGCACGACCGTTCATCACATCGTCGATCCTCGGACCGGCCTGCCCGCGCAGACGCCGTGGCGAACCGTGACGGTCGTCGCCGACACGTGCGAGCACGCGAACGCCGCCTCCACCGCGGCGATGGTCATGGGCAAGGCAGCCGCTGCCTGGCTGAGCGACCAGCGGTTGCCCTCGCGACTGGTGGCCGAAGACGGCCGGATCGAGCGGGTCGGTGGCTGGCCGCAGCCGGGGCAGGGACCCGCGACCGGCGAGACCGACGCCCCGTAACCGGACCGAAAGGATCGGTTCGCCAGACTCGCGTCACCGAATGTTCCCGCAGGCGCGGGACGTCCCCCCGGTCCCGCGCCTGCTCATCGACCGAGGAGCTCACAACCCATGTTCGACCAGGTCCTGTGGTTCGCGACCCGCGGCGCCGGCGCTGTCAGCCTGCTGATGCTCACGGCGAGCGTCGTGTTCGGGCTCGTGACGGTGACCCGCTTCCAGCACGTGGAGTGGCCCCGGTTCTTCAACTACGAGATGCATCGTCGGGTGTCGCTGCTCTCGATCGTGTTCCTCGCGGTGCACGTCCTGGCCGCCGTGTTCGACCCGTTCACCAGCCTCGGCGTGGCGGCGGCGCTGGTGCCGCTGGCGTCGACCTACCGGCCCGTGCCGGTTGCCCTCGGGGTCATCGCGCTGTACCTGTTCATCGCGCTGACCGTCAGCAGCCTCCTGCGGAGGCACATCGGGCAGAAGACCTGGCGGGCGATCCATTGGACCAGCTACGCGATGTGGCCGATGGCGCTCCTGCACGGCATCACCGCCGGCTCCGACGCCAGCGCCGTCTGGATGCTGGGCATCGACGCCATGTGCGTGGCGGCTGTCGGGTCGGCGCTCGCCTGGCGGCTAACCGCCGGCAGCTCCAGGCGCGACCAGCTGGTCGACGTCGTCGCGGCCTCGTCGTTCTCCTCGGTCCGCGGGAGCTGACCTCCGATGACCACCCGTCTGCTCGACGGACCGGCGCTCTCGGCCGGCCCGGAGCCCCTGTCAGACCATCGAGCCCGCCTCGGCGGCATGCCGGGGCGGGCCCGCCAGGACATCGTCCCGGTGCTCGCCGCCGCCGGCCTCCTCGGCCGCGGCGGCGCGGGCTTCCCCGTGGCGCGCAAGTGGGCGTCCGTCGCCCGGCAGGCCTCGGATCCGGGCAGGGCTCCGGTCGTGCTGGCCAACGGCGCCGAAGGCGAGCCGCTGAGCGCCAAGGACCGCATCCTGATGTCGACCCGGCCCCACCTCGTGCTCGATGGCGCGGAGCTTGCCGCGGCCGCCGTCGGTGCCGATCGGATCGTCCTCTACGTCGGGTCCGAGCACGCGGCGGCGCTGGGTGCCATGGATCGCGCCATCCGTGCGCGGCGCGCCGCACAGCGCGGGATGGTCGCCCCGGTCGAGCTGCTCGCCGCGCCCCGCGGCTACGTGTCGGGCGAGGAATCGGCTGCCGTCCACTTCGTCAACGACGGGGACGCACGCCCGACCAGCACGCCGCCGCGGCCGTTCGAGCGCGGGATCGCCGGGCGGCCTACGCTCGTCCAGAACGTCGAGACGCTCGCCCATGCGGCGTTGATCGCCCGCCACGGGGACACCTGGTACCGGGAGGCAGGCCGGACCGAGACCCGCGGGACCGCGCTGGTCACGGTTGGCGGCGCCCCCCTCCACGGCGTCACCGAGGTCGAGCTGGGCACGACCTTGGCCGAGCTCGCCGGCCGGGCCGGTCTCGGCGGCGACGGCGGCGCACACACGGGTGCTCCGGTGCTGCTGGGCGGCTACTTCGGGGGCTGGGTGGCGGGGGCTGATGCCTGGCGGATGCCGCTCGACCCGGTGCTGCTGCGCGCCGCTGGATCCGCGTTCGGCTGTGGTGTGGTGCGGTTCCTCGAGCCCGGTCGCTGCGGTGTGGAGGCCACCGCCCGCATCCTCGACTACATGGCCGGCGAGAGCGCGGCCCAGTGCGGACCGTGCGTGTTCGGCCTGCGCGCGATCGCGGATGCCTCGGCTCGGCTCGCGACAGGGCACGCCCATTCGGATGACCTGCGGCGGATCGGCGGCTGGTCGCAGACGCTGGCCGGCCGGGGCGCCTGCCGGCACCCGGACGGTGCCGTCGGCCTCCTCCGCAGCGCCCTTCGGGTGTTCGAGGACGATTTCGCCGCGCACCAGCATCGGCGCGGCTGCACGGCCGCCCGGCGGACCGTGAGGGCCGCCTGATGGCCGCCACCCCCCGGTCCGGCACCGCCACCCCCCGGGGCGCCGCCACGACCACCTGGGCGAGCCCGGCAGCGGCCGGTGCCGGCTCGACGATGACCGGTGCCGGCGCCGTCACGATCGCCATCGACCGGATCGCCTGCGACGGCTATGGCTCGTGCGCCGAGCTGCTCCCGGAGATGATCCGGCTTGACGAGTGGGGCTATCCGATCATCAACCCGGGTCCCGTGCCGGACCATCTGCTCGGGCACGCGCGGATGGCCGTCGACACCTGCCCCGTCCTTGCGCTGCGCCTCACCGCCGCCCGACGTGCCACCATCTCCCCTGCGACAGGCACCCGTGGTGCCCGGGTCGCCCGTCGCGCTGGCGATCACAAGGGAGGCTGACGGAGGATGCGGGTCCTGGTAGCCGAGGACGACGAGGGGCTGCGCGAGGTCCTCGTGCTCGGCCTGTCCGACGCCGGCTATCACGTGGACGCGGTCGAGCGCGGCGATGACGCGATCGACTACCTCAAGTGGTACGAGTACGACGTCGCAGTCATCGACTGGCGCATGCCCGGAGCGGAGGGCATCGACGTGGTGGCCTGGGCCCGCAAGCACGAACGGCCGACCGCGCTGCTGATGCTGACCGCCCGCGACACCCCTGCCGACCGGATCCGCGGCCTCGACACCGGGGCCGATGACTACCTCGTCAAGCCCTTCGACTTCGGGGAGCTGCTGGCTCGCGTTCGTGCCCTCCAGCGCCGCCCGCGCGGCGTCGATGCGCCGGTGCTCGGGGCGGGGCGGCTGACGCTTGATCCGGTGACCCACCTGGTGGCGGTCGACGGGCGCGAGCTCAACCTCACCTCGACCGAGTACCGGATCCTGGAGCTGCTCCTGCGCCGATCGCCGGCCGTGGTGGAGCGCAAGGCGATCGCCGAGCACGGCTGGGCGGATGAGACCGATCCGCTCGGCTCGAACGCGATCGATGTCCAGCTGAGCCGGCTGCGGGCGAAGCTGCCCGAATCGGGCGTCCGGATCGTCACCGTTCGCGGCGCCGGGTACCGGCTCGAGCCCGCATGACCATGTCCCACGTGCCGGCCGTCCGCCGCCAGTCGATCCGCGTCGCGCTCGCCGCGACCACGGTCGTGGCTGCGGGGTACCTCGTGGTCGCGGCGGTCGTGGTGGCGTTCGCGACCAGCACGCTCACGACCCAGGTGGACCAGCGGCTGACCGACTCGTTCCAACGGCTGCCGCCCAACGGGCTGCCGCTCGACCGCCCGCCCGACCCGGGTCACGACCCGGGGCGCCCGTACGATGCCCCGTTCCTGGTCTGGACCATCCACGCCGACGGCGACGTGCTCGCCGCGAGCTCCACACCCGACCTGCCGGCCGGGCTGTACGGCGTCACGTCGCCGGTTACCGCGACCATCGCGGGCATCGAGTTCCGCGTCGCCGGCCAGCAGGTAGGCGACGATCACGTGGTGATGGCGCAGTCGGTGGGACAGGTGAACGACGCGCGCCAGACGATCGTCCTGGGCGAGCTGTTGATCGCACCCTTCCTGCTGGGCCTGGTGTTCGCGGGCGCGGTCATCATCGGCCGCCGCGTGGCTGCCCCGGTCGAGGCATCGCGCCGGCGCCAGGTGGAGTTCACCGCCGACGCGTCGCACGAGCTGCGGACGCCGCTGTCGGTGATCGAGGCGAACACCAGCCTGGCGCTCGCCCAGGACCGCGATGCGGCCTGGTACCGGACCGCGTTCCAGCGGGTGGACCGCGAGTCGCACCGGATGCGTCGGCTCCTCGAGGACATGCTGTGGCTTGCTCGCTTCGACGCTACCCAGGCTCCCCGCTCCACCGAGCCCGTCGATCTCGGCGTGCTGGCGGCCCAGGCCGCTGACCGGTTCGCGGCCGTCGCCGAGTCGCGCAACCTCGCGCTCGGGGTGCATCCGCCGCAGGCGGCCGTGGTCGTCACCGCCTCGGCCGACCTCGTGGACCGGCTGATCGGGGTGCTGCTCGACAACGCCTGCAAGTACGCGCCCGAGGGTGGTCGCGTGGATGTGGCCGTGGCCGCCGACGGCGGGCGGGCCACGTTGACCGTCGACGACTCGGGCCCCGGCATCCCCGAGCAGGACCGCAACCGCATCTTCGACCGCTTCCATCGATCGACCGAGACATCGTCCGAGACGGGCGGCGCGGGCCTCGGCCTCGCGATCGGCGATGCGATCGTGCGGGCGACCGGTGGCCGGTGGGCGATCGGGACCTCGCCGGCCGGCGGCGCGCGCTTCTCGGTCAGCTGGAGCCGGGCCTCGATCGGGTAGGTCGTGCCGATCCGGGCACGCGCCCGCTGGCGGTCCGCACCTGGCGGCTCCTGCGGGCCCCTTCGTAACTCGATCGAAAGGGTGCCGGCCCGAGACTCCGGGGCATGGACATCCTCACGCCGATTCCGGAGCCGTCCCCCGAGCGTCGCCGCGTCGCGTCGTCCCGACTTCGGAACCTGACCGCGGGCGTTGCGGTCGCGGGTGTCGCCGCCACCGCCGGGTTCGCTGTCCTCGCCTCCAACGGCTTCACCGGGACGGCCAACGCCTCGACCTCCGGCGGTGCCTCCAGCTCCGGCAGCTCGCTGCTACCCGACCGGCAGAACGATCTCCAGCGGTCCGACGGCGACGCGCCGCGGTCCGACTTCGGCGGCTTCCAACCGAGCTCAGGCTTCCAGTCGGGCTCGAACAACGGCATCCAGCTGCCGTTCGCCGCTGGTGGCCCGGGTCACGCGACCACCGGCGGTTCGTGATGGCCGACGTCCGGGGATGGCCCGCCCACTTGCGGGCGGGGATCGGTCGCCAGCTGGTGACCTTCGGTGCCATCGGCGTCGTCAGCACCGCCACCTATGCCGTGCTGTACCTCGTGCTGCGCTCGTCCACCGGCCCGGTCGCCGCGAACGCGCTCGCCCTTCTGATCACCGCCGTGGGCAACACGGCCGCGAATCGCCGCCTGACCTTCGGGGTCCGTGGCCGGCGATCGATGCTCCGGCACCAGCTGGGCGGGTTCGTCGCATTCGCCGTGGCGCTGGCCATCACCACCTCCGCGGCGGCCTCCCTGGCCGCCCTCGCGCCCCACGCCGCCCGGCTGACAGAGCTCGCCGTCCTCGTCGTCGCCAACGCAGCCGCCACCGTCACCCGCTTCGTCCTGCTCCGCGCATGGATCGCGGGCGACAGGCTGGCCGCTCAATCCGTCGCCCCACACGATCCCTGGAGCCGAACATGACCACCATCGCCCCGCCCACGGCGGACCGTCGTCCCCCGCCGGCTGCCGCCGGTCGGGTTGGATCGCTCGGCTGGCTCCTCGCCGCGCGCCGCAGCGCCGAAGCAGCCTGGATGCTGCCCGCCACGCTCGGCGTCATCCTCCTCGCCGGCGTCCTGTACCTCGTCAACCTGACGGTGAGCGGCTACGCCAACGTCTACTACTCGGGTGCGGCCTGGGCTGCCGCCCAGAGCTGGTCCGCCTGGTTCATGGGCTCGATCGACCCCGCGAACTTCATCACCGTCGACAAGCCGCCGCTGGCCACGATGGTCACCGGACTCTCGGTCCGCCTGTTCGGCCTCTCGTCCGCATCGATCCTGGTGCCGGAGGCGCTGATGGGCGTGGCCGCCGTGGGCCTGCTGATGGCCGCCGTGCGGCGAACGTTCGGGGCCGCAGCCTCGATCATCGCCGGCCTGGTCATGGCGCTCACCCCGGCCGCGGTCCTGATCTTCCGCTACAACAACCCCGACGCGCTGCTCACGCTGCTGTTGGTCGGGGCTGCGTACGCGCTCGTCCGGGCGCTCGGGACCGACCGGCTGCGCTGGCTGGTGCTGTCCGGCCTGCTGGTCGGGCTGGCGTTCAACACCAAGCTGCTTCAGGCCTATCTCGTCCTGCCCGCGTTTGCGATCACGTTCGCGGTCGCGGCGCCGGGTTCCGTGCGCCGTCGGGTGATCGGGCTCGCCGTGGCGGCCGCGGCCGTCATCGCCGGCAGCGCCTGGTGGGTGGTTGCGATGGAGCTGATCCCCGCGTCGGCGCGCGCCTACGTCGGCGGCAGCACCAACAACTCGGCGCTCGACCTGATCCTGGGCTATGACGGCCTGGGACGGATCTTCGGCGGCGACGGCAACGGGTCCGGTGGCGGTGGTCCGGGCGGCGGCGGGTTCTCGGGCACGCCGGGACTGCTGCGCCTGTTCAACGCCCAGCTGGGCGGCCAGATCGCGTGGCTGGTGCCGACCTCGATCGTGGGCCTGATCGCCGGGCTGACAGCCAGGCTCCGGGCACCTCGCACGGACCTGGCGCGGGCCGGGTTCCTGCTGTGGGGCCTGTGGCTGGCCATCCACGTGATCGTGTTCAGCTTCATGTCCGGTGTCATCCACAGCTACTACACGGTGATGATGGCGCCCGCGATCGGGGCCCTGACCGGTGGCGGCATCGTCGTCCTGTGGCGTGCCCGGGAGCGGGTGCCGTGGGCCGGGGCGGTCCTGGGAGTCACGATCCTCGGCGGCGCCGGGCTCGCCTGGATGCTGCTGGGGCGGACTCCCTCGTTCGTGCCGGGTCTCGGGATCGCGGTGGTTGCTGTCGCGGCGCTCGTGCTCGCGATCGTGGCCCTGCGACCACGTGCCGATCGGGTCCGCACCCAGCTCGCCGCGGCCGGGCTCGGCGTCGCGATGCTGCTGGCGGCCCCCGCTGCCTATGCGGTGGACACCATGTCGACGGGGTACACGGGCGGCGACCCCTCGGCCGGACCGGCGACGGTGGCTGGGCGGGGTGGGCCGGGCGGCTTCGCCGGCGCCCAGGGCGCTCGTCCCGGCGGACCCGGGATCGCGTCCACGAACCAGGGCGCCTTCGGCGCTCCGGGCTTCGGCGCCGCGGGTGGTGGCCTGGACTCGGCCATGCTCGAGTATCTGGTCGCGAACCAGGGTTCGGCCAAGTGGATCGTCGCCGTCTCCGGCGGCAACAACGCGAGCGAGGTCGAGGTCGAGACCGGCCGTGCCGTGATGGCCATGGGCGGGTTCACCGGCAGTGACAACGCGCCGACCCTGGAGCAGCTGCAGGCGCTCGTCGCCAGCGGCGACCTGCGGTTCGTGGCGGTCGACGGGCGCGAGGGTGGCTTCGGGGGTGGCGTCTTCGGCGGCCCGGGGAGAGGCACGTCGTCGTCCGTTTCGTCCTGGGTCACCTCGGCGTGCCAGGCGGTGACGGTGAGCGGCTCCTCGTCCGGCGTCTACGACTGCTCGGGGGCCGTGAGCGGATAGCGCCCGCAGCCCGGCGCCGCGATCAGGCGGCGGGGGGTGCGATGCTCGTCCCTACTCGAGGAGATAGGCAGGCACCGTGCCGCCCTGGTCAGCCACCCCGAGACCGAGGACTCCGGCCGGTCCGCCCGCCACCGAGCGGATGAACGGAGCGTCCGGAATGGCCGTCCACTCGAGGCCGTCGGCGCTCCACCATGTCGCCCGTACCTCGGGCTCGTCCGGTGCGCCCCACGCCACTGTCACCAGCCCATCCACCGACGGGGCGACGGCCGCCTCGGCGAATTCCAGCGCGGCCGCGCCAGGGAGGCGCAGTGGCCGCCACGTGGCGAGGTCGTCGGATGCCCAGAGCGCGGGGTGGCCAAGACCAGCGGGCTCGTCGTTGGACGTGCCCGCGAGCAGCCACGCGGCGTGCACCACGCCCGGAGCGAGACCACCCGCGACGGAGGTCGCCGCGTCGGGCGGCACCAGGTCCGCCCACGCCGTGCCGTCGTCCGATGTCCACAGCCGAACCCAATGCCGGCAGTCGCCACTGTTGGGGCAGTCGAACAGGTTCGCCGCGAGGATCCGCCGGCCATCGGCATTCGCGAGCGCGTGCCGAGTGAAGTCGTGCTCGCCCTCGGCGAAGGCGACTGCCTCGCGCTTCCAGGCGAGGCCGTCCGTTGAGTGCCAGATCTCGCGCTGGTTCCTCGCCTCCCCCTGCCAGTAGAAGAGGGAGGCCTCCCAGCCGTCCGGGACCGCCCAGACCTCGGAGAACTCGCTGCCCTGGTCGAAGCCCTCGTCGTTGCGGACGGGTCCCACCCAGGGCATCGAGCTGCGCCAGGTCAGGCCGTCGTCGCTCACCCACGAGATCGGCGACAGCGGACACCTGGGTCCGGCGCCCTGGTCACCGCCACGCCCGCACGGGCCGTGTGCATAGCCTCCGACGATCACGACGGTCCGCCCGTCGGTCGCCGCAGCGGCGGCGGTGCCTGGCCAGTGGTCGTCGACCGGCCGCGGCGACGGCAGCCTCTGTCGAACCCAGGACCGGGCATCCGCCGAGAACCAGGCCGTCGGTCGCTCATTGCCGGACCGGGAGCCGACGGCGACGTAGCCCTGGTCGAAGCCCACCATCGTCCAGGTTCCGAACTCGGTTGCCCCGGTCAGCTCGCCCGCCTCGTTCCAGCCAGGCGTGGCCGGGCCAGGCGCGGCCGGAGCGGTCGTGGATGGCATCGAGGGGGGTGATGAAGCCGTCGGGGGCGTGGTCGACGGGGCCGACGAAGCCGAGCTGGAGGAGACGATCGGGGACGCAACCGGGCTCGCGCCATTGGCGCAGCCGGCGGTCATCGCGCCGGCGGCCAACAGGGTGAAGAGCCATCTGCATGGGTGCGTCATGACGCACCTCGCTCACGGGTCGTCGTCAGCCGAACGGTATGCACCAGGTGTCCGTTTGCGCTGCCGCCATTCGGCACGATCCTATAGGGACTGGGGCCTCGTCGTCAGGCGCGAGCCACGTCGACCCCAACGGCTGGATCGGCGACACGCGGGAATCGAACCGGCCGCGTCGACGAGCGACGCGGCCGGCCGGTGGCGCGGGGAGGAGCGCCCGACGCCCCCTGGATTTCTAGGCGGCAAACTCCCGCAGCTTGCGGCTGCGGGACGGGTGGCGCAGCTTGCGCAGCGCCTGGACCTCGATCTGGCGGATCCGCTCCCGTGTGAGTCCGAACTCGCGACCGACCTCCTCGAGGGTTCGGGCATGTCCGTCGTCGAGGCCGAAGCGGAGCCGCAGCACGCGCTGCTCGCGGCCGTCGAGGCTGTTGAGCACGTGGTCGATCTGCTCACGCCGCATCCGGTCCGCGACCGCGTCGAGTGGCGAGACCGCATCCTCGTCGGGGATCAGCTCGCCCAGCTCGGCGTCGCCCTCGTCGCCCACCGGCGACTGGAGCGAGACCGGCTCGCGGCCGAGCTTGCGGATCTCCTCGACCCGCTGCGGCGTCATGGCCGGCGTCTCGTCCGGCAGCGCCGCCGCGATCTCTGTGTTGGTGGGCTCGCGCCCGAGCTGGGTCGAGAGCTCGCGCACGACCCGCGCGACGCGGCCCATCGTCTCGACCATGTGAACCGGGATCCGGATCGTCCGGCTCTGGTCCGCGAGGCCGCGCTGGATCGCCTGACGGATCCACCAGGTGGCGTAGGTGCTGAACTTGAAGCCGCGCTCGTACTCGAATTTGTCGACCGCACGGATCAGACCCGCGTTGCCCTCTTGGACCAGGTCCAGCAGGCCCATCCCCGCCTGGTTGATGTACTTGCGCGCGATCGAGACGACGAGCCGCAGGTTGGCCGAGGTCAGATGATCCCGGGACTGCTTGGCGAGGTGCCTGAGGACGAGCTCCATCTCGCCGAGCGTCTCGGCCTCGTGGCCCGCCTCGAGGTAGCGGCGGATCGCCGGGTAGGCGACCTCGTTGCGCGCCCAGTCGCGCAGGGCGTGCAGCGCCGCGCTCGCACGGATCTCCGCGTTCGGTCGCCCGAGCTCGCCCTCGATCCAGTCGAGCAGGTCGATGAACGAATCGGCATCGAGCCGCTCGTTGTACACGGATCGCAGGTCCTGCGCCCGGACGAGCCGCTCCTTGAGCGCCTCGGACTCCACCGTCTTGAGCGCGTCCGAGAGGCCCATCGACGGTGCCGTGACCAGCAGGTCAAGCGCATCGTCCGCGCGGATCGCGCGATCGACGATCCGGTGCGCGGCCGTCTCGAACGGCAGGATGTACCGGCGATCCTTCGCCCGGGCCGTCGGCTCGGACGAATGGAGCGTCCATTCATGGAGGCTCAGGATGGCCTTCCAGGGCTCGGCGTCGATCTGTGTCCCGAGCTCCATGCCCTTGGCGAGGATGACCTCCTCCTCAGCCGTGAGCAGGGGCACGCGGCCGATCTCACGGAGGTAGAGGCGGACGCTGTCGTCCGTGTCGAGGACGTCGGTCGTCTCGGCTTCCTCCGGCTGAGCCTCCTTCTTGGCGCTGGCGGGCTCAGGATCGGCCTTGACCTTGGCGTCGGCCGTCGGCCTGCCGAGCACGTCAGTATCGGACGTGCGCTTGCCGAGCACCTCGGCTTCGAGCTTGGCCACCTCCGGGTCGAGCTGCACTGCGGCTGCTGCGAACTCGGCCTCGCTGTCCGAGGCCGGGGTTGTAGTCTTTTCGATCGAGATCACGTTGCTCCAACTAGGAACCGGCGCCGCGCCCGACCGCGCGACCCCGTGGATGAGGCTCTCTGCACGCGTAGGCCCGGTCTCCTCCGGGGGCCCTTTGCCAGGTCCACGCCACCCGACACACGTAGTGGCGTGTCAAATGACACGCCATTGGCTTAGAAGTCTAGGCCATTGTCGCGCGCTTGACAACCCCCAATTCAATACCACCCGGGAGTATGTGCGAGGGCTCCGCTTGCCGGGCCGTGGTGGAGAGCCTGTCGGACTCCGTGGACATGACGGCGGAGGCGTCATCAGGTTGTCAGACCCTGCTTCCCGTGTTGCAGTGGGGCGACGAGAGGATGGTGTCTGTGCCGCATACGGACTCCAGCGTTAAGTCGGCCGAGCAAGAGCGATGCATCCTGGTTCAGGTCACTGCACGTCCAGCGACCCCCGCGAGCCATCGGCCACGGTGGCCGCCCGGTCTGGCGCTGTCATGACGGGCCGTCATCCGGCCATCGGTCGAAGCCACAGAGCGGTGAGGGGCGGCGTTCGACACGCCGGCCGACTGGCCGCGCCCTCTCGCTCAGCCCTGCATGCCTTCGCGGACGCGCTCGATCACTGCTGCCAGCTCAGCCTGTGGCAGGTCCGGATGATCCTTGCTGATGATCTCGGCGGCTCCGCTCGGCATGGGGCGGACCTCCGTCTCGCCGCCGATGATCGCCGTGCTCAGGACGCCCTCGGGCTCGTCGGGTGCCAGGTGTACGTGGAGGTGCGGGATCCCGCCGCCGAACACGTAGGCATAGACGAGCCGCGCGCCTGTCGTCTCCCGGACGACGCGGCTGGCGCGAGCGATGACCTGCCCGAAGGTGTCCGCCTCAGGCCCGTCGAGATCGGCCAGGCAGGGGATGTGGCGGATGGGCTCGAGATAGGCGAAGCCAAGCGTCGGCCCGCGACGGGCCATCGACAGCCGCCAGAGCTCGTCGCGCCACACCTCCACTCGATCGAGCTCGGCGTCGCCTTCGGGTCCGCGGCAGATGGTGCACTGGGGAGGGGACATCGACCGATGGTAACGTCGAGGGCCGCCACGCATGTCCGCACTTGCCCGGAAGACCGCCCGCGATCCGCGTCGGTGATCCATCATCGCCGCATGTGGCTGGTGCGCTCCTGATGGCCCTTTCGGCCAGGGCCTTCGTCCTTCGTCATACACGATTGCGGCCGGTGGCCGGGATCGACGGAATCCGGCTGCACCTGGCGGACGAGGTGCTGCCGCTGTGGCATGCCACCCAGGTCCAGACCGACGATCCCGATGCGCCGCTGCCGTACTGGGCGTTCGCATGGGGCGGCGGGCTGGCGATCGCGCGCTACCTCGAGGAGCACCACGAGGTCGTGGCCGGTCGCCGGGTGTTCGATCTTGGATCCGGTTCCGGGCTGTGTGCCATCGCCGTTTCGCGCGCCGGCGCCGGGGCCGTGACGGCGGCCGACATCGATCCGTTCGCGATCGCGGCGATCCGGCTCAACGTTCGGGCCAACAAGTGTCGAGTCGCCTCGGTCGGACGGGACGTGCTGGACGAGGAGCCTCCCGAGGCCGATGTCATCGTGGCCGGCGACACCTGGTACGAGGATCGGCTCGCCGAGCGCGTCCTTCCCTGGCTCCGGCGAGCGCGCGACCGCGGGATCGATGTGCTGGTCGGTGATCCCGGCCGTCGCTACCTGCCAACCGAGGATCTGACCGAGCTCGCCTGCTACGAGGTCCGCACGACGACCGAGCTCGAGGACCTGGCGCTCAAGCAGGGTCGCGTCTACACCCTGGGTCGCTGATCTCGCATCAGGCGCCAGGCGACGATCCCGGCACCGACCTGCCACACCGATGGGATCGCCACGTACAGCCGCTCCAGGAGTCCGAGCCACGGCGTGAGGGGCCCGTTCACGGTGGCCGGGACGAGCGCGGTCGCGACCACGACCAGCACGCCGGCTGCGAGGGTCGGCCGGGTCGCCCCCTGCCAGCGCGGATCGCGACGCATGATCAGTCCCAGCGCCACCAGCGTGAGCGGCATCGTGATCGAGTACAGGAAGAAGTCGGCGAGATGGAGCGCCCCGACGGTGGTCATCGATGCGCCTTCCGGATCGGTCGGGAGCGCCGCGAACCCGAGCGCGATGGCCGCCTGGAGGAGCAGCAGCGCCGCGACCAGGGAGCGCTGCCGCGCGGTCACGCCCAGCACGCTCGAGAGCCCGACCGCCCAGGCGATGCCGAACAGGCCGCTGATCGCGAACGCCGCCGTCTGGAGCCAGCCCAGCGGCGCGTCCGCCAGCAGGCTGATGGACTGGGCCACGGGGTCGTAGCCGGACCAGCCGACGATGACGGCTGCGCTCAGGCTCCAGGCGATGATGGGGGCGGCGATCCCGGCCAGGATGTCGGGAGCGGCGTGATTGCCGGGCACGCTCGGGTCAGGCCGTCGCGAGCTCGGCGAACGTCGCCATGTCATGGGTCTCGAGGTCGGGCGTCACCTCAGCCGGCGGCGTTGCCCCGCCTCCCCACCGGTCGTGGCGGCGGTTGATCCAGACCGTGGTGAGACCCAGCGACTTCGCCGGCACGTGGTCGTGGAACAGGCTCTGGGCAACGTGGAGGATCCGGTCCCGCGGCCGGTCGATCCGCTCGAACGCGACCTCGAAGTTGCGCAGGCTGGGCTTGTAGCTGCCGACCTGCTGGGCGGTGATCACGAAGTCGAGGTCGACGCCGAGGCGGCGGTTGGAGGCCGCGAACAGGTCGTCGTCGCAGTTGGTGATCACCGCGAGCGCATACCGCTCGTGAAGGCGGGCCAGCGCGCCCGGCGAATCGAGGAACGCGGGCCAGTCGCCGACGCTGCCACCGAACGCGGCCAGCTCCTCGGGTGATGGGTCGACGCCCAGCTCGGCGCACACGCCGGCACAGGCCCTGGCGAGGACCTCGCGGTAGGGGAGGTACGGGCCTGCCTCGATCGCCGCCTCGTGGCTCGCGAAGCGGACGAGCAGCTCCTCGTCGTCTGCGATCCTGGGCCCGATGCCGCGCAGGTCGAGGATGGGGCGGAGGCTCGCGACGATCCCCGTCTCCCAGTCGATCAGCGTCCCGTAGCAGTCGAAGGTGATGACGTCGAACCCGCCGAAGTCGATCGGCGCCATGGCGGAGTCGGCGGTCGTCGCCATCAGTCGGGCTCCGCCGCCCCCAGCAGGTCCACGATCTCGGCGATCGGCCGGTGGACGCCGGCCAGGATCGGCGTGTCCCGGACGGTCGAGCGCCGGCCCTCGGTGGAGCGCAGGTCGCGCACCAGCGCCGAGAACGCCGGCAGGTCGTCCATCTCGTACGCGACCAGGAAGTCCATGTCGTCGAGCCCGAATGAGTTCGCGAGCAGCTGCCGCACGGCCGGGTAGCCGCGGCCGACCTTCATGTGCTCGTTCATCGAACCCTGGCGGACCTCCTTGGACGTGAGGTACCACTCGGTCGACTTGGTGAACGGGTAGACCACCAGGTAGCGCGATCGATCACCCTCGAACAGCGACTGCTCCTGGCTGGTGGGCTTGGCGACGTACTGCGAGTCGCGGATCAGCCCGAGGAAGCTCTGGCGGGTGGTCATCCAGCGTCCCATCCCGGTCCGGAGCGCATACGAGGCGGTGGTCTCGAGGTCGTCGAGCGTCGGCGCGAGGCGCCAGATCAGGAGATCGATACCGGCCTTGAGGCCGACCATCGAGTAGGTCTCGGTCCGGACCGGATCCGCGGTCGCAACGGCGCCGGCGAACGCGTCCGCGGTGCTCCGCCGGACGTCGGCCGGGAGGCGGCGCCACGCTGGGTCGAGACCCAGGGCGAGGGCGTGGACGAAGGCGTCAGGCATCAGCCGACCGGGCGGGACGTGGCGCGGGAGCCAAGGTCAGAACCTCCCCAACCTGTCAGGACGCGGTCAGCATAGCCCGCATCGGCGATCAACCCGGCCCGGTGACGGCGGCGGCGCGTCAGGTCGTCCGGGTCACCTTGCTGATGTGGCGCGGCGCGTCTGGGTCGATGCCGCGCGCCAGCGTCAGGTGATAGGCGAACAGCTGCGCCGGCACGATCGACACGATTGGGGCGAGGTGATCCGGAAGGTCACCCGGCAGAGCGATCGAGTGCTGGCCGTACGCCCGGACGTCGGGCCGGTCCGAGAGCACCACGAGGTCGGCGTCGAACTCGTCGCGGATCTGGCGCAGCAGCGCGATCAGGTCTGCCGCAACGGCACCCGAAGTCGCCACCGCGAGCACAGCGAACCCGGGCTCGACGAGCGCCAGCGGACCGTGCCGGAAGTCCGCCGCCGAGTAGGGATCGGCGACCACCCGTGCGAGCTCCTTGAGCTTGAGCGCCCACTCCCGCGTGGTCGCGTACTCGAAGCCGCGCCCGAGCACGCTGCACATTCGCATTCGCGAGTGGGCGCGGGCCGCGTCGCGGGCGCCGTCCTCGGCCTCCAGCGCCCGTGCCAGCGATACCGGCACGTCGCGCAGGGCCTTGTCCTCCTCGCCGCCGATCGCCGCCACCAGCCTCGCGATCGCGACCAGCTCGGCGGTGTAGGTCTTGGTCGCCGCGACCGCTCGCTCGGGCCCGGCGCCGAGGTCGATCACGTGCTCGGCGGCCGCGGCCAGCGGCGAACCGGGCTCGTTGGTGATCGCGATCGTTGGGGCTCCCTGCCGGCGTGCGGCGTCGACGACCCCCACGACGTCGGGGGAGGCACCCGACTGGCTGATGCCGATGACCAGCGACCGACCGAACCGCGGCTCTACGCCGTACAGCGTCACGATCGAGGGCGCCGCGAGCGCGACCGGGATGCGAAGCCGGACGCCGAACAGGTACTGGGCGTAGATCGCCGCGTGGTCGGAGGAGCCCCGTGCCGCGATCACGACATGGTCGAGCGCGGCCGCGCTGACCGCCCTGGCCACCCGGTCGATGGCATCTCCACGGTCCAGCAGACGCGCGACGACGTCCGGCTGCTGGAGGATCTCGTCGCGAACGCCCATGTGTGTCGCTGCTCCTGGTGCGGGGATGTCGCCTGCCGTTCCTGCAATCCGTGGTCCATAGGGTAGAGCCAGGGCACCCATGCCGCCCTGAGAAGTCGCCTCCATCGGACCTCCGCTGCCTCGCCGCCGCCCACGCTGAGCCTCGCCGCCCCAGCCCCGGACTACGCCGGCGACCCGCCCCACGGGTGGCATCGCGGCCTCCGGACGACGTACCTGGTCAGCCACCCAGCTGGTGGGTGTTGGTGAGGCGCCAGACCCTCGGACCTCGCCAGCTACCCACCCTGCGGGTGTTTGGCCAACAACCGGTTGCCGGACCTGCGCTACGACCCGACTGGCGGGTACCTGGTCAAGTCGGCAGCCTCGAGGCGGCGGCCCGAGGCCTACGCACCCGTCGCATCTGACCGAGCCCCCGACTTGTACCCGCCACCTGGGTCGATGGCAGGGAGGACGGGGCTCGATGCGGGCGCGAGGGGGGGCGACCAGCGAGCAGGCGTCGGGATCGGCGGAACCTCGACCCAGGGCCCGGGAACGTACCGGGAGGCGCAAGTCGGGAGAACGGGCATACTTCCTGCCGTGATTCCCCGACTTCCGCGCTGGCTCCTCGATGTCGCCGAGACCCTGGTCCTGACGCTCATCGCGTTCTTCGTGATCCAGAACTTCATCGCGCAGCCGTACCAGGTGCGGCAGCAGTCGATGGAGCAGACCCTCGAGCCGGGTCAGTACGTCCTCGTGGACAAGCTGACCCCGCACTGGAGCCCGTACCAGCGCGGCGACATCGTCGTCCTTCATCCGCCCGCCGGATGGGGGGACACGTCCGGCACGCCGTTCATCAAGCGTGTGATCGGGTTGCCGGGCGACACGGTCGAGATCCGCTCCGACGGGCGGGTCTACGTCAACGGGACCGCGCTCGACGAGAGCACCTACACGTTCCACGACGGCTCGGGCGAGGCGCAGCCGACCACCGCCCAGGGCGAGCAGTCGTCGTGGACGCTGGGGCCGGACGAGCTGTTCGTGATGGGCGACCATCGGCAGGAGTCCGAGGACTCGCGGTTGTTCGGCCCCATCAAGGTGTCGTCGGTGGTTGGGAGAGCATTCCTGCGCTACTGGCCCGCCGCCACGATCGGGATCCTGGCTCGCCCGTCGTACCAGTGAGGCGCTACGGCGCTGAGGCCGCTGCGACTCGGGCCGTCGCGGCGCAAAGGCGCTTCGGAGCGGGGTCCGGGCCGCCGCCGAACGACGGCCCGTCGACTGCGGGGACCACCAAGACGCTCGGCCTCGGGGGGAAAGGCCGAGCGTCTTGGGGTCTCGGGATTGGCACGCTCAGCGTATTGGGAGCGGTCTACCCAGCTTTGCCCAGAATCGGACGACCGGTCGACCGATGGCGCTACTTTGCCTGATCCAGCTGAATCCAGATGGTCTTCGTCTCCGTGTACTGATCGTGGGCGTGGATGCTCTTGTCGTGGCCGCCGAAGCCCGACAGCTTGTAGCCGCCGAACGGCGTCGTCATGTCACCTTCCGAGTAGCAGTTGACGGCGACGACGCCTGCCTGGAGGTTGCGCGCCACCCGGTGAGCGACGTTGAGGTCGCGGGTGTAGAGCGACGAAGCCAGCCCGTACGGCGTGTCGTTGGCGAGAGCGACCGCCTCGGCCTCGGTGTCGAACTCGATCACGGACAACACAGGCCCGAAGATCTCCTCGCGGGCGATCGTCATGTCGTTGCGCACGTGGTCGAACACGGTGGGCGGGACGAACCAACCGCCGGTCTCTTCGAGGATCCGCTCGCCGCCGCAAACGACGCGCGCGCCCTCGCGCTTGCCGATGTCCACGTAGCCCAGGACCTTGTCCATCTGGCCGCGGCTGATCATCGGTCCGAGCTTCGTTGCCGGGTCCAGCGGGTCGCCGACGGGCCAGTTGTCCAGCTCTGCGTCCAGCGCTTCGAGGATGCGGTCCTTGACCGCGCGATGCACGATCAGCCGCGAGCCGGCTGAGCAGTTCTCGCCCATGTTCCAGAAGATCGCGATCGCGATGTTCTCGGCGACCTGCTCGAAATCCGTGACGTCACCGAACACCAGCTGCGGGCTCTTGCCGCCCAGCTCGAGCATCACCCGCTTGAGGTTCGACTCTGCCGAGTAGTGGAGGAACCGGCGGCCCACCTCGGTGGAGCCCGTGAACGCGAGCCCGTCGAGGTCGGGGTGGCGACCGATCGCCTCGCCCACCACTTCGCCCGGCCCCGTGACCACGTTGAGCACGCCGTCGGGCAGGCCGGCCTCGGTCGCCAGCTCGGCGATCCGGAGCAGGCTGAGGCTGGTGTTCGAGGCAGGCTTGATGACCACCGTGTTGCCCGTCGCGAGCGCCGGACCAAGCTTCCAGGCGGCCATCTGGGCCGGGTAGTTCCAGGGGATGACCGCACCCACCACGCCCAGGGGCTCGCGGGTGATCGTGGCGACCGTGCCCTCGGGCGAGGGGGCGACCTGGCCGTACAGCTTGTCGGCGGCCTCGGCGTGCCAGCGGATGCAGGTCGCGGTCTCGGGCATGTCCAGCCCGACGGTGTCGGTGATCGGCTTGCCGGCGTCGAGCGTCTCGATCAGCCCAAGCTCGCGGCCGTTGGCCTCGATCAGGTTCGCCCAGCGGATCAGGATCGCCTTGCGCTCGGCCGGATCGAGACGCGACCAGCGTCCATCGTCGGCGGCCCGGCGCGCCGCCGCGACGGCCGTGTCCACGTCGGCCGGGCCGCCCTTCGCGACCTCCGCGAGGGGCTTCCCGGTGGCAGGGTTGACGCTGGTGAACCGCTCGCCGCCGGCCGCGTCCCGGAGCGAACCGTCGATGAACAGCTGGGTCCGCAGCCGGAGCCGCTCGATGTCGGCCCGCGATTCGGCGGCGGCAGGGATGAGGGTGTCGGTCATCGGAAGCCTCCCATGCTCAGGTGTCGGCGTGGTGCATCCTCGGAGTTTCGGATCAGGCCCTCCTTCCGGCCGGCCGGTCGAGGCTCGTGGCCTTTCTCGGTCGATGACCAGGGCCGCCGGCTGTGCGAAGCCCCTTGGTGTCGGCGGTGCTGCCCTCAGCCCGCGCGCGGCCAGACTGCTCGACGGGCGCGGGCGCGGGCGAGGGCCGGAGGGCTGGCTCGGCCTCGAGCACGAGCACGGCGTCATGGTTCCAGGGTGGCGTGAAGGGCCATCTGCCCGTTGTGTGGTACCAACCACTGGCTACGGATGCGCCCGTCAATGGGTCGAACCAGCTGGCCGTGACGCGCCCATCGACGAGCGCCGTCATGTCCACGGTGATCGTCCTTGGCGTCGGGATGTACGCCATGGCCAGCGATCCGTCGGGGGTCATCGCGGCCGCGCAGAAGTCGAGGCCGTTGAGCTCGCCGATGCCGTCGGTCACGAAGACGTGTCCCTGGTCAGGCACCAGCTCCCACCAGCGCCGGGGAGCCATCAGCGCCAGCAGGTGGGTCATTGCGACGGAGCCAGGCGATTCGAGCTGATCCTGCCATCCCGCGGAGAAGTTCCACAGGGGCGTATTGCCGAAGAACTGGCCGCATCCTCCACACAGGAGCGCCCAATACGCCTGCCTCCTGATCTGGAGGGGGGACGCGTTGAAGTCGTTCTCGTATGTCGACTCGAACAGAACGTTGGGCCTCGCCGGCTCCTGGCTGTAATCGACCAGAAGCTTGCGGTGGATGATGGCGTAGGTGTAAGTCTGTGTGACCGTCAGCCACGAATCGTCTGGATACTCCTCGACGGCACGATGTTCAGGGTGAACGTGGGCCGTGAATAGTCGGTGAGAGGCATCTTCCGATCGGATCCCGGTGACCATCGCCCGAACGTGCTCGAGCGCGAGGCCAGGACAGCGGTCGCCGGACATGACCCACACGATGTTGTCGAAGCCGCGGTACCGGCGCCCCAGGTAACGGCCGTACTCGCGGCACTTCTCGACGCCGTTCTCGAGAACCTCCGCATACCAACCCTCGGGCGCCCTCCGATAGCCCTCCCAGTGTGGATCCCGGTACCCGAGATACGCGGGGGCGAGCATGACCACGATGCCCCGCTTCGCCGCCTTCGCCAGGACCCAATCCGCGTGAGCGAAGTAGTCGTCGTTGGGGGTCGAGAAATCGCCCGGTGTCGTGAATGGCTCATGGCCGTACACATTCCGTGGGGGGTCCTGGGCAAACCGACGTTCGATGAGGTTGACGATGACGGCGTTGACCCCTTTGCCACGCCGGTTCTCGAGGTAGCGCTCGGCGTCGTCCTTCGTCGCCGCGACGATGAGAGACCATGCGGTATCGCCGTGAACGAGGAACGGCGCGCCGCCCGCGTCGACGAGATGACGGCCCGTCGGACCCACGGCCAGTGGGAACTGCCGGGCCGCCCTGTCGTCTGACGTGCCGTTCATGTCCGCGCTCCTCGTCGTCTTCGGTCGACCCAACCGCCCCCAGCCGGGTTGGCTGTCCTTGGGCTCCGGGCCGTGGGATCGGACGCAACCCTGCTGGCGCCGGACGTCGCGCACAGCGAGGGCATGCCGAGCCTGGCGTCAGCTGCGCGCCGCCTGCACATCCATCACCAGCAATGCATCGTGTTCCCAGGGTGGGAGGAAGGTCGATCGACCCCTCGTGCGGCGGGTCGTTGTCGGTCCTCGCTCCGCAGTGCTCGGGTTCACCCAGGTGAAGGCCGCAAGCCCGTCGGCCAGCCTCGCGAGGTCCACGGTGATTGCCCGCGGCGACGGGAGGTAGGCGGCACCGAACCTGCCGTTCCGGGTGACGGCGGCTGCGCAGCAGTCGAGACCGCGGTACTCACCGACCTCCTCGACGATCAGTCGATACTCCTGGTCCGGGATCAGATCCCACCACGGTGAGCCACCAAGGAGTCTCCCCAGGATCGTCATCGCCCGGGCCCCGGGGGAGTCCAGGGCGTCCTCCCAACCGGGCCCGAACCAGGACAGCGGGTACACCCCGAGGCAATGCCCGAATCCGTCACACAGGACTGACCAGTAGGCCCGACGCTGGATCTGGATGCGACTCGCAGCATTGAAGCCTCGGGCAGCTCGGTCATCGAGGTACCGGAGCGCCTCGTCTCGGGTCGACGTCACGACGAGCGACCAGGCTGCATCGCCGATCAGCAGAGACGGGGCGGCATCGGCGTCAACCAAGTACCTGCCAGTCGACGAAACCGAGAGCGGAAACCGGGCAGGTCCGGCGGCGTGAGGCCCGCCGCGATCAGGTCTGCTCGCCGGAGGCATGCTCGACACTCGTGCTGGGATCCACCGTGCCGGGGTAGGCAATACCGGCGATGTTCGGCCAGGTGATTCCCACGGCACTCCCGGGCTCGTGCTGGCTGCGCTGGCGGAGGCGAATGTGGCCCAGGCTGGTTCGCAGGGTCATCTCGAAGAACGAGCCGAAGAACGCGCACGTCTCGACCACGCCGTCGATGCGCCCGGTGCCGGCGTCGACCAGCTCCAGCTCCTCGGGTCGCAGGAGCACGGTCACGGGCCGGCCCGGCTCTGCGCCAGTATCCGTGCTCCCGAACCGCACGCCACGAAGGTCGACTTCGACCGAGCCGTCGTTGCCACGGGCACCCGCCGTTCCTTCCAGCAGGGTCCCGGCCCCGACGAACCGGGCGGCGAACAGCGTCGATGGGTGCTGGTAAAGCGTCTGGGGGTCGGTCACCTGCTCGAACCGACCACCGTTCATGAGGGCGACCAGCGATGAGATCGACAGCGCCTCGTCCTGATCGTGCGTCACGAACAGGAACGTGGTACCGAGCTCGACGTGGATGCGGAGCAGTTCCTCCCGAACCTGGTGCCGGACGTTGCGATCGAGGGCTGCCAGGGGCTCGTCGAGCAACAGCACCCGTGGCTCGCGGACGAGCGCCCGGGCCAGCGCAACGCGCTGCGCCTGACCGCCGGAGAGCTGCCCCGGATACCGGTTTTCGTACCCTGACAGGTCGACGAGCTCGAGCATTCGTTCCACCCGGCTCTCAACCTCGGGCTTCGGCGGGCGCTCGCGCGGGTTGATGGTGAGCCCGAAGGCGATGTTGTCGTGGACCGTGAGGTGGGGGAACAGGGCGTAGCGCTGGAAGACCATGTTGAACGGCCGACGCTCGGCAGGGAGCTGCGTGATATCCGTGTCATCGATCAGCACCGTGCCCGCGTCAGGGGTCTCCAGACCGGCGATGATCCGGAGGAGCGTCGTCTTGCCGCAGCCCGACGGCCCGAGCAGGCTCACGAACAACCCGGGCGGGATGTCCAGTGACACCTCGTCGACGGCCAGCACCGTTCCGAACCGCCGGGTGATCCCTCTGATCGCAAGCGCGCCGGCGCCCGACGTCCGCCCCGCCGGCGCCGGGTTTTCATTCTTGGGAGCGGAGAACGGGTTCAGTCTCACGGTCGTTGCGTCTCTCCTGCGTCCACTGTGGCTCCTTAGCGCCCCTGCTGGCCGAGCACGGCGGTAAGTCCGCCGGAGCGCCGCAGGAACACGGCGGACAGACCGAAAGCCATCCATGGGATGATGAGCAGAATCACCGCGACGGCGTTGCCCGACGGGTCGATCAGGCGCCGAAGCTTGCCGAGGATGAACATCGGCACGGTTGTCTCGGTCCCCGATGTGAACACGGTGACGAGCGTCTCGTCGAACGACCAAGAGAACGCGAGGAGCGCTGCCCCAACGAGCGCCGGGGCGATGATCGGCAGGGTGACTTTCAAGAACGCCCGCCTGGGGCTCGCCCCAAGATCCCGAGCAGCTGCCTCGAGCTCGACGTCGTAGGTTCGCAGGCGAGCGAGAATCACGAGGATCACCCAAGGAAGGGCAACCACCGTGTGTCCCACGACGATCGTCGAGAGCCCGGGCGTCAGGGTGAGCACGCGCATGAGCACGACGAACCCGATGCCGATGAACAGTGGTGGCAGCATCGCGGGCAGGCGGCCCAACACCTGGGCTCCCGATGCGGTGCGCGTATGGAAGCGGGTGAATGCGAAGCACGCCATCGTCCCGATCACCGTTGCGAGGATCGCCGTCAGCGTTGCCGCCTGGACGCTGACGATGAGCGAGTTCTGGAACATGTGGTCGGAGAACATGCGCTCGAACCAGCGCAGCGAGAAACCCTGGGGCGGCCAACCGAGACTCGGACCGCTGTTGAACGCGTAGATCACCGCCACGATCAGCGGCATGTAGAGGAACAGGAGCAGGCCGCTCGCGGTGATGGCAAGCCAGGGAATGGAGATCCGCCGCACGTCAGACGACCCGATCGGGCAGGAAGCCGCCCGTCTTCATCACGCGGCGCAGGGCGACATAGATGATCACGAACGAGCCGATCAGGACGAATGACCAGGCAGCCGCCATGCCGTAGTTCCCGGTGGTGTGGACGAAGGTGACGATGCTGGTGCCAACGGTGACGGTATTCGTGCCGCCCACGAAGACGGGAGTGATGAAGTCACCGACCGCCAGGAAGAAGACGAGGGCGGATGTGGACAGGATCGCCGGTCCGGTGAGGGGGATCGTCACGCGGCGAAGCGCCCGTGCGCGAGTGGCGCCCAGGTCGCGTGCCGCCTCGCGCAGCGAGGCCGGGATACCGGACAGTGCCGCGTAGAAGATCAGCCCGGCAAGCGGCATGAAGATGCTGGCTTCCACGATGACCGCAGCAGCCTTCGAGAACAGGATGAACTCGATCGGTTGGTCGACGATGCCAACCCCGATCAGGGCGCTGTTGATGATCCCCGAGGCGCCGAGGAGCGTGCGCCACGCATAGATCCGGACGAGGTAGCTGGCCATGAGCGCCGTCACGACCAGGATGAACATCAGTTGGCGGCCACGCCCCGTGCCGAAGGTGATGTAGTAGGCAATGGCGTAGCCGCCAACGATCGAGATCAGTGCCGTCGGGACACCGATCAGCAGCGTGTTGACCGCGATGGCAGCGGAAAGGGGATCGCTCAGGATCGCGACGTAGTTGGCGAGGCTGAGCGATCCGGTTGGCGAGTACTGAACCCACACGAACAGCGAGTAGCCGAACAGGACCATGACCGGGACGACGATGATCCCGAGCAGGCCGACCACCAGCGGCAACTCGAGGACAGCCTCGAGCCGTCGACCCCGGCTCATCGCGGGTGGATCATGCTGGTCCAGGCGCCGCTACACGAGGGCCTTGACGTCGGCCCAGACCTGGGTCCACTCGTCCTTGGTCGCGTACGGCCCGTTTGGGTCCGTGTAGCTCACGTTCCACTTCATCTGGCTCATGAAGCCCTGCTCGACGTCATCCGGATAGACGCCGCGCTCCTCTGGGTTCGTCTCCTTCATCTTCACGTTGACCGCATCGGCCGTGCTGAGGCCAGCGATCGAGGCGTTGAGGGGCGCCGCCGTCTCCGGGGTCATGCACGCACGCGCGTATGCGAGGGCCGCGCAACGGTTTGGGGCCCAAGGCGTGACCGCGATGCAGTCAACGAAGCCGTACGTGCCCTCGGACGGATACACGAACGCGACGTCCACGTTCTGCTGCTTGCCCTGAAGGATGTTCCAGATCAGCCCAACCAGCTGGAGGTCGACATCACCGCTGACGAGCGTCGTGAGCTGGTCACCGAGCGACGGCGAGATCAGCTTGAGCTGCGGCCGCAACGCGACGAGCCAATCCTTGACCGGGCCATTGAGTTGCTCGCGAGTGAGCACGCCCGGATCAAGGCTGACGGCGCAGGCCGCTGTGGAGATCATGTTCAGCGCGTCGTCGAAGCAGCCAACGCGGTTCTCGAAGCGCGGATCCAGGACGTCATCGTAGCTCGTGACCGGGTCGATCTTGCCCTTGATGTAGTTGATGCCCAGGGGCCCCATGGTCCAGGGGACGGCGTTGTACACGCCGTCACGAATCTTGAAGATCGGGTTGTCCTTGATTCCGGCGTACATCCCTGCCATCTCGGGGACTTCGTCGACGGTGATCTCCGACATGATCCCTTCTTGGAAGTACGCCTGGTTGTCGCCCTGGTTGACCGTGTTGGCATCCCAGCTCTCGTGGCCGGGTGCCTTCATGAACGTGACCATGTTCTCGTTGCCGAGGAACTTCACGTTCAGGTTGATGCCGGACTGATCCCACCACTGCTTCATGGCCGGGACATCGGTGCCTTCGTAGCCTGCCCAGGTGAACAGGTTGAGGTCTCCGCCGACGTCAGTGCAGGCCTCAGGGCTCATGACAGGCCCTACCGAGGCCCCACCCCCGGGTGTGGCCGGCGCGGCCGTCGACTCATTTCCGGCGCAAGCGGCCAGGAGCCCCCCCGTTGCCGAGACGGTCACGACCCCGCCCGCGATATACAGGAACCGGCGCCTGGTGACGACCCCCAAGGGTGGTCGCTGATTGTCTCGCTCCACTGGGACCTCCTCACATGCTCGCAGCCGTGATGTCGATGACTGCGCTCCTGTCTCGACTCACCAGCGTCTGGATCGCCAACCTCTCGATCCGTGGGTCAATCCTTCCAGGCCTCGGGGAAGCACTGGGTGCCGTACTTGCCGGACTCCAGCCACTCGTAGTAGGTCCGGGCGAAGCCGAGGGTCCGGGGGCCCGGCTTGCCTGCTCCAATGGTGAAGCCGTCGATCTCGGTCACGGGCGCGACGCCCGAGACCGTGTTCGTGATGAACACCTCATCGGCCATCTCAAGATCAGCGGCCGAGTAGAAGCCCTCCTCGACTTGCATCCCGGCCTCCCGGCCCATCTCCATCACCGAGGCGCGGGTGATCCCGCGCAGCAGCTCGTGCGATGGCGTGAACAGCTTGTCGCCCTTGACCGCGAAGATGTTGTAGCCCGGGCACTCGGCGACCCAGCCGTTGGAGTCGAGCATGATGCCGTCCTGAAAGCCGCTGTCCCATGCTTCCAGCTTGCCCATCACGATGTTGAGGTAGTTGAGGCTCTTGACCTGGGGATCGAGGGCCTCGTGGGAGACCCGCCGCGTGGACAGCACCTTCATCCGGATGCCCTGGCTCTCCATCTTGTCCATGTCCATCTCATAGATGACCGGACGAGCGAAGATCACGACGGTCGCTTCCTTGCAGTCCCGCATGTTGATCACGGGCTCGGAGCTGATCCCGCGGGTCACCAGGACCTTGATGTACATGTCGGTTACGACGTTGCGACGGACGGTCTCGACGACCGCGTCGAACATCTCCTGGTAGCTCATCTTGAGCCAGCGGTCGAGCTTGAGCGCCTTGACCGAGCGCATCAGGCGCTCGGTGTGCATCTCATGCTGGAAGATGAAGCCGTTTCGGCCGCACCAGGCGTCGAAGCACCCGTCCCCGTACATCATGCCGTGGTCGAGCACCGAGATCACGGCCTTGCTCTGGGGGAGGAACTCCCCGTTGACGTAGATGATCCGCTCGTCGGGCTCGGGGGGCAGGAGTTCCTTGTCGAGCTTACCCATTGCCGTTCACCTCCAAACCGCCCGTGCCCGAGGGCCGAGCCCGGGCAAGAATGATGGTAACATCGGTCCATCCGGTCATACCGCCTGATCGCGGCAGTCGTGGCCAGAAGATCGCTGGTCGACCGGTCGCCCAAGTATACGTACCGTGGCCAGTGCCCATGGCGCTCATGGCCGTGAGATGTCGATAACTGCGACGCCGTAGGCGGGCAGCTCCACGACTGAGCCGAGGGTGCCCATTGGCTCCCAGTGGCACCTGCCCGCGATGTCAACGGTCAGGACGCGACCGGTGAGCGCGGTTGACAACCGCTGCGGCGGGCGAATGGACAGGCGACCCGGCCTTGGTCGGAGGTTTGCCACCAGCAGCCGGACCTGTTCGGGAGCCAGTTGCACGGCGGTCGCCGCCCACCCGCCGGGCGTCCTCACCGTCAGCATCTCGGCACCGGCGAGCTCAGCGAGTGCGGAGGTGACCTCGCCGACGGGGAGCCACGTGCCGGTCGGTGCCGGCATGCCGGGCAGATCACGATGCGGCGCGGCGACCAGGCCCGCCCAGCCGGCCGCCTCGTGCAGCGTCATGGCAGCCACACCGGCGCCAGCGAGGGCTGCGGCGCTTCCCAGCGTCCACGCGGCGGCGAACTCGGTGGTCTGGCGAGCGTCGTATCGGTCGGGCAGCGCTCCGGGTGCCAATGGCTGCACCGGCCCGACCTGATCCGGGTTGAAGAGCGCCTTGAGGCTGACGGGTCCGACGACGACGGGTTTGCCTCCGGCCAGCGTGGCCGCCGTGTGCACGGTCACCGGCAGTGTGTCGATCGTCTCGAGGATGGAAGCCTCATCGAATGCGTGGACCTGCGGATTCGTCGGGAACACGACTTCGTCCACCAGCTCTGCGGGCACACCTTGCGCGACCAGTTGGTAGAGGTAGCCCCGTGACCCGCCGGCGAGCGGGGCTCGGAGACCGACGGCATTGAGCGCTCCACGCACCCGGGCAGCAAGCGCGGCGGGCGTCGCGTGCCCCGCCGGGTCGATCGCCACGATCCGAGCGACTGGAACGGCTGACGCTGTGATCTCGGTGAGGAGCGCCTCGAGCCCTTTGTCCGTTGGCGACGCGACCAGGACCGCCTCGAGCGCGCAGCCCGCCTGCTGCGCGGCTCCGAACGCCCGTCGAACGGCGCCGACGGCATCCTCGTCCGCAACCGGGATCATGGCACGAAGATGGGCGAGCCCGAGCCTCCGGACCGCCTGCTCGACGTCGGGAGTCAACTCGACATCCGCCGGTGCCAGACCGGTCCCCACGGCCGGGAAGGGCCGGCCCGGACCCGCCGCGAGTCGAAGGGTCGCCGTCCGCGACGGGCGCCTGCCGCCGGTCACCGACCGGTTCGTCGTGGGGAACCGGGGAATTGTGATGGTGACGGACTGTCGTACCGGCGACCCGGCGTCGATCACGTATGGCTGCGGAAGCTCGAGAGGGCGACTGAACGTCTTGAAGGACGCGTCGGTGAAGGCTCGTTGGTCCTCTGTCTGGAACACGTCTCCGGCGAACTGGATTCGCGTCTCACGGCGCCCGCCCAGATCCTGGCGGATCTCGCGGATGTTGCTGAACGGCATGTATCCGGTCACGAGCTCCGGAAACATGCCGCGGAGCTCGCCGAACAGCGTGGTGACCTGGACGCGGTGGCCGGACAGGCGCAGCGGATGAAGCACACACAGACCGATGCGGGCCGTCACGAAGGGCCGGCGTGCAACCCCATCGAGGTCGAACCGGATCGTCCCCTCGGGAGAACCGGTGATGGTTCCCGTCCAGGCGAAGTCGATCCCATCGGCCTCGCGAACGCACGCGGCACGGAACCTGACCTCGAAGGCCTCGTCCCGGGTGGCAGCCTCGTAAGACTCGAAGCGGGGCTCGATCGTGCCCCAGTCGGCATCGCGGACCGCACCGTAGATGCCGTGCACGATCTCGATCCCATCGAGCCGCACCCATCGCACGGCCCCACCGGTGATGGTGAGCGCGACCGGCCCGGCAGCGACCTGCAGCGGCTTGTCAGGATCGACCGGACGGCGGGCAAGCCCCGAACCTGACACGGCTAACTAGCCACTCGGGGGAACCACCCTGAGCCATCCGGCTGGACGCTCCGGGGGACGCCACGGCGACCAGGGGACCGCACCAGCCGCAAGCCCAGACGGGACGAGCCTGTCCGCGTTCGACCTGGCGCGGCACCGCGCTCAGCCAACAGCTGCAGCGCGATGGTCGATCGGTCGCCCACCAGCCCGGAGTGCGTCATTGGGGCTTCGACTGCACCCTTCACACTTCGCTGCCACTACCCCGTGAGCTCAGTGTCTTCCGATCGGCGATCGTATCGAGCACCGCATGCCAGCCGGCCAGGAAGCTGGCCCGGAAGTGTTGGACCGGCCCGAAGTCCTCGAACTCCTCCGGGCTCAGGCGGCCGAGCTCCCAGGCCTTCCAGACGTCAGGAAACGTCTTGAGAAGCAGGCTCTCCACATCCGGATCGAAGGGCGCGTCGATGGTTCGCTCGACGGGCGGATCGAGGGCCAGGATCTCGGCGAACGTGGACCAGTTGATGGTCGCGTGATGCCGATCGCCCACCAGGCCGGTCAGGTCCTCGGGAATGCGCGCCCCTCCGAAGACGAAGGTCACGGGATAGCCTCGCTCAGCCACCAGGGCCGCGCAGCGACGCGCGAGGCCGATCCCGGCGAGCTCCATCGCTCGGGCGGGGACCGTCAGGCCGTCGCGTGTCGCGATCTTCTTGAGGTGATCGCCCAGGATGCCCGTGATTGGAGACATGAAGAATGGGCTGCGTACGCCCGTGCGATCGGTGACTCGCAGGTAGAGCTCGCAGGCTGCCTCGACCTGATCGAGCGAGAAGACCTCCGTGAGCACGATCGGCCACCCCTGAGCGATGGCCCGTTCCATGGCGACGAAACCCGGCGGCGTCGCGGGCAGCTTGGGGGCGACGTTGTCGCCCACGGCGCGGTTGGCCTGCACCTCGGCCCAGATACGCTCGCCATCGGAGTCGGTTTCCGGTGACCCCTGGATGGTGACGAAGCCGGCCGTGCCCCGGGAGGCCTCGAACAGCGGCCGGAAGCCCTCGACGACCCGACCTGCCAGCCGCTGCTGCACGAGGCTGGCGAGGCTCTCATCGTCCGTGTCCGGGTGGTCTGCAACGATCGCGTTGATCACCGGAACGGCCTCGTCCGGGGCTCGGCGCAGCAGGCCGCCCCCGAAGGCCGGGTTGGTGGTCGAGCCCACCGCACCGTGCGCGAGGGCGAGGTCGATCTCCTCTGACGTGGGGTTGTTGACCCAGGCGCGACTCGGCGTCTCGGCTGCGAGCCGGTCGAAGTAGTCAGCCATTCCGGTCCAGTCTCCCATTCCAGCTTCAGGGGGCGGTCAGCAGCGCTGGGGGCGATCAGGCAGGCTTGCGCGCCTGACCCCCACGGGCAAGCCGCTCATAGAAGTTGTTGAACCCGAACGAGAAGTCCCAGCCGTCCACGATGCATTCCACCACCGCCGGCGTGCCCGCCCTTGTGGCCGCGAGAGCGCCCTCGAGCGCCGGACGGAGCTCCTCCGGACGGGCGACCCGCGCCCCAAAGCACAGGTTCGCCTCCGCGATCTTCATGAAGTCCGGCTGGACCTCGAAATCGCTGGCGACGAAGCGATCGCCCAGGTTCCGTTGGTGGAACTTGATCCATCCCAGGCTCCGGTTGTTGAGCACCAGATACAGGACCGGGGCCTTGAACTGGACGGCCGTTGCCAGCTCGTTGGTGAACATCTGGAACGCACCGTCACCGGTGGGGCAGACCACGTTTCGGTCGGGAGCCGCCAGCTTTGCGCCGATCGCGGCGGCGCAGCCACCGCCCATGCAGGTCTGCTCGCCCGGGGCGACGGAGGTATTCGTGTCCAGCACCTTGAAATAGGGCCATGAGTACGACCACAGGTCCAGAGCGCCGTTCTCGTTCACCAGGATGGTGTTGGGCCCGAGGACCTCGTTGAGCTCCCTGATGACGCGCTTGGCCTTCAGCGGGACTGCATCCGTTGCGGCGTCCTCGGCGACGCGGGCCTCGAATCTGGCCTTCTCCCCGGCAAGGCGGGAGGTTCGGGATTCGGTCGTCGGCATGTCGAGGGGTTCCCGCTCGAGCTCGTCGATCCAGCCCTGAAGCACCAGGCGGACATCACCCACGATCGCGACATCGGCCACCCAGTTGCGTCCGATCTCGTCGGGGTTGATGTCGACCTGGATGTACCGGGCGCCTTGAGGAAAGAACTTCTGCTCACCCGACTGGAAGTCCTCGTTGCGTGAGCCAAGGGTGATCAGCAGGTCTGCGTCGTCGTAGACCTGCTGCCCAAGCTCGGAGAAATAGAGGCCAACCTGACCGCAGGCAAGCGAGTGGTCCTCCGGGAGGATCCCGCGGCCGCCGGGCGTGGTGAGCACGGGCGTGCCGGCGATCTCAGCGAAGCGGCGGACCTCGGCGAACGCGCGCGAGCTCACGGCCCCACCACCGGCCACGACGACCGGTCGCTTGGCGGCCCGCAGCAGCCCGACGGCATCCTTCATGCGTTGCGGATCTCCGGCCGTTCGGATCGGGTACGTGGCCGGAACGTATTCGCGTGGCTCGATCTCCACCATCCCGACGTCCTTGGGGATGTCGATGAAGACCGGTCCCGGGGTGCCGTTCATGGCGACCGAGAAGGCCTTCCGCATCACCCACCAGATGCGATCCGGCTCGGTCACGCGCTCGGCCCACTTCGTGATCGGGCGCATCACCCCGACCTGGTCGTACTCCTGCAGCGCTCCCTGGCCCGCATTGAACCGCTTGGAGCTGGAGACGATCGCGATGACCGGCTGGCACGCGGCGTAAGCCTCGAGTATTCCCGGCACCAGGAGGGCGACGCCCGGACCGGCCACCGAGTAGCAGACCGCGGGCTTGCCGCTGATGCGTGCGTAGCCCATGGCCATGAACGGGGCCGCCCGTGGATCGCGCACCAGGACCTTGGCGATCCCAGGGTCATCGCGGATCGAGTCGAAGAAGCGATCCCCTCCCGGGATGCCGAACGCGACCGGGGTCTTCTCGGCTGCGAGTGCGGCGGCCACTGCCTGCCATACGTTCATGATCGAACCTCCAGCGAGGCGCCGTTGTCTCGTCGAGTGGGCGCTAGCGCGTAGGGACCTTGGTGAGATCGAAGTCTGGCGATGTGCCGCCCCACAGCAGCGAGGGGAGGTCGGCGTCCCCCTCCGTCGGCTCAATGTCGATCCACTCGCCGGCGCGGGGCGCAAGCGCGATTCGCTGCCCGGTCGAGTCATGGTGAGCGACTCGCCGACAGAATTCGTAGGCTTCCTCCGCGGGCTCGATGTAGTGCGTTGCTATCGCATACCGGACACCAAGCCACTCCGCGGCCCGGGCAGCCTCATCGGGGTTCATCTCGCCGCTGGCTGCGAGTCCGGCGCCTGGATCGGGAAGTCCCGCGGTGTTGGCGCACCCGAGCAGGGCAACGGTGGGGCGGTGGAGCTCGCCGATGAGCTTCATGTCCCCGAAGATCGCCGTATCACCGAAGTGATAGATGCGGACCCCCGGTTCGGTCTCGATGATGAATGACAGTGGGGTCCCCGCGATCTGGGTCCCGTCGGACAGGGTCACGCCGGACCAGTGGTGACACTCCACGGGCCGGACGAGGAAGCCGTCGAACTCGTAGCACAGCCCCCAGATCGTTGGCCGGATCTGGTCCTCGGGGAGGCCCTGGTCCGCGAGCCGGGCTGCCACATCGGCGCCGCAGCAGACCGGAGCCCCCGTCCGCTTCGCGACCGGCCCGGCATCAGCCGAGTGATCCCAGGCACCGTGCGAGACGAGAATGAGGTCCGGCTTCGGAATCGACTCCACCGTGTAGGGCGAGACGGGGTTCTCGTCGAGGAAGGGCTCCAGGAGGATGCGGTGACGCGGCCCGACGATCTCGAAGCAGGACGCACCCAGGAAACGCAGTCGGGTGGTCATCGGTCATCCTCCTGTTGAGCGCGGTACCGGCGAAGGTCCTCGATGTAGTCCGTGATCCCAGTCCGCAGGTCCGCAAACCGGGGCGAGTAGCCGAGCTGGCCTGCCGCGGCGCTGATGTCATATCGGCCGCGAGTTGCGGCGTCCCATTGCTCCAAGGGCGTGAGGCCGGCGCCGATCGAGATGTCTGCGCCGGGCAAGAGCGCTCGGACAGCATCTGCGACATCGGTCGGCGTCACCGGGTCGCGACCCGTTGCACCATAGAAGCAGCGGTCGCGCACCCGATCGGCGGGGATCTCGGCGCACAGGCGCACGAGGTTCGCGACGTCCTTGACGTGCGTGTAGTCACGCGGGAAGTCGCGTCCTGTATCGAACCGTGTGGCGACGCCGGCCAGGCTGTTCTCCACGATCGGCTTGATGAACATCGGCCACTGCATCCCGAAGCCGTACATCGCGGACGGGCGGATGATGAGCACGTCGAGGCCGAAGCTGTGGTGATAGGCCCAGGCAAACGCCTCTGACGCGATCTTGGCCGCCGCGTAGAACGTGTCGGGCGAGGCATCGGTGGCCGTGAAGATCGGATGCCCGGCATCGATGGGCTCGTACTGCCGCCTTGGCAGCACACCCGTGGAGCTCAGGTAGACCACTCGGCGGACGCCGAAGATCCGAGCCGCCTCGAAGACGTTGACCGAGGCCTCTGCATTGATACGCAGGGCCGTGTGTGGTTCGCGGGCCAGCACGTCAAGCCGGACGAACGCGGCGCTATGGACGATCGTGGACGGTCGGTACCGCTCCATTGCCGCCACGAGGGGGGCCCAGTTCTCGAGGCCGCCCACGAGGAGCTCGGTTCGGTCGGCAACGGGAGCCTGGATCCATGCGTGCTCGGGCCCGGGCGGGACGATGTCCAGACCCACCACCCGGTGGCCGTGCTCGGCGAGCTCGCGGACGACGTAGCTCCCCAGGAAACCCGAGCTACCCGTGAGAAGCGTCGTGCCAGTCATCCCTGTCTGTCCGATATGACCGAACGTCAGTTCGACGGCGTGCTGGTCATGTTCCGATAGCGCGACGAGAAGTAGCGACGTGGGTTGTCGACCAGGAGCGTATGGATCTGCTCATCGGTGACGCCCAGACCCTTCAGTCGGGGCACGAACGACCGAAGGATGTGGCCGTATCCGAAGCCACCGTATGGGGTGAGCATGATCTTGAGGTGGACATCATGGGAGATGAGGACGTGGTTGATGAACCCAGCGTCGATCAGCCGCTTGACGTCGTTCGCGATCTCGTAGTCGCACGGCCCGGTGCCCCGCGTCCCCCAGTTGAAGTCGCAGCTGATCCCGTCGTAGCCCAGGAACGCCCCCCGGGCGGCGATCTCCAGCTGCGAGTCGAAGTCGATGGGGCGGATGATCACGTGCTCGAGGATCGTGTGCCGGATGTCCGCACCCTCCTCCTCGACGATGTCCATGATCCGGCGACGGTAGTCATGCACCTTCATGGACCCACCGGGAGAATGGATCGTGAGCGGAACCTGGGTCCGAGCGGACGCGCGGCAGGCGCCGCGAAGGGCCTTCTCCTCCTGGGCACTGAAGCCCAGGTCGATGCCGAGCTCGCCCAGAGACCCCGCACGGACGCCGGTACCCGGGACGCCCTCTGTCACGTCGCGCACGATCTCGTCGGCGATATCGTCGGCCGACATGGTGCGAAGCCTGGCGGGGTGCGACAGCTCGATGTAGAAGCCGGCGCTGGCGACGATATTGACGCCCGTCCGGCGGCTCACCTCCAGCAGCCCTGCCGCGTCCCGGCCGAAGCCGTCCAGCGTCACCTCCACGATTGACCTGCCGCCGAGGTGGGCAAAGCGAGTGACCTCATCAGCCATCAGGCTGACGTCGGTCAGCCGCTGGTTGTCGCGGTTGGACTGCGGGAGGGCGCGCACCTCACCCAGGATGTCCATGGTGAGCGGGTGGTGGAACAGGTGCTTCCGCGATGCCTCCTGCGGCTCCGGCCCATTGCAGCCGACATCGGACAGGATGTGCTCGTGGGTGAGTGTCACCCCGAGGTCCTCGACCGGGATCGGTCCCTGGACCGTCATGACCAGGCCGCTGTGAACCCCGATACCAGGAACGGTCGGTTCGGGCATGTCAGTATCCTCCAGGCCCCCACCCAGAACACCCACGTGGCGCGCCGGTGCCACAACCCATTGATGTGCAGCACGTCGATTGGTACACCGGTCGCCCCCTTGAATCCTACACGGTCGCGGATCCCCTGGGGAGCCTCCTGTGCCGGTGTCAGACCGCCGTGAGGCCGCCGTCGACGACGAAGAAGCCGCCCGTGGCGTACGAGGCCTCGTCCGTGCACAGCCAGAGGTTCATGGGCGCCACTTCATCCGCATGACCGGCCCGGCGCACTGGGATGCCCTCGGTCAGAGCCGCGATGTCGTCCGGGTACTCCCGGATCGCCAGCTCGTTGATGGGCGTGTCGATGAAGCCGGGAATGACGCAGTTCACGCGGATTCCCTTGCGCGCGTACTCATTTGCCATCACGCGCGCGAGCCCGTGGCAGCCGGCCTTGCTCGCGCTGTAGGCATCCTCGCCGAGGGCGAACCCATAGTCTGCCGTCGGCGAGCCCGTGACGACCAAGGCCCCGCCGCCAGTAGCGAGCATCGCGCGGACCGCGTGCTTGCAGGTGAGGAACATGCCGGTGAGGTTCACGTCGATGATCTGCTGCCACACGGCCAGCTCGAGGCGGTCGACTCGGTCGTCGCCCTGCGCGAAGCGTTCGATCCCGGCGACGGCGACGCACGCGTCGAGGCCGCCCCACTCGGCCACCAGCCGCTCGACGGCCGAGGAGATCTCCGCTTCATCCGAGACGTCGGCTGGCAGGGTGAGCGCCAGTCCCCCTTCGCTCCTGATCCGGGCCGCCACCGCTTCGATCTTCGCGACCGTTCGACCGACGAGCCCAACCCGCGCGCCCTCGCGCGCAAAGAGCACGGCAGTCGCTTCGCCGATCCCCGAGCCAGCCCCCGTGATCAGGGCTCGCTTGCCAGCCATCCGCCCCGTGGCTCCCATGGCGTACTCCTTTCGATCGCGCACGGCCGAAGGGTGGCGTGCCGACTAGCCGCCTGTCTCGATCCAGGCGATCGGCTCCAGGGCCGGCACCTCATCGCCGGGCTGGCTCACGATCTCGACGATGGTGCCCTCGGCTGGCGATTCCAGGTCGACGACGGCCTTCTCGGTCTCGATGTCACCGATGACCTGACCTGCTTTGACGGTGTCACCGATCGCGACGTGCCAGCTCGCGATGATGCCGAACTCCATCTCGTAGTTGATCTTGGGCATCGGGACCGGGACTCGCATCAGGCGGGCACCTCGACGGCGCTGAGAGATGGGGGAGCATCCCGCACCGCATGGCTGACGGCGTCCACGATCCATTCGGTCTGCGGCAGCACGAGATTCTCAAGCTTCGGGGCCATGGGAAGGGGCACGTTCCGACCGGCCACGCGAACGATCCCGGTCTTGAGGCCATCGAAGCCTCGGGCGGCCACCACTGCGGCCACTTCGGCTCCGAACCCGACGCGCTCGGGTGGCTCCTGGACGATCACGAGCCGGCCGGTCTTCCGGACCGAGTCCAACACAGCCTCCTGGTCCCACGGGACGAGCGTCCGGAGGTCGACGACCTCCGCCGAGATGCCCGCATCGGCGAGGACCGCTGCCGCATCCAGCGCGAGGTGGACCATCTTGGACCACGCAACGATGGTGCAGTCGGTGCCCTGGCGCTTGATGTCCGCGACGCCGAACGGCACGAGATGCTCGCCCTCGGGCACATCACCGTTGAGCATGTAGATGTGCTTGTGCTCCATGAACATCACCGGATCGTCGAGCCGGATGGCCGTCTTGAGCAGGCCCTTGGCGTCGGCAGGGGTGGCCGGAGCAGCGATCAGCCAGCCCGGAAAGTGGGCGAACAGCGCCTCGAGCGACTGACCATGCTGCGCAGCGGACGACTTGTAGCCGCCGCCGGGGGTCCGTACGACGAGCGGGACCGACACCTGCCCACCCGTCATGTACCAGATCTTCGGGATCTGGTTCGTCAGCTGGTCCATCGCCATCATGGCGAAGTCCATGTGCATCAGCTCGACCACCGGGTCGAAGACCGGTGATCGCGCAACCGAGAGCGACGCCCAGGAACCCGTTCTCGGCAATCGGCGTGTTGAGGACGCGATCGTCTCCGTAGGCCGTCGAGAGCCCCTGGGTCACACGGAATGTCCCGCCCCAAGGCTCACGAAGGTCCTCGCCGATCAGAAACACGCGCGGGTCGCGTTCGAGCTCCTCGCGCAGCGCTTCGTTGAGGGCGGCGCGGTAGCGAAGCTGCCTCATCGCACCGCCCCCCCGAAGGCAGCGATCGTCGCCGGGTCCGAATACAGGTCCTCGAAGGCGCTCTCGGGGGTCGGCTCAGGCTGCTTCTCCGCCCACTCGATCGCCCGGGCCACATGCTCGATCACACCTGCATCGATCTGTTCGAGGTCGGCCTCAGAGACACCGTGCGCCTGGGCGGCGGATCGGGCGAGGACCAGCGGGTCACGGGCCTCCCACGCTGCAACCTCTTCCGGTGGCCGGTAGGCACCGACGTCGGCGGTGTTGTGACCGTACTGCCGGTACGTGCGGCACTGCAGGAAGGTCGGGCCCTCGCCGTTGCGGGTGCGGCCAAGCAGTCGCTTCGCCCCGTCCGCCACCGCGTCGATGTCATTGCCGTCGACGGCTTCGGCGGCAACCCCGTAGCTCCGGACGTACTCGATGACGTCCGGGATCCCGCTGTAGAAGCGGGCGGCTGTGGATTCCGCGTACTGATTGTCGACTCGCACGATCATCAACGGCAGCTGCCACAGCGATGCCATGTTCAGCGTCTCGTGGGTGGCCCCGTTCATGAGCGCCCCATCGCCGACGTACGCGACGACGACGCCGGGCTGGCCCTGCATCTTCTTCGACAGCGCGGCACCGGCAGCGATCGGCATGTTCGCACCAACGATCCCGTTTGCCCCAAGGACGCCGCGCGAGACGTCGGTCACGTGCATCGAGCCGCCTTTGCCGCCGCAGTACCCGCCTTGCCGCGCGAGAAGCTCCGCGAACATGCCTTCGATCGCCACGCCCTTGGCGATGATGTCGCCGTGCCCTCGGTGGGTGGTAAGGATCTGATCCTCGGGCAGCAGCTGCATGCCTACGCCGACCGACACGGCCTCCTGCCACACGGAGACGTGGACGAAGCCCGGGACCTTGGCCTGTCCGTGAAGTCTGAGAATGGCTTCCTCGAACTCACGGATGAGGCGCATCGTCCCATACGCGCGGAGGAACGTCGACCTCGTGAGCGGCATGCAACCGAACCTCCACTATTAGTCATACCGGTCCTACCACTATGGTATGCAGGATCAACTCGCGCGTCCAGACCCTCGATGGGATATTGGTTACAGCCAGTAAACGATAGGATTGGGCTGCGCAAGGCAGCGTGGTGCGGTCCCGGGGAGCCATCCATGGCGTGAAATCGTTCGCGCCGCTGCGCTAGCGGGGAGTCGCATGCCACCGCGATCGGGGAATCAGGTGGGGATCCGGGCACACGACAGCGGTTTGCGAGTCGATCTGGATGGCACGGGTCGACGGCTGTCAGACCATGTCGCGGCGGCCCTCTTGGAGCGGGTTACCTCCGGCGAGTACTCAGCCGGCGACCGCCTCCCCCCCGAACGGGAGATGGCGACCCGCTTCGGTGTGTCGCGAACGGTCATCCGGGAGGCGACGAAGGCGCTGGCGTCTCGGGAAATCGTCGAAGTGAGACCGGGCGCCGGGATCTTCGCGACGAGCGCCCACGCGTCCGCCGCCGCAGAATCTCTGCGACTCTTGGTGCTCGGGGCTGCCGATCTCAGCTACGAGCAGGTCCACGAGGTTCGAGAGACGCTGGAGGGTCGGATCGCCGCGCTGGCGGCCGTGCGCTCCACAGAGTCCGATCTGGATCACCTCCGAGACAGGTTGGCCGACCTCGACAACGCCATCACCGGCGAGGCCTATGCGCGCGCGGACGGCGCCTTTCACCTCGTGATTGCGGACCTGGCTGGCAACCCGCTGTTCCGGATCATCCTGGAGGCGGTCGGGGACGTCATGCTCGAGGTTCGACGTCGGGTCGCCTACGTGCCTGAAGCGCGCCGGCGGGTCACTGCGGATCACCGGCGCATCGCGGCTGCGATCGAGCGTGGGGACGCGGAGGAAGCGCGTGTAGAGATGGAGCAGCACCTCGCGCACTCCCTTGCCATCGTGCTTGAGCTGGATCGATCAGTCCGCAGCGCCAGGAGCAGGTCGTCGGCTCCTGTCCGGAACAGGTTGGTGCAATCCGACGGCGTTCTCGACTGATCATCTGGGTACCCCCGCACCTCGTGGACCGGCCGCTACCTCTAGTGCCCAATCAGGTTGTTGACGGGGTGAGGGCCCCTATCGTTCGGCTGCAGGTGTGGAAGCGCGGTCGAAGAGAGGACCCTCATGGCCACCCCAGTGCCCGTCTGGCCCCACTGGGTCGGCGTCTCCTGGTCGAACGGGTGACGTCTGGCTGGACGATCACCCGGGCAGCGCAGGCGGCGGGGATCAGCCGCCAGACCGGTTCCAAGCGGGTCGGCCGCTATTCGGTTTGAGGGCGAGTCCGACCTCGTCGATCGTTCGAGCGCCGCGCACCGTCAGCCACGGGCCCATCCTGCCTCGCTCGTCGGTCGGCTGTGCGCCAGGCGGCGGCAGTTGCGGGTCGGGCCACACGTGCTGGCCTGGGAGACCGGCCTGCCTCAGTCCACCGGGTACGCCCTCCTCCGACGCGAGAGCCTTGGTCGGCTCGACGGGCTCGAGCCGCGACCACCGGTCGTCCGCTACGAGCGCAGCCGTCCGGGCAAGCCCGTCCATCTCGACACCATTGACAGCATCACGGACAGTGCACAAGAATACTGGTCGACCGGTCTACCGATCGGGTCGGCTTGGGGGGAAAGAGGAGGAGAGACGACGATGGGAGTCCAATCGGATCCGGCGAAGGGCCGGGTGCGGGCACGGAGTAGCCCCTCGGTTTTCGTGGCCATCGTGATGCTCGTGGCGGCGTGCTCGACCTCAGCGACGACAGCCCCGACGACAGCCCCGACGACGGCCCCGGAGACGGCTTCGGCGACGGCCCCGGAGACGGCCCCGGCGACGGCGTCTCAGGCCGCTTCGTCACCGGCGGCGTCCGCAGCCGGCGCCGCCGACGTGGTGTGCCCGGATGGCACGCCCACTCGGGGCAACGGAAAGAAGCAGTTCGGCTGGGCCATCGGTCTCTCAGAGTTGCCGATCATCCAGTCGGTGCAGAAGCGGATCACACAGCAGGCCAACCGCTGCGGATGGGAGGCCCTGTACGACACCGGATCGGGTGCCAACATCCAGTCGATGATCCCGTCTGTGGAAGCTTGGGTCACGGCCGGCGTTCCGACGATCATCGTGGCGCCCTTCGAGCCTGCCGCCTGGGAGTCGCTGGCGAAACGAGCAGTCGACAAGGGCCTGATCTGGATCTCCTACAACCAATCGACCGAAACCAGGTATGGGACGTTTGGCTTTGGGCCGTGCGATGCCGCCAAGAAGGTGGCCGAGAATGTCATCTCTTACATCAACGCGAACGACCCCAATGCCGAGATCTTCATCAGCACTAACGTCGCGAATCCGTCGGTTGCGTGCAAGTGGGACGGCGTGAAAGCGGATATCGAGGCGGCCACGGACGCCACGGTGCTCCCATTCCAGGATGCCAACACCGAGACCGAGGGGCTGACCGTCATGACCTCTGTCTTGCAGGCTCACCCCAACGTGTCAATTGGCATCGGAACGAACGATGACGTTGCCCGAGGGATTGCACGCGCGTTCTTGGCCGCCGGCAAGGACCCCGCAAAGACCTACGTCGCGGGCTTCGACGGTTCGGAGGAGAACATCAAGCAAATCCAGGCAGGTGGCGGCTTCATCAAGTTCTCTGCGGCGATTGACCTGATCGACCTCGCGGACCTGATGGTCGCCAAGAGCATGGAGCTGGCGCTCAGCGACGCGACCACTCCGCCGGCCGATCCTCCGGCGTTCGACGTGCCCGTCTACTCGATCGTGCACGGGTCCCCGGAGATCGACAAGCTCCTGGCCGACTTCGCCTTGCTCAAGTAGCCACGGCAGATGCCTGCATCGGTCCGCGGCCTCACGAAGAGCTTCGGGGCCCGGCCGGTCCTGGATGGCGTGGATCTCGACATCAGCGATGGAGAGATCCACGCCCTTCTGGGTCCGAACGGATCCGGGAAGTCGACGCTCATCCGTTGTCTGAGCGGTGCTACCCGGCCAGATGCCGGGACGATCGTGATCGGGGAAACGGAGCACCGCGAGTTCACGCCTCGCGAGGCGATTGCTGCCGGCACAGCGGTCATCTACCAGAGTTTCAGTCTTGTCCCGACGCTCACAGTCGCCGAGAACGTGTTTCTCGGCGACGAGCAAGTCAACGGCTTCCGGATTGACCACTCTGTGCAGATCGCGGAGGCCCAGCGCCTGCTCGAGCAGTTTGGTCGGTCCATTCGGGTCGACCTGCCCGTCGGCCGCCTGAGTGCGGGTGATCGGCAGCTCGTCGAGATCGCGAAGGCACTCCACAGGCGGCCGAAGCTCCTGATCCTTGACGAGCCGACCGCCGCCCTCGGAGAGCAGGAAGCGGAGCAGCTCGGCGCACATCTCCTTCGCCTCCGGAACGATGGTCTGGCGATCCTCTACGTGACTCACTTGCTGGGCGAGGTATTCGCGATCGCAGACCGGGTAACCGTCCTGCGGGATGGACTGGTCGTGCTTGTCGACGAGGTGGCAAAGCTCACCCCAGCCGAGATGATCGATGCGATCTCCCCAGCGTCAGGTCAACGGGTCGAGGCGCACACTCGTGAGGCCGGCACGTCGGACGCGTCGGTGGCGCTTGAGCTCCGCGAGGTCGCAGTGGACGGGGTTGGTCCTGTGAGTCTCTCGCTCCACCGCGGCGAGATCCTGGTGGTGTTCGGACTCCTGGGGTCTGGGCGTACCGAGCTCCTGGAGGGGATCTACGGGGCCCGCCACATCGGCAGCGGGTCCGTGCTGGTCGGCGAGCGAGGATTCAAGGCGGCGTCCCCGAGCGCGGCATTGCGAGCTGGCATTGCGCTCGTCGCCGGCGACCGGATTCGGCAGAGCATCTTCGACAAGATGTCGACGCTGGACAACATGCTCATGCCTCACTTTGGTCGCCTGAGTCGCTGGTTCACCAGGCAGGTCAGGACAGAGCGTTCGATCTTCCGAGAGACCGCCAGGGATCTCCGCCTCCGGCCCGACCGTCCGGACGTTCGTGCGTGGACGCTGTCGGGAGGCAACCAGCAGAAGCTCGCGGTGGGGCGATGGTTGTCGGCGCTCGAGCATATCGATGTGCTGCTCATGGACGAGCCAACGCAGGGCATCGATGTTGGGGCGAGACGCGATCTCTATGAGCTCGTTCGACGGCTCGCTCACGAAGACGGCAAGTCAATCCTTATCACGTCGTCCGATCCGGAGGAGACAATCTCGCTCGCGGATCGGGTTCTCGTGTTGCGGCGTGGCCGGATCGTCGCCGAGCTTGCACCAACAGCGTTGAGCGAGCAGCGGATCCTGTCGATTGCGCACGGGGCCGAGTCCATCCCAGAAGGGAACGCCGGGCCGGCGGCCGCGTCAGTACCCACACCGTGATCCTGGAGGCACCGTGAACGAGACAGCTGCCCCCGCGCCCAGCCCGCCCGTGACTCCCTCCCGACGAGCGTATGTCCTCGTCATGCGGAACGCTCTGCCCTTCGGGTTCGCGGGTCTTGTCGTCCTGTTCGTGGCGCTGGGTGCCCCGAACTTCCTGACGTTCGGCAACGTCAGTAACATCGTGCGCCTCAGCGCCCCGATCATGATGGTCTCGATCCCCATGGCGTTTCTCTTGATCATGGGGTACGTGGACCTCTCGGTCGGATCTCAGTTGGCGCTTTCGGCCGTGGTGGCAGGCCTCCTGATCACCAACCTCGGCGTTCCACCGTTGATCGCCATCGCCGGCGCCGTGGCCGTGACCGCCGGAGTCGGGCTGATCAACGGCACCTTGACCACCCGCCTCGGGCTGTCACCGATCATCGTGACCCTCGGAATGCTTACGGCCGTGCGCGGGATCGCGCTGCTGGCTGCGCCGAATTCGATCTATGCCTTCTTCCCGATCGACTTCGCAGCCGTCTCATACACGGGAGTGCTCGGCATCCCGTACTACGGGATCGCTGAGGCGGTCGTCGTCGTAGCGGGAGCGTTCGTACTGGCATGGTCGCCGGTTGGGCGGCACGCCCTGGCGATTGGCGTGAACGAGGAAGCAGCCTTCCTGTCCGGCATCAACTCGCGCCGGACAATTCTCGCTGCCTTTGTTGTCACGGGGGCGCTGGCAGGCGTTGCCGGCGTCATGTACGCCTTGCTCCTCAATAGCGCCCCTTCCGGCCAGCTCGGTGTCGGATTCGAGCTGGACGTTCTGACCGCAGTCCTGCTGGGCGGCGTGGCATTCAACGGCGGGCGGGGCACGATCCGAGGCGTCGTACTCGGAGTTCTGTTTCTTGCGGTCCTGCAGAATGGCCTCATCCTTCTCAATGTTCCGACATCGTTTGGTTTGGTGATCAAGGGGGCCGCTCTCGTATTCGCGGCACTCCTGGACCAAGCCACTGTCAAGGCGCTGTTTGTCGTCAAGGGCCGCTGATGGGCGCCAGGCAATGCTGGCCACAGCGAACAGCCCTCGATGCCCTGGACTGCGACGGACGTAGCTTCTTGAGGTGAATCGCGATGGGGGACGCCCGAGGCGTCCCCCAGTCCTGGGCAGGCGCGCAGGCGATTTGGCGCGGTGGCCGGTTCGACGAGGCGACGCATCGTCGTTGGACTAGGTACGTTGTGTGTTCGGCTTCTACCGTGTGGTCATCACCGACTCGCATCCCGAGTACTGGTCGCGTCGGATGATGGGCGGCTTGAGGAATACCTGATGACTAGCGGCAAGTTGATGTACCTCGGCGATGATGGCTTCTACCGGATGACGAGCCTTGGCCCGGATCCCTCATACATCGAGGTTCGCCGCGGACATCAGGGCACCGGGAGGAGTTGATGTTGACCGGCAGACTCGCAGGCCGCAGGGTACTGGTCACCGGCGCTGGCTCCGGGATCGGCGCAGCGACAGCAACGCTGTTTGCAGGAGAAGGCGCCCGAGTTGGCCTCCTCGGGCGGACCATCTCCAAGCTCCAAGGGGTGGCGGACCAAATCCGCGTCGATGGCGGCGAGTGCCTCATCCTCCCCGCAGACGTGTCGAATGAGTCTGCCGTGCGGTCGGCGGTCGATCAGGTCTTGGAGGCGTGGGCCGGGCTTGACGCCTGCGTCGCGGTCGCTGGGATTGAACCCTGGGACCGCGGTGACGCGGCTGTCGATGAACTCGAGCTATCCGTGTGGCGCGACGTCATTGGCGTCAACCTGACTGGCATGTTTCTGACCTGCAAACACGCGATACGCGCCATGCTCGAGACTGGCGGCGGTTCCCTCGTCGTTACCGGGTCCCCGACCGGGATGTACGGCGGCGCGCTTGGCCAACACGCATACTCGGCGAGCAAGGCAGCGTGCCATGGCCTGGCACGCGTGATGGCGAACGAATATGCGAGGATGGGGATCCGCGTTAACTGCGTCATCCCCGGGTTCGTTGATACTCCGATCACCGCTGGCGTCTTCGCGAACCCGGAATGGCTAGAGCGGGTGGTGCGCGGTGTCCCGCTTGGCCGTCCAGGCCGGCCCGATGAGATTGCCTCGCTCAGCCTGTGGCTCTGTAGCGACGAGGCTTCCTACGCCGTGGGTGGGTACTTCATGGCGGACGGAGGAGCCACGGCCACGTGACCCTGAGCCGGCGTTCCCTCTCTATGAAGACGGGCTGTTGTCAAGATCCGGCGTGAACCGGAGCGATCGATCGGTGGGGTGAGTCGTGCTCATCTCTCTATCGCCTCCTCGTTGGTGAGGACCAGGTTGGATCGGATGCTCCGGCGGCCCATCTCAGTCGAGGGTCGCCATGCGACCAGAGGGATCACGTGGGGCCTGCCGGGAGCGAACGGCTCACGCTTGGTGAGCATGTGCCAGATGGTGGTGGACAGCTCGCGGGCGATCTCGACGCGGGCCACCTTGCTCCCGCGCTGGCGGCCGAGGCGCTTCTTCGTCCGCTCGTACCGCTCCTTGTATGCCGGGTGCCGAGACGCGTGAGTCGCCGCCTCGATGAGCGCCCAGCTCAGGTCTTGGGACCGTTCTTGGCGAGCGGGCCGCGGTCGTCGCGACCACCCGACTGGCGGACGAAGGGACACAGCCCGGTGTACCCGGCGAGCTTCTTGGGCGAGCTGAACCGGCGGATGTCTCCGAGCTCGGACGCGATCGTGTATCCCAGCACCCAGCCGATACCGGGGGCGGTGCGCAGCAGCTCGATGTCGGGGTGGTCGGCACCCAATGCCCGGAGCTCCTGCTCGCAGGCGTCGATCTGGGCATCGAGTTCGTCGACGAAGCGCAGGCTCGTCGCGAGGGTGGTCGCCCAGGGCTCGGGGACCTCGAGACCCGCGAGCAGCTCCCGGCCCGCGACGCCGAACAGGTCGGACACCGAGACCGGATGGCCGAACGCGATGAGCGTGGCGTGGATCCGGTTCTTCAACGCTGTCCGGTGGCGGACGAGGTGGAGCCGGAAGCGGGCCCGCTCGCGCTCGGCCCGGACCTCAGGGTCTGGCAGCCAGATCGCGGGCACCAGGTCACGCCGGCTGAGCTCGGCTAGCACCCAGGCATCGATCCGGTCGGTCTTTGCCCATGACATTCAGTCGCGGATCGGGGAGAGGCGGCACCCGGAGGGATTTCGAACGTGGACCATCAGATCGAGAGTCGGCACGTTCCGGGCGGCCTGTGGTCGACAAGGCACCCGCGCGCGCATTCTGTGACACCTCACTTCTGGCGGCCCGGTCTGAGCACATCTGAGCACAATTGGGTCGCGCGCAGGTGGCCCGGACCTGATCGGCCGCCGGGTGGGCATCATCGAGTCACCTCACGGCCGTGAGGAGTCTGGGCTCCACAGGTCGGCCCCGCAAGAGCTCGGTACTACCCGGGCAGAGCGAACTGTGCGAGAGGGTACCGGGCGTGCTCAAGCGCCGCCTCATACATGGCGACGATGTTCTGGGGCGGTACGTCCGCCTGGAGCTGGTGTGAAGGGGCAAAGATGAAGCCGCCCCCTGGACCGTACACGTCTATCAGCTCCCGAGCCCCATCGCGGATTTCATCAGGCGTTCCGCGCGGCAACAGCTTCTGAATGTCCAGACCGCCCAGAAACGCAAGCTCGGCCCCGAATTCACGCTTCAGGCGCCAAGGCTCCATCTGCCGGGCCAGCGGTTGCACCGGGTTGAGCACGTCGACGCCAATCTCGATGAAGTCCGGGATCAGCGGGTAGACGGCGCCGCACGTGTGCAGGATGACTCTTGCCCCCGGCGCGATACCCCGTACCGCCGCGATCCAGCGAGCATGGTACGGCTTGCAGAACTTGCGGTAAGCGGTCGGACTCATGAACGCACTGTTCTGGGTGCCCAAGTCCTCGCCCAGGACGACCAGGTCGACGACGTCGGCAATCGGCCGAAGGAACGTCTCCAGGTACTCGATGTCGGTAGCGAGCAGCCGTTCAGCGAATGCGTGGTAGAAACGAGGATCATCGTACATATCGAGCAGCCAGCGCGAGAATCCGCGAAGAAATGCATAGTTGTGGAAGATCTGCATAGCCCAGCCCGGGATCGCGACAACGGCGTAGCCCGCAGCGCGGAGTGCGTGCGCCTCCTCGTGTTTCCCTCGGCCGATCAGCGGGTCGTGAACGCTCGGCCAGTTTGGGTAGCGTTCGACGTCGCGCATGGAGCTAGCGTCACGCAATGGTGCCTCGTCTTCAACTAGGTCCCAATACGCACCGGTTCTGTGGCGGATGAGCCCCCACTCATCACGCACCGTGAGCCCATCAAGCATCTGCGGTTCGAAGCTCGACCCGGGCATGACCCAACGCAAGTCCGCCCCGAAGCGGCGCCGCAGTCGCTCATCGACATTGAGAACGGCGCCCGAATCGTCCAGCGCGCTTATCGGCTCCGGATAGTCCGCAACGCCCACGTACTCGCACAGACCGCGATACCCATGGGGCGGCCAGTCGAAGATGCTGGAGAAGACGAGATCGCCGAAGGAGATCGGGACTCGATCCGGTTCTTTGTGAGCCAGTGAGGTCAGGACTCGGTCCCGCGAGGTCATTCCGGTTCTCCCAGGTGCCTCCGTGCCCAACATATGCGCTCCCACCCCCAGTAGAGGAGTTTCACCACCAATGGTTGACGCTGGTCGACACTATCACCCGCCCCATCCGCATTGCCGTCGTCGCAGGCGAATCAGCGGCTCGTGCGGCGCCATCGGACCCGAGCAGGTCAACAGATTGGGATCTGCACAACTGCCCTCACGTTACAAACATGGGTCCAACTCTGGTCCCGTCTGCCACTTCTAGCGTCGTCGGCTGCTAGCCCAACAACGCGAGATGACGCGGCGGCCGTTTCCATTCACGGCCGATCCGCCGTCACCCTGACTCTAGAGACGTGACCCTGGCCATCGGTCACGGGCAGCGCGCCGCCCATGATTTCAGACGGAGACACGATCGGTCGTTGAGGCCCATTGACAGCGTCGCTACTCTTGCAGGTGGGCGACCGGTAGACCGATTCGTATCGCGATCGCGATTGCATTGATGAGGGCGAATTGCTGGAACGAGGCGCACCCAATGCAGGCAGACACGAGCATGGCGGCGCGACCCGGGCCCTGGTCAGGCCAAATCATGACGGTACGCGGCCTAGTGCCCGCATCTGAGATGGCTCTCGGACCGGGTGACCTGCTTGCTGTTGACCCACCGGCCGACGCTCGCCTACGAAGAATTGTTCGTGAGCACACGGTGCCGAAGGCGATAGAGCGGCCCCAGGCCAGGCTACAGGTGGGTCCCTCCGGTCGCCAAGTGCCGCCAAGTTCCTCGCCGTCCCCGGCGGCTCCGGATCCCGGCTTTGTCCCCTTCGGATCCCCAGTCTGGAGCCAGGGCGACAGCCCAACGGCAGACGCGGCCGGCGGCCCTCATCGTCGGAGCGGCCATCAGGCCGCGGATGCCGACGATCGCCCTCGGTTAGGGTCGGTACCCGTCATAGTGGAGGACCCACGGCGTGAAGACTGTCAAGGACCTGCGCGTCCCCATGAGCGACGGCGTCACTCTCGCAGCGGACCTTTACCTGCCCGACGGCGACGGGCCTTTTCCCGCTCTTGTCGAGGCTTATCCCTACCATAAGGACGACCTGATCGGCGCGGCATTCGACTACCCGAGACGGTACTTCGCTGAGCACGGATTCGCGGAGCTCATCGTTGACTTTCGGGGAACCGGTCGCTCCGAAGGGTATTGTCCGGACAACTTCGACACTGAGCAGGAAGGAAAGGACGGTGCCGAAACCATCGAATGGGTCGGAGCCCAGGACTGGTGCGACGGTCAGGTCGGCGCCTGGGGTCTCTCTTACGGTGGCATCAACGCGCTCAACGTAGCTTCTCGTCGGCCATCAAGCCTCAAGGCGTGCCTGTCCCTGTTTGGTTGCCCGGATATCTACCGTGACTTTATCTATCCGGGTGGGATCTTCAGTGCTCTTGGTGACATGACACGGGAGACGTTCATGCTCGCCATGGATCTCGCTCCCATCACATATGAGCACGTCAACGGAGACTGGCGCGACCTCTGGCTGAACCGCATCACGCGAATCGAGAACGGTGATATCTGGAGCCTTCGTTGGCAGTCGCATCCGCAGTACGACGACCATTGGAAGCGCCGAACCATCGCCTGCTCCGAGATCGAGGTACCGACGTTCATCGTCGGTGGATGGAACGATGTCTTCCCTGATGGCGCATGGAGGATCTTCGAATTGCTTGTCGGGGCCAAGCGGATCGTCCTGGGTCCGTGGACCCACGGGTGGCCGGATGCATCCGCCGTGGAGCCGTGGGACTGGCTTCCCGAAGCGGTCCGCTGGTGGAACCGGTGGCTGCGTGATGACCACAACGGGATTGACGAACAACCCCCGGTTCGCGCGTTTCTCCAGGGGACCGACTCGTGGATCGAGACATCCGCCCTGCCTGCGCCGGGAACGGACATGCTGCGCCTGATGCTCGGCCCTGATCACTCCCTCGGAGCAGCCGGGATACACGGCGGAACCATCGCGTACACGGGTGACCCTCGTGTTGGGGCGTACGGCGCGCTCTTCGACCCGCAGGCCACAGGCTTGGGCTTTCCGCTCGACCAAGCGGTCGACAACCTACGTTCTGCCTGCTTCACCTCATCGCCGCTTGAGTCCGACCTCGACGTCCTTGGTCCGATCGACGCCCTCCTGCACGTCGCTCTCGAAGGCGGGACCGAGCTCGACCTTGTAGCCAAGGTTTGCGCGGTCGACCCGGACGGTCAATCGCACCTCGTGGCAACTGGGTGGCTGAACGGGCGCCATCGACTGGGACACGAGCGCGACGAGCCGATCGTCGTTGGTGACGTCAACACCTATCCCGTCAGGCTGTGGGCGACTGGCTATGGACTCCGGGCGGGCCAATGCATCCGGCTAGCCGTGTCCACGAGCGATTGGCCACACTCGTTCACCACCGCGGCTAATCCTCGCATCACCATCCACTTCGGTGGCGACTCCCCATCGTGCCTTATTCTGCCCGTGCTTCGTGACCGACAGGAGATCAGGAACGTCGAAATTCAGCGGCCCGACCCCGCTGTCAATCGATCGCCGCACTTGATCCAGGAGCGCCCCTATTGGACGATCACGGAGGATCCCGTCAACGAGACCGTCTTGGTCTCATTCGGCTCCACGGAAGACTTCCAGCTCCCACACGGCCCCCGATTCCACGCCGAGTTCGCAGGTGAAGCATTTGTCTCACGACAGCATTCAGGCGGTGGGCAATTCAACGGTCGCGGGGCCATCGAGACAGTGGTTGGCAGCGGAGAACATGTGCGCGTCGAGTCCCGGAGCCACGTGACGCGGACGTCAATGCTGCTGAACGCGCGGGTGTCGATCGACGAGCGGATTCTTCTGGATCAGCATTGGTCAAACGCAGCATTCGGCCGGGGACCGAGGATCGCGGGCGGTCGCGGCGATCTGGCCGGGCCTGACCCGGATCGGGACGGGTGACTTTCGCGTTCTGCTTCGAAGGAACAGGAAATCAGGTTCGCGCCGCTTGGGCCAACTGCCGATCGAGCGCGTCACGGGTTGGCGATGCCTCCTGGGCGTGGAGGATCACTGCCAGGCGGTGCGCGACTCACCGGTCCTCCTTGGTCTCCGGAGAACTGATTGATTGCGTAAACGACGTTCGTCAATAGAGAGCTAGTGTGTAGAGTCCAGAGTGCGCCGACAAGAGCGCGCCACGCTGGCGAAGGATCTGGCCCGATCCAACAAGTCACCGGGCTCCAGGGTACGCTCCAGGCGTCCGGCCGTTCCGGCCGGGCGTCTTCCCGTGCTTGCCCGTGCAGATCGGGTACCGTTGGTGGCCGATGACGAGCCTGTCCCCCGACTCCGACCCCGACCGCGAGGCGCTCGACGCAGCCCTCGCCGGCCGCGGCGAGTACGAGCTGTTCGCATGCGATCCCGCGCTGGCCGATACGGCCGCGTTCTGCGCCGCCTACGGGTTCGCCCCCGGGGACTCCGCCAACACCATCGTCGTCGTCGGCAAGGGGACGCCACCCCGCTACGCGGCGTGCGTGGTCCTGGCCACCCACCGGCTCGACGTGAACCGGACGATCAAGCAGCGCTTCGGGCGCAAGGCATCGTTCGCGTCTCCCGACGAGACGAAACGCATCACCGGCCACGAGATCGGGGGCGTGACGGTGTTCGGGCTGCCGGCCGACCTGCCGGTGTGGGTCGACGCGGCCGTGATGGGCCGCGATCGGATCGTGCTCGGCGGGGGTAGCCGGAGCTGGAAGGTGATCGCCCCGCCATCGATCCTGCTCACGCTGCCCGGTGTCGAAGTCGTCGAGGGGCTGGCGAACCCGGCCCCGCCGCGCCCGGCGGCATGATTCGGCGGGCGAACGCGCCGGCGACGGGATCGTCGGACGCGCCTACCATTACGTCATGAGCAACGGACAACGGCTGGCCGCCGTCGGGCTGTTCCTGGTCGCGGTGGTGGCCGGGGTCCTCGTCGCTTCGTTCGCGCTGGGCGCGCTCGGTGGATCTGCCGAGTCGCCGTCGACGGCCGCGGTCGTCTCTCCCTCGCCGGTCCCGTCGGCGCCCGCCTCATCGCCCCCCGCGTCCGCTTCTGCGTCTCCGTCGCCATCCATCGAGCCGAGCCCGTCGCCCACCGAGTCGCCGTCACCCAGCCTGACCCCCACGGCACCCGCCGGCCAGCCGGCCACGTTCACCATCACGCAGCTCAAGCTCGACGCAGTCGAGAACCCCGACGGCCAGGACCGCGAGCTGCACTTCCGGGCCGATGGCGCCGGGTCGATCACGGCCAGACTGACGGCGATCTCGCCGCACGGTCAGGCCGTGATGTGCCTCAAGACGGCGAGCAAGGACCTGGGCTGCACCACCACCGCCGATGGCCAGCTCTCCGCTGCGCAGACCGGAGCGGCGACCGACTACACCCTCACCCTCCGAGGGGACGGAATCGCCGAGCCGATCGTCAAGGTGACGCTGACCTTCCCGTCATCCCAGCCGGAGGTGACGGTCGCGAACGCGCGCTTCGACGGGACGGAGTTCCCGGACACGAACGGGATCCAGGTGATCGTCACGCCGCGTGCCGACGGCAACCTCGGGCTGGTCGCGGAGTGGGGCGGCCATCCTTTCCTGTACGAGATCGACCTGATCGAGCAGGGCGGCCCGGGTGGCGGGACGAAGGGCAACCAGGGCCCGGCCACCCGCGTCGACACCGCACTGCCGATCACGGCGCCCAACCCCTGGAAGCTGGTGGTGCAGAACATCGAGACCGGGTTCGGCCCGACGGGGATTACCGCCTCGATCACCTGGCCGTAACGGGTTGGACCACCTGACCGCAACGGGTTGGACCACCCGGCCATAGCGCGTTCGATCAGCCCGCCGGATCCGCATCGTTCTCCGGACCGGTGCCGCCGTGCCGGGACCATCGTCCAACCGGGCCCGGACCGCCGATCCATGGTCACGCGGGTGCGCATGAGCCACGCTGACCTCAATCCCGCGGGTCCCGATGTCCCGGCGCGTCGCCGGCCGACAGCAACCGCCGCAGCGACGCCAGGAATGCCCATCGTCTCCCGACCTGCCCGAGCCCTCATTGCCGCGTGCCTCGTCGTCGTCACCCTGCTCGCCGTCGCGCCGGGGTCGGCAGTGGCGCTCGAGCCGCCGCGTCCGCTTCCCGGGTACCGGCCCGCGTTCGTCACCGAGACCGACACGCGCCCGTGGACCGACTGCCTCTGGGCGTCGGGTGCCATGCTGCTCGACAAGTGGACCAACGGGCGGATCACCGCGACGCATCAGCGACTGCGCAAGCTGTCCGGCGACACGAAGGCGGGCTCCGGTCTGGCCGACCTCAAGGTCGCGTACGCCAAGCTGGGCATCGATCTCGCCTACTCGCCCGACGGCGGGGATCGGATCACCTGGTCCGGGCTGCTGAACCGGCTGGCCCATGGCGGCGGCGCCGTGCTGCTGGGCGACGATTCGAAGCTGCCCCGCTGGTACGGCCGCTGGGACCACCGGTTCTGGAAGGGCAAGGCGAAGACCGACAACCACGCGGTGTACGTGGAGCGCTACGACCCGAAGCGCGGCAGGGTGTGGCTGATGGATCCGCTGGCGCGCGGCGACTGGCAGGGCGAATGGATCAGCGTGTGGTCGCTGCAAAGCTTCGTCTGGAGCCAGGGGGGCCTGCTGTCCGCCGCGATGACGCCCAGTGCCAGGTCAGCGCCGTTCGCGCACGTGAGCGCAACGGGACTCGACCTCACGCGTACCTCGACCAACCTCGATGCGACGTGGACCGTGAAAGCGCCGAAGAGGTGGCGGTATCCCGGCGCCGACGTGAAGGCCTCGTTCGATCCCGCAGACGACCCACTGCTGGCGGCGGTCGCGCTGCCTTCGATCCTGTCGCGTCAGGGCCCCGATGCGGACCTCGCCAAGCCAACGGCCGCCGTCGCTGACGGGATGCTGCGGGTGAGCACCCCGCTGCCCGAAACGCCCGGCGCGTACGTCGGCCGGCTCGCGCTCACGGATCGACGCTTCGGACGAACCGTTGCCGACACGGGCGAGGTCGCCATGTTCCTCCCCGGGCCGCGCAGCGCGAACCTCCAGGTGAGCACCGGCGAGCCGGTGGCGGGGGCCGGAACCAGCGTCGACGTCTCGATCTCGGTCGTCAACAGCGGGACATTGTCATGGGCTGACCCGTCGGCCGATCAGGTGCCCGTTGGCAAGGCGTTGGATCGCAACGCGCGGCTGGTCGCCCGCTGGATTCGGCTCGCGGATGCGGCCGGCGATCCCGTCGACGATACGGTGGTGCCGCCCGATGCGGTCGAGCTGGCCCCGGTGCCGCTGGCGCCGGGACGCCGCGTCGTGGTCGACGTCTCGATCCAGGCGCCCCGAACGATCGGCCGGTGGGCGCTGGCCATCGACGTCGTGGATGACATCGACGGGTCCTACGCAGCGCTCGGCAGCGAGCCCGGGTTCACCACGCTCGATGTGATCGAAGTTGCCGATGTGCACGCGGCCCTCCGCAGCGCAACGTAGCCCGAGCCGCTCGCGGGACCGGTCCGGCACCCGATGGCGGACAATAGGCGTCGGAACGTCCATGGAGGCCAACGATGACCACGGACCTGACGATCGGCCTCATCGACCGGCCGGGCACTCTTGCCCAGGCGAGCGATGCGCTGGGTCGCGCCGGCGTGAACATCGAGGGAGCGTGTGGCTTCGTGACCGACGACCGCAGCGTCTTCCACGTGCTGGTCCGGGACGCGGAGCGCGCCCGGCGGGCCCTGATCGACTCGGGCTTCGAGATCCAGGCCGAGCGCTCGGTCGTCATGCTGCCGATCGCAGAATCGGCCCGGTGAGGCGGCCCGGTTGCTGCGGCGGATCGCCGACGCCGGAGTGAGCCTGGACGTGATGTACACGACCCTCGACGGCCAGGTCGTTCTGGGCGGCGATGACGTGAGCACCATTCGGAGCGCGCTCGAAGCCGAAGCCTGATCGCCTGCGCGATCTGCGCCATCTGGTCCTCGCGCCCGATCCGGTCCGGGCCCGGGTCCGATCAGCGCGCCGGACCGCGAGCGACCTCGCGCCGATACCGGACCTCGCGGAGGGTGCCGCCGGGCCGCTCGACCGTCTTGGCCGCTCCGTCCGCGTGCCAGCCAGCGGCCTCGTAGAAGCGTCGGGCGTGAGCGTTCGCCTCCAGCACCCAGAGCGTGGCGGCCGGATGGCCGCGATCTGCGATGTCGGCGACCGTCGCCGCGAACAGGGCCCGCCCGATCCCGAGGCCGATCGCGTCCGGATCGAGGTAGATCGCCTGGACCTCGGCCGTGTCCGGTCCCGCATCGTCATCAGCGCTCTGGCCCCAGAACACCAGACCCACGACCCGCCCTTCGTGCTCGGCCACGAACGCGCCTCCATCGGGCGGTGGGTCCGCGAGCCGCTGTCGCCAGCGCTCCGTGCGCTGGTCTTCGGCCCCGACAACCTGGTCGATCAGCGGATCCGGCAGGAGACCGGCGTAGGCGGAGCGCCAGGATCGCGCGTGGAGCCTGGCCATGGCCGTCAGGTCGGCAGCGGTCGCGGAACGGACGCTCACCGACCCTCCCCCTTCTCGCGATCTCGTCGCGAGGGGAGCCGGCCGGTGTCCTTGAGCGTCCGTCGAAGCAGGAACTCGATCTGGCCGTTGACCGACCGGAGGTCGTCGGCGGCCCAGCGCTGGAGGGCCGCGAACGTCTCGGGATCGAGGCGGAGCAGGAATGGCTTTCGCTTGGCCATGAGCTGGGCCGCTGCCGGCGTCCGCGTCCGTTTCCGCCCGCCCGGGCGCTACGCGTACAGCGATCCGGCGTTGACGACCGGCTGCGTCTCGTGGTCCGAGCACAGCACCACGAGCAGGTTGCTCACCATCTGGGCCTTGCGCTCCTCGTCGAGATTCGACGATCTGTTTGGCGGACAGCTGCTCGAGCGCCATCTCGACCATGCTCACCGCGCCCTCGACGATCCGCGTCCGGGCGGCGATGATCGCGTTCGCCTGCTGGCGGCGGAGCATCGCGTTGGCGATCTCGGGCGCGTAGGCGAGGTGGCTGATCCGGGCCTCGATGACCTCGACGCCGGCCTTCTGGAGCCGGTCCTGGATCTCCGTTCGCAGCTGGTCGGCGATCTCGACCGGGTTCCTGCGCAGGGCGACCTCTTCGTCACGATGCGCGTCGTAGGGGTGTGAGGTGGCCAGGTTGCGCAGGGCCGCCTCGGCCTGCACGTGGACGAAGTTCTCGAAGTCGTCGACCTCGAACAACGCCTCTGCGGTGTCGGTCACCTTCCACACGACCACGGCCGCGATCTCGATCGGGTTGCCGTCCTTGTCGTTGACCTTGAGCTTGGAGGTCTCGAAGTTGCGGACGCGGACGGAGATCCTGGGCCGGAGCGTGAACGGGTTGGCCCAGTGCAGGCCCTGCTCGCGGATCGAGCCGGCGTAGTGGCCGAACAGCACCAGGGCCCGCGCCTCGTTCGGGTTGACCGGCGTCAGCCCGTTGAAGGCGAACAGCTCGGCGACGATCGCCAGGATCAGCAGGACCATGGGCACGACCGCCAGCGCGTCGAACGAGGAGGACGTCTCGGCGAGCACGGCAACCACGTACCAGATGAGCGCCCCGACGGTGATCAGCGTGAGGGCGATGAGGCCGATGGTGGTCGGAATCCCCGGCAGGGTCCGAGCGATACGTTCCTTGTTCATGGTCGTTGCGCTCCTGGCGCGATCAGCTGACACGGCTCGTGCCCTCGGCACGACCGGCCCGCGCACCTGGTTCGGCGCGGCATCAGAATGATATCACATTGATACGCAGCGACCGGCGTCCATCCGTCGGGCTGGCGGGGCTGGACGCGCAGATGCGCCGACAGGTGAGCGTGCTGGTGCGTGAGGTCCGTGAGCTCAGGACGCAGGCGGGCGATCGACGCCTACGACTTGACGGCGGCGACGATCCTGGCGCTGCCCGCCTTGGGGCGGATCTCGCTCATGTGCCCATCGTCCCAGCGGACGCGGTAGTTGGGGCCGAGTGGCGAGTCGACCACATCGAGGATCTCACCCGCCCGGTCGCGCTGACCCACCCGCTCCGATTCGAGCACGATCCGATCACCGATCCTGGCCTGCATCGATCACCTCCGCTGCGGTCAGCCGGTACCCAGCATCCCGCGCAGCCGCGCACCGCGCTAGGTCCAAAGGCAGGGTCCGCAGGGGCGAGGAGTCGACATCGACGCTGGGCGCGCCTGGACGCTTCGTGCCATCCTTGGCGCCTCATCGTCGATGGCGCCATTCCGCGAGAGGCTGAGGGTCGGAGCGTCCCATGGATGTCGTGCTGGTCGGGTTCATCGGTGGCTTCATCTTCGGCGGCTGGCGGTCCGGGTTCCTGCGCCGGCTGCTGGGCATCGTGTTCATCGGCCTCTCGCTCGTTGCCGGTGCGTATTTCCGGTATCCGGTGGGCGCGATCGCGAGCCAGCTCTTCTCCGACATCCCGTCCGACTACGCCGACCTCGTGGGGTACGCGATCGCGTTCCCGGTGGTGCTGGTCGCGCTCCACGTGGCCAGCAACGCGCTCGTCGGCCGGGTGGCTGTCCGGGGCATCACCCGCGAGCTCGATGCGGCCCTGGGCGCGGCCCTGGGCGGGGTCGAGGCCGTGCTCATCCTGTCCGCCGCGATCGTCATCCTCGATGCCTACTTCGGGACCAGGTCGACCCTTGGCGAGGCCGTGGCGCCGGGCCTGCTCAAGGAGGTCACCCAGGCCCTGCATGGGTCGACGACCGTGGGCATCCTGCGTCACACCACCGTTCCGGTGGCGCTGGCGGTGCTCGGGCCGCTGCTGCCGGCCGATGTCAGCACGCTGCTGCCCGGCGGTCTCCCCGGCCGCCTGCCGTTCCCGGTTCCCGTCCCCGTTCCGTAGCCCTCCAGGGCGCTCAGGTCCACCAGGGCCGTGGCGGCCGAGGCGCCGGACGGGGCCCGACTGCCCTGTAACCATGCGTCCGTGGCAGTCGGTGTCAGGCAGAGGGGCGCGGGGCGTCAGCCTCCCGTGCCCTGTGGGCGACCGACTGGGCGGCGGTGCGCTCCCCGATCCACACGGTTGCCGGCGTGGCCCAGTAGGCGGCGAGCGCCTCGAGGCGACCGGCGTATGTCGCTCGCCCTCGCTCGAACTGGCGCCACGACTGCTCGGCATCACCCAGCCGGTACCCGGCCGCACGGAGCCGCTCGAAGGCCTCGTTGAACTCGGCCTGGTCGACGCGCGACCCATCGCCCTGTAGCCCGAGGATGTTCGAGATGTCCTCGACCAGGTGCGCGCCGCCGCGCTTCGTGAGCTCCGCCTGGCCGCGCGGGATGCCCTCGATCGTGGTCAGCACCAGGGCGCAGGCATCGAGCACGGCTCCCAGGGCGCTGAGCCACGAAATGTTGTCGTGACTCGACCGGAAGTAGCCCAGCAGCGGGTACGCGACGTGCGAATCGAGGACCTCGGCCTCCCATCGCTCCCAGTCTGCGAACAGGTCGGGGAGCTGATCGACCATGTCGAGCCGTGCGTATGTCTCGAGCAGGACCACCGCCGAGGGCGGTGCCTTGGCGCGTCCGGACAGCGTCACCACCAGCGATTCGCGCCGCTGGTAGGACGCGAACAGCGAGAACAGGAACGTGATCACCAGGGCCACCACGCCCAGACCGCTGGCGGCCGAGACGAGAGACACCGCCCTGGCGAGCCAGCCCTGGGCCACGATGTCGCCGAACCCGAGCGTCAGGATCGACGTGCCGGCGAAGTAGAGGCTCGTGCCGAAGTTGGTGGGTGCGGGCGTCAGGTCGCCGCGAAGCGCGTAGAAGATCAGCCCGTACGCCAGCACGAGCAGCGTCAACCACGCGGACAGCAGCAGGATCACGGCGCCAGGCGCGTAAATCCCGTAGAGGCCATCGCGCGCGAGCCCGGTTCGCGTCCGCGCGCCGACCCGGCGCCAGACGCGCCAGGTGGAGCGCATGAGGTATCGGGACAGTCGGTGCGGGCCGGGCGAGGGCCTCGGCACCACCACCGTCTCGAACACGTCGGCGAGGACGAGGGCGAGCACGGCCACGCCTGCGACGAAGGCCAGGACATCCATGGCGAGGATCATCTCATGGGGTCGCGGAGGGCGGGCGCCAACTGCAAGGCCGGAGGCCGCGGAGCCCCAGGGTCTCGAGGCGCGCTCAGGGGCAGCGTCCGGCCGGCGGGTCCACCCGATACAGTGGCTCGTTGGCGGTCGCGGTGGGCGTGAGGCCACCGATGAACAGCGTCGCCACCCTGGTCAGCGTGTACTGCTGGCGGGTCGGCACGAGATCGGCTTCCGTGGCCCGCAGCATGAACACCGGCCGGGTGCAGATCAGCGATGCGATCCGTGCTTCGCGCGTGCCCCAGCCTTCGTACACGATGTTGGTGTCGTCCACCACCAGCAGGTCTGGGCGGCGGCCGTCCACCAGCGTCGCATACCACAGCGGCGTGGACGGCCCCCAGAACGAGAGGATCGCTGCGTTCTGAGGCAAGGCAGCGAACGCCTGATCGACGTAGGTCTCCGCCGTGTGGTCGCCACTCCGATCCGCTCCCGCCAGGTTCACCACCACCAGCGCGACCGCGAGCGCGGCGCCGGTCAGCGCGACCAGCCCGCCGGCGATCCGTGGCTCGACCGACGGCAGCCGGGCGGCGCCGTCTCGCCCGGCGATGGTCCGGATCGCGACTGCCCGGGCTATGGCCTCGAGCGCAACCCCCATGCCGATCCCCACCAGCAGCCACGGAACCAGAAGGTAGTGTTCGAGCCGCAGGTAGCTCGACCAGACGTACGCGCCCAGCGCGAGGATTCCCCAGCAGGCAAGCGCGAACGCCGGACGCCACCGGAGCAGCACCAGGAGCCCGAGCAGCCCAAGCGCCGGCACCAGGGCGCTCGCCCGAGCCACCGCGAGGCTCCAGAGATCGGGCAACGACCTGAGAAAGGGACCGATATCGGCCGGCGTGAACAGGCCACCGTACTGGCCGCGGAACTGCTCGCCGGTGACCAGGAACACGAACCGGTCCCAGGTGACCGGGTCGTTGTAGGGGAGGGGCGGATGGAACGATGCCGCGATCGGCAGGTACGCATAGACGGAGATCCCCAGGGCGAGCGTCACCACCGGCAGCACGAGCCAGCGCACGTGGGCTCGCAGCTCGCGGCGCCCTGACCACAGCACGAACAGGGCGACGAACGGTGCCACGAACGCGGTCAGCACGTGGTTGCCCAGCGACAGCCCGATCAACAGGCCGCCGATCGCAAGGTCGCGCAGGCGCCTCGTCTCCGCCCAGGCCAGTGCCCGGTCCACGATCAGCGCGATGAACAGAGACGTGGAGCGGGTTCACCTCGGCGACCTCGGCCGATGCCCAGATGGTGCCGGTCACGCCCGTCACGAGGGCGGCCACGCCGGCCAGGATCGGCCGCACTCCGAGGCGTTGCATGATCGAGGTCAGGAGGCCCATCGCGATGGCGATGCAGACGGCCGAGAGCAGGTTGGCCCGGAACGCCACCGAGCCGATCGGCAGCAGCTCGAACAGCCAGGCGGTGAGCACGTAGGTCGGGTAGCCGGTGGGGTGGGGGATGCCCAGCACATGGGGCACCGACTGCATCTCGCCCCAGTCGTCGAACGCCATGCCGGGCATCAGCGTGCGGAGGTAGACGAGCAGGGCGATGATCACGACCACCGCAGGCGCGGCCCAGCGCGACCGGCCGAGGTCCCGGGGGGCGTGGCTGATCATGGCGTCACGGTACCGGTGATCGCGATCCGACGGACGCGGGGGAGGCCCGGCGTCGGTCCGCGCAGTCGTTGGCCGGTGTCGGTTCATGGCGTACGCTCCACATGACCCGATTGCAGTGCCCGGAGCGATGTCCATGATCAGCGAACCCGTCACGAAGCTGCTGGTGGCCCAGGTGGCCCACGAGCTCGGTGCCCACCAGACTTACATGGGGATCTCGCTCCACTTCGAGCGGCAGAGCCTCAAGGGCTGGGCACGCTTCTTCCACGGGCAGTCGGTCGAAGAGGCCGGCCACGCTGCGAAGATCATCGAGTTCCTGCTCGACAACGACGTCACCTTCACCCTGCCGCAGGTCGGTGGTGCGCCCACCGCATACGCATCGGCACGAGAGGCGGTCGAGACCGCGCTCGCGAGCGAGATCCGGGTGACCGGCCAGTTCGACGCGCTGGCGACGGCGGCGCGCGATGCCGGCGACCACCGCAGCCTCCAGTTCCTGCAATGGTTCATCGAGGAGCAGGTCGAGGAAGAGCGAACGATGCGGGCGCTGCTCGATCTGATCGACAGCGGGATCAACCTGTTCCAGGCGGAGTCCCACCTCGAGGGCATCACCGGCTAGCGGGTCTCCGTCGAGGCACCAGGGTCCCTCGTCATGCCCGCGTCCACCGCGGCCGTCACAGCGCAGGGCGGTGACCTGCGACTCGTCGCGCATCGTGGCGACCGATCGGTCCTGCTCGCGATGGACCTGCCGCCCGACAGGGTGGAGCGGCTGGCCGGGTTCGCGCTGTTCCGGAAGACGCCTGGCCGCGCGACGAGGCCGCTCTACAACCGGCTCGACTTCAGCTACCCGATCACCTCGGCCACGACGCCCGAGCAGCGCCGCTGGCATCCGTCGGATCGGGCGCCGTTCCAGAAGTTCCGCTGGGTCGACGTCCCGCACGACTTCGGGGACGGCGATTACGAGTACACCGCGACCGCGATGTACTTCGATGCCGGCGGCAAGCTCGAGGCGGGCGACAGCGCGACGGTCTCGGTCGACATCGCGCGCCCGGCGGCCGACCGGCTCGCCGTCGGCTTCACGCGCGCCTACATGTCGTCCCAGGCCTATCGCGATGAGTTCAACAACGCGCCGTTCCATCCGGCCAAGGGGTCGATCGACTTCGACACCGGGCCGTACCAGAAGCAGTACGCCTGGCTCGGGTTCCACGCCCGTGAGCTCATCCGCGGGTTCCTGGACGGCTGCCTCGCGGATCCGACGATCGCGGTCGACGTGTTCGCCTACGACCTCGACGACCCCGACACGATCAACGCGCTCAAGGTTCTCGGGCCCCGGGTGAGGATGCTGCTCGACAACGCCAGCCTCCATCGGGATTCGGTCCCGCCGGCCAAGCCCAGGCATGTGCTCGAGACCGATGCCGCGGCCGAGATCACGGACGCCGGCGGCTCGGTCAAGCGTGGTCGCTTCAGCCGCTTCGCCCACAGCAAGGTGCTGATTGCCCGGCGCAACGGTACGGCGGTCCGGGTCCTGACGGGATCCACCAACTTCTCGCTGCGCGGCCTCTACGTGCAGGCCAACAACGTGCTCGTGTTCGACTCGCCCACGGTGGCCGGCTGGTTCGAGGACGCCTTCGAGCAGTCCTGGACGACGGCCGGGATGAAGGGCTTCAAGTCGAGCCCGATCGCCCAGGGCTGGTTCGAGCTGCCGGATGATGGGCTGCCACCCGGCGCCGTCGCGTTCTCACCGCACGCCTCGGCTGACGTGTCGCTCAAGCGCGTGAGCGATGCCATCAGCGGCGCCTCGAGCTCGCTGCTGTTCTCGGTGATGGGTCTCCGAGGCGGCGGTGACGTGCTCAGGGAGCTGCGTGGCGGGATGGCCAGGCCAGGCCTGTTCAGCTACGGCATCACGCAGGCTGGCAACGCGTACATGCAGCTCTACAGGCCGGGCTCCACGCGTGCCGTCCGGGTCACCTTTGCCTACCTCCACGGCCAGGTCCCGGCGCCGTTCCACGCCGAGATCTCGGGTGGTGTCGGCCAGGTGATCCACGACAAGTACGTGGTGGTCGACTTCAACGGCGATGACCCGAGGGTCTACACGGGTTCCTCGAACCTCGCCAGCGGCGGCGAGGAGCACAACGGCGACAACCTGATCGAGCTGCGCGGAAGCGATGTGGCTTCGCTGTACGCGGTCGAGGCCGTGCGCCAGATCGACCACTTCCACTTCCGGGCGGCCATGAAGGGCTCGACACCCAGCGGGCCGCTGGTCCTCAAGGGCCCGGACCGCTGGCACGAGTGGGTCGATCCCTGCTACGACCCGAACGACCTCAAGTCCCTCGATCGCGAGCTGTTCGCGCGCGGGCCGTCCGGCTGACGCCAAGGCGTTGGCGGGGCGCCGCGATCGACTCCCGCCGGCAGACGGCTCAGCTCTGCGGTGCCTGCGGCGCGTCGAGGAAGGCGATCGCGACCTCTGCGAGGAGCGGCGAGGCGAAGATCGTGTAGTGCTGAGCGCCCGGGATGATGGCGAGCGCGTGACCGCCGTCCGGTCGTCCCTCACCCATCCAGCCGCCGTCCCGCCGGCCACCACCCAGCAGCCCGAACTCCTCCACGGCGTGGCTGGGCGGGAAGATGTCGGCGTCGCCGGCGACGATCAGGGTCGGGACCCGGAGCGTGCGGAGCTGCTCGGTGTAGTCGAATGGCTCGCCCATCCAGGCACCCATCTTGTCGAGCAGCCGCGGGAAGTCCTCCGGGCGCGGCGCGACGCGCTGGTACAGCCGGTACATCGGCGTGTCCTTCATTGACGGCGCGGCCGATCCGTTGAGCTGGCCCTGCTGCGCGAGCATCTCCGGGTAGAACGCGTCCGTGCGGGCATTCGCCGAGACGATGACCAGCTTCCGGACGAGGTCCGGGTGTCGGGACGCCATCTGGAGCGCGGCGCCGCCGCCCATCGAGTAGCCCATGACGTCCGCCTGCTTGATCCCCAGGTGTCCGAGAAGGGCAGCGATGTCGTCGCCGAGCGCGGTCACGCCGAGGGGGCGGTCGATGTCGGCCGTGCGGCCATGGCCCTGCAGATCCGGAATGATCACCCGGTGACCCTGCGCGAGGCGGGTGCGCACCGGCCCGAACATCTCGCCCGAGCCGAGACCGCCGTGGAGCAGGACCAGCGGGCGGCCGGTGCCGTGAATCTCGTAGTACAGGTTGATGCCGTTGACGTCGGCGTACGCGCTGGTGCTCTTTGCCCCGGTCGTCCAGTCGGTGGTCATCGGGAGGCTCCTTCGAAATGCCGTGTGCATCGAGTGTTGCCCGGTAGACCGAGCGGCGCCACAAGACTCATCGCTCGATGCTCGGACGGGTTGTCGTCGACCCTCGCATCCACGGCCTGCGCGGCCTCGATCGCCAGCCGGACGGCCTCGCGGGGCGGGATGGCGGCCCACAGCGGCAGGGACAGGTCGTTTACGACGAGGTCGATCTCGAGCTCGGTGACCTTGCCCTCGCGGGCCGTACGGTCCAGGGCGTCGAGCGCTCGCCGATCCCAGAACGCCAGGTGGGCGAGCGTGATGGCGACCGTCCAGTGATCACCCACCCGACGCCGGAGGTCGTCATCGGAAAGCCGGACACGGAGCGACCGGATGCGCTCGGTGGCGGCGTGGTTGGCGTCGTGGATCCCGGGATCGATCGGCATCTGTCCTACCTCCTGGGTGGAGTCCTGGATCAGGCTAGCGCTCGACGATCCAGATCCTGTCCGGTTTCCAATCCGAATGAGAAGGCAGAAGCCGGGCGGCGCCGGGATCCGGTCGCCACCCGGCCCATGTGATCGCCGCTACATCGCCTCGGGCGTCAGCGGCTGCGCGTCCAGGGCAGTGAAGGCCGGCTCTGCCGCGACGCCTTCGACGGTCTTCGCGGCCCGAGCGGGCAGGAAGGCGAGCGCCACGATCGCGCCCAGCACCGCGAACCCCACGCCGATCAGCGACGTCGTGCCCATCGCCCCGACGAACGCCGTGCGGGCGGCGTCGAGGAGCGTCGACCCGGCGGTTCCAGCCAGCTGACCGGCCACCGTTGCGGCGCCGGCAAGCGATTCGCGTGCGACGTCCGCGGCACCGATCGGAAGTGACGACACCACGGGCGCCATCCGCTGCGCGTACCCGGCGGAGAACACGCTGCCCAGGATCGCCACGCCCAGCGCACCGCCGACCTCGCGGGTGACGTCGTTGACCGCGGATCCGACGCCGAACTTCTCCCTGGGCAGGGCACCCATGATGGCGTCCGTGGCCGGGGTCATCGCGAGACCGAGCCCCACTGAGGCGACGAACAGCACGCCCATGATCTGGAGATCGCCGCTGCCGGTGCCCAGCGTCGAGAACATGGCCATCCCGACGGCGACCACACCCAGCCCGAGCCCGGTGGCGATGCGAGCTCCGTAGCGGATCGTCAGCGGGGCCGCCAGCGAGGACGCGATGGCGACACCCAGGGCGATCGCGATGAACCGGACCCCTGTCTCGAGCGCGGACAGGCCCTTCACCTGCTGCAGGTACAGGGTGAGGAAGAACATCGCGCCGTTGAGGGCGAAGAACGACAGCGTGACCGACAGGCTGGCGGCGCTGAACCGCCGGTTGCGGAACAGTGAGACGTCGAGCATCGGATGCGCCACACGGCGCTCCCAGGCGATGAACGCGATGGCCAGCAGACCGGTCAGCGCGAACGAGCCCGCAATCAGCGGGTCCGTCCAGCCCAGGGTCGGCTCCTCGATGATCCCGTACACCAGAGACACCAGGGCGACCACCGAGATCAGGGCGCCCACGGGATCGAGCGGGATGCGCCCCGGTGCCTTCGACTCGGGGACGACGAGCAGCGTCGCGACGATGCCCACGATCACGATCGGGACGTTGATCACGAACACAACGGGCCACGCCCAGTTGTCGAGCAGCAGGCCACCGAGGATCGGGCCGAGCACCATGCCCAGCGCGCCGACGGTGCTCCAGACCGCGATCGCCTTGGGGCGCTCGTCATCGGCGAACACGTCGGCGACGATCGACAGCGTTGAGGGGGTCGCCAGCGCCGCACCGACGCCCATGAACCCTCGGAGCGCGATCAGCTGGTCCGGGTTGGTCACGAACGGTGCTGCCGCAGAGCCCGCCCCGAACAGCCCGAGGCCGATGACGAGCATCAGCCGCCGTCCGTACCGATCGGACAGGGCACCGGCCACGAGCAGCAGGCCGGCATAGATGAGGATGTAGGCGTCAACCATCCACTGGAGCTGGCTGACCGACGCCCCGAGATCGCGGGCGAGGGTCGGCAGTGCCACCGTCAGAACCGTGTTGTCCAGGCTGACCCCGAACACGGCGAGGATGAGGACTCCCAGGATCTGCCATCGGCGGGGATGTCCCGCCTGGATGCCGGTCATTGAACCGTTGCCTCCGTCTCCCCGGGTCGCCGTCCGTGTGGAACGTCGTCCCCGGTGCGCACAGCGTGCTTGATGCGCACACTGTACTCATCCCAGCGCGCGCGTGTCAATACACTGTTCGCAGGAGGTACACTGTGCGCAGCGAGAAAAGGAGCTCCGACGAAGGAGGCGGTCGTGAGCGGCGATCAGGAACAGGACGAGGTGCGGCTGCCCTGGTGGCCGGAGCCGCGCGAGCGCCCGCAGCGAGAACCGCTGGCGCGCGACCAGATCGTTGCGACTGCGATCCGGGTTGCCGACACGGAGGGCCTCGGGGCGCTCTCGATGCGGCGGCTGGCGGATGAGCTGGGCTCGGGCGCGACGTCGATCTACCGTCACGTGGCGAACAAGGACGAGCTGCTGGACCTGGCCGTCGATCAGATCCTGGGCGAGGTACCGAACACGGACGACCCGACGATCGGCTGGGATGAACGAGTCGCCACCCTCGCCCGGGCCGTCCGCGAGACGCTGCAGCAGCACCCGGGGATCGCGCTGCTGCTCGGCTCCCGTGTCACCCGCGGGCCCAACGCCCTGTCCCTGGCGGACCGGCTGCTGGGGATCCTTCGGTCGGCGGGCATCGGCGGAGTGCAGCTCGGGCTCGCCTACCAGATCGTCTTCGATTGGGCGGTCCTGTTCGGGTTCATGGGCGGCCGGCAGATGAGCCCGGCCGGCGGGGACGGCCAGACCCCCGAGCAGCAGCAGGAGATCCTCGCGGCCATGGTCGCGGCCCTGCCGCGCGACCGCTACCCGAACATCGTGAGCATGTTCGACCATGCCGACGAGCTGACGGCCGACGCTCAGTTCGAGTTCGGCCTGCGGGCGTTGATCGCCGGCATCGCGGCGGTCAGGTCGAAGCCCGCCGGCAAGTAGCCCGCGCTCGAGGGTTCCCGGCGCGTGCTACGTTCCGAACCGTGGCCAGGCCGCAGCAGCTCCCCGAAGGCACGGTCCAGGTCGAGCTCAGGCACCAGAACCGGGAACGTCCCTATCTCCTGCGCGTTCCCGGCGCTCGGCCCAGCCCGGCGCCACTGATCGTGCAGCTCCACGGCCGGGGGATCGATCCGCTCATGTTCGATCGCTGGACGGGGTATTCGTCGCTGGCCGACGAGCAGGGCTTCGTGCTGGCCATGCCACGCGCGGTCGGGGAGGTCTGGAACGACGGGCGCTATCGCGGCGCCGCGTGGCCGGAGCTCGACGCGATCGACGACGTCGGCTACCTCCTGGCCGTCATCGCGGACGTCATCGAGCGCCAGCCGATCGATCCAGCGCGCATCTACCTCGTCGGGATGTCGAACGGCGCCTCCATGGCGGGCCGTCTGGCCTGGGAGCACCCTGCGCGGATCAGCGCCGTCGCGCAGGTTGCCGGAACGGCGTCCGCCGAGATCGCCGCAGACCGCCGGACGGCGGCTCCGCTGCCGGTGCTCGAGATTCATGGCACCCGGGACCGGAGCATGCCGTATGCGGGAGGCCGGGCAGCTTGGTGGATGCGCCTGCTCGTGCGACGCTCGGCCGGTCCCGCTCTCGGCGTCGACGCGTGGGCTCATCGATGGGTCGAGCGCAACGGCGCGGCACCGGAGCCGCAGGTCGAGACGCTGGAACCGGACATCTCCGTCCGCCGCTGGCAGGGCCCGTCGCCCGCGTCCGATATCGTCTTCTACCGTGTGGACGGCGGCGGACACACCTGGCCCGGCAGCAGCCTCTGGATGCCGCCGCATCTGGGTCGCGTCAGCCGCTCACTCGACGCAACGCGCGTCAGCTGGGAGTTCCTCTCCGCACATCGCCGCGAGGCTTGAAGACCGTCTCGCCCGGGTAGCCGCTGCGTGCCGGAGCCAGGCGAGCGGGGCCCGGTTGCCCTTGTCACCCTCGAGCCAGGTGACCACACTTGGTGGACGCAACGGACCGTCAAAGGAGATCGGCGATGGCTGCCAATCCGGGACCCCCTGGCTGGCCCCCTGGTCGCGTCAGCCCGACGCTCGGGGGTCCGACCGACAGCTACCGGCCGCACCAGGACCAGATCGCGTCCCAGGCGCAGCACACGGCGGACCTCGAGCGGGAGGCGCGGGAGAGGAAGCGCGGCCTGGCGGGTCTCTTCAGCCAATTCCTGAGGGCGCTCCGCCGTCAGCTCTGATCGGATCGCGCCCCGAGCCCCGTCAGGTCAACGGCGTAGCTGCCGATCGGCCGGCGCCACGCGGCCGCCCGGGCGGCAGGAGCCCCGCGGCCGGGCTGCGCGCGGCGCGCGGTTGGCGGAGCTCCGTGATCGCGTCGATCACGGCCTCGAGCTGGATGTCCTCGGACTCGCTGCCCAGCTCCAGCCAGCAGTAGGTGAAGCGCCCGGGCAGCACCCGCTCCATCAGGGCGCCGAGCCACTTGGTGAGCTCGGCGCGGGAGCCCACGCGCCTGCGCGCATTCGGCGTGATCGCGTGGACCAGGACCAGGCGGCGGCTGCTGCGGTCGAGCCACGGCCAGTACTTGAGCACGTTCTCGACCGGGTGCCCGCGCTTGCGCTCGATCTCGAGCGCGACCCATGCATCGCGGCCGACCTCGACCATCCCTCCCGTGTCGTCGGTCATGCCCACGGCAACGCGGAAGGTGAACGTGACGTCGAGCCGCCTGCCGAGCCGCTTCACCTGCCTGGCCTTCGAAAGGTTGCCCCAGCGCTTCTTCGCCACGTTTGTCCTCGCGCCCGCTGCCCCCGTCGAACCGAGGGTACCGTGCGTGGGGGCCACGATGCGGGCGTGCGGCGCGCGGTGGCAACGGAACGCGCTCGGAGCCAGCCGATGACCACCAGCACGACGACCACCGCGAGCGGGGCGAGGGCGACGCGCCGCACCGTCGGCCTCGGCCCTCCTCACCAGAGCACCGACCCTGCCGACGTCACGGCGCCGATGCTGGCAGCCGGCCGTCGTGCCCCCGGGAAGCTCCACCAGAGGCCAAACATCACCGAAAGACGCGCACCCCCGCCGCTGGCGCGTGACATCGTCGCTCGTCACTGTGACCGCTGAGCTGATCGACCTGCTCGTGTTCGTCGCCAACGTCGCGTGCTGGGGCGCCGTGGTGGTCGTATGGGTCGCGGCGGCGCTCCGCAATCCCGAACGAGCGTCACCCTGGCACGCGCGCCGCCGGCCTCGACCCACCGGGTTGGTTCGCGGCGCGTTTCTCGCGTGCGCGATCGTTGTGATCGTCGGCCAGGCGCTCGCACAGGACCTCGTCGTCGACGCCGCCTGGGTGCGCCTCCTCGGGCTCATCGTGCTCGTCGCCTCGACCGTCTTCGCGCTGTGGGCCCGGTTCGCGCTCGGCACGTCCTGGAGCGTCGGCGCCCGGGTCGCGGGCGATCACCGGCTGCGCACGAGCGGGCCGTATGCCGTGACCCGGCACCCCATCTACACCGGCGTGCTCGGCATGCTGCTGGGCAGCGCGCTGCTCGGCGGGGTCGGCGTGTGGATCGTGATCATGGCGATCGCCCTGATCGGGTTCGAGGTCAAGATCCATCTCGAAGAGCAGCTGCTGCTCGCGACCTTCCCGGACGAGTACCCGCGGTATCGGGAGCGGGTCCCGCAGCTCGGCCCAGGCCTCAACGCACTGCGCCACCACCGCGTCGGGAACGCGTAGGAGCCGGATCAGCCCTTCACGACGCCGAGCGGCGTCAGCCGCTTGACCGGGCGCACCAGCCAGGCCGACGCCGCCATCACCGCCTCGATGTCCTTGTACGCGAACGCCGCCTCCTCCGCGATCGCCTTCGGATCGCCCGCGTGCAGCACGACACCGAGCTCCTTCATCTCGGCAACCACCGCTTCGGGCGTCTTCGCCTTGCGCGCGGCCATCCGGCTCAGCGCGCGGCCGGCGCCGTGGGCGCACGTCTCGAACGCGTCTGCGTTGCCCAGCCCCTCGGCGACGTAGCTCGCGGTGCCCATCGAGCCCGGGATCAGGACCGTCTCGCCGGCCCGGGCCCGGACCGCGCCCTTACGATGCACGATCCCGCCGCGGCCCGCGTGGTGCTCCCAGGCCGCGTAGTTGTGGTGGACGTCGATCCCGCGCTCGAACCGCCCGATCCGGCTGTGGCGCTCGAAGGCCGCCTCGACCGCGTCGAGCATGCGGCTTCGGTTCACCTCCGCGAAGCGCATCGCGAAAGTCATCGCCGCCCAGTAGTCGTCGAACTCGCGGCTGCCCTCCGGCAGGAATGCCAGCTCGTCGTGCGGCAGGTTCGAATGCCACGCGTGGTTCAGCACCAGCGCCCGCTCGTGGAACGCGTCGCAGATCGTCTTGCCCAGGTGGCGCGAGCCCGAGTGGAGCATCACGTGGACCGCGCCCGCCTCGTCGCGCTGGAGCTCGAGGAAGTGGTTGCCGGAGCCCAGGGTGCCCAGCTGGTCCACGGCGCGGTCGAACCAGGCGGGGTCGATCGATCTCGGCAGCACGAGCCCGATCTCGTCCAGGGCGGCGGAGCGATCGACCGGCTTCGGCTGCCGCTTCATCCCGACCGGCACGTCCCGCGCGATCTGCTCCAGCACCGCCTCGAGATCGAACGGCGTCAGCGTCTCGACCGTCAGGTCCGTCTTCACCAGCGCCACCCCGCAGCCGACGTCCACCCCGATCGCGTACGGCACCACCGCCCGATCGGCGAACAGCACCCCGCCAACCGGCATCCCGTAGCCCGCGTGCGCGTCCGGCATCAGCGCCACGTGGTCGATCGCGAACGGCAGGTCGGACAGCTGTGTCGCCTGCTGCAGCGCCGCGCCCTCGAGCTCCGCCGCCCAGCTCTTGATCGGGACGCGGCCGGGCCGGCTCACGATCGGGAGGCGCGCGACATCAATCGACCCGGGCGTGGGGGCCTCCGTGTCTTCCGTGGAGCTGGGGGTCGGCATGACCGTTCTCGCTTCGGCCAGCCTACGACCGATCGGCCACGACCGGTAGGGCCCGGAGTCACTGCTCAACCAGCCGCGTACGCGGCCCGGAGCTCGCCCAAACGGCCCCGCTCGGAGGGGGCCCCGAGACACGGGATGTCCGTATGTCCGAAGTCGTCACCCTTGAACAGGAGCGGTTCCCCCGACTCCCGCGACAGGAGCGAGCGCCCCGTCCGCCCGAACGGTGACCCGGTGGCCGAGGACGTCGGTCGTCAGGAGATCGATGAGCTCGGCCGGGATCTCGGTGACCATCGCACTACGCCTCGCCGGTCGCCTCGCCCGCGCCCACGCTGACGGTCCGCTCCTCGAGTCCTCGCACGACCTTGACCTCGAACGGCGTCGGAGCGGCCTCGAGGGCCTCGACCAGGGCATCGGCGTCGGCGATCGATCGGCCGGCCACCTCGACGATGAGGTCGCCCTCCTGGATCCCCGCCTTCGCGGCCAGGCTGCCGTCCTCGACGTCGCGGACGAGCAAGCCGTCGCGCTCGGGCAGTCCCACCGACCGGCGAAGCCTTCGAGCCACGTGAGCCGGGGCAACGGCGACGCCCAGCCGGAGCCGGGACGGGGACTCGCCTCGGCCGAGGGCGTCGATGCGCTCGCGGAGCGCGGCATCGGCCGGCAGTGCGAGATAGAAGCCCTCACCGATGCGGTTCGTGTTGAGACCCAGGAACCGGCCATCGGTGTCGAGCAGCGCGCCACCGGACGAGCCCGGCGCGAGCGGCGCCGTGTGCTCGACGCTCCCGGCGATCCGTCGACCGTGCGGGCCACGGAACGCGCGCGAGGTCGCCGAAACAGTCCCAAACGTGACCCGGGTCCCGCCGCCGGGCGTCGCCGCGGCGCCGAACACCAGCGTGCCTACCGATGTGGCGGCCCCCTCCGCCCAGTCGGGGGCGGTGGTCTTGCCCGTGTCGACCGAGATCACGGCAAGGTCGCCGTCGACGTCGATGCCGGTCAGCTGGCCGCGCGTCTTGCGGCCGTCGGCGAACGTGACCGTGACCTCGTCGCCGCGGATGTTGTGGGCGTTGGTGAGGACTTTGCCCTCGCCGATGACGACGCCGGACCCGCGCTGCCGGGATCCGATCCCGACGATGGCGGGGCCGACGCGCTCGGCGACAGCGGAGATGGCGGACTGGAGCTCGTCGATGGCTGACATGCGTGTTGGGTTACCTCGCGTGTGGGGATAGACTAGTGACTTGCAAGTTACTACCGTTGTGCGACGCTGGCAAGCTCCACGTCGTCGCCTACCATGAACCCGATGCCGACCAAGCCCGACCACCCCCGTTCGCCGCTCGAGCTCGCCCTCGAGCGGGTGGGGGACCGCTGGAGCCTGCTGCTGGTGGAGGCACTGCTCGACGGCCCGCGCCGCTTCAACGAGCTCCAGGAGCTGGTGTCAGGCATCGCCCCCAACATCCTCGCCGACCGGCTCCGCCGTCTGGAACGCGAGGGTGTCGTCCTCTCGCGCCCTTACCAGGACCGGCCGCCGCGCATGGACTACGCGCTCACCGCCGCGGGAAGGGACCTCGCGGGCGCCCTGCGCCTGCTCGCCGACTGGGGCGCCCGCCGCTCCGATCAGTCAGAGCCGCTCCGCCACGCTGCCTGCGGCACGCCCCTCGAGGCCCGCTGGTTCTGCCCCACCTGCACCACCGTCGTCGACGATCCGGAGGCGGCCGAGACGCGGCTGTTCTGAGGCGGGGACGCCCCCTTGCGCACGCGCCTGGGACTGCCGCAAGGCCATCATCTCGGACTATCATACTGAGCTATGAGGACGCTCAGTCCGCTCGACCTCAGGCGATCCCTGGGCGCCATCCTGGATGCGGCGTCGGCAGGGGAGCGTTTCCTCATCGAGCGCGACCATAGGCCGGTCGCGGTCCTGGTCTCGGTCGAGGAGGGCCGGAAGCTCGACGGCGACCCCGAGGAGCGTCGTCGTCGAACGCTGGCCGCGCTGGACCGCCTCGACGCCATCGGCCGGGCGCAGCGGGCTCGACACCCGGGCGGCCCGCCTGCGGTCGACGCCGTGCGGCTGGAACGGGACCGGGACGATGGCTGACGGGCTCGTCCTCGACTCGTCGGCCGCGCTCGCGGTCCTGCTTGGCGAGCCTGCCGCCGCGCCCGTGCGCGAGCACCTCGTCCACGCGGCGGGGCAGCCACTGCTCGTGCTCGACCTGTTCTGGCTCGAGGTCGTCAACGTTCTCGTCCGCCGCCACGCCTGGGATCCCGACGCCGTCGTGGAGGCCGTCCGCGAGCTCGACGAGCTGGGCATCGAGACCGTCGCGCCGGACCGCCCCCTGGTCCTCGCCGCCCTGGACCTGGCCGTGACCCGCGACATCAGCGCCTACGACGCCGCGCACCTGGCCCTCGCGGAGGCGGCCGACGCGATGCTGCTCACCCTCGACGAGCGTCTCGCCCGTGCGGCCGGTGCGCGCGCCGCCATCCGCCCGCGACCGGGTGCGCGCGAGCAGCGCGCGACGTACGGTCGCGAGACGGTCTCACCCGACTGGGTGCGTCACGGTCGCTACCTCGCGGAGCTGCGGCGGCTGGCCGGCGCCTGAGGCATCGCGAGCGCGCTTGCCCTCGACCGGGTGGCTCGCCATGACCCGGCTTCGAGAGTTGGCGCTTTCTACCCCAGGTTCATTCCCCATATGGAGACGACCACCAGTGCGGCAAGGACGAGCAGGGTGATGACGACGACCCACACGACCAGCCGCGGGAGCGTGCCTCCGCGCATTCGGCTCCGAAGCCTCCTCATGCCCGTTGCCGCGAGACATGACCGGTGTCTCGATCCGGCCTGATCCTCCGTCCGCGCTCGCTATCCGGTCAAGATGCCGGGCGGCCTGCTGCGTGACGATTGCCACCGATAGCCAGTTGCATCTGGGCTCAGCCGAGGCGTCGTTCAAACGGAGGCAGCGCGTTGTCGAGCAGCTTCGCGAGCTCCTGCACCTCGCTCTCGGTCAGGACCGTTGTCCCGTCCGTGAGGTGCTCTGCGATCGACGTGTATGGGAAGTTACTTTGCCATCTCCCCGCCCGATCGCTCAGGTCAGCTGCACCCGCTGGTGCTCCCGCAGTTGAGGCACTTGTAGCAGCTGCCGTTGCGGACCATGATCGAGCCGCAGTCGGCGCAGGACGGGGCGTCGGCCTGGGCGGCAAAGGCGACCTTGACGCCGCCACCCAGCGATGACCCGGCGAATGACTCGAGGGTCTGGCCGTTGCCGTTCGTCCTGTGACCGTTCCCGTTGCCACTGCCGTTGCTCGCGATGACCACCAGCTCCTCCTTCGGAGCAGGGGACCGGGCCGGTTCGGCGACAGCCGTCTCGACGGTCGCCGAGGGCGTGTCGTCGGTCTGGGTGGGCGTAGGCGAGGCGGAGGCTGAGCGACTCAGGCCGGAGGCTTCTTCTTCTGCCGCGGCCGGAGGTATGTCGAGCGAGGCCGCCGAGCTCGCCGAGAGCCCACCCACGGAACCGACGGGGATCTCGTCGACCACCTGCGAGCGGTCGATCAGCCCCAGCGACGCCTTCTCATCGGCCGGCAGGAACCGGGACCCCATCCACCGGAAGATGTAGTCCACGAGCGACTTCGCGATCGGGATCTCGCTGTTGCCGGTGAAGCCGCTGGGCTCGAACCGCACGTGGGCGAACTTGTTGACCACGTCGCGCAGCGGCACGCCGTACTGGAGCGCCAGGCTGACCGACGTTGCCAGCGTGTCCATCAGGCCGCTGACCGTCGAGCCCTCCTTGGCCATCTTGAGGAAGATCTCGCCGGGCTGACCGTCGGGGTACAGGCCGACCGTGATGTATCCCTCGTGCCCGCTGATCTCGAACTTGTGGGTGATCGCCGTCCGCTCGGAAGGCAGGCGATGGCGGTGCGGCTTGGTGGCTTCCACCTGGGCCGCGGCCAGCTGCCGGCGGAGGCTTTCGATCGTCTCCCGATCCTGGGCCGAACCCTGGACGGCGTCGTCGTCCTTCTTCTTGCCTGTGGACAGCGGCTGGCTGCGCTTGGACCCGTCGCGGTAGATCGCGATCGCCTTGAGGCCCTGCTTCCAGCCCTCGAGGTAGACCGTCTCGATCTCCTCGGCCGTGGCAGCCTCGGGCATGTTCACGGTCTTGCTGATCGCGCCCGACAGGAACGGCTGGACCGCACCCATCATCCGGACGTGGCCCATGTAGTGGATGGACCGCTCGCCGTTGACCGGCTTGAACGCGCAGTCGAACACGGACAGATGCTCGGGCTTGAGCTCCGGGGCCCCCTCGATCGTCTCGCGGTCGTTGATGTACTCGATGATCCCGGTGACCTGCTCGGGGGTGTAGCCGAGCTTGCGCAGGGCGGCCGGCACGGTCTGGTTGACGATCTTGAGGTAGCCCTCGCCGACCAGCTTCTTGTACTTGATGAGCGCGATGTCGGGCTCGATGCCGGTCGTGTCGCAGTCCATCATGAACGCGATCGTCCCCGTGGGCGCGAGCACGGTCACCTGCGCGTTGCGGTAGCCATGCTCCCGGCCGAGCTGGAGGGTCTCGTCGTACAGCTGGCGAGCCGACTCCAGCATCTCGGTCGGGACACCCTTCTCGGGGATCGAGTACGCGGCATCGCGATGCTTCTCGATGACGCGCAGGAAGGGTTCGCGGTTGATGTCGTACTCGACGAACGGACCGCCGTGGTCGCGGGCGATGAGCGAGCTCTGGCGGTACGCCTCGCCGTGCATCAGCGCGGTGATGGCCGCGGCGTAGTTGCGACCCTCATCGGAGTCGTAGGCGAGCCCGCGGTTCATGAGCAGCGCGCCCAGGTTGGCGTAGCCGAGACCCAGCGGCCGGAAGCGGTGGCTGTTCTCCTCGATCTTCGTCGTGGGGTAGCCCGCGTTGTCGACCAGGATCTCCTGGGCCGTGATCGTGACCTTGGCCGCGAACCGGAACGCGTCGACGTCGAACTCGCCGTCCTCGCGCACGAACTTCATCAGGTTGAGGGAGGCCAGGTTGCACGCGGTGTCGTTGAGGAACATGTACTCCGAGCACGGGTTGGACGCGTAGATCCGGTCCGTGTTCGCGCTCGTGTGCCAGTCGTTGATCGTGCTGTCGTACTGGATCCCCGGGTCGCCGCACAGGTGGGCGGCCTCGGCCATGCGCCGGAAGATGTCGCGCGCCTTGTACGTCCCGGCCGGCTGGCCGTCGGTGACCTCGTAGGTCTGCCAGTCGGCGTCCCGCTCGACGGCCTTCATGAACGCGTCGGTCACCCGCACGCTGTGGTTGGCGTTCTGGAAGAACACGCTCCCGTACGCCTCGCCGGTGAAGCTGGGGTCGTAGCCCTCCTCGATCAGGGCCCAGGCCTTGCGCTCCTCGTTGGCCTTGCTGTTGATGAAGTCGAGGACGTCGGGGTGATCCGCGTTGAGGATCACCATCTTCGCCGCGCGGCGGGTCTTGCCGCCCGACTTGATGACGCCGGCGAACGCGTCGTAGCCCTTCATGAAGCTCACCGGGCCCGATGCGATGCCGCCGCCCGACATCTTGGCCTTGCTGCTCCGGATGGGGGACAGGTTCACGCCCGCGCCCGAGCCGTACTTGAACAGCATGGCCTCGGTCTTGGCCAGGTCCATGATCGAGCTCATGTTGTCCTGGACCGAGTTGATGAAGCACGCGGAGCACTGCGGCTTCGCCTCGATGCCCACGTTGAACCAGACCGGCGAGTTGAACGCCATCTTCTGGTGGACGAGCAGGTGGGTGAGCTCGGCCTGGAACGCGCGCAGATCCTCGTCGGTGGCGAAATAGCGGTTCGTCTCCGCCCAGGCGGCGATCGTGTTGACGACGCGGTCGATGAGCTGGCGGACGCTGTGCTCGCGCTCGGGGGTGCCGACGTGGCCGCGGAAGTACTTGGACACGACGACGTTGGTCGCGAGCTGGCTCCAGAACGCCGGCACCTCGACGTCCTTCTGCTCGAACACGCTCTTGCCGGACTCGTTGCTGATGCCGGCCGTGCGGTACTCCCAGGTGATCTCGTCGTAGGGATGCACGCCCGGGCGGGTCCAGCGGCGCTCGAAGGTCAGGCCGCGGGTGCCCCTGCCGGTGAAGCTGGCGCCGTAGATGCCGCCGAGCCCCCTGCGCGGGGTATTGCCGGCCGCGCCATCGGTCTTGCCGCTGCCGCCGGTCTTGCCGCGTCCCTTTGCCGTCTTGGCCTCCATCACCGGGACAACCTCTCGAGCCTGGGCCATTCGTCCGTCTCCTCCACTCCCGCGTCGAATGCGGGATCCTCCCTTGGGTGCCGGCGAGGGCGATGGGGCGTCCGCCGCCGGTCCTGGTTCTGCGACCCGGGTGCCATTGCGGGACGCTGGTGCGCGAATGTCAGAGCGAGCTCAGAGCGTCGAGCGCCGCGCGCTGTCTTCGCTCCTTCTCGGTCGAGCTGCGTGCGTCTGGCGCTGTCTCGCTCCTCGTTCGTGCTCCGTCCGATGGCCGGTCTCGAGGCGGCGAGATGGGGATGCCGCGTAGCTGCGAGGCTGACCTCCGAGCCGTCCCCCTGGCGCCCATTCCGGGTCCTCGTCCCGGCCGGTTCGGTGGCCGTTCGGAGCGGGTGTCTCCGGGTTCGTCCGTCGCGGGGGCGACCCGGTCATGCTACGTCGCCGGGGAGGACCGGTCAAGCCCAATACCACAAGATGTAGTGGTGTGCGGGTTATTCGCATCGCAACATGTTGTGATGCGGCGTCCGGACGCCCATCCACGCTCGCGCCCGTTCGATCCACGCCCGAGGCCCGTTCGTCCACGTTGTTCGCCGCCGTCGTGCACAGCCCACGGGCAGCTTGTCCACGGGGCCACCCTCGGTTGTCAACAGCACGCACGTTCTATTCCAAGCGCTCGTCGATGTCACCAGACAGCGCCATCTACCCGCCCCGCGGGTGCGCAGTCTCCACCCGATGCCGGGACACCTGGTCAGCCACGCACCTGGTGGGCGCTATCGGCGTTCGAGTGGACTCGTGCCACGCGAGCACATCGATCGCGCCCCGCCCCGGCACCGATCTCACCGATTCGATCCCGATGGCGGCGTACGAGCTGACCCATCACGGTCGGGCCGGCGTCCACAAGGGGATCATCCTGATGCCGGACGGGCAGCCGAACCGCTCGACGACCAGCACGTCGAACTACTGCGCCCAGGCCGCCAGCGCCGCCGCGGCGGCCAAGGCCGCTGGCATCGAGATCTTCACCGTCGGCTTCGGCCTCGACGGGTCGAACGACGTCAAGTGCCCCGACACGGCCGGCGACACCACCGGGGCGCTGCATGCGAAGCGCCCCGCCGTCGTGGCGTCACTTGTGTCGTGACAGCCCGGTCGGCTGACCGATTGGGCTCACCGATGTATCGCGGAGGCTGTCCGGGGAGGTCAGCACCACCCGGCTACGGCAGGCTCCACATCTCGCGCTCGCCGGCCCGGAACTCGTTGTACAGATGGGTCTCGGACATCGGGAGCTGCCACAGCGAGCGTTCGCCAGCCCGGAACTCGTTGACCAGCTGCTGCTGCGAGGCGGGCTCGGCGGCCGGTTCGACGATCGGCCTGATCAACAGCGCGGCGCCCCACAGGACGATTGCCAGCGCGACGGCTGCTACGACGAGCAGGGCGCTCCTCAGATGGTGATGCGAGACGACGCCGGCTGGGTGGGTTGGCACATGGATAGCCATCGAGGTGCCTCCGCATCCGCGCGGGCCCGTCTCGCCAGTGGCTCGGGACCGTCCCGGCGGCAGGGGTTTGGACAGTCCGTCGATGCCTCCCGCGCTCGCCGGCTCACACTTGCCGGTCCGAGCGTCGGCCGCCAGGGCCTTTGGGAGGGTCCCCGGTGAAGGGTCCCGAGACCGGCGCGGAGGCACGGCCAGGGCGGTCAGCCCCAACCGATCGCCTGTCGGCGTGCAGCGTCGCCAGGCGCACTGAGCGGTCGGGGGTTTCCTGGCCAATCGCGGGACGGAGCGGAGGCGCGCCGTGCCCGGTCCTCGCGCCGTCCCCGGTCCTCGCGCCGTGCCGCATCATCGTGCGGTGCCGGATCCCACTCCGCTCCTCGTCGGCGTCGACGCCGGGGCCACCAAGTCCGTTGCCGTCGCGGCCACCATCGACGGCGCCCGCATCGGTCGTGCGGAGCGTGGGGGTGCCAACCCCAAGCGCCATGGACTTGCCCGGGCCGCCGCCACGATCGCTTCCCTGACGCGCGAGGTGTCGAGCGGCGGCCGAGTCGCCGGCCTGGCCATCGGCGTCGCGCAACAGCCCGCGCTGCTGTTCGTTGCCGGAGCCGGCATCGACCGTCCCGAGCACGCACGTGCCCTCGAATTGGCGCTCGCCGACCACCTGCCCCAGACGCGCGTGATCGTCGTCAATGACACGCTTGCGGTTCTCCGCGCGGCCACGCCCGATGCCGTCGGCATCGCCATTCCGGTTTCCACCGGCGGCAACGTGATCGGCCGGGCCCCGGATGGGCGCGTGACCGACCGCGGGCACGGCGTCTTCGGTGGTGGGTATGTGCTCGGCGCGCTCGCTGCTCGGGCGGCGCGAGCGGGACGGGTGCAGGGCGGCTCTGCTCCGGCACGTCCGGTGCCGGTCCCGACGCACGCCTTGGTGGGCGAGGAGCTGGCCCGGGAGATCACGGCCGTCCCGCTCGACTGGCAGAGACCCAGGCGACCGGCACCGGGGGCCGCCGCGCTCGGAGCCGCGGTCGCGCGGGCGGCGGAGGCCGGGGATCCGTATCCGGCCCGGATGGTCGACCGCTGGTGCCGGCGCGTGACCGCAGCCGTCAGGGAGGAGGTAGCCCAGCTGGACCTGGGTGATGCGCCGACGATCGTCGTCTACGGCGGGCTCGCCGAGGCGGTACCGTGGCTGGCGACGCGGATCGCCGAGGCGGCCCGGGTAGCTGCGCCCGGCGCTCGACTGGTCGCGCCGGATCGCGAGCCGGTGGAAGGGGCGGTCGATCTCGCGCTCGACGCCTGGGGCGGCAGCCCGATCGGCTGGTCGTTCACGCCCCGCCGGTGATCCTCTCCGGAGGGCTCGTGGCGCTGGCGCTACAGCCCGCTGTACGCGTGCAGGCCGCTGAACCAGAGCGACCCTGAGTACGTCACCAGCACCATCCCGAAGCCAACCACGAGCAGCAGAGCGGCCGGCCGGCCGGCCCATCGCCGCTGGTTTCGCGCGTGCAGGTAGACCGCGTACGTGAGCCACGTCACCAGCGCCGACGTCTCCTTGGGGTCCCAGCCCCAGTACCGCGACCAGGCGATCGAGGCCCACCAGGAGCCGAGGATGATCATCGTCGCGAAGATCGGGAACGCGATGATCACCGCCCGGTAGGCCACCTCGTCGAGCGTCTTGTGCGACGGCAGCCAGGCGAAGCGGTCGTCTCGACCCTGAACCAGGTACCCAACGCCGGCCGCAAACGCGGTCGCGAAGATCCCGTACGAGAGCACCGCCATCCCGACATGGATCGTAAGCAGCGGCGCGTTCTGGAGCGCCGGCACCAGCGGCTCGATCTCGGACGGCAGCGATGACGCATAGAGCAGCATCGCAAGCGCCACGCCCACCGGGATGAACCCGATCTGGCGGATCGCGTAGCGGCGGGACAGGAACAGGTAGCCGCCCAGGATCGAGGCCGAGAACGCGACGCTGAACTCGTACAGGTTCCCGTACGGCCCGCGACCCACGACGATCGCACGCAGGAGCATCGAGCCCAGCAGCAGCGCGAACCCGGTCGCGGTCACGAGCAGAGCCGCGCGCGAGAGCGGGCTCGGCGACTCGGCGAGGTCGAGCGGACCCGAGGCCGCGGCGGTGCGGGACGTCACGAACGAGCCGGTCACGCCTGCCGCGACGAGGGCCGGCTGGCGAGCGGGAGCCAGGGTCAGCAGCCGCCGGCCGTTGGCGAGCAGGACCGCGTGGCCGACGTGCGCGGCAAACCCGATCGCAACCACGATCACGCCGACGACGAACAGGAGCGATGAAGCCTGTGCCATGTGTGCTGTCCCGAGACGCTTGGGGCCGGACCGGGGTCGCCGGTTGACCCGGGTGGTCGCCGGCGGTTGTGCCGGCGGTTGTCAGTTGCCCGGGCCCTGGCCGCTCGGGCCGGGGCCGTCGTGGTCGTGGCTGCTCAGGCCGCGAGGTTCAGGCCGCGAGGTTCATGCCGCCGCCGCCCCGCCCGGCGGAGGACCAGCTGGATGGATCGTGATCGTGGACGGTCGAAGGGTGAAGGAGAGCCCGCAATTGCCGCAGATGTCCTGGACGGCCGGTCGCACGAGCCCGCACTTGGGACACGCGACGACGAGCTGATCGCCGGACGCGGATCGGGTGGCCCCGGGCTCGTAGATCATGGCCTCGCTGGGGCTGTATGGCTCACCGACCGGGAATGCGGGACGGCCGTCGTCGCCGAGCGGCGCCGGCCGGCGCGGATCGCGGTAAGCGGTGGCGAGGCGGGGTCGACGCACGACATACAGGAACCAGGCCAGCGCCAGCAGGGTCAGCAGCGGACCGAGGACGCCGACGACGAGGAAGATCGGCAGCAGGCCGACGAGGCTGCCCCAGTCCGGGATGACGAGCTTCGACGAGAGGTCGATGAGCCCGGTCCAGAGCTGCTCGAGCTGGTCGATGATCACCGGCGCATGCTAACAGCCGAGGCCGAGAGCGTCCCGAGGGGCGGTTCGCGCGCGCGCCATCAGCATCTCCGCCCCGCAGGCTCACACCGAAAAGGGGCCCGCGTCAGGCGCCCTGCCGGTGTCAGGCGCCCTGCCGCGGATGCCGCTTGTGGCGCGCGACCTTCCGGGCCGGCCCGACCTTGCTGGTCGCCCCCCGGCCCGGCTTCCAGCGCGGCCGATCGTCATCGTCGGTCGCATCGCGCCCGTGAGCTGTTGAGCCCGCGCCGATCGGTGGCCGTCGATTGCCCGGCGCCGGAGCGGCGAGGACCGGCAGGTCGAGCCTGGTCAGCAGCCACTGCAGCGACGCCGTCCTGGCACCTTTCGCGGTCAGCAGCGCCCGGAGCTCCCGGTCGTTCGAGACCACCAGCACCCGAGCGGCCGCAGCCGCTCCCGCACCGGACGTCCAGGCTGCCTCAGAGACAAGATCGAGGATCACATCGTCGGCGGTCCGCCGGCCCGAGTAGCGCACGTACATGCCCTGGGCGACCCGCCCGAACACCCCGTGCCCCATCCCGTCGAACACGAGATCGATCGCGACGGTCCCGGGGATGGCCGCCCGCAACCGGCCGATCACGGCGGCCGGTGGCGCCGCGCCGCCCGAACCCATTCGGTACAGCAGGTTGGTGCCATCGACGATGAGCCGCGACGCACCCTCGAGCGGGGAGCGAGCCGTGCGGGTCGGCGAGCTGCTGCCGGCGGAACCGCCGGGGCGGGTCGGACGCGGGGCCTGGGGCATGCCCAGACGGTAGCATCGGTGCGTGCTCCTGCTCGTCGACCTCGATGGTGTCGTCTACCGCGCTTCGCAACCCGTGCCCGGCGTGGGCGCCGCACTTGCCGGCCGGGCGGCGATCGGCGATGACGTCGTGTACGTGACCAACAACTCGATGTACTACCACACCGACTACCTGCCGAGACTCGAGGGCGTCGGCGCGCCGACCGGCCCGGACCGGGTCGTGACCTCCGCGCGCGCGACCGCGCTGTACCTGCGCGACGAGATGCCCGACGTCCGGCGGGTGCTGGCGGTGGGTGCCGGGGGCCTCGACCGGGAGCTCCGCGAGGCGAGCCTCGACGTGGTCAACGCGGGATACGCGGCCACCCGGATCAGCCAGGAGGGGATCGACGGCTGGGAGGCGGCCGGACATCCAGATGCGGTCGTCGTGGGCCTCGATCCGCAGCTCACGTACCTGCGGGTGGCAGCGGCGGCCGACTGCGTGCGCGCCGGGGCGACGCTGATCGCCACCAACCGCGACCCGATCTACCCGATCGAGCGCGGCTATCGGCCCGGAGCGGGGTCGATCGTGGTGGCCGTGGAGGTGGCAGCGAAGGCGGTTGCCGTCGTCACGATCGGCAAGCCCGAGCCGTACCTGCTGGCGGCGGCCGCGCATCTCGTGGGCGGGGAGCTGTCGCGGGCGGTGATGATCGGCGATGCGTTGACCGACATCGCCGCGGGCCGGGCCGTCGGTGCCCGGACGGTGCTGATGCTGACCGGGGTCACGACGCGTGAGGCGGCCGAGTCGCTGTCGCCCGAGCAGCGCCCGACGTTCATCGCGGAGGACGGCGAAGCGCTGGCCCGGGCGCTCAGCGCGCTCGACGACGGATCGGCCACGGCGCGAGCGGGAACCGGGTAGCGCCCCGCCGCGTCAGCGGTCCATGCCGCTCCGACACCGGCTTCGCCGCCGCCCCGCGCTCGTAGTCCTCCTGGCCATGAGCGCGAGCGTCGCGCTCGCTGCGTGCTCGCTCTTGCCACCGCCGTTCGGCACCATGCCCGGCACGATCCCCGGGGCCGTGCCGGCCTCGCCCGCGCCCACCGGCACGACCCGGGACGAGATCGCCACCCAGCGGGCGAGGTGGCGCGCGACCGGCATCGACAGCTACCGCTGGACGATCAGCTACATGTGCGAATGCGGGCTCCCCAGCCCGATCCAGGTCACCGTCGCCGATGGCACCGTGATGGCTGTCACCGACGCGAACGGGCGCGTGCCGATCGCGAGCCTCTCGTTCGTCCCCCTCACCGTCGAGGCCATGTACGAGAAGGCGCGGCTGACGCTCGACCACGGAGGCATCGTCACGGCCGAGTGGAACCCCATCACCGGTCGGCCGATCTCGATCACGTTCGATCCGCTGCCTCAGGCGATCGACGACGAGCTCATGGTGAGCGTCGGGTCGTTCCAGCCGATGCCGGAGCTGGGCCCGAGCACCACTCCGGAACCCGGGCCGTCCTGATCGTCGGAACCGGGACGCCGATCGCCTGGCCCGGAACGCCACCCGCGGCCCGGAACGCCACCCGCGCCCCGGAGCCCCAATCCAGGCCGCGAGCCCCATACGGGCCCGGATCGCCATCCGCTCACTCCAGCGGCGCTGGCCTGTCGTCGAACGAGTGCCGTTCCACCTCGCGGGCGCCGGCCTCGTTCGGCTGTTCTGGAACGCACCGCGTTCCGGTGAGCGGCGCTCATCATCGGAAACCGTCGGAGTGAACGCACCGGGTTCTAGCCCGCCAGGCACGAAGCCGAGCCCCCCGGGTTCGACACGCTCGCTCAGCCGGTGGCCAGCTCCGGGATCCCGGCGCCCCAGGCCGTCATCGCGGCGCGCAGCCGGTCCTTAGTGGCCACGTCGCAGAAGGCGGCATCGACCGCCCCGACGTTCATCGCCCACAGCTCGGGCAGCGTGACCCCGATCACCGTCACGGCACGCTCGTACTCGTCGGACAGCGAGACGTCGGACACGGTCATGTCGTCCGTGCTGAGCGTGACCGGGACACCGGCGCGCAGCAGCCGACGGAGCGGATGGTCGGCGACCGAGGGGACGATCCGTGCCTGCACGTTCGAGGTCGGACACAGGTCGAGCCAGGTGCGGCGGGCCTTCAGCTCCTCCACGAGGTCGGGATCGTCGATGGCCAGCGGGCCGTGGGCGATCCGCTCCGGGTCGAGCGCGAGGGCCCGACGGACCTGCGAAGCGCCACCCCACTCGCCGGCGTGGAGGGTCACGTGCAGCCCGATGGCGCGGGCGGCCTCGAACGCCGGCCGGTGTGCCTCCGGATCCGGCGCCCGGGCCTCGGGACCGGCGAGATCGACCGCCACCAGGCCCCCGGGGATGCCGCCGGCCTCGAGATCCCGCACGAACGCGAGGTTGTCCTCCGGCGGGTGGATCCGCATCAGGGTTGCGATCAATCGGACCTCGATGCCGAGCCGGGCCGCCGTCTCGCGGGCTGCGCGAGCCACCGTCTCGACGACCTGCCGGCCGGTGAGGCCGCGATCCGTGTGGAGCAGCGGCGCCCAGCGGATCTCGACGTAGCGGACGCGGTCGAACGCCTTGTCCTCGGCCAGCTCCGCCGTCGCGCGCCCGATCGCCTCCGTGTCCTGGAGGAGCGCGATCGGGAGGTCGAACGCGAGCAGCAGCTCGGCCTGATCGTGAACCTGGTCCGCAGGGACGAGGATGCGGCGCATGCCAGCGTAGCTGGCCGGCGCCTCGATGTCCCGGGTCCGCGCGAGATCGAGTGCCGTCTCGATGCGCATCGAGCCGTCGAGGTGGAGGTGGAGCTCCGCCTTGGGCATCGCCCGGATGAGCGAGCGGATGGTTCGGGGGTCGAGGTCGCTCATGGACGGATGGTAGGCGGCGCGGCCATGCGCGTCTCGCCGTCGTCATCGCCCGCGGGCGTGGGTGGTGCATCCCGGACCGGCATGCGATATCATGCTACTGTGACATAGCATCTTTGTCGATGCCGCAGACTGGAGCCCGCGATGTCCAGGATCCTCGTCACCGGCGCTGCCGGGTTCGTCGGCGGCCACGTGGTCCCGGCGCTGGCCGATGCCGGCCACGATGTCGTCGGGCTCGTTCGGGGCCCCGGGGACGGCGCTCGCGTGACCGCACGGCTGGGCCCGGACCAGCGACCGCGCTTCTCTTCGCGCGATGGCGACGTGACGCGGCGAGACACGCTGCCCGCGGCGCTCGAGGGCGTCGATGCCGTGGTCCATCTCGCGGCCATCCCGCGCGACCGGGACGGGGGTGCGACCCTGCGGCTCGTCAACACCGAGGGGACGCGGAACGTCGTTGCGGCCGCTCGCGAGGCTGGCGTGGACCGGTTCGTGCACCTTGGCGCGATGGGTGTGGCCGACGATCCGGACCTCCACTTCGCGAGCTCGAAGGTCCGCGCGACCGCGATCGTGCGCGACAGCGGGCTCGAATGGACGGTGCTCAGCCCGTCGGTGATGTTCGGTCCGCGGGACGGGTTCTTCAACATCGTGGCCGGTCTGGTGCGGATGTCGCCCGGGGTGGTGCCGATCACCGGCAGGGGCCAGGCACGGTTCCAGCCGTTCGCCATCGCGGATCTCGCGAGGGTGGTGGTGCTGTCGCTGGCCGATCCCGGCACCGCCGGACACGAGTACCTGCTGGGCGGCCCGCGCTACTGGACATACCGGGAGATCGTCGAGGAGGTCTGCCGGGGAATGGGCAAGAGGCGGATCCTCGTCCCGATGCCGGTCGCCCTGATCCGGCTCGTCGCGAGCGCCGCCGAGGCCGTGCATCTGCCGTTCCCCGCCGCCACCGACCAGCTGCGCCAGCTCCGGCTCGACAACACCGGACCGATCGACGGCGTAAGGTCGGCCTTTGGCTTCGATCCCCAGCCGATGGGGGGGAATCTGGGTTACCTTCGCCGGCGCCTGAAGGACCAGTAGCCCGGCCGGGCGACCGGCAGCCGGGAGGGCGCATCGTCCGCCCCCGCGGATCATCGTCGTCCGCGCACATCGTCGTCCGCGCGCTACGCTCCCGTCGTGGACATTCCACCGATGGTCCGACGGGTCGCACTCGCGGTCGGCTGGGTGGTCCTGAGCGCCTTGATCGCGTTCGGGGCGGCCGGTGTCGTCGCGGCCATCAACCGGCCCGCGGGTACGCCTGCCCGGGCCGAGCTCACCTGGGCGGGTGATCAGGCCGCCACCCCGGCCCTCGACGCCGCGACCCAGGAGCTCGCCACGCTGTCTGATGAGGTGGATGGGCTCGCCTCCACGGCGCGCCAGTCGCTGACCGACGTCGTGGGCGGGGACCCGTCGGCCCTGAGCGACACGATCGACACCGGGACGATGCAGGTCGCGGCGGTGAAGGCGGGGGCCGACCGGCTCGCGACGGCGCTCGAGGCCATCCCCGGCGTGGGGGAGGGTGCGGGGCTGCGGCTGTCGAACGGCGTGATCGACCGATACCAGGCGCTGGCCTCGACCCAGGGCATGACCGCAGGGCTCGAGGCGAACTGGCTCGCGTTCACCGGGCGTGCCGTCGGGGCGGCCCGGCTGACCGGGCTGCTGACGCGTCACGACCGGGAGACGGCCGCAGCCGCGAAGCAGGGCGCCGCCGGCCACTACAAGCGAGCGCTCGGGCTGCTCGACACGCCCGACGCAACCCTCGCCGAGGCGCGGCAGCTGCGCGACGATCTGGCGTCGACGACGGACGTGAACACGCTCACCCAATGGCTCGACCGGAACGCGACCTACGACGCGGCGCTGCGTGACCTGTACCAGTCGCTCCTCGACGCCAGGGGACGGGTCACGAGCGCCGTCCGAAAGGCGTTCGCCGCCGAGGCTGCCGCCCGCAGGCAACTGCCCGCGGACACGCGCGGGCTGGTCGTGATCATGGGCGACGTCGCCCGGGGCGGGCTCAACCAGGCCGTGATCTCGATCGAGCAGGCGCGGGGGGCGCTGGCCTCGGCGCTTGAGCTTCAGCAGCAGATGCAGTCTGGCGTCTCGCCGTCGCCTCAGGGTTAAGCTCCGGCCCCTTCGACTCGACCAGATGCCCGGGCGACACCGCCGGTCGCCGCGCCCGGTCGCGCCGGTACACTGGCCACACCATTCCCCAGCCCTCGCCCGGCGGGCCGCGTGCCCGGCCGCGGCGCTCCGGGAGGATCCACGTGCAGATTCGTGTCGTCATCGACCAGCCGTGGCAGGCCGCGGCCGATGTCCTGGCCGTCCCGCTCATCGGCGAGCCGGCGTTCACCGGCGCGCTGGGCGAGCTGGACCGCCGCACCGGCGGCGAGCTGAGCGCGCTCCAGGCGTTCGGCGAGCTTCGGACCAGCGAGCTTCGGACCAAGCAGTACGCCTGCGCGCTCGGCGCCGCCGGCGAGCTGCCCGCCCGCCGGGTGGTCCTCGTTGGTGGCGGCGACCGGGCAGGGTTCGACCGGGAGACCGCGCGCCGCCTGGCCGCGACCGCGATCCGCCGGCTGGTGAACCGCGACGTCCACACGATGGCCGTCTGGCTCGATCCCATCGCTGCTGCGCTGCGTGAGGGCGGCGGTGAGTCCGACCTCGCGACGCTTGCCGCCGACCACGTGACGCGCGGCATCGTCGAGGGCAGCTTCGAGCCCAAGACGATCTACCGCGAGGACTCCGACGCGGCGCCGCCGCGGCTCGACGAGCTGGTCCTCGTCGCCTCGACCGGGGATCGCGCCTCCATCGAGCGGGCGGCCGAACGTGGCCGGATCATCGGGGAGGGCTCGAACGTCGCGCGCCGCCTCGCCAACCGCTCGGCCAACGACATCTCGCCCCAGGTGCTCGCCGACGAGGCGGCGTCGCTCGCGGCCGCCAACGGTCTGTACATCGACGTGATCGATGAGCGGCGTGCGGCCGAGATGGGCATGAACCTGTTCCTGGCGGTGGGCAAGGGGAGCGCGAACCCGCCGCGGATGATCGTCATGCGTTCGGGCGACGAGGCCGAGAAGGACGCCCTCGGCCGGCACCTCGCGCTGGTCGGCAAGGGGGTCTGCTTCGACTCGGGCGGTATCAGCATCAAGCCGTCGGCGCAGATGGAAGAGATGAAGATGGACAAGACCGGTGCGTGCACCGTGATCGCGGCCATCGTCACCGTCGCGCGACTGGCCCCCGGCACCCCGCTGCTGGCGGTCGCGCCGGCGGTCGAGAACATGCCCAGCGGCAGCGCGTCGCGACCCGGCGACGTCGTCAAGGCGCTCAACGGCAAGTGGGTCGACATCCTCAACACCGATGCCGAGGGCCGGCTGATCCTGGCCGATGCGATGACGTATGCAGAGACGCTCGGTGCCACCCACATGGTGGACGTGGCCACGCTCACCGGCGCGGTGGCCCGGGCGATGGGCAATCTCGTGACCGGCGCGTTCGCGACGCCCGATCCGTGGTGGGACGACATCGCGACCGCAGCCGAGCGGGCCGGCGAGCGCTACTGGCGTCTGCCCCTCGTCCAGGACTACCTCCCGGGGCTCGACAGCTGGTACGGCGACCTCCAGAACATCGGCTCGGCCGAGGGTGGGCTGATCAAGAGCGGGCTGTTCCTGGAGCAGTTCCGCACAGTCCCGTGGGCTCACCTCGACATCGCCGGCACGGGCTACTTCCGCAAGGCGCAGCCGTTTGCGCCGCGGGGTGCTACGGGCGTCGCCCACGCCACGCTTGTCGAGCTGGCGCTGGCCGGGGCTGCCGCCGGCTGACGGCCGCCGCCTGACAGCCGCCGCCTGCCACCGACCTCGAGCCCGCCAACGTCGGCCATGGTGACGCCGCTCGCTATCGCCCTCACCGTGCTCGGTGCGGCGTGGGGCCTCGCGGCCGACCGGATCGCGGCCCGCTGGCCCTCCCACGAGGATGGTCACGTGCGCCGGATCGACTGGCGCACGCCGGTCCCGGCCGTCACCGGAGCGCTCGCGCTCGGCGCGCTGACGCTCCGGTTCGAGGATGTGTCGTCGGCCGTGATCATGGGCGCGTACCTGGTCGCCCTGATCCTCCTGCTGGCGACGGACCTCGACCAGCGGCTCCTGCCGGACATCATCACGCTGCCGGCGATCCCGCTCGTGCTGGTGGTGACGCTGGCCGGGGCCAACCCGCTGCTCGAGCCGGCGTCGTTGCCGCTGGCCGCGGTCGTGGCGATCGTGGTGCCGGTGGGCCTCGCGGTGCTCGCGATCCCGTTTGGGGCGGGCGCGATCGGGATGGGCGACCTCAAGCTGCTCGTCTCGGTCGGCCTGCTCGCGGGACCGCTGCGCCTCGTCACGGGTGTCATCTACGGTGCCCTGCTGGCGGGGGTCGTGATCGTGATCCTGCTCATCGCGCGGCGGATCACGCTGCGGACCTACGTCCCCTTCGGGCCGTTCCTGATCTTCGGCGCGATGTGGGCGATCCTGGTCTTCCGCTGAGCGCTCGACCCGCGGGACCTTCCCTCCGGCAACCCGCCCCCGCTGATCCCTCCCGCGCCGATCCTCCGGCAACCCGCCCGCTGATCCCTCGACAGACCGCCGAGTTGCACTCCCGCGACTGCTGCCTTGCGCCGGCGGTCGGCCGGGAGCGCCGGGCGCCTCGCGACCGGGCCGCCGAATCGGCCGAATACCCGTCACCTGGGTCGTAACAACGCCGTCCGGCGCCAACCTGCAGGGATACCCGCCCAACGGGTAGGGGATCGGCCGGAGTTGACCGGTTACCCACCCCGCGGATGTCTGGACAAGTCCCCTCGGGTCCAACTGTCCCAACATCCACCCCCTCGATATCTGGCCAACTTGTCCGATCGCACCCTGCACGGCGACCCGCCCACCGACGATCGCCGGAACTCGATCACCCAAACAACGCCCGCCAGCTGGGTAAGTGGCCAGGTCGCCGGGGCGGAGAAGTGGCCGGCCCCACGGCGGAGCGGCGGCGGCGGAGCGGCGGCGGAGGACCGGGAACGCGGCGGAGGAGTGGCCGGCCCCACGGCGGAGCGGCGCCTGAGGACCGGGAACGCGGCGGAGGACCGGAGCGGGCCACGCCAGTCGGCAGACCGACCGGCGGTAAGGCGAGGACCATGTTCGCAGGCAGTGCGCGCTGGCGTGGCGGGCGGCGCACGCCAATCGGACGCGCCGATCTGGCGAACCGCAGGCGGGGCGTTTGCCTGGCGTTGCTACACTGCAGCCACAAGCCGGTACATGGTCGTCTCGGGAGTGCCCTCTGAGGCGGCGCCAGATCCGGCGGGCGTACATCTGTTTTCGCGCTCCGAAGCCCCGTCCCGCGAAGCGCGCTCGACAAACGAACGCTCGCACGAGATGAGGACGCCTTCTCGTTGACCCGCCCCGCCACAGCCCAGCAGTACCCCAGCTCCGGCCGAGGGCGACGGCACCGCTTCTTCCTTGCCCTGCTGGTCGTTCCGTTCCTCGTGGGCCTGATCGCCGCGCCGGCCGCCTCGCCGCCGCCGGTCCGCGGTGACGATCTCTCGCAGGCACAGGCGCAGCAGAAGCAGCTCGAGCGCAAGATCGCCGAGCAGAAGCGGCTGATCGCGAGCCTCAACCGCTCGCAGACGGCGCTCGAGGGTCAGATCGCGCAGACGAAGGACCAGCTGTCAGGGATCACCGACAACCTGACCGCGACTCGCCGCAAGGTGAACGCCCTCAACGACGACATCGACGCGATCAAGGCGACCTATCAGGATCTGGTCAGCCAGCTCGCCGACCTCGACGCGCAGCTTGCCGGCATCGAGACGCAGGAAGCACAGAAGAAGGTGGAGCTGGGCGAGCACAAGGCCCAGCTCGCGGAGCGCATCCGGCGGGCCTACGAGGCGCAGCAGACGTCGATGCTCGAGACATTTCTGTCGGGCGCGTCGTTCACCGACATGCTCGCCGAGATGACCTCGCAGCTCGACGCCGCAACCCAGGACGAGGCGCTGGCCCGGCAGGTCTCCGAGGACCAGGCCACGCTGCTGTCGCTGCACCAGACGGTCGAGTCCGCGCGCGCCGACACGAACCTGATCCGGCAGCAGACGGCCGTCCAGAAGCAGAAGCTCGACCAGCGCCTGGCGGAGCTCAAGAAGGCGCAGGCGAAGCTGCGAAAGCTCGAGGCGGCCGCCAAGGCGACGCTCGCCGACCAGCGGGCCCAGTACAGCCGGATGGCCGCCAACAAGGCGAGCATGCAGCGATCGCTCGCTGCCGCCGCGGCCGCCAAGAAGAGGCTTCAGAAGAAGATCGATCGACTGGTCGCGGCGCAGTACAACCAGGGCCACATCCCGTCGCAGTACAGCGGCACCCTCGCGTGGCCGATGTCGGGTGCGATCACCCAGGAGTTCGGCTGCACCGGCTTCTCGTGGGAGCCGCCGTACGGGAGCTGCGCTCACTATCACAACGGAATCGACATCGTGGCGGCCTACGGGACCCCGGTCCGCGCCTCTGGTGCCGGCCGCGTGGTCTACGTCGGCTGGAACTATGCCGACGGCGCGGATCCCGCCTGGATCGTGATCATCGCCCACTCCTCGTCCCTGACCACCTGGTATGCGCATCTCCAGGCTCGCTACCCGATCCGTGCCGGGCAGGTGGTGACCAAGGGCCAGGTCATCGGCTACGAGGGCAACACCGGCCACTCGACGGGCGCGCACCTGCACTGGATGGTGGAGCTCAACGGCACGTTCGTGAACCCCAAGCTGTTCACCTGATCGCGCGCCCGCCGCGCCCCGCACCGCCTCGCGCGTCCCGCTGTGCGCACCGGCGCGCGCATCCCCCGCGGGGTCACGGGGTCGTTCACGAACCCAGTGTTAGCATCGAGATCACACGGCCGACAAGGCGGAGGGGCGACAGGTGGTGAAGCCAGTCCTGGCGGTCATCCTCGCTGGTGGCGAGGGTGAGCGTCTCTCGGTCCTGTCGGGCGTGCGCGCGAAGCCCGCGGTCCCGTTCGGCGGCAAGTACCGGATCATCGACTTCACGCTGTCCAACTGCGTCAACTCGGGCATCGACGACGTGGTCGTGCTCACCCAGTACAACCCCCACTCGCTCAACGACCACATCGGGCGGGGCCGTCCCTGGGACCTCGACCGCAACACGGGCGGCGTCAAGCTGCTCCAGCCGTACATCCGTCGCGGCCGGGTCGCCAAGTGGTACCGGGGCACAGCGGACGCGGTGCTCCAGAACGTCAACGTCATCGAGCGCAGCGGCGGGGACGCCGTGCTCGTGCTTGCGGGCGACCACGTCTACAAGATGGACTACCAGCCGTTTCTCGCGGCCCATCGACGGAAGCGCGCGGACGTCACCATCGCCGTCCGCCGGGTGCCGATCGCCGAGGCCAGCCGGATGGGCGTCCTCGCTCTCGACGACCAGGACCGGGTCGCCGAGTGGCAGGAGAAGCCCAAGCAGCCGAAGAGCGACCTGGCGTCGATGGGGGTCTACGTGTTCTCGAAGCGGGCGCTCCTGCGCTGGCTGTCGGACGACCTGCCCGACTTCGGCCGGGACGTGGTCCCGGCCATGCTCGCGGGTGGCGCCCGCGTGTTCGGATACCGGTTCGACGGCTACTGGCAGGACGTGGGCACGATCCAGTCCTACTGGGAGGCGAACATGGCCCTGGTCGGGGACGACCCCGAGCTCGACATGTACGACCGGGAATGGCTCATCCACACCAGGTCCGAGGAGCGCGCCCCCGCCAGGATCGGACCCACGGCGCAGGTCCACCGGAGCCTGATCTCGCACGGCTGCGTCATCGACGGGATGGTCGTCAACAGCGTCCTGTCGCCCGGGGTCCGGGTCGAGATGGGGGCCGTGGTCCGCAATTCGATCATCATGTTCGACACGATGATCCGGTCGGGCGCGGTCGTGGACCGCGCGATCCTGGACAAGGGGGTGGTCGTCGGGAAGGGGGCGATCGTGGGCGCCGGCCCCGACCTCGACACCCCCAACCGCCAGGAGCCCGGACGGCTGAACACCGGCATCACCGTGGTGGGCAAGCAGTCGGTGATCCCGCGCGGGGCGCGGCTGGGCCGGAACGTGCGGATCGGCACGAAGGTGAAGTCGACGGATTTCAAGAGCCGGTCCATTCGGTCGGGTGGCTCCCTGGGGCATCGGGCGTCGACGGCTCGTCCCTCCCCGGCTGACGCGGAGGCCAAACCTGCGCCGACGCGGATCGCGGTCAGCGGGGGCGAGTAGTCGAGGCACCGCGGCGGAGCGAGGGGGACCGTCAGGGGTCGGTCCGGCGAGTGGCCGGGATGGGGTGACGGCCGTTCCCCGTTGCCGCGACGGGTCGTTGCCGCGCCCTCGGGTAGACTGCCCGCCATGTCCATCGCCCCCCGGGCGTCGGTGTGCCTCCCGGCCGACGTCGAGGCCTGGCTCGACGACCTCGGTCTGGTGCCGCTCGAACGCGCCGATCGCGATGGCGTCACGTCGTGGGACCTGGTCCTCGACGGTCGGCGCCGAGCGTCGCTGCGGATCACGCTCATCCTCGATCCGTCGCTCGCGCTGATCTGCTGGGCCCACTTCGCGCCTCCGATCAATGACGCCTTCCGCCGCTCCTACCGGATGCTGCTGCGCTGGAACGACGAGCTGCCGTTCGTCAAGTTCTCGGTGGGTGAGGACGAGCGTCCGCTGCTGATCTCGGAGATCCCCGTCGCAGGCGCCGGCCGCGACGCGCTGGGGATCGCGCTGGCACGACACCTGGCCGTCGCGGACCGGTTCCACGAGCAGGCGACCGGCTGGCTCAAGGCCGGCGGCTGGCCTACCGCACCCGCGAAGGGTGACGGCGACGGTCCCGGCGAGCGCCTGCTGGATCGATACGTGGACGAGCTGGGCGAGCTGATCGACGGCCCTGGCGAGCCGATCGACCGGTCTGGCGAGCTCGACGTCCACGGTGAGCTCATCGACCGGTCTGGCCAGCCGTCAGACGTGACCGAGGACCCGGCGTGACCCGACCGGCCGGCACGACCCGCCGCTTCGGCATGGCCCTGGCGATCGCGCTGGTGGCAGTGATCCTGGCTCCGGCCACGGGAGCCCTGCCGGCGCAACCGGCGCGCGCAGCCGCAACGGATCTGACCCTGGTCACCGACGCCGTCTACACGGTGCAGCCGGACCATCGGCGCGCTCGCGTGTCGGTGACCATCGTGGCTCGCAACCACCTGGGCGAGACGCGAACGAAGAAGCACTACTTCGATCACGCCTACCTTGCCGTTCCACCCAACACGAGCGGGTTCCGGGTGACGGGCGCCAAGGGGGCGCGGGTACGGGTCACCAAGCGGAGCGCGAAGTCGACGATGCTCCGGATCGACTTCGGTGCGCGGCTGTACGGCGGCAAGTCGCAAACCTATCGGCTGACCTTCGACCTGGTCGACAAGGGCGGCAAGGCCGATCGCCAGCTGCAAATCGGCACCAGCCTGGTCACGATCCCGATCTGGGCGTACGCATCCGAAGGTGCCAAGGGCAGCACGGTGCGGGTCCGGTTCCCGGCCGGCTACGACGTCGCGGTGGAGTCCGGCTCGTTCGCGACCACCGCGCCGATGACCGACGGCGGGACCGAGCTGGCCTCGGGGTCGATCGCGTCGCCCCTCGAGTTCTTCGCCTACGTCACCGCCCAGCGCGAGGCCGCATACGTGGACAGCCCGCTCAACGTTCCGGCGGGTGGCCAGACGATCGCGCTGACGATGCGCGCCTGGGCGGACGACCCGACGTGGGCGAAGCGGACCGGTGACGTGCTCGCGCAGGCGCTGCCGGCCCTGCGGGAGGCCATCGGGCTCGACTGGCCGGCAGCCGAGCCGACCATCGTCCAGGAGGCGGTCAATCGGGCGGCCGGCGGGTACGCGGGACGGTTCGATCCCGCGGCGCACCGGATCGAGGTCGCGTACTGGGCGGATCCACTGGTCGCCGTCCACCAGGCCGCTCACGGCTGGTTCAATGGCCGGCTGCTCGCCGACCGGTGGGCGAACGAGGGCTTCGCGTCCTACTACGCTCAGCGTGTCGCCGACGCGATCGGGATCAAGGGGTCGGGCCCGCAGGCGACTGATGCGAGTGGTGCGCCCGGAGCGACCGCGATCCCCCTCAACGCGTGGTCCGCCGCTCCCGGGGCCGGCACCGGAGGCAAGACGGACGCGACGGCCGGCAGCGCCACCGAGGCGTACGGCTTCGCGGCTTCGCTGGCCCTCGCGACCGCCATCGCCGATCGGGCGGGCGACGATGCGCTGCGGCGCGTCTGGTCCGACGTGGCCCAGGGCGTGGGAGCGTACCAGCCGGCGACGACGGTGGGGACGGAGGTCCAGGATGGCACCCAACCGGCGCCCGAGACTGTGTCCGGGGTGCCGGACTGGCGAGGCTTTCTGGACGTGCTCGAGGCGGAGACAGCACGGGACTTCAGCGACCTGTGGCGGCAGTGGGTGGTGCGGCCCGACGAGGCGCCGCTGCTCGACGCCCGGGCCGCGGCCCGGCTCGACTACGAGCGGACGCTATCCGTCGCCGGCGACTGGCAGCTGCCACGCGAGATCCGCGATGCGCTTCGCGCCTGGCAGTTCGCGGACGCCCAGCAGCGCATGAGCGACGCCCGGACCGTTCTCGCCCAGCGGTCTGCCGTCCAGCAGCTCGCTGCGCGTTCTGACGTCAGGCTGCCGGCGTCGATGCAGCAGCTGTTCGAGTCGGGGATGATGGCCCAGGCGTCGGCCGAGGCCGAGGCGGAGCGGAACGCGATCCTGGCGGTCGACCAGGCCGACGCCGCACGCGAGAGCGCCAACGACGTGCTGACCCAGATCGGCATGCTGGGCGAGCACCCGGACGCGGACCTCGCGCTGGCCAGGAACGACCTGGCGGCCGGCAACATCGATGGGACGCTGACGGCGGCCGACGATGCCTATCGCGCCTGGAACGGCGCCTGGCAGGAGGGCCGCCGGCGCACGCTGCTCGCGGTCGCCCTGGTGGCGACGCTGCTCGTCCTCGCATCAGCGGTCGCCAACCGCGCCCGTCGCGCCCGTCGAAAGCGGGCGCTCGACCCGGTCCAGGCGCACCGCGTGCGGCTGTAGCCGGAGGACGCTGGGTGCTGCCCGGGACCAGCCGGTTCCACCGCCTCGGATCCGCGACGCTGCTGGCGATCGTCGCCACGGTGGTCGTGGCCGTCGCACCGCCGGCCGCGACGCCGATCCTTCCCACGCTGCGCGCGTTCGACGCCGCGCCGGTCAGGGCTGCCAACGACGACATCGACATCGGCACCACCACCCGCTATGTCGTGGTGCCGGACAAGGCCTTGATCAGGGTCACGGTCAACATCGTGGCCGTCAACCAGCACCCGACCCAGACGAGCGGGGGCGTCATCACCCGTTTCTTCTACGACGGCCTGAACCTCGGCGTGCAGCCCGAGGCGAGGCACCTCCGGGCGACGCAGGACGGCACCTCCGTTCAGGTGACGAGCGCCAAGGTGCAGGGCTACCGGCAGGTCACAGTTCGGTTCCTGGCCAACCTGTACTACGGCCAGACGGCACACCTGCGGCTGACGTTCGACCTGCCGGCCGGCGCACCGCGCTCGGCGAGCGACGTCCGGGTCGGGGCGGCCTTCGCCTCGTTCCTGGCGTGGGTGTTCGGCGATCACGGGTCGGTCAGGATCGAGGTTCCGGCGGGGTTCGCCGTCAACGTCTCGGGTGCCGACGTCGCCACCGAGACTGCGCCTGACGGGACCCAGATCATCACGGCATCGACGGCCGACCCCGTGCACTGGTACGCGTGGATCGATGCCCGCAACGACGACGGACTGACGCGCGATCGGCTGAGCCTGGCCGATGGCGAGCAGATCATCGTGCGCGGCTGGCCGGAGGACAAGCGCTGGCGCAAGCTCGTGACCACCATCCTGACCGAGGGCGTGCCCGACCTCGTGGGGCTGATCGGCCTGCCGTGGCCCGTCAACGGTCCGCTCAACGTGCTCGAGATCCACACCCCGCTGCTCGAGGGCTACGCGGGCTTCTACGACCCCGCCCATGACGAGATCACGATCAGCGAGGATCTCGACGACCTGACCATCGTCCACGAGGCATCCCACGCCTGGTTCAACAGCCACCTGTTCACGGAGCGCTGGATCACCGAGGGCCTTGCCGACGAATACGCGTCGCGGGTGCTGGCGGCGACCGGCGCCACGAAGCCGGCCCCGGGCAGGGTCAAGCCGACCGCCAAGGTCGCGTTTCCACTCAGCCAGTGGCCGCCACCGGCCCCCATCGCCGACAGCCAGAGCGGTGCCCGCGAGCAGTACGGATACGACGCGGCGTGGACCGTCGTCCGGGCCATCGTCAAGTCGGCCGGGCCCGCCGGGATGCGGCGAGTGTTCAAGGCAGCCGCCGACGGGACCACCGCGTACGTGGGGGCGGGCGCTCCGGAACGAACACGACTGCCCAACGACTGGCGGCGGTTCCTCGACCTCACCGAGGAGCTCGGCGGAGCGACCGGCGTGGCCGACCTCATGGCGACCTGGGTTGTCCCGGCCGGGTCGCGGGCAACTCGCGGCGCGCGAGACCGCCCGGGACGCCTACCACGCGCTCGTGACCGCAGGCGAGGGCTGGGCGCCGCCAACGGTCGTCCGCATGGACCTCGACCGCTGGGCGTTTGACGAGGCCGAGCCGCTGATGACCGAGGTCGCCAGTCGATCCTACCCAGCGCGACGCGACGGCCGCGCTCGCGGCCACGCTCGGTCTGACCCCGCCGTGGGCGCTCGAGCCGGCCTACGAGTAGGCGACGGCGCTTCGCGCTCGATGCCGCCGCGGAGCTGGCGACGGCCACCGAGTCGTCGCTCGAGGCTGTCCAGTCGGCGTCCCGGGATGCCTCCGCGCCTCGCGACTGGCTGGTGTCCCTGGGCCTCAGCGGCAAGGACCCGGACGGCGAGCTGGTTGCGGCGCCGCACTGCCTGGGAGTCGGGCGATCTGCACACGGCGACCGACCAGGCGACGCTCGTGTCGGGGACGATCGCGGTGGCGGCCGAGGCGGGTCGCGGCCGCGCGATCGTGATCAGCAGCGGCGTGGCGATCGTGCTGCTCCTGATCGCGCTCGTGGCGCTCGCGTACCGTCAGCGGCGTCGCCAGCGGGCACGGCGCCTGGCCGCGGCCGCCAGCGGCATCGGATCTCCGGCTGCAGGTGGTGCGCCGTCGTCGCCGGCGCCCATGGCGTGGCCGTCGCCGCCGGCATCGCCCCCGCCGCCGGCATCGCCCGTGGAGCCCCCCGAGCCCGGCCCCGCCGGCCCGTCCTCGGTCCGGCCGCCCCCGGCCCCGCCCCGTAGCCCTCCTGCATCCGCCGGCGATCCATGCGAGCATCCGGCCCGTGTCCGACGACGCCCACGCCCCGCACGATCACCGCGACGACGCCGACCCGGCGGCGCTGCGTGGCGACCACGCCGCGGCGTCCCGCGACCCGGCAGCGGCCGAGCACGAGACAGCCTACGAGCTGCTCCAGCGGGGTCAGGCCCTGTTGCGGCGCCATCACCACGCCCAGGCCGCGGTCGTGCTGGAGCGGGCGGTCAGGCTCGAACCGGGCAAGGGGTCGATCCTGGAGGCGCTCGGGCGCGCTTACTACAACTCGGCCCAGCACGAACGCTCACGGGCAACGTTCGAGGCAATGCTCGAGATCGATCCCTCGGCCCCGTACGCCCACTTCGCGCTCGGTCAGAGCCTGAAGCGGCTCGGGCGGCCGCGCGAGGCACGCACGCACCTGCGGCTCGCCGTCGCGCTGGCCCCCGAATCGGCGCTGTACCGCTCGGCGCTCGCCCGCATGCCCGACCCGGGCGGGAACGATCCCGCGTCGACCTGAGGCCGGGGTTCGCCCCCCACGGCGGCCAGCGGTCTGCGGTCCGCCTTGGCGGTCAGCCGTCCGCGCCGGCAACCGGCAACGTCCAGTACGGCCACTGGACGTGGTGTCCGAACCCAAGCGACTGGTAGAGCCCGATGGCGCCACGGTTCTCGCCCTCCACCACGAGGATCACCCGGCGCGCCTGCCGGTCCCGGACGGCCCGGATGCCCCACCGGACGAGCGCGCCACCAAGGCCGAGGCCGCGGAACTCGCGCAACACCCCGACCAGCTTCACCTCCCCGATCAGCGTGCCGTCGTCATCGGGGTACGTCGCCGTCCGGCAGAAGCCGACGGGGCGATCCGGGTCGGCGGCGGCAGCCACCAGGAGCGTCGCGGTGGGATCGAAGCCGTCCTCCGCCCGAACGCGCCGGACCTCGTCGGGGTCGACGTGGAACGGCCAGGGATGATCGATGAACGCGGCGTTGATCAGGTCCACCAGGGCCGAATCGTCGGTCCCGGGCGCCAGATACCGGGCGACGAAGCCATCGGTGAAACGAGGCTCATCGACGTCCGCGGCCGGATCCAGCAGCATCTGCCACAGGGAGGACCGGTAGCGGAGGCCATTGGCCCGGGCAAACGCCTCCGATCCGTCGCGCCTGGGAACCCACAGGCGCAGGGCAGTCAGGCCGAGGTCGCGGGCGATCCGCCGCCCTTCCTTCACCAGGCGGCTCCCGTGGCCACGGCGTCGATACGGCAGGTCCACGGTCAGGTCGTCGTCGCGCGGCACGATCCAGCCGACGAGCCGCCCGTCATCGACGGCGACGGCGCACCCCTCGGGCTGCTGCGGGATTTGGTTCGCCGCCACCTCCACGAAGTGGCGGTTCACGCCGTCGAGCTCGCCGCGCTCGAGCGCTCGCAGCATGACCGACAGGATCGCGGTCTCGTCGCCCGAGCGGAACTCTCTGATGCCAGCTGAATGATCCACGTTCCTCCCCTCCGATGGTCGTTCAGCCGGCCGTTGCTCCGGTCGTTCCAGGGGCCGGTCTCGATCCATTCGCGCCAGGGTCCTGTCGGGGAGCACCGGCCCGCCGCTCCCGGCCCAGCCACAGGATCCCGACGATCGACTTCGCGTCGCGGATCTCGCCGCGCTCGATCATGGCCAGGGCATCGTCCAGGGGCACCTCGCGGAGCTCGAGGCGTTCGTCCTCGTCGGGGCCGAGCCGATCGTCGCCCGTGGCGCCCTCGATGCCGGTGGCCAGGTACAGGTGCATCAGCTCCGACGCGAACCCCGGCGCGGTCCAGAACTCGGCCAGCTTGCGCCAGCTCACCGCCCGATGACCCGTCTCCTCTTCGAGCTCGCGCCGGGCGGCGGCCAGCGGATCCTCGGTCACGCCCTCGTGCACGTCGAGGGTTCCGGCCGGCACCTCGAGCAGCGCCCGTCCGGCCGGGACGCGCCACTGCCGTACCAGCAGCAGCCGCTCATCGTCATCGACGGCGACGATCGCGACCGCGCCCGGGTGGCCCGACCACGTCGCGCGTGCCGCGGGAGCCGTCGGCGCGCTCGATGGTCTCGGTCCGGAACTCCATGTACCGGCCGCGGTGGATGACGCGGCTCTCGACCACGCGCTCGCGCAGCGGGTCATCTCCGGGCAACCCTTCGGCGGGCGATCCGGAGCCGGAGGCCATCGGGCGATCGCCGTCAGGATCGGGCAGCGTGCGCGCCGCGTCAGTCACCGATCACGGACATCGAACGGCCGGCCCAGCATGCGCGGGGTCGGCCGCCAATGGATGGGCATGACCGCTCAGGCTGCGACCGGCTCCTCGGCCTTGACGAGCGAGGCCCCCGTCTCGGCATGGAACAGGTGGAGCTTGCCGACCGGCAGCCGGAGCTCGACGTCGTCACCGGACTTGACCTTGTAGGCCGACGAGACGATGGCCACGAGCTCGTGGCCATCGGAGGTCACGTGGAGCAGCTCCTCGTTGCCGAGGTACTCGACCACGTCCGCTGTCCCCTTGATCGTCGCCACGGTCCCGTCCATCTCGCCCAGGTCGAGATGCTCCGGGCGGAAGCCCGCGATCACCTTGTCGCCGGCGCTCTGGAGCGCCTCGCGGTAGCTCGGCGGCAGCGGGAAGTGGAAGCTGCCCTCGGACAGGTCGGTCGTGCCGCCGCCCGGGATGTTGACCTCGATGAAGTTCATGGACGGGCTGCCGATGAACCCGGCGACGAAGCGATTCTTGGGCCGGTCGTACAGCCCCTGCGGCGTGCCGACCTGCTGGAGCAGGCCGTCGCTCATGACCGCGATCCGCTGGCCCATCGTCATTGCCTCGACCTGGTCGTGGGTGACGTAGACCATCGTGGTGCCGAGGCGCTGGTGGAGCCGTGCGATCTCGGCTCGCGTCTGGACGCGCAGCTTGGCGTCGAGGTTGGACAGCGGCTCGTCCATCAGGAACACGGCCGGCTCGCGGACGATCGCGCGGCCCAGGGCAACGCGCTGGCGCTGGCCGCCGGACAGCTCCTTTGGCTTGCGGCCGAGCAGCTTCTCGAGCTGCAGGATGCCCGCCGTCTCGTTGATCCGGCTCTCGATCTCGGTCTTGGGCAGCTTGCGGAGCTTGAGGCCGAACGCGAGGTTGTCGCGGACCGACATGTGCGGGTAGAGCGCGTAGCTCTGGAACACCATCGCGATGTCCCGGTCCTTGGGCGCGACGTCGTTGACGACCTTGTCGCCGATGCTGAGCGTGCCCTCGCTGATCTCCTCGAGGCCGGCGATCATGCGCAGGCTCGTGGTCTTGCCGCAGCCCGACGGCCCGACGAGCACCATGAACTCGCCGTCTCCGATCTCGAGGTTGAAGTCCGACACGGCGGTCACGTCGCCATATCGCTTGTAGACGTGATCGAACGTCACGGTCGCCATGCGTTGCCTCCGACCCGGCCTGAGGTCATCGCGGGCTCATGCATCCGGCCGCCGACGATCCGGCGGACTCGAACGAGCCCCGTACGAGGTGCTGGCTCGGGCTGCACCCATGGTACGAGCCCGAAGGGTCGAAATGCAACGCCGCACCCGCGATGCGCACCTTCGGACCGGCCCGGGTTATCGTGATCCGGAGCGCTCAACGGCCATCGCCAGTCCACACGAGCCCCCATGCGAGCCCGATGACCCAGAACCCCCGTGCCGGCCAGCCCGCCCTGCCCGACGACCTCGTCGACGTTGGTGCGCTGCTGCGCGCCTACCACGACCGGCGCCCGGACCCGTCCGACGCCTCGCAACGGGTCGCATTCGGGACCTCGGGACACCGCGGATCCGCGTTCCGGGGCGCGTTCAACGAGGCGCACATCCTGGCCACGACCGAGGCCATCTGCCGCTACCGGGCGTCGAGCGGCTACACCGGCCCGCTGTTCATCGGCCGCGACACGCACGCGCTGTCGGAGCCGGCCTGGCGGACCGCGCTCGAGGTGCTGGTCGCCAACGGCGTCGCCGTTCAGGTGGACGCCGATGACGGCTTCACCCCGACCCCGGCCGTGTCCCACGCGATCCTGGTCGCCAATCGTGGCCGGTCCGGCGGCCTGGCCGACGGGATCGTGGTCACCCCGTCGCACAACCCGCCCGACGACGGCGGCTTCAAGTACAACCCGCCCAACGGTGGCCCGGCCGACACCGACGTCACGCGCTGGATCCAGGACGAGGCGAACCGGATCCTCGAGGCGACCGGGCGCCGATGGGCTCGGCGGCGTCCCGCGCGTGCCGTTCGAGCGTGCCCGTCCCCAGGCGACGCCGTACGACTTCCGCGGACGCTACGTCGACGACCTGCGCCACGTGGTGGACCTGGAGGCCGTGGCCGCATCGGGGCTGCGGCTGGGCGTGGACCCGCTGGGTGGCGCGTCGGTCGCGTACTGGGCGGCGATCGGGGAGCGGTACGGCCTGGACCTGACGGTCACCAACGACGCGGTCGATCCGCAGTTCGCGTTCATGACCCTCGACTGGGACGGCCGGATCCGGATGGATCCCTCGTCGCCGTTCGCGATGGCCCGGCTGGTGGAGCTGCGGGACCGATTCGATCTCGCGCTGGGCAACGACGCCGACGCCGACCGTCACGGCGTGGTCGTGCCGGGCACCGGCCTGATGAACCCAAACCACGTCCTCGCTGTCGCGATCTCGTACCTGTTCGGCGGTGCACGGCCCTGGGCGGACCGGGTGGCCGTGGGCAAGACGCTGGTCTCGTCGTCGATGATCGACCGCGTGGTCGCGGACCTGGGCCGCCGCCTGGTCGAGGTCCCGGTCGGGTTCAAGTGGTTCGTCGACGGGCTCATCGACGGGACCATCGGGTTCGGCGGCGAGGAGAGCGCCGGGGCGTCGTTCCTGCGCCGGGACGGCAGCGTCTGGACGACCGACAAGGATGGGATCATCGCCTGCCTGCTGACCGCGGAGCTCAGCGCCCGGCTCGGGCACAACCCGGCGGAGGTGTACGCGGGGCTGACGGAGCGGTTCGGGGCACCTGCCTACCGCCGGATCGACGCCCCGGCCACGCCCCAGATCAAGGCGGCCCTGGCCCGCCTGTCGCCGGATGCGATCACGACCACGACCCTGGCCGGCGACCCGATCGTTGCCAGGCTCACGCGGGCGCCTGGCAACGACGCGCCGATTGGTGGGATCAAGGTGGTCACCGCGCATGGCTGGTTTGCCGCCCGGCCGTCGGGCACCGAGAACGTCACCAAGCTGTACGCGGAGAGCTTCCGCGGCGAGGCGCACCTGGAGCGGATCCTGGACGAGGCCCGCGCGATCGTCGCTGCCGCCGTCTGACGCGCGGACCCGTCGCGGGCCGCTGACCCGCTGACCCGGTGCGAACGGCGTGCTCGACACGGTCGCCGACCCGGCGCGAGCTCATCCGCTCGACCGGCGAACCCGGGGCCGATACCCCAATCGGGGGGTGCCACCCGGGACTTGAGGCTTGTCCCATGGAGGCCGCCCGTGCGCGAGGATGTACCCAGCCCGGCGGTCGTGGTCGACCATCGCGGCGACGATCCAGGAGAGCGCGTTGTCGGTTTCAGTCGCCGAGTCTGTCTGTCTGCAGTGTGGCGCGGTCGCCACCCGAGCCGGGGCGCGGATCTGTCGCCGCTGCGGCCTCCCCTTCGGTGAGGCGCCGTCGGAGTCCGCCCGTCTCGCCGAATGCCCTGTCTGTTACCGGACCACCGACCCGGACGGACGCCTGCCCTCGATGGCGCAACCGGGGTTCCGGCTCGACATCAACCGGCATGTGGAGGAGCACGGGCGCTTCCCGGTGGGTGACGACGCCTGGCTGGAGACGCTCCGCGAGCACGACCGGATCCGGATCGGCCGCTGGGCGGCCCCCTTCTCGCTCGTCCGTCGCTACCTCGTCACCGGCGTTGTCGATGCCGGCCGAAACCGGCTCGCGCAGCACAACTCGATCGTGACCGCCATGACCCAGATGCAGCGCTGGGGCCGCGATCCGGAGATCCTCGGCGACCACGAGGAGTGGCGCGCCGCGCGCGATGCGGTGGCCGTGCTGATGGACCGCTACCACACCACCGGCGGCTGGAAGCGCGCCGGTTCGTGAACCCCTGACCGGCCGTCAGTCGGCCGGTCGCGTCTCCTGCAACGATGCCGGCGTGTTGTGCACGCCCGTGACCGCATGCACGGCCGGAACCGTGCCCAGCCGGCCCGCCCGGTAGTCCGCGAACGCCTGCAGGACCTCCTCGCGCGTGTTCATCACGAACGGTCCCATCCAGGCAACCGGCTCCTGGATCGGCCGTCCGCCCAGGATCAGCACGTCGAAGGTCGGGGCGGGCGAGTCCTGGACCCGGTCCGCGGCGAACGTCAGCGCGTTGCCGGGCCCGAATACCGCAAGCTGCCCCAGCTGCGCCGGACGCCCCTCGGCGCCGACCGATCCCCGCCCGGCCAGCACGTAGCCGAGGGCGTTGTCGTCGGGGCGCCAGGGCAGGACCAGGGTCGCTCCGGGGCTCAGCGTCGCGTGGACCAGCGTCATCGGGGTGTACGTCGACCCCGGACCGCGATGACCGGCCACCTCGCCGGCGATGACCCGGACCAGCGCGCCGCCGTCGGGCGATGAGGCGAGGGCCACCTCGCCTGCCCGGATGTCCTGGTAGTGCGGTGCCGCGAGCTTCTGATCCTGCGGCAGGTTGACCCACAGCTGGAAGCCGTGGAACAGGCCGCCCGACGTCACCAGCCAGTCCGGTGGCCGCTCGATGTGGAGGATGCCGGCGCCGGCGGTCATCCACTGCGTGTCGCCGTTGGTGATCACGCCGCCGCCGCCGTTCGAGTCGCTGTGCTCGAACACGCCGTCGAGCATGTAGGTCACGGTCTCGAAGCCGCGATGCGGGTGCCACGGCGTGCCCTTAGCCTCGCCGGGCGCGTACTCGACCTCACCCATCTGGTCGAGGTGGATGAACGGATCGAGGTCCTCGAGCAGGACGCCGGCGAAGGCGCGGCGGACGGGGAAGCCCTCGCCCTCGAGGCCGCGGGGAGCCGTGGTCAGCTGGCGGACGGGGCGCTGCCGGGCGACGACCGGGTCAGGGCTGGCGATGCGCGGGAGGACGGTGATGTCGTCGACGGTGACGGCGGGCATGGGACGCGGCTCTCGTACTGGTTGTTGCGCGTGCAACGATCGCACGCGGCAGCGTGCGCGTCAATCCCCCTCGAGGGCCCGGTCGATTATGACCCCCGGGTTCATGATCCCGGCGGGATCGAGCGCCCGCTTGATCGCTCGCATCGCGTCGAGGTCGCCGGGCGAGCGGTCGCGGGCCAGCCAGCCGACCTTGGCGATGCCGATGCCGTGCTCGGCGCTGATCGAGCCACCGAGCTCGAGGGTGAGCCCGAGAACGGCGTCATCCACGGTGTCGTCGGCCGGGTCCGCGCCCAGGACGTTGACGTGGAGGTTGCCGTCGAGCACATGGCCGAACACGATGGTCCGGGCGCCGGGAGCGACTGCCGAAACGCGATCCGCGACCCGTTCGACGAACGCCGCCAGCCGTGCGACTGGCAGCGCGACATCGATCTTGTGCGGGACGCCCTCCCGCCCGATCGCGTCGCTGTGCCCCTCGCGCAGCAGCCACAGCCGCTCGCGCGCGGCGGTGTCGCTGGCGATTGCGGCATCGATCAGCCCCGGGCCGTAGGCGCCGGGAATGTCACCCAGCGCATCGACCATCATGGGCTCGGGGTCCGCCACGTCCGCTACCTCGATCAGGAGGTAGGCGGGCTGCGGCCCACCGAACGGGCGCACGCCATCCCGGTGGCGAACCACGAGCTCGAGACCATCCTCGAGTAACAGCTCGGCTGCCTGGAGGGTGGGCAGCGACCGGCGCAGGTGCGCCGCGATCCCGACCGCCGCTTCCACATCGGTCACCGCGAGCACGGCGAGCGAGAGATGCTCGAGCCGCGGAACGAGCCGGAGGCGGGCGGCGGTGACGATGCCGAGCGTTCCCTCGGACCCGGCGAGCAGCGACGGCAGGTGGTAGCCCGTGTTGTCCTTGCGCGGCGCGTGCAACCGGCTGACGACCGTGCCGCCGCCCAGGACCGCCTCGATCCCGACCAGCTGCTCACGCATCGTCCCGTGCCGGAGGACGTGGATCCCGCCCGCGTTGGTCGCGATCATGCCGCCGATCGTGGCCGAATCGCGGGCCGCGAAGTCGACACCGACGTCGAGCGCGGCCGCGCGGGCGTGCCGCTGGACCAGCGCCAGCGGGGCTCCCGCCCCGACCACCACCTCGGCCGCGACCTCGTCGACCGGCTCGACCGCGTTCAGGCGCGTGGTGCTCATGACCACGGCCTCGCCGCGCGGGATGCCGCCGCCGACGAGCCCCGTGTTGCCGCCCTGGGGCACGATCCCGACACTGCGATCCCGGCAGGCGCGGACGACCGCCGCAACCTCGTCGGCGGTGGCCGGGCGGACGACCGCGATCGCCTCGCCGTGCCAGCGCCCGGTCCAGTCGATTTCGAATGTCGCACGCAGCTCCGGCTCGACCAGGACATGGTCGGGCCCGACGATCCGCTCGAGAGCGGCGATCAGCCCGGCGTCGTGCATGCCTCCATCGTCGAGCGTGGGAGGCTCGGCCGCAAACCCGGCCGGGTGGGACACGAGCCGGGCAGCGACCGAGGATCGCGCCATGGCGCCGCGGTTACCTGGGGGCGGCCCCGCGCAGGTACGCGTCCGCGATCCGCTCGGCGAAGGTGAGGTCGAGCTCGCCGCCGAACATCAGGCGAAAGTAGACGGGCCCAACGAGGAGCTCGGTGGCGACGTCCGGATCCGCGTCGGGGCGCAGGTCGCCGCGCGCCACGCCACGGGCGATGACCCGTGCGATCTCGTCGCGTCGCGCCTGCACCACCTTTGCTCGGAACGGGTCGCCAAGGGTGGGGTTGACCGCGATCTGGGATAGCAGGGCACGGATCACGGGCCCGAACGGTGTATCGGTCAGTGCGCGCATCGGGTTGACGACGGCTGCGACCAGCTCCGAGCGGGTGTCGCCCGTGTCGGGGACGGGGAGGTGGGGGGCCGCGAGCTCGGCGAGGACCTCCTGGCACAGGGCGGCCTTGGAGCTCCAGCGGCGGTAGATCGTCGCCTTGCCGACCCCGGCGCGGGCGGCCACGTGCTCCAGCCGCAGCCGCGAGAAGCCTTCCTCTGCGAGCAGCGAGGAGGTCGCGTCCAGGATGCGACGGTGGGCTGCGTTGCTCCGCGGGCGACCACGGCGCGATGCCTCTTCGCCCGGCCGGGCGGTGGTCGGTGGAGTGACAGGCGCCGGTGTTGCCATCGATCGATCTTACGAGACGGACCGTCTCGATGCAACGTTCGAAGGAAAGCGAGAGGGCCGGACGTCATCGTTAACCGAACGGCAACCAAATCGATACGCAGCGTATCGCATGATGGTATCGAGACGCGGTACCATACGGAACGGATCGTATCTATAACCTCGCCATCATCGGTAATCTCGCCATCAATGTACGGAGGTCCCCCTTCGTGATCGACAACTACCAGTACATCGACCTCATCGAATTGGCCAACGACCGCCAGCCCTTCTGCGCCTGCGGCCGACCGACCGAACCCGTCTACCGCGACGGTGTCGTCTGGCTCGAGTGCTCCTCGTTCCGCCAGCCGCCCCAGAGCCGGCTCGCCCGCTTCGCGGCCGCCGTCACCGCGCTCAGCCACGTGCACGAGCGGATCGTGGAGATCCCGGCCTCCGACGAGGCGCTCGCCCCGGCTGCCTGAGCCGCCACCGGCGTCACGCGCCGGCCTCACGCAGCGCCGGACGTCAGCAGCTCGAGGGGCCAGCGGGCAGCCCCAGGGTGGGGTCATCGACGGATCGCGGCCATCGACGACTCGAACTCAGCCTGGGTGATCTCGCCGCTGGCAAGCCTTCGGCGCAGGATGTCCTCGGGCATCGTGGCGCGGCCGACACCCGCAACCCGCAGCCGGGGGCGATCGCGAGCGCCGGAACCGGACGCATCATCCGCGCCCCGGGCGGGCGACGATCTCCGTCGGACCAGGGTGATCGACAGTGATCGTGGCCACCTCGTCCGCGCACCTGAGCTCGTAGGTGCCGGCGACCCCATCGAACTGCACTCGCCCGGCAGCGTCGGTCACGAGGTCGGTCGACGGCAGCCACCATTCCCCCCTGATCAGGTCACGGAGCGCGTTGTAGGCGGGCTTCGGCCGCCCGTCCGCATCGAGCAGACCGCTGGGCGCGTTGAGCCAGCCACCGTCGGGCAGGCCCCACCAGGTGATCGCCTCGACGGCGGGATGGCCGTACAGGGTCCGGTAGTGGCGGATGACCTCGTCCGCCTGGCGGGCCTCGCCGTCGGGGGTGCTCGGCCAGTCGGCGACCTGGTAGTCGTTGAGGTCGACGATCTCGGATGGCATCGATGCCCCGGACACGATCGTGCTCTCCGTCCAGTGGAGGGGCACGCCGAATCGTGCATAGCGTTCGAGGATGCGGCTCGTCCGCTCCTCGCCCCAGTAGCCCTGGTGCATGTGGGACTGGATCCCGATGGCATCGATGGTGACGCCGGCCTCGAGGATGTCCGCGATCAGCCGCTCGTACGACGTCGAGAGGTCGAAGTCGTTGATCAGCAGGAAGGCCCCCGGATTGGCTCGCCGGGCCGCCTCGAACGTGGCCGCCACGATGCCCTCGCGGCCGAGGGCGTTGGCCAGCCTCGTGATCCCGTTGTCGTACCGGTCGAACACCGGCATGATCACGACCTCGTTGATCACGTCCCAGGTGTCGATGAGCCCGGCGAAATCGGTCACCTCGCGCCGGATGCGCTCGAGCTGGGCTGCCTCGATCTCGTCGTCGGTCATCGTCTGCAGCCAGGGGGCCGTGTTGGTGTGCCAGCACAGCGGATGCCCTTTGACCAGCGCGCCGCGGTCGCGGAACCAGCGCGCCGCCGCCCGCAGCCGCCCGGTGTCGGGAGCGCCCCGGGTGGGCTCGAACCCCGCCCAGTAGAAGGGCAGCGTGACCGCGTTGAACAGCTCGACCCAGTGCGCGTCGATGCGCTCGGCGATCCGCTGCCGGTCGCCGCTCAGCTCGCCGTTGGCGAGCGGCACGACCTCGAAGCCCGTGCAGCCGAACAGGAACGCGTGTCGCTGTTGGGTGATCCGCACCGGGCGGCCGGCCAGTGGCGGGCCCTCCGGACCGAGGATCTGGGCTGATACCTGGGCGATCCGGTGCCGGGGAGTGCGCGATGGCACCACAGGTCCACCTCCGTGGCACGCGCCGGACCCCGCGTCCGAAAGTTTCGGCAGCCCCCGTCGCAACTTGCCGCGATCGATCTTGACACACGCCGGGCCGCGATCGTAGGTTGCCTCGACGGCCAGCCAGGGTCCTTTGCCCGCTGCTGCCGGTCGGGACGGGGACGGCGCCCGGCGCCGACGCCCATGGAGGATCCCAGCGATGGCGCGGTTCGATCTCTCGCTCGACGAACTGCGCGCCTACCGGCCACCGCGGTCGGAGCCCGCCGACCTCGACCGGTTCTGGTCGGAGACGCTGGATGCCAGCCGGCAGCTCGGTGGACCACCGGCGTTCGTCGCCCACGACGCGCGGCTGCGGACCATCGCGGTCGCCGATGTGACCTTCTCCGGCTACCTCGGTCAGCCGATCCGCGGCTGGCTGCTGTGGCCGCGGGGCGCCCGCGAGCCGCTGCCCGCGGTCGTGGAGTTCGTGGGCTATGGCGGCGGTCGCGGGCTCGCGCTGGACTGGCTCCTGTGGGCGTCGGCCGGATACGCCCACTTCGTGATGGACACCCGGGGCCAGGGCGGTGGCTGGCTCGGCGGCGACACGTCCGACGTCGAGCCGAGCGGCACCGGGCCACAGGCCGGGGGGGTCATGACCCGGGGCATCCTGGATCCCGCGACCTACTACTACCGGCGGCTCATGACCGACGCGATCCTCGCCGTCGATGCCGCGCGGGCTCATCCGATCGTCGATGCCGCCCGCGTCATCGTCGCCGGCACCAGCCAGGGCGGCGGCCTCGCGCTCGCTGCTGCCGCGTTCGCGGACCCCGCCGCCGCCCTCGTGAACGTGCCCTTCCTGTGCCACTTCCGCCGGGCGCTCGAGATCACCGACGCCTCGCCCTACGACGAGATCCGCCAGTTCCTGCGCGTGAACCGGATCCACGAGGCGCGCGTGTTCGCGACGCTCGACTACTTCGACGGCCGCCACCTCGCGGCCCGTGCCACGGCCCCCGCCCTGTTCGCGGTGGGGCTCGAGGACGAGATCACGCCTCCCTCGACCGTGTTCGCCGCGTTCAATGAATACGGCGGACCGGCCGAGATCCGGGTGTGGCCGTACAACGGCCACGACGCGGGCGAGGCGCAGCACCAGGTCGAGCGCCTGGACTACCTGGCCCGGATCGGGCTCGAGGCGCCGTCAGCCTGAGGTACCGGCCGCACGATCAGCGTTGCACGGCGGTGTCGGCAACGGCCGACACCGCGTCCCAGGGACCGTGCGCCGTCAGGCCTCCGTGGGGTGGGGCGGCGCGGTGCTCTCGCGGACGATCAGCTCGGTCGCGAGCTCCACCCTCGTCTGCGAGGGTTGCTCGCCCTTGGCCAACCGGAGCAGCAACCGGGTGGCGGCGACCGCCATCTGGACCAGCGGCTGGCGCACGGTCGTGAGCGGCGGGCCAACCCAGGGGGCCACCGGCAGATCGTCGAAGCCGACCACGCTCAGATCGTCGGGAATGTGGAGGCGCGCCTCCCGTGCGGCCTGGTACACGCCCAGCGCCTGCAGGTCGTTGCAGGCGAAGATCGCCGTCGGCGGGTCGGGAAGGTCGAGCAGCGCGCAGCCCTCGCGGATACCCGCCTCGACGTGGAAGTTGCCGTAGCGGATGAGCTCCGGATCGATCTGCACACCGGCCGCGTCCATCGCTGCCCGGTAGCCGTCGAGGCGGGCCCGGCTGCACAGGATCTGCTCGGGCCCGGCGATCAAGCCGATCCGGCGGTGACCGAGGGCAAGGAGGTGGCGCGTGGCCGCGAGCCCGCCGCTCCAGTTGGTGGCCCCAACCGATGGGGTGTCATGGAGGGGCTCGCCGGTCGGATCGACGACCACCAGCGGGATGCTGCGGCTCCGCAGCTGGGAACGGAGCTCGTCGTTGATGTCCGACAGCACCGCGATGACGCCGGTCGGGCGCCGGGCGAGGACGTTGTCCATCCAGCCGCGGGCCGGTGTCGTGCGACCCTGCATCTCCGACAGCACCAGCGTGAGGTTGTGCTCCGAGACGACCTGCTCCACGCCCATGATGATCTGGAGCGCCCACTCGCTCTCGAGCTCGTGGAACATCAGCTCGATCAGGGGGGTGGACCGGACGGCCCGGCTCGATCGCTTGTAACCGTGCTCGCGGATCACCGCCTCGACGCGCTGGCGCGTCTCGGCCGAGACGTCGGCGCGACCGTTGATCACCTTGGACACGGTCGGCACGGACACGCCCGCCTGGCGGGCGATGTGCGCGATCGTCATCGACCGGTCCGACGTGCGGCGGGGCGTCGAGATGTGGGCCACGGCACCAAGTCTAGCGGAAACTTTCGGCCTGCCGGCCGGTGATCTGCGCAGATCAACCGCGTGATTCCAGGGGTTGACGGCAGGATACCGGAAGGCCTACAGTCGCCGAAAGTGATCGCCCGGCCACGCGAAAGTTTCGATCTGGAGGAGGCGATGCCGGTCCCGGCCGTGCACCGACGAGCGTGGGCTCTGGAGATTGCTCTGGCGTGTCTCCCTCCAGCTCTTGCGAAGCGCCGCGGCGATCCCGTTTCGTTGGGCGTCTCCTCCCCCGCGAACCGGGATCGCCGGTGGCCCTCGCGTCCCAGGTCAACGCGATCAGCACCGCCCTGTCCACGGATGTTCCGTAGGTCCCGACGGCAGCTCGATCAGGCTCAAGTCACGCCCGAACCGGTGGCACTCGGCGACCGGCCGGCGCAGGAAGGCGGGCTCGCGGCGCGCAGAAGTGCCCGGGCACGGGGAGGAGCAGCGTAGTGTCAGGAGGAGGAGTGATGACATCGCAACGGCGGGTGGGTGGCCTGGTCGCGGTCCTGGCCATCATCCTGGGCGCCTGCAGCAGCAGCGCGACCCCCAGCCCGAGTACCGCGCCGCCGACCACGGCGCCGACGACCGAGGCCAGCATGGCCCCCGAATCGCCGTCCTCGGAGGCCATGGCCCCGGTGACCATCGAGTGGTGGCACATCACCACGGCTGATCCCGGCAAGACCGACTTCCAGAACATCGCGGACGCCTACACCGCGATGCACCCCAACGTCACGATCAACATCACCGTGCTCGAGAACGAGGCGTTCAAGACCAAGCTCGCCACGCAGATGCAGTCGGGCCAGGTGCCGGATCTGTTCCAGTCCTGGGGCGGCGGCATCATGGCCGCGCAGGCTGATGCCGGGATGCTCAAGGACATCACGTCCGACATCGCGTCCTGGAAGGACACCATCAACCCCGGCGCGCTCAGCATCTACGCCTATAACGGCAAGCAGTACGGCGTGCCGTGGGACATGGGCATGATCGGGTTCTGGTACAACAAGGACCTGTTCTCGAAGGCCGGCATCGCGGCCCCGCCCGCGACCTGGGCCGACCTCCTCACCGACGTCGGCAAGCTCAAGGCATCCGGCACCGCGCCGCTGGCGATCGCCGGCAAGGACGAGTGGCCGTCGATGCACCTGTGGACCTACCTGGTGCTCCGGATCGGTGGCGGCGACACGCTCCAGCAGATGATCCAGAGCGGCGACTGGAACACCGACGCGTGCACGAAGGCGGGCCAGGCCGTCCTCGACCTCAACGCCCTCGATCCGTACCAGGCCGGCTACAAGTCGGCGACCTACAACGACGAGGCGGCGGCCGTGGGCAACGGCAAGGCTGCGATGGAGCTGATGGGCCAGTGGGCGCCCTCGGTCCAGATGGACCAGAGCGCCGACAAGCAGGGCCTCGGCGACAAGCTCGGCTGGTTCCCGTTCCCGTCCGTTGCCGGTGGCGCCGGTGCGCCGACCGACGGCGTGGGTGGCGGCAACGGCATCGCCGTGGGCAAGGACGCCCCTCCCGAGGCGATCGACTTCCTCAAGTTCTTCGAGAGCGCCGACAACGCGAACAAGCTCAACACCGACAACGTTGGCCTCTCGCCGGTGGTCGGTACCAGCAGCAGCGTCACCGACCCCAACCTGCAGATGGTCGCGGCTGGCCGCGACCAGGCGACCTTCATGCAGCTTTACCTCGACCAGGCGACCTCGCCGGCGATGGGTCAGGCCATCAACGACGCGACGATCGCGCTGTTCCTGGGCAAGTCCACTCCCGAGAAGGTGTGCCAGGCGATCTCCGACGCGGCGGCAACCCAGTAGCGTGAGCCCGCGGGTCAGCGACCCGTAGACTCGTTCGACCGAGCGGGCCGGCCCAGCCGGCCCGCTCGATTCCGAAGAGGTGGACAGGACGGCGATGGCAGCTGCGTTGCCCCGGTCGCGGGAGCGATCGAGGCAGATCTCGACCAGGCTCACGATCGGCCTGTTCCTGCTGCCGGCTCTCGCCCTCTATCTCGTGTTCGTCATCGCGCCGGTGATCCAGGCCGCGCACTTCAGCCTGTACAAGTGGAACGGCCTGCAGCCGCTGACCGACTTCATCGGGATCAAGAACTACCAGGTCGCCCTGGCCAACGACGCGTTCCGCACGGCGATCGCGAACAACCTCCTGATCGTCGTCCTGTCGCTCGGGCTGCAGATCCCGTTCTCGCTCGGGCTCGCGGTGCTGCTGAACCGCCGCTTTCCGGGACGCGCCGTGTTCCGGCTGCTGTTCTTCCTGCCCTACGTGCTGTCCGAGGCGATCACCGGGATCGTGTTCCGGCTCATGCTCCAGCCCGGCTCGTTGGTCGATTCGGCGCTGACGTCGGCCGGGCTGGGGGGCTGGGTCCAGGACTGGATGGGCGACGAGACGCTGGTGATGTTCACGCTGTTCGTGATCATCTCCTGGAAGTACTTCGGCTTCCACATGGTCCTGTTGCTCGCCGGTCTCCAGGGGATCCCGCACGAGATCGAGGAGGCGGCCCTGATCGACGGGGCCGGACGCCGGCAGGTGTTCCGCTACGTCACGTTGCCGCTGATCGGCCCCACCCTCCGGGTGTCGGTGTTCCTGTCGATGATCGGTTCCCTCCAGCTGTTCGACATGGTGTGGGTGATGACCGGCGGCGGTCCTCTCCACGCGTCGAACACGATGGCGATCTCGATGTTCAAGGCCGGGTTCAAGGCCACCCAGATGGGCTATGGCAGCGCCCAGGCGGTGATCCTGTTCCTGTTCGGGCTCATCGTCGCGCTCGCCTACCAGCGGTTCGTCCTGCGCCGCGACACGGAAGGCGCGCTCACCATGTCGGCGGGCTGACGGGATGACAACGCAGACCTCCACCCTCACGCGTCGCCGCGCGCCGCCTGCGGATCGCCGGCTCACCGTCGATCGCCGCCACTGCCGCCTGGATCGTGTTGCTGATGGTGGCGATCACGATCCTGGTCCCGATCCTGTACGCGGTCCTGGGCGGGTTCAAGACCAACGGCCAGCTGGTCGCCAACCCGGTCGCGATCGTCCCCGACCCTTGGGTGTTCACGAACTACACCAGCGTTCTGTTCGGCGACAACGCCGGGACCTTCTGGCGGGAGGCGGCCAACAGTCTGGTCGTGGCGGTCGTGGCGGTCGGCGTGACCGTGACGTTCGCTTCGTTCGCGGCGTTCGTGTTCGCGAGGTTCGCGTTCCGCGGCCGCGAGGCGATGTTCACCTTGTTCGTGCTGGGCCTGCTGTTCCCGTCGGCCGTGGCGATCCTTCCCCTGTACATCCTCATCCGGGAGATCGGCCTCAACGGCAACCTGTTGGGCGTAGCGCTCCCGGAGGCGGCATTCGCGCTGCCGCTCACGATCGTGATCCTGCGGCCCTTCTTCCGGAGCATCCCCCGCGAGCTCGAGGACGCGGCGCGGATCGACGGCTGCAGCTCGTTCGCATTCTTCTGGCGGGTGCTCCTGCCGCTGGCCCGGCCGGCGCTCGCGACGGTGAGCATCCTGGCCACCGTCATGACCTGGAACCAGTTCCTGCTGCCGCTGATCCTGCTCAACGGCGCGGACCAATGGACGTTGCCGCTGGGGGTCATGAACTTCTCGACCCAGTACGGTCAGGATCAGGCGAGGGTCCTGGCGTTCACGGTGATCGCGATCCTGCCCGCGATCGCGTTCTACGCGTTCGCGGAGCGCCAGCTCGTAAGCGGCCTGACGGCCGGATCGGTGAAAGGCTGATGACGACCGACGCACGCCACCTCGACCCGTCGCTCAGCGTCGACGAGCGGGTCGCCGACCTGTTGAGCCGGATGACGCTCGCGCGAGAAGATCGCTCAGCTGGGCTCCGTCTGGGGCTTCCAGATCGTGCCCGGGGGCCGTCTGGACCGCGAGCGACTCGAGCTGTTGCTGGGCAACGGCCTGGGGGAGATCACCCGGATCGCCGGCGCCACCAACCTGTCCGCGACCGAGGCAGCCCGGATCGGCAACGAGATCCAGCGCTATCCTGGTCGAGGAGACGCGCCTGGGCATCCCGGCGATCCTCCACGAGGAGACGCTCCATGGGTTGCTCGCCCGGGACGCCCCCGTGTTCCAGCAGTCGATCGGAGCCGCCGCCAGCTTCGATCGGGCCCTGGTCGAGGAGATCGCCGGTACGATCCGCCGGCGGATGCTCGCGATGGGCGCCCGGCATGCGCTGGCACCCGTGCTTGACGTCACCCGCGATCCCCGCTGGGGCCGGATCGAGGAGACCTACGGCGAGGACCCGTACCTGGCCGCGGCCATGGGCGTCGCCTACGTCCGCGGCATTCAGGGGTCGTCGCGGGCGGACGGGGTGCTCGCGACCGGCAAGCACATGGTCGGCCACGGCCTGGCCGAGGGCGGCCTCAACATGGCACCCGTCCACGCCGGCTGGCGTGAGCTGCGCGACGAGCAGCTGCTGCCGTTCGAGGCGGCCATCCGCGAGGCCGATCTCGCGAGCGTGATGCCCGCCTACTGCGACGTCGACGGCGTTCCCTGCCACGCCTCGCGCGAGCTGCTGGTCGACGTGCTCCGCGGGGAATGGGCCTTCGACGGGCTGGTTGCCTCGGACTACATGGGGATCGAGCAGCTGCAGGGTCAGCACCGTCTGACGCCCGATCTGGGCACGGCGGCCGCGCTGTCCCTGGCGGCGGGCGTCGACCTCGAGCTGCCTCGAAGCGTCGCCTATGCGGAGCCGCTGGCCGAGGCGATCGCCGACGGCCGGCTGGACGAGGCGCTGCTTGATGCCGCCGTCATCCGCGTGCTGACGGCCAAGGTGCGGCTCGGCCTGTTCGAGAGGCCGTACGTGGAGATCCCGACCGAGGCCGCGCTCGAGGGCCTGGCGCGCGACGAGCGCAGGCTGGGTCGCCAACTTGCCGCCCGGTCGATGGTCCTGCTCGAGAACGACGGCGTCCTGCCGCTGCCACGCGCACCCCGGCAGCTCGCGCTCATCGGGCCTATCGCCGACAGTGCGCGGGACCTGCTCGGCGACTACAGCCACCCGCTCCACGTCGAGACCCTGCTCGAGATCGCCAACCAGCCGATGTTCGGCGTCCAGGCGCACGGGTCGCTCTCGCTCGAGGACGAGCTCGCCGGCCGGCGTACGATCCTCGACGCGTTCCGGGAGCGGTTCGGGCCTGATGCCGTGCGCTACGCTCGCGGAACGGGGCTGCGAGAAGGCGGGGACGACGAGCTGGCGATGGCCGTCGATGCCGCGCGGGGTGCCGACGTTGCGGTCCTGGTGCTCGGCGAGCGGTCCGGGCTCACCGACGACTCGACGACGGGCGAGTTCCGCGACCGGCGCGGCCTGGGCCTGCTGGGGCGTCAGCAGGAGCTGCTCGAGGTCGTGGTGGCGACCGGGACGCCGACCGTGCTGGTCGTGGTCAGTGGCCGGCCGCTCGCGCTCGAGTGGGCCGCCCACCATTGCGCCGCCGTCCTGCTCGCATGGGTCCCGGGCGACGAGGGGCCCGACGCGCTGGTTGACGTGCTGGTGGGTGACGTGACCCCGGGCGGCAAGCTCCCGGTATCGATGCTGCGCGACGTCGGCCAGGTGCCCCTGCAATACCGCCACCACCCGTCGGGCGGCCGATCGAACCCGCGCGGCGATCACGTCGACGGACAGGCCGGGCCGCTGTGGCCGTTCGGTTTCGGCCGCTCGTACACGACCTTCGCCCTGTCGGACCTGGTTCTCGACCGGTCCTCGATCGCGACCTGCGACGACGAGATCGGGATCGGCGTGCGGGTGGCCAACACCGGCGACCGGCCGGGCGACGAGGTCGTCCAGCTCTACCTGCGCGACGAGGAGGCCGACGTGGCGCGGCCGGTGCTCGAGCTGTGCGGCTTCGCCCGCGTCTCGCTCGACCCCGGTGAGGCCGCCGACGTCCGGTTCATCCTCCACTCGGAGCAGCTCGCCCACACGGGCGTCGAGTACCGGAGGATCGTCGAGCCGGGCACGGTGACGCTGTGGGCCGGGACGTCATCCGATGATCGGCCGCTGTCGGCGACGCTCGCGGTGACCGGGCCGGTGGCCGAGCTCCCGGTTCGCTGCCGGTTCGTGACCTCGGTGTCCGTCCGCCGCGCCTGATCGCTTCCCGCAACGGCCGGGTCAGCCGGTTCGCAGCGCCTCCGTGGGCGACACGCGCGCCGCCCGTGCCCCCGGGGAGAGCTCGTCCGGGTGATACTTGACAAGACGGGACGTCGCGTCTAGTGTCGTATCATGTCGACGACGAGCGAGCCACCGACGACCACTGCCAAGCGGATCGTGGCGTCCGCCAGGCGTGCCCTCGCTGACGATCCGAACCTCCCGATGGAGGCCGTGGCACGCGCCGCCGGCGTGTCGCGAGCAACCCTGCACCGGCACTTCCGAAGGCGCGCCGAGCTGCTGGCGGCCGTCGGCGTGGAGCCCGATCCCGGCACCCGCGAGCGGGTGCTCGCCGTGGCGGCCGAGCTGGTCGCTCGAGACGGGCTCGAGGCGCTGTCGATGGACGAGGTTGCCGCGGCGGCCGAGGTGTCGCGAGCCAGCGTCTATCGACTGTTCCCGGGCAAGCCCGCGCTGTTCGAGGCGCTGCTGCTCACGCACACCCCCTTCGAGCCCGTGATCGCCTTGCTCGACCAGGTGGGGGACCGCCCTCCCAGCGAGGTGGTCCCCGCCATCCATCGAATGGTGGCCTCGATCGCGGCGGCCAACCTTGGCCTGCTGCGCGCGGTCTACGTCGAGGTCTGGTCGGGGTCACCCGATGCCGTCGCCGGGGCCGGCCGCCCGCTGCGCGCGATGATCCGGGCGGTCGGTGGCTATCTCGAGCGCCAGATGGCGCTGGGCCGTCTCGAGCGCATGGACCCGATCCTCGCGGTCCAGTGCGTGCTCGGCCCGCTGGTCTTCCACCTGCTCACGCGCCCTGTCGCGAAGCAGATTGCCGGGCTCGACATCCCGCTCGAGGACGTCGTCGAGCAGCTCGGCGCCGCTGCCCTGCGCAGCCTCCAGCCCACGACGCCGGATCACGGCGCCGCCAACGAGGAGTAACCCGATGGACGTCCCGATTCCCCGAACGCCGGATGCCCGGGTCGTCCGCGTCTACGAGCGCCGCTGGCTCATCCTTGGCGTGCTGTCCCTGAGCCTGGTCATCATCGGGCTCGACAACTTCGTGCTCAACGTCGCGCTGCCCACCCTCCAGACCGCCTTCGACGCTACCGCCGCGCAGCTGCAGTGGATGGTCGACGCGTACATCCTCGTGTTCGCCGGGCTGTTGCTCCTGATGGGCGCCCTGGGCGACCGGTTCGGGCGCGCCCGGCTTCTCCAGCTGGGGCTGCTGGTGTTCGGCGGCGCCTCGATCGCGGCGACCTTCGCGACGACCGCCGAGCAGCTGATCGCGGCACGGGCCGTGATGGGCACCGGGGCGGCGATGATGATGCCCTCGACCCTGTCGATCCTGATCAACGTCTTCCCCCGGGAGGAGCGCGGACGGGCGATCGCCGCCTGGTCGGGGATCATGGGCCTGGGCATCGGGCTGGGACCGGTCACCGGCGGGTTCCTGATCGAGCACTTCGACTGGTCCGCCGTGTTCCTGATCAACGTCCCGGTCGCCGCCGCCGCCCTCCTGTTCGGTTTCCTCCTGGTGCCCGACAGCCGCGACCCGGGCCGGGCGGCGATCGATCTGCCCGGCGCCGCCCTTTCGATCAGCGCGGTCTCGATCCTCGTATACGGGATCATCGACGCGCCGCGCAGCGGCTGGACGGACCCCGTGATCCTGGGCTCGTTCCTGGTCGCGACGGTGCTCGCGGTGGCGTTCGGGTGGTGGGAGTTGCACGCCGATCACCCGATGCTCGACTTCGGCCTGTTCCGAAACCGCCGGATGACCGCCGGGGTGACCGCCATCAGCGCCAACTTCTTCGGCCTGTTCGCCGTCATTTTCGGATTGACCCAGTTCCTGCAGTTCGTGCTGGCGAGGTCGCCGCTCGAGGCCGGGGCCATCATGCTGCCGCTGGCGGTCGGGATCCCGATCGGTGCCGGGCTCAGCGTGCGCCTGGTCGGCAGGCTGGGCACGGGTCGGGTCGTCGCCGGGGCGCTGGTCGTCGTTGCCCTGGTGGTGCTCAGCGTGACCCAGTGGTCGATCAGGACCGAGGACTGGGTGGTATCGCTCACGCTGTTCTGCGCGGCGGTGGCGATGGCCAACGTCATGGCGCCATCGGCCGATGCGATCCTGGGCGCCGTGCCCGAGGAGCGCGCGGGCATCGGCTCCGCGGTCAACGTGCTGGTCGGCCAGACCGCCGGCGCGCTCGGTGTCGCGGTCGTCGGGTCGGTGATGAACTCCGTGTACTCGGATCGCATGGCCGACGCGGTGGCCAAGCTCCCGCCGCAGGTCGCAGGACCGGCCGGTGACTCGGTCGGTGCCGCGCTCGCGATCGCGGCTCAGCTGCCGGGTGCGGCCGGGGAGGCGCTCGCGGCCGCCGCCAGGACCGGGTTCGTCGATGCGCTGTCGGCAGGCGCCGTCGTGGCCGCTGCCGTGATCGTCGTCGGGGCGGTGCTGGTCGCACGGTTCATGCCTCCGCGCCATCTCCCCGTCGAGGGATAGGGCGCCTGTCGCGGGGACGGGTGCCATGCTGCGGTAACGCGAGGGCCCGGGGCGGGCGCGGCTGGCGGCCGACGTGGCCGAGGTGGTGGCAGGGGTTCCGGAACGGGCTCACCGTCCCTGCCCGGGCCGCCGCCGCCGCGCGACCCGTCCGTGCCGCAGAATGGGCGCGCCGCCGGGGGGGAAACACCCGGCGGGGCGGGGGATCGGCCTGGCGCGGCTTCGGCTCGTCAGGCCCCGGGGAGCCCGAACGCCTGACCTACGACCTCGCGGCCTTTGCGGATCGAGCAGGCCACCAGCAGCCCAGCCAGGCCGGCGAGGCCCAGCGCCAACGTCACGTTCAGCAGGATCATCATGTGTCACACCCCGCGGCGGCGCACCCGCGCGCCCCACGACACCCCAAATCATCGCCTCCAGGTGTAGGGCTCCTGCGTCAAGCGTCCCGCCGCCGTCCGTTACGGGCAACGCCCGCGAGCGCCACGGCGCCAGCATCGCAACGCCGACGCATCGGATCGCGGCTCCCAGATAAGTGGCAGATAAGCGGCGACGGCCATCATGGGACCCGGCGCCACGAGACACGGGTCCGCGACCGATCCCGTCGAGGGGGGAACAGCTCGCCAGGCGAGCCGCGAACGGGGGCCCGCGCCTCGGGGCGCCTGCCGCGCCGTCGACCGGCGTGAACGTGATCCGCCCGCCGTCAACGCCGCGGGGCCGAGATTCCTACCGGCCGGACGGGTTCCGGGCGCGCCGGAGCGCGACGAACCCGAGTGAGCCGAGCAGCGCGGCGCCGAGCAGCGCCAGCATGGCTGGCAACGGGATTGGTGTGCCGCCCGGTGCCTGATTGACCGCGGTCAGGGCGGGTCCCGACCCCGGACCCGGTTCGGTCGTTGCCGGCGGCGGCTCGACCAGGAACGTGAGATCGGCCCGTTCTACGGAGAGGCCCTGGGCGGCATCGAGGAGCCTCAGCGCCACGTGATAGGTGCCCGGCTGGAGCAGCGCCGCGAGCGGCACCTCGAGGCGAGTCGAGGTGTGGGCGTAGATGGTGTCCAGCGCGATGCTCGCCTGGCTGACCAGGCCCCCGGCCGCATCGCGCAGCTCGAAGCTGGCGACGGGCCTGAGCCGGACGTTGCCGCCGTTGTCGAGCTCGATGAACACCACCGAGCGGCCGGTCAGGACTGCGTGGCTGGCCTCGCCGATGGCAAGCGCCGGTGTCCGCGGGCCGGGTACGGTGACGACGACCGCGACGGCATGACGGACGAACTGATCCATGCCGGTTGCTCCGCCAATCGCGACCGGCTGGTCGTTCTCGAGCACGATGCTGGTGATGTACTCGCCGCTCGCCGCGTCGTCGGGCACCGTGACGGTGAAGGCCCGGCGCGTCCGATCGCCCGGCGCCAGCTCGAAGATGTCGGTCGGGTAGCGAAGCCAGGTCGTGGTCCCGGTCCGGGGCTCGCCTCGCAGCCGCCCGCCGTAGCCGCCGTTCGTGATGGTGTAGACATCGGCGGCATAGGTCGCCACCGCCAGACCGGCCGACCCCTTGTTGGCGACCTCGACCTCGAGGGTCCGGCTCTCGCCAGGGCGCATCGTCAGATCGAAGTAGGAACCCACCTGGCCGACCGGCAGCACGGATAGCCGGACCGCCGTGTCCGACGCGAGCGCCCCACCGGGCAACGCGAGCGCGACGAAGAGTGGCAGCAGGGCGAACGCTGATCCGCGCCGAGGGCGCAGGCGCCCGAGGCGCATGGCTACGGGGTCGCCGAGATCGTGGTCGTCAGCGTGCCGGTGTACGTGCCGATCTTGCTCTGGCCCGGGATCGTGAGCGTGACGACGAGGTTCTGGCTATACGTCCCGTTGCCAAAGGCGGCGGTCGCCCGGATCGTCTTGATGGGGGTGTCGAGCGAGCCGACTGCAAGCCCCTCGATCGGGATCTGCGGCCCAGTGGAGGCGGTCGAAATCGACGGGCTGGCCTTCGATCAGGGTCGGCTCCTCGGCGGAGGTCAGGGCGAAGTTGGCGGCCGGGATGTCGATCCCCCCCTCAGCGGTGCCGGTGTACACGAACGCCGACCCCTGGATCGAGACGCTCCAGCCGAGCGAGGTGCCGCGGCTGTCGTCGGCGGTCAGAACCATCGTCCCGCTGACGTCATGGGTCACGTAGTCGTACTCGACGTCCGGGAGGCTCAGGTTCGCCACGCTGGCGGACAGCAGGCCGCCGGCGACGATGGTCTGGGTCACGGTGTCGGTGGCGAGGGCCGGCCCCGCGAGCGAGCCGGCGAGCAGGCCCGCCGTGCCGACGGCCAGGGCCGCGTGTCGGCGGATCGAGAGGGTGTGCATGCGAACGACCTTCCGGGGACGATGGCGGGGGCTCGAGAGCCACTCCCGGTGATGCCAGCGTGGTCGGTCAGGAGAAGTGTGCGTGACAGTGCCCGTTGACTGTCCCTGATGACCACACTGGGGGTCTCGCGGCCGCTGGTCTATAGGACGGATTCCGCCGGTCGGTACCCATGCCCCCGTCGGATGTGCGAGATGTCACCACCGCCGACATCCAGGCCGTCGTCTCTGGCGCCTGAGGGCGTTGGGAGGCGGAATACCCAGCCGACAGGCGCGCAGTCCAGCTCGTATCCCAATTCGCTGTTCGCTGACCGCTTGCGGACGGCTTTGGCCAGGCTCTCGTCGGCGGTCTTGACCCACACGAAGGGGCTGGCGCCCGCGTTCCAGCTCGTGGTGAACGCGTCGATCCGCTCGACGAGCTCCCTGACCGACTGGAAGGCCCCCCGTCGGATGGCCCCGCGGTTGAGGACGCCGAACCACGTCTCGACCTGGTTCATCCAGGAGGCCGAGGTCGGCGTGAAGTGGAACGTGATGCGAGCATGGAGCACCGGCTGACCGCGAGCAGGAGTCCTGATGCTCTCGGCACCGGGCGCAGTCCTAGTTTGTCCACCGACTTGACTAAGCCTTCCAGCCGACATACCATCCGACGTTGTCGAGGCTGCCGCCGAGCCGAGCTCGACAGGGGGTCAGGGTGCTTGGAGTTGGAGGAGTGTGCACCCGGATGAGTGGCCGCGGGATGGTGCTGCCCGAGAAGGCAACCCACCGCCAGACGCGGACGTTCAATCAGCAGCTGGTTCTGCGCGCGCTCTACGATCAGAGTCCGCTCTCGCGCGCCGACCTGGCCCGGCTGACCGGTTTGACGCGCACCTCCGTCGGCGACCTGGTCGGCACGCTCATCGACGATGGCTTGATCGAAGAATCGGGTCGGGGCCAATCGAGCGGGGGCAGGTCACCCATCCTGCTGCGTGTTGCGCCCGACGGTCGCCACCTCATCGGTCTCGACCTTGGCGAGGCGCAGTTCAGGGGTGCCGTCGTCAACCTGCGTGGCGAGATCCTCCGCTCGATCCAGCTAGCCCCCGAAGGACGAAACGGCGATGCCACGGTCGAGCTCGTCTTTCGACTTGTCGACGCCCTGCGCGCCGATGACCATTCCCCCTTCCTTGGCATCGGCGTGGGTGCGCCCGGCATCATCGACACGGGCACGGGGATCGTCCGCTGGTCGGTCAACCTGAACTGGGCCGAGCTGCGCCTCGGGCCGCTGCTCGAGCAGCGCTACGGCGTGCCGGTCGCGGTCGCCAACGACAGTCACGCGGCGGCACTCGCCGAGCTGACCTTCTTTCGCCGCCCTCGGCCCAACAACCTGATCGTGATCAAGGTGGGTCGCGGGGTCGGCGCCGGGATCATCATCAACGGCCAGCTGTTCCAGGGCGACGGTTATGGCGCAGGCGAGCTCGGCCACGTCTCGCTGGGTAGCACAGACGTAGCGTGCCGCTGCGGGGGCGAGGGCTGCCTCGAGACGATGACGAGCATGCGCGCGCTGGTCGACGCCGCCGGCGCCGTCGAGCCATCGATCACCGACGAGTGCGGCCTCGTGGCCGCCTTTCTGGCAGGCGTCACCCGCATCCGGCAGATCGTCCTCGATGCCGCGTGCGAGCTCGGTGTCGCAGTTGGCTGGCTGACAGGCGTGCTCAACGTTCGCCACGTGCTGCTGGTCGGCCCGGTCGCGGAGTTCGGCGACGAGTGGCTCGGCGAGGTCCGGCGGTCCGCCCGGTCGAGCGTCCTGGCACTGCTCGCACGCGACACGCAGATCGAGTTTGGCCACGTCCACGACGACGTCGTCGTGCTGGGCGCGTCGGCGCTGCTCATGGAGCAGCAGCTGGGCCTGGGGTTGGTTCGATGATCGCGACCCATGAGCCGGGACGCAACGAGATGCTGGTCGCCGGTGTCGACGTCGGCGGCACCAAGACATCGCTCGTGATCACCGACGATCGGGAGTGGATCCTCTACGAGCATGTCATGCCGACGGACCGGTCATCGCTTGTCGGCCAGATCGCCGGACTCGTCGACGAGGGCCGGCGCCAGCTGCGCCAGGATGTAGCCGCGGTCGGCGTGGCCATCCCCGGCCATGTCGACCCGGAGGACGGGTCGGTCAGCATGGCCGTCAACCTGGGCATCACCCACCTGCCGCTGGGAGCGATGCTGCGGGCGGAGCTGGGAGTGCCGGTCTTCGTCGAGCACGACGCCCGCGCAGCGGCGCTGTGGCTGAGCGCGCAGGCAGCCGACGGGTCGGCTCGGACGCCGGCGAGCATCGCCTTCCTGGCGATCGGGACCGGTATCTCGGCCGGCGTCGTCCTCGACGGGGCACTCCTCCGCGGCGACAACAGCTTCGCCGGCGAGGTGGGCCACGTTGTCGCCGACCCGGATGGAGCCGTCTGCGCGTGCGGGCTGCGCGGCTGCCTCGAGACGGTCGCCGCCGGTCCGGCGATCGGCCGTCAGGCCGACGAGGCGATCGCGTCCGGTCGCGCCTCCATCCTGTCCTCGCCTTCGAGTGCCGCGGAGGTCTTCCGCGCCAGCGCTGCCGGGGACGAGGTCGCGGTCGGGATCACCGACCGGGTGGCCGGCCACCTGGCCCGAGCGATCCGAAGTCTCGCCCTGACCCTGGGCGTCAGGCGAGTCATCATTGGCGGCGGCGTCGCGGGCGCGGGACCAGCACTGCTCGAACCCATTCGATCGTGCATCGCCAGCGAACGCGCGGCCTCGGCACTCGTCGAGGCTGCCCTGGGTGATGCGTCAATCGAGCTGCTGTCGCCAACCGAGGCGCCGGGCGCGCGCGGGGCGGCAGCGATCGCTCGCAACCGCATGGGCTTGCCGGAGCGAGAGGGGGTGAGCCAGCGATAACCCACCTGGCCGCACTTGGTGGCGTGCGGATAATCATGCTGACCCAGCAAAGCCAGTCGTCACCGGTGATCCTGGAAATTTGGAGGAGGAATACGTGAGCAATAGCCTACGTACAACGTCCGCTCTTGCGTTCGCGGCCATGTTGCTGGCCGGCGCATGCGGGAACAGCGCCACGCCGTCACCGCTGGCCACGCCGGCGCCGACTGCCACGCCAGCTGAGTCTGCCGCGGCGAGTGCATCTCCTGCCCCGAGCGCAGAGGCTTCGGCCATGCCGTCGGCAGCTGTGCCAACCGTGCCAACCGGCTACACGGAGCTTGACCAGTCGCTCGGCTCCGACCAGCCGATGGCCGGCAAGACGGTCGACATCCAGGTGCAGTGGACCGGCGGTGAGCTCGCCAACTTCCAGGCCTCGGTGGCTGACTACGCCAAGGCCTCGGGCATCAACATCCAGGTCGACAGCGTCCCCTCGAGCCACGAGACGGTGCTGAAGAGCCGGATCGAGGGTGGCTCCCCGCCGGACATCGCGCAGCTTGCGCAGCCGACGCCGGTCCTCGCCTACGCGGCCGAGGGCAAGGTCATCGATCTGGCCACGTTCATGGATGCCAACAAGTTGACCAGCGAGCATCCGGCCACCATCGGCCTGGTGACGCAGAACGGCAAGATCTGGGGCATCCCCTACAAGGCCGACGTCAAGTCGACGATCTGGTATCCGATCAAGGCCTTCGAGGCCAAGGGTTACCAGGTGCCGGCGACATGGGATGACCTGATCGCCCTGTCCGACAAGATCGTGGCCGACGGAAGCAACCCGTGGTGCATCAGCGCTGGCGGTCCCGGCGACGCGACCGGCTGGCAGATCACCGACTGGATCGAGGAAGTGGTCCTCAAGACCAAGGGCCTCGACTACTACAACAACTGGATCAACCACACGGTCACGTTCGAGGACCCGGGCATCAAGGCCGCCTTCGACGACTACGTGGGCAAGATCTTCTTCACCGACAAGTACGTCTATGGCGGCCCGACGGCGATCATCAACACCGACCAGAAGACCGTCATGGACCCGATGTTCAACCAGGACCTGCAGGCACCGAACTGCTGGATGCAGAAGGTCCCGACCTGGTACGGGCCCGACTTCTTCCCGGATCAGCGGGACACCGGACAGCCATCCAAGTACATCGTCGGCACCGACGTGGGGATCTTCCCGTTCCCGACGATCGATCCCACCCAGAACAACGCCGAGGGCTCGGCTGACACCATGATGATGCTCAACGACCGACCCGAGGTCCGGGCGGTTGCCGAGTTCCTGGCCACGCCGGAAGGCCTCGAGAACTGGATCCTCGCGGGAAGCGCGATCTCCACCAACACCTCGACCCCGGCCGACTGGTACGCCGGTTCCTACAAGCTGACGGTCGCCTCGGACATCGTCAACAAGGCGGCCGGCATCGGCTTTGATGCTTCGGACCTGATGCCCGGTAGGGTCGGCGCCGGCACGTTCTGGACCCAGAGCGTCGATTGGGTGAACAACAACGGCACCAACACGGATGCCGTCCTGAAGGCCATCGACAACAGCTGGCCCTCCCAGTGACGTCCTAGAGATCAACGGGGCGCGCCACCCACACTGGGTGGCGCGCCCCGTTAGTATGCGTAGGGAGGAGGGCCGATGACTGTCGCTGCGGGCACCGAGAAACCCGGGCTGTCGCGATTTGTCCTGCCCGTCGCCGGCCTCGTCGCCGTTGTGCTGTGCGTCGTCGGCATCCGAATCCTGCTCGATCCCCAAGGTGGCCAGAACGTGCTCGCGTCGATCTACGACGCGCTGGGTAACTCGTCTGGCGCTACCGAGCTGCGCAACCGTCAGGGTGATCAGGCGCTCGCCAAGATCATCCTGGCGGTCATCGCCATCGCCGTCGGTGTGGGTGGTATCTGGCTCCTGTTCGTCGGCGTGGGGGCGTTGGTCGGCAGGTTGCGTCCGAAGTGGCGCGACCGGGTCCTGCCATGGGTGTTCGTCGGCCCGGCGCTGATCCTGCTGACGGTGTACCTGCTGTATCCCGGCGTGGCGACCGTCGCGCGCAGCTTCTTCGATAACCAGGGAACGCTCACGCTCGACAACTACAACGCGATGACGAAGCCCGACTTCGTCGAGATCCTGCGCAACAACGTCATCTGGCTGATCGTGGCAACGGCCGGCAGCGTGGGCCTCGGGCTCATCATCGCCGGTCTCTTCGACCGCGTCCGGCGCGAGGCGCTGGCCAAGACGTTCGTCTTCCTGCCGCTGGCGATCTCGCTCATCGGCGCATCCGTCATCTGGGGGTTCATGTACGCGTGGGTGCCGGCCCAGCAACCCCAGATCGGGCTCCTGAACGCGATCATCGTGGGACTGGGCGGGGAGGCAATACCCTTCTTCACGACCAGCCCGCTCAACATCCCCGCCGAGATCGTGATCATGGTCTGGCTGCAGACGGGCTTCGCGATGGTCGTCCTCTCGGCCGCGATCAAGGGAGTCTCAACCGAGATCATCGAGGCCGCTCGACTCGATGGAGCCAGTGAGCGCCAGCTCTTCTTCCAGATCATCGTGCCCTCGATCCGTGGCTCCATCATCACGGTCACCACGACAATCGCCATCGTCACGCTCAAGATCTTCGACATCGTCTACGTGACGACGGGCGGCCGTTTCCACGACGACGTGGTGGCCAATCGGATGTTCCACGAGATGTTCCAGTTCTTCAACGACGGCAGGGCCGCGGCCATGGCAACGCTGCTATTCGTCGGCGTCCTGCCCGTGATGTACGTGAACCTGCACAACTTCCGCCGACAGCAGAGGGAAGCATGACCGCGCCAGCGCAACCAGCCGCACGGCAAACGGCGCGCGTCGCCAACTGGCGGCCCGCGCTCTTGCGCAGCCTGCCGGTGCGACTGACGGTCCTCGTGATCTGCTTCCTGTGGACGCTGCCCACCCTGGGGCTGCTCGTGACGTCGGTGCGCAATCCAGAGCTGGTCAGCAATTCCGGCTGGTGGACATCGCTCGCCAACCTGTTCGCTCCCGACCAGTGGACGTTGGCGAACTACCAGCAGGTCATCGCCAGCGGCGGCATGGGCGATGCGTTCCTCAACAGCCTGATCGTGACCATCCCGGCGACCGTCATCCCGATCACGATTGCGGCGTTTGCCGCGTATGCGTTCGCCTGGATCCCGTTCCGCGGCCGCGGCATCCTGTTCACCGTCGTGGTGGGACTTCTGGTGGTGCCTATCCAGATGTCGCTGATCCCGATCCTCAAGATCTACAGCGGCGCATCGCTGTATGGCACGTTCATTGGCATCTGGCTGGCCCACACGGGCTTTGGCCTGCCACTGGCGATCTTCCTGCTCTACAACTTCATCTCACAGCTGCCACGCGACCTGTTCGAATTGGCCGCCATCGACGGGGCATCGCACCTGCAGATGTTCATTCGAATCGTGCTGCCGCTGACCATCCCGGCGCTGGGCGCCTTCGCGATCTTCCAGTTCCTATGGGTCTGGAACGACCTGCTCGTGGCGCTGACCTTCCTGGGTGTGTCCACAGACGTGCGGGTCATGCCCACCGCGTTGTTTGCCCTGCTCGGCAGTCGCGGCGGCCAGTGGCAGCTCCTGACGGCCGGCGCGTTCCTCACCATGGCCATGCCGCTGCTCGTCTTCCTGCTTCTCCAGCGGGCATTCGTGAGGGGGATCCTGGCAGGCTCAGTGAAGGCGTGACGCTGGCGCGGCTCATGATCGCCTTCGTCGGCACCGAGCTGCCGGCATCGGAGGCGAGTCGGATCCACGAGCGTGGCGTCGCCGGTGTGACGCTCTTCCGCGTCCACAACATCGTCGATCCGCCCCGGATCCGCGGGCTGACCGGCGCCATCCAGCGCGCACGGCCGGCCGGCGCACCACCGTTGCTGGTTGCCGCCGACCAGGAGGGCGGCCAGCTGGTTGGGCTGGGCGAAGGGACGACGCAGTTCGCGGGTGCGATGGCCCTCGGCGCGACCGGTGACGAAGCGCTGGCCGAGCGCGTCGCCGGGGCGACGGCGCGCGAGCTGCGTGCCCTCGGCGTGAACGTGAACTACGCGCCGGTGTGCGACGTCGCCAACAATCCGGCCAATCCGGCGCTCGGAATCCGCAGCTTTGGCGACGATCCCGAGGCAGTCGGCAAGCTCGCGGCGGCGACCGTCCGCGGCCTGCAGGGCAACGGCGTGGCCGCGACGGCCAAGCACTTCCCGGGCGCCGGGGATACCGCAGCCGATCCGCACCACGAGCTGCCGCTGGTGCCCCGGACGAACGCCGAGCTGGCCGGGCGGGAGCTGATCCCGTTTCGCGCCGCATTGGCAGCGGGCGCGCGGATGGTCATGACCGGCCACTTCGCGCTACCTGGCCAGAGCGAGGACCTGCCGACGAGCCTGTCCGCCGCGGTTCTGCGCGACCTTCTGCGAGGGCAGCTGCAGTTCGACGGCGTGACCGTCACTGATGCTCTGGACATGCACGCCCTGGCCCAGGGATCGGCGCAGATCATCGATGCCCTCGCTGCCCTCCGTGCCGGCGAAGATGTGTTGCTCGGACCACCGGACGAGGCAGCGCTGGAACGGCTGGAGGAGGGCCTCGCGCAGGCGCAGCGGCGAGGACTTGTCGATGCCGACGACGACGCTGCGGCGAAGCGCCGGCTGGGTGAGCTGCGCGGCTGGCTGGGACGCTACGAGCAGCCGTCGCTCGACATCGTGGGGTGCGGCGAGCACCAGGCGCTCGCCGCCGAGCTCGCGCAACGTTCGATGACCCTCGTCCGCAACGACGACCGAATGTTGCCGTTGAAGCTGGCGACCGATGCGCGGATTGCGGTCGTCCAGCCGGTGCCCGCTGACCTGACGCCGGCCGACACGTCGTCCACGGTGCCGCCGACGCTGGCATCGGCGCTCCGCCGCCGGCTCGCGGGCGTGGAGGAGATCCTCCTGCCGGCGGCGCCAGGCGCGGCTGACATCGCGGGTCTCGGGGAGCGGCTTGCAGCCTTCGACGTTGTCCTCGTCGGTACGTTCTCCGCTCACCTCCGGCCGGCGCAGGCGGACCTGGCCGCAGCGGTCCTGGCATCCGGCAGGCCGACCGTCACCCTCGCCCTGCGCACGCCGTGGGACCTGCTCGCATACCCGTCCGCCCGAACCCATGTCTGCAGCTACGGCATCCTGCCGCCGTCGATGGAGGCGCTGGCGGCCGCGCTGCTGGGCGAGGCGCCGTTCACCGGCCGGCTGCCCGTCGAGATGGCCGGGCTGTATCCGCGCGGTCACGGGCTCACGACACAGGCCTGAACGACGAGGTCCCGGAGCAGCCGGCCGCGGCCCGGCCCCTGTCGGCCTTGCGCCGACGGCGCTCGTCCCGATCCCCGCCGCATCAAGGTCGCGCCCGCCGCGAAGGATCTACTCCCGGGCAATGAGCCGCTGATACCAGCGCGCGCTGTCCTTGGGCGTACGGCGCTGGTTGCCGAAGTTGACGTGGACCAGGCCGAACCGCCGACTGTAGCCAAGGCTCCACTCGTAGTTGTCAAGCAGCGACCAGACGTAGTAGCCGGTCAGCGGCACACCGGCGCGAAGCGCGTCGGAGGCCGCCGCGACGTGCCGTGCCAGGTAGTCCTGCCGGTCTCCGTCGCGCACCCGGCCGTCCCGATCGACGATATCGGGGTACGAGGCGCCGTTCTCCGTGACCACGATCTCGGGCGGTGCGTACGTCTGGTTGAGCTCGAGCAAGACGTCGCGCAGACCGTCGGACGCGATGTGCCAGCCCATCTGCGTCTGCTCCGAGCCCGGTGCTGCGCCGATCTCCCAGTCGAATGCCCGGTCCGAATTGGCGCTGACCGAGTCGCGCCGGTAGTAGTTCAGGCCCAGATAATCGAGGTCTCCGGCTGGCGGCTCGGCGAGGTCGACGCCTTCGAGATGGCCGGCCTCGCGGTGGGCATCGAGTCCCAAAGCCGGGTAGGCGCGGCCGAACAGGGGATCGAGGAACCACGCGTCGCGAGCGGAGCTCCACCTGTCGGCGGCGACCCGATCGCGATCCGAAGCCGTCGCCGGTGCGACCTGATTGACGTCGATCGCAACGCCGACCTTCGCGTCGTGGACCAGAGCGCGGATCGCCTGGGCGGCGCCAGCATGAGCGCGAAGCTCGTTGTCAGCCACCCGGATCGCGGTTGGCCAGTCACGCAGCCCCGGCGCATGAATGCCGTCGGCATGACCGAGGAAGGCAAAGACGGCCGGCTCATTGAACGTCATCCAATCCTTGACACGATCGCCCAATCTCGACGCGAGCAGCGCGGTGTAGTCGGTGAACCAGCCCACCACCTCCGGGTTGGCGAATCCGCCGCGGTCCTGCAGCGTCTGCGGCAGGTCCCAGTGGAAGAGGTTGACCAGCGGTTGGACGCCCGCGCCGAGCAGGGCGTCCACGAGGCGCTGGTAGAAGTCGAGGCCGGGCTCGTTGATGGCGCCGGTCCCCATCGGCAGGACGCGCGACCAGCTGATGCTGAAGCGATATGCGCGCGTCCCCAGATCAGCCATCAGCCGGACGTCTTCCGGGTAGCGGTGGTAGTGGTCGCAGGCGACGTCACCCGTGCTGCCATCGGCGATGGCGCCAGGCTGGCGGGCGAAGGTGTCCCAGATCGATGGTCCCCGGCCATCTTCGGCCGCTGCTCCCTCGATCTGATAGGCGGAGGCGGCGAAGCCCCAGGCGAAGTCAGCCGGAAAGTGCCGGGCGAGCGGGACTGGGTCGGTGTCGAACGTGGGCAAGGTACTCACCCGTGGATCGTACGCCCCCGACGCCCCGCCGCCGCGATGGACCTTGCCGACGCCCCGATCGTCGGATCCTGGCTACGGGTGCTGGTGAAGAGGATCATCCGTACGCACGGCCGGGAACGAGCGAAGTCATCGAGACGCGTCCGCCACCACGCCGATCGGTGGGGTGGCCTACGGGGCTCGAACCCGTAACCTCTGGAGCCACAATCCAGTGCTCTGCCGATTGAGCTAAGGCCACCGCGGGCGCATCCGGCCCGGCGGCGCGGTCGCGCTCGTCGAGGCTCGGGGCCAGCGGAGTGTACCGGAGGCGCGGCTCCGCGCGCACCGGCCCGGCGAGCCGGCTCGGCCAGGTCAACCGCGTCCGCGGCCGGGATCGAGACAGCCGGGTGGGCGGCAAGGTGCGGTCGGGGTTGGTGTGGGTGGGCAACTGGTACCGCGGGCCGGTGCGGTCGGGACCATTGCGCAGCGGTTGGGAGTCAGGTGGCAGCACATGATCGCAGTGACGCCGAAGTCGCCACCGCTTGCCCTCGAGACCGATCCACAAGCTGCCCAATGTCCCATCCTGCTGGCCCGCCTGTCCGCCCCGCCTGATCGCGACCCGTCACCTCGCGGCCGTCGTGACCCTCGCGTTCGCCCTCACCTCGGTCGGGCTGCTGGCCGCCCCGGGCGCCGCCCTCGCGTGGGACACGAACACCTACAACTCGACCTCCGAGTCGCTGCTGATCTCCCTCCAGAACCAGGCCCGCGCGTCTGGCGGCCTCAAGTCCCTCAAGCTCGACACCGCGCTGCGCACGATCGCGCGCTGGCGAAGCAAGGACATGATCGCCCGCGACTACTTCAGCCACACGATCGCCGGGACCAGCCACCAGGTGTTCTGGTACATGCAGTACAAGTACGACTACTGCTTCAAGTCCGCCGGCGAGAACATCGGCTACGTGACCTGGCCCGGTGCGAGCGTCGAGGACGCCACGAAGTGGATCTACGACTCGTTCATGAGTTCGTCCGGCCACCGGGCGAACATCATGGGCAAGTCCTGGGACGTGGTCGCGGTGGGCGCCTACAAGGGCAACTTCAACGGCAAGAACGACACGTTCATGTGGACGGTGCTGTTCGCCGACAAGTGCGGGTCGACCGCGACAGCGACGCCGAAACCGACCCCCAAGCCCACGCCGAAGCCCACGCCGAAGGCGACGCCGAAACCGACCCCCAAGCCCACGCCGAAGCCCACGCCCAAGCCGACGCCGAAGCCGACCCCCAAGCCCACGCCGAAGCCGACGCCCAAGCCCACGCCGAAGGCGCCCACCCCAACGCCGAACCCGCGGTCGCGACGGTCGCTCCGACGATCGCACCGACCCTGGCCCCAACGCCCACGCTGAGCCCAACGCCCACGCTGGCCCCGACCCCCTCGCCGTCCCGTGCCGCGTCCGCGTCTCCGACCGTCACCCCATCGTCGGTTGACGTCGCACTTGCCGCACCGCCTCCGGGCGGATACCGCGTCGTGGACCCGCGTGCCGGCCCGGGCCTGGTGCAGTCGATCGTCGACGCCGTGTTCGGGCAGTTCTTCGGCACGTAGCTCGAGCCTTCGGAACGCTCGCGCGCCCTCGATGCGGGACGTTGCGTGCCGCGGGTCTCCACCTGTCGCCAGGACTATCGAGCAGGTGACTGCACTGGACCGCACCGCTACGGTACGGACCGTTGTGATCTGCCCGACCTGTACGCTGTCCCTAGCGCCTCGCATGGAGCCGACTCGGCCATGACCGCTCATCTGCCCTCGGGTGCCGCCGGTCCGGGGCCCAATCGCCCCGCCGCCAGCGCCGCCACTCCCGCTCCCACCGCTGCCCTCTACGCCACCGCAGTCCAGGAACCGCAGGCCGATGTGGCCCCGATCCTCGAGGCTCGCAGCGTGACCCGCACCTACCGCCTGACCGGGGAGATGATCGACGCCGTCCAGGGCGTCAGCCTGAGGGTGATGCCGGGGGAGCTGGTCGCGCTGATGGGCCCGTCGGGCTCGGGCAAGAGCACGCTCCTCCAGCTCCTCGGCGGGCTGGACCGGCCGACCAGTGGCGAGGTCCTGCTCGAGGGTGAGTCGATCGGCCGGCTGTCTGACGACCAGGCCACCCGCCTCCGGCGCGAGCGGACCGGGTTCGTGTTCCAGTCGTTCAACCTCATCCCGTTGCTCAACGTGGTCGAGAACGTCGGCCTGCCGTTCACGATTGCCGGCCAGGACCCGCGGTCGGGCCAGCTGGCCGCGCGGATCCGCGACGCGATCGCGCTGGTCGAGCTCACGGGCAAGGAGCGCCACCGGCCCGAGCAGCTCTCGGCTGGCGAGCAGCAGCGGGTCGCGGTCGCGCGCGCGGTCGTCACCGGACCCGCCCTCCTGCTCGCCGACGAGCCGACGGGGAACCTCGACTTCAAGACCGGGATCGGCATCCTCAACGCCCTGTGGCGGGCGTGCGTCGACCGGGGCCAGACGATCGTTCTCGTCACCCACGATGCGAAGGCCGCCGCGTACGCCGACCGGGTGCTCGTGCTCCTGGACGGTCGCGTCCAGGACGAGATCCATCTCGGTCGCCGCGACGACCATGCTGCGGGGCCGCTCATCGCCCGCCTCGCCCAGCTGGGGCTGTAGCCGCGGCCATGCGGGGCCTGCTGCCGTACGCGTGGCGAAGCCTGGTCGCAAGACCGGCGCGAAGCGCGCTGACGGTGTTCGGCATCGCGATCGGGGTCGGGGTCCTGGTGGCTGCGCTCGCGATCGACGCCGGGCTCGACGTCTCGATCGACCGGACGGTGGCCGGGTTGGTGGGTCGTGCGGACCTGCAGGTGTCGGCGTTCACGGAGACCGGGCTGTCCGGCGCGACGCTGGCCGCGATCGACGACGTGCCGGGTGTCGCCCTCGCCGCGCCGGCGATCGAGCGTCGGTCGTATCTGGCGCCCGAGCCGGGTCGAGCTGCGCCGGACGATCCGGTCACGGTGCTGGGAATCGATCCGCCCCGAGAGGCCCGGGTGCGGGACCTGTCCCTCGTCCGGGGCGCGCCGCTCGGCGCGCTCGACGAGCCGGTGGCCCTGGTCACCGAGCGCCTGGCGGCGACGGATGGGCTCGACGTGGGCAGCCAGCTGACGATCCTGGGCGCCGGCGCACCACTCCACGTGCGGGTGGTGGGGGTCCTGGCCGGCGATGGACCGATCCCGGGCTCGTCGGGCAGGACGGTACTGCTGCCGCTGGTCACGGCAGCGCAGCTCAACATCCCCGACAGCACCGGCGGGGCGACCAGCGACGGCGGCACGGCGGGAGAAGCCACCTCGAACGGGAACGACACCGCCGGTGCGCTGACCGGCCTGTCACGGATCGATGTCGTTCTCGCCGCGGGCGCCGATGTGGCCGCGGTGACCGCAGACCTCGAACGAGCGCTCACCCGCGAGCCGTACGTGATCACGGTGCCCGCCGACGTGGCAGCGTCGCTCCGCGCGTCGACCGCGGACGTGCGCTCGACGTTCGCGCTGCTGGCCGCGATCGCTCTGTTCGCCGCCGCGTTCCTGATCCTCAACACGCTGGCCATGACGGTCGTCGAGCGTATCCGCGAGCTCGCGTTGCTCCGTGCTGCGGGTGCCGGCCGCGGCCAGGTTGTCCGCCTGGTCGTGACCCAGGGGGTCCTGCTGGGTGCGGCGGGAGCGATCGCCGGCATCGCCCTCGGCGTGCTGCTGGCCGAGGTCATGGCTCGCTGGCTTCAGGTGGCCGGTGGGGTGGCCATCGACGGCCCGTCGGTGACGCCGGGTGTGGTGCTTGCCGGCCTGCTCGCCGGCCTGGTGATCACCGTCGTCGCGGCGCTCGAGCCCGCCCGACGCGCCGCCGGGGTCAGCCCCGTGACCGCGCTCCGGGCGCGCGCCGAGCCAGGTGCGACCGCTCGGGCGCGGACAGGCTGGCTGGTCATCCTGGTTGCCGTCGTGGGCGTGCTGGCGGTCCTGGTCCTGCCGGTCAATACCGGAACGCCGGCCGGACCAGGACGGGCGGCCGCGGTGTACGCGGTTCTCCTGGTCGCCGTCCTGGTCACGCCGATCCTGCTGGCGCCCCTGGGCCGGGTCGCCGGCCTGCCGTTCGCGTGGGTGCTGCGGCTGGAGGAGCGCCTCGCGCGCGCCGCGATCGCTCGCGACCGGGCGCGCACGGCGCTGACGGTCGGGGCGCTGGTCGTCGGCCTCGCGATGGTGGTGGCCCTGGGGTCCGTGGCGACCAACGCGCGGACGGCCGCGACGTCGTGGCTGGCGCAGGTGGTGCCGGGCGACGAGATCCTGACCGCGATCGCCCCGGTCCCGCTCGAGGATGATGGCGCCGAGCAGCAGATCGCGGCCGTGGACGGCGTGGCGCAGGTGACCCCGATCGCGTCGTTCGGGCTCGCGTTCGGCGGCACGCGGCTGGACGCAACGGCCATCCGTGGCGCCGACTTCGATGCCGATGGACGGCTGGTGTTCACCGCCGGCGACCGGCATGCGGCCCTGGCCGGGCTCGACGCGGGCGGGACGGTGATCGTGCCTCGCTCGCGCGCCCGGCAGCTGGGCGTCGGGGTAGGTGATGTGCTCGCCGTGACCACGGCCGGTGGAACGGTCGAGCTCCAGGTGACCGGGATCGTCGATCATTCGTTCCCGGGGCAGGGCGGTGAGGCCGTCCTCGTCGGCTGGCCGGACGCGCTGTCGCAGCTCGGGGTCGTGGGAGCCGATGCGTTCGCCGTCCGATTCGAGCCGGGCCGTGAGGCGGCCGCGACCGCCAACGTTGACGCGTTGGCGCGGGAGCTGGCCCTCACCCCGGCGCCGATCTCGCACATCGAAGGCGCGCTGGGCGATGCGCTCGACCGCCTGTTCGGCCTGCTGGACCTGCTCGCCCTGGCAGCCGTCGTGGTCGCGGCGCTGGGGATCGTCAACACGCTCTCGATGGACACCCTGGAACGGTCGCGTGAGCTCGGCATGCTGCGTGCCGTCGGCATGAGCCGCCGCCAGGTCTGGCGCAGCGTCCTCGTCGAGGCCGGGATCCTCGGTGCGATCGGGGCGCTGGTTGGATCGGGCGCCGGCGTGGCGGTCGGCTGGCTGCTCGTCTGGACCACGGGTGGCGGTGTCGGCATCTCGCTGCCGTGGCCCACGATCGCGCTCACGATGGTGCTCGGGGTCGCCCTCGCGATGCTGGCCGCCGCGCAGCCCGCTCGTATCGCCGGTCGTCGCTCGATCGTGGCGGCGGTTCGCGGCGAGTAGGGCATCTCGCCGGCCCTGCCGCGCCTTCCCCGCTCGTGCCCCCGCACCGCGCGCCACGACTGGCCGCCCCGCTGGTGGGCGTCCTCTCCGGTTGGTAGACTCCGCGCGACACCCGGCGCCGTGTCGGCGCCGAGCCGAGGAGGCCATGTGATCGCGATTCCGTCGCTGACGCGGGTACCCGCCACCGAGAAGGGCGTGACGATCGCCGACTTCCTGGTCCCGGTGCGCGTCGGGGAGCGCGTCTCGCCGGTGCTCCGGAACGCGGGCCTGATGACCGCCGGCGCGCTGCTGATCTACCTCACCTCGCTGGTCTCGTTCGAGATCCCCGGCAATCCCGTGCCCTACACGCTGCAGAGCTTCGGGATCCTCGTGGTCGGTGGTGCGCTGGGACTGCGGCGCGGCGGGCTGGCCGCCCTTTTGTACGTGGCGCTGGGCGTCGTCGGCCTGCCGTTCTTCGCCGAGGGCAAGGGCGGGATCGACGTGATCTGGGGCGCCACGGGCGGGTACCTGGTGGGCTTCGTGCTCGCCGCAGGTCTGGTCGGACGGCTGGCCGAGCTCGGCTGGGACCGGCACATCGGCGGCGCGGTCGGCACCACGCTGCTGGGCACCATCGTCATCTACCTCGTCGGCGTCCCGTGGCTGGCGGCGGTGACCGGGATGTCGCCCGCGGACGCGGTGGCCAACGGGCTGCAGCCGTTCGTGCTCGTCGATACCGTCAAGCTGCTCGCGGCCGCCGGGCTGTTCCCGGTCGCCTGGTGGGTCGTCGGCCGGCGGCCCAGCGAACGCTGACGTCCGACTCCGAGCCCCTCGCCGCCGGGTCCCCGTCATCGAACCCTGACCTCGATGAGGCCGCCGGGCTGTACGGCCCAGGCTCCGAGGCGTGGCGGCTCAATCGCGAGGCCGCGCTGCTGCTCGGCGCCGGTCCGCGGGCGCTCCTGCTCCAGATCGCCCACCCGCTCGTGGCCGAGGGCGTCGACCAGCACTCGGACTTCCGGTCGGATCCATGGGCGCGGCTGGCCGGCACGCTGCGCAGCTACCTGCGGATCGTGTACGGGACGGGGACGGTGGCACGGGCCGAGATCCGGCGCCTGAACGAGCTCCACCGCGCCGTGACCGGGCCGATCCGGGACGATGGCGCCGCCTCGCGCTTCGGCGGGTCGTACGCCGCCCGCGATCCCGAGCTCTCGCTGTGGGTCCACGTCACCCTGATCGACTCGACGCTGGCCACCGTCGATGCCTGGCTCGAGCCGCTGTCCCCCGCTCGCCGGGCGCGCCTCTATGCCGAGACGCTGCCGATCGGGCGCCTGTTCGGTGTGCCGGAGGCGATGCTGCCGGCCGACATCGACGCCTTCGATGCTTACGTCGCCTCGATGCTTGCAGCCGACGGGCCGGTCCATCCGACACCGATGGCCCGATCGCTGGCGTCGGTCATCCTGCACCCCCCGCTCGCACCGCTGGCCGAGCGGGGTCCGGTGGCGCGGCGACTGGGCACGCTCGCTGCCCCCGTCGCGTCGGCGCTGCGTGCCGTCCCACCGGCCGCCGTCGACTGGTTGCTTGTTCCCTCGACCGGCCTGCTGCCAGCATCCACCCGCGAGGAGTACGGCCTCCCCTGGGGTACCCGCGAGCAGTCCCTCAGCGCCTGGCTTGTGACGGCTTGGGGTGCCTGGCGCCCGCTCCTGCCGACAGCGTTCCGATGGTTCCCACAAGCCCTGGCGGCGGACTCGCGGATCGCGGAGCGGTCGAACGAGTGAGGTGACGCTCGCGGAGGCCGACGTGCTCTCGACCGATTGTCGCCGCGGGATCAGACTGCCGCCATGTCCAGGCGGCAGAAGGTTCTGCTCCCGCTCGCGGCGCTGGGATTGCTTCTGGCCGGCGGCGCTGGGCTCTGGGTGCTACCCGTGCTCACAGGTCCGTCGCTGCCGACTGGTGCCACGCGCCTGCAGATCACCACGGACGGCCCAAACCTATCCTTCGGCTGCGCCACCGCTCTGCTGGCACCCATTCGCGTGGCCACGTCTGGTGACGGGCTCGTGCTCGTCAACGTGGCATCGGGCGAGCCGGTGAAGGTGGCTTGGCCCAGCGGGTTCGCCGCATGGAGGGTCGAAGGACGCGCGGTTGTGGCGGATCCGTGGGGAAACGTCGTCGGCCGTGAGGGGGACATCTTGGACAGCCTCGGAGGCGGTGTTGGTGTCGACGACACCTTCCACATCTGTCCGCTCGGGATCGTGACCAGGGGCTGACAGGGGATGCTGACGATGGTCACCTGGAATGAGCCGCGCAGATCGGACTGGTGAATCACACGCGAGTCTCGGATCTCGTGCTCAGGTGACGTTGGCGAACGCTCGCGGATCGATGTGAAACGTTGCTTCGTCGTGCCGCGCCATTTCGGACAGATGGAGACACGGGTTCGGCACAGCCTGCTCGTTGGTGGGGTCGCCCTTCTCGTCGCCGCGTGCGCCGGGCCGAGATTCAGCGCACCGCCGGAGGCGGCCGGTCCCGACATCGTCTTGCGCGCCTATTTGCAAGCCCTGGTGATGGGGGACTGCTCGGCTGGTCCGGTTCTCGGCACTTCGACGTTCGGTTTCGGCAACGGCGAGCTTTGCGGCCAGACCACGGTGAGGAGCTTCAGGATCGATGGCCCGCCTGCAGGGTCGATCGAGACCGAGGTCGTCTTCGCCACGACGCTCGTGACGAGCGGTACCGGGGACGGCACCGTCCCGCCTGGGACGCTGACGTGGTTCTACGACCTGAAGCGTCAGCCGACCGGTGCGTGGCGACTCGCGGGGGGCGGCTCTGGTCCCTGATCGCCCGGACGCCGGAGGTGATCGAAGCCCATCTCTCTCAGGCCTTCGTGACCGGCGCCATGAAGGTTCCGGCACAGGTGCTTGTGATCGTCGTTCGCGACCCGGATGTGCAGCGGGCTGTCGAGAAGATCGGCTCGGGCCTCACGCGCATCTTGCCCTCGGGCCGCCACATGGATGTTTGGCCGATGAGCCCGAGCGACGGACTGCTTCCGTCCGTCCGGGGAGCGGATTGTCGGGTTGGTTGACGCCCTGGGCGCGGCCAGCGCGCGCACAGCCTGCTGGAGCTGCGCGTCGGGAAGATCTACCGCGAGAAGTCGATCTTCGGCCCGACGTCCGAAGCCCCCGCGTGGCGCAGTCGCTGGGTCGAGCGGATCGAGTAGCCAATCGCCGCGGCGGCAAAGCTAACGCTAACCGGGCCGGCCTGGGGCCCGACGAGGTTCCGGAGCCCGCGGTTACGCTCGAGGGTACGGTTCAGGACGGCAAGCCCGGGCTCGGCCACGGTCAGGAGACCGCGCCTGGTCAGACCAATAGGGAGTCGGCGGCTTCCTGACGCGGGATTCCCCCGTGTCGCGGCTGAGCGTCCGCGCCTGATGCTGGCGGTCGGAGCCCGGCCTGCGGGGGTTCACGGGGTCGGGACGGGCTCGTTTCCCGGTTCGCCGAGCTCCACGATGCGGCCCTGGATCCGTCCCGCGTCCGGATACGCCTCCTCGTGCGCGAGGCCAACTCGGGACAGCCCGAGTCCGATTGCGGCAGCATCGGTCAGGAACAGGTAGGGCCGGAAGCCGATCCGCTCTCGAATGGTGTTCTTGAGCAGCCGGTGTGCCACGGTCACGGCCGGACCCAGCAGGTCACTGCCGGACCCGACCGCCTGGCGCACCGCGTGACCCCGGTGGAGCACGATCTTGAGATCGAGGTTTGTGACCGCGGGGCAGGCCGTGCAGACGTGGTCGGTGGCGGGGATGGCGCGCGTGCGGCCGTCGATGAACGCCCGGTACATCGCCCCGAGCTTCTCGAGGACCCGGTCACCCTGGCCATCGAGGGCGTCCGCAGGCGCCACGGCGAAGACCGCATCGCCCTCGAGCTTGACGATGGCGAAGTCGGGCTCGACTCCCTCGCTGACGGCGCCGAGGAGGGCACCGAGGACGGCGTAGGCGGCGGGGATGCCCGCGCTGAAGTCAACCCCGTGGTCGCGCTCAACACCCGCCATGAAGCCTGTGTAGCCGGAGATGTCGGCGAGCAGCAGGTACCGCTCGCCTGCCGGCGCGTCTGTCGTTGCCGGCAACCCGGATCGCTGTGCTCGGTCCACGTGTGCCTCTTGTGCCATGCCCTGATCAGGACGTCTGCCCCCCCTGTTGGGCCGCCGACGTTCGAGGCGACCGGACGGGAGGGCCACCCTACGGGACGCCGCCCCGGGTGTAAAGGCGAGGGCCCCGGGTCTGCCCGGCCCGCATGGGAGCACGTCCGCGGCGACTCGCCGGGGAGGACCGGGGGTTGCAGGTCATCTCCGCCCGGGTGAGCATTCGCCCATGCCGAAGCTGATCGCCCCCGATTCGCGCCTGCGTCCGTCGTTCGCCGCCGCGATGGATGAGCTCCGGGCAGAGGGCCGGGGATCGGCAGACGACCGCACGGTCATCGGCCGGTACTTGCGTGACCATGCCCAGGCGATGTCGACTGACGAGGCCTTCGGCGCGTTCGTCGCGGCGATCCGAGCGGATCGGCACGAGGACACGCCGCGCCCGCCGGGCTTCGTCCCGGCCACTGAGCTGTGGTGGGTCGACGGCGACGAGTTCCTGGGCAGGGTCGGTGTCCGTCATCGCCTGACACCGATGCTGCTCGAGATCGGTGGGCACATCGGTTACGACGTCCGGCCGTCGGCGAGGCGGCGTGGTTACGCGACCGAGATGCTCCGGCAGGCGCTCGCCGTCGCTCGCGAGCTCGGGATCGACCCGGCCCTCGTCACCTGCGACGTCGACAACGTCGGATCGAGGGCGGTGATCGAGCGGAACGGTGGGGTTCTCGAGGACCGGCGTGGCGGCAAGCTTCGCTACTGGGTGCCAACGACCCCGTCGCCGGCCATTCGCGAACGCTGAGCGCCGGACCCCTGCCCACGCCCTGGCCGGCGGATGACAATGCGGCGGTCTGGGGGAAAGGGCTATGCAGGCGCGTGGGGCTCGCAGCTCCGCTCGGGGACCCGGGCCGCGCTCGAGGTGCGGCGGGGGCTGCCGGTGCCTGTGGTGCCGACGCCCTGAGGTCACATGCCGCTTCCGGCCGCACGTGCAGGGGTTGGCCGTACGAGCGCGGGGTTCAATATCCTCCGACCGCCAGCGCCCGCTCCAGCTCCGGGGTTCCGGCGAACGCTGAGATAAGCCTGACCGCCGGCGGCTCGGCGAGCCGTGGTCCCAGCTCCAGGCCGAACCAGTCGACGCCGTGCCAGCCGCCGAACTTGTAGCCGATCGCCTCGAACGCGCCGACCCGCTCGAAGCCCAGGGCGAGGTGAAGCCCCAGAGCCGGAGGATCGCCGGCAGCGCCGTCATGCACGCCCGGCCGATCCCTCGCCAGGTGAAGGTTTCGTCCACGTAGACGGTGGTCTCAACCGTCCAGTCGTAGGCTGCACGCTCGCGGTGCCGCGAGCCGTACGCGTAGCCGCGAACCTCGCCGTCGAGATCGGCCACCACCCACGGCGTCCGCTCCAGCACGCGCGCGATCCGGATGGCCATCTCGTCCGCGGTGGGTGGCTCGAGCTCGAACGAGATGGCGGTCCGCTCGACGCACGGGCGGTAGATCGCGGTGCAGGCCGCCGCGTCGTCGCGTGTGGCGAGTCGAAGGATCAGGGCATCGGCGGGCGGCATCGTCGTGACCTCGAGCGGCGCGGTCCAGCTCAGTACAGGCGCGGGAACCGGGCCCGCCACCAGGACGCGAGGTCGATCGGCGTGGCGTCGTCGAGGGCGTCGAGCAGCGTCCGCGTGTGGACGATGCCCCAGCGATGGTCGGCGACGTAGCCGCGGAGCGCGGCCCAGAACGCCGTCGAGCCCATCTTGTTGCGGGTCCGATTGAGCAGGTTGCCGCCCTGGATGTAGATGTCCTCGTAGTAGCAGGTGAAGGAGTAGTGGTAGATCGACAGGTCGAGCTCGGCCTTTGCGCAGCGCGAGCCGCGACGCATGCCCAGCACGTCGCGGGCGACGAAGTCGGTCACCGCCTCGTCGGCGAACGGCTCCCGCGCCTGATCGTTGCCGACGATGCCGTAGAACCACTGGTGGGCGATCTCGTGGGTGACGAGATAGGCGAGGTTGGAACCAGTGCCGGTCGGGATCCAGGCGATGCCGGGGCCTTCCATCCCGTAGGCACCCGCCGACTGGACGACCTTGAGCACCCGGTACGGGTAGGGGCCGAGCTTCGCCTCGATCTTGACCAGCGCGTTCTTGGCCGCTCGGAGCGCGGCCGCCGCCGGGAACCCCGGCCGGTACACGAGGCGCACGATGTTGTCCCCGACGGTCGCCTGCTTCGATCGGTAGCCGGCCGATGCCGTGACCACGAAATCGCGCACGTTGGTCGCCCTGAAGGTCCGGGTCAGGCCGTCGGCAGACTTCGCGATCAGGTTGCCGGTGTTGCCGTAGCGGACCTTGCGGTCGGTGCGGATGGTGACGGTGACCTGCGGGCTGACCGGGGTCACGAACGGGTCGCCGTAGTTCGGCCGCGCGAACCGGCGCCTGCGGCTGACCCAGGGAATCCAGCGGTACATGTCGACGATGCCGTTGGTCCGCGTGAACAGCCAGTTCGAGCCTGCGAGGTTGGATCGGAGGGTGGCCGCGAAGCGGACGACGACGACGGTCGTGGCTCCGTCGGGCAGGACGCCGCCGAGGGGGACGACGATCGTCTGGCCGCTCACGGTCGGGGTGACCGCGGTGCCATCGACGGTGACCGACCGGACCCGCAGGCGTCCCAGCTTGGCCATCACGGTGTTGAGCTCGAGGCGGTCGATGCCGGCGCCGGACTGGTTCCGGGCGTTGATCGTGACCCGGCCCCTGAGGCTGCGCGCGTCCACGGCGAGGCGCACGTTCGCGTCGTAGGTGGCCCGGATCGCGAGGCTGGTCCGGTTGACCGAGCCGGGGACGATCGCGCTGGCCGCGGCCGTGGTGGATTCGGGATTCGTCGCGCTGGTCCCGTCCGCCCCGACCGTCCCGGCCGTGCCGACCGTCGCGGCCTCGGGGCTCGCGGCCGACGTGGGAGGCGGGGAGGGGATCGGCCCCGTCGCCGGCGGCACCGGGGCCTGGATCACGGTCGCATCGCTGGTCGTCGGCATCATGGCGGCAACCGGGACCGGCATCGCGGCGGTCGTTGCGAGGACCAGCGCGAGCAGCCGCCGCGTCAGGCGTCGGGTCGCGGACATGGCCAGATGGTAGTCGCTGACGGCGAGTCCGCCGCCGGCCCCCATGCTGTCTGCGAGGCGCCACGCTTGGCGCCAGGCTGCGAATCATCGCAGCGGCGGAGTCGACGGACGACGGTTGGGTCTCCGGGCAGCGGCGGTGGATACTGTCGCCATGCCCAACGATGCCGTGCGTGGAGACGGCGCCGGCCTGATCCGCGCCATCGCCGCCGTGCTCCCTGATCTGCGCCTGCTCACCGACGAGGTCGACCGCGAGTCCTACCGTCGCGACGAGACCGCGTACCTGGCGGCCGGCCTGCCGCTGGCCGTGGCCCTGCCGGATACCGCGGCGCAGGTCGCCGAGCTCGTCCGGCTGTGTGGTGAGCACGACGTTCCGATCGTGCCTCGCGGCGCAGGCACCGGGCTGTCTGGTGCTGCGGCGGGCATCGAAGGGGCGTTGACCATCGCCTTCACCCGGATGAACCGCGTGATCGAGATCGACCGGGCGAACCTCACCGTCACCACCCAGCCTGGCGTGGTCAACGCTGATCTCAAGGCCGCGGTGGCGGCGGAGGGCCTGTTCTACGCGCCGGATCCCGCGTCCTATGAGACGTGCACGATCGGCGGCAACCTGGGCACCAACGCCGGCGGCCTGTGCTGCGTGAAATACGGCGTGACACGGGACGCGGTGCTCGGCCTCGAGGTCGTGATGGCCGATGCGACGGTCCTCCGACTGGGCGGCAAGAACGTCAAGGACGTCGCCGGCTACGGCCTCATCCCGTTGCTCGTCGGCAGCCAGGGCACGCTGGGGCTGATCACCGAGGCGACACTTCGGCTGCGTCCTGCGCCCCCGCCGCGGTCGACGGTGCTCGCCTTCTTCCCGACGCTCGAGGCGGCCGGCGAGGCGGTGGCCGCGCTGACCGCGAACGGCCTGGGTCCGGTCACGCTCGAGCTCATGGACCAGTTCACGATTCGGGCCGTCGATGACGTGCATCGCCTGGGCCTCGAGCGCGACGCGGCCGCGATGCTGCTGATCGAATCGGATCTCCCCGGTGAGGCGGGCACGGCCGAGGCCGACGCCGCCCAGCAGGGATGCGAGGCGGTCGGTGCGACGCTCGTCGTCCGGGCAGCCGACGCGCAGGAAGCGGAGTGGCTGCGCCAGGGCCGGCGGCTCGCCTTCCGGGCGCTCGAGGAGCTGGGTGTCGCCCGGATGGAGGATGTGGGCGTGCCCCGCAGCCGGGTGCCCGAGATGCTGCGCGCGATCGAGACGATCGGGGAGCGCCACGGCCTGACGATCGGCACCTTCGGCCACGCGGGCGACGGCAACCTGCATCCGACGTTCGTGCTGGATCGCGAAGCCGGCGACACAGGTCGCCTCCAGCTGGATGCGGCGCGGGCCGACCTGTACGAGGCGGCGATCTCGCTGGGTGGCACGGTGACCGGCGAGCATGGGATCGGCGTCGCCCGCCGGGACTGGCTCGTCCGTCAGCGTGGCGAGGCGGCGGTCCAGGTGATGCGCGCAATCAAGGGAGCGCTCGACCCGCGGGGTCTGCTCAACCCGGGGCGCATGCTCGCCTGACGCCGCGAAGCGCTTGCCCGGTCGCGGTTCAACAGGCCGCGGCTCGCCTGCTCGCCTGGTCGTGCGCCTGCTCGCCAGGCTGCCTGGCGAACGGCAGGAGCCTGATGGCCCGGGCCGAGACGCACGGGTCCCGGTGGGCGGCCCGACCCCCGCAGGTGGTGCCCGACGGCCCTCGCGGTGAGCTCCGTCGTGGCCCACGATCCCGACACCGCACCGGAGTCGCGTCATGAACCCCGCCGGCGTTCTCGTCGCCTACGCCAGCCAGTCCGGGTCCACGGCCGGGATCGCAGAGGTCATCGCCTCGGAGATCCGGCGAGCCGGCCTGTCCGTCGACTGCCGGCCTGCCAGCGAGGTCGACGACCTGGCCGCGTACGCCGCGATCGTCCTGGGCAGCGGCGTGTTCCTCGCGCACCGTGGCTCCGATGGCGGTGGCTTCCTGCCACGTCACGCAGCCGCGCTCGGGACACGCCGTGTGTGGCTGTTCACCGCCGGTCCGATCGGGCGCGGCCGGACCCACGACGGCGTCGTCGCGGGTGACGGCGCGGTGATGGACGTTGCGCGGCGCATCGGGGCTCGAGGCGCGGCAACCTTCGGGGCCATGGACCCGCGCACCGACGCCGATCCCCTGGAGCGACTCCAGCCGGTGGATCTGGTGCGGGTTCGTGGCTGGGCGCGCTCGATCGCCGACGAGCTGTCCGCGAGCCGCTCCTGCGCGACCGGGCAGGAGAGGGTCGCCGCCGCGATGTGACGCGATCCGGGATGGAGTTGCCCCGGTTTCGTGGACGGTGATGCGTCAGATGGCCTTGGCGGCCGGACTCGAACGATAGCGCTCCTCGAACTGCTCAGGACTGAGGTTGCCGAGGCTGCTGTGGCGCCGGATGCGGTTGTAGAAGACCTCGATGTAGTCGAACACGGCGGCCCTCGCCTCCGTCGGGGTGGCCCAGTCGGGCGGTCGATCAGCTCGGTCTCCAGGGTGGCGAAGAAGCTCTCGGCCATGGCGTTGTCGTAGCAGTCGCCGACCGAGCCCATGGACGCCGCGATCCCGGACTCGCGTAGCCTGCGTCCGAACGCCAGGCTCGTGTACTGCGACCCGTGGTCGGAGTGGTGGATGAGATCCGTGCCCGGTCGACGGTGGACGATCGCCGCGTCCAGGGCGGTCGTGACGAGCTCGGTGCGCATGTGGGTCGCCATCGACCAGCCGACGACCCGGCGGCTCCAGGCGTCGACGATCGAGGCGAGGTAGCAGGGTCCCGAGCGCGTCGGGAGCTGGGTGATGTCGGCGACCCACAGCCGATCGGGACCGATGGCTGTGAAGTCGCGGTTGACGAGGTCGGGAAAGGGCTCGGCCGCCTCGTCGCGGATCGTCGTGCGGACGAACCGGCGGCGATGGACGCCCGCGAGATGGTCGGCCCGCATGAGCCGTGCGACTCGCTTGCGAGACACGTGGTGCCCGGCATCGGCGAGGTCGGCCCAGATCCGGGGCACGCCGTACGTCCCGCGGCTCCGGGCATGGGACCGCCGGATCTCCGCGGCCAGTGTCGCGTCCGAGCGTTCCCGCTCGGACGGGCCGCGTGAGCGCCAGGCGTAGTAGCCGCTCGGGGAGACTCCGAGCGCCGCGCAGAGGATCCGCACCGGATACCTCGCCTTCTCCTGCTCGACGAAGCGGATACCGGGTCACCGGGTCCGCTCGGTCTCCTGAGCGAAGAAGGCGGCTGCTTTTCGCAGGATCTCCCGCTCGGTCTCGAGGACCTTCACCCGCCGGCGCAGCTGCCTCGAGCTCGGCCCGCTCGTCGGCCTCGAGTGGCATTCCCTCCGGTCGCTCGTGGGCCAGCCGGATCCACCGCCGCAGACTCTCGTTGCTGATGCCCAGCTCCATGGCGACCGATCGGATCGACTGGCCCGACGTCTCGGCGAGCCGCACGGCCTCGGCCCGGAACTCGGTGCTGTAGTGGGTGTGCTTCCTCCCCAACCTGGACTCCTTCCCGCGGACGATGCCGCGATGGTAGGTGTCCACGAAAGCGGGGTAGGTCCAGGATCCGGTGTGACAGCCGAGGTGTCACAGCCAGGGTCCAGGATCCGCGCCATGGAAGCTCGCATCCTCCCCCTGCCGACATCGACCCAACCCCGGACGCCGGCCCGAGGCCCGGTATCGGATGGTCCGAACGCGCAACGAGCCTGCGTCGACGTGGACGCCCGACGGATCGTCATCGAGCACCTGGTCCTGGCGGATCCGGTCCTGGCCGCCTCGCTTGCGGAACGAGACCCGGCCGAACGTCCCGCCGTGGTCGAGCGGGCGCTGCGGATCGGCCTGCTCGCCCTCCAGGACGCCTCGATGACGGTCGACGTCGATGTCGTCCGCCGCGAGTTCGACAAGCTGGTGGCGCAGACGAGCGCGGTCAACGAGCAGGCGGCGCGCGCCGTCGAGGACGTCCTGCGCGCCAACTTCGCGGATGGCGACGGGCGGCTGCCCCGCACGCTCGAGCGGTTCCTCGGTGACCGGGGTGCGCTGCGGCAGTTCGTCAACGAGCTGTTCGACGAGACCAAGCGGGACTCGGCGATCGGGCGCATCGGCGGCCTGCTGGGCCGCTATTTCGACGGTGACCAGTCGAAGCTGGCGCTCCTCCTCGATCCCACGCGGCTGGGCTCGCCGCTCCACCAGTTCCGCCAGGAGATCGCCGAGGGCTTCGCCGGGGTGCACGAGCGGCTGGCGGCGATCGAGGCGGCGTCGCGGGCCCGGGCGGACGAGCGCTCCCGTTCCGCCGCCAAGGGCGGTGACTTCGAGGACCTGCTGACTGATCTCCTGGGCGACATCGCCCGCGGTGCCGGGGACCTGCTCGACCGCACCTCGACCGAGACTGGGGCCGTGCTGGGCTCGAAGAAGGGCGACTTCGTGCTCACGGTGGACCCGCAGCTGGCGCGCGGCGCGGACCTCCGGATCGCGATCGAGGCCAAGGATCGCGCGATGTCGCAACGGGCCATGCGTGAGGAGCTGCGCGAGGCCCGGGAGAACCGGTCCGCCGCAGTCGCGGTGGCTGTCTGGTCGCCGGCGCATGCGCCGAGCAGCGTGGCTCCGTTCGCCCTGCTCGGTGACGACGTGCACGTTGTCGTCGATCCGGCGGCGCCGGATCGCGCCTATCTGGAGGCGGCCATCCGCCTGGCCAGGCTCCTGGCGCTGGGGACGCTCGACGTGCGCGACGTCGACGTGGACGCCGCGGCGATCGCCCGGGCGTTGACGGGCGTCCGCGAGCAGCTGGAGGCGATTCGTGCCCTGAAGGCCCAGCTCACCTCGGTCTCGAACGCCACCAAGGCGGTCTGGACTGGGCTGGACCAGTTGCGGACCGGGATCCTCGCCCGGGTCGGCGAGGCGGAAGCGGAGCTCCAGGTGGCGAGCTGCAGGGTCCCGGCCTGATCGCCCCTGACTCCGGGACCATGGCGACCGCCTGACCACCGGGTCATTCACAACCGGAGCCGAATGCGAGACCATGGTGCCGAGCACCGCCGGGCACGGTTCGGCGGCTGGACCTGGAGGTGGGATGCCGCGAGCCACGATCGCCGCCCTGGCTGCCATCGTCCTGCTCGCCGCCATCCTGTCGGGCGCAAGCCCGGCCGCAGCATCCGGCGCGGGACCTGCCTCCCCCGCGGCCGCCGCCGACACGGGCACGCCGGACACCTCACGGCCGCTCGACCCCACCAACCGCTGGATCGTTGTGCTCCGCAACGGATCGAGCGTGACCAAGGCAGCGTCGCGCGCCAGGGGCCTGGGCGTGGCTGCGGACCGCACCTTCCACAGCGCGATCCACGGATACTCCGCCAAGCTCAATCCGGCGCAGCTGGCTACCGTCCGCGCCGATCCCGACGTCGCGATGGTCGTGCCCGATGCCGTGATCAGGATGGAGGCCCAGAGCACGCCGACCGGCGTCCGCAGGATCGGTGGCACCGGCAACCCGATCGCCACGATCGACGGCGTTGATCAGCGCGTCAACGCGGACGTCGCGATCGTGGACACGGGGATCGACGCCACCCACAAGGACCTGAACGTCGTCGGTGGCCACAACTGCTCCTCGTCCAACCCCGACGGGTGGCAGGACGACAACGGCCACGGCACGCACGTGGCCGGGATCGTGGGCGCGATCGACAATGGGACGGGCGTGGTTGGCGTGGCGCCCGGGGTTCGCCTGTGGGCCGTCCGCATCCTGCGTGCCGATGGCAGCGGCCTGGTGTCCTGGTACGTATGTGGGCTGGACTGGATCGCGGCTCAGCGCGACCCAGCCAATCCCGACCTGCCGTTGTTCGAGGCGGTCAACATGTCGGTGGCCCGGCCCGGCTCGGACGACCAGAGCTGTGGGCTGACCAACGGCGACGTCATCCACCAGGCCGTGTGCCGGCTGGTGAGCTCCGGCGTTACGGTCGTGGCCGCCGCCGGCAACAACAGCTTCAACGCCTCGAGGCTCATCCCGGCCAGCTACAACGAGGTGATCACGGTGTCCGCTCTCGCGGACACGGACGGCAAGCCGGGCGGGCTCGGCGGCGGCCTGTGCTACTCGTGGGGCTCCTACGACAAGGACGATACCTTCGCCAACTTCTCCAACTACGGCCACGACATCGACCTGATCGCGCCCGGCAAGTGCATCTGGTCAACCCTGCCCGGCAACCGGTACGGCTACCTCTCGGGCACATCGATGGCGGCGCCGCACGTCACGGGTGCCGTCGCCCTGTACAAGGCGTCCCGCCCGTTCGCGACGCCGGCCGAGGTCAAGGCAGCCCTTCAGGCCATGGGCAGCCTGGACTGGAAGCTGTCAACGGACCCAGATCCCCACCACGAGCGGCTGCTCGACGTGTCGCATCTCGTCAACCTCGGCGATTTCATGCTGGACGGGACCTCGCCCGGCACCGTGGTGGGCCCGGCCGGCGCCTCGCTGACGGTCCGGGTCACCGTCGTGCGCGCCGAGGACGTCGCCGACGAGATCGACCTGACCGCAACCGCCGCTGCGCCGCTGGCGGCCTCGCTCGCGCCGGCGGCCCTGGTTGGTCTCGACCAGACGGCCTCCACGCTGACCGTCAACGTGCCCAAGTCCACGCCGTCGGGCACGTATGCGGTTTCCGTCTCCGGGACGCGGGGCGCCACCACGCACACCGTCCACCTTGCGGTCGTCCTCGACTCCGATCCGCCGACCGCGGGCGCGCCGAGTCTCAAGGCCCGCCCGGGCTCACGGTTCGAAACAACCTGGTTCCCCGCCCGGGCGACGTGGCCGGCGGCGACCGATGCCGTCTCCGCGATCACCGCATACCAAGCGCAGTGGAGGGTCGACGGCGGCGCATGGGGCGGCACGATCAGCCTCTCCGCGGCGACCCACCATACGGACCGGACGTTCACGGTGGGCCACGCCTACGCCCTGCGCGTCCGGGCCCGCGACGCGGCCGGTAACTGGAGCGCCTGGGCGACCGCCGATCCGTTCACCGTGCGGGTGACGCAGGACAGGAGCCGGTCGTGGTACACGACCGGCGTGTGGCATCGCTCCGTGTCGGGCAAGTGGTCTCGTCGCACGACCATCTACTCGACGCGGGCCGGCGCCACCGTGTCGCGCTCGTTCACGGGTCGCGGCATCTCCGTGATCGCAACCCAGGGCCGGAGCCGCGGCGCGGCGCAGGTCTGGATCGACGGCGTCCACGTCACCAACATCCATCTGCACCGCTCGAAGCTGCACCCACGGCGGGTCGTGTTCACGCGCACCTGGGCAGCGAGCGGGACGCATACGATCAAGATCGTCGTCGTCGGCAGTGCAAGGCATCCGCGGGTCGACGTCGACGCGCTGGTGATCACGAAGTAGGTCAGGCTCGCGGCCGCGGCCCTGCGCGCGCGGCGACCCGGCCGGTGGTCGGCCGCGGTTGCGATCGAATGGTAGGGTAACGTCCCGGTTCGCAGGGCGGCGCCGGGAGCCGCCATCGGACGACCGGGCGCGCGAGGTATCGATCAGCCCGTGGCACGCTCGATGTGGAAGGGCGCCATCCAGTTCGGCCTGGTCACCATCCCGGTCAAGCTGTATACGGCAACCGAGTCCGACTACACGATCCGGTTCAACATGCTCCACGAGACCGACCTGTCCCGGATCCAGATGAAGATCTGGTGCCCGCAGGACGAGCAGGTCATTTCGCGCGGCGACACCGTGAAGGGCTACGAGTACGCGCCCGACCAGTACGTGGTGATCACCGACGCGGACCTCGAGAAGGTCCCGCTCAAGACGATCCGCTCGATCGAGATCGAGCAGTTCGCGCCGCGTGACTCGGCCACCGCCGAGCAGGCACGGTTCATCAGGCAGGCCTACTACATGGAGCCCGACAAGATCGGCCGCAAGGCCTTCTACCTGCTTCGCCAGGTGCTTGCCGAGCGTGGGCTGACGGCGATCTGCAAGGTCGTCATCCGGGACCGTGAGGCGCTCGCCGCGCTCGATCCATTCGAGGACACGATGCTCCTCACGACCCTTCACTGGCCCGACGAGATCCGCTCGACCAGGGATCTCGACCTGCCCGCGGAGGAGTTCGAGTTCAAGCCGGCCGAGGTCAAGATGGCCGAGCAGCTGGTCGAGGCGATGACCGAAGCGTTCGACCCGGCCAAGTACAAGGACGAGTACCGCGAGGCGCTGCTCAAGGTCATTGAGGCCAAGATCGAGGGCGTCGAGATCGCCCAGCCGGCCCCGGTCGAGGAGAGCGCCAGCATCGTCGATCTCATGAAGCTGCTCGAGGCGAGCGTCAAGGCCGCGACCGACGCCCGGTCCGCCGATGGCGACAAGCCGGTGTCTGTGGCGGACGCCAAGAAGGAGCGAGCGGCGCGTGGGACGCGGTCCAGGGCGAAAGCTCCCGCGGCGAAGGCGAACGCCGGCACCTCCGCTGACGAGGAGGCCGGGGGTCGGCCCGCTCATCGCCGGAAGAGCGCCTGACCGAGGGACCCGACCGACTACCGGGGAGGCAGCCGGTCCGCAGCCCGTCGCCGGATCACCAGAGGCGCAGCTGGTCCGTCGCCCGCAGCCAGACGACGCTGATCGCGGCCTGCGCGATGCCGATGGCCCCGAAGATCGCCTGCAGGAATGAGAACTCGGGCATCACGACGAGCTGGACCAGGATCCAGATCACCAGACCGCTGCCCAGGATCCCGGTCAGCCAGGGTGCCGTCCAATGGCGCACCACGATCAGTCCCGCGAGGATCAGCATCCCGACGCCATTGATCAGCAGCAGGTAGAGGCCCGGGACCAGGTACGAGCCGAACGGCGTGGCCTCAATCCAGCCAGACGGGAAGCCGATCGAGGCACCGGTCGTGTCGGTGACCAGCTGGAGTCCCACCGGGATGGCCCCCGCTGCGGTGAACAGCGCCAGGACGACGGCGAGCCAGACGTAGGCAGGCCGGTCGACCCTGGGCGTCGCGGGAATGAGCTGGGCGTGCATCGATTCTCCCTCATCCCGGGCTGGTTTGCCGGGTGCGACGAGAGTCTGGGTGCCCCGAACGGCGACCCCATGCGCCATCGGTCACCAAAGGACCGGCCTGCCGGCATGCGTCGGGCGTGGCCGTGGCGAATCCCGGTCGAGGATGCACAGGAGCCGATGAGACGATGCCGTCGGGGCGCTCAACGGCGCGCGACGCCGAAGGCGGCATACTCGACCGATGCCGCTCGAGGAGTACCGCCGCAAGCGCGACTTCGCGAAGACGCCCGAGCCGGCTCCGTCGGAGCCGGCGACGGATCGGACGATCGCGGCTCCCGCCGCCCGACGGCGGTTCGTGGTCCAGCGCCATCGCGCAACCCGCCTCCACTACGACTTCCGGCTCGAGATCGACGGTGTCCTCGTCTCGTGGGCGGTCCCCAAGGGCCCGTCCCTGGACCCGGGCGTGCGCCGCATGGCCGTCCACGTCGAGGACCACCCCGTGGAGTACTTCGACTTCGAGGGCGTGATCCCCGCCCGGCAGTACGGCGCCGGCGACGTCATCGTGTGGGACTGGGGAACCTGGGAGCCTGAGTCAGAGACGCCGGATCCGGGCGCTGCGGTGGCCAATGGCGAGCTGAAGCTCAGGCTCGCCGGCGAGAAGCTGCTCGGGCGGTTCACGATCGTACGCACCTCGCGCCGTCCGGGTGCCGCTCCCGGGACGGCGTTCGAGGACGACCGGGGCGAGCAGTGGCTGCTGATCCACAAGCGCGACGCCGATGCCGTGACCGGCTGGGACGCCGAGGACCACCCGCAGAGCGTCAAGTCGGGCCGGACAAACGACGAGGTCAAGGCCAACGCGCCGGCCATCTGGGTCTCGGGGATGCCGGCCGCGACCGCCGGGATCGACCTGACCGGTGCACGCGTGGCGGCGATGCCCCGCTATCTCGAGCCGATGAAGGCCACGCTCGCGACGAAGCCCTTCCGCGACGAGGGCTGGCTGTTCGAGGTCAAGTGGGACGGCTACCGGGTCGAGGCCGTCGTCCGGGATGGGCAGCTGGAGCTGTTCACGCGCAACGGCAACGACGCGTCGCTCTACTTCCCGCGATTCCTCGCACCACCGACCTGGATCGACGCCCGTGAGGCGATCGTGGACGGCGAGGTGGTGGCGCTCGACGAGGCCGGAAGGCCGGACTTCTCGCTGCTCCAGGAGCGAATCAGCGAGGGTCGCCGGGGGCGGGCCGCCGGGCCGCTCGTGTACCAGGCGTTTGACCTCCTGTACCTCGACGGGCGCCTGCTCACCGACGTCCCGCTCGAGCAGCGCAAGCGGCTGCTGGAGCTGGTCCTGCGCCCCAACGCTCACGCGCAGTACGCGAGCCACATCGAGACCGAAGGCATCGCCTTCTTCGAAGCCGTCAAGGCCCAGGGGATCGAGGGCCTGGTCGCGAAGCGGCGTCGGTCACGCTACGAGCCAGGCCGCCGGTCGACCGCGTGGCTCAAGATCAAGGCCCGGCCGGAGCAGGAGCTCGTGGTGGGCGGTTGGACGCCGGGCGAGGGGAGCGCGGTGGAGCTCGGTGCGGTCGCGGTGGGCGTGTACCAGGACGAGCGGCTGCGGTTCGCCGGCAAGGTTGGCTCGGGGTTCGATGGCCGAACGCGACGCGAGCTGCGCACGCTGCTCGATGCGCTCGAGACCGATGCGCCGCCGTTCGATCCGGCACCGTCTCCGGACTATCGCGGCCGGTGGGGAGGGGACCTGGCGGGCATCCACTGGGTTCGGCCGGAGCTCGTGATTCGGGCCGAGATCGGTGGCTGGACGCGAGACGGGCACGTGCGCCAGACGGCGTTCAAGGGGCTCGAACGCGGCCGGGATCCGCGCGAGGTGGTCCGGGAACGGGCCGTTGATCCGGCAGTCAGGAACCGCAGAGTCGTCGATGCGCCGTCGCCTCCTCCCACGACGGTGCCCGAGGCGTCGACCGGGGCAGGCTCGGGACTCATCGCTCCCGGCACGCCCGCTCCCGGCACGCGGGCAACGGCGCTCGGCTCGATCGTCCGTCCCGATCCGTCGTGGCAGGTCTCCGAGCGTGAGCTCGCAGTGCTCGACACGATGAGGGCCGATGGCGGCTGGCATGTCGCCGGCCAGAAGCTCAAGCTCACCAACCTCGACAAGGTCCTGTTCCCGCCGCGTGACGGCCTCGACGAGCCGCCGCTGACCAAGCGCGACTTGATCCGCTACTTCGCCCGGATCGCGCCCGCGATGCTGCCGCACCTGGCCGATCGACCGCTCAACCTCCAACGGTTCCCCAACGGCGTCGACACCAAGGGCTTCTGGCAGAAGGACATCCCGCCGCACGCGCCTCGGTGGCTCACGATCTGGCATGAGCAGGGCTTCCATGAGCGCGAGGACCGGGCGCCCAACGACCACCTGGTCGCGGATCGCGTCGCCACGCTGTGCTGGCTGGGCAACCAGGCGGCATTCGAGATCCACGCCTGGACCTCGACCATCGCGGACCCGTGGACGCCCACCCTCGCGCTGATCGACATCGATCCGGGCACGGCCACGACCTGGGACGAGACGCTGCTCATCGCCCGCCTCTATCGGACGGCCCTCGAGCACCTCGGCGTGCGCGCGTACCCGAAGCTGACCGGGAGCCGCGGCATCCAGGCGTGGATCCCGATCGAACGCGGCCGCTATACGTACGCCGAGACGTCGTCCTGGGTGGAGAAGCTGTCGCGGGCCGTCGGCGCCTCGGTGCCGGGACTCGTGTCCTGGGAATGGGCAAAGGCGGACCGGGGAGGGAGGGCCAGGCTGGACTATACGCAGAACGCGGCGATCAAGACGCTGGTCTCCCCGTATTCCGTCCGTCCCCGGCGTGGCGCGCCCGTGTCCGCCCCGCTTCGCTGGGGGGAGCTCGACGATCCGGAGCTGCGCCCCGACCGCTGGACGATCCGGACGTTGCCCGATCGGGTCGCCGAGCTGGGGGACCTGTGGGCGGGGATCCAGGAGGATCGCCAGGCGCTGCCGCCGCTGTAGCCGGTTCACGCGCCATGTCGGGACAGCCCTCGCGCCTGGCACCTACCCACCGGATGGGTATTGATCTGCCGGCTCTTGGCCACCAACGCACGGCATGGGTGGTAACGCCCCGCGGCGTCCTCGCACGTGTCCTCGTACCCATCCCACGGGCAGCAGCGGAGGTGCACGACGCCGGACTTGGCCCAACACCCGCCAGCTGGGTGGAAGGTCAGGCGGACTGGACGGCCTGTGTGTGAAGCGACGGGCAGTGAGTGGGGGCCACCGGCAAACCGATGGCTAGCGCCCGGGTGGCGGGTATCCGGGCAAGTGGTCAGAGGCCGGCGCCGCGGCTTCGAGGAAGCGCCCCGACCACGCGCCGTCTATCCGCCGCGGGCGAACTCGATCAGCTCGGACAGATGGGCATTGGCCAGGCAGGTCCCGAGTCTCCCTCTCACGCCCGGCAGGGGGCAGGGTCGATGGCCCCGCGCTCGACCGGTCGACCGGCTCCGGGATCTCCCGTAACGAGGCTGCCGGGCTCGGCCGCTCCCCGGCGTCCCGGTTCGGGACCACGATGCTCGGCGACGGCCGACGGCCAGCGCCGGATCACCGTCACCGCCCAGGCGCAGGACTTCATCGCGCTCCTGGATCGGGCCGCCCGGCTGGAGCGCTGAAAACCGCGGGAGCCCGGAATCCGAATCTCACGGTAGCCGGCCGGTCGGGTCGATGGAGGAGCGCCGGTCCGGCCGGCCGGCAACGATCAGGTGGTGGGAGGCGGTGCAACGACGATCGGTGACGGAGAGCGTCGCTCAGCGCCAGGCTCGCAGCGAGCCCGGTGGCGGATAGGGCTGGCGGAAGAACCCCAGCAGCGGCTCGCCCGTCGACTGCGACAACCGGATCCGATCGCGCCAGGGACGCGATCCGTCGGCGTCGATCTCGGCCCGCAGCTCAACGTCGTCCCGGCCCGGGTGGTTGGGGTCGTAGATGCGGATGCGGAGCGCGGTGCCACTGTCGTCATAGCCGAACGCCAGGACCTGGTGGTTGTGGGTCAGGTTCCAGGGCGAGTCACCGGCGACCCGGATCAGACCGAGGGTCGACGGGTGCCCGGCGTCGATGTCGGCCTTGATCCGCGGCCACTCGTTTCTGATCGCGACAACGCGTGGCGGGTCGCGACGCAGGGCGCTCGAGACGCCCGTCGGCGGATCCGGGCGGAAGGCCTGGAGGTCGAAGAAACGGAGCGGGACGCGGAGCCAGTCGAGCGACTCGACCTGCCGGCGCACGATGGCCTGGAAGCGCGGGCTGCCGTTGGCGGGCTGCGAACCGGCCGGCATCGGGATCCCGGCCTCGAACAGGTCGCGGACGGTCATCACCATGCCGCCGCACAGTCCGGCCGACGCGTCACCGAAGCCCAGGATCGGCGTCCGGATGGGCCCGAACGTAGAGGGTGGGGCCAGATGGCCAGCTGTTCGGAAACGGGAAGCCGTTGACGCTGGGCAGGAAGCCTGGGACCGCGTTGGCCGTCACCGATCGCCGCCTTCGCCCGCGTTCGCGAGCTCCTCGGCCAGCATCGCGGCCAGCTCCCGCGCGTTGGTCGAGCCGTAGTTCGCGTAGCAGTTGTTCATCAGCACGTGCGTGTCGCGTGCCTGCGAGGCCGCCTCCATCACGCGCGGGACCCACTCCCGCAGCTCATCGGGCTGGTACAGGTATCGGAAGCGCTCCACCGTCGGCAGCCCACGCATCGCCTCCCACGTGGCGCTGCGGCGGCCGTGGAACCGCACGACCGCGAGGTTCGGCGAGGTCGCGGCGACCACCGGCGGCATCGACGACTTGAAGCCCTGCGGCCCGTCGACCATGACCAGCGGGATGCCCTCGTCCTCGAGGAACCGGAGCGTGCGCTCGGCGTTCTTCTCGTTGAACCAGGTGGCGTTGCGGAACTCGACCGAGACCGGCACGCCGTACGGCTCGAGGACGGTCTTCGCCTCACGGATCACGTCCCGATTCTCGGATGACGTGTAGAACCATCGCGGGTACTGGAGGAACACGGCTCCCAGCTGGCCGCCTTCGGCGAGCGGGGCCAGGCCGTCGGCGAACTGGCGCCAGACCTCGGCCAGGAGCTCGCCCGGCAGGTCCCTGGCATACAGCCTCGCCTTGCCGGCGATCAGCGGAGGCAGCGCATCGCGGATCGCCCTGGGCAGCCGCTTCGTCTCGGTGGGCTGGCCGGTGAGCAGGGCGTGGGCCTTGATGTCGAACACGAAGTCGGGCGGCGTCCGCGCCACCCACAGCTCGGTCAGGCGACGGGAGGGGAGCGCGTAGTACGTCGCGTCTACCTCGACCACGGGGAAGCGCGAGGCGTAGTAGGCGAGCCGCTCCTCCGCGGTGTCGGCGTCGGACGGGTAGAACACCCCGGCCGCCGTCATCGTCGGGTCGGTCCAGGACGCGGTGCCCACGCGGATGCGATGCTCGGAGGGCAGCTCGATGGGCTCGGTGGCGGCGTCGTCGAGCTGGGCGGCCTCGAGCCGGTCGCGGGCAGCGTCTGGTCCCGGATCGTGCGTGGCACCCAGGTCGTCGGCCGGTCGATGCGGCATGGGCTGCAGGGTAGCGCAGCGGTCCGGGCCGGTCGCGGGCACGTTCTCGGATCCCCGCCAGATCGCCCGCTCACGCCCCCATCGCCCGTTCACGCGCGCGCGTTGCGAGCCCACCTGGCCAGCTATCCGCCACATGGGTCTTATCGCGGGGCCCCGGCCGGCGACCTGACCAGCCACCCACCTGGTAGGTGGTACGGGCCCGCCGGGACCGAGGACGCACCCATCTACCCGCCACCTGGGTATCGGGCCATCTGCGGGATGCCCGACCTCGCCTGACACCCGCCCCGTGGGTAGGTGATCAGGGATCGCGCCAAGCTCCTGCGTGGGTGGAGCGCCAGGCCAGTACCGACGTGGTCAAGTCCGTCGTCGGTGCCCGCTCCACGGGTATCCGGGCAAGTCGAGCGAGCGTCCGCGGGCGCGGAGCTTCGTGGCCGGCCCGGGCCGCCTATCCGCCCGGCGCGACGGACGGTTCCGGCGCCGCGGACGGCCCCGGCACGGCTCCGGTGCCCGAGACCGCGACGCGGATGAGGGCCGGAGCGCTGCCCAGCGCCGACAGCGGTCCATGCGCGGGCGAGATCACGTCCAGCAGCAGCAGGTAGTTGCCCGGCGCCGTCGGTGCCTGGAGCTCGAGCGTGACCATCGCGCTGCCGCCGGGAGCGGCGATCGTCGGATCGAGAACGGTCGTCACCGGATCTGGAACCGCCTGGCTCGCGGTGGACACCCAGGTCGCGACGAGCTTCGCCGGGCTTCGCGAGGTGCGCAGCCAGGACAGGATCTCCTCGGCCGTGCCGTCGGGCGGCTGGTCGGTGTCGACGTCCCAGCTCTCCGAGCCGGCGTTCACGACACGAACCGCAACGGGTGCCGGCACGCCGGCGGTTATCGCGAACGAGGCGGGTGCGCCGTAGGCCACCGCGACCGGTCCGCCAACGCGGACGAGGGCAGGGGTGAGGAGCGCCTGCGTGGCCACGTCATAGGCGACGCCGGAGGGTGCGTGCAGGGTGGCGACCAGCCGGTACAGCCCGGGCGCCGACGGGTAGGTGACCGTCATGCCGAGACCCTTCCCGGAGCGCGTGACCTTCCCGACCACGACGACGTTACCCAGTTGCTCGGGAGCCACGAGATCGACGCTCGGGGGCTCGGGCGGGGTCGCGGGCTGGACGCCCGGAAGCGACGAGGACGTCGGTTCCGGTGTGGTTGCCGGATCAGGCTGCAGCGCCGGGTTCGACGGCAATGACCCGGGACCGGGCGACGGCGACGCGGACGCATCGGGCGACGAGGGCGGTGCCGGCGACGCGGACGCATCGGGCGACGAGGGCTGAGCCGGGGCCACGCCCGGATCCTCGGAGTTCGCCGGTTGCGGGTCGAGCAGGATCGGATCCCATCGGATGCCGACCTGGGCGCCGGCCGGGATCAGCTTGGCGCCGTGTCCCGCGACCGGCAGCGTCAGCTGGGTGGTGGTCGAAGCGATCGGCAGCGCGCCCAGGCTGAGATCACCGAACCGGATGCCCTGGTCGACGAGCGAGGGTTCGACGACAGGCTCGGTGACCACCCCGGACGTCGTGCCGGTTGCGCCGGACCGAACCTGGCTCGCCGTCACGCCCCGCGACACGAGCGACCGGTTGAAGCCGCCGCTGGCGCGATCCGGATCGAGCTGCTCGGTGTACCCCGGCGACCGCTCGCTGACCACGCCGAACGCGTTGCCATGTGCGCTCGGCGCAGCGCTCCAGATCCGCTCGATGCTGAGCTGGGTTCGCAGCAGCTGCCTCACGTAGTACGCCGGGCCCGCGTGCGCCTCGGCGACCACGGCCTGAGCGCCGGCGCGAATGAAGCCTGCGGCGAAGTTGTCGACCCGGGCGATGGCCTGGTCCCGCGTCCCCTCGGGCAGACCCGGCTCGCTGTTGCCGCTGGCGTAGCACAGGTGGCTGAGCAGCACCACGGCGTTTGCCGCCAGCCGCAGGTGCTGGATCGACGCCTCCCCGAAGTACTGGTGGCCCACGTCATCGACGCCGACAACGGGATTGAGGCCGAAGCCGTCCTGGGTCGGCGGATACAGCTCGTTGCGGTACGGGCTCGGCCAGCCGTTGCCGTGACCCAGGTAGACCACGATCGAGGCGCCCGTGACGGCCTGCTTGACCGCCGACCAGGTCGCGTTGGGGGAGTAGACCTTGACGACCTCGGCACCCGCGGCCTGCGCCTCACCAGCCGCGTCGTTCGCGATCGCGCGGTAGCTCGACGTGAGCGAGCCAACCGGACCCACGATCAGCACCACGCGCGGCACAGGCGCAGCCGCAAGCGCGGGCGCGACAGCGCCCGCGGCCCCGATGACCCCGGTGAGGAGGGCGACCATCGTCGCCCGGACGATGCGGTTCAGCGATGCGGCTCCATCTGGGCGGGCCGTGGCGGTGACCTCGGTAGCCTACTGCCGGCGGGAACGCCCGAACAAGATCGCTTCGGCCCGGGTCGCCCGTCCTGGACGGAACGGCTCCGTTTCCGGTGCGTGAGGTCACCGTTCGACCCGGGTGGCGCATCGGCGACAGGCCATCGACGTGTCGTCCGCCGGGATGGAACGGGGTCGGAAGCCACCGCGTACCATCGGCTCATGGCCGCTGCACCGGCACCCCCGCCGCACACCAACCGGCTGGCCCGTGAGACCAGCCCGTATCTGCTCCAGCACGCCCACAATCCGGTCGACTGGTTCCCCTGGGGCCCCGATGCGCTGGCGCGCGCGAAGCTGCTCGACCGGCCCGTGTTCCTCTCGGTCGGCTACGCCGCATGCCACTGGTGCCACGTCATGGAGCGTGAGTCGTTCGAGGACGAGGCGACGGCGCGGCTGCTCAACGCGCACTTCATCGCGATCAAGGTCGACCGCGAGGAGCGGCCCGACATCGACCAGCTGTACATGGGTGCGGTGCAGGCGATGACGGGGCAGGGCGGCTGGCCGATGAGCGTGTTCCTGACGCCCGACGGGCACCCGTTCTACGGCGGCACCTACTTCCCCGACAGGCCTCGCCACGGCATGCCCGCCTTCCGCCAGGTGCTCGAGGGTGTGCGACACGCATGGACCGAGCAACGATCGGACGTCGAGGCGTCCGGCGTCCGGCTGGTCGAGGCGCTGGTCCAGGCCCAGCAGCCGGCCACCGCGTCGGGTACCGGGATGCCGGCACCCAAGGCCGTCCTGGGCGAGGCGGCAGCACGGATCGCGGACACGTTCGACGCCCAGCACGGCGGCTGGGGCTCTGCTCCCAAGTTCCCGCAGCCGATGACGATCGAGCTCCTGCTGCGCCGGCACCGCGCGACCGGCGACGAGCGGTGGCTCGCCGTCGCTCTCAGGAGCCTGGCGGCCATGGCCGCGGGCGGCGTGCACGACCAGCTCGGTGGCGGCTTCCATCGTTACGCCACCGATGCCGCTTGGCTGGTCCCGCACTTCGAGCAGATGCTCTACGACAACGCCCAGCTCGCGCGCGTGTACGCGCACGCATGGGCCCTGACCGGTGACCCGGACCTGCGCGGCACGATGATCGGGGTGCTCGACTACGTCCTGCGCGAGTTGCGGACGCCCGACGGTGGGTTCGCGGCCAGCCAGGACGCCGACACCGAGGGGGAGGAGGGGGCGACCTTCACCTGGACCGCCGATGAGCTCCGGTCGGTCCTGGGAGACGGCTACCCGTTGTTCGCCGCGGCGTACGGCGTGACCGAGGCCGGCAACTGGGAGGGACGCACGATCCTTTCGCGCGTGATCGACGACGATGCGCTCGCGGGGCGCCACGCCATCGCGGTCGAAGGCGTCGGCCCCGTGCTGGCCTCCGAGCGTGCAGCCCTTCTCGCGCGGCGCTCCGAGCGGCCCCAGCCGGCACGCGACGACAAGGTGCTGGCGGCCTGGAACGGCCTCGCGATCGCGGCGCTCGCCGATGCCGCTCGCGCCCTGCGTGGCTCCGGCGACCCGGATCTGGCCGGGACCGCGACCCGCTACCTCGACGCGGCCACCAGGGCCGCTGCCGCCATCCTGACGGGCCTGCGTGACGCCGACGGCCGGCTCCGCCGCTCGTGGAAGGATGGCCGGGCGACCGCCGACGGCGTGCTCGCCGATCACGCCTGCCTCGCCGACGGTCTGCTCGCGCTGTACGAGGCGACGCACGACGAGCGCTGGTACCGCGACACGGTATCCCTTGCCGAGACCATCCTCGCCCGGTTCGCCGATCCGCACGGTGGCTTCTACGACACCGCCGACGACGGCGAGCACCTGGTGGTCCGCCCGCGTGACGTGCAGGACAACGCCACGCCGTCCGGCGGCGCGATGGCCACGACCGTGCTCATTCGGCTCGCCGCGCTGACCGGTGACGCGAGGTATCGCGCCGCCGCCGACGCGGCGCTGGCAACCGTCGGCGCTGTGATCGCCCGCTACCCCACCGGGTTCGCCCAGTGGCTGTGCGCGCTCGAGCTCACCCGGGCCGGCCTCACCGAGGTTGCGATCGTCGGTGCCGCCGGCGACGACGGCCTGGACCGGCTGCTCGCCGTGGCCGATCGCGGGTACCACCCGTTCCGTGTGCTGGCCTCATCGACCGCTCCCGAGGACTCGGACGTGCCCCTCCTCCGCGGGCGGTTCGCGCTCGGGGGCCGCTCGACCGCGTTCGTGTGCCGGGACTTCGCCTGCCGCCAGCCGGTGCACGAGCCGGAGGCCCTGGAAGCGCTGCTGCTCGAAGGGGGTCCGTGACGCGCAGCCGGCCCGCGGCGCGCGGCCGGGCCGTGCCCCGGAGGCGGCCCGATCCGGGGCACGGCCCGGAGGCGGTGTCGTGATCGAGGTGCGTGCGGCGGGGCCCGATGAGCTCGCGGCGGCCGGCGATGTCGTGGTCGAGGCCTACCTCGGGCTGCCCGGCAGCCGGCACAACGACTACCTGGAGCACGTGCGCGACGCCGCTGGGCGCGCCCAGGCGTGCCTGGTCCTGGTCGCCGTGGAGGACGGTAAGGTGCTCGGCTCCGTGAGCTACGTCTCGGGTCCCGGCAACCCGTATGCCGATGTCGAGCGGGCGGGCGAGGCGGGCTTCCGGATGCTCGGGGTGGCCCTCGCGGCGCAGGGCCGGGGCATCGGACGGCGGCTGGTCGAGGAATGCATCGAGCTGGCCCGGCGGGATGGTCGGACGGCGCTGGCGATCGTCTCCTCGCAGCGGATGACCCGGGCGCACGCGCTGTACGAGCGGCTCGACTTCCATCGAGCCCCGGACCGCGACTTCGAGCCGGTGCCGGGCGTCGGGCTGTGGGCGTTCGTCCGGCCGCTGTAGGGCAGGGGCGTGCGCGAGGGAGCCCGGATGCAGGAGGAGGGCGCAGGTGGAGCCCACGTCCGGCCGGCCGCCACGGTTGCGGTCATGCGCGACGGCGCTGCCGGGCCCGAGGTGCTGCTGACCCGGCGGCCCGCGACGATGCCGTTCGGACCGGGCCTCCACGTGTTCCCCGGCGGCGCAGTCGATCCGGCCGACGCCGATCCACGGCTGCTCGCGCGCCTCCGACGCCAGGGCGACGAGCCCGCAACCCACGCCGGGGCGTTCATGGTCGCCGCGATCCGCGAGCTGTTCGAGGAGGCCGGCGTGCTCCTGGCCACGTCACCGGCAGGCGCCATCGCCCCCGCCGGGACCCTCGGCCACGCCCCGGGCGCCGCATCGGGCGAGTGGTTCGCGGAGGCCGTGACCGACGCCGGCATGGAGCTGCGAGGGGACTGGCTGGTGCCGCTCTCACGCTGGGTCACCCCGCCCGTCGTCCCGCGCCGCTACGACGCTCGCTTCTTCATCGCCCGGCTGCCTGAAGGCTCGGTCCCCGCGTTCGATCCGCGGGAGGTCGTCGCCCATGCCTGGATGACCCCGTCCGACGCGCTGTCCGCGATGGCGGACGGTCGGATCGAGCTGTGGACGCCGACCAGCACCACCCTCCAGCAGCTGGCGGCCGCGACCGGCATCGACGATGTGCGGCGGTACCTGGTGCCCGCGCCGGACAACGCTCCCTCAACCGGATCACCGGCCATCGACCGACCGGCACCCTCGGTGGCCCGGGTCCGGCTCCACGGGGCCGGCGCGATCGCGGGCCAGACGGTCGACACGTATCTCGTGGGGGATCGCCGGCTGGTGGTGGTGGATCCGGGTGATCCGGGCGACGAGGCTGTCGAGGCGATCCTGCGGGTAGCCGAGCGTCTCGGGGCCCGACTGGCCGCCGTGCTGCTGACCGCGCCAGTCCCCGACCATGCGGCGGGCGCCGAGAGCCTGGCGCTCCGGCTCGGCATCCCGGTCCGGGCGGCTGCCGGGGCACGCCGGGTGCTGGTGAGCGAGATCGAGCCGCTGTCCGACGGCGAGGTCGTGCCCGACGGCGACATCCTGATCCGCGCCCACGCGACGCCCGGAACCCATCCCGACCACCTCGCGTTCGAGGTGCCGGCCGCCGGCGCGGTCCTGGTGGGGGATCTCGAGGGGCCGGGCCCGTCGCGGACCATCCCGGTAGTGGTGGACGAGGATGCGCTGGCGCGGTCACGCGCGATGGTGGGCGCACTCGGCGACCTGCGGCATCTGGCTGCCCACGGATGAGGGACGAAGGCAGGGCGCAGGACCGACCAGACCCGCGATCAGGAGGTCGTGTCGTCGTCCTTGTCGGCGGACTCCGACTTCATCTCCTCGATCTCCTTGCGCGCCTCGCGCACGCCCTGGCCGAACGCGCGGCCGAGGAGGGGCAGCGTCTTGGGTCCGCGCCAGACGAGGACGATGATCAGCACGATGATCAGGACGACGATGAAGTCAGCACCCGGCATGAGCGGATGGTAGCAGCCCTGCATCGCCACGCCGCCTCGCCCGCGCGCCCGGCAGCGTTGCGGGACCTTCGCAGGCACCCGACCGTGCCATCGGTCACCCAACGTCACGAAACGACGGGCCCTTGGGCACATCCCGCCCCGGCGCCCCGTCACCGACACTCGTCCTCGAAATACGAATACGACGTCGTCGATGTGGTTTCAACCTCCCCTCCCCCCATCGATGACAACCGGGCACATCGAACCGGCGGGCACCCCCTGGCCCGCCGGTTCGTCTGCCGTCTGGGTCGCCGCTCCGGGTAAGGTCAGAGGCCGGGTCAACCGCTCCGTTCGCCGAGTCAGCCGGATCAGTCCCCCGCCCGACCCAGCTCGACGGTGACCCTGCGCAGGAAGTCGGTGACGGCCTGGCGGCCGTTGGCATCGAGCCCGGTGAGCGCGCGCTCGACCGCCTCTCCGCGCCAGCGGTACGTGCGCACGACCATGTCCATCGCCTCGGCTGTGAGCGAGACCCGAACGATCCGCCGGTCCGACGGGTCGACCCGCCGCTCCAGCAACCCCGTGGACTCGAGCTCGCTGACCACCCGGCTCGCCCAGCCGTAGGAGATCCCGAGTCCAGCGGCAAGCTCGCCGATCGTCCGCTCGCCGTGCTGGTAGACGTGGATCGCCACCCGGATGGCATGGGTCGAGGGCGCCGAACGCACGTGGCCTGCGGCGCCGGGCTCGCCGGCGGCGGCAGTCTCCGCCTCGGCTGCGCGCGTCGCGTAGGCGACGTGGATGAGCTCCAGCAGCAGCTGGCTGGCCTCGAAGGCGTCGTCGCTGAGCACCGGGATGTCGTGGTGGTCGGGCGAGTGGACGGGCTTCGTCACCTTCGTTATCCTGAGCGAAAACATTGCGACAGTCAAGTAATACGTGGTCTCCGCGCCGAGTCTCCCTGGGGGTGGAGACTCGGCGCCGCGGCCCCCTGGAGGGCCCAATCATGGCAAGCACCGTGGGCGTGCACCCTGACGGGCCGTCGATCCATGCCACCGGACGCGGCCGCTGGATCGGGCTCGCGCTGCTGAGCATCGGCGTCGCGATGATCATCGTCGACGCGACCATCGTCAACGTCGCCGTCCCGTCGATCATCCGCGAGCTGGCCCTGGATTCGACCCAGGCCGAGTGGATCAACACGATCTACGCGCTGGTGTTCGCTGCGCTGCTGATCACCCTCGGGCGGCTGGGGGACGTGTTCGGGCGGCGCCGGATGTATCTCGGCGGGCTGGGCCTGTTCCTGGCCGCGTCCGTGCTCGCCGGAGCCTCGCCCAGCGGCGACATCCTCATCCTCGCCCGGGTCCTCCAGGGCGTGGGTGGCGCGATGATCCTGCCCGCCACGCAGGCGATCCTCAACTCGAACTTCCAGGGTCGCGACCGGGCGATCGCGTTCGGCATCTGGGGCTCGGTGATCGGCGGCGTGGCCGCCGTCGGCCCGCTGCTCGGCGGGTTCCTGACGACGTACGCATCGTGGCGCTGGGCGTTCTTCGTCAACGTCCCGGTGGGGCTGATCGCCATCGCCGGCACCCTGCGCTACATCGGCGAATCGCGGGACGAGCACGCGAGGCCCGGCTTCGATCTGCCCGGGTTCCTGCTGATCACCGGCGGCCTGGGCGCGTTCGTGTTCGGGCTCATCGAGGGCCGCCAGTACGGCTGGTGGACCCCCAATCCGCGCCATCCGTTCGAGGTCCTCGGGCTCGGCTGGCCGCTGGACACGGTGTCGATCACCCCGTTCGCAATCGGGTTCGGCATCGTGGCGCTGCTCCTGTTTGCCGCGGTCGAGTCGCGGAGGCGGGCTTCCGGCAGCTTCTACCTGTTCGACTTCACCCTGTGGCGGTACAAGGGCTTCCGCTACGGAAACCTCGCCGGCACGATCGTGTCGCTCGGCGAGTTCGGCCTCCTGTTCGCGCTGCCACTGTTCCTCCAGGGCGTGCTCGGCTACTCGGCGTTCGACACCGGAGCGGTGTTCCTGTCGCTGGCCATGGGCGCGTTCTTCGCGGCGCCGGGGGCAGCGACCCTCGCCCGCCGCTACGGCCCACGCTGGGTGGTCACGACCGGCATGCTGCTCGAGGCGGTCGGCATCGCGGCGACCACCTTCCTCATCTCCACGTCGGTCAACGGGCTGATGCTCGCGATCCCGCTGTTCGTGTACGGCGTGGGCGTGGGGTTCGCCACGGCGCAGCTGACGAGCATCGTGCTCTCCGACATCCCGGTCTCGCTGTCGGGGATCGCGTCCGGAGCAAACTCCACGCTGCGCCAGGTCGGTTCCGCCCTCGGGATCGCGATCCTGGGCACGATCCTGTTCTCCACGCTCGTCACCCGCAGCACGGACAACATCGCGGCCTCGCTGCCGGACGTGAAGCCGGCCTGCCAGGAGCTGGTCGTGTACCTGGTGGACGCCTCGGCGGGCCAGGTGCTGCCGGCGCTCAAGGACCCGTCGCGAGCGGCCGAGGCCGGGTTCGGCGGCGGCATCGGGGCGCTCCCGCCCGAGCAGGCGGCCTGCTTCACCGACCCGGCCTTCCTCGCGTCACTCACGGCGACGGTCACCCCGATCGAGCAGGCCTTCGTCGACGCGACCCGGTTCGCCGGGTTCACCGCGACCGGTTTCGTGCTCCTGGGCGTGGTGTTCTCGCTGCTGCTGCCGGCGGGGCGGCATCGGCCGTCCGAGGCGTCCGAGGCGTCCGGCCGCGAGGAGATCGTGCCTGGCTCCGGGTAGCGGCGTGATCCCTTCGAGTGTCCGCCGGCGCCGGGTTGCGGCGTAGGCTGTGGCCGTGTCCGGGTCCGGCCAGCCTCCGATCGATCTCGCCCGTATCCGCGCGATCCTCGCGGAGGCTCGCGCCCGCGGCGCATCCATGCTGCTCGAGCCGGAGGCGCGCCGGCTGCTCGAGGCGATGGGCATCGCGGTGCCCCGGGCCTCGTTCGTCGCGGTCGCCGCATCGGGCGCGCCCGAGCCGGCAGACGTCGCGAAGGCCATCGAAGGGATCGAGGGCGATCGGGTCGTCGTCCGCGTCGTCGCCCCGGGCGTCGCCCACAAGACGGAGCTTGGCGGGGTCGCCGTCGTTCGGCCGCGATCGCGAATGCCGTGCTCGACGTCATCGACCGGATGCAGGAGTCCCTGGCCTCGGCCGGCGCTGCCCAGGTCACCGGCTACATCCTCGCCGAGTACGTCTCGCACGAGCCCGGGATCGGTGGCGAGCTGCTGGTATCTGTCCGCTGGACCGACGACGCAGGACCCGTGGTCAGCGTCGGGGCGGGTGGCACCGAGGCCGAGATGATCGCGGCGGATCTGCGCCCGGGCCGGCAGATCGCGATCCTGTCGCCCGGCCTGATGCCTCGCGATCGGCTCGCCCGCGTGCTCCGCGGCGCGACCGCGGTCTGCCTGGCCACCACCGGTCAGCGTGGACACCCGGCACGGCTGTCGATCGACGACCTCGTCGACGTCGTCGAGCCATTCCTCGCCGTCGCCGATGCCTGCGTTCCCGCAGACCTGGACGAGCTCGAGGTCAACCCGATCGTCGTCACGCCCGACGGCCGCCTGGTCGCGCTCGACGTCCTTGCCTCGCTGGGCACCGGCGAGCGGGCGCCCGATCCCGCCCCTGCGCGGCCCGTCGCCAAGCTGCCGAGGCTGCTCGAGCCCCGCTCCGTCGCGATCATCGGTGTCTCGGCCGCGATGAACCCGGGGCACGTGATCCTTCGAAACCTCCTTCGCGACGGGTTCCCGGCCGAGCGGATCACGGTCGTCAAGCCGGGCGCCACCTCGATCGACGGCTGCCGGTGCGTCCCGGACGTCGCGTCGCTGCCGGACAAGGTCGACCTGTTCGTCGTGGCCGTCTCGGCCTCCCGGGCGGCGGAGGTGGTCACGGACGTCATCGAGCGCGATGCTGCCGAGGCGATCCTGGTCATCCCCGGCGGCTTCGAGGAGAAGCAGGGCAGCGAGGCGATCGTCGCCCGGATGCGGGCCGCGCTGGCGGCGTCGCGCTCCGCCCCCGACGGCGGCCCGCTGCTCAACGGCGGCAACTGCCTCGGCTTCCGCTCCGTGCCCGGCCGCATCGACACGATGTTCATCCCGGCAACCAAGCTGCCCCGCACCCGGAGCGGCGACCGCACCGCTCGCGATCGTCGCCCAGAGCGGCGCGTTCGCGATCACGCGCCTCGGGCGGATCCCGGACCTGCACCCGCGGTACCTCGTCACGGTTGGCAACCAGATGGATCTCACCGTGGGCGACCACCTCGCGCACCTCGCCGATGACCCGTCGATCCGCGTGTTCGGCGTGTACGTGGAGGGCTTCCGGCCGCTCGACGCGCGGCGGATGCTGGCGGCCGCGGCCCGGATCCGCGAGCGTAGTGGCACGGTCGTGCTGTACCGGGCCGGACGGACGAGCGCCGGGGCGGCGGCCTCGGCGAGCCACACGGCGTCGATCGCTGGGGACGTGACGGTGACCCGAGCCTTGGCGGAGCAGGCTGGCGTGCTGGTCGCCGACTCGCTCGAGGACTTCGACGATCTGGTGCGAACCGCAACGCTCCTCGTCGACCGCACGATCGGCGGCCGGCGCCTGGGCGCGATGTCCAACGCCGGGTTCGAGTGTGTTGCCATCGGCGACAACCTGGGCTCGCTCGAGCTCGCGATGTTCGAGCCGGCGGTCCGTGCTCGGCTCGGCGCGCTGCTCGAGGCCGCCGGCGCCGGCGCCGTGGTCGACGTCCACAATCCGCTCGACGCGACCCCGATGGCCGACGATGCCGCGTTCGCCGACCTCGCGGAGACGATCCTGTCCGCCTCTGGTGTCGATGTTGGCATCGTGGGCATCGTCCCGCTGACCGCTGCGCTCCGGACGCTGCCGCCCGGCCCGGACCACGACGAGGACCTCGCCGCTCCCGATGCCATCGCCGCCCGCCTCGTCGACCTGTGGCACCGGACGAGCAAGCCCTGGGTCACCATGGTCGATGGCGGTCCGCTGTACGAGCCGTTCGCGGCCGCGCTCGAGGCCGGAGGCATCCCCGTGTTCCGCACCGCCGACCGCGCGATGCGCGCGCTCTCCGCGATCGTTCGACACCGGCTCGGCTGAGGTCTCTCGGCCCTCAGCGCCGCCGTGTCGGAATACCCAGCGGAACACGCTCGGGGCGAGCAGGCCCGACAGTGGCTCATCGCCGCCCCATCGCGATCCCGCGTGGGGGCCCGTCCAACAGGTGAGCTTCCCCGCGCTCGACGGTCGCCCAGATGACCGCGCGGCCCGGCCAGGGTGCCGTGCCACGGAGCGCGGCGACCGCATCTGCGCTGCGCCCCGGGTAGGCCGCGCCGAGCGTGTCAGCGGCCAGCCGTCCGACCTCGCGCGTCGCCGCGGTGTTCCGCAACACCAGCAGCCGATGGACCCGGCGTCTCTCCTGTTCGGGCAGGGCCGCCAGCGCGTCTGCCTTCTGGGTGGCCCACCGGATCTGCTGTTCGACTCGCCGCAGCTGGCTGTGGATCTCGACGGCCACCACGTCCGGACCCGCCGTGTCGCTCAGGACGAGGTCGATCACCCCGCGCACCGGGCGGTAGACGGGTACCTCGGGTGCCACGTCCCATCGGGGATGCAGGGCGGCGATCAGCGCCCCGGCGATGGCGATCTGGAGGTGATCGCGGATGCGCGGTCCCGTGTTCGGGAACAGCCTCACCGAGAGATCCGCACCGAGGGCTGTGGCCACGGCGATGAGCACCTCGATGCTCGGTTCCGCCGTACCGGCCTCGATCCGCGACAGGTGCGCCTGGTTCACGCGGGCCACCCTGGCGATGGCCGCCTGGGAGGTACCGGCGTCTTCGCGCATCGCCCGGATCTCCGTCCCGAGGCGCCGCAGGAGGTCGCGTCGCCGGGTTCTGAGCTGACGCTGGTTGAGGGTCCGGGTGGCCATGACTGCCAGTACACGAAATCGGCCTCAACTGGCACTTACCAGCCCGTCGGGTGTCGCTCCTCGGGACCGATGACCGGCGGGCATGGATCGGCGCTGGACCGAGCCGTCGGCGTAGCCTGGGAGCCAAAGCGTTGCCTGGTGGGCATAGGCGCCGGGTGAGCCGCGCGGACCTCTAGAACATCTGTACGAAATGGCCCCTGCGACCTATACTCGCGATCCCGTGGCCGTGCGCACCAAGGATCCCCTCGCGCCCTTCGGGCCCGCCGTCCGGGCCTGGTTCGAGGCGACGTTCGAGGCTCCCACCCCGGCCCAGGCCCAGGGCTGGGCGGCGATCGCGCGGGGCGAGCACACGCTGATCCACGCGCCCACCGGCAGCGGCAAGACGCTGGCCGCGTTCCTGTGGTGCCTCGATCGCCTGGTCGAGCGCCCCAGCCCGGCCCCGACGCGCGCCGACCCGGGCACGGTCCGCGTCCTGTACGTGAGCCCGCTCAAGGCCCTCACCTACGACGTGGAGCGCAACCTGCGGGCACCCCTTGCTGGAATCGCGCTCGCAGCGCAGGGCCTCGGCCATGAGCCGCCGCACATCTCGATCGGGAGCCGGACCGGCGACACGCCCGCCGACGAGCGGCGCGACCTCGTCCGCCACCCGCCGGACATCCTGGTCACCACCCCCGAGAGCCTGTACCTGCTGCTCACCAGCCAGGCGCGAGAGATCCTCAAGGGCGTCGAGCACGTGATCGTGGACGAGGTCCACGCGATCGCGGGAAGCAAGCGGGGCGCCCACCTCGCACTCAGCCTGGAGCGGCTGGAGCGCCTGCGTGCGACGGAGGGCGGCACCCCTCGCCTGCAGCGGATCGGCCTCAGCGCCACCCAGCGCCCCCTCGAGACGATCGCTCGCTTCCTGGGCGGGATCGGCGAGGGGCGCGAGGTCAGCATCGTCGATGCCGGCACGCGCAAGCCGCTCGAGCTCCAGGTCGTCGTTCCGGTCGAGGACATGGCGCGCCTGGGTGAGGTGCTGCCGATGGACGAGCAGCCCGGCGGACCCGTCATCGGCGGCGAGCTGCGGACGAGCATCTGGCCAGCCATCCACCCGCGGATCCTGCAGCTCATCCGCGAGCATCGAAGCACGATTGTGTTCACCAACAGCCGGCGCCTTGCGGAGCGGCTCGCCCAGCGCCTCAACGAGCTCGCCGGTGAGGAGCTGGTCCGGGCCCACCACGGCAGCATCGCCAGGGAGCAGCGCCTCGAGATCGAGGAGGAGCTGAAGGCCGGGCGCCTGCCGGCCCTGGTGGCCACCAGCTCGCTCGAGCTCGGGATCGACATGGGTGCCGTCGATCTCGTCGTCCAGGTCGAGAGCCCGACGTCGGTCGCCCGTGGCCTCCAGCGGATCGGGCGCGCCGGGCACCAGGTCGGCGAGCCCAGCAAGGGCGTCATCTTCCCCAAGTACCGCGGCGACCTGCTGGAAACCGCGGTCGTCGTGAGCGGCATGCACGAGGGCTCGATCGAGCCCACGATGCTGCCGCGCAACCCGCTCGACGTGCTCGCCCAGCAGCTGGTCGCGATGGCGATCGGCGAGCGGTTCACGGTGGACGAGCTGCTCGAGATGGTCCGGCGCGCGGCGCCGTTCGAGACGCTCACTCGCGAGGCGCTCGAGGGCGTGCTGGGCATGCTCGCGGGCGCGTACCCCTCCGACGAGTTCGCCGAGCTCAAGCCGCGGCTCGTCTGGGATCGGGTGACGGACACGGTCGAGGGTCGCCGGGACGCCCGAACCGTCGCCGTGACCAGCGGCGGCACGATCCCGGATCGCGGCCTGTTCCCCGTGTTCCTCGAGGGCGAGGCGGGAACGCCGGGACGGCGCGTCGGCGAGCTGGACGAGGAGATGGTGTACGAGCTCCGAGCCGGCATGCACGGTGACGTCGTCGTGCTCGGCGCGAGCTCCTGGCGGATCGCCGAGATCACCCCCCATCGGGTCATCGTCAACCCCGCGCCGGGCGTCCCCGGCAAGCTGCCGTTCTGGAAGGGCGACACCGTGGGTCGCCCGGTCGACCTCGGGCGCCAGATCGGCGCGTTCGTGCGCGAGGTGGAGGGCGACCTGGCCAGGGGCGCGAAGGGCCGGGTGAGGGCGGCCGAAGGGCTGCACCGCGACCACGATCTCGACGAGCTCGCGGCCGAGAACCTGCTGGCCTACCTCGAGGATGAGCAGGCGGCCACCGGCGCCCTGCCTACCGATCGAAGGATCGTCGTCGAGCGGTTCCGCGACGAGCTCGGCGACTGGCGGCTGGTGGTGCTCACCCCGTTCGGCGGACGGGTGCATGCGCCCTGGACGATCGCCCTCCAGGCACGACTCCAGGAGCGGCTCGGGCTCGAGGTCCAGACGATCTGGTCCGACGACGGCATCGCGATCCGCTTGCCCGAGGGCGATGCGAGCCTCGACGGGGTGGAGGCGCTGCTGTTCCCCGAGCCCGAGGAGGTCGAGGACCTGGTCGTGGGGCGGGTAGGGCAGTCGAGCCTGTTTGCCAGCCGCTTCCGCGAGAACGCCGCGCGGGCGCTGCTCCTGCCTCGTCGGCGGCCCGGGACGAGGACGCCGCTGTGGCAGCAGCGCCAGCGGGCAGCCGACCTGCTTGCGGTCGCGTCGCGCTACGGGAGCTTCCCGATCCTGGTCGAGACCTACCGCGAGTGCCTTGCCGACGTGTTCGACCTGCCGGCCCTGCGAGAGGTGCTCGAAGGCGTTCGGCGACGCGAGATCGCCGTGCATTCGGTCGAGACCGCGCGGGCCTCCGCCTTCGCGAGCTCGCTGCTGTTCGACTACGTCGCCGCCTACATGTACGACGGCGACACGCCGTTGGCCGAGCGCCGGGCGCAGGCCCTGACGCTGGATCGGGACCTGCTGCGCGAGCTGCTGGGCCAGGAGGAGCTGCGCGAGCTGCTCGACGCCGACGCGCTGGCCGACCTCGAGCTCAGCCTCCAGGCGCTGGTCGAGGACCGCCAGGCGAGGACCGCCGACCAGGTCCACGACCTGCTCCGGCGCCTGGGCGACCTGTCCCCGGACGAGGTCGGGGCCCGGACCGCCGGGGGGCGGGTCGAGGCGTCGCTCCACCTGGCGGAGCTCGCCTCGTCGAGGCGAGCCGTGCGGGCGAGGATCGGCGGCGAGGAGCGCTGGATCGCGATCGAGGATGTCGCCCGGTACCGGGACGGGGTCGGGGTGGCGGCACCGCCCGGCGTTCCCCAGGCGTTCCTCGGCCCGGCCGTCGGGGCGCTGGACGGGTTGCTGGCCCGATATGCCCGGACCCACGGCCCGTTCCTGGGCGGCGAGCCGGCGCATCGCTGGGGGCTGCCAATCGCCGTCGTGGAGGATGCGCTCCACCGGCTCGTCGGGGCAGGCACCCTGCTCTCCGGCGAGTTCCGGCCGGGCGGTGCCGAGCGCGAATACTGCGACCCCGAGGTCCTGCGACTGCTGCGCCGCCGCTCGCTGGCGCTGCTGCGGCGCGAGGTCGAGCCCGTCGATCCCGTGACGCTCGCCCGGTTCCTGCCGGCGTGGCAGGGCGTGGCGGCATCGCCGTCGATCGCCGGATCACCGTCCCCACCTCTGCGGGGCTCTGCCGCGCTCGAGCGGCTTGCCGAGGTCGTCGATCAGCTCTCGGGCCTGCCCATCCCGGCCTCGGTCCTGGAGCGTGACGTGCTCCCGGCCCGTGTCGCCGGCTACCAGCCGCGGCTGCTCGACGAGCTGGGCGCGATGGGCGAGGTCGCCTGGATGGGGCGGGGGAGCCTGGGTCGAGATGACGGGCGCATCCTGCTCTATCGCCCGGGCCGCGAGCTGCTTCGGCCGGCCGGGCCACCGGATGGCGGCCAGTCCCCGGCCGGCGAAATCCACGAGCGCATTCGGGCGCATCTGCGGCGTCGCGGCGCCTCCTTTTACCGGGAGCTGTTCGCGGTCAGCGGCGGCCGCTCGGACCGGGAGGTGCTCGATGCGCTGTGGGACCTGATCTGGGCGGGCGAGGTCACAAACGACACGTTCGCGCCGCTGCGCGCGCTGCGCTGGAAGCGGCCCGCCCGCGATCACCGGCCGCGCCCCGGTCGCCTGACCTCGCTCGGACCGCCCGAGGCGGCCGGTCGCTGGTCGCTTGCGACCGTGTCGCTGTCCGACGACCTGCCCGACGAGGCGCCGGCCGTCACCCGAACCGAACGCGTCCATGCCCTGGCCCTGGCGCTGCTCGAGCGCCATGGGATCGTCACCCGTGAGGCGGTCGCGGCGGAGCCGATCGAGGGCGGCTTCGCCGCCGTGTACCCGGTGCTCCGGGCGATGGAGGAGGCCGGCCGCGTCCGCCGCGGCTACTTCGTCGATGGCCTGGGGGCCGCGCAGTTCGCGCTGCCGGGCGCGGTCGACCGGCTGCGAGCCCTGCGCGATCAACCCGGGGAGGCGGCCGGCGAGCACGGTCGCATCGTGCGCCTCCTGGCGGCGGCTGACCCGGCCAACCCATATGGTGCAGCACTGGCGTGGCCTCGCCGCGGAGACGATGACCGACGGCCGTACCAGCGGGCCGCCGGCGCCTACGTCGCGCTCGTCGACGGGGCCGCGGTGCTCTACCTCGATCGCGGTGGGACGTCGCTCCAGGTGCTGCCGGCCGGTGAGGAGCCGGCCACGCTGGCCGCCGCGCTGGGCTGCCTCGGCGACCTCGTCGCCGATGGGCGCGTTCGTGAGCTGGTGATCTCGAAGACCGACGGCGAGCCGGTGGCGACCTCGCGCTGGCGCGATGCGCTCAGGGAGGCCGGCTTCGTGCCGGGGTACCGTGGCTACGCGCTGCGCCGGAGCGCTCCGGTCGAGGCCGGCTCCCCGCGCCCGATCATCGCCCGCCCGATCGCATGACGCGGCGGTAGGGGAGCGGATCGCGCCGGCATGCCTGAAGGTGACACGCTCGTCCGCACGGCCGACGGTCTCAGGCCCTACCTGGTGGGGCGAAGCGTGATCGCTGCCCGCGCCTGGGCGCCGGGACCACAGGCACACCGATTGATCGGTGCGACGGTCACCGCGGTCGAGGCGACCGGCAAGAACCTGCTGATCCGGTTCGACAACGGGCTCGAGGTCCGAACTCACCTCCGGATGCGCGGCTCGTGGCATCGCTATCGGCCGGGCGAGCCCTGGCGCCGGCCGGCGGCCAGGGCACGGCTCATGATCGAGGTGCCGGGCTCGATTGCGGTCTGCTTCGACGCACCCGTCGTCGAGCTGTTCGAGCAGCGTGCCGAGCCCGCCCATCCGTCGCTGTCCCGACTCGGCCCGGACCTGCTGCGCGACCCGTTCGACCTCGAGGAGGCGCTCCGCCGCCTGCGGGATTCGGCCCGGGCGGACGCTGCGATCGCCGGGGCGCTGCTCGACCAGGGGGCCCTCGCAGGCATCGGGAACGAGGTGAAGAGCGAGGTCCTGTGGGGGGCGCGGCGCTCTCCGTGGACGCTGGTTCGGGACGTGGACGACGACGCGCTCCGGGACCTCGTGGAACGCGCGAAGGTGATGCTGCGGGCAGGCGCCGCCACGGGCCGGCGACCGAGGCGCGTCTACCGGAGGTCGGGTCGCCCGTGCCCCCGGTGCGGAACGGTGCTCCGCGTCGTCCGTCAGGGGGCGGACCTGCCGAGGCTCACGTTCTGGTGCCCGGGCTGCCAGCCATCATCGCCGGGAGAGTCGGGGTCCGCGGGGACTATGCTGGACCCATCGTGACCACTCGGTCAGCCGCCTCCGGATCGATCGTCCATCGCCTGCCTGCCCGCCCCGCATCCGGACTGCGTTGGCTCCTCGTCCTGGTGCCGGGTGCGGTCGTGCTGGTGCTTGAGCTGCTCAGCGACAGCGTGCTCGATGAGTCGCTCCCGTTCCCGTGGGACACGATCCTGGTGACGGTCGCGGTGCTGCTCATCGGCGTTGGCCTTGCCCGCCTCGCGTTCCGGCGAATCGACGCCCTGACCGGTGCATTGCGGTCTCGCAACGCGGAGCTCGAGGCGCGCGGGGCCTCCGCTCGGGCCCTGCGTCGGGTGAGCGTCCAGATCGCCGCGCTGACCGACGTCGACCGCGTGCTCCAGGCGGTCGTCACGCATGCCCGCGAGCTGCTCGAGGCGGACGTGGCCGTGCTCCTGCTCGAGGACACCCGCGGGACGCTGGGCCTCCGCGCCGCCGCCGGCCGGCCGGACGCGATCCGCGGCGTACCCGCCTCGTCGTCATCCGCCCTCGCCTCACCGCCCGAGCCGGCCGCCGCCGTATCGACCAGCGACGACGCCTATCCCACGGACGCGATCCTTGGCTTTGTCGATCCGACAGCCGCCGTCGTCCGGCTGTCGTCGCCGCTCCAGCGTGGTGGCCAGACCATCGGCCTGCTCGCCGTCGGCGTGGGCACCCCGCGGGGCTTCGACGCGGACGAGGTCGAGACGCTCGCCTCGCTCGCCAACCAGGCGACCATCGCGCTCGAGCATGCCCGGCTCGAGGCGCGCCTGCGGGAGCTGGCCGTCATCGACGAGCGGGAGCGGATCGCGCGCGAGCTCCACGACGGGATCGCGCAGGTCCTGGGCTACGTCAACACCAAGTCGCAGGCGGTCGACGGGTTCCTCGCTCGCGGTCGCGTCGACGAAGCCCGAACGCAGGTTGCCGAGCTGGGGGCCGCGGCGCGGGCCGTCTACGTGGACGTTCGGGAGGCGATCCTGGGTCTGCGCAGCCCGATCGAGCCCGGACAGGGGCTTGGCGCGGCGGTCGAGGCGCACGCGAGGCGGGTGGCCCAGGCGTCCCAGTTCCGGCTGGACGTCTCGATCCCCCCCGATGCTCGCGACCTGCGGCTCGAGCCCGAGACGGAGGCGCAGGTGTACCGGATCGTGCAGGAGGCGCTGACCAACGTCCGCAAGCACGCGGCAGCGGGGCGGGTCCGGGTGTCGATGTCGGTGGCGGGCGGACGGCTCGACCTGCGGATCGCGGACGACGGCCGCGGCCTGGCGGCCGCGGCCGGTCCACCGGACGTTCCGCATTACGGCCTGCGGTCGATGCGGGAGCGGGCGGCCACGGTTGGCGCGAAGCTCGAGGTCGAGGACCAAGGAGCCGGCGGCGTGTGCGTGCGGCTGGCTCTCGATCTGGCGGGCCACCAGCGAGGGGCGCAGGACCCGGCTCAGCCGCCGGCGCAGGTGGCTCCGCCGGCGCAGGCTCCGACGCACGGGGCTGCGCAGGCGCATGCGCAAGCGATGGCACCGATCAGGGCGCCGGACCCCACGCGGAACGGCGGCTGACGTGCGCGTCCTCCTGGCCGACGACCACACCCTGTTCCGGGACGGGGTCGCCTCGTTGCTCGCCGCCTGGGGCCATGACGTCGTGGGGCAGGTCGCCGACGGCGACGCTGTCGTCGCGGCTGCGGTGGCGCTCCGGCCGGACGTGGTGCTGATGGACGTGGCCATGCCGGGCGGTGGCGGGCTCGACGCCACCCGCAGGATCGCGGCCGTCGCTCCCGGCCTCGCCATTGTGATGCTGACGGCCAGCGAGGACGTCGACGACGTGTTCGCCGCGATCAAGGCGGGAGCGCGCGGCTACCTGCTCAAGAACCTGGAGTCGGGCGACCTGCGATCGATGCTCGACGCCGTCGCGCGCGGGGAGGCCGCGATCAGGCCCGACATCGCCGCCCGCATCCTGGGCGAGCTCGCTCGGCCATCACGATCCGTCGACGAGGCGTCGGGCCGTGACCCGGATCAGCTCACCGATCGCGAGCTCGACGTGCTCCGGCTGGTGGTCGATGGCCAGCGCAACAAGGAGATCGCCGCGGGGCTCGGGATCTCCGAGAACACGGTCAAGTTCCACCTGCGCAACATCCTGGACAAGCTTCACGCGCAGAGCCGTACCGAGGTGGTTGCCCGGGCGGTCCGCGAGGGCATCCTGCCCGAGGGGTGACGGAGCCGAACGCCGCGCAGCCGCTGCGGCTCCCGCGCGACCGGCTGCTGCGGGGCGTCCAGGGTGATCTCGCCGACCAGCGCCGCCCCGGAGCGGGTGCCGGCCCGACCGGCCCGGGCCATTGCGCCCGTGGGCCCTACCCGAAAGGATGGGCCGCCCGCCCGCCCGGACGGGCGTGGCCCGCGATCGCGCGTGGGCCCATGCTCGGAGCAGCCACAAGGAGGCGGCGATGGGCTATCGCATCGACATCGACCAGGGCGGCTGCATCACCTGCGGGGTGTGCATGGACGTCTGCCCGGTCGAGGCACTGGACATGACGCGGCCGCAGGCGCCGGGCATCGAGACCGGCCCCGCATCCGGCGGCCGGCCGTTGCCGTGGACCATGGAGCGTCCGCTCCAGGTGGGCGAGTGCATCGGCTGCGGGATCTGCATCCGGGAGTGCCCGCCCAACGTGATGACGCTGGTCACCGCCGATGGTCAGGTCCCCCTGGCCGCGCGCCAGGGGCCCATCGAGCGGCCTGCGGCTGCCGCGCCGCCAGATGACGCCTGGGTTCCGCTCTCGGAGGTCACGCGCGAGGCCCTCAAGCCGGTCCACGCGTCGCCGTGGGGCAACCTGTTCCGGTGGCAGACGCGATCGCGCCCGCAGCCGTGGCAGACGTGGATGACGATGGTCGACGACGCGCCACCGTCGCCGATCGCCCCTTGCCAGGAAGCCTGCCCGGCCGGCACCGACGCCGGCCGATACGTCGGCCTCATCGGGCAGGGTCGGTACGACGAGGCCTATGCGGTCGCCGCGGAGGTCAACCCGTTCCCGTCGGTGTGCGGCTGGATCTGCACCGCCCCGTGCGAGACGGCCTGCCGCCGCGGCGTGCTGGACGAGCCGATCTCGATCCGCACCCTCAAGCGGTTCGCGGCCGAGCACGGCACCCTGCCCACCATCCCGGCCCCGTCCACGAAACGCCAGGACAAGGTCGCGATCATCGGCGGTGGGCCCGCGGGCATGTCGGCCGCCTACTACCTCGCCCGGCTCGGCTACCCGGTCACGGTGATGGAGGCGATGCCGATCCCGGGCGGCATGATGGCGATCGGGATCCCGGAGTATCGCCTCCCGCGCGACGTGCTCCAGGACGAGATCAAGCGGATCCTCGACCTCGGCGTGGAGCTCCGGCTCGACACCGCGATGGGCCGCGACTTCAGCCTGCCCGACCTCGAGCGCGAGGGCTTCCGGGCCATCTTCCTGGCCACTGGCGCGTCCAAGAGCCGCCGCCTGGGCGTTCCCGGCGACGAGATGCCCGCCGTCATCCCCGCCACCCGGTTCCTCAAGGAGGTCAACCTCGGCGAGCACCCGCGCCTGTCGGGTGACGTGATCGTCGTCGGCGGCGGCAGCACGGCGATGGACGCCGCGCGATCCGCCCGCCGGAGCGGCGCGACCACGGTCACGATCGTCTACCGTCGCGGCCGGAGCGACATGCCGGCGCAGGAGGAGGAGATCGAGGCGGCCGAGCGTGAGGGCATCGAGATCCGCGACGGCCTCGCCCCGACCGAGGTGGTCGGGCGCGATGGCACCGTGGTGGCGCTGCGCTGCGTGGTGCAGCGACCGAGCGGCCGCGCTGCTGCCGGGGCCCGGCAGTCGTGGGAGGCCACCGACGAGACCCGCGAGCTGCCCGCATCGGCCATCCTCGTCGCGATCGGCGAGGAGCCGGACCCGTCGATCCTCCCCGAGGGTGCCGGGATCGAGGTCAGCGGCTGGGCCGGCATCGTCGCCGACCCCCGGACCCTGGCCACCGGCCGGGCCGGGATCTTCGCCGGTGGCGACGTCGTGTCCGGACCGCGGACGATCATCGAGGCGGTCGCGGCGGGTCGTCGCGCGGCAGCTTCCATCCACGAGTACCTCGCCGGCACCGCGAACGGCGAGGCGGAGATCCTCGCCACCGTCAGGTACCGGACGCCGCCCGAGCTGTCGCTCACCGTCGATCTGGCGGAGAAGCCCCGAGCCCATCCGGTGCTCCCGATGGTCCAGATCTCAACGTTCACCGCCAACCAGGCCGGCTTCGACGAGACCGCGGCGCGGGCCGAAGCCTCCCGCTGCTTCCGCTGCGACGCGGTCTACGGCTGCCCGTCCGTCAGCGTGCTCGCGGGTCGCGGGCCCGCGGACAGCCGCCATCCGGTCGCTGCAGGTGCCCGTCCCACCGCTCCGATCCCGTCAGCTTCAACCCCGGCGGCCGCGGCCGCCCACACAACGAATGGAGGTGCTCGGTGACCGCCGACCAGGTCTCCGGTTTCTTCGACGCCGGCGAGGGCTTCGTCGAGGGCACGATCGCCGCGGCGCTCGTGATCCTGTGGATTCTGTCCGTCGCGCTCCACCTGGCGCGCCCCTACATGGTCCGCACGACCGGCAAGTTCACCCTCCGCCTGGGCGCCGACCTGTGGTGGATCATCTACGTCGCCCTGCGCGACATCGTGCTGCTCCAGGTGTTCCTGGGCAGCTTCATCTTCTTCTACCCGGACGTGATCACCGGCCAGGACCTGCCGATCACCGGCGGCCTGGCGGCCGTGTGCGCCTTCGCCGCATTGCTGATCAAGCTGATGACCAAAGGCGACGAGGACCTCCAGTGGATGCGGGTCCAGGTCGTGCTCGTGGGCCTTGGCGCGGTCCTCTACCTGACGCCCTACATCCTGGGTTCCCAGATGACCCTGCTCTCGGGGAACATCACCGACCAGGTGATGCCCGCCCTGGTCAGCTCGAAGAACCCGGACCTCGCGCTGCCGCTGAGCTTCCTGTCCGCTGCGCTGGTCGGGATCCTCGGCCTGGTGGCGGCGTGGTTCAACCTGCGTGGCACCTTCAACCGCCGGCCGAAGGCCGCGTAAGGAGAGCTCGAGATGAGTGCCGACGATCTTGCTGCTGCCTTCACCTCCGGCGGTTCCCAGTGGATGGTCCTGTCCATCGCCGCCATCCTGCCCATCCTGTGGGCGTTCACCCTGTCGCTCCACTTCGCGCGGCCGTACGTGCTGCGATTCCTGCGCCGGCTCACCCTCCGGTTCGGTGGCGACGTGTGGTGGCTCTCCTACGTGCTGATGCGTGACGCGCTGCTGGTGATCACGCTCGGGCTGAGCGTCATCTTCCTGATGCCCAACCTGTACCTCAAGGTCGGCCTGCCGATCACGGCGCCGATCGCGACGCTGGTCCTGTTCTGGGCGACCGCCGTCAAGCTCATCCGCGACACGGACGATGACCCGGCGGCGTTCCGGCTCGTCAGCGTGCTGCTGATCATCGCGTCGGTGCTGTACATCGTTCCCCAGATCTACGGCATGGAAGCCGCGGACCAGGAGTACCTGTCAGCGCTGTCGACCGGGCTCATCAGCTCCAGCAACCTCGACCTGGCCCGGCCGATCCTGTGGATCAGCCTGGCGCTGTTCGCGCTCACCGGAGCCGGCCTGTTCGGCCGCTACCTGATGCGGATGGGGCTGCCGGGCGACGGCGAGGCCGTGGGCACCGATCCGGAGCCGACCACCACCGGCGGATAGCCGCCCTCAAGACGCACCTCACCCTGTTCGTTCGCGGACGGTGCCGGACCTTCCCCCGGCGCCGTCCACGGATTCCTGCCATGCTCGGGACGTGGAACCGCGCATCGACGTCAACTGTGAGCCGGCCGGGGACGGCTGGACCTGCCACGTGACGGTGACCGAGGGCTCGACGTCCACGAGCCACGCGGTGACGGTCTCGGGGCCTGACCTCGTTCGCCTCGCGCCCGGCGCCGCGACGCCCGACGACCTCGTCCGCCGCTCGTTCGGCTTCCTGCTCGCGCGGGAGCCCAAGGAGTCCATCCTCCGCCGGTTCGACCTGCCGGTGATCGGCACCTACTTCCCGGGCTGGGAGCGCGAGATCAGCCGCCCCTAGGTGATGGCGTGGCCACGGTGCGCGACCGAGGCGATCCACGAGTACCCGGAGTCGGTGGGTGGGTTCGCCGGATCGGCTGTGACGCCGATCGCACACGTTCCCGCGTGACCCACCACCCGCAGCGCGTGGCACCCATCGGTGACCTCGACCGGCACCCCGGTGCAGGTCTGCCCGTCGATGGCGCAGCCCTGGTCGGTCATCTGGCCTGAGCTGCGCCACCTCGACTGACCGCTTCGCCGCGGACGGAGGTTCGGACGATTCGGGCCTGTGCGAGCCCCCCGGTGACACGTATGCTCCGCGCGGCGGAGGGCGCTCCGGATCGAGCCGGGGAGGGGCTCCCGGGGAGGGAGGACGGCGCCGTGGGTGGTACGAAGACCGGGGACGCGGCCACGTCGGGCCCGGACGATCCCCGACCCGACCCGGCGGAGGGCGGGCGACCAACCGAGCTCCTCCCGTTCTCGCACCTGATCCGGATCTCGCTGTACTGGCTGGGCCTGACCGCGATCGACGCCGCGGTGAGCCAGTTCGTCGCGTTCCGCCTCGCCTACAGCGACATCAGCGGGCCGATCCCGCTCGGGCTTGCGACGACGCTGCTGACCATCGGCGGCGCTGCGGTGGGGATCCTGATCCAGCCCACGATGGGTTCGATGAGCGACTACGCGGTGACGCGATGGGGTCGCCGCAAGCCGTTCATCGTGTTCGGCTCGCTGTTCGACGTCGTGTTCCTGGTGGGGATCGCGAACGGCAACACCCTGCTCGCGCTGGGCGCGTTCGTGATGCTGCTCCAGCTCTCGACGAACATCGCCCGCGGGCCGTTCCAGGGTTACGTGCCGGACCTCGTCGCGGAGCCGCAGGTTGGTACGGCCAGCGCACTGGTCGGGATGATGCAGATCCTGGGCAACGTCAGCGGCCTCGTGCTGGCCAACCTGGCCGCGGTCCTCGACAATCTCCCCGTCGCCCTGTTCGCCGTCGCGATCGTGGAGCTGGTGACGATGGTGAGCGTCGTGCTCCGGGTGGGGCAGGGCCTTCCACCCAAGTCACGGAATGGTCGGCCGTGGATGGCGATCGCCGCGGAGACCTGGGGCACCGACATCCTCAGGGAACGCTCCTACCTGTGGCTCGTCGCATCGCGTCTGTTCTTCCTGATGGCGGGCGGGGTCCTGTTCGCCTACGCGACGGTGTACATGCGCGACGTCTTCCGCATGTCGCAGGGAGAGGCGGGCATCACGAACCTCATCCTCATCGTCGCGGTCGTGGCCGGCAACGTGGTGACGATCGTCCCGGCAGCGCGTCTGTCGGACCGGATCGGCCGCAAGCCGATCATCTACGGCGCGTGTGCGTTCGGGGCGCTCGGGGCCGGGATCGCGGCGATGGCGCCGGCCGTGCCGGTCGCGATCGCGGGTGGCACGCTGTTCGGCGCGGCGAACGGCACGTTCCTGGCCGTGGACTGGGCGCTGATGACCGACATCATCCCGCGGGCGTCGGCCGGGCGGTACATGGGCCTCAGCAACGTGGCCACCGGCTCGTCACCGCTGTTCGCCGCAGCGATCGGCGGCCTCACCCGCGACTTCGTGGCCGGGCGTTCGACCGACGAGCTGGGTGCGCGGGCCGCATTCCTGATCGCCGTCGGCCTGTTCGCGATCGGGGCGGTCCTCCTGCGCCCGGTCGTCGAGCCACGGCGACCTACGACACCCCGGCTGGAGCCCGGTCTCGCGCCCGCCTGACGTCAATCGCCGATCTCGGCCGCACCGTGGATGATCGCAGCGCCGGGACCGGGAGCCGGACCGTCGTCCAGGCCCACGAACCGCCGGATCGCCGCAACCAGCGCGTTCCGCGTCTGGCTCAGCGTGAATCGTGGCTCGGCCCGGAGGCCCGCGGTCCAGGTCCGCAGGCGGCCGAGCTGGTACCGGCTCGCGTCCCGCCACGACGCCGCGCGAAGGAACGCGAACGGGTCCGCTCGCCGCCACCACCAGGGCACGGCCGCCCACACGAAGACCAGGTAGTCGGCCCGGATCGGCCGCTGGCCGTAGCCGAACAGCGTCTGGAGCTGGATGATCGTCAGCGGGAGCATCGCCAGCGACAGCAGGCCCGACAGGGCGAGAAACACCATCCCCCAACCTCTGGCGCGCGGTGGAAGGACCAGCCAGACGGGTGCCGGCACCCACTTCATCCAGCTGGCGAGCCCCCAGATCAGGCCGCCGGCACGGCCGTCGATGAATTGCGCCCCGAACAGGGCCAGCGCCAGGAGCAGGTCGATGTTGCCGGTGTCGAGGTTGGCCGCGATCGGGAACGCGAGGATCGAGACCAGGATCGCGGTGGGCAGCGGCCGCCGCGCATAGGCCCACCGGATCGACCACAGCAGCAGCAGGATGGTCGCCCCGCGCCAGGCGAACCAGGCCACCTCCCACGGCAGCATGGCCCACGGGGCGAACAGCGGCAGCATCCAGGGGGAGTAGACGTAGGGCAGGAACGGGCCGGTGGGGTGATACGGGTTGCCGCCCTCGATCCAGATCCGGACCGCCGCCCAGTACGCCTGCGCGTCGGCGCCCGCGTTGTCCCCGCGAGCGGCCATGCCGGCAATGGCCAGGGCGAACACGATGATCAGGAGGGTCATCGCGAGGATCCGCCGCGGAGAGCGCAGCCGCGTGGCCTCGCGCCGGAGCGCACGCCGGATCACTCCGGCCCGCCGCGCGGGTCGCCGCAGGATCGTGGCAGTGGTGCTCATCCGCAGCATTCTCGCGCGTCGTCGCCCATCCCGGGTCCCCGGTCCGACGCGACCCGGCCCGGTCCGCTCCATATGCGCTGCTAGACTCCGCCCACCATGGCGCACGGGACCGTCATCCTGATCGGCGGCGCCGAGGACAAGGTCCGGGACCGGGTCATCCTCGGCAGGTTCGTCGCGCTTGCCGGCGGGGCTGACGCGCGGATCGTGGTGATCAGCACCGCCTCGTCGCTCGGGGCCGAGGCCGGCGAGCGGTATCGGGCGGTGTTCACGGAGCTCGGTGCGGCGTCGGTGCGACCGATCCACGCGGTGACGCGGACCCAGGCCAACGACGAGCATGCGGCGCGCGTCGTCCGCGAGGCAACGGGCGTGTTCCTGACCGGCGGCAACCAGCTGCGCCTTTCCTCGACCATCGGGCGCACCCGCCTGGCGGATGCGATCACGGATCAGTTCGAGGCAGGTGCGGTGGTGGCCGGGACGTCGGCGGGGGCGAGCGCGGTCTCCTCGCACATGATCGCGTTCGGTGCGTCAGGAGCCACGCCCAAGCACCGGATGGCCCAGATCGCGGCCGGCCTCGGGCTGCTGCCGGGCGTGATCGTCGATCAGCACTTCCAGCAGCGGAACCGGCTGGGCCGGCTGCTCAGCCTGATCGCCCAGAACCCGGGCCTGCTGGGTCTCGGCGTGGACGAGGACACCGCGGGCGTGGTCGGACCGGACCAGGTGATGGAGGTGATCGGGCGCGGGTCGATCACGGTGGTGGACGGGGCCGCGTCGGAGACCGATGCCTGGGAGATCCGGGGTCACCGACCGCTGATGATCAGCGGCGTGGTGCTGCACTCGCTGCCCGCCGGCTACCGGTTCGATCTGCGCCGGCGGGTACGGATCGCGACCCCGATGCTGCACACGATCCAGGGCGGTGAGGTGGCCTCGAGCTGACCGGGCCGGCGCCGCCGATCGCCTCCGCGCCCAGCCAACGCGCCGCCCACCGTCAAGACGCGCCACCCGCTGTTTCTGTCATCCAGTCCAGGCATGACTGTGCGTCACCCAGCCGCGAAGCGTCGGACCGCTCGAGGCGGCGTCGGGGCCGGCGTACCGCCCGGCTGGTGACCACCTGTCAGCAGCGCCGGTCTGTCCGGCGGACCGCGAACCCGTCCGGCGTGTCGGCCAGTCGTTCTGTGGCTATCTGACGGAAACGGCCAGGCCAGGGACCGCCGACGAGCGAGTAGCTGACGTAGGCATCCGAGCCGACACGGACCCACACGATCGTGTCGCACGGACCGGCCGCGGACGAGGTGCACGGTCCCGATGGGGATCGGCGCCGCCGACCGCGGCCGCGCCGGGCGCACGACTCGGCCCACGCTCGGGGGTCCGGCTCGTACACTGCACGTTCCACACACGAGGAGGGACGACGTGGCCCAGGCGGAACGGGCGCCCCGGACGCGAGCGCGGAACACGCCCGGGGTCGCGAGGACGGGCGCCAGGACGTCGACCCGGCGCCGCACGGCAGACCGCCCGGGCGGCAAGCGTCCGGAGCCTACGCTGCGGATCGTCGAGACCCGCGTGCTGCGCGGCCCCAACTACTGGGCGCGCGAGCCGGTCATCCGCCAGGTCGTGGATCTCGGCGTGCTCGAGGAGTTCCCGTCGAGCAGGATCCCGGGCTTCGTCGACGCCCTGGTCGAGATGCTGCCGACCCTCGAGGACCACGCCTGCTCGCTGGGCCGGCGAGGCGGGTTCGTCACCAGGCTGCGCGACGGGACGTGGGTGGGGCACGTGGCGGAGCACATCGCGCTCGAGTTCCAGAACCTCGCCGGCACCGACGTGCGCCACGGCAAGACGCGGGGGACCGGCGAGTACGGGCGCTACAACGTCATCTTCGAGTACCGCGAGGAGCAGGTGGGGATCGCCGCCGGCAAGATGGCCGTCGGGCTGGTCAACCACCTGGTCGCACCCAACGATCCCGCGTTCGCGTTCAACCTCGGCGAGGAGCTCGAGAACCTGATCCGGCTCGCCGAGCGCCTCGCGTTCGGGCCATCGACCCAGGCCCTGCTGGACGAGGCCGCCGGCCGCGACATCCCATTCATCCGCCTCGATCGGTACAGCCTGGTCCAGCTCGGCCAGGGGGTCCATCAGCAGCGGATCCGGGCGACGATGACGAGCCGTACCAGCGGCATCGCGGTCGACATCGCCTCGGACAAGAAGCTGACCAACCGGCTGCTCGACTCGGCCGGGCTGCCGGTTCCCCGATCGGAGGTCGTCGAGACCGAGGAGGCGGCAGTCGAAGTCGCGAACCGCCTCGGCTACCCGTGCGTGCTCAAGCCACTCGACGGCAACCACGGCCGCGGCGTCGCGCTCGACCTCCACGACGAGGCCGCCGTCGTGGCCGCATTTCCCGCGGCGCTCCGCGAGAGCCGGTCGCGTGACGTCATCGTGGAGAGCTACATCACCGGCCGGGACTACCGGTGCCTGGTCATCGGCGGCAAGCTCGCCGCGGTCGCCGAGCGAGTTCCGGCCAGCGTGACGGGCGACGGGGAGCACACGATCCGCGACCTCGTCGAGCTCACCAACGCTGACCCTCGGCGGGGCATCGGTCACGAGAAGGTGCTGACCAGGATCCGCCTCGACGAGAACGCCGACGCCGTCCTCGAGGGCCAGGGCTACACGCTCGACAGCGTCCCCGACGACGGGGTCCTCGTGAAGCTCGCGCTGACCGGCAACCTGAGCACCGGCGGCACCTCGATCGACCGGACGACCGAAGCCCATCCCGACAACATCGAGATCGCCGAGACGGCGGCTCGCGTCGTCGGCCTCGACATCGCCGGCATCGACTTCATCTGCCCCGACATCGAGGAGCCGGTGCGCGAGACGGGTGGCGGCATCGTCGAGGTCAATGCGGCGCCCGGGTTCCGGATGCACACCCATCCCACCGAAGGTGAGCCGCAGTACGTCGCCAAGCCCGTCATCGATCTGCTGTTCCCGCCGGGATCACCGGCGCGGATCCCGATCGTCGCGGTCACCGGCACCAACGGCAAGACCACGACCGTGCGCATGGTCGCCCACATCCTCAAGCTGATGGGTCGGCGCGTGGGCATGACCTCGACCGACGGCATCGTGATCGACGGGCGGCTGATGAAGCGCGGCGACATGTCGGGGCCGCGATCGGCCCAGATGGTGCTCCAGAACCCGACCGTGGACACCGCGGTGTTCGAGGTCGCCCGCGGTGGCATCCTGCGCGAGGGCCTGGGCTACGACCGTAACGACGTGGCGGTGGTCACCAACGTCACCGGCGATCACCTGGGCCTGGGCGGCATCGACACCATCGGCCAGCTGGCCAACGTCAAGGGCGTCCTGGTTGAGGCGGTCCCGAGGTCGGGGACGGCCGTGCTCAACGCAGACGACCCGCTTGTCCATCGGATGGCGCGCCACTGCGCGGGGCAGGTCGTCCTGTTCTCGATGTCGAAGACCAAGGGTGAGGACGGCTTCGATCGCGTGGACGGTCACACGTCGAGGGGAAACCCCGCGTTCTGCCTCGAGGACACGCCCGAGGGCGAGCTGATGGTGCTCAAGCACGGTCCGCGCAAGATGCCGGTCCTGTACACGCACCTCATGCCCGGCACCTTCGGAGGGCGGGCACGGATGAACGTGGCGAACTCCCTGGCCGCGGCGGCCGCCGCCTGGGCGGCGGGCGCCCACCTGCACGACATCCGCCAGGGCCTGCGAACGTTCACGACCTCGTTCTTCCAGGCGCCGGGACGGCTCAATCTGGTGGAGGTGGCGGGGGCGCGCCTCATCATCGACTACTGCCACAACGTGGACGGGATGCGCCAGCTGGCCGACTTCGTGAACCGGATGATGGTCGAGCCGCAGGCCAGTCTCGGCCGGCGCGGTGCCGGTGGCCGGGTCGACGCCCCGTTCCCTCCCCGGCGGACCGGTCGCGCGATCGGCGTGATCGGGATCCCAGGTGACCGCCGTGATGAGGACCAGCGCGAGTACGGCACGCTCGCGGCGAGCGCGTTCGACGACGTGATCATTCGAGAGGACCGGAACCTCCGCGGTCGCGAGCCCGGCGTCGCGGCGGGCAACGTGGCCCAGGGGATTCGCGCGGTCAAGGGTGACGGCGGGACGCAGACCACGCGGGTGGAGAAGATCCTCGACGAGGCGGCGGCGGTTCGGGCCGCGCTGCGTCGGGCCGCGCCCGGCGACCTCGTGGTGGTCTGCGCCGACGACGCTGTGGGCGTGTACCGGGAGGCGATGGCGCTGGTCGGCCGGACGGCCGGGGCAACGGCGTTTGCCGACCCGGGTGAGCTCGAGGCGCCGCTTGGCTAGCCTCGGCCGTCCGGCGCCATCGGGTGTCCGCGTGCCAGACGGCTCGACATGGCGGCGCGTCGACAGGGTTGTCTGGTGACCGCCGGCGCGTCATGCTTGCGCGCACCGTCGGGGAGGGCCGGAGATTTCAGACCGAGCGGACCGTGGCTCGTCGGATCGGGTTCATGGTGGTGGCGCTGGCCCTGGCACTTGCGTTCGCGGGCTGTCAGGCGGGGGCCGAGCCAGCATCCGCGACCCGCTCCGTCGCTCCGAGCGCTTCGGCTGACCAACCCGTGACGTCGTTTGGACCCACGATCGGGCCGACGTCGGAACCCGCCGCCACGCCCACCATCGCTCCGACCTCGCCGGCTCCGACCCCGAGCCGGACGGCGTCGCCAACCGTGACACCGATCCCGGCACCCACGATCGCGGTGGTGACCGAGCCACCACCCGCGCCCACCGGGGTCGCGCTCGCCCAGGAGGATGGGCCCGACGCCTCCGGTCTGGTCGTCCGCCAGTACACGATCAGCTGGGAGGCCCCGTTGACCTCGGGCGTCACCATCCGCATCTACGGGGTCACCAAGTGTCTCAACCCGCCCACGAGCACGGGCGTGCCGTGCGTGGTCGACGGCATGAAGCTGCCGGCGTCGGCCCGAACGGTCGTGGGCCGTGGTCCCGCTGAGGAGGGGGCCGCGTCGTGGCGCTGGCCAATGGCGGAAGTCGACGGCCCGGTCCTCGCATGGGACGGAGAGCAGTCCTACTACGCGTTCGTGGTGGCTGCGGTCAACGACGCCGGCCGCTCGCCGTTCGTAGTCGTGAGGTCGGCCGTGTCCTGCTCGGACTGCATGAGCTAGCTGCGCTTACCTGACCCCGGAGCTACGGTCTCGGCTCGCGCCCGCCGTCGGCGATCCGCGGGGCAAGCTCGAACAGCCCGGACCTCGCGTCGACCTGGTGCGCGCCCAGGCGCCCCAGCAGCGCAAACACCTCGTCGCGCTCCTGGTGGCAGAACAACACCACGACCCGTGGCGCATCGGCCCGACCGGCGGCGGCAGCCGCCCCTCCAGACCCGGCGAGCTCCGACTCGAGCGCCCGCGTCTCGGACGCATAGACCGGCACGGAGGCGGGGTCCATGCCGGCATCGCGCACGCCAGCCAGGATCTGATCGACGACGTTGGTGCGGTCGCGCCCACGAAGGTAGGCGAGCGTCTCCTTGATCGCGACCCGCTGGGCCTTCGTGGCGGCGATCCAGCCGATGCCGCGCAGAATGTCGTCCGGCCGGTCACCGGCCGTGCCGATGATCGCCGTGATGGGCGCAGTGCGCCCGGCGGCACCGCCGGCGATCGCGCAGGCGACGTCGAGGATGGCTTTCGTGCCGGCTTCGTTGTGAGCGAAGTCCACGATCACCGTCCGGCGGCCAAGCCGGAACAGGTTGAGCCGTCCCGGCGACAGCTCCGCCGATGGCCGGAAGTCCCTCAGGCCGTCGGCGACCTCGTCGATCGTGGCGCCCATCGCTCGCGCCCCACCGGCGGCAGCGAGCGCGTTCGCGATGTTGTGGCGGGCGAGCCCGCCCAGCGCGACCGGCAGCTCGGCCACCGACACCAGGGTGCGGGCGGCTGGGCCCTCGCATTCGAGGAGGTGGTCGTCGCGCAGCACGTAGGCCCGGCCGCCCCCTGCGAGGTGGCGCGCGAGGACCGGGCCGTCGGGTTGCAGCGAGAACAGGGCGACCCGCGCTCGGATGCGGCGCGCGACCGCGGCGACCAGCGGATCGTCCGCGTTGAGGATGGCCCAGCCGTCGCGCCTGGTCACCCGGCAGGTGGTGGCCTTCACCTCGGCGAGCTCCGCCAGCGTGTGGATCCCCTGGAGATCGAGGTGATCCGACGAGACGTTGGTGAACACGCTCGCCTCGTTCGATTCGTAGCCCATCCCGCGCAGGATGAGGCCCCCACGCGCCGTCTCGAGCACGGCGACGTCGAGATCCGTGCGGTGGAGGATGGCTGCCGCCCCACCGGGCCCGGTCCAGTCACCCGGATCGACCAACCGTTCGTCGACGAGGATGCCGTCCGAGGTCGTCGACCCACGTGTCGCCCGGCATGCAGCAGGATGTGCGTGATCAACCGGGTCACCGTTGACTTGCCGTTGGTACCCGTGATCGAGATCACCGGTGTCGCGCGGGCGTCGTCGCGGATCCACGCCGGTGGCGTGGCAAGCGCCTCGTCGATCCGCGCCTCCCAGCGGTCAACGGCCCGTGTCTGCGTGTTGGTGAGCTGGACCCGGCGACCCGCCGACACAGAACGCGTCGCAAGGTCGACGGCGGCCTCGGCGATCGTACGGGCGCGCTCCGCGCCGGCCCACGGCCACGTCACCACCCAGCGTCCGGCGTCCGATCCACGATGGACCTCGACCGGACCGATCCGTTCTCCGTGCCCGGCTCGCAGGCGGCGGGTCCAGGCCACGAGGTCGACGACAGGGTCGGGCCACTCGCGCGTGGCAACGGTGCGGCCCAGATGGACGAGCGCTCGATCCTGGCCGCTCCGGTCCCCCTGCCAGGCGCGGGTGCGTCCCACGGCGAGCTCGACCTTCACCACCGGCTCGAGCCGGTAGACGTTGGGTCCCTCCAGCAGGCGGATCTCGATGAGACGCACGATCCGGCGAGGATACGCGAGCGGGATGGCTCTGCGGCCACCCGTCCCGCGTGGTCCGGCCCGTCGCACGCGATCCGACCTGATGGGGCCCGATGCGGCCCGATCCGTGCCCGGAATGCACCGCTCGTGCTATCGACGGTGTGGCCGGGCCGTGCGGCCGGGACGCAATCGGTCGCCTGCCCACCCCGTGGGTACAAGCGGCTCCCGGTCGCCCGGTACCTGCCCACATACCCGCCCCGTGGATACGGACGGGGTAGCTGTCGACCAGCACCCGTGCCATGGGTGCTGGAGCAACTGGGCGACGACAGGGTTGGCCTAGTACCCACACCGCGGGCAGGTGGCCAAGTGTCCGCCGAGTGTCGTGCGTGCCCGGACCGGCCACCGGCGCCAGCCCCGGTCGATCACCCGGCCAGCAATCACTGCACGGGTGAATGGTCAAGTCGAGGATCGGGTGACCGTCCGCAGCCCCCGGCGTCCCTGCGGGTGCCACGGCGTCGCTGCCGGGGCCACCGCCCTCCGCAGCCCCGGCGTCCCTGCGGGAACCGCACCGTCCCTCCGCGGCACCCCGCATCCCTGCGCGGCCCGGTGTCGATACACTCCGGAGATGACCGCCGATCCGCGTCCGCCGCAGTCGCCGCGCGCGCCGCAGTCGCCGCGCGCGCCGGAACCGCGCGACACGCCGGACCTCGTCACCGAGGCCGAGCTCGCCGCCCTTCAGGAAGCCATCGAGCGTGCCTACCCGGACCTGCTCGCCGATCTCGAGCAGCTCGTCAACGTCGACTGCGGCAGCTACACGAAGGAGGGTGTGGACGCGGTCGGGCGCTGGACCATGAGCCGGCTGGCCGGCATGGGCGCCCGCCTGACCTCGCTCGCGAACGACCAGGGCCTGGGCGAGACCGTGGTCGCGGAGCTCGACGGCGCCGATCCGGCGGGGCCGACCCTTCTGTGCATCGCGCACATGGACACGGTGTTCGGCCCGGGCACCGTCGCCGAGCGGCCGTTTGCGATCCAGGACGGCATCGCAACCGGGCCAGGCGTGACCGACATGAAAAGCGGCCTGCTGGCCGGGCTGTACGCCATCGCGGCGTTGCGCGAGGTGGCCGGCGGCCTTCCGTTCGCCCGCCTCGTCTTCGTCGCCAACCCGGACGAGGAGATCGGCTCGCCGGTGTCCACGCCACACATCCGCCGCCTGGCCGCCGAGGTCGATGCCTGTCTCGTTCTCGAGTGCGCGCGCGCAAACGGCGACATCGTCTCGTCGCGCAAGGGGAACCTGAGCCTCGCGATCACGGTCAACGGCCGCGCGGCGCATGCTGGCGTAGAGCCCGAGAAGGGCCGCAGTGCGATCCTCGAAGCAGCGCGGATCGTTACCGACCTTCACGCGCTCAACAGGCGCTGGCCCGGTGTCACCGTCAACGCCGGGGTCATCGCGGGCGGCACCCGGCCCAACGTCATCGCCGAGCGGTGCACCCTCGAGGTCGACGTGCGCGCGGTCCTGCGGGATGCGTTGGTCGAGGCGGAGGCGGCGATCCGGGAGCTGGCCGCGCCGCGCCTCGTCCCCGACGTCACAGTCGAGCTGGCGGAGACCGGGCGCCACTGGCCGATGGAGAAGCTCGAGCGCTCGGCGCGGCTCGTCGACCATGCGGTTGGGCTGGCCGGCCAGCTCGGCTTCGAGGTGCGGGACGCCGCCACCGGCGGTGCGTCCGACGCCAACACGACGGCCGGGATGGGCGTGCCCACGCTCGACGGGCTGGGGCCGATCGGCGGCCTCGACCACTCCCCCGGGGAGTACCTCGAGCTCGCCTCGATCGTGCCGCGAACGGTGCTCCTGGCGGCCCTGATCGCTGCGATCGGCCGGGACGCCGAGATCCGCCGCTGGCGCGACCAGCGGCTGGCGGGCGCGGCGTCCTCCGCGCCGGCATGACCCGCCGCCGCGCTCTGGCGGTGGCCCGTGGGAGGGATCGGCGGCCCTCAGCCGATCCCCGCAGCACGCGCAACCGCGACCAGACCGATGCCGGCGACCAGGCCCAGGAACAGGTTGCGGCGCCAGGCCGTAAGCCCGAGACAGACCAGCACGCCGATCCCCTCCACGCCGACGTACAGCTGCTGCGTCCCGCCGGATCCCTGGCCCACCAGCGTGTTGGCCGCGGCAAGCGACGCCAGGATCGCGGGACCCACCAGGCGCAGGTACAGCAGCGCCCGTGGCGGCAGCCGCTCGATTCCGGGTGCCAGCAGCGGAACGGCCCGCGACGGGTAGGTCACGGCCAGCATCAGCAACGCGAGCAGGACGAGCTCGGTGCTCACCGGTCGGCGCCCCGTGGGGGGTCGCCGATCTCGCCCACGTCGGTGATCGCCCGTTCGATGTCGATCGCATGCGCGCTGGCGTCCGACTCCGCAACCAGATGCGTGGTCCCCGCGGGGACCGTCATCCCGACCAGCGGCCCGATCAGCCCGCCGGCAACGATCCCGACCGATGGCCCAACGGCCAGCGTGCAGACGACGCCGATCGCCGCCCCCGAGCCCGCGGCCACCAGCTCCCGCCGGCCTGTTACGAGGCCCGCCGCCAGTCCGGCCATCGCGGCCGGAAACACGACGTCGAGACCCAACGCCGTCGGATCGGGGAGCACGCCTCCGAGCAGCACGCCCGCGAGCGTGGCGAGGTTCCAGGGGATGAACACGCCCACGATCGCGCCGATCCAGTAGCCGGTGACGTCGACCCGGCCCAGCCGGTGGAAGTGCGCGGCCGCCAGCGCGAACGCCTCGTCGGTGAGCACGTGGGCCATGGCCGCGCGACGCGCGAACGGGAGCTCTCGCAGCCGCGGGGCCAGCGAGGCGCTGTACAGCAGGTGCCGGGCGTTGAGGGCGAAGGTGAGGATCACGATCGGGATCCAGGGCAGACCCGCCGCCACGTACCCGACGGCGGCGAACTGGGCGGCGCCGGCGAACGCGAACACGCTCATCGCGCTGGCCTCGATCGGCGAGTAGCCGGCGTTGCGCGCCGCGAGCCCGAACACGAACCCGAAGCCGGCGACGGACACGGCGATGCCCAGGGTGTCGAGCAGCAGCTGGCGCCGGGCGGCGGCGAGATCGGGCGCAGACGGGTCGGCGGTCACGGCGTTGGCGCCGCGACTAGCGCAGGAAGGTCTTCGCGCAGGACCCGTCGCAGACGACGTAGATGGCGTGCTTCTCGAGCGCGTAGCCGGCCGCGTGGAGCAGCCCCGCGCAGCCCTTGGTCGGGCACTTCCAGACCCACCATCGCTCGTGCTCGTCCAGCGGCGTGGTCTCGGCCGCGAGCGTGTCGGCCAGGCCTTCGCGCTCGGCGAGGAGCGTCGCGATCCGGGCCGCACGGTCCGCCGCGGTCTCGCTGGTGTACGGGTAGTTCTGGCCGACGTTCGAGGTCACCCGCGCCTCCACATGTCACACGAGGCCGGCGGCAGATCGGTGTGAGCGCAGCCTGCCACCGGCCGGCCGAGGATACCATCCGGGCCCCCAATGCCATGCTCGCGGCCCTACCGGATCGCCTGTGGGATCACCCGCCACTGCACGACACCGGCCGGCCCGCCGCGACATCGCTGCGGCCATCGGTCGGGTCGTCGTGCCCTACCGGGTCTCGGGCAGCCCAGGGCTTCGGGGGTCCGTCGTCGCTGCCAGCCAGCCGCCCGCAGCCGGTCCGCCGTCGACCAGCTCGATCGCGTGCTGGTGGCCCAGGGATCCGTCGTACGCCACCCCTCGGATCGCATGGCCCCGCCGCGACAGGTCTGCCTCGACGCCCTCCGCCAGCTCGCCGTCCGTGACCACGTCGACCGGTGGAGCGAGCCAGCCCGCCGGCAGCGCCGCCGTCCGTGGCGCGGCCACCGCGGTCGCGATATCGGCCCCGCCGTCGACCAGCGCGGAAACGAACGAGACGTGGATCTGCGGCTGGATGTCGCCGCCCATCGACCCCACCACGACCCACGGCCGGCGATCTCCGTCGCGGAACAGCATCCCGGGGAGAAGCGAGTGCGCCGTCCGCTTGCCGGGCGCGAGGACATTGGGGTGCGCAGGATCCAGCGAGAACGAGGCCCCCCGGTTCTGGAAATGGACGCCGGTCGACGGGTCCAGCACGCCCGACCCGAACCCGGACGCGTTGGACTGGATCAGGCTCACGGCATTGCCGGCTGCGTCCACGGCCGCGAGGTAGATCGTGCCGCCCACCAGCGTTCGCACCGGGCGCGGTGCCGGATCAGCACGGTCGGGATCGATCCCGCTCGCCAGGGCCGAGGCATGGTCCGCCGACAGCAGCCGCTCGACGGGCACCTTCCGGACGGAAGGGTCCGTCAGCTCGGCATCCCGATCGGCCAGCGCCAGCTTGGCCACCTCGAGCTGCAGGTGAGGCCACGCGCCATCGGTCCAGCCCCGGGCGTCGAACCGCGCTCCGGGCGGCGGTTCGAACCGGGCCAGCACGTTGAGCGCCTCGAGCGCCACCAGCCCGCTGCTGTTGGGCGGATGCGTCGTGACCCGGACGCCGCGATAGCTGGTGGCCAGCGGCCGGCCCCAGGTGCTCCGGTGGTCCCGGAGATCGCCGGCCCGGAACGGCGCGCCCGCCGCGACCAGGCCGTGAGCGATCCGCTCCCCGAGCTCACCCTCGTAGTAGGCGTCGAAGCCCCCGTCGGCGAGGGTCCGCAGGGTCGAAGCAAGCGCCGGCAGACGGACGATCTCACCGGGCAGGGGGGTTCGGCCGCCGGCTGCCCAGACCGCGCGGAGGCCGTCCGCCCAGATCTCGCCGGCGGTCGACGCCACCACGTCTTCGATCGAATTGATCAGCCCGTGCCAGGCGGGAAAGCCGCCTTCGGCGTGCTCGATCGCCGGTGCCAGCACGGCGTCGCGCGACAGACGGCCCCAGCGACGGTGGGCATCCGCCCACGATCGGACCGCACCGGGCACCGTGATCCCCAGCGGGCCGCGCACCGGTATGCGCTCCAGGCCGGCGGCTCGCAGCGCCTCGGCGGACGCCCCCGACGGCGCCCGCCCGGATCCGTTGAGGGCGACCTGCTCGCCGGTCGTCTCGTCCCACACCAGCCAGAACGCGTCGCCCCCGATCCCACAGCCGTTGGGCATGACGACGCCCAGCACCGCGTTCGTCGCAATGGCCGCGTCCACCGCGTGGCCGCCGGACGCCAGCACCGCCAGGCCCGCAGCCGTCGCGAGGTGGTGGGGGGCGACCACGGCGCCCTGCGAGCCGCGGGCGAGCAGGCGCGGAGATGCGGCCAGCGTACGGGAATCGACGGGATCGGCAGCCACCGGCGGAGCCCTACGCCTCGGCGACCGACGTTGCCGGCGCGACGCCGAGGTGGTGCTCGTAGCGTCGCAGCCGGCTGAGCGGGATCAGGGCGATCGCCAGCAGCAGCAGCGACGTGACAAACACACCATCGAGTCCGGCGCGCTGTGCCGCCTCACCACCCACCAGGCTGCCCGTGATCTGCCCGATGCCCAGGAACACCGAGTACAGGCCCATGATCGCGCCCCGGTCGTCGGGGTAGGGCTCGGTCATGTCGGCGAGCAGGCCGATCGCCGCCGGAGTCGCGCCCGCGAGCACGAACAGCCCGCCGGCACCGATTGCGACGAGGACCAGCACGATCGGGAGCGGCATCACCCCGACCGCGTGGTTGACCGCCGTGCCCGCCAGGATCATCACCGCTCCGCCGAGGATGCCGTACAGGATGATCGAGGTCCGGCGCAGGCTCCGGAACTTGCCGCCCCAGTACAGGAGGCCGGCGAGGAACAGCAGCCCCCCGACGGCCAGTGCGGCGGACACCTGGAGCTCGTCGAAGCCACCCATCAGCCGCTGGGCGTCGAACCGGGGATCCGGCGCGCGGACCAGCTGGAACAGCGTCTGGCTGGTGTACAGGCCGAGCGTCGCGTTGATGGCGATCCAGGTCGGCGCCAGCAGCCACACGTGGCTCCCGCGCAGGATGCGCAGGTAACGGCGCAGTCCTTCGGCCGGGTCGTGCGCCGCCCCGGCGGGTTGAGGCTCGGCGTGCGGTGGCACGCCGTAGCGGTAGATCAGGAACGAGGCGATGTAGACGAGCGCGTTGGCCAGGAACGCCACCGGCCCCAGGGCCTTGAACAGCGGGCCGGCCACCACGAAGCCTGTCATCAGGCCGGCCAGGGTGGCCGCCTCGAAGCGGGCGACGGCACGGCCCCGATGCGTCTCGTCGGCGGCGGTGGCGAAGGCGATGAAGCCGAGGATCGAGGGCACCGACGCGGCTGTCGACCCGCCCTCGAGCAACCGGGTGAACCCGATCAGCGGCAGGCTGACCGTGAGCGCGGTGACGACGACCGCCGCCACCCCGAACGCGGGCCCCACCAGCATGACCCGGCGGTGGCCGATTCGATCCGACAGGATCCCGAACAGAGGCGACCCGATCAGCTCGCTGGCGTAGAACAGCGCGGCCAGGACCCCGACCTCTCGAGGGCTGACGGGGACGCCGCCGTAGTCGGGGAACGCGGCGTAGTAGTAGATGAGCATCGCGCCGGTGATGCCGGTCGCCAGCCGCAGGGTAAACGTGCCGAAGACCACCGCCAGGACCGCGCGCGCCATGCGCTGAAGCGTAGCGGCTCGATGGCGGCCGGGGCGGGTCCGGCACGGACAGCGCCGCGACGGCCGTTCGCCGTTCGACGTGGGTCCGTATCATCGGCAGCCACGAGCCACGCGTCCGAGGAGCCTCGCCGTTGTCTCACGTCGCGATCGTCACCGACTCCGTCAGCGACCTGCCGCCCGAGCTCGCCGCGCGCCAGGGGATCACGGTCGTGCCCCTGATCGTGAGCTTCGGCGACGAGAGCTTCCGCGTGAACGTTGACCTGACCACGGATCAGTTCTGGGAGCGGATGACCGCGTCCGATGCTCCGTTCCCGACCACCGCGGCCGCGGCGCCGGGCGACTTCCTCGATGCGTTCACCGCCGTGCTCGCGGCCGGCGCCCAGGCGATCGTGTGCGTGAACGTGTCGGGCGAGCTGTCGGGGACGCTCAAGTCCGCCCAGGTCGCCCGGGACATGCTGGCCAACGAGGAGATCTACGTCGTCGACACGCGCACGGCGTCGATGGGGCAGGGGATGCTGGCCCAGATCGCCGCCGAGCTCGCGGACGAGGGCGTGTCGGCCGCCGAGATCGCGCGCGTGATCGAGCACCGCAAGGAGGACGTCGATCTGTTCGTCGCGCTCGACACGCTCGAGTATCTCAAGCGGGGAGGGCGGATCAGCGGCACGAGGGCAGTGGTCGGGACGATGCTCTCGATCAAGCCGATCATCACGGTCAAGGACGGGATCGTCGAGAACGCCGATCGAGTGCGCACGCGCATCAAGGCTCGGGAGCGAACCCTCGAGCTGCTCACCACGTCGCCGATCGAGCGGGCGACCATCCTCCACACCACCAATGCGGAGGTCGAGGACTTTCACGCGCGGTTCCTGGAGCGGTCGGGCCTCGAACCAGCGAAGGTCCAGGTGCTCACGATCGGGGCATCGGTGGGTCCCCACCTCGGACCCGGCTGCGTGGGTGCCGTCGTGATCCGCCGCCACTGAGCGCCTTCCGGCAGGGCTGGTCCGCCACCGCGACTCCCGCCGTCGGTCTCGCCGCGACTCCCGCCGTGACCCCCGTCCCGACTCCCGCCGCGATGCGCTGCCGGCCGCCGCTGCCCGGCCGCTCGACCCCTGCCATGCGACAGGTGCGCGCAGGTGACGGATTGGTTACGGCAGAGTGACGACCGGCCCATGGTCCACGCTTGTTCGTGGCTATACTCGCTACCCAGAGGCGGTGCCACGCCCGCCGGCCATGCCACGGCCGGGCCCGCGACGCGCGCCCCCGTGGGGTCGTCCGGAAGATGACCCACCGATCGAGGACGGCGTCCACCGTCCCGCCACGAGGACCCTCCGTTCCATGACGACGGAAAAAGTTGCGGCGCCCATCAGCGCATGGGCCGTCGCACAGCAGCAGTTCGATCTCGCTGCCGACATGCTGAACCTCGATCCCGGCCTTCGACACGTGCTTCGTGAGCCGCGTCGCGAGCTCACCGTGCACTTCCCGGTCCAGATGGACGACGGGAGCGTCAAGGTCTACACCGGCTACCGAGTGCAGCACAACCTCAGTCGCGGTCCCGCCAAGGGCGGCATCCGCTACCACCAGAACGTGTCCCTCGACGAGGTCAAGGCCCTCGCGATGTGGATGACCTGGAAGTGCGCGGTCGTCGGCATCCCGTACGGCGGCGGCAAGGGCGGCGTCATCGTCGACCCCAAGAAGCTGTCGATGAAGGAGCTCGAGCACCTCAGCCGGCGGTTCTTCACCGAGATCGAGGTCCTGGTCGGACCCGAGCGCGACATTCCCGCGCCGGACGTGAACACGACCCCCCAGGTCATGTCCTGGTTCATGGACACGTATTCCATGCACGTGGGCTACACGGTCCCGGGCGTGGTCACCGGCAAGCCGATCAGCCTCGGTGGCTCGGAAGGCCGCAACGAGGCCACGGCGCGTGGCTGCGTGTACACGATCGCCGAGGCGGCCAAGCACCTGGGCATGGACCTCAAGGGCGCCAAGGTTGCGGTTCAGGGCTTCGGCAACGCCGGCTCGATCGCGGCCCAGCTGATGTGCGCCGAAGGCTCCACGGTCGTCGCCGTGTCTGATTCGCAGGGTGGCATCCGCAACATGGCTGGCCTCAACATCGACGGCGTGATCGCCTGGAAGAAGGAGCACGGGACGGTCCGGGGCTACCCGGGCAGCAAGGACATCTCCAACGCCGAGGTCCTCGAGACCGAGTGCGACGTCCTCATCCCGGCGGCGCTCGAGAACCAGATCACGGCCGCCAACGCGCACAAGGTGAAGGCCAGGATCGTCGCCGAGGCCGCCAACGGCCCCACGACGCCCGATGCCGACGAGATCCTGTTCAACCGCGGCGTGTTCCTCATCCCGGACATCCTCGCCAACGCGGGCGGTGTGACCGTCAGCTACTTCGAGTGGGTCCAGGACCTCAACCGCGACCACTGGACCGAGGACGACGTCAACGCCAAGCTCAAGACCATCATGGTCAAGGCCTTCGGCGAGGTCCTCATGCAGGCCACCAAGGAAGGCGTCAACATGCGGACGGGGGCGTACCTCAACGCCGTCCAGCGCGTGGCCGACGCCACCGCGATGCGGGGCCTGTACCCGTAAGCCTCCTCTGCGGCTCACCGGCCCGCCGGTGAGCCGCCGCGCGAACGCACGAGCGGCCCGGCAGGAGGAGCCGGGCCGTTTCGTGTCCGCGGACGACCCGGATCGGCGACCCCTAACCGCGCGCCACGGCGGGCACCGGCACCGGACGCCTGCCGGCTCGGGTCTCGTTCTCGCGGATCGCCCGTGCCGCCTCGATCCCGTCGAGCCCCGGCATCTGGAGATCCATCAGGACCAGGTCGAAGACGCCTTCCGAGGCGGGGTGGACCGCGTCCACCCCGTTCACGGCGATCTCCACGTCGGCATCGAGCCCGATGAGGGTGCCAAGGCGCAACGTTCGCGCCTGCACCAGTCCCTCAGCGGCATCGCTGGGCCACCGTCCCATGCGGGGGGTGAGCGGGCGCAGGTCCGGGCGCAGGTCCTCGTTCGGCTGGCCCATGGTCACCGGCAACCGTATCGGGCGTTCGTTCGGCGCGTCACCCCCCCTGATTGGATGGGTCGGGTGGAGGTCATCGTCCTCTCGCCGGTCGGGATCGGGTGCCCTGCTACCATCCGGCCATGCTCGACCACGAGGAGAAGTTCCTGTTCAAGGAGGAGATCCTCCACCTGTCCGGCGCCCTCGCCGATCCGGGCGGCCTGGACAACGTCGAGGATCTCCTGACGGACGTCATCACCAGCCCCCGCTTCGACTCCGAGGTGTTCACCCTCGAGCGCAGCCTGCAGGTGATGCTGGGTGCCCGCGCCGGAACGACCCTGGTCGGGCTGCTTACGGTCGCTCCAGACGTGTTCGAGGAGGTTGCCGAGGTCCGGATCCCGCCCGAAGTCCACGAGCGGCTGGTGGCCTGGCGGGCCAGGTTCGGGCTCGCCATCGACAACGCGCTCAACTTCCTCAACAATCCCGATGGGATCCAGGGTCACAACTTCAGCACCCAGGTCGCCCACGTCGAGGAGCGCCGCGTCCTCCAGGGCCGGCTCACGATGGTCCGCTACAACAACGAGCCCCAGTTCTTCGTCGCCGACGCGGCCGTGTTCGTGGGCCTGGTGACCGACATCATGGAGCGGCTCGGCCCGTATCTCGAGCCCGACAGCGTGGACGAGGAGGCCCTGACCCGTCTCCGCGAAGCCGTCCAGCTCATCGAGCGCAAGACCGCCACTCGCGGCTGAGACCTCCGGCCGATGGAGGGCAGGTGCCAGGTGGACGGGGAGGTCGCCTGACCTGATGCGCCAGCTCTACCTCGCGGCCACCGGACAGAACCGGGGCAAGACCACGGCGTCGCTGGGGTTGCTCGACGGCTTCGTGCGCAAGGGCTACCGAATCGGGTTCACCAAGCCCGTCGGCCAGCGCACCGTCATCGAGGATGGCCATCCGGCCGACGAGGACGCGGTCCTGATGCGCACGACCTTCGACCTCCCGGACCCGTATCCGGTCATGAGCCCGGTCCACATCCCGCGCGGCTTCACCAAGCGCTACATCGCGGGCGATGTCGTCGAGGACCTGGGCGCCCGGATCGTCGAGGCCCAGCGCCATTTCGCCGACCACGACATCCTGCTCATCGAGGGCACCGGGCATGCGGGCGTGGGGGCCGTGATCGGGCTCTCGAACGCGGTCGTCGCGTCCATCCTGGGCGCCCCCGCGGTGATCGTGTCCGAGGGCGGCGTTGGCCGGCCGATCGATGAGATCGTGCTCAACGCGTCGCACTTCGCGGCCCACGGCGTCCCGGTCGCCGGGGCGATCGTCAACAAGGTCCGGATCGACGAGCAGCCGGGGATCGCCCGGACCCTCGAGCTCGGCCTCGCACGGCACGGGATCCCCCTGCTGGGCGTGCTGCCATACCGGACCATCCTGTCGAACCCGACCCTGGAGATGGTGCTCGAGGGCGTCCACGGCTCCGTGATCCATCCGGGGCCCGACCTCGACCGCGTGATCGGCAACGTCGCCATCGGAGCGATGGAGCCCAATCACATGCTGAGCCGCGTCGGCCCGGACACGCTGGTCATCGTCCCCGGAGACCGGGAGGACGTGATCCTGACCATCACGACCGCCCACCTCGCCGGCCGGCCGCGCGCCGCGACGATCGACGTGCTGGTGGACCGGACCCCAGGCGCGGTCGAGGCCGGACCCGAGGGCGCCGCGATCGGACTGGTTCTGACCGGGGGCTACGAGCCCGGGCCCGAGGTGGTCGACGCGATTCGGGAGGCCGGGATGTTCGCGGCCATGGTCGATGACGACACCTATACGGTGGCCTCGGAGGTCCACGACCTGCTGGTCAAGACCCATGCCGCCGACGCCGAGAAGATCGCCCTGATCAAGGCGCTCGTCTGGGAGCATCTGCAGGTGGACCGGTTCCTGGAGGCGGCCACCGAGGCGCGGCTGGACTGACGATCCTCTGCGGCCGGTCCCGTGCTGCCGGCGTTCAGCCCACCAGCTCATTGTCGATCAGGCGGACGCCCTCGATCCGGACCGCGAGCGAGAGCAGCGCGCGCCCGACGACCGTCGACAGCTCGGTCAGGGTGTCGGCGTCGGCGACCGACACGTAGTCGACCTGCGCCATCGGCTCCGTGGCCAGGACCCGGCGCATCTCGCTCCTGATCGCGTCACCGTCACGTCCGCCGGCGTCGAGGCAGGCGGCGCCGGCGTGCAGGGCACGGTGGAGGACCGGCGCCGCCGCGCGGCCAGCCGGCGACAGCCGGGCGTTGCGCGAGGAGAGCGCCACTCCGTCGGGCTCGCGGACCGTCGGACAGGCCACCACCTTGGTGGGCAGCGCGAGGTCGAGGGCCATGCGCTCGATCACGCGGACCTGCTGGTAGTCCTTGGCGCCGAAGTACGCGCGCTCGGCGCCGACGAGCGCGAACAGGATCGCCACGACCGTCGCCACGCCGTCAAAGTGGCCCGGTCGCGCGGCGCCCTCCAGCGGGGCCGCGATGCCCTTCACCGAGACCGTCGTGTCGAACCCCGGCAGGTACACCTCGTCGACCGGCGGGGCGAACACGAGGTCGACTCCGGCGGCCTCGCAGATCGCGAGATCTCGCGCCTCGTTCCGCGGGTATTGCGTGAAGTCCGCGGCCTCGCCGAACTGGTGCGGGTTCACGAAGATCGACACGACCACGGTCGCGCTATCGGATCGAGCGCGCTCGACGAGCGAGGTGTGGCCGGCGTGGAGCCAGCCCATCGTGGGCACGAGGCCCACGGGACACGGGGCCGTCGCGAGGGCTGCCCGGAGGTCGGCGCGCGTACGGACGACCCGCAACCTCGAGGACGAGGGCGTCATGGCGCCGCGCCCGGGGCCCGGATCGCTCAGAGGTCGCGGTCGAGCGGGATGCCCGCGATGTTGGCCATCGTGTCGGCACGGTCGGCAGTGCCGCGGCCCAGCACGTCGTCGAGCACCGCCGGATCCATCAGCACCGTCTCGGCCTCGCCCGGGAACACGCCCGCCTCGACGTCTGCGCGGTACTGGCCGACGGCGGACAGGATCGTCCCCCGCAGGTCCGCGTACCTGCGGGCGTGCCTGGGCGTCCAGTCCCCGAAACCGAGCGTGTCCGTGATCACCTGGATCTGGCCGGAGCATCCCGCGCCGGCACCGATCCCGATGGTCGGGATGTGGAGCCGGTCGGTGATCGCTGCGGCCAGTTGTCCGGGCAGCAGCTCGAGCACGATCGCGAACGCGCCTGCCTCCTGGACGGCGAGCGCGTCGGCCATCATCTGGCGGGCCTGGTCGCGCGACTTGCCCTGGACGCGGACCTTGCCGATCGCGTTGATCGCCTGGGGGGTCAGGCCGATGTGGCCCATCACCGGGATGCCGGCCTTGACCACGCCCTCGATCGCACGGGCGGTCCGGACGCCGCCCTCGACCTTGACCGCCTGCGCGCCGCCCTCGCGCAGGAACCGGCCGGCGTTGGCGACCGCCTCGTCGGGTGTTGCGTACGACAGGAACGGCATGTCGCCCACGACCAGCGCCCGCTTCGTGCCGCGCACGACGGCCTTGGTGTGATGGAGCATCTCGTCCATCGAGACCCGCACGGTGGTGTCGTAGCCCAGCATGACCTGGGCCAGCGAGTCGCCGACGAGGATCAGCGGGATCCCCACCTCATCGACCAGGGCCGCCGTGGGGAAGTCATAGGCGGTGATGGTGGCGATGCGGGTGCCATCGGCGTACAGCTTCGCGACGTCGACGACGGACAGACGGCGGACGGTCTCGGTCTGGGCGCTCATGATCGGCTCTCCGTGGACTTTCGGGCAGTGTGCGCCCGCCCATCTCGTTCGTCCAATGCCGCGACCACGCGGTCGAGCAGGCGGTCCGCCACCTCGCGCTTCGATAGCAGCGGCAGCTCGTCCCGAGTCCCGTCCGCGGCCAGGATCACGACCCGATCCGTGTCGGTTCCGAACCCGGAGCCCGGCTCGGTGACGTCGTTGGCCACCAGCAGATCCGCGCCCTTGCGCCGCAGCTTGTCGGCTGCGCGCTCCAGCGACCCGGTCTCGGCGGCGAAGCCGACGATGATCGGGCGGGGGTCGGCACCACGGGCGCGGACGCCGGCCTCGGCCAGGATGTCCTCGGTCGGCTGGAGCTCGATCGTGAGCGGGGCGTCGCGGGTGAGCTTGCTGTCCGCAGCGCGCACCGGGCGGAAGTCGGCGACCGCCGCAGCCATGACCAGGGCGTCGGCGCCACCTCCGAACACCGCCTCGAGCACAGCGTCGCGCATGGCGGCGGTCGTCTCGGCGCGAGTGACGCCGGCCCCGACCGGCATCGCCACCTCGGTTCGTCCCGCCACGATCGTGACCTGCGCGCCGCGGTCCAGCGCGGCCTGGGCGATCGCCGCGCCCATCCTGCCGGTGCTGCGGTTGCCGATGAACCGGACCGGATCGATCGGCTCGGCCGTGCCGCCGGCGCTGACCACGAGAAGGCGGCCCTCGAGATCCGCGTCGCGAGCCGCGCGGGCGAGTGGCGGCCGGGCGGCCGGGTCGGGCTGGCGAACCGGGCGATCCCCGACGGCCGCCACCACGGCGTCCACGATGACATCGAGATCCGCGAGCCGGCCGACGCCCGACTGGCCGGACGCGAGCGAGCCGATCTCGGGCGGGACCAGCCGGTAGCCGAAGTCGCGCTCGAGACGCGCGACGTTGTCCCGGGTGGCACGGTGCGTCCACATGTCGCCGTCCATGGCGGGCGCGACGATCACCGGGGCGGACGTGGCGAGACATGCCGCGACCACCGCATCGGTGGCGAGGCCGTTGGCCATCGCGCCCAGCCAGCGTGCGGTGGCCGGGGCGACCACGATCGCGTCCGCCGCGTCGGCGACCACGATGTGCCCGATCCGCTCGTCGGGGAGGAGACCCAGGACGTCGGTCTCGACGGGATGCCGGGACAGCGCGCCGAAGGTGAGCGGGCCGACGAACTGCGCCGCGGCCGGGGTCAGCATCACCACCACGTCGGCACCCTCGGTGGTCAGCAGCCGCAGCAGCTCGACAGCCTTGTAGGCGGCGATCGAGCCGCACACCCCGAGCCCGATGAGCCGTCCTTCCAGCCGGGGCCGGTTCGTCGCCCCGCTCATCGCTTGAACGCCTCGATCGGGTCGCCGCCGGCCACCTCCGCGTGGAGGATGGCGAGCCCCTTGAGCGTGAGATCGGGATCGATGACGTCGACGCCCTCGACGTCGGCCGCCCAGGGCGCGTTCGACAGCCCGCCGGTAAGGATCGTGCGAACGTCCGCCGGCGCCACGCCGGCCTGCTCCGCGAGCTCCGACCGGATCCGAGCCAGGAGCCCCGCCGTCAGCGCCTGGTAGCCGAACACGATGCCCGCCTGCATCGCGCTCACCGTGTCCCTGCCGATCGCCCGGTCCGGCGTCCGCAGCTCGACCCGCGGCAGCTTCGCCGTCCGGGATGCGAGCGCCTCGATCCCGAGCTCGAGCCCCGGCGCGATCGCGCCGCCCAGGAACGCACCATCGGGTCCCACGCAGTCGAGCGTCGTCGCGGTCCCGAGATCGGCGACCACCGCCGGCGTCCCATACAGCCGCGCGGCCGCGAGCGTGTTGACCAGCCGATCGGCGCCGACGTCGCCCGGCCGATCGACGCGGATCGCGAGCGGCACCGTGCCGGCAGACGCGATGAGGATCGGGATCCCGCGTCGCGCGGCCACAGCCTCCAGCGCGCCCGTGAGCGCCGGCACGACCGAGGCGACCGCGATCGCGCCGAGCTCATCGAGACGATGCCCGTCGAGGCCGATCAGCCCGGCGAGCAGCAGCTCCAGGGCATCGCTCGTCGCCGACGCGGGGGTGCCGGCGCGACGGGTCGCGCGCAGCGGGCCACCGCCGACGAGGGCCAGGGTGACGTTCGAGTTGCCGATGTCGAGGACGAGCAGCATCGCCGACGATCATACGGCCCACGCGCCGGGCTCCGGACCCGGGCGCCGGCGGAGCGTACGTCGCCGGGCGGCGACGTACGGCTCGATCATCCACCCGTGCGGCGGGCACCGGAGCCGCGCCTGACCAGCCCGTTGGCCTCTCCATCACCAACCCCGCACGAGCGCAGCATGGCCCGATCGGCCACCTGACCAGGTACCCGGCCGGGCCGCGACGCAACTGCGCCGGCCGGCGGACGGCCGCGGATCAGGACCGGGACGGCCGCCCGGGACGGGACGGGCTCTTCGCCCCGAACCCTGCGATCGTCACCGTCCCGCAACCTGCCGGGTCCGCTACGATCCCGGTGTCGGGTCGCTTCCGGGAAGGCGGCGCGGCGTGCCGCTCCAGCGCCTATCGAGCCGAGAGGTGGGAGCCCACCATGTCGAGCGATCCGCCCGCGAAGTTCTTCGTCAATCACGGCCTCGTGACCAGCCGGACCGACCTCCAGCACCTGCTGCGCCCGATCCTCAAGCAGACCGTCTCGTACCGGTATCTGCGGGGTCGCGAGGTGGTCGCGCACGGAACCGGCTGGGTGGAGCGGATCGTCGCGGACCAGCCCGACGTCTCGACGTACTTCACGCCGATCGCGATCACGATCAACGTCGATTCCTTCGAGCACCTCCAGTTCGAGACGCGTCCCGACCAGCTGCTCGTCTACACCCTCGTCCAGGGTGACGAGCAGGTCATCATCGAGTTCGTGCCGGCGGCCGACGACCCCGACAGCCCGGTGTCGCCGCGCCAGCTCGAGTTCGACACCAGCGGGTTCGTGCAGATGGAGCTCCAGGGCCTTGAGGGGGCCGAGGAGTAGGCACTGCCGGAGGGTTGGGGGCCAGGAACCAGAGCGAGGGAGGATCGATACATCCGATGAGCGCCCAGGCATCGGCCGCGCCGTCAGGCGGTCTTGGCGGCATTGCCGCCTACTTCAAGTTCGCCGAGCGCGGGACGGACTTCGTCACCGAGTCGAGAGCGGGCCTGACCACGTTCATGGTCATGGCCTACATCATCTTCCTGAACCCGAGCATCCTGATGGCCGGGTTCACCAGCGATGGCGTCGCGCAGAACACCGCCTTCACCGCCGCCGCGCTGTCCGCGGCCACGGCGTTGATCGCCGGGATCATGACCATCGCGATGGGCGTCGTGGGCAAGTACCCGTTCGCCATCGCCGCGGGCCTGGGCATCAACGGGATCGTCGCGTTCACCCTGACGCTCGGCAAGGGCCTCACGCCCGCGGGCGCCATGGGCGTGATCGTCTGGGAGGGCCTGCTCGTCACGCTCCTCGTCGTGCTCGGGCTGAGGGAGGCGATCATGAACGCCGTCCCGCTGGCCCTGAAGCGGTCGATCGGCGTCGGCATCGGCCTGTTCATCCTGTTCATCGGATTCGTCGACGGTGGCCTGATCCAGGCCGGGTCGGGGACCCCGGTGGCGATCGCCTTCCCGGCGTCGCCCAGCCAGTTCGTGTTCGTCATCGGCCTGTTCATCACGATCGTGCTGTGGGCGCTGCGCATTCGGGCGGCGCTGATCATCAGCATCATCGTGACGACGATCGTCGGCCTGATCCCAGCGTCCCTGGGCCTCGACGCCGTCACCACGCTGCCCAGCGCGGACAACTTCTCGGTCGTGCCCTCGTTCTCCACGCTGGGCCAGTTCGACCTCGGCAACGTGTGGTCGCTCGCGCCGCTGGTGGCGGTGCTCACGATCTTCACCATCATGCTCACCGACTTCTTCGACACGATGGGCACGGTCACCGGCGTCGCGGCCGAGGCCGGCCTCGCCGAGGAGGACGGCTCGGTGCCCGGCGTCGGACGGGTGCTGCTGGTCGACTCGATCGCCGCGGCCGTCGGGGGGCTCGCCGGCACCAGCTCCAACACGACATACATCGAGAGCGCGGCGGGCGTCGCCGAGGGTGGCCGGACGGGTTTCACCTCGATTGTCACCGGCGTCCTGTTCCTGTTCGCGATCTTCCTGTCACCGATCGCGGGGATCGTGCCCAGCGCGGCCACGGCCCCGGCCCTGGTGCTGGTCGGCTACCTCATGTTCACCCTGGTCAAGGACATCCCGGTCGCTGACCTCGAGGAGGGCCTGCCGGCCCTGCTCACGATCATCCTGATGCCCCTGACCTACGACATCACCGTGGGCATCGGTGCCGGCTTCATCAGCTGGGTGCTGCTCAAGCTGGCCCGCGGCAAGATGAGTGAGATCCATACGCTCGTCTGGCTGGTGTCGATTGCGTTCGTGATCTTCTTCCTCCAGGACTGGATCACCGCGCTGCTGCCTTAGCAGGCCACCGACCGATCCCTGCCGTCTGCAGTGATCGGTTGCTCACGGCGAGACCGGCGGCCGGACGGCCGCCGGTCTCCGATTCCGGGCTACCATCGGTCGCCATGTTCCAACGGACCGAGCTTCCCCACGGCCCACGCGTCATCTCCGCCCGCCTGCCCGGCGCCCGATCCGTGTCGATCGCTGCCTACGTGCTGGCGGGCTCGCGGCTCGAAATCCACCGACGAGGCCGGCGTCGCCCATTTCATGGAGCACCTCACCTTCAAGGGCACCGCCGGTCTTCCGTCCAGCCGCGCGATCTCCGAGGCGGTCGAGGGCGTCGGCGGGTCCGCCAATGCGGCGACCGATCGGGAATCGACCGTCTACTGGGCACGGGTGCCACGCCGAGAGGCGAGGACGGCGATGACGGTCCTGGGCGAGCTGATCGTCCGGCCCAGGCTGGAGGATGCCGACATCGCCCAGGAACGGACCGTGATCATTGAGGAGATCCGCTCATACCTCGACGATCCTGCCGAGTACGGGCAGATACTCATCCAGCAGGCGCTGTTCGGCGATGGGCCGCTGGGCCGCGAGATCTGCGGCGAGGAGGACGGGATCCGGGCGCTCCCCGCCGACGCGATCCGCGACTTCTGGCACGCGATGTACCGGCCGGCCAACACCGTGGTCGCGGTCGCGGGTGATCTCGGTCACGACGAGGCGGTCGATCTCGCGACCACCGCGTTCGGCCAGGGGAACGGCGTTGCGCCTGCGTTCGAGCCGGCACCGGAGCTCCCGGCGGGGCCGCGCGTCCTGGTCGGGCGTCGCGACACGTCGCAGGCGCAGCTCGCCATCGCCGTGCCGGCACTCCGGCGCGACCACCCCGATGCGTGGGCCCTGACCGTGCTCAACGCGATCCTGGGCGACGGGATGTCCAGCCGGCTGTTCCTTGCGGTCCGCGAGGAGAAGGCCCTGGCCTACGATGTCAGCTCGGGGATCGTCGAGTACGCGGACACCGGCGCGCTGGAGATCTCGGCCGGCGTGGACCCGGTGTCCCTGCCGGCGGCGATCGAGGCGATCCTCGAAGAGCTCGTCCGGCTGCGCGACGAGCCCGTCCCCGGCGAAGAGCTCGGCAAGGTCAGAAGGTACCTCGCCGGCGGCCTTGAGCTCCGGATGGAGGAGACACGGAACCTGGCCTCGTGGATCGGCGGCCAGGAGGCGATGCACGATCGGGTGCTCACGCTGGACGAGGCGCTCGAGGCGGTCGCGGGCGTCGGCGCCGGTGACGTCGCCCGGCTTGCCGGCGAGCTGTTCCGGGACGATCGCCTGCGGATGGCCGTGGTGGCTTCGGGCCGCCATCTCCGGGGCCTCGACCGCCACCTCCATCTGCCGGGATGACACGCGGCGGCCGGCGGCCCAGGGCGGGCGCCGAGGTGGACGCGCAGTCGGCCGGCGATGCGGCGTCCGCCGTCACAGCAGCGGATGGGGTCGATGAGCGCGATGGTGCAGCGACTGATGCCGATGGGACGCTGGACCTTGCCACTCTGACGACCGCCCGGCGAATGGCCAGGCTGCATCTGCGTATGGGGCTGCTCGTGCTGGCCCGGGCCGAGCTCGAGGCCCTCGCGGGCCGCGACGGCCTGGATGACGAGGCGCTCACCGACCTGGCCGAGGCGCGCTGGCGGACCGGGGATCTCGCCGGCGCCGGTGTGACCGCCGGGCTGCTCGCCGAGCGAGGCTCAGTGTCGCCGACGGTGTTGGCCATCGCGGCCGAGGCCGTGGCAGCCGAGGGTCGTCCGGGCGAGGCTCGACGCCTCGCGACGCGAGCGCTGGATGCCGCGGACGGGCCGCTGTCGGCCCTGTTCGCGGGGATGCCGCGCCACGCGATCTGGCCGGACGGAGCCGACGATGCCTCGACGCCTGCCGCCGTCGATCGACCGGAGGAAGCGACGGGGGCAGGCGACGCGGCGGGGCATCCAGCCCGGGTGTCGCATGCCGGCCTCATGCCGTCCGGCGGCCCTGCCTCGCCGGAGCGGATCCCGTCGCCGGGGGCGGCGGAGGCCTACGCGGGCGGGCGGGCTGCCCTGGCCGCGGGGGATCCGCATCGCGCGGCGCTGCGGCTGGGTGTCGCGCTGCGCCTGGATCCCGCCTTTGCCGCGCAGGTGCTCGACGCCATCGAGGATCGTGCGTCCGAGCCGGAGCTGGCGCTCCTGGCAGGCGACTCCCTCCGGATCCTCGGCCGTGAGCGCGAGGCGCTGGCGGCCTTCGATGTCGCCCGCGGTGAGACGCCGGACGCCGCGTCGCCGGACGCCGCGTCGCCGGACGCATCGGCGCTGGATGGCGACACGGACGCCGGTGACGGCTCGACCTGAGCGCCGGAGTCGAACCGCTCGACCGCCCCTCCCGTGCCCGCGCGGCACGCTACCCTTGTCCGGCCGCATGGCGTCCCCGGCGCGGCCCGACACCACCCGAGCCGGATGGCGATACAGCCCAGATCTCGCGGCCCGGCGTCCGGAGCCGCCCATGCTCGAAAGGCCAGAACCTGCCCATGGCGGAAGTCCAGCGCACCCTCCTGCTCGTCAAGCCCGATGGCGTCCAGCGCCAGCTCGTGGGCCGTGTCCTCGCACGTTTCGAGGAACGCGGCCTCAAGCTCGTCGGCCTCAAGCTCACCCAGGTCGACCGGGTGCTTGCCGAGGAGCACTACGCCGTCCATCGTGACAAGCCCTTCTTCTCCGGGCTGGTCGAGTTCATCACGTCGGGACCGCTGGTGGCCGCGGCGCTCGAGGGGCCGAACGCCATCGCGATCGTGCGTGCGATGAACGGAGCCACCCGCCCGCACGAGGCCGCCCCGGGCTCGATCCGCGGCGACCTCGCGGTCGAGACCTCGCAGAACCTTGTCCATGCGTCCGACGGGGAGGAGACGGCTGCCGCCGAGCTCGCCCTGTGGTTCCGCCCCGACGAGCTGCTGAGCTACGAGCGCGATATCGACCGCTGGGTCCTGGCTCCGGAGCGATAGCGACTGACCTGCCGGGCTCGCGACCTGCCGGTTTCGCCGGCGCTCAGTCCGAGGCTGGACCGGCGACGATCGGCGCCGGCTGCGCAGCGGCTCCGGCGATGTCCAGGGCCCCCCAGGACGTGAGCGCGGCCAGGATCGCGAGGGCGAGCACAGCCGCCGCGGTGAGCTCCGTCCCGTCCCGCCGCATGGCCCTCGTCAGCCGCCCGACCAGCCTGGCACCGCGGGCCATCGCGTGGCTCGCGGATGCCGAGGATGTTGCCAGCACGCGGCGCGACCGAGCGCGCGCCCGGTCGACAACCTCCGTGCCTCGGCTACCTTCGAAGGGTTCGTCCCCGGCAACCTCGGCCGCCCCGCGTCCTGACGCCCCAGCCGGACCCTCGGACCCCGCGAGCGCCGGTCCGCCATCCGATGACCGGAGGGCACCCTCGCGCTCGACCGGCAGCGCCTCGGGGCGCCAGCCTCGAACGATCCGCTCGGGCGCGGCCCGGCTCACCGCGCTCGTCGCCGGTCCAGTCCCGAGCACCAGCAAGCGCAGGTAGGTGGGCAGAGTCGCGAAGCCGGCCAGGATCAGCAGCGCGTCCCAGGGCGAGCCGGCGGCGAGGCTCGCGAGGTCGCCGCGAGCCGCGAACGCCACCCAGCCGGGGATGCCGAACGTCGCCACGGTCGCGACCACCAGGGCCGCGCCCAGGATCGGTGACCGTCGCAGCCAGCCGCGCAGATCGGGGACGCTCCGGGTCTCGAACCTCGCCTCGGCCACGGCGGACCAGGCGATGACGGCGGTCTTCGATGCCGCGAACACGATCAGCCAGCTTCGTGCCGGCCCCCAGGCTGCCGTGTCGAGCGCGGCGAGGCCCAGCAGGACCAGCGCGCCGTCCGCGATGACGAGGTACCCGACGGCATGACGGAGGTCGTCCTGGAGGAAGGCCGCGAGCGCCGTGGCAAGCAACGTGAACAGCACGACTGCCACCACCAGCGACGTCTCGCCCTCGTGGGGCAGCGCCAGCGGTGCCAGCAGCTGGTCCACGATGTTCAGGCCCACCACGCTGAGCGGGATCGGGATCCAGGCGAGCAGGAGCGGCAGTGCCAAGGGCGACGCGGCGTCGGCAAGCCGCGGAACCCGGACATGGAACGGGATCACCCCGGTACGAACGGCGATCGCCAGGGCGATCGTGAGCGCCAGCAGCCCCATCAGCGCGCCGGCCTCGCCGGGACCCACGGCGGGCCCATTCACGTCTGCCGAGACGTCGCGCAGCACGAGCGTTGCCGCCACTGGGGCGGCGGCCCCGGCCGCGATCAGCAGGACCGGCCCCAGCAGGGAGATCCGGAGCTCCCGGTACGATGCCGCGACGAACCCCGGGCCCCCGGCGGCCACCAGGGCGACGAGCGCGGCCAGGCCGGCGGCCCCGGCAGCGGCGGCGCCCAATGTGAGGTCGGTCGCGGCGAGGGCCACAGTCCCGCCCACGATCGCCGCGAGCGTGGCGGGGAGCAGGCCGCGGACGCCGCGGATGCCGCCGGATAGCCAGGCCACGAACGTGACCAGGATCGCGTCGAGGGCCCACAGGGCCACGACCAGGCGCAGGTAGCCGTTGGCTGACAGCCCGCCGTCGAGAACACCTCCGCCCGCCGGCTGCGTTCGTGACACGGGCGCCGAATCGAGCCCGAAGGCGAGGATCGCGACCACGAGCAGGGCGAGCGCACCGCCCACCGCCCCCAGCCGCGCCGCCCGCCCGCCGCGGGCGAGGCCCCAAGCGGACCCGGCCGCCCCCAGGGCGCCGATCCCGAGCAGTGCCAGGAGCACGGTCATGCGGCGTCATCCGATCGGATCCGCCGAGGATGAGCCTCATCCGCGCTGCGGTGGCGGACCGGGGCGCCACGCCCGGCTCCGGTGCGCAGCTGGAGATCGCCATGCGTGCGCAGCGAGGCGCTCACGAGGGCCGCAACCGCAGCGCCGGACAGGGCAATCACCACGGCGAGCCCGAGCTCGACGACGGGATCGGACCCGGCCGCCAGCGCATGGCGGACGAGATCCGCGGCGCTCACGAGCAGCAGCAGCCCGATCCCCATCCGGAGCACGTCGCGGGCGACCAGGACCGGAGCGGCGGCGAGCGCGATCAGGACGGCGGCTGCCCCGATCGCGGCCCGGGGCACCGGCGATCCGGACGCGAGCGCCGTAGCGACACCCGCCGCCGATGGTCCCTCTCCGGTCAGCCCGGCGAGCTCGGTCCCGAGGGCTCCCGCGGCCAGCCAGCCGGCGGCGAACGCCGCCACCGCGATCACGGTCGCGCCCGGCCATCCGATCTGCCAGCCGGCCGTCAGTGCCCCCGGCCGGCGCAGCGCCACCCAGATCAGGTACCCGGCGAGGACGGCCCCCGTCAGCCGAGCGGCGAGCGCCACCGCCTCGGGCAGGGGATCGGCCACATACCCGGACCCGACCAGGACGACCAGGGTTCCGAGGGCGGCGAGACGGGGCTCGCGGGCACTCACCGCGACGATACCGCCGCCGGCGACGAGGACGGCCACAGCGGCGAGCGTAGCTGTCACGATGCCTCGACGACGCCGATCAGGGCGCGGCCGTGGCGACGCCCGGGTAGGTGGGGGTCGCGAGGATGCCGAGCTCCTGGATCGGCCAGTAACGCAGGAATGCGCGTCCGATGACGGCGGAGACGTCGATCGGCCCGAACACCCGCGAGTCGGCCGAGCTCTGCCGATGGTCGCCCATCACGAACAGCTCGCCGGAGGGAATCACCCAGCGCTGCTGCCCCGAGGACGTCGTGGGCTGGTGGATGCCCCGGTCGTTGGCGAACGTGTAGGACTCCTGGAGCGGGGTGCCGTTGACGTACACGAGACCGTCGTCGCGGACCTCCACGGTGTCGCCGGGCAGGCCGATGACGCGCTTGATGAACGGCGTCGGGTCCGAGGTCCATGAGGCGGGCGGGTTGAACACCACCACGTCGCCCCGCTTGTAGCTGTCCCAGTGCGGCGTCAGCTTGTCGACGAGGACGTACTGACCGGGCTCGAGGGTGTGTTCCATCGACTGCTGCTGGACCTGGTACGGCTGGGCGATGAAGTTCTGGATGACGAAGAAGATGACGAGCGTGAGGACGAGGGTCTCGGCGACCTCGACCAAACACCCGATCGCGGAGCGTCGGTTCACGACGGTGGAGTATAGGGCGGGGCCCGCCCGCGGCCGGTCTGGTGCGTGTCCGGGAGCGTTCGACCAACGTCGCCACGATGTTCGCCGTGCGGCAGATCGAGGACCCTCGTGGCGATGCCTCGTCGGTTTGACCCGTGCGTTGGCGCACGCATACACTCCACCCGCCGACGCGCGGGTTCCCCTGCGTTCCGAATCCCCGCCGGCAAAGCCCATGTCGTCGCGCGACGTCGGCCCCCGCCCGTCGCTGGACCGCGCTCGACGGCCCACAATCACGGCACGTGACGTCCCCGCGTAGGAGGCTCTGCAACCCTGATGGCCGACGCGCTGCACTGGATCATCCCGATCGCCGGCGTTGCCGCGGTCCTGTTCGCGTTCTACCTGGCGCGAGACGTGCTGTCCCGTGACACCGGAACCCAGGCCATGGTCGACGTCGCGGACACCATCCGCGAGGGCGCGGACGCGTTCGTCAAGCGGCAGTACTCGACCATCGGCCTGCTGGCCCTCGCCGCCGCAGTGATCCTCGGCATCGTCATCACGCTCGTCGAGACGGAGCAGGTGGCGGACGTGCCCAAGCTCGCGGGCGCCCCGATCGGCGGCCTGACGGCCATCGCGTTCCTCGTGGGTGCGGGCTGTTCGATGCTGTCGGGGATCATCGGCATGGAGATCAGCGTGCGGTCGAACGTCCGCACGGCGGCGGCGGCCCGCCGCAGCCTCGTCGAGGCGGTCCAGGTCGCGATGCGCGGCGGGGCCGTCTCGGGCTTCCTCGTGGTCTCGCTGTCGCTGCTCGGTGTGTGGGGGGTGTTCACCGTCTACCAGGCCCTGCTGGGCGATGTCTCCGTCGACCAGGCACCGTTCCTGATCGTGGGCTTCGGCTTCGGCGCCAGCTTCGTGGCCCTGTTCGCGCAGCTCGGCGGCGGGATCTACACCAAGGCGGCCGACGTCGGGTCTGACCTCGTGGGCAAGGTCGAGGCAGGCATCCCCGAGGACGACCCCCGCAACGCGGGCGTGATCGCCGACCTCGTGGGCGACAACGTCGGCGACTGCGCTGGTCGCGGCGCCGACCTGTTCGAATCGACAGCCGCCGAGAACATCGGCGCGATGATCCTCGGCGTTGCGGTGTACGGGATCGCCCTGTCGGCCGGCTGGCCGAGCCCGCAGTCCTGGATCTTCTTCCCGCTGGTGGTCCGCGCCTTCGGCCTGCTGGCCACGATCGTGGCCATCGCGTTCTTCATCCGCGGCCGTGAGGACGAGAACCCGATGAACATCCTCAACCGCGGCTACTGGGTCACGACGATCCTGTCGGTCGTCGGTCTCGGGATCACGACCTACGTGATGATGGGCACCGCGGACACCACGGGAGCCAACGGTCTCCCGGCCTGGATCTGGTTCTTCGGTGCCGGCATCGTGGGCCTGGCCACCTCGGTCGCGTTCGTCTACATCACCCAGTACTACACGGCGGGCACGTTCCGGCCGGTCCGCGAGATCGCCGAGGCGAGCAAGACGGGGCCGGCCACGAACATCATCAGTGGCACCGCGGTCGGCTTCGAGACCACCGCCGTGACCGCGATCTCGATCGGCATCGCCCTCCTCGCCTCGCACTGGCTGGGCTCGCAGGCGCACCTGACCAACGCCGACGGCAAGGACGTCGGCGGCATCTTCGGCACCGCGGTCGCGACGATGGGCATGCTCATGACCTGCGCCTACGTCCTGGCCATGGACACCTTCGGGCCGATCACCGACAACGCGGGCGGCATCGCCGAGTTCAGCCGGTCGGAGGCCGGAGCCCGCGAGATCACCGATCACCTGGACGCGGTCGGCAACACCACCAAGGCGCTCACCAAGGGCTACGCGATCGCGTCCGCCTCACTTGCCGCGTTCCTGCTCTTCTCGGCCTACATCGACAAGGTCAACCTGATCCTGGGCAACCAGATCAAGGCCGGCAAGGAGGGCGTCCAGCTCCTCACCGCGGTCAACCTGGCGGACGTCGGCGTGTTCGTCGCCGCCATGATGGGCGCCATGCTCGCGTACTTCTTCAGCAGCCTCGCCATCCGTGCTGTCGGCACGACCGCCCAGTCGATCATCGTCGAGGTCCGGCGCCAGTTCCGCGAGATGCCGGGGATCATGGACTACACCCAGCGCCCTGACTACGCCCGTGTGGTGGACATCACCACCCGTGCCGCGCTGCGCGAGATGGTCGCCCCGGGCCTTGTCGCGGTGGGCACGCCGATCGTCGTCGGCCTGCTGCTCGGATACGAGGCCGTCGCCGGCCTGCTGATGGTGGGCACCATCGCGGGCGTCCTGCTGGCGACCGTGCTCAACAACGGTGGCGGCGCCTGGGACAACGCCAAGAAGTACATCGAGGCTGGCAACCTCAAGGACGACGACGGCAACGTGATCGGCAAGAAGACCGACGCGCACGCTGCGGCCGTCGTGGGTGACACCGTGGGCGATCCGTTCAAGGACACGGCCGGCCCGTCGCTGCACGTCCTGGTCAAGCTGCTGGCCACGATCACGCTCGTCCTCGCCCCCCTGTTCATCCGGTAGGGCGCGTGCCCGCATCGCTCCCGCACGCCGATCCCCGGCGCCGGGTACGCTGAGTCGACATGGACCAGATCCTCCAGGCCTTTGTGCTGGGGCTCGTGCAGGGACTCACCGAGTTCCTGCCGATCTCCTCGTCGGGCCACCTGATCCTCGTCCCGTACCTGTTCGGCTGGGACGATCCGTTCATCGATTCGCTGGCGTTCTCGGTCGTGCTGCACGGCGGCACGCTGCTGGCGTTGCTCGTCTTCTTCCGAAACGATTGGCTGCGGCTCATTCCGGCCGGCCTGGCGGCCATCCGCGACCGCTCGTTCCGGGATGACCCGGACCGCCGCCTCGCCTGGCTGCTGGCGGCTTCGACCGTGCCCGCCGCGATCGTCGGGGTCCTGTTCAACGATGTCATCGAGCAGAACGTCCGCGAGCCCGGCCTGGTCGCGATCATGCTGGTGGTCGCGGGCATCGTCCTGTGGCTGGCGGACCGCTGGGGGTCGCGGACCAGCACGATCGACCGGCTGACGTTCCGGGCCGCGATCGGGATCGGCGTCGCCCAGGCGCTCGCCCTGATCCCGGGTGTCAGCCGCTCCGGCATCTCGATCTCGGCCGCGCTGGTCGCCGGGCTCAACCGGACCAACGCGGTGCGGTTCTCGTTCCTGATGGCGACGCCCGTGACCGCCGGAGCGTTCGCCTTCGAGGGGCTCAAGCTCGTCAAGGGCGATGTCGCGGGGGTCGAGGTGGGCCCGCTGGTCGTCGGCGTCGCGACCGCGTTTGTCTCGGGCCTGCTCGCCATCGAGGTGCTGCTGCGCTACGTTCGCACCCGGTCGTTCAACCTGTTCGTCGTGTACCGGTTCGCGCTGGCCGCGATCGTCCTGGCGGTTTTCCTGGCGCGTTGACGCCCGGCGGAGTCGTGGCCATGGAGTCGCCGTGGAGGTCATGAAGCAGCTCCGCCAACGGGCCATCCGGGACCTCGTCGAGCAGCGCCCGATCAGGACCCAGCAGGAGCTGGCAGCCGCCCTCCGCGAGCGTGGGTTCCGAACGACCCAGGCGACCATCAGCCGGGACGTGGCGGAGCTTGGCCTGATCAAGACCGGGCGCGGCGGCACGCAGACATATGCGATCCCGCCGAGGCTCCGGGAGGCGGAAACCAGCGGAGAGGAACGGATCCGGGCCCTGCTCCGGGACATGCCCGTCGAGATCCGCGAGGCGGGCACGATGCTGGTGCTCCGCACGCTGCCCGGCTCGGCCCATCCGCTGGCCGCCGCCATGGACCGGGCCCGCTGGTCGGAGGTGGTGGGCTCCATCGCGGGCGACGACACGGTGTTCGTCGCGTTCGCCGATCGCGGCGCCCTCGGCCGCGTCCGGCGCCGGCTGGAGGAGCTGGGAAGCTGAGGCGGGCGGCTTCCGGGTCCGGACCGGTGGCGGAGGGTCACCAGAACCGGCGACCTTTGACGAACCGGGCGCCTGTGGATACCATTCGCCGATCTTCGGAACCTCGTCGGCGGATGGCGCGCCCGGGGTTCTTTTGTTCCAGCGGCGACCGAGCGGATGGCCCCGCCAGTCACCGTCCACGCCCCCGGGAGTACAACCCCGCGTGAACACCAAGACGACCTACATCTCGAAGGACGGCCTCGACAAGCTCCGGCAGGAGCTCGACGGGATGCTCGCCGTCCGGCGTCCCGAGATCGCCCAGCGGATCCACGACGCCAAGGAGCATGGAGATCTCAGCGAGAACGCCGAGTACGAGGATGCCAAGAACGAGCAGGCCTTCGTCGAGGGGCGGATCCAGGCCCTCGAGTCGATGATCAAGAACGCAACCCTGATCGACGAGCACACCTCGACCGACCACGTCCAGATCGGATCCACGGTCAAGGTGACCGGCGAGGATGGTCCCGAGTCGTTCATGATCGTGGGCTCGGCCGAGGCGAAGCCGTCCGACGGACGGATCTCCAACGAATCACCCGTTGGTCGCGCCCTGCTCGGGCGCAAGAAGGGTGACAAGGTCGTCGTCAAGGTTCCTGCCGGCGACTTCTCGTACACGATCCTCGAGATCAGCTAGCGCTAGCACGCGCCGCCCCCGATCGGCGATCATCGCCTCGGCCGCCGCGAGGCGAGGCGGCGACGACGGAAGGGGACAGGCAGCGTGGATTGGGCCGACGAGCTCGCCGCCTCGGTCGAGGGGCCGCAGGTCGTCAACGACTCCAAGACGCCGTCGGGCACGGTCCACGTCGGCGGCCTCCGTGGGCCCGTCATCCTCGACGTGATCACCCGCGCGCTGCGCTCGCGGGGGCTCGAGACGACGCTGCTCTACGGCGTCGACGACATGGACCCGATGGACGCGCAGGCCCTGTTGACGCCCGACGCCGTCGACCGCTACATGGGCGTCCCGCTGTCCCGCATCCCGGACCTCGCCGGTGACTGCCACGAGTCCTACGCCCGCCACCACGCGCAGACCTTCATCGACACGTTCGCGGGGCTCGGCATCCACCCCGATCGCTACTACTGGATGAGCGAGATCTATCCGACCGGCCGGATGGACCCGTTCATCCGGACCGCCCTCGACCGGGCCGAGGTCGTGCGTGACGTCTACCGCCGGGTGGCCAACGTCCAGCATCCGGACCACTGGCTGCCGCTCGGCGTGGTCTGTCCCAGCTGCGGCAAGGTGGGCACGACGATCGCGTCGGACTGGGACGGTGAGACGGTCGCCGTGAGCTGTCGGGCCGATCTCGTCGATTGGGCGACGGGCTGCGGGTGGACGGGCCGGCTGGCGCCGTTCGGCGGCGCTGCCAAGTTGCCCTGGAACCTCGAGTGGGCTGCCCAGTGGACCCTGTTCGGGGTGACCATCGAGCCCAACGGCAAGGACCTGGCGACGGCCGGTGGCTCGCGCGACCGGTCCGATGCCATCGCACGCGAGGTGTTCGACCACGAGCCGCCGCTCAACTTCCCGTACGAGTTCCTCAACATCGGCGGCCGGAAGATGTCGACCTCGAAGGGTCGGGGAGCGGCGGCGCACACGATCGGATCCGTGGTGCCGGCCGAGCAGGTGCGGTTCCTGTTCGTGCGCAACCGCCCCGAGACCGTGATCGAGTTCGACCCGGAGGGCACGGATGCGATCCCGCGCCTGTTCGATGAGTTCGACCGGCTGGCGTCGGCCTCAGCCGGCAACGAGGTCAAGGGCGAGTTGCCGACGGGCTACGAGTCGATCTTCCGCTACTCGCTCCTCGACCCCGACCTCGACGCCGCCGCGATCGCCGCCATCTTCCGCCCTCCCTTCTCCCACCTGGCGCTGCTGGTCCAGGTGCCGGGCGTGGACGTAGCCGAACGCGTGGCGGACGAGAAGGGCGGGCCGTTGACCGAGACCGAGACGGCCGAGCTCGATGTCCGGCTGGCGGCCGTCCGGCGCTGGCTCGAGGCCTACGCGCCCGAGCGTGCCCGGATCGACGTCAAGCGTAACGGCCTGCCGGTGGAGGTCGATCTCCTGCGCTCCGAGCAGCGAGGCTTCCTGCGTGCCATGGCGGATGCGGTGCACGGCGATGCGCCGGCGACGGGTGCCCAGTGGCAGGCTGCGATCTACGAGGTCGCAGCCGAGCACGGGATGGACGCGAAGGCCGCGTTCAACGCGCTGTACCTTGCGTTCCTGGGACGACCGAACGGGCCGCGGGCAGGCTGGCTCCTGGCCAGCCTCGATCGGGAGTTCGTCATCGGACGGCTGCGCGCCGCAGGCACGGCAGGGGAGGCGATGAGATGAGCGTCGGCGTCCAGCGTCTTCGGGAGGAGCCTGACCGGATCCGCCAGGGGGCCATCGACAAGCGCGAGGATCCGCGGATCGTCGACCGGGCGCTCGAGGTCGACGCACGCCGGCGCGCACTCCAGGCCGAGTCGGACACCTTCAAGGCCGAGCGCAACGCCGCGTCCAGGCGGATCGGCGAGGCGATCAGGGGTGGCACCCGACCCGACGGCCCCGAGGTGGCCGAGCTGCGTGCGGCCTCGACGCGAGCCGGCGAGGCGATCGATCGCCTCGACGCCGACCTGGCCGCGGCCGAGGCGGAGCTCGAGGACCTGCTGCTGCGCATCCCGAACCCGGCCGACCCCGAGGTGCCGGTAGGCGGTGAGGAGGCGAACGTCACGGTCCGCACCTGGGGCGAGCCAGCCACCCGCGAGGTGACCGCGGCCGACGGTGCCGGCTGGGAGCGGCGGCCACACTGGGAGATCGGCGACGCGCTCGACATCATCGACAGTGGCCGCGGCGCCAAGATCACCGGCTCGGGCTTCCCGGTCTACAAGGGCGCGGGGTCGCGGTTGCAGCGCGGCCTGATCTCCTGGTTCCTCGACGTGCACACCACGGAGCATGGGTTCACCGAGGTCTGGCCGCCGGCCGTCGTCAACACGGCCTCGGCGACGGGCACCGGCCAGATTCCGGACAAGGAAGACCAGATGTACGTCGTCACCCGCGACGACCTGTACCTGGTGCCAACCGCCGAGGTCCCGGTGACCAACCTCCATCGTGACGAGATCCTGGAGGCATCGCAGCTTCCGATCCGGTATGCGGCCTATACGCCCTGCTTCCGCCGCGAGGCGGGAGCGGCAGGCAAGGACACCCGCGGCATCCTGCGTGTCCACCAGTTCGACAAGGTCGAGATGGTGCTGTTCGAGAAGCCCGAGGACAGCCCCGCCGCCCTCGAGTGGATGACCGGTCGGGCGGAGGTGCTGTTGCAGCGCCTGGGGCTACCGTATCGGGTGCTGCTCATGAGCACGGGCGAGATGGGCTTCGTCCAGCGCAAGAAGTACGACCTCGAGGTGTGGGCACCGGGTGTCGAGCGCTGGCTGGAGGTGAGCAGCTGCTCGAACTTCGGGGACTATCAGGCACGCCGGATGGCGATCCGCTACCGGCCGACGCCAGGCGCCAAGCCGGAGCTCGTCCACACCCTCAACGGGTCCGGTCTTGCCCTCGCGAGGATCGTTGCCGCGATCCTCGAGGTGTACCAGCAGCCCGACGGCAGCGTGACGGTCCCGGAGGTCCTTCGGCCCTACCTTGGCACCGGTACGATTGGGGCGCCGCCGCCGGCCTGAGGGATGTTGGTGCCGACGCCGGTCACATCGCCACGGAGGATCCGCGATGGAGCCGCAACAGCCGCCCGCGCCGCCAGCCGCCCGCGCCGCAGCCGCCGATGGGTGCTCCGACACCGCCTCCCATGGGTGCCCCAACGCCTCCGGGGATGAGTTGGCAGGCGCCGCCGATCGACAGTGGGCCCGCGCCCGGGGTCAAGTTCGCCGGGTATGGTGCTCGCCTTGTCGCGTACATCGTCGACGCCATCGTGCTGGGCATCGTCATCGCAGTGCTCTCGGTCGTGTTCATCGCGCTCATCGCGGGCGCGGCGGCCAACGATTCCGGCGGAGCGGCGATCGGCAGCACGTTCATCTACGTGATCCTGATCCTCGTGGTCAGCGTGCTGTACTTCCCGTACTTCTGGGCCAACGGGGGTGCCACACCCGGGATGAAGATGCTCCACATCCGCGTCGTGCGCGATGCCGATGGTGGCCCGATCGGCTGGGGACCGGCCATCCTCCGGCTCATCGGCTACTGGGTGAACAGCGTCGTCCTGTACGTCGGGTACATCTGGATCTTCATCGACAAGCGCCGCCGCGGCTGGCACGACCTGATCGCCGGCACGGTGGTGATCGAGGGCTGACGGCCGAACGTGGCCGGGGCGACAATTCTTGCCGCGCCCGGCGGATCTCAGAGACCGGGGCTCGTAGCATCCGCGAGCGACTCACCTGGCGGGAGCCGTTCAGGTCCGGCCGGCAGCTAGCCCACCAGGAACCAGGTCGGCATCTGGCCCTTGCCCTTGACGTCGATCAGGCCACGCGGCTGGAACCGGAACGCCCCGCTCAGGCGCTCGACCACCGCGTGCGTGACCTGAATGCGGCCGGGGACGCCCAGTGACTCCATCCGGCTGGCCATGTTCACCGTGTCGCCCCACACGTCGTAGATGAACTTCCTGGTGCCGATCACGCCGGCCACAACCGGCCCGCAGTGGAGTCCGATCCGGAACCGGATGTCGAGACGGCTCGCCGCCTCGATCCGTCCGACGGTCTCGGCGAGGTCGAGCGCCATCGCCGCCACTCGCATGGTGTGGTCAGCGGAGCGTTCGGGCATCCCACCGACGACCATGTAGGCGTCGCCTATGGTCTTGACCTTCTCGAGGCCGTGGCGATCCACGAGGTCGTCGAAGGCGCAGAACGTCTCGTTGAGGATGCCCACGAGCTCGGAGGGCGACATCGTCGAAGACAGGCGGGTGAACTCGACCACGTCGGCGAACATGAGCGTGACGTCGTCGAACCGGTCGGCGATCAGCGGCTCGCCTTCGCGCAGCCGCCTCGCGATCGAGGCCGGCAGGATGTTGAGCAGCAACCGCTCATTCTCGCGCGCGAGTCGCTCGCGCTCCTTCAGCGCCGTGATGTCAGTCGCGTACACGTTGAGGAACCCGAACGAGGGAACATCGACCGCCAGCAGCGCATAGGTCCGGCCACCCGCGATGACCTCCACCGTCGCCCCGTCGGCGGCCGCGGCGCGTGCCAGGAGCGCATCGCGGTGGACCGGTTCCATTCGCTCGCCGATCTCGAGCCCGAGGCCATCGACCAGACCCCGGCTGGCGGGGTTGGCATACAGGAGCGTGCCGTCATGGTCGACCCGCATCACGGGGTTCGGGTTCTCGTCCGGGAACTTCACGATCGCCCGCTCCGCGGTCACGTCCTGGCCGTAGACGTTGGTGAAGCCGAGCTCGTCGATCCGGACCGGCCACAGCGCCCACGTGCGGCCGTCTGCGGTGACCTCGATCGACCGGCGGAGGGTCGACGCGGACTCCAGCTGGCGGAGGGTCTCCGCCGGCAGAGGTTCGCCGACCCCGGCTTCCAGGCCCGTCAGCACGTGCGCGCTCGCCGGGTTGGCATACCTGAGAATCCCGTCGCCGCCGATGCGCATCACGGGGTTGGGATTGTCGTCTGGGAACCGGTTGATCGCGCTGATCTGCTCCGCGCTGAGCAGACCGCGACCCGCCTTGGGCGCGCGGTCCGGGCCGCGTGGGACGCTGCCTGACATGTGACGAGCCTAGTCGCCGAGTCAATGACGGCGTCCGGGCCGCTCTCGACGGCGCCCGGGCCGCGACGCGCTCCCCCGGGCTGACATCGCAACGGCTCGTGTCGGCGACCGGCTCCCGCCCCGCCGCGAACATCGGCGGCGACACGTCACGCGCTGCTATCCTCCGCGGCGGAGCGGTGGCCGAGTGGTTGATGGCGGCGGTCTTGAAAACCGCAAGGGCGCAAGCTCTCGGGGGTTCGAATCCCTCCCGCTCCGCCACTGTCTTGAGTCGCGACATCGGTGACACATGAGTCGCGTCATCGGCGACACGTGTGATCAGCCGGTCTTCCCGGACCCCGGCCATCGGCCGGGGTCTCGTCGTTGGTTGCGCCAGTACCCCTTGGTGGGCTCGATGCGGTGGACCGAGAGGAGCTCGCCGGTGCCGAGGGCGACAACCGTGACCTCGTGCTCGTCGACGATCGCCAGCACGCGCCGGCGGGCATGGGCGGTGCCCACCTTGAGGTGATGCAGGCGGCCCCCGCGGCGAAGGGTCATGGCGCCCTTGCCATCGGTGGTGTCGTAGCGGAGCCGAAAGTGGCCCGGTGCACCGCGCCCGGCGGGATAGGCCTTGACCCCGGCGGCGTAGACCGTGGCCGGTGTGCGGCGCCCGATCGCCCGGTGGGGCCGCTGCTCGTTGTAGAGCACGCGGAAGGCATCGAGCGCTGCCTGCAGGGCAGCGAGGTCCCTGGCCGCCGGCTGTCGGCCGAGCCAGCGCTTGAGCGTCTGGTGGAAGCGCTCAACCTTGCCCTGGGTCTGCGGGTGACCCGGCGCCCCATTCTTCTGACGGACACCGAGCCAGGCGAGCAGGTACTCGAACCCGTTCCGACCACCGGTGAAGCGCGAGGTGTAGACCGCCCCGTTGTCGGTGAGCGTGGCGGCGGGCCGGCCGTGGGCGTCACCCGCCGCGGTGAACGTGGCCACCACGTCATCGCCGGCGACCCGACCGCAGGCTGTGCACCCGAGCAGGAAGCGGGAGTGGTCGTCGAGCCAGCTGATGATCTCGACATCGCTGCCGTCGGCGAGCTGCCAGTGGGTGAAGTCGGACTGCCAGACCTCGTTGGGCGCCGTGGCCTCGAACCGGATCCAGGAGCTGCGTGGACGCTTCCGTGGTTCGGGCACGACGAGCCCGGCGGCATGGAGGATGCGCCGGATGGTCGAGGTCGACGGGACGGGCAGGCCGTCCCGCTCGAGGTGCCAGGCGATGGTGGCGGGACCCGCGTCGAGACCAGCCGCGACAAGCTCCCGGCGCAGGGCGGTGATCCGGTCGCGGACGATGCCGGAGGTTCGCTGCGGGCTGGTGTGCGGCCGGCGGGATCGTGGCTCGAGGTCGTCGAGACCGCCGTCCCGGTAGCGGACCAGGAGGCGGTGCAGGTGCTGACGGCTGATCCCGTACTGCGACGCCGCGGCGGTGACGGACAGCTGCGCTGTGACGACCTCAGAGGACGGCCACCCGATGCTTGGACATGGCCGGGACTGTCACCCATGTCCCGACTCACCTGTCGCCTATCAGGTGTCACCTATGTCTTGAACTCAGACACCTCCCGCTCCGCCAGTCCTGGCAACGATTCGAGCCACGATCCCACCGAAGCCCGCCCTGGCCCAGTCATCCCGTCGGGACCGTCAGTGGACGTGGGCCAGTGACTCCAGGATGGCGGCCGTGTTGAACCCGGCCCCGACGATTCCGCTCGCGACGGCCAGGCTGACCAGCACCAGGCTGGCGATCGGGTACGCGGCCCGGACGGCCCGGTACCTGGACGGACGGGCGGGCCGCTGGATCCGGCGTGCGATGAGAGCGGCGAGACCGATCTTGACCAAAGCCACCAGCTGGATCCCCCCGAGGGCCATCAGCACCAGCACGACCGGGTTTCGCTCGGCATCGATCGTGGGACCGACGACCAGGTAGAAGGCGGCGAAGGTAAGCGCGTCCATGCCCTGTGCGAACAGCAGCCGGTGCCCGCGAGCCCTGAGCGACCGGGCTCGGGCCGGCCCCTCGCCCGCCCTCGACACCGCCTCCATCACGTCCATTCCCTGAGTATGGCACTCGAGCCTGTGATCTCGATGAGAGGGCGCTCCGGCGCCGGCGTGAGCGAGCGTCGTCGGCGGGGTTCGGGCGCCGAGCGCGCCGGGGACGCACAATGAGTGTGAGACCAGGCTCGCAGCTGGAGGTGGCGCCATCCTCGTCGACGGCCGCAGGTATCGGACGATCTGGATCGAGGACGGCGACGGCGCGGTCTCGATCATCGACCAGACCGAGCTCCCGTTCCGGTTCGAGATCACCCGGATCGACTCGGTCGCCGGTATGGCGGACGCGATCGCGTCCCTGCGGGTGCGCGGGGCCGGGTGCATCGGTGCCGCCGCCGGGTACGGCATGTACCTCGCCGCGCGCGAGATCGCGGCCGGCGGGCCAACGGTCGACACTATCCCGGCCACCCTGGCTGAGGCAGGCGACCGTCTCGCCGCGACGAGGCCCACCGCCGTCAACCTCCGTTGGGCCGTCGATCGGCAGCTCCGGACGCTGGCCGGGATCACCGATCCCGGGGAGCTCGTCACCTGCGCCCGGGCCGAAGCGGATGCCATCGCGGACGAGGACGCGGCCGCCTCGCGTGCGATCGGACGGTTCGGACTCCCGCTGATCCGCGAGATCCACGAGCGGACGCGGCGCCCGGTCAACGTCCTGACCCACTGCAACGCCGGCTGGCTCGCGTTCGTGGACGAGGGGACGGCCACGGCGCCGATCTACGCGGCGCACGAAGCGGGGATCCCGGTTCACGTCTGGGTCGACGAGACCCGCCCCGTCAACCAGGGTGCCCGCCTGACGGCCTGGGAGCTTGGCCAGGCGGGGGTGCCGCACACGGTCATCGTCGACAATGCGGGCGGCCATCTGATGCAGCACGGCAAGGTCGACATCGTGATCGTGGGCAGCGACCGGACGGCGGCCAACGGGGACGTGGCCAACAAGATCGGCACCTACCTCAAGGCGGTGGCCGCCCGGGATAACGGGATTCCGTTCTACGCAGCGCTGCCGTCGTCGTCGATCGACTGGGCCAGCGACGATGGGCTTGCCGACACCCCGATCGAACAACGATCAGGGCGCGAGATAACCCATGTCCGTGGCGTGGCGGCGGACGGACGCCTCGTCGAGGTCGCGACCATGGCGCCCGAGGAGCCGGTCGCGAACTATGCGTTCGACGTGACGCCGGCTCGACTGGTCACCGGGCTGATCACGGAGCGGGGGATCTGCGGGGCCACGCCGGCCGGGATCGCCGGGCTGTTTCCGGAGCGAACGCGCCCCTGATTCGATCCGAGGCCACGCCGGATCCTGTCCAGGTTGCGATCGGCGCGCCGTGCCGCGATCCGCATGCGCGGTCGGCGTTTGGTCAACAGGGCGTTCGGCGCGAGTGGTCGGCGTTTGGTACGCGGGGCGTTCACTCCGGCGGTTCTCGGGGCCGCAGCACCCTTCGCTGCCGCCCGTTGGAACGCGTGGAGAGCGAGGCCAGGGCCGCAACCGCCGGATGGAACGGCGCGTGAGCCACCCGGTGCCAAGACGCCGCAGTGAACGCGACGCGTTCGAGGAGACACCTGCGTCGCAGGATGCTCCCGGGAGACGGGCGCTTGACGCGCTCGAGACCCGGCCCCTAGACTCCGCGCCACAACCGAATATGGGCATCGATCGGGACGAGTACCCGTCGAGCGCCATCTCAGAGACCCGGCGGCTGGTGTGAGCCGGGATGGCGGCGGCGGCGAATGGACCCGGGAGCCCCCGGACCGAACGCGGGGCGACGGGCGTGGACGCGGGTAGTGGCCACGGCCGGAGCGGACGACCAGTAGGCTCCGGCGCAGAGCGCCAGCGATAGAGGGCAGCGCCGAATTGATCGGCCGCACGGGCAGCAGCCCGGACGGGCAGATCCGTCGGTCAGAGTGCGGCACACCGCCGAATGAGGGTGGCACCGCGGAAGGTTCAACGGCCTTTCGTCCCGAGCAGACGAAGGCCGTTTCCGATTCTCGGGCGCCGGGGGTCCAGGGAGATCCCGACCCGTGGCACCGCCGAAGGGATGGACCGCACGATGACCGATCCGCTGAGCCTGGTCGGAGCCAGACGCCTCGCCTCCACCGCCGACACGATCTTGCTGCGTGCCAGTCGCACGGCCGATCTCGAGACCCCGATCGGTGCCTTCCTGCGCCTCGACGACGGCGTGACCCCCGCCTACCTGCTGGAGTCCGTGGAGGGGGGCGAGCGGCTCGGCCGATACAGCTTCCTGGGCGTCGGGCCTCGCCGGCAGCTCGAGGTTGGTGACGGTGTTGCCCGGACCACGTCGCGGCCGGTCGGCGTGGTGGACTACACCCCCGACCTGCCGGTGACCGAGACCGAGACCCCGGATCCGCTGACCGCCCTTCGGACGTTCTTGCCTCGTCGACGCGTCGCGCCCGTCGAGGACATGCCCCGGTTCACCGGCGGCGCCGTCGGCGCGCTCAGCTATGACGCGGTGTCGGCGTTCGAGCCGTCCGTGCCGCGTCCCGAGCGCGACCCGGTCGGCGTGCCCCTGGCCTCGTTCATCGAGACGGATCTGGTCATCGTCTTCGACCACCTCACCCACCAGTTGTCGGCGATCGCGTCGCTCCACACCGAAGGCCCCGATCTCGAGGGCCGGTACCGGATCGCCGAGCGCGCGATCTTCGAAGCCCTCGAGCGCACGGCTCGACCGATCCAGGCGGAGATGACGGCGGCGCTCGGTCGGTCGAACGCCCCGGACGGCGCGGCCGATGGCCATGTCGGCGAGGTCGAGACCTCGCTCGGACGCGACGCGTACATCGGCGCGGTGGAGCACGCGAAGGACGCAATCGCGGCCGGCGAGGCCATCCAGGTCGTGCTGGCCCGACGACAGTCGTTCGACCTGCCGGCGGCACCCGATGGCCAGCCCATCGACGGCGTCGCGCTGTACCGGGCCCTGCGCCGGGTCAACCCCTCGCCGTACCTGTTCTTCACGCGCACCCCGGCGTTCGAGGTCGTCGGCGCCAGCCCTGAGCTCCTGCTCCAGGTCGTGGGTGATCGGATGACCACCCATCCCGATCGCCGGCACCCGACCCCGGGGCGCCACGCCCGCCGACGACGATCGCCTGGCCGACGAGCTCCGCCGCGACCCCAAGGAGCGAGCCGAGCACGTGATGCTGGTCGACCTCGGGCGCAACGACCTCGGCCGGGTCGCCCGCCCGGGCACCGTGGCCACCAGCCAGTACATGGAGGTCGAGCGGTACAGCCACGTGCTCCACCTGGTCAGCCACGTCGAGGCGCCGGCTCCGGCCGGAGCTCGACGCGCTCGATGCGCTGCGCGCGGTGTTCCCGGCCGGCACGCTCAGCGGGGCGCCGAAGATCCGGGCGATGCAGCTGATCGCGGCGGCCGAGGGCGAGCGGCGGGGGCTGTACGGCGGTGCCGTCGGGTATCTCGGCTACGACGGCAACCTCGATACGGCGATCACGATCCGGAGCGCCGTGCTCAAGGACGGCCAGGCGCACGTCCACACCGGCGCCGGGATCGTCGCCCGGAGCGTGCCCGAGACCGAGTTCGAGGAGACCGAGCACAAGGCGGCTGCGATGCGCCGCGCGATCGAGCTGGCGGCCGCGCACCGAGGGGATGACGGCCCGCCCGTCGGCGGCGGGCCGGATCAGTTCGGCCGACGCACGGGGTGCCGGCGGCCGGATCGGAGGTCGGGGCCTGATGATCCTGATGATCGACAACTACGACTCGTTCACGTTCAACCTCGTCCAGGCGCTCGAGGCGGCCGGCGCCGAGGTGCGCGTGGTGCGCAACGACGCGATGACGCGAGCCGACGTCGACGCGCTGGCCGCGGACCTCGAGGCCGATCTGCGCGGGATCGTCATCTCACCCGGCCCCGGAGACCCGGGGACGGCCGGCGTATCCGTGGATGCCGTCGGCGTGGCGGCGGATCGACGGATCCCGCTGCTCGGCGTGTGCCTCGGGATGCAGTCGATGGCCGCTGCGTTCGGTGCGGCGATCGTCCGTGCTCCGACCCTCGTCCATGGCGAGGCCTCGCTCGTCGACCACGACGGGCAAGGGTTGCTGGCGGGGATGCCGGTCGCGTTCCCGGCCGCCCGCTACCACTCGCTGTGCGTGGATCCGCAGACACTCCCCGATGACCTGTACGTGACCGCGACCAGCCCCGACGACGGCGTCGTGATGGGTCTGCGGCACCGGACGCTGCCGATCGAGGGGGTCCAGTTCCACCCGGAGTCCGTGCTCACGCCCGACGGCCCGCACGTGCTCGCCAACTTCCTCCGCCTGGCCGGAGAAGGCGAGGCTGGCCGGCTCGACGCCGCCACTGGCTCGTTCGCGACGAGGGGCATGGAGGCCGGCGGCCCGGCCGGCGGCACCGGTCCCGGTGCGGACGACCAGCTGCAGCCTGCGGGAGCGATCCGATGAGCGAGCATGTTCGCGCCGCCCTGGTGGCGATCGTCGAGGGCCGGACGTTGTCGGCGGACGAGGCGCGCCTGGCGATGGGCGACGTGATGGACGGTGAGGCGACGCCGTCGCAGCTGGCGGCGCTGCTGATGGGCCTCAGGTTGCGCGGCGAGACGGTGGAGGAGCTGGCGGGCTTTGCGAGCGTGATGCGCGAGCGGGTCCTGAAGGTCGATGCGCCGGCGGGCACGATCGACGTGGTCGGGACCGGTGGCGACAGCTCGGGTACGTTCAACATCTCAACCGCGACGGCGCTGGTCGTCGCGGCGGCCGGGGTGCCGGTGGCCAAGCACGGCAACCGGGCGATCACGTCGAGATCCGGGTCCGCGGACGTCCTCGACGCGCTCGGCATCCGCATCGACCACGATGCCGAGTCGGCCGGCCGATCGATCCGCGAGCTCGGGTTCGCGTTCCTGTTCGCGCCCGCATTCCATCCCGCGATGCGCCATGCGGGCCCCACCCGACGCGAGATCGGCGTCCGCACGGCGTTCAACCTGATCGGGCCGCTCACCAATCCTGCCGGTGCCACCCGGGCCCTGATCGGCGTCGGGGACGTGGCCGCCGCGCCGCGGATCGCCGATGCCGCGGCGCTGCTGGGAACCGAGCGGACGTTCGTGATCCACGGCAACGGCGTGGACGAGCTGCCGCTCGACGATTCGGGGGTGCTGTACGACGTCTCGCCGGCAGGCGTGGAGCGACGCCCGGTCCTGGCCTCGGCGCTCGGCTTCGCGGTCGCCTCGACCGCGAGGCTCGCCGGTGGCACGCCTGGTGAGAACGCCGCGATGATCGAGGCCGTGCTGCGTGGTGAGCCGAGCGTCCGGCGCGATGTCGTGCTGCTCAACGCCGGCGCCGCCCTGTTGGTGGCGGGGGTCGTGGATCGGATCGAGGACGGGATCGAACAAGCCGGCCTCACGGTCGACGCCGGGCTCGCGAGCACGCTGCTGGCTGCGCTGCGCTCGGAGCGATCGGCGGCCGACGGAACCCGGGCGGCTGACGGCACCACAGCGCCCGATGGCACGAAAGCCGCCAGCCCTTCCAGGGCGGCTGGAGCGCGGGCATGACGGTGGCCGGGCAACCACGCAGCGCGGCGCCCCGTGGCGGCGTCGTGCGCGAGATCGCCGCCCGGCGGCTCGCCGACGTCACGCCCGAGCTCGATGCGCTCGGTCGGGAGGGGTTGCGCCGCGCCGTCCGCGCCGCGCCGCCACCGCGTCCGGTCGCGGAACGGCTGGCGGCGCCCGGCCTGCACCTGATCGCCGAGGTCAAGCGGCGCTCACCGTCGGCCGGCGAGATCGTCACCGGCGATGACGCCGTAGCCCGGGCGCGCGCCTATGCGGCAGGGGGCGCGTCCGCCATCTCGGTCCTGTGCGAGCCGCACTGGTTCGGCGGGTCCGTCGGAGACCTGCGCGCGGTCCGCGCCGCCGTGTCCGTCCCCGTGCTCGCGAAGGAGTTCGTGGTCGATCCACGGCAGCTCGATCTGCTCCGGGCGGCCGGGGCGGACCTGGTGCTGCTGCTCGCGGTCCTGCACCCGGCGAAGCGGCTTGCCCGGCTGGTGGCCCGGGCTCGTGACCTCGGCCTGGAGCCCCTCGTGGAGGCACACGATGCTCGCGAGCTCGACGCCTCGCTGACCACCGGGGCTCGACTGATCGGGCTCAACAACCGGGACCTGCGGACGCTGGACGTGGACCCGGAGCGGTGCGTGAGGCTGCGGGATTCGATTCCGGCCGACTGCCTGGCCATCGCCGAGTCCGGCGTCCGCGATGCATCGACGATCGCTCGCTGGCGTGCCACCGGGTTCGACGGAGCTCTGGTTGGCGAGGCGCTCATGCGGTCCGACGATCCGACGGCCGCCGCTCGCTCGTTCGTGGCGGCCGGTCGCGACCCGGTCGATGCGACGGCCGAGGCGCGCGCGCCGATGGTCAAGATCTGCGGTGTCACCGACGAGGTTGGCGCGCTGGCGGCTGTCCGGGCGGGTGCCGAGGCGATCGGGCTCAACTTCGCTCCGGGAACGCCGCGCGTGCTGTCGATCGACGAGGGGGTCGCCCTGGCACGGCTGGTCCGCAGCGCGGCCGCGGCGAGGGCACGCCGTCCGGACATCGTCATCGTCACCGCCGACCTGCCGGCCGCGGACATGGACGCCGTGATCACCGCGGTCGATCCCGATGTCGTCCAGCTGAGCGGCGACGAGCCCCTTGCGTCCGTCGCAACCGCGGGGCGCCCGGTGTGGAAGGCGCTCCGGCCCGGTCCCGGTGAGCCGGCCGACGCGGTGGTCGCTCGTGCGCGCGCCTTCCTCGATGCCGGCGCCCAGCGGATCCTGCTCGACGCTGCGGGGGGTCCGCACCCCGGCGGCACGGGATTGCGTGTCGAAGCGGGCCTGGCCGCCGCCGTCGCTCGCGAGGTCCCGATCACGCTTGCGGGTGGGCTCCACCCGGCCAACGTGGGCACGGCGGTCCTGGCGGTTCCGGCCACGGGGGTCGACGTCGCGAGCGGCACGGACCGCCCGCGCGAGCCGGGCGAGCGGCCGCGCAAGGACCCGCTGCGGGTGGCGCTGTTCGTCAAGCGGGCCAGGGACGCCCGCCGCCATCGGCCCAACCTCCCGTTCGGCCCGGCACCCGTCCATCCCGGCCTGCTCGAGGTCGACAGCGCGGGCCGCTGGGGCATGGAGCGGGACTTCGGCGGCCGCTACGTCCCGGAGACGCTGATGGCCGCGCTCGCGCAGCTGGAGGACGCCTACCAGGCGGTGCGTCACGACCCACGGTTCTGGGCCGAGCTCGACGACCTGCTGGCCCGGTATGCGGGCCGGCCCACCGCCCTGTACCGGGCGGACCGGCTGGCGACGGCGGCGGCCGACGAGGCGCGGCGGCTGTCGGCGGGTCGTCGCGGCGCCACGCCGATCCCGCCGCCCAGGCTCTACCTCAAGCGCGAGGACCTGGCCCATACGGGCGCCCACAAGATCAACAACGCGCTGGGGCAGGCGCTGCTGACGAGGCGGCTGGGCAAGTCGCGGGTCATCGCCGAGACGGGTGCGGGGCAGCACGGCGTGGCGACCGCGACCGCGTGCGCGCTGCTCGAGCTGCCATGCGTCGTGTTCATGGGCGAGGAGGACATCCGGCGCCAGGCACCCAACGTGCTCCGGATGCGGGCGCTGGGCGCCGAGGTCCGGTCGGTCACCTCGGGCACGGCGACCCTCAAGGACGCGGTCAACGAGGCCATGCGCGACTGGGTGACCAACGTCGAGACCACGCACTACGTGCTCGGATCGGCGATGGGCCCGCATCCGTATCCGACCATCGTGCGTGACCTCCAGCGCCGGATCGGCGACGAGGCGGCAGCCCAGCTCTCGGCGGTCGAGGGGCGGCTGCCCGATCTTGCGCTCGCGTGCGTCGGCGGCGGGTCGAACGCCATCGGGCTGCTGAGCCGGTTCATCGGCGAGCCGTCGGTGCGTCTGGCCGTCGCCGAGGCGGCGGGTGACGGCGTCGAGACCGGCCGCCATGCGGCCGCGATCGCCGGCGGCTCGCCCGGCATCCTGCACGGCTCCCGCTCGCTGATGCTCCAGGACCGCGACGGGCAGGTCGTGGAGGCGCACTCGGCGTCCGCCGGCCTCGACTACCCGGGCGTTGGGCCGCAGCTGGCGGCTCTCGCCGAGGCCGGGCGGCTCGAGGTGGCGACCGCCACCGACCGTGAGGCCGTGGCGTCGATGAAGACGGTGACCCGGACGGAGGGGATCCTGCCGGCGCTCGAGACCTCGCACGCCGTGGCCGCCCTGCCCAAGCTGCTGGCCGGGCTCGAAGGCTCGGGAAGACCGCTTCCGGACGATGCGTTGGTGCTGCTCGGCTTCTCGGGGCGTGGCGACAAAGACCTCGCGGCGCTGGAGCGGTTCGCCGACGTCGAGCCGTGGGAGGACGCGCGATGAGCGTCGTCGCCGTGCCTGCCAACACCAACGACACGGCCGGCGCGCGCCGGATCGCCGGGGTGTTCGCGCGTACGCGCGCCGAGGGTCGCGCGGCGCTGATCCCGTACGTCGTCGCGGGCTACCCGGACGCCGATGCGAGCTTCGCCATCGCCTGTGCGGCCATCGACGCCGGCGCCGACCTGCTCGAGGTGGGCCTCCCTTACTCCGATCCCCTCGCGGACGGCGCCACGCTCCAGAGGGCATCGCAGGGGGCGCTGGCCGTCGGGGCGACGTTCGAGCGATCCCTGGCCCTGGTGGGCAGGATCGCCGCGGCACGTCCGGCCACGCCGCTGGTCGCCATGGGCTACGCCAACCAGCTGATCGGCGGTGGCGACGGGCGTGACCGGGCGACCGCGCTGGCAAGAGCCGGCACGGCGGGGGTCATCGTGGCTGACATCACGCCCGACGAGGGCGAACCGTTCGAGACGGTCGCCGCCGAGGCGGGGATCGCCGTGATCTACCTGGTCGCGCCGACGACCGCGCCGGATCGGCGGGCGTGGATCGCCGGCCGTTCCAGCGGCTTCCTGTACTGCGTGTCGCTGGTCGGCGTGACCGGTGCTCGCAGGGCGCTGCCGCCGACGGTCACGCGGCTGATCCGCGACGTCAAGGCGGTTTCGCCGATACCGGTCGGCGTGGGCTTCGGTGTCTCGAGGCCGGCGCAGGTACGCTCGATCGCGCGGGCGGGTGCCGATGGCGTGATCGTGGCCTCGGCGCTGGTCGATGCGCTCGGCCCGGAGGGTCGGAACGTGGCCGCCCTCGCATCGCTGGTCACACGTCTACGAGCGGCAACCGCACCCTAGCCCTGGAACGGCCGCGCTGAGCCCAGCGCGCTAGACCAGATCGAGCAGCTCCGGCAGCCGCCGGATCTCGTACGTGCTCGCGATGCCGTCGGCCGGTGCCAGCGCCGCTGGGTTGTACCAGCAGGTCTCGATGCCATAGCCGACGCCGCCGGCGATGTCCGAGGCCAGGCTGTCGCCGATCATCAACACCTCGTCGCGTCGTGGCCCACCCATCCGATCGAAGGCAGTGTCGAAGATCGCCGGCTGCGGTTTGGCCGCACCGACCTCGTCCGAGATCACGATCGCGTCGATGTAGCCACGGATGGCCGACTGCTCCAGCCGGGGACGTTGCACGTCAGCCAGACCGTTGGTGATGATCGCCAGCCGGCACCGAGCGGACAGCGTCCGGACCACGTCCAGCGCGTCCGGGGTCAGGGTCGATTGAGCGGCGAGGTTGGGCAGGTACGCGGCGCTGAACCGGTCGGCGTCGGCCAGGATCCCGAGGGCGTCGAACAGCAGCTCGAAGCGCCTGACGCGCATCACCTCGGATGAGATCGTGCCCGCCTCGAGCGCCTGCCAGACCAGTCGGTTGACCTGCTGGTAGCGGGTGAGATGCGCGGGCTCGAACGCGATGCCCACCTGCTCGAACGTCAGGCGGAGCGCGCCGGCTTCGGCCCGATCGAAGTCGAACAGGGTGTTGTCGGCGTCGAACAGCAGCCATCGATACCTTGTCATCGAGGCGGGAGCCCCAGGCGCTCGATCCGCAGCGGCGAGCCGTCCCGGAGGACCGGCACCGCGTCGCTCGTATCCACGGCAGCGCAGTAGGCGATGTCCTCTGCCTGGCCGATCCGGTGCAGCGTCAGACCACCGGAGGAGTCCTCGAGCGCGGCAAGCATGGTCGGGTACGAGGCGTACAGCCGATGGGCCGCCCGCGCCGCGTCGCTGATGCTCGTCTCGGCGCCGCGCCGACCGGCGATCTCGACGATGCGTGCCACGATCAGACCTGCCGCCACGGCATCCTCGGCCGCGAATCGTCGCTTGAGACCGGCGCACACGACCCGGATCCCCGTTCCGTCTGCCTCCGCGAGCTCGATCGCCGCCTCGGCGCAGGCTCGGGCGTTGCGCAGGCACCCGATGAGGACCCGGGGCGAGCGCCGGACCATGCGCAGGATCGCGGTCCCGTTGGTCGTCGACAGGATGGCGCTTCGGCCGCGTACGCCGGCCCGCTCCAGCATCGCCGGCGAGTTGTCGAAGGCGAAGCCGCGCGGACGCAGCGCACGGCGCTCACCGATCAGGAGGCGGCCAGTGCTCCGGCCGAGCCGGCGTGCCTCGTCCAGCGAGCCCGTGATCAGGACGTCGGGAGCACCGAGGTCGAGGAGCGTGGTCAGCGTCGTGCTCGCCCGGATCTGGTCCACGACGACGAGGATGTCAGGGTCGCGCACTGGCACGGCGGCGGGAACCAGCGCGACATCGACCTCGATCATCGCGACTTATGCATCTGCGGCGATTGCCGTGGACGGAGCGACGCGCGTCGATGGGATCTCATGCCGAGGACGATATCGGTGACGGGGTCATCCGCGCATGGTTTCGGTTGGGCTCGGGCCCCCGCGCGAGCGAACCTGACGCGGTCGATCAGGATGGCGGCCCGGATGGGACCGCGAACATTGGGGCGACACGAACACACCACGACGGGTCAGTCGCGCCGACGCGCGATTCGGCACCCGGCGCACGCGACACAGACTCACCGCCGTCGCTGTCTGGTGCGATCGTGAGGGTCGTGCGCTCCGACGTGATCGGCGACTCGTACGTGAGCACTGTCACGCGTCCATCCGCCGTACACGTCGCCACGGCGAGTCGTGGGTCGCCCAGTTCGAATGGGCCGAGCCTGGTGCGTGCGAACGACCTGTTGAGCTGGACGCGATCCACCATGTTGCTCGGCGTACTCGCACCAGGTCCGGCGGGCACGATGGCCACCACGACGCGGGCGCCAAAGAAGGGCCTCGTCGCAATCCCGAGAACGCGAACAGCCATGCGGACCACAATTCCGAGCGTGCGCGCTCGCAGAGAGTCGGTCAAGGCGGGCCGTCTCACGCAGCCTGGAGACCGATAGGACGCATTGCTGGAAGCTCGGCACCTGAAATCAGGGACGAAGGTGGCTGGCTGTGGCGTAATGGGCCGTTTCCCGATGCTTGACAGGTCCCGGCGGTCCATTGCCGATACTGGTCTCATGACGACGAAGGTGCGAGCCGCCGTCGAGGCGGCACCCAGGAAGGTGTTCCTGATCGCGCTCGACTGGCCGGGCTGGGCGCGCGCGGGCAAGACGGAGGACGCCGCCGTCGAGGCGTTCCTTGCCGCCGCGCCGCGGTACGCGCCGGTGGTGGCCAGGGCCGGGTACCCGGTCGATCTCGGCCAGGTCGAGATCGAGGTCGTCGAGCGGCTGCCGGGCGACACCAACACCGAGTTCGGTGTCCCGCGACAGATCGGGATGCTGGACGCGCAGCCGACCGACGATGCCGAGGCGGTCAGGCTGACAGCGATCGTGGAGGCCGCATGGCAGGTGTTCGATGAGGTGGCCGCGGCCGCGCCCGAGACGCTGCGCAAGGGCCCTCGCGGCGGCGGCCGGGACCGGACGAAGATCGTGGATCACGTCAACGGGGCCGATGGCGCCTATGCCGGTGTGATGGGCGTGAAGACGCGCGGTCTCGACGTCCCCGAGGTGCGGGCCGCCGTGCTCGACCTCCTTCGGACCCCGTCGGATGGCACGCCGCTCTCGGGCAAGAAGTGGCCGGTCCGCTACGCCGCCCGCCGGATCGCGTGGCACGCGCTCGACCACGCTTGGGAGATCGAGGACCGGACCGAGCGCTGAGCCGTCCCACTGTGCCGGCGTCACGCCGGCCTCGTCCAGGTGGCCCGCCGGTTCGGGCGGTTCAGCCTTGAGGCGCGGGTCCGGGCGCTGCGATGATGCCCTGCGAGCCGGGGTCACCATGGGCCCCGGTGCGAGTGTGCGCGGCGCGGGCGCGTGGCAGGAAGGCAGGCGCGATGCGGGACCGTGGTTCGGGGATCAGGATGCCGGCGCCGGCCGAGGATCTCCCCGACGCTGCGGCTGAACCGATCGGGATTCCCCGCCACGACTCCGGCTCGATCCTCGAGCCGTGGCTGGGCAGGCTCGCCTCCAGCGACGGCATGTTCGTAACCGATGACCACCAGCGCATCACCATCTGGTCCAGCGCGGCCCAGCGGATGCTCGGGTTCTCGCCCGAGGAGACCATCGGCAGGACCTGCTACCAGGTGGTGATGGGCCGTGAGCCGGACGGGCACCCGATCTGCGGCCGCAACTGCACGGTGACGCGCAACGCCCGCCGCGGACGGGGAACGGCCGCGTATGAGGTCACAGCCCGTGCCCGCGACGGCAGCGCCAAATGCCTGTCCAACAGCGTGGTCGTTGTCGACGGTCCGGAGCGGGACTTCCATGTCATCCACCTGCTCCGCGAGGCGGCGACGGCGGCACCGGCCGGGCGCCGGTCAACGGAGCGTCGACACGAGCACGGGCGCGAGGCGATGGTCGAGTCCCTGACCCGGCGCGAGCTCGAGGTGCTCCGCCTGCTCGCCGACGGCGCGACGATCGACGAGATCGCGGAAACCCTGACGATCAGCGTGTTCACCGCCCGCAACCACGTCGCGAACATCGGTCGCAAGCTCGGGGCGCACAACCGGCTCGAGACCGTGCTGCTGGGGATGCGCAACGGCCTGGTCTGAAGACAGCGAACCCGCCCGAAAATGGTTCGTACGCACCATGAATCGGCGGCGGAGGGGGGCACGATAGGACATGGAGGCGGCGCCGACGTGCGGCGCGGCCCGATCACGACCCGGCATCCAACGGAGCCGGGGCGGCGCGCGCATCCAAAGGGAGGCGAGGCAACGTTGTGGATCCGCTGATGCTGGCGCGGTGGCAGTTCGGAATCACCACCGTCTACCACTTCCTGTTCGTCCCGCTCACGATCGGGCTGTCGTTCTCGGTCGCCGGGCTGCAGACGGCCTGGTACCGGACGGGGGACGACAAGTACCTGCGGCTGACGCGGTTCTTCGGCGAGCTGTTCCTGATCAACTTCGCCCTGGGCGTCGTGACCGGCATCGTGCAGGAGTTCCAGTTCGGCATGAACTGGAGCAGCTACAGCCGGTTCGTGGGCGACATCTTCGGCGCCCCCCTCGCGATCGAGGGCCTGCTCGCGTTCTTCCTCGAGTCGACGTTCCTCGGCCTGTGGATCTTCGGCTGGGGTCGCCTGTCGCGGGGCGTTCACCTGGCGACGATCTGGATCGCGGCCATCGGCACCGCCATCTCGGCCTACATCATCCTGGCCGCCAACGCCTGGATGCAGCACCCCGTCGGCTACGTCGTCAACGATTCGGCGGGCCGTGCCGAGCTCAAGGACTTCTTCGCCGTCGTGCTCAACAGCACGGCGCTGATCACGTTCCCGCACACGATCGCCGCGGCGTTCATGACCGCCGGCGCGTTCATCACCGGGATTGCGATGTACCGGCTCCTTCGCACCCACGGCGAGGACCTCCCGTTCCGGACCGCGGCCAAGGCGGGTGCGTCCATGGTCCTGGTGGCCGGGCTCCTGGTTGCGATCACCGGTGACATCCAGGGCAAGATCATGACGGAGCAGCAGCCGATGAAGATGGCGGCGGCCGAGGCCCTGTGGCAGACGGAGCAGCCGGCGTCGTTCTCGATCTTCACGATCGGGAGCCTCGACGGCAGCAAGGACGTGTTCTCGATCCGGATCCCGGACCTGCTCTCGTTCCTGGCCACGGGCGACCTGAACGGCAAGGTCGTGGGGATCAACGATCTCCAGGCGCAGTACCAGCAGAGCTACGGCGCCGGCGACTACACTCCCAACGCCCCCGTCACCTACTGGACGTTCCGGTGGATGATCGGGGCCGGCGCGCTGGCCGCGCTGGCGGCGCTCTGGTTCCTGTGGGCGATGCGCGGCGGCCGGCTGCCCGGCAGGGGCGCCGTCGCCACGGCCATCCTGCTGCCGTTCCTGCCGCTCGCTGCCAACTCGCTGGCCTGGATGTTCACCGAGATCGGCCGCCAGCCGTGGATCGTATTCGGCCTGATGGGGACGGCCACAGCCGTGTCGCCCGGGACGAGCACGCTCGAGGTGCTGATCACGATGGTCGGGTTCACGCTGCTGTACGGCGTCCTCGCGATCGTGATGCTGGGCCTGGTCGTCCGGCGCGTTCGCGCCGGTCTGCCCGAGGCAACCGGTGATCAGGGCCTCGAGCACGACGCCGACGCCCCCCTGGCGCTCGGATACTAGGGGAGACCGATGGAGCTCACGACCGTCTGGTTCGCGCTGATCGCGATCCTCTGGATTGGCTATTTCGTTCTCGAGGGGTTCGACTTCGGGGTCGGGATCCTGCTCACGATCCTCGGCCGCGACGAGCCCGAGCGGCGTGCGATCCTGCGCACGATCGGCCCCGTCTGGGACGGCAACGAGGTCTGGGTCCTGGTCGCGGGGGGAGCCACGTTCGCGGCGTTCCCGGAGTGGTACGCGACCCTGTTCTCGGGCTTCTACCTGGCCCTGTTCCTGATCCTGGTCGCGCTCATCGTCCGAGGCGTCGCGATCGAGTACCGCAACAAGCGCGGCGATGCAGCGTGGCGACGCCGCTGGGACATCGCGATCTCGATCGGCAGCTTCCTGCCCGCCCTGCTGTGGGGTGTCGCGTTCGCGAACATCGTGGGCGGGGTGCCGATCGACGCCGACAAGCAGTTCACCGGCAACCTGTTGACGCTGCTGAACCCGTTCGGGCTCCTCGGCGGGGCGACCACGCTGCTGCTGTTCGTCACCCACGGCCTGATCTTCCTGACTCTCAAGACCGAGGACGAGATCCGGGAGCGGGCGACCGCGCTCGTGCTGCCCGTGGGCCTCGTCACCGCGGTCGTCGCCGTGGCGTTCCTCGTGTGGGCCAACGCCATCCGCGGCGACGCCATCTCGTTCGCCGTCGCGGTCGCCGCCGCACTCGCGTTCGTGGGTGCGCTCGTCGCGAGCCGGCTGCGGCGCGAGGGGTGGGCGTTCATCGGGTCGGCGGCAACGATCGGGCTGGCCGTGGTCAGCCTGTTCTGGGCGCTGTTCCCGGACGTGATGCCGTCGTCGACGGACGCCGCCTACAGCCTCACGACGACCAACGCGTCATCGACCGAGTACACGCTCACGATCATGACCGTGGTGGCGATCATCTTCGTGCCCATCGTGCTCGGCTACCAGGCGTGGACCTACTGGGTGTTCCGCAAGCGGGTGACCGTGTCGCGGGCGTCGGTCGAGCCGTGACCGATCGACTCGCGAGCGATCGAGACTGACTGGTCGCCGGTGAGGCCGCCCATGACCGGTCGATCCTGATCCCGGGCGGCGTCCCCGAGTCGCCCGTGAGGTCGATCCACCGCCGGTTGCTCGCGTCGGATCGATCGGCGACCACCGCGCTGATCGCGGCCGTCGTGCTGGGGGTCGCGACCGCGCTGCTCGCGATCGCCCAGGCGTGGCCGCTCGCGCGCGCGATTGCCGGCGCCTTCCTGGACGGCGACGGCCCAGCCCGATGGCGCCCGTGCTGGCTCCCTGGCCCTGGTGCTGGCGGGCCGCGCGCTGCTCGCGTGGGCCGCCGAGCTGTTCGCCCAATGGATCAGCAGCACGGTCAAGGCCGGCCTGCGGGTCGCGCTGGTCGCACGGATGGTCGAGCTCGGCCCGCGCTGGGCCGCCGGGCGGGCGACGGCGGAGATCACGCTGCTGGTCACCAGGGCCTGGACGCCCTGGACGCCTACTACGGTCGCTATCTGCCGCAGCTCGCGCTGGCGGCCATCGTGCCGCTGCGGTGGTCGGCTGCCTGCTCACCGTGGACCTCGTGGCGGCGCTGACGGTCGCGCTGACCGTGCCCCTGATCCCGCGTGTTCATGGTCCTCATCGGACGGATGTCGGCCGCCCACCGGCAGCGCCGGTGGGCGGCCCTCTCGCGGCTCGCCCACCGGTTCGCAGACGTCGTCGCGGGGCTGCCAACGTTGCGCGCCTACGGCCGGGCCGAGGCCCAGGTCGGGATCCTGCGCCAGATCACCGACCGCTACCGCACGGCGACGATGTCGACGCTGCGGATCGCGTTCCTGTCGGCGCTGGTGCTCGAGCTGCTCGCGACGTTGTCGGTCGCCCTGGTCGCGGTCGGGATCGGGCTTCGCCTCGCCGCATGGCGACCTGTCGCTCCAGACCGGCCTGTTCGTGCTGGTGCTCGCTCCCGAGGCATACCTCCCGCTCCGCCGGCTGGGCGCCGAGTTCCATGCCAGCGAGGAGGGTCTCGAAGCGGCCGACCGCGCGTTCGCGATCCTCGACGCTCCCGGAGACTCCGGCGACCCCGCCCGCCACGGCGCTGACCCCGCGCCCTCGATCCGGCCCCGGTCATCGGGATCGCCGTCGAGGATGTGAGCGTCGAGCAGCCTGGGCGCGAGGTCGTCGCGCCCGTCCGGCGTCGTCGTTCGAGGTCCGATCGGGCGAGGTCGTCGCGCTGACCGGCGAGAGCGGCGCCGGCAAATCGACCCTGCTGGCCGTGATCCTGGGCATGATCGAGCCACCACGGGTCGCGCGACCGCGATCCTCGCGGATCACCCCGGAGGGAGGCCCGTTCCGGACCTCGATCCCCTTCGGTGGCGGGCGGCCCGGTCGCCTGGGTGCCCCAGTCGCCGTGGCTGTTCGCCGGCACCGTCGGTGACAACGTTCGGCTGGGAGCGCCCGATGCCGACGATGCGGCGGTCGAGGCGGCGTTGTCGCCGTGGCCTGGCCGACGTGCCCAGCAAAAGGCGCTCGGCGAGCGCGGGATCGGGCTGTCGAGCGGGCAGCGACGCCGGGTGGGGATCGCGCGCGCCCTCGTTCGCCGGTCGCCCGTCCTGCTGCTGGACGAACCGACCGCCGGCCTGGACGAGACACGCCGAGGCGACGGTCATGGCGGCCGTACGCCGGGCCGCAGCGGCGGCGCCGCGGTCGTCCTGGTCGCCCACCGGCCGGGAGCGGTCGCCGGAGCCGATCGATCGGTCGAGATCCGCTGGCAGGCGGATCGAACGCCATGTCGTCCCGTGAGCGCGCTCGTCGCCATCCTGCGGATCGGGCGTCCCGTGACGCCTCGGCTGCTGCTGTCGCTTGCGGCCGGGGATCGGCGCCGCGGGAGCGGCGATCGGCCTTACCGCCACCTCGGCCTGGCTGATCTCGAAGGCGGCGCAGCAACCGCCGATCCTGACCCTGTTCGTCGCCGTCACCTCCGTGCGCGCGTTCGGGATCGCCCGCGGCGTGCTCCGGTACGCCGAGCGTCTCACCGCGCACGATGCCGCGTTCCGGGTGCTCGAGCGAGCTGCGCGCCACCGCTCTACGCTCGGCTCGTGCGGCTGGCGCCCGCCGGGCTCGCCGAGCTGCGGTCGGGCGACCTGCTGACGCGCCTGGTCGGTGACGTCGACGGGCTGGCCGATCTCTGGCTGCGGGTCCTGCTGCCGTATGGATCCGCGCTGGTCGTGGCGGCCGGCACCGTGCTGCTGATCGGGTGGCTGGTGCCCGCCGCGGGTGTCGCCGTCGCCGTCGGGCTGCTCGTGACGGCCGTCGGGGCACCCCTCGCCGCGGGCGCCGTCTCGCGACGTGCCGAACGGCTGCTCGCCCCGGCCCGCGGCGAGCTCGCCGACGCCGTGTCGGACGTGGTCGCGGGCGCGCCGGAGATCCTCGCCGCGGGCGCCACGAGGCGGGCCGTCGAGGCCGTGCGTGCCGTCGATCGGCGCCTGCTGGCCGCCGAACGCCGCTCTGCGCTGGGGGCCGGTGTCGGCGGGCTGGTGGCCGGCCTGGCGGCCGGCGCCTCGATCTGGCTCGCGCTGCTCGCCGGGATCATCGCGGTGCGTGCCGGGCGGCTCGACGTGGTCGCGCTGGCGGTGGTGGCGCTCACCCCGATCACGATCCACGAGGTCGTGGTGCCGCTGGTCCCCGCCGCGCGTCAGCTCCCGGGGCTGGCGGCCTCGGCAAGGCGGGTGACCGACGTCCTGACGCGGCCCGGATGTCGGTCCCCGACCGGCCGCTTCGCCGCGGGCGATGCCCGCGGGTCCGCTCGGCCTACGCGCTCGGGTCCTCCGGCTCCGCTATCCGGGTGCATCGGCCGACGCGCTGGCCGGGCTCGACCTTGAGGTGGCGGCCGGCACCGCGTCGTGGTGACCGGTCCCGAGCGGGTCCGGCAAGAGCACGCTGGCGGCCGCCTGCCTGCGGTTCCTCGATCCGGCCGGCGGCTCGCTCGAGCTCGTCGGTGCGGACGGTGCGTCGACGTACGCGAAGCGGCCGGCGACGCTGTCCGTGCCGCCGTCGGCCTGTGCGAGCAGGACCCGCACATCTTCGACGCGACCCTCGCCGACAACCTTCGGCTGGCCCGACCCGGCGCACCCGACGTCGAGCTCGAGGCGGCGCTCGCGTCGGGCGCGGCTGCTCGACTGGGTCCGATCGCTCCCGGACGGCCTGGCAACGGCGGTCGGCGAGCATGGCGCGCGGCTCTCGGGTGGTCAGCGACAGCGGCTCGCGCTCGCCCGGGCGCTGCTCGCCGATGTCGCGGATCCTCATCCTCGACGAGCCGACCGAGCACCTCGACGAGCCCACCGCGCGCGCCTTCATCGCCGATCTCGACGCCATCGCCGCGGGACGGACGCTGCTGGTGCTGACCCATCGTCCCGAGCTGTTCGAGGGCTCGCGGTGGACCCAGGGCGCACGACTCCGGGCGGCTGACGCGGATGGCCCGGCGGCGACAGCTGGATCAGGCGCCGCTTTGCCGGTCAGGCCTCGGGTGACGGAACGCCGCGGAGCTCGTAGGTGACCGCCAGCGAGCCGGGTGGCCGGACCGTGACCATGTACGCAGGAACGGCAGGCCGATCACGAACGGCTGGCGACGATGACCAGGGCCACGACGGCGGTCCGCCAGCGGCCCTCCGCGTACGACTGGCCGTCGGGGAAGTAGCCGTGATCCGCCAGCAGCTCGGCGTCCATCTGGAACAGCTCGACGGCGACCTCGTGGTAGCCGGGATAGACCCGGGCCAGGATCGTCGGCCGGCCGGAGCCGGTGGGCACCGGCGGCAGCGGCACGCGTGGCGGTCATGGTTCTCCCTCGCTGAGGCTCATGGGGTCAGGACCCGCTCCGACGATCGGACATCGTGGTCTGCGCGCCAGACCATCGTCGCGTGCTCGCGACTCCGACCGCAAGCCGTCCTTCGGTGCACTGGTCAGGCAAACACGCCCCAAGGTCCGTCGGACTCGATCGGTGTGGCCTGGGACTGCAGGCCGGCCAGCCGTGCGGCGAGCCCGAACAGCTGTGCAGGTGTGCGGCCCGCGTCGAGCATCGAGCGCAGCGAGGTGTCGGCCGCGGCCTTCGACAGCTTGCGCCCCGAGGCATGGCGGACGAGCGGGTGATGGAGGAACCTGAGGGGAGCCTCGCGGCCCAGCAGCCGGGCCAGCCGGATCTGGGGTGCCGTTGCGTGGAGCAAGTCCCGGCCGCGGACCACGAGGTCGACGCCGTGACGCATGTCGTCGACCACCACGCACAGCGCGTACGTCCAGTTGCCGAGCCGATCGCGGACCAGGGGGTCCCCGGCGGCCGCCGGCTCGTCGGCCATCGGCCCCGCCAGCAGGTCCACCCAGCGCTCCGCGCCCGCACCGATGGCCACCCGCAGGCCAAGCCCGCGATCCTCGGGGAGAGCCCGGGCCCGGCACCCTCCCGGACAGCCGATCCCGTGCCACGGCCGCCCCCACGCTCGCCTCGTACGCGGCGAACGTGGATCGCGCGCAGCCGCACGCGTACACGAGCCCGGCCGTGCGCAGCCGGTCCACGGCCTCCGCGTAGACCGTCGATGCGTCCGACTGGCGATAGGGGGTCACGCCCGCTCGGAAGGCGCGTGATCGGCGGCTCGTCGGGCTCGAGGCCCAGCCGCGCTCAGGTCCTCGAGCAGGTCCGCCTCGTATGCGCAACCGGGATCGCTGCCGGTCGTGGTCCTCGATCCGCAGGATCACGCGCCCGCCGGACGCCTGGGCGATGCCCCAGGTGTAGAGCCCATTGACCAGATGTCCCAGGTGGAGGAAGCCTGTCGGGGCCGGCGCGAAGCGGGTGACGGGGGCGCCGCGGGAGCGTCCGTCGGTCGGGGCGGGCGGCGGCGTCGGGATGCGGGAGCCGGAGGCCGAGGCCGAGATCGACGAGCGTGGCGTGCACGTCGGCCATCAGCGTGGATCAGCCCGTCGCGGAGGCGATCGCGCGACTCCAGGGCCCGGGTGACCGCCACGATGCGGCGGTAGATGGACAGCAGGTCCGCCTGCGGCATCGGTCCGGCGTTCTGCATCGCCACTCGCAGCAGCACCTCGCGCTCGCGCTCGGGGTCCTTGATCGCCCGGCGAGCCGCGACGTGCTTGGCGCGCCCGGCGGCCCGGCCGAGCGCGGCCCGCTCGTTGAGCAGCCCCACGATCCGGACGTCGAGCCGGTCGATCTCGTCGCGGATCCTGGCCAGCTCGAGCGCGGCGTCATCCCGCTCGGCGGGTGTCGGCCGATGAGCGCCGTCCGTCCCTCGGCCGGTCATCGTCGCGCCTCGAACCATTCGGCGATCGCCTCCAGCGCCCTGTGATAGCCGAGCTCGCCCATCCCAGCGAACGAGCCTGCCGCGATGTCATGGAGGAAGTTGACCTGCCGGAACGCGTCGCGCTTCCAGGGATCTGAGAGGTGGACCTCCCAGAACGGCCGGTCGATGGCGAGCAGCGCGTCACGCAACGACACCGAGGTGTGCGTCAGCCCCGCCGCGTTGACGATCGCGGCGTCGAAGTCGCGGACCTGCAGCCGGTCGATGAGGGCTCCCTCGTGGTTCGACTGGAAGGTGTCGACCTCGAGGCCGAGCTCGGCCGCGCGCGCCGCGATGCCCGCATGAATCTCGTCCAGCGTCCGGGTGCCGTAGATCTCCGGCTCGCGGGTGCCCAGCAGGTTGAGGTTCGGGCCCTGGAGCACGAGCAGCCGCGTCATGCGCCGGCCCCCGGTGGCGCCGGCAACCCGGCTGATCGACCGGTCTCGGCAGGCGGATGGGTCCCGGCCAGGACCCCGGTCACGGTCTCGGCGACCAGGTCGGCCGGGATGTTGTCCCGCACGACCACCCCGTCGGCCGCGGGCAGCACCCAGCGCAGCCTGCCGCCGAGGTGCTTCTTGTCGGCCCCGGGCCGCGGCGAGGACCTCGCCGGGCGGGTAGGGGAGCGGCGCCTGCCCGAGCTCCAGCGTGTCGAGCAACCCCTCGATCCGGTCCGCGCGTCCGGCTGGGGTCACGCCCAGCGCGCGCCCGATCCTCGCGGCCGCTCGCAGCCCGTAGCCGACGGCCTCGCCGTGGAGCAGCGTGGCGTAGCCGTCGGTTGCCTCGAGCGCATGGGCGACGGTATGGCCGAGATTGAGCGTGATCCGCCCACCGGACGCGCCCATCTCGCGCTCATCCGCCTCCACGACCACGACCTTGGCCCACGCGGACCGTTCCACGATCTCGGCCATCGCGCCACCCTCGAACGCCTCCCCGGCGCCGCGTGCCACAGCCTCGCCGTCGGTCTCGAGCGTCGCGAACAGCGCCTCGTCGCCGAGCGCCGCCATCTTGACGATCTCGCCCAGCGCCGCCCGGTGCTGGCGGGCGGGGAGCGGACCGAGGGCGTCGACGTCGAGCACGATCGCGGCCGGCTGGTGGAACGCGCCCATCAGGTTCTTGCCCTCGGGCAGGTCGATGCCGGTCTTGCCGCCGATCGACGAGTCCACCTGCGCCACCAGCGTGGTCGGTACCTGGATCCAGGGCACCCCGCGGAGGTAGGTGGCGGCCAGGAACCCGGCCGGGTCGCCGAGCGCGCCGCCACCGATCGCGATCAGCGGGTCACGCCGCTCCACCCGCAGGCGGGCAAGCTGCCGGGCCGCGTCGCCGATCACCGGCAGGCTCTTGGCCGCCTCCCCCGACGGCAGCATCACGACATCGATCGGCCAGCCGGCGGCACGCAGCGTTTCGACGACCCCGGCCCCGAACGCGCCGAACGCACCGGGCTCGGACACGACCACCGCGCGCCGCGCATCGAGTCGCCGAAGCGCGTCGCCGACGGCGGCGGTCGCGATCCCCGCGCCCAGGACGATGTCGCCGATGGCGGTCGTCGCCCGCAGCAGCGTCGTGCCCGCGGGGGCGCCGTCCGCGACCAGCCCGTCGACCGTGCTCACGACGCGCAGCCAGCGGCACCACGCCGTTGACGCGGATCGCCGCGCCGTAGAAGCGCTCGCGGCTCGCCGCCAGCTGCCGGATCCGCCCGACCGGGTCACCGCCCTGCACGAGCGGGCGCACGTTCGGGGAGCGGCGGAGCCGCTGGGCGAGGACCTCGGTCCGCACGTCGAGCCACACCGGAAGGCGACCACGGAACAGCGCCCACCGGTTGCGCGGGTCGATGATCGCGCCCCCGCCCGGCGAGATCACCCGGCGTAGCCGGGGCTCGGGATCGGCAGGACCGAGCTCGGCCACGGCCGTTCGTTCGAGCTCGCGAAACGCCGCCTCACCCTCGGTGGCGAAGATCTCCGGGATCGGGCAACCCTCCGCCTGCTCGATCTGGTCGTCCAGATCGATGAATGCCGCCCCATGACGGGTTGCCAGGCGGCGCCCGACGGCGCTCTTGCCGCTGCCTGGGAGCCCGATCAGGACGAGGTCCATCGCCGATCAGTCGTCGCCGCCGGAGCCGGCCTCGACGGCCGAGGCATCCAGCCCGGCTTGCGCGTTCGCATCGGACCCCCTCGCCGGCGCGCCGACCCGCTCGCGGTAGCGGCTGAGGTTGTCGATGACCTCCATCATGGAGTCACCGCCCGTCTTCTCGAGCACGAACCGTGCCAGCGTGAGCATGACCATGGCCTCGCCGATGACGCCGGCCGCCGGCACGACCGAGATGTCGCTCCGCTCGTAATGCGCCTGATCGACGGGCTCGCCGGTCACCAGGTCCACCGTTGGCAGCGGGTGGGCCAGGGTCGAGATCGGCTTGACGGCGCCGCGGACGACGATCGGCTCGCCGTTGGTCACGCCGCCCGTGAGCCCGCCCGCGTTGTTGGTGCGGTGGATCCACGACCCGTCGTCGCGCCGGCCCTCGATCACGTCGTGTACCGCCGACCCGAAGCGGCGTGTCTGCTCGAACCCGAGCCCGAGCTCGACGCCCTTGACGATGTTGATGCTCATCACGGCCCCGGCCAGCGCGGCGTCCAGCCGCCGGTCCCAGTGGACGTAGCTGCCGAGCCCGATCGGCACCCCGTGGACCACTACCTCGAACACGCCGCCCACCGTGTCGCCGTTGGAGCGCGCCTCGTCGATGCGCGCGATCATCGCCGCCTCGGCGTCAGGGTCCGGGCACCGCAGGGGAGAGGCGTCGGCCTCGTCGCGCGCCCGCGTGGCCCGGGCCGGATCGACGGCGATGCCCCCCACCTCGGCCGTGAACGACCAGGTCTCGATCCCGAGCTCGCGCAGGAACGTCCGGGCGATGCCGCCCGCGGCAACCCGCGCCGTCGTCTCGCGCGCCGACGAGCGCTCGAGCACGTTGCGGACGTCGGTGAAACCGTGCTTGAGGGCGCCGGCGAGGTCCGCGTGACCGGGCCGGACGCGCGTGATCGGCCGAGCGCGCTTGTTGCCCTCCGCCGCAAGCGACGCCAGCTCGGCCTCCTCCGCCTCGGACAGCGGCCCGACCTGCATCACCTTCGTCCAGTTCGCCCAGTCGCGGTTGTCTACCTCGAGCAGGATCGGCGAGCCGAGGGTTCGCCCGTGGCGGACGCCGCCCAGGATCCGCGCCCGGTCGTGCTCGATCGACTGCCGGGCGCCCCGTCCGTACCCCCGCTGACGGCGGGCGAGATCGACCGCCAGGTCGTCCTCGGTGAGCGCCAGGCCCGCCGGCACGCCCTCGATCACCACGCCCAGCATGGGACCGTGGCTCTCGCCGGACGTGAGGAACCGGAACCGGTCCACGGACGTGCGCCGCCGCCTAGCTCGAAGACGGCTCGGCGCCCGCGCCCCCGGCAGCCGGGGTTCCGGACGCCGAGGCTTCGGACGGTGCAGCTTCGGATGAGCCAGACTTCGACGGCGTGCCTTCGCCGGAGGATGCCGTCTCGGCCATCGGCACCTCGTCGGCGGGAGAGCCGGTCGGCTCGCCCTCCGCGGACCGCACCCCGTGCGCCCGCGCCTCGGCCAGCGCCGCCCCCATCGTCTCCAGCGGCGCCGGCTGGCCGGTCCACAGAGTGAACGCGGCTGCCCCCTGGTGGAGGAGCATCGTCTCGCCGTCCGACACCGTGCAGCCGGCAGCCGCGGCGTCGCGCAGCAGGCGGGTCCGGGCGTAGAGGAGGTCGAGCACCAGGAGGTCCGGGGCAGAATCTCGGCCGGAAGCGGTGACTCGTCGCCGTCGAGCCCGATCGAGGTCGCGTTCACCAGGACCTTGGTCTTGGCCAGCTCCGCCTCGATGATCGACTCGTGCCACGGCATGGCGCGCAGCTCCATGTGCGCCGCGCTGCGATTGAAGTGCTTGACCATCCCCTCGGCTCGATGGAGGTGGCGGTTGAACACCACGACCCGCTGGAAACCCTCGCGGATCAACCCGTAGACGACCGCCCGGGCACCGCCCCCGCTGCCCAGCACGACCGCCAGGCGAGGCATCTTCTGGCGCCCGACGAGCTTGTCCAGGGCTACCTTGAACCCCTCCACGTCGGTGTTGTGGCCAACCAGCTTGTGGCCCTCGCGGGTGAGCGTGTTGACCGCGCCCGTCGCGTGCGCCTCGTCGGTGAGCCGATCGACCAGCGGCACGACCCGCTCCTTGTGGGGGATCGTGACGTTGGCGCCCAGGAACTCGTCCTCGCGCAGCTCGGTGACCGCATCGGCCAGCTCGATCGGCGGCCGATCCCAGAGCTCGTATCGAGCCTCGATGCCGAGCTCGTCGAAGGCGGCCTGTTGCATCGCCCCGGACAGCGAATGGGCCACCGGGTGGCCGATGAGGACGACTCGCTTCGTCATGCTCGCACCCCTTCGAGTTCGCGGAAGAAGCCGGGATACGAGATCGCCGCCGACGTGGACCGGCGGACGACCGTCTCGCCCGCGGCGATGAGGCCCGCGATCGCGAACGTCATCGCGAGCCGGTGGTCGTCGTGTGTGTCGGTGACGGCGCCGGTGAGCGGCCCACCCCCGATGATGTCGATGTCGTCGCCGTCCACGCGGACGCGAGCGCCGAGCGCCGTGAGCCCGTCCGCGATCCCGGCGATCCGGTCGGACTCCTTGTGGCGCAGCTCCCCTGCGCCTCGGATGCGGGTCGTGCCCGACGCCGCGGTAGCCGCCAGGGCGAGGATCGGGACCTCGTCGATCGCCGCCGCCACGTCGGCTGGAGACAGGTCGACCGCCCGAAGCGCGCTGGACCGCACCACGAGATCGGCGAGGGGCTCACCGTCCGGACCGCCGGGTGCGGGCCGAGCGTACTCCTCGATGTCGGCGCCCATGCGCCTGAGGATGTCGATGATGGCACGCCGGGTGGGGTTCGTGCTGACCCCTTCGAGCCGGAGCTCGGCATCGGGGTGGATGGCGGCGGCCACCAGCCAGAATGCCGCGGCCGACGGGTCGGTCGGGACGACGTCGTCGATGGCCGCCACCGAGCTCGGTCCGGCGATCCGGACCGTGTGACGTCCATCCGGGGCCGATCCCTCGTCGACGGCCACGCCGCGGGCGCGGAGCATCCGCTCGGTGTGATCGCGGGTGGCGATCCGCTCCGTGACCCACGTCTCGCCTTCCGCGGCCAGGCCGGCAAGCAGGATCGCCGACTTCACCTGGGCGCTGGGCACCGGCGTCTCGTACGAGACCGGGGACAGCGCCTCGCGCCCGGTGATCGCCAGCGGCAGCCGCGTGGCGTCGTCGCGACCGGCGAAGACGGCACCCATCCGGCGGAGCGGTTCCACGACGCGGCCCATCGGACGACAGCGGAGCGATGCATCGCCATCGAGGACGGCGAACAGCGGACGGCCGGCGAGCAGGCCCGCGGCGAGCCGGGCGGTCGTGCCTGAGTTGCCGCAGTCGAGGATCGCCTCGGGCTCCGCCAGCGCGCGACCGCCAGGCGAGGTCACCCGGTAGTCGACCCGTCCCTCGTCCTCGGCGGTGCGCTCGACCACGGCACCCAGCGCGGCGATCAGGCTCGCGGTGCTCCGGACGTCCTGGCCGTCGCCGGCCCCTGCGATCCGGCACTCGCCTTCGGCCAGCAGCGCGAGCAGCAGCGCCCGGTGTGAGATCGACTTGTCACCGGGGAGGTCCGGCCGGCCCCGCAGCCGCGCGGCCGGCCGGACCACGAGCGCTTCCTCGCCATTCGCGTCGGGGATGGCGGCGGGCATCTCACCGGGAGGTCCACCTCCGGGCACGATCGCCATCCGATCAGCGCTCCGGACCGGTCACGACGGGCGTCTCGTCGACGCGGACGAGGTCCCCGTGAAGATCCTTGACGTGCTCGTGGACGGCGACCAGTGCGGTCATCAGGCTCTCGAAGCCTTCGAGGTCGAGCTGCTGCTCGGCATCGGACAGGGCCTCGTCGGGGCGTGGATGGACCTCGACCATGATCCCGTCGGCGCCCACGGCGACCCCGCCGATCGCCATCGGCTTGACCAGCCAGCGCTTGCCCGTCGCGTGCGACGGGTCGACGACCACCGGCAGGTGCGTCAGGTGGTGCATCAGGGGCACTGCTGTCAGGTCGAGCGTGTTCCGGGTCGACGTCTCGAACGTCCGGATCCCGCGCTCGCACAGGATGATCTGGGGGTTGCCAGCCGACGCGATGTACTCCGCGGCCATCAGCCACTCCTCGATCGTCGCACCGAAGCCTCGCTTGAGCATCACCGGCCGCCCGGCCCGGCCGCAGGCCAGGAGCAGCGAGAAGTTCTGCATGTTGCGGGTGCCCACCTGGAGGATGTCGGCGTACTCGGCGACGATGTCCACCTGGGACGGCTCCATCACCTCCGTGATCACGGGCAACCCGGTCCGCTGGCGTGCCTCCGCGAGGTAGCGGAGACCCTCCACGCCCAGGCCCTGGAAGCTGTACGGGCTGCTTCGCGGCTTGAAGGCACCGCCCCGGATGACCGTCGCGCCGTGCGCGGCAACGAAGTCGACCGTCTCCATCAGCTGGTCGCGGCTCTCGATCGAGCACGGGCCGGCCATCACCGTCAGCGACCCGTCGCCGATCGCCGCGTCAAGCACCCGGATGACCGTATCCTCCGGCTGGAGCTCCCGCGACACGAGCTTGTAGGGCGTCGAGATCGGAGTCACCGCCGTCACCCCGGGCATCGCCTCCAGGGCCGTCCGAAGCTGCTCACGCCGTCGCCCGATCTCGCCCACCAGCGCGATCAGCGTCCGGCCCGCGCTGGTGCTCTCGAACGGCGTCAGGCCCTCCGCGAGGATGAGGCCCTTGACCCCGATCACCTCGGCCTCGGTTGCCCCGGACCGCATCACCACGAACATCTGGTCGGTTCCTTCGCTTGGTCGCCGTCACGACATCTCGAACAGGAACAAAAAAAGCAGAGGTCTGGGACCTCTGCTCACCCGGCATGACCCGCAATCCCGGGCCGTTCAGCCTCCGGGGTTGGTCACACCGGGCAGGTAAAGAGATAGATGGCGCACATCGGTGCTTTGGACGGTACCGGTTTGCCGTGCCCGTCGTCAACCTCGATGCGCCCGGGAGACACCCTCGCGCCGCTCGCTCGGTGGCTGATCGTGCCGGATGGCGACGGGCACGGGCGGCCCGTTCACGCTCGTCTGCCGTGGCGCATCTGGTATTCTCCGGCGGCGTTCGGAGTCCCGACGCACGACCCGTGCGGAGAGGTCGCATAGAGGTCTAGTGCAGCGGTTTGCTAAACCGCCGAGTGGGGTAACCTGCTCCGAGGGTTCGAATCCCTCCCTCTCCGCCATCGCCTCGCGCGCGCCCGTAGCTCAGTGGATAGAGCGTCAGGTTGCGGACCTGAAGGCCGTGGGTTCGAGTCCCGCCGGGCGCGCCAGAACCCCCTGTCGTCTCGAGCAGCCAGGTGGCTATCGCCACACCGTGGTGGGCTCCCCAGGCTCATCCGGTCACCGCTCCCGCGCCGATCAGGGGACCCAGCTCGTGCCGCAGGAGCGTCGCGACCTCGTCGCGCGGAACGCTTCCACCCCGGGCGTCGACGATCGCGGCCCAGACACCCGACGCGAGCAGCACGCCCGGCTCGACGGCACCGTCACGATGCAGGATCGAAGCCGGAACCGGCTGTGGGTCGTCCCCAACGTTGGCCGCGATGATCTCGTCGTACGCATCGCGGAGGACGGTGCTCTGTGAATCCGGTGCGAGCACCACCAGCAAGCCGGTCGGCTTGGAGTCAACCGGGATCGCGATCAGATCAGGCCGGTATCGGTGCAGGACCGCGATGACCTTGTAGACGTCGCCCGCCCACTCCCGGGTCCCCCGGCTGCGCGCGGCCTCTTCCACGGATCGCGGCAGCATGTCGTCGAAGACCATCACGCTGGCGGGACCTGTGAGCCGCTCGACGTTCATGAAGTCGCGGAGCGCGAACTCGAACAGGTGCATGCCATCGATGAACGCCAGGTCGATCGCAGGCGCGGCACCCGGATCGGTGCCCAGGGGTGGGAGGCCCCGCCCCCTGAAATGCGCCAGCGGATCCGGCCGCGCGAAGAAGTCGTCGCTCGTCGCCCGGACGAGGTGGACGTCGGCCTGCATCTCCACGGTGACCTTGAATGCCGGGTCGACGGCGATGGACGGCGCGTGCGACCTCGCCAGGCTGCAGCCGTCGTTCACGCCGATCTCAAGGTACGTCCGAGGGCGTAGCTGCTCGTGGAGGGCAGTGAGGAAATCGTGCCGCTGGGTGGTCTCCGACGCGGTCCGTCTCACCGATCCGGCTCGCCGACGTCCTCCGCGGCCACCCCTGCGCCCGCCCGAGAGCAGGGCCCGGCCGAACCGCCGCCACACGGAAGCTGTCATCGGTCGACGCTCACGAGCCAGTCGAACGATCGGCCAGGACCCGCGGCCCGGACCCGGAGTGCACGAGCTCGGGCCTGTCGGTCATGGTCGAAGGGTACCGTTGAGGGGCTCGTCATGTTGTTGGTCGTCGAACCTGCCGCCCTGGTGCGCGTATCATCCGTCCGCCGCGTCGGCGGCGAGGCGAGGGGCACGGGGGGCACGACCACGTGGATGATGCGCGGAGCGCCGAGGTGACCGGACCGGTCAAGGTCAGCGTCGTCGTGCCCGTCCACAACCCTGGGTCCCGCATCGACGCATGCATCGACTCGCTGCTCGGCCAGTCGCTTCCGACCGAACAGCTCGAGCTCATCTTCGTCGATGATGGCTCGACCGATGGCACGCCGGCGCGGCTCGACGCGCTCGGCGTCGATCATCCGTATGTCCGCGTGATCCACCCCCCCCGAACTCGGCCTGGCCCGGCCGGCCCCGCAACATCGGCGTCCAGCACGCGTCGGGCGAATACGTCCAGTTTCTCGACCAGGACGACGCAATGGGCCCCGAGGCGCTCGTGGCGCTGTACGCGATGGCCAGGCGGACTCGCGCCGACATCGTGATCGGCAGGGTGGCAAGCGACTTCCGTCCGGTGCCCCATGTCCTCTTCCGGCACAACCGCGACGCGTGCTCGATCCGTGACGCGCCTCTCATCCAGAGCCTGACGCCGCACAAGCTGTTCCGGGCCGCGTTCCTGCGACCGTTGGCTCGCGCGCCGGCTGGTCGACCGCGAGCCACGACCGCCCATCCGCATCGACCACCCCCATGTCCGCGAGAACGTCCGGTGCGTGCCGGGCGCTACGTGGCGGTCCTGCGTCTCGACGCCGGCGGGCGCCCGGGCCCCGAGCTCGGTGACGTCGAGGCATCCGACAAGAGCCGCCTCGGCTGGACCGGGATGCGTCGGATGAACGTCGTCGAGGGCTGGCTACGGCGCACGGTCGACCGGGCCCTCGGGCCCGACTGCTCAGGCGGCTCTACGCGCGGCTGCCCGGTCGCCTTCGCAGGCTGCTCGCGCATCTTCGCCGGTCCGGCGGCCGCGTCAGCCGGTAGCGTCATCTCGGCCGCGCGGTCGGGCTCGCGACCCCGCAGCTGCCGCAGGGCGAGTCGCGTCCGGGCCGCCGCTCGACGGCAGGAAGCGCTCGACGAAGCGCTCGCTCGCGTGGCCGTCGCATGCGCCGAGGTTGCGGGCGATGAACGCCTCGCGGTCGGAGTCGTCGACGCCGGACAGGATCGCGTCCGCCACGCCGGCCGTGTCGCGCACCTGGCAGCCGATCATCTCCGTGCGGTAGTCCAGGTACAGGCCGGGATCGCGCTCGTACGCCTCGAGGTCGTCGACCAGCAGCACCAGCGGCCGGCCGAGCAGGGCCCACTCGAAGATCGATGACGAGTAGTCGGTCACGAACACGTCGGCCGCGGCCAGCCAGTCGTTCATGTCGCCTCCTGGATCGGCCACGATGTCGAAGCCGGCCGTCGGCTGTTTCGCGGGGTCCAGGTTGGGGTGGGTCTTGATCACGAGTGCGTGGTCCGCGGGCAAGCGCTCCCGGAGGGCGCGGCCGTCCAGCGCCGCCGTGCCGTGCTTCGCCCGGCCCCGCCCGCGGAAGGTGGGTGCGTAGAGGACGACGCGTCGCCCGGTCAGGCTCGGATTGGCGGCGATCACCCGCGTGCGTGCCGTCGCCAGCGCCGCCGGATCGAGCAGCCTGTCGGTCCGAGGCGCGCCCAGCGCGAGGACATGGTCCAGGGGTGTCCGAAGCGCTCGGGACCACGGTTCGCGGGATGCCTCCCCCGCGGTCACGGCGTAGTCGTAGTGACGGTGGAGGAAGCGTCGTTCCGGCTCGGCCAGACCACCGATGGTGTCGGCACCGAAGCGCTTCAGGGCACCGGTCGCGTGCCACACCTGGACCACCGTAGTGGCCGAGCGATGGGGGGCCACGTGGATCGGGAGGTAGGCATTGTCGACCACGATCAGCCCCGAGGTGTGGACCAGCCAGGTCCCCCGGATGAGCCGAACGAGATAGGCGAGCTTGCCTCGCAGGCCGTAGCTGTACGGTCGGAGCTCGAGCGCGATCTCGATGTCGGGGCGGTAGGCCCGGATGGCATCGTGGATGTGGCGCAGGTTGCCCTCGAGGACGGGGAGCCGCGCCGTCGCCAGCACCACCCGCCGGCGGCGGATCGGGACCAGGCGGCAGGCGATCGCGACCAGGCCCAGCACGATCGACGCGAGCCGGTACTCGAGCAGGGTCACCGCCGGATGCCCACCCGGTCGCTAGCGGACCTGCGCGGGCGGGCCGGTCGGAGCATCGACGGTCGCACCACCCACCGCTCGACCACCGTCGGCCCGGTCACCGGTCACCGGTCAGGTCACCGGTCAGCGGCTCCGCGTCCGTGGCGTCGTGGCGCCGGACGTCGAGCACCTGCCCGGTCAGGTCGGAGGCCATGAGGCGGAGGGTCGCCAGCGCGACCGCGTCGGCTCCGAGCAGCCCGTCGGGGGACTCGGACGGGAACGCGGCCCGGCGCATCGGCGTGTCGGTGCGCTCCGGGCTGATGGCGTTGACGCGGATGCCGTCGTCCGCCCATTCGTCGCTCAGACCCTGGGCCATGTTGACCAGCGCCGCCTTGCTTGCCGAGTAGGCGACGTAGCCCTCTCGGCCGCGGGTGAACGAGCTGGACGTGAACACCGTGAGCGATCCCCGCGAGGCGCGCAGGTGCGGGTACGCGGCGCGGGCGACGTTGAGCGTCCCGGTCAGGTTGACGTCGACCACCTCTGCGAGCGTCGCCGCGGACGTGGCGGCGAGCGGCCCGATCCGGAGCACCCCGGCCGAGCACACGACGTGGTCGATGCCCCCGAGTCGTCCGGCCGCCTCGCCGATCCGCCGCTCGACCGCCTCGGGATCCCGGACGTCCAGCCCGAGCGACGCGCCGTCGACCTCCGCCCGCGCGCCCTGGCGCTCGGCCGCCTCGGCGATCGCCCGTCCGATGCCGCTCGTCCCCCCGATCACCAGGAGCCGCGAGCCGTCCATCGGGCGCAGCTCCTCGGTCGAGGTGATGGGCGACACGACACGCATCTGGAGCATCCGGTCCGCCATGACCATGTCGATCCGGGTCGTGATCTTGACGTTGATCTCGTCACCGGCCACCGCCACCAGCCGGACACCGGGGACGTACCGGAGCACCAGGCTGCAGTCGTCGCTTGCCGCCAGGTCGCCCGCCTGCGCCGCCGCCTCGTAGGCCCGGGCGAGCACGCCGGCGCGGAACGTCTGGGGCGTCTGCCCACGACGGTAGCGGCTGCGGTCCGGGATCTCGACCACCGCGTCCCCCTCGACGATGACCAGCGTGTCGGCGCTCGGGATCACGGTGTCGGTGGCGTCGGCGCGTCCTGACAGGATGGGCTCGATCGAACGCTGGACGACCTCGATCGGCAGCAGGGGCCGGACGGCGTCGTGGACCAGCACGATGTCGTCGTCTGCGGCGCGCAGCGCGCCCAGGCCGTTGCGGGTGCTCTCGTTGCGGGTCACCCCGCCGGGCACGACCGTGACGCGTCCCGCGAGCCCCGCGACCCGCACGAGCTCGTTGGTGTCCTCGAGCCAGCTGGGGTGCGAGACGACCACCGTCTGGTCGAAGATCGTGGTGGCTAGGGCATGCAGGGTGCGCAGCAGGATCGGCTCTCCGGCCAGGCGCACGAACTGCTTCGGCTGCTCGCCGCCGAAGCGGTTGCCGTCGCCGCCGGCGAGGACGATCGCGTGGATCTGCATCGGACGGACGTTGCTCCCTCGGGGGCCGGCGTCAGGGCCCGGCGCTGGTGGTAGAGACTACGCCAGGCGCGCCGATGACGGCGGGTATCATCCCGCCCATATGACCGCAACGAGGCCGTCCGAGTCGGCCCCGCAGGACGCTCCGGCGCTCGATCTGATCTCTGTCGATTGGCGACGGATCCAGCTGCTGGTGCGCGTGCGGAGCACCCCGAGCGCCCCCGCGCCCGATCGGCTCCGACTGCGCCACCAGTCGTCGGGTGCCTGGATGCCGGTGACCGGCTGGGAGACCGAGGGCGAGACCGTCGTCATCCGGTTCAACGTCATGCAGGGGCCGGACCAGCTGCCGCTTCACGAGGGTCGATGGCAGCTCGAGGTGCTCGGGTCCGACGACGGGTCCCCGGGCCGGCTGGCGATCCGAACCCCGTCTCCGAGGCCCGAACCCGAGCCGAGGACGTTCTCGCTACATTCGATGGACTATGTCGTCGAAGCCTCGTTCGACGGCGACCCCTCGGTCCTGAGCCTCGACGTTCGGATCGTCCCCGTGGAGCAGCACCGGCCGCGCCCTCGCCGCCGACGAGCGGGCCCGGGGCTGGCTGTGGCCGCTCAGATGGGCGAGCGTCCGCCTGTTCCGGCTCATGTTCCGCGTCTTCCACGCAGTCGTTCGGCACAACGGTCGGAAGATCCTGTTCAGCTCGGACCGGCAAAGCGAGCTGAGCGGCAACCTCCGGCTGGTCCACGACCGGATGGTGCAGCGCGGGCTGGATCGCGAGTACGAGCTGCTGACGTTGTTCAAGCCCGGGATCGCCAGCCGCCGACGCGTGGCCGATCGCCTTCGGCTGCCCTGGCTTCTCGCACGCGCTGACGTCATCGTGATCGATGACTATCAACCGGCGATCCGGCACCTGTCCGTGGATGATGCACGGATCGTCCAACTGTGGCATGCGGTGGGCGCGTTCAAGACGGTCGGATACAGCCGGGTGGGCAAGACCGGGGCCCCCGCCCCGCACGGATGGGTCCACAAGAACTACAGCAACGCGATCGTGAGCTCGCATGCCGACGTCGCGGTCTATGCGGAGGCGTTCGGCATTCCCGAGGAGCGGGTCGTGCCCACGGGCATCCCGCGGGTGGATCCGATGTTCGATCCAGCGCACCGCGCGCAGGCGCTGGACCAGGTGCGCAGGATGTTTCCGGCCACCGAGGGGCCGTTCACGATCCTGTTCGCGCCGACGTTCCGCGGTAATGGCGCCCGCACCGCGTCCTACGACCTCGCGCGGCTCGACTATGCCCGGTTGCATGCGCTGTGTGTCGAGCGCGATGCCGTGTGCCTCATCCGGATGCACCCATTCGTCCGCGAGCCGCTTCGGATCCCCGACCATCTGCGCGATCGGTTGATCGACGCCTCGAATCCGGCCGTGGAACCCAACGACCTGCTGTTCACGGTTGACCTGCTCGTCACCGACTACTCGTCGATCGTGTTCGAGTACTCGACCCTCGGCCGGCCGATGCTGTTCTACGCCTACGACCTCGAGGACTACATCGCCAGCCGTGACTTCTACGAGCCGTACGACACGTTCGTACCGGGCCGGATCGTGCGCACGTTCAACGAGCTGCTGGATGCGATCCGCCGCGAGGACTACGAGCTCGAGAAGGTCGGCCCGTTCGCCCGGCGCCACTTCGCCCACCTCGACGGTGGCTCCACGGACCGGGTCATCGATCTGATCACGGGCCGGTGAGGCGGCTGCTGCTGGCCGTGCGAACAGCTGCCGTTCAGGCCGGCTTCCTGGTCGGTTCGATCCGGCCGCCGCGGCCGCGGATCGTGCTCGCAACGAGCCATGCTGCGAGTCTCACGGGCAACCTGGCGTTCATCGCCGCGGATCTCGCGGCGCGGCATCCCGAGGTGCCGGTGGTCCGTCTCGCCTCGCGCCCGCCGAGGGGCCTCGCGGGCAGGCTTCGTGCGCTCGGGTTCGCAGCCCGTGCCGGGTATCACGAGGCGAGCGCACGGGTGTTCGTCGTCGACGACTACTTCTTCCCGCTGTACGTGATCCGGCCACGATCCGGCACCTTACGCCTGCAGACCTGGCACGCCGCAGGCGCGTTCAAGAAGTTCGGCCTGAGCGTCATCGACAAGGGCTTCGGTGCGGACGAGGACTACGTCCGCCGGGTCCCGATCCATGCCAACTACAGCGTCGCCCTCGTGTCGTCGATGTCGGTTGCGGCCCACTACGCCGAAGCCTTCGGGCAGCCGATCAGCCTGTTCGCGTCACGGTTCGGCATCCCGCGCACGGACCTGTTCTTCGACGATCGGCAGCGGGACAACGCGCTCGGTCGGATCCGCGACCGGCTTGGCCTGCCCGACGGCCGGCGCGTGATCCTGTATGCGCCCACCTTCCGCGGCGAGAGTGTCGGTCGGGCGCGCTACGACGACCTGCTCGATCTCGAGGTCATGCAGCGGATCCTTGGTCCGGATCATGTGGTCCTCGTCCGGCTACACCCGTTCATCCCGGGCAGGACGAGCATCCCGGCCAGCCTTCGTGGGTTCGCGATCGACGTATCGGCCGACCCCGACATCAACGAGCTGATGCTGGTCAGCGACCTGCTCGTCACCGACTACTCGAGCGCCATCTACGAGTTTGCGCTGCTCGGCCGGCCGATCCTGTTCCTGGCGCCCGACGACGCCGCCTACCGGGGCGAGCGCGGCTTCTATCTCGACTTTCCCCGCGACCTGCCGGGGCCCGTGCTCACGACCAGCGAAGAGCTCGCCCGGACCATCGCCGCGGGCGGCTTCGATCTCGATCGCGTCCGCCGGTTTGCCGAGGCCGCGTTCGACGTCGCCGACGGTCGGTCGACGGCCCGCGTTGTCGACGGGCTGCTGCTGCCGGCGCTCACGAGTGGCCCGGCACCCGCCGGGGCGTTGGCAGAAGGCTGATCATAGGCACTGGCGGGACCTTGCAATCATCCCGATTGCGAACATCGAGGAGGGCTCGAGTGGAGCGGATCGGCTTCGTCGGACTGGGCACGATGGGAGCCGCCATGGCGGCGAACCTGCGCCGGGCTGGCTATGAGGTCACCGCCTGGAACCGTACGCCGGGACGAGCAGGCGACCTCGTGGCGCTCGGGGCCGGCGAGGCGACGACGCCCGCCGGCGCGGCGCGCGAATCGGATGTCGTCGTCGTGTGCGTGTCCGACACGCCCGACGTGGAGGCCGTGCTGTTCGGCCCCGACGGCGTCGCGACGGGTCTCGCCCGCGGTGGTCTCGTGATCGACTGCTCCACGATCGCACCTGGTGCCACGGCAGGCTTCGCCACCCGGCTGGCCGAGGCCGGGATCGGGTTCGTGGACGCGCCGGTGTCGGGCGGGTCCGAGGGCGCCAGGGACGCCACCCTGACGATCTTCGCCGGCGGTGAGCCCGATGCGTTCGAGCGCGCCCGACCGGTGCTCGCGGCCATGGGCAAGACGATCACGCACTTCGGACCCGCCGGCAGCGGCCAGGCGGTGAAGGCCATCAACCAGGTGGTCGTGACCGGAGCCTATCTCAGCGTTGCGGAGGGCATGGTCCTGGCCATCAAGGCGGGGCTGGATCCGGCGCTCGTTGCCGATGCTCTCAACGCAGGCGCGGCGCGCAGCTGGGTGCTTGAGAACCGGAGCGGGCGCATGATCGACAACGAGTACCCGCTCGGGTTCCGGACGTCGCTTCACCTCAAGGATCTCGCGATCGGCTTGGAGCTGGCACGGTCGGTCGGCGCAGCGATGCCGGTCGCCGGCCTCGCGGCCCAGCTCGAGGCCGGCCTCGTCGGGCGTGGCCACGGCGACGAGGACATGTCGAGCCTCGCGCGCACGATCCGATCGCTGTCCGGCCTCGAGGGATAGACCGGGGTTGCGCGACCCCGTCTGCTCCGCGCCGGCGCCCATTCCCGGGCCCGGAGGCGTGCTACGGGAGATCGACCGCAGGGCCCTGCGACGGCGTGAGCAGCAGCGGGTCGCCCAACCGGTCCGCGTACTTCGGGCGGAAGCGCTCGGTCGAGTAGGCGTCGAGCTGCACGCGGCGTGCCGGCTTGGCGGCCTCCGCCAGTGACACGTGCGAGTACTTGCCGTCGCGGATCGCCACCATACGCCCGCTGATGCCGTCGCGGATGAGGTCCATCGCGACGTTGGCGAACGTCGAGGCGACCATCGAGTCCAGCATGTCCGGCTCGCCGGACCGCAGGTCGTAGGTCAGCTCCGAGTTCACCGCATCGATCCCGGTCAGTGCCTTGAGCTCGCTCGCGAGCACCTCGCCGACGTTCATCTTGTGCCGGTGACCGAACGCATCCGCGTCGCCCACGTCGGCCATCTGGGCGCCGGTCCAGATCGCACCCTCGGCGGTGATCACCACCGCGTACCGGCTCGGGTTGTTGCGGTGGTCCTCGCGCAGGACCTCGGACAGCGCCTCGAGATCGTAGGGGAACTCGGGGATCACACAGCGCGCGGATGTGACGTAGGCCGTGTACAGCGCGGTGAACCCGGCGTCGCGACCGAAGATCCGGAACACGCCGATCCGCTCGTGGCTGCCGAGCGTCGTCCGCTGCCTGTTGATCAGCTCCTTGGCGCGGGTGATCGCCGACGAGAAGCCGATGCAGTACTCGGTCCCGTTGACGTCGTTGTCCATCGTCTTGGGGATCGCAACCAGCGGCAGCCCGCGTCCGTGCAGCACTGACGAGAAGGACAGGGTGTCATCACCGCCGATCGTGACCAGGTTGGTGAGCCCGAGGTGCTCGATCGTGTCGAGCACATGGTCGGTGAGGTCGTAGACGCCGTCAGCGACCTGCTTGTCGGCGACGGTCTTCGGGTCGAGCCAGGCGGGCAGGTTGTCGGCCGACATCTTGCGCGGGTTGGTACGCGAGCTGTGGAGCACCGTGCCACCCGTCCGGTCGATGGCGCGGGTGTTGACACGATCGAGGACGCGCACGTACTCGGGGTCGAGCTCGGAGCCGCGCCGCTGGTGGGTGAGCCCCTCCCACCCTCGCCGGATGCCGAGGACCTCGTATCCGAGCTCGGTCGCTCGGTAGACGACGCTCTTGATGACGGCGTTGAGACCGGGGACATCGCCGCCGCCGGTAAGGATGCCGATTCGTCGAGGTTCAGCCATGTCGGGCTCCGCTGGGTCCCCGGCCGATGACCGGGTGGTTGGGCAGGTTTGGTACGACGCGTATCGCCGGGACGCCATGGCACTTCGCCCCCTCTCGACACGGCCACGGCAATCCTACCCCGGTGACCGGCCGCTATCATCGACGGCATGAACTACGAGCTGTTCATGGGCGAGGCGCTCGCGGAGGCGCGTCAGTCGGCGCCGCGCGGTGGGCCGGCGGTGGGCGCGATCGCCGTCATGAACGAAGCGATGGTCGCCCGTGGCTCGAACCGGGTGGGCGAGGCCAACGACCCGACGGCGCACGCCGTTGTCGTGACCCTCCGCGAGGCGGCCCGGAAGCTCGGGACGCCGCGCCTGTCTGACGTCACGATCTTCACCACGCTCGAGCCGTGCCCGATGTGCGTCGGTGCCCTCCTCGCGTGCGACGTGGCCGCGCTCGTGTATGCCGTCCCCAACCCGATCGAAGGGGCGGCTGGCACGGTTCTGCAGCTGGCGCAGCACCCCGGCCTGGGCCGACGCATCGAGGTCGTGTCCGGGATCCGCCGGGTGGAGGCGGAGGAGCTCACGGGAACCCTCAACGCGGTCAGCTCCGGCGCCTGACCGGTTCGCCGGTCCGTCCCCGCCCAACCGATTGGCGCACAGCTCGCTGACGGTGGTGCTCATGGGAGTGCCGCGGGCGGCTTTGCTATCCTGTCCGGCGGAGAGGTGTCCGAGTGGTTGATGGTGCCGCTCTCGAAAAGCGGTGTGCGAAAGCACCGTGGGTTCGAATCCCACCCTCTCCGCCAGACTTCGGGCCAATGGCATCGCGGAGCTTTGCCTTGGACCTCGGTGGGCGATCCGCGGGCGCGCGTTGAGGTCGCCGGTATCCTGTCCCGTCGGAGAGGTCGCCTAGAGGCCTAGGGCGCCGCACTGGAAATGCGGTATGGGGCAACCCATCGCGGGTTCGAATCCCGCCCTCTCCGCCACCGCGCCCGCGGACCTTCGACGGGGAGCGCCCGGGACCCGTCCTCGCCGAGCTTCCGGGACCGGTTGTGCGCGATCTCCCACGGGTGGCCATCGGGATCGGTGACGTGGCCGGAGCAGCCGCCGCGGTCGGTCGTGACGCGAGCCGCGGTGACCCCGTCGCGGGCGGCTGCGATCGCCGCCATGACCTCGTCCACCTCCGCCCGGGACCGCACGTTGTGCGCCACCGCGAGGCCGCCCCGGCCATGGTCGTGCATCATCCGGGGACGCCCGGGGACCCGCGGGGGCCCCTGCTATCATCCGCCCTGCCGTGCTAGGCGGGGAACTAGCGGTGCCCTGTACCTGCAATCCGCTCCAGCAGGGCTGAATCCCCTCCCGAGGGTCGGTGCTCACGAAGGCCGACGACGTTCGCGACGTTGAGGATCGGGTCCCGCGCAGCGGCGGCTCGTGAACCGTGTCAGGTCCGGAAGGAAGCAGCACTCAGCGATGACCGCCGGGTGCCGCGGAACGGCCTGGTCCGAGCCGCGGATGCCGGTGGGCGCGCGGGCGTCCGGGTCGACGGAGGGTGCACGGCGCTTGACTCGCCGCGCGTCTGCAGGAGCGTCGTTGACCGCAGGGACACCGCATCAGGCCATCTATCGCCGCTGGCGTGCCCAGACGTTCTCCGAGATCGTGGGCCAGGAAGCGGTGGTGGCGACGCTTCGCAATGCCGTGACCACCGGACAGGTCGCGCACGCGATCCTGTTCACGGGCCCACGCGGGACGGGCAAGACATCGCTGGCCCGAATCCTGGCCAAGGCCCTGAACTGCGAGAACCTCGGCGCCAACGCGGATCCCTGCGACGTCTGCCCGCCGTGCGTGGCCATTCGCGAAGGACGAGCGCTCGATCTGGTCGAGGTCGACGCCGCCAGCAACCGCGGCATCGACGCGGTCCGCGACCTGCGTGAACGCCTGAACTACGCGCCGACCGACCTTCGCCGCAAGATCTACATCCTCGACGAGGCGCACCAGATCACGAAGGACGCGTGGAACGCGCTGCTCAAGTCGCTCGAAGAGCCGCCCGACTTCGTCACCTTCATGTTCGCCTCGACGCACCCCCAGGAGTTCCCGCCGGCGATCCTGTCCCGCCTCCAGCGGTTCGACGTCCGCCGGCTGAGCGTTGCCGAGATCAGCGGCAAGCTGGAGCGGATCCTGCAGGCCGACGGCCGCGAGGCGGACCCGGAGGCGATCGACCTGGTCGCCCGCCTGGCTGCGGGCGGCATGCGCGACGCGGAGTCGATCCTGGACCAGCTGCTCGCGTCGACCAGCGATCGCATCGAGGCCGGCGCCGTGCGCGAGCTGCTCGGTCTCGCCGACGCCGAGCTCGTCGATCGGTTCGTGGCGGCGCTCGAGCAGGGCAACGCCGCCGAGGGGATCGTGCTCCTGGACCAGCTCGAGGAGCGCGGGCGAGATCTGCGCGTGTTCCTCGACCAGGTCGTCGACGCCCTCCGTGGCCGCCTGCTTGCCGAGCTGACCTCGCCCGGACCCCGGAGCCCAGCCTTGCCGGCAGCCGCTCGACGGATCGGTGCCATCGATCCCACCCGGCTCGGACCCGGCGGTCTCCGTTTCCAGCTCGAGTTGACGCTGCTCGCCGCCCCAGCGACAGCGGACGTCTCTGGACCGCCTTCGGGGCTGCCCGCCGCAGCTGCCCGGGCCACGATGCCTCCTGCTCCAGTGGCGATCGCATCGCCCACGGCCACCCCTCTCGTCCACCCCGGTCCGTCGGCCGAGGCGGCAGGCGCCTCGACATCGGTTCCCGCCCCTCGGAAGACCCGTGCTCCCAAGCCCGCCGACGCCCCCGGAGCGCCGCCCGTCCAGCCGGTGGCATCTTCCGTCCGCCCTGAGGTGTCCGACAGCCCGGCGCCGCCGGATGACGCAACGGGGCACGCAGCCGACGCGAAATCGGATGCGGAACCGGCAGAATCGGGCGCCATCGATCCCACGCCCGACCTCGAGAGGCTTCGAACCGGCTGGGCGGGCGTCGTCGCCGACGTCACCGAGCGCAACCGGGCCGCCAAGCCCTTGATCACGGCGTGCCGCCCGATCGGGGTCGAGGGCCGGATGGTCACCCTGGGCTTCCCCGAGGAGCAGGGGTTCCTGAAGGATGTGGCCGAGCGGCGCCGGCCGCTGCTGGAGGCGTCGATCGGCGGCTACCTGGGTCACCCGGTCGCCGTGCGATGCGTCGCCACCAACCTGGACCTGCTGCCATCGCTGCCTGTCGACGACGATGCCGCGCATATCCTGGCCGAGGCGCACCGGATCTTTGCCGATGACCTCGCCGACCCGCCCGAGGTCACCTGACGCCCGATCCACGTGCAGCCGGGCCGCGCATGGGCGAGACTGGCCGCTGACGCACCGCCGACACCGGCAACCAGCACCGACAGCCACCACCGGAGGGACGCGCTCATGAGCATGGGCAACCTGCAGCGCCAGGTCATGCAGATGCAGCAGCAGATGCAGCAGGAGATGGCGCGGGTCCAGGCTGAGCTCGAGACCGAGACGGTCGAGGGATCCTCGGGGGGCGGCGCCGTCAAGGCGACCGTTACCGGCAAGCAGGTGCTGGCGGAGCTGTCGATCGATCCGTCGGCCGTGGATCCCGACGACGTCGAGATGCTCCAGGATCTCGTCGTGGCCGCCGTCAACGAGGCGCTCAAGGCCTCACAGCAGCTCGCCGAGGAGAAGATGGGCGCGGTCACCGCCGGCCTGCGGATCCCGGGACTGTTCTGAACCGGCTCGCGTGACCACCGCCGTCGTCGAACCTGTCGCGCGCCTCATCGAGGCATTCGCGCGGCTGCCCGGTATCGGCCCCAAGACCGCGCAGCGGCTGACGTTCCATCTGCTCCGGGCGCCCGATGCCGAGGCAAGGACCCTCGCTCGCGCGCTGGTCGCCGTCCGTGACGAGGTCGTCTTCTGCGAACGCTGCTTCAACATCAGTGACGCCCCCGTGTGCCCGATCTGCCGCGATCCCGGCCGGGACGACACGCGCCTGTGTGTGGTCGAGGAGCCCCTCGATGTCCTCGCGATCGACCGGACCGGAGAGTTCCGCGGCCGCTACCACGTGCTCCACGGCGCCATCAGCCCCATCGACGGCATCGGTCCCGAGCGGCTCCGTATTCGCGAACTGCTTGCCCGCGTGGACGGAGCAGCGGCAGAGGGTCAGCGGATCGAGGAGGTCATCATCGCGACCAACCCGACCCTGGAGGGGGAGGCGACCGCGATGTATCTGGGCGAGCGGCTCGAGGGCCACGTCGGGTCCGTTACGCGGATCGCCCGCGGGTTGCCGGTCGGCGGTGACCTCGAGTATGCGGACGACGTGACCCTGATCCGCGCCCTGCAGGGACGACGGGCGCTCTGATGCGTGAGCTCGTGTTCGAGATCCTGCTGCGTCTTGCCAAGGCGCTGGCGGCCGCGCTGGTGGGCGTCCTCGTATGGCTGGTGGCCGTGGGACCGCTGGGTGCCGATGGCTCGGTGAGCCTCGGCCTTCTGTGCTGGCTCAGCGGCGCGGCGTTCATCCTGTTGGTCGAGGAGAGTCCGATCTAGTCCATCCAGCCTGCTCGCCGGGACGGCACACCGGGGGCGAGGCACCGCAGGCGACTCACCCATGCCCGCCGCCGGGGCCTTCGGTTGCCGGCAGGGGGCCCATCGCCGACGCGGTTCCGGGTCGCCGCACACGCCCGTTTGACAGGCTCCCGGGGCGACCGTACCATCCGTCCCCGCGCCTCGGGATCCGAGGCTCGCCGGCAGCCTGCCCGAGGCAGGAAGACACCCAGATCCCCGTTTGACACGGGGGGCGAACTGCGCAATCATGAGCAGTCCGCGCTCCGGGCGGTAAAGGCCGGGCGCTGCACCTTAACAATTGAAGAGTGACAGGAACTTCAGCACGAAGAACGTGCCTGGACCAAGCTCTAGAGATTTGACTCGACCGCAAGGCCGAGTTTTCGCGGAGAGTTTGATCCTGGCTCAGGATTAACGCTGGCGGCGTGCATGAGACATGCAAGTCGAACGAACGAGCTTGCTCGTTAGTGGCGGACGGCTGAGTAACGCGTAGGTGACCTGCCCCGAAGTGGGGGATAACTGCCCGAAAGGGTGGCTAATACCGCATGTGGCGACCCGTTCATTCGGGTCATCAAAGCCGCGAGGCGCTTTGGGAGGGGCCTGCGTCCGATTAGCTCGTTGGTGGGGTAATGGCTCACCAAGGCGACGATCGGTAGGTGGTCTGAGAGGACGATCACCCAGACTGGGACTGAGACACGGCCCAGACTCCTACGGGAGGCAGCAGTCGGGAATTTTGCTCAATGGGCGCAAGCCTGAAGCAGCAACGCCGCGTGAGGGATGAAGGCCTTCGGGTTGTAAACTTCTTTTCTCAGGGACGATAATGACGGTACCTGAGGAATAAGTCACGGCTAACTACGTGCCAGCAGCCGCGGTAATACGTAGGTGACCAGCGTTGTCCGGATTTACTGGGCGTAAAGAGCGCGCAGGCGGTCGTTCAAGTCGAGTGTGAAATCCCCCGGCTCAACTGGGGGGGGTCACTTGATACTGATCGACTCGAAGGCAGGAGAGGGAAGCGGAATTCCCGGTGTAGTGGTGAAATGCGTAGATATCGGGAGGAACACCAGTGGCGAAGGCGGCTTCCTGGCCTGTTCTTGACGCTGAGGCGCGAAAGCTAGGGGAGCGAACGGGATTAGATACCCCGGTAGTCCTAGCCGTAAACGATGGACACTAGGTGTTGGTGGTATCAACCCCACCAGTGCCGAAGCTAACGCATTAAGTGTCCCGCCTGGGGAGTACGGCCGCAAGGCTAAAACTCAAAGGAATTGACGGGGCCCCGCACAAGCAGCGGAGCGTGGGGTTTAATTCGATGCAACGCGAAGAACCTTACCAGGGCTTGACATGACCAGGAATCCGGCGGAAACGTCGGCGCCCCGCAAGGGGCCTGGCCACAGGTGTTGCATGGCTGTCGTCAGCTCGTGTCGTGAGATGTTGGGTTAAGTCCCGCAACGAGCGCAACCCCTACCGTGTGTTGTATCACTCACACGGGACTGCCGAGAGAAACTCGGAGGAAGGCGGGGATGACGTCAAGTCAGCATGGCCCTTACGTCCTGGGCTACACCCACGCTACAATGGCCGGTACAACGGGCGGCGAAACCGCGAGGTGGAGCAAATCCCTTAAAGCCGGTCTCAGTTCGGATTGTAGGCTGCAACTCGCCTGCATGAAGCCGGAGTTGCTAGTAACTGCCGGTCAGCATACGGCGGTGAATATGTTCCCGGGGCTTGTACACACCGCCCGTCACGTCATGAAAGCTGGCAACACCCGAAGCCGGTGGGCCAACCCGCAAGGGAGGCAGCCGTCGAAGGTGGGGTTGGTGATTGGGACGAAGTCGTAACAAGGTAGCCGTACCGGAAGGTGCGGCTGGATCACCTCCTTTCTAGGGAGATCCGAGCCATGGCCATACGGTGAGGCCATGGCGTTGATGGCTCCCAGGTTGATCGCCCCGACCGATCGCATCTCCAGCCGAGTGGGATGTGCCGGCACTGCGCCGGAGGTCGAAAGGCGACTCGGTGAGACACCGTAACCGGGCACGAGCAACGAGCCCTGTTCCTGTCACTCTTCAAGGGTTCACGGTGCAGCTGCCCGCCGGGCTTCCGGCGAGGTCGGGTGCTCGGGGGCGTTTAGCTCAGCTGGTTAGAGCACTGCCCTGATAAGGCAGAGGTCTCTGGTTCGAGTCCAGAAACGCCCACCATCCCTGCATCGCCCACGATCACGGGGACGTAGCTCAGTTGGAAGAGCATCTCCTTTGCAAGGAGAGGGTCAGGAGTTCGAGTCTCCTCGTCTCCACCAACGTGTGCATCGGAGGAATTCCTCTGGTTCGGGTTCTCAGGCAATCGACATTGAAATAGCTCCGGGTCTATCCCCGGGACGACCTCCGGGTCCCACTGCGCGACGGGTTTCGACGGTTCGCAGGCTGGTCCTCGAGCCGTCGTCTGGTGTCCGGGCCCCGGAGGCAGTTCCCCTGATCCGTGTGCTCGATGCGCGAGCCCACTGACCAGCGGAACGCTGGAAGACTGGAGTGCGGGTCCAAGACCCGTCCTCCGACCGCCACGGCGGTGCACCTTAACAACTGGATAGATGACGGCAGTAAAGAACGATCGAAAGATCATGATTTCGCCGTGAAATCAAGGAGAACCCCGATCGACCCCGTCCCGCACTGACCACCTGGTCAGATGCTGGCGGAGGTCAAGCTACACAGGGCACGGGGTGGATGCCTTGGCGCCAAGAGCCGATGAAGGACGTGGCAGGCTGCGTTAAGCCCCGGGGAGTCGCGAGCAGACTTTGATCCGAGGATGTCCGAATGGGGAAACCCGGCTGGGGTCATGCCCAGTCACCCATGGTTGAACACATAGACCATGTGGAGGTAAGCCAGCGAACTGAAACATCTCAGTAGCTGGAGGAAAGGAGATCATTCCCTTAGTAGTGGCGAGCGAAACGGGAATAGCCCAAACCAGGTCAGCGAGATAGGCGGCAGCCGTTTCTGAGCTGGGGTTGTAGGAGCCGATCACAGGAGCCCTGCCGGGCAACTGCGGAGTTACAAAGCCGGTCGCTAGTCGAACACACCCTGGAACGGTGGGCCATAGCGGGTGACAGCCCCGTAGGCGAAAGCGAGCCGGCCTCCGGATTGGCCACCTGAGTACCACGTGGAAGGTCTCTCATGTGGGAAACTGGGCGGACCACCGCCCAAGGCTAAATACTCTTGGCGACCGATAGCGAACTAGTACCGTGAGGGAAAGGTGAAAAGCACCCCGGAAGGGGAGTGAAATAGTACCTGAAACCACGTGCCCACAAGCAGTCAAAGGGTGTTGCCGGGTTCAAAGCCGGTAGCCTGATGGCGTGCCTTTTGAAGAATGAGCCGACGAGTTACTTGCGTGTGGCGAGGTTAAGTCCGAGAAGGACGTAGCCGGAGCGAAAGCGAGTCTGAATAGGGCGCCCAGTCGCACGTAGTAGACCCGAAACCGAGTGACCTATCCATGGGCAGGTTGAAGCGAGAGTAATGTCTCGTGGAGGACCGAACTCACCAGCGTTGAAAAGCTGGGGGATGACCTGTGGATAGAGGTGAAATGCCAATCGAACTCGGAGATAGCTGGTTCTCCCCGAAATAGCTTTAGGGCTAGCCTCAGGCGTTCAATCGCGGGGGTAGAGCACTGGATGGGCTAGGGGGCTTCCCGCTTACCAACCCCAACCAAACTCCGAATCCCGCGATTTTAGAGCCTGGGAGTCAGACTGCGAGGGCTAAGCTTCGTGGTCAAAAGGGAAACAGCCCAGACCGTCAGCTAAGGTCCCTAAGTCCATGCTAAGTGGTAAAGGTTGTGGATTCGCCGCGACAACCAGGATGTTGGCTCAGAAGCAGCCATCATTGAAAGAGTGCGTAACAGCTCACTGGTCAAGTGGATCTGCGCCGAAAATTCAACGGGGCTCAAGCATGGCACCGAAGCTACGGACTTGCCGCAAGGCGAGTGGTAGGGGAGCGTTCCGCTCTGCGGTGAAGGCCGACCGTGAGGACGGCTGGAGCGTGCGGAAGTGCGAATGTCGGCATGAGTAGCGAGATGTGGGTGAGAATCCCACACGCCGTAAGCCTAAGGTTTCCTGAGGAAGGCTCGTCCACTCAGGGTTAGTCGGGCCTAAGCCGAGGACGAACGTCGTAGGCGATGGACATCCGGTTGATATTCCGGAACCACCAAAGGGTCGTTTGCACCGCAAGGTGTCGCCCCGGGGTAGGAGACTGGGGGATGGCCGGCACAGCCGGTCGAGCCCAGGATCTGAGCCGGGGTGAGAGCAAGGGCATGACACGGCACGGTAGCTCGAGCGCGTTTTTGGCTATACGCGTCTAAGCCGGTAGGGGGAGGAGACAGGCAAATCCGTCTCCTCATTCAACCCCGAGCAGCGAATGAAAGGGCATCCGCCCGATTCGAGTAAGCCGAGCTGGCGAGAAAAGTGTCTAGCGAGACTCTAGGTGTCCGTACCGCAAACCGACACAGGTAGGCGGGTAGAGCATACCAAGGCGATCGGGAGAACCCTCGTTAAGGAACTCGGCAAAATGGCCCCGTAACTTCGGGAGAAGGGGCGCTTCGCGGCTGCTGCTTGCAGTGGTCGATCGAAGCCGCAGTGAAATGGCCCAGGCGACTGTTTAGCAAAAACACAGGTCTCTGCGAAAGCGAAAGCTGACGTATAGGGGCTGACGCCTGCCCAGTGCCGGAAGGTTAAGAGGAGGGGTGCAAGCTCTGAATCGAAGCCCCGGTAAACGGCGGCCGTAACTATAACGGTCCTAAGGTAGCGAAATTCCTTGTCGGGTAAGTTCCGACCCGCACGAATGGCGTAACGGTCTGGGCGCTGTCTCAACGAGGGACCCGGCGAAATTGAAATACCTGTGAAGATGCAGGTTACCCGCGCTAGGGCAAAAAGACCCCGTGGAGCTTTACTGCACCCTGACATTGAATTGGGGTTCAGCTTGTGTAGGATAGGTGGGAGGCTGAGAAGCTGGGGCGCTAGCCTCGGTGGAGCCAACGTTGAAATACCACCCTTGTTGGATTTCGGTTCTAACAGCGACCCGTAAGCCGGGCGCAGGACAGTGTCAGGCGGGCAGTTTGACTGGGGCGGTCGCCTCCTAAAGTGTAACGGAGGCGCCCAAAGGTTCCCTCAGGCTGAATGGAAACCAGCCGAAGAGTGCAAAGGCATAAGGGAGCTTGACTGCGAGACCCACAAGTCGAGCAGAGACGAAAGTCGGGCTTAGTGATCTGGTACCTCCGAGTGGAAGGGGTATCACTCAACGGATAAAAGCTACCCCGGGGATAACAGGCTGATGGTGCCCAAGAGTTCACATCGACGGCACCGTTTGGCACCTCGATGTCGGCTCGTGGCATCCTGGGGCGGAAGTACGTCCCAAGGGTTCGGCTGTTCGCCGATTAAAGCCGCACGCGAGCTGGGTTCAGAACGTCGTGAGACAGTTCGGTCTCTATCCAGCGTGGGCGCAGGGAACTTGAGAGGAGCTGCTCCTAGTACGAGAGGACCGGAGTGGACGAACCGCTGGTGTGCCAGTTGTCCCGCCAGGGGCATCGCTGGGTAGCTATGTTCGGTTGGGATAAGCGCTGAAAGCATCTAAGTGCGAAGCTCGCCTCGAGATTAGGTTCCCCACCGGGTTAACCGGGTAAGACCGCAGAGAGACCATCTGCTTGATAGGCGGCATGTGGAAGTCCGGTGACGGATGAAGCTGAGCCGTACTAATGGTCGAGGGCTTGACCTCTATTCCAGCACCTGACCAGGGGTCAGCGTGCCGGGAGATCGGATCTCCGATCTCGGCAATCATGATCTTCGACTGGCGCCCGCATCGCGACACTCGCGCTGTAGGCCGCTGCCGTCATCGTCCAGACGCAGACAATCCCGGTGACTCTGGCGGAGAGGCCACACCCGTTCCCATCCCGAACACGGCAGTTAAGCTCTCCAGCGCCGAAGATACTGAGAGGGCAGCCTTTCGGGAAAATAGGTCGTCGCCGGGATTGTTGCTTTAACGACCATCAGTTCCCCAATTCGACACGCGATCGGAAGCCGGAACACTCGGTGGCCGGCGACCTGGGCTCGTCCGCGAGCTCTGTGGCGTGGAGACCGACCGGGCGCTCGGAGGTATCCTGCACGGCCATGATCGAGGCCGGAGACGCGGAGCTCGCCGCCACACCGCCTGCCGGCGCGTCCGAACGCCCCGGTCGCATCGCTGCGACCGCAGGTGTGTTCGACGTGTGCCCGTACCTCTCCGCCGCAGACGGGGGGTGGCGAAGCGCGATCGCGGATCGCGACCAGCGGTGTGGGGCGCTTCGACCCGCTGCCCCTCTGCTCCTGTCGAAGCAGCGCCTGCTGTGCCTGACACCCGACCATCGGGCGTGCGCCACGTTCGGTGCGGCGCAGTCGCTTGAAGCCGATGTGCAGGGGGCGGCACGCATGCCGGATTCGCTGCTGTGGCCGGCGACGTGTTTCCGGCCGCTGATGCTCGAACCGGCGCATCGGTTCGGGCCGATACATACGTTGCGCCGCTCGCGGGTCGGCGGGCAGGCGATCCTGATCGGGTTGATGGTGGTCGCTTTCGTGATCGTGGCGATCATCCGCTCAACTCCGCCGGGGGAGGGTCCGGGCGCGAGCCAGGGAGCGTCCGGAGCATCTGGCCCGGGCGGATCGCCTGCCGCCGCTTCGCTGCCCGCGGTCGGTCCCGCCTCCGCGCCCGCGACCGCGGTGCCGAGCCCCGCGCCCACCTCGCTCGCCACCCCATCTCTCTCCGCATCGCCCTCCGGCGCGTCGGCCACTCCGGCCGCAACGCCGCGGGCCACGTCATCGGCGGGCCCGACGGCAACCGGTCAGTACAAGGTGAAGGCCGGTGACACCCTGAGCGGCATCGCGGCCCGCTTTGGGACGACCGTCAAGGTGCTCAAGCAGCTGAACAACATCGACAACGTGCAGCTGATCCGGGTTGGGCAGGTCCTGATCGTTCCCTGACCTCCGCGGCGCGCTCGCCGCTCACGACAGCCCGATGGACACTCGGACGATCTGGCGCCTGGGGCCTCGACGCCCCGGCCTTCGCTGGCTCAGCGCTGGCAGCCGCGACACCAGGCGGTGGGGAATCCGCCACCCGTGACCTGCGTGATCCGGCCGCCGCACCGCAAGCAGGCCTGCCCGCCTCGGTTGTGGACCGCAAGGTGGTCGCGAACCTGTCTCTCGAACGTCGGAGGCACGCGTTCACGCAGGAGCACCACGGACGCCTCGAGGACGGTCCGCATGGACTGGTAGAGCGCGTCGATCTCCTCGGGCGCGAGCGACGCTCGCTTCCGAAATGGCTGCAGCCCAGCGGCATGGAGGATCTCGTCGGAGTACGCGTTTCCGATCCCGGCCACGAACGCCTGGTTGCGAAGGAGGTTCTTCAGCTCGCCCGGATGCTTGCGGATTCGGGCACGCCAGACCTCGAGCGTGAGGGCGGGATCCAGCGCGTCAGGGCCCTGCTCCCCCGGCCCGAGGCCCGGCACCGGCCGGTCGATCCCGGCCGGCAGCACGTACACCTTGCCCATCTGGGTCGGATCCCGATATCGCACCCGGACCGGTGCCTCCTCCGCCGGCAGCCACGTCGCGCCCCGCGTCCAGGCGGCAGAGTCGGGTGACCGGATGCCAGCTCGTGCACCGAACGAGAGCTCGACCGCGGTTCCGGAGGGCGCTGCCTCGCCATGACCGGCCAGTTGGAACCGCCCCGTGAGCATCGGATTCACGACGACACGGTCCCGATCGAGCCGGAGGTCGAGAAGCTTTCCCGCCCGTGCGACCCGTGTCGACCGCCTGGCCGGCGAGGGCCTCGAGCTCGGCCGGCGTCCCGCGTACGGCGAGCGGCATCAAGGCACGCGCGCCCGCGAGGGAACGGCCGGCCAGCGCCGCATGGAGCGCGTCGGCGACGACGTCGAGATCGGGTAGCTCGGGCACGGAATGGCGATTGTACCCACGCGGACCCGCGTGCTAGACTCTCCCGGCCCACGGGCACGGACAGTTGAAGAGTTTCGTTCAGGTCTTCGTCAGCGCGAAGGAGCGGACCGCCGGACAAAGGTCACCAACGATCCACCTCCCTCTCAAAGACGGCCCCGGGCGTGCTCGGAGGCCGTTCGTGATTCTCGGGGCCGAATCCATACAGGAGACTGGATCACCTTGACCGACGAAGAGCAGGGCGGGACCGCGCCGGCACCGGAGGCCACTGCCTCCGCCGATGCCTCGGCGTCCGAGCAGACCGCAGCGGCGATCGCCGTCGCTGACGAGCCCGCCATCCGTGAGCCTGGGACCGACGAAACCGTCAGCCTCACCGGCGATGTTGCGACCAGCGAGGTGCCGCCGACCGACATGACTCCGGCGGAGCCGGGCCCGCAGGAGGCGAACGGCGTCAACGCCGAGCAGCCCAGCGAGGCCGCAGCCGGCGGTGACGTCGTCGAAGGCCAGGCATCCGCGCCGCAGCCGGAGGGCGAGGCAGCATCCGCGCCGCAGCCGGAGGGCGAGGCAGCATCCGCGCCGCAGCCGGAGGGCGAGGCAGCATCCGCGCCGCAGCCGGAGGGCGAGGCAGCATCCGCGCCGCAGCCCGAACCAGTGGCCGCGGCAGCGCCCGCGCGCCCGCTCGGTCCCGAGCCGACTACGATGGAGGAGCTGCTCGCCGAGCAGGAAACCGACATCAAGAGCTTCAAGCACGGCGATGTGGTCGAGGGCACGGTGGTCCGGATCGACAAGGACGAGATCCTGGTCGACATCGGCGCCAAGTCCGAGGGCGTGGTCAGCAACCGCGAGCTGTACGGCCGCCACGCGGAGTCCCAGCCACAGCTGAACATCGGCGACACGGTCCTCGTGTACGTCCTCCAGCCCGAGTCGCCTGAGGGCCACGTCGTGCTCTCGCTGCGCCGGGCAGGCCTCGAGCGCAAGTGGCGCTCGATGCAGGAGCTGTTCGAGGCGGGCACGATCGTCGACGCTCCGGTCATCGACCACAACAAGGGTGGTCTGATCGTGGACTGCGGGATTCGTGGCTTCGTTCCCATCAGCCAGATCGTCGACTTCCCGCGCCGCCCGCAGAACGAGCAGCCGCGGGATGCCGCCCAGGAGATCGCCGAGAAGCTCCAGCCGTACGTCGGTCGCAAGCTCCGGCTGAAGATCCTCGAGGTCAACCGCAAGGCCAACCGCTTGATCCTGTCCGAGAAGGTGGCGCTCTACGAGGAGCGCCGGGAGAAGCGGGACGAACTGTTCAGCAGCCTCCAGGTCGGCCAGAAGGTCACCGGCAGCGTGCGTTCGATCGCACCGTTCGGGATCTTCATCGATCTTGGTGGGATCGACGGCCTCGTCCACAAGAGCGAGCTGTCGTGGAACAAGGTCAATAACCCCGAGGCCGGCTACAAGGTCGGTGACGAGGTCGAGGCCGAGGTCATCGACATCAACCACGAGCGCGGCCGGATCAGCCTCTCGATCCGCCGGCTCCAGCCCGATCCCTGGGAGTCGACGGTCGCCGACTTCAAGGTGGGCGACATCATCGACGGGACCGTCACGAAGCTCGTCAACTTCGGTGCGTTCGTCCGGGTCCGCGAGGGCCTCGAGGGCCTGATCCATATCAGCGAGCTCTCGCACCAACGGGTGGCCCATCCGGGCGATGTCGTTCACGAGGGCCAGGTGCTCAAGCTCAAGATCATCAGCCTGGACTCCGAGCGCCACCGCCTGGGGCTCAGCCTCAAGCAGGCCGAGGAGCCGCCGGTTCGGTCGATGCCGGAACCCGGCGTGCCGATGGGCGGCGGCGAGCGACGTGAGCGACGTGAGCGACGTGAACGGCCCGATCGTGCCTACTCGGCGTCGGATGCACAGTCCGAGCCGGAGGGCGGGATCGACACCACCCTGGCCGCCGCGTTTGCACAGGTCCGGGACCAGCTCGCCGCGGCGGAGGCGGCCGTGGATGTGCCTGCCGCATCACCGGCGCCCGAGCCGGAAGCGACGGCATCCGAGCCTGGGGCAACGGCCGTCGCCGAGACCGGGACCGCAGTGGCTCCGGCCGGCGATGAGTCACCCGAGGCTCCGCCTGAAGTCCCCGAGACCGTGGCCGCAGACACGCAGACCGTGGCCGCAGAAACCGAGCCGGAAGCCGGGGCAGAGGTCGTGTCCGCGACAGCTGAGACCGCCGAGCCGGAAGCCGCGCAGGCTGAGACCGCCGAGCCGGAAGCCGCGCAGGCTGAGACCGCCGAGCCGGAAGCCGCGCAGGCTGAGCACCGCCGAGCCGGAAGCCGCGCAGGCTGAGACCGCCGAGCCGGAGGCCGCCGAGGGCTCCGAGGACAAGCCGGGCTGACCCAGCGGGCGCCCCCCTCTTCGCTCCCACGACCCGCCGGCAACCGGCGGGTCGCTGCGACCCCGGGACCGTGTGCCTGCGATCCTGAACCGGAGCCGATCACCCGACGGGCATTGGGGTGAGCGTGCACCGGCATCGGCGCGTTGCGGGCCCCCGGAGTGGGGGTGTCGCTCATGCCCGGATTGGATGCTAGGATGGCCGAACGGTCGGTCCCGCGACCGTACGCAACGAGCACGGCTGGATGGATCGCTTCGACAAATTCACGGACCGCGCGCGCAAGGTCCTGACGCTTGCGCAGGACGAGGCGCAGCGGTTCAACCACAACTACATCGGAACCGAGCACCTGCTGCTCGGGCTCGTCCGCGAGGGCGAGGGCGTTGCCGCGCGCGTGCTCGAGAACATGAATGTTGAGCTACCCAAGGTGCGGACCGCGGTCGAGTTCATCATCGGACGCGGCGACCGCCCGGTCGTGGGCGAGGTCGGTCTTACGCCTCGGGCGAAGCGCGTGATCGAGCTCGCCATCGACGAGGCGCGCCGGCTGGGCCACAACTACATCGGAACCGAGCACCTCCTGCTCGGCCTCGTCCGTGAGGGTGAGGGCATCGCGGCAGGTGTGCTCGAGAGCCTCGGCGTGAATCTGGACAAGGTTCGCCACGAGGTCATTCGCGTGCTCTCCCAGTCCTCGTCGGCCGGGCCCGCACAGGAGACCAAGCGGGCCAGCAAGACGCCGACCGTGGACGCCCTGGGCATCAACCTGACCGAGGCGGCGCGCGCGGACAAGCTGGATCCCGTCATCGGCCGCGAGAAGGAGATCGAGCGGGTCATCCAGATCCTCGGCCGCAAGACCAAGAACAACCCGGCCCTGATCGGCGAGCCGGGCGTCGGCAAGACCGCCATCGCCGAGGGGCTGGCGCACCGGATCGTCGCCGGTGACGTGCCAGACATCCTGCTCAACAAGCGGGTGCTGACGCTCGACATCGGGTCGCTCGTCGCCGGCACCAAGTACCGTGGCGAGTTCGAGGAGCGGCTCAAGAAGATCATCGAGGAGCTGCGCAACACGAACGACGCGATCCTGTTCATCGACGAGCTCCACACGCTGGTCGGGGCGGGCGCAGCGGAGGGTGCGATCGACGCCGCGAACATCCTCAAGCCGCCATTGTCGCGGGGCGAGCTGCAGTGCATCGGTGCGACCACGCTCGACGAGTATCGGAAGTACATCGAGAAGGACGCCGCTCTCGAGCGCCGCTTCCAGCCGGTCATGGTGGACGAGCCGACGCTCGAGCAGACCATCGAGATACTGATCGGAATCCGCGAGCGCTACGAGCAGCACCACAAGGTCCAGATCACCGACGAGGCCGTGCGCGCGGCGGCGGACCTCTCGATCCGCTACATCACGGACCGGCACCTCCCGGACAAGGCGATCGACCTGATCGACGAGGCGTCCAGCCGCGTCCGGCTCCGACATTCGTCGGCTCCGCCCGAGCTGCGCAAGGCGCAGAAGGAGCTGGACCGTATCACCAAGGAGAAGGACGCCGCAATCAACGCGCAGGAGTACGAGCAGGCCGCCACTCTCCGCGAGGCCGAGGCGGCTGCCCGTGAGACGGCCGATAACCTGCGCTCGGACTGGCAGTCGACGGTGTCGGGCGAGACGCCCAAGGTCGACGACGAGGAGATCGCCCAGGTCGTCGCGATGTGGACCGGGATCCCGGTCACCCGCATCGCGCAGGAGGAGTCCGAGCGGCTGCTCAAGATGGAGGAGGTGCTCCACCAGCGGCTGATCGGCCAGGAAGAGGCGATCGAGACGGTGTCGCGCGCCGTTCGCCGGGCTCGCGCCGGTCTCAAGGATCCGAAGCGTCCGATCGGCTCGTTCGTGTTCCTGGGCCCCACCGGCGTGGGCAAGACGGAGCTTGCCAAGGCGCTCGCCGAGTTCATGTTCGGCTCGGAGGACACGCTCATCAAGATCGACATGAGCGAGTTCATGGAACGCCACAACGTGAGCCGCCTGGTCGGCGCACCGCCAGGCTATGTGGGGTTCGACGAGGGTGGCCAGCTGACCGAGGCCGTCCGCCGCAAGAGCTACGCGGTGATCCTGCTCGATGAGATCGAGAAGGCACACCAGGAGGTCTTCAACATCCTCCTCCAGATCCTCGAGGACGGGCATCTCACCGATGCCAAAGGCCGCCGGGTCGATTTCCGGAACACGATCATCATCATGACCTCCAACCTCGGGGCGGCCAAGATCCAGACCAACTCGAGCCTCGGGTTCCGGCAGCAGGGCGACACGGTCGAGACGCGGGCCGCCGCCTCATACGACCTCATGAAGGAGAAGGTCCAGGCGGAGCTCAAGACCAACTTCCGCCCGGAATTCCTGAACCGCATCGACGCCACCGTGGTGTTCCGGAGCCTGACGGTTGAGGAGATCGGGCAGATCGTCGACCTGATGCTCAAGCGCGTTCTGGACCAGCTCCGGGCTCAGGGAATGACGCTCGACCATCAGCCAGGCCGCGAAGGATCACGTGATCAAGCTCGGCTACGACCAGGCGTACGGTGCGCGACCGCTGCGGAGGACGATCCAGAACCTGATCGAGGATCCGCTGGCCGAGCACCTCCTGCTGGGCAGGTACGCCGAGGGCGACACGATCGAGATCGATCTCGATCCCGATGGCGCAGGGCTGTCGATCAAGGCCACCGAGGCCAAGACGCCGGTCGAGGCCTGACGGCCCGGCCGCGACCCGTGGCCCGCGCCCAGAGCCGGTACGTCTGCCAGTCGTGCGGGGCTGCCGTTCTGCGCTGGGAGGGCCAGTGCCGCACGTGCGGCGAATGGAACACTCTCGTCGAGACGGTCGTCCGGGATGCCCCCAGGCCTCGAGCGACGGCGATCGTGGGCGGCGCCCGTCCTGTGTCGCTGTCGGATTCCTCGGATGCCGGCGCCGAGGTTCGGCGGCGGATCGGCATCGATGAGCTGGACCGCGTGCTGGGCGGCGGCCTGGTTGCCGGCTCCGTGGTCCTGGTCGGTGGCGAGCCCGGAATCGGCAAGTCGACGCTGCTGCTACAGGCCGCTGCTGGCGTCGCCGGGGGCGCCCGGGGTGGCGGCGCAACCGACGCGGCGGGGAGCGACATGCCGGCCGAGGTGCTGTACGCGACCGGCGAGGAGTCCACGACCCAGGTTCGGCTGCGTGCGCGCCGCCTGGGCATGGCGGACGGCCCGATCGGCGATCGGGTGGTGGTCGTGGCAGAGACTCGGATCGAGCGGATCGTGGACCTTGCCCGTGAGCGGCACCCGGCGCTGCTCGTCGTCGACTCCGTGCAGACCGTCGCCTCGGATGAGCTCGAGGGACCGCCAGGGAGCGTGGGGCAGGTCCGCGAGTCGACGCTTCGTCTGATGGAGCTCGCCAAGGCCGACGGCATCCCGGTCGTCCTGGTCGGGCACGTGACCAAGGACGGGACGCTCGCCGGACCACGGACGCTCGAGCACCTCGTCGACGTCGTGCTTGGGATCGAGGGCGACCGCACCGGTGGGCTGCGCCTGCTGCGGGCGTCGAAGAACCGGTTCGGATCGACCGAGGAGGTCGGCGTGTTCGAGATGCGCGAGCATGGCCTGGCCGAGGTCCGAGATCCCGGCAGAGCCTTCCTGGCCGATCACGATGCACCGGCCCCCGGCAGCGCCGTCGCGCCCGTGCTCGAGGGTTCGCGCCCTCTGGTCGTTGAGGTGCAGGCGCTGGTCGCCCCCACCGCGGCTCCCGCCCCCCGCCGTACGGCGTCCGGCATCGACGGCAACCGGCTGGCGCTGCTGATCGCCGTGCTTGGCCGCCGCGCCGGGGTCGGGCTGTCCGGTCACGATGTCTACGCGAACCTGGCCGGCGGCTTGACGGTAACCGAGCCGGGGCTGGACCTGCCGCTCGCGATCGCCCTCGCTTCGTCGTTGCGGGATCGTCCCGTCGCCACCGGGACCGTGGCGATCGGCGAGGTCGGCCTCCTCGGCGAGCTCCGCTCCGTGGGCGGGCTGGACCGCCGGCTGCGGGAGGCGGCACGCCTGGGGTTCACGCGCGCGATCGTGCCTCGTGGGCGCGCCCACGAGGCCACGGCTGCGATCACCGGGATCGAGGTGCGCGAGGTCGCATCGCTGGCCGATGCCCTCCGGGCGGCGCTCGTGGGGCCGGCCGGACGGGAGCCGAGAAACGGTCGCTAGGGTGCCTCGGAGCTGGCCCACGCGGACGCCGGCGAGGCTGCGGAGCCGCGTCGGCGCATGCTAGGCTCGGGCGGCCCCTCGGCAAGCGAGGCCCCGGGGCTCGGCACCGATCGAGGAGAGGCGGTGATACGGACCATCCGGGTCCTCGGCGCGGCGCTCGGGGCGTTCATCGGCCTCGGGCTCGCAGCCGCCGGCGACGGCCTGTTCGCGGGGGTGAGCTACGGCGGCTTCATCCTCGCCGCGTGGACGATCTCCTGGATGATCGTCGGCTTCGCGCTCCTCCCGTACCTGACGATCGTGCCGGCGACCTGGCTCGTCAGGCGCGTTCAGGAGCTGTCGACCGCGGAGTTCGTCGCGTCGGTCCTGGGTCTGTTCGTCGGTCTGGTCCTGGGGCTGCTGCTGAGCCTGCCGCTGGCGCAGGTCCAGGGACCTCTTGGGACGTGGCTTCCACTCGGCATCTCGCTGTTCCTGGGGCTTGGGATGATGGGCCTCACCGTGGCCAAGCGATTCGACCTGATCGCGGCCGCCGAGGGCGCAGGGCTGGTCCGGCGCCCGGGAGCCGATGCCGACGGCGACGCCGGTGACCCGCGCATCGTGGTCGACACCAGCGTCCTCATCGATGGCCGGATCGCGGAGATCGTCGAATCAGGGTTCATCTACGGAACGCTCGTCATCCCGCGCTTCGTGCTTGACGAGCTGCAGCACATCGCCGACTCGTCCGACACGCTGCGACGCAACCGGGGCCGGCGGGGGCTGGAGATCCTGGCCCGGATGCAACGCGATACGAGAACGCCCGTCGAGGTGGCCGAGGAGGACGTCCCGGACATCGCGGAGGTCGACGCGAAGCTCGTCGAGCTGGCCAAGCGCCGCAGCCGGGTCGTGCTCACCAACGACTTCAACCTCAACCGCGTCGCGGAGCTCCAGGGCGTGCGAGTGATGAACATCAACTCGCTCGCGAACGCGGTCAAGCCGGCGGTCCTCCCGGGCGAGGAGCTCCGTGTCAAGGTGATCCAGGAGGGGAAGGAGGCGGGCCAGGGGGTCGGGTTCCTCGACGATGGGACGATGATCGTGGTCGAGGGTGGTGCCCGCCTGATCGATCGCGACGTCGACGTCAGCGTCACGCGAGTGCTCCAGACGGTGGCCGGCCGCATGATCTTCGGCCAGCCACGGCAGGACTGAGGTGACCGGCCCCCTCGAGCCCTCGTCGACGGCAGACGCCGTGGTCGTGGCTGCTGGTGGCTCGCGTCGGATGGGTGGGGCCGACAAGCTGGTGGCTCCCATCTTCGGCCGGCCGCTTCTGGCCTGGACGCTCGACGCGATCGCTGCCAGTCCGCTGGTCGACCGGATCGTGGTCGTCGCCTCCGCCGCACGCATCGATGCGCTCAGGTCCGCGGCATGGCTGCCGGCAAAGGTTGACGCCGTCGTCCAGGGGGGCCAGACACGGCAGGTTTCGGTCGCTGCCGGAGTCCGCCACCTGGACCGCACGGATCCGGCCGGCCGCAGCCGCCCGGTCCTGGTCCATGACGGTGCGCGGCCGATGGTCTCACTGCGGCTGATCGAGGCGATCGCGTCGGCCACCGCCCGCTATGGCGCCGCCATTCCGGTGATGCCGGTTGCCGAGACGCTCAAGCGGGTGGGTGAGGGGCTGGTGTACGAGACGGTGGATCGAGCACCCCTGGCCACCGCCCAGACGCCTCAGGGCGCACGGCGGGGTGTGCTCCTCGACGCGTGGAGCCGTTTCCCGCCCGAGGAGTCGGATGAGTTCACCGATGAGGCCGCCCTGCTGGAGGCCTGTAGAATCCCCGTTCATGCAATCCCGGGTGAACCCGCGAACCTCAAGGTGACGCTGCCTGACGACCTGCGGCGGGTCGAGCAGGCCCTGACCCCCGCGCGTTCCGCGGGTCGGCTTCGGCCACGACAGCCATCCGTTCGGTCCGGGCACGCCGCTCCGGCTGGGCGGGGTCGAGTTGCCCGATGTGCCGCGCCTGGCCGGGCATTCCGATGGCGATGTGGTCCTGCACGCGGTCGCCGATGCCCTGCTGGGGGCCGCCGCGCTGGGCGATCTGGGCCGGCTGTTTCCGGCCGACGAGCGGACGCCGCGCGGTATCGCGAGCCTGGATCTCCTGGCCGATGTCGCGGCACGCGTGCGTGAGACGGGTCTCCGGCCGGCATCGGTCGACGTGGTCGTGATCGGCGCCAGGCCACGCCTGGGTCACCGCCTCGACGCCATGCGGGCTGCGATGGCCGGGGCTCTGGAGATGGACGAGGATTGCGTGAACGTGAAGGCCTCGACCGGCAACCTGTCCGGGGACGAGGGCGCGGGCCGGTCGATCGCAGCCAGCGCGGTCGTGATGCTCCGGGGCGTGCGATGACCCTGCGCCTGCACGATACGCTCACCGGCGAGACTCGGACCTTCGAGCCGATCGACCCCGGGCGGGTCCGCGTCTACAGCTGCGGCCCCACCGTCTACGGGCCGGCCCACATCGGCAACTTCCGATCGTTCCTGTTCGCCGACCTCCTGGTCCGTTACCTGCGCTATCTCGGGCTGCCGGTCATCTGGGCGATGAACCTCACCGATATCGACGACAAGATCATCCGGGGGGCGGTCGCCGAGGGTGTCTCGACCGGCGAGCTGGCCGAGCGCTACATTGCTCGCTTCATCGCGGATGCTGACGCGCTCGGGATGACCCGGCCCGACGTGCTGCCTCGGGCGACCGAGCACATCCCGCAGATTGCGAAGATGGTGGCGACCCTGCTCCGTCAGGGCAACGCCTACCGGACCGACGAGGGATCGATCTTCTTCCGGATCGCGTCCTGGCCGGGCTACGGCCGGCTCGCCCGGCTCGATCCCGACACGATGCGGGTCGGCGAACGGGTCGAATCCGACGAGTACGGGAAGGACGACGTCCGCGACTTCGCCGTCTGGAAGGGGCCCAAGCCCGGCGAACCCTCGTGGGACACGGAGATCGGTCCCGGCCGGCCCGGCTGGCACATCGAGTGCTCGGCGATGAGCATGGCCCACCTCGGCTCCTCGTTCGACATCCACACCGGCGGCGTCGATCTGGTGTTCCCTCACCATGAGGACGAGATCGCGCAGTCGGAGGCGGCAACGGGACAGCCGTTCGTCAGGACCTGGCTGCACTGCGCGCACCTCCGGATGGGCGGCGAGAAGATGGCCAAGTCAACCGGCAACATCGCTCGCGTCGCGGACCTCGTCGCTGCCGGCGTCTCGCCTCGTGCGCTTCGCTACGCGCTGATCTCGGTCCACTACCGCGCCCCACTCAACTACTCGGACGAGTCGCTGCCGGCGGCAGCGGCCGCCGTCGACCGGATCGACGCTGCGCTCGCCGCGCTCACGGCCTATCGGGAGGATCGTGCCGACGACCCCACGCTGCCCGCATTGCTGGATGCGGTTCGATCGAGGTTCGAGGCTGGACTGGACGACGACCTCAACATCTCGGAGGCCCTGGCGGCGCTGTTCGACGGGGTTCGGGAGCTGAATCGCCGGATCGACGCCCGGTCCCTTTCGACGGCCGACGCGCGCCGGGCGACCGAGCTCGTGCGGGACCTCGACCGGGTGCTGGGAGTGGCAGCGCCGGCTGTCGAGGCGCTCGACCCCGAGCTTCAGCGCCTGCTCGACGCACGCGCCGCGGCCCGGGGGGCACACGACTGGGCCGAGTCAGACCGCCTGCGTGACGAGCTCGTGCGCCGGGGCGTCGCGGTCGAGGACACGCGTGACGGTCAGCGGTGGCGGCTGCTGGTCGGGTCCGGTGGCTGATCTGGACGACGGCTCCCCGCCGGGCGAGGGCCCCCCGCCGGGCGACGACCGGTCGTCCGGCAGAGGCGACGGCCGGTCGTCGGACCGGGACACGGATCACCGTCCGCGCGGCGACCCGAGCAGCGGTCGGTCGGGTCCGCCCCGAGACGTCCCGAGCCGGCCCTTCGGCAACCGGGGCGACCGGCATCGGTCGGATCGCCGTAACGCTGGCAAGGGGCAGCTCCCCGGCGGGGGCCAGCGCCCCGGCGAGGACCGTCGCGGCGGGCGTTCTCAGAACCCCGGCGCAAGCGGCGTACCCGGTAGTGGGCCTGACGAGCGTCCTCGCGGATATCGATCCCGTGTTGATCGCGACCAGCGCTCTCCTCGCGAACGCCAGAGCCGTGACCGTGATCGCCGCGATCAGCAACGCCCCGGGGAGGGCCCCGGGGCGTATCGCCCGAGCGAGGCAGGACCAGGACAGCGGCGCGGATATCGGATCGAGCGCGATGCGGCCGATCGAGGCCGCGGCCGGGAGGCTGACCCTTCGGGCCGGGACGCCTGGCGGGCGCCTTCCGGCGCGCGGCCGGACCGGGGACACGCGCGACGGGTACCCGGCATGCCTCCGGGAGGTGCCGGGCCCGACCGTCGACCGTCCAGGCCGCAGGACCCCGACGCGCGGCGGGGCGCACCGTCACGGCGCCCGGCGGGTCCATTCGACCGGCGGCCTGGTCCGGGTCCCCGTCCCGGCCCGCCGCAGCCGCCCCGGTGGCGCCCCGATCGACCGGTCGTCGAGCTGCGGCTGGCCGAGGGCGAGGAGCTTGTTGCCGGGCGCCGTCCGGTCGAGGAGGCGTTCGTCGCCCGGCGCGAGGCGCACCGGCTGCTGGTGGTTCCGCAGCGCCGGCCGGCGCTTGAGAAGCTGGTGCTGCATGCGACCAGCCTCCGGATCCCCGTCGTCGAGATCGAGGGCGGCTCGCTGACGGCGATCGCCGGGTTCGACGGACACCAGGGCGTGGCGCTCGTGGTTGAAGCCCGCCGGTGGGCGGCGCTCGACGACATCCTCGCCCTGGCGGAGCAGCGTGGCGAGCCGCCGCTGGTGCTCGTGCTCGATTCGCTCGAGGATCCCCAGAACGTCGGCACCCTGCTTCGGACCGCCGAGGCGTCAGGCGTCCACGGCGCGCTGTTCCCGACCCGCCGTCAGGCGCCGCTCACGCCCGCCGCGGTCAAGACGTCGGCGGGGGCCGTGGAACACCTCCTGCTGGCGCCGGTCGACGATCTGCCAGGTGCCCTCGCCGACATTCACGCCCGGGGCGTTCAGGTCGTTGGCGCCGACGGGGGCGCCTCCCTGACGGCGCGCGAGGCGGACCTCCGGGGGCCGATCGCCATCGTCGTCGGGAGCGAGGGGCGTGGGCTGGGTGCGGCCGTGCGGCGACGCTGCGATCTGCTGATCAGGATCCCGATGCACGGGAGGATCCAGTCGCTCAACGCGGCCGTCGCGGGCTCGATCCTGCTGTACGAGGCGGCCGCGCAGCGGGGTGGCGCGACGGCACCCGGGATATCACCGCCGCGACCGCCGGTGGCCCCGCCGGCAGCGCCACCTGCCGATCCCGCCCCCGCTCGCTCGGCCGCGGCGGAGCCGACGACCGGCGAGCCCCCTTCCGGTGGCCCGTCAGAGACCTCGCCGGGGTCATCCGAGGTTTGACGCCCTGCCCGGGGGGCCGTATCATTCCCCGGCTCGCGGAGTCCTACTCTTGTTTGACGCTGCGTGCGTGCCGACGTAGCTCAATTGGTAGAGCAGCGGTTTTGTAAACCGCCGGTTCCGGGTTCGAGTCCCGTCGTCGGCTCCATCAGGCACGGAACATGCGTCGGGGAGCGCGCCAGACCGCGTCTCCGCGGGCCCAGATAGCTCAGTCGGTAGAGCACATCCTTGGTAAGGATGAGGTCACGGGTTCGAGTCCCGTTCTGGGCTCCATCCCTGCCAGGCGCGGTCAAGTACGGGCGGCCGTCACCGCCCCCAAAGCATGGAGTGAGAAGGTCCTGTGGCCAAGAAGAAGTTCGAGCGCACGAAGCCGCACGTCAACGTCGGCACGATCGGCCACATCGACCACGGCAAGACGACGCTCACCGCCGCGATCACCAAGTACCTGGCGCTGAAGGGCGACGCGGAGTACCGCGCGTTCGACTCGATCGACAACGCCCCCGAGGAGCGCGAGCGGGGGATCACGATCGCGATCGCCCACGTCGAGTACGAGACGGCCAACCGCCACTACGCCCACGTCGACTGCCCCGGGCACGCCGACTACATCAAGAACATGATCACCGGCGCTGCCCAGATGGACGGCGCGATCCTGGTCGTGGCGGCCACCGACGGCCCGATGCCCCAGACCCGCGAGCACATCCTGCTCGCGCGCCAGGTCGAGGTGCCGTACATCGTCGTGTTCCTCAACAAGGTCGACATGGTCGACGACCCCGAGCTGCTCGATCTGGTCGAGCTCGAGGTCCGCGAGCTCCTGACCAAGAACAACTTCCCGGGTGACGACGTCCCGGTCATCCGCGGCTCCGCCCTCAAGGCCCTCGAGGCGTCCGACAACCCCGACGATCCGGCCTACGCGCCGATCCAGGAGCTGATGGACGCGGTCGACTCCTACATCCCGACCCCCGAGCGCCCGGTCGACCGGCCGTTCCTGATGCCGGTCGAGGACGTGTTCGGGATCAAGGGCCGGGGCACCGTCGCCACCGGGCGCATCGAGCGCGGCGTGATCAAGGTCGGCGAGGAGGTCGAGATCGTCGGCGTCAAGGCCACCCGCAAGGTCGTGGTCACCGGCGTCGAGATGTTCAAGAAGCTGCTCGACCAGGGCCAGGCCGGCGACAACGTGGGCTGCCTGCTGCGGGGCATCGAGCGCGACGAGATCGAGCGCGGCCAGGTGCTGGCCAAGCCCGGCTCGGTCACCCCCCACGTCAAGTTCGTGGCCCGGGTCTACGTGCTGACCAAGGAGGAGGGCGGGCGGCACACCCCCTTCTACAACGGCTACCGGCCCCAGTTCTACCTGCGCACCACCGACGTCACCGGGGCCATCGGGCTGCCCGAGGGCGCCGAGATGATCATGCCCGGCGACAACGTCGACATGACGGTCGAGCTGATCACCCCGATCGCGCTCGAGGTCGGCCAGCGGTTCGCCATCCGCGAGGGTGGCCGCACCGTCGGCGCCGGCGCCATCACCAGCATCACCGAGTAGGGGCAGGAGATGGCCAGAGTTGAGGCGCGTCCGGTTATCCAGCTCGCGTGCACCGAATGCAAGACGCGGAACTACACCACGCGCAAGAACAAGAAGAACGATCCCAACCGGATCGAGCTGCTCAAGTACTGTCCCCGGGAGCGGCGTCACACGCTGCACCGGGAGGCCAAGTAGGGAGCTCGTCATCCGCAGGGGCGTAGCTCAATTGGCAGAGCACCGGTCTCCAAAACCGGAAGTTGTAGGTTCGAGTCCTATCGCCCCTGCCATATCCTCCTGCCGATGGATCGCAGGCGCATCGCCTCGGCCTCGGATGGTGGTCGGCAAGACTAGCTAGCGAAAAAAGGCATCTGTGAACCGACTTCGCCGCTTCATCGCCGAATTGTGGTCCGAGCTCAAGAAGGTCTCGTGGCCCAATCGCATGCAGGTGCGCAACCTGACCGTGCTCGTGTTCGTGGTCTCGTTCGTCGTCGGCCTGTATATCACCGTGGCCGACACCGGCTTCGACTACGTCGTCCGATCCATCGCGAGCCTTGCCGGATGACCGAGCAGCTGACGGCCGCGCGGACGCCCGAGAAGCGCTGGTACGTGATCCACACCTATTCGGGCTACGAGAACAAGGTCAAGGCGAACCTCGAGCACCGCATCGAGTCGATGGGCATGGAGGACAAGATCTTCCAGGTCCTGGTCCCGATGGAGGACGAGATCGAGATCCGCCAGGGCCAGCGCCACACGGTCCAGAAGAAGGTCTACCCGGGTTACGTGCTGGTCGAGATGATCCTCGATCCCGAGTCCTGGTTCGTCGTCCGCAATACGCCGGGCGTGACCAGCTTCGTGGGCAGCGGCAACATCCCCGGGATGCGCAGCGAGCCGATCCCGCTCGACGAGACCGAGGTCAAGCAGATCCTGCGGCACATGGGCGTCGAGACGCCCAAGTACCGCGTCGCGTTCACGAAGGGCCAGAGCGTTCGGGTTACTGACGGGCCGTTCGCCGAGTTCATCGGCACCGTGGACGAGGTCAATCCCGAGCGCAACAAGTTGAAGGTGCTCGTGAGCATCTTCGGCCGGGAGACCCCGGTCGAGCTCGACTTCCTGCAAGTCGAGAAGCTGTAACGAGGCAGGAGCGAGCTAGAACGTGGCCAAGAAGATCCGCATCGTCCTCACGCTGCAGTTGCCGGCCGGGAAGGCGACCCCCGCCCCGCCCGTCGGCACCGCGCTCGGACCCCACGGCATCAACATCGTCGAGTTCACCAAGACCTACAACGAGCGCACGGCCGACAAGGCCGGCCAGGTGATCCCGGCCCAGATCACGATTTTCGAGGATCGTTCGTTCACGTTCATCCTCAAGACCCCGCCCGCGGCGGACCTGCTGCGCAAGGCGGCCGGCATCGACAAGGGTTCGTCCACCGCGAAGCGCCTCCTCGTCGGACGGGTGACGCGGGACCAGGTGCGCCAGATCGCAGAGATCAAGCTGACCGATCTCAACGTCAACGACATCGAGGCCGGGATGAAGGTCATCGAGGGGACCGCCCGCAGCATGGGCATCGAAGTCGCCTGACGACGGGCGCCCGCCGGAGCGGGCTCGGCGCGCCGGGAATGACCCCGAACCGGCGCGCAACCCCAAGGGGCAGGTCAACGGACCGAAGGAGCATCGAGAGATGGCACAGCACGGCAAGCGCTACCAGGACGCCGTGAAGCTGGTCGACCGCAACCAGAGCTACCCGATCGAGGAGGCCGTCGCCCTGGCCAAGGAGACCTCGAACGTCAAGTTCGATGCGTCGGTCGAGGCGCACGTGCGTCTGGGCGTCGATCCGCGGCACGCCGACCAGATGGTCCGTGGCACGGTCGTCCTGCCGAACGGCACCGGCAAGGTCGTCCGGGTCGCCGTCTTCGCACAGGGTGAGAAGGCACAGGAGGCGCTGCAGGCGGGAGCCGACGAGGTGGGAGCCGAGGACCTGGTCAAGAAGATCGATTCCGGCTGGCTGGAGTTCGACGTCGCGCTGGCCGCGCCGGACGTGATGGGGATGGTTGGCCGGCTGGGGCGCATCCTGGGCCGACGCGGCCTGATGCCCAACCCCAAGTCGGGCACGATCACGTTCGACCTCGAGCGCGCGATCAAGGAGGTCAAGGGCGGTCGCGTCGAGTTCAAGGTGGACAAGGGGGCGATCATCCATGTGCCCGTGGGCAAGGCGAGCTTCGAGCAGCAGCAGCTGGTCGAGAACCTGGCCAGCCTCGTCGACGCGATCAACCGCGCGAAGCCGTCCGGCTCCAAGGGCCAGTACCTGCGAACGCTGACCATCGCGACCACGATGGGCCCCGGCATCCGGGTCGATATCCCGAGCGCGCTGGCCGCCGCCTCCGTGTAGCGAGAGGCTGTATCATCGGTCGCCGTCGATCCGGCCCGATCGCAGGGTTGGTCGTTCCGGGCGCCCGCTCACGCACGCTCAGTGCGCTCGCGGTGCCGTCCTCGCGGCCGACTTGCGACCGGAGCAACTGAGCGACGACACCAAATCGAAGAGAGACGGATAGCCGCAGACAGCCTGCGCCCGCAGGACGCGAGACCGATCGGGAGGTCGGTCGAGCGCCCGGGGCTTGATCCGCCGGACCGGACCGGCTCCCATCCCGCGCGGGTGAGAGCCGGGGACGACGGCGAGCACGCCGAGGCAGGACCCCGAGCCACCCCCGGGTGGGTCGCGCCCCCTGCACCACGTGGCCCGTCGCAGGGGTCGGTCCGGCCGAGCCGGGCGCACCCACCCGCCGCGCGCCGGTTGCGCGCTGAAGCAAGGAGGTCCAGGAGGCTCGATGCCGACCGAGGCCAAGCGAGAGATGATCGCGGACCTGCGCGCCCAGCTGGACGCCAGCCGAACCGTGGTCGTGTCCGAGTACCGCGGCCTCAAGGTGAAGGAGATCGGCGAAATCCGGCGCGCGCTGCGCAAGCAGAACGTGAGCTACCGGGTCGTGAAGAACCGCCTGATGCGGATCGCGGCGCAGGACAATGCCGCGGCCGAGGCATTGTCGCCAATGCTCGTTGGACCGACGGCCATCGCCTTCGGAACCGACGAGGCCGCGACGGCCAAGGCGGTGATCGATGCGACGCGGCCCTACCGGATCGTGAAGATCACGGGCGCCGTGCTCGGCTCGCAGGCGATCGACGCCGAAGGCGTCGCGCGGCTCGCGACGCTGCCGTCGCGCGAGGTGCTTCTCGCCCAGGCGATCGGTGCCATCGCGGCCCCGATGTCGATGACCGCCGGCCTGTTCGACGCCCCGCTCCGGGACGTCGTCGGCCTGGTCCAGGCGCTGATCGATCAGCGCGGCGCCGAGGCTGCCTGACCCCTCACCTTCGAGACAATCCGTGCCCGCGCGGGCACCCACCACCAGGAGTGCAAGACCAAAATGGCCACGCTGACCCCCGACCAGCTGCTCGAGGCGTTCGAGAAGATGACCGTGCTCGAGCTGTCGGACTTCAAGAAGAAGTTCGAAGACCGCTTCGGTGTCACCGCCGCTGCCCCTGTCGCGGTCGCCGGCGCCGCACCGGCCGGTGCCGCCGCACCCGTCGCGGAGGCGGTCGAAGAGCAGACCGAATTCACCGCTACCCTGACCGAGATCGGCCCCAACAAGATCCCCGTGATCAAGGTCGTCCGCGAGCTCACCGGTCTCGGCCTCAAGGAGGCCAAGGATCTGGTCGACGCGTCCCCGAAGGCAGTCAAGGAGGGCGTCACCAAGGACGAGGCCGAGAAGGTCAAGGCCGCCCTCGAGGAACAGGGAGCCAAGGTCGAGATCAAGTAGCCCGGACCCTCCAACGGTCGGGCGGAGGCACCCGCGGCCCGCGGATGTCGAGATCATCAGGACGCGCTCAGAGGGCCGGCATCGCAGACAGCATGCCAGCCCTCGTGTTCCGAGGGCGGAGGCCAAGACCGGCCAGCCATTCCGCCCGACGATCCGGGACGGCCGGCGAGCTGCCCTTGGCTGACGGTGCCCGGCGTTTGACACGACGAAGGAACGCGGTATCCTACTCCTTCTGTGAGCGCGGCCGTCCCCTCTTCTCCAACCTCCGACAAGGAGCGGTCCTTCATGCTGTCCGTCTCGTCGGCCCCCCTCGCGGTGACGCCGTCCGGCCGTCTTTCCTACGCCCGGATCGCCGAAGTCCGTGATGGGGTCAGCGTCGACAAGTTCGAGGTCCCCAACCTCATCGAGCTCCAGCTCGAGTCCTTCCAGTGGTTCATCGACAAAGGGCTCCGGGACCTGTTCGACGAGATCAGCCCGATCAAGGACTTCACCGGCAAGGTCATGGAGCTCCAGTTCCTGGACTATGAGTTTGGGACGCCCAAGTACTCCGAGGAGGAGTGCCGGACCAAGGACCTGACCTTCAGCCGGCCGCTGTACGTGAACGTCGAGCTCCTGATCAAGGAGACCGGCGAGATCCAGCGCCAGCGTGTCTACATGGGCGACTACCCGTGGATGACCGACATGGGCACGTTCGTCATCAACGGCGCCGAGCGGGTCGTGGTGAGCCAGCTCGTCCGGTCGCCCGGCGTGTACTACAGCGAGCTCGAGGACCCGGCCTCGGGCCGGATGCTGTTCTCGGCCAAGGTGATCCCCAACCGCGGCGCGTGGCTGGAGTTCGAGACCAACAACAAGGACCAACTGTGGGTCAAGGTCGACCGCAAGCGCAAGATCGCCGCGACGACCCTGCTCCGCGCGGTCGGCTACGAGACCAACGAGGACATCGCGGCCCTGTTCGGCACCGTGGACGTCGATCCCGAGCACCCGTTCATCGCCAACACGCTGGACAAGGACCTGACCAAGACACCCAGCGAGGCGTTGATCGAGGTCTACAAGAAGCTGCGCCCGGGCGACCCGCCGACCGGTGACAACGCCCGGCAGCTCGTCGAGAGCCTGTTCTTCAACTTCCGCCGCTACGATCTCGGCCGGGTCGGGCGCTACAAGTTCAACAAGAAGCTGGATTCGGTCGCGGTGCGTCTGGGCATCGAGCTCCCGCGCGAGCAGCGCACGATCACGCGCGAGGACATCGCGGCGATCGTGGCCCACCTGATCGAGTCCAACCGCGGCCTCCATCCCAAGGACGACATCGATCACCTTGGCAACCGCCGGATCCGCGCCAACGGCGAGCTGATCCAGAACGCGTTCCGGATCGGCCTCCTGCGCATGGAGCGCGTCGTTCGCGAGCGGATGACGATCCAGGAGATCGACAAGGCCACGCCCAACGCCCTCATCAACATCCGCCCGGTGGTGGCGGCGATGAAGGAGTTCTTCGGCGGCAGCCAGCTCTCCCAGTTCATGGATCAGACGAACCCGCTGGCCGAGCTCACCTCGAAGCGGCGGCTGTCGGCCCTCGGCCCGGGCGGCCTGTCCAGGGAGCGCGCCGGGTTCGACGTCCGCGACGTCCACCACAGCCACTACGGCCGGATCTGCCCGATCGAAACCCCGGAAGGTCCGAACATCGGCCTGATCGGGTCGCTGGCGACCTACGGCCGGATCAACGCCTACGGGTTCATCGAGACGCCGTACCGCAAGGTCAAGCGGACCGTGGCCCACAGCGACCCGCAGCTGCTGGAGTACGAGGCCGGGGCCGATGTGGCCGGCAAGGACGGCAAGGTCATCCTCGCCAAGGGCGAGCAGTTCACCGAGGCCGCCCACAAGGAGCTGGCGCGCCAGAGGGCGCAGGCATTCCCCATGCGGCCGATGGTGACCGACGAGATCGAGTACCTGCCGGCGGACGAGGAGGAGGAGCACGTCGTCGCCCAGGCGAACGCGCCGCTCGACGAGGAGGGTCACTTCGCGGCCGAGAAGGTCCCGTCGCGGTACCGTGACACCTTCCCCGAGGCCCGTCCGGACCAGATCGAGTACATGGACGTGAGCCCCAAGCAGGTCGTCTCGGTGGCCACGGCCCTGATCCCGTTCCTCGAGCACGACGATGCCAACCGGGCGCTGATGGGCTCGAACATGCAGCGCCAGGCAGTCCCGCTGCTCGAACCGGAGGCCCCCATCGTGGGCACCGGCATGGAGGCTCGCGCCGCGCGCGACTCCGGCCAGGTCGTGATTGCCCGGCGATCCGGCGTGGTCACCAGCGTCACCGCCGAGCGTGTCCAGGTCGAGGCCGATTCCGGCGAGCTTGACGAGTACCGCCTGCTCAAGTTCGTTCGCAGCAATCAGGGCACCTGCATCAACCAGCGGCCGATCGTGACCGTGGGCCAGCGGGTGGACGCGGGCGACCCGATCGCGGACTCCTCATCCACCGATGGCGGTGAGCTGGCGCTCGGCCGGAACGTCCTGTGCGCGTTCATGAGCTGGGAAGGCGGCAACTACGAGGACGCGATCGTGATCAGCGAGCGCCTGGTGCGCGACGACCTGTTCACGAGCATCCACATCGAGAAGCACGAGATCGAGTCCCGGGACACCAAGCTCGGACCGGAGGAGATCACGCGCGACATCCCCAACGTCGGCGAGGAGGCCCTCAAGGACCTCGACGAGGAGGGGATCGTGTACATCGGTGCCGAGGTCCGGCCCGGAGACATCCTCGTTGGCAAGATCACCCCCAAGGGCGAGACAGAGCTGACGGCGGAGGAGCGTCTGCTGCGCGCGATCTTCGGCGAGAAGGCTCGCGAGGTGAAGGACTCATCGCTCCGCCTGCCGCACGGCGAGCGGGGCAAGGTCGTCGAGATCCGCGAGTTCAGGCGGGAGTGGAATGACGACCTCCAGCCCGGTGTCAACCGGCTGGTCCGGGTGTCGGTCGCACAGAAGCGCAAGGTCTCGGTCGGCGACAAGATGGCCGGTCGCCACGGCAACAAGGGCGTCATCGCCAAGGTGCTGCCGATGGAGGACATGCCTTTCCTGCCGGACGGCTCTCCGGTCGACATCATCCTCAACCCGCTCGGCGTCCCGAGCCGCATGAACATCGGCCAGATCCTCGAGACGCACCTCGGCTGGGCGCTCTCGACGATGGGCTACCGCGCCGCGACGCCCGTGTTCGACGGCGCTTCCGAGCAGCAGATCGCGGAGGCGCTCAAGGCAGCCGGCCTGCCCAAGGACGGCAAGATCGAGCTCCGCGATGGTCGATCGGGCGAGGCATTCGATCGCGTGATCACGGTTGGCCAGATCTACATGCTCAAGCTGCACCACCTGGTCGAGGACAAGATCCACGCCCGGTCCACCGGGCCGTACAGCCTGATCACCCAGCAGCCGCTGGGCGGCAAGGCGCAGTTCGGCGGCCAGCGGTTCGGCGAGATGGAGGTGTGGGCGCTGGAGGCATACGGCGCCGCCAACATCCTCCAGGAGCTGCTGACCGTGAAGTCCGACGACGTCCTCGGTCGCGTCCAGACCTACGAAGCCATCGTGAAGGGTGAGGAGATCCAGCCACCGCGGGTCCCCGAGTCCTTCAAGGTCCTCATCAAGGAGCTGCGCAGCCTCGGGCTCAACGCGGAGATCCTCGATCCGAACGACGAGGAGATCCCGCTGGCGGAGGACGATGCCTCGGGCTACCTGCTCCCGGATCTCGGCGGGATCAACCTCGCCGGGTTCGAAGACTAGCCAACTTCAGCTACCGCACACACACCGTTGCCACGCGGGGCCGTTCGCTCGGCCAGCGGGCCCCGCCGCACCATCGCAGATCGCGCCGCAACCAGGGGCGGCGGCGGCGCAGAGGAGACCGATGCTCGAGGTCAACAACTTCTCGGCGATCCGTATCTCGCTGGCCAGTCCCGATCAGATCCGGGAGTGGTCCAAGGGCGAGGTGACGAAGCCTGAGACCATCAACTACCGGACGCTCAAGCCCGAGAAGGACGGTCTGTTCGACGAACGGATCTTCGGACCCACCCGCGACTGGGAATGCTATTGCGGGAAGTACAAGCGGATCCGGTACAAGGGGATCATCTGCGACAAGTGCGGCGTGGAGGTCACCCGCTCCAAGGTCCGCCGCGAGCGGATGGGCCACATCCAGCTGGCCAGCCCGGTCAGCCACATCTGGTACTTCAAGGGCACGCCGAGCCGGCTCGGCATCCTGCTTGACATCAGCCCGCGAAACCTCGAGCGGATCCTGTACTTCGCCCTGTACATCGTCACCCACGTTGATGAGGAAGCTCGCCAGCGCGCCCTCAAGGCCCTCGACGAGGAGTCGGAGGGTCGCGGCGGGGCCGGCGGCGAGCGGCTGGCCGAGCTTGAGACGACCCTCAAGGCCGACGTCAATCGCAAGCGGGACGAGCTTCACGAGGCCCTCGCGACCACGCGCGCGGACCTCGAGACCCAGCGAACGGCGCGGACCGAGGAGATCGCCCGCGAGGCCCAGGCGGTCGAGGCTGCCCTCAAGACGCTCGGCAGTGGGTCGGCCGAGGAGACCATCGCCTTCGCGCCCACGGGCGAGGTCGTGGTCGCCGCGGGTGACGCCGGCGGCAAGGAGGCCACCGCCCGACTACGCAAGATCGTTGCTGCGGAGACCGAGCGCGTGACCGCCGAGCTCAAGCAGCGCGCAACGGACGAGGAGACCAGCACCGAGCAGAAGATCCAGGACCTGGTCGCCGCCATGGATGAGAGCCTGCGCGCCGAGCGCGAGACCCTCGCGTCCGAGGCCCAGGGCCAGAAGGAGGAGCTGCGTCGCGTCCGGGACGAGATCGAGTCGCTCAAGCCGCTGATGACCGTCGGCGAGCTCGAGTTCCGGCACCTCGACGAGAAGTACGGCTCGGGCTCGCGCACCGGCCGGATCTTCTGGGCCGGCATGGGCGCCGAGGCCGTTCGCGACATCATCGTCCGGATGGACCTGGACGAGCTGTCGCGCCAGCTGCATGCCGAAGTGCGAACCAGCTCCGGCCAGCGCCGCAAGAAGGCCATCAAGCGACTGCGGCTGATCGAGGCGTTCCGTCGGTCGGGTAATCGGCCCGAATGGATGATTCTGTCCGTGCTGCCGGTCATCCCGCCCGATCTGCGTCCGATGGTCCAGCTCGACGGCGGTCGGTTCGCGACATCGGACCTCAACGACCTGTATCGTCGCGTGATCAACCGCAACAACCGGCTCAAGCGGCTGCTCGAGCTGGGCGCCCCGGAGATCATCATCCGCAACGAGAAGCGGATGCTCCAGGAGGCGTGTGACGCGCTGATCGACAACGGCCGTCGTGGACGCGCCATCGCGGGCACGGGCAACCATCGCCTCAAGAGCCTGTCCGACATGCTCAAGGGCAAGCAGGGTCGGTTCCGTCAGAACCTGCTTGGCAAGCGCGTGGACTATTCCGGTCGCTCGGTCATCGTGGTCGGGCCGGAGCTCAAGCTGCACCAGTGCGGCCTGCCCAAGAAGATGGCGCTCGAGCTGTTCAAGCCGTTCGTCATGCGCCAGCTGGTCGAGAAGGGGTTCGCTCACAACATCAAGAGCGCCAAGCGCATCGTCGAGCGCGTCCGACCCGAGGTATGGGACGTGCTGGAAGAGGTGATCCAGGATCACCCGGTGCTGCTGAACCGCGCCCCGACCCTCCACCGCCTGGGCATCCAGGCGTTCATGCCCGTTCTGGTCGAAGGGTCGGCGATCCAGATCCATCCGCTCGTGTGCACGGCGTTCAACGCCGACTTCGACGGCGATCAGATGGCTGTTCATGTGCCGCTGTCCTCGGCGGCGCAGGAAGAGGCCCGGACGATGATGCTGTCCACGGCCAACCTGCTGTCCCCGGCGGACGGCTCGCCGGTCGTGGCGCCCACCCAGGACATGGTCCTGGGCTGCTACTACCTGACCATGGACGGGCCGGCCGTTCGCGGTCGCGCTGTCAAGGCGTTCGCGAACGAGGACGATGCGATCATCGCCTACGAGCTCGGCGCCCGGGGTCTCGAGGCGACCAGCCGGATCTCGAGCGAGCGCGAGGAGGGTGCCGAGGAATTGGCCGTCCGGCACACCGGGGCGAAGGTGCTGCTCCACGAGGCCGTGGACGTCGTGGTTCGCGCCTGGGATCCCCAGACCGAGACCCTGGTCGACACCCAGGTCCGCACGACCGTCGGACGGATCCTGTTCAATCAGATCCTGCCCGACGAGATGCGCTATGCCAACGAGCCGATGCGGCGAGCCGACCTGAAGCGCCTGGTCGACACCTGCTACCGGCTGCTCGGCCCGAGCGGGACCGCGCATCTGGTCGACGGCATCAAGCGTGTCGGCTTCCAGTTCGCGACCCGTGGCGGCCTGACCATCGGCCTGTGGGACATCGTCGTCCCCAAGTCCAAGAAGGAGCTGTTGACGGGGGCCGACGAGGCCGTGTCCTCGATCGACCGTCAGTTCCAGCGAGGCCTGATCACGGACGACGAGCGCTATGAGCAGGTCGTCGAGCTCTGGCAGCGGGTCACCAAGGACGTTTCGGACCGGATGATGGAGTCGCTCGGCGACGAGAACCCCGTCCGGATGATGACCGACTCGGGAGCCCGCGGGAACAAGGGCAACATCGGCCAGCTGGGTGCCATGCGCGGCCTGATGGCCGACCCATCCGGGCGGATCATCGACGTGCCGGTGCGCAGCAACTTCCGCGAAGGGATGACCGTCCTCGAGTACTTCATCAGCACCCACGGTGCCCGCAAGGGCCTCGCCGACACGGCGCTCCGAACGGCCGACTCCGGGTACCTCACCCGCCGCCTGGTCGACGTCGCCCAGGACGTCATCACCCGCGAGGACGACTGCGGCACGGAGGAGGGCAGCTGGATCATCCGCGCCGAATCCGCGGACGAGCCCGACGCCTTCCAGCGGCGCCTGGTCGGTCGCCTCGCGGCCGCCGACCTCGCCGATACCAGCGTCAAGGTCAAGAAGGGCGAATTGGCCCCGCTGGTCGTGGCCCGCAATACCATGATCGACGAGAGCATGGCGCAGGCGATCGACGCGGCGGGAATCGACGAGGTGCTGGTGCGCTCACCGCTCGCCTGCGAGTCGCGCCACGGCGTGTGCCGGATGTGCTACGGACGGAACCTGGCCACCGGCGAGATGATAGGGATCGGCGAGGCCGTAGGGATCATCGCCGCCCAGTCGATCGGTGAGCCGGGCACGCAGCTGACCATGCGGACGTTCCACACCGGCGGTGTCGCCGGCCAGGACATCACGCAGGGCCTGCCGCGCGTCGAGGAGCTGTTCGAGGCGCGCGTCCCCAAGGGCAAGGCCGAGATCAGCCACATCGACGGGATCGTCGAGATGATCGCGGGCGAGACCGGTCGCAAGGTCAAGGTCACCAGTCGCGAATCGTTCGACACCCCACTTCTGCTGACCGACGGCGCAGAGCTGCTCGCCGCCCCGGGCGACCTCGTCGAGGCCAATCAGGTCCTCGCGAAGTCTGAGGCGGGCGACGTCGCGGCCCCGGTCAAGGGCTTCCTCGTCCGCACCGATGACGGGCTGGTCCTTCGGGCCGAGGACGTCGTGGAACGCGAGTACTCGATCCCCCACAGTGCAAAGCTGCTGTTCGAGGACGGTCAGGAGATCCGCGCTGGCGACGCCATCACCGACGGTCCGATCAACCCCCAGGAGTACCTGGAGACCCGGGGCAAGGACGCCGTCCAGCGCTACCTGGTCAAGGAGGTCCAGCGGGTCTACCGGAGCCAGGGCGTCACGATCAACGACAAGCACATCGAGATCATCGTCCGGCAGATGCTCAAGAAGGTTCGGATCGACCAGCCCGGCGACTGCGAGCAGCTGCCGACGGAGCTCGTCGACCGCCTCGACTTCGAGCATGCGAACAACCGCGTGCTCGCCGAGGGTGGCGAGCCGGCGACGGCGCAGACCGTGCTGCTGGGCGTCACCAAGGCGTCGCTCAACACCTCCTCGTTCCTGGCCGCGGCGTCGTTCCAGGAAACGACCAGGGTGCTCACCGAGGCGGCCATCAATGGCTCCAAGGATCACCTGATCGGACTCAAGGAGAACGTCATCATCGGCAAGCTCATCCCGGCTGGGACGGGCGCGCCGCAGAACATCGCAGCCCTCAAGGAGCGCCAGCGCCGAGCCGCCCTCGAGGCGCTCGCGGGCGAGGCCGTCGAAGGCCTCGGCGAGGCCGAGTACAACCCGTTCCTCGAGGACGGCGTCCGGCCGGCCGACGAGGACACTGCTGACCTCGCGCTCGCGGCGACGATCGCCGGCGCCGACGATGACGGGGCGGAGGCCAACCCGTTCCTGGGCGAGGCCGGGGAGCAGGACGGCGACGGTCAGGAGACCGAGTTCAATCCCTTCCTCGCGGACGCATCCGAGGAGGGCTGAGGGCCCGGCCGGAGTCCGCAACCAACGTCGAACGAAACGTCCTCGGCCGCCCGGCCGAGGACGTTTGACACTCAATTCGGGCCGCTGCTACACTCCGCGCTCGTGGCCTCGAACGGCCCTCGGTGCACCGTGCGCCGCGGATCGGATCGAGCGCACCGGGTGGTCCCTGGCCGTGACCCCGGCAAGCGGGTTGACCACCGCACCGAACCTTTGTCGACTATCAAGTGAAAGGAGCCGCGTCTCCGTGCCGACCATCAGCCAGCTCGTGCGCCACGGGCGGAAGCCGAAGATCGAGAAGGTCAAGGCTCCCGCGCTACGCAGGAACTGGAACAGCCTGCGCCAGCGACAGGTGCCCATTCCGGGTGCGCCCCAGAAGCGTGGCGTCTGCCTGCAGGTTCGGACGATGACGCCGAAGAAGCCGAACTCGGCGCTTCGGAAGATCGCGCGCGTGCGGCTCACGAACCAGATGGAGGTCACGGCCTACATCCCGGGCATCGGGCACAACTTGCAGGAGCACTCGGTGGTCCTGGTGCGCGGAGGCCGGGTCAAGGACCTCCCGTCCGTCAAGTACCACATCATCCGTGGGACGCTCGATGCCGCCGGCGTGAGGGATCGAAAGCAGGCCCGGTCCAAGTACGGCACCAAGGCCACCCAAGGGATCGGGAAGTAGTCGGATGCCGCGTCGTTCGTCGATCCCTCGCAAGGCCAAGTACCAGGCCGAATCCAACCGGGTCACCGATCGCTTCCGCGCCAAGCTCATGCGCGACGGCAAGCGGACCCTTTCCGACCGCATCCTCCGTCAGGCCCTCGCGCGGGCCGAGTTCCAGGCCAAGCGCCCGGGACTCGAGGTGCTCGAGGCTGCCCTGCGCAACGCCACGCCGATCATCGAGGTGAAGCCTCGTCGGGTCGGTGGCGCCACCTACCAGGTCCCGGTCGAGATCCGGGGCGATCGCCGCCTGTCGCTGGGTGTGCGCTGGCTCGTCCAGGCCGCCCGCAAGCGCAGCGGCAAGAGCATGAGCGACAAGCTCGCCGGCGAGTTCGTCGATGCCATGAACGGCCTCGGCGCGGCGGTGAAGCGGCGTGAGGACACCCACAAGATGGCCGAGGCCAACCGCGCCTTCAGCCATTTCAAGTGGTAGTCCTGGCCGAGAGGAGCCCGATCACAGTGGCACGCGCCGTTCCGCTCGCGAGAACGCGGAACATCGGAATCATCGCGCATATCGACGCGGGCAAGACCACGGTCACCGAGCGTGTTCTCTTCTACACCAAGAAGATCTACAAGCTCGGCGAGGTCCATGAGGGCGCGGCCACCATGGACTGGATGCCCCAGGAGCAGGAGCGCGGCATCACGATCACGGCCGCGGCCACGACCTGCTTCTGGAACGATCATCGCATCAACATCCTCGATACGCCCGGGCACGTGGACTTCACCATCGAGGTGGAGCGCAGCCTGCGCGTCCTCGACGGCGCCGTGGTCGTGTTCGACGGCGTCGCCGGTGTCGAGCCTCAGTCGGAGACGGTCTGGCGTCAGGCCGATCGCTACCGCGTGCCCCGGATCTGCTTCATCAACAAGCTCGACCGGACGGGAGCGAACTTCTGGCGCGACGTCGACATGATCCAGGAGCGCCTGGGCGTGAAGCCGGTGCCGATCCAGGTCCCGATCGGGATCGAGGACACGTTCCGGGGCGTCGTCGACCTCGTGCGCATGAAGGCGCTGACCTGGCGCGACGACCTGGGCAGCACGTTCGACGAGACCGATGTTCCCGAGGACCTGCTCGACGAGGCGACCCGCCACCGCGAGCACCTGCTCGAGGCGGTCGCCGATGTCGACGACGACCTCGCCCACAAGTACCTCGAGGGCCACGAGATCACCGAGGCCGAGATCAAGCACGGGATCCGGCTGGCGACGCTGCAGTACAAGTGGGTCCCGATCCTCGCCGGCTCGGCACTGAAGAACAAGGGCATCCAGCCGATGCTCGATGCCGTCGTGGACTACCTGCCGTCGCCGCTCGACGTGCCGCCTGTGATCGGCCTCAAGCCCGGCACCGACGTCGGGGTCCTCAAGACCCCGGACGACAGCGAGCCGTTCAGCGCCCTCGCGTTCAAGATCGCCGCCGACCCATTCGTGGGCAAGCTCGCCTTCTTCCGGGTCTACTCAGGGACGCTCAAGGCCGGGTCGTACGTGCTCAATGCGACCAAGGGTCGCAAGGAGCGCATCGGCCGGATCCTCCAGATGCATGCCAACCACCGCGAGGAGATCGAGCAGGTCTACGCGGGCGACATTGCGGCCGCGGTCGGGCTCAAGGAGACGTTCACCGGCGACACGCTGTCCGATCCGGATCACCCGGTGATCCTGGAGGCGATCACGTTCCCGGAGCCGGTCATCGAGGTGGCAATCGAGCCCAAGACCAAGGCCGACCAGGACAAGCTGGGCATCGCGCTCCAGCGACTGGCCGAGGAAGATCCGACCTTCCGGGTCAAGACCGACGAGGAGTCCGGCCAGACGCTGATCGCCGGCATGGGCGAGCTGCACCTCGACGTTCTCGTCGACCGCATGGTGCGGGAGTTCAGGGTCGCGGCCAACGTCGGCAAGCCCCAGGTGTCCTACCGCGAGACCGTCCGCCGGGCCGCCGAGGGCAACGGCCGCTTCGTCCGCCAGACGGGCGGCAAGGGCCAGTATGGGCACGTCATCCTGACCCTCGAGCCCGGGGAGAAGGGCAGCGGGTTCGAGTTTGTCGACAAGATCGTCGGCGGGACCATCCCGCGCGAGTACATGCGGGCGATCGAGCATGGGATCCGCGAGACGCTCGACACGGGCGTCTACGCCGGTTATCCGATGGTCGACGTCAGGACGACGGTGCACGACGGGTCATACCACGAGGTCGACTCGTCCGAGATGGCGTTCAAGATCGCTGCCTCGATGGCGCTCAAGGACGCCGTTGGGAAGGCGCGCCCGGTCGTGCTCGAGCCGATGATGCAGGTCGAGGTGACGATGCCCGAGGAGTTCATGGGTGACGTCATCGGCGATCTCAACAGCCGGCGGGGCCAGATCGAGGGCATGGATCCGCGCGGATCGACGCAGGTCGTCCGCTCGGCGGTGCCGCTGGCCGAGATGTTCGGCTATGCCACGGACCTGCGGTCGATGACCCAGGGCCGGGCCAGCTACTCCATGGAGCTCAGCCACTACGCCGAGGTTCCCCCGAACCTGGCGGCCGAGCTCGTCGCGAAGTCGAAGGTCTAACAAGGGTCGGCTCGCGCCAGCGCGAGCGAGCAGCAGGGAGTCCACCGGGACATGGCCAAGAAGAAGTTCGAGCGCACGAAGCCGCACGTCAACGTCGGCACGATCGGCCACATCGACCACGGCAAGACGACGCTCACCGCCGCGATCACCAAGTACCTGGCGCTGAAGGGCGACGCGGAGTACCGCGCGTTCGACTCGATCGACAACGCCCCCGAGGAGCGCGAGCGGGGGATCACGATCGCGATCGCCCACGTCGAGTACGAGACGGCCAACCGCCACTACGCCCACGTCGACTGCCCCGGGCACGCCGACTACATCAAGAACATGATCACCGGCGCTGCCCAGATGGACGGCGCGATCCTGGTCGTGGCGGCCACCGACGGCCCGATGCCCCAGACCCGCGAGCACATCCTGCTCGCGCGCCAGGTCGAGGTGCCGTACATCGTCGTGTTCCTCAACAAGGTCGACATGGTCGACGACCCCGAGCTGCTCGATCTGGTCGAGCTCGAGGTCCGCGAGCTCCTGACCAAGAACAACTTCCCGGGTGACGACGTCCCGGTCATCCGCGGCTCCGCCCTCAAGGCCCTCGAGGCGTCCGACAACCCCGACGATCCGGCCTACGCGCCGATCCAGGAGCTGATGGACGCGGTCGACTCCTACATCCCGACCCCCGAGCGCCCGGTCGACCGGCCGTTCCTGATGCCGGTCGAGGACGTGTTCGGGATCAAGGGCCGGGGCACCGTCGCCACCGGGCGCATCGAGCGCGGCGTGATCAAGGTCGGCGAGGAGGTCGAGATCGTCGGCGTCAAGGCCACCCGCAAGGTCGTGGTCACCGGCGTCGAGATGTTCAAGAAGCTGCTCGACCAGGGCCAGGCCGGCGACAACGTGGGCTGCCTGCTGCGGGGCATCGAGCGCGACGAGATCGAGCGCGGCCAGGTGCTGGCCAAGCCCGGCTCGGTCACCCCCCACGTCAAGTTCGTGGCCCGGGTCTACGTGCTGACCAAGGAGGAGGGCGGGCGGCACACCCCCTTCTACAACGGCTACCGGCCCCAGTTCTACCTGCGCACCACCGACGTCACCGGGGCCATCGGGCTGCCCGAGGGCGCCGAGATGATCATGCCCGGCGACAACGTCGACATGACGGTCGAGCTGATCACCCCGATCGCGCTCGAGGTCGGCCAGCGGTTCGCCATCCGCGAGGGTGGCCGCACCGTCGGCGCCGGCGCCATCACCAGCATCACCGAGTAGGGGCAGGAGATGGCGAAGCAGCGGATCCGGATCCGCCTCAAGGCCTACGACCACCGGCTGCTCGACCAGTCGGCAGCCCAGATCGTGGAGACGGCGCAGCGCACCGGCGCGGACGTCGTCGGTCCCGTGCCGCTGCCGACCCGGATCGAGAAGTTCACCGTCCTGCGCTCGCCGTTCATCGACAAGGACTCCCGGGAGCAGTTCGAGATCCGCACCCACAAGCGGCTGATCGACATCCTGGATCCGTCGTCGAAGACGGTCGACGCCCTGATGCGGCTCAGCCTCGCGGCTGGCGTCGACATCGAGATCAAGATGTGATGAGCATCGGACTCATCGGCCGCAAGGTCGGCATGACTCAGGTCTTCCAGCCCGACGGCACCATGGTCGCCGTCTCGGTGGTCGTGGTCACGCCCAACACCGTGACCCGTCTCCGGACGCCCGAGCGCGACGGCTACACCGCCGTCCAGTTGGGTGCCGGCGAGCGCCGCCGGCTCACCAGGCCGGTCGCCGGACAGCTCAAGGATCTGCCCCGGGTGGCCACGATCCGCGAGTTTCGCACCGAGAGCGCCGGCGATTACAACGTCGGCCAGCAGATCGCCGTGGGCGACGTGTTCGCCGAAGGCGATCTGGTCGATGTGACCGGCATCTCCAAGGGGCAGGGCTTCGCGGGCACCGTGAAGCGCCACCACTTCCACCGGGGCCCCAAGACCCACGGCTCCGACAACTACCGCAAGCCGGGCTCGATCGGACCCGGCACCACACCCGGCCGCGTCTACAAGGGCCTCCGCATGGGTGGCCACATGGGACAGGAGCGGGTCACGATCAAGAAGCTGCGCGTCGTCCGCGTGGACCCGGAGCGGAACCTGATCCTCGTGCGGGGATCGGTGCCCGGGGCGCCAGGCGCGCTGACATTCGTCCGGAAGGCGTGACGATGCCGCAGACCACTCTCTACGATCGCACGGGTGCCTCCGTCGGCAGCGTCGACCTCGCCGAGACGCTGTTTGCCGCCCCGGTCAACGAGGCCGTGCTCCATCAGGCGGTGACGGCCCAGCTGGCCGGCCGCCGGATCGGCACTCACGACACCAGGACGCGTGGCGAGGTGCGTGGCGGCGGGCGCAAGCCCTATCGCCAGAAAGGCACCGGCCGTGCCCGCCAGGGCTCCCGGACCGCCCCCCATTACCGGGGCGGCGGAGCGGTGTTCGGCCCGCACCCGCGGTCCTACGAGCAGCGCCTGCCCAAGAAGATGCGCCGGCTTGCGCTGCGCTCGGCCCTGACCGCCAAGTTCGGCGACGACGCGATCCGCGTCATCGACCGCTTCGGCATGGACGAGGAGCCGAAGACCCGCGCGTTCGTCGCCGTCCTCGAGGCGCTCGGCGCCGGCGATGGCCACGCCCGCCGGGTGTTGGTCGTGGCGCCCACCAGGGATGAGCCGCTGCTGCGATCGGCCGCCAACCTGCCGTCGGTCTCGGTGATCCTGGCCGACTCGCTCAACGTGGTCGACCTGCTCAACGCGGACGCCGTTCTGATCGAGCAACCGGCGCTGGCCCGGATCGAGGAGGTGTACGCATGAGCGAGCTGCGCGCCGCCGACGTGATCCTGCGGCCCGTGATCTCCGAGAAGTCGATCGACGAGTCGGCCCGGGGCAAGTACACGTTCGCCGTCCATGAGAAGGCCAACAAGATCCAGATCAAGGCCGCCGTCGAGGAGCTCTACCGCAAGGAGAAGGTGACGGTCGTGGCCGTCAACGTGCTGACCGCGAAGGCCAAGGAGAAGCGGCGGGGCACCCGTCGCGGACGGATCGTCGGCCACACTTCCGCCTGGCGGAAGGCTGTTGTGACCCTGGCCCCCGGCCAGAAGATCGAGTTCTTCGAGGGGGTGTAGGGATGCCGCTTCGCAGCTACAAGGCAACCTCGGCCGGCCGCCGGTGGATGACCCGATCGACCTTCGAGGAGATCACCACCGACAAGCCGCACAAGCCGCTGCTCGAGCCCCAGAAGCGGGGATCGGGTCGCAACAACCAGGGCCGCCGCACCGTTCGCCACCGCGGCGGTGGCGAGAAGGCGCACTACCGGCGGATCGACTTCAAGCGCGACAAGCTCGGCGTACCCGCGCGCCTGGCGACGATCGAGTACGACCCGAACCGCTCGGCGCGGATTGGCCTGCTCCACTACCGCGACGGCGAGAAGCGCTACATGTTGCTGCCCAACGGCCTCAAGGTCGGTGACATGGTCGTGGCCGGCCCGGACGCCGACGCGCGCGTGGGCAACGCCCTGCCGATCCGCAGGATTCCGCTGGGCACCACGATCCACAACATCGAGCTCGTGCCCGGCAAGGGGGGCCAGATCGTGCGCTCCGCCGGGACCTCGGCCCAGCTGCTGGCCAAGGAGGGCGAGCTCGCCCAGGTGCGCCTGCCGTCGGGCGAGGTGCGCCGGATCCCGATCAAGTGCATGGCGACGGTCGGCCAGGTGTCGAATGTCGACCACGAGAACCAGAGTCTCGGCAAGGCCGGTCGCGCCCGGCATATGGGCCAGCGTCCTGAGGTCCGGGGCGTCGCGATGACGCCGCGCGATCACCCGCACGGTGGTGGTGAGGGCAAGAGCCCGACGGGCATGCCGCCCAAGACGCCCTGGGGCAAGCCCGCGATGGGCTATCGGACCCGGCGCAGCAAGACCACCAGCCGGCTGATCGTCCGCAGCCGTCATCGCAGGTAGGAGAGGAGCGAGCGCATGTCGCGATCGGTCAAGAAGGGACCGTTCGTCCAGCCCCGGCTTCTCGCCCGGGTGCAGGAGATGAACAAGCGGAACGAGCGCCAGGTGCTCAAGACCTGGTCGCGCGCGTCCGTCATCTTCCCGGACTTCATCGGCCACACGATCGCCGTCTACAACGGACGCAAGCACGTGCCGGTGTACGTCACCGAGAACATGGTCGGCCACCGCCTCGGCGAGTTCGCCCCGACCCGCACCTACCGCGGGCACGGTCGGAACGCCGATCGGTCCGCCGGGCTGCGGTAGGGGGGCGATCGATGCGTGTCTCTGCCACCGCCAAGTACCTCCGGGGCTCCACGCGGAAGGCCCGCCTCGTGACCGAGGCGATCAAGGGCAAGTCCGTGGAGGAGGCCGCCGCGCTCCTGCGGTTCATGCCGCAGGCCGCCGCACGCAACGTCGCGCTGGTCCTCAAGAGCGCGACAGCGAACGCCGAGAACAACCTGAGTCGCTCGGCCGACGAGCTGTTCGTCGCCGACGCGATCGCCAACGAGGGCCCGACGATCAAGCGATGGCGCCCCCGGGCACAGGGTCGGGCATTCCCGATCCACAAGCCCATGACGCACATCACCATCGTCGTCGCCGACCGGGAGGCCTAGGCATGGGACACAAGGTCCATCCGTACGGCTACCGCCTGGGCTACACCCGAACGTGGACTGCCAAGTGGTACGCCGACAAGGAGTACACAATCCTCCTCCGGGAGGACATCGCGATCCGGCAGCTGCTCGACCGACGGCTTGCCAACGCCAGCGTGAGCGGGGTGGAGATCGAGCGCGGCATCAACCACGTGACCGTCGCCATCCACACGGCCAAGCCGGGCATCGTCATCGGGCGCGGCGGCCAGAACGTGGAGATCCTGCGCCGCGAGATCGGCGAGCTGACCAAGCGCAAGGTGAAGCTGGAGATCAAGGAGATCCGCCAGCCCGAGCTCGACGCGCATCTCGTCGCGCTCAACATCGCCCAGCAGCTGAGCCGGCGAGTCGCCTACAAGAAGGCAATGAAGCAGTCGATCCAGCGATCGATGAAGGCCGGCGCCAAGGGCGTCAAGATCGCGCTGGCCGGACGTCTGGGCGGCTCGGAGATGGGTCGTCGTGAGTGGGACCGCGAAGGCCGGATCCCGCTGGGCACGCTGCGCGCGGACATCAGCTACGGGCAGGTCCACGCCCACACGACCTACGGCCGGATCGGCGTCAAGGTCTGGATCTACCGGGGCGAGTTCCCTGTCGAGCATCGGCGCCGGGAGCCGGCGGCCGGTCCGGCAGCCGGCGCGCAGGGGGTGTGACGCCATGCTGATGCCGCGACGCGTCAAGCATCGCAAGGTCATGCGGGGCCGGATGTCCGGGATGGCCAAGGGCGGCCACACGGTCGCCTTCGGCGACTACGGGCTGGCGACCCTGGAGCCTGCCTGGATCACGGCGCGCCAGATCGAGTCCGCCCGGCGGGCGATGACCCGTTCGGTCAAGCGCGGAGGCAAGATCTGGATCCGGGTGTTCCCGGACAAACCGGCCACCAAGAAGCCCGCCGAGACGCGGATGGGCTCGGGCAAGGGCGCCCCCGACCACTGGGTGGCCGTCGTTCGCCCCGGTCGGATCCTGTTCGAGATGGCGGGGGTCGAGCACGACGCTGCGGTCGAGGCGATGCGCCTCGCGTCGCACAAGCTTCCGGTGGCGACGCACGTCGTCGTCCGCGAGTCCGCGAAGGAGGTCACCGATGGAGATCGGTGAGATCCGGCAGCTCTCGGATCGGGAGCTGGACGACCGGCTTCGAGAAGCCAAGCAGGATCTGTGGCAGACCCGCTTCGCGCTCTCGACCCGGCAACTGAAGGACTACAGCCAGATCCCGGCGACGCGACGGACGATCGCCCGGATCCTCACCGTCAAGCGCGAGCGAGAGACATCGCCGCGCGCGGCGGAGTAGGAGCGTCGGGATGCCTACCGCAGGAGCCATCGAACCCGTGAAGGGAAAGCGGAAGACCAAGGTCGGCCGCGTCGTCAGCGACCGCATGGACAAGACGATCGTCGTGTCCGTCGAGCGTCTGGCGCGCCACCGCCTGTACAAGCGCGTCGTGCGCGTCACCACCAAGTTCGCCGCCCACGACGCCGGCAACGAGGCGCGCATCGGCGACACGGTGCTCATCGAGGAGTCCCGGCCGCTGTCGGCGACCAAGCGCTGGAACCTCGTGTCCGTCCTGTCCACGGCGGGCGAGGAGCGTGCCGGCGAGACGCTGGTGGACGAGGAAGCGGAGACCGCCGAGGCCCTCCACCATGCCGCCCATCACGGCCGGGGCGTCGGCGATGAGCCGGCTGCGCCGACCGAGACGGCCGACGTCGCTGACACGGCCGGCGCCGCGACGGCGGGGGAGACGGAGGCGTGATTCAGACCGAGACGCGCCTGCGCGTCGCCGACAACACGGGCGCCCGCACGATCCAGTGCATCCGGATCATGGGCCGCTCGCGCAAGACGACAGCCGGCATCGGCGACGTGATCGTCGCGAGCGTCAAGACGGCGATCCCCAACGCGCCCGTGAAGAAGGGTGACGTGGTCCGGGCCGTGATCGTGCGCACCGCCAAGGAGTACGGCCGGCCGGATGGGAGCTACATCCGGTTCGACGAGAACGCTGCCGTCCTGATCAACAACCAGGGCAACCCGCGCGGCACGCGCATCTTCGGTCCCGTGGCCCGCGAGCTGCGAGACCGCAACTACATGAAGATCGTGTCCCTTGCCCCGGAGGTGCTGTGATGCCTGGCCGGACCATCCAGCAACGCACTGCCGTGCCCGAGATCCGCAAGGGTGACACCGTGGTCGTCCTGGCAGGCAAGGACGCTGGCAAGCAGGGCAAGGTCGAGCGTGTCATCCGGCTCGATGCCTCGCCGTCAGCAGTGCGCTCCGGCTATCGCAGGACCTCCATCAAGGGCGGCGTATCCGTCGTGGTCGAGGGCCTGAACATCGCCCGCAAGCACATGAAGGCGCGCCAGCGCAGCGGCGGCAACTCGATCGCGGGCTCGGCGCCGACGGTCGATCCGGGCGGCATCATGGACCAGGCCATGGCGATCCCGGCGAGCCGGGTGATGGTCGTCTGCAGCCACTGCGACCGGCCGACCCGGGTCGGCCATCGGACGCTCGACAACGGCACCCGCATCCGCGTGTGCAAGCACTGCGGCGAGCCGCTGGAGGTGGAGGCGTGAGCGGGCAGCTAAGGGAGCGGTACGCGACGGATACCGTGCCAACCCTGGTCAAGCAGTTCGGGTACGCGAACCCGATGCAGGTCCCGCGGGTCGAGAAGGTGGTGCTCAACATCGGGCTCGGCGAGGCGCTCCAGAACGCCAAGGCGATTGACGCTGCCATCGGCGACCTGGGCCTGGTCTCGGGCCAGAAGCCCATCATCACGCGTGCCAAGCGCTCGATCGCCCAGTTCCACATCCGGACGGGCAACCCGATCGGCGTGAAGGTCACCCTGCGCGGCGAGCGGATGTGGGACTTCCTGGAGCGGCTGACCCGACTGGCGCTGCCGCGCATCCGCGACTTCCGGGGTGTCCCCGGGCGGTCGTTCGACGGGCGGGGCAACTACTCGCTCGGCCTTCGAGAGCAGCTGGCGTTCCCGGAGATCGACTATGACAAGGTGGACCGTCTCCGCGGGCTGGAGATCAGCATCGTGACGACGGCGAAGAACGACGAGGAGTCGAAGCGTCTGCTCGAGCTCCTCGGCATGCCCTTCGCCGGGTAGGGCGCGGGGAGGAGTCCAAATGGCCAAGAAGTCCATGATCGCGAAAGCCAAGCGCGAGCCGCATCATCCGGTCCAGGCGTATCACCGGTGCTCGGTGTGCGGCCGGCCGCGAGCCTACATGCGCCGCTTCGCGCTGTGCCGGATCTGCTTCCGGGAGCGAGCGCTGGTCGGCGAGCTGCCCGGCGTCACCAAGTCGAGCTGGTAGAGGCATGAACATTTCCGACCCCATCGCGGACATGCTCACGCGGGTCCGCAACGCGTCCCGGGCGCGGCACACGGAGGTCGTCGTGCCGGCCTCGCGGACCAAGCGCGAGATCGCACGCATCCTCAAGGAAGAAGGCTTCGTCGCCGATGTCCGTGAGGAGCGCGACGGCGCCGCGCAGATGCTGCGCATCGAGCTCAAGTACGTCGAAGGCAAGGTACCGGTCGTGTCGGGCCTCAAGCGGATCAGCAAGCCCGGCCTGCGGGTCTATGCTCGCAAGACGGATATCCCGCGCGTGCTCGGCGGGCTGGGCGTCGTGATCGTCAGCACCTCACGGGGAATCATGACCGGATCGCAGGCCAAGCAGGCCCAGCTGGGTGGCGAGATCCTCGCCTACGTCTGGTAGCGCGATGTCACGAATCGGTCGTCTCCCCATCGCCGTCCCCGCCGGCGTCGAAGTCGCGCTCGACGGGCGCGTCATCACGGTCTCGGGGCCTAAAGGCACCTTGACCCGTGAGCTTCCGCCGCGCATCGCGGTCGCCCGTGAGGGTGACGCCGTCGTCGTCACCCGGCCGACGGAGACCAAGCTCGACAAGAGCCTCCATGGCCTCACCCGAACCCTCGTCAACAACATGGTCGTCGGCGTCACGACCGGGTACCGCAAGGGCCTCGAGATCGTGGGTGTCGGCTATCGTGCCCAGAAGGTCGGCGACAAGCTCCATCTGGCGCTGGGCTACAGCCACCCGATCGAGATCGAGCCGCCCGATGGGATCAGCTTCGAGGTTGAGAGCCCCGTCCGCCTGGCCGTCGTGGGCATCGACAAGGAGTTGGTCGGCCAGATCGCGGCCAAGGTCCGGTCCACGCGCAAGCCCGAGCCCTACAAGGGCAAGGGCGTCCGGTATGCCGGCGAGCAGGTCCGCCGCAAGGCGGGCAAGGCCGGCAAGATCGGCGGGAAGAAGTAACCATGACCAGGATCGCCAGCCGCTCCGCGGCCCGCACCAAGCGCCACGAACGGCTCCGGCTCCGGCTGGCCGGGACACCGGCGCGCCCGCGCCTTGCGGTGTTCCGTAGCCTCAACCAGATCTACGCCCAGGTCATCGACGACACGACCGGTCAAACGCTGGCGGCTGCCTCCTCGCTGGAGGCCGGCGTGCGCGGTGGCGACGGCACCAAGACCGACGACGCGCGGCGGGTCGGCCAGCTGGTCGCCGAGCGCGCGAAGGCTGCCGGTGTGGCCACGGTCGTGTTCGATCGGGCGGGGTTCAAGTACCACGGGCGGGTTCGCTCGCTCGCCGAGGCGGCGCGCGAAGCCGGCCTCACCTTCTAGAGGACACGCCTGTGGCCCGTATCGATCCCAACAAGCTCGCGCTCGAGGAGCGCGTCGTCCAGATCAACCGCGTCGCGAAGGTCCACAAGGGCGGCCGCCGGTTCTCGTTCTCGGCGGTCATCGTCGTGGGCGACGGCAACGGCCACGTCGGTGTCGGCCTGGGCAAGGCCGGTGACGTGCCGGAGTCGATCCGCAAGGGCGTCGAGGACGCGAAGAAGCACGTCGTCCAGATCCCGATGGTCGGGACCACGATCCCGCACGAGGTTCGCGAGGAGTACGCGGGCGCCCGCATCCTGCTCAAGCCGGCGTCCAAGGGGACCGGCGTGATTGCCGGCGGCGCCGTGCGCGCCGTCGTGGAGGCGGCGGGCATCCGCGACATCCTGTCCAAGATCCACGGCTCGACCAACCCGGTCAACGTGACCCGGGCGACGCTCAACGCGCTCACCAGCCTGCGGTCGGTCGACGAGCTGTCGCGGCAGCGCGGCGTCCAGCTCCGCCTCGTCGTTCCGGGCCAGGCGGCCGCGGCAGGCGCTCCGCAGGAGGTGCCCGATGCCCGGTAGGCTGCGGATCACCCAGACCAAGAGCGTGATCGGCCACATCGCCCGCAACCGGGCTACGGCCCGTGCCCTGGGCCTCCACGGCATCGGCAGCTCGTCGATCCTGCCCGACAACCCCGCCGTGCGCGGGATGGCCCGCCAGGTCCGGTTCATGGTGACCGTTGAGGAGCTCCCCGAGGGCGTCGACCAGACGCCGGAGAAGCGCTGATGAAGATTCACGACCTGCATCCCGCCAAGGGGTCGGTCACGAGGCGCACCCGCGTCGGCCGCGGGATCGCCGCCGGCAAGGGCAAGACCGCCGGTCGCGGCACCAAGGGCCAGCGGTCCCGCGCCGGGGCGTCGATCCCCGCATGGTTCGAGGGCGGCCAGACGCCGCTCCACATCCGAATCCCGAAGCTGCACGGGTTCCGCAACATCAACGACATCGAGTACGAGATCGTCAACGTCGGGGCGATCAGCGCCGCGGTCGAGGCGGGCCGGCTCGAGGTCCAGAAGGGCGCCCCGGTCACGGTCAACGCCGACACCCTCAAGCAGGCGGGCCTCGTGCGACGTGATCGCCTGCCGCTCAAGGTCCTGGGCCAGGGCGAGGTCAACGCGAAGCTGTTCGTGCTCGCTGATGCGTTCACGAAGAGCGCCAGGGCCAAGATCGAGGCAGCCGGCGGGACCGCCCAGGTCATCGAGATCCCGAGCAGCCCGCTCGCCGCGCTGGGTGTGGACGTCTCGTCAGCAACCGAGGCAGCCGCAGCCCCCGACGCAGCCGAACCCGAGGCAGCCGAGCCCGAGGCGGCGCCCAAGGCAACGGCGACCCCCAAGCGAACCCGCAAGGCCCCGGCGGCGAAGGCCGCCACGCGGGCTGCCGACGCTCAACCGGCCGGCGACACGCCCGAGCCGGCCGCCGAGCCCGACGCCGACGACAAGGGCTAGCTGCACGTGTTCGAGGCCCTGCTCAACGCATTCCGGGCGCCGGACCTCCGGCGCAGGATCCTGTTCGTGGCCGCGATCCTGCTCGTGTTCCGGCTCCTGGCCCACGTTCCGGTCCCGGGCATCGATCGCAACCAGCTCCACAACTTCCTCGACACGAACGCGATCTTCGGGCTGCTCGACCTGTTTTCGGGCGGTGGCCTGACCAACTTCTCGGTCGTTGCGCTGGGCGTGAACCCGTACATCAACGCCTCGATCATCATGCAGCTCATGACGGGCGTGGTCCCGTCGCTGCAGGCCCTGCAGCGCGAGGGCGAGTACGGCCGGACGAAGATCAACCAGTACACCCGCTACCTGTCCGTGCCGATGGCGCTGCTCCAGGCGTACGGCTTCATGGCCCTGCTCAATGCCAGCCAGGTCCTGTCGACGCCATTCGACCTCGGCAGCTGGGAGACGGTCACCCAGATCGTCACACTGACCGCCGGCTCGGTGGTCCTGATGTGGCTGGGCGAGCTGATCACCGAGAAGGGGATCGGCAACGGCGTCAGCTTCATCATCTTCGCCGGCATCGTCAGCCGGGCTCCGGGCGCTCTCTTGGGCTTCCTGGACAACCCCGATCTCTCGCGCCTGGTCCTGCTCGGCCTGCTGGCCGTGGCCGCCGTCGCGGTCATCGTCTATATCCAGGAGGGCCAGCGCCGGATCCCGATCCAGTACGCGTCGCGCGTGCGTGGCCGGCGGATGTACCAGGGCGGCCAGACGTTCCTGCCGCTCCGGGTCAACCAGGCCGGTGTCATCCCGATCATCTTCGCGGTGAGCATCCTGCTGTTCCCCAGCCAGATCGCCAGCTACTTCACCAGCTCCGCGGGCGTCATCGGCGACATCGCGCAGGGCGTGGTCAGCTGGCTGAGCCGCGGGTCGTGGCTGTACGTCTCGCTGTACTTCCTGCTCACGGTCGGGTTCACCTACTTCTACACCGCGTTCACGTTCAAGCCCGACGAGACCGCCGAGCAGTTGCGCAAGAACGGCGGTTTCATCCCCGGCATCCGCCCCGGCCGCCCGACGCAGGACTACCTGGCCAGGGTGGTGACGCGGATCACGGTCGCCGGCGCCCTGTTCCTGGGTATCGTCGCCGCGGCTCCGCCGTTCATCGCCCTGATCCAGCCCCAGTACTCCAACATCGCCCTGGGCGGCACGGGCATCCTGATCGTGGTGTCCGTGGTCGTCGAGACGATGAAGCAGCTCGAGGCGCAGCTGCTCATCCGCCAGTACGAGGGCTTCATCCGATGAACGCCGGCCAGCCGGCAGCCCGCACCTGCGTCGCCGGCCGCGCCGCCTCGCTCGCACCCCGGAACATGCGCTCGCTCACGTCCTCAGCGGCGCCTTCGTCTCGGAACGACATCCGGGCCCGTTCGATGAGGGTCGCCCTGGTGGCGGCCGAAGGTCGATGAACGTGGTCGTCCTTCTCGGTGCCCCGGGCGCCGGGAAGGGGACCCAGGCACCCCTGCTGTCCGAGCGCCTCGGCATCCCCGTCGTTGCAACCGGCGACCTGTTCCGGGCCGCGGTCCGTGATGGGACACCACTTGGTCTCGAGGCCCGACGCTACATGGACGCCGGGCAGCTGGTCCCGGACGAGATCACGGTGCGCCTGCTGCTCGATCGTCTGGCCCGGCCGGACGCGGCCGGCGGGGTGATCCTCGACGGCTTTCCGCGAACCGGCGTCCAGGCTGAGGCGCTCGACGCGTCCCTCGCCGAGCGCGGCTCGGCCGTATGTGCCGCCGTGCTGGTGGACGTGCCCGCCGAGGAGCTGGTGCGCCGGATGTCCGGTCGCTGGGTGTGTCGCGCCTCCGGGCACCCGTACCACGAGGTCTCCAGCCCTCCGCTCGTCGCCGGCCGCTGTGACCTCGACGGGTCCGAGCTGTACCAGCGCCCGGACGACAAGCCGGAGACCATCCGGGCGCGGATGGCTCAGCAGCTCGGGGCGCTCGACGAGGTCATCGGCCACTACCGCGAGGCGGGTCTGCTGCGGACGGTGGACGGGCTGCAGTCGATCGGGGACGTTGCGGCGGCGATCGACGCGGCGCTCGAGGGCTCGGGGGTCGTCGTTGGCGACGTGCCTGAGCACCGGGCTCGCTGATGGTCACCCGCAAGTCGCGCGCCGAGATCGCGAAGATGCGATCCGCCGGACGGATCGTGGCCGAGGTCCTGGCGCTGATGGAGGAGCACCTCCGGCCGGGGGTGTCCACGGCCGAGCTGGACCGGATCGCCGAGCGCCATATCCGCGCCTCACGCGGGATCCCGTCGTTTCTCAACTACCTCGGCGGACGTCGCTACGACGCCCGGGACCCGCACGCCTACCCGGCGTCCACCTGCATCTCCATCGACGACGAGATCGTCCATGGCATCCCCGGAGACCGGGAGATCCGGTCCGGGCAGCTGGTGTCGGTCGACGTCGGCGTGATCTACGACGATTGGCACGGTGATGGCGCGCGGACGTTCATCTGCGGTGGACCGGACGCGGCCGTCGCGCAGGTACGGGCGTTGGTCGACACCACCCGGATGGCGCTGATGGCGGGGATCCAGGCCGCCGTGCCCGGCAACCACATCGGCGATATCTCGGCGGCTGTCGAAGACGTCGCGACCCCGCATGGCTACGGCATCATCCGGCAGTACGTGGGTCACGGGATCGGGACGTCGATGCACGAGGATCCCCAGGTCCCCAACTTCCGGTCGCGGTCGAAGGGCCTCCAGCTGGCGCCCGGGATCTGCATCGCGATCGAACCCATGCTCACGATGGGCACAGAGGCCACGGAGACGCTGGCGGACGGCTGGACGGTGGTCACCCTGGATGGGTCGATGGCCGCCCACTTCGAGCACACGATCGCGGTGACGGAATCAGGTGCGGAGATCCTGACCCGTGTCTGATGTTCCCATGACCTCTGAGGTAGCCGGGGTGTTGTGGGAATCGAATGCCTTTGATATCCTCAGCGTTCGTGTGTCGGCCCTGTCGGGCCGGCACTCGTGCTGCAACGGACCAGGGAGCTAGGTTGGCGAAGAAGGACGCGATTGAAGTCGAAGGTGTCGTCATCGAGCCGCTGCCGAACACCATGTTCGCGGTGGAGCTCGAGAACGGTCACCGCGTCCTCGCGCACATCAGCGGCAAGCTCCGGATGAACTTCATCCGGATCCTGCCGGGAGACCGGGTCCGCGTGGAGCTCTCCCCGTACGACCTCACCCGGGGTCGGATCACGTACCGCTTGAAGTAATCGAGGAACCCGGTGAAGGTCAGGGCGTCCGTGAAGGCGCGATGCGACAACTGCAAGGTCATCCGGCGCCACGGCACCGTGATGGTCATCTGCTCCAACCCCAAGCACAAGCAGCGGCAGGGCTGACACGATGGCTCGAATCGCCGGCATCGACATCCCGCGCGAGAAGCGCGTGGAGGTCGCCCTTACCTACATCTACGGGGTCGGGCTGTCGTCCAGCCAGAAGATCCTCAAGCAGACCAACGTCAACCCTGACACGCGGGTCCGGGACCTGACCGAAGACCAGGTCGCCCGGCTCCGCGAGGTCATCGACCGCAGCTTCAAGGTCGAGGGCGATCTCCGCCGCGAGGTGGCGCTCAACATCAAGCGCCTGATCGAGATCGGCTCCTACCGCGGCCTCCGCCACCGCCGTAACCTCCCGGTTCGCGGTCAGCGCACCAAGACCAATGCCCGACAGCGCCGAGGACCGAAGAAGACGGTCGGCGCTCGCAGGAAGAAGTAACGAGGGACCCCTAGCGCATGGCCGATCGGAAACGCGCCGTCAAACAGCGGCGCCGGGAGCGGAAGAACGTCCCCCAGGGGCACGTCCACATCCAGGCGAGCTTCAACAACACGATCGTGACGATCACGGACCAGACCGGGAACGTCGTCGCGTGGGGTTCCGCAGGCGTCGCCGGCTTCAAGGGCTCCCGGAAGAGCACGCCGTATGCGGCCGCGCTGGCCGCAGACGGCGCCGCCAAGCGCGCGATGGAGCACGGCATGCGCCAGGTCGAGGTCTACGTCAAGGGACCCGGTGCCGGCCGCGAGCAGGCGATCCGGTCGCTCCAGGCGGCCGGGCTCGAGGTCAGCGCGATCACCGACGTCACCCCCATCCCGCACAACGGCTGCCGCGCGCCCAAGCGGCGCCGCGTCTGAGCACCGAGAGGCCATGGCCCGCTACACCGATGCCGTCTGCCGGCTGTGCCGCCGGGAAGGGCTGAAGCTCTTCCTCAAGGGCAGCCGCTGCTACACCAAGAAATGCTCGTTCGAGCGGCGCCCGTCGCCGCCCGGACAGCACGGCGTGCGCCGCCGCAAGGTCGGTGACTACGGCCTCCAGCTGCGTGAGAAGCAGAAGGTTCGCCGGGTCTACGGCGTGCTCGAGAGGCAGTTCCGCAACTACTACCGCGAGGCCTCGCGCCATTCGGGCGTCACCGGCGAATACCTGCTTCGGACGCTGGAGCTGCGCCTCGACAACGCGGTGTTCCGGCTCGGCTTCGCCCCGTCGCGGGCGGCCGCCCGCCAGCAGGTGGCCCACGGCCACGTTGCGGTCAACGGCGTGCCCACCAACATCCCCTCCTATCGGCTCAAGGTTGGTGACAAGATCGAGGTCCGGGAGTCACACCGCGGTCGGGAGCTGTTCAAGACCGTTCGCGAGACCCTGGGATCGCACCAGGCTCCGGACTGGCTGAGCCTCGACCCGGCGAACCTCGCCGGGTCCGTCATCGCCCTGCCGCGCCGCGACCAGATGCCGCTCGACTTCAATGAGCAGCTCGTGGTCGAGTACTACTCGAGGTAGCCGCCCTCCATGATCGAACTCGAGACCCCCCAGATCGAGCCCGTCGCCGAGGCCGGCACGTACGCGAAGTACGAGGCCGGTCCGCTGCAGGCAGGTTACGGCGTCACGCTGGGCAACGCGCTGCGGCGCGTTCTGCTGTCGTCCCTCGAGGGCGCCGCGGTGACGTCGATCCAGGTCCGCGACGTGTACCAGGAGTTCTCGACGATCCCGGGTGTCAAGGAAGACGTCACCCAGATCGTCCTCAACGTCAAGAAGCTGCGGCTGAAGAGCTTCGCGAGCCACCCGGTCCAGCTGCGCCTGATCAAGAGCGGCGCCGGCCCGCTGATCGCCGCGGACATCGCGGAGTCCGCCGATGTCGAGATCGTCAACCCCGAGCTGGTCCTGATGACGATCGACTCGGACGACGTGACGATCGAGATGGACCTCACCGTGGAGCGCGGCGTGGGCTACCTCGCCGCCGAACGCAGCGAGGCGCTCCCGATCGGCGTCATCGCCGTCGATGCGATCTTCACGCCGGTTCGCAAGGTCAACTACTGGGTCGAGAGCATGCGGGTAGGTCAGATGACCAACTTCGACAAGCTCACGATCGAGATCGAGACGGACGGCACGATCACGCCCGAGGAAGCGCTGTCGCGCTCGGCGGATATCCTGGTCCGCCAGTTCCAGCCGTTCGTGACCGTCGGCGTCCCGGTGGCAGCCCCCGATCGGGCGGCGACCGGCGTGCCCCAGCTGCCGCCCAACATGCTGGACATGCCGATCGAGGAGCTCGATCTCCCGATGCGGGCCTACAACTCGCTGAAGCGCAACAACATCGTCAAGGTCGGCCAGCTGCTGCAGCTCAAGGACGACGACCTGCTCCGGATGCGCAACTTCGGCAAGAAGTCGCTGGACGAGATGAAGGAGCGGCTGCGCATGCGCGGGTTCATCCTTCCCGACTCGGAGCTCGACGAGACGCTCGACGAGACGCTCGACGGCGACGAGCCGTTCGAGGGCGAGGAGGAGGCCTGAGCGTGGCCCACCGGATCGACGGCCGCAAGCTGTCGCGCAAGCACGGGCCCCGCATGGCGCTCTACCGGAACCTGACGGTCTCGGTGCTCCGCTACGAGCGGGTCCGGACGACCGAAGCCAAGGCCAAGGAGATCCGCGGTCAGGTCGAGCGCATGATCACGCTCGCCAAGCGCGGCGATCTCGCGGCCCGGCGCAGCGTCGTGTCGGAGCTGCCCAACGAGCCGCTCGTGGTCAGCAAGCTGTTCGACGTGATCGCCCCCAAGTACGCCGACCGGCAGTCTGGGTTCACGCGACTCGTCCACATCGGTCAACGTCGCGGGGACGCGGCAGAGATCGTTCAGATCGAGCTGGTCTGAGGGCTGTCGCTGAGCGGCGATCCGAACGACCGGATGCAGCGCTCGAGAGAGCGCGCCGTGCGCTGTCGCGCACGGTGTGAATACGACGGGACCGAGTTTGGCGGGTTTCAACTCCAGCCGAACGCTCGAACGGTCCAGGGAGAGCTCGAGACCGCGCTGCGCCGCCTCTCCGGCGGCGATCGAGTGGTGGTCGACGGGGCAGGACGCACCGACGCGGGAGTCCACGCCGCGGGCCAGGTGATCGCATTCACCTACCGCGGCCGGCTGACCGCGACGGAGGTCCAGCGGGCGGTCAACGCCCAACTGCCACCGGACGTCGCGGTTCGCGACGTACGACGGGTCCCGATCGGGTTCCATCCTCGCTACGCGGCGCGGTACCGGGAATACCGCTACACCGTCTGGAACGGGCCGCGCAGTCCGCTCCGCGAGCGCCAGGCGCTCGGGGTGCGGACCCCGCTCAACGTCGCCGCGATGGCGAGTGCCGCGTCGGTCCTCGAGGGCCGGCACGACTTCTCGGCCTTCAGTGGTGAGGACCGGTTTCCTGTCCGGACCGTGCATGCGGTCCGGATCCGGCAGGAGGGTCGCCTGGTGACGATCGACGTCCGGGCGAACGCCTTCCTGCGGGGCCAGGTGCGGCGCATGGTCGCTGCCCTGCTGGAGGTGGGTCTGGGCAAGATGGATGCTGCGGGTCTTCGGGCGGCGTTGGCCGCCCGGGAGCCGGCGCTGAACGGGGCGGCCGCCCCGGCAAAGGGGCTGTGCCTCCGGCGCGTCGTCCTCGGACGGCGCACGGCGGACGACAAGGAAGACGAGGAATGAGCGCGAAGACCTACACGCCTCGAGAGAGCGAGATCGAGCGACGCTGGTACGTCGTCGACGCGACGGACGAGACGCTCGGCCGCCTGGCGACGAGGATCGCGCGCGTGCTCGAGGGCAAGAACAAGCCCGGCTACGCGGCCCACCTGGACACTGGCGACCACGTCATCGTGCTCAACGCGGCCCGCATCCACGTCACACGTGACAAGCTCACATCCAAGGTGTACGTCCGCCACAGCGGCTACCCGAGGGGGCTCAAGGAGGAGACGCTCGGGCACCTCCTGGCTCGCCGGCCCGAGGAGGTCATCCGCCGGGCCGTCAAGGGGATGCTGCCCCACAACCGCCTGGGAACCCAGATGCTGCGCAAGCTGAAGGTCTATGCGGGCGCCGATCACCCGCACCAGGCCCAGAAGCCCGAGCCGCTCGCCTGAACGAGGAGCCCTGATGTCGACGCCAGCGTTCTACTGGGGCACCGGCCGCCGCAAGACGGCGGTGGCCCGTGTTCGTCTCATCCCCGGGGAGGGCGAGATGGTCGTGAACGGCCGCTCCCCCGAGGAGCACTTCGGCGGCGTGCTCGCCGAATCGGAGCTGTTCCTCCCGTTCCGGATCACCGGGACGGAGGGTCGGTTCAACGCGATGATCAAGGTCGAGGGCGGCGGCATCACCGGCCAGGCCGGCGCGATCCGCCACGGCATCGCCCGGGCGCTGCTCCAGGTCGATCCCGACGCGAACCGCCTGCCGCTCCGGCAGGCCGGCCTGCTGACTCGCGACCCGCGCATGAAGGAGCGCAAGAAGTACGGGTTGAAGCGGGCCCGCAAGGCTCCCCAGTACACAAAGCGCTAGCGGCGCCGCCGCCTGGCCCCCGATGCGGGCGTTGGCCGCTGCGCTCGCTCGCTCACGTACCGCCAAGTGCGGGCGTTCGCGTGCTCACGACCGCCTTCGCCTCGAACGCCAGCCGGCGACGCGGCTCGGTCCAGTACGCTGAGCGGATGAGCGAAGGATCGTCGCTCCGTGGCCGTGACCTGATCTCCGCTGCCGATCTGTCGGCTGACGAGATCAGGCTGCTGTTCGCGCGGGCGGCCGCGCTGAAGGCGGAGTTCGTGGCCGATCGCCGGCATGCCGCTCCGCCACTGGAGCGCCGCACGCTGGCGATGCTGTTCCAGCGACCGAGCCTCCGGACGCGGGTCACGTTCGAGGCCGGCATGACCCAGCTCGGTGGACACGCGATCTACCTGACCGAGGGTATCGTGCTCGGTGGCCGGGAGACGGTCGGCGACGTGGCGCGCAACCTCCAGGCGTTCGTCGACGCGATCATGGCCCGCACCGGACCGCACGAGGTGGTGGTCGAACTGGCGGCGCAGGCATCGATCCCGGTCATCAACGGCCTCACGATCCGCGAGCACCCATGCCAGGCCCTGGCAGACCTGTTCACGCTCCACGAGCAGTTCGACAGTCTTCGCGGGTTGCCCCTGGCATTCGTGGGGGACGGCAACAACGTCTGTCACTCGCTCGCGCTGATGGGTGCCACGATGGGCATGGACGTTCGGATCGCCCATCCGCCCGGCTACGGACCGAGCGAGCGCATCGTCGAGCGTGCGCGGGAGCTGGCCGCGACGAGCGGCGGTCGCCTGACGCTCGGCAATGACCCGCGAGAGGTCGTGAACGGGGCCGCCGTCGTCTACACCGACGCCTGGACCTCGATGGGCCAGGAGGCCGAGGCGGAGGAGCGGCGGGACGCGTTCGCCCCCTACCAGGTGAACCAGCAGCTGCTGGCGCTCGCGCCGGACGCGTTGGTGATGCACTGCCTGCCCGCCCATCGCGGCGAGGAGATTACGTCCGACGTGATGGATGGGCCGAGGAGCATCATCTTCGCGCAGTCCGCGAATCGGCTGCACGCCCAGAAGGCGCTGCTCGTCGAGCTGCTGGGCTAGCGAGATCTCGAGCAGGAGGCGCACGCATGGCCGGTGAGGCGCTCTACGAGCGCTACAAGGACGCACTCCGGCGCGGTCATGTTGCCTCGCTGCAGGGTCGCCTCGGGGATGCGCTCACCGCTTATGGGGAGGCGGCGACGATCGCCCCCGAACGAGCGACGCCGCACACGAGCGCCGGCGCGGCGCTGCTCCGTGCGAAGCGACCGGCCGACGCGCTTGACCAGTACGCCGTCGCCCTGCGGCTGGCGCCTCAGGAGGAGGTAGCGCTGCTCGGTCGCGCCGAGACCCTGACCGCGCTCGACCGTCGGCGGGAGGCCGCCGACACGTTCGATGCCCTCGCGGACGTGCGTGCCGGCGCGGGCAAGCTGGCGGCCGCCGTGGACGCTGCCCGACGCGGGCTGGAGCTGGCGGAGGGGCGCGAGCGGCGCCGAACGCTCGAGAGGCTGGTGGCCCAACTCCGCGAGGCCGAGCCGGCCGAGCCCGGACGGGACGCGCTGGATCGGGCCTTGCGAGTGCTCGACGGGCCCGCAGCCGGCAGCTTCCTGGAATGGGCGGCGACGACGCGTGCCGCCGGCGACGCTGTCGTCGGCGCCGACACCGGGGCGCCCGGGACCGCGATCGCCGGGCGTCGCGCAATCCTCGACCGGGAGCTGCCGGCCGGGATGGACATGGCTGCGCTCGAACGGGCGGCGGAGGGAGCGATCGACGCCGACCAGCGCGACGAGGCGACCGAGCGACTGCTGGACCTGGCCGCAGCCCAGCTTCGGGACGGCTGCCGCGACGCGGCATTCGACGCCTGCTACCTCGCGCTGTCCTTCGTCCCCGATCATGCCGCTCTGCACCTGGCGCTGGTCGAGCTGTACGACGAGCGCGGCTGGCGCTCGCTGGCGATCGACAAGCTGTCGCTGCTTGAGCGCCTGGTCGCGCTCGACGGCGATGAGGCGGCCATTGCGGAGGTCGCGGCCGCTCGCGCGGCGAGGGTCTGACCGCCGGGGATCGAGGGTCGGGCGGCGTCCGGCCGCAACGCCGCGTGGTGCCTTCGAGCACCCCGGTCACCGGCAGACCCGGTGCTACACTCGCCCGAGGATGCTCCCGTTCATCGAGTCGCTCGTCCGGCAGGTCACGCTGACGACGCTGCTCGACATCGCGATCACCGCGCTCGCGATCTACGCGCTGTTCAGCCTGATCCGGGGCACCCGAGCGGTCACCCTCGTCATCGGCGTGACGATCCTGCTCGGCATCTACGCGCTTGCCCAGTTCCTCGAGCTGCGGCTGTTCACCCAGCTGCTCCAGACCGGCGCCGTCGTCGGCGTGTTCGCGCTGGTCGTCGTGTTCCAGCCCGAGCTTCGCCGGGCCCTGGAGCGCATCGGCCGGGTCGGCACGTTCCGCTGGCTGGTCGCCCCCACCACACAGCATCAGATCGAGCACGTGGCCGCCGAGGTCGCGGGCGCCGCCGGTATCCTGTCGCGCCGTCGCCACGGCGCGCTGATCGTGCTCGAGCGGGAGACCGGCCTCGAGGAGATCGCCGAGACCGGCGTGATGCTCCACTCGGACCTGTCGAGCAATCTGCTGTGCACGATCTTCGCCCCCAAGACGGAGCTCCACGATGGTGCCGTGATCATCCGCGAGGACCGGATCGTCGCTGCCGCGGCCCTCCTGCCGCTGACCGACATGGAGCTCTCGCAGCGCTACGGCACCCGGCACCGGGCAGCGCTCGGGATCACCGAGGACACCGATGCGATCGCGGTCGTGGTGTCCGAGGAGAGCGGTCAGATGAGCGTCGTGGAGCGGGCGCGGATCGTTCGCGTGCCGACCGAGGCCCAGCTCGCGCGGGCGCTCGGCTCCCTGCTCGAGACGCCGTCCGTGCCGACCGGCCTCGGACTGTGGCCGGGTCTTGGGCGCCGGACGACGGCGCGCCTCCGGCTCGCTCGCCGGAATCCCAAGGCCGACACCCAGCCGAGGGCTGAGCCCGGCGGCGACGATGAGGAGGGTAGCGGCACGGCCGCTGCGGTTGCCCGGAGGTGAACGCGCGCGGGGCAATCCGGCGCGCGGTCGGCGTCGTCCTCCACAACTGGCCGCTCAAGGTTGCGGCCATCGTGCTTGCCTCGTTGCTGTACGTGGGCCTGGTCGCCTCCCAGGACAGCAACACGCTCCAGGGCCCGATCACGATCACCATCGACAACCGACCGGCGAACACCGTGGTGACCAACCAGATTCGCGACGTGGACCAGATCCGGTACATCGCGCCGTCCGGCGTGCCCCGTCAGCGGACCGCGGACTTCCAGGTGACGGTCGACCTGAGCAATGTCCAGCCCGACGGCCAGCCGGCCACGGTCCGTGTCCAGGTGACCCCGCTCGATCCGCGAGTCACGATCGTGGAGGTCCGGCCGCAGAATGTCCAGGTCGTTCTCGACGAGCTGGCGTCCAAGACCGTCCCGGTGCGCGTGGAGCCGGGTCCGGCGCCGTCGGGGATCCAGGTCGGGGAGGTGACCAAGGACCCGACCGAGGTCGACGTGACCGGTCCGTCGATGGTCGTGAGCCAGGTCGTGGCCGCGCGAGTTGACGTCTCGCTCGACCGGGGCAACCTCAACGTGGACTCCGAGATCGATGCCCTCCCGATCAACGACGCAGGCGACGTGGTGACGGGTGTGAACCTCGAGCCGCGGACCGTGCACGTCACCATCCCGCTGTACACGAACCGCGGGTCGCGGACCCTGCCGGTCAACCCGGTGGTCACAGGGGATCCGGCCCCCGGCTTCCGGATCGCCTCGATCACCGTCGACCCCCAGGTGGTCACGGTCGAGGGAAACGGGGACCGGTTGGCGACGCTGACCCAGGCGGACACCGCCCCGATCGCCCTGTTCGGGGCGACCAGCGACGTCACGGAGATCGTCGCCTATGCGCTTCCGACCGGGGTCAGCGCGACCGGCACGGGGACGGTGACCGTCACCGTCCGCGTGGAAGCGGTGACCGAGACCCGCACCTACATGGCCGGCCTCCGACTCGACGGTTCGGATTCGGGCCTCACCTACGCTGTCTCGGATAACCAGGTGCTGATGACCCTGTACGGGTCGGTCGCCGATCTCGACAGGCTGTCGTCCGCGCCACTCGTGGTCGGGCTCAACGTCGCAGGGTTGGCGCCCGGCAAGCATGACGTCCCGGTCGTGCCGTCGCTCCCCTCGGGCGTCACGGTCGCATCCCTGTCGCCGCGCTCGGTCACCGTTACGATCACCGCACCTCCATCGCCGTCGCCGACCGCGACGCCCGGGGCAACGCTCAGCGAGCCGCCGGCCGGCACGCCGGGCCAGACGCCATCCGCGGCGCCCTGATCGCCGGCCCAGGACCCCACTCCGCCCCACGATCTTTCACCCCAGCTACGAGGACCGTCATGACCCGCCTGTTCGGCACGGATGGCATCCGCGGCGTCGCCAACGTCGACCTGCGTCCCTCGCTCGCCTTCGCGCTCGGACGAGCGACCGCCCACGAGATCGTGGGGTCGGGTGGGTCGCTGGTCGTGGGACAGGACACGCGGCGCTCCGGCGACATGTTCGTGGCCGCGATCACCGCCGGTGCGACGAGCATGGGCGTCGATGTCCACGTGGTGGGTGTAGTACCGACACCCGCGCTCGCGTTCCTCGCCGACTGGGGGGACTTCGCGGCCGGGATCATGGTGTCCGCGTCGCACAACCCCGCGGAGGACAACGGCCTGAAGGTCCTCGATCCACGCGGGCTCAAGCTGGCCGACGACACGGAGGATGATCTCGAGAACGCCATCCTGGGCGCCGACGAGCTGCCCTCGGTGCCTGCGGCCGAGGTCGGGCGGGCCGTCGACGCAACGCCCCTCCTGCAGCGTTACGTGGCTCACCGGACGGGACTGGCGGCCGGGGTGGCGGCTGACGGCCTGCATGTCGTGCTCGATACCGCCAACGGCGCCGCCTTCGAGGTGGCCCCCGCCATCCTGCGCGCAACCGGCGCGCACGTGACCGTCATCAACGACGACCCCAACGGCGACAACATCAACCGTAACTGTGGCGCTACCGATCCCACGTCGCTGGCCGAGGTGGTCCGGGCAAGTGGCGCCGACGTCGGGTTCGCCCTCGACGGTGATGCGGATCGGTGCGTGGCCGTCGACGCTACGGGCGAGCTCGTCGATGGCGATCAGGTCCTGGGCATCCTGGCCCTCGAGCGTCTCGCGCGTGGGGCCCTGGACCACGCCAGCCTGGTCGTCTCGGTGCTGTCCAACGGTGGCCTGCAGGCCGCGATCGAGGCCGCCGGTGGCCGGATCGTCCGCACGCCCGTGGGCGACAAGCACATCCTGGCGGCGATGCTGGTGTCGGGCGCGGGGCTCGGCGGCGAGAAGAGCGGTCACGTCATCGTCCGCGAGCACACGCTGTCCGGCGACGGGATCGTCACCGCCATCGAGCTGCTCCGGGTGATGACGGCCGCGCGCTCGGGCCTGGGAGAGCTCGCCGGCGCGATCCAGCTGCTGCCCCAGGCTCAGCGCTCGATCCGGGTCCGGCATCGCGACCAGTGGGAGAACGACGACATGCTCCAGCGGGCGATCGAGGATGCCGGGCGACGGCTCGAGCCCCACGGGCGGGTGCTGGTCCGGCCGTCGGGTACCGAGCCCGTCCTGCGGGTGATGGTCGAGGGCAGCGATCCGGAGATCGTGATGAGCCTGGCCGACGGGATCGCGGCGCTCGCAGCCGAGCGTCTACACTAGCCGCCCGCGGCGGGGGCCGCGGATCGTGACCCGGGAGACTTTCGAAGCCCATGTGCGGAATCGTCGGCTACACGGGGCCCCGCGAGGCTGGCCCCATCCTCATGGAGGGACTTCGCCGGCTCGAGTACCGCGGCTATGACTCCGCGGGGATCGCGCTCGTCGACGAGCGCGGCGACCTGTTCGTCGAGAAGAAGGCGGGCAAGCTGTCGAACCTCCGGACGGCGATCGCGGATCGGACGCCGCACGCAGCGATCGGGCTGGCGCACACGCGCTGGGCAACCCACGGCCGGCCCAACGATATCAACGCGCATCCGCACCAGGACTGCACGGGCCGGATCACGGTGGTCCACAACGGGATCATCGAGAACTTCCGGGAGCTGCTCGACGGCCTCGAGGCGCGCGGCCATCGCCTGGCGTCCGAGACCGACACGGAGGCGCTCGCCCACCTGATCGAGGAGGCCTATGACGGCGACCTGGCCGAGGCCGTCCGTGTCGCGCTCCGCCGAGTCGACGGTGCGTATGCGATCGCCGTGATGCACCAGGACGAGAGCGATCGGCTGGTCGGCGCGCGCCAGGACGTCCCGCTCGTGGTCGGGATCGCCGAGGGCAAATCGTTCCTGGCATCGGACGTCGCGGCCATCCTCGCCCACACCAACCGCGTGATCTTCCTCGAGGAGGGTGACGTGGTGGATCTGCGGCCCTGGGGCGCCACGATCACCGGGGTCGACGGGCTGCCCCGGGAGCGGGTCACTTCCACGATCGACTGGTCGCCCGAGGCCGCCGAGCGCGGCGGCTACGACCATTTCATGCTCAAGGAGATCCACGAGCAGCCGTCCGCCCTGCGCCAGTCCCTCGCGGGCCGGGTCACCGCCGACGGCCGGATCGACGTCCCGGAGGTGGCGGCCCTGGAAGACGTGTTCCGGCGCGTGACGCGGGTGGAGCTCGTGGCCTGCGGGACCGCCTCGTACGCGAGCCTGGTGGGGGCCGCCGCGCTCGAGGACTGGGCGGGGCTGCCTGCGAGGGTGACCGTGGGCTCGGAGTTCCGGTACTCGCCGCCGCCGCTCGATCCGGACACGCTGGTGATCGCGGTGACCCAGTCGGGTGAGACCGCCGACACGATCGCCCCCACCCGCCTCGCCCGCCAGCGCGGGTGTCCGATCGTGGCCGTCACGAACACCGTGGGCTCCGCCATCACCCGAGAGGCGGACGCGGTGATGTTCCTCCAGGCCGGTCCCGAGATCGCCGTTGCGGCGTCCAAGACGTTCGTCACCCAGGTCACGACGCTCGTGATCCTGGCCGCCGCCATCGCACGGACCCGCGGCCGGCTGGGGGAGGCGGACGAGGTCGAGCTGGGTCAAGCGCTGCGAGCGCTGCCCGGCGCTGCTGCGCGGGTGCTCGAGCTGAGCGCCGACATCGCCACCGTCGCGCGCCGCTACGTCAGCTCGCGCGGGTTCATGTTCATCGGTCGCGGCTACACCCTGCCGGTGGCGCTCGAGGGAGCGCTCAAGCTCAAGGAGATCAGCTACATCCACGCCGAGGGCTACGCGGCGGGCGAGCTCAAGCACGGCCCGATCTCGCTGCTCGACGCGGAGTGCCCGCTGGTGGCGATCGCTACCCGGTCGCGGAGCTACGAGAAGCTGATCAGCAACGTCATGGAGGGTCGTGCCCGCGACGCACGCGTGCTCGCGGTCGCCACCGAGGGCGACGTCCAGATCGAGCGCTTCGCCGATGACGTGTTCTGGGTTCCGCCGACGCATGAGGCGCTGTCGCCGGTGCTGGCCGCGATCCCGCTCCAGCTGTTTGCCTACCACACGGCGGTCGCTCGGGGCACGGACGTGGACCAGCCTCGGAACCTGGCGAAGTCGGTCACGGTGGAGTAGCGATGGCGCGCCCGGGTCGGGCCTCGGAGGCGATGCCGCCCGTCGGGACGGGGCCTGACGGCACGACCGAGCTGGGCATCGACATCGTCAAGGTAGACCGAATCAGGGCGGCGATGGCCCGGTTCGGCGATCGCTTCTCGCGCCGGGTGCTGACGGATGCGGAGCGGCACTACGTGCGCGACCGGGCCGAGACGTTCGCCGGGCGGTGGGCGGCCAAGGAGGCTGTGTCGAAGGTGCTGGGCCTGGGCGTCCGGGGCATCGGCTGGCGGGACATCGAGGTGGTGCGGCTGCCGACCGGGCAGCCGTCGATCGAGCTTCACGGGCGGGCGGCCAACCGCGTGGAGCAGCTCGGGATGGGGCGGATCGCCGTCTCGATCACCCACGAGGCGGAGTACGCGGTCGCGATCGCGTTCGGGATCCGGACTGCAGGTGGACGATATGTGTTCCCGCCCGACATCGAGGAGCGGCTCGACGGCCGCGAGCGTGCCCTGCTGGCGCGGTTCGAGCGGATGCGCGAGCTTCACGCGGCAACGCGCACGATGGCGGCCGAGGTCGATGCGGCCGATCATGCGGACGAGCTCCGTGACGGGGCCCGGCGTGGCTGATCGACGGCCGGTGGGTTTTGGCAGTCCCGCGCCAGAAGTCGTGGCCGAGCGCAGCGAGGTGGGCATCACCACCGGCCCCCCGACGCTGGACGATGACGCGATGGCGCGCCTCGTCCCGCAGCGCAGCAAGCGCGGCCACAAGGGCAGCTTCGGTAAGCTGCTGGTGATCGCCGGCTCGCTGGACTACGCGGGCGCGGCGCTGCTGGTGTGCCGCGCGGCCGGCCGCGCCGGCGCCGGCCTGGTGACCCTTGCGGTACCTGAGTCGCTCCAGCCGTTGTTCGCAGCGAAGGTGGTCGAGGCCACTACCATGGCGATGCCCGAGGACGACGTCGAGGAGGTCGATCCGGAGCCCGCGCTGGCCAAGGTGCTCGATCACGATCACGACGCGCTGGTCATCGGGCCGGGGCTTCGGCCGTCGCTGGCGACCGCCGAGTTGCTCCGGTTGCTGCTGACGGGCGGCGAGGAGTCCGCGGACGCCTGGCCCGAGGGCTTGCCGCCTCGCTCCGCCGACGGCACGCCGGTGGTGCTGGACGCCGAGGCGCTGCGGACGCTGGCCGCGGCGGACGCGTGGTGGACGCGGGTGGGTCGCCCCTGCGTGCTCACGCCGCACAGCGGCGAGTTCGCGCGACTGCGGGCGGGCAGCGGGCACGACCCCGGCGAGGACGGCGATCTCAACGGCGACGACGACGCCCGCGCTCGAGCCGCCGCCTCCGCGGCCGCCGAATGGGGCCAGGTGGTGGTGCTCAAGGGCGCCCGGACGGTGATTGCCGCGCCCGCCGGCGAGCTGGCCGTCGCCCCGTTCGAGAACCCGGCGATGGCATCCGGTGGCACCGGCGACGTGCTGTCGGGGACGATCGGGGCGCTGCTCGCACAGGGATTGGCGCCGTTCGACGCTGCAAAGCTCGGTGTCTACCTCCATGGGCTGGCGGGCGATGCGGTGCGCGAGCGCGTCGGCGATGCGGGACTGCTGGCCGGCGACCTGCCCGACGCGCTGCCGATCGGTCGCCGCCGTCTGGCCCGAATCGCGGAGCGTCAGCGGGGCGGGCGTCGCCTCGGGTTCGGCGCGCGGGACGACGCCGACGCGGCCGGTGCCGACCCGGGCAGCATGCGGCACCGGGCAGGCGGCGACGACCGCGACCCGGTTGACGGCGGCGAACCGGGGCCGGCCGACGACGCCGATGGCGCCCGGCAGGCGCGGTCCGGTGGGTCGGGCACGGCCGATGCGTCCTCTGGCCGGCGAGGCCGGAGGACGCGCTGAACGAGATCGGTCCGTCCCGGCCTGCCCTCGAGGCGCGCCCACCGATCGAGGCTCGGCTGGCGGCCGCGGGCCTGCCTCAGCTGCCACGCACCGCCTGGCTCGAGGTCGACCTCGATGCGCTGCGCACCAACCTCGGTGTACTCCGCGAGGTCGTCGGGCCCGACGTTCGCCTGGAGCCGGTCGTCAAGGCAGACGCCTATGGTCACGGCGCTGTCCCCGTCGCTCGTACGCTCGAGGCGGCCGGGGCCGACGGGCTCGCGGTCGCCACCATCGACGAGGCCGTGGAGCTGCGCGACGCCGGCGTGACGCTGCCGATCCTCGTCCTGTACCCGGTGCCGCCGGGGCAGGTCGTCACGGCCGTCGCCCGGAACATCGCGGTCGCGCTCGGTGGCGGCGCGCCCGCCGGACACGTGCTCGAAGCGGCGGCCAGCGCGATCGTCGACCACCCCGGGGGCATGCTCGACGTCCACCTCGAGCTCGAGACGGGTCTCGGGCGTGGTGGCATTCTGCCGGGCGACGCGGTCGCGTCGCTGGCGGCCATCCGGCGCTCGGCGGGCGTCCGCCTGGGTGGGATCTGGACACACATGGCCGCGGCTGATGACCTGGTGGCCACACGCCTCCAGGATGCGCGGTTCGGGGCGGCGCTCGAGAGCCTTCCCCACGACGTTCGGCTGGGTGGCAGCGGCGCCTGGCGCCACCTCGCCGCGAGCGGCGTGGTGCTGGCGGCTGACGTTCGATGCTGGGACGCCGCGCGCGTCGGGCTGGCCGTCTACGGCCTGGTCCCTGACGCGCTGGTCCCGCCGCCGGAGACCTCGGAGGCCGCAGCCCGCCTGCGACCGGCGATGAGCCTCATCGCACGACCGGTCCGCGTGGCACAGCTGCCGGCCGGGCACGGTGTGAGCTACGGGCCGTCGTTCGTGACGGCGCGGCCGACGCGGATCGCGACCCTCCCGGTCGGGTACGGCGACGGCTGGCGGCGTGCGCTTTCGGATCGTGCCGGGGCGCTCGTCCGCGGGTATCGCGTGCCGCTCGTCGGGCGGGTGTCCATGGATGCGGTCATGGCAGACGTCACCGACGTTCCGGGGCCGCCCGTCACCGAGGACGACGAGGTCGTGCTGCTGGGGGTCCAGGGGAGCCGGCGGATCACGGCTCTTGAGCTGGCGGCGACGTGCGAGACGATCTCGTACGAGATCGTGACCGGGATGTCTCGCCGACTGCCCCGGGTGTACCATGCCGCGGGTTCGCCCGTGGAGGTCCGGGTCCTTGCGGGCGGGAGGTCCGAATGGCGCGCATCGAGCTCTGGAATGGCGATATCTGCGACCTCGAGGTCGACGCGATCGTAAGTCCCGCCGCGACGTCGCTGTGGATGTCGACAGGCGTGGCCGGCGAGCTCAAGCGCGCCGGCGGCGATGAGATCGAGTTCGCTGCGATCCGCCAGGCACCGGCGACGGTGGGCACCGCCGTGGTGACGCCCGCCGGCAAGCTCGCTGCCCGCTACCTGATCCACGCGGTCTCGCTCGAACGCGATCGCCGGACCAGTGAATCGGCCATCGACGGGGCGGCCCGAAGCGCGATGGCGCGGGCCCGCGAGCTGGGTCTTGCGAGCATCGCCTTCCCGGCGCTCGGGACGGGGATCGGGGGTTTCCCGATGGCCGACGCGGCGCGGGTGGCGGTCCACGCGGTGCGCGACGAGCTTCGGACCCCGTCGACGATCGAGCACGTCGTGTTCGCGCTGCGCGGTGCCGCCGCGTACGAGGCGTTCGCCGAGGCCCTGTCCACGGCCGACGCTGCGTTGCCCGACGCCGACTGCGGCAAGAGCGCTCTTGCCTGTCTCCCCCAGAAGGCCCGACGAGGCACGCCGGTGAGCCTGCCGCTGGAGCCGTTCGACGAGCGTCGTGAGGCCCTCGTCGAGGCGGTCGCGCGCGAGATCCGCCTGCGCGGCCTCACCGGACCAGCCGTCCATTTTCTCGAGGCCAGCCGGCCGTATCGTCCGCTCGGGGCTCCCGCGATGCTGTTCTTCGACCCGGTGTTGCGGGACCTGTTCGGTGGCGAGACTCCGGTCGCGAGCGAGCTCATGTGCGACGACGCCGGGATCGAGGCGCTGATCGACCGGCTCGAGGAGCTCGACGAAGCCGACGGCTGGGACGCCTGACGCCTCGGCTTGGTCGGCCGGCACCGGACCACTGGTAGCATCGGGCCGGTGAGCAGCGACCCGCGAGCCTTCGTCACCGTCGATCGCGGAACCGCGACCACCGCGGTCACCCTCGTCGGGCGGGTCGATGGACGGTGGCGGCTCCTGGGCGCGACAGCCGGACCCATGGAGGTGCGGCCGGAGGCGCTCCTCGAGCGCCTGCGACGCCGGTTGTCCGTGGTCGGATCCAGAGCTCGCGGCAGCGCTCGGCTCGACGTGCATGGGGCCGCCGAGGCCATGCCCCGGATCACCTGCACCACCTCGGTTCCACCCGAGATCGCGGTCATCGCCGCGACGCATCGCGCTCTGATGCCCCTCTCGGCGGCGGCCAGGGAGACCGGCTGGCGTGTCCTACCGGTGACCCTCGAGGGAGCGCAGATCGCGACCGTCGCGGCGACGCTCGCCAACCCGCGCCTATCGGCGGTGCTTGCCGGCGCCGGGGACCCGCCAGGCGCCGACGAGCGTCCACTGATGGCGGAGCTCGCCATGCAGATCGGCGCGGCGGCCGATCGCCGGCCCGACCTGACGATGGTCCTCACCGGCAGCCTTGCCGAGCCCGGAGGGCGGTATGAAGCGGCTCTCCCGCAGGACCGGGTGGGCGCGACGATCGTGGGCCCGTCGCCGGGTGCCGCCGACGGGGGTCCGCTTCGGCGGCTCCTCGACAGCATCCGGTCGGGTGACGACGACGGCCGTCGGGCGCTGGCCGTGGCGACAGCTACCCTGGCCGACGTGCTGCGGCGACCCGTCGAGGTCGTCGAGGTCGGGCAGTCGTCGGGGATGCGGGCCGTGGCCGACCACGCCCCGGGCGTGCGGTCGGAGGTCGAGGCTGCCATCGTCGCCGATGCGGCGCTGCTGCCCAGGGGGTTCACCGACGGGCACCTCGACGCCATCGCCGGCTGGCTCCCGGTGCCGCTCGATCGACTACGAGATCCGGGACCGCCTCCGGGAGCTCGCGCTGGCGCCCTGGGGAGACGCGACCGGCGAGGGGGCCGCGCTCCGCCTGGCCGCAGCCCGAGCAGCGCTGCAGCGCCTGGGGGCGGCGACCCACCGCCTGGACGGCCGGCCGCCGGGCGTCACTGTCGCGGTGGGCGGCGTGTGGTCCGTCGTGCCGGCGCCGGTGACGGCGCTGGCCCTGGCCGACGCTCTGCGGCGGCCGGGGATCCGCGCCCTTGGGGTCGACCACGCGCGGCTCCTCGCGCCGCTGGGCACGATCGCCGACCCGGACGAGCGGCGCCAGGTGATGACCGACCTGCGCGACGAGCTGGTCGCCCCGCTGGGTAGCGTGGTCATGCCGGCCGGGCTCCGCCCCGGTCGGTCGGCTGGTCGGCTCGTCCTGCATCGGGCGACCTCGGACACCAGTGTCGACCTGGTACCCGGAGGCATCGAGCGAATCGAGCTGGCGCCCGGGGAGCGGGCGATCGCCGACCTCGAGCTGCGCGACGCGCTGGACCTCGGGTTCCGCACCCGGCGCGCGGCGGCGGAGATCGCCGGTGGCGTTGCCGGGCTGCTGGTCGACCTGCGCGACGTCCCGCTGCGGTTGCCGGAGCGGCCGGAGCGACGCCGCGACGTGCTGATCGCCTGGGAGCAGGTCGTGTGGCCGGCGGTCGCGCCATGACACAGGTGGCCGACTGGCTGGCGGAGGTTCCGGAGCGCCCGATCGCCGATCGCGATCTCGCCGTGCGCTTCGTGATGCTGCCCGGCGATCGCCCGTTGGTCGACGCCGGCGACCACGTACAGCCTGGCGACGCGCTGTTCGAGCGGTTGCGCGACCGTCGGATCGAGGAGGTCGTGATCTCCTCGCCGCCAGGCGTCGCGACGGGCTCCGCGACGCGCTCGGCCACAGGCCCCGGGACCGGCGCAGCCGCGGGTACGAGAGGTGATGCGACCGGGGGAGGCGAGGCCGGGCCGGCCACCGGGCGCCGCTGGACGCCCGTGGTCACATCCCGGATCCACCGTCACGTCTCGGGCGGCGAAGGCGAGCTGCTGGCACCCATTCCCGGGCGGCGGGATCGATGGCGGATGATCACCGGCGAGCGCCGGGATCCGGTCGAGGCCCCGATCGCCGGGATGGTCGCGAGCGTGGTGCCGGGGACGGAGATCGTGGTCCGCACCGAGGGGCTCGCGGTCCGCGGCGCGCTCGCCGCCGGCGTCCCGGCGCACGGTCGTCTCGAGCTGGCGACGGACCCGTTCGGGGAGCTCCGTCCCGGCGGGATCGATGTCGGGCGCGCCGGAAGCGTCCTGGTGGTGGGTGCCCGGATCGATGCCGAGGCGCTGACCAGGGCACGGGCGATGGGTGTCCGGGGGATCGTCGTGGCGTCGCTGTCGGGCAAGGACCTGCGCGACTTCCGGGCGTCGGAGCGACGCCAGCGGGCCTCGCTGCATGCCGCCCCGCCCTTCGCTGTGATCGCCCTCGACGGGGCGGTCCGGCGGCGGATCCCCAGCCCGGTCGCCACCCTACTCGCCCGCCTGGCGGGTCGCGACGTGGGGTTGGTGATGGACCCTCCGGGCCTCGTGTTCGATCCTGCCGGGATCGAGCTGCCGGAGATCGATCCCGCCTGGGTTCGCATCCGCTCGGGACCCGGCGCCGGTGCCGAGGGACGGGTGATGGGGCCGGCCGGGATGCACCGGTTCGGCAGCGGGGTCCAGCTCGAGGCGATGCTCGTCGCCCTCGACAGCGAGCCGCCGCACCCCGTTCCGATCGGTGATCTCGAGCGGCTCGCCTGGCCACAGGCGACGCGGTGACCGGGCCGTTCGGCTACCCTCGAACCGATGTCCGGACACCCGATCCATGAGCACCTGGTCACGACGCGCGACGCGCGGGAGACGCGGGTGCTGGCCGCCCGCATGGCCTCCGCCGCGCGCGCGGGCGATCTCGTCTGCCTGGTGGGCGAGCTCGGAGCCGGCAAGACCCAGTTCGCCAAGGGCTTCGCGGCGGGGCTCGGCGTCACCGAGACCGTGAACTCGCCCACGTTCGTCCTGATGGCCGAGTATCCCGGCCGCCTGCCGTTGTTCCATCTCGACCTGTACCGGCTCGACGACGCTGCCGATGCGCTTGCCGGCGGCCTGCTCGACGAGCGCCAGGGTGCCGGGGTCGCGATCGTGGAGTGGGCCGAGCGGCTGGGGGCGGCGCTGCCCCGATCGCGGCTCGACGTGATCATCGACGGCACGGGCGACGACCCCCGCCGGATCGCGCTGCGCATCGCCGACGACGGGTATCGCCGCTATCTCGAGGCTGCGGCGTGACCCCGCCCGCTGCCCTGGAGGGTCCGCTGCTCGCGGTGGACACCGCCACCACGCACGCCGTGATCGCGCTCGGAGAGCCCGATGGAACGGTGCTGGCCGAGCGAAGCTGGGTCGCCGGATACCGCCATGGCGAGGAGCTGCTGCCCGGGATCGAGGAGCTGCTGCGGGACCGGAAGGTGCGGCCGTCGGCGCTCGGCGGGCTCGTGGTGGGCACCGGGCCCGGTGCGTTCACCGGGTTGCGGGTGGGTCTGGCTACGGTCAAGGGCCTGGCCTACGCACTGGGCCTGCCGGTGGTTGGGGTGGCGACGAGCGAGGCGCTGCTGGCCGCGGCCCCGGCTGCCGCCGGCGCCGCATCCGACGGGGCAGCCTCCGACGCGGCAGGGCGTGGGCTCGTCCTCATGCAGCCGGCGGGTCCATCCGACACGGTGCTCTCGAGGCCAGGGCAGCGGCCACGGATCGTTGCCGGGGGCTCCGACCCGGGGCTGTTGCCGGACGAGCGGCTGGTGGCCGTCGATCTCGACGGGCGAGCGCCGGACGCGTCCTCGGCGCTCGGCGCGGTCGCTCTCACCGGCCTCGGCGCCGCGCTGCTGCGAGCGGGTGCGGCCCGCCTGGGGTGCGGCGATTCCGATGACCTCGCGCTGCTCGTCCCCGAATACGTGACCCTGCCTCGCGGCGTCCGGGCGCAGGTCCCCGAGGCCGCGGTCGAGGTCACCGGGGTCGGCGGCGGAACGTGAGCGGAGGTGCCGTGCTCAGGATCCGGCCGATGATCTTTGACGACCTGCCCTCGGTCCAGCGCATCGAGCGCGCCTCGTTCAGCACGCCCTGGCCCCCGCAGGCCTACCGCCAGGAGCTCGCCTCCAACCGGCTCGCCCACTACCTGGTGGCGGTCGTGCGCGACGAGATCGTCGCCTACGGCGGCATCTGGCTCATGGTCGACGAGGCTCATATCACCACCTTCGCCGTCCACCCGAGATACCGTCGGCAGAAGATCGCTGAACGGCTGCTGCTCGCGCTCCTCGACCTGTCGGCGGACCGGCGCGCCCGCGAGGCGACGCTCGAGGTCCGGCTGTCGAACCTGCCGGCGCGGCGCCTGTACGAGAAGTACGGCTTCCGGCCGGTCGGGATCCGGCCCCGCTACTACACCGATAACGGGGAGGATGCGCTGATCATGACCACCGAGCCACTCGCGGGAGCCACCATGCGAGAGCGGATCGCGGGCCTGCGGGCAGCGATCGATGCGGCACCACCGCCATCGCTGCCGGCATCCACCGATGGGGCCGAAGCCACGGAGGTCGTCGGTGCCCAGCCCCCCGTCGGTGCGCAGCCCTCCGCCGGCACCCAGGCGGCCGACCCCGCCGTCGATGCCAAGCCGGTCAATGGCGCCACCGGTCGTCCTTCCCACAAGGCGCCGTCGACCGGCGGCGGAGCGCGATGACCGGCCCCCTGCTGCTTGCGGTCGAATCGAGCTGCGACGAGACCGGTGTCGCCGTGGTGGAGGACGGGCGCCGGATCCACGCCAACGTGGTGGCCAGCCAGATCGCGCTGCACGCCCCGACGGGCGGGATCGTGCCCGAGGTCGCCGCGCGCGCTCACCTGCGCTGGATCGTCCCGGTCATGGACGAGGCGCTGTCGACGGCGGGCGCCTCCCTGAAGGACGTTGATGCCGTCGCGGTCACGTACGGCCCGGGCCTGGCCGGCTCGCTGCTGGTGGGCATCAACGCGGCGAAGGCCGTGGCCTGGGCGCACGACAAGCCGCTGGTGCCGGTGAACCACCTGGAGGGTCACGTCTACGCGGGCTGGCTGCTCGACCCGGGAGAAGCGGAGCGGGAGTCGCCGCCGTTTCCGCTGGTCGGCCTGGTCGTCTCCGGCGGTCACACGTTCCTGGTCGAGATGCGCGACCACCTGACCTACCGGCTGCTGGGTCAGACGGTGGACGATGCGGCCGGCGAGGCGTTCGACAAGGTGGGCCGCCTGCTGGGCCTCGGGTATCCGGGCGGCCCGGCGATCTCGCGTGCTGCAGACGGCGCGGTGGCCCGCGATCGCGTCTTCCCGCGAGCGTGGATGGGCGACACGTACGACCTCAGCTTCTCGGGTCTCAAGACCGCGGCCCGCAGGATCATCGCCCGGGCGCGCGCCGACGAAGGGCTGCCATCGGACGAGTCCGTCGGCACCCTGCCCGACACGTTGGTGGCCGAGCTCGCCTGGGGGTTCCAGGATTCGGTGGTCGACGTGCTCACGAGCAAGACGGTGCGGGCCGCCGAGGCGACCGGGGCCCGGGGCATCCTGCTGGGCGGCGGCGTGGCGGCCAACGCCGCGCTGCGGGCACGGATCTCGGGCGAGGCGGAGGCGCGCGGCCTGGCGCTGGTGATCCCGCGCCCGAGCCTGTGCACGGACAATGGCGCGATGATCGGCGCCGCCGGCGCCCGAAGGCTGGCGGCCGGCGTCCGCGCGGGGCTCGACCTCGATGCGCGGCCCTCGCTGCCGCTCGCCCGGTGAGCACTGGTCGCGGCGCCACCGAGCTCCGATTGGATCCGCTGTTCGTCAGGCGGACCCTTCGGGAGGCCGGCCTGAGGGCGCGCCACAACCTGAGCCAGAACTTCCTGGCCGACGTGGACGTGCTCGAGGGGATCCTGCGCGAGGCCGAGCCGGTGGCGGAGCGAGGCGTGCTCGAGATCGGACCGGGCCTCGGGTTCCTGACCGGCGGGCTGCTCGCCGCGGGCGCGCGCGTGACCTCGGTGGAGCTGGATCGGGGACTCGTGGCCATCCTTCGGGAGCGGTTCGCCGCGGAGATCGACGACGATCGCCTCCACCTGGTCGAGGGCGACGCGCTCGACCAGGACCTGACGGGGATGGTCCCGCCGCCGTACGACGTCGTGGCCAATCTTCCCTACCACATCACGAGCCCGGTCCTTCACCGGCTGCTGGGCAGCCCGCCGCGGGCGAGCCGCCTGGTGCTGATGGTCCAGCGGGAGGTGGCCGAGCGCGTGGCCGCCGCGCCCGGCGACATGTCGTACCTGTCGGTGTTCGTCCAGTACCACGCCCGGGCGAGGGTGGCGTTCCGGGTCTCGCGGGAGGCCTTCGAGCCGGCACCCAAGGTGGATTCGGCGGTCCTCGTGCTGGAGCCGTTCGCTGTCGAGGATCGGCTCGACGCCGAGTCCGAGGACCACCTGTGGCGGATCGTGCAGGCCGCCTTCCGCGAGCGTCGCAAGATGCTCCACAACGTGCTGGTCCGCCAGCTGCCGGTCGAGCCGGATCGCGTTGATACGGCGCTCGCCACGGTCGGGATCGCCCGGGACCGGCGCCCGCAGACCGTGGCCGTGGGCGAATGGATCGCGTTGGCTGAGGCGCTGGGCCCGCTGCCGGCCGGCAGGTGATGGCGACCGAAGGGGCAGCGCCCGACCCGCTGCGACGCCTCTCCCCGGTGATCCGGCTCGCACCCGCCAAGGTGAACCTGACGCTGGCCGTGCTGGGTCTGCGTCCCGACGGGTTCCACGACCTGCACAGCATCATGGTGCCGCTCGACCTGGCGGACCGGCTCTCGGTCTCGCTCGCCCCGCCGGGCTCGTCCAATTCGCTCCACATCGTCGGGTTCGATCCGGGGCCTGCCTCTGAAAACCTCGTGCTTCGCGCGTTCGCCGCCGCGCGCCGCCTCGCTCGGTCGGCATCGGGCCGGCCCGATGCGCCGCCACCGCTGGCCGCCCGCCTCGAGAAGCGGATCCCGATCGCGTCCGGCCTCGCGGGCGGCTCCTCGGACGCCGCAGCCGCGGCCGATGCCGCGTTCGAGGCCTGGGCCATCGAGCTCGATGGGGAGGCACGGGTGAGGCTGGCGGCCGAGCTGGGATCGGACGTGCCCTTCTTCCTCGCCGGCGGTCCGGCGCTGGTCGAGGGGAGGGGCGAGCGGCTGACCGGGCTCGCGTGGCTCCGGGATGCCGGTGCCGGGACCGGCGCGAACAGCGCGAACGGCAACGTTGGCGGGGCCGGCGTGGATGGCGACGTGGCCACGAACGGTGCACCCGATCGTCCGGGGCTGCTCCTGGTGACGCCCGCAGTGGGGATCTCGACGCCGGCGGCATTCCAGGCCTGGGACGCCGGTGCACGAGGCGCCGGAGGCGCCGCCAGGCTCGCGTCCGAACACCTGGCGGCCGAGCTCCGCTCCGGGCTGCGGGTCACCGATCTCCTGGCCCGCGCCTCGGTGCTGGCTGCCGCCAACGACCTCGCGCCCGCCGCGGCGGTGCTCGAACCCCGGCTGGTGCCATTCAAGCGGGCGCTGCTGCGCCTGCTTGGCCGTCCCGTCGGCCTGTCCGGGTCCGGGCCGACCCATTGGGCCCTCTATCCTTCATACGGGGAGGCCGTGACCGCCGCCGATCGGGTGAGGAGCGCGATCACCGACGGAAAGCTGCCAGCCCCCGGCCCGAGGCCACCGTTCGTCGCCGCGACCCGGATCGTCGCCGGCATCCAAGCAGCTCGGAGGAAAGGATGACACGCCAGTCCATCTCGACGGCCAGCGCCCCGGCCGCCATCGGTCCCTATAGCCAGGCGGTCGCCACCGACGGCCTGGTGTTCTGCAGCGGCCAGCTGGGGCTCGACCCCGAGACGGGCGAGCTGGCCGGGGGCGTCGAGGCTCAGGCCGATCGTGCGCTGCGCAACCTGGCAGCCGTTCTCGACGCGGCCGGGCTCACCCTGGCCGACGTGCTCAAGACGACGATCTTCCTCGCCGACATGGGCGACTTTGCCGCCGTCAACGCCGTCTACGCGCGCCACATGCCCGACCCGCCGCCGGCACGATCGACGGTCCAGGTTGCGGCGTTGCCCAAGGCGGGGCTGGTCGAGATCGAGGCGATCGCACGCCGGGCGGATCGGTGACCGCGCGGGGGATGATCGGGCCGGTTGACACCCCTGCCGGGCCAACCCCAGAATCGGCGCGCCTGCGATGACCAACCCGCTCCCTCCCTCGGGCGCCGCCAGCGACGCACCACCCACGGTGCCATCGACGCGAGCCACCGGACGCCCGGCCCAGTGACGCCCTCAAGTCCCGGGCCCTCCGGGCATCGAACCGCGGCCGTGGTCCTCGCTGCAGGGCTCGGCACCCGGATGCGATCGGCGCTGCCCAAGGTGCTCCATCCGGTCTGCGGGCGCCCGATGATCGGGTACGTCCTCGAGGCCGCCGTGGCCGCCACGACATCGCGCCCGATCGTGGTCTGCCCGCCGGTCGCAACGGGCGTTCGCGGAGACGTCGCGCAGGTCGTCGCGAGCATGGCCGACACGGTCGTGCAGGCCGAGCCGAAGGGAACCGGGGACGCGCTCCGGGTGGCTGTGGAGGCGATCCCGGAGGAGGTCGAGGAGATTCTCGTGCTGTCGGGCGACGTGCCGCTGGTCGGTGCCGACCTGCTGACCGCGCTGATCGAGGCCCGTGCCTTGGACCACGCCGCGATATCGCTGGTCGTCGTCGACGCGCTCGACCCGTCGGGACTGGGACGGGTCGTCCGCCGCGAGGGCGGCACGGTCGATCGGATCGTGGAGGAGAAGGACGCGACCAACGAGGAGCGCCGGCTCAGCGAGATCAACGCCGGTCTCTATGCGTTCGACGCAGCCTGGCTGCGCCGGCGGATCGTCAGCCTCCGACCCTCGCCGGCGACGGGCGAGGTATACCTCACCGAGCTGGTCGCGCTCGCCCGCGAGGACGGGCGGATCGTTGCGGCACTCGACGTCGAGGACGACGGCCGGCTGACCGGTATCAACGACCGGGCCCAGCTCGCCCGTGCCGAGTGGGACATGCGGGTCGAGCTCAACGACCGCTGGATGCGGGACGGGGTCACGATGATCGACCCGTCCACGGTGTACCTCGACCACGCGGTCGAGCTCGCGCGAGACGTCGTCCTCGAGCCCAACGTGATCCTCCGCGGCCACACCCGCGTCGGCGAGCGCACCCGGATCGCGGCCGGGTCGCAGATCATCGATTCCATGATCGGCGCCGACTGTCTGGTCTGGGCCAGCGTGATCGAGCGCTCCGAGGTGGAGGACGAGGTCACCATCGGTCCGTTCAGTCACCTACGACCGGGCGTCCACGTCGGCCGCCGATCCGAGATCGGCAACTACGCGGAGCTCAAGAACAGCCGTCTCGACGAGCACGTCCGCCAGCATCACACGAGCTACCTGGGTGACGCCGACGTGGGCGCGGACACCAACGTTGGGGCCGGGACGATCACCGCCAACTACGACGGCGTCCACAAGCACCGGACGACGATCGGGGAGGGGGTCTTCCTGGGCGTGGACACGATGCTCCGCGCGCCGGTGACCCTGGGCGCGGGGTCAAAGACGGGCGCCGGTGCCGTCGTCACGCGGGATGTGCCGCCGGGCAAGCTGGTCGTGGGCGTCCCGGCGCGGATCCGCGAACCGCGGCCGGCCGAGCCGCAGACGCCGGCGGGTCCAGCCGCCGCGCCGCGGGCACCGGAACGCGCATCCTCCGCGCCGCAGGCACCCGCCGGTGGGCCGGTTCCGGACACCTCGCCCGCAGGTGACGGCGAGGCGTGAGCATCCCCGTCGGCGCCCTGCTGTTCCTGCTCGTCCTGACGTTGTTCGAGGCGTTCTTCGTCGCGTCCGAGATCGCCCTCGTCTCGATCCGGCGTAGCCGGGTCGAGCAGCTCGTGGACGAGGGCCGGCCTGGCGCACGGCGCCTCAAGCGGCTGCTCGAGAATCCGGGCCGGTTCCTCGCGGTCTGCCAGTTGGGCCTGACCTTCATCGGGTTCCTCGCGTCCGCGTTCGCCGCCGTGAGCCTGGCCAAGGGCCTGGCCGAGGCGCTGGCCGGGGTCGGCATGGACCGGTCCACCGCGGACGGGACATCGCTGCTCATCGTCACCGTCGTGCTCGCGCTGTTCACGATCGTGTTCGCCGAGCTGGTGCCCAAGACGCTGGCCCTCGCGTACAACGAGCGGCTCGCGCTCACGCTGTCGGGACCGCTCGACCTGCTGGGGCGGCTGTTCGGCCCGCTGGTCGCGTTCCTCACGGAGGTCACCGCCTGGGTCGCCCGCCGGTTCGGCGCCGAGGTCACCTCGGAGGCCCAGATCAGCGCCGAGGAGCTGCGCCTGATCGTCGAGCGCGGCGGCGAGCAGGGGATCCTCGAGGCCGAGGAGGAGCAGATGATCAACGCGGTCATCGAGCTCGGCGAGCGGCGCCTCCACGAGGTCATGGTGCCCCGGACGGCCATCGTCGCCCTGCCCAGCTCGGCGACGTTCGACGAGGCGATCGACATCCTGATCGCGGAGGGGCACTCGCGCGTCCCCGTCTACGAGACGTCCGTGGACGAGGTGGTCGGGATCCTGTACGCGAAGGATCTGCTGCCGTTCCTGAAGTCGCACGCCGACGACCGGCCGGATCTGGCTCATCTGCTGCGGACGCCGGTGTTCGTGCCCGAGTCGATGTCCATCGACGATCTGCTGCACGAGTTCCAGCGCCGCAAGGTCCACATCGCGATCGTGCTCGACGAGTACGGCGGGACCGCGGGCCTGGTGACGATCGAGGACCTGCTCGAAGAGATCGTGGGCGAGATCCAGGACGAGTACGACGTCGAGGAGCCACTGGTCGAGCGGCTGGACGACGATCGGGCGCGGGTCGACGGCCGAGCGTCGGTCGACGATCTGCTGGACGTCTGGGACCTCAAGATCCAGCTCGAGGACGAGGACGAGTACGACACCGTCGGCGGCCTCGTCTATCACCGGGTCGGTGGGATCCCCAGCCCGGGCGACGAGGTCACGGTGGACGGCCTGCGGCTCACCGTGGAGTCGACCGACGGCCGGAGAGTAGGCAAGGTGCTGGTCGTGCGAGAGCACGACCCGGATGACGAGACGGCGACCGAGGACCAGGCGTAGGGGAGGGGAGCGGCAGCCCCGGTCCACCGACCGGCAGGGCCGTCAGGCGCTGATCACCCCGATGATGATTCCGCGCAGCTGCTCGCGGGAGTCCGCGCCGACGACGGTCAGCGCGTCGAGCTCCGCGAGGGCCTCGTCCCGGTGGCGGATGGCCTCGGCGCGGGTGAACTCCCGCGCCCCCGAGCGCTCGAGGATGGCGACGATCTCGGTCACGTCCGTCGATGCCGGGTCGCCCGCGGTGTAGAGCACGGCCAGGCGATCGCGGTCCGCCGGCGTGGCGTGCTCGAAGGCGTACAGGACCGGCAACGTCTTCTTGTGGCGCACGACGTCGGTCGGAACCTTGCCGGTCTGCCGCTCCTGGCCCCAGATCCCCAGCAGGTCGTCGTTGAGCTGGAACGCCAGGCCGAGGGCCCAGCCGAACCGCCGGTAGCCGGCGATCACGTCCTCGTCGTCGGTGGCCAGCAGGGCTCCCGCCTCGATCGAGGCCGAGATCAGGGCGGCTGTCTTGCGGCCGATCATGTCGAAGTACAGGTCCACCGTCATCGGCGCGTCCGATGCCGAGCTCGCGATGTCGATGTACTGGCCCTCGCACAGCAGGACGCAGGTCTCGTCGTACAGCCGCATCAGGCGCAGGACCTTCGCGTCGCTGAAGCCGAGGTCCGTCAGCCGGTGGAGGGCGATGCGCGACAGGCTGAAGATGAGGTCGCCGGTGTTGATCGCCTGCGGTACGCCATGGATCGTCCACAGCGTCGCCCGGTGGCGGCGCTCGGTATCGCCGTCCTCGATGTCGTCGTGGACCAGGCTGAAGTTGTGGCCGAGCTCGACCGCGGCCGCGCCCGGCAGCGCCGCGCGATGGTCGCCGGCGATCGAGGCATACGCGAGCAGCCCCAGCAGCGGCCGGATTCGCTTGCCGCGCGCGTTGTCCGAGCTGTCCAGCCCGAGGTGGTAGCGGATCATCTCGTACACACCGGCCGTGGACGCGTCGTGGTCCCGGACGACGCGCAGGATCTCCGCCTCCGTGTCGGCGAGGAGGACGCCCATGTCGAGGTCGAGGTTGGAGGTCACGGTCATCGCCCCGCAGTGTACCGGCTCCGGACGCAAACGTGTCCGCGAAAAGTAGCCTGTTGGCAATCGTCTCCGGCCGGAGCCAGAGTGGTACCGTCGGGTCGTGCCTGCGCCTCGCCGTTACGTCACCGACGCGATCGTGCTGTCGCAGATTCGACCTGGGCGAGGCCGATCGCGTGCTGACCCTGATCACCCCCGGCTACGGCAAGCTCAAGGCGATTGCCAAGGGCATCCGCCGGCCGGCGTCCCGCCTCGGTGGCTCGCTCGAGCCGTTCGCCGAGCTCAACGTCGCGCTGGCTCGTGGTCGGACGTTCGATGTCGTGACCGAGGTCCGCGTCGGGCACGCCTGGCTGGCCCTGCGCGACCGGCTCGAGAGCACAGCCACCGCCTGGTACCTGGCGGAGCTCGCCGATCGCTCGCTCGAGGAGCGCCACGCCGCGGAGCCCCTGTACGCCCTGCTGCGGCGCGCGTACGAGTTGCTCGACGCGGGGATGGCACCCGGGCGGGTCGCCCGCTGGTACGAGATGCATCTCGCTGACGAGCTTGGGCAGCGTCCCGAGGTCGACCGGTGCGTGGAGTGCGACCGGATGCTGGATGCGAGCGAGACCTTCCGGTGGATCCCACCGCTGGGCGGCGTCGTGTGCCATCGATGTCCGGGGCCGCCGGTGGATCGAGCCGCCCTGTCGCTCGACGGGCTGAAGCTGCTCAAGGCCTACCAGCGGATGGACGTCGAGGCGATCGCCGCCCTGCGCCTGTCGGTGGAGGTCGAGCGCGAGGTCGAGGCGGCGATGCGGGACTTCATGCGCTTCGCGCTGGAGCGGGACGCGCGATCGCTTGCGTTCCTCGACGAGGTTCGCGCGACATCCGGGGCTTCGTCCGGTGCCACGTCCGGGGCTTCGTCCGGTGCCACGTCGGCGCCGGCCTGAGGGAGGGTCCTTCGATGGTGTTCGACTCCGACAGCGACGCCGACGGGCATGCGCTCGAGCGGCTGCGCACGGACATGATCGGCTGGTTCACGACCGTCACTGCCGCCGGTCAACCGCAGACGTTCCCGATCTGGTTCCTGTGGGACGAGGCGGGCGACGGCGAACCCACCGAGATCCTGATCTACAGCGACCGCCGCGCGCGACGTAACCTCAACATCGCCGCCAACCCTCGGGTATCCCTGCACCTCAACAGCGACGACCATGGCAATGACGTCGTGATCGTCGAGGGCGAGGCCCGGATCGACGCATCGACGCCGCCCGTCCCCGAGCACGCGGCCTATCTGGCCAAGTACGGCGAGCAGATCGTCGAGACGCTCAGCTCGCCCGAGGAGATGGCGACCATCTACAACGTCCCGGTCCGGATCCGGCCCACCCGCGGGGTCGCGTTCGGAGCATGAGGCTGCCGGTGGTGTCCGTGCGACCCTGGCCGCGAGCGCGATGGCCGTCGGCTCCTTGGCGGCGGCCGGTCCTGCGCTGGACGCAGTGGTCGCGCGAACGGAGCGGAAGCACAACCCGACACCTGCCGCGCCGTCCACGCCCGTCTCGGACCGGGCGCGCGAGCTGCACGCCACCCTCCGGGTGACCGACCTCCACGCGGACTCACTGCTGTTCGGCCGCGATCTCCTGACCCACGCCGATCGCGGGCACGTGGACGTCCCGCGGATGATCGAGGCCGGGTCGCGCTCCAGGTTCTGTCGTGCTCGATGAAGGTGCCGCGCCATCTGAACATCGAGCGCAACGAGGCCGCCAGCGACGACGTGCTCGCCATCGCGCTCGCCAAGCGCTGGCCGCCCCGGACCTGGCGCAGCATCCTCGCCCGCGCCCTGTACATGGCGTCGAGGGCGCACGGGTTGGGCCGGCCGCCGGAACCGAGTGACGCGGCGGCACCGGCACGGCTGATAGGATCACCTTCCCGCGCGGCCATGCCACGGTCGCGTATCAGCGGAGACTACCCTTGACGACCCTCGACCCCGATTCGAACGCCGTCGCGCCCGCCGTCGCCAACCTGGACACGATCGTGTCGCTGTCCAAGCGGCGCGGCTTCATCTTCCCGTCGTCCGAGATCTACGGCGGCATCAACGCCGTGTGGGACTACGGGCCCCTGGGCGTCGAGCTCAAGAACAACGTCAAGCGTGCCTGGTGGCGGACGATGGTCCAGGACCGCGACGACATCGTGGGACTCGACGCCGGGATCCTGATGCACCCCCAGGTCTGGGTCACGTCAGGGCACGTCGGATCGTTCAGCGATCCGCTCGTCGAGTGCTCGACCTGCCACCGGCGCTACCGCCTCGACGAGCTGCCGGGTGCGGAGGACCTGTCGGCCACCGAGCTGCGCGACGAGACGATCGTGTCGCGCCTCGGCCTCGCGTGTCCCAACGACGGAGGCCCGCTGTCGCCGCCCCGTCGCTTCAACCTGATGTTCACCAGCCACATGGGTCCGGTCGAGGACGACGCCTCGGTCGTCTACTTCCGGCCCGAGACGGCGCAGGGCAGCTACGTCAACTTCAAGAACGTCCAGCAGAGCTCGCGCAAGAAGATCCCGTTCGGCATCGCCCAGATCGGCAAGAGCTTCCGCAACGAGATCAGCCCCGGCAACTTCGTGTTCCGGATGCGCGAGTTCGAGCAGATGGAGATGCAGTACTTCGTGCGCCCGGGCGAGGCTGCGACCGAAGCCTTCGAGGCATGGCTGCCCCGGCGACGCGCGTGGTACGAGGCCTACGGCGCGACGCCGGAGCGGCTGCGGTTCCGGGAGCACGCGCCCGACGAGCTCGCCCACTACGCGAAGAAGGCGATCGACATCGAATACCGCTTTCCTTTCGGCTGGAAGGAGCTCGAGGGGATCCACAACCGGGGCGACTTCGACCTCGGCAACCATGCGAAGGCGTCGGGCGAGAACCTCGAGTACTTCGACCAGGCGAGTGGCGAGCACTTCATCCCGTGGATCGTCGAGACGGCCGCGGGCGCCGACCGGGCCGCGTTCACGTTCCTCATCGACGCCTACCGCGAGGAGGAGGTCCGGGGCGAGAAACGAGTGGTGCTGGGCATCCATCCGGAGCTCGCGCCGTACAAGGTGGCGGTCCTGCCGCTGCTCAAGAAGCGTCCCGAGATCGTCGAGACCTGTCATCGCCTGCTGGCAGACCTCAAGCGAGACCTGATGGCCGTGTACGACGACACGGCCGCGATCGGCAAGCTCTACCGGCGCCAGGACGAGATCGGCACGCCGTGGTGCGTGACCGTGGATGTCGATTCGCTCGAGGACGGCGCCGTCACGGTCCGCGACCGGGACTCGATGACCCAGGAGCGCGTTCCGCTCGAAGGGGTGAAGCGTCTGATCCTCGACCGAATGGCCGTGGCGCGTCCCTGAGGTTCGCGCCGCTGCCTCCCATCGCGGGACACCAGACAGCGGCGACGGCAGCCAGCCTCCGGGCCGGCCAGCCTGAAAGCGCATGGGTTGCTGACGGGGATCTGAGTCGACGGATGACGGGACGCCTCGCTGGCTGCCGATGGCGGTCGGCGGCGGGTCCGGTGCGAGCCAGCACCGATCGGGACTAGCGGGTCATGGCGACGCCGACCGGCGTCCTCGACGATCGTGCAGAGGGCGCGGTCGTCGTGCACGGAAGGCTGGCGGCCGCGCCCATCCATGTCGGCGCCGGTGACCCGCGCGCGGGCCCGAGGGGCGGCGTCAGGCGGTAGGGGCGGCGTCAGGCGGTGACGGCCGCCTCCTTTCGCTTCGCCTTCGGGGTGGCTTCGCCCTCCTCATCCGGCTCCGGCGGCCAGATCCCGTTGAGCCAGCTGTCGATCGCTGCGGCGGTGCGCTTGCCGTCGCCCATGGCGAGGATCACGGTGGCTGCACCGCGGACGATGTCGCCGCCCGCGAACACGCCCGGCATGCTCGTCATCCCGTGCTCGTCGGTGATCAGGTACCCCCACTCATTGACGTCGAGGCCGGGCGCGCTGCCGGTCAGCAGCGGGTTGGCCCTGGTACCGATCGCCACGACCACCAGGTCGCAGTCGATGGTGAACTCCGAGCCCGGGATCGGCGTCGGCCGGCGACGACCCGAGGCGTCGGGCTCGCCCAGCTCCATCTGGACGCACTTGAGGCCGGTGACCCAGCGGTCCTCGCTGCCCAGGACCTCGACCGGCGCGGCCAGGTAGTGGAACACCACGCCCTCGTCCTTGGCGTGGTGGACCTCCTCGGCGCGGGCGGGCAGCTCGTCCGCCGAGCGGCGGTAGACGATCGTCGCCTCGGTGGCGCCCAGACGCTTTGCCGTCCGCACCGAGTCCATGGCCACGTTGCCGCCGCCGACCACCACGACACGCTGGCCGTGGAGGATGGGGGTCTCGGAGTCCGGGTTCCAGGCGCCCATCAGGTTGACCCGCGTCAGGTACTCGTTGGCCGAGTACACGCCCTTGAAGTTCTCGCCGGGAACGTTCATGAACACCGGCAGCCCGGCACCCACCGCGAGGAACAGCGCGTCGTACTCCTCGCGCAGCTCGGGGATCGTGTATGTCCGGCCGATGATGGCGTCGAGCTCGACCTTGACGCCTTCGCTCTTGAGCCGGTCGACCTCGGCCTGGACGATGTCCTTGGGCAGGCGGAACTCGGGGATGCCGTAGATGAGCACCCCGCCGGGCGCGTGGAACGCCTCGAACACCGTGACGTCGTGGCCCTTGCGAACCAGCTCCCCGGCTGCGGTCAGGCCGGCCGGTCCGGAGCCGACGATGCCGACCTTGCGCCCGCTGCTGGCAGGCTTGCGACGTTCCGCCATCTCGGCGGGGTGGTCCATCGCCCAGTCGGCGACGTAGCGCTCGAGATAGCCGATGGCGACCGGGTTGCCCTTCTTGGCCCGGACGCACACACCCTCGCACTGCGTCTCCTGCGGGCAGACCCGACCGGTGACGCAGGGCAGCGCGTTGTCGTCGAGCAGGCTCGCCGCGGCTGCCGCCATATCGCCGTCGCGCATGAGCTTGATGAAGTTCGGGATGTTGACCCGGACCGGACAGCCGTCGACGCAGAACGGCTTGGGGCACTGGATGCAGCGCTCCGCCTCGAGCATCGCCAGCTGGTAGGTGAGGCCCAGGTTGACCTCGCGGAAGTTGGCCGCCCGGACTTCGCCTTCCTGCTCGGGCATGGCGACCCGCTCGATGGCCATCCGCTCCTTGTTGCTGAGCTTCGGCTTCTCGGTTGCCGGATCGGTGCCCGGGGCGGGGGTGGGGGACGCGTTCTCGGTCATGCCTTGACCTCGGTGGTGGCGCAGGCGCCGCGCTTGTCGAGGGCCTGCTGTTCGAACGGGCGATAGGTGGTGAGGCGGTCCGCCAGCTCCGTGAAGTCGACCTGGTGAGCATCGAACTCGGGGCCGTCGACGCACGCGTACTTGGTCTCGCCGCCGATCGTCACCCGGCAGCCGCCGCACATCCCGGTGCCGTCGACCATGATCGAGTTGAGCGACACCGTCGTGGGGACCCCGTATGGGCGGGTCAGATTGGCCAGCGCCTTCATCATCGGGACCGGGCCCACCGCGTAGACGGCGTCCACGCCACCCGCGTCGAGCAGGTCCTTGAGCGCCTCGGTGACGAAGCCCGGGCGGCCGTAGCTGCCGTCGTCGGTGCACGGGACGACATCACCGACGGAGCGCAGCTCGTCCTCCAGGATCACCCACTCCTTTGAGCGTCCGCCGATGACGCTGGTCACGTGGACACCGCGGCGAGCGAGCTCGCGGGCGATCGGCAGCAGCACCGCGGTGCCGACGCCACCGCCGACGCAGACCGCATGACCATGCTCGAGGAGCTCGGTCTCGCTGCCGAGGGGGCCTGCCACGTCCGTGATGGCTTCGCCGACCTGGAGCGCGCACAGGTCGGTCGTGCTGGCGCCGATGGCCTGGATCATCAGGGTGATGGTCCCGGCCTCGGCATCGTCGTCGGCAATCGTCAGCGGGATGCGCTCCGCACCCGGGCCCTTCCGGACGATGACGAACTGGCCGGGACGCCGGACCTTTGCGATCCGAGGAGCCTCGACGACGAGGCGGACGACGTTCGGGGAGAGCTGCTCACGCTCGACAACCTGGTGCATGCGACCTCACGAATATGTTGACACCTGTATCGATGGTCGCCCAGTCGCCCGGGTCCCGTTACCTGCCACCGGCCCCGGGTTGCGGTCCGAAGGTCACGAGCGGGGCAGGCCGTCCGGCGACCGGCGATGGACGTTGGACGTGGTCCGGCCCGATGGACCCAGCCAATCCTCGCCGGGTCGTCAACGATCCGATGGCGCGGCTGCACGCGCGGGCACGGGTGCCGGGGCCTTGCCCTTGGGCCAGTACAGCTCTTTCTTGACGTGGAACTCCGGGAAGCCGTGCTCCATCAGGGTCCGCTCCACGTTGAGGATCATGTCGGGGTTTCCACAGATGTAGACGACGGTCTTGTCGGGCTTCAGGCCCTGGTCGCGGCACACCTGCCACACGACCTGCTCCGCGCGTCCGGTCAGCCCGTTCCAGCCCGTGTTGCGCGGATCGCTGGGGCGGGAGATGGTGGGCAGATAGGTGAGCCGATAGGCCGGATCCTGCTGCCACGCCTCGAGCTCGCGACGGTAGCCGAGCTCGTCCTCGAACGAGCAGCCGTTGAGCAGGATGGTCTTGCGCGGTTGGCCGTGGGCCATCGTCTCCCGGATCATCGAGATGAACGGCGCGATCCCGGTCCCGGTGCTGACGTACAGGTGCGTTCGACGGTCGTCGGGCTCGAGCATGAACTTGCCCTTCGGCCCGATCATCCGCATCCGGTGGCCGACCGGCAGGCGCCAGAGCGCGGTCGTGAACCGGATGATCGGGACGTGGCGCACGAAGAGCTCGTAGCCCTCGGTGTTCGCGGTCGACGGGCCCGAGGCGACCGAATAGGGCCGCTGCAGCATCCGGCCCTCGGTCATCACCCCCGTGGTCATGTACTGCCCGGGCTTGAACGGCGTGGCCGGACCGTCGAACTTGACCCAGAAGTAGGCCAGATCGTGGGTGAGCTCGTCGCGTCGCACGAGGGTGGCGTTGTAGCCCTCGGCCTGCGGCTCGATGACTCGGGTGTCGTGGTCAGGTTCGGTCACGGAACGGGCTCCCGGTGGATCGCGCGCGGCCGCGAGCTCAAACGAGAGGCGGCCGACCTTGAGTGTACCGCCGGGCTCCCGTCATGGCCGATTCCTGGCCGGTCCCGCGCGGCGCCAAGCCCCGAGGACCCGGGCCTCCCCGCGCAAGGGCCCGTCTTCCTGGGGACGGATCGGCCCGTGCCTCACAACCCGCCCGCAACCGGGCCGACGCCGGGCACCGTCGTACAATCGTGGGGTCCTCTCGAGATGCATTTGCGGGCCGTGTCCCCCACGGTGTCCGCCCTGTCAGCAAGGAGCCCCGCCACGATGGCCCAGAGCCCAACCACGACCGCCGACCGTCCGCACGCTGCCGCCAAGCGCTACATCTACGCCTGGGGTGGCGGCACCGCCGAAGGCAACGGACAGATGAAGGGCCTGCTGGGCGGCAAGGGGGCGGGCCTCGCCGAGATGACGCTCGCCGGCCTGCCGACCCCGCCGGGCTTCACGATCACGACCGAGGCCTGCAACGACTACTTCGCCAGCGGCAAGCAGCTTCCTGGCGGCCTGTGGGACGACGTGCTGGGCGCGATGAAGGAGGTCGAGAAGCGGTCCGGCAAGGGCTTCGGCGACCCGGCCAACCCGCTGCTGGTCTCCGTGCGCTCGGGCGCCAGGTTCTCGATGCCCGGCATGATGGACACGGTCCTCAACCTCGGGCTCAACGAGCAGACGCTGCAGGGTCTGATCGCGCTGACCGGCAACGAGCGGTTCGGCTGGGACGCCTATCGCCGGTTCATCGCCATGTTCGGCCGGATCGTGATGGGCGTGGACGGCGCACGGTTCGACGAGCCGCTCGAAGCAGCCAAGGAGACCCACGGGGCGAGCGCCAAGGACACCGATCTCGTGGTCGACGACCTCAAGGGCCTGGTCGAGACCTATGAGCAGGTTGTCCGTGAGGACACCGGCCGCGACTTCCCGACCGACCCGTACGAGCAGCTCGATCTCGCGATCAAGGCGGTGTTCGCGTCCTGGTTCGGCAAGCGCGCCAACGACTACCGCAACAGTCAGAGGATCGCCCACGACCTGGGCACGGCGGTGAACGTCGTGACCATGGTGTACGGCAACATGGGCGACGATTCCGGCACCGGCGTCGCGTTCACCCGGGACCCCAACACGGGCGAGAACGTGCTTTACGGCGAGTACCTCACCAACGCCCAGGGCGAGGACGTCGTGGCGGGCATCCGGACTGCGCCCAAGATCGCCCAGATGGAGCAGGAGATGCCTGCCGTCTACGAGGAGTTCAAGCGGATCGGGTCGCAGCTCGAGAAGCACTACCGCAACGTGCAGGACATGGAGTTCACGATCGAGCGCGGCCGGCTGTACATGCTCCAGACGCGGGACGCGAAGCGAACCGCGGCCGCGGCCGTGAAGATCGCCGTGGACATGGTGGGCGAGGGCCTGATCACCAAGGAGGAGGCGGTCGCCCGGATCGAGCCGGCGCAGGTTGACCAGCTCCTTCGGGCGCAGTTCGATCCGAACTCGCGCCAGGGTGCCAAGCGTGTGGCCAAGGGCCTCAATGCGTCGCCAGGAGCCGCCGTCGGCCGGGCGGTGTTCAGCGCGGACGACGCGGTCGACTGGGTCGCCCGGGGCGAGAAGGTCGTCCTGGTCAGGGTCGAGACCAGCCCCGATGACTTCCACGGCATGGTCCCGGCACAGGGGATCCTGACCGCCCGTGGTGGTGCGACGTCGCACGCTGCGGTCGTGGCCCGCCAGATCGGCAAGCCGTGCGTCGCGGGCTGCGCGGAGCTTGTCGTCGACTACGGCACCGGGTCCGCGCGGAGCTCGGACTCCGGGCTCACCTTCAAGGAGGGTGACTGGATCAGCGTCGACGGCTCGACCGGCGAGGTGTTCCTCGACGCGCTGCCCACCGTCGCGGCGCGGTTCGAGGACCAGCCCGAGCTCCAGCAGATCCTGGGCTGGGCCGACGAGATCCGGCGGATGGGCGTGTGGGCCAACGCCGACAAGCCCGAGGAGGCCGCGCAGGCGCTCGGGTACGGCGCCCAGGGCATCGGCCTGTGCCGCACGGAGCACATGTTCCGTGAGGGCGACCGGCTGGAGATCGTGCGCGGCGCCATCCTCGTCGCCAACGTCGCCACCCGGGCCAAGGCGAAGCTCGCCGCGGGCGAGACGCCGACCGCCGCCGAGCAGGAGGCCGTGGAGACCTTCGACGCGGCCATGGCCAAGCTCGAGAAGCTCCAGCAGGGCGACTTCGAGGGCATCTTCAAGGCGATGGACGGCCTGCCGGTCGTCGTTCGCCTGATCGACCCACCGCTTCACGAGTTCCTCCCCAACCTCGAGGAGCAGCTGGTCAAGGTGACCCGCGCCGAGGATGCGGGCGGGGCGTCCGAGGAGGACAAGGAGCTGCTCGCGACGATCAAGTCGATGCACGAGCAGAACCCGATGCTGGGCCTGCGCGGCTGCCGCCTGGGCCTGATGATCCCCGACTTCGTGAAGATCCAGACCCGGGCGATCCTCAATGCCCAGATCGCGGTCAAGAAGGCGGGTGGCAACCCGATCGCCAAGATCATGATCCCGCTGGTCGGCCACGTGAACGAGCTCGCCGCGACGCGCCGCCTGCTCGAGGCCGAGGCCGAGGCCGTCCACAAGGCGGCTGGCGATGTCGAGGTCGACTACAAGTTCGGGACCATGATCGAGGTTCCGCGCGGGGCGCTCACCGCGGACGAGATCGCCCGCGAGGCGAGCTTCTTCAGCTTCGGCACCAACGACCTGACCCAGATGACGTTCGGGTTCAGCCGCGACGACGCCGAGGGCGGGTTCCTGCTCAAGTACGTCGAGGAGGGGATCCTGCCGGTCAACCCGTTCCAGACCCTGGACGACGCGGTGGCCGGCCTGATGAAGATCGCCGTCGACAAGGGGCGCGCCACGCGGCCCGACATCGAGCTCGGGATCTGCGGCGAGCACGGTGGCGACCCGGAGTCGATCCACAAGTGCGAGCGGGTCGGGCTGGACTATGTGTCCTGCTCACCCTACCGGGTCCCCGTGGCCCGGCTGGCGGCGGCGCAGGCGACGCTGGCGGCGGCGGCCGGCTAGGCGCGTCTCGGGCGCCGGCCACGGTCGGCGCCCACCCTTCATCGCCGGTCCGCTTCCTCGCCCGGCGCTCGCGTGAACCTACGGAGCGGGCGACGCGAGCACCCAGCTGATGCTGTTCCAGTTGATCTGATCGACGAACAGCTGGTCCTTGATCGTCGAGCCCGGCGGCGGGGTCGCCGCGATGACCGGGCCCATCTCGGGCGGCAGCTGGTAGAGCATGTCGAACAGCTGCTTCGCGATGGCGGGATCGATCACGAACCGCCGTGTCTCCTCGCCGTTCGCGGTGTCGACGACGGCGTACACGTAGGTCGACGGGTTCGCGAGCAACGGTCCGAAGTCGATCACCGCCGTCTGCGTCTCGCCACTCTCGCCGTTGTCCAGCTGCCGCCAGGGGAAGTCCCGTGGGGCATGGAGAACGACGGGCAGCGTGTTGGCCACCAGCAGGCTTCGCGTGCTGGGGATGCCGGCTCCCGAATACGGGTTCTGGAGCTCGGTCACGATGGTCCGGACCGTGTCCTTGGCCTCGCTGCGGCACGCGTCGTCGGCCGGGGCGCAGCGGAGCGCCAGCCCGTTGCCGAGGGCCACGTCGTCGCCGGTGACGCTGAGGGTGAAGTCGCCCAGCGAGAGCGGCTTCGGCGTGGGCGACGGGGTGGGGCTGCCCGCCGGCGGTGATGCCGATGATGACCCGCCCGGTCCTCCGCTTGACGCTGATCCGCCGGCGCTCGGGCTCGCCGAGGCGGTCCCGGGCGACGCGGTCGCGAACGCGGCGAGGCTCGGTGCGGGCGTGGCCTTCGGGGCGAACGGCCCGAGCCCGGCGACGAACGCGACGGCGCCCAGGGCCAATGCTGCGACGAGGAGGCCGCCCACCGGCGGGATCCAGCCGGGCAGCATCGGCCCCTGGCTGAGCGTGGCCCGAAGCTGGATTGGCGCCTGACGTCCGGGCGCCACGTTGACCTGGAACGGCCTCGGGCGCCGGGGCCCGAACGCGAATGGGTCATCGACACGGACCGCGACCCCGAACCCCGCCCGCTCGTCGGGCTGGATCACGGCGCGACCCGGGGCCACCGTCAGCTCCAGGCGGCGGTCGGGGTCGACCGCGACGGCCACCACCTCGACCGGGGCATTGCCGTGGTTCTCGACGGCGACGTCGTGGCGCGACCCTCGGCTCCCGCGAGAGGTCTGGGGTGCGATGTCCGCGCTCACGGCGCTGAACGGCGTGACCGTGACCCGCCCCTCCTCGACCGTCGAGCCGTGTGGATCGGCGGCGGGGCGGACGCGGACGCCGAACGGAAGCGACCCGGCGCGAGGCTTGCTGGCGCGAGGTGGCGAGAACGTGATCGTGGCCGTGCCCTCGGCGCCGGGGAACAGCGACAGCGACGGCGGATCGACCTTGACCCAGCCGGTCACACCGACAACGTCGATGTCGAAGCGGTCGACGATCGAGCCGGCGTTGCGGACGCGGATGGTGGTCGAGCCCAGCGCACCGGGATCGACCGTGAGATCGACCGGGGCGAGGGTGGCGACGGCGGACATCAGGCGCAGTCTATCGGGGTGGCCGCCCGAGCGGCAGTCGTTCGTTTGCCCGATCGGGCCGAGCGCCGGGCGGGTACGGGGCGAGCGCCCTCGTCGGCGGCCGCTAGACTGTCGCCCTGTCTTCGGCGCGGAGGAGCGGACGCGTGGTCGTATGCAAGGTCTGTGGCACGGAGAACGAGCAGGGTGCGGCGTTCTGCGGGTCCTGCGGCTCGTTCCTCGAGTGGAACGGCGAGCCAGCCGTGGACGACGCGCCGACGGCCCCCGCACCCACGGCAGCTGCGCCCCTGGCGGCGGTGCCAACGACATCGCCATCCAGCTCCCAGACCGGGTCTGTGGCATCGCCGCCGCCGGATCCGGGGACCGGGGCGTTGCTCGTGTGTCCGGCGTGCGGAACTGCCAACGAGCCTTCCCGAACGTTCTGCAAGCGCTGTGCGACAGAGCTCGCGCCGCCGCCGGCGGAGCCTCCGGCACCGCTACCGGCCGGGCGTTCCGGCCCGCCCCTGGCTCTCCTGGGCGGCGCGGCCGCGGTGATCGTCCTGGTCCTCCTGGGCGGCGCCTTCCTGCTGTCGAGAGGATCCCCGTCGGATTCGGCGACAGAGGCACCGTCGACATCGGCTGATGTCTCGCCCGGTGCCTCCGGGCTCGTTGCCGGCAGCCCCTCGGCGATTCCGCCGGCAACCGGCTCCCCGGCGAGCAGCCCGAGCGCCAGCCCGGCGAGCAGCGCGATCCCGCCGCCTGCCACGCCGCCGCCCTCACCGACGCCCACCCCGGCGACCGCGCTCACGGGCCAGATCGTGTTCACGGCCGACAAGAACGGCAACGCCAACGTCTGGGTATGGAACACTGCCGACCAGAGCCAGCACAAGCTGGTGGGCGGCTCGGGCAGCCAGTCCGACACATCCTGGGCATGGGACCTGTCCGCGGTCGTGTATCGCACCGCGGACGGGCTCCGGATCATCAACGCCGATGGCAGCGCGCCGGCGGTCCCTGACCTCACACACCACGGGGCCGACCTCAATCCGGCCTGGTCCGCCGATGGCAAGCTCATCGCCTTCGCATCCACCAGGAGCCACGGGCAGGGACCGCTGAACGGCAGCCTCGACATCTACACGCGTCCGGTGGCCGACAACACCGTGACCCACCGGCTGACCAACGATCCCGCCGATGACTGGGATCCGAACTGGTCGCCCGACGGCAGCACGATCGCGTTCGCCTCGCGGCGAACCGGCGATGGGCACCTGTTCCTGATGAACGCCGACGGCAGCAACCAGCGCGAGATCGATCTGGGCCCCGGCATCTATGACGACCCGTCCTTCTCGCCGGACGGCCAGTGGCTGGCGTTCACCCGCCGTCAGAAGGCCGGCGCGCTCAAGGAGCTGTACGTGGTCCATCCCGATGGCACGGGCATGCGCCGATTGACCAACGTCAACGTCAACCAGAGCGACCCGACCTGGTCGCCCGACAGCAAGCTGATCGCCGTGGCCAGGGGCGGCACCGGCTCGCCGATCGTCATCGTCGATGTGGCAACCGGCGAGGACCTGGTCCAGCTCGGCGTGAACGGCGCGGCCAATCGCTGGCCCGACTGGCGCTGAGCGCCGGCCCCCGTGCGGTTCCGTGCGGTTCCGTGCGGTCGCGGCGGCTGCGGTCGGGTGGGGTGGGCTCGGCAATAGGGACGGCTGCCGGGTTGTCCCTGATCGCGTACCGTGGATAACTGGGGGTGGACCCTTTTCCGACCGCGGTGGCACCATACACGGACGCCGCGCCTAGCAAAGCGGTGTGAGGTGGAGAACGCCATTGCGAGACGGACACCGTCCGGCTCGATCGGCGCCGGGGCCTGATCTGGCTCCTGCACCGCTCGTCGTCCCGGCGAAGATCCGCATCCCGGCACCTGAAGCGCTGGAACGCTCGCGTCTCGAAGCGCGGCTGGGGGAGGCCTGGCGGCATCGGCTCACGCTCGTCGTCGCCCCGGCCGGCTCAGGCAAGACCACGTTGGTGGCGCGTTTCGCAGCGTCGGCCGGCGTCCCGGTGGGCTGGTATCGGGCTGAGAGCTGGGACGCCGACGAACCATCCCTCGTGCGCCACGTGGAGGCCGCGCTGGCAGGCGTCCTGCCGGATCTCCGGGACGGCTCCGGGACGGTCGACGGCCTCGCCAGGGCGCTCGAGACGCATCCGGTGCCAGCCGCCGCGCTGGTGATCGACGATGGGCACGCGCTCGAGGGAACGGCCGCCGAGTCGGCGCTCGGCCGGTTCGTCGATTACGCTCCGCCTTGGCTCGCGATCGTCATCTCGGGACGGGTGCCACCCTCGATCAACCTGCCCAGGCTGCGCGTCTCGGGCGAGCTCCTCGAGCTGGGCCAGGACGACCTCCGCTTCCGATCCTGGGAGGTCGAGCAGCTGTTCCGCGACGTCTACCACGACCCGATCCCGCCGACCGACCTGGCGGTGCTTGCACGTCGAACCGAGGGCTGGGCGGCCGGGCTGCAGCTGTTCCACCTGGCGACTCGCGGTCGTCCGGTCGAGGAGCGCCGGCGGGTGCTGGGCAGCGCGGGCGTGAGCGGTCGCCTGCTGCGCGAGTACCTCGCCCAGAACGTCCTGTTCGGCCTGCCCGAGGATCTGCGCGGGTTCCTGCTCGAGACATGCGTCCTCGGGCGGTTGTCGGGCTCGCTGTGCGATCGGCTGCTGGGGGCCACCGGAAGTCAGGCGAAGCTCGACGAGCTCGCCCGCCGGAGCGTGTTCACGGTCCCGGTCGAGGACGCCGACGACACGTATCGCTACCACTCGGTGCTCCGCCAGCACTTGGACCGGATGCTGGTGGAGGCGTGCGGCGAGGCCGAGGCGCGCGCCCGGCACGGGCGCGCGGGCGAGCTCCTGGAGGCCGACGGCGCCCTGTCGGAGGCGCTGCGTGCCTACTGTCGTGCCGAGGACTGGGATGCGGTGCGCCGGCTGCTGGGGCGGCAGGGCGAGCACCTGGCGGCGGCCGGGCGGAGCGGGTGGGTGGACGCTGTGCCTCCCGCTATCGAGCGACACGACCCCTGGGTCGCGCTCGCGTCCGCCCGCCGGGCACGAAACAGCGGCCGCTGGGCGGTCGCCGCCGAGGGCTACCTGCATGCCGAGACGATGTTCGGACCCTCGCGGGCCGCCGACGCCCCACGGCGCGAACGCCAGGCGATCGCCGCCTGGCTGGATCCGGCCGCTCTGCCGACCGCCGACGCGGCAGGTGTCCTCCGAACCGGGCTGGTGCGAGAGCCCCTGACCATCGCGCGCGACTCGGCCCAGACCGACGACCCGGCGATGCCGGTGGCGGCAGGCCTGCTGTCGCTGGCGGCGGGGGACGTCGTGGCGGCCCGGCGCCAGCTGTCGCTGGCCGCGGATTCCGGGGAAACGGGTCCGCTCGCCGGTGCGGCAGCCCGGCTGGGTGCGCTGGTCGCCGCCAGGTTGGCCGGTGACGCGTGGGACCCGGTCGCAGCCGATCGCGCGGTCGATGCGGCGGAGCGGGCCGGCTCGCCGTGGCTGGCCAGGCTCGGGCGAAGCCTGGCAGCCGAGCTCGACGGGAACGTTGCGACCGGCGGTCTCCGGACTGACGGTCGGGAGCGGGTCGCCCAGAGCGGGGCCGGCATTGCGGGGTACGGAGCAGCCGCCGCCGGTGGACGGCACGATCAGGATCCATGGGCGCCGGCCCTGCAGCTCCTGGCCCGTGCCTGGGCCCGAACCGATGATGCTGAGGTCTGGCAGCAAACCGCCGACGAGGCCGCGACCGCGTTCCGTCGCCTCGGCGCCGGTGTGCTCGAGGCATGGTCAAGGGGGCTCGCGGCCATGGCGTCGGCCGTCATGGGCAGCGCCGACGCCCGCGAGGTGGCGCTCGTGGCCGAGTCGGCGAGCCGGGCCGCGGGGACCCAGGCGCCCCGGCTGTTCGCCTATGCGGCGCTCGCCGAAGCCGATGATGCCCACGCCGCCGACTACGCCCTGATGGCTGAGGCGGTCGCGATGGACACGGGCCTGGCGCTGCCCCGGCAGTGGGGTGGCCAATCAGGGGACGGCAGGCAGGTGACCGGGGCAGAGGATGGCCAACCTTACGAGGCAGCCGCGGGTGGCGACGGTGGTGCCCTGGGCATTCGGATCACGACCCTGGGCGGGTTCGCGCTCGATGTCGGCGGCCGCCGGGTCTCGCTCGATGGCGCCAAGCCGCGAGTGCGCACGCTGCTGCGGCTGCTCGCGGTTCACGCGGGGACACCCGTGCACCGCGAGGTGCTGCAGGATGCACTGTGGCCGGACGCGGACGCGGCTGCCGGTGGCCGCAACCTGCATGTCGCCCTGTCTGCGCTGCGCCGCTGGCTGGACGAGGTGGCCGCCCCGATCGGAGGCCAGCTGGTGGAGCGCGATGGCGATGCATACCGCCTCGCGCTGCCGGCCGCGGCCGTCGATCTCGGACGGTTGGACGAGGCGATGGCCGAGGCACGGGCCGCGCGGTCGCGGGGGGAGGCCCCGGCCGCCGCCCTGTCCGCTGCGATCGAGATCTACGCTGGCGACCTCCTGCCCGAGGAGGGTCCAAGCGAGTGGGTCGTGGTGCGTCGCGACCACTACCGCCAGGCGGCCGTCGATGCCGCCCGGGGCCTGGCCGACGTGTCGCTGCTCGCGGGCGATCTGGCGACCGCCGTCCGCGCCTGCCGGTTCGGTCTCGAGCTCGATCGCTACCAGGATGCGCTGTGGCGTAACTTGATCGAAGCGCGCGAGAGCGCCGGCGACACGGGCGCCGCATCGCGCGCCCGCCGCGAGTACGCTGCGATTCTCGAGGGCCTGGGGGTCGCCGAGTCCGTCTCGATCAGCGCTACCTGACGGTCACACCGCCGCTCGAATCGGAAGTGGCTGGGTCAACCCTTCGTGAACAGTTCGATCTCGGAGATCGACACCGGCGTCCCGTCCGGACCGTTGGTGGAGGTCACCTTGATCGTCATCGAAATCGACCCCTGACGCTCCGAGGTCGAAGGTCTGGGGATCGTGCGTGTCCTCCAGGGTCAGCGTGGCCGTGGTGCCATCGGAGTAGTCGAGCTCCAGCGTCGCCGGCCGGCGCATGTCCACGAACGCATCGCCGTTCCCGATCCGGATGATCGTCGCACCCAGGTTGACCGGCTGCTTGAACTTCACCGTGAGCGTCGGCGAGGCGCCGGTGCCCTGCCAGTCCGTGTTGACGAAGCCGTCGAACGCCTTCTTCGCCTCGTGTCCGGTCGTCTCGCTGCTCGCGGAGATGGAACCCGGATCCGGGTGCAGTGGCAGCAGCGGCGGGTTGATCAGCTCACGCACGCGATCGACCATGCCGGGGATCCCGCCGGAGGTGAAATCGCCGACGTAACCCCGCCAGGACGGAAGACCGACGTAGCCGAGGATCCCGATCATGACGATGATCCCGAGACCGGCGACGATGAGCGTTCGCACCCTGAACAGCCGGCGGACCCCGGATCTGACCCCCGAGCCGGGTGAGCCGGCCTTCATGGTCGAGACCCGCTCACCCGCCGCGTACTTCCTGGGCGACCTGGGGCTGCGACGGAAGATGCGACGCCACCAGGGAAGGGGCTTCGCGGTCACCACCTGGGCCGTGACCAGGCTGTTGCCGCATCGCCGGCAGAACTTGCGATTCGGATCGTTGGGCTCGCCGCAACTCGAGCAGATCCGGTCGCCCGGCTGCGCCACACGGCGCTCGACGGTGGCGGCCGGCCTGGGGCGGGCCGCGACCTGGGAGGTGGGTAGTCGGGCGGCCGGCTGAGCGGCGGGCGCCGGGGCGGCTGCGTCAGGCCGGCGTCCGGGGGGCTGCTGGGCGGCGGTCGGCGGCCGGGCCGGTGGCTGGGCTGCGTGTTGGACTGGTGCGGGTTGGCTGGCCGCCGGCTGGGCCGGAGTGGGCCGGACGGACGCGGGCTGGCTGGCCGGCGACGTGACCGGCGGTCGCGCAGGCGGCTGCGGCGGCAGGCTCGTCGGGGGGGAGGTTGGAGGTGGTCCGGACGTCGCCGATGGAGGTGCCGTTGGGGTCGACGACGGCGATCGCACCGATGGCGTGGGGGCCGGGGCCACGCCAGGAACGACCGTATCCGCGAGTGATGGTCCGAACACCCGCGATGCGCGATGCGATGGGCCGCCGCGACGTGGCGCCGGCGGCGGTGGCGGTGGCACGAGCGCCGGCCCGGGCTCACGATCGGGCTCCGGCTCACGATCGGGCTCCGGCTCAGGGTTGAGCGCCGGCTCGGGTTCGGAAGCGGATTCGGGCTCCGGCTCGGAAACGGGCTCCGGTTCCGGCACAGGCTCCGGTTCTGGCACAGGCTCCGGTTCTGGCACAGGCTCCGGTTCCGGCACAGGCTCCGGTTCCGGCTCGGCAACGGGCTCAGGAGCCGGCTCGGGTGCAGACGCAGGCTCGGGCTCCGGTTCGGATTCGGATCCGAGTTCCGGTTCGGGAATGGGCTGTGGCGTCAGTGCAGGCTCGGGCTGGGAAACGGGTTCGGATCCGAGTTCCGGTTCGGGAACCGGCTCGAGAACAGGCTCCGGTTGTGGCTCGGCAACGGGCTCAGAAGCCGGCTCGGGTGCGGGCGCAGGCTCGGGCCCAGGCTCGGGCCTAGGCTCGGAAACGGGCTCGGGTTCAGGTTCAGGTTCGGGCTCGGGTTCAGGTTCAGGCTCGGGCTCAGGTTCGGGCTCGGGTTCAGGTTCAGGCTCAGGTTCAGGCTCGGGCTCAGGTTCGGGCCCAGGTTCAGCTTCAGGTTCGGGAACAGGCTCCGGTTGTGGCTCGGGAACCGGCTCGGGCTCGATCACAACAACTCGATCGGAGGCAGACCATCGGCCACCTCTCTCACCGGGTCCTCCGGTCTCCGCCGTCTCCGCCGCCACGTCCGCGGCCGCATGCTCGGCTGCTGCCGCCTCGCCCCCGGTTGTTGCGGTCTCGTCGGCGCGCTTTCCGACCCACTCGAGGAACTGGCCGCAGTTCCCGCAGAACGCGTCCGTGTCCTCGTTTCGATGGCCGCAGTTGCCGCAGATGATCACGCGTGCGCTCCCCGATCCCGCCGGGGGTCCAGACTCCCGCAGGCGTGTCCCTGAGGATAGACGGATCGAGGCGCCGATGGGACTTCAGCCGCCACGGTCTCGGCCCCCGCAGTCTTGGCCCCCGCAGCTTCGGCGCCCGCAGCTGTCACTGCTCCGCCGTCCCACCGCCCTTGATGATCTCGATCCTGTGGGGGACGTGCGCCGGCTTCGCGGCCGCCACCATGGCATCCAGCTGGCCCGTGTCGATCGACCTCGGATCCGCGACGGTGACGCGGACCACGACGAGCGGGTCGGGCGAGCCCGGCAGCTCGCCGCCTGGATCCACGGACCAGCCCGTGGCGCCGTTCTCCACGATCTCGACCGAGCCACCGGTCTGGATCTCCACCTGGCCGGCCAGCCCGGCGGCCGTGCCGCGCATGCGGTACAGCTCGGTCGCCCGGGCGACGATGGCCCGCCGCCGCCCCTCGTCCCAGCTGTCGTCGGGGACGATCCCGACCCAGCCCGCGAGCCAGTCCAGGAAGTCGTCCGGTGTGAGCGACGGGTCGAGGTACGTGTCGAAGTTGTCGACCGTGCTCAGGATGGGCGCCAGAACCTCGTCCAGTCCCGACAGGAAGCGCTGGGCGAAGTCATCGTCCTGGTAGAGGGCAGGCAGCGTGGATCCCAGCGGATGCGCCGTCGCGAGCCCCGGGACGAGCCCCCGCATCAGGCGCCCTCGACCATGACCTGGTGCTCGTAGCTGAACACCAGGGCGTGCGGCTCGAGCTCGAGCCGTTGCGCCTGCTGGCCCCGCTGTCCGGTGACGGGGTCGGCGCCGAACAGCCGCGCATCCTCCACCAGCTCGGTCCCGCGCAGCCCCTGGAGCACGGAGTAGACCTCGCCCACGTTGATCGGTCGCCCGAACGGCCAGCCGTTGCCCTCGGGCCCGCCAGTGATCGGGTGGAAGTAGTCGTAGAGCGCCTGGAGGGCATCCTCCTGGAGCCGAGTGGGGTTGATCCGCGACCGGGTGCGGATGCGCGCGACGACCGTGATCCCCCGGTACACGGGTGGCTCGACCAGCGCCCGGGTGCCGATCACCCGGCTCTCCTCGAGGCGGTCGGTGATCCTCTGGAGGGTGTCCGGGCTGGGGACCAGCTGGTCGAAGCGGAGGCGCCCGAGCTCGGACACGGCCGACGGCACCACCAGCACGCGCACCGCGCCGGCATCAGCGCCGTCACCGGCCGCCACGGCGCGAACCCGGGCGATCTCCGGCGCCGCCTCCCGGGCGAGCTGCTCGTAGTCCTCGGTCGTGACCGCCCGGCTGCGGGCCCGCAGCCGGATCGGCCCGCGGATCTTGGCGTTGTCGATCTCTTCGCCATCGACACCGCCGCGCGCCGGCCGGCGGTTCTCCACCCGGGACACGAACGGGATGGACGACTTGAGGACGCTGATCGCCCGCGGCGAGACGTTGCCCAGCCGGCCGCCACCGGTGCGGTATTCGCGGAGGCGAAGATGGGCGCCCTTGGGCGGCACCGTGCCGTAACCACGCAAGGCACCGTCGGCCAGGCGCACGGCCGGCCCGAGCCGCACCTCGCCCGCGGACAGGTCGAGGCTGAAGTGCCGGTCGTCCGGACCGCTGTTGGCGAAGTCGCCGACGTGGCGCCACTCCTCCCAGCCGTCGGCGCCGCTGACCTCGAGGACCGGGTCCTCGTCTCCGGGCACGACGGGCCCGCGCTTGAGCAGGAACCGCTGGCCGGGGACCCCCTCCGAGACCCCGACCTCCTCGCCGGTCACCAGGTCCGCGTTGACGGTGTCGACCGTGCCCCCGATGGTGATCACGGACAGGCCCTTGATGTTGGGCGAGGCGCTGTACGCGGGCTGGCCATCGGCGAGCTCCGTCACCCGGGCCCGGATCCAGCCCGCGCGCTGCTTGGCGACCAGGGACGCGACGTGGGTTCGCGGCACGTGGATGACCACGTCCCCGTCGCGGTTGAGGCCGCCGGTCGTGTCGGAGTCGAGCTCGCACGGCTCCCAGTCGTCGCCGGTCCAGGCCTCCCAGGCCAGGGGTGGGTTGTTGGGATCGACGCCCACGCCGTCGATATCGGCCTGGAACCGGAGCCGGACGGCGTTGGAGGGCACCGCATCCGGTAGCCCCACGTAGAGGGCATCGCCGGGGGCCGGCACCTTCTGGAAGCAGTACACCTCGGTGCCCTTCTCGAGCGCCGGCGAATGGTCGCGATAGGTCTTGCCGTCGATCATCGAGCCCAGGTGGGCGAGCGAGCTCGCGACGATGGCCAGGTCCTCGACGGTCGTGAACACGATCGCCTCCGAGGTGTCGGTGCGGACCGTGGCCACCTGCGTCCCGCCGGCGATCGTCACGACGTCGGGCTGGGGACCCGACAGCCACAGTGTGACCGCCGTGCGCGCGGCAGTGGGCGGGTAGAGCGTGACGCCGATGAGCTCGAGGAACTTGACGTAGTTGCGGTCCGGAACGCGGTTGAGCCGGTACACGAGCTGGTCGGTCATCCACGCGAACAGCTCGATCAGGGTCACGCCCGGATCGGACACGTTGTGGTCGGTCCACTCCGGGCAGCGCTGCTGGACGAGGCGCTTGGCGTCGTCCACCAGGTCCTGGAAGCGGCGGTCGTCGAGGTTGGGGACCGGCAGGGCCATGGATCAGTCTCCTCCCGGGATCACGTAGAACGGGAACACGAGGTTGCGGCGGTCGTTCGTCTGCCGGATCGAGTACCGGATGTCGATGTACAGGACGGCGGCATCGCGGGCATCGAACGACACGACGACGTCATCGACGTCGATCCGCGGCTCCCAGCGTCGCAGCGCGCTCTTGACCTCGGCCGCGATCGCCGACGCCGTGGTGCCGTCCGCCGATGCGAACACGTAGTCGTGGATCCGGCAGCCGAACTCGGGGCGCATCGGCCGCTCGCCGGGCGAGGTGCCGATGATCAGCCGGATCGCCTCTTCGACCTCGCGCTCGCGGCTGACCAGCGCGATGCCCCCCGTGGCGTCCGTCCGCAGCGGGAAGGCCCAGCCGCGGCCGATGAACTCCTCGCTCATGCCCGACTCCTCACGCTACGGTCACGTTGCTGACGGTGGCGACCGCCTGTCCGGGCACCTGGGCGCACATCGACACCTGCGAGCTGGACGTGGCGACCGGCTTGCCGCCGGCGGTCACGGTGGGACTGCCGCTCATCACCATGCCCTGCTGCGTATTGGGCAGCAGGAACGGGTCGGATGCGTGAAGGCCGACGTGGGGCGGCGTGTTGAACCCCGACGATCCCTGGACCGCGACGGCCTTGCCGCCGATGGTGACGGTCGGCTCCAGGCCCTGGAGCAGCGGAGCCGAGAAGGCCAGCGGGGCCGGCGAGGGCATCGGGGCGCCGGACGGCGAGGGCACCTGGTGGATCGCGCACTGGCCCTGGATCTTGTCGCCCATGACGAGGGGTTGTGCCATCTCCTGCTTCCTAGTTGAGGGCGACCGTGGTGCCCTTGATCGACGTCTTCCCGCCCGACGACTCGATGTCGATCCCCTTCTGGGCCGTGAGCTTCAGCGACCCGTCGGCCTTGATCTCGACGTTGCCCTGGGCGGCGAACGAGATGTCGCCGCCGGTGTCGACGATCAGCTTCTTGTTCTTGTCGTCGAGCACGACCGTCACGTTGCCGGCGCTGGTCATCAGCTCGATCGACGCCTCGTCCTTTGACTCGTTGAAGAGCACCTTGTGACCCGAGCGCGAGACGAAGCCGCACATGGTGACCTTGCCCGCGTCGAGGTCCTCGCCGTAGTCGAACGGGACCTTGTCCTTGCCGTTCCACAGCCCGCCCAGCACCAGCGGGTAGCTGATGTCCCCGTGCTCGAAGGCGACCAGCACCTCGTCGCCCATCTGGGGCAGCCAGACGACGCCGTAGTTGTTGCCCGCACCCGGCGCCACCAGCCGGGCCCAGTAGGACTCGACCTCGTCGCCCAGCCATGGATACTTGACCTTGACCCGGCCCAGCTTGTCCGGGTCGTTGTTGCCGGTCACGATCCCGATCGCGACGCCGAAGATCCGCTCGTGGCCGCCGGTCATGCCCTGGGACACGAGCCCCAGGATGGACCGGTCCTGGCGGCCGGAGAACTCGAGCCAGGTCCGGTACGAGCCGTTGGCGAACTCATGGCGCGAGCCCGTGATGACCCACTTGCCTTCGAGGGCCGGGTCGATGCCGCTCACGCTGACCGCGGTCCCGGCCTGCAGGGCGGGCGAGCCCACGGCGACCGCGGTGGCCTCGAACGCGGCGCTGCCGACCTGCTGCGAGCGGGCCGTGGCGAGCTCGTTGGCCGGCTCCTGCTTGCCGACAGGATGATCGACGACCGTCATCGTCCCACCACCGACCTTGCTCGCCAGGTCGGCCGGCGTCATCGAGACCTCGGCGTTGGTGGCGGTCACCGCCGCCTGCCCGATGACCGCCTCCTTGGCCGTCACGTCCCAGCCCCGGACCTTGACGTCGCGCACCTGGGCGACGGCGCTCATCCGGGCCCGGAACTCGAGCAGGTTGCCCTCCCACACCAGCTGCACCGGGTTCTCGCTCGAGAAGTCACCCTCGCCCGGCGCGTCCGACGAGGCGACCGGCTTCTTGAACCGGAGCGTCTCGTCCTCGACGCGGCAGTCGAAGCCGATCCGCCGGGCGATCGCGTACAGGAACTCGAGATCGGACTGGTTGGCCTGCAGCAGGTGCTCGATCGTGGTGCCCGAATCGTCCACGTCCGCGCTGAGCCCCGCGTCGCCGGCGATCTTGGATGCGACGTCCGAGTACTTGACGTTCTGGAAGGTCGCGGTCTTGCGGCCGGCCGCAAGACGGTGCGACCGGTCGTAGCCGCGCGCGACGGCACGTGTCCCCAGCGCGTCGTACTCGGTCTCGATCGAGGTCACCTCGCCCGTGATCAGCATCTCGGGGGTGTCGCCGGTGAGCGACGTCGTGGAGATCGCGACCTTGGTGCCGATCTCGAGGCCCGCGCGACCGAGGACGTCTCGATCCGGATCGCGGAACGCGAGCACGAACATGTCGGGCATCGCGAGACGGTCGACGACCAGCACGCTCTCGAGCTGCACTTCGACATCGGACGCGAGCTCCGAGCCGTCAACCTCGACGGTCCGCTGGCTGGAGGCTGTCGGGGCGGGCATCGCGAGACCTCAGGAGCTCCGGGCCGCGTCAGCGCGGCTCGGGATCAGGAGCACCGTCCCGGCCCGAAGTCGGAGGGGGTCGTCGAGGCCGTTGAGCTCGGCGATGGCGCGCCAGTGCGTCGGCTTGCCGAGCTCCAGGTACGCGACCGACTGGAGGGTGTCCCCTTCGATCATCGTGTGCACGCGCTGGCTGTTGGCCGCGTGCGAGGTCGGGTTCTGCGTCCCGATTGGGTCGGGCTGGCCCTCGATGGTGATGTCGACCTTCGCCTGGACGGGCGTGCCGTCCTTGCGGAACACGGTGTAGTTGACGACCACGCTCTTGAGATAGCCGCTGAAGTCGTCGAGCTGCTTGTTGCCCCACACGAACTTGACCAGCGGGGGGCACGGCGCGTTGTGCGGTCGCAGCGAGTCCGGTGTGGGCTTGGTCCAGCTGAGCAGCGTCGTGATCCTGGGAGTGACGTCGCCCTTTGCCGATGCGAAGTCGTCGAAGAACAGCTGGGCCGTGAGTGTCATGGCGTTCGTGCCCGCGAACTCGGCGGTTCCGCCGTCCTTGCTCTTCGTCTTGTAGCGCGTGACGTTGAGGGTTTGCGTCAGGCGGTATTCCGTGGGATTGAACATGCACTCGATCGACCGGGGCTCCGGCGGCAGGTTCGACCCGACGCACATGAGCTTCGCCTTGTCGGGCTTGACCAGCCCCAGCGACTGGCCGACCTGCGAGGCCGCCGAACCGAGCTCGTCCATGACCATCGCGCCGCCCTCAGAGCCCGATGTTGGCGTTGGCGGCGACCGACAATCCGCCGGCCAGCGCGGTGCCCAGCACGCCCAGGCCGATGATCTCCTGGTACGTGAGCTCGAGCGTCTCGGTGGCGACGTTGTTGCTCATGATGTCCAGGCTCGGGCCCGTCCACTTCACCGGCACGACCCCGGACAGGTTCCAGGTGGTGATCTCATCGCCGGCCATGGTCATGGCGCTGATCGCCATGGTCTGGGGCACGACATGGAGCATGTTGCTCTGAAGCCAGATCATCAGCAGATCCGAGGTCGAGTCGACCGGCCGGCTCAGCCGCAGGTTGGAGTACTTGCACGGGCCCAGGATCTTGTGGGTGTACCCGTTGACACCGCCCTCGCGGTACTCGGTCAGCTGATACTCCAATCCCAGCCCCTCGATCTTGGTCCACATGCCGAGCGGGATGAGGCCGTCGATGGTGCACCGGTAGACGATGTTGACGGCGGGGTCGCCCATCGGTTCCTCCTAGAACGCGTCGAAGGTGAGGCCCCTGGCCTCACGCTCGTGGATCACCTCCGAGCGGAGGTGGGCCCGGATGCGGCCGAACAGCGCGCCGGCGAGCTCGTCGAGCTCCGCGTCGGAGCGCTCGTCGGCGTCGGCGGATGGGGTGGGTGACGTGCCGTCGATGCGCTGGACGACGGGGATCGCGGTGAAGGCCGGCAGCCCCGGGCCGGTCTCGATCCGCGTCGCCTGGACGGCCGGTTCCCCCGTGGATCCGCCGACTGCGGTTGTGGCGGAGCTGCTTGGCGACCCGGCCGGGGTGACAGCCTGGGACGCCCTGACCGTGGCTGCCGTCGCGCCAGGCGAGGCGCCGGGGCGCGCGAGGGTCAGCGGGGCACCAACGGATCGGGACGGCACGCGCGGGGCCTCCACGGCGGCCAGGCGCTGGACCGCGGGTGCCGCGCGGGTGGCCCCTTCTCCTGCTCCCGACAGCGCCTCGTCCCGCGGCGGGAACACGATTTCCCGGGACGCACCGGCGCCCGCGCCCGCGGGCCCGGACGGGAAGGCGGGCCTGCTCGCCTCGGTGAAGCCTGGCCCGGCGGAGCCAAGTCGCACCGGCTCCGGCACCCCGGGGACGACGTCGGGCTGGCGCTGCGCGGTGATCGTGGCCGGCAGCTCGTCGTGGCTCGTCCAGCGCGCCGGCACGGGCTCGTGCCGGACCGATGCCGTCTCGGTCGGCGCGCCGGCCGCCTGCCGCTGGGCGGTCACCGAGACCGGGCGCAGCGGCCGGGCGCCGAGGGTCGGGAGGCTTGCCGGGTGGCCGCCCGCCGGATGCTCATGGGCGACCCCGGCCGTGGCTGATCCCCTCACAGGTGCAGGCAGGCTCGTGGCGGAAGGTCGTTCGGCGGACCGGGCAGGTTCGCCGCTGCGCTGGCGAGCCACCGGCAGCACGGGCAGCGCGCGCGAAGGCAGGGCCGGCAGGGCGGGCGCCGGTCCACGCCCCAGCCTCGACGCTGTGGGTGGCGACCCGGGAGAGCCCGGTCCCGTGGCGGAGGCGAGCTGGCGCGTGCCGGCGTTGCGCATCGGCAGGCGCTGCGCGACGGCGGTGGCCGGTGGCACGCTCATCGGTGCTCCCAGACCGGGGCGGCGGGCAGGAGCCTGCGGCGCGACGATGTTGCGGGCGGGGGAGGGCGCGTTGAACATGGCCCCCGCCTCGGCGGGCGATCGATCGGGTGTGGATCCCTCCGACCGCCGGCTGCCGCCCTCGGACCATCTGGATGCCCCGCGCTGGAACGGCAGCGCGGGGCGGGACGAGGCCACCGATGGTCCTGAATCGCCGCCCGGCGCGGCGGGCGGCGACGGCGCTCGGCCGGTGGCACCCCCCGGCGCTCCCGACGACGAGGCCTGGGCGCCGCGGGCCGAACGCTGGACGGACGACGCAAGCGGTGGCGCCTGGGTCAGCGGCCGAGCCGCCGGCCGCACGGTGGCGGCGGCGGTGATGGGGCCCAGCGTCCGGACGGGCGCGATCGCCGGCATCGCAGCTGCGGAGCCGCCGTCGGGTCCGGTCGGCGTCGCGTCACCGGCGGTCGGCACAACGGCAGCCCACGGTGAGCTTCCCGAATTGCCAACGCCGGGGGCGGCGCGGGGCTGGATCGGCCGCGTCGGCAGCGGCGCGCTCGACGTCAGGCTGGGCACGGGCCGGGCCTGCGCCACCACGAGCCCGCGGGCGGAGCGCCGGGCCCGGTTTCGTGGCCGAGCGGCTCAACGATCGGCGGCAGCGGGTTGTGGCCGGGGACGTCCGCCAGGAAAGGCTTGCTCGGAGCCACCAGCGGCGCAGCTCCCGCCGTCCGCTGGATCGGGGGCAGGGCGGCCCAGGCTCCGGTGGCGGGAGCAGGCGTCGGTCCGGCGGGAGCCGGGACCGGCCCTCCGCTCTCGGGCGATCGGCCATCGCTCGACGCGCTGCGGCCGAACGGCCAGGGCAGGCGCACTGGGCTCAATCCTCCTCGGACAGGCGCTTGTTGATCCGGCCGATCTCATCCACGAACCGCAGGCGCAGTGGATGCTCGAGGTCGAGGATCGTGTCCATCGGCCAGTGGAAGTGATAGGCGACGTACGCGACCTCTTCGAACAGCCGGTCGGCCGCGTACGTCACGATTCCCCCAGGCGCTGCTCACCCGCCACATCCACGGTGAACGCGTGGTTGCAGGCGGGACAGGTCACCGAGGCCTGCGTGTGCCCTTCCTGGTTGATTCGCCGGTACAGATCCTGGAGGAATGCCAGGTCGGAGGCGAACAGGCCCTCGATGACGCCCGTGTGCACCTGCGACAGCGAGCCCAGCCGGGTGACCACCCGCGAGAGCAGGAGGACCGTGAGGTAGGCTTCGTTGTCGCGGACCCGGGGGTCGCGCTGCGGGCTGATCTCGTCGCGGGCCGTCGCCAGGCGCATCACGCCCTCGCGATGGACCGTCCCGGACCCGTCGACGTAGCCGCGAGGGAGCACGAACGCGTACTCGGTGCGCAATGCATCGGACGCGCCGGTGCTCCCGCGCTCGATCGGAACCCCGGGCATGGTCGCGGCTGTCACCACCGGCCTAACCCTTCTCGAGGGTCTCGCAGGAGAGCGTCGCCTCCTCGATCTGGACGCCACTGGTCGTGGCGCCACCTTCAGACAGGCTGATCTTGGAGACCATCGCGTTGCCGAAGTTGTAGCGAAGGACCTCCATGCCGGTGGTGTCGCACATGACAACCGAGCCGTTGCGGCGATCGGCCGTGCCCTGCATCACGTTGAGGTGCCACTGCCACAGCTCGTTGGCACCGGTCAGGCCACGCTTGAGCGTGATCGTGGGCGTCTTGGGCTTGCCCGGCAGCTTGCCGATGTACACCTTGCCCTGATCGGTGACATACGGGTTGTCGACGATCTCCACCTCGCTCGAGACGCCCGAGACCGAGCTGAAGTTGGCCACCACCCCGACACCGTCGAGATCGAGCAGGACGTTTCCCTGGAGAAGCGGATCGACCGTGAGCATGGATGCCTCCGTGCGCTGGTGTGTTCAGTCCAGACGGCTACTCGGTGTCCGGCGAGCCAGAGAACTGGGCGATCCGGAACACCACGAACTCGGCCGGCTTCACCGGGGCGATCCCGATGTCGATGATCAGCTGGCCGGCGTCCCGCACCTCGGGCGGGTTGTTCTCCTCGTCGCACTTCACGAAGAAGGCCTGATCCGGCGTCGCGCCGAACAGCGCACCGTCCCGCCAGGTCCGCATCAGGAAGGCGTTGATCGTCCGCTTGACCCGGCCCCACAGGCGCTGGTCGTTGGGCTCGAAGACAACCCACTGGGTGCCCTCGAAGATCGACTCCTCGATGTAGTTGAACAGCCGGCGGACGTTGAGGTAGCGCCACGAGGGATCGCTCGAGATCGTCCTCGCGCCCCACACCCGGATGCCGCGCCCGGGGAATGCCCGGATGCAGTTGATCCCCGATGGGTTGAGCTGGTCGTGCTCGGCCTTGGTCAGGTTGAGCGCGAGCGTGATCGCGCCCCGGATGACCTCATTGGCGGGCGCCTTGTGCACCCCACGGGTGTCATCGTTGCGCGCCCAGATGCCGGCCACGTGGCCGGACGGCGGCACGAACCTGGCCTGCCCGGACAGCGGGTCAAACACCTTGATCCACGGCCAGTACAGCGATGCGTACTTGCTGTCGTAGCCGGCCTTGTCGACCCGCCACTCCTTGACCTGCTGGGCATTGAGCCCTGGCGGTGCGTCGAGGATGGCGACCCGGTCGCCCATCAGCTCGCAGTGGGCGATCATCGCGAGCTGGACGGCCTGGAGGCCCTCGAGGTCGATGATGCCCTGCTCGTAGACGGCCATCAGGTCGGGGACGCCGAGCATGGTGACGTCGTCGACCGCCTCGAGTCCGGCAAAGCCCGTGCGATCGGCCGAGTTCCCAACGTAGTCATCGGGGGTGACGCGCGCGGGTACGGCGGCTCCACCCCCTGCCAGCGCCATGGTGCCCGTGGCGGGAGCAGCGAGACTGCCCCCGACCTCCTCGATGGCGATCACCTTGGACTGACTCTTGACCACGGTGGCGACGTTCTGCTTGCCGCGGCCGGTGGTCAGGTTGTCAAACGTCTCGACGGTCTTGCCGCCCTGTTTGACGACGAGCTTGAAGTTGCCCTCGCCGGCCTCGGACGGCGACTCGACGTCCACGCTGATGTCGTTGCCCCCGGGGCCGGCCTCGAGGGCCTCCACCCGGAACGCAGGCTTGCCCTTATCGCCCGCGCTCGGCAGCTCCGCAACCGCCGCCGGCGTCACGCCGTCGGCACCCACCCGCACGACGTAGCAGGCGCCACCGCCGTTGAGGAAGTAGCCGTACACGGCATGAGCGAGATAGGAGCCCTCGATGAACTCCCCGAACGTTGAGGTGTACTGGCTCCAGTTGGTGACCAGCGTGGGGGTATTGGCCGGTCCACGGCCCGCGAGTCCGACGAACGCGGCGACGGCCGTGCCAACGCCCTCGATCGGACGGGACCCGGCCTCCACCTCCTCGACGTAAACGCCGGGTGACAGATAGTTCGGCATGCGCGGTCCTCTCCCGATTGGTGGGATCCCAACGCCGTGACCCTCCCACGCGGCAGATGGCCGGACAAGGCCCGACAGGGCGCGCGCAGGGGCGGGGGCCGCTGCCCGTTCGGGCGGCCACCGGTGCCCCGATGGATGCCCGCGACCGGCTGGCGACGGCAGGTCCGCGGGTCGACGATCGCTCCGATGATCCAGGATGTCGACCAGCTGCTCGAGCGGCTGGTTCGCCGCGATGCGCTTAATGGCTCGGGCGTCGAGCTCGTGTTCGAGGCGCCGACCAAGGACTGGGTCGCCCGGCGGAGCGGGCCTGCGATCGACCTCTACCTGTACGACATACGGGAGGACCTCCAGCGACGCGTGCCATCGTGGGAGGACGCGCGCGAAGCGGACGGGAAGGTGACCGCTCGGCGCCAGCCGCCGCGGCGCTTCCGGCTCGCATACCTGGTGACCGCCTGGACGCAGCGTCCGGAGGACGAGCACCGCCTGCTGTCGTCGATGCTCGCGTGCTTCCTGCGCAACGCGATGCTCAAGCCGGGCGAGCTCGGCGGGACGCTTGACGAGACGGACCTCCCTGTCTACATCGAGGTGGGCCAGCCGGCCAGCCAGGAGCGCTCGCTTGCCGACATCTGGTCGGCGCTCGGGGGCGAGCTCAAACCCGCCCTCGACGTGGTCGTGACGGCACCGATCGCGGTCGATGCGATCGCGCCGTTCGGGCCACCGGTGACGACCGGACCGACGATCGGGCTGGGAAGTGGCCCGAGTACCGGCGAGACGGCGACGGGCCACGCCTTTTCGCGCGCGGGGCGTGTGCCGCTCGAGCCAGCGCCGGAGGAGACCGTGCCCGGCGGTTCAAACGCCAGCAAGTCCGGGATGAAGCTGCGGGTGGGCGGCCCGCGGAAGTGACGGCTGGCCAGGGCGCGGGCGGCGGCGCGTTCGCCGGCCCCGCAACGGCACCCGGGGAGCGCTCGGCGTTCTCCCCGGCGGACGAGGCCCCGGCTGTCGTGGTTGGGCACGACGCGGTCGGGCCGGATGCCGGCAGAAGCGTCGATCTCGCAGCCGACCCGTCGCTGCGGGACCTGTACGCCCGGCTCGACCTGCTCGAGCGGCGCGTCCGCGCCGCCGTCGACCGGCGGCGGGCGACCGACCCCGATCCCGACGACCGGTTCCGCGGCCTGTACATCTCGGATATCCAGGTAGACGACCTCCTGGCAGGTCCTGCCGAGCCGCCGGTTCCCCCGGAGACGGAGCAGGCTGCCGGCTCCCTGCGGCATGCGATCGACCAGGCGGCCGACCAGGCCGAGGCCGCCGGTGCCCCGATCCGGCTGCGCGAGCTGGGACGAGCGTTCGACCTCCAGCCGATCGATCTCGAGCTGCTGCTCGTGGCGCTCGCACCGGACCTGGATCCGCGGTTCGAGCGCCTGTACGGGTATCTCCACGACGACGTCTCGCGGCGCCGGGCGAGCGCCGGTCTTGCCCTCGAGCTCGCCGGCCGGCTGGAGCTGTCGGCCGCCGGTCCCGCCCGGGCCAGGCTGGGACCGCACGGGCCGCTCGTTGCTGGTGGGCTGCTCATGGTGGAGGATGCCGATCGGCCGTTCCTGACCCGGTCACTGCGCGTCCCGGACCGGGTGACGGCCCACCTGCTCGGCGACGACGCGCCCGATCCGGCCGTCGCCCAGATGCTGAGCGATGCATCCGCCGTCCCGCTTGGCGACGTCGAGGCGCTGGCGCGGGCGCTCGAGGCGGGCGTCCCGCTTGTGTATCTCCATCAGCGACCCGGCGCCTCCGGTCGCGCCATGGCCCACGCTGCCTTCGACAGGGCGGGCCAACCGGTGGTCGACATCGACCTGGAGCGGCTGGCGCCGGCCGACGACGCTCTCAAGATCGCCGCGGCAGCCTCGCGAGACGCCCGGCTCCGGGGCGGGGGCCTGATCGTGGGCCCCGTCGATGCGATCAGCGAGCGCGGCACCGCCACGGTTCGGGCGTTCGCCGAATCCGCGTCGCCGGTGGTCCTGGTGGGGAAGCGCGGCTGGGATCCAGCCTGGGCCCGCGAGGATCCGCTGGTGCTCGACGCGCCGGTCGCTGCCGTCGCGGAGCGTCACCAGCTATGGGTGCAGGCCCTGGACGGCGACGTGGCGCCCGACTTCGACCCGGCGGTGGTGACCCGGGCCTTCAGCCTGGATCCCGAGCAGATCGCCCGTGCCGCACGGGCCGCCCGACGGTCCGCGCTGGCGGCGGATCGGCGGCCCACGGTCGCGGACGTCTCGGCCGGCGCGCGCTCGCAGAATGCTGCGGGCCTCGAGCAGCTCGCGCGCCGGATCGAGCCGGCGGTCGGCTGGGACGATCTCATCCTTCCGGCCGGCGTCGCCACGCAGCTGCGTGAGATCACGGCCCGAGCCCGGCACCGGGACCGGGTCATCGGGGAGTGGCAGATGGGCCACACAACCGCGCGCGGCCGTGGCATCTCGGCGCTGTTCGCGGGCGACTCCGGAACCGGCAAGACGATGTCGGCCGAGGTGCTGGCCGATGATCTTGGCTTCGACCTGTACGTCATCGACCTCTCGACGGTGGTCGACAAGTACATCGGCGAGACGGAGAAGAACCTGGATCGGATCTTTACGGAGGCGGACCGCGTCAACGGCGTGCTGCTGTTCGACGAGGCCGACGCGCTGTTCGGCAAGCGCTCGGAGGTCAAGGACGCCCGGGACCGGTATGCCAACGTCGAGGTCGCCTATCTCCTCCAGCGGATGGAGCTGTTCGACGGCATCGCGATCCTGACCACCAACCTGCGAGCCAACGTCGACGAGGCTTTCACCCGCCGCCTGGACGCGATCGTCGACTTCCCACTGCCCGAGGAGCCGGACCGGCTCCGGCTATGGGATCGCAACCTGCCGGCACGCGTGCCGCGTGGCGACGATCTCGATCTCGGGTTCCTGGCTCACCAGTTCCGCATCTCGGGCGGCAGCATCCGCAACGTTTGCGTGTCGGCTGCCTACTTCGCGGCGGCCGGCGACCGTCCAATCGGGATGACCGACCTCATCCGGGCGACCGAGCGCGAGTACCGGAAGCTCGGCCGCCTGACGGTGGAGGCCGAGTTCGGTCGGTACATGCCCCTGCTCGAGACATGACGCTCGGGCAGGCAATGGGGCGAACCGGGCGGGGGGCGTCCCCTGCCCGTTGAGGCAGATCTGCCTTCCGGACACGCCGCAGCCATTGCGGGACGCCGGTCGGTGAGCGATGCTGCGGAGGCAGCAGGAGGAACCGGCATGCGCGACTTCGACCTCGACGCACCCGTCCAGCGGCCCCCGGTCCGCGACCAGGACACGGCTCCGGCGGCTGCGGGCCGACCGATCGCGCCAGGCGGCTCACCCGCGATGGGCGCCGAATCGATCATGCATCTCCAGCGGACCGTGGGCAACCAGGGCGTGCTCCAGCTGCTGTCTGCGGAGGAGGAAGCAGCCTCCCCCGTCCACGACGTCGTCGGCTCGGGCGGTGGGTCGCCGCTCGACGAGCAGACCCGCTCGACGATGGAATCGGCGTTCGGGGCATCGTTCGATGGAGTCCGGGTCCACACCGACGCGCAGGCATCGCGCTCGGCCGAATCGGTGGGTGCCAACGCATACACCGTCGGCTCGGACATCGTGTTCCGAAGCGGCCAGTTCGACCCCTCGTCGGCCGCCGGCCAGCGGACGCTCGCCCACGAGCTGTCCCACGTCGTGCAGCAGTCGCAGGGTCCGGTGGACGGGACCGAGGCGCCAGGCGGCATCAGGGTCAGCGATCCATCCGACCGCTTCGAGCGTGCCGCCGATCGGACGGCCGATCAGGTGATGGGGTCGGTCCAGGCTGGTGGCCCCAGGCAGAGCTCTCGCGGAGGATCAGGGCCGACGGCCCAGCTCCTCGAGGACGAGACAGCCGCGTCCGTCCAGCGCCAGCGTGACATGGAGGAAGAGGAGGAGCTTCAGGCCTGACTCCTCGGTCCGGGGTCCGAGTGTCCGGTGTGGGCGCTCGCGGATCTGGTTGCCCGATCGGGAAATCTGTCCTACCCCGCTGAACCCGTCCTGCTGCCCTGCTGACGTCGCGGATCGCCTCGATGTCTGGCCTGCCGATCGGCCGGATTCGCAGTCCGGGATGGGACCCTTCGAGTGTTGCAGCCGGTCCGTCCGGCGGCGTGTCCTGCGCCGTGCCCGGCGGTCCGTTCCGGCGAGGCCATGGTCGACACACAGGCAGCGCACGCCCGCGAGATCGAAGGCGTCAGGGATCGCGCCCATGCGCACGAGGCTCCGGATGTCGACGCGCCCGGGCTGGACGATGGCACCGTCCAGCGCCTGCTCGCCGATCGACGCCCGGGTCTCGCCGGCCCGGCAGCCCCGCCTCCCGGCGAAGGCACCCCGCGACCGCGCTCCCCCGAAGCACCCGCGCGGCGGCCGCCGTCGGCGATGCTGCGCACGCGGGACGTCGTCGCGCTCCAGCGCATGGCCGGCAACTCCGCCGTCACCGGGTTCCTGAGTCGCCAGGCTCGGCCGGTCGTCCAGCGGGCGGCCGTCGCCGAAGCCGAGGAGGCGCCGGCTGGATCCGATGCGGAGCGGGCCGGCCGGCCGCCTCGCACCAACCCGAAGGCGGTCGAGGCGATCCACCAATGGCAGGCGATGACGCCCCAGGCGGAGGATCAGGCGGCGACCGCGGGCGCGGCAGGCGCGGGCGCCGGGGCGGCTGCGGTGGCTGCGGTGGCCCCGGGGGCCGAGGGCACATCCGAGGCGGCGCCCGGCCATACGACCGGCGGCCCAGGCGGCGCTACCGGCAGGCCGGCCGAGATCGAGATGCCGCCGTTGGTGATCAGGGGCACGGCCCGCGGGGGAGCCTCAGCGGAGGCGAAGGCCGGCGCGCCGGAGGGTGAGGACGCTGCCCGCGGCGGCGCAGCACCGTCCGAAACGACCAATCCCGGGCCTGAGGCCGTCAAGCCGGCCTCGAGCGACGGCAGAGCGACCCGGGAGCTGAACGCGCCGCTGATCGAGATGCCGCCGATGGTCATCACCGCCACCCCGCTGGCGCCGCTGTCGGGCGCAGCCGGTGCGGCGCCGGGACCGGGCGCAGCCGGTGCCGCGGCTGGTGGGGCGGCCGGCGAGACGTCCGGCGAGCGCGCCGGTACGGCGGTTGGCGAGCGCGCCGGTACGGCGGTTGGCGGGGGCGCCGATGTGGCGGCCGGTGCGGCTGCTGGCGAGATGGCCGTCCCGGGGCCCGGCGCAGCGGGCGCGAGCGCCGCCGAGATCAAGATGCCGCCGATGGTCATCACCGGCACCGCTCACGGCCGACGGGCCGAGACAGGGCGGGCGCCGGGCGCTGCCGGGGAGGCGTCACCGGGCACCGCTTCAGGTGAGATCGAGATGCCGCCGGTGGCCATCACCGCCGCGCCGCCTGGTCCCGAAGGGCGTCGTCCCGGGCCGGCCGGCCGCCGTGCGAAGGCGGGCGCCACGGGCGCGCCTCGCACGCTCGAGGACCGCCCCGAGATCGAGATACCGCCGGAGGTCATCACCGCGGCGCCGGCGGAGCCGAGCGGCGCGCCCTTGCCCTCGGTCGTCAGCATGCCGCCGGAGATCATCACGGCGTCTCCGGCTGTCGCGGCCGGGCCAGCTGCCGCGTCGACCCGGCGAATGGCCAGACGGGCCGCCTCGTCTGCTGCGACGGACGCCGGGCTGTCGCGCGGCTTCCCCGAGAAGCGCAAGCCTCATGCGCCGTCCGGGGGCGGGACGATGGGCGTCCCGGGCAAGTCCCGAGCCCACGTGGGCGGCGCGGCGCGCGCCGCCGGTCGGCGTGGTGCCGGCAAGGCCCCGGGCGGTGGCGGCGCGGCGAGGGGCGTCCCGGCCCAGCCGCCCCTCCACGACCCGACCCTCGAGAAGTGGCGAGCCGCCGCCGCCGGTGCCATCAACGCGACCAAGCCTGGTGATCTCGGCGACGCGAAGGACGGCCCGTCCAAGGTCGAGGCCAAGGGCAAGGACATCGATTCGCGCCGCAAGTCCGCGCAGCCCGACTTCGAAGCCGACGCCAAGTCCAAGCAGCCCCCGATGCCCGCCGAGCCCAAGAAGGAGGCGTACCTCGACACCAAGGCGGCCGAGGCCGCCGTCGACGCGGTGGTCAAGGCGGGCGACCGGAAGCTCACGACGCAGACCTTCACGCCCATCGACTACAGCAACCTGCCCGCCGCCGACTTCCTGACCGGAGCCGATTTCGTCTCGGGCAATCAGCGCAAGGCGATCAAGGACCTCGAGGACAAGCTCGCCAATACCAAGCTGACGCCCGTCGAGCGGGCCGCGATGACCAAGGAGCTCGAGGCGCGCAAGAAGAAGGTCGCGGACATCGAGGCGCACGCGCTCGATGCGCCGGCGTCCCAGCCGCCGCCGTCGGTCGTGGCCCAGGGTGTCGCGAAGCTGACCCCGCCCAGCAAGGGCGAGGCCGACCTGATGGGCGATGCGATCGCCGTTGCCCTGGGCAAGGTGGACAAGACCGCCGGTGACATCCTCACCAAGGTCGAGGCGTCGATGCACGGCACGGTCGTGAAGCCGCTGATCCGGGACGCCGACGCGGAGAAGCCGAAGCTCGTCGCGGAGCTCAACAAGGAGCTGCATGGGATCGCCGCCGCCGCCGGGCTGACCGAGGAGCAGCTCAAGGCGAAGATCCAGGCCCACAAGGACGACGCCAAGCAGCAGTCCGACGAGGTCTCGACCAAGATCGAGCAGGCCAGCGCCCAGGCCAACAAGCAGGTCGAGGATCGCGCCAAGGACGAGGGCAAGAAGATCGCCGGCGCGAAGAAGGCGGTCCAGACCGAGATCGAGCGCAAGCAGCAGGCTGTGCAGGGTCCGCCGGACACGGCGGCGATCGAGAAGAAGCGCGACGAGTACCTCGGCCGGGTCACCGACACCGGCGCCCAGGCGCAGGCGGCCCTTCGCGCCGCCGGCATCCATCGCGACCAGGACCTGGATGCGGCAGGCGCCGAGCAGAAGCGCCGCATCGCCCAGACCGCGGATGGCCGAGCGGCCGCGATCCGGCGCCACTGGGCGGGCGACAAGGACCCCAACCGGGGCATGGTCGAGGCTCGCCCGACCGTGGACTGGGGCCGGAAGCACCAGTCGGCCGTGGCTGCCGAGGTGCGCAAGCTCAAGGCGGCCGCGAAGGCCGAGGCCGACGGCTTTACCGACGGCGTCTCGAACCAGGTCACCGCATCGAAGGAGAGCGTCCGGGACTGGGCCGCCCACCAGCAGGGTAAGGAACGATCGTGGTGGGACCGGCTGTGGGACATGATCCGCGACTGGGGCAAGCAGGCGGGTGCCAACAACGACGCCTGGGAGAAGCAGCGCAACGCTGAGTCGCGCGACGCGATGGCCGGCGACTTCAACGCCCTGACCGACCTCCGCAAGGCTCAGGTCACCCACAACGGCGATGCGCTCAACGAGCAGTTCGCGCGCCTGGACAACGACCAGAAGGTGCTCGCCCAGAAGTACCTGACGGGCAAGATCAGCGGCATCGACTTCGTGGCCGAATCCACGATGGCCCGGATCGGCAACCGCCGGGCGCCCGAGCTGGCCAAGAAGCTCGAGGCGCAGGCGATCGCGAGCTGGACGTGGGAGGAGCTCGGGCAGCTCGCCCGGGGCAGCAACCCCAAGTTCAACCCGGAGGCGCTCGCGGCCAAGGTCAGGGGCGGCGTGGCCGGCTGGGGCACCGACGAGGACAAGGTCTACCAGGGCCTGGGTGGCGCCCGGACCGCCGTCGAGCGCGCCGCCCTGGCCAAGTGCTACCAGGCCAGGTACCACGTGTCGATGGAGGCCGACGTGGCCGACGACATGGGCGGCCACGAGATGGAGCGTGCCAAGGCGCTCATGGAGGGCAGGTCGGCGGAGGCGGACGCGGCCACGATCAAGGAGGCGGTTGCGGGCTGGGGGACGGACGAGGCCGCGATCCGCAACGCCCTGCGCGGCAAGACCCCCGAGGAGCTCGAGGCGATCAAGGCCGAGTACAAGCGCAAGTACGGCGTCGAGCTGAACACCGACCTCGCCGACGACATGTCCGGGGCCGAGCTCGACAACGCCATGGCTCTGTCATCGGGTGACGTCGACAAGGCCGATGCGGCCGAGCTCGAGGACGCGATGGCCGGTCCCGGCACGGACGAGGACAAGATCAAGAAGGTCTACGAACGGATCCGGGAGGAGGAGGAGGCCAAGGCGAAGCGCGAGGGCCTCACGCCTGCCGAGCTCCAGCAGCGGATCAAGGATCGCAACGCCCGCGTCCGGGCCAAGTACGGCCAGAAGTACGGCAACCTCGAGGCCAACCTGCGCGACGAGCTGCTCGACGTGGACATGGCGGCTGCCTATGGGCTCAAGGGCCCCGGTGCGCCGCCGATCGACGACTCGGACATGAAGCTCGTCGACGCGCTCCAGTCCGGTGACGCGGCAAAGATCGACGCCGCGAAGGCGTATCGCGAGCACAACGGCGTGTACGCGAGCGATGACGAGCTGGAGGCGATCACCCGCAACCAGTACAAGCGCGCCGATCTCGACGTGAACCTCGAGCTCGGCGCGGAGCAGGCGCGTCTCAAGGCAATGGCCGATTCGGGCGATCTCACCCCCGACGAATACAGGAAGCAGACCACGGCCCTGCGCGAGAAGATCGGCAACAAGGACGCGGCGATCAAGGCTCGTGCGCAGCAGAACATGGGCGACCTGCGGTCCGCCTACTCGGAGACCACGGGCGGCAGCCAGACCTTCGACCAGCTCATCAACGAGGAGACGTCGGGCTACTCGCAGCTCGAGATCCAGGACCTGGTGGCTGCCGGTGGCAAGCTGTCCGACGAGCAGGAGCTGTACTACGCCACCGCCGGCATCGGGACCGACGAGGACAAGATCAGGGAGGTGCTCAAGGGCAAGACGCCGGCGGAGATCAAGAAGCTCCGTGAGGCGTACGCCAAGAAGCACCCGGGCCACACCCTTGACGACGACATCCTGGGCGACCTGTCGGGTCGCGACGACCTCGACATCGGCCACGAGCTCAAGTACGGCGATCCGGAGACCTTCGCCCGCCAGCTCGAAGAGGAGAAGGATCCGGCCAAGCGGCGCCAGCTGCTCGAGGGCATGAAGACGATGCTCCGCGAGCGCAAGGCGTTCGAGGAGACCGGGGCCATCGGGCAGGTGTTCGCCCTGGGTGGCGATCCGATGAACACGGCCGAGCAGCTCGAGGACGCCGTCAAGCGCGCCGAGGACTACGACAAGACGCTGGACGAGTTCCAGAAGGCTCACCCGGGGATGACGCCGGCGGACATGGCCAAGGACCCCGGCCTCGTCGCCGCCAAGGCCAACTTCGAGATGAACTACGGCGGCACGCTCGCGGCTCAGCAGGAGGAGCGCGAGCAGATCGACGCCTACGCGGACGTCGCGGCCCAGGTCGGCGCGGCGATCGCCGGAATCGCGGTCACCGTGGCGACCCTGGGCACGGCGGGGCCGGTCGTGGCCGCCATCTACGGCGCGGTTGCCGCCGCCGCCTCCACGATGGCGATCAAGTCGCAGCTGCGGGGCGCCGCCTACTCCTGGGAGGAGGCGGGCGTGGATCTCGCCGTCGGCACGGTCGATGCCGCAGTGTCGGGGCTCACGGCCGGCCTGGGCAAAGGCGTCATGCAGGCGCTCGAGAAGGCGGTCGCCGCGCAGATGGCCAAGGAGGTGGCCAAGGAGGGCGCCGAGAAGGTCACCGAGAGCGCGGTCAAGGTGTGGGTCAAGGAGGCCATGGAGGAGGCCATCGAGAACGCCGTCCAGGGAATGCCTTCGGCGTTCGTGGGGTCGATGCTCGACGACAACACCTGGAAGAGCGACGACCCGTGGGGGCAGATCCTCAAGGCCACCGGACAGGCCGGGGCGATGGGTGCCGGCATGGGCGTCGGCATCAAGGGCGCCAAGGACCTGGGCGGGGCCGCCTTCGGCAAGATCAAGGGCGCGCTCAAGGGCGAGCCCAGGGTCGAAGGCGGCCCGATCCCCGCCGGTGCCGGGGAGCCCAAGGTCGAGGCCACGGCGCCGTCCGAGCTGCCGAGCGAGCCCGGCGAGCCAAGGGCCGGGATGCCCGAGCCCAACACGCAGCCACCCGAGGTCAAGCCGCTCGACCTGCCCCCGGAAGGGGTGCCGGACGCCGCGGCCGAGAAGGCGCTGGCCGGCGATCTGCCGCCCGAGGCGAACGGGGCCGATGTCACCAAGGGTGGCAAGCTGCCCGACAGCGCCGCGCCCGAGCCCAGGGCCTCCGAGGTCGGCGTCGAGGGGAGAGCCGCCGAGCCCGAGGGGCGCGCCACTGCCGGCAGCGAGAAGGGCACCGGAGGTGAGGTGCACACGGCGGCCGACGATGCCGTGATCACGGATCTGCCCGATGGATCCGTCGCCCAGCTGCCCGACGACCAGCTGACCGATCGGGCCGCCAACATCGAGGCGTTCGAGGCCTTCCACCAGAGCGACCCGGCGCGGGAGGTTGCCCTGCTGCGCAACGACGTCACCGGCGAGTACGTGATCGTCCAGGGCGATCGCGGGTCGGTCTCGCTCGGCCGCGACAACCCCAACTGGGCCAAGGACCTGCTCAGCCCCGAGCAGCTGGGTCGGGGCGAGTGGGTCTACGAGGCGCACAGCCACCCGATCGAGGGACCGGGCAAGGCAACGGCGGAGCTCGAGCGCTGGCCGAGCGGGGGAACCAAGGGCGGCGACTTCAATGGGGTCGCAGCGGAGTCTCTCCGAACGGGCAAGAAGGTGTCCGAGGAGCTCCACTACATGACAGAGGCGGGCCCCGAGAAGCTGACCTACGGGTATGACCCCAACGCCGAGAAGCCGTACTTCATCGAGCGCCCCGGACCCGACGGCAGCCTCGAGCGTCACGAGTTCAAGACGATCGACGAGTACCACCGCTTCTTCGACGACAAGTTCCACATGGAGCCGGGAGGCCCCATCGCCGACAACTTCCCGGGTGCCCGGGAGCCGATCGATCCCGACGCTCCAACCAAGCGGCCCGGCGAGCTCGAGGGCCCGCCCACCAAGCGCGAGGGCAAGGGACGGGCATCGGCAGAGCCGTTCGCGACGGACGTTCCCGAGCCCGAGGCCAAGAGTCTGGCCGATGCCGGCAGCGACACGGCCCCGCGCGGCAGGCCCTCGGCCGACGACGTCGGGCGGACCCTGACCGACGCCGACCTGGCCCAGCGCTACGGCATGCCCGAGGCCAACGTCCGGCGGATCGAGGCCGTATGCGCCGAGCAGGGGGTCATCGTCGACATCCGGCCCACCACGCCCCACGCGGAGCCGATGCTGCGCGAAGGGACGGCACTGCCCAAGCCGGAGAAGGTCAAGGCCAAGACGATCAACGAGACGGACGTCCTGATCGGCCTGGGCAAGCCCGAGGCCCTGGGCAAGGTCGGCTTCTTCGACCCGGCCGTCGTGGAGCCGCACCGGCCGCCCGACTTCGAGTCGCTGCCGAAGTCGACGCAGGACAAGATCGACCAGCGGATCAAGCAGCGCAAGGAGGAGTTTGCTGTCTATCAGACGGACATGCAGGCGCTCCAGGACGCCGGCAAGATCCGGATCGAGCCCGACGGCACGGTCATCAACACCGGGCTGGTGCCTGGTGGGGAGCTGCCCTTCACCGGCGATCACGACATCTTCGACATTCGGGCCAGGGACGGCTCGCCGCTCACGCCGCAGCAGTACCAGGAGGCAAAGGCGGCCCTGCTGGCGGCCGATGCGGGTGTGATGCATGGTGGGGTCACGGGCTGGTCGGTGGACGCGCCCGAGACGTTCCACGCGCCGGGTGGCCAGAAGTCGTACCGCGGGATGGTCGAGGCGCACTCACCCGGTGGCACGGAGCCGCTGGTCCGCCTGGGCGACGGCGACCCGAAGGCCGTCTGGTACGAGCCCGCGAGGGCGGCCGGGGCGACCGGCGGCCCGGGCGAAGCCGCGGCAACCGGCGGGCCCGGCGCGGGCCGCGCCGCTCCGACCGGCAACCAACCCGAGTCGCCGCTCGGCGAGCGGCTGGCGCCCGGCAGCGATCGGCCACCGGGCACCCCGTTGAGCCCGGCCGAGGAGGCCGAGCTCACCCGGCTGGTCGACGATCAGCGGCTGGACATGCTCGGGGGCGACGTGGGTGAGATCGAGATCGATCCGGCGGCGGTGACATCGCTCGACCTGCCTGAGTACGAGGAAGGGATCGGACGGGCGTCGGACCTGTTTGCCGGACTGCCTGATGTCGAGAGCCGGAAGAACGTCGCCGCCGGACCCGACGCTGTACCCGAGAAGAGCGGCTATGGCGGTGCCGGCGCGGAACCCTCGGAGCGCGTCCGCGCTGAGGGGCTCGAAGCGGGGTACGAGCCGGCGTCCCACGTCTTCGACCCCAGGGAGCTGGAGGGGATCTACGAGAGCTCGCACTCCGAACGCAAGCGAGCGGCCGGCACGAGCGACCAGTACTTCGCCTCATCGAAGCCCATGTGCCCGGCCTGCCAGCGGTGGTTTGCCGCGCGAGCGATGCTGCTGGACATGCCGATCTTCGTCGGGGACCCGACCGGCGTCCGCGTGTTTCTGCCCAATGGCTCCCAGGCCCGGGTCCCGCACCCGTCCGGGGCCGACACGACGGTGCCCAGACCGGCCCGTCGGCCGAGGCGGCGTCGGGGCGCGCAGACTGGGAGTCGCTGACCCGGCCGTCGACGGCTCGGCCGTGGAGGGCTCATGCGAGCCAGGTGCGACCGGTCTGCACGTAGCGTCGCCGGTGCTCGCCCGGCAGGTCGAGGTAGGGGCAGCCGTCCGTGCCGTGGCGCAGCGTCAGCGACTCGTCGCCGGGCGCGATCCACAGCAGCCGTCCGCGGTCCAGCCACGGTGCCAGTTCGAAGTCCTTCTCACCGTCGTCCTCGATGCTGTGCGCGCTGGCGGGTGTGCCGTCCGGGCGGACGTACGAGTGAAAGCCATGGCCCCAGTCATCGACCCGCTCCAGATCTGGTGGCTGGGGATCGGCGAAGTACACGATCGGAAAGCCGATGTGCTCGCCCACCAGCACCGACGACACGACGGCCGTCAGCGCTGGGTGGGCCAGGATCCGCGGCAGCACGAATGGAACCTCCGGCCCGATCAGCGTCTTGAGCGACCAGGTGGGGATGGCGCCGTCCAGCTTCATGGCGCCGGTCCACGCGAACAGATCGCGCGGCGGCTCGACGTACGGCCGGTAGTCGTACTCATACGCCCACCACAGCCCATCGATGCCGAACGTGTCCAGGGAGGTCTGGAACAGGCTGTCCGTCAGCGGCGAGCGCGACAGGGGCAGGATCGGGACCGCATCCACGTACGCCACCGCCGCGGCGGCCATCTCCTGCCTCGTGAGCTCGGCGGCGGCTTCGTCTGCCGCGTCACTCGCCGCCTCGCGCGCTTGCCATGCGGTCCGGAACCGGTCGAGGATCGCGGATCGCTCGGCGGAGTCGAACGGCGACCCCCGCCGTGCCCGCATCGGAGGCACGCTAGATCAGGCCCTCGCGGATCGCGTACGCCACTGCGTGGGTCCGGTTGCGGAGCTCGAGTCGCGACGTGATGTCGTGGATGATGTTCTTCACCGTTCGTTCGGAGTAGAACAGGCTGCGGGCGATCTCGGTCGTATCGTAGCCGTCGGCCAGCAGCCGCACGACCGCTACCTCGCGCTCGGTCAGGCCCGTGAAGGTAAGGCCGCGGGGCGACAGCACCTGGCGCTGGAGCTGGCCCACCTGGCGCAGCAGCCGGCCCAGCAGGTCCGGGGGCAGGCTGCCCTCGCCCGCGGCGGCCGAGCGGATCGCCGCGGCCAGGTTGCCGGCGGTCGCCTCGCTTCGGCGCAGGACACCCGTGACGCCGGCCTCGGCCGCGGCCAGCAGGGTTCGGTCGTCGACCCGTGACACGAGGAGCACGATCCGGCGGATCCCCCGCCCGCGCAGCGCGCGCATCTCGGCCAGGACGTCGCTGTCGACGTCCTCCGCGACGACCAGCGCGACCGCCTCATCGGGCAGGTCGTCGCTGCCCGCGACGCTGAACCCCTGGGCGCGACGGAGCTGGCTCGTGATGCCGGCTCGCGACAACGGATCGGTCGCACGGACGGCGACGGGGATCGGGGCCTTGAAGGGGATCGGTTCAGCAACCATCGGTCATCTCCATCCGGTCCCGAGGGCCCGACGACGGGCCGGAGGCGCTGCCCCGGGAGCGTGCGCCGGACGTTACCTGCGGGCACTCAGCGTCCAGTCAACGCAGGCTTAACGGGCACATGGTGTTGCCCGATCACCTCGCCACGCGGGCCCGGCCGCGCAGGAGGGCTCACCTGTTCGACCGTGCGGCGCACCGTTACACTCACGCTCGTGGGAACCTCCGTCACGCTGGTCACCCCGGCCGTCGAGGTCGAGCCGGGACAGGAAGTCTCGGTCGAGGTCCGGGTGCGGAACACCGGGACCGTCGTCGACGAGCTCGCGCTCGACGTCCTGGGCAATTCCGCCGGCTGGGCGTCGGCGGACCCCGCGACGATCTCGCTCTTCCCGGGCGCCGAGGGCACGGCCAGGGTTACCTTCCGCCCACCGCGGGCGGCCACCACGCCATCCGGCCTGGTGCCGTTCGGGGTGCGCGCTCGATCGCGCGAGGATCCGGCCGGGTCGGCGGTCGAGGAGGGCTCGGTCCAGGTCGGCAGCTTCCAGGAGCCGTTCGCCGAGCTTGCCCCGCGGACGTCGCGCGGCTCGCGGTCGGGCAGCCACGACCTCGCGGTCGACAACCGGGGCAACGTCCGGTTGAACGCGGAGATCGAGGGCACCGATGCCGACCGGCTGGTCAAGTTCGATGTCAAGCCGCCGGCGGTCGTCGTCGAGCCCGGCATGGCGGGCTTCGCCAAGGTCCGGGTCAGCCCCGTCAAGCGCTTCTGGCGCGGGCAGCCCAAGACCCGCGCGTTCCAGCTGTTCGTACGGCCCGAGGGCGGCCCGCCGATCACCCTGGACGGCACGCTGCTCCAGGAGTCGATGCTGCCGCCGTGGTTCCTCAAGGCGCTGATCGCGCTCATCGCCCTGCTCGTGCTGCTCGTGCTCGCGTGGCTGTTCCTGCTCAAGCCCTCGATCGAGACGGCGGCGTCGGAGGCGGTGGCATCGCCCCTGGCAAGCCTCAAGAACGACGTCAATGGCGCGCTCGGGGCGGCCGGCCTGCCCACGATGCCCACCAACGGCGGTGGCGGCGCGACGCCGACACCGGCCTCGTCATCGGGTGGCGGCGCCTCTTCGCCACCCGGTGCGAGCGCCGCGCCCACGCCGGCCCCGACGCCGGGCACGCTCATCCCCGGTCTGGGCAACCCGGTGGACGGGCGGCTCGACGCCACGCACAAGACCTACCAGCCCAAGGGCACGCTGTTCGTGACCGACTTCGTGTTCTCGAACCCCAACGGTGCCGACGGCGCGCTGGTCGTCCTGCGCAACAACGATGGCCTGATCCAGCTTCGGCTCGAGAACTTCCGCGACTACGATCTGCACTTCGTGACGCCGATCGTCATCGCGCCGAGTGACAGCCTCAACCTCTCGCTCAGCTGCACGAGCGCCGGTACGTGCGATCCAGCCGTCTTCTGGTCCGGCTACCTGCGGCCTTGAGGCCCGGTCGGGGCCGAGTTGCTGCTCTGGCTCTGGCGCTGGTGCTGCTGACGCCGGCGATCGCGGTCGGTGCACCCACGGCGCCCGCCGCCGGCGGCACCGATCCGATGCCCGGGGCCGTCCTGCCGCCGCCACCCGGTACCACGACGCTCGTCTCGCAGCGCGTGGGCGGCGGGTTCGCCGACGGCGGCTCCACCGACCCCTCGGTCTCGGCCAACGGGCGCTACGTAGCGTTCACGTCGGTCGCGACAGATCTGGTCGCGCTGGCCGGCACCGGGGTCAAGCCGCCCAGCCCGGCCGTGTTCGTCCGTGACCGCAAGTCCTCGACCACCATCATCGTCCCGCTGCCGCCGCGCGCATCCGGGGGTGGCTCCGCCGGCCAGCCGTCGATCTCTGCCGACGGGAACGTGGTCGCCTTCACCTGGCTGCCGCCGTCGACGTCACTCGCGGCTTCGCTCGGATCGCTCGTGCTCGCTTGGGATCGCCGGACCGGCGCCACCGAGATCGTGAGCCGCCAGGTCACGGGCGCCGCTGCGGACGTGAGCAGCGCCCCATCGGTATCTCGTGATGGCCGCTATGTCGCCTACACGTCACAGAACGCGGGGATCGTGCGCACCGACGCGCGGACGAACCCGGATGTGTTCCGCTACGACCGCGACACGCAGCAGACCGCGCTGGTGTCGGTGGGCACCAACGGGCTGTCGGCGTCCGGCTCGAGCACTGCGCCGTCGATCTCCGCCGACGGCAACATGGTCGCGTTCGTGTCCGATGGCGGCGGTTCGCTGGTGAACGAGAAGACCGGTCCGGGAACGCAGGTCTTCGTGCGCGACATCGCCGCCGCGCGCACCGAGTGGATCAGCGTGACGCAGGATGGCGGGCCTGCCAACGGCCCGGGTAGCGGTCCCTCGATCTCCGCCGACGGGCGCTACGTCGCGTTCGAATCGGCCGCCTCGAACCTGGCCCCGGGTGATGACGGGAGGTTCCCCGACGTCTTCCGCCGTGACCGCCAGGCGGGCATCACACAGATGGTCTCGATCACACCCACCGGTCAGCCCGGCGGCGGAACCAGCGGCGAGGCGGCGATCTCGCGCGACGGGAGGATGGTCGCCTTCGCGTCGGTTGCGTCGGATCTGGTGGACGTCGCGACCGGATACGGCGGCGGCCACCTCGCCGCCCTGGACACGACCACCAGCGAGGTGTTCGAGCGAGACGTCGACACGGGCGAGACGATCCTGGTCTCGGTGGCGACGACGGGCGGTCCGGGCGGCAGCCGGAGCCTGCTGCCGGCGGTCGCCGGCAACGGACGCTACGTAGCATTCGCCTCGCAGGCCGCGACCCTGGTCGCTGGCGATTTGGGCTCGGGCGCGGACATCTTCCTGCGCGACTTCCCGCCCTTCCCGACCCTCACGCCAGCCGTCCTGGACCTCGGCTCGCGGGCCGTCGGGACGGCCGCTCTGCCCGTGGCCGCGGTGCTTGCGAACGCTGGTTGGTCGCCGATCAAGGTTGGTCTGTCGACGATCAGCGGTCCGGCGCACGGCGACTTCGCGATCGTCGCCGACGGCTGCAATGGGCGGACGCTGTATCACACGGACGCGTGCACGATCTCGGTCGCGTTCGTCCCCACCTCGGAAGGCTCGAAGGCGGCGACGCTCGAGGTGTCGGACGATGCTGCGGGCTCGCCGCGCATCGCGCAGCTGCGCGCCTCGGGCTCGCAGGCCAGCCTGACGATCGATCCGGACATCGGACCGCCCGGGATCGTGGTCATCGCGCAGGGTTCCGGGTTTCCCGCGGGCGCCTCGATCCGCCTTCGCTGGAGCATCGGCATCACGGCCAAGCTGCCACCCGTGACAGCCGATGCGTCGGGTAGCTTCCGGATCCAGGTGCTCGTGTTCCATAGTGACGTCACCGGGCCGCGCGACCTGATCGCGGAGCCGGTCGACGGAGCTGCGTTCCCGCCGGTGTCGGTCCCGATGCTGGTGACGATGCCCTCGATGGTGCCGTCCGGGTTCCTGCTCCGCCGGTTCATCGATCTGCCGCTGACGCTCGTGATCCGAGGCTAGCCCCGATGACCGACCCTTCTGCCGTCCTGTGCAAGCGCTGTGGCTTCGCCAACGCGCCCGGCGATCAGTTCTGCGGGTCGTGTGGTGCGTTCCTCGAATGGGAGGGACAGCCGTCGTCCGACGCTCCGGACGCGTCTGGATCCGCGGTCGCGGGACCGCCCACCGCACCCGCACCCGTTCCGCCCACGTCCATCGCGCCGGCACCGGTCGCCTCCGCCGCGCCCGTCCCGGCAGCTGGGCCCACGCCCGTCGCGACGGCATCCGCCGTCCCCGCCGCAGATGGCGGCCTCGTGCGCTGCCCGGCTTGCGGGATCGCGAACCCGGCCACGCGGACGTTCTGCCAGTCGTGCGGCACGACGCTGGCGGCCGGGTCCCGCGTGGTCGAGCCGTCGGCCGACATGATCGCGGCCGCGGTGGCGACCACGTCGGTCCCGACCACCACCGTGCCCCCTGCCGGTGCACGTCCCGCGACGCGCGAGGAGCCGGCGAGGCGGGGGATCCCGGGCTGGATCTTCGCCGTCGGGCTGTTGGGCATCCTGGTGGGGGTGGGGATCGTGGTCATCGGGCCGATGATCGCCGGAGCGGGACCCGGCTCGGAGGCGACATCGGGGCCCAGCGTGATCGCGAGCAGCGGTCCGTCGGCCGCCGCTTCGGCTGGTGTCCCCGCCGGCTCGGGTACCTCCCCGACCCCGACCCCGAAGTCGGTCAGGCTGAAGCTGACCGGCGCAACCGCCTCGTCGGTCCTCGGCGACAAGGCGAGGTACCAGGCGGATAAGGCGATCGACGGCGATCTGGCCACGAGCTGGCAGGAGGGCAGCGCCCAGGAGCAGGGGCAGTGGATCGAGGTCACCTTCGAGCAGGCCCGTGCCGACACGCTCGTGGTCCGCAACGGCTACCAGGGCTCGACTGCGCTGTACCAGGGCAACCTGCGGCTCAAGGACGTCCAGGTCTCCGTCGACGGCGGGACGCCGATCGCCGCTCACCTCAAGGACACCACGAAGGCGCAGCGGATCGACCTGGGCGGCGTCGCCGGGGCCACGTCGGTCCGGATCACCATCGTGACGACCTATCCCTCGGTCAAGACATCGGTGAACGGCACGCCGTTCGACGACGCGGCCATCAGCGAGATCTCGGTCCTCGGGATACCGGGCGGCTGACGTGATCTTGCGTCCCGTCGTACAGTCCGCCTCGATGCAGGCAGCGTTCCGCCTGCGCCATCGGGGAGCGACGTGAGCGCCTTCGGAGCCGCGGCGGGCAGGGCCGTTAGCGCCCTCGGGGGACCCCAGATCGCCGCGGTCCTCGTCGCTGCCGGCCTTCTCGCCGGGGCGCTGACCGGCGGCGCGATCGCGGGTGGCGCCGTGAAAGGGGGGACCGACGGCAGCAGCGGCGTGCTGTCGATCTATCCCTGCCCGAACAGCGGCCCGGCGCTGATGACCGTGCCGGCCGGCCAGCGCTTCCTGGTCACCGGTCGCACCGAGGACGGCACCTGGGCGCGGATCCACTACCCGCTGCCGGGGCGAACCGAGGCCTGGGTGCAGGTCTCGCCGCTGACCTTCGACGCGTCGCTGTCCACGGTGCCGGTCGCCACCTGCGAGCCCGTGGCGGCCGCGGCCGCGCCGTCGTTCGCGCCCGCCGCCACGCTGACTGCGACCCAGAACAACTCGCCGTCCCCGTCGCCGACGCCGGTCCCGACGCCCACGCCCACGCCCAGCCCGACACCGAACGCCTCCCCATCGCTCACGAAGCTGACGGTCTCGACCAGCAAGATCAGCTACGACCAGGGCTCGTATTGCCCAAGGGCCGTCAAGCAGGTCACGTTCAAGGTCAAGGGCGGCGATGACGCCGGCCTGGCCGACGTCACCCTGTTCTGGCGTGCCCCGGGCTCGGGGTCGTACACCGGGTCGCCGATGAGCCTCACTGCGGGTACAGCGAGGGACGGAACCTGGCAGCTGACGCTGGACACCATGACGAACGGGATCAAGAGCGCGGGCAAGCTCGCGTTCTATGCGGTCGGAACGAATTCGGCTGGAGCGACCCGTCGACTCCCGACGAGTGGAGCTGACACGATCACCGTCGCGGTGTGCGCCAACAGCGGCCCGACGATCAAATCGGCGGCATCGTCCTCCGGCTCGTCGCTCTATTGGGACCCGTTGGGCGTTGGGGGCTGCCACACCACCACGTCGATCAGCGCCCAGATCACCGATGTCGACGGCGTCAAGTCGGCGACGCTCTTCTACCGCCTGCCGGGCAGTGCGTCCTGGTCGTCGAAACCGATGACAGCCGCTTCTGGCAAATGGTCGGCAGGCCTCGACACGACGAAGGACAAGATCACGATCCCGTCGCCACCGACCGACAGCCTGCGGTGGTACATCAAGGCGGTCGATGGCAAGAGCGTCTCCAGCAAGACGAAGACGGCATCGATCACCATCCGTCGCTGCGATTCAGAGGCAGCATTCGACGGCGTTTTCCCCGATCAGCTCGACGTACCCGTGCACCACGGCAACGATCACCATCGGAACCTACGCCAACGATGCAGACCAGCCCGGCAGACGGGCTCAAGGTGGTCTTCTACTGGACCCTCGAGAACACGCGCACGAATCCCCCGCCGATCTCTGGCCACATGACCGCCAGCGCCGGTAGCGGCAACTACTACACAGGCACGACGGCATCGTTCGACGGCCAGACCTTCTACTACGGCCGGCTGACCGTCTACGCGGTGACCACCGATCGGTACGGTGGGACGACGAAGAGCTCGTCATTCCCCGCCACCATGGCGTGTCGGTGAGATGAAAACCGTCGGGTCGATCCTGGCCAGGGTCGCCGTGTTCCTGGTAACGGCCGCCATCGGGTTCGTGGCGGCGACCGTCGTCGTGTCCGCGTCCAGCGATCACGCGCCGGTCTCCTCGGCGAGCGAGGCCCCCCAGTACGTGCTCAACGGCCCCGACACCCCGGCCGGCTCGGGCGTCCCGGTCGCATTCAACGAGGAACCCAGCGGCAGCCCGCAGCCGCTGGCCACGCTCAGCCCGCAGGATCTCTCGGCAGCGGCCGACGCCCTCCTTGGCGGTGTCCAGCAGGCGGCCTACGTCAAGCCGGCCGGCTTCCCGCGCGTGCCCCCGGTCACCCAGTTCGACGGCGGTCCTTTCCAGGGTTCGAACTGCACGCTGGCCTCGGGCGCGATGCTCGCCCGGCTGGGCTACGGCATCGTCACCACGGGGTCGATCCTGCGAACGCTTCAGGACGACCAGAGCGGGGGCACCGGGATCAACGACCTCGCGACCGCCCTGTGGCGTGGCTACGGCATCACCTTCCCGCACGGCCTGATCAAGACCGACACGCTCGAGCGGCTGCTGGCCGCGGGCTACGGGGCCGTGATCCAGGGCGACTACTCGAAGGTGCCGCCTCGCCCTCCGGCTCCAGAAGGACTTCACCGGAGGGCATGCGATCTACCTCGACGGCTACTACCCGGGCAACGCCAAGCGCAGACATCCCGCGCGGCCTACTACGTGATCGACCCCATCGGCCGGCCAACGTTCGGCTATCAGGGCGACTGGTGGCCCGCATCGGTCGTCAACGACTTCGCGCTCGCGTGGGGCGGTGGTCGGGTGGTCGCGATGTGGGGCTACCCGCCCGGCGGGGTGCCACCCGAGGTGGCCGGTCCCGACGTGCTGCCGATCCCGCCCGACAACGGCAACGGCCCTGCGGCCACGACCTCGCCAGCGCCCAGCGCCGCGCCGAGCGGCAGCCCGGCTCCCAGCGGCACGCCGGCCCCGACGGGCCCCGTGATCCCGATCATCGTCCCGTCGACGTCGGCGACCTGACGGTGCAGCTGGTCCCCGCCTCGCCGCCGGTGAGCAAGAGCCTCTGGGTGGCGTGGTCCTGACGCCGGTCATCGACGTGTGCCTGTTCCACCCGCCACCTGCCGGCTGTCCCGACCGGGGATCGAGGCCGTGTTCAACCTCGGCACGCCCCCGCTGATGCAGCTGGCGCCCGGGCCGAAGGTCAACGTCCTGTTCGTTGATTCCGATCGCCCGGACGTCGCGATGGTGGGGTTCACCGTCGATCTCACCCGGCGCCTGCGGACGTTCGGTTCTGGGAGTCGGGAGCCGAGCTCCGGCATCGGTCAGGACCTCCTCGTCGATGACCTCGCTGGACCTGCTGGGCGACCACGGTGCTGGTGGCGAGCCTCGAAGTTCGGGCGGGGACCACCTACCAGTTCCAGGCGGTTGCCGGCAGCGGCCTGTCCGCCGGCTCCAGCCCGATCGGCTCGTTCACGACCGGGGACGGCGTCTCGCAGTTCGACGTCTCGCTGTCTTCGGTGGCCTCGCCGCACATCGAGCTTGGCACGGGCATCTCGCCGTACCTGCACCTGGCGCAGGGAGCGTTCGCGCAGCCGATGATCCCGATCGACTCGCTTGGCGGTGCGTCCTGCGTCGAGCGGGCGCGGTTCGGCGGCATGCAGTACTGCCTCGATCTCGGCGGCGCGCCCCGCCGCCGGCGACCTGCATGCGGGCCGAGGTCACCTACCAGCTGACCGGGATCACCGCCACCGGGGTCCTCGTCCGGGCGTTCCCGTCCGAGACCGGCAAGGGCAGCGACGGGGTGACGCTCGACGGCGTGCTCGAGGCGAGCGGCCCCGCTCCGGCGGGTGACGTGAGCGTCGGGTGCCTGACCTCGGGGATGAGCTACCAGATCCTGCTGGACGCGGTGGGCGACGATCGCGGCGTGCTCGCCCCCCGGTCGGTGACGGTTCCCTGAAGCGTGAAGGGGCGACCCGCCTGATCGCGGCTCCCGGGCGCGGCATGCACGGCGCAGGGCGGTACGATGGCGGCGCATGGCTGTGCGTCCCCGGTCGTCTGCTCCCGGCCCGCATCGGGTGGTCGTGATCGGCGGCGGCTTCGGCGGCCTGTACGCGACCCGCGCGCTGGCCAGGGGAGGCCGCGAGGTGGACGTCACCCTCATTGACCGACGCAACCATCACCTGTTCCAGCCGCTGCTGTATCAGGTCGCCACCGGCGCCCTGTCGCCGGGTGAGATCGCCCAGCCGCTGCGCTCGATCTTCCGTCGCCAGCGGAACACCCGTGTCCTGCTCGGGGAGGCCGTCGGGCTCGACATCGCAGCGTGCGCGAGGTCGAGCTGTCCGATGGCGCCCCAATCCCGTACGACACGCTGATCGTCGCCACGGGCGCCCACCACTCCTACTTCGGCCACGACGAATGGGCGCCCTATGCGCAGGGGCTCAAGACCATCGACGACGCGATCGCGATGCGGCGCCGGATCCTGATCGCGTTCGAAGCCGCCGAGCGCGAGGCCGACCCGGAGCTGCGTCGAGCATGGATGACGTTCGTGATCGTGGGCGGTGGCCCCACCGGCGTCGAGCTCGCGGGGGCCCTGGGCGAGATCGCGAACGACACGCTCAGGTCCGACTTCCGCTCGATCCGGTCCCAGGACGCCAGGATCGACCTGATCGAGGCGCTCGACCGGATCCTGCCAACGTATCCACCGGACCGCTCGGCATCGGCTCGACGCCAGCTCCGGCGCCTCGGTGTCACCGTACGCACCGGGACTCGCGTCGTGGGAATCGACGACCGGAGCGTGCACGTGGACACGGGCTCGGGTGGCCAGGAGGAGATCCGGACGCGCACGGTCCTGTGGGCCGCGGGTGTGCTCGCCGCGTCATTCGGACGCAAGGTCGCCGAGGCCACCGGCGCCGAGACCGATCGCAGCGGCCGGATCCGCGTGCTCCCCGACCTGACCATCTCCGGACACCCGGAGATCTTCGTGATCGGCGACGCGGCGATCCAGCCCTGGAAGCGGGATCGGCCCGTCCCCGGCGTCGCCCAGGGTGGGATCCAGGGCGGTCGATACGCGGGCGAGAGCGGTGCTTCACCGACTGCGGGGAGGGCCCGTGCCCCCGTTCCGCTACAGCAATCGGGGCGATGTCGCGGTGATCGGGAGGCTGGCCGGGGTGACGGACATCCCGTGGATGGGCCCGTTCGGGCGGCAGAGCGGCTTCGCCGCCTGGCTGCTGTGGCTCGGCATCCACATCGTGTATCTGATCGGGTTCGCGAACCGGATCGTGGTGTCGGTGCGCTGGGCCTGGTCGTTCCTGACCCGCGGCCGATCCACCCGGCTGATCACCGGGTCCCCGCTGATCCCCCCGATCGAGACGCCCGAGCCGCCCGAGACGCCCGAGACGCCGGCCTGACAGTCGAGCCGCGCCTCCGCGCCTCCGCGCCCCCGCGCCCGTGGGTCGGGGGCAGGGACGGTCACGCCGCCGATGGTCCCGAAACGCGGACCTTGGGTGCACAGCCAGCCGCCTTCGGCCACCACTCCGCGCTGCCCCTCGCACCGCAACCATCCACTGCCGCCACTCGCCACGCCCCAGATATGACCCCCGACGTCTGTCCGGCGTCGGGGCTGATGCCGGTTCATGCCATCCAGAACCCCACGGTCATGGGTGGTGTGTCCGGGCGCAAGGGTCCGGCTTGATAGCCCTGGTGCAGCTTCCGCAGCGGGAGTCGGGCTGCCGCTCATTCGCTATCGGGCATATGTGGCGCCACGTCGGTCCTGGCGCCACGTCGGTCCGGCGCAGCAGCTGGTCTGGCTCAGCGTCGCGCCGCCGCCACCGGCGCCACCGGCGGCACCGGGCGCATTGCCGAGGCGTATCGCCGGCACCGTCAGGACCGGCTCGGCCGTGGGCAGCGTAAGCCCCGGATGAGTGACGCCCGCCACAATCGGATCGATGACCCCGGTCGCGATCGGCCGTAACCTCAGGGCGCTCCGGCTGCGGGCCAGGCTGCGCCAGCGGGACCTGGGCAGACGCGTGAGCGTCAGCCAGAGCGTGGTGTCGAGGCTCGAGCGTGGGCTGCTCGGTGCGGCGTCGCTCGCGACCCTCGGTCGGCTGTTCGACGCCGTCGGCGGCGAGCTCATCCTGCAGGTCCGGTGGCGTGGCGGCGAGATCGACCGCTTGACCGACCGGCTGCATGCCCGGCTCGTGGAACGCACGGCCGAACGCCTCGAGCAGGCCGGCTGGAGTGTGCATCCCGAGGTGTCCTTCTCGCGATACGGCGAGCGCGGGTCGATCGACCTGCTGGCGGTCGATCAGGCAGCCGCCGCGGCGGTGGTGACCGAGGTCAAGAGCGCGATCTACGGCGTCGAGGACACGCTCCGGCGTCACGACGTCAAGGTGCGCCTCGCGCGCGAGGTCGTCCATGAGCGGTTCGGCTTCGCGCCGGCGCTGGTGTCGAAGCTGCTGGTCGTGCCGGCCACGACGACGGCCAGGCGCCGGGTCGCCGAACACGCCGTGACGTTTCGGCGCGCGTACCCGGACCGCGGGGTGAGCCTGCGGCGCGCTCGTGGATCGAGGGCATCCGGTCGCCGGGATCATGTTCGTCGCCGCGCCCGATGCCGCTGTCACGAGCGTTCGCTGACCGGTGGGCGTGGGGCAGGGGCTGGGGCACGGCGTTCCGGGCAGGGCTGGGCGGCGCCCGAGGTAGTAGGGCGTCAACGCCGGGCAGTCGCCTCAGGGCAGCGTCATGCCACGCCGCGGCGCGTTCACGGGGCCTCACGTCCACCGCACATCACGCCTTCGCGGGCGTCCGATGACGGAGGCTCGGGCCCTATCCGTCGAACACGATCACCTGGCGGGCCACGTCACCGGCGCGAAGGTGGTCGAACGCGGCCTCGAGGTCGCCCAGGGCGATGCGCCGGTCGATCAGGCGATCGATCGGCAGGCGCCCTGCCAGGAACGCCTCCGCGTAACGGGGGAAGTCGATGGCCGCGACGGCCGACCCATAGTTCGAGCCGATGATCCGCCGGCCGCCGTCGACGAACGGGAAGACCTCGAAGGTCGCCCGCTCCCCGAACCGCGTCAACCCGACCAGCACGGCCGTGCCGCCCGGCGGGAGCGTCGTGATCGCCATGTCGATCGTGCTCGGCAGCCCGATCGCCTCGAACACGAAGTCCGGGCCTCCGTCCCCGGCGGCGACCCGGATCGCGTCGATCCCTTCGGCCGGATTGGTGGGATCGACCTGGACCCGATGGGTGGCGCCGAGCGCGCCGGCGAGATCGATCTTCGCCCGGCTCACATCGACCGCGATGATCCGCCGTGCGCCGGCGAGCAAGGCGCCCATCACGCATGACAGGCCCACGCCGCCCAGGCCGATGACCGCGACGGTCGAGCCAGGCGGGACCGCGGCCGTGTTCACAACCGCGCCGACGCCGGTCGAGACGGCGCAGCCGATCAGGGCGGCGACCTCCGGCGGCACCCCGTCAGGGAGGGGGACGACGGCCGATGCCGGCACGACCTGCGCCGTCGCCATCGTGCCGATGGCCAGGTACGCAAGGACGGGCGAGCTGTCGGGCCGGGACAGCCGCGTCGTCCCGTCGGCCTGGCTGTGGCGCAATGACGGCGACCCGGTGCACAGCCACTGGCGGCCACGCTGGCACTCCCGGCAGCGCAGGCACGGGGCGTACCAGGACAGCGCGACGGACCGCCCCACGAGCTGCGGGTCGATCCCGACGCCCACGGCCTCGACCACGCCGGCGCCCTCGTGGCCCATCACGATCGGTCCCGGACGCTGCCAGTCGCCATCGCGGACGTGGAGGTCCGAATGGCACACCCCGGACGCGGTCATCCGCACCAGCACCTCGCCCGGATGCGGTTCGTGGAGCCGCAGACGCTCGATGACCGAGGGCACCCCCGCCCGTTCGATCACGGCCGCCTCGATCTCGCGCATCGTGTCGCCTCCCACCTTCAGCCGGGGTTCCCTGATCAGCGGCCGATGCCGGCTCAGCCGGTGTTCTGGAGCCCGGCCGCAATCCCGTTGATCGTCATTCCGATCACGCCCCGGATCGCTGCGGCCTCGGTCGACGGCAGGTCCGAAGCGCGCAGCCGGCCCAGCAGCTCCACCTGGATCAACGACAAGGCATCCACATACGGGTTCCGGAGCTCGATCGCTCGCGACAGCGTTGGGTGCCCCGCCAGCAGGCGGTCACGGCCCGTGATCAGCAGCAGCAACCGGACCGATCGAGCGTACTCCGCCTCGATCATCCCCCGGATGGCGATCGCGTCGGCGCCTCCGGCAAGGTCGGCGTACCGCCGGAAGATCCCCATGTCGGTCTTGGCGAGCGAAAGCTCGGCGTTGTCGAGCACGGACGCGAAGAACGGCCACTGCTCGTACAGCGCTGCCAGGTGCTCGACGATCTGGCGCCCGCCGCGGGCCGTCACCGCCTCGAGGGCGGTACCCATGCCGTACCATCCGGGCAGGTTGGCGCGTGCCTGGGACCAGGCGAACACCCACGGGATCGCGCGCAGCGCCTGGATCACGTCGCCCCCCGCTTCACCCTGCATCCCGGAACCGGAACCGGAACCGGAACCGGAACCCGAACCCGAACCCGAACCCGAACCCGAACCCGAGGCCGCGGTCGCGCCGTCGTCACCGGCAACGCCCACGGATCCTGGCCGCGCCCCGGGCCGTGACGCCGGTCGTGAGCCCAGGCCGAGCCCGGCGATCATGTCGATCGGCGTGACCGTGCGGAAGAAGGTCGCGAACTCCGCCCGTTCCACGAGCGCGCGGTAGGCGGTGCGCGAGATCGCGGTGAGCTCGGTCATGGTGGCCCTGCCGGAGGCAGCAGCAGCGGTCGTGGCCCGTTCGTGCCCGGGTGACGAGGCGAGCAGGACGGCTGCCGTGACCTGCTCCAGGTGGCGCTGCGCGATCGTCACGTCGCTGAAGTGGGCGGCGATCACCTCGCCCTGCTCGGTGAACTTGAGCCGTCCGTCGACGGTGCCGGGAGCCTGGGCCAGGATGGCCCGTCTGGCCGGTCCTCCGCCGCGGCCGATGGCGCCGCCCCGTCCATGGAACAGGGTCAGCGTCACGCCATGGCGTCGAGCGACTGCGACCAGCGCCTCCTGAGCCCCGAACAGCTGCCAGTTCGCGGCCAGGAAGCCGCTCTCCTTGGACGAATCCGAGTAGCCGAGCATGATCTCCTGCGCGTCGCCGCGATCCCGCAGGTGCGTCCGGTAGCCGGGATCGGCAAGCAGGGCCTCGAACAGGTCTGACGCCGCCGCGAGGGCGTCGGCGGACTCGAGCAACGGAACCACGTCCAGGATCGGCGAGGCGGGGGGCAGGTCGGCAAGCCCAGGCACCGGCTGCCCGAATGGTCGCGCCTGCCCCGCCAGGCGGGCGAGCTCGAGGACCGTGGTTACGTCCTCCAGCGTGGAGGTGAACGAGATCACGTAACGGCGGCAGGCCTCGATCCCGAACCGATCCTGGATACGCGCGATCGCGCGGAACGTCGCGAGCACCTCGGCCAGCGTGACCCCGGGTGCAACCTCGGTCTCCGGGCCGGCTCCCGACCGGATCGCGGCGATGGCCGCTCGATGGACCTCGGCATGCTGGCGGACCTCGAGCGAGGCGAGATGGAACCCGAACGTCGCGAGCTGCCAGCGAAGGTCGGTCAGCTCGCCGTGCGCCACCCGGCCCAGACCGTCCTCGATCAGGGCACGCTGGAGCGCCGCGAGCTCAGAGTCCAGCGCAGCGGCGTCCCGGTAGCCGCCGGTCCGCGGCGCGGTGGCGCCGATGAGCGATGCCCGCGTTCGGCGGAGTCGCTCGGCGATCGCGCCCAGCCGCTGGCGATACGGCTCGTCGGGGAAGCGGCGCCGGAGCCGGCGCATCGTGTCGGGAAGCTCCTCAGCGTCGCGGGCCAGGGCGCCGCCCAGCACCCGATCCACACGGCCGGGCTCGACCCTGGCCGCCACGGCCTGCATCAACCGCGACGCGACGGCCTCGTAGCCGTGCAACAGGTGATCGGCCTGGAGCCGGGCCGCATCCAGCGTGACGTCAGCGGTCACGCCGGGGTGGCCGTCGCGGTCCGCGCCGATCCAGGATCCGAACCTGAGCACCGACGGTGCGACCGGAGCTCGCGTGCCGGTCAGGCCGGCGTCTGTCGCAAAGGCCGGCAACCCTGAGCGTATCGCCGAATGCTGCCCGGGCAGACCGTCCTCGGCCTCGTCGATCGCGTCGCCGTCGACCCCGCTGATCGCCCCATGGGTCCCGCGGGCGGCACCGCCCACCTCGTCGATCACCGGCTCGCCGGCCCGACCGACCACACCGCCATGCGCCCGGTCGATCGCCCGGTCGAGGGCTCGCTGGAAGCGGGCGACGACCGTGAACAGCGTCTCGTCGAAGATGGCCATCGCGGACCGGACCTCATCCAGCGGCGTCGGCGCCACCGAACGCACGTCGCCGATGTGCCACAGGATCGTGATCTCCTCGCGGAGGCGGCGCCGCAGATCCGCGTCCTCGTCGGGCGTGACCCGGGGATCGTCGAGCGCGTCGAGGAGGCGATGCACGCGTCGCAGCGCGAACAGCAGCGTCCGTCGACGGGCCTCGGTCGGGTGGGCAGTGAGGACCGGATGGACGATGGTGCGCTCGATCGTGCGCTCGATGCCGGTTGCGGCGAGCTCGGGGACCAGGCGGTCGACCGCCTGGTTGACCGAGTCGTCGATGGGCCGCCCGCGCGCACGGCGGGCGCGCATCCGGAGCATTCGGATCCGCTGGTGCTCCTCGGCCAGGTTGACCAGCTGGAAGTAGAGCGTGAACGCCCGGGCGACCGCCGCGCTGTCGGCGAGCTCAAGGCGCGCGATCTCCTCGCTGAGCCGCTGGCGCGCGACGTCGGGCTTTACCGCGGCATCCGGACCACTGCGTCGGATCGAGATCGTGCCCCGCCGGATCCGCTCCACGAGCGTGAACAGCTCCGGGCCGGCCTGCTCGGCGATGACCTGGCCCAGGAGCGCGCCCAGCAGCCGGACCTCGCGGGCCAGTGGGTCGCGGGCACGGCCGAACCCGGGACCCGGCGGCTCGGCGGCGACCGCCGGGAACCGGGCCCTCCACGCCGGGGACCATCTCCGACCGGGTCGGGCAGCACGGTTGGCCATGGGCTAAGGATGGCGGAACGGTCGCCACGACCGCCAGTCGGCGTGGGTTTCGGTTGGACTGCAAGGGCACCGTGCCGGTACCCGTCCGCAACCGATCTCGGTTACAGCAGCGCCTAGGCTTGTATCGTGGTCACGATGGCGACGCACGAGCATGCGAGCGGCCCCCCGGACGCAGCCGGGGCTCCGGCCTCCGGGGCCGTGTCCAACGCAGGGCCGTCGGCTGGGGCCGCCTCCGCCTCGACCGACCCGGCGACAGGCTCGAACGGACGACCGGCTCCGGCACACGATCGCGATCCCGTCGCCGAGCTCCGCTTCCTTCACGAGCTGCTGCGCCTGGTCACGACCGCCCGAACCTGGGAAGAGCTGCTCGAGACCGTGGTCGACGGCACGCGCGATTCGCTCGGCGCCAGCGTGTCCTCGCTGTACCTGCTCGACCGGGACGGTAGCCGGCTGACCCTGGCGGCCACCAACGGCCTCGACCGGTACCAGATCGGGCGGGCCGTGGTCCCGTACGGGGAGGGGATCACCGGGCACGTGGCGGCGACCCGCGAAGCCATGGCCATCCCCGACGTCCGGGCGGATCCGCGGTTCCTGTGGGTGCGCGGCATCGACCAGCGGCGGTTCGTCGCCTCGATGCTGTCGGTCCCCCTCACCTGGCACGATCAGGTCGTGGGCGTGCTCAACGTGCAGACCGAGCGGCGCCGGGAGTTCAACCCGGCCGACGTGGCCCAGCTGTCCGCCATCGCGGACCTGCTGGCAGGCGTCGTCGAGAAGGGCCGGCTGCAGCGCGAGGCCGAGGTGCAGGTGGCGCGGCTCAAGGCGCTCGACCAGGCGCGCAACGAGCTGATCGCGCTGGTCACCCACGAGCTTCGGACGCCGCTCGCCGTGGTCCGCGCCTATACGGACCTGCTGGCCGAGGAGCCGCCGCTGGTGGGCCGCTCCTCGCGGGACCCGCGGCGGCGGGCGACGCGGGCCTCCTGGCACGATGGGACGCTCGAGCAGATCGAGCGCCTGGATCGCCTCGTGGACTCGATCCTCGACTCGGTCAGGATCGTGCCGGACCAGCCGCCGGAGCTCGAGACGATCGACCTCCGGGCGATCATGGCGGAGTTGCTCGATGCGCTCGAGCCGATGCTCCATCGCCATCGGACGGCCGTGGTCGGGTCGCGGTCGTTGCACGTGATGACGGACCGGTCCCGGCTCCGACAGGTGCTCGAGCATCTGCTCGAGAACGCGGTCAAGTACGCGCCACCCGACACGAAGGTCGAGATCGATTGGGCCCTGGTGGAGGGTATCGTCCGGCTGGCGGTGATCGACGAGGGGCCCGGCATTCCGCCCGAGTGGCGCGATCGGATCTTCGAACCCTATGCGCGGCACGAGACCTCGACCGCGCGCGGATCGGGCATCGGCCTGTACGCAGCCCGGCGGCTGGCCGAATCCATGGGGGCCCGGCTGTGGTGCGAGCCAGCTCCGGCGGGGGGGGCGTGCTTCGTGCTCGCGCTGCCGGCCGCGGTCGCCGTGTGACGGAAAGGCAGGTCAGGACATCATGATCGGAACGCGACCGTTGCGGATCCTGGTCGTGGACGACGACCCGGCGATGGTCGGGGCGATCACGGCCCTCGTCGGCACCGAGGGCCACCAGGTCATCACCGCGTATGACGGCCTGACCGCCGTCAAACGCTTCCGGGAGGAGCGCCCGGACCTGGTGCTGCTCGACCTGGCGATGCCGGGCCCGGACGGGTTCACCGTCATCGGCCAGCTGCGCGCTACCGGCAACGTGCCGGTGCTGGTGGTCTCGGGCGAGAGCGCCGAGGCGGCCAAGGTCAAGGCGCTGGGGATCGGGGCGGACGACTACCTGGTCAAGCCATTCGGCAAGCAGGAGCTGCTGGCGCGGATCTCGGCCGTGATGCGACGCGTCGACCTGGCCGGAACCGGCCGCATCGGCGGCCTGGGCGACGGTGCGACGGGTGTGCTGACCGCAGGATCGCTGACGCTCGAACCGGCCCGCCACGAGGCGCATGTCGGGGCGATCGCGCTCAACCTCACCCCCACCGAGTTCCGACTGCTCGAGGCGCTGGTTCGCGCCGGTGGGGACCTGGTGGCGCACCACCGGCTCGCCCGCGCCGGTTGGCCCGCGGAGCCGGACCCCGACCTGCTGTGGCTCAAGCCGCATCTGGCCCGGCTGCGCTCCAAGCTCGAGGCGGCGGGCGGACCGCGAATCGTCGCGGTGCGCTCGGTCGGCTACCGGATCGAGGCGGACGAACCGGCCTGAGCACGCGTTCCCGCGGTCACCCGGATTCGCGTCCGGCCGGCTGGGCGCGTGGTCGGCGCGACGAACAGCCCGAGTCACGTCTCGCATCTGGTCGGATACCCGTGAGGCGGGTACGACGACCGCTTCTTGACCAAGGCCCCGGCCCACGCTCGCAGCTCAGAAGGGCAGGTGGCCGAGTGGGGGGCAAAGGGCCCGGCAGTGACCGCCCGACTCGGCCGGCGGTCGCACGCTCGGTGCGCGCGGCCGGAGCGTGCGGACCGGAGACCCCGCGAGGACTGGCGACGAGGCGCCTGGAGCGGACGCTCGCGATGAGGTCGTCCCGCGGACGGGGGCCTGTCATGCGGACCGGCGAGGTCTCGCGGAATCGAAACGGCCCCGGGGCGTAGCCGGGGCCGTCGCGTTGTGGTGGTTGCCCTCGGTCGGGCGGTCAGGCTGGGCGGGAGATCCAGCCCAGCCGACGATCAAGCCGCGATGAGCGCCACACCCCTCGCGTTGTGGGGAGCGTCGACGCACGCGACCCGGCAGCCGCGCGCGTCGCGGCCGCCGAGGGGCGCGAAGTGGAACCACACCTCCTCGCCGTCAGCCGCACGCTCGAGGCGGCAGCCGCAGGCGCTGCACGTGATCGGTCCGCCGCGGGTGTCGAGAGCGTCGGGAACGTGGCTCGTGTCGTAGGCGGGGTAGGTCATGGTCGGTGCCCTCCCGTTCGGGTGATGCCGGCGGGGCCGGAAAGGGGGACGGACCGGCTGCGATCCGGTGCGGCCAGCGTCAGGAGACGTGGCGCTGTGTTTGCCCATGGTGCGCTCACGCCGCTCACGCGGCGACGCCGGTCGGGATCCGGAGCGGTTGCGGTTCGATTGCGCCGCTTCCCGGGTGCCCGCGGTGCCGGTCCGGTCCGGTCCGGTCCGGTATGTGGCCTCGGGCGGGACCGATCAGGCCGCAGGCCGACGAAGGATCCCGGAGCGCCGAACCACGAGGCCAGCGGTGGTGCCCTGCACGAGCAGCGTAACCAGCACCACGCCGTAGACTGCTCCCTGGAGCAGGCCGCGATCGGGCAGGTTGGTTGGCAGGGCCAGTGCCAGGGCCACCGCAACAGCCCCGCGGAGCCCCGCCCAGAACATGACATGCAGGGAGCCAACCGGCATCCGGCTGGGCCCCGGCAGCATCCGCCCGCCGCCCCCGATCACCCCATACACGACGAATGCCCGGGCGAGCGTGATGGCCAGGAACCCGGCCGCGATCAGGGGCGCCGCCTGGCCGAGCAGCGCCGGGCTGATCGCGAGGCCCATCAGCAGGAAGGTGAGCGCGGTGAGCAGGAAGGCCACGAACTCCCAGGTGATGTCGAGGGCCTCGCGAGTCCGGCGGCTGAGCACCACGCCCCCGCTCTCGTTGCCCAGCACCAGCCCGACGACCACGGTCGCGATGATCCCCGACTCGTGGATGCGGTCGGCGACGAGGTAGGTGCCATACGCGGCGATCACCGAGATCGCCACCTCGATCAGGTGGTCGTCGGCGATCCGCATCAGGCGCTCCGCAAGCATGCCTGCCGCGGTGCCGATGACGGCGCTGACCACGACCGTGAGCACGAACGCGACCGCCCCGTCCGCGATCGTGACGGGCTCGCTGATGGCCCGCAGCGCGATCGCGAACAGGACGACGCCCGTTCCGTCGTTGAGCAGGCTCTCGGACTCGACCACGGTTGCCAGCCGTCTCGGGGCGTGGAGCCGCTTGAACAGCGACACGACGGCGACCGGATCCGTGGCCGAGATCATCGCGCCCAGCACGAAGGCCATCGAGAAGTCGAGGCTGGTGACGCTCGAGACCACCACGGCCACCACGCCCGCGGTGATCAGGACGCCCGGGGCGGCCAGGATCGCGACGGCACCGAATGACCGGCGCAGCTCGCCCAGGTCGATCTTGTAGGCGGCCTCGAACACCAGACCAGGCAGCAGCACCGCGAGGATCAGCTCGGGCGTGATGCCCAGCTGAGTGGACGGGAACAGGATCGAGATCACGAGTCCTGCCAGGACCAGGGCCACCGTGTACGGGAGCGCGAACCGGCGGGCGACCAGGGCCACGGCGGTCGCCACCACCACCAGCAGGACGAACAGCTCGACCGGCAGCAGGCCGGCGATCTCGGACTCGGTCATGACCCTCCAGCAGGCACACAGGGATGCCGGCAGCATGAGCGTAGCCCACGACCGGTACGCTGTGCCCGGGGGTTGGATCCGGCGGAGGGCACGATGGATCTCGGGCTGGCGGGGCGGCGGGCGCTGATCGGCGGCGGTGCCTCGGGGATCGGCGAAGGGATCGCCGCAGCGCTCGCCGATGAGGGTGCCCGGGTGGCCCTGATCGGCCGCACCCGCGATCGTGCCGAGGGCGCGGCGCGGCGTTTCGACGGGGTCGCGGTCGTGGCGGACCTGGTCACCCCCGAGGGGCCGGCAGATGCCGTCCGCCAGGCGGTGGCGGCATTCGGCGGGCTGGACCTGCTGGTCGTCAACTCCGGGGGTCCGCCCGCCGGCACGTTCGATGCGGTCGATGAGGCAGCCTGGGAGCGCGCGATCGCGGGCACGCTCCAGGCCTCCCTCAGGCTGATCCGGGCCGCGCTGCCTCACCTGCGCGCGGGCTCCGACCCGGCGATCCTGATCGTGCTCTCGTCGTCGGTCCGCCACCCGATCTCGGCGCTTGTGACCTCGAACGTGTTGCGCCCAGGCCTGGTCGGGCTGATCAAGACGCTGACCCTCGAGATCGCACCGGTCCGGATCAACGGCCTGGCGCCCGGCCGGATCTCGACCGACCGGACCGGTGAGGTCGACGCCCGGCGGGCCGAGGCCTCGGGCCTCAGCGTCGAGGAGGTCGAACGGAGGAGTCGGGCGGCGATCCCGTTGGGCAGATACGGCGAGCCCGCCGAGATCGGTCGGGTCGGTGCGTTCCTGCTGTCGCCCGCGGCCGGCTATGTGACCGGCCAGGTCGTTGCCGTGGACGGCGGGATGATCCGCTCGCTGCCATGATCGCGGCGGCTCGCCCTCAGCCTGGATCGGGATCCGGGCGCAGCGAGCCGGGCTCGAGGTGGCGGTCGAGGCCCGTCCGCCGGAGCAGGTCGTCGAGATCCGCGATTGTGCCCGCGTCGGCGGGTGAGCCGGGCGCCCGGACCGTGGCGTGGGCGATCGCCCCGCGCCGCTGGTAGACGTGCTTCCGGATCGGCAGGTTGAGCAGCGCCTGGTTCTCGAACCGGATCACGGTGGCGTAGCGGTCGAACACCGATGCCGCTCCGTCGCGATCCCCGGCAGACCAGCGCCGGACAACGTCCACCAGCACCTCCGGGAACCCGAACCCGGTCATCGTCCCGTGGCTGCCACGCCGCAGCTCCTCGATCAGCATCCCGGCGCCCAGCCCGCCCAGCACGGTGACGTCGGACGAGCCGCTCACCAGGGCGCCGACCTTGGGCGGTGTGGGCTCGTCCTCGAGCTTGATCACGCGGCATTGCCGGACCTCATCGGCGAGGGCGAGCAGGAGCTCGACGGACATCCGCACGCCGGAGCTCGCAGGATGGTCCTGGACCACGATCGGCAGGGTGATCGCCTCAGCCACGGCGAGGTAGTGACGGCGAACGGCCGCATCGCTCGGGCGGGGGAGCGGCGGCGGGGCGAGCATCACCGCGGCCGCACCAGCGGCCTCGGCCCCGCGGGCGAACGCGACCGCTCGATCGGTAGCGGCGTGCGACACGCCGACGCACACCGGGATCGAGCCCGTGGCGGCCGCCAGCACCGAATCGACCACGACAGACCGCTCCGCATCGGCCAGCCGGCCGGCCTCGCCCAGCACCCCCAGGATCGTCAGGCCGTCCACCCCGGTTGCGCGGACGAAGGCGACCAGGCGCTCGATCGAGGGCACATCGAGGGCACCGTCAGGAGCGAAGGGCGTGGGGACGATGCTCCAGACACCACGCAGCAGTCCCGGGTCGCTCATGCCATCTCCGTCTCCTTCGGCACGGAGAGGCTACACGACGCGGTCGCTCACGCCGGCCACCGAAACACGACCGCCGTGCCGTGGGTCGGTCGCGGACTGATCCTCAGCACGCCGCCGCATGCCCGTGCCTCGGCCCGCATGTCGGCGATCCCGCGCCGCCCGCTGCGCGCGGCGGCATCCTCGTTCGCGGGTGGCCCATGCCCGTCGTCCTCGATCAGCAGCTCGACCGAGGCCGGCTGCACCTCCACCGCGATCCGGGCCATGCTGCCGGGCGCGTGGCGCACGACGTTGTCGAGCGCCAGCTGCGCCACCCGGAAGGCGGCCCGCTCCACGTCGCGCGGCAAACGCCGGGCGACACCGTCGTTGCCCGAAATCGGCCGCGCCCTCGCCATCGGAGCCGCCGACCTCGATCTCGACACGGACCGTGGAGCGGTCCTCGACGCGCTCGGCCAGCCACTCGAGCCCCGCCACCAGGCCCATCTCCTCGAGCACGATCGAGCGCCGCGCCGCGAGCAGCGATTCGACCTCGTCCACCGCGGACCGCAGGTCGGCCGCCAGCCGCTCCACGGTGCCGCCTGCCTCGGCGGCCGCGAGCGCCCTGCGCAGCGATGGCAGCACCTCCGCGTGCAGGTCGGCCGCCAACCGGCCGCGCTCGGATTCGACCGCCTCGGCCCGCCCGATGTCGCGCCCGGGGACGAGCTCGTCGACCAGCACCCGTAACGCCGGCAGCGCAGACCTGGCGCCCGATCCGCCCTCACCCTCGGCCAGCCGCACGCGCGTCCGGCGGAAGGCCGGGGCAAGGTCACGCACCAGGCCGATCGTCGCCAGGGTCGCGATCACGCCCAGCCACAGCCACTCGGGCAGCATCCCCTCCAGCTCGCTGTCCTGCGTCCGTGCCACGGCGCGGGCGGCCAGCTCGATGGTCAGCACGCCCACGATCACCCACATGGCTGCCGTCACCCGGTTCCGTGCCTGCCCCGAGACCGCATAGGCCGCCGCGATCGCGGGCGGGATCAGCAGGACCGCGGTCACCAGCGTCTCGAGCCGCGGATCCGCCTCGCCACCCAGCTGCCGCATCTCACCGCTGTATCCGACGGTCGCGAGCGCGCCGGCGGTGGAGCCGACGATGACCGCGGCCCAGCCGAGCGTCGGTGCCCAGCTGTGGGTCAGGCCGAGCACGACCAGCGCCCCCACCGCCCACAGGATCGGCACGATGGCGGAGATCGATGGCCCGGGTAGGTCGAACGGATCCGTCAGCCGCAGCGCGACCAGCCCGCCGACGACGGCCGCCGCCGCCCACGAGGCGAGTCGCAGGGCCCGTGTCATGGGCGTGGCCGCTCGGGGACCCATCCTTCCCGCAACGCGAGCACCGCGAGCTCGGTGCGCGACAGGACGCCGTACCGGTCGAACAGCCGGCGAAGGTGGCTCTCAACGGTCTTCTCGGTGACACCCAGGTGGGCACCGACCTCGTCGTTGGAGGCGCCGCCGCAGACCAGCGAGAGGACCTCGATCTCGCGGTCCGAGGGCCGTCGCGGTGCGCTCCGGATCGCACGCAGCATCGAGGCCGAGAACGCCGTGCCTCCGGCGGCGACCGTCCGGATCGCGGCCAGAATGTCCCTTACCTCGCTGGTCTTGAGCAGGTAGCCCGCCGCACCGCGCTCGAACGCTGTCCGGATGAGCGGTGGCTGGTCGAACGAGGACAGCAGCAGGATCGCGGGTCCCTCCGGCCCGAGCGCTTCGAGCAGCCTGAGCCCTTCCGCCTCCCCGGCCAGCTGGACGTCCGTCACGACCACGTCCGCCGCAGCGGACCCGGGCCCCCCCAGCAGGGTCTTGGCCTCGTCGAGCGAGCGGGCCGTGCCAGCGATCACGAGATCCGGTGCCGACCGGACGGCGGCGCCCACGGCGTCGAGGATCGCCGGGTGGTCGTCCACGAGCACGACGCGGATCGGCTGCGTCTCCACGGCATCCAGCCTAGCGCGCCGGGGCGCGTGGACAAAGGGTCGCCGGGAGGGCTGGCGGTTCCTCGGCGTTGCGGGATTCCCCGCATACTCACGACAACGCAGCGCAGGGGGTCATGGACGACGATCGACGGACCGGAATGAACGAGTCCGAGCCGGGGGCGGCCGGGCTGCCCCCGGGCCAGGGTTCACAGGCCGGTGCACCCGACGGCGATCCCGACCGATCGATGCCCTCGGTCCCCGAGCCGACACCGACGCAGGTGGACTCCCGGGCAGGGGTCCAGCCGCCGCCACCTCCGGAGGGCGTTCCCCCGGCCCGCGACCCCGGCTCAGGTCCTCCGCCGCCACCTCCGCCGCCGCCAGCACCCGGACCGCCCTCCGGGTGGGGCTGGGTCGGCCCCAGGTCAGCGGCCCGGGGCCCGACGCTCGACGTCGGCTCGATCCTCGGGCGGACCTTCGACACCTATGGCCGGGAGTGGTCGCTGTTCCTCGCGCTCGCCCTGCCGGCCGGGGTCGGGGCGTTCCTGATCGCGGCGATGACGCCGCAGTACCTGACCGGGTATGGCACCCCCACGCCGAGCGTCGCGGTCGATCCGCAGGTGATCCTCAACGACGCCGCCCTGCTCATCGCCATGAGCCTGGTGTCGTGGCTCCTGTCGAGCTTCGCCGCCCTGTCATCGATCATCGCGGCCCACCGGCTGTGGAGCGGGCAGCCAACCGGGCTTGGGGACGCGCTCGTGGGTGCGATCCGCGCCTTGCCGCGGGCGATCGGGCTGACGATCGTTCTCGTGGCCGCGCTTGCCGCCGCCGCCGCTCTGATGGTCCTGGTGGGCGCCGCCCTGTTCGTCATCGCGCCGGCCCTTGGAGTGATCGCCATGCTGATCCTGGGCCTCGTCCTCCTCATCGGTCTGTTCGTGGTGGGGGTCAGGCTCTCGCTCCTGCTTCCCGTGCTGGCACTCGAGCGAACCGGGGTGATCGAGACCGTGTCGCGGACATGGCAGCTCACTCGGGGGCACGCGATCATGTTGTTCGCGGCCGCGTTCGTCGTGGGCCTGAGCGCGGGGCTCGGCGTCTGGGGCAGCTCGCTGATCTCGTCCAGCGTGCAGGATCGGCTGGTCGCCGGGATCGCGACCGGTCTCGCGACGGTCATCGCAACCCCCCTGTACGCAACGTGGTCGGTCATCGCCTGGGGCGACCTGGTCGGAGGGCGGCACGGCGATTCGCCGGTCATGGCCCGCGGTGTCGGCCGCCGGGCCGGTGCGGCGCTCGTGGTCGGGTTCGGTGTGCTGCTGCTGGTCGCCGGGTTTGCCGTCTTCGCCGGCACGGTGGCCAGTCAGGCCGCCCTGCCCTGACCGCAGCCGAGCCGCTGCCCGGACCGTGCCCGGGTCGCCGCCCTGACGGCTGCCGATCGGGCCGGGCTCGCTACGGCCGGCGGATCCGGATGTCGTCGATCCCGGCCTCGAGGAGATTGCCCCGACCACCGTCCCGGGCGGTCACCACGAGGTGGATCGTCTGACCGGCCCAATCGGCCAGCGACGCCGACGCGGAGGTCCACGACGCATCGACGTCGTGCGCTGACCCGCGCCGCTCGAACACGGTCGTGCGGGTCCCGTCCTCGCCCTCGACCATGACCCGGAGATAGTCGGCGGAGGTCGACTTCGCCGTGTGGGCCAGGTAGTAGGCGAAGGTGAGCGGGCCGTACGCCGCCGGATCCGATGGCAGCGTGATCGACCGGCTGCGGACCGTGGTCTCCCCGTGATCGAGGTCGTTCGAGCCCGCCCGCGGGCCGGCCTTGGCGCCCGTCACCAGGTCTCGCCGGCCCGAGACCGTGGTGCCCAGCTGCTTGACCCCGTGGGACCTGGTCGTCTGCGGGTTGGCGATCTGCCACCGGCCGCTGGTCGCCGTGTCCGCTCCGTCCGGGTCCCGCTGCCAGCCGCGGTTGATCTCCAGGTCGTCGTAGAGGGGGCCGCAGTCCGCCCGGGTCGCCGACGCGCCCAGCGCCGCGTACGGGCACGCCGCACGGTCAATCAGGAGCAGGATTGCCGAGCGGTTGCGCTCGGTCTGGGCGGGGATCGCCGAGTCGTCCGGGTAGTGGTCGCCCCACACCGTCGGCTTCTCGGTCGGGTACAGCTCGAACGTGTAGCTGAAGATCCGATGGTGCGCGTACAGCCAGTCGATCTGGTCACCGTCGGTGACATACAGATCGGACGATTGCTCCGGCGTGTACCCGTTGAGCGACGCCATCGCCCGGCCCAGCGTCACCAGCGCGCGGTGGTCCAGCCGGGTCATGTCGGGCGGCACGTTCTTCTTGGTGTAGCCGTACGGCCACAGGATGAGCTCGCCGTTGGTGTGGAGCGTGATGTGGGTCCGGATCTGCTGGACGCCGTTCACGACCCGGCTGTTGACGAAGTCGCGCAGCGTCCGGGTCTCGGGCGCCGAGAACGGGTACGGGCCGCGATAGGTGATCGACGAACGCTTGCCGGACGAGCCCCCGCAGCACGCGAAACGATACGAGTAGTTGCGATTGAGGTCGGTGTAGATGTGCGTTCCGTCGGCCAGCTTCTGGCGATTCTTGCGCCAGGCGCGGAACGGATCCCCGGTCAGGTCGTACTCCATCCCGTCCGGATTGAGCGCGAAGATGATGAACGTCTCGCGGGTGTCGACCAGCCGGGTGACGGTCTCGTCGGTGCCGTAGCCGTGGGTCAGCCAGCGCAGGATCGCGAGCGCCTGCTCGGTGGTCAGGTGCTCCCGGGCGTGATGAAGGGCGTCGATCAGCACCTCGGGCTCGTCCTCGTCGGTGGCGACGTTGTCGCTGATCTTGGCCGCCCAGATGTCGCGTCCCTGGTAGCTGTTGCCGATCGAGAACACCGAGACGATGTCGGGGAAGTCGGTCGCCGCCTGCTGGATCTCCGCCGCCATCTCCGGGTAGTTGTGGTAACCGCTCATGCTCGCCGGGAAGTCCGGCTCGGCCGCCGCGGCGGGCGTCGGTGCCAAGAGGGATCCGAGACAGACCGGTCCAAGGATCGCCGCCGCAAGCAGGGCGAGGAGCGGTCGTCGCGCGCGGTGCCGGGAGGTGCGCCGGGACGGCATGGGCATGCGTCGAGAGTGCCAGACGGAGGCAAGCCCGGCGCGAGGGTGGGGTGCGAGTGGGACGGACGCTCAGCCGGTGACTGGCTCCTTGAGCGCTGGGTCGGACCACGCCTGGAGCTCGATGATGTTGCCTTCGGGGTCAGTGACGTATGTCCAGGTGACCTTCCGGCCATCGCTCGTCTGCACCGTGACGATGTCGCCGATCGGGTGGCCGCCGTTCTCGAGCACGATCCTCCGGGCCGTCGGCACGTCGGGCACGCCGAAGGCGACGTGTCCGAAGCCACGCCGGTTCGCTGCCGCAGGCCCGCTTTCCAGCTCGTCGTCATACTCGAAGATCTCGAGCGTCGGCCCGCCGTCTCCGTGGCCCGGCAGGCGAAGGTGGGCGCCACGGAAGGCCGCGTTGGGGACGCCAGTGCCGCTGGTGACCGCTGGTCCCGAGAAGTCACGCTCCGGCGGGACGAGCACACAGCCCAGGACGTCCTGATAGAAGGCAGCGAGGGCCCGCCAGTCCCTGGCAACGACGTTCACGTGGCCGAAGCGCGCTTCGATCATGCCGGCCCTCGGGGATTCCTCGGTCACGTTGACCTCATGCGAGCACGACGCCGGGATTGGCCGACCTCTCGACCCTGCCGACGCGCGTATGTGGGGCTCCGGGCGAGCGGAGGCTCATCGGTCGAGGTGATGCCCGATCTCAGCGGACGGCCGCCGTCGTCCCGGCTGCCCCGCCGCGGGCTCCGCCGTCCTCGCTGGCGGCAGGCTCCGGCGGCTCCGCTGCATCCGGCGGCTCGTCTGCCGCCAGCGTGTCCGCGCCGTGCGCCAGCCAGGAGCGGAGGCTGGCTCGCCACAGGGCTCGCCCGTGGAATGTGTCGGACTCGGCCAGCCCGTCCATCCCGCCCACGCGGACCAGCTCTCCGAGCAACGGTGCCAGCTGCGACCCGTAGACGTGCATGCACGGCTCGGGCCTCACACCCGGCCACGAGTAGCACGAGACGACCGTGCGGCGATGCTCGTGAGGAATCTCGGACGGGACGTCCTCCCAGGCAGGATCCGCGGGCGCGAACTCCCACTGGTCGAGGCTGCCCTGCGGGATCCCCTCGACGCCCCGGACGACCTGTGGCTGGGCATCCAGCAGGTACGGATCGACGACGAGGTCGCACACGACGCCATGCGTGGGCATCAGGGCGAGCCAGGCGTTGCGGATCAGCGGAACGGATGGATCGTGCCGCTGGGTGGCGTCGACCAGGATGTCGGTGACCGTCAGCCTGGCCCGGAGGTAGTCCTCGTCGCGGGTCAGGTTGCGGCCGGTCGTGACGACCTCCACGCCCGGCAGGCCGCTCCGGATGAACGCCTCGTTGCGGGCGTCGTCACCGTACTTGGTCGCGAACTCGACGGCATGCTTGCCGATCTGGCCGGCGCCCATGATCGTGACCCGTACCGGTGGCCGGCCGGGGATCGCCATCGCGGGCCACTGGCGCTCCAGGGCGGCGAATGCCGACGCGACGCCGTTCCAGGCGACGCTGCGCAGGTTCTCGACCAGACGCTTGCCGTCGTCGTTCTCGATCGTATCGAGCGAGATCGCCTCCAGCCCCAGGCCATGCAGCATCCGGACCCGGGCCGGTCGGGTGGGGAAGTGGAGCATCGACACGAGCACGGCGCCAGGATGCATCAGCTCGTAGCGGCCCTCGGGTGCACGCAGCACGACCACCACGTCCTGCCGGTAGGTCGTCTCCTCGTCGGTCGCGTGAACGTTCGGACCGAGCATGTAGTCCATGTCCGAGTAGCCCATGGCGGAGCCGATGCCGGACTCGACGTAGACCTCGGCGCCGAGCCCGGCGAGCATCCCGATCAGCGGTGGCAGGAAGTCACGCCGCTCGCCCGGCTCCTTGTGCATCCGGGGAAAGCCGATGCTGATCGGACTGGACGATGTCGGCACGCTCGAGTCCTCCAGGGGGGGTCCTCCGACCGTACCCTCGAGCGGGTGGATCCGCGAAGGTCCGGATGCCCCGCGGTCGGCGGCCAAAGCGCCCGATCGATCCGCACCTTGTCTTGACAGCGTCACGTATCAGTGTCACGATTCTGGCATGCCTGAGGACCCGTACACCATCGCCGACCTCGCTCGTCTCGCGGACGTCACGCCACGCACGGTCCGCTACTACGTTCACCGTGGTCTGCTGCCGTCCCCCGAGGCTGCGGGCCCGGCGACGCGGTATGGCAACCGCCACCTGTCGCGGCTGCGGCTCATCCGGCGCCTCCAGCGCGACCATCTCCCGCTGGCCGAGATCCGGGCCCGCCTGGAGCGGGTGGAGGACGGCGAGGTCGAGCGGGCCCTGGCCGGCGCGGAGCCTGCGGATGTCGTGCCTGCGATGAACACCCGCGACACGCTCGCGTTCGTGCGACAGCTGATGACCAGGGCTGGTGTCGCCCCCCGGCTCTACGGGACGCCCACGCCGCCGGCCGATGCCCAACTGCCGGCGGGAGGCCCCATGCCCATCGACGGCTTCGAGCGCGTGGTGCCCGATGCGTTCCCGATCCGCGACGCGCCCGGCGTACCGGGCCCTACTGGCGCCCCGGAGCCGCGGCCGGTCACGCTGCCGGTGTCGCCGGCCATGCTGCCCGCGCTTCCGTCGGCGCCCTCGGGCCCATCCATCGGGAGGCAGGTTGCGGACCGCTCGACGTGGGAGCGCCTGGCCATCACGGCCGATGTCGAGATCCACGTTCGCCGCCCGCTCGACCGGCGTACCAACAAACGAGTCGACCAGCTGTCCCGGATCGCCCGGGAGCTGTTCGAGGACGAAGCCTGAACCAGCCGAGGCGATCGTTTCGGCCACCGGACCCGGCGGCTTCCGGTACGACCGGACCGGGCAGCCGGGCCGCGATCGAGGCGCGAAGGAGCTCCCTCATGTCTGACAACCCCGTTTCCAGCCCCTGCCTCGCTGTCCGCCCCGATCGGCGGCTGATCCGCGCCCATGCCCGCAGCGAGCGGTTCCTGCTCATCGACCTCACGGCGCCCACCATGGCGCCGGACCCGTCCCGCCGCCGCGCCCCGGTCAACCTCGCGTTCGTGCTCGACCGCTCAGGGTCGATGGGCGGCCAGAACAAGCTCGGCCTGGCGAGGCAGGCGACTGACGAGGCCATCCACCGGCTCGATTCCCCCGACCGCTTCTCGGTGGTCACCTTCGACGACCAGGTCGACGTCGTGATCCCGGCAACCGAGGCGGGTCCAGAGGCGCGCCGGGCTGCTGCCGATCGCCTGCGGTCGATCGCCGCGCGCAACACCACCAACCTGCACGGGGGCTGGCTGGCGGGCTGCGAGCAGGTCGCGGCCGGGCTGCTGGCGGAGGGTGTCAACCGCGTGCTCCTGCTCACCGACGGGCTGGCCAACGTCGGGGTCACCGACCGCGGGGAGCTGGCGGCCACGGCCCACGACCTGCGTCGGCGTGGGATCACGACCAGCACCTTCGGTGTCGGGAGCGACTTCGACGAGGAGGTGCTCCAGGGCATGGCCGATTTGGGCGGTGGCCACTTCTACTTCATCGGCGACGTGACCCAGATGCGCGACCACATCGCGGGCGAGGTGGGAGAGACGCTGGAGACGGTTGCCCGCGAGGTGGTGCTCGAGCTGACGGTTCCGGGGTCCCTCCGGGTCGAGGCGCTGTCCCCGTTCCGCGTCGAACAGCGTTCCGGCCGGGTGCTCGTGTACCTCGGCGACATGGTCTCGGGCCAGGTCCTCTCGATCGTGCTCCGCGTCACCTTCGACTTCGGGGAGGCTGGCCGCGAGGTGGGGATCCGCGTCGGGGTCTCCGACCGTGACGGCATCCTCGAGGACCTCCGCTCTGCTCCCGACCCGATCACGGTCGTGTGGACGTATGCGGATCACGCCGCGAACGACGAGCAGCCTCGGGACCGGGACGTTGATCGGGTGGTCGCGCGGCTGTTCGCCGAGCGGGCCAAGCAGGAGGCCGTGCGACTCAACCGCGAAGGCCGGTACGGCGAGGCCTCGAACGCTCTCGAGCGGGTGAGCCGCCGGGTGGCGGCGTACGCGGGCTCCGATCCGGGGCTTCGCGGGATCGCGACGGAGCTGCGCCAGGAGATGGACGCGTACGCCGCGCCGATGCCCGAGATGGCGCGCAAGGCGCGCTACTTCGCGTCCAGCGTTGTCGCCCGCGCACGGACCACGGACGGCCGTCCCCAACGGTCCTGAGCCCGCTTGCCTGCGCGTCGGCGTTCGCGCGGCGGGGCCAGGTCGGGTCGTCCGGCCACGCCGGGGCCCCGAAGCGTCAGCCCGCGGGCTTGCCCATGGGAAGCCGAGGGTCGGTGGGCTGGCTGGGCCAGGTGTCCCTGATCCAGGCGTGGGCCGGATCGTCGGTGATCCGCCAGGCGCGCTCGGGTCCGGGTCCGGCCATCACGTTGAGGTAGTACATGTCGTAGCCGGGGGTCGCCATCGCCGGACCATGCCAGCCGTGGGGGATCAGGACCGCGTCCCCGTCCCGGACCTCGACCAGCACGTCGACGGGCCGGTCATCGGTGCCGTAGACGCGCTGGTAGCCCATCCCGGGTCCCGCGGGACCGGCTGCGATCTCGTAGTAGTAGATCTCCTCGAGGATCGCCTCGCCGGGTCGCTCCTCGTCGTGCTTGTGGGGCGGGTACGAGGACCAGTTGCCGCCCGGCGTGATGACCTCGACTGCGATCAGCCGCTGAGCCTCGAACGTGGTCGGTGCGGCGAAGTTGCGCACCTCGCGCGAGCAGGCCCCGGCCCCGCGCAGCTCGACGGGAACGCCGGCCGCGGCGCCGTGGCGCAGGGGCAGTCGCTGCTCCGCCCGAGCCGTGGCGACCGCGAACCGGCCCCCTTCACGGCTCGCGAGCTCGACCGATGATCCACGCGGTAGATAGACGAAATCGGTCGGGCCGCTGAACACGTCCGGACGCCCGGCGAGCTCGATCGTCTCGCCGTCGCAGGTGACGGTGGCGCCGCCCGCGAGCGGCAGCACGATCGCCTCGTCGTCGCCGGTGGAGAATGCCGTCCGGCCACCGGCCGGGAGGCTGGCGATCCGCAGCCCCGAGTAGGTCCAGCCCGCGTCCTCGGGCGTGATCACGGTCGCCCAGCCGTCGGCTGCCGTCGATCCGGCCGGCCGGTGGAGCGCCCCGTTCGTGATCGGGGTCTGCGTCATCGCTTCTTGTCCGGGTTGGGGATGAGCGCGTCGGTCACCTGGTGAAGCAGGTCCTGGTAGGAGCCGATGAACGAGCGCAGCGTCCGTGCCGTCGGTCCGAAGGCGTCGAACTCCGCGACCGCCAGGCCATCGGGTTCGTAGGCGCGGGTGAAGTCGGGCAGCCGCGCCTGGAGCTCCTCGACGAGCTCCGGCGCCACCGGATCGTCCATCCGCGGCCGGATCTCGACGGACGAGGCGTTGAACCGGCGCTGCCAGGCGGCAGGCAGCGTGATCACCACGTCGCCCCCGATGAACTCCGACCAGTGGTATTGGTGGCGGATCGCGGCGCCGAGCAGCCGTGCGCGGTAGCCGCGCTCGCGGAACAGGCCGTACGCCCGCTTGAACACGGCGACCCCGCTCCACGGCAGGGCGTCGGGCCTGACCGTCACGGCGTCACGATCGACGACGACCTTGAGCCAGTCTTCGATCCGGCCCACCATGATCGTCACCACCGGGCCCATGTGCTCGGTGTCGAGGCCCTCGGCATCACGACGCCGCAACCCCCGCTCGATCGCCTCGGCGGCGGCCAGGGCCTGGGGCACGGTGAAGCTCACGGTGACGTTGACACTCACCCCGCGGTAGGTCGCCTCCTCGATGGCCTCGATGCCGGCGGCGGTGGCGGGAAGCTTGACGATGATGTTGGGCGCCAGGGTAGAGAAGTGGACGGCCTGCTCGACCATCCGCACCGGGGTCCGGAACAGCGTGGGGTCGGTCTGGACCGACAGGCGGCCCTGCTTGCCGGCCTGCGCTTCGAACACCGGCTCGAGCAGCCTGGCGCCGCGGATCGACATCTCCTCGACGACGGCCCAGGCCAGGTCGCCGACGGTCGCGGTCGGCCGTTTCACGCCCAGCGCGGCCACCCGGTCGCGCCAGAAGCCCGGTTCCTTGTTCCACACGTCCACGACGATGGTCGGGTTGGCGGTCGCGCCGACCGCCCCGTAGCTCAACGCGTACTCGAGCTCGTCGACGGCGCACGAGTCGTTCCAGATGTCGGTCGCCGTCTCCGCAATCGTCCGGCCCAGCGGGCTGGCGGCCAGGGGCAACTCCTGCCGGCTCCTCACTGCGGTCACGCTGCAACCTCCTCGCTGATGGCCGGTGCGACCCGATCGGGCGCCGCGCCCGTTGACACTCACGGCCGTGGTGCTACGCTTCGACCACGTCCGCGTAACCGATTACATCCTCGCACACGCGGCGACTCGCTTCAAGCGCCGAAACGGGAATTCCGGCTCGCGAGCCTCGGGCTCCTTGCCCGGGCCGGCGTCCCGACGCGCGGAACCCACACCGGAGGCACAGTCCATGACCATCGAAACCCCCGACCAGGCTGCGGCCCTGCCGATCCTGTCGCACTGGATCGGCGGCACGGCCGTCGAGGTCCTGCCGGAGCACACCGGTCCCATCTACAATCCGGCCACCGGCCATGTGATCGCTCGCGTGCCGCGCGGCGGCCAGGCCGAGGTCGATGCCGCGGTTGCGGCCGCGGCGGCGGCCTTCCCGGCGTGGCGCGACATGCCGCTGATCGCGCGCTCGAACATCTTCTTCGCCTACCGGAACCTCGTGTACGAGCATCGCGAAGAGATGGCCGCGCTCATCACGCGCGACCATGGCAAGACCTTCCCCGACGCCCTCGCCGAGGTCATGCGCGGCCTCGAGACGGTCGACTTCGCGTGCGGTCTGCCGGTCCACCTGGCCGGGATGATGACGCCCAACGTGTCGACCAAGGTGGACGCGTTCACGATGCGGGCGCCGCTCGGCGTCACCGCGGCGATCACCCCGTTCAACTTCCCGGTCATGGTCCCGATGTGGATCTACCCGATTGCGATGATGTGCGGCAACACCGTCGTCTGGAAGCCGTCCAGCCACACGCCGGGTGCGAGCCAGCTCCAGGCCGAGCTGTGGACCAAGGCGGGCCTGCCCGACGGCGTGTTCAACGTCGTCTATGGCGGCCGCGAGGCGGTCAAGGCGATCGTCGAGCACGCGGACGTCAGGGCGATCCAGTTCGTGGGGTCGACCGCGGTTGGGCGCTACGTCTACGAGGAAGGGACCCGGCGCGGCAAGCGGGTCGGCTCGTACACCTCGGCCAAGAATGCGATGGTGGTGCTGCCCGACGCGGACATGGACCTCGTCGCGGACGCGGCGGTCGCCGCGGGCTTCGGCTCGGCGGGGGAGCGGTGCATGGCGCAGACGCTGATGGTCGCCGTGGGTGACACAGGCGAGCGGCTGCGCCCGAAGGTCCTGGAGCGGATCGCCAGGCTCAAGGTCGGCAACGGCATGGAGCCCGGCATGGACATGGGTCCGATCTACACAGCGGAGCACCGCCAGTCGATCATCGACTGGATCGGCGTCGGCGAGTCCGAGGGTGCCGAGCTGGTCGTGGATGGCCGGACGTTCGAGGGTCCCAACCCGGACGGCTTCTTCCTGGGCGTGTCGTTGTTCGATCACGTGACCGAGGACATGAAGATCTTCCAGGAGGAGATCTTCGGCCCGGTGTTCGGGATCGTCCATGCGGACACGTTCGACGAGGCGATGCGCCTGGTGAACGGGCACAAGTACGCCAACGGAACGGCGATCTTCACCACCAACGGCGGTGCCGCGCGAAGGTTCAAGCTCGAGGTCGAGGTGCCGATGATCGGCGTCAACGTGCCGATCCCGGTGCCCGCGGGCTTCATGAGCTTCACCGGCGCGAAGGAATCGGCGATCGGCGACCTGGCGATGCGCGGCGAGGACGGGATCCGCTTCTTCACCCAGCAGAAGATGATCACCGAGCGCTGGCCCGAGCCGGGCAAGGAAGGCCCCCTGTCCCTGGTCTTCCCGGGCAACGCGTAGCGGTCACCTCCGGGCACGGGCGGGCTTGCCCGCTCGTGCTGCTCAACGGGTAATCTCCGTGGAGGGGTCGCCGCCCGCCATCGGAGATGGCAACGAGGAGGCCCCGCCGGCATCAGCGGGGAGGCGTCACGGTGACCGTGTTCAGGGTCGGCGTCGTCGGGATCGGCGACATCTTCGGCGTCTACGTCGCCAACCTCCAGCGCTACCCGGACATCGTCGATGTCGTCGGATGCGCCGGCCGTGACCTCGACAGGGCTCGCCGCATGGCCGCCGGGCACGGGCTCAGGCGAGCCTACGCCACGCCGGACGACCTGTTCGCCGATCCCGAGATCGACATCGTGCTCGATCTCACCACGCCCTCAGCGCACGCGGCGCTCAACCTGGCCGCGATCCGCGCCGGCAAGCACGTCTACTCCGAGAAGCCGCTCGCTGCCACGTTCGGCGAGGGTCGTGCGCTGATGGACGCGGCCGCCGAGCAGGGTCACTCGGTGGGCTGCGCGCCCGACACGTTCATGGGGGGCCGGCTGCAGACCTGTCGCAAGCTGCTCGATGACGGGCGGCTGGGCGAGGTCGTGGGCGCGAGCGCGTTCGTGGTCAGCCATGGCCACGAATGGCACCATCCCAACCCGGCCTTCTTCTACCAGCCGGGCGGCGGCCCGCTGCTGGACATCGGCCCGTATTACATGACGGCGCTGCTCGCCCTGCTCGGGCCCGTGGAGACGGCGGCCGCGATGGGCCGCCGGACGTTCCCGACCCGGACGATCCAAACCGCGCCGCATCGGGGCGAGACGGTCGAGGTCGAGGTCGACACCCACGTCACGGGCGTCCTGCGCTTCGGGTCAGGGGCCCTGGCGACGCTCATCACCAGCTTCGACGTCTGGGACTCCGAGCTCCCGAGGCTCGAGATCTATGGCACCAGGGGCACGATCTGCATCGCGGACATCGACCCGCTCGATGGGCCGAACCTGTTCGGCGGCCGCGTCCTGTTCCGCGATGCCGAGGCATCACGCTGGCGGGGCATGCCCCGGTCCGAGCCCCTGTCCGACTGGACCGAGGTCCCCATCGAGCATCCGTTCCGCTCGCAGTCGCACGCGGACAACAGCCGCGGCATCGGGCTCGTCGACATGGCCTACGCGATCCGCGACGGGCGACCTGCGCGGGCGAGCGGGGCGATGGCGCTCCACGCGCTGGAGGCGATGGAGGCCATGCTGACCTCGGCGCGAGAGAGCACGTTTGTGCGGCTCTCGACCACGTTCGATCGGCCCGCGCCACTCCCAGCGGACTGGCCGGCGGGCGAGCGACGCTAGGCGGAGCGGTCAGGCCGAGCGCGCGAGAGCTCCGCGCCAGCGAGGCGTCAGACGCCGATCGAGCGTAGGTACTCGCGGTTGCGGCGGGCGCTCTCCCGAGGATGGCCCATCCCGGGTAGCACGTCCTGCTCGACCACGATCCAGCCGCCGTAGCCGATGTCGTCGAGCGCTTCGAGAACGCCCGGAAAGTCGACGCACCCCCTGCCGAGCTCGCAGAACACGCCGTGCCCGACCGACTCCGGGCCGTCCCAGCCGTTGGCGCGCGACGCGCCCATCAGGGCCGGGTCGCAGTCCTTGAAGTGGACGTGCCAGACGCGACCCCGGAACTCGTGGATCGCCGCCGTCGGGTCACCGCCGGCGCCGAACGTCCAGTGCCCCGTGTCGAGGCACAGCCCGAGCACCGACGGATCGGTCATGTCGAACAGCCGGCGCGCCTCGGCCTCGGTCTCGATCAGGGTTCCGATGTGCTGGTGGATGACGGTCCGGATCCCGGCCTCGTCCATGACCCGCCGTGCGACGTGGTTGGCCCCCTCGGCGAACACCGCCCACTGGTCCTCGGACATCGCGTCCGCGGGCGTCACGCGGCCGGCGATCCTGGTTCGGTGGAAATTGCCGTACGGATCGTTGCCCAGCACCACGACGGCCTCGGGGCCACCCACGCGGGCCAGCTGCCTGCCCGTCCGCACTGCGTCATCGGCTGACGCCTGGTGCTTCGAGCGATCCTCGAGGTTGACACTGACCCAGGAGCCGACCAGGGCCAGGCCGCGGGCATCGAGCTCGGATCGCAGCTCGTCGGGATCGGTGGGCATGAAGCCCCAGTCGCCGAGCTCGGTGCCGACGTATCCCGTCTCCTGCATCTCGTCGATGACGCGGACGTAGCCCGACCGGTCACCCTCGATCCCCTCGATCACACCCCACGAGCAGGGCGCGTTGGCGATGCGAACCATATCCGTTCACTCCCTGGCAACGGCCCGGAGCTGTGCCGCCCCGATGCCGAGCGATGACGCTTCAAGTCACGACCGTCAGACCGTCGGTGCCGGGCCCGTGGACTCCCGCACTCGGAGCACCATCGGGAGCCGGACCGTCTGCGGTGTCGGCGGATGCGATGGGGCGTTGAACACCGAGGCCAGCCGCTCCACCGCGAGACGGCCCATCTCGGCCTTCTGCTGGGCGACGGTCGTGAGCGCCGGGGCGACCCAGGCGGCGGCGGCGATGTCGTCGATCCCGACCACGCTCATGTCATCGGGGACGCGCAGCCGGGCGGCGCGAAGGGCGCGCAGAACCCCGATCGCGGTGATGTCGTTGTAGCAGACGATCGCCGTGAGATCGCGGCCCTGCGCCAGCAGCTCGGCGGCCGCGCGCTCGCCGCCCTCGAACGCCCCATCCCCGGCGACCTCAAGGGTCTCGGCGGGGGACAGGCCCGCATCCCGGCAGGCCGACCGGAACCCCTCGGCACGCGGCGCGTCGGCCGTGTAGGTCGCCGGGCCGCGGACGTAGGCGATGCGGCGGTGACCCAGCCCGACCAGATGATCGACGGCCAACCGTGCGCCGCCGACGTTGTCGCTGGTGATCACCTCGACCGGCAGGCCGTCCGCCTCCGCGTTGACGACCACGGCCGGGACGGGGGAGGACAGCAGCCACTTGAGGCTCTCTTCGGACACCTGGCTCGAGGCGACGATCAGGCCGTCGACCCGCCGATCGACCATCAGGCCGAGGTAGTGCATCGCCCGGCGCTCGTCGTAGGCCGCGCTGCCCAGGAGGATCGAGTAGCCCAGCCCGCGTGCGGCGAGGTCGGCCGCCCGCACGAGCTCGGGGAAGAACGGGTTCTGGATGTCGGTGACGATCAGGCCGAGCGTCCGGGTGCGCTTCATGCGCAGCGAGCGCGCCACGCCCGAGGGACGGTAGTCCAGGGCGGTGACCGCGCCCATCACGGCGTCCGAGGTCTCCGGCCTGGGATTCCCGATGCCCGCCAGGACGCGGCTCACCGTTGCCGTCGACACCCCGGCCCTGAGGGCGACGTCGCGTATGGTCGGAGGCGCACGGCGCTCGGCGTGGATCGGATCGGGTAAGACCCTGGAACCGCTCATCCCCTGCCTCTGGACCGTGCCCGTCCACGGAACCTGGCGATGGTTTCTGGCCACGGCGTAATCGATTGCGCAGGATACCGGAGGGACACCCGAGCGTCAAGCGGGCAGGCGGGAGCGCGGAGAGGGTTGCCCTCCGGTATCGACATCGGTACAGTAGTGGATCTCGGCACGTGTAATCGGTTACCTTGACGGTGGACCTATCGTTCCGAGCAGGCGCGTCCCATCGGAATCCCTGGGCACCCGACTGGGGAAAGGAGGGCGTTCGTCACTGGTGCCGCAAGGCCCGCATCGCGGGCGAGGAGACATTGCGCACCGCAAGGAGCGGAAGCAACCGGGGCGGTCGACGGCCCGGAGATCCGACGTGAGGAGACCATATGAAGTTCAGCAAATGGGCAATCGGCCTGGCAGCGGTCGCGCTCGCCGCGTCCGCCTGCTCCAACTCGGCGACGCCGGCACCGAGCGCCGGTGGCGGCGGGTCGAGTGACCGTGCCGGCATCGACATCGAGGTCGTGACGCACGGCCAGGCGTCGGATCCGTTCTGGTCGATCTTCAAGAACGGCGTCGTGCAGGCCGCCAAGGACATGGGCGTGACGGCCAACTACAGCGCCCCCGACACCTTCGACATGGTCAAGATGGGCCAGCTGATTGACGCTGCCTGCGCCAAGAAGCCGTCCGGCCTCGTCATCTCGCTTCCGGACGCCACGGCGCTCGGCCCGAGCGTCACCAAGTGCGTCAGCGCAGGTATTCCGGTGATCTCCGCGAACTCCGGTTCCGACGCGTACAAGGCACTCGGCATCCTGACCCACGTCGGGCAGGATGAGTCGCAGGCGGGCAAGGCGGCCGGCGAGCGCATGGCGGAGGCTGGCGGCAAGAACGCGATCTGCGTCAACCAGGAGGTTGGCAACGCCGGCCTCGATGCCCGCTGCAACGGCTTCGCCGAAGGGTTCGCCCCCGGCACGTCGACCGTCCTCCAGGTCGACCTGAAGGATCCGACGACCGCGCAGCAGAAGATCGCCGCGGCCCTCACGGCCGACCCGACGATCGATACCGTCATGGCCCTCGGCCCGACCGGCTCGACGCCGACGATCGCCGCCCTCAAGCAGATGGGCAACACTACGATCAAGGTCGGCACCTTCGACCTTTCGCAGGACGTCCTCGCCGCGATCTCCGACGGCTCCATGCTGTTCGCGATCGACCAGCAGCAGTACCTCCAGGGGTACCTGCCGATCACGTTCCTCACCCTGTACAACCTCTACGGCCTCATGCCGGGTGGCGGCCAGCCGGTCGCGACCGGCCCGGGTTTCGTGACCAAGGACAACGTCGCAACGGTTCAGGCAAACACGGGTACCACCCGCTAGCCTTGCGCGTAACCGAAGCGTCAGGGCCGCCCGACTCGGGTGGCCCTGACCGGTAGTTCCGAGGGACGCCCATGACGACGGTCGATGGCACTGGCTCCGAGGCCCAGCGGCTCCGCCGGGCGAGTCCCCTTCGCCAGCTGCTGACGAGGCCCGAGTTCGGGTCGATCGTCGGGGCGATCCTCATCTTCGTGGTCTTCTGGGCCCTCACCGGCTTCACGGTCGGCAAGGGCTTCATGTCCTGGCAGGGGTTTGCGGCCTACATCGAGGTCGCGGCCCAGGTCGGGATCCTCGGCGCCACCGTCGCCCTGCTGATGATCGCGGGCGAGTTCGACCTCTCGATCGGCTCGATGGTCGGCGCGGCCGGCCTGATCCTCGGCCTCTCGATCACCCAGTTCGGCCTGCCGTTGTGGCTCGGGCTCATCATCACCTTCGCATTCGCCCTGGCCGTCGGCGCCCTCAATGGCTACATCGTCGTGCGGACCGGCCTGCCCTCATTCATCGTGACCCTCGGCTCCCTGTACATGCTCCGGGGCGCCGGCCTTGCCTTGACGAGGCTGGTCTCGAACGGCCAGACGATCGTCAGCGGGGTCGGTACGGCTGCCGCGGATGACCCCATCTCGAAGCTGTTCAATGCCGTCCTGTTCACGATCGAAGGCGGTGACTTCAAGATCGAGCTCGTGTGGTGGATCGCCGTCGTCGGCATCTCGACCTGGATCCTGCTGCGGACGAGATTCGGGAACTGGATCTTCGCGGTCGGCGGATCGAAGGAAGCCTCCCGGAACATCGGGGTGCCCGTCAATCGCGTGAAGATCCTGCTGTTCATGGCGACCGCGGCGTCGGCCGCGCTGTTTGCCTGCATCCAGGTCCTGAGCGTCGGAAATGCCGACGTCCTGCGTGGCACCGGCAAGGAGTTCGAGGCAATCATCACCGCGGTCATCGGCGGGACGCTGCTGACCGGCGGGTACGGCTCCGCGCTCGGGTCAGCGTTCGGCGCGTTCATCCTCGGCGTGACCCAGCTCGGCATCTTCTTCGTACCGGGGTTCAACTCCGATTGGTACGCGTTCGTCCTCGGCGCCCTCCTGCTCGTCGCCGCCCTGGTGAACAACTGGATCCTGCGCCGCGCCTCGGGAGCCCGATCATGACGACCGCACCCTCCACCTCCACCGACGCCTCGGCCGCCGCCTCCGACATCCCGGTGCTCGAGGCGCAGAGCATCTCCAAGTACTTCGGGCGCGTGGTGGCGCTCAAGGACGTGTCGCTCTCCGTCAAGGCCGGCGAGGTCAACTGCCTCTTGGGCGACAATGGGGCTGGCAAGTCGACGCTGATCAAGACCCTGTCCGGCGTCCACCGGCCGGACGACGGCCAGCTGCTCATCGACGGCCACCCGGTCACCCTGTCCTCGCCGCACGACGCCCAGTCGCACGGGATCGCCACCGTGTTCCAGGATCTCGCCGTCCTGCCGCTGATGAGCGTCAGCCGCAACTTCTTCCTGGGCAACGAGCCGACGAAGGGTCGCGGGCCGTTCCGGCGGTTCGACATGGCGTACGCGGACCGTACCGCCCAGGAGCACATGCGTGAGATCGGGATCGAGGTCCGCGACACCAGCCAGCTGGTGGGGACGATGTCGGGCGGAGAGCGCCAGACGCTGGCCATCGCCCGTGCCGAGTACTTCGGCGCCCGCGTCCTGATCCTCGACGAACCGACGTCAGCGCTCGGGGTCAAGCAGGCCGCGATTGTGCTGCGACACATCGTCCGGGCCAGGTCGCGTGGCCTCGCAGTGATCTTCATCACCCACAACGTGCAGCACGCGCTGCCGGTGGGGGACAAGTTCACGATCCTGAGCCACGGCCAGAGCCTCGGCGTGTTCAAGCGCGGCGAGGTCGGCATGAACGAGCTGCTCGGCCTGATGGGTGGCGGCGAGGAGCTGGAGGATCTGTCGCGCGAGCTCGACGAGCTGCAGGCGTCCGCCGCCAGTGCCGAGCCTGAAGCACCGCCGCCGTCGGGCTAGGGACTCGGGGCGGGCTCTGTCACTGCGCCGTCCATCCGCCGTCCACCGGCAGCACCGTGCCGGTCACCAGGCCCGCCTCCGGTGAGGCGAGATAGAGCACGGCCGCGGCCACATCAGCGGTGGTGCCGACACGGCCGACAGGGATCCGATCGATGACGCTGCGCAGGAATGCCGGCTGATCGAGCCGCCCGGCGGTGCCGGGTGTATAGATCCAGGTCGGAGCCACGGCGTTGACCGTCACGCCGCCGCCGGCCCACTCCACGGCGAGCGCGCGCACCATGCCGTTGAGCCCGGCCTTGGTCGCGCAGTACACCGTCGACCGTGGCAGACCCACCAGGCTTGCCTGCGAGCTGATCATCACCACCCGGCCGTACCCATGATCGAGCATGTGTCGGGCCGCCGACTGCGTGGTGAAGAACGCGCCCTTGAGGTTGACATCGACCAAGGTGTCCCAGTCGGCCTCGCTGACGTCGAGCGAATCGTGCTCCAGCCCGATCCCGGCGTTGTTGACGAGGATGTCCAGCCGGCCGTGCTCGGCCACCGCGCGGTCGATCGCGTTGCGCGTGCCGGCGATGTCGCGGACGTCCATCACCAGCGGCCGGATCGCGCCGTCCTCGCCCGCCGGCGCATGCTCGGGGTGGCGGACGCCGGCCAGCACGGTGGCGCCGGATCGGGCGAGCGCGCGGGCGAGCTCGAGGCCGATGCCCCGTGAGGCGCCCGTGACCAGGGCGACCTGGCCCGACAGCTCTGACATGCGTTCCATGGGTCCCGCTCCTTGGGCACCGGCCCCGCACCGAGCGACGATCGGCCGTCGAGCGCGGTGCTGCATCATGTAAGCGATGACTCTAGCGCCCGTCCCTGCCGGCCGGCGGCACCGACGGGACCTCACTCGGAGACCAGGGCCTTTGTCGCTGCTGACGTGGACGGCCTACCTGCTGATGGCATGCGAGGGCTACCTGATCTACGCGGTCGGGTTCATCGCCCCGTTCCTCCGTCACGACCTGGGCGTGCCGCCGTGGCTGGCGGCCCTGCCCAGCTCGGTGATGGCGGTGGGTCTGGTCGGCGCGAGCGTGTTGTCCGGGCGGCTGAACGCTCGCATCGGGCCGCGCGCGGCGGTCCGGGCGTGGACGGCGCTGATGGGCCTGTCCGCGCTCCTGCTGGCCACCCCGATCTCGATCCTGCCGGTCCTGCTCGGGGCGCTTCTGTTCGGGGCCTCGATCGGCGGCGTGCTGGTGCACGTGAACAGCGCGTTGGGCGGCGGGCGGCGAGGCGGAACCCTGCTCACCCGAGCCAACCTGTGGTCGGTGGCGGGCGGGCTGGCGGGACCGCTCGTCCTGTCGGCGGCCGCGACCGGGGTGGGCTGGTGGTTCGGCTTGCTCGCGCCGGTGCCGTTCCTGGCCATGCTGGCGCTGGCGCTGCCGCCGTCGCCGGCCCGCGACCGGCCGGCCGCGCCTGACCCCGACCCGCCCGCGGCGCGGAACGCCGATCCGTCGCCCGCCCGTGAGACCGTCCTGGCCGGGCTGCCCCGCGCCTACTGGCTGAGCTGGCTGTTCATGGTCGTGCTCATCGGTGCCGAGTTCTCGTTCGTGGTCTGGGGCTCGCAGCTCGTGTCGGCCCGGGCGGGGATCGGTGACGTCGCGGCGACCGGGCTGGCGTCGCTGTACGTGGCCGGGATGATCGCCGGCCGGCTCGCCCTGTCGACCGGTCTCGCGACCGAATGGCGGCAAACGACGGTGCTGCGAGCGTCCACGATCCTGGCCGTGGCCGGCGCGGCGCTCACGCTGCTGGCCGCCGACCCGACGTTGGCCGGACTGGGGTTGCTGCTCGGCGGGGTCGGGATCTCACCGGCGTACCCGCTGGGTGCGAGCCTCGCCATCGCGCACGCGCAGGACACACCGGTCCTGGCCAGCGCATGGCTCCCGGCCGCATCGGGTCTCGCGATCTTCTCGGCGCCGCTTGGGCTCGGCCTGGTGGTCGGGCTCGCGGGTGTCGTCGGTGCCTGGCTGCTGGTCTTGGGGATGCTTGCGCTCGGACTGGCGGTCATCGTGCGGATACCCTCGCCGCCGGCGACCGCGCCGGACCGCGTGGCGATCACGGTCGGCTGACCACCGATCGAGGCTTTGCGCAGCGCGCCGCGCGCCCGGGGCCGCCGGTCAGGCCCGCGGCAGTGCCGTGCTGTCCCTGACGACCAGCCGGCACGGCGCCTCGACCACGGCGGGGCCGCGGACGACCTGGGGGCCGATCGACTCGGGCCGGGAGGCGGGGTCGAGCGGCGTCGTCAGCGCGGCGTGGATCCGCTCCACCGCCCACACGCCCATCTCGGCGACGGGCTGCGCGACGGTGGTAAGGGCGGGCTCGACCATGCGGGCCAGGGGCACGTCGTCGAAGCCGATCACGCTCAGCTCGCCGGGTACCGACAACCCGGCCGCACGGGCCGCCTTGAGCGCGCCGGCCGCCACCAGGTCGTTGTAGCAGAGCACGGCCGTCGGCCGGGGCGACCGCGCGAGCAGCTGGGCGGTCGCCCGCTCGCCGGACTCGAAGTCCCCGTCGCAGTGGGCGACCGCGAGCCCGTCCGCCGCGATCCCGGCGCTCGCGAGCGCCTCGAGCACGCCCAGGTGGCGGTCCGGCGCCGCGGCGCTGTGGGGTGGACCGGTGACTTCGCCGAGCCGCCGGTGGCCCAGCGCGAGCAGGTGCTCCGCGGCCAGGCGCGCTCCGTCACGGCTGGCCGCCACGATGCCGGGCAGGGTGACGCCGGGCGCCCGGCACGAGACCAGGACGACCTCGACCGGCGCCCGGACCAGCCAGTCGACGTGCCGCTCCGTGATGCCCCACGAGGCGACCAGGATGCCGTCGACGCGGCGCTCCGCGAGCAGGTCGAGGTACGACGCCTCGCGCCGGCTGTCGCCGGCGCCGTTGGCCAGTACCAGCGCGTAGCCGTGGGTCCGGGCCGCCGCCTCCACGGCGCGGGTGAGCTCCGCGTAGAAGGGCTGGGCGAGGTCGGTCATGATCAGGCCCAGCGTGTGGGTCCGGCTCCGGGCGAGGGCGCGGGCGGGGCCCGAGGGTCGATAGCCGAGCGCCTCGACGGCACCCACAACCCGGCTCCGGGTCTCGGGGCGCACCACCTTGGCGTTGGTCAGCACGCGCGAGACGGTGGCGATCGAGACACCCGCCCGGGCGGCCACGTCGTCGATGGTCACCGCGGGGCGCCCCATCGGGTGTGGCCGGCGCCGCCGGCCGCGCGGCTCGCCGGTCATCGGAGGCGGCACCCCAAGGCGATCAGCCCGGTCCCGGCCGACAGGGCTCGACGTTGGGTCTTGCAGCCGCCGATGTATCCGATTACATTGGGCATGTCACCCGAGTGTAAGCGCTTACCCGGAGCGTCGTCCAGCCGAATCGGACGCCCCCGGTTCCGCGCCGGCAAACGCAGCGAGCGGAGGCCCGTGTTGAGCACAGTTCGCCTGACGGTCGGACAGGCCATCGTCAAGTTCATGGCCCAGCAGTACGTGGAGCGGGACGGCGTTCAGAGCCGGTTCATCGCCGGGGTGTGGGGGATCTTCGGGCACGGCAACGTCGCGGGCCTGGGGCAGGCGCTCGAGGAGCTGGGCGACGAGTGCGAGATGCCGTACTACCGGCCGCAGAACGAGCAGGCCCAGGTCCACCTGGCGTCGGCGTACGCCAAGCACAAGAACCGGATGCAGACGTTCGCCTGCATCAGCTCCATCGGGCCCGGCGCGACGAACATGATCACCGGCGCGGCCCAGGCGACCGTCAACCGGCTGCCGGTCCTGCTGTTCCCGTCGGACTACTTTGCCAACCGCCTGCCCGACCCGGTCCTCCAGCAGGTCGAGCATCCCATCGAGCACGACGTGTCCGCGTCGGATGCCTTCCGCCCCGTGTCGCGCTACTTCGACCGCATCTCACGGCCGGAGCAGCTGCTGTCCAGCCTGCCCGATGCGTTCCGCGTCCTGACCGATCCCGCGGAGACCGGCGCGGTGACGATCTCGCTGCCCGAGGACGTCCAGTCCGAGGTCTACGACTGGCCGGAGCGGTTCTTCGAGCGGCGCGTGTGGCGGATCCGGCGGCCGCTGCCGGAGCCGGAGGTCGTGGCCGAGGTCGCGAAGCTGATCCAGGCAGCCACCAGGCCGCTGGTCGTGGCCGGCGGCGGCGCCATCTACTCGGGCGCCGAGGCGGCCCTCGACGCGTTCGCGACCGCGTTCGGCATCCCGGTCAGCGAGAGCCAGGCCGGCAAGGGCGTCCTCCCCTGGAACCACCCGATGAACGTCGGACCCATCGGCGCCAACGGCGGTCTGGCGGCCAACCGCCTGGCAAAGGAGGCTGACCTCGTCATCTCGATCGGGGGCCGGCTGGGCGACTTCGTCACGGCGTCCAAGAGCATCTTCCAGAACCCGGACGCGACGGTCGTCGGCATCAACGTCAACGGCTTCGATGCCATCAAGCTGCGCGCGGTGCCGATGGTCGCGGACGCGCGGGAGGCGCTGGCCGCGCTGACGGCGTCGCTGCGTGCGGCGGGCTATGCAGGGACGGGCCAGGCGTACCGGGATCGCATCGGTGACCTCAAGGAGGAGTGGGACGCCCGCGTCGACTACCACCGCACGCCCAGCGGCGAGACGGCCGATCTGGCCCAGCCGGAGGTCATCGGCATCGTCAACGACGCGGTCGGCGGCCACGCCACCGTCGTGTGTGCGGCCGGCAGCCTGCCCGGCGACCTGCTCAAGCTGTGGCGGCCCGAGGACAGCAAGGCCTACCACCTCGAGTACGGCTACTCGTGCATGGGCTACGAGATCCCGGCCGGCATGGGTGTCAAGATGGCCGAGCCCGAGCGCGAGGTGGTCGTCGCGATCGGCGACGGGACCTACCTGATGCTCAACAGCGAGATCGTGACGGCCGTCGCCGAGGGGATCCGGATCACGATCGTCGTGTTCGACAACCACGGCTACCAGTGCATCAAGGACCTCGCGGCGAGCGTGGGCGTGCCGCAGTTCGGCAACGAGCTGCGGTTCCGCGACCCCGAGCGCAATCGCCTGACCGGCGGCTACATCCCCGTGGACTTCGCCAAGCACGCCGAGGCGATGGGCGCGATCGGCGTCACCGCCCACACGGAGGAGGAGATCCGCGCCGCGCTGGCGGCGGCCCGGACCGCCAACCGGCCGACGGTCATCCACGTCCACGTCTCCCCGGACAAGCGCGCCCCGGGCTACGAGGGCTGGTGGGACGTGCCACCGGCGGCGGCCAGCGGACAGGGCGACGTGCGCGCTGCCCGCGAGGAATACGACCAGGCCGTGGGGCGGCAGCGGAGGGAGCTGGCGTGAGGATCGCGACGGCCGTCGTCAACTGGAACAACCCCGACATCCCCGATGTCTTCCCGTGGATCCCGTACGGCGAGGCGATGGACCACTTCGTCGAGGCGGGGTACGACGCCACCGAATGGGGTCCCTCGATGCCGACCGACCCCGAGGTGCTCGGCAATGACCTCCGCTCGCGCGGTCTGGACCTGGTGGGCGCGTTCGTCGGTCTCGGCTTTCGCGACGCCGACCGGCGTGAGGCCGAGCTCGAGCGGGCACTCGGCATCGCCCGGTTCCTGGCGGTCAACGGCGGCACCCGGCTGATCGCCGCGGAGGCCGGTGACGACCGCCGCCGGGGCGAGGCGGGTCACGTGGACGAGTCGCGGGGCCTCACCGGCACCCAGTGGCGGAACCTGGCCGACGGCCTGCACGAGCTCGCCCGGCGCCTCGAGCCGATGGGTATGGAGCTGGTGTTCCACAACCACGTCGGCACCTACGTCGAGACCCCGGCCGAGATGGCACGGCTGCTCGACGAGACCGACCCGGCGCTGGTGGGCTGGTGCCTGGACATCGGGCACCTGGCGTACGGCGGCGGCGCCGCGATCGACATGCTGCCGCGATATGCCGATCGCGTTCGGCACGTCCACATCAAGGACGTCGACGGCGACGTGCTGGGCAGGGCGAAGGCGGAGGGCTGGAGCTTCGGCCAGGCGCTGGCCGCCTACATCTTCCCGCCGCTGGGGGAGGGGATCGCGCGGATCCCGGAGGTTGTCGCGGCCATCCAGGCCGCCGGCTATGACGGCTGGTACGTCATCGAGCAGGACACGGCGCCGGGCGACCCGACCGAGACCGCCCGCGCCAACCGGGAGTACCTGGAGCGGCTGCTGGCCGTCCCGGCCAGCGCGCGATGAGCGGCCCGGCCGAGGGTGCCGGCGAGGCCGTTCCCGGTCGCGACGCGGACCTCGAGGCGCTCGCCCGGCGTGGCCGGCTGCTCGTGATCGAGAGCGTGGCCCGCGCCGGCGCCGGTCACGTGGGCGGGCCGCTGTCGGCGATGGACCTGCTGATCGCACTCTACTTCCAGGTGCTGCGGATCGATCCATCGCGACCGGACTGGCCCGAGCGGGACCGGTTCATCCTGTCCAAGGGTCACGCCTCGATCGGGCTGTACGTGGCGATGGCACTCCGGGGCTACCTCCCGGTCGACGAGCTCCGGACGTTCGACGCCGCGGGGACGCGCCTCCAGGGCCATCCGGACATGACCCGCCTGCCCGGTCTCGACACCTCCACCGGCTCGCTGGGCCAGGGTCTCTCGATCGGGGTGGGGATGGCGATGGGCGCCCGGCGCCTGGGTCTGGACAACCACACCTGGGTCCTGCTGGGCGACGGGGAGATGCAGGAGGGCCAGGTCTGGGAGGCGATCCCGGTTGCCGCGAAGTACGGCCTGGGCAACCTCACGGCGATCATCGACCGCAACGGCCTGCAGCAGTACGGCTGGCCGCTCCGGCCAGGGGAGCGGCACCGGGGCGACCGTCGCGACCCGTTCGGCGAGGTGGCCGTGCGGCAGGCGTTCGAGGCGTTCGGCTGGCGCGTGCTCGAGATCGACGGGCACGACATGGGCGAGATCCTCGCCGCCTGCGGGGATGCGCGGTCCACCGGGGCGGGTGCCGTCCCGACCGCGATCCTCGCGCGCACTGTCAAGGGCCGGGGCTTCAGCTTCACCGAGGGCACCTTCGAGTGGCACAGCCGCGTGGCCACGATGGCCGAGGCCGAGGCCGCCCGCGCCGAGATCGGGGAGGTCGTCCCGTGACCCGGCCCCTGCGCGACGTGTGGGCGGACACGCTGATCGAGGTAGCGTCGGAGGATCCGCGCGTGCTCGTTCTCGACGGCGACCTGGCCACCTCGACCCGCGCCGACCGGTTCGCGAGTGCCCATCCTGACCGCTTCTACGAGATGGGGATCGCCGAGCAGGGAATGGTCGGAACAGCCGTCGGGCTGGCGGCCATGGGCTTCGTTCCGTGGCTCTCGTCGTTCGCCGTGTTCTTCACCCATCGTGCCCTGGACCAGGTGCGGATGGCCGTGGCCCAGACCCACGCGAACGTCAAGATCGGTGCCGCCTATGCCGGCGTCCAGACGGGCTTCACCGGCAAGACCCACCTCGACGTCCAGGACCTGACGATCATGCGGGCGATGCCCGGCATGACGGTGCTCGCCCCGGGCGACGCGACCGAGTGTGCCGCCATGGTGCGATGGGCCACGGCGACGCCCGGCCCGGTGTACCTGAGGCTGGGTCGCGAGGGCGGCCCGGATATCGTGCCCCCGGACTACGAGTTCGTCCCCGGCCGCGTCCTGCGCCTGCGCGACGGCACTGACGTCGTGCTGATGTCGACGGGGCAGCAGACCGCCCGCACCCTGGCCGCCGCCGGGCTCCTCGCCGCCGACGGCATCGAGGCCGGGGTGCTGCATGTGCCGTCGCTCAAGCCGGTCGATGCCGACGCGATCGCGGGGGCTGCGGCCACGGCGCCGCTGATCGTGACGACCGAGGAGCACACGGTCGTCGGTGGCCTGGGCAGCCTGGTCGCGGAGATCGTCACCCGGGCGCAGCCGCGCCGGGTGGAGGCGATCGGAATCGATGACGAATGGGGCGAGTCGGCCCCCAACGCCTGGCTGCTCGAGCGGTTCGGCCTGACACCGGACCGGATCGCCGATCGAGTCAGCCGGACGCTCGCCGCTTCAGTGTCCGCCTGATCGAGCCGTCCAAGGAGAAATCGATGAGCAACTTCAAGCCTCGCGATCCGAACAGCATCGGCGTCGCCTTCCTCGGCGCGGGGCGGATGGGCCAGACGCACGTCCGGAACATGGCGGCGATCCCCAACGCCCGGATCGTCGTGGTGGCGGATCCGAACCTCGACAACGCGTCTGCCGGGAAGGACCTCGCCGGCGCGCAGCGGGTCTCGACCGACCCGGTCGAGGCGATCCTCGACCCCGACGTCGAGGCCGTCGTGATCTCGACCCCCACCGACACCCACGCAGCCCTGATCGAGACCGCCCTGCGGGCCGGCAAGGCCGTGTGGAGCGAGAAGCCGATCGCGCAGGAGATCGCCGAGACCAGCCGGATCGTCGACCTGTGGCGCGAGGCGGACATCCCGGTCCAGCTCGGCTTCATGCGCCGGTTCGACCCGGGCTACGTCCGCGCCAAGGACCTGATCGACCGAGGTGAGCTGGGCAGGATCGAGCAGTTCCGCGCCCTGTCCCGCGACACGTTCCCGCCGCCGGTCGAGTACCTCCTCTCGTGCGGCGGGTCGTTCCTCGACATGTCCGTCCACGACCTCGATCTCGCACGGTTCCTGGTGGGCGAGGTGGAGGAGGTCCACGCGTGGGCATCGGTCCTGTTCGATGACCGCTTCGCCCAAGCGAACGATTGGGACACGTCGCTCACGGTGCTCAAGTTCCGGAACGGCGCGCTCGGCGTGCTCGAGACCTCGCGCCACTCCGAATGGGGCTACGACATCCGGACCGAGGTGGCCGGCGCGAAGGCGAAGGTCGTCATCGATGGCGCGCAGAAGACACCGGCGACGATCTCCCGCAACTTCGGCTGGGAGGGCGACCTGTACGAGAGCTTCCCGGATCGGTTCGAGGTGGCCTACCGTCGCGAGCTCGAGGTGTTCTTCGAGGACCTCGGCGCCGGCAGGCCGGTCTCGCCGGGTCCGGATGACGCGCTCGAGACGCTGCGGCTGGCGGTCGCAGCCGCCCGATCGTGGCGCGAGGGCCGCCCGGTGCGGATCGACGAGGTGACGGCCTGAGCGCGGTCAGCCGCCCGCGACCTTGACGACCTTGCCGGTGGCGACGCTCTCGGCGGCCGCGTTGGCCAGCACCAGCGCGGCACGCCCGTCCGCGAAGCCGACCGCCGGCTCGCGGCGCTCGTTGATGGCAGCCACGAACTCGGCAAACTCCGCCTGGTAGGCCGGCGTGTAGCGCTCGAGGAAGAAGTTGAGCGCCGGACCAGCGGCCTCGGTCTGCGTCGCGCTGAAGGCGCGGACCGAGGTGGCCGTCAGGTTGCCCACCTGGAGCGCGCCGAGGTCACCGAACGCCTCGAGGCGCTGGTCATAGCCGTAGGCGCAGGAGCGGCTGTCGACGATGGTGCACAGAGCACCCGAGGTGGCGCGCATGACGACGACGGCCTGGGCATGGTCATGCGCATCCTTGAACGTCGCCAGCTCGTTGTCGGTGGCCATCGCCTGGACCTCGGCGATCTCGCCCAGCAGGAACCGGGCCATGTCGAAGTCATGGATGGTCATGTCCCGGAACATGCCGCCCGAGATGGCGAGGTAGGCCGCCGGCGGCGGCTCGGGATCCCGGCTGGTGATGCGCAGGGTGCGGAGCGTCCCGATCTCTCCCGCCTGAACCCTTGTCCTGATCTCGCGAAAGGTGGGATCGAAGCGGCGGTTGAAGCCGAGCATGACGAACGGCTCGAGCGGCTCGATGTCCCGCCAGACCTGGTCGATCTTCGCGAGGTCGAGGTCGATCGGCTTCTCGCACAGGATCTTCTTGCCGGCGACCGCGGAGCGGCGGATGAGGTCAACATGGGTGGGTGTTGCGGACGCGATCAGCACGGCATCCACGGTCGCGTCGTCGAGCGCGGTCTGCGGATCGCCGGCCGCCCTGGCGCCGTAGCGCTCGGCGAGGGTGCCGGCAGCCGTCTCGATGGGGTCGCAGACCCAGGCGAGCTCGGTCTCGCCGTGCTCGGCGATGGAGCGGGCGTGGACCTGGCCGATGCGGCCGGCCCCGAACAGTGCGACGCGGAGCATGGATGCCTCCAACGAGCGTGTGTCTGGCGATTCTAAGCACGGCTGGCGGCCCGCCGCGAGGGCCCGCGGAGTTGCGCACGTAACCGATTACATCGTACGCTGCGCAGTGCGCCCCCCGCAACGCCATCGACACCCATCGGGCCCGCGAGGGCCCTCGTCCCGTCCGGAGAGGAACCCGCATGGCCACGCCCATGTTCCCGCTCGCGGTCACCAGCGAGATGCTGTTCCGCGACCTGCCATACCTCGATCGCGTGCGCCGCATCCACGAGCTGGGCTTCCAGGTCGAGATGTGGGACTGGACCACCAAGGACCTCGACGCCGTCGCCGAGATCGGCGCGACCTGGTCGACCATGACGGGATACATCCACGGCGACCTGTACGACGCCGAGGGAGGCGAGGAGCTGCTTCGGACCGCGAGGCTCGCGGTCGGGGCGGCGAAGCGGATCGGATGCCCGCGCCTGGTCGTCCACGGCGCCGAGCTCGACGGCTCGCGCAACGGGCTGCCGTTCCGGCCGCAGGCGGTCACCACGGGGCAGATGTGGCTCAACGCCTACCGGACCCTCGAGCGGCTGGCCGATCTGGGTGAGGCCAACGACGTCGTGTTCTGCCTCGAGAACCTCAACCTGGTGACGGACCACCCAGGTGTGCCGTTCGGCAGGGCCCAGGACACGATGACCCTGGTCGGCATGCTCGACCGGCCCGGCGTCCGGATGATGCTCGACCTCTATCACGCCCAGATTGGCGAGGGGAACCTGATCGAGCTGGTGCGCGCGGCGGGCAAGCTGATCGGCGAGATCCAGGTGGCCGACGTTCCGGGGCGGTGCGAGCCGGGCACCGGCGAGGTCAACTGGCCGGCCGTGGCCCGGGCGCTCGAGGGCATCGGCTACCAGGGCGTCGTCGGGCTGGAGTCGTTCGCGAGCGATGACGACGTCGCCGCGGTCGAGGCCTTCCGGACGGCGTTCAGCAGGATCTGAGGTGGACCCGGTCCGGTTCGCACGGGCCGGCGCGTCGATGCGCGGCCGACCGGCCGGGCCGCCTCACCACCGTGCCGTTGCGCTCGCCATTGACACCTTGCGACGGCCGGCGATAGGTTGGCGCAAGCGTTTGCACGCGCGGCGTGAGGCGCCCGCCGATTGGCGTTCGGAAGGACCACCTATCACGGAAGGACGACCCTGATGACCATTCGCGTCGGCGTGATCGGGACAGGTGTGATCGGCACGGACCACGCTGCCAAGCTCCAGCACCAGATCTCCGGGTCGACCGTCAGCGCCGTCACGGACATCGATCGTGCGCGGGCCTCGCAGGTCGCCGCGGACCTGGGCGGCGCGAGGGTCTTCGGCGACGGCCACGAGCTGATCGCGTCCGACGAGGTCGACGCGGTCCTCATCACGTCGATCGGCGAGACGCATGCCGAGTTCACCCTCGCCAGCCTCGCGGCCGGCAAGCCCGTGATGTGCGAGAAGCCGCTGGCCCCGACGACCCCCGAGTGCGAGCAGATCCTGGACGCCGAGGTGGCACTGGGAAGGCGCCTCGTGATCGTCGGCTTCATGCGCCGCTACGACGCCGGCTACCGGCAGGTCAAGGCCTCGCTCGACAGCGGCGCCGTCGGCGACGCCCTGATCCTGCACAACGTCCACCGCGACACCGGGGCGCCCGAGTCGTTCACGGACCCGATGGTGCTGACCGACTCGATGATCCACGAGATCGACGTGACCCGGTGGCTGCTGGGCGAGGAGATCGTGTCGGTTCAGATCATCCCGCCCAAGCGCACGAGGCACGCATTCGCGCACCTCCAGGATCCGCAGTTCGCAGCGTTCCACACCGAAAGCGGGATCCTGTCCACGGCGGAGTTCCTCGCCAACGGCACGTACGGCTACGACGTGCGGTGCGAGCTGGTTGGCTCCGACGGAACCGCGTCGCTGCTCAATCCAACGCTCGCCAACGAGGTCACGGGGGGCGTTGCCCGGACCGTGGTGCCGGCCGACTGGCGGGCCAGGTTCAGCGGTGCGTACGCGGCCGAGCTCCAGGCATGGATCGGCGGGCTCGAGCGCGGCGAGATCGTGGGTCCTTCGGCGTGGGAGGGGTACGCGGCAACCAGGGTCACCGAGCTCGGGATCGAGGCGATCCGGAGCGGCCAGCGTGTGGTGATCGACTACGTTGACAAGCCCGCCCTGTACCGCTGAACCCCGCCGGGCCGGTGCGGCGAGCGCTAGCCGCACCGCGCGGTGCACGAATAGCATGGTTGCGACCGCCCGACCGGGCGCGGGAGCACGGAGCTGCCAGTGATCACCGTCGAGCGCGTCCCGTTCGTCGTCATCGGCGGGCCCCAGCCGGGAGCCCTGGCGTAGACCCGGACGTTCCCGCCGACGCCGCCTCCACGCCCTCGACGGAGCCAGGGTCGTCGTCCCTGGCCGGCCCGTCGTCGTCCCTGGCCGGCTCCTCACCGTCGATCGCCGGATCTCCGTCCCGAGACCCCTCGTCCCGGCCCACCTCGGGCGACGCCGTCCACTCCCACGCCGCCGCGCTCGCCCTGCTCGCCCTGCTGACGCTCATCTGGGGCGTGCACTGGGTCGTGGTCAAGGAGGGCCTCCGGTACATGCCGCCGCTGACGTACGCGTCACTGCGCGTGGGCGGCGGCCTGCTGACGATGATCGGCCTGCTTGCCGCGCAGGGGCGCCTCCGGCGGCCCGATCCCGCCAACCTGCCGATCATGGCCTCGGTCGGCCTGGGGCAGATCGGGGCGGGCGTCGCGATCCAGGTGCTTGCCCTCCAGGTCGTGCCCGCGGGGCGATCCGCGGTGCTCCTGTACTCCATGCCCCTGTGGGTCGCCGTTCTGCTCGCGATCGTGTTCCGCATCCGGCCGCGGCGCAACGAGCTGATCGGCCTCGTGCTCGGGCTCGCCGGCCTGGCGGGCCTGCTCAACCCGGCGGTGATCGACTGGCAGTCTGCCGCGGAGCTGCTGGGCACGCTCGGGCTGCTGCTCAACGCGGTCATCTGGGCCGGCGTCACGATCCACGTCCGGCGCCACCACTGGACGCAGGCTCCGCTCGAGCTCCAGCCCTGGATGCTGCTGCTCGCCCTGGTCCCGCTCGTGGTGCTGGCGGTGCTCCTGGAGCCGGGGCGTGCGATCCGATGGGAGCCGATGACGATCCTGATCCTGTTCTACAGCGGGCCGCTCGCGACCGCGTTCGCGTACTGGGCGAGCCAGGCGATCACGCGCTCGCTCGGCGCCCAGGCGTCGGGGACCGGGTTCCTGGCGACGCCTGTTGTGGGCCTTGTCTCGGGGGCCGTTCTGCTCGGCGAGTCGCTGGGCGTCATCGACGTGATCGGGTTCGTGCTCATCCTGGCCGGAGTCGGCGCGTCGACGCTGCTGGCCTCTGCCGACTCCGCCACGATGGCCGCGTCCCCAGCCACCGACCCGGAGGTGCAGCGGAGCCCCGGCTGAGCGGTCGTCGGCGCGGCGACTCGAGGACCTCTGCACGACACCGTACCCTTGCGCCGTGGAGCTTGACGATGATGCGGATTTCATCCGCTGGTACGGACCCTGGGCGCGCCTCGGACCGGAGCGTGTTGCCGGGATGCTGGCCGGTCTCGACGCGCCGTGGTGGATCGTCGGTGGCTGGGCGATCGACGCATTCACCGGCGAACCGCGGCCACACGACGACATCGACGTGGCCTTTCTCCGAGCCGACCTACCGCGCCTGCTGGATCACCTGGCACGCGACTACTGCGTCTGGTCGAACGCGTCCGGCACCCTGCGTCCGCTGCGCCGACCGCACGATCTGCTCGCGGACTGCCGTCAGATGTGGGTTCGGACGAATGCCGGCTCGCCGTGGCTGCTCGACCTGCTGATGACGCCGCACGATGGTCCGACCTGGATCTCCGTGCGCGACGAGCGGCTCCGCCTCCCGCTCCAGGAGGCGACCTTCATCGGTCCGGACGGGCTGCGCTATCTGCGTCCCGAGCTCGTGCTGCACATGAAGGCGCGGCATTGTCGGGCCAAGGACGATCGCGACTTCGATTACGTCGTTCCACGCCTGGAACCTGACCGTCGCGACTGGCTGCGTGACGCGCTCGAGCTGGTGCATCCGGGTCATCCGTGGATCGAGCGGCTCGGTGGGCCCATCCGCCCGCGGCCGTGAGCAAGGGCCGGCTCGGGGCGTTCGGCGACGGCGTCCTCGCAATCATCATCACGATGGTCCGTCCCACCTGCGCGCGTTTCCGTCAGAACCCTGCACGGTGACTATCCGGCGCCGGGAGCCCGTGGCGATTTAGCCGCCCGCGGCTACTTGATGCTCGACGATGGGACCCAACACGCCACGCGCCGTTCGGACCGGGTGACCGTCGAGGTTGACTTGCCACCGAAGCCCTGGCTCACAGTCGTGCTCTGACTGCATAGCGCAAACGTGGCCGCCGGTCCCGAGGCCTCAGCGTGGCTCGTGCTGCGCTCGAGGCTGACGCGGATCCTGTCCGCGCCGCGGGATGCGCGTGCCACGGATGCCGACGACGAGGTCCCGGTAGGCCGGGTGTGCCCGGATGTAGGCGGCGACATATGGGCACCGGGGCACGACCCGCAGGTCGCGGGCGCGGATGTCGTCGAGTGCGAACGCCGCGAGCCTGGCCGCGATGCCCCGGCCCGAGAATGCGGGCGGGACCTCCGTGTGGACGAGGACCAGCCGTCCGTCGGCGAGCTCGTACTCGATCCAGCCGGCGAGCTCACCATCGAGGCGCGCCTCGTAGCGCTGCGACGCGGCATCGTCGCGAAGATCGATCGCGGCATCCTCGGGCACGGGCTCCTCCTGTGGTCTCGGGCAACCATTGTGGATGGACGGCGGAGGTCCATGCACGCCGCCCACGGCCGGATTCGACGAGGGGCGTCGATGGGGATCACGCGCGGCCCGCAGCCGGCGGCTGCGGGCCGTCGCCGGACACGTGATCTCGTTCTGGACCTGGCGCTCGCTGGTGGTGGAGCAGGGTCTGCCGCGCACGCACGCGGTCGACCTTGCCGTGCGCTGGTTGCTGGATGCGGCCCGGTAGCCGCGTCGGGCCGTTGCCGGTCTCCCGGTGGAGCGCGGATCAGGTCGACTCGTTGTACGCGAGATCGAGCGTGTCGGTCTGGTCTGCCCAGCTGAGGCTGAGCCGCCAGCAGCCGGGCTCCGGCAGGTCGATGATCGAGGGACCCGGGCCGTCCTCGACGCTTCGCTCGATGGGTGCGCCGATGAGGGCAGTCCCGTCCATGCGCTGGGCGCCGATGTCGAGGGTCGCGGCGGCCACGTAGGGCTCCCTCGCCGCCCACAGGATCTTGTTGGTGTGGTCGGCGCTGGGTGGTGACGACAGCGGATCGCCGAACAGGATTGCCGCGATCTCGCCGGAGCGCCCGACGACGTGCGGTTCGACCGCGTCGGGCTCGGTGAACCCGGTGCGTGCCCACGCCGGCAGCGTGCCCCGGTCCACCACCGCCATGCAGGGCGTGTCCGCCAGCGCCGGCATGGGCGTCGCGGGCACGGGCGACGATCCGCAACCGGCGACGACGAGCAGCAGGGCGGCGACGAGGAGGCGCATGCCTGGACTACACCGCCCGAGGGCCGAAGGTTCAGTGACGGCGCCGCCGGTCACGGCGCGGCGACGTGGTCCGCCCAGCGGTGGGCCGGCTCGTACCCGAGAACCCGCCGCGCCCGACCGATCGAGAGCAGCGTCTCGCGTCCCTCCACCGGCTGGGTCATGGGCACGTCCGGAAACACCTCGGCCATCAGGTCGGCGCTGGGACGGGTCATGACCGTGTCGGCCGCCGCGACGATGCAGACCTCGGCCCCGGTCACGTCCGCCTCGAGACCCAGCCGGCAGGCCTGCGCGACGTCGCGACAGTCCACGTAGCCCCACAGGTTCCAACTTCGGAGCTGGGCATCGTCCCAGTAGGAAGGGAACGCCGCGTAGTCATCAGGCTCCATGATGTTCGAGATCCGGAGCCCCACGAACGGGATCCCGGTGCGACGATTGAACTGCGTCGCCATCGTCTCGCCAACCAGCTTCGACAGCGCGTACGAGTACTCGGGACGCGGCTCGATGGTCTCGTCGATGGGCGCAAACAGCGGCGGGGTGTCGAACGGCAGGCCGAGCACCGTCTCCGATGATGCCCAGACGACGCGCTTGAGGCCGTTGGCCTCGGCCGCGGCGAACACGTTGTATGTCGACAGGGCATTGATCCGGAAGGTCTCCGCGGGCGTTCGGATCTCGGGAGCCGGGATGGCCGCCAGGTGGACGACCATGTCGGCGCCGCGGAGAGCCTCGAACGCCTGGCCGTCATCGGCAAGATCGGCGACCAGACACTCGCCGTGGGGGCTCCCGTCGCGGCGCGTGTCGACGTTGAGCACGTCGTGGCCATGCTCCTGCAGGTCCGTCACGACCCACCGTCCCGCCTTGCCGCTGCCGCCCGTGACCACGATCCGCATGTCGCTCTCCCGTGCCTGTCCAGTTCCCATGCCTATGATGCCCGGGGATGCGGATCGCGGCCCGTCCGGATCAGCCGATCAGGAACGACACGCTCACGTTGATCGTGACGTCCGTCGAGCCCGGCATCACCGGCGTCGCGGCATCCTCGGCCACGGCAGCGCCGGCCATCGCGAAGTTCCGCCCGTACCAGACCGGCGTCGACACCTGCTCGCTCACCGAGGCAACGCCCTGGATCCGGATGCCCAGCCCGCTCGCGAGGGTATCGGCCTTGGCCTTTGCGTCGGCCACGGCTGCCTGGCGAGCCTGGGCCTCGGCGGCCGCCCGGTCGGCAACGTCGAAGTTGATGCCGTCCACGGTCGTCGCACCGGCCGTGACCCCGTCGTCGAGCACGTCGCCCACCTGGTCGAGGTTGCGGACGGTGACCGTGACCGCGTTCTGGAGTTGATAGCCGCGAACCTTCGGGGTCGCGTTGTTCGGATAGTTGTAGACGGGACCCAGTGAGACGCTGGCGGTGGCGATGTCCTTGTCCGCGATGCCCAGCTTGCGGATGGCCTCGACCACCTTGGTCATGGCGGCGGCGCCATCGCGCCGGGCGGCCTTCGCCGTCGGCCGCTCGATCGAGACGCCGAGTTGGATGGTGGCGAGGTCCGGCGTGACGGTGACCTTGCCGCTGCCGACGACGCTAAGGATGTGCTCGGGCGGCTGGTCGGACGTGGCTGATGGAGTGCTGGAGTAGGTCGGCGCGTTCAGCACGCCGGCCAGCACGGGACCGGCCACCAGGCCGACGGCGAGCGCGGCCACCGCGACGATCGCGATCCAGCCTGCGGAGGAGCGGGTGGGGGAGGGGCTCATGGTCAGGACACCAGTCCGGGCCCCGGAGAGTGGCAGACCGGCGGGGCCCGCTGCCCGGTCTCAGGGTCCCTGACGCCGGCGTCGCGGATTCGGTTGCCGGCGGGTGCATGCGCGCAACGGGCGGCAGCCCGTTGCGCCGTCGCCGGCCCGGCCAAGGCAGGATCGTTGGGCACACGACCGCCGCATCACCGATGCTTCCGCGCATGCGCAGCCGGCTGGGTCCTCTCCTGCGTTCGGCCGCGGCGTCCGCGGCGGCGGTGCGCAACCCCGGGATCCGGCGTGCGACCGTCGCCTTCCTCGCCTTCAACGCGGTCGAGATGGGCGCCTGGACGGCGATCCTCGTCTACGCATACGCGGCGACCGGCCCGGCGTCGGTGGGCGTGGTGGCGGTCGCCCAGCTGCTTCCCAGCGCCGTGGCGGCGCCGCTGCTGGCGGGGATCGGAGACCGCTTTCCGCGGGCGCTCGTGCTGCTGGGCTGGTTCGTCGTCCAGGGGGTGGCGATGCTCGCCGTCGCGCTCGGGATTCGGTTCAGCGCCGCGCCGATCGTCGTATACGTGCTGTCCGGCATCGCGACGGTGGTCCTGACCCAGACGCGGCCGACCCTGTCGTCGCTGCTGCCCGAGCTCGCCGACACCCCGGAGGAGCTCACCGCGGGCAACGCGCTGTCCGGCATGGCTGTGGGGCTGGGGAGCTTCGCCGGACCGATCGCGGCCGGGGCGATCCTCGCGGTCGCCGACCCGGGAGCTGTGTTCCTGGCCGCCGGGCTGGCGATGCTCGCCGGTGCGGCGCTGCTCGTGGGCGTGCGATCGCGTCCCGTTCCGATGGCGCCTCGGGTGGAGGTCGGGATCAACGGTGGGCCCGGCGCGTCGCCCGGCGGGGGGCGTGTCCAGGTGGCCATCGCCGGGCTGCGTGAGGTGCTCCGGGACCCGGACCTGCTGGTCGTCATGGCCGTGATGACCGGCCACCTCGTGATCGTCGGCGGGCTCGAGGTTCTGCTCGTCCTGCTCGCGATCGACCTGCTCGGGATCGGCGAGTCCGGCGCCGGCTATCTGATCGGCGCGATGGGCCTTGGCGCGATCCTGGGGGGCGCGGCGGCATTCGCGCTGGCGGGACGAACGCGGCTGACCCCCTGGCTGGCCGTGGCGGCCGTTGTGATCGGCTTGCCGGTGGCGCTCATCGGAGTCGATCCGACGCCGGGATCGGCGGCCGTGCTGCTGGTCGTGACCGGGATCGGGTTCGCGATCCTCGAGGTCACTGGACAGACGCTGCTCCAGCGGATCACGCCCGATGCGGTCCGGACGCGGGTGTTCGGCGTGCTCGAGGGGCTGCTCCTGGTGGGGGAGGCGCTGGGCGCGCTCGTGGTACCGCCGCTTGCGCTCCTGATCGGGCTCCAGGCGACCGCGATCACGCTGGGCCTGCTGCTGCCGGTGCTGGCCGTGCTGGCGATGGTGCGCTTCACCCGAATCGACACCCGGGTGGCGATCCCGGTGGCCGAGCTGGAGGCGCTGGCCGGAGTCCCGATGCTCGCCCCGTTGGGGCCCGCTGCGATGGAATCACTGGCGCGGCACCTGGCTCGGATCGTCGTCCCGGCCGGCACCGTGGTCATCCGTGAAGGTCAGGCCGGCGACCGTTGGTACCTGATCGCCGATGGCCGGTTCGCCGTGACGCGGGCAGGCCGCCAGCTGCGCACCATGGGTACCGGCGAGGCATTCGGCGAGATCGCCCTGCTGCGGGACGTACCGCGGACGGCCACGGTCGAGGCCGCAACCGATGGTGTCCTGTGGACGCTGGAGCGCCACGAGTTCACGGCCGGTGTCACGGGATCGCCCGCCGCGCTTGCCGCAGCCGAGCTGGTGGTCGCGCGCCACCTCGGCTGACAGCAGCTCCCGCCACAGCGATCGTCGGGACGCGGGCGCACTCCACCGTGTGGAACCCTGTAGACGCTCGAGCCGATCTCAGTGAACCCCCCGCTGCGCCGTAACGCGAAGGTCCCTCGGAGGGCGGGTCAAGCGGCGCCTTGCCGCTGGATCGGGAGTCTCGCGTGAGCGTCAAACGTCCGCTCCGTCCCGGCTGGGAAGGGCCGATCATCTCTTGTCGATGGCCGCACGAGCGCCGACATTCGGAGCATGGGACCGGAGGATCCTCGGCAGGCGGTCGAGGCACCCGTTCGACGGGAGCTCACCTGGCTGGCGGTGCGCGGGATCGCCCTGGTGGCGGTGATCGCGGCGCTGGCCGCGTGCCCCATCGCGTGCGCCCTCGACGTGGGGGCGTGCGATGCGATGGCCATGCTGGCGCCTGCGCTCCTGCTCGGCTATGGCCTCGCGATGCAGGGCCGACGGACGCTTGGCGGCCCGGTCTCCGAGGAGGACCGAGCGGCGGCCTGGACGCGTGCCCGGGAGATCGATGCCGAGGACACGATGCTCGGCCGGATGGTCTGGGCATGGGTGCCGATCGGGCTGCTGGTGTCGCTGATCCTGCTGCTGTGGCCGCACATCACGGACGCCAATCCCGCCCTGGCCTGCGCCTGGGTCGTGATCGGGCTACCGCCGGTCACGCTCGCATGGCTGGTGGCGAGCACGACCTGGCTGGACGCCGGGCGCGACGACCTGGCGCGCGCGGAGGGCGAAGCGGACGCGCTGTTCCGTCGCTACTGGGCCAACGTCGGTCGCTGAGGCATGCAGTCGCTGCTGCACGTTCGGCCTGCTCCCCCGTCAAGCCACCGGTAAGGCGTGGCTGCTAGCCTCGCCGCGTGCCCCGGCTCGATCCCGAACGCCTCCTCGACGACCTCGATCCCGAGCAGCGCGAGGCCGTCCTCGTGACCTCCGGCCCGCTGGTCATCCACGCAGGAGCGGGCACGGGCAAGACCCGGGTGATCAGCCGCCGGGCGGCCTACGCGATCGCGAGCGGCGTCGTCCCGGCCGACCAGGTCCTGGTGGTGACGTTCACCGAGAAGGCGGCCGGCGAGATGGTCGACCGGCTGCGGCACCTCGGCCTGCCCGGCGTGACCGCACGGACATTCCACGCCCACGCACTGCGCCAGCTGCGGCACTTCTGGCCGTCGCGCCACGACGGCGCGCCGATGCCGGACCTGCTGGACTCGAAGATCCCGATCCTGGCGCGAATTGCCCGCGGGCTGCCCGGCCACTACCGGTTCACGCCGGCCAAGGACCTCGCCGACGAGGTCGAATGGGCCAAGTCGCGGCGGATCGCACCACGGGGCTATGAGCCGGCCGCGGCCGCGGCCCGACGTGAGCCGCCGATCCCGATCGATCTGTTCGTGCGCGCGTTCGACGGCTACGAGCGGGCCAGGGTCCGGTCGGGCCGGATCGACTTCGACGACCTGCTGACCGAGACGATCGACCTGCTCGTGGGCGATCCGGAGGCCGCGGCGCTCGTCCGGGCTCGGAAGCGCTGGTTCAGCGTCGACGAGTACCAGGACACGAACCCGCTCCAGCAGCGCCTGCTCGAGCTGTGGCTGGGCGAGCGTCGCGACCTGTGCGTGGTGGGCGACGAGGACCAGACGATCTACACGTTCGCCGGGGCGTCGTCGTCGTTCCTGACCTCGTTCGAGTCACGCTGGCCGGACGCCCGGGCGGTCTCGCTCGTCCGCAACTACCGCTCGTCGCCCCAGGTGCTCGCCCTGGCCAACCGCCTGGTTGCCGCCGAAGGCCGGACAAAGGGCCTGGTCACTGAGCGGGAGCCGGGCCCGCCGCCCGTCATCACCCGGCATGCCTCGGCGGCAGACGAGCTCGACGCACTGGCCGGCTGGATCCGCGCCCGGGTGTCCGACGGTGTGGCGCCCTCGGAGATCGCGGTGCTGGTTCGGATGAACGCCCAGCTGGAGCCGATCGAGGACACGCTCACCCGGGCGGGCATCGCCTACCAGGTACGCGGTCAGGCCTTCTACGAGCGACCGGAGGTGCGGGCGGCCCTGGCCAGCCTGCGGCGGCGCGGGCTGTCGGAGCTGGGCCGGGCGCTGGCGGCAGCGATCCGGGAGCGATGGGCGGCGGATATCGGGTACGAGCCCGATGCCGACCCCGGCAGGAGCGCACGTGGTGACGAGGCGCGCGAACGGCAGGCGTCGCTGGAGACGCTGCTCGCGATCGTCGATGGTGTGGTACGCGCCGAGCCGGCCGCGGATGCCGCGCGCCTGGTCGACGAGCTCGAGGCGCGCGCGGCGCACGAGCACCAGGGCGCGCCGGACGGGATCAACCTGCTGACCTATCACCGGGCGAAGGGGCTCGAGTGGGACGCCGTGTGCCTGCCGTCGCTGGAGGAGGGGAACCTGCCGATCCGGCAGGCGCTCGACGAGGACGACGCGCTGGCCGAGGAGCGGCGACTGCTGTACGTCGGGATCACCCGCGCCCGGCGATATCTCGCCCTGTCATGGGCGGAGCGGCGCGAGTCACGCGGCCGGGAGAGCCGCCGGCAGCCGAGCCGGTTCCTGCTCGACCTGCGCGAGCGACCACCGCGCACGGTCCGGACCCTGCCCGGACCGCCGCCGGTCGTGCGGACATCGCGACCGGGCACGGACGAGGACCCGCTGTTCGCTGCGCTGCGTGAATGGCGGACCGCCCGTGCCCGGGCGGCGGCCGTGCCACCCTACGTGATCGCCCACGACGCGACCCTGGCGGCGATCGCCGAGGCGCGGCCGCGCTCGCTGTCCGCCCTTCGCCGGGTCAAGGGGATGGGCCCTGCGCGCCTCGAGCGGTACGGCGACGAGATCCTGGACGTCACGGCGCGGATCCTCGGGGAGTGACCAGCAAGTCAGGGCAGCGGCGGCCAGGTTGACGCTCAGGCAGCCAGATCCCGCCGCCGGAACGCCCACAGGGCGCCGAGCCAGGTGCCTGCCGCGATCACCGTGAACAGCGCGAGGTCGCCCAGCGGGAACACGCCCTGGTCGATCAGCTTCGTGGTCGGGAAGTGGTTCCAGGCGGACAGCGGCCCGAGCCACTGCCAATCGCCGGCAACGCCCGAGAGCACGAAGATCGCGTACATCAGGATCAGCACGCCACCGACGATCCCGGATGCCATGCTGCGACTCAGGGTCAGCACCGAAAGCAAGGTCGCAGATCCCGCGATCGCGCATCCGAACGCGAACGCGAGCACCCCGGCGAGCCCGAACCGTGCGAGATCGAACTCGGCACCTACCAGGCGGCCCGAGGCCCACAGCCCGAGCACGGCGACCGTTGCCAGGACCGCCATGACCACAACCTGACCGGTGATCGACGTGGCCAGGTAGCGCGTCCGCGAGATCCGCGTCGCGAGCGGCAGGTCGAGGAAGCCGCGGTCGAGGTCGGCGGCCACGGCCCGGGTGCCGATGAGCAGGCCGGCGGCGGCGGCGATGATCGGCCACAGCCAGCTGCCGATGTAGGTGGTGAAGAACACGCCGGGATCGGACAGCAGCCCGGTCATCCCGAACGCGGCCAGGAACTCCTTGGGGAACGTGTCCATGTAGGCCGCGAACAGCGCATCGTTCTCGAGCATGATCGGGTACATGAAGCCCATCAGGGCGGCATAGCCGCCGAGGGCGACCCCCAGCCACAGGAGCAGGCTCCGGTCGCGCCGGAGCTCGAGGCGAAGCGCGGTCATGCCGGCACCTCCTCGGTCGCCGTGACGGGAGCCTCGTCACGGTAGTAGCGCAGGAACAGGTCCTCGACGTCGGGGGTGGTGATCGCGATGTCCTGGACCGTCAGGGAGGCGATCCGGTCCAGCAGCGGGTTGACGTCGCCGCGGACCATGAGGTGCACCTCGCGACCCGTCATGGCCGCGACCTCGACGTTGGGGAGGTCGAAGGCGGCCGGTGCCGCCGGGGCGGACAGCACCAGGTTGACCGAGCGCCAGTGCACGCCGAGCAGCTGACCCACGGTGCTCACGTCGACGATCCGGCCATCGCGGATGATGGCCACGCGATCGCACGCACGCTCCACCTCGACCAGGTTGTGGCTGGACAGGAACATCGTCCGGCCCTCGGCCCTGGCCTCCGCGGCGAGCGCCAGGAACTCGCGCTGCATCAGCGGATCGAGGCCGCTGGTCGGCTCGTCGAGGATGAGCACGGGCTCGTGGCCCATGAATGCGGCGATGACGCCGATCTTCTGGCGGTTACCCCGGGACAGCCGCCGGATCCGGACCGTGGGGTCCAGCTCCAGGCGCTCGGCGAGCGGCCGCCACGCACCACGCGGGAGCCCGCGCAGGCGGGCGAGATAGTCGAGCTGCTCGGCGCTCGTCAGCTCGCCCAGGAAGCCCGGATCGCTGCCCAGGTAGGCCACGCGGGTATGGATCGCCGGTGCCTCGTCGAAGGCGTGCTGGCCAAGCACGCGCGCCTCGCCGCGAGTGGCCCGGAGGAACCCCAGCAGCACGCGGATGGTCGTCGTCTTGCCGGCACCGTTGGGGCCGAGAAAGCCGAACGCCTGGCCTTCATCGACCGCGAACGTCACTTCCTCGACGCCGCGACGCTTGCCGTAGAGCTTGGTGAGGCCGACGGCCTCGATGACGGGCTGGGCCATCGAAACCCTCCGTTGGGTTGTCGCGACGCTGCGCCGTGGTGCGGCGCGCGCTGCGTCGCCCTGCCGCGCCCGTCGTCCGGCGCGCGCTGACTCCGGCAGGCATCAGCGCCTGTCGTGGATCGCCATTCATCCTGAGTTCGCTGCGTTGCCCGGTGAAGGGACCTCCGGCCTGTCCGGCGGTTCCCGGGTCCCGATCGGCGGGCGCGGTCAGGCCACCGGCTCGAGCGGCTCGGCCGCCTCCTCGAACTGGCTCGCATACAGCTCGTGGTAGAAGCCGCGGGCCGCCAGCAGCTCCTCGTGCGTGCCGCGCTCCACGATCCGGCCGTGGTTCATGACCAGGATCAGGTCCGCGTCCCGGATGGTCGACAGCCGGTGCGCGATCACGAACGACGTCCGTCCCTGCATCAGCTTCGACATCGCCTTCTGGATCAGGACCTCCGTCCGCGTGTCCACCGACGAGGTCGCCTCGTCGAGGATGAGGACCGGCGGGTCGGCCAGGAAGGCCCGGGCGATCGTCAGCAGCTGCTTCTCGCCCGCGGACACGTTGGTCGCATCGTCGTCGAGCACCGTCTCGTAGCCGTCGGTCAGGGTGCGCACGAAGTGGTCCACGTGGGCGGCCTCGGCAGCTTCGACGAGGTGCTCCTCGGCGACCGAGACGTCATCCGCGCCGTACTCGATGTTCTCCCGGATCGTGCCGTTGAACAGCCAGGCGTCCTGGAGCACCATGCCGAACGTCCGGCGCAGGTTGTCGCGGGTCAGCTCGCGGGTGTCGATGCCGTCGACCGTGATCCGCCCCTCGTCCACGTTGTAGAAGCGCATCAGCAGGTTCACCAGGGTGGTCTTGCCGGCGCCGGTCGGGCCGACGATCGCGATCGTCTGCCCCGACTCGGCGACCAGGTCGAGGTCCTCGATCAGCGGCTTGTCCCGCTCGTAGCGGAAGGCCACCTTCTCGAATGCCACCCTGCCCACGGCCGGCACGGGGAGCACCTTGGGTACCACCGGATCCGGGATCTCCTCGGCCTCGTCGAGCAGCTCGAACACCCGCTCAGCCGATGCCACCGCGCTCTGGAGCACGTTGACGATGCTGGCCGCCTGGACGATCGGCATCGTGAACTGGCGCGAGTACTGGATGAACGCCTGGACATCGCCCAGCGACATCTGGCCGGTGGCGACGCGGACGCCGCCGATGACCGCGATCGCGACGTAGTTGAGGTTGGAGATGAACCGCATCGCCGGCTGGATCATGCCCGAGATGAACTGGGCCTTGAAGCTGGCCTGGTAGAGCGCTTCGTTGCGCTCGTCGAACTCGGCGATCGCTTCCTCCTGGCGGCCGAACAGCTTGACGATCGCGTGACCGGTGTGCATCTCCTCGACGTGGCCGTTGAGCGCACCCGTCCGCTCCCACTGGGCGGCGAACTCTCTCTGCGAGCGGCTCGCGATGAACATGGTCACGATCAGCGAGGCCGGCACGACCAGGAGCGAGATGACAGCCAGCAGCGGGCTGATCGTGAGCATCATGATCAGCACCCCGATCACGGTCAGGACCGAGGTAATCAGCTGGGTCAGGCTCTGCTGCAGGGACTGGCTGATGTTGTCGATGTCGTTGGTGACCCGGGACAGGATGTCGCCGCGCGACTCCCGATCGAAGTAGGCGAGCGGTAGCCGGCCGAGCTTCTCGTCCACGCGGCGGCGCAGGCGGTACACGGTCCGCTGGGTGACGCCGGCCATGATGTAGGCCTGGCCCCAGCTGAACACCGAGCTCAGCAGATAGATCACGGCCACGAACGACAGGATCGGGACCAGCTGGCCGAAGTCGACGCCCACGCCGGGCACGACGTTCATGCTCGCGAGCATGTCGGCGAAGTTGTCCTGGCCCGCCGCCCGCAGCCCGCTCACGATCTGATCCTTGGGTACGTTGGCCAGGCCCATCTGACCCAGCTGCCTGCCGATCACGCCCTCGAACAGGACGTTGGTCGCGTTGCCCAGGATCTTGGGCCCCAGGATGACGAAGAACACGCTGACCACGCCCAGCACGAGGACGATCGCGATCAGCATCCGCTCCGGCCGCAGCTCGCCCAGGAGCCGCCGGAACGAGCCCTTGAAGTCCTTGGACTTTGCCGCCGGCATCTGAGAGAACATGTGGCCGGGTCCGCCGCCCCCGGGGCCCATCGGCCGCCGGCGAGCACCGCTCATGCCGCCGGCGCCACCGCCCGGCCGCCCCATCGGCCCGCTCATGCGACCTCCTCCTCGGTGACCTGGGACAGCACGATCTCCCGATAGGTCTCGCAGGTCCGCATCAGTTCGTCGTGGGTCCCGATCCCGGCGATCGCGCCGGCCTCGAGGACCACGATCCGGTCGGCGTGGAGGATCGTTCCCACGCGCTGGGCAACGATGATCACGGTCGCCTCGCCCAGATCCCTGGTCAGCGCAGCCCGCAGCCGGGCGTCGGTCCGGAAGTCGAGCGCGGAGAAGCTGTCGTCGAACACGTAGACGTCGGGCTTGTGGGCGAGGGCGCGCGCGATCGCGAGACGCTGGCGCTGGCCGCCCGACACGTTGGTACCGCCCTGGGCGATTGGAGCCTCGAGCTGCTCGGCCATCTCCTCGACGAAGTCCCGGCCCTGGGCGATCTCGAGCGCCCGCCACATGTCGGTTTCGGACGCCTGGTCGTCGCCGAAGCGCAGGTTGGTGGCGATCGAGCCACTGAACAGGAACGCGCGCTGGGGGATCAACCCGATCCGCTTCCGGAGATCGGCGCGGTCCATCTCCCGCACGTCCACGCCGTCCACCAGCACCTGGCCGGCGGTCGCCTCGTAGAGGCGTGGGATGAGGTTGATGAGCGTGGACTTGCCACTCCCCGTCGATCCGACGATGGCCGTGGTCTCGCCCGGGGTGGCCCGGAACGAGATGTTGCGCAGCACCGCCTCCTCGGCGCCCGGGTAGCGGAACTCGACATCGCGGAACTCGACCTGGCCCGTGCGAACCGGGGAGATCGGGGTCGGCGGATCCGAGATCGCCGGCTGCGTGTCCAGCACCTCGGCGATCCGGCCACCCGACACGGCCGCCCGCGGCACCATCACGAACATGATCACGGCCGTCATGACCGCGAACAGGACCTGCATGATGTACTGGAGGAAGGCGGTCAGGTTGCCGATCGGCATGCCGCCGCCGTCCACCCGGTAGGCGCCAAGCCACAGGACCGCCACCGTCGACAGGTTCATGATCGCCATCAGGATGGGGAGCGTGACCGCGAACAGGCGGTTGACGCTGAGGGCGGTCTCCATCAGGTCCTCGTTCGCGTCGTCGAACCGCTGCTCCTCGTGGCGGGTGCGGACGAAGGCGCGGATCACGCGCACGCCGGCCAGCGTCTCGCGCATCACGAGGTTGATCCGGTCGAGCTTGCGCTGCATCGCCTGGAACAGCGGGACCGCGCGGCTCATGACGAACCCGATCAGAACGGCCATGAGCGGCAGGATCACGAGCAGGATGCCCGACAGCGGCACGTCTTGGCGGAGGGCCATGATCACCCCGCCGATGGCCATGATCGGTGCCGAGATCATCACATTGAGGGCCAGCAGGACGACCATCTGCACCTGCTGGACGTCGTTCGTGTTGCGGGTGATCAGGCTGGCCGCGCCGAAGTGGTTGACCTCGACCTGACTGAACACCTGGACCTGCCGGAACAGCGCGCTGCGCACGTCCCTGCCGAAGGCCATCGCGGTGCGCGCTCCAAAGAAGACGCCGACGATCGCCGCCACGGCCAGCGCGAACGTCACCAGCAGCATGAAGCCGCCGGTCCGAATGATGTAGTCGGTGTCTCCCTTCGCGACGCCGTTGTTGATGATGTCGGCGTTGAGCTCGGGCAGGTACAGGTTGGCGATGGCCTGCACCAGGAGCAGGATCACGACGATCGTGATCGCCCACCGGTAGGGCGGCAGGAACCTTCGGAACAGGCTGATCACCGGGACGTCTCCTGGATCGGACGGGAATGGCTTGCCGGCTGCCGGGCCGGCTGGGTTTGTGGCGAGAAGGCAGGAGCTTCCGCTGGGCGAGCGTCAACCCCGTTGCGCGACGGTTCTTCGCCGGAGAGCTGGGCGTGCATGCGCTCGCGCACCCGTCGGAGGGCTCGGGAACCGCGCAGGAGCCCGGCGAGCTCCTCGTCGGTCAGCTCGTCGAGCAGGGTCGTCAGGTGGCCTCGACGCTCGCTGCCGATCCCGACGATCACCTGTCGGCCGGCGTCGGTCAGCGCGACCCGAACGACCCGCCGATCCTCGTCATCGCGGCGCCGCTCGACCAGGCCGCGCTGCTCCATGCGATCCACGATTCCGGTCGCGCTCGCCTGGGAGACGTCGAGCGTGTCGGCCAGGGCGCGCATGGGTAGCGGCCCATCCTCGATCAGCAGCATCAGCACGTGCAGATGGACCAGGCTGAGCGGACCGGTGGGCCAGCGGCGCATGGATCGCATCATCCGGAACGGCGCATGCGCGCTGAGCTCGTCGATCACCTCGGTGATCAGGTCCTTGCGAGTCATGGAGGACTCCGGAGAACCTCTTAGCGGAAGGTAGATGTTCAATGCGGCGTGAAGCATATGCGGAGTGGCGTCGGCTGTCCACTCACGCGTTCTCGGGGTCGGTCGTCCGTCCGCCGCGACCGTCGCCCCGTCCGCCGCGACACGTCGCTCTCCACCCAGCCCGGCGACTCTGCCACCGACCACCGCTTGCCGCCCTGCCCGCGCGGTCTTCGCCGGATATCAGTCCCGGGTTCTGTTTGCAACGGGACCGGGTGAGACCGCCGCCCGGGCAGCTACGCTGTGATCGCTCGCCGAAAGCGCCAGGCGGCGAGACCCATCGTGGCGACCCCGTAGATCGCCAGGGCGGCCAGGTTCGGCGCGATCCCGGCCATCCCCGTGGCGGGGTCACGCATCAGCGACTGGAGACCGAGAACCGCCCAGGAGTGGGGGAGGAGCCGCGCGACCGACTGCATCGCCTCGGGCATGAGCTGGATCGGGATCATGCAGCCGCCGAGCGCTCCAAGCGTGAGGCCGACGAACAGGCCGATCGATCCCGCCTGGTCCGGGCTGCCCGCGACGGCACCGATCAGCATCGCGGCACCGGCGGAGACCAGCATGAACAGCGCGATGACCGCGCACGCGGCGATTGGATCACCCCATGAGACGCCGAACACCAGCGCTGCAACGAGCACGATGTACACGGCCTGCAGGAGCGCGATCGCGCAGCGGCCCATGGATTCTCCCGCGACGATGGTCGCCACGGTTGTCGGACCGGCGAGCATCCGTCGTGAGACGCCGAGCTGGCGGGTCCCAACGAGGCGGGCTGCTGCGATGAGCGACGTCAGGAACATGAACATCACGAGCTGTGTCGAAGCGCCGAACGTGAACCGCGAGAAGCCGGCCAACGGCGCCGGCTCGCCCACGATCGAGACGTCGACGGCCACCTCGGGCACGGTGGCGAGCGCCTCTCGCGCCGCAGCTGCCGCCTCGTCGAAAGACCCCGCGCCCTCCTCCGCCGCGACCCTCGCCGCGATCACGATCGCATCAAGGCGGGCGACCGCGGCCTCCACGGGCGCACGCAGTGCCGAGGCCCCGATGCCCCCCGCGAGATAGTGGACGACGATCGGGTCACCGGCGCGCAGCGTCGGGCCGAACGCGTCGGGGATGACCACGCCGGCCTGGAGCTCACCGCGCTCCACCTGGGCCTGAAGGGTGGGCTCGTCGGCGACGGACCGCACGTCGAGCTCGGTGTCGTCGGCCTTGAGCGCGTTGATCAGCTCGGTGGCCGCGGGATCGCCCGTCGGCGCCACCACCCCAAGCCGCGCCGGGCCGTCGCCGCCGAACTGGAGCCCCAGCGCGGCGATGACGAGCACCGGGAGCACGAACACGATGAACAGATCGCCGCGGTCCCGCACCTGGCGAAGCACGCTCGCGCGCGCCAGCTCGATCGCCTTGCCGGGATCGATCATTTCGAGCCGTTGCTCCGATCGATCATCCCGCCCGCACCCGTCGGCGCTCTCGGAGCGCAGCCAGGGCGCCCGTCGTCAGGCCGATCGCCACCAGCACCAGCATCGCCTGCACCGCGTCGGTGACCGTCGCTCCCTGGCCGCGCAGGTCGCCGAGCCCGCGAAGGAACCAGCCGTGCGGGGTGAGCAGCGCCAGCGTGGACATGATCGCCGGACCCTCCGCCACGGGCCACAACGACCCGCCGAGGATTGCCAGCGTCACGGCTACGGCGAACCCGGCCGCGGTTGCCACCACCGCCGAGCTCGCGAGCGACGCGATCAGGGAGGAGATCCCGAGGGCCGCCGTCACCACCGCCACGATGAGTGCGGCCACGGCGATCGGCGGGCCCCAGTCCGCTCCGATCAGCGCCGTTGTGGCCACGGCCGGCGTCGCCATCGCGAGCAGGCTCATCGAGAAGACGCCCAATGTCTTCCCCGCCACGATCGTCCACGGAGGAACCGGGCCCGCCAGCATCCGGGCCAAGGTGCCCTGCCGGCGTTCCTCGAACATGCCGAGCGTCCCGATCTGCGCCGTCAAGAACAGGAACAGGACCGCCATCGAGGCGCTGAAGAACGTCCGAAGGTCGAGCCGGCGAACGCTCGCCGCGACGGCCTGCACCGCGACCGGCGGCGTGATCCCGGCGGCGGCATCGGCGACTCGCAGGCGCGCCGCCGGGTCGAGGAGCACGCCGCGGAGGCCGGCGACGGTCGACGCCGCGAGCTGCACGGTCGCCTGCCTGTCCCCGAACGCCTGGGCCGTGGCCCGGGCGACAGCCACCGATAGCGGGTCGCTGGCCGCGCCGACGATCGTGAGGGTGGTGGAGCTGCCCGACTCGATCGCCCGCGTGAAGCCCTGGGGAATGATGAACGCGGCGTCCACGCCCGCACCGACCGATGCCCGGGCATCGGCCTCGGTGGGCAGGTCGGTAACGGCCACACCCCCCGACGCCTCGAGCGAGCCGACGACGTCGGTTCGGAGCGCCGACGCGAGGTTGCCGCCGTCGAGATCGACGACCGCGTAGTGGGCGCGGAAGTCCGTGGCCGGGGCGATCAGGAGGCTGAACATGATCGCCAGCCCGAGCGGCGCCACCAGCACGACCAGCACCGCCGACCGGTCCCGCGATCGCTGACGGAGATCCTTGGCAGCGATCAGCGCCACGAGCCTCCACCGCCGGCTCCGCATCACACCGCCTCGTCGCCCTGCTCGTTGAGGTCACGAAACGGGCGGCCCGTCAGATGCAGGAACACTGACTCGAGGCCCGGCTCGACGACGTCGACGTCGCGGACCACGGCTCCCGCCCCCTCGGCGGCGGCCAGCAGGCGCGGGAGGACGCCGTGCCCGTGGGCAACCAGAAGATCGAGCCGGTCGCCATGCGGGCTCGCACGCTCGACACCCTCGATGCGGGCGACCGCCGCTGCGGCAGCGGCGACGTCACCTGTGACCGAGAGGCGCACCTCGTCCCGGCCGCCGACCGACGCGACCAGGTCGCTCCGCGTCCCTTCCGCCCGGATCTCACCGCCGTCCATGATCCCGATCCGCTGGCACAGCCGTTCGGCTTCCTCGGCCCGATCGGTGGCATAGACGATGGCCGTCCCGTCACGCCCGAGCGCGGCGATCGATTCCAGGATCGCGTGACGGCTCGCCGGGTCGAGGCCAGCCGCGGGCTCGTCGAGCAGGAGCAGGCGCGGTTGATGGAGCAGCCCGATCCCGATGTTGAGCCGGCGCTGCATACCGCTGCTGTACGTGCCCACACGGTCGCGTGCCCGCCCGGCAAGGCCGATCTGGGCGAGCACCTCGTCCACACGGGCGGCGAGACGGCTGCCGGTGAGGTCGTACAGGCGCCCGAAGAACCGGAGGTTCTCGCGCCCGGTGAGGTCGGGGTAGATGGCCGGCTCCTGGGGCACGTAGCCGATCCCGGCTCGGACCGCGACGGTGTCGACCTCGACCGGTGCGCCATCGAGCGTCACCTCGCCCCCGTCCCGAGCCAGCAGACCGCAGACCATCGAGATCGTGGTCGTCTTGCCCGCGCCGGCGGGCCCCAGCAGGCCGAAGGTCTCGCCCTCGCGGACCTCGAAGCTGACGCCTCGAACGGCATCGAGGGAGCCGTACCGCTTGCGGAGGTCCCGCGCGCGCAGGACGACGGGACGGCTGTCGACGTCGGGTCCGGTGGTCACGGAAGGCAGGTCCCGGAGTGGCTGGGAGGCACGGGGTCATGGTGCGGCGTCACGTTGGGCGGTGCAAGGTCGAAGGGCCTGCCGGGTGGGCACGGCGGCGGGGCGGCGCTGTGGGCCGAGCCATATGCGTGGGTTCCCGAGGCGGCGCGACTGCTCCGGGTCGGCGGCCGGCTCCACCTGCTGACGCCACGGTCCCCGGCTGTCTTGATATCTGTGAATGCCATCGAGGCCGCGCTCGACCTGCTCGAGGGTGGGTTACGTCTCTGACCGGGCCGTTCCCGGGAGCGGGAGCCCGGTGCGCACCGGCACCATGGCTGTGCTCAGGCTCGCGGCCCCCTCCCAGCCGATTCCCAGCCTCCCGTTCTAGGGTAAGAGCCATCCCCGACCGACCGGGGCATCGACGCCGGGAGGACGCCCAATGTCCACTGCCATCGTTCGCCGCGCGATCGTCGCCGGCGCCCTGCTCGCCACCTTCGCGCTGCCGGCCAGCGCCATGGCCATGACGCCCACCGGGACGCGCGGGCCCGACCACCTGGTGGGAACCGCCGATGCGGATACGATCCATGGTCTGGCGGGCAACGATTGGATCGCCGGGCGGGCCGGCGACGACTACCTGTACGGCAACCGCGGAGCCGACCTCATCCGCGGCAACAAGGGTGACGACCACATCTACGGCGGGCGTGGCCGCGATGTCCTGCGTGGCGGCGCAGGCGCGGACGTGATCTACGGGGGCGCCCGGCGGGACCACATCCGCGGCGGCCCGGGCACCGACACCATCTACGGCGGATCCGGCAACGACAAGATCGTGGTCGGCTACGACCACGCGGCCGACTCGGTGAGCTGCGGCGCCGGCTGGGATGTCGTCATCGCGGGGCCGACCGACGTGGTGGCCTCCGACTGCGAGGTCGTTCGCCACGTGAGCGACTGACCCCGTCGCGCATCCGAACCAGTGAGCCGGGCCCGCCGCGGGCCCGGCTCACTCGCGCCTGCGGACCTTCCAGATCTCCTCGCACGGCCAGCGCGAGGCCCATTCCGCGGTCATCCACCCGTAGCGGGTCGTGCTGCTGGGTGGCACGGGCGGCTCCACCAGCGCCTCGACCTCGAAGCCGCTCGCTCTGAACAGGCGGATCCAGTCACCGTGTGAGAGGTGGAACTCGACCGAGCCCGGCTCGTCCGGCCACACGGTGCGGTGCATCCCGAACTGCGGCCGCTTGAGGCGCTCGTCCGCGGCGCCTTCGGCCTCGAGATCGGGCACGGTGAGGTAGGCGAGCAGACTGTTGGTCAGCAGGTGCAGCCGGCCGCCGGCCCGGAGCAGCCGGGCCGCCTCGGGAACCCAGGCGTGCGGGTCGGCCCACAGCGCCGCGCCGTACTCGCTGATGGCGAAGTCGAACGAGGCGTCCGGAAACGGGACGCGCTCGGCGTTGCCGAGGATCAGCGGGAAGTCGATCCGTTGCTCGCGCTGGAGCCGGGTCGCCGTGGCCAGCTGGGCGGGGGAGTTGTCGATCCCGACGACGCGGGCGCCTCGACGGGCCATCCAGGCCGACACGTAGGCGGTGCCGCAGCCGAGCTCGATGGCGTCCGTCCCGTGGAGGTTGTCGGGCAGCATCCGGACATTGGCCTCGGGAACTCCGAAGATGCCCCAGGTCTCGTCGCCGGGCTCGCGCGCCCAGGCGCGCTCGCCCGACGCGACGTACTCGGCGGCGATCTGGTCCCAGTGCGTCCGGTTCAGCGCGACGTGCTCGGGCAGGTCGGGCGGGTCGGGCGGACGCGATGGCCTGCCTGCCGCAGATCCGTCGGGGTCGACGGCCATGTCAGCTCATCCCGAGATGCCTGGCGCGTGCGCGGAGCAGCACCTCGACCGTCCGCTCGTCGGCCGGTTGGAGGCTCACCTGGACATGGCCCACGCCGAGCTCCCGCCAGGCGTCGAGCGCGCGCGCGATCTCGTCCACGTCGGGCCGCAGCGCCTGTTCCGGACCGGGGCGGGCGTCAGCCGCTGACTCGGCGTCGACGGTCAGCCCCACGGTGATCTCCATTGTGGCCGGGTCGCGAGCCTCCGCCTCGCACGCGCGACGCAGGTTGCCCACGCGCTCGTCGTAGCGATCGCCCGGAAACCCGAACCAGGCGGCATTCCAGGCATCCGCGTACCGCGCGGCCAGGCGCAGGACGCGATCGCCCCTGGCTGCGATCAGGATCGGGATCCGGCCCTCCATCCGGCTCGGCCGGGGCGGAGGCGGGATGAGGACCGCATCGTCCACGTCGTGCCAGCGACCATGGAACGTGACTCGTTCGCCGCGCGTCAGCGGGACGATGATCTGGAGTGCTTCCTCGAACCGGCCCGCCCGGTGATCGAATGGATACCCGAACGCCTTGTACTCGGGCTCGTGCCAGCCGGTCCCCAGGCCGAGGATCAGCCGGCCGTTGGCGATCTCGTCCGCGGTGGCGGCCATCTTCGCCAGCAGGGCCGGTGGCCGGAACCCGCTGCCCAGCACGATCGTGCCGATCTCCACCCGCTCGGTGACCGCCGCGACGGCGGCCAGGAGCGTCCACGCCTCGTGGATCCCGTCCTCGGGCTCGCCGGGGAGGCGGAAGATGAAATGGTCGTAGACCCACAGGCTGTCGATCCCCCCCGCCTCTGCCTGCTGGGCGAGCGCCCGGATCCGCGTCCACGTGGTGGCGCCGGGGCCGTCGGTCTCGTTCATCGGGAGCACGATGCCGATCTTCATCCGGCGATGGTACGCGGGGCGGAGGCATGCGGGCGGAGGCGCGCCGGCCGGGGCACTCGCTCACGGTCTGGTGCGGTGCGGGGATCTTGACCCGGTCCCCGATAGTCTGGGGCGGGGACGATGTGTCTCCGCACTCATCCCTCCTGCCCAGGATCCTCGTGTGGGCCGAAACCACTGACGGGGTCCGTGCGGGGCGAACGCGGACTGACGGCCGGTGACACGTCGCCGGCCGTCGGGATTCCCGGCCCGCCCAACGGCGCCGTCGCCTGGCCCGCGGCGCGCTTCATCGGGCCGTCACGGAGGCCCACGCTGCCCGGCGATGCGTGTTCCCCACGGCCGCTGGTCGGGGATGGCCCGGCGCAGCCCGATCCGCGACAATGGCCCGCGGCATGACCGTCCTCGCTCGCCGGCCGCCCGACCGCACTGCTGCGCTGCTCGCGGCCGGCATCATCGCGGCCATCGTGGTGTGGCTGCTCGCCATCGCCCTGTCCGACCCTTCGATCGACGTCAGCGAGCCGTTCAGCGGGCGCCTCGTCACCGCGCAGGACGCCCGCTCCTACTACGGGCTGGACCTGTCCGATCTGTATGCCGGGCGCACCAACTGGAACGCGATCGGGGCGTATCCGTACTCGCCCGCGTTCGCGCAGCTCGTCTATCCGCTCGACCTGCTTCCGTGGCCGGCGTTCGTGGCCGCATGGACGGCGATCCTGATCGTGGCCACGTTCCTGCTCACCGGTCCGGATCTGTTCCTGGTGGGCCTGGCGGTCGGGTTGATGGAGATCGCGGGCGGGAACATCTCGCTGCTGCTGGCGCTGGCGATCGTGGCCGGTTTCCGCTACCCGTGGACCTGGGCTTTGGTGCTGCTGACCAAGATCACGCCTGGGGTGGGACTGCTGTGGTTCGCCCTGCGCCGCGAATGGCGGCAACTGTCGATCGCGATCGGCGCCACGGCGGCGATCGTGGCCATCTCCTGGATTCAGCTGCCCGATGCGTGGCGGGCGTGGATCGACCTGCTGACCGCCAACAGCGGGAAGGGCGGGACCTGGGCGGCGATCCCGATTCCGCTGCTCGTGCGCGGCCCGATCGGAGCGCTGCTGATCGCCTGGGGCGCGCCACGGAACCAGCGCTGGGTCGTGCCAGTGGGCGCGATGCTCGCCCTCCCGGCCCTGTGGTACGGATCACTGTCGATGCTGCTGGGCGTGATCCCGCTCACGACGCCCGAGGAGCGGAGGCGCGGCCGGGAGCAGCTGCGGAGGCGGTTCGCGCGCCAGCCCGCAGCGAGCTAGGACGACGCCAGCACGGAGCCCAGCGCGTCGGCGAACGCACCCATGTTGGTGGACGAGAACCCGGCCACGTTGATCCGGCCGCGGCCCACCACGTACACGGCATGCTCCTCGCGAAGCCTGGCCACCTGTTGCGGGGTGAGGCCCAGCAGCGCGAACATCCCGCGCTGATCGGCGATCGCCCCCCAGTCACCGGGGATGTTGCGCTCCTCGAGCGCTGCCACGAGGGCCTTCCGGTTGTCGTTGATCCGGTCGCGCATTCCGGCCAGCTCGACCTCCCATTGCGACCGTAGATCGGAGTCGGACAGGATCGTGCGCACGATGTCCGCGCCATGGGCCGGAGGGTTCGAGTAGTTGACCCGGATAGCGGCCTTCACGTGGGTCTGGACCGCCGCCGCATCCTCGGCCGTCCGGGCGATCACGATCAGCGAGCCGACGCGCTCGGCATACAGCGAGAACGTCTTCGAGTAGGAGGTGGAGACGAGCAGCTCCATACCCGGCCGGATCAGCTCGAGCAGGCCCGCGGCGTCCTGCTCCAGGCCGTCGCCGAAACCCTGGTACGCAAGGTCGACCAGGGGCAGCACACCGAGCTCCTCGACCAGGTCGCCGAGCTGGCTCCACAGCGCCAGCGACGGATCCACGCCGGTGGGGTTGTGGCAGCAGCCATGGAGCAGGACGATGTCGCCCGGGGACGCGCCGCGGAGCGCGTCGAGCATGGCCGTTTCCTCGATCCGGCGCCCGGTCGTGTCCGTGTACGGATAGCTGCGGATCTTGAAGCCCGCCGCCTGGAACAGCTGCGGATGGTTGGGCCACGTCGGCTCGCTCATCCAGAGGGTCGATCCGGAGCCCGTCCGGCGAAGCAGGTCGGCGGCGACGCGCAGGCCACCGGTCCCGCCGGGTGTCTGCGTGGCGAGGGCTCGGCCCGAGCCGACCGCCTCGTGGTTGGAGCCGAGGACCAGCGCGCGAACCAGCTCCCGGTAGGCGACCTCGCCGTCGATCGGGCGGTATGACCTGCCGCCCCGAGCGGCGGCCAGGCGGTCCTCGGCCTCGATCACGGTGGGCAGCAGCGGCGTCTTGCCGGTTGCGTCGAGGAACACGCCGGCGGTGAGGTTGATCTTGTCCTCGCGGGGATCGGCGCGAAAGGCCTCGGCGAGGCCGAGGATGGCATCGGGCGGGGCGGGGATCCGGGCGAGCGACGGGAGAGACACGGGAAACCTCGACGGCTGATGAGCTAGAGGGCGCCACGGATGACGATACATGCCCGGCCGGGTTGCGGGTCGGTAGCACAGGGACCCTGGGGTGGTTGACATGGGACCAGCGGGTAGTCAGCAAGGGGCGAATGTGGATGCGGCGATCGGAAGCACCGGGGGCAATGGTCGCCGTGCTGTATCACGTTGGCTATCCTGCGGGTGACCCCGTCACCGTCCGTCCTGGCGCATCCGGTCGATGCGCGCCTAACCGGCCGTTGGAGAATGCATGACCGAAGACCGCCGCGTCGCGATCATTGGCCTCGGGTATGTGGGGCTGCCCCTCGCCATCTCGTTCGCCGAAGCCGGCCTTGACGTTTCCGGCATCGATGCCTCGGAGGCGCGCGTCGACGAGCTCCGGGCCCGTCACTCGCCGATCGAGGATGTCTCGGACGCCCGGCTCGCGGCGGCGCTGGACGTCGGCCTGCGGATCGTGGGCCTTGCCGATGCCCGCCTGGCCGAGGCGGACGTCATCTTCGTGTGCGTGCCGACACCGATCACGACCACTAAGGATCCCGACCTACGGCCGGTCCTGACCGGGGCCGCGTCCGTCCGCGAAGGGCTGCGGGCCGGCCAACTGGTGATCCTCCAGTCGACGACGTTCCCGGGAACTACCATGGGCGCCTTCCGCGAGGCGATCGAGGAATCCGGCCTGCGGGCCGGCCGCGACTTCGACCTCGCGTTCGCCCCTGAGCGGGTGAGCCCGGGCGATCCGGCCAGCGCCTCGCGCGAGGTGCCCCGGCTGGTGGGCGGCGCGACGCCGGCGGGGACCGCTCGCGCCGCGGCGCTGCTGCGCCACATCAACGACCGGGTGGTCGAGATGTCGTCGCCCGACGCGGCCGAGATGGCCAAGTTGCTCGAGAACACGTTCCGCAACATCAACATCGCATTCGTCAACCAGCTCGCGCTCCTGTGCGAGCGGATGGACCTGGACGTGTGGGAGGTCGTCGATGCCGCTGCCACCAAGCCGTTCGGGTTCATGCGCTTCACACCCGGCCCGGGCGTGGGCGGTCACTGCATCCCGGTCGACCCCTACTACCTCTCGTGGCGGGCGCGCGAGTTCGACTTCACCGACCGCTTCATCGAGCTCGCCGGTGACATCAACCTCGCCATGCCGCGGCACGTGGTCGATCTCGTGGCCGATGCGCTCAACGACCGGGGCGCCGCGCTCAAGGGTGCCCTCGTCGGCGTGCTGGGCGTCGCGTTCAAGCCCAACGTCGGCGACCCGCGGAACTCGCCTGCCGCCGAGGTGCTCGCCGTGCTGGCCGCGCGCGGGGGTGACGTCTGCTACCACGATCCGCGCGTGCCGTCATTCCGTGACGCTGCGGGCACGGTGCGGCAGTCGAGCGAGCTCGGCGAGCTGCTCGACTCGGCGGACGTCGTGGTCGTCCTGGTCGCGCACCAGGGCATCGACTGGGATGAGGTCTACGAGCGAGCCTCGCTCGTTGTCGACACCGTGAACAGCGCGCGCGGACGGGCGACGCGTGACCGGCAGGTGCTGCGGCTCGGGGCGGGCTGGTCAAGCGGCGCCGAGAGATAGGTCTAGACCGGGCGTCCTCGTTCGCGCAGCCGCGCCCCGAACGCAGCCCCGCCGATCGGCAGGGATGTCCTTCATCCAGCGCCCGATGTGCGCGTGCTGAGGGATCACATCCGACTCGAAGTAGTCGCGCAACGACGGGTCAACGCCGATCCTGAGGAACGCGCAGATCCTCGTGGGCTCCGCGTCACGATCCTGCTCGACGAGGTCCCCGAGGCGGACGAGCAGCACGCGATGGAGCCGACGACGGAGAATCCGCCGCATGAAGCGCCGAAAGCCGGTGCGACCCTCGGCGAGGTCGCAGAGCCCGCCGGGATCGGTGATGAACCGGACCTCGATCGGGATCCCCAGGCACGGCGGATGGTTGCCGAGCAGCCTGGCAGTCACCCGTCGTGCCGCTCCTCCGGTCCCGCCGGTCCGTCGAGACGCTTCGGCGGCAACAGTGCTCCCAAGCGGCGTCGGACCGCCGCAGTCATGGGCTGAGATGCCATCAGGACATCGGCGGTCGCATGGCCGATCAGGGGCAGGCGCGCCGCGCGCAGCGCGGCGCGCCTGCCGCGACCGCCGATCTTCGCGACCAAGCCCGGGTCGGCGCCGACGGCTGCTGACGCCATATCCCAATACGCGCCGCGGGCGGATCGCGGCAGCTCGCTCCACCGCTTGAGGGGCGGCAGACGACGTGCAGCAGCGCCTCAGACCCGACGAGCACCGATCGTGGCGGGGTCGCGAGGAACGTCGCCATGCCGGCGAACAGACCCCCGATGTCGGGGTCGGCGCGCTTGACGGCGCGCGACAGCTGCCGCGCGAGATCGGCCCGGATCAGGCGCTCGAAATACGCTCGCTGGACGGCGGGACGAGCTGCCGCCTCGACCGTCCGCTCCATCTCGGCGCTGACGATCGCGTACGCCTTGGCCGCCATCGAGGCGGCCTCCGCTCCCAGCCGCGCGGACTGCTCACGGGAGCTGGTGATCGTAGCGACATCGTGATCCCGATGAGGCCGACGCCACTCATAGACCTCATCGGCGATCACCACGATCCGATCGGCCGCCCGGAGGAGTGCGCGCAGCACCCATGGCTGGTCGCCCATGACCCGACCCTCGAACCGGAGCCCGGTCGTGCAGGAGTGATGGACCAGCTTGCCGACGGGACCGGCGTAGTACAACAGGCCGGGGTTGCGCGCGATCGACTTGCGCCCCGGCTCGCGGATGTCCGGCTGGTCATATAGGGTCGGAATCCAGGTGTGCTCGCCATCGGTCGACACCCGTTGTCCGATCGCGACCAGCGCGTCGTTGTCCGTCGCGGCGCGCAGCAGTGACCGGATCGCGCCAGGGAGCAGCCGGTCGTCGGCATCGAGGAACAGCAGCCAGTCACCTCCGGCCGCGTCGAGCGCACGGTTGCGGGCGGCGGACACGCCTTCGTTCGATGGCGAACGGATGACGATCAGGCGCGAATCCTGCGCCGCCATGGCTTCCACGATCGCGCCGGTGTCGTCCGTGGAGCCATCGTCGACGACAACGCACTGGAGCGCGACCTCGTCCAGCGAGAGCACGGAGCGGACGGCCGTCTCGATGGTTGCAGCCGCATTCCAGGCTGGGACGACAACGCTGATCCGTGCCGTCTCGGGATGTCCCTCACCCATGCAACGAGGATACGCGAGCCGCCGCGTCGTGGAGCCCCCGCCGGCCGCCGATATCCACATGGGCCGGACGCTCTTCTGTCGGCCGCTGCTATGCTCCGGCCGCGTCCTGCCACGCACGGCCAGGCAGCGTGTCCACACCACCAGGTGGCCGGCGCAACAGCCCCATCACGAGCGACGGAGTAGGCGGTGTTCGAGCTCCTGATCGCAACGGGCAGCATCGCGGTGGCGGCCCTGCTCGTCGCCGCGTGGCTGCCGCCGCGCGGGATGGTCGCGTTCCTGCTGTCTGCGGCGCTCCTGACGCAGGCCATGATCGTGACCACGGTTGGTGTCGCCGGCCTCGCGCTGCGTTCGCTGTCACCGACTGTCCTGCTGCTGCTCGCCCTCGTGTGGCCGCTGGCGGTCGCGATCGGCGGCCGCTCCAGGTGGGATCAGCTCCGATCGGCGGGCCGGTGGCGGACGGGGGTCGCCAGGGTGCGCGGCACCTTCCAGGGCCCGGCGATCGTGGTTGCGCTGCTGCTGGTGGTTGGAACGCTGGTCTGGCGGGCGATCCTGTCCGTTCGGTTTCCGATGACCGACTGGGACGGCTGGTCCTATCACCTCGTGTTCGTCGACGTCTGGCTTCAGCACAACGCGCTGACCATCGTGCCTCAGCGTCCGTGGACGGCTGGGTATCCGGCAGTGACCGAGATGGTGGAGACATGGCTGGCCGCCTTCACCCGGACCGACGCGTTGACCGGTTTGGCCTCGCTGTTCGCCATTCCGGTGGCCATGGTTGCGGCGACCGGGCTGGCACGGGTATTCGGCGCCAACCCTCGGATGGCCGTCCTGAGCGGTCTGCTCCTGGGCATGACGCCCGCGCTCGTCGTGTTGGCCGGGACGACCTATGTGGACGGGCTGTCGCTGGCGACCGTGCTCGCGACCTGGTGGTTGGGTCTGCGCGTGGTGCGCGGCGAGCGCGACGGGGCCGCCACGCTTCTCCTGGGCATCGCCGGAGGGCTCGCGCTGGGAACCAAGGGCACCAACATGCTGCTCGTGGGGCCAGTGCTTGTCGTTGCGGGCCTCGTGCTGGTTCGCGACCTGCTTGTGCGTGACCGCGCCACCCCCAGGGGACTCGCAATGCTCGGTCCGGTGCTGCTGTTTGGGGCGCCGATCGTTGCCTTCGGCTTGTCGTGGTACCTGAAGAACGCGATCGTATGGGGCAACCCCCTGTATCCGTTCGCGCTCGGCCCGTTTCCCGGTCCCACGACGACGACGGACTTCGCGCTGATGCCGCCCGAGCTCGAGGGTCGGGGATGGCTGGGTCAGGTGATCGGGTCGTGGTTGGCTGACTGGGGGATCCAGCGCTACGCGTACAACGTCCGGCCCGGCGGTCTGGGACGGGCCCTGCCGCTGATCCTGCTGCTGGCCGCCGGTGGTGCCCTCATCCTGGTCCGGCGCCGGCGAATCCCGGCACTTGCCCTCGTGGTGGCCCCGGCCGTGGTCACCCTGCTCGTGATGCCGATGCCGTTCTACGCGCGCCTGACCCTGTTCGTCGTCGGCGTCGCGCTTCCGCTGACGGCTGTGGCGCTGAGCGCCCTGCAGCCCAGGCTCGCGACGGTCGTCAGCCTGATGACCGTGGGTCTGGCGGCGGTGTCGCTCGCGTTCGCGAATCTGTACCCCAACATCGACGTCCGTCCGGCGATCGCCGGACGGCTGACGCCTGCTCGGTATCTGCGCCTGGTGGCTTCCCCGGATGCGTCCCGACGGGCCGATGTCAGCCTCGCCGCGGAATGCGCCGGATTCGCCGTGATCCCGGCTGGCGCTCGCGTCATCCCCGGCGGCTTTGAGCTCCTCCATGGTGTCGTCGGTCCCAACCTCGACCGTGTGCTGGGGGATCCGATCGATGGTGTCACGGACGGGCCGTCGCTTGCGGCGGCGATGCGGGCGCAGGGCGCGGATTGGTTGGTCACCCAGCCGGGGACACCGTTGGACCCGCTCGCGCGCAGCGCTCCCGCGCTGTTCATCGACCACGGCGAGATCTGCCATTCGGGTTGGTTGTGGCAGCTCACGATCGGCCCCTGACGGGCTACCATCGCGCCCGTGACCGATTACGCATCCGTCTCATTCTGGCTCGAGACAGCGGAAGACGACCTCACGCCGCGACCGTCGCTCGACGGGTCCACCGATGCCGACGTCGCGATCCTGGGCGCCGGGCTGACCGGGCTCTGGACGGCCTGGTACCTCCGACGCCGGGACCCCTCGCTGCGGATCGTGATCGTGGAGCGAGAGATCGCGGGTTTCGGGGCGTCGGGCCGGAACGGTGCGTGGTGCGCGCCGGACCTCAACATCACGATGACCCGTCTGGCCCGGTTGCACGGCGACGATGCCGCCCGGCGGATGCAGCAGGCGACCTATGACGCGGTCGACGAGGCCGGGCGGGCGTGCACGGAGGCGGGGATCGACGCCGGGTTCCACAAGGGCGGCCAGATCACCGTTGCGCGCGGTCGGCACGGCGTGCCGGCGCTCGAGGCCGAGTACGAGGAGTACGCGCGGTTCGGGTTCGGCGATCGGTACCAGCTGGTGGATGGGGCCGGGCTTGCGGACCGGATCCGGATCGCCGGGGCGGTCCGGGGGCTGGTCGGCGACGGCGCGGCGGTCGTTCACCCGGGCCGCCTCGTCCGAGGGCTCGCGAGGGCCGTGGAGCGGGCGGGCGTGCGGATCCTCGAGACCACGCCGGTGACGAACTTCCGGCGGCGCGATGCGGGCGGCTGCGCGACGCTGGTCACGCCGAGGGGCGACGTCAGGGCCCGGGTCATCGTGCTGGCCGGCGAGGCCTACCTGTCGGAGCTGCCTGCGCTCCATCGGCAGCTCGTACCGCTGTGGTCGCTGATCGTGCTCACCGAGCCGCTCAGCGCTGCGCGATGGGCCGAGATCGGCTGGGCGGGTCGCGAGGTGGTCGCGTCGACTCGGCTGTCGGTCGACTATCTGTCACGCACGCAGGACGGGCGCATCCTGTTCGGCGGGCGGGGGGCGCCGTATCGTCTCGGGTCGCCCATCCGGCCCGGGTTCGATCAGCACGGTCCCACCCACGACCGTCTGCGGGCCTTCGTGCGCGAGTGGTTCCCATCGATCGGGGACGTGGCGTTCACGCACGCCTGGGGCGGCCCGTTGGGGATGCCCCGTGACTGGCACCCGACGATCGCGTTCGACCCGGAGACCGGGATCGCGACCGCCCGCGGCTACATCGGTCATGGCGTCTCGGCGACGAACCTGGCCGGCCGGACGCTGGCGGACCTCATCACCGGGACATCGAGCCCGCTGACCGAGCTGCCCATCGTCAATCACCGATCCCCCAACTGGGAGATCGAGCCGTTTCGCTGGATCGGCGTCCGGTACGCGCAATGGGCGCTCGGACGGCTGGATGACGAGTCGGCCCGCACCGGGCGGCCACCGACGGGCCGGAGCCTGGCAGAGCGGATCGCGGAGCACTGACGCGTCGCGACGCACGGATCGGTCGCGGCTCACCTGCGCATCGTGGCAAGGCCGGCGGCCCATTCCGGCTGGCGCCACCATCCCCCGGGCGGCTGGGCGATGTCAGCCGGGGACGTTCGATGTGGTGACGGCGGTGAGATCCGCCTCCAGCCGCTGCCCGGCGCGCTGGACGATCGCCTCGACAGACTCGCCGAGCTTCGGGCTCGCCCAGCCGAAGCAGAAGACCAGCCCGTCGCCGGTCTCGGGCATCAGCCCCGGACCGGACTCCCGGACGCGCTCGACGAAGTTGATCGCCGCGATCTCGCCGGTCTCCGTGAGCACGACTCCGAACCGCGTGGGTCCGATGCGGGTGCAGTGGTCGCTGCTGCGCGAGGTCCGTCGCAGGCGCCGGGCAGCCTCGCGGACGGCCAACCGCCCCACGTCCGGACCCCACTTCTCGATCAGCTCCGGGACCCCAGTCAGCTCGACCATGACCACGGTCAGCGGCCGGCGGTAGCGCAGGGCGCGAGTGATCTCGGCCACCAGCACGCGCTGCCAGTAGTCGGGGCCTTCGAGGCCGGTCAGAGGATCCTGCCAGCCATTGGGGCCGGTGATCCCGTCGCTGTCCACGTTTCCTGACGCTCCTCGCCACTCGGCCATCCGCGCCCGGCGATCGGGGATCGTGCGCCGTTTCGCTCGATTGCCCCAGACGACACCCCCGGTGCCCTCCATCGTCCGCCGCTTGCCTCACCGGTGCCACTCTGCGGGTGGTCCCGGGCGTCCCAGCCAAAGGTCCCATACCCACCCGAACGTCACCCGTCCACCTACATTCGGCCCGGTCAAGACAGGCAACTTGGTAATTTGCGCAATTACGCAACCAGGGATACGGTCAACCCGACGACCCGGCCGCACGGCGCCGGGCGCGACGGCATGGACGGCGAGACAACGGACACGATGCTGCCGCAAGCAGCGTGAAGGATGGAACGATGGCAGGCACCAGGGCGCGACGGAAGCAGTCGCCAGGTCGAGCGGCAAGGGGCCGGGCGGCGTCGGGTAGATCGTCGGCGACGTGGCCGTGGATCGTCGGCGGCCTCCTCGTCGCGGTGGTCGCGGTCGGGATCGCGCTTGCCCTGGCCGGCGGAGCCGGTTCGGGCGGGACCTCCGACGGCACGCTGGTCCGGGGCAACGGCGGTACCTGGACGAACATCTCGGCCGATACGCTCGCGACGAAGCTCGAGCACAAGGACTTCACCCTGCTCAACGTCAAGACGCCCTACATCGGGGAGATCAAGGGCACGGACCTGTACATCCCATACACGGACCTGTCCGCGCGGGTAGCAGAGCTGCCTGCCGACAAGGCGGCGCCGATCGTGGTCTACTGCCGCTCGGGCAACGAGAGCGCGATCGCGTCACAGACGCTGCTCGACCTCGGCTACGCGAACATCGAGAACCTCGACGGCGGCATGAACGCGTGGTCCGCCAGCGGACGCCAGATCGTCCAGGTCGCCAGATCATGACCCGCAACCGCTGATCCGATCGTGATCGACTGTCTCACCTCGCTCGGGCTCGACCGCCGATTCCTCGCCTGGGCCGGCGGCTGGTCCGTGCTCTCGCTGCTGGCGTTCGGCCTGGTCGCCGCGATCATCCCCAACCCGGTGTTCGGCCGGCAGATCCCGCCGGAGCCGTTCGCCATCGCCGTCTGGCTGCTGTCGGCCCCGTTGATGGGCCTGATCGGTGCGACCTACTCGGCTCCCAGGGTGTCCCCGCCGGCCATGGCCCAGCCGTTCATGGCCGTGCCGCTGACGCCCGTGGATCCGGTCGCCGAGCGACAGGCGGGACGGCTGGGCGCGGTCGCAGGGTTCGGAGCCTTCCTCGCGATCGGCTGTCCGGTGTGCAACAAGGTCGCCCTGGTCATGCTTGGTGCCGGCGGCGCGCTCTCGATCTGGGCACCGCTCCAGCCGGTCATCGGGGCCGCATCCCTGGGCCTGCTCGCCGGCACCGTGCTGTGGCGGTTCCGCCTCCGTCGTCTCGGAGGGGCCTGTCCCACCTGAGGGGTCACAGGTCGAGGAGGGGTCGCGCTCGGCGATCACCCGCCGCACCTCCTTCAACGCGCACGAGGCGCCCCGGCGCCTGTCGCCCCGAACATCCGCAGACGCTCCACCGGCGCTCCATCGCCGGTTCACCGGCGGCCTTGAGGATTGACCGTGGCACCCGAAACCGGGACCCGCCGGATCTCCGGCGCCACAGGACCCTCTGAGGCTCGACATGAAACGACTCACCATCTCGCTCGCGGTCGGCGCGCTCGCAGTCCTCGCGGTGGCGACCGTGGTATCGGCCGCCGGCCCGCGGACCCAGGCACGGGACCAGGTTCAGGCACAGACCACGCTCACCGAGACCCTGGGCCTCACGCAGGCCGAGATCGCGGATCTGCGCCAGGACGGAATGACGCTTGCCCAGATCGCGGATCGACAGGGCGTCGATGACCAGAAGCTGGTCGATGCCCTGGCCGCCCAGTGGCGCGTCCGGATCGACGACCGCGTCGCCAACGGCGCTCTCACCGCCGATCAGGCAACCAAGCTCAAGACGCAGCTCGAGCTCAAGGCCAAGGCCATGGTCAACCAGGCGGCCGTGGGCGGTATGCGCGGCGCGGCGGTCGGTGCGGGCCCGAACGCGGCCGGGGCCGGCCGTGGGGCAGGCAACGGCGCCGGCAATGCAGCCGGGGCCGGCCGTGGGGCAGGCAACGGTGTCTGCGACGGCACCGGGCCGAACGGCGCGACGTCCTCCTAACGCAGCGACATCAGTCGGGACGACCGGACCTGTCATCAGGCCCGGTCGTATCCGTATCCTCAGGCATCATGGCTCGCATCCTGGTGGTCGACGACGAGGTCCACATCCTCGACGTCGTCCGCGCCTACCTGACCCGCGACGGTCACGACGTCGTGACCGCGTCCGATGGCGACACGGCGATCGCGCTCGCGCTCGAGCAAACGCCCGACCTGATCGTGCTCGACGTGATGCTGCCTCGGCGCTCCGGGTTCGAGGTGCTGCGCGAGCTGCGCGCCCACGGCAGCGCCGCGGCCGTGGTCATGCTCACGGCCCGCGACGACGTGATCGATCGGGTCGCCGGCCTCGAGATCGGCGCCGACGACTACGTGACCAAGCCGTTCGAGCCGCGCGAGCTGGTGGCCCGCGTGGGGGCGGTCCTGCGCCGCACGGCGGCGCACCCGGCCGGTTCGGGCGACGCGGCATCTCCAGTGCCGGCCGCGGCCGCCGGTACACCGGATCGCTACGTCGACCTCGAGATTGACCAGGCGGCGCGCGAGGTCCGGCGCGACGGTGACGCACTGGCGCTCACCCGGGTCGAGTTCGACCTGCTGGTGGCGTTCGCCTCCCATCCCGGGCATGCGCTCACGCGCGAGCAGCTGGGCGCGGCCGTGTTCGGCGAGACGTTCGACGCGTACGACCGGACGATCGACTCGCACATCAAGAACCTGCGCCGCAAGCTCGGCTCGGGGCCGCGCGACCAGCCCTACGTGGAGACGGTGCGCGGGATCGGTTATCGCGGGGCTCGTACGTGACGCTTCGCGCGCGGCTTTCGGTCGCGTTCGCGACGCTGCGGGTGCGACTGGCCGTCGCGTTTGCGCTGGTCGCTTTGTTCACCGCGGCGGCCGTCGCGCTGACCGCACCGGCCATCGTCGGGCGGGGCTTCGCCGCGGTCGAGGCCGATGGATCCGGCCCGGGTGCCGGCCGCGGGCAGGGTCCGGGGTCGGGGGTCGGGCTCCACGCGCAGCAGGTGCAGCAGGAGACGACGCTGACGATCATCGTGGTCGCCATCGCCGCCGCCGGCGTGGCATCGCTGTTCGGGCTGGCGATTGCGGCGCGCATGACCAGGCCGCTGGGACGCCTCGAGGACTCGGCCGCGGCCGTCGCTCGGGGCCGGCTCGACGCCCGCTCGGGGCTCGATCGGCGAACGGACGAGATCGGCTCGCTCGCGAGGTCGTTCGACACGATGGCGGCCGAGCTGCAGACGACCGAGTTCGCGCGCCGGCGTTTCTTCCAGGACGCGGCCCACGAGCTCAAGACGCCGCTGGCCGTCATCGACGCGACGACGTCGGCTGTCATGGACGGGGTGTACCAGCACGACGACCGGCACCTGGAGACGATTCGCGATCAGGCTCGACTGCTCGGACGGATCGTCGACGACCTGCGGGTCGTGAGCCTCGCCGATGCCGGCGTGCTGCCGCTCCGACGCGAGGTGCTCGATGTCGCCGCGATCATGGCAACCACGACCCGCGATCTGGGAGCGCGGGCGGCGGCGTCCGGGGTCAGGATCGATATGGCTGACCCCGAGATCCCGACCGGATCCGGCCGGGCCGGGGCGCTGGCCTCGCCGGCTGGGTCGCCACCGTTGACCGTGTCCGCCGACCCCGACCGGTTGCGCCAGGTCATCGCCGCCCTGCTCGACAACGCCCTCCGCCACACGCCGGAGGGCGGCCGCATCCGGCTGTCGGCCAGGCCCGCGGGTCTGGGCCGGACCCGGATCGAGGTGGTGGATTCGGGTCCCGGGATCGCCGCCGACGACCTGCCCCACGTGTTCGAGCGTTTCTACCAGGCAGACGCGGCGCGGGATCGGTCCACCGGCACGTCGGGCCTGGGCCTCGCGATCGTCCGGGCGCTGGTCGAGGCACATGGTGGGGCTGTTCGGGCGGCCAGCGAGCCGGGCGGCGGCGCGCGCTTCGAGGTCGAGCTGCCGAGCGGCTGAGGACGCCCGCCGGTCGGACCCGCGCAGGGGGGGGGCCGAAGAGGGGCCCTTTGGCTGGCGTGCTCCCGGGACCGTCCTTTGCAAAGGGTGACACACGGCTCACGTCAGATACATGTTTCTGACATACATATATGTATGGCAAATAGAAGAGGTCAGCATCTGTCGGGGCCTTCGGGCAACGAACCGGCGGGCTGGCAGCCACAGGAGCCTTGCGGGTGTTCGACCCGGTCAACGAGATCGACCTCATCCAGATCAGCCTGATCCGCGCGCTTGCGAGTCCGCATCGCCTCCGGATCCTCCACCTGCTGGGCGACCGGACGATGGAGGTCAACGAGCTCGCGCGCGAGCTGGAGCTCGGCCAGGCCGCCGTGTCCCAGCACCTGGCTGCGATGCGCGCGGCTGGCCTCGTGGAGGCGGCCCGCGACGGGCGCGTCGTTCGGTACCGCATCGCCGATCCCGAGATCCTCGCCGCCTGCGACCTCATGCGCAACGTCATCGTTCGCCGGTTGTCCGCGCTCGGAAGCCTCGCGGCCGCGGAGGGTGTCTCCGCCCCGCGCAGCGGTCCCAGCGAGGGCATCACCACCAACGGCACCTCGCGACCACTCGCCATGGACAACAGCCGGACCACCCACCACGGAGGCGCCCGGCGGGGCGCCCCTGCCGCACCCAACCAGATCAGGTGACCCCCCGATGAACGAGACCCTGTCCATCGTCATGTTCTCCGGCACGGCCGACAAGCTCCATGCCGCCGCCACCCTGGCGGCCGGTGCGGCGGCGATGGGTCGCCCGGTGAACATCCTGCTGCAGTACTGGGCGCTCGATGCGTTCCGGGCCGACCGCGTCGGCGTCGACCACGGCCTCGCCTACGAGGCGACGGCGCCCGGCGCCAGCAAGCCTGTCGACGGGACGAAGGCCATCCCCTGGCTGGACACGTTCCGCATGGCCAAGGAGCTGGGCGAGATGTCGATCGTGGCCTGCTCCGGGTCGCTCGACGTGCTGGGCATCGACGTCACCGACCTGGACCCGCTGGTCGACTCGTCGGGCGGGATCGCCACCTTCCTCATGACGGCCGAAGACGGCCAGGTCCTGTTCATCTGACAGCCGGTCGAGCGGGCTCCCAACGGAGCCGGCGACCGCAACCAGCCAGCAAGGAGCACGCATGGCGGACAACGAGAAGCTCGTGTTCATGGTGATGCACGGCGTGGAGTTTCCCGAGCACGCATCGATCCCGTTCGTGATGGCGGCCGCCGCGCTCGCCTCCGACGTCGAGGTCGTGATGGGGTTCCAGGGTCCGGGCGTGGATCTGGTCAAGGCGGGCGTCGCCGAGACCGTCCAGGCGCCGGAGTTTCCACCGCTGGCCAAGCTCCTGGCGGACGTCCGCGAGATGGGCGGGAAGCTGCTCGTCTGCGGGCCGTGCTGCAAGAGCCGCTCGATCACCCTCGACGACCTTGTCCCGGAGGCCGAGATCGTCGCCGCCGGCCGGTTCATCGCCGAGATCACCTCGGCCACCAGCACCCTCAACTACTAGGAGAACGACGTCATGACTGCAACGCTCGAACAGCTCGAAACCCTCACCGCCGACAAGGTGATCGACGCCCGTGGCGCCGCCTGCCCCGGTCCGCTCCTGGAGGCCAAGAAGGCCATGGGCAGCGTGACCGTCGGCTCAACGATCGAGATCTGGTCCACCGACCCGGTCACCAAGTCGGACATCGGTGCCTGGTCGGCCAAGGTCGGACACGACTTCCTCGGGTCGCTCGCCGCCGACGGCTACGACCGCGTGTTCGTCATCCGCCGCAAGTAACCGAGTCGGGCCGATCGGGACGCTGGACGCCGGCGTCCCGGATCGACCAAGGAGCTGTCAACCGATGTCTGCCCCCGTCGCCGTCGAACCCCAGGCCCCGGGCGACACGTTCGTCCCGCGGATCCTCGTGTTCTCCACGAACAACATCTCCGACCCGGGCATCGACTTGGCCGGCAGCGCCCACATGCACTACTCGCCCGGGGTTCGCGTGATCGGTCTGCCGTGTACCAGCGGCATCCGATCCTCCTGGATCCTGCACGCGCTCGAGGCCGGGTTCGACGGGGTGTTCGTGGCGTCGGACGGCGACGAGTGCGCGTATCTGCCCGACTGCGGCAAGCGCTCGGCCAATGCCGTCGGGGAAGCGCAGAAGCAGATGAAGGAGCGCGGCATCGACCCCAACCGGGTGCGCATGGCCGCCATCTGCTCCGTGTGCTCCGAACCGTTTACCAAGCATATGACGCAGTTCTCGAGCGCCCTGGCCGACCTCGGCCCGGCGCTGGCGAGGTGACTCCCATGACCGAATCGTGCGCGGTGCCCGCAGCGAGCAAGGTGGACTACGACGTCCTCGTGGTCGGCAGCGGGATCGGCGGCATGGAGTCCGCGCTCAAGCTCGGCGACATGGGCTACAAGGTCCTGCTGGTCGAGAAGGAGGCCAGCGTCGGCGGCAAGATGATCCTGCTGTCGAAGGTGTTCCCGACCCTCGACTGCGCGAGCTGCATCTCGACGCCCAAGATGGCGGCGACGATCCATCACCCGAACATCACCGCGCTGACCTACAGCGAGGTCGACGGGATCCGGAAGAGCGCGGACGGGAAGTTCCACGCCTCGGTCACCCGCAAGGCGCGGTTCGTCGACATCGACGCCTGCACCGGCTGCCAGAAGTGCGAGACCGCGTGCACGGTCGCGGTGCCCGACCAGTTCAACGCCGACCTGGTCGCGCGGCGCGCGGCCCATATCGCGTTCCCCCAGGCGGTGCCCAAGAAGGCGGTCATCGACCGCCAGGGCAGCTCGCCCTGCTCGTATGCCTGCCCGGCCGGGATCCAGGCACACGGCTACGTGTCGCTCATCCGGAGCGGCCTCGACGAGGAGGCCTACCGGCTGGTCCTCGAGGCGACGCCGCTCGTCGGCACCCTCGGCCGCGCGTGCTACGCGCCGTGCGAGGGCGAGTGCACCCGCGGGAGCCTCGAGGGCACGCTGCCCATCCGAAGGCTCAAGCGGTTCGCGTCCGATCAGCACGACGCCTCGGGCAACGACAACGGCATCGAGCTGCCGGCCCCGAACGGCCGGCGGGTCGCCATCGTCGGCTCCGGACCGACCGGCCTGACCGCCGCCTTCCAGCTCGCCCGGCTCGGCTACGGCGTCAAGATCTACGAGGCGTCACCGGTTGCCGGCGGCTTCCTCCGCCTGGGCATCCCGTCCTATCGCCTGCCCGAGGCGGTCGTCGAGCGCGACATCGAGAACGTGACCAGCCTGGGCGTCGAGATCGCGACCGGCACGACCGTGACCGATCCCGCGTCGCTCAAGGACGACGGCTTCGACGCCGTGCTGGTCGCAACCGGGACCCATCGCTCGATCGGGATGGGCGTCCCGGGCGAGGATCGCCTGGGGGTCATGGGCGGCACCGACTTCCTGCGCAAGGTCAACCTGCACCAGCCGCTGGAGGTTGCCGGCAAGCGCGTGGTCGTGGTCGGCGGCGGCAACGTCGCGATGGACGCCGCGCGAGTCGCCCGGCGCCTGGGCGCCGCCTCGGTGACCGTGGCTTACCGCCGCAGTCGCGAGCAGATGCCCGCGCATCACGTGGAGTCCGTGGATGCCGAGAAGGAAGGCGTACAGTTCCGGCTCCTGGTGGCCCCGGCCGAGGTCGTGGGCAACAGCCAGGGTGCCGTGGCGGGGCTCCGCTGCACCGAGATGCGGCTGGGCGCTCCTGACGCCTCCGGCCGCAAGTCGGCCGAGCCCATCCCGGGATCCTCGGTGACCATCGAGGCCGACCTGATCGTGACCGCCATCGGCATGCGGCCCGACACCACGCCGTTCGGCGACCGCGTGGCCGTGCTGCCCAATGGGCGGCTTGCCGGCGACAGGGCCACCTGCCAGACCGCGATCGCCCACGTCTTCGCGGCGGGCGACGCGGTCAACGGGCCGACCGACATCACCCGCGCGGTGGGCGAGGGCCGCAAGGCCGCCCACCAGATCGACGCCTGGCTCAACGGCCGCGCGTTCGAGGACTGGGACGATCGCCTTCCGGTCGTGGACAAGGAGCAGGTGCTCGCCCGCCAGAAGGGCTACACGGCCTCCGCCCCAACGCCCGACGGGATGGACCTCCAGCCGGCGCCCGCCGACTTCCACGAGATCGAGGCGCCACTCACCGAGGCCGAGGCGCGACGGGCCTCGGGGCGCTGCGTCGACTGCGCTGTGTGCTCCGAGTGCGAGGAATGCGTCAACGCGTGCCCCGTCGACGGCTGCATCGACCTCCGGGCCCGCGACCAGCATCTCGAGGCCGAGGTCGGCGCGGTGGTCGTCTCGACCGGGTTCAAGCTGTTCCCCGCCGACCTCAAGCCCGAATACGGCTTCGGGCGGTTCAAGAACGTCATCACCGGGATGCAGATGGACCGGCTGCTGGCTCCCACCCGGCCGTTCAACACGATCCTCCGGCCGGGCGACGGCAAGGTCCCCGAGCGGATCGCCTACATCCTGTGCACGGGCTCGCGTGACGAGACCGTCGGCAACCCGTTGTGCTCCCGGTTCTGCTGCATGTACTCGATCAAGCAGAACCAGCTGCTGATGGGGGCCCTCCCCCTGGCCGACGTGACGGTCCACTACATGGACATCCGGGCGCCCGGCAAGCGCTACGACGAGTTCTACGAGCAGGCCAAGGCGATGGGGGCCACGTACGTCAAGGGCCGCGTCGCCGACGTCACCGAGAAGGAGAACGGCGACCTCGTCCTCAAGTACGAGGACATCGAGAACGGCGGCGGCATCGTCGAAGCCGAGTACGACCTGGTCGTGCTGGCGGTGGGCGTGCAGCCCAACCACGACGCGGAGCAGCTGTTCGAGGTCGGTGAGCTCTCCGTCGACGAATGGAGCTATGTGGCCGAGCCCGAGGAGGATCTCAATCCCGGAGCGACCAGCATCCCCGGGGTGTTCGTCTCCGGCGCCGCGTCCGGCGCCAAGGACATCGCTGACTCGATCCTCCACGCGGGTGCGTCGGTCGCCCAGGTGGCCGCCCACCTCGAGCGGACGAAGCCCGCGCCCGAGCGCGAGATCGTGATGGTGCAGGCATGAGCGAACAGATGGAACCGACGGCCGCTCAGCCGGAGCCCGGCGGCAACGCCGGCCCGGACGGCCCGGACGGCCCGGCGGGTCGACGGATCGGGGTATATGTCTGCCACTGCGGCGGCAACATCAGCGACTACGTCGACGTCGAGAAGGTCGTCACCGACATCAAGGACGCGGGCGACGTCGTCGTGGCCAAGCACGAGATGTTCGCCTGCTCCGACGCGACCCAGACCGAGATGGTGGCCGACATCGAGGCCAACCAGCTCGATGGCCTGGTCGTCGCCTCGTGCTCGCCCAAGCTCCACACGTACACGTTCCGGGGCGTGGCGGGGCGGGCCGGCCTCAACCCCTACGAGTACACCCAGGTCAACATCCGGGAGCAGTGCTCCTGGGTCCACACCGACGACGAGGCCGCCGCGACCGACAAGGCGACGGCACTGGTCCGGGCCGGGATCGCCCGCACCCGGCTGACGACCCCACTCGAGCCGATGGTCGTCGAGACGGTTCCCCACACGCTCGTGATCGGCGGCGGGATCGCCGGCCTCCGGGCCGCCATCGGCCTGGCCGACATCGGCCTGCGGGTCACCCTGGTGGAGCGCGAGCTCGAGCTGGGTGGCTGGGTCGGCCGGTTCGGCCCGATGTACCCGCACGAGGAGGGTCGGCCGCGAGCTGATCGACACGCTCGTGGCGGAGGTCCGCAAGCGGCCGTCGATCACGGTGCTCACGGGCGCCGAGGTGGTCGGCAAGGCCGGCAGCTTCGGCAACTACCGGGTCAGCGTCAGGGTCGGCGACCCGGGCGCGGCGGCGATCGAAGTCGCAGTCGGCACCATCATCGCGGCCACGGGCTTCGACACCTACCAGCCCGAGGCCGGCGAGCTCGGCTACGGGATCGAGGGCGTCGTCACGCTGCCCGAGTTCAAGGAGCTGGTTGACGGTTCGAAGGGTGGGCTCGCGTGGAAGGGCCGGCCGGTCCGGAGCATCGCCTACATGTACTGCGTCGGCAGCCGGAACACCGCCGGCTGCTCGAACGCGTACTGCTCGCGGTTCTGCTGCGCGGCCACCGTCCAGACGGCGGTGGACGTGGCCGGGCTCGACCCGTCGATCCGCCAGTTCCACCTGTACCGTGACATGCGGACGTACGGCAAGTTCGAGCCGCTGTACACCGAGGCCCGCAAGTCCGGCTCGGTGTTCCTCAAGTTCGATAATGACGAGCCGCCGTCGGTGGCCAGGGCCGACGATGGCAGCCTGACCGTCACCGTCCGCGACCTGCTGACCGAGCGAACCGAGCTCGCGATCCCCGTCGACCTCGTGGTGCTCGTCACGGGCATGGTCCCGCGCGAGAACCAGGACCTGGTGGACGTGCTCAAGCTGCCGGCCGGCAGCGACGGCTTCTTCAACGAGATCCATCCCAAGCTGCGGCCGGTCGAGACCGTGGTCGACGGCGTGCTGATCGCCGGTGCCTGCCAGGGCCCCAAGACCTCGGCTGAGAGCGTGGCCTCGGGGCTGGCTGCGGTCACCCAGAGCGCGGCGGTCCTCAAGAAGGGGTTCACCGAGCTCGACCCTCTGGTCGCGGTGGTCGACGCCGACGCCTGCACGGCGTGCGGCGACTGCCTGACCGCATGCCCCTATGACGCGATCTCGATGTCGGAGGAGAGCGACCGGCACTTCGCCGTGATCAGCCCCACCGGCTGCAAGGGGTGCGGCGGCTGCGTGCCGATGTGCCCCGAGAACGCGATCGACCTGCTTGGCTACACCGATGCCGAGATCACCTCGATGATCGAAAGCCTCGTGGAGGTGCCCGCCTGATGACCACGACCAACCGGGATGTCCGCGAGGTGATCCGCGAGGAGCCGGTGATGCGAACCCGGATCCTGGCTGCCCTGCGCGACGGCCCACTCACCGTGCCCGAGATCGCGAAGGCGATCGAGGCGCCCGCCCACGAGGTGGTGTTCTGGGTCATGGGCATGCGCCGCTACGGCTGGCTGGCCGAGATCAAGGGCAGCGAGGCGGACGGCTACTTCCAGTACGAGCCGACCGGGAGGACCTCCTGATGGCCGTCGTGACCGCGCCCGCGGACCTGCCGGTGGCGACGCCGGTTGACTTCGGGCTGTACCCCGACATCCAACGCTTCGGCGCCACCGACGTGTCCGCCTGCTTCAGCTGCGGCACCTGCACCGCCAGCTGCCCGCTGTCGGCGACCGACGCCACGTTCCCGCGGCGGATCATCCGCTACGCGCAGCTGGGCATGAGGGACGCGCTGCTCTCGTCCAAGGAGCTGTGGGCCTGCTACCAGTGCGGCCAGTGCGCCGAGACGTGTCCCACGCAGGCCGACCCATCCGAGTTCATGGCGGCGACCCGTCGCTACGCGATCGCGAGCTACGACCGGACCCGGATCGCCTGGACGATGTACACGCGGCCGCTGCTGGCGACCGTCATGGCCGTCGTGATCGCCGCCTTCTTCGCCCTGTTCATGTACTCGGCCCACGGACCGCAGAGCGGCGAATCGCTCGCGATCTTCGAGTTCATCCCCGAGGACCTGGTCCACAACACCGGGATCGTGGTGATGATCCTGGTGATGCTCGCGGGCCTGGCCGGCGTCATCTCGATGGCACGCTCGATCGGCCGGCGCGAGGGCGTTGGCTGGTCGACGGTGTTCGGCGGACGGGCCGCGCTCGGACGCTCGGCCCGTGCCGTCTGGGCCGCCGTCGCTCGAGAGTCGCTCGCTCAGGTCCAGTTCCGGAGCGAGTGTGAGGTCGACCAGGAGACCGTGCCCTGGTACCGCCAGCGATGGCTCGTCCACGCGGTCACCGTCTGGGGCTTCCTTGGCCTGCTCGCGGCGACCGGGCTCGACTACGGGCTCGCGCTGCTGGGCATCAAGGCGACCGGGACCCCGGTGCCCATCTGGTACCCGGTCCGGCTGCTCGGCACCGTCGCCGGCATGGCGCTGATCTATGGCGCCAGCATGCTCATCATCGACCGCTACCGAGCCGCGAACCGATCGGTCCGCAAGTCCACGACGGCCGACTGGCTGCTGCTCGCGATGCTGTGGGTCACGGGCGTGACCGGCTTCGTGCTCGAGCTCGCCCTCTACCTGCCGTCGGCTCCGGCCTGGGGCTACTGGGTGTTCCTGCTCCATGTCGCGGTGGCGATGGAGCTCGTCCTGCTCGCCCCGTTCATGAAGCTCGCCCACGCGGTCTACCGGCCAGTCGCGCTGTTCTTCGTGGCGCTCGCCAGGACCCCCGGGGAGGGCGCATGATGCATCCGGCGCGCGTGGCGAGGTCGCTCCAACGACACCGATCCACCGCAATCGCCGGCGACGGCTCGCCGGCGCTGCCCCAGGAGGCGTGACCATGACGCAGACCCTGCCGCAGGTGACGCACGAGCACCACGAGCGGATCCTGCACCACGTCGACCGGATTCCGGAGCTCGCCGACCGGCTGCTCACCGCGAAGGCCGATGACGTCCGTCCAGACCTGGCCGAGCTCAGCCAGTTCCTTACCGACTCCTTGCTGCCGCACATCGACGCCTCGGAGCAGACGATGTACCCGGAGCTCGAGCGCATGTTCCAGAACCGCCACTCGATGGCGCCGATGCGTCGCGAGCACGACGAGGTCCGCAAGCTGATCGCGACCTACGCGAAGCTGTCGGCCGAGCTGCAGACGGGCACCGTGACGCTGGGCAAGTCGCTGGCGCTGCGGCGGGTGATGTTCCAGCTGTACGCGCTGCTCAAGATCCACATGGCCGAAGAGGAGGCCTACCTGCGCATCGTCGATCGCGGGGTGACGGGCGACGTGGCCGACATGATGGCGGCCGCCATGGAGCATCCGATCGGCCCGACGGCCTGAGGCATGGCAAGCCCGAGGCGGCGGGCGGCCGGGCAAGCCTCTATGCTCGCCCCAGCCATGAGCCCATCTGGTCGAGATCACGCTGAGGATCGAAGCCGCCCGACGGCGCGGGTCGCGGCCGATGATGCCGCCACCGGCGATGACGGTGCGGCCGCCGACGGACCCGCCACGCCGGAGACCGCCGGCTCGTTCGTGATCGCGTCGGACCATGACGCCGCCGGGCTCCCGATCCATCGCGGCTGGTCGCCGATCGGCGCCCATCGCTGGATGGAGCCGTTCGTGCTGGCCTTCCTGGCCTCGGGCGCGGGGCACGGGTACGCGATCGTGGGCGAGCTCGCCCAGCTCGGCATCACCAACGGTCCGGTGGACGTGGGGCAGGTGTATCGCACCCTGCGCGACCTCGAGCAGGCGGGTCAGGTCGTCTCGTCGTGGACGACCGGCACGGGACCGGCGCGTCGGGATTACGAGCTGACGCCGGCGGGGTTCACGGCGCTCGACGAATGGGCGGCGGTCATGAAGGAGCGCAGCCGGCTCGTGGCCGAGTTCGATGCCCGCTACCTGGAGTGGACGGCGGGCCATCGGAAGCCGCGAGCCGTCTCCGCCTGACGCGCCAGGATGCGGGCGGCACCGTGAGTGCGGCGATCTGGTGGCGATGACCGCGAGCCATCCGTCCCAGGCCCGAGGGGTCGACCACGCCACCACGGCAGCGGCGGTCGCGGAGCGCCTCGGCGTGGACCCGGCAGTGGGGCTGTCCGACGAGGAGGCGGCACGGCGCGCCAGGACGGCGGGTCCCAACGCGCTTGACGAGGCGAGGCGCGAGCCGGTCTGGCGCATGGCCTGGGAGGCGTTCACCGAGCCGTTCGTCCTGATGCTGGCGGCGGCCGGCGTGCTCGCGATCGTGGTCGGTGAGGTCCGCGATGGGCTGCTCGTGCTCGTCGGCCTGCTGCCCATCGTGGGCGCCGACGTCGTCACCGAGTACCGCGGCGAGCGGGCCCTTGAGGCGCTGCGCGGGGCCACGGCCCCGATCGCCCGGGTCCGTCGCTCGGGTGTCGTGTCCGCCGTCCCGGCCGCAACGCTCGTGGCCGGTGATGTCGTCCTGCTGCATGGCGGCGACGTGGTGCCCGCGGACGTGCGCGTCGCCCGTGCGGAGCGGCTGCTCCTCGACCGTAGCGTCCTCACCGGGGAGTCGATCCCCGAGGAGCTGCGTGTCGCGCCCGACGATGCCGATTCGCCGCTCGCCGGCCGTCGCTCGGTGGCCTACTCGGGGACGAGCGTGGTCGGTGGCCGCGGCGAGGGGATCGTGATCGCGATCGGCGCCGCCACCGAGTTCGGGCGGATCGCGGGCAGCCTCGCCTCGCGCCGGCGGCGCCGGAGCCCGCTGCAGCGCGAGCTCGACCGCCTGGTGCGGATCCTGCTCGTCGTCGCGATCGCGCTGATCGCGTTCACCATGGGCATCGGGTTCGTGCGCGGCCACCCGCTGGGCGAGAACATCCTGGCCGGGATCTCGTCCGCGATCGCGGCGATCCCCGAGGAGCCGCCCGTGCTCCTGGCGGTGATCCTGGGCCTGGGTGCCTTCCGGCTGCTTCGGCGGGGCGTGCTGGTCCGGCGGCTCAATGCCGAGGAGACGCTCGGCGCCGTGGATCTGATCGTCACCGACAAGACCGGGACGATCACCCAGAACCGGCTGGCCGTGTCGTCGATCCGGACGGCCGATGGGCCGGTGACCGATCCGGAGCGGCGCCGGGGCCTGCTGGAGGAGGCGCTCCGGGCGGAGGAGGACGCCTGGCCGGCCGAGGAGGTCGCCCCTGCGTCGTTCACCCGCGCCCTCCGCGCGGCCGTGGACGAGGCCGGCGGCATCAGCCGGCTCGACGCGGCCGACCTGGTGGAGGCGGTGCCGCCCTCGGATTCGCTACCGGTCACCCGCACCCGCGCCCATCGCGCCGGCCGCATCGAGAGCCTGGCCCTGGGCGCGCCCGAGGTCGTCCTCGCGTACGTCACGGCAGGCGAGACGGACCCCGTCGCACCGCCCCCTAACGACCATCCCGACCAGGACACGGGCGTGCTCACCCCGCCGTCTGCCGGCGCGCTCACCGCGCCGGACCCGGACGACCACGACCGGTGGGCCGAGCTGATCGATGCCTGCGCCGCAACCGGCGAGCGCCTGGTGGCGCTGGCCCGGCGCCTCGACGACGAGCCGTGGCGGATGCGCGGGCTGGTGGGGTTCGCCGACCCCATCCGCCCGGGCATCGCCGACGCGATGACCATGGCCCGCGACGCCGGGATCCAGGTGGTCGTCGTCACCGGGGACCACCCGCGGACGGCCGCGGCGATCGCGCGAGAGGCGGGCCTCGAGGCCGATTCGATCGTGACCGGCGAGGACCTCGCTGGCTGGGACGACAACCGACTGGCCTCGGCGCTGCCGGAGCTTCACGTGGTGGCGCGCTCCACCCCGGACCAGAAGCTCCGCCTCGTCCGGGCCGCGCGCACAGACGGACGGATCGTAGCCGTGACCGGCGACGGCGTAAACGACGCCCCGGCGCTCCACGGTGCCGATGTGGCGGTCGCCATGGGCAGCGGCACGGCGGTCGCGCGTGAGGCCAGCGACCTCGTGCTCGGCGACGACTCGTTCGCGACCCTGATGTTCGGCCTCGCCGAGGGCCGCCGGATCGTCGACAACGTCCAGAAAGGCCTCGTGTTCGTCGTCTCGACCCATGTGGCGTTCCTGGGCTTCATCCTGATCTCGACCATCTTCGTGGCGGAGCGCCCGGTCCTCATCCCGCTCCAGATCCTGTGGATGGAGTTCTTCATCGACCTCAGCACCTCGATCGCCTTCGAGCGCGAGCCGGCCGAGCCGGGCCTCATGACGCGACCGCCGCGGCACGCCGACGCGCCGCTGCTGACGAACGGGATCCTCGCCCGGATCAGCGGGGCGGGCGCGTTCACCGCGATCGCCGCGCTGCTGATCATGCTCACCGACGGCGGCGGCTTCGAGCACGCGGCGTGGCTTGCATACACGACGCTGGTGGCCAGCCAGGGCGTGCGCGCGTACTGGAACCGGAGCGTCCGGATGCCGATCCACAGGTTGGGGCGCAACGGGTTCCTGCTGGTGGCGGGCGTGGCCGCGGTCGCGGTCCAGGCGCTGATCCCGTACGTGCCGGTGCTCGCCGAGGCATTCCGGGCCACGACGCTCGACGCCACCGACTGGCTGCTGGTGGCGATCGTGGCCCTGCTGCCGGCCATCGTGGCGGAGCTTGCTCGGATGCTCGGCAGGGGACGGTCGGTCTGGGTAGCCTGACCCACCACCCCGGCGTCGCGACGCCCATCCGGCCGGCCTGACCCGGCAGACAGCGGCTCGACTGTCCCTACAGCGGCTCGGCCGCCGCGTGGTCGATCCCGCGCGCAAGCAGGCCCTTCTCCTCGTCGCTCAGGTTCTGGTCGAGGACGTCGAGGTAGAGCTCCTCCTCGGCCAGGTGCACCTTGAGGATCGAGTGCAGGCGATACAGCGCCCGACGCAGGGCCATGCCCTCGACGGCGCTCCAGCTGCAGCCCGCGACGTGGCGCCGGTAGCGACCCAGCTCCCCGATCAGGCGCTCCATCTCCCGGTGCTCGCTGCGCATCGGCGTCATCGAGTGGCGGCCGTCGAGCAGCTCCTCGACGCGGTCGTAGAGCGTGTTTTCGATGGCCGCGATGTGTGGGACGAGCTGGGTGACGATGAAGCTGTACTCCTGCTCGAACACGTCGTGGATGGCCGAGCACTCGACGTGACCGACCATGTCGGCGAGGTCGAGCAGGCGGTCGACGTGGGGGAGCATTCGCGCGTGGTGCTCCTCGCTCGTCGTGCGCAGGGACAGCATCTGGGTCTCCATCGGTGGCGGGATCGATCCGCTCGGCCAGAGCATGCCACGTCCCGGCGGCTGCGGCCGGCGGGGGAGAGGGGCCGCCGCCCCGCTGAACATCTCAGCCACCAGTGAGAGATCCAAGGGCCGGAGGTCACGAGCCGGGGGCATTTCGGACCGTGGCGAGAGCCGGTCGTTGACCGCGGCGGAGCCGGTCGGTGACCGCGGCGGGTCCGGCGTGCGCCCCGCCTCCGGTCAATGTCGAGTGATGTTGTCCGCGGTCCCTTTGCGGGTGGTGGCGGCCCTCGACGGGGTCTTGACCACCCGTCCGGGCGCACGCTCCTCGGCCAACGTGCGCCGGGCCGCACGGCGCCGCGGCGATGCGTCCACCCGCGGCTGCACCCATGTCGAGGCGAGGGCGGGCCGCCCGAACAGGTATCCCTGGCCCAGCGGAACCGCGACCTTCTCGAGGACCGCACGCTCGGCCTCCGTCTCGACCCCTTCGGCGATGACCCGACAACCGGTTGCGCCGGCGAAATGCAGCAGGGCGACGATCATCGCCTGCCGCGTGACATCGGCATTCACGCCCCGCACCAGACTGATGTCGAGCTTCACGAACTGGGGCCGAAGCTCGACGAGATGGCCGAAGTTCGCGACCCCGGCCCCCGCGTCGTCGACCGCGATCCGGAGATCCGGACCCAGCGCCTCGAACGCGGCTCGGAGCGTCGCGTAGTCCTTGACGATCTCGTGCTCCGTGACCTCGAGCACGATCGGCCGCGTTCGCGTCGCCAGGATCGCCCGCAACTCGTCCCCGGCGAGAATCAGCGACGGCGAGACGTTGAGGCTCAGGAACGGACCGGGCGGCAAGGCGGTGGACGCCGTAAGCGCTGCCCGCAGGGTGGCCGCCTCCAGCTCAGGCGCAAGGCCGCATCGTCGCGCTCCAGCAAAGACGACGTCCGGCCTGGTGCCGTCGCGGAACCGCGTCAGGGCCTCGTAGCCGACCGCCGCGCCGCTTGCCAGGTCGACGATCGGCTGGAACACCGGGTGGAACGCCTGATCGTCGATGATCGCCTGGTATCTGCCGCGGTTCGTGGCCGCCTCGGTCGCCTGGGCCGCGTGCGAGGAGAGGAGCGCCCCTGCGAGCGTGGCGTACTCGAGAATCGCCGGCAGCCGCTCGGTCAGCAGGGCAACCGCGTCCGGATCTCTCGAACCGACGATCAGGAGGCCGATCAGCGTCGCCCCCGACTTGACGGGCACGTACGCCTGGCCGAGCAGACCGAGCGCGCGGCGCTCGGCGAGATACGGGTGACCCGCCTGGGGTCCCAATTCCTCCACCCACGGTCCGAGCGCCGCCCGCGCCCGGAGCGCCCGGCTGCGCTCGGCGCCGAAGCTCTTCAGATCCAGCAGCCGCCCGTCGTCGACGACGATGGCCATCGGCAGCACACTGTCATCGGATTCGAACAGCGAGAGCGAGGCAACGGCGATCTCGGGCAGCTCGAGGATGTGCCGACAGATTGCGCCGGCGGTCTCCGTCGCGGTATCGGCCGGGCGAAGCGCGGCCAGCGCGTCCGAGATGAAGGCTCGCTCGCGGGCGCGGCGCACCTCCTGTGCCTCGAGCGCGCGTTCATGCGTGACATCGCGCTGCACCGCCACGTACGAGGTGACGGCACCCGACGGGCCCACCACGGGGGCGATCGAGGCCACCTCGGTGAACGTGGTGCCATCCTTGCGACGGTTCACGAACTCCCCCGTCCAGGTCGAACCCGAGGACAGCATCGACCACAGATCGGCGTAGAACGTCGCCGTGTGGACCCCGCTCTGCAGCATTCTCGGGTTCCGACCCAGGACCTCAGCGCGTGCGTAGCCGGTCGTCCGCTCGAAGGCCGGGTTGACGTAGGTGATGGTGGCCTCAGGGTCGGTGATGACAACCGACTCGACCGTCTGCTCGATGGCCGCGGCAAGGCGCGAGAGCTCCACGTCGCGGGCCTCGTGGACAGCACGCGCCCGGAGCGTGTCGAGGCCGTAGGCGAGGTTCTCCGCGAGCTGATCGAGGAGCGTGATCTCCTCATGTCCGAAGCCGTCGCGCTCGTCGGAGTAGACGACCAGACTGCCGAATGCCCGGCCGCCCCTGAGCAACGGGATCGCCGCCCCGGAAGCGTAGCCGCGGGCCAGCGCCGCCTCGCGCCATGGCACGACTGTCGGGTCGGTGGCGAAGTCGCGCACGATCACGGTGCGTGCTTCGCGCACGGACGTACCGACGGGGCCCCGCCCGCGCTCGGTCAGATGCCAGGTCACCTCCAGCCCGGCCTGGTCCCCGTCGTGGTATCCGGCCGAGGCCACCGGGCGAATGGACCCGGCGTCATCCACCTCTCGGTAACCGACCCAGGCATAACGGTAGGCACCTTGCTCGACGACGATGCGGCAGATCGCGTCGAGGAGGTCGGGCTCGCTGGTAGCCCGCACCAGCGCCTCGTTTGCCGCGGAAAGGGAGCGGAGCACCCGATTGCGTCGCGCCAGCAACGCGCTGGCGCGCTCCCTGTCGCTGACATCGCGGGCGACGCTCTCGACGGCAACGAGCGCGCCCGTCGCATCGAGCACCGGGGTGCTGCGCTGCTCGAGGCGCACCCAGTGACCATCGGCATGCTCGAGCCGCAGGATCATTGGATCCGCCAGCCGCGGGACATCGGGTTCGTACTCGAGGAGGTGGCGGTCATCGGGGTGGACCAGCCGCGCCATGAGGTCGGGGTCGGCGAGGAACGCGGACGGCGGATAGCCCAGCACCGTCTCGACCGACGGGCTCACGTACTCGAAGCCAGGGGCGGGCACGACCCGATAGCGAGAGATCACATCCTGGGCGTTCTCGGCGAGGAGCCGGAAGCGCTGCTCGCTGGCCTTGAGCGCCCGGGTCTGCCGGTCACGGCGAGTGTCGTTTCCGCGGAGCAGTAGGGTCAGTATCGCGCCGGTGACCGCTACGTAGCCCCAGCCCTTGACGGTGGACAGGGTGACGATGGTCCCGGGATCACTGGAGAGCGCGGTGAGCGCGCGATCGCTCAAGGCGATCCAGATGATCGCGCTCGCGAAATACGTGAGCACGATGCTCCTGGTCGAGAGCCGGGCCGGACGGCCCACCTCGTGAAACACCCTGTGCGATCCTCAGACGGCCGTGTGGCCCCTATGGTTGGGCATCGGCGATCGCCGGGGCTATCACCCGGAGGTACCCTTCCGCGCCGCTGGGCGGGGACGTGATCGGGAGATCAGTCGCGCGGACGGGAGCGGATGGCCGTGAAGCGGGCCGAGCCGGCGAACGCGAGCGCGGCGACGATCGGGACCAAGGGGAACGTCACGGAGACCGGGTCGCTGACTGCTCCCGGTGTGGGGCGGGACGGCTCGGCGCGTCGAGCTCAGGTCGCCGAGATCGGTGCCGGCCGACCGAGCAGATAGCCCTGCCCCAGGCCGATCCCGAGCGCCTGCAGGGTGCGGCGCTCGCCGGCGGTCTCGATACCCTCTGCGACCAGCTGGCGGGCCACCTGTCCCGCGAAATGGACCATGCCCACGATCAGGGCCTGTCGGGCCGGGTCCCGGTCGATCCGGTGGACGAGGCCATAGTCGAGCTTCACATAGCGGGGTCGCAGCTCGAGGATGTGCCGGAAGCTCGCGAACCCCGCGCCCGCGTCGTCCACGGCGACCTCGACCGAGGGCCCCAGACGCGCCAGACTTCGTCGCAACCCGCGGTAATCGGCGATCGGCTCGTGCTCCGTGATCTCGAGAACGATGCGCCGCGAACCGGGGGCCAGCGCCGGCTGCAGCACGCGCCGAAGCTTGGCCGGCTGCAGGCGCAACGCGGGCGAGACGTTGAGATCCAGCCAGGCCCCGGGCGCGAGACCCACCGACCCTGCCACTGCGGCCGCGAGGGTTGTGAGCTCGAGCTCGATCCCGAGACCGACGCTGGAGGCCTCGTCGAATTGATGGTCCGGCCGGACCCCTTCGTCGAACCGCGTGAGCGCTTCGTAGCCCACGATCCGGTTGCTTGCCAGGTGGACGATCGGCTGGAAGACGGGGTGGAACGCGCCCGCCCCGATCGCGCGTTCGATGACAGCCCGGGCCTCGGCCACCACGGCCTGGTGCGACAGCGCGGGGGCGAGCAGCGCTCCGGCCAGGGACGCGAACTCGAGCAGCGCGGGCAGTCGCTCGGTCAGCTGGGTGAGCGCCTCGGGATCGGCCGATCCGACGTTCAGGATGCCGACGACGTCGCCGCCCGACACGATGGGCGCGTAGGCCTGGGCGCGCAGGCCGAGCGTGACGTGGTCAGCCAGCTACGGGTGACCCGGACGGACCGAGCACCTGCGTGGCCCTCGCTACAGCCATTTGACATTCAAGTTACTGGAAGGTTTAGCCTCATCCCATGCGGATCGGAGAGGTTGCCCGCCGGGTGGGGATCGCGCCGTCGGCCGTGCGCTGGTACGAGGACGCGGGTGTCCTTCCGCCGCCCAAACGGGGGACCAACGGCTATCGCGACTACGACCCCAGCGACGTGGCCCGCTTGCGCCTCGTGGCTTCCCTTCGCCGGCTCGGCCTGGCGCCGGTGGAGGCGGGACGGCTGGCACGGCTGTGCCTGGACCACGGCCGGGTCGATCTCGACCTTGCGCCGGTGCTCGCCGACCAGCGGGCCGCGATCGCACGCCAGCGCGACGATCTCGATCGCCTCGAGGCCGAGCTGCTCGATCTGGAGCTCACGATGGCGGCCGCCGGCCGCGCCAGGAGGACCACCCCCGTGCCCGACGCCCCCATCCGCGTGCTGTTCGTGTGCACCCACAACTCGGCCCGCAGCCAGATCGCCGAGGCGCTCCTCGAGCGCTACGGTGGCGACGACTTCGAGGTGTGCTCCGCGGGCACCGAGGCGACCCGCGTGAACCCGTACGCGGTGCGCGTGCTGGCCGAGCTGGGGATCGATTGGTCGGGTGCCCGGAGCAAGGTCATCACCGAGTTCCTCGACCAGCAGTTCGACTACGTGATCACCGTGTGCGACCGGGCCCGCGAGACGTGCCCCGTCTTCCCCGGCTCGCAGAACACGCTCCACTGGGGCCTCGATGACCCGTCGGAGGTCGAAGGGACGGACGAGCAGAAGCTGGCCGCGTTCCGGCGGACCCAGGTCGAGATCTCCTCGCGGCTGCGGCCGTTCATCGAGGTCGCCCTGCGGGCCGCCGGCCGCCGCTCGACGGTGCGAACGCGGCCGCTGAGCGGCTGAGCGGCTGAGCGGGGTATCGTCGAAGACAAGCTGCGTCCCACCACCCTCGACCCGGAGGAGACCTCGTGGCTCGCTATCGCATCCTCGCCTGGCGTGACATCCCGACACAGGTCCAGGCGACCGACGACTCGGGCGCCAGGGTGAACCGCCCGATGCCGCGCTGGTTCATGCAGGAGATCAGCAGGATCACGATGCGCGAGGGCCTGGCGGGCACCGACGACTACCTGGCCGAGTTCGCCTGGTCCGAGGATGCCGAGCGGCCGGGCACCGCCGAGGAGGTCGTCGACGGGCTGGTGGTGGAGCTCAACGCCCGGTTTGGACGCACGCCGGAGGGCCGCCGGATCGCGGCCAACGAAGTGGCCATCGCCGCCGGGAAGGGTGCCACCGCCGACGAGCCTGATCCCGACTGACCCGGACCGCCCCACCGTCGTCGCAACGATCACCATGCTCGCCACCGCGGGCATGGTGTCCGCCGATGATCCGCAGCCGGTTGACTTCACGCACAACGGCCTCGATGAGGCACCCGTCTCGGGAGCCGTGTTCGGCACCGGACCCAGGGAGAAGACGGGCCACGCCACCTGCACGACGACGACCTCCGACGGCGCAAACGTCAACACCGACTGCGCCCCCGCGGCGGGTCCGCACAACGAGACCTCGATCGCGGTCAACCCGACCGACGCGAACAACATCATCAGGGGCTCGAACTCCGCGTACCGGGGAACCGGTGACCCGGCGATCGCCTTCGATGCCGACGGTCACGCGTACTACGCGACGCTCGGCTTCCGGTTCGTCGGTCCGGCCAATGCCACCAACCCGACATCCTGGGCGCGAACTCCGGCGACAAGGGCGACCGATGCGACACACCTCGCGGTGGTCTGGTCCGACATGCGGAACATGACCGACCGACCCTTCGACCCGTCCGCGAGCTCGATCGGCGTCACCACTACTCCGATGTGATCGTGAGTCAGTCGTGGGCCGGGCGCGCTGTCGTTCACCATGTCGAAGGTGACGACCGCGTCGTCGGACCCGACGTCCGGTGATCGCTGGTTCGCCGCCAGCCCGGCCGCCGGCTACCCGTACGCCACGACCTTCCTTGGCGATTACAGCGCGGGCGGCCTGGGCAGCAAAGCGCTGATACTCCATGGGAGTATCCTGAGCGTGTCAACACCGCTGGATGGTGGTGGTTGCCCTCCGCGATCGCACCCCTATCCCCACGCCAATCGATGTGATACGCCCAATGACTGCTGGATCCATCACGATCGGGACCGGCACCGACGTGGCTCCACCGACGAGCGAGCGGGGGCCGGCCCTGGTGGCGGGTCTCTGAACACAAGCATGAACGACGAACGGACCGATCACGTCCCGATGGATCACGCGGCCATGTCCGGCGGCCACGGGAGCGACGCCGGCCACGCAGGCCACGACCGGCATGAGGGCCACTCGGTCGCGATGTTCCGCGACAAGTTCTGGCTCAGCCTGGCCCTGACCATCCCGGTTGTGATCTGGAGCCCCGATCCACAGGCCTGGCTGGGCTACACGGCGCCCGTGTTCCCCGGCTCAGATCTCATCCCGCCGATCCTGGGCACGGTCGTGTTCCTGTACGGCGGGCTCGTGTTCCTGCGCGGGGCCCAGGGCGAGCTGGCCGAACGGCAGCCCGGGATGATGACCCTGATCAGCCTCGCGATCGTGGTCGCCTTCGTCACCAGCTGGGCGGGCACGCTCGGGCTGTTCGAGATCGAGATCTGGTGGGAGCTCAGCTCACTGGTCGTGATCATGCTGCTCGGGCACTGGCTCGAGATGCGCTCGATCGCGCAGGCGCAGGGGGCGCTGGCGGCGCTCGCCGAGCTGCTGCCGGACACGGTGGAGCGGGTGACCGGCGAGGAGACCGAGACCGTGGCCCTCGATGCGCTCGCGATCGACGACGTCGTGCTGGTCCGGCCCGGCGGGCGGGTCCCGGTCGACGGGATCGTCGCCGATGGCTCGGCGGACGTCGACGAGTCGATGATCACCGGAGAGTCGCGTGCGGTCGCGAAGGAGCCGGGAGCGAAGGTCGTGGCAGGCACGGTCGCCGCCGGCGGCAGCCTGCGGGTCCGGGTCACCGCGGTGGGCGAGGGCACCGCCCTGTCCGGGATCATGCGCATGGTGGCCGATGCCCAGGCCTCGGCGTCGCGCGCCCAGGCCCTGGCGGACCGGGCGGCCGCGATCCTGTTCTACGTCGCGCTGTCGTCCGCCGCGATCACGTTCGGCTTCTGGTGGCTCGACGGCGACCGGGCGGGAGCGCTGACCCGCATGGCGACCGTGCTCGTCATCGCCTGCCCGCATGCACTGGGACTCGCGATCCCGCTGGTCATCGCCATCAGCACCTCGCTCGGCGCCCGCCACGGCCTCCTCGTCAAGAACCGGATCGCGCTCGAACGAGCGCGCGAGCTCGACATCGTGATCTTCGACAAGACCGGGACACTCACGAAGGGCCAGCCGGCGCTGGCGGCCGTGAGCGGGGTTGACGAGGACGCGACGCTCCGGCTCGCGGCGTCGGTCGAGGCTGATTCGGAGCATCCGCTCGGCCGGGCGATCGTCGCGGGTGCGCGGTCGCGGGGAATCGAGCCGCTCGCGGCCGACGACTTCGAGGCGCTGGCTGGTCGCGGCGCGCGAGCGTCGGTCGAGGGCCGATCGATCTCGGTTGGCGGTCCCGGTCTGCTCGCCGACGCGGGCCTCGAGCCGGATCCGGCCAGCGAGGCCTGGACGCGCGAGGGGCAGACGGTCCTCCACGTCATCGCCGATGGCGGGGTCATCGGGGCGATCGCCGTTGAGGACGAGGTCCGGCCCGAGTCCGCCGAGGCGATAGAGCGGCTCCACGCGATGGGCCTCAAGGTCGCCATGATCACCGGCGATGCGCAGGCCGTCGCCGACTCGGTCGCCCGCAGGCTGGGCATCGACGAGGTGGCGGCGCAGGTCCTGCCGGCCGACAAGGCCGACGCCGTCAAGCGCTTCCAGGCCGGCGGGCGCAAGGTGGCCATGGTCGGCGATGGGGTCAACGATGCTCCGGCGCTCGCGACAGCCGACGTGGGCATCGCCATCGGCGCGGGGACCGACGTCGCGGTCGAATCGGCTGGAATCGTCCTGGTCCGGAGCGACCCGCGGGATGTCGTGGGTGCCATCGAGCTGTCGCGCGCCACCTATTCCAAGATGGTCCAGAACCTCGTCTGGGCCACCGCCTACAACCTGGTGGCGATCCCGGTTGCGGCCGGTGTCCTCGTGCCGTGGGGTTTCGACCTGCCGATGGCCGTGGGTGCCATCGCGATGAGCGCCTCGACGGTGATCGTCGCCGCCAACGCCCAGCTGCTGCGCCGGCTCCGTCTCAGCCGCGATCCCGTCCCAAGCCCCACGGCCGTTGCACAGCCAGCGTGACCATCATCTGAGCATTTCCGTCTCTGAAAGGAGAGGACCCATGACCGAACAGCAGACCACCGCGACCGACCCCGTGTGCGGCATGACCGTCGAGGTCGCGAACGCCCGGGCCGCCGGCCTGACGAGCGAGCACGAGGGCACGACCTACTACTTCTGCGGCAAGGGCTGCAAGCTCGACTTCGAGGAGGATCAGGCGAAGTACCTCGATCCCGCGTATCGGCCCTCGATGGAGATGTGAGCATGGGGCCGAGGAGCGGCGGCCACGGTCATCCCGCGCCGACACTTCGGGTCCGGCCCGGCCGGTCGGTTCGCGGCGCCCCGCCGACGAGACTCGCCATGCCGCGCCCCGCCCATCTGTCACTCCGTGTCCTGGCGCTGTTCGGACTCGTCGCGCTCGCTCTCACGGCCTGCTCGAGCGCGACGCCGCCCGCCGTCGGCTACGGCCCGGGCGGGGGCGGCGATGCCCTTGACAAAGGGCGCTTGTCAAGCCCCTTGTCAAGGGGTACCCTGCGCAACCGGCGGCCTGTCAAGACTTGACAGGCCGGTAGCTGTTTCCACTGACTGCGTCCCCCCGAGGTCGCCCGGGCGGGACCACGGGACACAGGAGCAACGCTTGGCCGTCGGCACGGTTGCCGAGATCAAGGGCCGGCTGCCCGTCGCGGACGTGGTGGGCGAGTCGGTCCAGCTCAGGAAGGCCGGCACGACCCTCAAGGGCCTGTGCCCGTTCCACGGCGAGAAGACGCGCCTCGTTCGTCGTGACGCCGGCGCGCGACACGTGGCACTGCTTCGGCTGCGGCAAGCATGGCGACATCTTCACGTTCCTGATGGAGCGCGACGGGCTGTCGTTCCCCGAGGCGCTGCGGGCACTGGCCGCCCGCGCCGGGATCGAGATCGACGAGCAGACCCGCCGTGAGGACGCACGCAAGGCGCGGCTGCGGGAGGTCCTGGAGTCGGCCATCGCCTTCTACCACGCCGTGCTGCTCCACTCGAAAGGCGGTGCGACCGCGCTCGCCTACCTGCGCGAGCGCGGCTTCACGGACGAGACCATCGAGCGCTACCAGCTCGGCTGGGCGCCCGGGCGGCTGGGACACGATGACCCGCCAGCTCGCGATCCAAGCGCCAGGTCGCGCCCGGCGAGCTGGTGGAGGTCGGCCTGGCCAGCCCACGCCAGCGCGGGGGAGGCGTGTACGACCGGTTCCGCGAGCGGGTCATCTTCCCGATCCGGGACAGCAACGGGCACGGAGTCGGCCTAGGCGGCCGGATCCTGGCCAAGGAAGGTGCGTCCGACGACGGTCGCGACCACGGGCCCAAGTACCTGAACTCGCCCGGCGACCCCGCTGTTCGACAAGAGCCGGACGCTGTACCTGATCGATCGCGCGAAGTCGGCCGATCCGCAAGACCGGCCAGGCCGTGATCGTCGAGGGCTACACCGACGCGCTGATGGCGCACCAGGCAGGCTACGACAACGTGGTCGCGAGCCTGGGCACCGCGCTCACCCCGCAGCAGGTCGCGCTGCTCACCCGGTACGCGAAGCGGATCGCGCTCGCGTACGACGTCGATGCCGCCGGGGAGAAGGCCGGCACGTTCGGCGCCACCGCGCTCGAGGAGCTGATCCGGCAGCTGGCACGGGACGATGCCGGGGTCCAGCTCGATGACGTCCGGGTCGTTCGGCTGCCCGAGCCGGCAAGGATCCCGACGAGGTCCTGCGTGATGAGCCCGATCGATGGCGCGAGGAGGTCCGGACCGCGCAACCCATCGTGGATCACCTGATCGACGTCCACGCGCGCGCGCACGACCTCAAGACGCCGGGCGGCAAGGCCCGCTTCGTCGATGCGGTGATCCCCGTTCTGCGCAACCTCCCCGCGCTGATGCGTGAGCCGTACCTGCAGCGGTCCAGACGCTGTCGGGTCATCGACCAGGGCGCGCTGTCGATGGCGCTCCGTGGCGGCTGGAGGGCGGCAGCCGAAGGGCGGTTCACCGCCGATGCCGTGATCCGGGCCGCGGACGCGCTCCCCGTCAACGACATCCTGCGCGGCGTGTCGCGGACCGAGCAGGAGCTGCTGCGGCTGGTTCTGCTCGTTCCCGAGCCGCACGATGGCGTGCTCGACGGTCTCGGGCCGGACCGGCTGCCATCGCAGGTCGCTCGCGAGCTATACCGGGCGATCGTCATCGCCCGTGCTCGAGACGACAGCGGCGTCCGACCGCCGTTCGCCCTGGCCGCCGTCCTCGACGGTCTGGACGACGAGAGTCGTGCGCTCGGCCAGGCGCTCGTGTCCCGGTCGGGTCCGGATCCGCGCGAGCTGGGCGACCGGGCGCTCGCGTACGAGACGGAGCGCCTGATCCTCGAGCTCGATGACACCGAGTGGCACGAGCAGAGCAGCTACAACCGCGACGCCATGGCCGAGGCGGAGCGCGACACCGATCACGACCTGATCGAGCGCCTCACCCTCGAACGGCGTCTCCTCAACGAGCAGCGTCGGTCGCTCGACCGTCGCCGTGACCAGACCAGACTTCTCGCCCGCCGCGCCGCCGTCGCCGCCACGCACTCGAATCACCAACCGACCTCACCACCGACCCAGCCCGATCGAATTGGAGGACTCGAGACCATGGCCGATCCCCTCGACAAGCAGCTCGTCGAAGCCGTGCTCGCCTCGCATCCCCGGCGCACCCGCCGGGAGCTCGAGGAGGCCAAGCTCGCCACGATGCGTCCTCGCCGCGGTGCGGCAGCGGCGCCGTCAAGGCCGCCCCCAAGGTATCGGGATGCTGAGGACAGCGACGATCAAGACGAGGACGAGGATCGTCGACATCGACGATGCGGACTTCGAGCCCAGCGACGAGGACGAGGACGAGGACGAGGACGAGGGGGCGGGACAAGGGCGAGCCGTCCCGGGGCAAGCGGGAGCTGAGCGTCGAGATCGTCGAAGCAGAGGCGGTCCGTGGTGTCCGCGTGCCGCCCGGTGTCGACGCGCCTGCCAAGCTCGACTCCAAGGGGGTCGACGAGCCGTCCGCGGAGGAGCTAGAGGCCCTGTCCGCGGACATCATCGGGATCGACGACCCGGTCCGGATGTACCTCAAGGAGATCGGCAAGGTCGCCCTGCTCACGGCCGAGGAGGAGGTCGTGCTCGCGAAGGCGATCGAGCTCGGCGAGCAGATCATCGTGGAGCCCTGGAAGGCCGTGCTCTCGCTGCACGAGTGGACCCTGCACGACACCGAGCACAAGACGCGCACGACCAAGACGCAGCACCTGCTGCCGTTCGGGCCGGAGACCCACAAGATGGTCGCCGACGCGCTCGCCTGGCCCGACAATGCCGGGCTGTACGTCGCGTCGCCGGACTTCCACCTCATCAAGGCCGGCAAGGACGCCCAATCCGAAGGCACCCTTGCCCTGCTCAAGCAAGGGCGGGCGTTGGTCTCGAGCTACAACCAGAAGCTCGAGGCCGAGTCGTTCCAGGAGCTGCTCGACTGGTCGTTCCTGTCGGTGCACAACGGGGATCTCGACTCGCGCGACAACCCCGGCCTGCGCGCCATCTACGACTGGAGCCGCGACGACATGGCGTTCGCCGCGCTCCAGCGCTGGATCGAGGCCGGCCACGATTCAGACCTGCTGCGGCGGATGGGCTTCGATCCCGAGGTGCCGCCCGAGACGAAGATGCGCGATCGGCGCGGCGAGGTGGTGCGGATCGGCCGCGATGCGCGCGAGCAGCTCACGTCCGCCAACCTGCGCCTGGTGGTCTCGATCGCGAAGAAGTACATCGGCCGCGGGATGTCGTTCCTGGATCTGATCCAGGAGGGGAACATCGGCCTCATCCGAGCCGTCGAGAAGTTCGACTTCGAGAAGGGGTTCAAGTTCTCGACCTACGCCACGTGGTGGATCCGCCAGGCGATCACCCGCGCGATCGCAGACCAGGCGCGGACCATCCGGATCCCGGTCCACATGGTGGAGACGATCAACCGGCTCATCCGCGTCTCGCGGCAGCTGCTTCAGGAGCTCGGCCGCGAGCCCACCGTGGAGGAGATCGCCGAGGCGATGTCCAAGGGCCAGGAGGTCGCGGTCACCCCGGAGAAGGTGCGCGAGATCATCAAGGTGTCGCAGGAGCCCGTATCGCTCGAGACGCCGATCGGCGAGGAGGAAGACTCGCACCTCGGCGACTTCATCGAGGATCGCGGCGCGCTCGCCCCGGCCGAGGCCGCCTCGCATCAGCTGCTGAAGGAGCAGGTCGAGGCGGTGCTCGATTCACTGACCGGCCGCGAGCGCCGCGTGCTGCAGCTGCGGTTCGGTCTCGAGGACGGTCGCGCCCGCACGCTGGAGGAGGTCGGCAAGGAGTTCAACGTCACCCGCGAGCGCATCCGGCAGATCGAGGCGAAGGCGCTGCGCAAGCTGCGCCACCCGTCCCGCTCGCGCAAGCTCAAGGACTACCTGGAGTAGGGAAGCGCCCACCGTGCTCGCCCGCAACACCGCGGCCGCCCACAGCACCGTGCTCGCCCGCAACACCGCGGCCGCCCACAGCACCGTGCTCGCGATCGTTCCAATCAAGCGGAACGACGGTGCGAAATCTGACGAGGCTGGCGCGTCCAACTCCATCGGGGTGGCGCCGGCCAGGGCATCCAGCTCAGGGTGATTCCTGCCGCGGAGGCCGACCTCGGTGCCGGCCAGCCATGCTGTGATCGGTCCGTGGCTGTCCGGTTCGATCGAGTAGAGGTACCCGCGTCCATCGATCCTCGACCGAACCATTCGAACGAGGCCCGCCTCGCGCAGCAGCCGAAGCTGCCTGCTGGTGGCCGGGCGGCTCAGCCCGACCTCGTGGGCGATCGCCGAGGGGCGCCGTGGTCGGAGGGCGAGCAGAGCCACGATCCGGCGTCGGGTCTGGTCGGCGAGGAGCGCGATTCCGGGGCCGTTGCGTCTGGGCATGCCGGGATCATGACGACGGCTGCTTCCCTGTCGCTCACCGCCGCCCTCTGTGCGCGGGCACTTCGGGCTCGACCGGCGCCGTCGGGTCGATCGTTCCGCTTGGGTGGAACCATCTCGACATCGAGCCGCAGGCGAACACAGTCGCTCGGGTCGATCGTTCCGCTTGGGTGGAACCATCTCGACATCGAGCCGCAGGCGAACACAGTCGCTCGGGTCGATCGTTCCGCTTGGGTGGAACCATCTCGACATCGGGCCGCAGGCGAACACAGTCGGCGGCGAACGCGCCGTCACCGAAGCCCCTCCGGACCCTCAGTGAGCCAGCCTTGTGTGGATCCGACGGGCGAGGTCGACTACGGCGGCTGCGTCCGCACGCGGCGCGGCCTCGTCGCTCTCGTGCCACGGCACGTCTTCCGCGGTGCCAGGGAAGCGGCAGAGCAGGTGCTCGTGGAAGTGAGACATCCGCTGCCCGATGACCGCCGCGAACACGAACTCGGGCCGGAGCTCGTCGCGCAGCGCCCGTGCCAGGTGGGCTCGGAGCCGACCCAGGTTGCCGGCCTCGACATCGGTCAGATCGTCCAGGTGGGGCGCATGGCGTCGCTCTCGATGATGACGTGACCGAGCGAGGCACCGCCGTCCTGACCCGGAGCCGCATGCCATACCCAGAAGCCGTCGACGCGGGCGACGAGCTCGCCGCCGAGCGGGCCCTCGCCCCGATGCCTGGCGCAGATCGGGCAGTCACCGGCCATCGACTTCCTCCTTCATCCGGGCCTTGCGCTCGCGACGGTGGCCCATTCTCGCCGCCGCCGGCACTTCCCGGGAAACGCCGGTACATTCAGGAGCATGCCGCCGCAGGCCTACGCCCTCGTCACGCTGTTCACGCTCTGTTCGATCGCGCTGGGGATCGTCGCCGTCCGCCTGGTTGCCGCCTTCGGTGGCCCGCGGCGCTGGTCCGCCTTCGTGCTGCCCGTCCTGACCGCGTTCGGCGCCTTCTACCTCATCGGCCACCGTCTGGGCATCTCCGTCGGACCGGAGGTCTCGCTGTTCGGGTTCCAGGTTGCGCTTGTCGGCGATCTCGCGATCGGGTTCGCGGCCGCGTTGGCGACGGCGCTTATCCAGCTGGCCGTCGGCCGGCGCCGGGGCCGGGGGACGGCGGCGTCCGCCTAGCGAAGGTCGGCGGGCACCTCGCCCGGCTCGTCCCCGGTGGCCACCGGCAGGCCGGCTCGCGACCAGTCGCTGTACGAGCCCGGGTACAGGATCGGGTCGGGCAGACCGGCGACGCGCATCGCGAGCGCGTTGTGGCAGGCGGTGATCCCGCTCCCGCACGATGTCACCACCTCGCCGCCGAGGTCGGCGAACCTCGCGCGCAGCGCGTCCGCCGGCAGGAACCGACCATCCGGACCGAGGTTGCCCGCAGTTGGCAGGTTGTGGGCGGTCGGGATGTGCCCCGGCTCCGGGTCGATCGGCTCGACGTCGCCCCGGTAGCGCTCCGGCGCCCGGGCGTCGATCAGGCTGATCCGGCCCAACTGGTCCACGAGGTTCTCTCGGCCGATGGTGCGGGACCACGCATCGCGCAGCCCGAGGCCTGCGGCCGCGAATGCCGGCATGGCATCGGTCAGCGGGCCACCGATCGCCGCCCACGCCTGCATCCCGCCATCGAGCACGTGCACGTCCGGATGCCCCAGGTCGTCGAGCATCCACCACAGTCGCGCGGCGATCCCGCCGCCAGCGTCGTCGTAGGCGACGATCGTGTGCTCGTCGCCGAACCCGAGCTCGCCCATCCGGGTGGCGAAGGTCAGCGGCGAGGGGAGGGGATGGCGGCCCGGCCCGGTCGCGGCGACGAGATCGGCATCCGCATCGATGAACACGGCCCCCGGGAGGTGCGCCACGTCGTAGTCGCGGCGGCCCTTGCCCGGATCGGCCAGCCACCAGCGCACGTCGGCGATCCGTAGTCCCGGTCCCCCGAGTCGCCCGAACAGCGCTTCGGGGGAGATGAGGCTCATGGTCGGGAGTCTACGGGAGCCACCGGGCAAGCTCGGTCGCATCGCGTCGGGTGGTGCCCACCGCATCCCCTCGGCGATCGCATCGCCCCAGGCCGCCTGCTATCCTCTGCCGCGGCGCAGCGATGGCGCCCTCGCACCCGGGCTGAGCGCCCGAGGTGCCCTCGCTCCGGCGTAGCTCAGTGGTAGAGCGGGCGGCTGTTAACCGCTTGGTCGTAGGTTCGAATCCTACCGCCGGAGCCACTCGTATACGGAATCCGACCGGCTAACACCGTCGTCGGTCGCGGCCCTCCAAACGGCCACCGTGAGTGCCCTGATCGCCCCTAGCGCCAGGCGGAACTGAGATAGGCGCGGGTCGGCGCGTTAACGCCCTGGCGCCTACCGAGGGTGCGCGCGAGGATGGTGGCTACCGAGCTATGCGGGGTGGCCAGGGCGGCGATGTTCGTCCCGATCAGGAACGGAGGGGCTACCCCACATCCAATCGGGCCGTCTGGCACTAGGCGAGCGCCGATGGGAATAGTGCTATTGGCATATGAATGACGATGGGCACCATCGAGGCGCTCCCCAGGTGCGAGCGAACACTGCCCGGCTGCTCCACCGGCTCTGGACAGCGCTGCGGCAGGTGGCCTGGGGACTCCTCGTCTTCGACACGTACCACGTCGTGGAGACCGAGGCACGGCGCCAGCAGGACGTGTTCGACCTCTTGATCATGGGCGACATGCTGGGCCTCCCCCTGATGAACACCACGAGTCGGGCTTCGACTCCTGCCCCACGTCGTGGGCAACCTCCCGGGCTTCAAGACGCGGCGCCTGCGCGAGCACGAGGTCCTCGACCACGCGCCGCACATCCACTGAGCGCCGAGCGGTGGAACCGGTCACGCGGCCGCCCGTAGGGCGGATCACGGTACTGGCCGACAACAGCGTCGGCAGCAGGGGCCTGCTTGCCGAGCACGGCCTGGCCCTCTGGATCGAGCTGGGTGATCGGCGGATCCTCTTTGACACGGGTCAGGGCTTCGCCTTGGGACCCAACGCCGACGCGCTCGGCGTCGACCTGTCTGCAACCGGGGCCATCGTGCTCAGCCACGGCCACTATGACCACACGGGTGGCCTGGGCGAGGCGCTCCGCCGGGCCCGGGATCCGCGCCTGTATGCCCACGCGGCCGCCTTCGACGACAAGTACGCCCGCAACCCCGACGGGACGAGCAGGGACATCGGCATGCCGGAGCGCCGCGAGATGCTCGCGCGAACAGCGGCCTCCCTGAGCCTGGTCGACGGCCCGACCGAGGTGGCATCCGGGCTGCACTCCACGGGGCCGGTGCCGCGGGTGACCGAGTTCGAGGACGTGGGCGGGGCGTTCTTCCTAGATCGCGACTGCGCGACGCCGGATCTGCTGCCGGACGACCAGGCGGTCTATGTCGAGACAGCCGGCGGCACCGTCGTGCTGCTGGGCTGCGGCCATGCCGGGATGATCAACACCCTGTGGTACGTCCGGACCCTCACGGGCGACCGCCCGATTCGGGCGGTGATCGGCGGGATGCACCTCCGCACCGCCAGCGACGAGCGGGTGCGCCGGACGATCGTCGAGCTGGAGCGCCTGGGCTGGCCCCGCCTGTATCCCTGCCACTGCACCGGTTTCACCGCATCGGCACGCTTCTGGCAGAGGTTCCCGGACCGGTGCTCGCCGTGTGTCGTCGGCACGATCATCGGCCTCGACGCCGATCCCGCCCTCGCCCAGACTGGAATCCAGGCCCAGCCGGGCCGCCACCCGGCTACGCCGGAGGAGACTGGGATGCGCGGGCCATGAGAACCTCGCTCGACTGCCTCCCCTGCCTCGTGCGTCAGGCGCTCGACTCCGGCAGGCTGGCATCGCCCGACCCGGCGGTCAGCGAGCAGCTCGTGCGCGACGTCCTGGCCCGTCTGGCGGAGAGCGATCTGCGCCTGTCACCGCCGGCGCTCGCGCAGGTCATCCATCGGCGGCTGCGCGAGCTGATCGGCGTAGATGACGTCTACCGGCCAGCGAAGGAACGCCTCAACCGCGTGGCGCTGGGTCTGCGGGAGGAACTGGAAACGGCGCTCGCAGCGGCCGAAGACCCGTTCGATCTCGCCGTCCGGCTGGCCATCGCCGGCAACGTCATCGACCTGGGCGTCAGCGGTGACGTGTCCGAGTCCGATGTGCGCCAGTCCGTTGAGCAGGCACTCCGCGAGCCGGTGCGCGGCCGGGTCGACGATCTGTGCCGGTCCGTCGAGCGGGCCGGCCGCATCCTGTACCTCGCCGATAACGCGGGGGAGCTGGTGTTCGACCGGCTGCTGATCGGGCAGATCGGCCCGGAGCGCGTCACGCTGGCCGTGCGGGGTGCCCCGGTCCTCAACGACGCCACCCTGGAGGACGCGCGAGCGGCCGGGCTCACCGGTATCGTCGAGGTCATCGACAACGGTTCGGATGCGCCGGGCACCATCCTCGAGGACTGCAGCCCGGCGTTTCGCCGCCGGTTCGCCGAGGCCGACCTGGTCCTCGCCAAGGGCCAGGGCAACTTCGAGTCGCTCGTCGATGAGCCCTCGACGATCTACTTCCTGTTCAAGGTGAAGTGCCCCGTGATCGCGGGCCGCGTCGGCCTGCCAGTGGGCTCGCAAGTCGTGACACGCTCCGGCGAGCAGCCCGGTGACGTCCCGGACCACGCCCTGCCTTCGGGCGGTCGAGGTCAGCCAGCACGGCGATCGACCGTTGACCGAGCCGGTCGCCCTCTGGAACTGCCGGCGGTTGCCTACCGGCCGATCGGCGTCATCCACAGCGGGCATCACGACGCGCGCGATGCGCCCGCGCAGCCGGCGTTGGCCAAGGGCTGCCGTGGCACGGCGGTCATCTTTCCCGAGTACGCGAGGGGGCTCCAGGATCTGGAGGAGTTCTCGCACGTTTATCTCGTCTGTCACCTCGACAGGGCAGAGCCGCCACGACTGGTGCTCACGCCGCGTCTCGGCGATGTCGAGCGGGGTGTGTTTGCAACCCGCGCTCCGTGTCGCCCGAACCCCATCGGCCTGAGTCTCGTCGAGCTCCTCGAACGTAAGGGGAACGTTCTCTACCTCGACGGCCTGGACCTCCTCGATGGCACGCCGCTACTCGACATCAAGCCCTACGTCGTAGCGGTTTGACCGCATCACGGGGCGCGAAACGGCGGCCCAGACGAGGTCATCGACCAGGCTGCCGGAGCGCGAGGGCGGCACGGGCGACCGTCCTGCTCACGCCGGCGGCAGCCGCTGATGGGTTCATTGGCACGTGCCCAAGCGCCCATCGGAGTGGCCCACCCGCCCCTAGCCCCGCTGCCGACCGTCAGGGGTCCTCCCGCTCCACCATCGCCCGGCGGCGATGTCCGTTGCCCGCGTCGCCGGGCGGCACACGCTTGAGTTCGTCCGGCGGGCCGGGACGATCATCCTGGCTGCCTCGGTGGCGGTATGGGCGCTCGGCACGTATTCGGGTGGCGACTGGACCATAGCCTGCTGGCCATGGCCGGACGGGTCGTCGAGCCGTCCGGCCAGCTGATGGGGATGGATTGGCGGCTCATGGCGGCGACCCTGAGCGGGTTCATCGCCAAGGAGAACGTCATCGCGACCCTGGGCGTTCTCTATGGCGGGAATGCGCAGGCGGGACTCGACGCCACGCTCGCCACCGCGGTCGCACCCGCCAGCGCGCTCGCCTTCCTCGTCGTCCAGATGCTGTTCATCCCCTGCGTCTCGACGGTCGCGGCGATGCGCCAGGAGACCGGGGGCTGGCGCTGGCCGCTCGTCGGGAGCGGACTGCTCCTGGCAATCGCGCTTGCGGCAGGGGTGCCGTCCTCCAGAGCGCACGATTGGTTGGCTGGCCATGATGGAACGAGGTCTGTCGGACCAAGGGGGCCCATGCGGATCGAGCTGACGGCCATCGGTGTGGTGCGAACGGCGGCGACCGATGCCGACGTGCGTGCCGAGACGCCCGACATCGAGGGTGAGCTGGAGGTCTTCGGAGAGTTCGCTCCCGCCCTCGAAGGCATCGACGGCTACTCCCATCTCTTCGTCGTCTGCTACTTCCATCGCCTGCGGCCCGACCAGATCGGTCCGCTCCAGGTCCGGCCCCGGCGACTGATCCGCAGGGGCTTCAGACCCGAGGATCTCCCGCTGCTGGGGGTGTTCGCTCTCGATTCGCCCACCCGGCCCAATCCCATCGGTCTCAGCTTGGTGAGGGTGCTCGGGAGGGAAGGAACAGGCCTGTCGGTCGTGGGCCTGGACTGTTTTGATGGGACCCCGATTCTCGACATCAAGGGGTACCAGCCCGACTACAGACCGTCCGAGTTCTCCGTGCCGGAGTGGTACACGCGATTGGTGGACGAAACCGGGCACGTCTGAAGCGCCGCCACCGGTGGCTGAAGGCTCGGGCTCCTGGCGATCAGTTCATTCGGCACTAGGCGAACGATCGTGAAGGGAGTGCTATTGGCATATGGATGCCGATATGCACCACCCCCATCACCACTATGACAACTACCGGGGCTGGGTCCGGCCGGGCGGCCGGCGTGGTCGCTGGCTCGAGCCCTTTGTGCTCCTCCTGGTCGCCCAAGAGGTGGGGTATGGACGGGCGCTGATCGGCCGGCTCAACGAGCTGTGCCTCGCCCCGGACGGGGTCAACGCGGGGATGGCGTATCGCACCCTGCGCGAACTCGAGGCCGACGGCCTGATGACCTCGGCAGTGGGTCGCCGACGACGGGGCGCCGCGGCGCGCCTACCGGCTGACCCAAGCCGGCCGACCAGGCCCTCGACGAGTGGATCTCGGTGATGCGGGAGCGCGATCGCCTGGTCGAGACATTCCTCGACCAGGCGGACCGCCTGCCCCCGACCAAAGGAGGTTGACGATGGGTTGCTGGCACGGTGGATACCACGGCTGCGGTCCGTGGCACGGGTGGGGATACGGCCCAGGGTGGTACGACCCGGCCGACTGGGCCGAGGAGGCCGACTGGCCGATCCGGCGGCGCTACCGCCGCTATCGGCGAGTCGAGCGCGAGACCGACACCGACGAGCTTGAGGCGCGCCTTGCGGATCTGCGCGAAGAGGTTCGGCGGGCCGAGGCCGAGCTGGTGAGGGTCCGCGGCGGCGACACGGCCGCCGAGAAGTCCTGAAGAAGGAGGCAGCGATGATCCGAGCGTCGCGGGGTGTCGCCCGGCGCCCGCACCCAGGCACCATCCAGGCGCCGCCTCGCGAGTGGGGGCGACGGCCGTAGTACCCGGCACGCGCAGCCGCCATCCCCGTCGCCCCTGCCGATCGCGTTCGGTCCGGTCCGCTCGCGACGGCTCGGCTGGAGCCTGGGGATCAACAACGTCCCGCCCAAGACCTGCACCTACTCGTGCGTGTACTGCCAGGCCGGGGCGACCGACCGCGCTCGCTTGGAGCGCGCGGAGTACTTCGCGCCCGAGGTCATCGTCGACGCGGTTGTCGCGCGCCTCGCCGAGTGCCGCGCGACCGACCAGCCAATTGACTACGCGACCTTCGTGCCGGACGGCGAGCCGACCCTGGATCTCCATCTCGGCGAGGCGATCCGCGGCGTCGCCGGCCTCGGTCTCAAGGTCGCCGTCCTTACCAACGGCGGCCTCCTGTGGCGCGACGACGTTCGTGAGGAACTGATGGCCGCCGACCTAGTCTCGGTGAAGGTCGATAGCGTCGACGAGGCAACGTGGCGGCGCGTGAACCGCCCCATCGGCAATCTCCGGCTCGAAACAGTCCTCGACGGAATGCGCAGCTTCGCCGCCGACTACCGCGGTGACCTCGTCACCGAGACGATGCTCGTCGCGGGGATCAACGACGACGACGATGGTGCGTTGATCGAGCAGACGGCGAGATTCATCGGCGCGCTCGAGCCGCTGCGCGCGTATGTCGCCATTCCGACTCGCCCGCCGGCCGAGCCGTGGGTCCGCGCGCCGTCGGTCGATACGGCCCGCCGCGCAGCCGACATCTTCCGTGCGGACGGGCTCCCGGCCGAGCTGCTCGTCGAGGACGATTGTGCCGAGACGTTCTCGCCGTCGAGCGACCCTGCCGCGGGCCTGCTCGGCATCGTCGCCGTCCACCCGATGTCGTTCGCGGACGCCCACGCCTACCTCGACCGCTCTGGCGGCGACTGGTCCGTCGCCCAGCGGCTCCTGGCCGAGGGGCGCGTGGTGGCTGTCCGGCACGGCGGGCGAACCTACCTGCGGACCCGGAGGTGAGGTGCGATGGGCCTACCGGCAACTGACTCACATCCGCTCGCCACTCTGCGAATCGGGGTTCTGGGCAAGGGTGGAAGCGGCAAGAGCACGCTCGTCGTTCTCCTGGCGCGGGCGCTGGTCAAGCGCGGGTACGAGGTCGTCGTCCTCGACGCCGACTCGACGAACGTCGGGCTCCATCGAGCGCTCGGGATCGACGATCCGCCGCGCCCGCTGCTCGAGTACTTCGGCGGCAGCGTGTTCAGCGGCGGGGCAGTCACGTGTCCGGTCGACGACCCCACGGCGCTGCCGGCCCCGGTCGTCGACCTCGCCGCGCTGCCGACCGCCTACGCCCGCCGCAGCTCAGACGGGGTCTGGCTGCTCGTCGCCGGCAAGCTGGCCGAGCTCGGAGCCGGTGCCGGCTGCGATGGCCCGATCGCCAAGATCGCCCGTGACCTCGATGTGCGGGCAGCCGGCCGGGCGGTGGTGCTCGTCGACCTAAAGGCGGGCTTCGAGGACTCGGCACGGGGCGTGCTCGTCCAGCTCGACGCCGCGGTGGCCGTGGTCGACCCGACCGCCGTGGCCGTTCGGATGGCGGTTGCCTTGACGCGCCTTGTGGACGAGATCGGGGCGGGCGCCCTGCCCGCGACCCGCCATCTCGCCGACCCGGCGCTCGTTGCGCTGGCGAACCGGCTTTACACGGAGGCACGCATCCACGACGTCCTCGTCGTCCTGAACCGGATCGCCGATCACGAGACCGAGCGAACCCTCCGCCGGGCGCTCGAAGCGGCGGGCGTGAGCGTGTCTGGTGTCGTCCACGCGGATCCCGGGCTGACGCGCGCCTGGCTGATGGAAGAGGTGCTCGACGGGCGGGCACTCGAGCCCGAGATCGGGCAGATCGTGGACCGGCTGGAGGCACGGCTGGCGGCGCACTCGCTGTCGAGCACAGCGCGCCCGAGCCGGCCGGTGGAGGTGCCCTGAATGACCGGAATGGAGCGACGACACGAGCTGGGACCCGGTGGGTCCTGCATCTGCCCCCAGTGCGGCGCCCGTCTCCCGCATCGGCGGGGAATCCGCTGCGAGGAGGAGCGCTGTCCCCGGTGCGCTGCGCGGATTCTCCGTGAGGGGTCGTACCACCATCAGCTGTGGCTGAAGAAGCACGCGCACGACGCTGCAACCCCGCCAGCAACGGAGGTGGCCAAGCGATGACACTAACGATTGACGCCCCGCCGGTGGCCCATCCCGAGCGACGACGTCCTGGCCGTCATCGACGACGGCGCTCGCGTCGAGGCCACCATCGACGCCCTGCATGCAGCCGGCTTCACGGAGGCCGACATCCACGTCTTCCGAGGGCGAGAGGGGGTCACCGCGCTGGCCCGCGCCTGGTGGCGACACTCCGGGGTGCCGGCATTCCTCGTGTCGATCCTGGCGGCCTTCCTGAACGACGAGCGGAACATCGAGGAGATCTACGAATCCTCCGGCCTCGCCGGCCATGTCGTCCTAGCGGTCCACACTCGGAGCCTCGGTGACGTCGACGAGGCAACGCGCGTCCTCCGCGACAGCGGGGCGCACGACACGTGGTACTTCGGCCGCTGGACGAAAGCGGCCCCTTGGCCGGCGGGGCGGAGCGCGAAGTAACGAGAGGGACTGGTGAGGAGCATGATGATCGAGGAGAAGGACCAGCCGGAGGCTCCCGCGCAGAGTCTTGTGGCCCATGACGTGGCGCGGCTGCTGGCCGACACCTACACGCTCTACCTCAAGACCCACGGCTACCACTGGAACGTGGTCGGGCCGCACTTCCGGTCGCTCCACCTCATGTTCGAGGAGCAGTACACCGAGCTCGCCGGGGCGGTCGACGAGATCGCCGAGCGGATCCGCACCCTCGGGCCGCTCGCCCCGGGGTCGTATCGAGAGATGGCGGTGCTGGCCTCCGTGAGCGACGAGGAGGGGGCTCCCGGGGCGATGGAAATGGTCCGCCGCCTGATCGCCGCGCACGAGGCCGTCGTCCGCACGGCCCGCGGCGTTGTCGACGTTGCCGAGAAGGTCAATGACCCGGCAACCCTCGATCTGGCAACGCGCCGGATTGCCGTCCACGAGAAGGCGCTCTGGATGCTCCGGGCGACGTTGGAGGAGGAGTGATCGTCGTGACCGAGTGGCCGGCGGACATGGAGTCGACGGCCGGCCTGCTCGTCGCGCCAGGTAAGGGGATCCTGGCCGCCGACGAGTCGACCGGCACGATTGAGAAGCGGTTCGCGGCGGTCGGCGTGGAGGCGACCGCCGACACCCGCCGCGCGTGGCGCAACCTGCTGTTCACGACGCCCGGCATCGAGGCGCACCTCGCCGGCGTGATCCTGTTCGACGAGACGATCCGCCAGGCGGCCGATGACGGCACGCCGTTCCCGACGCTGCTCGCCGCGGCGAGGCATCATCCCCGGGATCAAGGTGGACCGCGGCGCGAAGGCGCTCGCCGGGGCGCCCGGCGAGAAGGTCACGGAGGGGCTCGACGGGCTGCGGGAGCGGCTCGCTGAGTACCGCGGGCTGGGAGCTCACTTCGCGAAGTGGCGGGCCGTCATCAACATCGGCCCCGGGGTTCCCTCCGACTACGCGATACGGCTCAACGCCCACGCCCTGGCCCGCTTCGCGGCGCTCTCCCAGGAGGCCGGCCTCGTCCCGATCGTCGAGCCCGAGGTCCTGATGGATGGGGAGCACACGATCGAGCGGAGCTTCGAGGTGACAAGCTGGACGCTCGAGGCTGTGTTGGGCGAGCTGGTCGCCCAGCGCGTCCACCTCGAGGCGATGCTGCTCAAGCCGAACATGGTCCTGCCGGGCTACGGGTGCCCGGAGCAGGCGACGCACGCGGAGGTCGCCGACTGGACGATCCGAGCATTCCGTCGCCACGTGCCGGCAGCGGTGCCGGGCATCGTCTTCCTGTCCGGCGGTCAGAGCGATGAGGACGCAACCGCCAACCTCGACGCGCTCAATCGCATGGGTGGACAGCCATGGCGGCTGTCGTTCTCGTTCGGCCGGGCCCTCCAGGCAGCGGCGCTCAAGGTGTGGGCCGGCGATCCCGGCAACGTGCCGGCGGCGCAGGGCGTGTTCGCCGGTCGGGCAGTGCAGACGGGAGCGGCCTGTCGCGGGATGTACTCGCCGCAGGCCGAACCCGTGGTCGCCGGCTGACCGCGAGGGGTGATGCGTGCGCCGTTTGGAGCTCCCGCAGTCGGATCGCGTCGCGCCACCCGGTCAACGCTACCTGGTTCTGCTCCGGCACGGTGAGAGCGCCTGGAACCGGGAGAACCGGTTCACAGGCTGGACCGACGTCGACCTCTCGGCGGCCGGAATCGCCGAGTCTCACGCGGCGGCGAGCGCTCCGGAAGGCCGGCGTCGACTTCGACGTCGCGTTCACCTCGGTCCTCAAGCGGGCGATCCGCACGCTGTGGATCGTGGCCGACGACCTCGACCGGATGTGGGTGCCGGTTCACCGCAGCTGGCGGCTGAACGAGCGCCACTACGGCGCACTTGCAGGGGCTCAACAAGGCCGAGACCGCGCAGCGCTTCGGCGAGGCACAGGTCCATGCCTGGCGGCGGAGCTACGGGGTACGACCACCACCGCTCGAGCCGGGCGACCCCCGCTGGGAGCGGGATGACCCTCGCTACGCCGCGCTTGGCGACGCGGAGCTGCCACGCAGCGAGTCGCTGGCCGACACCATTGCCCGCGTGCTGCCGTACTGGGAGACGGCGATCGCCCCGGCGCTGCGGGCGGGCCGGCGGGCGCTCGTCGTCGCGGTGACCCGATGATGCGGCGGGCGGCGCTGGTGGCCAGCGCGGTGGTGCTCGTGCTCAGCGCCTGCGAGGGCGGGGCCCGTCGAACGACGGGCGTCCACTGATCGTCGCGACCACGACGATCGTCGGTGAGCTCGTCGCGCACGTCGCGGGCGACCAGGCCCGGGTCGAGGTCCTGATGCCGGTCGGGGCGGACCCGCACGACTTCGAGCCGTCCGCGCGCCAGGCGGCCAGCCTGCGCGACGCCGCGCTGGTGGTCAGCAGCGGCCTGGGCCTCGAGGTCGGGCTCACCGATACCCTCGAGGCGGCGGCGGAGGAGGGGACACCGATCCTCGAGCTCGGTCCCGCGCTCGACCCGCGGCCGCTGGGCGATGACCCCGGCGTGCCCGACCCGCACTGGTGGCTCGACCCGATCCGCGCGACGCGGGCGGTGGATCTCATCGGCGAGCGCCTCGGCGAGATCGCCGCAGGCGGCTGGGCGGCACGGGCGACGAGCTATGCCGACCAGCTGACGGCACTCGATGGCGAGCTCCGTTCCACCCTCGGCACGATCCCGAGCTCGCGACGAACGCTGATCACGAGCCACGCGGCCTTCGGCTACTTCGCCGAGCGCTACGACTTCAAGGTCATCGGGGTCCTCATCCCGGGTGGTTCGACCCAGGCGCAGCCGGATCCGAGACAGCTCGCCGCGCTGGCGGCGGTGATCCGCGCCGAGGGCGTGCCGGCCATCTTCGGCGAGACGACGCTGCCGACCAACGTGGCCGACGCGCTGGCGGCGGAGGTCGGCGAGGAGGTGCGCGTCGTGGTCCTCTATACCGGCTCGCTCGGCGAGCCCGGCTCGGGCGCCGAAACCTACGTCGGGATGCTCCGCACGGACGCCGCGCGGATCGCCGAGGCCCTGAGCTGACCGCCATGTTCGACTGGTTGACGGACCCCTTCTCGGTCCACTTCATGCAGCAGGCGCTCCTCGGCGGTCTGCTGGCCGCGGTGACCACCTCGCTCATCGGGACGTGGGTGGTCATCCGGGGGATGACCTTCATGGGCGACGCGCTTGCCCACGGTGTCCTGCCGGGCATCGCGCTGGCGTTCGTCCTCGGGATTGACCTGACCCTCGGCGCCGTCGCCGGGGCGCTCGTCATGGTCGCCGGCATTGCGTTCGTCCACCGCAAGGCCCGCCTGCGCGAGGACACCGGCATCGGGCTGCTCTTTGTCGGGATGCTGGCCCTGGGGGTGATCATCGTCTCCCGGCTGCCGTCGTTCACGACCAGCCTCACGACCTTCCTGTTCGGCGACATCCTCGGCGTCCGATCGTCGGACCTGCTCGTGCAGGCGGCGGCCGCCGCGATCGCCGTCGTCGGGATCGTCGTCCTCTACCGGCCATTCCTCGTCCTGTCGTTCAACGAGGCGAAGGCGCAGGTGCTGTGCCTCCACCCGAAGCTGGCCCACATCGCGATGCTCACGCTGCTGACCCTGGCGATCGTCACCTCCTTCCGCGCGGTCGGCACGCTGCTCGTGTTCGGCCTCCTCATCGCGCCGCCCGCGACGGCCGCTCTGCTGGCCCGGAGCGTCCCGACGATGATGCTCACGGCGACGGGTCTCGGCTGCGCCTCGGTCGTGATCGGGCTCCTGCTGAGCTGGCACCTCGGCACGGCCGCCGGCGCGACGGTCGCCGCCGTCGCGGTCGCCGTCTTCTTCGCCGTCCTCCTCGCGCGTGACGTGGCTGATCCCGTCTTCCGTTCCAGGCGCCGGACCTCGGTCGTCGACGGTGGCTCCTGAGGTGCGCGAGCCGGCCGTCATGGCTCGTGACCTCGTCCTCGCCTACGGCGAGCGCGTGGCCCTCACGGCCTCGGACTTCGACATCCCGGCCGGCGCGCTGACCGCCCTCATCGGGCCGAATGGTTCGGGGAAATCGACGATCCTCAACGCGATCGCCGGCCTCCTCGAACCCATCTCGGGACGGCTCGCGGTGCTGGCGGGCCCGCGCCGGCTGGCGGCGACCGCCTACGTCCTCCAGTCGACCGCGGTCAACGAGGCGATGCCGGTCACCGTCCGGGAGGTCGTCGGCATGGGCCGTTACGGCAGCCTCGGGCCGTTCCGCCGGTTCACCACCCAGGACCGGGCGCTGTGCGCGGCTGCGATGGACCGTCTGGCCATCACCGAGCTTGCGTCGCGCCACCTCGATGAGCTGTCGGGCGGACAGCGCCAGCGCGTCTTCGTGGCCCAGGGGCTTGCCCAGGCCGCCGACCTGCTGCTGCTGGACGAGCCGATCACCGGGCTCGACCTGCCGTCGACCGAGCGGATCCGCACCGCGATCGAGGAGGAACGACGACGCGGCGTCACCGTCATCCTGACCACCCACGAGCTGACCGATGCCGCAGCCGCCGACTGGGTGTTGTTGTTGGCCGGCCGGGTCGTGGCAGCCGGGCCGCCCGACGAGGTCCTCGTGCCGGCGCGGCTGTCCGAGGCGTACGGCGTGTCGTTCGTGACTGAAGGCGGTCGCACGATCATCGACGATGCGGGCCACCGCCCACGGGTGGCGCGGCATTCCGAGACGCACGCGCGCACGGGCCCCGACCTCGACGCGCTTCCCGAATGATGGGACGGGGAACGACCGCCGTGACCGACCGCCGCCGTGTGCTGCTGACCGCCGTCGGGGTCACCATCGGGCTGCACCTCGCGCTTCTGAGCGCCCAGGCGTTCGCGGCGGTGCTGACCGGCAGCGTGGCGATCGCCGCCAACGCGCTTCACATGGGCGTCGACACCGCCGTCCACCTCGTCGCGCTCGGCGGCGTCTGGCTGGCGACGCGCCCGGCCGATCCCCGCCACCCATACGGCTACGAACGGTACGAGGCCCTCGCCTCGCTGCTCATCGGGATGCTCCTGTTGGTCGCCATGGGCGTCATCGTGTCAAGCGCCCTGCCGCGCCTTGCGGACCCCAAGCCGGGCGCGGCGACCGGAGTCGGGCTCGCGATCATGGCGGTCTCCGCGGTCTCGACTGGCGGCCTCGCCCTGTACCTGCGCCGGAAAGCTCGACAGACGCAGAGCCGGGTGCTCGGATCCGAGGCGATCCACGCCGCGGCCGATGCGCTCATATCTGTCGGGGTCCTGGGCGCGGTCGGCGTGGCTGCCGCCGGCTTCCCGCGACTCGACCCGATCATGGCCCTCGGCGTGGCTGGCGTGGTTGCCTGGCGCGGCTGGCTCGTCGCGCGCCGGGCAGCCGACGTCCTGACCGATGCGGCAGCGGTGGACACCGACGCGATCCGGACGGCCGCCCTGGCGGTCCCCGGCGTGCGGGACTGCCATGCCGTGCGTTCGCGCGGCGAAGCGGGCCACGTGCGTGTCGATCTCCATGTCCACGTCGCGCCGGAGCTGACGATCATCGAGGCTCACGAGATCGCCCGAGGCGTCGAGTCAGCGATCCGCCGCCTCGACTTCGGGATCGCCGAGGTCCTCGTTCACCTTGGTGCCGCCGCCCCGCGCAGTCAAGTCGAAAGGAGCTGAAGAGCGATGGTGGTCTGTGTGCCAGTGACGCCCAGCGGTGGCATCGACCGGTGGGGGCGGGCCAGGCGGATGGCGGTCGCCAAGGTCGAGGCGGGCGTGATCAGCGACTGGCAGGAGTGGGACGTCGGCTGGGATCGTGCCCACGACGCGGGCACCGAAGGCGCGCACCACGCTCGAGTGGCCCGCTTCGTCCGCGAGCACCGCGTCGAAACCGTCGTCGCGACCCGCATGGGGCCGGACATGGCCCACATGCTCGACAGGCTTGGCGTCGAGGTGCGCCTGGGCGCCGAGGGCAAGGCGCGAGCGGCAGTGCTCGCCGCGGAAGCGGAGCGAGGGGCGGAACGGTGAAGATCGCGATCGTCACCGAGGATGGCCGGACGATCAGCCAGCACTTCGGGCGGGCCCCCTACTACGCGGTGCTGACGGTCGAGGACGGCGTCATCACCGGCCGCGAGCTGCGCCCGAAGAACGCGCCGCATCTGACTGGCGGTCCCGTGGGGCCGCACCCCGGCTCGAGCCCCCACGGCACGGATCCGGCGGCGCAGGCACGTCACGATCGCATGGCGGCGGCGATCGACGACTGCGAGGTGCTCGTCGCGGGCGGTATGGGCCGCGGGGCGTACGAGCGGCTGCGCTCTCTGGGCGTGCGGCCGATCGTGACCGATCTGCTCGACGTGGACGCCGCGGCGCTCGCCTGCGCCCGGGGTGCCCTCGAGGACCGGGCCGAGCGGCTCGACTGAGCAAGCCCGAGCGGATCAGCATGATGAACGAGATCCTGGACAAGGTCGTCCTGTCGCCGAACGTCACGCGCTTCACGGTAAGCGCCCCGCGGATCGCCGAGATCCGGCGGCCGGGTCAGTTCGTCATCGTCCGGCTCGGCCCGGGCGCCGAGCGCATTCCCCTCACGATCGCCAACGCGGACTCCGAGGTCGGAACCATCACGCTGGTGATCCAGGCGGTCGGCAAGAGCACGTACGACCTGGTCGATCTCGAGGTCGGCGATGCGATCCAGGACATCGCAGGCCCCCTCGGCCGGCCCACCGAGCTGCTGGAGTCTGGGCACGCGGTCTGCGTCGGCGGGGGTGTGGGCACCGCGGTCGTGCTCCCCATCGCCCGCGAGCTGCACTGCCGTGGCGTTGAGGTCACGAGCGTGATCGGCGGCCGGTCGCGCGAGTGGGTCATCCTGGAGGAGGAGCTGGGCGCCTGCGGCGAGGTCATTTCCTGCACCGACGACGGGAGCTACGGACGGCCAGGGTTCGTCACCGAGGCCCTCAAGGACCTGCTCGAGGCGGGCGGCATCGACACGGTCTACGCGGTCGGGCCGGTGCCGATGATGCGCGCCGTCTCCGAGCTCACGCGCCCGTACGGCGTGCGGACGATCGTCTCGCTGAACTCGATCATGATCGACGGGACGGGCATGTGCGGTGGCTGCCGCGTCTCGGTCGGCGGCGTGACGGAGTTCGCCTGCGTGGACGGCCCGGAGTTCGACGGCCATCTGGTCGACTTCCGCGAGCTGGCCGACCGCCTGACGGTCTACCGCGCCTTCGAGCAGGAAGCGCTCGCGAGACGGCAGGCCCGCCAGACCGTCGCGCCGCGGCAGGCTTCGGCTCTAGACCCAGCACACCAGGGTCAACCCACCCAGCCGTAGGGAGATAGTGCGTCAGACCCGCGGACGAGCTCGTCCGTCGTCGCCACCCGGTGGGGCTGGGGCACCGCCCATCAGGGCTTCCGGGCTCGCACCACCACGAACGAGCCCCCGCCGTATCCGGGTTGGCTGGGTTGCAGCGTCACCACCTTGGCAAGGGGCGTGAAGATCGTCTGGCGGAAGGTGAGATCGACAAAGCCGGCCCGCCGGAGATGGTCCTCGACCTCGCGAACGGAGTAGAAGGTCGCGTCCCGGTAGAAGACGTTCTCGGCCCGGTGGGCCGCATAGTCCCGGCCGAGGGGGCTCTCCCGATCGACGAAGCCGATGACCAGGTGCCCGTCGGGTCGCAGCACCCGGTGCGTCTCGATGAGCGCCGCATCGAGATCATCGACGAAGCAGATGGTGGTCACCATCAGGACGACGTCGAAGGCGGCATCGCCGTAGGGGAGTGCCTCGGCGACGCCATCGATGGCGTCGATCCCGCGTGCCCGGGCCAGGACTCGCATCCGGGCGGACGGCTCGACCCCGGCGCGGATTCCGAGGGGAGCGGCAAAGCGACCGGTGCCCACGCCCACCTCCAGGCCCCCGCCCGGTGGCAGGGATTCGCGGAGCGCCGCGAGCTCGGAGGCGAAGGCGGCGGGGTGCCGCTCGAACCAGGCCTCGTAGCGATCGACGTGCTGCTCAAAGGGCGCGGTCTTCGGCATCTACCTGAACCTCTGCCTGGAACCTCTGATGGTGCCGCACGCCTGGTGCCTCGGACCTGTTCTGGTGAAGGTCCCCATTGAACCGGTTCAGCGGGCGATCCAGCCGCCGTCGACGTAGACCTCCGAGCCGGTCATGCACGAGGCGTCGTCGCTCGCTAGGAAGGCGATCGCCGCCGCGATCTCCTGGGGCCGGCCGAGCCGGCCCATCGGGGTCATGGCGATGATCTCGGTCTCGATCGGGGTTCCTTTGGTGGCCTCGATCATCGGCGTCTCGATGAAGCCTGCCCGGCGGCCAGTGGAAAGACGCGACGAGGTCACTGGCTTCCCTTGACGAGGGAGAACCGTCGATTCCCAGCACGATGCGCAAGAGGAGGAGCCTCTGCTTCGGCGAGCGATCGGAAGTCATCGTCGCTCTGTCAGATACCGCCTGGTCAGAGCCACAGGTCATGGTGCAGTGCTGGCCGCCTCGATCGACCCCGCGATAGCGTCGGTGACGATCGCGGTGGAGGAGGGACCCGTACTGCCGCTGGCGTGCTCAGACCTCGCGAGCACGTCGCATCGCGGCGGCGCTTCTCGCCGCCTTGAGCGCCTTGCGGCACTCGGTGCAGTGCCGCTGGATGGGCGATCGCCGCTCAACGACTGGATGGCATCGTCGGCACTCGAGCAGGGCGACCTTCATCCACTGGCGCGATCGGCGGGGGAGAGGGATCGCGATTTCGCTCTCGGCGATGCTCAGCCGATGCAGTACGCGGCCGGCTCCCGCCCGCCGGAGCCAACTGCCTACTGAATCCAAGCGGCTGACACCATTGCGGGGCGGACGATCCGACGGCAGAGCTCGGCGAAGTCCTCATCCGGCAGCAGATCGGGGATGGCGACGCGAACGCTGGCCTCGGCCTCTGGCGAGATCGTCCGGGCGAGATCGTCCGGACGACGTCGACGAGCTCCATCGCCCAGATCGCCGAGCAGCGTGAGGTGTATGGATAGACGTCCAACATTGCCGGTGAGTCGCCTGCCCTCAGCGATCCTATGCGGAGCACTACAAGCGGCAGCGGCCGGGGAGTCGATCGCGGTCGACCCGCTTGATGTCCGATGGCGGGATCTGCTCGGTGGGCTCATCCTCGAGTACCGCGGGGCCGCCGCGTGATCGATTACTCGGGCATGCGTTGAGCAGGCCACCGGCCATCAACGGGTCGATCCCGATCGGCTGCCCCGTCGATCTCAGCGACCACCATGGGAGCGTAGTCCATGTGCTACGCTGCCGGTCATGGAGCGAATTGCCATCCGGGAGTTGAGGAACCAGGCGAGCCGGGTGGTGCGGCGTGCGCATGCCGGCGAGCGGCTCATCATCACCGTCGACGGCGTCCCGGCGGCCGAGATCGGGCCGGTCAGCTCGGCGGAGCGGGTCGCCAGCCTCGACGAGCTGATCGCGACCGGTGGCGTGATCGCCCCCCGACTTCGGACACTGCCGAGTCTCCCGAAGCCCGTGCCCGCGCCGTCGGGCGGATCGAGCGCGGACGTCCTCGCCGAGCTGCGCGAGCGCTGATGCTGTTTCTCGACACCTCGGCGCTCGTCAAGCGGTATGTCGAGGAGGAGGGCTCCCCGTTCGTCGTTCGGCGGATGGGCGAGGATCCCGAGTGGGTCGCATCCGCTGTGGCGCGGACCGAGGCCGAGATCACATTGTGCCGTCTCGGCTTCGATCGCGGCGAGGACGCCGCCCTATGGCGCGGTCTTCGCGAGGACTGGGAACGCTGTCATGTCGTCCCGGTCGACCCCGCCTGCCTCGAGCGGGCATCCGAGCTCGGCTGTCGGCATCAGGTTCGAACGCTCGATGCGCTGCACCTCGCCGCGGCAGACCGGCTACCGCAGCCGCTCGTGATGCTGACCTTCGATCGGTGCCAGGCTGACGCCGCCCGCGCGATGGGCATCGTCGTCGAGGGAGCCTGATCGAGCCACGGATTCGTGGACCTGTGGCCGACGGGGCCAGCGCCCAAAGGATCAGACGTCGATGTGCCGGCCGGCTGCCAGTGGAGCCAACCGGATCACCTCCACGCTGAGGTCGGCGTCGGTGGCGGGGCGGATTCAGTACGCGGCCGGCTCACGCCCGCCGCGGCTACTTGCCCCATTGTTACGGGCCCTCCTCGACGCCGCACGGGAAGGCGCCGACCCCGACCAGCTTGTTTCGGCAGCTCGCGCGGCCCGAGAGCGGGCGATGCTCACACCCGAAGACCTGGCCGAGCTTCGGCGACACCCGCCCTTCGCAGGTGCCCAGCTGTGACGAAGGGGGCAGGCGGGACGCCGGCTGGCCGGCGGACCAGTCTCCTCGTCCGGATGGGCAACGCCGCACGGGATGCCGGCGTGGTCCCGCCGCGGATCCATCTCGTCGTCGCGGTCGACCGCCTCCTCGTCCGCCTGCTCGCAGCCGCACCCGGACGATGGGCCGTGAAGGGCGGCTACGCCAACCAACTTCGACGTCCGGGTGATGCCCTCTACGACTGGCGGTTGTTCGACCTGCTGGACGAGGTGCGCGCGAAGTGGGAAGGCGGCCGGCCGGCCGGGCCAACACCACCGCGCTCAACGCGGCCGGCCGGTCCACCGCCATCGCGTTCCTGCGTGCTCGTGCCACGGCCCCGCGAACCGACCTTCGCGCCTGACGGCGCGGGGTCCGCACGATGCCCGAACCTCGCGCATGGACCACGGCCTCACGGCCCACAGCTGAGCGCCCGCCTCGACGCCCTGATCACGAACCCCATCGCGCGGGGCGAGCCTGTTGCGCGGGAGTGCGCTGCCCTGACGGTCGACCTCGACAACCCAGGGGCGAGGGAGTGCCTCGCCGACCTGGTTGCCGAAGGCCGCCTCGGGCGACCCGGCTGGGCGATCGTCGAGACCGGGAGTCCAGCCAGCTCGCCGCGAGCGCTCCATCTCTCCGCGGCGGACCTGTTTGCGGCGTTCGAGGAGCAGCGCCGGCGAACCCCTCATGTTCCGTGGCCCGGCCGCCGTGCCATGCCGTCGCGGCTCCGAACTCGCCCACGTGCAACGGCGCAGTCCTGGCAGTACCGCTGAGCCGGTGACCGCCGCTCGACGACGCGCCTGCAGCCCTGGCACTCGATCGGCGTGAGCTTCACCCACGCGCGTGAACGAACAGGGTGGGGGAGCGCCAGCTCGGTCGTGGACTCGCCTCGCCGTTGCAGTAGACGGGAGGCTCCTGCCCGTCGGAGCCATTGTCAGCTCTCGGGACATCGAGGACCCCTGTCTCACGACATCGGAGACGAGCGAAGGCGGAGCTGGTAGTCACGATCGGCGTCGAGGGTGAGCTCCCGAAGCAGCGAGCCGTCTGCTCCCACGACCCGCACGCGGCTGTCGGCGATGAGCAGGCGGACCCCCTCCGGGGGCGTGGGCCTTAGCGAGTCGGCCGGCTGAGGATGGTTGGGCGTCGAGCGTTTGACCACGATGCCGACGCCAGTCCTCGGTCTGACGCGACGCCGTGACCTGGACCGGCCAATCAACCCGGGGATCCCATGACGACTCGTCATGACGCGGCGGTGCACCGCGAGCATGCTCCGTACGGGATCGCCGATGCGCACCCAGCACGTGTGCGTCCGATCGCTCGGGGACACGTCAGGAGAAAGGATCTGCACCATGACACGGATCGAGTACAGGGTCGAGTCGGCGCCCTACCACGAGGATGAAGGCACCCATAGCGCGCAATTCCTGGCCCGGCTCAACGAGCTGGGCAAGGACGGCTGGCGCCTTGTCGCCATGAATCCCCTTCGGCGCGTCACGGGGGGCTGGGTGCCCGACAAGCCAGTCCCGATGCTCCTGATGCGCGTGGTCACAGAGTAGTCGCCAGGCAGCGCAACCACATCACATCGACGCACAGGATCGAGTTCGAGGCGACGGCAGATCCAAAGGACCAACCCGCTCAGCGGGTTGGTCCTCGCCGAGCAGGACGACGAGTGGCAGGCGCTCCCTCCGGCCCGGGACTGTGGTTCTCATCGACGCCCATGCCGATCTCCTTAGCACGCCCGCCAGCGACGGTTACCGGCCGATTACCGGTCGACGCCGCCAGACACAGAGGTTCCTCATTATGAGGTAGCCTTCGGGCATGGACAGCGATGCCGCTCCCACCGCCTTCGAGCGGACCACCGTCCCGCTGGCGGCACCACGCGACATCGACACGACGCTCGAGATCGCCGATCTGCTGGGCCAGACCATCCGCCGCCTGCACCGCGGGACCAACAAGGCGCTCGCCCCGCTCGGCCTCTCCCGGGCCAAGGCCCACGTCCTGCATCTGCTGGCGGACGGTCCGCTGCGGATGGTGACCATCTCCGAGCGCCTTGCGGTCGTGCCCCGCACCGTGACCGACCTCGTCGATGGTGTGGAGACGGCCGGGCTCGTGACTCGCCGGCACGACCCGGACGACCGTCGTTCCACGCTCGTTGCGCTCACGCCCGACGGTCGACGGCTTCTGCAGCGCATGGAGGCGGCACGCCGGGCGAGCGCGGAGCTCGTCCTCGGGCGGCTCGATGCCGCCGACCAGGCGCTGCTGCTGCGGGTGCTCCGGGAGGTGGTTGCCCGGCCGGCGCCCCCCTGCGATGGGGGCGATGAGGGCACCGCGGCCGCCGGCACCGCGGTCGTCGGGGATGGAAGCGCTCGATGAGCATGATGGGCGGCAGCGGCATGGGCGGCTGGCATCTCATGCGCTCCTTCCGCCGCGACGAGAACGTGCGCTCCCAGGCGCTGTCGCCGGGGCTGGTTCGGCGGATCGCGCGCTTTGCGGCGCCCTACCATCGCCTGCTGCTCGTGTTCCTGGTCCTGATCGTCGTCGACGCACTGGTGGGCGCGGCGAACCCGCTCGTCTACCGCGCGATCATCGACAACGGCATCCTGCCCAGGGACTCCGGGCTCGTGGTCGGGCTCGCCCTCCTGCTCGTCGTGCTCGCGATCTTCGACGCGGCCCTCTCGGTCGTCGAGCGCTGGATCTCGGCGCGCGTGGGCGAAGGGCTCATCTTCGACATGCGCACCCAGGTCTTCGCCCACTTCCAGCGGATGCCGATCGCGTTCTTCACGCGGACCCAGACCGGTGCGCTCGTGAGCCGGCTCAACAACGACGTGCTCGACGCTCAGAGCGCGTTCACGAACACCCTGTCGTCGGTCGTCGGCAACGCCATCACCGTGGTCGTAACGCTGATCGCGATGGCGTTCCTGAGCTGGCAGATCACGTTGCTCGCGGTGCTGCTGTTCCCGCTGTTCGTGCTCCCCGCCCGCTGGGTGGGGCGGCGCATCCAGGTCATCACCCGCGAGAGCTACAACCTCAACGCGGCGATGACGTCCACGATGACCGAGCGGTTCAACGTCGCCGGGGCTCTCCTCGTCCGGCTGTTCGGTCAGCCGCTGCGCGAGATCCGGAGCTTCGAGACCAAGGCCGGGCGGGTGCGCGACATCGGCATCACGCAGGCCATGCTCACCGTGGCGTTCATGACGTCGCTGCTGCTCACCGCGTCGATCGCCACCGCCATCGTCTACGGGGTGGGTGGAGTCCTGGCGGTCGACGGTTCGCTGGGAGTGGGCACGATCGTGGCGCTGGCTGCGTACCTCAATCGTCTGTACGGGCCGCTGACCGCCTTGTCCAACGTCCAGGTCAGCGTGATGACGGCGCTGGTGTCGTTCGATCGCATCTTCGAGGTGCTCGACCTCAAGCCCCTGGTGGCGGAGAAGCCCGATGCGGTCGACCTCGGACGCGGGCCCGCCAGCATCGAGTTCGACCACGTCGCCTTCAGCTACCCGACCGCGTCGGAGGTCTCGCTCGCCTCGCTGGAATCGGTGGCCGTGCTCGATCAGGCGCCCACCGGACAGATCCTGTTCGACATCTCGTTCACCGCCCAACCCGGCGAGCTCATCGCCCTCGTGGGCCCGTCGGGCGCGGGCAAGACGACGATCAGCCACCTCGTGCCCCGGCTGTACGACGTGCGCGAAGGCGCCGTCCGGATCAACGGGGTTGACGTGAGGGACGTCACGTTCGAATCCCTGCGACAGATGATCGGTGTGGTGACGCAGGACGCCCACCTGTTCCACGACACCATCCGCGCGAACCTGCTCTACGCGCGGCCCGACGCCTCGGAGGAGGAGCTCGTCCGCGCCCTGGGCGCGGCCCAGATCCGGTCCTTCGTCGAGTCGCTGCCCGACGGTCTCGAGACCGTCGTCGGCGATCGCGGGTACCGGCTCTCGGGTGGCGAGAAGCAGCGGATCGCGCTTGCCCGACTGCTGCTCAAGGCCCCCGACATCGTGGTCCTCGACGAGGCGACGGCCCACCTCGACTCGGAGTCGGAGATCGCCGTTCAGCAGGCCCTGCGGATCGCCCTGGCCGGCCGGACGTCGATCGTCATCGCCCATCGACTCTCGACCATCCATCGCGCGGACAAGATCCTGGTCGTCTCCGACGGCCGCATCGTGGAGCGCGGCACCCATGCCGAGCTGATCGTGTCGGGTGGGCTGTACGCCGAGCTGTATCGCAAGCAGTTCGCGAGCCAGGACGATCGGGGCACGGGCGAGACGGCCGCCGTGGACGTCGCCGTCTGACGAGGTCCTTCTGCTCGGCGGCCGAGCACCGTCGCGCGCCCGGCGTCCCCAGCGTTTACGATCTGTGGACGGATCCTGAACGATCCCGGAGCCGGCGCGTGGGACCCGGGTCCCGCAACCCGGGTCCCGCAACCCGCAAGCCTGACGCTGCGTGCACGGAGCATCGATGCTGAGTCCCCTCGTGTTCACCAGCCAGTTCCCCAACCTTGCGCTCGGGCTCGAGCCGGCCCAGCTCGACGCCCTGCTCGCGGCGCTCGAGACCGAGGACGTGGCCGCCGGCGAGACGCTGATCACCGAGGGAAGCCCGTCGGACGCGCTGTACCTGGTCTGGGACGGCTCGCTCGAGATCGAGGTCGCGGGCCGTGATCGGGCCGTCTCGCGCCTGGGTCCGGGCGAGGTGGTCGGAGAGGTGTCGCTGCTCGATCCCGGCCCCGCCACGGCGACGGTGCGCTCCGACGCGGGCTGCACCGTGCTCGTCCTGCGCCGGGCGCAGCTGGAGCGGCTGTGGGCGGCGCACCCGGCGATCGCGACCCGCTTCCTGGCCCACCTCAATCGTGAGCTGGCCCACCGGTTGCGCCGGGCCACGATCCAGCTCAACCGATTGCGGGCGCACCAGATGGCACCCGTCAAGGCGGGACGGTCATGACCCTGACCCTGCGCGACGTGGCGGCGCTGGCGGAGGTCCCGCACCTGAGCGACGTCTCCCTGGACGATGTGAACCTCCTCGCTGGCTTGTTGCAGGTCGAAGAGCTCGAGGACGGGCAGCGGATCATCGAGGAGGGTGCCGACGACGACGACATCGTCATCGTGCTCGAGGGGGAGCTGTCGGTCGTGTCGACCTTCGTCGGTCAGCAGCGGGAGCTGAACCGGGTCGGTCCGGGTGAGATGCTGGGCCTCCTCGCCCTGGTCGACAACGCGCCGCGCTCGGCGTCGTGCATTGCTGCCGGTCCGGTCCGGGTTGCCCGGCTGGCCCGCCAGGCATACCGGCGGGCGGCGGCTGCCAGCCCGGCGCTCGCGCTCGCCTTCCATCGCGCGCTGGGCGCGCAGCTGGCGCGGGACCTGCGCAACATCTCGACGCAGCTGGCGGCCGAGCCTGCCACCGGCGAGCCGCCGCCTTCGTCAGCGGATGCGGACGTCGCGACCGACTGCGACGTGGCGGTGATCGGCGCCGGGCCGCTGGGGATGATGTACGCGCAGTGGCTGAAGCGCATGCAGCCCGCCGCGCGGGTGGTGATGCTGGAGCGGCGCGAGGTCCCTGGCTACAAGGTGGGAGAGAGCACTCTGTCGACCACCGTGCGGGCGTTCCTCGACGTTGGCTTCACGATGCCCCAGATGCGACGCCTGTTCGGCAACAAGACGGGCATCCGCTTCTGGTGGGCGGGTACCGAGTCCGAGCGGCCGGAACGTGAGGTCGACGTCGTCGACATCGAGGAGACGTTCCAGGTCGAGCGGCGCGTGTTCGAGATGGCGTTCCAGCGCCTGACGCGGGAGGCCGGCGTCGACCTGCGCACGGGCACCCAGGTCGAGCTCGAGCGAAGCGATCTCGACGGCGCCGTCAAGCGGCTTGCCTGCGAAGGGCCTGACGGCGAGTACATGCTGACGGCGAAGATCATCTGCGACGCCACCGGCCCCGCCGCGGTGCTGCCTCGCCACCTCGGCATGTATCGCAAGGACGCGTCGCTGTACGACACGTTCCAGACCAACACCTACTTCGCCTACTTCCGCCAGAAGAAGCCCGTACCGCTCGACCGCTGGCAGGACCCCGCCACCCGTCACCTGTGCACCCCGCAGGGCTGGGTCTGGTTCATCACCCTCCACTCGTGGGAGGCGGCCGACGACGAGACCATGGCCGCCCTGGTCGACGATGTCATGGACCACCCGTCGGACGACGATGCCGACCTGCCGTCGCGCCGGGAGCTCGCGGCCCGTCATGGCACGGACTTCTCGCTGCTGACCTCGGTGGGGATCACGGTCCGGGAGGACATGGACACCGCGGCGGAGCTGCCGATCCAGCAGCGGTTCGAGCACTACGTGCAGCGCTACCCGGCGCTGGCCTGGATCCTGGAGCACTACGAGCTGGTCCAGCAGCCGTATCGCGAGAAGCGCCGACCGTATGCGGCCTTCCTGGGCCTCGTCCACGACTCGACCCAGATCGCCGGCGACGGCTGGGTTTCGATCGGCGACTCGGCGCAGTTCACCAACCCGCTGTTCAGCCTGGGCATGAACTACGGCAGCGGCACCGCGTACATGGCCGCGGCCAGCACGGCCGCGGCGTTGGCGAGCGGCGACACCAGTCGTGCCGCGTTCGCCGCCTACGAGCAGTACGGCCGGGACATCCTGCCTGTGCTGCTCCACGAGACGGACTACTTCTACCGCTCGTGGGCGCATCCGCAGGGATTCGAGCAGACGCTCATGTCGAAGTTCCACTTCGGCGCCCTGGACGTGACCCAGCGGGGCGTCTACACGGAGACCGATCCCTACGTGTTCGATCTGCTCAATCCCGCCTGGCTCGACATCGTCCATCGGGTGCGGGACGTCGAGAAGCGCTACGAGGCCGCCGGCGACCCGGCCGGGATGGTGGCCGCGATCGCCGAGATCACCGAGCCGTTCAACGCCGAGTGCCGCGTGAAGGCAACCGAGATCGACCTCGACTTCGGCCGAATCTTCACCAACTTCGACAGCAACGCGCAGCGCCACGAGGGCCGGGAGAAGCCGCGCGGTTACTTCCGGGGCTACCAGTGCCCGACCTGCAACCTGTGGCAGGACGATACGCTGGGCCGCTGCCCGGTCTGCGCCACGGAGAACCCGCAACGGTTCGTTCCGTCGCCGGAGCCGACTCCCGAGGGAGCCCAGGCGGCGCCCGTGGTGTATCAGGCGGTTGACGTCCCGGTGGCCCCTGCTGGCGGCACCGAGGCTCGGGTCTCGCCGCGAGGGCGGAAAAAAAAAGTCCCGGACCTGATGCAGCGCTGATCGCACCCGCCACCGGGCGGGCGGACCGCCGTCGGTTCCGCCCGCTGCGGGTGGCGGCGATCCGGGAGGAGACCCCGCAGGCCCGCACGATCGCGTTCGAGGTGCCGGCCGCTGAGCGGGACCATCTTCGCTACGAGGCAGGCCAGTTCCTGACGCTGCAGGTCGAGCTCGACGGCGAGCCGCTCACCCGCTGCTACTCGCTGTCCAGCGCACCCAGCGCCGATGAGCTGCCGGCGATCACCGTCAAGCGAATCGAGGGTGGGCGGGTGTCGAGCTGGCTGTGCGAGCAGGTCGGGGTTGGCGATCTGCTCGACGTCCGGCCGCCAGAGGGCCGGTTCACAGTGCCGGACCGCCCGGGCGACCTGTACCTGTTTGCCGCGGGCAGCGGGATCACGCCCATCTGGTCGATCATCCAGGAATCGTTCGCGACCACCGATCGCCGGCTGCGGCTGGTGTACGTCAACCGCAGCCCCGAGGACACGATCCTGCATGCGGCCATCCACGACCTGCGCAGGCGCGCCGGCCGGCGACTCAAGCTGATCGAGCGGGTCGGGCGGCGAGAGGGCCGGCTGGACACGCGCGACGTGCAGGCCTATGTCGATGCGCAGACCGAGGGACTGTTCTTCGTCTGTGGCCCGTGGGGCTTCATGGACGTGGTCGAGGAGGGGCTGCTGGACCTGGGTGTCGAGCCCGAGAACATGCACGTCGAGCGCTTCGCCTCACCCCGGCAGCGAAACGAAACGCCCGCCGTCGTCGCAGCGCAGCCGACGCCACCCGGGAGCAGTGCGAGCGTGGTCACGGTCGACCTGTTCGGCGTTGACCATGAGCTGCGCTGCGCGCCCGACCAGACCCTGACCGAGGCGGCGGTCGCCGCCAACGTCGAACTGCCCTCCTCCTGCGAGGAAGGCTATTGCGGCACGTGCATGTGCCAGCTCACCAAGGGCGAGGTTGCGCTCGACGTCGACGACGCGCTGTCCAAGGGGCAGCGGAAGCGCGGCATGATCCTCGCCTGCCAGGCACGACCTCGGAGTGCGGCGTTGACGATCAGGTACGAATAGGGTCGCGTCTAGGGTCGCGTCGACCAGGTCCGGCAGGGTCGCCACGGTGTGACCGGCTTCATGGGCTCGTGGAGATTCATCGTGCTCCAGACCATCGTCGTGGTGCTGTGGGTGGCCGGCAACATCTACGAGCTGGGCCATTTCGACCACTATCCGTTCATCTTCCTCAACCTGGCCTTCAGCACCTGGGCGGCCTATGCCGCGCCCCTGATCCTGCTGGCGAGCAACCAGTCGGCCGGGCGCGATCGGGCCACGCTCGAGTACGCGGCTCGAGGCGCTCCTCGGCTCGCTGATCAGCCCCGGACGCCGAGCACCATGCCCAGCAGGATCATCCCGATGACGGCGGCCGCGACGCCCGCATAGCGAAAGTCGCGGATCCGCGCCCATCCGACCAGCACCACGACGACCTGGGCCGCCGGCGTGAGGGCGAGGACCAGGGCGCCGGCCATCAGCAGCTGGTCGCCTGGCGCTGGCGCCGAGAGCAGCTGACTGAACCGGACGGGGTGAGCCGCACCGCCGGCGGCGGCGCGGATGACGATCCCGAGGCTCATCAGCAGCGACGCGACGAGGAGGCCCGCGCGCATCACGACCTGGGCGGCGGATCGAGGGTGGACGCGGTCGCCGCCGATGCGTTCGATGACCCGGGGGAGGAGCGTGGCCATCTCAGGCCCCCGCTCCGCCGAGGATGAGCTGGACGGCGACGATGGTCAGGACCCCGGACAGGACCAGCCGGAGCACGTTGGGCGACGACCGATGCTGGAGGCGAGCTCCCACCAGGCCGCCGAGCATGACCCCGATCACCACCGGAGCCGCCGGGTACGGGTAGAAGTAGCCGCGAGCGATGTAGATGAACAGGCTCCCCAGGGCGGTGAGCCCGACCATGAAGTTCGAGGTCGCGGCCGATACCTTGAGCGGCAGCTGCATGACCAGGTTCATGGCGGGCACCTTGAGGAACCCGCCACCGACGCCGAGCATCCCGGACAGGGCGCCGGCGCCCAGCGCCAGCGACGCGCCGGCCGGTACCCGCCTGGCCTCGTAGGCGACGAGCCCGCCACCATGCCCGTCCTGGTAGGTTCCTGCCAGCCTGCCAACCGTCTGGTGGGCCTCGATGGGCTCCGCGTCGCCCGGCCCGTCTCGCAGCCCGTGCTCGTCGCGACCCTTGAGCAGCAGCGCGGCGGACACGCCGAGCACGACCGCGAGCAGAACCGACAGGAAGCGCGGGTCGATCGACGTCGCGATCAGCCCTCCCGCGATCCCACCGGCGATCGTGACGACCTCGAGGCTGAGCCCGATCCGAAGGTTCGCGAGGCCGGTGCCCAGGTGCACGCTACCGGCCGCGACGGAGGTGGCCACGACCGCGAGCAGGGACGTCGCCACGGCGACCCGGACGTCGAACCCGAACACCAGCAGGAGCACGGGAACGATCACCACGCCGCCCCCGATCCCCACCAGCGCGCCCAGCGCGCCGGCGCCGATCCCGAGCACGAGCAACCCGATGAGCATCGGGTCGGCGATGGTCATCCCGGCACCTGTGCCTCCTCTGCATCGTTGTCATGTCGATTCAAGCGCGTTGTGTATGATCGGTCCAACAGGTTGTTTGTCTGGATTCGATAGGCAATACCAATCAGTGGAGTGATGGACCCATGGAGCTGCGTCAGCTCGAGTACGTCCTGGCCGTGATCGACCACGGCGGGTTCACGAAGGCGGCCGACGCGGTCCACGTGGCCCAGCCCACGCTCTCGCAGGGGATCCGGACGCTCGAGCAGGAGCTCGGCGTCGACCTGTTCGATCGGGTGGGTCGGGGTGTCCGGTTGTCGCCGGCCGGCCGGGCCTTCGAACCTCCCGCCCGCCGCGCATTGCTCGAGGCGGACGGAGCGCGAATGGCGGCCACCGAGGTCCTCGCCCTGCAGTCGGGCCACCTGACGGTGATCGCGCTGCCGACGCTGGTCGTGGAGCCGCTCGTGCCGTGGATCGGCCGGTTCCGGACCGCCTACCCAGGGATCACGGTCCACCTCGTCGAGCCTGAGGAGGCCGATGCCGTACCAGACGCCGTGCGCGATGGCCGCGCGGACATCGGGCTGGCCGAGGTCGAGGGGGAGCGCCGTGGGCTGCGAGCCGAGACGGTCATCGAGCAGGAGCTGGTTGCGATCCTTCCGCCGGGGTCGTCAGTCGCGGCAGCGGTCTCCCTGCGCGAGCTGGTGACCATGCCCTTGGTTGCCACGCCCGCAGGGACCTCGACGCGGCGGCTCGTCGAGAGCGCGTTCAGCGGTCTGGGGCGCATCCCGCGAGTCGCGGTCGAGGTCAGCCAGCGGGAGGCGATCCTGCCGCTGGTCCTTGCCGGAGCCGGGATCGCGTTCGTCCCGCTCCGGATCGCGGAGCAGGCGCGAGCCGCCGGTGCCGTCGTCGCCCGAACGCGCCCCACGCTCCGCCGGCGCGTCGGGCTGGTGCGTCGGGATGCCTCCTCGAACCCGATCGTGGCGGCGTTCGTCGCCCTGGTCCGCGACGGCGATAGGGTCGAGCCCGAGGCCCGCTGACGACCTGCGCTCCGCCGGCCATGAGCTATCGAAGTGACATCACCCTGTAGCGAGCAGGGACTCGGGAGGCCGAGCAGGCCCCCGCGTCCGTACGTTCGGACGACGATCCGCTGCGGCGTTGACGTTCGGCGCGGTCCCAGCGCCCTCCGCGCCCGCCGCTCAGTGACCCGTGATCCAGGCGACGAGGTCGGCCACGAGCTGGCGGTCGACGTGGGCGGGCGTGCTGTACTCGGCCGGCGTGGCGGGCCCGCTGCCATCGAGCAGCAGGTGATCCATGGCCGGATACGTCTTGAAGGTCACGTTCGAGTGCCCGGCGAGGGCCTGCTGCCATGGCTCCAGCTCGGACGGGGGCACCTGGTAGTCGCGTGTGCCTTGAGAGAAGAACATCGGGACGTTCAGGCCGGCGGCCACCGTCACGGGGTGGTACGTCTGCAGATCGAGCCAGTACGACGCCGGGACGCCGCCCGGCAGCTCAGACGACGGCGTCGAGGGTGACAGGCTGGGGGACTCGGCCAGCGCGACCTGCTGCTCCAGCGCCGCCAGCTGCTGCTCCGCCTCCGGGCTCGGGCTGGCACCCTGGAGCGAGGTCAGGTACCGCGTCTGGATGAGCATCAGCTGCGGGATGGGCGTGCTCGGCGCCTCGAGCAGGACGATCCCGTCGAGCTGCCCGGGATCTCGGCGGCCATCCGGGGCGCGAGATAGGCGCCCAGACTATGTCCGACCAGGAACACCCGAGCGGGATCGACCATCGAGGTCGTGCGCAGCAGGGTGACGGCAGCTTCCGCGTCGTCGGTCGTCTCCTGGCGCACCGTGAGGCTCGAGTCGGTCGCCATCTGGGCGCCGTACACGAGCGTGCGCTTGTCGTAGCGGAGCGCGGCGATCCCCGACGACGCGAGGCCCCAGGCGAGGTCACGCAGCGGCTTGTTGGGTCCGAACGTCTCGTCGCGATCCGACGGGCCAGATCCGGCAACGAGCACGACCGCCGGAAAGGGTCCCGACCCATTGGGCATGGTCAGGGTGCCCGGCAGCGTCCACGGCGAGGACCCCACGGTGACGTCGGTCTCCGTGAACGAGCTGGGGTTGACGTACGGGGCCGGCGAGCTCGAGGCGACCGCGACGGCCCCGACATGGAACCCGGCCACCTGCCCGGCGGCGTCGAGGCTGACGTTGAGGGTCACCTTGGCGCTCGCGAACGTCACGATGACGGCGACGACCGTGTACGAGCCCTGGGTGGTGGTGGTCACGTTCCCGATCGACTGGTACGCCCCGTACTGGGTGACGAGGGCAGCCGTGATCTGCTGCAGCTGCGCGGCGCCGGCGGCGGAGGCCATGACCGGGTCCTCCATCGCCGCGGCGCCGGCCCAGTCGCCGCGCGCAAGGGCCTCGATGTAAGCCCGCCCGATGGAGCTCGGGTCGAGACCCTGGCTGGCGCCCGGTGCCGTCGCGAGGGCGGATGCCGGTGCCGTCGCGGGCGACGGTGTCGAGGTCGCCTGGCTCGATCCACAGCCGGCAAGCAGAAGCGCGACGGACGCGAAGAGCGCGATGGACGTCCAGCCTCGGGTCATGCCACGGTTCCTCCAAGATCGACGCTGTCAACGTTAGCGCGGGTGCTCCAGGCGCGACCGGCGGACGCACCGGACCACGGGTCGCCCGCCGCCGGCTGGTCCACGGCCCACCGGTGCCCGCGCCCGAGGAGCCGACCGGGAAGCCGGGGTGACCGGCGATCCTCTGCGCCGCCCGGAACCGCGGGCCGAGGCGGTGGCAGCGCCACGGGGAGCGTCCACGGTCCAGTAGACTCCGGGGTCCGGGGCCGCCGCACCTGGGGACGTCCCCGCTGCCCGATCGAGGAGCGTGTTGACCATCGCGAACGCCGCCGACGAGAGAGCGGTCATCGAGGTCGCCGGGCTGCGCAAGCGCTATGGCGACGTGCATGCCGTGGACGACGTCAGCTTCAAGGTCCAGCGCGGCGAGATCTTCGGGCTGCTGGGACCCAACGGCGCCGGCAAGACCACGACGGTCGAGATCCTGGAAGGCCTTCGCAAGCCCGACGAGGGCACGGTGCGGGTGCTCGGTATCGACGCCGCCCATCAGCCAGCGGCGATCAAGGAGCGGATCGGTGTCCAGCTCCAGACCGCGGCGCTCTACCCGTACCTGACGGTGGCCGAGCTGCTCGACCTGTTCCGTACCTTCTACGCGCGCAGCCGCCCCACTGCGTGGCTGCTCGATGCCGTCGATCTCGGGGAGCGCAAGGACGCCCAGACGCGCCACCTGTCGGGAGGGCAGCGCCAGCGCCTGTCGGTTGCCCTGGCCCTGGTGAACGAGCCCGAGCTGGTGTTCCTCGACGAGCCCACGACCGGGATGGACCCTCAGGCGCGCCGCTCCCTGTGGGACCTCGTGCTCCGACTCCGGGGACAGGGCTGCTCGGTGCTGCTGACGACGCACTACATGGAGGAGGCCACCCACCTCTGCGACCGGGTCGCGGTCATGGATCACGGTCATGTGCTCGAGCTCGGCACGGTGCAGGACCTGGTGTCTCGCAGATTCCATGAGCGGGCCGTGCATTTCGACACCCTGCCCGGGGTCGACCTCGAGCGGCTCGGCGCGTTGCCCGAGGTCAAGCGCGCCGTCGTCGAGGACGAGCAGACCGTGCTCTACACAGGCGTCGTCGCCACCACGATCGCGGCCCTGCTCGAGCTCACCGAGGGGCTCGGCCTCGAGCCGCAGAACCTGGGCATCCGCCGGGCGACGCTCGAGGACGTGTTTCTGGACCTCACCGGCCGCGCCCTGCGGGAGTGACGGACATGCGAGCGCTCGCCACCCTGACCACAGCCAACATCAGAAGCTTCATGCGGGACCGGACGGCGCTGTTCTGGACCCTGGCATTTCCGGTCATCTTCATCCTCCTGTTCGGAGCGATCTTCTCCGGCCCCGGGAACACCACGTACCGGGTTGGCTGGGTGGACCAGGACACCACCTCCGCCTCCGGACAGCTTCGGGCGGCCTTTGCCCAGGTCCCGCTGCTCGAGCTTGTGGACGGTCCGCTGACCGAATCGCGCAGCGCGATGCAGTCCGGCGACCTGCGCGGGATCATCGTCGTGCCGGCGGGCTACGCGGCGGCCCTTGCCGCCGCAGGTCAACCCGGCGCCTCGTCGCCGGCGAGCGGCCCGGCGGTCACCCTGGACCTGTACACCGATCCAAGCCAGCAGACGAGCAGCGCCACGATCGAGCAGGTCGTGGCCCGCGTAACCGCATCGCTCAACGTCGCGCTGACCGGGCGAGCCCCCGTGCTGGGCGTGTCCAACCAGGCGCTCCAGACCCAGGATCTCACCAGCGCAGCGTTCCTCGTGCCCGGGATCCTCGGCATGGCGCTCATGCAGCTCGGGATCTTCGGCGCCGTCCCGTTGGTGGCCCAGCGCGAGAAGCTCATCCTCAAACGGCTGGGTGCGACGCCGCTGCCGCGCTGGACGCTGGTCGGGAGCAACGTCGCGCTGCGCCTGCTGATCGGCCTCGTGCAGGCGGTGCTGATCGTGGGCATCGGTGTCGCGGTGTTCGGTGTCCAGGTGCTGGGCGCCCTGTGGTTGATGGCCGCCATCGTGATCCTGGGCGCGCTGACCTTCATCTCGATCGGCTACCTGGTCGCGGCCTTCGTGCGGACCGAGGAGGCGGCCAACGGCATCGTCCAGGTGATCCAGTTCCCGATGATGTTCCTGTCGGGGGTGTTCTTCCCGATCGAGATCATGCCCAGCATCCTGCGGCCGGTTGCGGTGTTCCTGCCGCTCACCTATCTGGGCGATGCGCTGCGCCAGGTGATGGTGAACGGATCCGCATTCGCGCCGCTCCCGGTCGATCTGTTGGTCCTGGGTGGCTGGTTCGTGGTCTGTCTCGCGATCTCGGCGCGCTTCTTCCGCTGGGAGTAGGGGACCGCCGGCGAAATCCTGCCGCGACCTGTCAGGTTGGGGGCGCAGGATGGCGGAGCGCCGGTAGTCCGACCGGCGGCGCCGGACCGCAGGCGAGCAAGGAGGCTTCGAGACGTGACCAGTGCGCCGATCATCCTGGCTCCCGGCTACTGGCTCGGCGCGTGGGCGTGGGACGAGGTCGCGACCTCGTTGCGTGCCGCCGGCCACGACGTCACGGCGTTGACGTTGCCCGGCCTCGAGTCGGTCGACATGGACCGGTCCTCGATCACCCTTGGTGACCATGTCGATGCGATCTGCGACGCGGTCGAGGCGGCCGGCGTCCCGGTGGTGCTCGTCGTTCACAGTGGAGCCGGGTACGCCGGCTATGCCGCGAGCGATCGGGTGCCGGAGCGGATCGCCGCGATGGTCTACGTCGACTCCGCTCCGGGGAAGGGCGCGATGGATCCCGGCTTCGCCGGCGTGGAGCGGCCGATGCCCTCGCCCGAGGAGCTCGCCGCCGAGGAGAACCTGGACGGGCTCAGCGAGGGGCAGCTCGATACCTTCCAGCGGCGTGCCGTGCCCGAGCCGGGTGGCATCCTGCGCGAGGCAGCCGACCTGACCAACGATGCGCGGCTCGAGGTCCCAACCACGATCATGTGCACCGGGTTCCCGTCCGACCAGGTCAAGGCGTACGCCAAGGAGCACGATCCGTCCTGGCTCGGCGGGCTCGCCGAGCTGCACGACATCGCCTGGGTGGACCTGCCGACCAGCCACTGGCCGATGTGGTCCCGACCCCGGGAGCTCGCCGCGATCCTCGGTGACATCGCCGGGCGCGCGGGGCGGGATGCCGGATGATGGTCACGCTGCTCGACGACGCCTTCGCCCACCACGTCTGGGCGACCGACCGACTCATCGACGCCTGCGCTGCCCTCACCCCGGAGCAGCTGGAGGCGCGGACGAGCGGGACGTACGGCTCGATCATCGGCACCCTGCGCCACCTCGTGGCCTCGGACCGGTGGTACCTGTCGTTCTTCCCCGCCGGTGCTCAGCTCGCGCCGGTCGACGAGGAGGTGGCGTTGAGCCTCGGCGAGCTGCGGCAGGCGATGACGACCAACGGCACTGCCTGGACGGAGCTGCTCGCCGGCGAGCCCGATCCCGACGCGGACGTCGTGGAGGATGGCGATGGCTGGGAGTTCCACGCACCGCTGGGCTTTCGGCTCGCACAGGCCATCCACCACGGCACCGATCACCGCAGCCAGGTCTGCACGGCCCTCACGAACCTCGGTCTGACGCCGCCCGAGATCGACCTGTGGAGCTACGGCGAGGCGACAGGCCGGACCCGCTCGGCATCCACGCCGGCACCCTAGCCGTTGCCGGCGCCTGGGTGCCGGCGATCGCCCTGGCCGCTGGTCCCGCGGGTCGCGTAGCGGAGGTGGACGAAGCCGCTCCCGAACCGGCGCTCGTCGAGCAGCTCGAGCGCCCGGAAAGTGGTCTACTCTGTCCCGGTTGACGCTGGCGAACCTGCACCCTACGCTGGCCCGGAGGGCGATGGTGTCCGCCCAGGTGCGTGGTCATCGCGCGCCTGAACTGCCCGCGCCGGGCTGATGGCCCCTGGACTGCAGTGCAGCCGGGGGCCTGGTGGTCTCCGGAGACCGGAGGCTGAATGGTGAGCAGCGGTGACCCCGTGGCTCCGGAAGGGCTGGACGGGCGCGTCGATCTGCCGTCCGCGACGGCCGCCCCGCATCGCCAGCCACCGCCGCCGACCATCGACGGCGGCCATGGGGCGCGTGCCGTGTTGACGGTCGAGGTCGAGCAGGCGCTCGGGCCCGGGATCGATTTCGAGCGCGATGGGCGAGGGGACATCGTCGGCCGCCGAGTTCGACCGGGCGGCGCCTGGCTCGGCTTCGACCGGGCCGCGCTCGTCGACTCCGATGATGGCCGTGGCCGGCGCGTGCCGGTGCTGGTCTCCTTGCCCGTATCGACGTTCGCCGGTGCACGCCTCGAGGTCGAGCTGACGGGCGGCTGGTCGTCGCCCGGCGGACCGATCCTCGTCGGCCGCCTGCCGGCCGGAGCCGCGCCGCTCGTCACGCTCGCCATCATCGTCGCCGGCATCGGCGACCCGGCGACGCCGCTCGACCGTGAAGCGGCCGGGCACGAGGCGATGAAAGCGCGCCAGCGCTACCGGGAGCGCCGGAGCCACGATCGGATCGCCGGCGGTCGGGCATGGGACCCGTTCGGATCCATGCCGCCCGAGATCGCCCGCTTCACGACGCCCCATTCCGCCGCTGAGTACCGCCTGTCCCGCCTGCCTCCGCGCTACCGTCGTGGCCTCGAGGACCTCCTCGAAGCCGACGAGCGGATCCTGTACTGGGTCGAGCGCCCGGCGCTGTCTGACGTCGGGCTGGTGCGGCGCCTTCGCGACCGGCGTGACCGCCGGGCCGCGCTCCTCGCGCTCACCGATCGCCAGCTGCTGTGGATCGTGGACCACGCGCAGCCCGATCGCTACCTGTCCGATTGGGGGGTCGACGTCGAGCTGATGCCGGTCGAGCGGGTAGCGGCGGTGCGAAGCACCCGGCGCGCGGAGACGGTGGAGCTCACGGTCGCGACGGCTGCCGGGAACCGAAGCTACTCGCTGCCGGCGGAGCACGAGCCGGAGGTGACGGTGATGCGGGACCTGGTCGCGCGCTTCACGCCGGCCGGGGGTGGTTCGGCTCCACGCCGGAGGTACGGGCTCGACGCGATCCCGTTCGACATGGAATCGGCCGCGCGCTTCGGCCAGGAGTCCGACGCGAGGACGCTCCTCGAAGCGGTGGGTAACGGCGCGGATCTCCTTGCCTTCCTGTTCAGTCCCCGCCGTTCGGGCCAGCGGCGGCCGGCGGCGATGGCGCTCGCTCCGACCTGGGTCGATCTCGTGAGCAGCACCGGCGGCCAGCGGGTGGAGCTCGCTGCCGTGTCCGCCGTGCGGCTGACGCTCTCCCCGCTCGTCGGCCGCCTCTCGTTCGGGCAGCGCGTCGGGCTCTCGTACCCCGCTCCATTGGCCGATCAGGGCGCCGCGTTCGTGCGCCTCGCGCGCCGCGCGCTGGCCGACCTGCCCTAGGGGCTCAAGCGTCCTCGCGCGTCAGGCCTCGTCAGCGAAGATGCGCCGGTAGATGTCCTCGCCGTGGCTGGTCGGCAGCGGCTCGCCCTCCATGACCCGGAACGTCCGGCGCCCGTCGCTAAGCCGCTCCGCGCGGAGGAACAGGGCCTGGCCGTCGCCCTCCGCGTGGAGCCCGCTCGCCAGATCGAACATATGGGTCACGTAGGCCACTTTGACCCCGTTCTCGAGCAGCGCCCGGACGATCTGCCGGCCGATCTCGGAGCCTTCGCGCTCGTTGGTCGAGGCAAACGACTCGTTGAGCAGCACGAGGCTGTCGGGCTGGGCGTGGTCGACGATCCCGCTCATCCGGCCCAGCTCCTCGTCGAGCTTGCCGCTTCGCAGGCTGGCGTCCTCCTCGCGCTTGAAATGCGTGAACAGGCCCCTGCGCACGTCGGCCCGGAATGCTGTGGCGGCAACGAACATGCCGGCCTGCATCATCAGCTGGGCCTGGCCGAGGCTGCGCAGGAACGTCGATTTCCCGCCCCGGTTGGCGCCGGTGATCACGACCAGGGATCGTCCGTCGGCGTCGAGGTCGTTGGCCACCGCGCGGACACGGCCGAGGCTCAGGCTGAGGCAGACGTCATACAGGCCTTGGGCGCCGATCGCCGGCCGCCCCGGGTCAAGCGGCTCGGCCAGGCACAGCGGCTCGCCCTTCGACACCAGGCCGTCGCGCAGGTTGAGGCACGCGACGAAGAAGCCGAGCTCCGCTCTGAGCTGCTTGAAGTAGCTCAGGATGTGGTCCGTCGAGCGCGCGAGGGCGTCCGCGGCCAGGGCGATGCCCCGCGACCGCAGCCCGGCCAGCGCCTGGGCACCGGCATCGTCACGTGGAGGGAGCTCCCAGACGTAGGCACCGGCCTCGGACAGACCGATCCGCTCGCGCCAGCCCGGCTTCCCGACGCGCCGGCGGAGGACGTAGCCCGTGCCGCGGTTGGCGGGACCGAGCTCGGCGCTCATGCGGATGCCATCGCTGAACCGAAGGCGCCGGAGGTGGTCCTCGGTTGCCTTGAGATAGGCATCGTCGAGCTCGGTGGCGATCTCGGCGAACAACCGTCGGAAGCCTACGGACCGGAAGCCCGCTGCGTGGGTCTCGCCGATCTCGCGCAGCCGCCTGAGCAGGCCGACGAACTGCCCCAGCACGTCGACCGACCGCCGGAGCAGCGAGTCGGGGTAACGGGAGGCGTAACCCCAGGCGCGGCGCTCGCGGTCGATCGCCTCGACGGCGATACCGTACAGCTCGCGAACGAGGTCGGGATGCTCGAGGCAGTCGGCGAGAACGGCCTGGCGATAGCGGATGGCAGCCGGGTCGTCGAGGCTGGCGAAGACCGTCGATCGGGCGACCGTGAACAGGTAGCGGTCGCCGGCCGCCATGGCGGCGAACAGGATGTCGAGCCCGAGATCCCCCGACAGGGCATCGGCGTTCGGCGGCAGCTGGGTCTCGAGATCGAGATCGCGGTCCCGATGGGCGAGCAAGACCCTCATCGGTCGAGCCTCGCCTTGAGGCTCGGGTAGGTGAGGTGGTGCTTCTCGGCGATCGCCAGGGCGTAGGCCAGGCCGTCGGCCGGCCGGCGAACGATCTCGAAGGTGCGTCGGGCCGGTGCCTCGGGGTCAGCTGTGCTGACCATGCTCACGATCGCGGGGTCGAGCGAGGCGAGCTCATCGAGGAACGTCACGACCACGCACACCGGGCCGCGGTCGAGGACCTGTCGCATCACGCGCCGGCCGATGAACAGCTGGTCGTCGACGGTCGTCGAGCTGAAGCTCTCGTTCATGATCAGCAGGCTCTCGGATGTGGCCTGATCGAGGATCGCGTGGATCCGGCGCAGGTCGTCCTCGAGCTTGCTGCTCAGGTCTTCGACGTGCTCCTCCCGCGCGAAGTGGGTGTAGATATGGTCGACCAGCGGCAGCCGTGCCTCCGTGCCCGGGACGGGAACCCCGATCCGGGCCAGGTGGTGGAGCTGGCCGATCGCGCGAGCGAACGTCGTCTTGCCGCCCTGATTGGGCCCGGACACGACCACGACCCGCTCGGGATCGTGCAGCTCGAGGTCGTTGGGCACGACGCGTCCGCCGTCGCCGATGAGCGATCCGGCCAGGGCGAGGTCGAACAGACCGCGGCACTCGAGCGTCCGCGTCCGGCCGACATCCGGATAGCAGAACGAGAGCCCGGCCTGCCGGATCCGCGCGACATGCTCGAGGTACGCGACGTAGAGCTGGATCTCGCGATCGAAGCGGGCGATCGTTGGGTCCAGGAAGTCCCGGTGGCTCGCGCAGAACCCATCCAGCGAGGCGAACACGTCCGGCTGCTGGCGAGCGACCCCGTCAAGGATCGCTGCCTCGACGTGGTTCATGGCGGACGAGCGGTCGACGTCGAAGGGATACGTCTTGCCCGCGCCCTGCCTGAACTTCTCGAAGTGCGCCAGGACCTCTGCGCCGTAGTCGGGCTCCGGCTCATACCGTGTGACCGTGACCTTTCCGGCTTCGACCCGCAGTCGATAGCGCACGCCCGCGAGCTCGGTCTTGACGCGCTCCGTGTCGGCGATCAGGGCGGCGAAGGCCGGCGAGGCAACGTAGCCGGCGAGATGGTCGCGGAACCTGGTCAGACCCCGTGAGTGGAGGTCGACGTCCGCGAGCGAGGAGGCCAGCTCTCCGACAGCCTCGGCGTATGTATCGGCAGCGTCGAGGAACCAGCGCTCCCGCTCATGCTGGTAGTGGACGTTCGCAGCTCCCGCGAGCTGCCTCCTGACCCCTTGCATGCGGTCGGCGAACTGGCGCACGACCGCGATGGCGCGCTGGTTCTCGAGGTCACAGAAGACCTCGTGGCGGTAGGCGATGGCCGTCGGGTCCCGCAGCGGGGCGGCAAACAGGGGAGCGAGGTCGTACTCGTCGCGACCGGCGGTGACCGACGCGATGATGTCGGACAGATGCAGGTCCGCGAACACGTCGGGCTGCTCCGTGCCGGCGCTCGCTGCGTTGGGGTCCGGCCCGTCGAACAGGATGCTGCGGAACGACGCCGTGGCGCCACCTCCCAGGAATCGGATCGAGGCGGCCCAGGAACGACAACGGCTCCTGGAGCCATGCCCCAGAAGCCATCACCCGTCAATCGGGATACGTCGCGAGCTTCATCGCGTATGCGCTTGGCCCGATTGTTCTGCCGCGAGGCACGGGTGTCAACCGATCGCCTCACCGGCCGCTCCGCCCGCGGATGGGAGGCGTCAGCCGCGGCGCTTCGTTCGCGGGCTGCCGGAGCTGCCGATTTCGAGCGGGCGTCAGGGCCGGAGCGTGGAGGCCAGGGTCCGCTCGTCGAGCAGCAGATCCAGCGCGTCGCCGATCGAGCGGCACACGATGTCGGCCGCGAGGACCGCGGCCCCGGCCGCGCCCTCCGGACCGATCACCGCGATGCCGAGCCCGGCCATCCGGAGCATCGGCTCGTCGTTGCGACCGTTGCCGATCGCGACCGTGCGTCCGGCCCCGAGACCCCCGACGAGATCCGCCTTGTCCGATCCGCGGGAGATCGTGACCACCGAGACAGGCAGCTCCGCCGCCAGCCGGTCGGCAGTGCCCAGCGTATCGGCCGTGACCAGGTGCAGCTCGACGTCGTGGGCAAGCGCCGTGAGCCGGTCCGCCACGCCCTCGATCAGCTCGCCCCGATCGGAGAGCGTGCCGTTGAGATCGAGCACGACGTGGTCGATCTCGATCGTCGGTCCTCCCGGCACGTTGTAGGTGCGCATCGCGTTGGGGCCCCCGCCTGCGTTGTCAACCTTCCTCGTCCGGCCATCATGCATCGTCCACGGTCGAGGGCGCGCGTCATTCAGTGTCGGTCACACCCGCCCAGGTCCGGAGCCGCCAACACGCGTATATAGGCGCGACGTACAGAATAGCTATGTATCTGGCACCGGATATGCGATCATGTCTCGGTATGAGCGGAACTGATGCCAGGCGCGACGGAGCCGCGAGCGACCGGGCCGCGACGAGCGCCCTCCGGGTCGGCCAGGCGGCGGAGATGCTGCAGGTATCGGTGGAGACTCTCCGTCGCTGGGAGGCCGACGGCCGGCTGCGGATGGAGCGCTCCGCGGGTGGCCAGCGGCAGGTCCCGATCGGCGAGGTCACCCGGCTGATGGCCGAGCGCCGGGCACAGGCTCCGGAGCGGCCGGCCGGCGGGGCCTCGGCCCGCAACCGCCTCCCTGGCATCGTCACCCGGGTCGAGAAGGACCGGGTCGCCGCCGTGGTCGAGGTCATCGCCGGGCCGCACCGGATGGTGAGTCTCATGACCGCCGAGGCTGTGGACGACCTGGGGCTCGCGGTGGGCGACGAGGTCACCTGCGTCGTCAAGGCGACTAACGTGATCGTCGAGGTTACGACCCGCAGGGACCCACGGGCGTGATCGACCGCTCGACGATGGCCGGCGTGCTCGGCATGGCCGTCATCGTCGCCGCCTGCTCGGTGGGTGGCGGAGGAGCGCCGCCGGCGTCGCCGTCGGCGGCGTCCCCGTCGGCGGCGAGCCAGGCGGACGAGACGGCCGGATCCGGCGGCCCGGCGACCGGCGAGCTGACCGTGTTCGGGGCCGCCTCCCTCACCGGCGTCCTGGCCGAGGTCAAGCCGGCGTACGAGGCCGGCCACCCCGGGCTGACCCTGGTGATCTCCGCCGACTCATCGGCGGCGCTCGCGACCCAGATCGAGCAGGGCGCCCCGGCCGACGTGTTCCTGTCCGCCGACACGGCCAATGCCCAGCGGCTCGTCGACGACGGGTTCGCGAGCGGGGCCAGCGTGGCGTTCGCCGGGAACGAGCTCGCGATCGTCGTCCCGACCGGCAACCCGGGAGGCGTGACGACCGCCGCCGACCTGGCCCGCCCCGGCCTCAAGATCGTCGCCGCGGGCGACGAGGTACCCATCACGAGGTACGCGACGCAGCTGGTGGCCAACCTCGCCAGGGAGCCCGGCTACCCGGCCGGCTTCGAAGCGGCCTACGCGGCGAACGTCGTGTCCAGGGAGGACAACGTCAAGGCGGTCGTCGCCAAGATCGAGCTCGGCGAGGGCGACGCAGGGATCGTGTACCTCACCGACGCGGCGGCATCCTCGAAGGTCGAAACGGTCAAGGTCCCGGCGGCCGCGAACGTGCCCGCAACCTACGCGGGCGTCGTGGTGAGCGCGTCGATCCGGCAGCAGGCAGCGCGGGCGTTCCTCGACTGGCTGATCGGTCCGGACGGGCAGTCGATCCTGGCCGGGTTCGGATTCGTCCCCGCTCCATGACTCGGGCCGCCCCATGACCCGTGTCGTCGGGCGCGACGTTGGTCGCGATGGTCCGCCGGCGCCCGAGGTGCGCCCGGTCAGCAGCCGCGACGGTTCTTCCCACGCGCCCTGGGGACGCCGATCGCTGCTGGCCGTGGCCGGCCTGTTCGTCCTGTTCCTGGCCTTGCCGATCCTCGCCCTGGTTGCCCACGCTCTGATCGGGGGCTCGATCTCGGACGCGGTCACCGCGCCGGCGGTCCTGGCCGCGTTGTCGCTCAGCCTGACCACGACCGCCGTGAGCCTGGTGGTCACCGTGTCGGTCGGCCTGCCGCTCGCGGTCGTGCTCGCCCGCCGCCAGTTCCGCGGCAAGTGGCTGGTCGAGGCGCTGGTCGATCTCCCGATCGTGCTGCCGCCGTCGGTTGCCGGCCTTGCCCTGCTGCTGGCGTTCGGGCGGCGTGGGCTGCTCGGCGGACCGCTGGAGGTGATCGGGCTCGAGATCCCGTTCACCACGCTCGCCGTCATCCTCGCCCAGGTGTTCGTGTCCGCGCCGTTCTTCGTCCGCTCGGCCCGCACCGGGATCGCCGGCGTCGAGCGTGACCTCGAGGATGCGGCACGGGTGGACGGCGCATCGGAGCCGCACCTGTTCCGGCACGTCACGGTGCCGCTTGCGAGCGCGGCCCTGGGCGCCGGTCTGGTCATGAGCTGGGCCCGGTCGCTGGGCGAGTTCGGCGCCACGATCATGTTCGCGGGCAACATCGGCGGTCGAACGCAGACGCTGCCACTGGTCGTCTATGCGGAGTTCCAGTCAGGCGACCTCGACGCCTCGATCGCCGCAGCCGTCATCCTCGTTGTGGCTGCCCTCGGCGTCCTGGTCGCGGTGCGGCTGTTCCACTGGGGACGCGTGCTGGATCTCCGCGGCGGGGGCTGACCAGGTCCGGGGCCCAGGCGCAGGGGCACCGCCCGCTGAGTCCGATGGTCTCCGAGCGCCGAGTCGCCGTCGCGTCAGTCCCTTGCCGGTGATGGACGGCCGTCAGGCGGTCGCGTCACGGTTATCGCCGGCGCCATCGACCGGCTCCTGCACCGACGGAGCTCCGTGTGCCGGCGTGTCGGCCGGCGTCCTGGCCTCGTGTGGCAGCCGATCGGCATCCTGCTCGTCGGCTGGCTCAGCCACCGGAGCATCAGATGCGGTCCGGGCCGCATCGCCTGGCGCTTCCTCGTCGGTCGGGCCGGCGACAGTGGCATCGGCGATGGCTCTGGCGTCGTCCGCGGCATTGGCGACCAGCCGGTCCGCCAGGCCGCCGGCCTGCTCGTGCTCCACGAGCACGGTCAAGCGGTCGCCCACCTGGAGGACCGTCGCCTCGGTCGGCGCGAAGGTCAGGCCCTCGCGACGCACCATGATCGGCAGGGCGAGGGCGGGCCAGCGCATCGACTCCATGGAGGAGCCAACCGGAGGGTCGCTGGTCGTGAACTCCAGGTCAACGATCCGGAAGTTGCGCAGCCACGACTGACCCGGCGTTGCCGGGGCCTCGGCGTCTGGACCCGGCCTGGGATCTCGCCCGGCCAATCCGACCATCGCGCCGGCTCGGCGCCTGTCCCGTGCGCCCGGGCCGGGTCCCGTCGGCGGGCCGCCCCGTGCCCCAGCCGAGCCGTAGCTGCGCAGCAGGTCGCGGTGGGTCAGCCAGCCGATCACGCGACCGTCGTCGCCGGCGAGCACCGGCAACCCGGCCGCCCCGTGGGTCAGCAGCCGCTCGAGGGCCTGGTCCAGGGTTTCATCGGCCCGCACCGCCGGCACGTGCTGGGAGACGTCGGCGGCGGTGGCGTCGAGCACATTGGCCCGCATCCGCTCCTCGACTCCGTCGGCCGTCACGATCCCGCTGTAGTCACCCTGCGCGTCGACCACCGGCAGCGCCTCGACCCCCTCGACGACCAGGCGGTCGACGATCTCGGTGAGGCTGGCATCCGTCCTCACGGGCACTGGCACGGGGCGCATCGCATCGCGCACCGTGAGCAGGCTCATCAGGCTCGCCGCCCGTCCACGCATGACGTCGATGCCGCGCCGCCGGAGCTTGAGGGTGTAGATCGTGTCGCTCGCGATCAGGGACGACAGGCCGGCCGAGACGGCGATCGCGGTCATCATCGGCAGGATGATCTGGTAGTCCCCGGTCAGCTCGAACAGGATCAGGACCGAGGTGATCGGCGCGTGGGCGGCCGCGGCGAACACCGCACCCATCCCCACCAGGCCGTAGGCGCCGGCGGGGGCGACCTGATCCGGGAAGGCTGCATTTGCAGCCAGACCGAACGCCGTGCCCAGCATGCCGCCCATGTACATCGACGGGGCGAACACGCCGCCTGACCCGCCGATCCCGATCGTGAGGCTCGTGGCCACCAGCTTGCCGACCAGGAGCAGCGCCAGGAGCTGTAGCGAGTCCTGGCCGCCGATGGCCTGCTCCAGCGGCGCATACCCCACCCCGTACAGCTGGGGCAGGGCGAGCAGCAGCAGGCCGAGCGCGAACCCGCCCACGATCGGGCGCGCCCACTCGGGACGCGGGTGCCACAGGCGATCGAACAGGTCCCCCATGCCGTACAGGGTCCGCACGAAGACGACGCCGACCAGTGCGGCGACCAGGCCCAGCAGGGCGTACAGCGGGTACTCCCCGAAGTTGACGATCGTGAACGGTGGCAGGGGCAGGAACGACGACGAGCCGAATGCCGCCCGGCTGATCACGTCGGCGGTTACCGAGGCCAGCACGACCGAGCCGAAGGAGCGGACCTCGAAGTCACGCAGGATCAGCTCGAGAGCGAAGAACACGCCCGCGATCGGCGCGTTGAACGTCGCCGAGATGCCGCCCGCCGCGCCGCACGCGACGAGCAGCCGAAGGTTCGACTCGCCGACCCGGAGCCACTGGCCGATCGCCGATCCCAGGGCCGAGCCGATCTGCACGATCGGCCCCTCCCGCCCGACCGAGCCACCGGATCCCAGGCAGATCGCCGACGCGAGCGACTTCACGACGGCGACCCGGGGCCGGATCCGGCCACCCTGCTCGGCGACCGCGAGCATCACCTCTGGCACGCCGTGGCCGCGCGCCTCGCGCGCGAACCGGTCGATCAACGGTCCGTACAGCAGGCCGCCGACGACGGGCACGAGCACGATGAACCACACGCCAAGCCAGGGGAACGCGGGATGGACCGGCCGGCTGACGGCGCCGTAGTCGGACTGGCCCGTGAACAGGTAGGTGAACGTCCCGATCAGCCAGCGAAACGCGATGGCCCCGAGCCCCGCCCCCAAACCGGTGATCAGCGCGAGCCCGACCAGCCCCGCCGGTCCGCGTTGGATCGCGTCGCGGACGCGTGCGAGCCGCCCTCCGTGGACCCTGAGCCAGCCTGGCCAGCCGGTGACCGGCCTGATCGAGCCGCCTGCCATCATCAGCGTCCGATCGATCGGGGGAGGTTCACGGCGGTCGTCGGGGGCGGCACGCTCTCAGGATATCCGAACATGCTTGCCAGGGGGCTACCATCGGCCCGCGACCTGACGGTCGGGCTTGCCCGCTCTCAGCTTGCGCGGCGGCGGGATGGGGTAGCGTCAATCATGCATGGACCGACGCTGGCTCATCCTGTCCGCCGTCTCGGTCGGGACGTTCATGGCGACGCTCGACGGCAGCATCGTCAACATCTCGCTGCCCAGCATCCAGGCGGCGTTCGGGATCGACCTGGCCGTCGTCGAGTGGGTGTCGATCGCCTACCTGGTGGTTGTCGGGAGCGTGCTGCTCCCGTTCGGACGCCTGGGCGAGGTCCTCACCTTCCGCCGCGTCTACCTGACCGGGTTCGCACTGTTCACCGCCGCCAGCGTCCTGTGCGGTGCGGCGTCCGGACCGGGCGTGCTGATCGGCTTCCGCGTCATCCAGGGCATCGGCGCCGGCATGCTCCAGGCGATGGGTCCGGCGATCGTCGCCCGGACGTTCGGACCCGGCGAGCGAGGCAAGGCGCTCGGCCTGAACGCGATCAGCGTCTCGCTCGGTCTGACGCTGGGCCCCGTGCTGGGTGGGGTGCTGACCGAGGTCGCCACCTGGCGCGCAGTGTTCCTGGTCAATCTCCCGATCGGGATCTTCGCCATCCTGTGGGCGATGCGCGTCCTCCCCGATGAGCGGCGATCGACGGGCCAGACCTTCGACATCCCGGGAGCGATCCTGTCGGGGACCGCCCTCCTGACCCTGCTGCTCGCCCTCACCCAGGGCGAGTCGCTGGGCTGGACGAGCCTGCTGATCGTGGCGCTGCTCCTGACGTTCGTGGTGACCGCCGGCCTGTTCGTGTGGGTCGAGCAGCACGCAGCCCAGCCGATGATCGACCTGCGACTGTTCGCGATCCGTGGCTTCTCGGCCGGCAACGCGAGCGTGGTGATCGCGTTCGCCGGGCTGTTCACCGCGACGTTCCTGCTGCCGTTCCTGCTCGAGAACGGCGCCGGCTATGCTCCCATCGAGGCGGGCCTGCTGCTGACGCCGGTCCCGATCATCGGGGCCCTCGTGGGACCGTTCAGCGGCTCGTTGTCGGACCGGATCGGGTCGAGGGTGCCGGCGAGCATCGGGATCGCGGTGATGGCGATCGGGCTGCTCAGCCTCTCCCAGCTCGAGCCCGGGTTCGGCCCGCCGGACCTGATCTGGAGGCTCGCCCTCGTCGGGCTGGGGCAGGGGCTGTTCATGCCCCCCAACTCGAGCGCCGTCCTCGGCTCGGTGCCTCGCCCGCGGATCGGGACGGCGTCCGGGACGCTTGCCCAGATGCGGATCGACGGCCAGGCCCTGGGGATCGCCGCCAGCGGGGCGATCGTCGCGGCGCGGATCCCCGTGCACCTCGCCGAGCTCTCGGGGATGAGCGCGGCGGAGGCGTCGGCGCGCGCGCTGGCGCTTGGCATCCGCGACGCGTTCATCATCGCCGGGCTCGTGTGCGGGATCGGGATCGCCACCAGCCTCGTCCGCGGGGATCGGCCGGAGGAGCGGGGTGCCCGATCGGGTCAGGAAGGGCCCTTGGGCGACAGGTAATCATGTCCGGGAGCCTCGATGTCGCGGTCGTCGATGGACCAGTCGAGGTCGGTGACCGCGGCGACCACGCCCGGGACCATCTCCGCCATGTGCTCCACGATCGCGGCCGTGGATCGCCGTCCGACGCTGCCACGGATGGTGGCGACGCCGTCGGTGACCTCCACCGTGAACTGGCTGGGATCGAGCCACAGCGCGCGGAGCAGGACATCGCTCCGGATCGTCTCCGCCAGCTCCTCGTCGGATCGGGCGAACGTGCGAACGACGTCGGCGCGGGTGACGATCCCGACCAGCTGGCCTGCCTCGGTCACGGGCAGGCGGTTCACCTCGCGCTGGACCATCAGCGCGGCGGCCGCCCCGACCGACTGGGAGGCCTCGATGGTGATCGCGGGCGAGGTCATCGCATCACCGGCGGTGCGCGCCTCGGCCTTGGCCAGGAGATGGCGCGTCTCGGCGGACTCGCCGAACAGGCGCGCAAGGGGGCGGTGATGGATGGAGCCCGGTTGCTGCTCCTTGACCAGCAGGTCACCCTCGGAGATCACGCCGATCACCTGTCCGGCTTCGTCGACGACCGGCAGGCCGCTGATCCGATGCTCGATCAGCTGTCGAGCCACGTCCTTGAGCGGGGTATCCGGCTTGACCGCTAGGACCGCCTGGGTCATCACGTCGCGCACGGTCTCCATCGACACGTCCTCCTCGTGAATCGTGGCCAGATCGTACCCGGTCGGCGAGGATCCCCGGGGAGCCGATGGATGGCCGACGGTGGTCGACGCCACGGGAGGTACCCGCGTCCGCCGATCGGCGTTCCTGCGCCCCGGGAACAGAGCGCGCATCATACGCGGGCCGAACTGCCACATCGATCGACTCGGAGGGACGACCATGGCTCGGGACGAGGACCGCCTGGCACGCGCGCGGCAGGAGCCCATCGTTGGAGGGCTCCCGGACGTCCCGGGCATCGTGGCCGCGATCCAGCTCACGCCCGGCCTGGGCACCCACCTGCGCGGTCTCGCCGACGAGCTCCTGGTCCACGACTATCCGGGCGCCACGATCAATCGCGCCGAGCGCGAGATGATCGCGACGGCGGTCTCGGCGGCCAACGACTGCTTCTTCTGCATGGACTCGCACGGCGCGCATGCCAACGCCCTGCTTGAGCGCCTGGGGCTGGAGGATCTGTCGCCGGTCATCGACGAGCTCAAGCTTGGCAGCGCGACCGGCCTGGGCCCCAAGATGCGAGCGCTGGTCGCCATCGCCCGGATCGTCCGCGGCGATGCGCGAGAGCTCACCGACGCCGACGTCGCCGCCGCGACCGCTGCCGGTGCCACCGATGCCGACGTGCAGCTGGCGGTGCTCATCGCGGCCGGGTTCTCGATGTACAACCGGATGGTGGAGGGTTTCCGCGCCAGGACCGCGCCCAGCGTGGACGTCTATCGAGCACGTGCCGGCGAGATCGCAGACCACGGGTACGGCATGCCGCCGGTCGCCACCGCGACCAGCTGAGCAGCCGGCCGTCGCCGTTCGGGGCGCGCACCCATCAGCCCGCGAGCGCGTACCCGGCGACCATGTCCGCGATCCAGAGCAGCAGCGCGAGGACCGAGCCGAGCCAGATCAGGCCGACCACCGAGAGGCTGATCCGGGCGAGCCGACGTGATGGCAGCATCCACACGCTCGCACGGTCCAGGCTCGCCATCCGCCACACCCCCGCGACCGCGAGCCCCGTGTAGATCGTGATGCTGGCGATCACGATCCCGGAAGGGGGATCTCCGACAGATGCTGGCCGCGAGAACCATCCCGCCGGCGATCCAGGGCAGCGCTCGCCGGTAGGGGACCGTCCGGCTGCCGGGAACACGTGGCGCGCGCCGCATGGCCAGACCGAGGCCGAACAGGTACATCGCCACCAGCGCTGCGAGGAGGACGGCAAGTCCCATGCCGTCATTCTGGCGGACCGTGCGCCGCCGGCACCTCCCCGATCGGTCCGGCGCGGCCCCTGACTTCGGGCGCGGCGCCGGTCGCCGTGTGGCAGTCGTAGCCGTCCGGGTTGCCCATGGAGCAGGCCGCACACTGGGCCCGTGACTGGGCTACTCCAGCCAGCCGATCCCGTGCTCCTCGGAGAGCTTCTCGAACAGGTCGTCGTCCAGCTGGTCGGCATCCTTCGCCTGTGTCACGGCATCGAACCACCGGTCGAGGCCGCCCGGCACGGCCAGGAACAGGTAGCGCGATCGCGTCCGGAGCGGGTTGCGGATGGCGTGCGGCAGGTTCTTCGGCAGGCGACCTACGCCACCCGCCTCGAGGGTCGCCGTCCGATCGGTGAGCCGGACCTCCAGCGCGCCCTCGAGGACGCAGGCGATTTCGTCCTCCCGGCGATGCACGTGGAGCCGTTGCCGTCGCCCGGCTCGAAGGCCGACTCGAAGATGCAGATCGAACCTCCCGACTGGTCGCTCGTCAGCCGGTGGGTGATGGACAGGAAGTCGAGGACCCGTCCCGAGCTGGCGGGCAGCAGGATGGGTTCGGGTGTGCCCTCGTTCCGGGGCACCGGCCCGCCCTTCTCCTGATCAGCCACGTCAGTATTCTGTGCGCCTACGTCGCGGTTGGCAGGGTCACGTTCGTCGGTATCGGGCAGGCCACGCCTGTGGCCGTGTGGCAGTGTAGCCGTCTGGGTTCTTGGCCAGGTACTGCTGGTGGTAGTCCTCGGCGAAGTAGAACGCTGGTGCCTCGCCGATCTCGGTCGTGATCGACCCGTAGCCGGCCTTGGCCAGCTCCCCGGCGTACATCTGGCCGGACGCGGTCGCGGCCGCCAGCTGTGCGGCGCCGTGGGTGAAGATCGCGGACCGGTACTGGGTGCCTATGTCGTTGCCCTGGCGGTAGCCCTGCGTCGGATCGTGCGACTCCCAGAACAACTTCAGCAACTGCTCATAGGCCACCACCGAGGGATCGAACACCACCCGTACCACCTCGGCATGGCCGGTGTGACCGGTGCACGTCTCGCGGTAGGTCGGGTTGGGCGTGGCACCGCCCTGGTAGCCGACGGCCGTGACCCACACCCCGGGGATCGGCCAGAACTTCTTCTCGGCGCCCCAAAAGCAGCCCATGGCGAAGTCCGCGACCTCGAACCCGTCGGGGTAGGGGGGTGTGAGCGAGCGGCCGTTCACGAAATGGGCGCCGGGCGTCGCGATCGCCTCGGCGCGGCCGGGGAGGACCTCCTCGGGACGCGGCATGGACGGCTTGTGGAACAGGAACTGCATGGGACCTCCGTTGGTCTCCAGTCTATGCGTGACCCATGACGACGCCGTGACGCCCGGAGCGACGGTCAGGCGCCGCGCAGCTCCGCCGACGGTCGCTCGCGCTCATCGCCGTCGGCTGCGAAGAACGGCAGCGCCTGCCAGCCGAGCATGCCCGCGAGCGTGTTCGCGGGCACCTGGGCGATCCGCGTGTTGTAGCGGAACACCTGGTCGTTGTAGAGCTCGCGTCGGTCGGCGATCAGGTCCTCGAGCCGGGCGATCTCCGCCTGGAGCGCGGCCACGTTGCCGGCGGACTTGACCTCCGGGTAGCGCTCCACCACGGCGAACAGGTGCCGCACCGCGGTCGAGGTGGCGTCGCTGGTCGCGGCCTGGCGCGGGATGGGGTCCCGATCCGAGTACGCCGCCCGGCGCTCGGTCACCTCGGTCAGCACGTCCTGCTCGAAGCGCCATGACGTCGCGGACGGCCTCGACCAGGTTGGGCAGCTCGTCGTAGCGCTGCTTGAGGGCGACGTCGATGTTGGCCCACGCCTTCGAGATCCGGTTGCGGAGGGCGACCACCTGGTTGTAGGTGGCTGACGGCCAGGAAGCCGACGATGACGAGGACGAGGACGACGGCGAACAGCGGCGGCGACCGACGCGGGGGTCATGGCCTGGCCATCATCGGGCACGCGACGGGTAAAGCGTGACCTCATCGCGCGCCAGCATGCATCGCGCCGGCCATGGCCGACCCGATGGCGAGCAAGCGCGCCGAGGAGCCCGATCAGGAACCGCCCCTGGGCCCTGGCCACGGCTTCGGTCGGCGTCCCGTAGCGATCAGCAGCGACACATCCGGCGCGGACGCCAGCACCAGGTCGTCGGGGCCGATGTCGAACGTGTGCTCGATCCTCGCCGCCTCGTCGCTGCGTTGCGAGCGTCTCCGGTCGTGCGCCCCCGGATCGAGGTTCGGTGCTCGAACGGGTCGTCCGATGCCGAAGCCGTCGATGGCGGCGTTGCCCCATGCCTGCTCGGGAGTCAGCAGCTCGCCGGCGGCCCGTGCCTCGGCCACCTCCGCCGCCACGGTCGGGTCCTGGAGGCCCGTGAGCGGATCGTCGTACCGGTCGAGACGGTCGGCCCCCGACGGATCCTCGAGGCGCGTGAACGGGCGCGCCGCCCCAAGCACGGTCACGATGTCACCGGGCTCGAGCCGGGCCTCCCTGTAGCGCCGACGCCCACCGCGGTCGCCCGATCCGCCGACAAGGTCGGCGCGCAGCCCCGAGTCGGGCGGGTGGACCGTGAGCAGATCGGCGATCGCCGCCTCGCGGTCGACGGCCTCGCCTGTGGTGACTGTCGTCTCACGACGCATCGCGAGACCCGGCGGCGGCTCGCCGGACATGCTGGTCTGCTCATCGAACCGGTCGGGCGCGTCGATCCGCGCGCCCCGCGGGAAGATCCGGATGGCGCCCGTCGAGTCGCGGACCTGGAACCCGACACCGCGTTCCTCGTTCGGCATGCCCCTGTCGTCGCTCTCGCTCGACGTCACCCGCGACCGGTACCAGACGCATTCCACGGCCTGGAGTGGGGACACGAGGAGGACCTCGGCGGGCTGGATCGTCCCGGTGACCCGGACCTCGCCGGCCGCCAGGGTGGCGATCCGCGAGGTGGACGTGTCGCCGATCCTGCCCGCGGCGCGGTAGCCGCTGAACCCCCGCCACAGCAGGAGGAGCCCGCCACCGATGCCCGCCGCGCACACGACCAGCAGGACCAGAATGTCCTCGCTCATCAACCGATCCCCGTCGGGACGCGTCGAGATCGCGCGCGCGTCAGCGGCCGTCCCCCGCCTGTCCCCGACGGATGGCGACCGCCATGAGGCCCAGCCCGAGGGCGATCACCGCAACCGGCCATACGAGGCTCCAGTCGATGCTCACGTACCGGTCGACCAGGAACCACGCGCCGAGGACGATCAGGACCGCCCCGACCACGATCCCGGCGTTGCGGCTGCTCGACGGGGGTGTCCAACCCTGCGCCGCGGACGGGGGTGACGACCACCCACCGGCAGGGGGTGGGGTGCCGCCCTGGGCCCAGCCGCTGCCCTGGCCGCCGCCCTGGCCCCACCCGCCGCCCGGACCGGGCTGGGTCCACCCGCCGCTGTTCCAGGAGCCACCTGGCGCTCCGCCGGCCGGGCGCTGCGGCGCCCAACCGGGCGGAGGAAGCGGGACGACGATCATCATCACGATGTAGACGAGGACGAAGATCCCACCGGAGAAGATCGCCAGCAGCACCCACGCCAGCCGGACCAGGGATGGATCGATGTTGAGCCAGACCGCCAGCCCGCCGGCGACCCCGGCGATGACGCGGTCGGTGGGGGATCGAAACAGGTGGTCAGTCACATCCGGACTCCGGGTTGAGGTTGACGGCGCCGAGGTTGGCGCTGGTGTTGAGCTCGATGCGGTTCGCGCCGACATCTGAGACCCTCGTTGGTCCACACGTTGCCGTTGCGGGTCAGGCCCTGCACGAACCGAAGTTGTCAGCGCCCAGCGCGCTGTCGGATGCGTCGATCCGCAGCGCCACGCCAGCCGGGACGCAGACGCTGATCGAGCCGGCATTCGCCGACAGATTGCCGCTCAGGGTGCCATCCGGTGTCGGCAGCGAGAGCGACGAGGGACCCGGCGTTGACGCTGGCGTTCACGCTCCGCGTCCCGACGGCCGTCGACAGGTTCAGGTGTGCGTCTCCGGCGTTCACGGTCGTATCGATGTCCGTGACCGCCATCCCCGTGAGGTCGATGCGCGCGGTCCCCGCATTGACGGTCAGCCCCATCTGGATGCTCGGGTCGCGTGGGAGCGTGAGGCTCCATGACGAGCCGCCCGCGAGGTCGAACCCGTGGTGGTCCGGCGATCGAACGGACAGGCGACCGTCGGAGGCCACGATATCGGGTGGTGTGCCGTCGCCCGAGGTGCCCGACACCTGCCATCCGCTGCCGGGACCCGACGCGGCCGTAAGCTCGCCGCAGCTCAGGTCAAGGGTCACCCGTGCCGAGCTGCCCAGCGTTCCGGATCGGGCGGTGAACGCCTCGCCGGTCCCGAACCCTCCACCGAACCCGCAGGTACCGAGGCCGGCGACCGGGCCGAACCCGGCCGCCAGGGCGCTGCCGCCCATCAGCCCGAACGTGACCGCGACCAGCACGCCGCCCACGAACGCAGCCCGCGTTCGCTGCAGCACGAGCCCGAGGCCGATTCCGATCAGGATCAGGGGCCACAGCTCCCACGCACGACGAACCGTCCCCGCATCGACGAGCCCGCCCCGCACCGCCAGCGGCACCAGCCCGACCATGATGAAGAACAGCCCCCAGCCGAGCACACCCCGGTTGACGCGCATCCCAACCCTCCCGACCGCGAGGCCGCGCACGTCGACGGCGCGACGCGGCGAGCTGGACCGGCCGCCATCATGGGCCGATCATCGCTGCCGCCGGTCCGGAACATGATCGCCGGTGGTCGCGAGCCGCCAAGGGGCCAATAGCACGAACGGGGACTGCCGTCCGGCGTCCATCGGTCGCTCTCATCGCTCGGTCGCATCGTCGGACCGCCCCGGCCTCGCCTGATCCGATAGCCTGCGGGCAGCGTCCGCCGGCAGCTCGGCGGGTCTGGAGGTCTGATGCCCCACAGCAGGCACGCGTCCGTCCGTCGGGCGGCCCCGCGTGGCCGGTTCGATGCCGTCCTGTTCGACCTCGATGGCGTTCTGGTCGACACGGAGCCGTGGTGGAACGGCGTCCGCATCGAGTTCGCGCGCGCGCACGGCCGTTCCTGGGGCGAGGGGGATCAACGGGCCGTGATGGGCAGCAACTCGCGGCAGTGGGCGGCGACGATGCGCGACCGCCTGCATCTGCCGGGGCTGCACCCTCGACGAGATCCAGGACGCGGTCGTGGGCGGCATGGTCGGCTCGCTACCGCTCTCGATCCGCCGCCGGCCATTGACGGCGCGCTCGATGCGGTGCGACGGATCGCCAGGCTGCGGCCGGTCGCCCTCGCCTCGTCCGGACATCGCGACGTCATCGACGCCGCGCTCGACGCGACCGGCTTGCGCGGGGTGTTCGGGGCGATCGTGTCCTCGGACGAGGTCGAGCACGGCAAGCCGGCGCCGGACGTGTATCTCCTCGCGGCGTTGCGCCTCGGCGTGTCGGCCGAGCGCTGCCTCGTCGTCGAGGACTCGCTCAACGGCGTGCTCGCCGGGAAGGCGGCCGGGATGTTCGTGGTGCTGGTGCCGATCGACAGCGTTCCGCCCCCGCCCGAGACCCGCTTGATCGCGGATCTCGTCATCGGCCGTCTGGCCGACCTCGACCCCGACGCCATCGCCTTCGACCCCGACGCCATCGCGCGCGCTCCGGGCTCACCGGCGCACTAGACTCGCTCCGTGGCACCGCCGCGCGTAGCCGGTCCCGGTCTACCGGCCGATCCGCGTCCGTATCGTGAGGCTCGTGTGTGCCGTTGCCGCGCGGACGTACCTCCGTCTCCGGGTGGAGGGCGCAGAGAGGTTCGCTCGCGGCCCGGCGATCTGCGTCTTCAGCCACCTCAACTGGGTCGATCCACTGATCCTGCTCGCCGTTCTGCCGGGACGCCCGGCCGTGGCGATGTTCGGGCCGCGAGAGGCGGACATGCGTCGAGGCGCACGCAACCGCCTGATCGCGTGGGCGGGCATTGGGATTCCGTACCGGCCCGCCAAGACAGACATGATTGCGACCACTCGCCAGGTGAAGCGGGTGCTCGACGATGGATGGGTGATCGTCATCGCCGGGGAGGGGAGGATCCATCGGGGCGAGCGCGAGCTGCTCCCGCTCGCCGACGGCACCGCGTACTTCGCGCTGCGATCCGGCGTGCCGATCGTGCCGATCGCGATCAACGGGACCAGCTGGCTCGGCTTCCGTCGAGTCGTCCGCGTTCGCGTCGGCGAGCCGATCGCCTGCGGCGGCCGGCCTACCCGCGAGGCGGTCGAGGCGCTGAGCGCCCGCACGGCGAAGGTGCTCCGCGGGATGGTCGCGGACTTCCCGGACCCGGTGCCACCCGGCCGGATCGGGCGCTGGCTGACCGAGCTGTTCAACGAATGGCCCGAAGGCAGCCGGCCCGAGCTGGGCTCGGGCGCCGCCGCCGGTCTCGACCATGGGCCCACGAGCTGACGCCCGGTTGTGGCATCCTGCTTGGCATCACCGAAGTCTTGGGAGAACTCGTGGGAGCGACCGGCCTCTCGTCCGACGCGAAGGAATACCGTGCCAGGTTGCTCGACCAACCCGACCCCCAGATCGATTCGTGGGCGGCCGAGCTGATGCGGGACGTCTCGATCCGGCGGGGTGTGGTCCGCGTGGTGGATGACTTCCGTCGCGCAGCCAGGCTCAGCGAGAAGGAATTCGAACGAGTGTTCGCATCTGGTGGCGGACCGCCCGCGGCGATCGGGCGGGACGCGGACGGCCGCCTGATGGTCCCGGCGATCACTTTGTGGGCGCTCGTTCCGGGCATCCACTCGCAGGTGGGGGATGCCCGGAACCGGCTGATCGAGTACCTCGTCGCCAACTTCAACGAGCTCGTCTACGTCTGAGCGCCCAGGTGACGCCGCCGTCGGGAGCCAGCCTGCACGGACGTCGCAACCAGCCCTGAGCTCCGCCTCGGTCGTGGCGGCCCTGGATCGTGCTCGCCTTGGGATTCGGCTGGTGCACCCCTTCCCGTCCATCCTCGATGGCATGGTTGTGGGCCTGGTGGCCCTCGTGGCGGGTGGAACGCTCGCGGTGGCGACGACCCTGGGCGTGTCGATGACGTTGCTCCAGTTCGCAATCGGCGCACTCAACGACGTGGTCGATGCGCCGGCTGACGCCGGCCTCAAACGCGGCAAGCCGATCCCCGAGGGCGCCGTGTCGCTCGGCGTCGCTCGGATGGTGGTGGTTGTGGCTGCAGCCCTTGGAGTCGCCGCGGCCCTGGTCGGGGGGCCCGGGCTGGTGGCGTTGGCGGTGGTCGTGCTCGCGATCGGCGCCTGGTACGACCTGAGTGCCAAGGGCACCACGCTGTCCTGGCTGCCGTTGGCCATAGGGATCCCGTTGCTGCCGGTATTTGGCTGGTACGGCGCCAGCGAGTCGCTGCCGGGCGTGTTCGTCGTGCTCGTGCCCGCGGCGGCCAACGCGGGGACCGCGCTCGCGATCGCCAACTCGATCGTCGACACCGATCGGGACGACGCGGCGGGTCAGGGGTCGATCGCGCTCGCGCTGGGGCCGCTCCGAGCCGGTCTGCTCGTGCTTGCGCTCCATGTCGTCGTGATCGTGCTCGCGGTGGCCACTGCGGCCCTGCTCGGGGCGCCGGCGGGCTGGATCGGAGCGGTCGTCGTCGCGGCCGGGGCGCCGCTGACCGGCGCGTTCGTGGGCCTGGTGGCGGCGCTTCGCGGCGGCCCCGGGTGGCGAGAGCTTGCCTGGGAGATCCAGGCGATTGGGACGGGGCTGCTCGCCGTCGCCTGGCTGGGGGCGCTCAGCGCCGCTGGGAGCGCTCTGAGCCGGTGATCCTGGCTGCCCGCAGGCACGTTCCGGATGGCGGCCGGTTTGTCGGTCGGGGGTTTCGGGACGAGAGCGGACCGGGACGACCTGAGGCACCGGTGCGCGGATGCGCCCCCGGTCGTCCCGGTGGGCCGGCCCGGAAGGTACCCCTAACAGTCGCGTAGGCCCGGCCGTTACCCATACGTGAACGCGATCCAGCCTGCTCTTGGGAGGACTCCCTGTTGACTGACCTGATCCGCCGCTTCCGGGGGCTTGGTGTCGCGCTCGTCGTGCTCGCGCTCTCCGCGGGCGCGGTGTTTGCCTCCGCGCCGCCTTTCGCACCCTCGTCCCACGCGAACCCGGCCGCTCAACCGCCGAGCCACCTCGAGGAGGATCAGCCCACCGAGGAGCCCACCGAGGCGCCGGAGACAGAGGAGCCTACCGAGGCGCTCGAGACCCCCGACACCACCGAGCCCACCGACGCTCCCGAGGCGGACGCGACCGGTGCGCCTCAGGGCACGCACGGGGCGCTCGTCTCCGCTGCAGCCCGGATGGACACACCGGCGGGCTTCGCCAACCACGGTGCCTTCGTCTCCTGCGTGGCGCACATGAAGGACGCCACCCTCGCGACAATCGGCGACTGGTCGAGCGTGACACCGAACACCTGCGCCGCGGCTAAAGCGTCGGCCAGGGGCCAGGCGAAGTCGGAGGCTGCCAAGGCCAAGGGTCAGGAGAAGGCGGCAGCCGCCAAGGCGAAGGCACAGGAGAAGGCCGCGGCCGGCAAGGCCAAGGGCGCCGCCGGACAGTCTCAACACTGATCGCATCATGACCACCCGGGAAGCCCGGGCCGTCGACCAGAAATCGCAAAGCCGGCGCACATCGCGCCGGCTTTGTCGTTTGAGCGCCTGGGGGTCCGGCCCCCGCCGCCGGATCTAGCGATCCACCCCCCCCGTGCGGATGACGGCGATCGCGTTCTCCAGCCGCAGCTTGGCGATCGTGAGGTACTTCGCCAGGTTCGCCCGGTCGACGGGCCCGATCGCTTCCAGCACGTCCGGAGCGCGTAGCACGCCCAGCAACTCCTCGACGGCCCCGTTCAGCTGCTGCTTCGCGGCGACCAGGCTATCGTCGCCGAGGGGCCGTGCGGCCCGGTGCTCATCCCAGCCGGCGTCGGGATCCGTGGGTGCGGGCGCGACGTCGACGGCCGCATCGATCGGCGTCTCGGGTTCCTGGACGGCCCGCTGCGGGCGGCCCTCGATCCGCTCGCGCAGCTTGACGAGCGAGAGCTCGTTTCGGGCGACCTGATCCGCCAGTCGCTTCCGCTTCTTCGGGTCCCCGACCTTCATCAGCTCGTAGGCGTGAGACAGGGTGTCCTTGCGCAAGGACACCAGCTCACGGACCTCGGACGGGGCGTCGGCGAGCCGCAACCGGTTCTCGAGGTAGCCCTTGTCCTTGCCCAGCTTGTCGGCCAGCTTGCGGATGCTGTAGCCGTGGTCACGGATCATCCGGTCGTACATGGCCGCTTCGTCGAGCGGCGAGATGTCCTCACGCTGGAGGTTCTCGATGATCGAGATCTCGAGCGCCGTGTCGTCGTCCATGTCTTCGACCAGCGCGGGGATCGTCGCGTGGCCGGCGATCTGCGACGCGCGCCAGCGGCGCTCGCCCGCGATCAGCTGGTAGCGTCCGCTGTCGAGCGGCCGGACGAGGATCGGCTGGAGGACGCCGTGCTCGCGGATCGACGCGGCGAGCTCCTCGAGCGTCGCCTGGTCGAATGCCAGTCGCGGCTGCTCGGGGTTGGAGTCGACATGGTCGACCTCGATCACCTTCACGCCGGTCGACCGGCGGTTCATGTCCGGTGACAGCAGGCTGACGATCGCCGGCCCGAGCTCTCGCTCCTCTGACAGGCGACGGGCGGCCGCTGCGCGGAAGTCAGGCCTGGCCAATCTCGATCACCTCCCGGGCGAGCTCGCGGTACGCGCGGGCGGCCTCCGACGTCCCGGCATAGGACGTGATGGGTCGCCCGGCGAGCGGCGCCTCGCCAAGCTTCACCGTGTTGCGGATGATGGATCCGAAGACGTGGTGATCGCCCACCACGCGCAGCTCGTCGAGCATGTCCTTGGCGAGGTTCGTGCGCCCGTCGTAGAACGTCGGCAGCAGGCCGAGGATGCGCAGGTCGCGGTTGAGCTTGAGCCGGATGGCGTTGATGACCTTGACCAGGTTGTTGAGGCCCTTCATCGCGTAGAACTGCGTCTGCACCGGGATGATGACGCTCTCGGCAGCGACCAGGCCGTTCACCGTGAGCAACCCGAGGTTGGGAGGGCAGTCGATCAGCACATAGTCATAGGCGGCGGTCGTTTCGCGCATGGCCTCGCGCAGAATCGACTCGCGACCCAGGGCCGTGAACAGCTCGCCCTCGGTGCTCGCTAGGTCGATGTGCGCCGGCGCCACGTCGATTCCCGAGGTTTCGGTCGCGAGGATCACCTCGGGCAGCGTCGCTCGCCCGTCCGCGAGCACGTCGGCCATCGACCGTTGCACGAGGTTGAGGTTGACACCCACGCCCACGGTCAGGTTCGCCTGCGGGTCCATGTCGATGAGCAGGACCCTGAAGCCATCCTCGGCGAGGGCGCCCGCGAGATTGATCGCGGTGGTCGTCTTCCCGACGCCTCCTTTCTGGTTGGCGATCGCGATCACGTGCGGCAAGGAATCACCTCGATCTGGCGGAGACGTCCTGGGCCGACGAGCTGGCGGGCGTTCGTGAGGCCTCGTCTCGTCGGTCGGAGTAGGGGAATGCTACCTCGCGCCCCGGCCCGTCGGTCATCGAGGTTGTCCACACCGGCAGCGACTTGTGCACCGTTCTGTGGATATCCGGGGCCGTCGACGGCCCACGATGTCGTTGTCGTAACAGACCGTAAACCATTCGTTGATCCAACGGCAACGTTCGGCGTCACCACGGCCGCTGCCGGCGGCTCGTCGCCAACCGGGTCGTCAAAGGCCGGAGGTTGTTCCGCGCCGCAGCCTATGATTGGCGGCACACCGTGGCTGCGTGGCGTCTTTGCGCACAGACACCAGCCGGCTGAATCGGTGCCCGACCCGAGCCACGCCTGCAGGGAGCCCACGACGTGCCGACGAACGCGGATCGCATTGCCCGCCTCGAGCGCCTGCGCGCAGAGGCGCTCGAGGGTGGGGGACCGGTGCGCGTCGAGCGACAGCATGCCTGGGGGAAGCTGACCGCCCGGGAGCGGCTTGACCTGTTGCTCGACCCAGGCTCGTTCGTCGAGCTCGATGCCTTCGTCACCCATCGGGCGACGGAGTTCGGTCTCGACCGCCAGCATTTCCTGGGCGACGGCGTGGTCACCGGCCACGGGACGGTCGACGGCCGGCTGGTGTTTGTGTTCAGCCAGGACTTCACCGTGTTCGGTGGGTCGCTGTCGGAGGCCTACGCCGAGAAGATCTGCAAGGTCATGGACCTCGCGATGAAGGTCGGGGCTCCCGTCATCGGGCTCAACGACTCCGGTGGCGCGCGAATCCAGGAGGGCGTCGCATCGCTCGGGGGATACGCAGAGATCTTCCTGCGAAACGTGCTCGCGTCCGGCGTCGTACCGCAGATCTCGGTGATCCTCGGGCCGTGCGCAGGAGGCGCGGTGTACTCACCGGCCATGACGGACTTCACGGTCATGGTCGAAGGGACGAGCTACATGTTCGTCACCGGTCCCAACGTCGTGAAGGCCGTGACTCACGAAGAGGTGGATTCGGAGGCGCTCGGCGGGGCCGGTGTGCACACGGGTCGAAGCGGGGTCGCCCACCTCGCCGCGCACGATGAGGCGGAGGCGATGGACGAGGTGCGACGCCTGCTCGCGCACCTGCCGCAGAACAACCTCGCGGACCCACCGCTCGTCACATCGAGCGATCCGCGCGACCGGATGGACCGGGAGCTCGACGCCGTCGTCCCTGACGAGCCGTCGCGGCCGTATGACATGCACGACGTCCTTCGGCACGTCGTCGACGAGGGGGAGTTCCTCGAGATTCAGCCGACTTGGGCGGCCAACCTCCTGATCGGCTTCGCGCGCCTCGGTGGTCGTCCGGTCGGAATCGTCGCCCAGCAGCCGGCCGTCCTCGCGGGGGCCCTGGACATCGACGCGTCGGTCAAGGCCGCGCGCTTCGTGCGGACCTGTGATGCGTTCAACGTGCCGTTGATCACGTTCGTTGACGTGCCCGGCTTCCTGCCCGGCGTCTCGCAGGAGCACGGAGGGATCATCCGCCACGGTGCGAAGCTGCTCTACGCGTACTGCGAGGCGACGGTACCCAAGGTCACGGTCATCACCCGGAAGGCGTACGGCGGCGCCTACGACGTCATGAGCAGCAAGCACATCCGTGGCGACCTCAACTTTGCGTGGCCCACCGCGGAGATCGCCGTCATGGGTGCCGAGGGTGCGGTCAACATCATCTTCAAGGACGCGATCGCCGGCTCCGAGGATCCGGCCGCGGAGCGACGGCGCCTGGTGGCGGAGTACGAGGCCGAGTTCTCCAACCCGTACATCGCCGCGGCGCGTGGTTATATCGACGAGGTGATCCTGCCGCGCGAGACGCGACCGCGGCTGATCCGCGCCCTTGAGATCCTCGCCGACAAGCGCGACTCCAACCCCAGGAAGAAGCATGGCAACATCCCGCTCTGACCTCGGACCTCCGTCTTTGTGCAAAGACGCGGACGGCGCCCGTCGGACAGCCGGCTTCCAGCCGTGAGCGGGCGGCCGTTCCGGCGCGTGTTGATCGCCAACCGAGGCGAGATCGCCGTCAGGATCATCCGCGCCTGCCATGAGCTCGGAGTCGAAGCCGTCGCTGTCTACAGCGATGCTGACGCCGATGCGACCCATGTCCGGCTGGCCGATGTCGCAGTGCGGATCGGGCCGCCTCCGCCGGCCGACAGCTACCTGCGGATCGACACGATCGTCCAGGCGGCGCTCGACACCGGCGCCGAGGCCATTCACCCCGGATATGGGTTCCTCGCGGAGCGGGCGGCGTTCGCCCGGGCCGTCGAGCAGGCGGGGATCATCTTCGTCGGCCCGCCGTCGGACGCGATCGCGGCGCTCGGCGACAAGCTCAACGCTCGACGCCTGGCGGCCAAGGTGGGTGTGCCGTCGGTGCCGGGCACGCTGGAGCCCGCACCCGTCGATCGACCGGACCAGGTCGCCGAGATCGTCGCAACGGCCGAGCGAATCGGATTCCCGCTGCTGGTGAAAGCGGCAGCGGGCGGCGGCGGACGCGGGATGCGACGGGTCGACCGGCCGGAGGAGCTGCCGGCGGCGCTCGTGTCGGGTTCCCGCGAAGCAGCCTCGGCGTTTGGTGACGGATCCGTGTACCTGGAACGAGAAGTCCTGCCGGCCCGCCACATCGAGGTCCAGCTGCTGGCCGATGCGCACGGGCACGTCGTGGCGCTCGGCGAACGCGACTGCTCGCTGCAGCGCCGGCATCAGAAGCTGGTGGAGGAGGCCCCGGCCCCCGGAATCTCCGAAGCGCAACGCCGGCACCTGCATGCGCTCGCCGTGCGGCTGGGGGAGGCCGCGGGGCTGCGCAACGCCGCAACCTGCGAGTTCCTGTACGACGGCCGTGGCGACTTCTGGTTCCTCGAGGTCAATACGCGGCTGCAGGTGGAGCACGGGGTGACTGAACTCGTCGCCGGCATTGACATCGTGGCCGAGCAGCTCCGGATCGCCGCGGGTGAGCCGCTTCGACCCGAGGTGCTGGCGGCGGGAGAGCGGGCTGCCACGCCGGCGGGCCACGCGATCGAGGCCCGGATCTCCGCCGAGGATCCGTCCCGGGCGTTCGCGCCGACGCCGGGTCGCATCGGCCGGTGGGTGATGGCGGCCGGCCCGGGCATCCGCGTCGACACAGCCGTCGAAGCCGGCGACCGCATTCCCCCCGACTATGACAACCTCATTGCCAAGCTGATGGTCCACGCCCAGGACCGGTCGGCGGCGATCGCCCGGCTAAGCCGCGCTCTCGACGAGACGGAGGTCGGCGGCGTGCAGACGACGCTTCCGTTCCACCGCGAGGTCGCGCGCAGCGATGCGTTCCACCGCGGCGACCTGTCGACCGGCTGGGTCGACGAGCACTGGGACGGCGCCGCGGCGAGGCGCGCGGCGGTGCGACGGGCGCTGCTGGCGGCGGCCATTGCGGCGATCGAGGAGGCGAACGGCGCCGACCCGGCCAGCTCGAGCGTCGCCGGGGCGGCGCCGGCCGACGGCTCGCTCCAAAGCCGGTGGCGATCCGGAGGGCGGAGCCAGGGAGTCGACCGATGGCCGATCTGAGCGCGGACCGGAGCACCCGCGATCGGGGCGACGGACGCGACGCCGAAGCCGAACGCCAGGTCGCGCCGGAGGCAACGGCTTCCGAGCCCCGGACCGTCGCCGATCAGGCACCCCTCGACCGACGAGCGGCCGCCGGTGCCGATGCTCGGGCCGTCCGGGTGCGCACGGCACCGGCATCCACGCTCGGGGACGAGGAGCCGTTGCGCCTGTCGCCGGTGCCTGACGCCCTGCGGATGACGAATCCGACGATCGGGGTGGGGCCGCTCGGCGGCGCGGTCCTCGACGGCGATCCGGTCGAGGTGGAGCCGACCTCCACGAGTGTCCTTGCGCAAAGACAGCTCCTCCTCGATGGCGAGCCGATCGCCCTGGGGCTGGAGCCGATGGGTCACGGCCGCCACGTCCTGCTCGAGCCGGCGGTGCGGACCCGGGTGGTCCTTGAGCCAGGGCACGCGATGACCGGAGGGATCCGCCGTCGGGAGGTCCTCGTCGACGGCTTTCGCTTCGAGATCGACGTGGAGTCCGAGCGGATCGCCGCCCTCCGCGAGCGGGCCAGCCGCGGCCGTGCCGCGAGCGCTCACAGCGGTCCGCTCGAGATCCGGGCGATCATCCCGGGTCGGGTCGTGTCCGTCTCGATCGCGCCCGGTGACGAGGTCACGGCCGGTCAGCAGCTGCTGGCCGTCGAGGCGATGAAGATGCAGAACGAGCTTCGGGCGCCGCGCGACGGTGCCGTCGAGCGTGTGGCGGTGAGTCCCGGGATGACCATCGAGGTGGGCGACCTGCTGGTCGTCATCAGCTGACCGGAGGTCGAGATGGACGAGCAGGACAAGGTCAGCTCGACGACGCCCGGTGCGATGCCGTCCGACCCGGTTCCCGGGGCGGGGGAGGGGGCTGACTCCGATCGGTCCGCAATCGCCCGTCCGGCGGGTCCGGAGGGCACGGGAGAAGCGGGGGTCGGAACGGTGAGCGAGCTCGAACGCTGGCGATCGACCACGCGTGCCCGCGCCGTCGCCGCAGCGCCGGAGCGTCGGGAGGCGTTCGCCACGACCTCGGAGATCCCGATCCGCGACCTCTACACCGCCGGGGACCTCGCCGGCTTTGCCCCGGATCGGGATCTCGGCTACCCGGGCGAGTTCCCGTTCACGCGCGGCGTCCAGCCCACGATGTACCGATCCCGCTTCTGGACGATGCGCCAGTACGCCGGGTTCGCGACGGCCGCCGAGACCAACGAGCGCTTCCGCTACCTCCTGTCGCAGGGTCAGACCGGCCTGTCGGTCGCCTTCGATCTGCCGACGCAGATGGGCTACGACGCCGATGCGCCTGAAGCGGAGGGGGAGGTGGGCCGGGTGGGCGTGCCCATCGGGTCGCTGGCCGACATGGAGGTCCTGTTCGCCGGCATCCCGCTCGGCGAGGTGAGCACGTCGATGACCATCAATGCCACGGCCCCGATCCTGCTCGCCATGTACGTGGCGGCGGCCGGCCGCCAGGGGGTGGCGCGTCAGGCGGTGGCGGGCACGATCCAGAACGACATCCTCAAGGAGTACATCGCCCGGGGGACCTGGATCTACCCGCCGCGGGCGTCGATGCGCCTGGTCACCGACGTGTTCGAGTTCGCCTCAAGTGAGCTGCCTCGCTGGAACACGATCAGCATCAGCGGCTACCACATGCGGGAGGCAGGTGCGACGGCGGCCCAGGAGCTCGCGTTCACGCTCGCCGACGGGATCGCCTACGTGGAGGCGGCGGTCTCGAGGGGCCTGGCGGTCGACGACTTCGCCCCCCGGCTGTCGTTCTTCTTCGCCGCGTGGTCGGAGCTGTTCGAGGAGGTGGCCAAGTTCCGGGCCGCGCGCCGGATGTGGGCCCGCCTCATGCGCGACCGCTTCGGCGCTCGGAACCCGCGATCCATGATGTGCCGGTTCCACACTCAGACGGCGGGCTCGTCGCTGACCGCGCAGTCGATCGACAACAACGTGGTTCGGACCACGGTCCAGGCGCTCGCCGCCGTCCTGGGTGGCACGCAGAGCCTCCACACGAACTCCCGGGACGAGGCGCTGGCGCTGCCCACGGCCGAGGCCGCCCGCCTGGCGCTCCGGACCCAGCAGATCCTGGCCCACGAATCGGGGGTGACAGGGACTCCCGACCCGCTGGCCGGCAGCTGGTTCGTCGAGTCCCTCACCGACGAGCTCGAGGCGGCAGCAACGGCCTACCTGACCGAGATCGACGCGCAGGGGGGCACCCTGGCATCGATCGAGAACGGGTTCCAGCAGCGGCAGATCCAGGAGGCGGCCTACCGAGTCCAGCGGGAGATCGAGCGCGGTGACCGGGTGGTCGTGGGGGTGAACCGCTTCCGGGACGACGAGCGTGGGGCGGGGCCGGCGATCCAGCGTATCGATCCGGAGGGGGAGCGGCGCCAGATCCAGAGCGTCCGGCGCGTCCGTCGGGAGCGGGACGCGGCGGCCTGGGAGGCCGCGTTGCGCCGGCTGGAGGACGAGGCGCGGGGCACCGGCAACCTGCTGCCCGCGATCATCGAGGCGGTCGCGGCCTACGCGACGGTAGGGGAGATCTCCGACCGCCTCCGGAGCGCCTGGGGCGTGCACCGCGAGCTGATCACCGTCTGAGCGATCGGGCCCGCCCCTCGTGGCGCCCGATCGCGGTTTCCGCGTCGTCTAGCGGCGCTCGGTCGGCAACAATTGGTCAGGCGCCCAATTGCGGCGGTGGGAACGCACGCTGGCCTGGCGGTGGCCGGGTCGGTCACGTATCGTCGGGGGTGTGGTCGGCGCGAAACCTGCGCCGGCGAGGCCGGGAGGTGACTGTGGACGCGGAGCGGGCGCAGAGCTTGCTGCACGGGCCGTCGCGCATCCACCATGTCGCGGTCGTCGTGCGTTCCATCGAGGCGAGCCTGGAGCTGTATCGCGATCTGCTCGGCCTCGAGCTCGAGACCGTCATGGACATCGCCACGGACCGCGTGCAGAATCGCGTTCCTGGGGGTGGGGGAGTCGAAGGTGGAGCTGGTCGAGCCCACCGACGACACGACGGGTGTGGCGCGGTTTCTCGACAGCCGAGGCGAGGGGTTTCACCACGTCTGCCTCGAGGTGGCCAACCTCGCCGAGGAGCTGACCCGGCTCGGGATCGACGGCGTGGAGCTCATCAATTCGGCGCCGCGGCGGGGTGCGGAAGGTCCCGTTGCCTTCCTGCATCCGCGCTCCTGCCACGGCGTCCTGGTCGAGCTGATCGAGGTCCCTGGCGGTCCTGCCTGGCGTTCGCTCGGCTACCCGGGCAGCTGAGCCGGGCTCACCCGATCGAACGCCGGGCTGCCAGGCGCAAGGCTCGCCGGCCGAGCCCGATCAGCCACGCGGTCAGGGATGCTGCCAGCGCCTGGCGCCAGATCCAGGCATGTCCACCGGGGTCGTCCGGTCCGGCGGCGATCGGGCCGTCGATCGGCTCGATGCGGATCAACGGGATGCCCGTCAGCAGATCGAGGATCCGACCGTCCGGAGCGGTCCAGGGATTGCAGCCGATCAACGCGCCGGGTGCGCCGGCTGCCCGGGCGACGGCGGGCAGAATACGGTTCCGCGTCTCCGAATCGACGGTCACCACGGCTCGACAGCGCAGCACGCGGCCCGGCAGCCAGACCTCGACCTCGGGATCGGCGACCAGGTTTCGGTACCACTGGGAGCGGGGGCCAAGGCCGGCCATCACCCATGCGGCACCGTCGGTGACCAGGTAGCTCAGCGGCACGGACCGCCAGACGCCGCTCCTGCGCCCGCGCACATGGAGCAGCAGGATGTAGCCACCGAACGGTGTGCCGACCCAGGGTCCGAGCCCCATCCGCAGTGCCGGCACCATGAACCACCGGTTGAGCACCTTGAGTGCGCGGTCGATCGACCGCACGACGGTGGTCGGCACACCCTCGAGTGGTCCGGGGCTGAGGCCCGCCCCGCCCGACGGTGTCGCGCTGCTGTCCGCTCCGGGTGTCGTGACCTCGGCTGGGGAGGTCTTGGCCGGGCCCTGGATCTCGAGCGTGGCCATGGGTGCAGGATCCGGTCGCCCGTTGTCGACGGCGAGAGCCACCCGGCAGGTTCGGGCCGCCACGGTCTGGTGGACCCGACGGGGTCTCGAGACGGTTCAGGACCCTTTCGTGATCAGAACGACCAGGCGAAGATGACGTCGCGGGCGGGGAGGGCGCTGCGGGCGAAGACGACGATCTGGCCAGCCAGGTCCCGGATCCACGGCTTCTCCTCGCGGGGCAACAGGCCCAGCTCCTCCTCCAGCAACCCGATCCAGCGTCCGGCGAGGGCGCCGGTGAGCTCGTCGGGAACCCGGGCGACCGCCTCGACCCAGCCGGGATCGACGCGCTCGACGATCCGCTCCACGGTCGAGCCCAAGACCTCGAGCCCCGAAACCTCGAGCTCGGTCCGCGCATCGAGGAAGTCTGCCGGCACCTCGGCCTCGGTCACCGATCGCACGGCCTCGGAGAACAGGTCGAGCCAGGTCGGGTCCAGTCCGCCACCGAGCGGCAGGTGGGCGGCGAACCGGTCGGCGTCGTCGAACGCAGCCAGATCGTCGATCACGAGGGCCAGGACGATGTCACGGGCATCGCCCGCGACGAGGTCCATGAGACTGCCCATACGCGCCGGAGCGCCGACCTCCTTCCGTCACCGCGGCCCGCGGGGCCGCGTCGATCAGCCAGTCTACGGCGTCGCGGCGACGTCGGGCCCGGGACCGACCTCGGTCACTCAGACCCGGATTCTCAACCTCGGTACCCGGCCTCGCGCAGCAGTGCAGGCAGCTCGGTCGGCGACCCCGCCACCCGGAATCCGGCCGCCTCGAGCGCGTCGACCTTGGAGGCCGCCGTGCCGCGACCGCCGGAGATGATCGCGCCGGCATGACCCATCCTCTTGCCTTCCGGGGCGGTGCGTCCGGCGATGAACGCGACCCTCGGGACGTCACGCAGGTGCTCGGCCGCCCAGGCTGCAGCCTCCTCCTCGGCCGACCCGCCGATCTCGCCGATCAGCACCAGCGCATCGGTCTCGGGATCCGCCGCGAACAGCTTGAGGACGTCGAGGAACTGGGTGCCCACGACCGGGTCGCCGCCGATCCCGACGCAGGTCGACTGGCCCAGCCCGGCGTCGGTCATGGCCTGGACCGCCTCGTAGGTCAAGGTCCCGGAGCGAGAGACGACGCCGACGCGGCCTTCCCGGTGGATCGAGCCCGGGATGATCCCCACCTTCGCCCGACCGGGCGAGGTTGCGCCGGGGCAGTTGGGGCCGATGAGGCTGGCCCCCGCCAGCCGGACCTCCTCGACGACCGGGATCATGTCCAGTGCCGGGATCCCCTCGGTGATGCAGAAGATCGTCTTGATCCCGGCGGCCACGGCCTCGAGCACCGCGTCAGGGGCGCCGCCGGCAGGCACGAAGATGCACGAGGTGTTGGCTTCCGTCTCCGCGACCGCGCGCTCGACCGTGTCGAACACCGGGACTCGCCCGTCGAGCGCTGTCCGGCCGCCCTTGCCGGGCGTCATCCCGGCCACGATCGAGGTGCCGTACTCGAGCATCGCTCGGCTGTGGAACTCGCCCTCGCGACCGGTGATCCCCTGGACCACGAGGCGGGTGTCGCGCCCGATCAGGATGCTCACGCCACGACTCCCTTCGCCGCCGCCACGGCCTTCGCCGCGGCCTCGTCGAGGCTGGCGGCGGTCACGAAGCTGGCCGCCTCGAGCAGTTCGGCGGCCTCGTCGGCGTTGGTGCCGACGATCCGGACCACCATCGGCACCTCCCGCTTCTGTTGCGCCCGGGCCTCGATCAGGCCGCGGGCGACCTCGTCTCCCCGGGTGATGCCGCCGAAGATGTTGACCAGGATCGCCTTGACGTTGGCGTCGGCCAGGATCAGCCGCATCGCCGCGGCGACCCGATCCGACTTGGCGCCACCACCGATGTCCAGGAAGTTGGCGGGCTCGCCGCCGGCGCGCTTCACCAGGTCCATGGTCGTCATCGCGAGGCCGGCGCCGTTGACCATGCACCCGATGTCGCCGTCGAGCTTGATGAAGGTGAGGTCGTAGCGGCGGGCCTCGATGTCGGTCGGGTCCTCCGCGTCCAGGTCGCGCAGCTCCTCGAGCTGCGGATGCCGGGCGAGCGCCGAGTCGTCCAGGGTCATCTTGGCGTCGAGGCAGACGAGCCGCTCGACCGGAGTGCCGTCGGCGTTGTGCTCACGGATGACCGCGAGCGGGTTGATCTCGACCAGGTCCGCGTCGTACGCGAGCATCGTGCGCAACAGGCCCTTCGCGATCGCCGCGCCGGCCTTCCACTGGCCCCCGAACCCGACCTTGAACGCCAGCTCGCGGGCCGCGTAGTCGGGCAGACCCAGGAGCGGGTCCGTGTGCTCGTAGACGATCGCCCCGGGGTTCTCCGCAGCGACCTGCTCGATCTCGACGCCACCCTCCGCCGATCCGATGAGCATCAGCCGCCGCGTTGCCCGATTGAGGACGACCGACAGGTAGTACTCCTTGACGATCTCGGCGGCCGGGCCGACCAGCAGCCGACGCACGGGCAGGCCCTTGATCTCGAGCGCCAGGATCTGCGCGGCGACGTCCTCGGCCTCGTCGGCCGTTCCGGCGAGCTTCACGCCCCCTGCTTTGCCACGACCGCCGGTGAGCACCTGAGCCTTGATCACGACCTTGCCGGTCGCGTTGGCGGGGTCGGCGAGGAACCGGACCGCGGCGGCGCGGGCCTGGGACGGGGTCCTTGCAACCTCCCACGGTGGGACGGGCAGTCCCTGGGCGACGAGCAGCGACTTGGCGTCGGCTTCATGGATCTTCACGCGACCGGCGAGACCTCCGGAGGGAGCGGACCTGGGCGGACACCGATCATAGCCCTCCGACCCGGGTCGGCCGGCGGCGGCCTCTCACGCCGGTGCCGGCGGTGCATTACGTCCTGGTCGCGACGCATCCCAGCGGCGGGCGCCCCGCGGCCCGAGGTTGGGCGGAATGGCCCGTGATCGTTGGGCCGTGCGTCCGCCCGGGCGCGGGAGCGCGTCGCTAGAATGTCCGCATGCCCCACCGAGTCACCCTCATCCCCGGCGACGGCATCGGGCCCGAGCTGGCGGAGGCCACCCGCCGTGTCCTCGACGCCTCAGGCGTCAGCTTCGAATGGGAGGTCCAGGACGCCGGAGAAGGCGTCATGGCCCAGTACGGGACACCCCTCCCGGACCACGTGCTGGAGTCGATCCGGCGCAACAAGGTGGCGCTCAAGGCGCCCATCACGACGCCGGTCGGCGAAGGCTTCCGAAGCGTCAATGTCACTCTGCGCCAGAAGCTCGGCCTGTATGCCAACCTTCGCCCGGCTCGCTCGATCAAGGGCCTCAAGACGCGCTACGAGGACGTCGATCTCGTCATCGTGCGCGAGAACACCGAGGACCTGTACGCGGGCATCGAGCACCGGGTGGGCCGGGACGCCGCCGAGAGCATCAAGATCATCACCCGCGAGGCGTCGGAGCGGATCGCGCGCTTTGCGTTCGAGTACGCTGTCGCCAACGGCCGGCACAAGGTGACCGCCGTCCACAAGGCGAACATCATGAAGCTCTCGGACGGGCTGTTCCTCGAGAGCTGCCGGACCGTGGCCGCCGACTACGAGGGTCGGATCGAGTTCGAGGACCGGATCGTCGACAACATGTGCATGCAGCTGGTCCAGAAGCCGAACCTGTACGACGTGATGGTCCTGCCCAACCTGTACGGCGATATCGTCAGCGACCTGTGCGCCGGACTCGTGGGCGGGCTCGGCGTCGCGCCGGGGGCGAACATCGGCGACGACGCAGCCGTGTTCGAGGCGGTTCACGGCTCGGCGCCCAAGTACGCGGGCATGAACAAGGTCAACCCGACCGCGCTCATGCTGTCGGGTGTGCTGATGCTGCGCCATCTTGGCGAGCAGGCCGCCGCGGAGCGCGTCGAGACGGCGATACGAGCCGTGATCGCCGAGGGCAAGCACGTGACCTACGATCTCGGCGGGGCCGCCGGCACCAGCGGCTTCGCCGACGCCATCATCGAGCGGCTCGGCTCCTCGGCCGGCGTCGCATCCTGACGACCCGCGCCGGCGGATCGCTGAGACAGGGAGGCTCCATGCTCCTGCGGTATCGGGGCAGCGAGGGGATGCTGGCTTGGGCATTCCACCGCGTCTCGGGTGTCGCCATCTGGGTGTTCATCCTGCTCCACGTCCTCGACATCTGGCTGGTCGGCACGAACCCGACGCTGTACAACGACGTGCTGGCCATCTACGCCAGCCCGATCGGCCGGGTCGGTGAGACGCTGTTGGGGGCGGCGCTCCTGTATCACGCGCTCAATGGGCTGCGGATCATCGTCATGGACTTCTGGCCGGCGATGACCCGCTATCACAAGCAGCTGTGGTACGCGAGCTGGGTCCTGTTCGTGATCGTCGGGATCCCGGTGGCCGTCCAGATCATGGCACCCGCCTTCGGGCTTGCGGCGCCGTTCAGCTTCGGGATGTAGCGATGACCAGGATCACAAGCGCTGGGACGGCAAGACCGCAGGGGGGCGGCTGGGAGCTCGTCGTGTGGTACGGGATGCGGCTGACCGGGCTCGGCCTGTTCGTCACCGCGCTCGGGCACTACATGATCACCCACTTCCTGTCGGATCCGGCGAACCAGAGCTCCTCGTGGATCATCGACCAGCGGTGGGGAAGCATCGCCTGGCGAACCGTGGACTGGCTGATGCTCGCCTTCGTGATCTTCCACGCCTTCATGGGGATGCGCACGGTGGTCCAGGACTACACGTCCGGCGGTGTGCGCACCGTGCTCACGATGGCGCTCTACCTGAGCGCCGCGGTCCTGTTCGCGATGGGCACCATCGTCGTCGCGACCCTCCCGTTCCCGACACCATGATCCACGACCACGACGCGCTGATCGTCGGCGCCGGCGGCGCCGGCCTGTGGGCCGCCCTCGAGCTCGCCCGGGCGGGCGTCGACTCGGCGGTCCTCACCAAGCTCTATCCGACCCGCTCCCACACCGGCGCCGCGCAGGGGGGCGTGTGCGCCGCCCTGGGCAACCAGGAAGAGGACCACTGGGAGTGGCACATGTTCGACACCATCAAGGGTGGCGACTACCTGGTGGACCAGGGGGCGGCCGAGGTCCTGGCGCGCGAGGCGGTCGAGACCGTGGTCGAGCTCGAGCATATGGGCCTCCCGTTCAACCGGACGGCAGACGGGAAGATCGACCAGCGCCGGTTCGGCGGTCACACGCGCAACTACGGCGAGGCCGCGGTCAAGCGCGCCTGCTACGCGGCGGACCGCACCGGGCACATGATCCTCCAGACGCTCTACCAGCAGTGCCTCAAGCACGGCGTCAAGTTCTACGACGAGTACCACGTCGTCGATCTCATCGCCGACGGCGGTGACCTGGGTGACGGCGGACGGGCGGCGGGCGTCGTCGCGTACCGCATCGCCGACGGCGAGCTTGCCGTGCTGCGCTCGAAGGCCGTCCTGCTCGCGACCGGCGGCTTCGGCCGGATGTTCCGCGTCACCTCGAACGCCTGGAGCCTGACCGGGGACGGCGTCGCGCTCGCCTACCGCCACGGCGTCCCGATGCAGGACATGGAGTTCTACCAGTTCCATCCCACCGGCATCGTCGGGATCGGGATCCTGCTGTCCGAGGCCGCGCGCGGTGAGGGTGCCTACCTGATCAACAACGCCGGCGATCGGTTCATGAAGGATTACGCACCGACGCTCATGGAGCTGGCTCCTCGCGACATGGTGAGCCGTGCCATCCACCAGGAGATCCGGGCGGGGCGGGGGATCGACGGCAAGGACTACGTGTATCTCGACCTCCGCCACCTGGGGCGGAAGGTGATCGATGAGAAGCTGCCCGACATCACGGACTTCGTCCGCGTCTACCAGGGCATCGAGCCCTTGACGCAGCCCATTCCGGTCCAGCCCACGGCGCACTACGCGATGGGCGGCATCCCCACCGACATCCACACGCGGGTGACACGGGATGCCGACAGCACGGTTGTGCCCGGGCTGTACGCCGCCGGCGAGGCGGCCTGCGTGTCGGTGCACGGAGCGAACCGTCTGGGTACCAACTCGCTGGTGGACCTGCTGGTGTTCGGCAGGCGCGCGGGGCGCGACATGGTCGAGCACGTCAAGGGCGGCACGCTCGCGGACATCGATCCGGACGTGACCGAACTGGTGCGGGCCGAGATCGAGGCCATTCGCGGCCGCGAGGGCGGGGAGCGGGCCGCGGCCATTCGCAAGGATCTCGCCGACGTGATGATGGACGATGTCGGCGTGTACCGCGACGAGACCGGGCTGCGACGCGCCGAGAGGGCGGTCACCGACCTCCGAGGTCGATACGCGAACGTCGGCATCCACGACCGGGGTACCACGTTCAACACCGATCTGCTCGAGGCTCGCGAGGTGGGCTACCTCCTCGACTGTGCCGAGACGACGGTGGCATCGGCGCTCGCCCGGAAGGAGAGCCGCGGTGCGCACAGCCGCGAGGACTTCCCGGACCGCGACGACGCGAACTTCCTGACCCACACGCTGGCGACGCGGCGGGATGGAGCGATCGGGCTGAGCTACAAGCCGGTCCAGATCACGAAGTTCCAGCCCAAGCCACGCGTCTACTGAGCGGGGGAGCCGACGATGCAGATCGAGCTGCGGATCCTCCGCTACGACCCCGAGCGGGACGAGCGACCGCATCAGGAGACCTATCACGTCGAGGCCGGCCCGATGGACCGGGTGCTGGACCTGCTGCACAAGGTCAAGTACGAACAGGACGGGACCCTCACCTTCCGCCGATCGTGCGGCCACGGCGTGTGCGGCTCGGACGCGATGCTGATCAACGGCCGCAACCGGCTGGCCTGCAAGATCCGGGTCGACCAGTTGCGGGCCCGGCGGATCACGGTGGCGCCGCTGCCGGGGCTGCCCGTGATGAAGGACCTCGTGGTCGACATGGAGGGGTTCTTCGCCAAGTTCCGGAGCGTTCGCCCGTACCTCGTCAGCGAGCGACCCGTCCCCGAGCGTGAGCGTCGCCAGTCCCAGGCGGATCGGTCGCGCTACGACGACACGACCAAGTGCATCCTGTGCGCGGCGTGCACCACGTCGTGCCCGTCGTTCTGGGCGCAGCCCGGCTACGTGGGCCCGGCGGCCATCGTCAACGCCCACCGCTTCATCTTCGACACCCGGGACGAGGCCGCGGAGGAGCGGCTCGAGATCCTCGCCGACAAGGACGGCGTGTGGCGCTGCCGGACCATCTTCAACTGCACCGACGCCTGCCCGCGCGACATCCACATCACCCAGGCGATCCTCGAGGTGTCCTCGGCGATCGTGGAGCGTCACGCCTGAGCGAGGACGCCCTCCCCGTCTATCCGCACCTCGTCGTGCGTACCGACGGCGCGGCACGGGGCAACCCCGGCCCCGCATCGCTGGGGGCAGCCCTGTTCGACGGATCCCGTCCGGACGCGCTCGATCCGTCCGCGCCACCCGACGCCACGATCTCCGAGGCGCTCGGGATCCAGACCAACAACGTTGCCGAATGGACCGGGGTGCTGCGGGCGCTCGACCTGGCGGTGCGGCTGGGTGCCGAGCGGGTTGACCTGTTCCTCGATTCCAAGCTGATCGTCGAGCAGCTCCACGGTCGGTGGCGGGTGAAGGACGCCAAGCTGCGGCCGCTGTGGTCCGAGGCGAAAGGCGTGCTGGGCGGGTTCCGGGCGTGGTCCGCGACCCATGTGCCACGGGCGCAGAACGCGACCGCGGACCGGCTCGCCAACGAGGCGCTCGATCGCGTCGCCGCCGGCGGGCCGGGGCGTGTGGCGCGGGCAAGGAGGGCTGCTGGATGAACGAAGCATCCGGGTCGCCGCACGACCTGCCGACGATCGTCTGCTATGGAGACTCGAATACCCACGGTGCGGACCCGGTGACGCTCGGGCGGTTCTCGTTCGCCGTCCGCTGGCCGGGGGTTCTGGCGGGTGAGCTGTCGGGCATCGCGCGCGTCGTGGAGGAGGGCCTCAACGGCCGGACGACCATCTGGGACGACCCGTACGCCGAGGGACGCAACGGCCGCACCTACCTGCTGCCGTGTCTTCGCTCGCATCAACCGATCGATGTCCTCGTGCTGATGCTGGGCACCAACGACCTCAAGTCGATCTTCGGCCGCCAGGGCCACGACATCGCGGCCGGGGCGGGGTCGCTCGCGGACATCGCGCTCGCGTCGGGCACCGGTCCCGCCGGCCGTGCGCCGGCCGTCCTGCTGGTCGCCCCGCCCCGGCTCGGGGAGATCACCGTTCGCAGCGAGCTGTGGGGCTTCGGCGCCGCGCGGCACGTCGCCGCGGAGCTGCCCCGCCTGTATCGCACCGCGGCCGAGCACAAGGGGGTCGGGTTCCTCGATGCGGCAGCGCTCGTCGGTGGCGATCCCGCGGACGGGGTGCACCTGTCGGCGTCGGGCCACGGGGTGCTCGGACGGGCCATCGCGGAGGCCGTCCGGGACCTGCTCGGTGACCGCGCAACCGGTCCGACGCAGCCGACGTAATCGAACACATCAGCCGACGGGCGGCGCTACAATCCGCGGGCCAGCGAGGCGGTTGGACGGTCGCGCGCCATCCGGGTGACCGGGTGGCGTGAGGAAAGTCCGAGCTCCACAGTGCAGGGTGGCGGGTAACGCCCGTCCGCCGCGAGGCGAGGACCAGTGCCACAGTGACGATGCCGGCCCCCTGGGGTCGGAGTGAAACGCGGCAAACTCCACCCGGAGCAAGGCCAAATAGGAGGGCGCAACCCCGGCTTGCCGGGGGGAGAGGCGCGCTGCCCAGCCCTCGGGTCGGCTGCAAGAGCCGGCGGGCAACCGTCGGCCTCAGATGGATGACCGTCGCCGCGGCACGTGCCGCGGCACAGAACTCGGCTTACAGACCGCTCTCGCTGGCATGCTCGAGCGCGACGCCGGGCGAGCGAGCTCTCGTGCGCCCCAGGACCGAATTGCCAGTCCTCGGCAGGACCGACCAGCTAGTCCTCGTCTGGACGGAAGATGTGCGCCGCTGCGCACGCGTTGCAGATCGGCATCGCGGTGTCCAGGTCGCCGAGCGGCACCGGCAGCTTCCGGTCCGGGTACAGGCACTCGACTTCGTAGATGCGTTCCCGCGATCGCTCGAGCGAGATCAGCCTGCGATAGGTGCAGCGCCTGATCCGGTGCGGGGCGAGCCGCGACGGATCGTGCTCGGGGCCTCGGGCGCTGGTGGGCTTGATGAGCGGGAGCGCCATGAATGGGTCGGATCCTCGGTGGCCGTCGCCGGGCTGAGCGATGTCCCGGTCCCACGTGATCATCACACCCCCCATGCGTGCCGTGCGAACGGAGGCGCAGCCTACCATCCGAACTTCGGCACCCGCAATGCGCTGGAGGTACTAGACTCGCGCCCGTCGGGAGAACACGCGCGCCACGCGGAGGGAGCGGGAACTGAGCGACGAGCCGACGAAGCCCCTGGATGCCGATCAGGCAGGCTCGGCACGCGATCACGACGATGTCGGGATGCGGCCGGCCCTTCCCGTTCTTGGTGACGGCGCACGCTCCCTGGACCCTTCCGTGTGCCCGTTCTTCCGGTACGAGCACGAGGGCACCCTGGTCGCGCCGCTCCAGGTCCCCGACGATGGCAACCGGTGCGCTGCGATCGGGGTTGCGCGCCCCCAGTCGCTGCGCCAGCAGGAGCTCGTCTGCCTCAAGTCGGCTCATGCAGACTGTCCGCGCTATCTGCGCGGTGCGATGACCGTGCGCACGAAACCGCCGCGTCGCCGGCCACCGGTCCCGCGCGCGACCGTCGCGGCCCTGATGATCCTGGTGCTGAGCGCCGGGATCTCGTTCGGCTTCGTGGTCCAGCGGGGCGGGATCGACCTGCCGGTCGCCGGCGCCGATGCGGTCGCCACGGGTGTGGCCGAGGTCGGGTCGTCCTCACCGGCCGTCAGCGAACCACCGATGACCCCGGCCCCGACCGTGTCTCAGGCTGCGTCCAGCGCGGTCGAGGCCACCCCTTCGCCCACGCTGGAGCCGACGGACTCGCCGTCACCTTCGCCCACGCTCAAGCCGACGCCGACACCCACGCTGAGCCCGACACCGGAGCCGACCCCGTCGCCGACCAGCGACCGCTACAAGCTGCTGGATCCCTGCCCGGACAAGGCCGACTGCTACATCTATACCATCCGGTCGGGTGACAATCTCTACAGCATCGCCAACTACTTCGGGATCTCGATGAGCACGATCTACAATTGGAACCCGAAGTACGCCAACGGCGCCCACCTCCGCCCGGGCGACCAGATCCGGATGCCGCCACCCACCCGGTAGCTGCAGATGGGCTCGTCGCTGGAGAGTTGTGGTTGACGGCAGCGAATGCTTCCAGCCATGCGCTCGACCCGTCCCACATCGTTCCGGCATGGAGCTGACGCGATACCCGACCGCACAGGATCTGCTGGCAGCGGCCGGCGGGTACCTCGTCGACCGTGAGGCCGAGCACAATCTGCCGCTCGGCATCCTTGTCACCCTTCGCGACGAGCCCGATGTCTACCCCCAACCGCCGTACCTGGCGAGCGTGCTCGATGACGGCCGCATCGCGCTGGTCGCCGTGCGCACACCCCCGCACGGCGTCGTCCTGTCCGAGCCCGGCGTAGCAGGGGAGCGTATCGAGAGGGCGGTCGAGACCCTGGTGGTTGATCTCGCCGCCAGCGCGCCCGACCTGCCGACGGCGCTCGGGCCGCCCTTGACCGCCGCGCCGTTCGCCCGGCGCTGGTCGGTCGCCACGGGGCGCCTCGCCCGCCTCGAGGTGGCGGAGCGCGCCTATCGCCTCTCGCACGTGCTCCCGCCGCCACCGGTGCCGGGCTCGTGGCGGCTCGCCGCCGAGCGTGACCGGGAGCTACTGCTGGACTGGCAGATCGCCTTTCACGAGGAAGCCGTGCCTCCGGGATCGCCACCGCCGGACCCGGCGATGGCGGACCGATGGTCCCGCCAGGATGGTCGGTCAGCCTACCTGTGGGAGGTGGACGGGCGGGTGGTCTCGCTCGTCGTGGCCGGGGCGCAGACTCCGAACGGGCGGCGGATCGGACCCGTCTACACGCCGCCGGGCGACCGCCGTCGCGGGTATGCGGCTGCGCTCACCGCCGCCGCCAGCCAGGATCAACTCGACCAGGGCCGACGGTTCTGCTTCCTGTTCACAGACCTGGCGAACCCCACCGCGAACTCGATCTACCAGCGGATCGGCTACGAGCCCGTGACCGACATCGACCTGTACCGGTTCGAGGTCCGTCCCTGACGACGAGGATGTTGGCCGGGGCTCCCCAGGTGTAGGTCGGCGGCTCCGCCCACGACCGCGGCGGATTCGACGGCCCGCGCCACCCTCGCCCTCGCCCTCGCCCTCGCCCACGGCGGACGTCGTGAACGATCGGTAGGTCCAGGCGCCGGTCGCATCGCCGGAGATCGATCGCACGGGGCTGAGCGGGGCTCTGGCAGCCCGTCGTCCGGCGCTCCGGGCGGAGGGTCGACCGACCGAGCGTTGCCCGGATACCCAACTCACCTTCGTGCGGAATTGGCATTGACTCGGTCCCTCCGCGCGATAGAATGCCCTGAAGTGGCGCAAAGTGGTGGAAAGTGGGGAAGATCCCGGACCTGGGATCTGAACCCTGGTTGATCGCTTCGCCCGCGCCACCGACGTCAGGAGCGGCGCCAAGGGTGTTCACCGGCGAGTACCGGCATGCGGTCGATGGCAAGGGACGGATCGCCGTTCCGTCGCGATTCCGCGCGCAGCTCGCCGGAGGGATCGTGGTTGCGCAGTGGCTGGACAGCTGCCTCGCGATCTTTCCCGGACCGGCCTGGGAGGCGCTCTCAGCCGAAGGTCGCCGGACTGCCGATGACCGACGCCAACGCCCGGTTGCTCCAGCGCCGCCTGTTCGCCGGCGCGCTCGAGACCGAGCTCGATCGGCAGGGCCGGGTGCTCGTCCCGCAGACCCTCCGCGACCTGGGCCGGGCTGGACACCGAGGCCATGGTGCTGGGGCTCCAGGACCACGCGGAGATCTGGGCGCCGGACCGCTGGGACGACTACCGGCGCGCGCTCGATGACCCGGACGAGTTCGCGCAGCGCGATCGTCCGGGCTGGGGATCTGACGTCGCACTACATGCGCTTCCAGGGTCCGCTCGGGATCCGCTACCGACTCGTGGAGGAGTGATGGAGCAAGGGCACCTGCCGGTGATGCCGGACGAGGTCCTCGAGACGCTCGCGCCGGCTCCCGGCAGCCTCCAGATCGACGCGACGGTCGGCGGCGGTGGGCACACCGAGCGGATCCTGGAGGCCGCCAGCCCCGACGGCCGCGTGCTGGGCCTCGACGCCGACGCGGCGGCCATCGCGCGGGTCGCCGAACCGGCTCACACGCTTCGGCGACCGGCTCGTCCTGCGCCAGGCGAACTTCCGAGAGCTGGCGTCCGTGGCGCCGGAGGCCGGCTTCGTGGCGGTTGACGGTGCCCTGTTCGACCTCGGTCTGTCCTCCTTTCAGCTCGCCGATCGCGGAATCGGGGCTTCGGCTTCCGTGCCGGCGGACCGCTGGACATGCGCTTCGACCCGTCGCGCGGCGTGCCCGCGGCCGAGCTGCTGGCCACGCTCGATGCCGACGAGCTGGCCGCGCTGTTCCGCCGGTACGGCGAGGAGCCGGCGGCGTGGCGGATCGCGAAGGCGATCGTCGAGGCGCGTGCCGCCAGCGCCGATCCGCAGCGCGGAGGAGCTCGCCGTCGCTGGTCGAGCGCGTCGTGCCCGGTCAACCCGCGCCGGCCACGTCGCATCCATCCGGCGACCCGCGTGTTCCAGGCGCTGCCGGATCGCGGTCAACGAGGAGCTCGACGCGCTGGAGGTGGGTCTGGCCGCGCGCCGTCGACCTGCTGCGGCCCGGGCGGCCGCCTGGTCGTCCTCTCGTACCACTCGCTGGAGGACCGGATCGTCAAGCGCTTCTTCAACGCCGAGCGTCGCGGCTGCATCTGCCCGCCCGAGGTGCCTGTCTGCATCGTGCGGCCGGTCGCCGCGCCTGCGGCTCGTCACGCGGCCCTCGATGACCCCCACCGAGAACGAGATCGAACGCGAACCCGCGCGCCCGGAGCGCACGTCTCCGGGCGGCCGAGCGGCTCGCGGCCTGATCGGGCCGACCGAAACGCGAGCCACGACGAGCCACCAATCGGACCACCTAACGGAAGGAGAGCCAGCGCCAACCGCCAGCCGACCCCGCATCCGCCGTCCACCGGCGATGTCCACCGGACCCGATCGCCGGCCCCCGCTTACGGAGGAGGAAGTCCCGTGAGCAAGCGCCACCAGGCCAACCGCCGAAAGAGCTACGGCCGCCGTCAGCACGAGCTGCACGAGCGGACCGATCGCGACCGCCAACCCGAATGCGCAAGCCCTCGCGCTCGATGAAGCAGCGCCCGGCGGCATGGTCGACCGCTTCGCGTTCCTGGATCCGCGCGCACCACGTCTTCGCTACCTCCTGGGCGATTGACGATGGCTGTCTATCAGGGTGCGCGCCAGCGCACCATCGCGCTGCCGCGCCGGCCGCGGATCGAGGTCACGGCGCCCTCGCTGCCGCGCCGCCGCGTTCGAGCGGCGGTCCGGGTCCGGCGTGGTCCTTCCCGGCTGGCCATCCTGCTGGCCGCGATCGTGATTGCCTTCGCCGGGCGCCTTCTTCTCGCTGTCCCAGGACATCCGCGTGTCCGCGACCGGGCTACGAGCTCGACCGCCTGGCCACCACCCAGCAACAGCTCCAGGGACAGGTCGAGGATCTGCGCAATGAGCTGAACCGGCTGGGCAAGGCGCCCGCGATCCGGAAGCTCGCGATCCAGGATGGCCTCGGACCGTTGCCCGAGCCCGAAGTCATCGCGGCTCGCTAGGCGGAAACAGAACGATGCTGGGTCGGACCGATTCGCGCGCCCGGGCGCTGCATCATCCTCTTCGCGTTCGTGCTGGCGGCGGGGACGCTCGGCACGCGGCTGGCGTACTGGCAGGTCGTCACGGCGCGACGAGCTTGCGGCCATGGCCGTGAGCCAGTCATCGAAGCTCTCCAAGATCCCGGCGACGCGGGGGTCGATCTACGACCGAACGGGCACCGTGGTGCTGGCGACGACCGTGTCCCGCGACCTGCTGGCCGCGAACCCGCAGGGCTCACGCCGGAACAGCGAGCCGAGGATGCGGCAACGCTGGTCCGGGTGCTCGGGCTCGAGGGCCAGGCGGCGACCGACCTGACCACCAGGATGACCTCTGATGCCCAGTACAAGGTGCTCGCACATGATCTGGATCCCGCCGTCTCGGACGAGATCCGCGCGCTGAGCTCGGGCGACAAGCCGACCCTCCGCGGCCTGGTGCTCGATCCGCAGCCGTTCCGCGTCTATCCGCAGCCGGGAGGCGCCCCCAACTCGACGCTGGCGGCGCAGCTGCTGGGGTTTGTCAATCGCGCGGGCCAGGGCCAATACGGCGTGGAGCAGTACTACCAGGATCAGCTGGCGGGCATGCCCAGGGTCGTGGCTGGCCAGAAGGATGCGAACGGCAACGTCGGTGCCCGACACGTCCACGGTGCTCGACCCTGGATACCCTGGCCAGGACCTGACGCTCACGATCGACGCCTCGCTCCAGGTCGCGGTGGAGCAGGAGCTGCTGGCCACCTGGATCGCCGACCGCGCCAAGCAGGCGTCGGCCGTGGTCATGGACCCATACACGGGCGAGATCTACGCCTACGGCAGCTACCCCTCGTACGACGAGAACGACTACCAGGCCGTGGCGTCCAAGACCCCGTCGCTGTTCATGGACCCGATCGCGTCATCAGTGTACGAACCGGGATCGGTGTTCAAGATGCTGACCTCAACCGCAGCGCTCGGCCGCGGCACCGTCACCATGAACACGGTCATCAACGACACGGGCAAGCTGACCCTCGACAACGGGCGGTCGCACGTTGATGACGCCGATCATCGGCCGATGGGCCGGATCACGTACCAGGATGCGATCGCCTACTCGAGAAACGTGGTTGCCGCCAAGGTCGCGCTCAAGCTCGGCAAGACGACCGCCCGGTCCGCCCAGATCCTGTACGACACGTGGCGACAGATGGGCTTCGGGTCGCTGACCGGGATCGACGTCGCCAATGAGCTCCCCGGCCTGCTGCACGACCCGGCTCAGCGTCCGTGGGCGCAGGTCGATGTCGCCAATGGCGCGTTCGGTCAGGGCGTGGCCGTGACGCCCATCCAGCTGGCGCAGGCATACGCGGCGATGGTCAACGGCGGCACGCTGGTCCAGCCCCGCGTCGTGAAGGCGATCGGCAATGCGGAGACGATGCCCGTCTACAAGGATCGGGTGATGTCCGAGGGACTGTCGGCGACGCTGCGCAAGCTGATGAGGCGCGTGGTGACCAAGGTTCCCTTCTACCGCTCGCGGACGCGGATCCCGGGCTTCGACGTCGGCGGCAAGAGCGGCACCGCGCAGATCTGGGATTCGGAGAATCACCGCTGGAAGGTCAATCTGTTCAACTATTCGTTCATCGGGTACATCGGGCGGCAGGCCGGACATCCCGACCTGATCGTGGCCGTTCGCATCGAGGAGGGCACGCCGACAGTCGCCCGGCTCGGTGAGCTCGAGATGCCGGTGATGTCATTCGAGCTGTTCCGGCGGATCGCCCAAGACGCGATCAACACGCCGGACCTGCTCACCGACACCCGTCCGATCCCGACCCAGCTCGGCGGCAATTCGGCGACGCCGGATGTCGTCTCCGCCTCGCCCGGCCCGAGCAGCGCGACGGACAGCCGGGCGACGGCCGGCCCGTGACGGCCGCCTGTGCGACACTCGCGGCCGTGACGAACCACGGACCGTCGTCGGGCCCCGGCTCGCGCGACCAACGCCACGGCGACGTCCCGTCAATGCCCCCGGCGTCCGGTGCCGTGCCCGCCCCCCACCTCACCCCCGATGACCTGGTCGCCGCGACGGGCGGCACATTGCTCCACCGCGGCAGCCGGCAAATCGTGGGCGCGGCCGTCGACTCCCGCCAGGTACAGGAGGGCAACCTGTTCGTGGCCCTTGCGGGGGAGCGGACGGACGGCCACCGGTACGTGACGCAAGCGGTCGACGCGGGCGCGGCGGCGCTGCTGGTCGGTCGCGCGCCGGATGCCGCCCTCGGGGAGCCACCGGTCGAGGCGCTCGGCGACGTCACAGTCGTCCAGATTGCGGACCCGCTGCGTGGGCTGCATGCCGTGGCGGCCGCCTGGCGGCAGCGGTTCCACCCGCTCGTGGTCGGGATCACCGGAAGCATCGCCAAGACCTCCACCAAGGAGGCGGTGGCCGGTGTGCTCGAAGTCCGGTTCACGACGCTCCGTACGGAGGGCAACCAGAACAACGAGATCGGGCTGCCGCTGACGGTGCTGAGGATGGGACCCCAGCACGATGCGGCCGTGCTCGAGATGGGGATGTACGTGGGCGGCGAGATTCGCGAGCTCGCGGCCATCGGACGGCCGTCGATCGGCGTGGTGACCGCCGTGCAGCCCGTCCACCTGTCGCGGATCGGCAGCCTGGACTCGATCGAGGACGCGAAGGCCGAGCTGGTCGAGACGCTGCCGCCCGAGGCCGACGGCGGGGTCGCCGTGCTCAATGCGGATGACGATCGGGTGCGCCGGATGGGGGCTCGGACCGCGGCCCGGAGCGTGACCTACGGCTTCGCCGAGGACGCCGACGTGCGTGCGACCGACGTCGGGTCGCTGGGGCTCGACGGGATGCGGTTCCGGTTGCTCGCGTCCGCGGGCGAGCGAGCGGTGACCATTCCCGGGCTCGGACGGATGGCGGTCCACAACGCGCTCGCCGCGGCGGCGGTTGGGATCGCCGCCGGAATGAAGCTTGACGAGATCGTCCCCGGACTGGCGGACGCGGGCACGGCGCCGCACCGCTCGACGTTGATTCGGGCCGGTGGCGTCGTGATCGTCGACGACGCCTACAACGCATCACCGGCATCGGTGCTGCCCGCACTGGAGCTGCTGGCCGGGATCCCTGGGCGCCACGTGGCCGTGCTGGGCGAGATGCGCGAGCTGGGCACGGCGCACGAGGCGAGTCATCGAGCGGTTGGCGAGGCGGCGGCGCGGCGGCTGGATCTGCTGGTCGTGGTGGACGGCGGGATCGGCGGCGCGGCCGAAGGGATCGTGAACGGCGCGCGCGCAGCCGGAATGGCGTTCGGATCGGTCCTGCCGGTGCCCGACGCAGCCTCGGCGACGGCGTTGCTTCGCGGCCGGCTCGGGGCCGGCGACGTGGTCCTGGTCAAGGCGTCCAACGGCGTGGAGCTGTGGCGCGTCGCGGACGACCTGGTGGCGATGCTCGGCGGCCCGGAGCGCCTCCCGTGACCCTCGAGCTGATCCAGGGCCTGCTGCTCGCGTTCGCCCTGGTCGTGATCCTGATGCCACCCTACATCCGGCTGCTCAGCCATTCCGGTTTCGGCAAGCAGATCCGTGAAGAGGGCCCCCAGTCCCACATGGTCAAGTGGGGGACGCCCACGATGGGCGGCCTGCTGATCATCGTGGTCGTCCTCGCGATCTTTCTCGTCCTGCGCTGGCCGCCCCAGGGCGGCATCATTGCGCCCCTGGCCACGCTCGCGTTCGTGGGCCTGCTGGGCGCGGCCGACGACTACCTGAACGCGCGCACCGGCGAAGGGATCCGTGCCCGGCAGAAGCTGCTGTGGCAGACGGTGGTTGCGCTGGTCGTCGCCTGGCAGATCCAGAGCACCTACCAGATCACCGGGATCCGGGTGCCGTTCGCGGGCGATGTCGCCGTCGAGCCCTGGGTCTACGTCCCGTTCGCGGCGTTCGCGATCGTCGCGTCCTCGAATGGCGCCAACATCACCGACGGCCTCGACGGCCTGGCGGGCGGCACGCTCGCGTTCGCGTTCGTCTCGTTCCTGATCATCGCCCTGCTCAACGAGCCCACCCAGCCCAACACGGCCCTGCTGTGCGCGCTGATCATCGGTGCCCTGCTCGGCTTCCTGTGGTTCAACGTGCACCCGGCGCAGGTGATCATGGGCGACTCGGGCTCGCTGTCCCTGGGGGCGACGCTGGCCGTCATCGCGCTCATCACCGGGCAGATCCTGGTGCTGCCGCTGGTCGGCCTGATCTTCGTGGTCGAGACGACGTCCGACATCATCCAGATCGGCTACTTCAAGCTGTCCGGCGGCCGGCGCGTGTTCCGGATGGCGCCGCTGCACCATCACTTCGAGCTCGGCGGCTGGGACGAGGAGAAGATCACCCTGCGGTTCTGGATCGTGGGCATCCTCGCCGGGCTGCTGGGCGTCACGCTGTTCCTGGCCTCGATCCATGCGCTCGTCTGACATGACCGCGACCCGACCGATCGACCTCGACGCCCTCACGCTCGACGACGTGCGCGTCCGGCGCGCTCGCCGGGTGGCCGGTCACGGTCCTGGGGCTGGCCCGCAGCGGGATCGCCCTGACCCGGTTCCTGGCCGACGCGGGGGCGCACGTCACCGTCCTACGACGCGCGGACCGGCTGGGCGGCTCGCGACGGCCATCGAGCAGCTGGGAGACCGTGACGTCACGCTCCGGCTCGGCCCGGACGTCGATCCGGCCGCCTGCTGGGCCGACGCGGCCCTGGTCGCGACCTCGCCCTCGATCACGCCGGACTTCCCGACGACCGAGCCCCGGTTGCGTGCGGCCCTGGGCGGCTGGTTGCGGCGCGGGCCGGCGGCGATCCTGTGGCACCCGCCCTGGTCAGCGAGGCCGACCTGTTCCTGCGGCTGTGCCCGTCGCCCACCATCGGCGTGACAGGCACCAAGGGCAAGACGACCACGGCCTCGCTGGCTCACGCGGTCCTGGCCGCCGACCCCATCCACCCTGCCGTGCTAGGGGGCAACATCGGCATCCCCCTGATCGAGCGCCTGCTCGAGCTTGACCCGGAGCACCGGGTGGCGATCGAGCTGTCCGAGCTCCAGCTGCCCACCCTGTCGCGGGGCACGACGGTCGCCGTCTACACGAACGTCAGCGCGGACCACCTCGACCGGCACGGCACCGTCGAGGCCTACCGCCGGGTCAAGCGCCGGCTGGCAGAGCTGGTCGATCCGGACGGGGCCCTCGTCCTCAATATCGAGGATCCGGTGGTGGGCGGATACGCGGGCCTGGGTGGCGCTCCGGCCGTGCTCTACCGCGTGGATCGTCCTGTCCCCGGCGGGTTGGGCGTGGTCGACGGCTGGATCGTCGGCCGCCGGCGTCGAGCGCCTCCCGCTGGCCGGTGGCGGCGCGGCCGGCGACGGGTCCCGGTGGCGGGATCATGCCGGTCGACGAGCTGATCCTGCCCGGCCGCCACAACGTGTCCAATGCGCTCGCGGCGATCGCCGTCGGCCTGCTGTTCGGCGATCGCACCGGATGCGATCCGCCGGGCGGTGTCGGGGTTCAAAGGCGTCGAGCACCGGCTGCAGCCGGTGGCGCTGCTGGACGGCGTCCGGTTCGTCAACGACTCTCAGGGCACCCAGCCCGACGCGGTGATCGCTGCCCTGCATGCCTTCCCGCCACCGCTGGTGCTGATCGCCGGCGGCCGCGACAAGGGCGTGGACCTGACCAGAGCTCGCCCACGTCGCTGGTCAGACCGTCCATGCGGCGGTGCTGATCGGGGAGAGCGGACCCGTCCTGGCGGAGCTGCCTGCGGTCCGCCGGCGTCGCTCGGACGACGCGTGCGGCCACGATGGACGAAGCCGTCGCCATGGCCGCCCGAGCTCGCGCGCGCCGCTCGAGCGGGAAGCGCGCCCGATGAGGTCGCCACCGTGCTGCTCAGCCCGGCCGCGGCCTCGTTCGACATGTTCGAGGACTACGCGGCGCGCGGCCGGGCGTTCATCGCCGCGGTCGAGCGCCTGACCGGCGCGGCGAACCGCACCGAAGCGAAGCGCACCGATCGGAGGCCCGCATGAGCATCACGCCGCTGTCGCTCGTCCGCCCGCTGTCCCGGCCGCGCTCCCGGGCCGAGGGCCGGGCCGGCGCCCGCCGCGTGCACAGGACCACCATCCTGCAGCGCGAGCGTCACGAGCCCGAGTACGGCGTCCTGGTCGCGATCGTCGCCCTGGCCGCCATCGGCATCCTGATGGTCTACTCCTCGTCCGCGATGAAGGCGTTCCTCCAGCAGGACGACACGTTCGCGATCGTGGGCCCGCAGATCCAGTGGGCCGCCCTCGGGCTGGTGGCCATGGTGGTGATGATGCGCGTCGACTACCGCTGGCTGCGGGTGGTCTCGGTGCCCATGTTCGCTGATCGGGATCGTTGCCCTGATCCTGGTGTTCGTGCCCGGGCTCAGCGTCGTCGTCGGCAACTCGGCGCGCTGGCTTCGCTTCGGCCGCTGCCGGCCGTCCACCCCGCCGAGTACATGAAGCTCGCCCTCGTCGTGTACCTCGTCCCACTGGTTCGCGAAGCGAGGCTCGGCCGTCCACGGGCTTCCGGTCGGGCACGGTGCCGTTCCTTGTGATCATCGGTGCCGGTCGTGGTGCTGGTGCTGCGCGAGCCCGATCTGGGCACGGCATCCGTGATCGCGCTGACCGCGTTCACGCTGTTCTTCCTTGCGGGCGCCGACCTGCTCCACCTCGTCGCGCTCGCGGTCACGGCCGTGCCGGCCGTGACCGTCCTGTTTCTGCGCGACTATCAGATGGACCGGATCAACGCCTGGCTCGACCCGTTTGGCCAGGCGCGTCAACCTACGGCTATCACGCCGTCCAGGGTTTCTGGCCCTGGCGCTGGGCGGTCTCGTCGGCGCCGGGCTCGGCGAGAGCCGCCTGGCCGGCGGCTGTTCCTGCCCAACGCGTCCAACGACTTCATCTTCGCGATCATCGGCGAGGAGTTCGGGCTGCTCGGGGGGCTGCTCGTGATCGGCCTGTTCCTCGTGTTCGGCTATCTTGGCATCCGCACGGCGCTGGGCGCGCCCGACACCTTCGGCGCCCTGCTGGCCGGCGGGATCACCTCCTGGATCTGCTTCCAGGCGTTCATCAACGTCGCCGTCGTCGTCGGCATCATCCCGGTCACCGGGATCCCGCTGCCGTTCGTCTCTGCCGGCGGCTCGTCGCTGATCATCTCCTTCGCCGCGGTGGGCATCCTGCTCTCCGTATCGCGGGAGACGGTCGAGAAAGGAAGCTGGAACGATGCGCCTGCTGATCGCGGGCGGGGGAACGGGCGGGCATATCTACCCGGCCCTCGCCGTCGCCCGGTCGCTTCGCGCACGACACGGCGGCGCCTGACGGCGTTGACCTGGCCTGGATCGGGCGGTCATCGCGGGCTGGAGGCGTCGGTCGTTCCGCGTGCCGGCATCCCCCTCCGGCTGCTGTGGCTTCGCTCGCTCCGCTCGGCCGGTCGCGACGCCCACCTGGTGCTCGACCCGTTGCGGCTCCTGCTCTCGATCCCGCAGGCGATCGTGCTGCTCGTCGCCCGGCGGCCGGCGGCGGTGTTCACCACCGGCGGCTACGTCGCGATCCCGGTGCTCGTGGCGTCAGCCGTCCTGAGGATCCCCACGGTCCTGTGGGAGGGGAACGCGATCCCGGGTCGCAGCGTTCGGCTGGTGGCCCGCCTGGCGACGGTGCTCGCCGTAACCCACGCGGAGACGGCGGCCACCCTCGATCATCCACGGGCCTACGTGACCGGCACGCCGATCCGATCGCACGCCGGCGTCGACCCGGACGAGGCACGATCGATGTTCGGGGGCCGGCCGGGCGAGCGGATCCTGCTCGTGTTCGGCGGGTCGCAGGCCGTGCGGCGGATCAACGAGGCCGTGCTCGGAGCCCTGCCGGGCCTGGTCGAGCGCGTGCGGGTCATCCACGTCACCGGCGAAGATGGCTACTCGGCGGCGCTGGCCGCACGGGAGGCACTCCCATCCGGGCTCCGCGACCGCTATCAGCCGCGACCGTTCCTCCACGATGACATGACTGCAGCGCTGGCGGCGGCAGACCTCGCGGTCGGTCGGGCAGGTGCGTCGACGCTGGCCGAGGCGGCGGCGTTCGCCCTTCCGATGGCCATCGTCCCGTACCCGCATGCGGCCGGCCACCAGCGGCGCAACGCGGAGCTGCATGCGACGAGGGCGCAGCCCTGCTGATCGAGGATGAGGCGATGGGCCCGGAGGCGCTGCTCGACGCGGCGAGCCTGCTCGCCGACCCTGCCCGTCACGCAACGATGTCGGCCGCTGCCCGCGGGCTGGCGAGGGCCGGGGCCGCCGACGCGGTCGCCGATCTGGTGCTGGCGGTCGCGGGCGGGTCGCCGCTGCCGGGGGCCGCCGAGATCGACGCCCTGGCCCGGGGGTCGGCCGCGTGACCGAGCTCGGGTCCGGGGACGGCCGCAGCGGGCGGGTTCGACGCGCTGGCCGTGGGATCGGACATCCAGCGTCGGATCGGGGTCAAGACGGTGCGTGACGAGTCGCTCGCGCGGTTCACGACGATGCGCGTGGGCGGTCCGGCGGACCTGTTCGCGGTCGCTCACAACACGTTCGAGCTCCGGGCTTTGATCAGGTACGCGCGTACGCGTGCCATCCCGCACCTGGTGATGGGCCGCGGCAGCAACCTCGTGATCTCGGATCGCGGGATCCGGGGCCTCGTCATCCAATCGCGGGCGGAGGCCTCCCGCGTGGACGGCGAGCGGTATCGAGCCGACGCCGGCGTGCCGATGGCCAGGGCGGCGACCGAGACGCAGCGGGCCGGCCTGTCCGGGCTCGAGTACGGGCTGGCCATCCCGGGAACCGTCGGCGGCGCCGTCTGGGCGAACGCCGGTGCCCACGACAACGACACGGCCGGCGTCCTCGAGGCGGCGGTCGTCCTGCTCGCCGACGGCGCCGAGCGTGAGCTGCCGGCCGGGGAGCTCGGCTTCGCGTACCGGGAGAGCCGGTTCAAGCAGGCGACCTTCACGGCAATGACCGGGGCCGCCGGCGCAGCGACGGGCCCGGCAGGCGTCGCGGCCGTCGCGGAGATCGTCCTGTCGGCCACGTTCCGGCTCGTGGCGGCCGATCCGGCCGACATCGCCGACCGCCTGGACGGGATCCGCCGCTGGCGGCGCGAGCATCAGCCGCTGGGGATCCCCTCGGCCGGCAGCGTGTTTCGCAACCCGCCGGGCGACTCGGCCGGGCGGTTGATCGACGCGGCCGGCCTCAAGGGAAGCCGGGTCGGCGGAGCCGCCGTCTCCGAGCGGCATGCCAACTTCATCGTCAACGACCAGCGCGGGACCGCCGCGGACGTGCGCCGCCTTGCCGACCACGTCCGCCGTACGGTGCGTGAGCGGTCCGGGGTCGACCTCGAGCTCGAGGTGGAGTTCGTCGGCGACTGGACCGGCTGGACGGTGGAGGGGGCCGCCTGATGCCCGTGCCGCCGCTCGGCCATCGACCCCCGGATACCCCGATCGCCGTCGTGTTCGGCGGGCCGTCCGCGGAGCATGACGTGTCCATCGTGTCGGGCACCGCGATCGCCGATGCGCTGCACACGTCGGGCTATCCGGTGGATCTGTGGCTGATCGATCTCGACGGGTCGTGGTGGGAGCTGCCCGAGGGCCATCGCCGCGACGGTCGTCCCGAGGCGGCCTACGACGCGCCGGCAGAGCTCGGTGCCACCGGGCCGCTGCGGGCCGCGGCCGCCCTCGACGCGCTGGCGGCCCGGATGCCACGACCGGTCGTGTTCCTCGCCCTCCACGGACCGTTCGGGGAGGACGGCACGGTGCAGGCGCTGTGTGAGGCGGCCGGGCTCGTCTACACCGGGTCGGGCGTGACCGCAAGCGCGGTCGGTATGGACAAGGCGCTGTTCAAGCGGCTGGCTCGAGGTCTCGGCCTTCCGGTCGCCGGCTGGCGCGAGGTGCGAGCCGCCCGCTGGGCGGCGGACCGCACCGCGGTGCTGGCCGAGCTCGAGGGGTTTGCCGCCGGCAACGACGACCCCCGTCTGATGATCAAGCCGGCCAGGCTCGGCAGCTCGGTCGGGATGACCATCGCCCACGGGCCCGACGAGCGTGCCCCGGCGCTCGATGAAGCGTTCCGCTATGACGACCTGGTGCTGGTCGAGCGCTACCTGGCGGGCGCCCGGGACCTCGAGCTCGCCGTGCTCGGCAACGAGCCCGACCGCCTCGAGCTGTTCGGGCCGGGCGAGATCCTGTCGGGCCACGAGTTCTACGACTACGCGGCCAAGTACACGCCGGGCATGTCCGAGTCGATGCTCGCCGCCGAGGTCACGCCGGTGCAGCGCGCCATGATGCTCAAGCTTGCCCGCGATGCGTATCGCGCGGCCGGATGCGAGGGGTTCGCCCGGGTCGACTTCCTGCTGGCGGGCGACGAGCTGGTGATCTCGGAGATCAACACGATCCCGGGGTTCACCCCGATCAGCCTGTTCCCGACCCTGCCATCGGCCGGTGGCTACGACTTCGCCGCCGTGTGCAGCCGCGTGATCGACCTCGCGCTCGAGCGGGATGCGGCCCGCGTCCGGCGCCGGCTGACCATCGCCGACCTGCCGCGATGACGATGTCTCGACGCGACCGCTCACCGCGCGCAGGATCGGCCACCCGCTCGAGGCCACCGTCGGCGCTGCGGCCCGGCGCCAGGCCCGGGGGAGCCGTCCGCCGCACGCGCTCCGTGCGGCGGTCATCCGCGGGACTGACGCCCACCCGGGCCGGTGCGCTGCTGGCGCTGCTGCTCGGGCTGGCCGGTCTGTACGGGGCGGTGTCGTCCGACGCCTTCACCGTCCGCCGGATGGATGTGTCGGGGCTCACCTGGACGGACCGGGGCGCGGTCCTCGCCACGCTGGCCATCCCCGACGACCAGAACGTGTTCACGCTCCAGACGCGCGACCTCGAGGACCGGCTCGCGGTCCATCCCGGCCATCCGGGGAGCGGCGGTCAGCATCGCCCTGCCCGACGAGGTCCGGGTCGCGGTGACCGAGCGCACCGCGTTGCTGGTCTGGCAGGTGGGCGACGCCCGCTACCTGGTCGACGCCACCGGGCTGCTGTTCACCCAGCTCGACGGTTCCCCTCCCGATGCCGCCGCAGCGCTGCCGGTGCTCGACGACCAGCGGGCGGCCGCGGCCGCCTTCACCGTGGGGTCGATCCTCGAGCCGGTCGTCCTCGACGCGGCGCTTCGGCTGGGCTCGCTCCGACCGGCCGACGTGGGAAGCGCGGCGGCGAGCCTGGATCTGCGGCTGGACGACGCCTCGGGGTTCGTCATGAAGGCACCGGGGATCGGATGGACCGCCGTGTTCGGGTTCTACACGCCGTCCCTGCGGACGACAGACCTCATCCCGGGCCAGGTCCGGATGCTGCGCAGCTATTTCGCCGGCCACGGGGAGGACGCCGCGCTCCGCATGATCCTGGCCGACACGCGGAACCTCACGGTCATCCCCCGCGCGACGCCGTCCCCGACCGCGTCAGCCAAGTCATGACCGACCGCACCTCCGCCCCGGCGACCCATCGACGCCCTCCCCCGGCCCGGTCGTCTGGTAGCGTATCGGGGACGGTCTACTGGAGGGAGGCTGCCAGCCTGTGCTCCTGCCCCTCGTGGGTCTTCTCGTCGGCGTGCTGGCGGGACTCGTTCTCAACGTCAACGTCTCGTTCGAGCTCTCGCGCTACTCGGCCGTGGCGATCCTTGCGGCCCTCGATTCGGTCCTGGGCGGCGTGCGCGCGGAGCTCGACGGGGTCTACGACAATCGGATCTTCATCAGCGGCTTCGTCAGCAACGCGATCGTGGCCGTGCTGCTGACGTTCATCGGCGATCGGTTGAGCCTCGACCTCTACCTCGTCGCCCTCATCAACTTCGGGTTCCGGATCTTCAGCAACGTCGCGCTCATCCGGCGACACTTCATCTGAGCAGCCATTACCGTGGTGGTCAGCCGTCACGGGCAGCAGCGAGGGACGACAGGCAGGTGGAACGGGAAGCGGTCCTGGTCGGTATCGACGTCGGCACGTCCAAGGTCTGCGCGCTCATCGGCGAGGTCAGCCGCGACGGCCGCCTGACGATCATGGGCCACGGCACGGTGCCGGCCTCCGGGCTGAAGAAGGGCGTCGTGGTCAACATCGACCAGACGGTGCGGTCGATCGCGGACGCTGTGGAGCGGGCGGAGCGGCTGTCGGGCTGGAAGATCGACCGCGCGTTCGTGGGCGTTGGCGGGCAGCACGTCGAGAGCCTCAACTCCACCGGGCAGGTCGCGGTCACCGCACACCACCGCGAGGTCACCCGCGAGGACATCAACCGTGCGATCGAGGTCGCCCGCGCAGTGTCGATCCCGTCCAATCGGGACGTGCTCCATGTCGAGCGCCGGGGCTTCACGGTCGATGGCCAGGAGGGAGTCAAGGATCCGCTCGGGATGAGCGCGCTGCGGCTCGAGGTCGAGGCCCACATCGTGTCCGCCTCCGCCACCGCCGTCCAGAACCTCACCAAGTGCGTCCAGCTTGCCGGCGTCAAGATCGACGAGCTCGTGGTGAACGGGCTGGCGGCTGCCGAGGCCGTGCTGACGCCGACCGAGAAGGAGCTGGGGGTGGCCGTGGCCGACATCGGCGCGGGCACGATCGATCTCGTGCTGTTCGCCGACGGGTCGCCGCTGCACACCGCGGTGCTGCCGGTGGGTGGCAACAACGTGACCAACGACGTCGCGATCGGCGTCAAGACGACCCTCCAGGTCGCCGAGGAGCTCAAGGTTCGCCACGGGACCTGCGACCTGCGAGACCTCGAGGACGAGGAGATCGCGGTCAGCGTCGTGGGCGATGATGCCGGCCGGACGATCAGCCGTGATGAGCTGTGCCGGATCATCGAGGCACGGATGCGTGAGACGTTCGAGATGCTCCGGTCCGAGATGACCCGCAGCGGCCACGGGATGCTGCCGGCGGGCCTCATCCTGACGGGCGGCGCGGCCCAGCTCGCCGGCACCGCGGAGCTGGGCCGGGACGTGCTCCAGATGCCGGTCCGGATCGGCGGGCCCGCGGGGATCGGCGGTCTCGTCGACACGATCCAGGACCCCTCGTACTCGACCGCCGTCGGGCTGCTGCACTGGGGCGCCATCCAGGTGACGATGGACGAGCCGCTGCGCTACGAGTCGGCGCCCAGCGGCGGAGGGCTGGGCCGGATCCGGGACGCGATCCGCAGCATCTTTCCCTAGGGGTCGGGCCGTCTGCGATGCGCTCGATCGAGCTCGAGGTTCGCACCGGTCGCGACCGCGGGTTCACGGACCTCACCCCCGCCTGCGTCCGGTTCGCGGCCGAGGCGGCCGGGGCTGGGGACGGCCTGCTCTCGGTGTTCGTGCCCCACGCGACCGCGGGGATCGTCGTGCTCGAGCTCGGGGCGGGGTCCGATGAGGATGCGATGCGGGCGTTGGACAGGCTCCTGCCGCGCGACGACCGCTGGGTCCATCGGCATGGCTCGCCGGGTCATGGTGCCGATCACATCGTGCCGCTGCTCGCCTCGCCGTCGCTCACCGTCCCGGTGATCGGGGGTCGGCTGGCGCTTGGCACCTGGCAGTCGATCGCGCTGCTCGACCCCAACGCCGACAACGCCACCCGGCGCGTCCGGCTGAGCTTCGTCGCAGGCTAGTCCGGGCCCGTCGCCTCGCGGCACCACGGTTCCCGAAAACCCGGGCTGGACACGGGCGATCACGGCAGGATCGGGGGGACCGTCAGGCCCCATCGGCGGGTATACTCCGCGCTACCCGGAGACGAGCCGTGGGCCGGCGACCCCGACCGGCCGCTGCGGGCAAGGGGGCATCTGTCCCGACGCCAATCCCGCACCAATCCAGACGCCACACCCGCGCCACCCGAGGAGAGCGCCGATGCCGCTGCGGTCCGATTCCGAGAACTTCGCCCTGATCCGCGTCATCGGTGTCGGCGGGGGCGGCAGCAACGCCGTCAACCGGATGATCCGGGCCGAGATGATGGGTGTCGAGTTCATCGCCTGCAACACGGACGCGCAGGCGTTGCTCCAGTCCGACGCGCCCCACAAGATCCGGATCGGCGACAAGATCACGCGTGGTCTGGGCGCCGGCGGCGATGCCTCGATCGGTCAGCGGGCAGCCGAGGAGGACCGCGACAAGGTGGCCGACGCCATCGTGGACTCGGACATGGTGTTCATCACCGCCGGGCTCGGTGGCGGCACCGGCTCGGGCGCGGCGCCGGTTGTTGCGGAGATCGCGAAGGAGCAGGGGGCGCTGACCATCGGCGTGGTGACCAAGCCGTTCAGCTTCGAGGGCGCCCGGCGGAGGCTCATCGCCGAGAAGGCCGCCGAGGAGCTCAAGGCCAAGGTCGACACCCTGATCACGATTCCCAACGATCGCCTGCGCGACGTCGTCCAGAAGAACACCTCGATCGTCGACGCGTTCCGGGTCGTCGACGATGTGCTCCGCCAGGGCGTGGCCGGCATCAGCGACATCATCACCGTGCCCGGGCTGATCAACCTCGACTTCGCGGATGTCCGCACGATCATGAAGGACGCCGGGTCGGCGCTCATGGGCATCGGCCGGGCGAGCGGTGAGAACCGTGCCCTCGATGCGGCCCGTGAAGCCGTCGCCAGCCCGCTGCTCGAGATCAACATCGCGGGCGCGCAGGGGATCCTGTTCAACATCACCGGGTCCTCGAACCTCACCCTGTGGGAGGTCACCGAGGCGGCCGAGGAGATCCGGGCCGCCGCTGACCCGGAGGCGAACATCATCTTCGGGGCGAGCTTCAACGAGCGCCTCGGTGACGAGGTGATGATCACGGTGATCGCGACGGGGTTCGACGGTCGGCGCCGCTCCGAGGCCGCTGGCAGCGAGCGTGTGTCCGCCGCCACCGGCGTCCGAGCTGCCGCGGCGTCCGCCGGCGCGATCCCGGCCCGCGACTTCCTCGAGGAGCTCGAGCGCCAGCGCACCGAGTCGGATGCCCCGTCGGCGACCGAGCCTGTCGCGGTGCCCATCCGGCCCGAGCGCTCCGTCGGTGAGCCGACCCCGTCGCCCCGGCGCCCCGCCTACGACGCCGACGATCTCGAGATCCCGAGCTTCCTCCGCCGGCGCTGAGTCTCGGTCGATGGCTCGCGGGACCCCCGCGGACGTCGGCGCATCCGGCGGCGGTCTGACCGATGGCGAGGCAGCGACGTGACCGGGGATGAGGTCACGTCGCTGGCAGATGCGCGCGTGCGTGTGCTGGCGCGGATCGCCGGCGCCGCCGCCAGGACGGGTCGTGACCCCGCGTTGGTGACCCTCGTCGCGGTGTCGAAGACCGTGCCTGCGGAGCGCGTTCGGGCCGCGGTCGAGGCGGGGCTGGAAGTCCTGGGTGAGAACCGGGTCCAGGAGGCGGCCGCCAAGATCCCGGCCGTCGGCAGCGGGACCTGGCACCTGATCGGGCCGCTGCAGGCCAACAAGGCGCGCCGGGCGCTCGAGCTGTTCGACGTGATCGAGTCGGTCGACTCGATCGAGCTGGCCGAGCGGCTCGACCGGATCGCCCTCGAGATGGACCGCCCCGGCGTGCCGGTGCTGCTCCAGGTCAACGTCGATCGCGATCCGGCGAAGGCGGGCTTCGACCCCGCGACCCTGGACGAAGCGATGAACCGGTTGGAGGCTCTCCGGTCCCTCGACGTCCGCGGCCTGATGACCATCGGGCGCCTCGCTCCCGATCCGGAGGCGGCGCGACCCACGTTCAGGGCTTTGCAGGAGCTGTCCGCCCGCCTGCGGGCTGGCTGGCCCCGTCTGGGGCCGGAGCTCTCGATGGGCATGAGCGACGACTTCGAGGCCGCGATCGAGGAGGGTGCAACGATCGTGCGCGTCGGCAGGCTGCTGTTCGGCGAGCGCCCGCGCGCCGCCTGATCGAGGCGCGCACGAGCACCCCGCGGCTGGCCCCGTCGCGGCCGCCCGAGACCGTCGCCAGCCGGGCTCGCCGCCGCCGTTGCTAGACTCGGCCGATGGGGATGTTCGTCGGGACCTTCGCCAGCGCGTTGCTCTCGTTCCTGTGGCTGATCGTGTTGGGTCGCGTGCTGGTCAGCTGGGTGGATCCGATGGGCCGGTCACAGCTGTCGGCGCTCCTGATCCGGATCACCGAGCCGATCCTGGCGCCCGTCCGGCGGATGCTGCCACCGACAGGCATGATCGATCTGTCGAGCTTCGTCGTGCTCATCGTGCTGGGGGTCCTGCTGGGCGCAGTTCGGTGACCGGGCCGCCGGCGCGCGAGCTGCGATTCAGTGTTCGCCTGACTCCGCGCGCCGGGACGGATCGGGTCGACGGTGTCGTGGACGGCGTTCTGCGAGCACGCGTCGCGGCACCTCCGGTCGACGGGGCCGCGAACCAGGCGCTGATCAGGCTGATCGCGCGCGCGCTCGACATGGCGCCGCGGGACGTTCGCCTGGCCGGCGGTCAGCGGGGCCGGGTCAAGGTGGTGGCCGTGGCGGCGACCCATCGGGCACGGGTGCTTGGGCAATGGCCCGGCCTGGGCGTGTAGGCGGCGTCACGGTCGACGGTGCCACCGTCAGGTCGGCCGGCTGGCGGAGACACGCCCTCGCCGATGACTCGTCCACCATCGAGCCGGGGTCGGCGCACCCGAGCCGCGGCACGCTAGAATGCGAGTCCCTTCGGGGCCAGGGGCGATTAGCTCAGTTGGTTAGAGCGCACGGTTCACATCCGTGAGGTCACTGGTTCGAGTCCAGTATCGCCCACCACGGCCCGCCCCCGACGACGCCCATTCTTCCGGCGTCGCGCGCGTCACAGGCGCCCGCGCCTGCGCGTCGGACCAACGAAGGCCCCTTCTCGGTGCGGTTTCTCCTCCCCGCGCCGGCGAGGACCCTGCGTTTGCGAAGCCCCCTGTCAGACAGGGGGCTTCGTGCTTGGGCGCGTACCAGCGGGCGGGCGCGTGACCGGATCGGGTCGAGGTGCTCAGGCGCGCGCGAGCCGCCGCAGGACCGCCGGCAGGATGCCGCCCTGGCGCAGGTACTCGACGTCGATCGGCCCGTCGAGGCGGGCGATCACACGGAAGGTGCGCTCCGACCCGGTCGGATCCGAGCGGTAGCTCACGGTGACCTCCCGGTGGGGACCGAGCTCGGACAGGCCGGTGATCGTGAACGTCTCGGTGCCGGTAAGCCCCAGCGAGGCGGCGCTCTCACCGGGCCTGAACTGGAGCGGCAGGATTCCCATGCCGACCAGGTTCGAGCGGTGGATCCGCTCGTAGCTCTCCGCGATCACCGCCCGAACGCCCAGCAGCGCGGGGCCCTTCGCCGCCCAGTCCCTGGATGACCCGGACCCGTACTCCCGGCCGGCGATCACGATCAGCGGGACCCCCTCGTCGCGATAGCGCATGGCGGCGTCGTAGATGAACGTCTCGTTCCCGTCGGGAAAGTGGCGTGTGTAGGGGCCTTCCTTGCCCTCGACGAGGCCGTTGCGCAGCCGGATATTGCCGAATGTGCCGCGCATCATGACCTCGTGGTGCCCGCGGCGGGCGCCGAACGAGTTGAACTCGAGCACCGGCACGCCGTTCGCCTGGAGCCAGGCGCCCGCGGGTGCCCAGGCCGGGATCGATCCGGCCGGGCTGATGTGATCGGTGGTCACCGAGTCGCCGAGCAGCGCCAGGACGCGCGCATCGACGATGTCCGTCAGTGGCGCCGGCTCGGCCGTGAGGCCCTCGAAGAACGGCGGGTTCGCGATGTACGTCGAGGCCCCGTCCCAGGCATACCTGTCGCCGGACGGGATCGGCAGCGCCCGCCACCGTTCGTCACCCTCGAACACCGACGCGTACGTTGCGCGGAACAGCTCCGGATCGATGGCCCGCCCGATGACCTCACGAACCTCGGCCGGCGTGGGCCAGATGTCGGCCAGCATGACGGGCTTGCCGTCCGCATCGGTGCCCAGCGGCTCGGTGGTGAGGTCCACGTCCACCCGGCCGGCGAGCGCGAAGGCCACCACCAGCGGCGGCGAGGCAAGATAGGAGGCCCGCACCAGCGGATGGATCCGGCCCTCGAAGTTCCGATTGCCCGAGAGCACCGCCGCGACGACGAGCTCGTCGGATTCGATCGCCCGGGCGACCGGAGCGTCGAGCGGGCCCGAGTTGCCGATGCAGGTCGTGCATCCGTACCCCGCGAGCGCGAAACCGAGGCGTGCCAGCGGCTCCATCAGCCCGGCCCGTTCCGAGGTAGCCGGTCACGGCCTTGGAGCCCGGGGCGAGCGATGTCTTGACCGCCGGTGAGACCGTGAGCCCGCGGGCGACGGCGTTGCGGGCGAGCAGGCCCGCGGCGACCATCACGGTCGGGTTGGAGGTGTTGGTACAGGAGGTGATCGCGGCGATCGCCACCGACCCGTGTCCCACCTCAGCCGACTGCCCTCCGGACTCGACCGTCCCGGCCGGAATGCCGACAGTGTTCGGGAATGCCGTCCGGAAGTTGTCGCCGATCCCGGCCAGCGAGACACGGTCCTGGGGGCGACGGGGACCGGCCAGCGACGGCTCGACGGTCCCGAGATCCAGCTCCAGCAGCGCGTCGAAGTCGGGGTCGTTCCCCGGCTCGCGCCACAGCCCCTGCGCCTTGGCGTACCGCTCCACCAGGTCCACCCGCTCGGCCGGCCGGGCCGTGAGCCGGAGATAGGCGAGCGTCTCGTCGTCGATCGGGAACAGGGTGGCCGTCGCCCCGAACTCGGGGCTCATGTTCGAGATCGTCGCCCGATCCGGGAGCGGCAGGCCGGCCAGGCCATCGCCCGCGAACTCGACGAACGAGCCGACCACGCCGAACTTGCGCAGCATCTCGGTGATCACGAGCACGAGGTCGGTCGCGGTCGCGGCGCTCGGAAGCTCGCCGGACAGCCGGACGCCCACGATCCGGGGCATCGGCTGATACAGCGGCTGGCCGAGCAGGACGGCCTCGGCCTCGATCCCGCCGACGCCGTAGCCCAGCACGCCCAGGCCGTCGACCATCGTGGTGTGCGAGTCGGTCCCGACGACCGTGTCGGGGAAGGCGACCCGTCCGGCCGCGTCGACGCGATCCGCCACGACGGTCGCCAGGTACTCCAGGTTGACCTGGTGGATGATGCCCGTGCCCGGTGGCACGACCCGGAGGTCGCGGAAGGCCGTCTGTGCCCAACGGAGCAGCTGATACCGCTCCCCGTTGCGCTCGTACTCGCGCTCGACGTTGAAGGCGAACGCGCCGCTGCCGCCCCAGGCGTCGATCTGGACGGAGTGGTCGATCACGAGGTCCGCCGGGACCAGGGGGTTGACGCGCGCAGGATCGCCGCCCAGCGCCCCCATCGCGTCGCGCATGGCCGCGAGGTCGACGACCGCCGGCACGCCGGTGAAGTCCTGAAGCACGACGCGGCTGGGCATGAACGGGATCTCGGCCTCGGCGGCGCTGCCGGGCCGCCAGGCGGCGAGTGTCACGACGTCGGCTTCCGAGACGATGCCGCCGCCGGCATGACGAAGGGCGTTCTCGAGCAGGATCCGGAGGGTGACCGGGGCCCGGCCGAGATCGACGCCCAACGCGACGCCTGAGGTCGCGAGCGAGGACAGGCGGTACAGGTCGGGCAGGCCGTCGCCGAGAGAGGCACGGGCACCGAAGGCGTTGGGGGTTGGCACGCTGTTCGATCCTCTTGCAGGTCGGTATCGCCCAGCCGACCCTGCCCGGGCCGCTGGGTACACTCGTTCCGTGGAAGCGTACCGCGAGGGTGGCCGGACGGGATCGGAGGGCTGTCGATGAGGGCATGGGACTCGACCGACGACCTCATCCGAAGGCGGGCTGAGCGGCGTGCGGCGGAGGACGAGGAGCGCCTTCGAGAGCTCGATCGCGAGGGGATCGCCCTCGATCCGGTGGCCGGACGACACCGGTACGGGGATGTCGAGCACGCAAGCGACCACGCCCATCCCCATGCGCACAGCGATGCCGGGGAGCGGCCGGTCGTCGGCATCGTCGGTGCCGGCGCTGTCGGAACGGCCCTCGGCATCGCGCTCGCTCGCGCCGGCTGGCCGGTCGGCGCCGTGGCGTCGCGGGATGCCGGGCGCCGGGAGCGGTTCCGGGAGCGCGTCCCGAGCGCCCGTGCCTTCGCCGAGGTCAATGCCCTGGTCGACGACGTGGAGCTCGTCATCCTTGCTGTCCCCGACGATGTGATCAGGTCGGTCGCGGGGTCGATGCGGCTGTATGCGGGTCAGGCCGTCGTTCACACCAGCGGGCTGCTGGGCGCCGAGGTGCTCGAGCCGGCGATGGCCGCCGGTACCCAGGCGGGGACGTTCCACCCGCTGGTCGCGTTCGCCGACCTCGATCGGGCGCTCGAGTCGCTGCGGGGGGCCACGGTCGCCATCGAAGGCGACGACGAGCTGGCCGCCCACCTGGCCGACATGGCCGAGGCGATCGGCGGTGTTCCCGTCCGGCTGTCGCCGGGCTCGAAACCTGCGTACCATGCCGCGGCCGTGCTCGCTGCCGGTGGCGTCGTCGCGTTGCTGGACACGATCCGCGAGGTCGCCGGGTCGATGGGTCTCGACGAGACCGGGGCCCTGGACATCTACCTGCCGCTGCTCGAGCAGACGGTGGCCAATGCACGCGGCCTCGGCGTGGCCGCTGCGCTGACCGGTCCGGCCACGCGGGGCGACGCCGGCACAGTTGCGGCCCACGTCGAAGCGCTGCGCTCGCTGGCTCCCGATGCGCTCCCCGTCTATCGCGCCCTGGTGACCCGGGGAGCCGCGATCGCCACGAGTCGGGGCAGCCTGTCACCGGAAGGCGCCAAACGGATCCGTGACGCACTTGCAGGCGATCCGTGACGCGGTACGATGCGACCATGCAGCACAGCACCGCCGCCGGGTTCGCGGCCTGGCCGGCGCGCTTCGTACATCCGTCGGCCAGGGCTCGCGAGCGGCGCCTCGGCCTCCGCCCGTCGACCGCCTTCGTGGCCGCCCCGGGTCGCCGAACGGTCCTGTCCCGACCCGACGTCGGACCGCTGACCGCGCTCCGGGCACCTTGGCGGTCGCTCACGATCGCGAACCCGCCACACACGGGCAGCGGTCGGGTCAAGCCGGCCACCGGCATGCAGTGGACGAGCTCTGCGCGCGGAGCCGGACCACGCCGATCGTCCGTGGCGCCCGCGTGGCCCGCCTGAGGCAGGCCACCGCCACATCCGCAGGCGGCATCGTCATCCGCTTCGTTGACGGCGCACCCGAGCTGGTGGTGGGCAAACGTCGGCGCGAACGGGTCGCCGTCACATGGACGCTACCCAAGGGCACACCGATACCGGCTGAGACGACCGAGCAGACCGCGCTGCGCGAGGTCGCCGAGGAGACCGGTCTTGCAGTCGAGGTCGTGCGGCCCTTCGACTCGATCGCCTACACCTTCAACCAGGGCCGGACACGGATCCACAAGACCGTGCACTACTTCCTTATGGTGCCGGTAGGTGGGGACCTCGGCCGCCATGACCACGAGTTCGACGAGGTGCGCTGGATCCGCTTCGACGAGGCGCCGTCGCTGCTCACGTTCGAGACCGAGCGGGCGCTGGTCGCCCGCGCGGGGATGGCGGCGATCGACGGCACGTTCCCCGTGTCGGTCTGAGAGGCTGGACGCATGACCGAGACCGTCACCGCGCTGCCAACCCCGCTGCTGGACCGGCACGAGGCGCTGGGCGCCAGGATGGTCGAGTTCGCCGGCTGGCAGATGCCCATCCAGTACCGCGGGATCCTCGAGGAGCACCGGGCTGTGCGGTCCGCCGCGGGTCTGTTCGACCTGTCGCACATGGGCGAGCTTGTGGTAGAGGGCCCGGAAGCCGGCGCCGGCCTGGCGTCAGCGCTGGTGTCGGATCCGCCGTCCCTGGCCGTGGGACGTGCCCAGTATTCGATGATCTGCGCACCCGATGGCGGGATCCTCGACGACCTGATCGTCTACCGCCTCGCGGACGACCGGTTCATGGTGGTCGCTAACGCGTCGAACGCCGGCGTGGTATCTGACGCGCTCGCCGAGCGCTTCATCAAGCGCCGCGCGGTCCTCGACGACCAGTCCCTGTCCACGGGGCTGATCGCCGTGCAGGGCCCCCGGTCGCAGGAGATCCTGGGCCCCCTCACCGCGCTCGATCTGGGCGCGATCCGCTACTACGGGACCGTCGAGGGCGAGGTCGCCGGTATCCCGGCCCAGGTGGCTCGCACGGGGTATACCGGAGAGGACGGCTTCGAGCTGTTCGTCGATGCCGATCGCGCGTGCGACGTGTGGGACGCGCTGCTGGCGGCCGGTGGTCCGCAGGGCCTCGTCCCGGTCGGCCTGGGGGCCCGCGACACGCTGCGGCTCGAGGCAGGGATGCCGCTCTACGGCAACGAGCTGGACCAGATCGACGAACCCGTACGAGGCGGGTCTCGGGCGGGTCGTGAAGCTGGACAAGGCGGGTCGACTTCGTCGGCAGGGCAGCGCTCGAGCGGGTCGCCCGTGACGGCGTCACGCCGCCGGCTGGTCGGCCTCGTGCTTCGCGAGCGCGGCATCGCCCGCCACGGCTATCCGGTGCTCGATACGAGCGGCCGCACCGGAACGGTGACGTCGGGAACCATGTCGCCCACGTTGGGCGAACCGATCGCGATGGCCTACGTCGCTCCCGCCAACGCCGAACCCGGTACGATGCTGGCCGTCGAGATCCGCGGCGCTGCGGTCGCTGCGGAGGTCGTGCCGCTGCCGTTCTACAAGCGTCCGACCTGACGCCGGGCGCGTCCGTCTCAGCATCGGGACGACCACTCGCAGCCCTTGTCGGCCGCCGCCGTCCGCCAGCCACCATGGAGGAACCGCCCGATGGTCCCCGCCGATCTGCGCTACACCAAGGAGCACGAGTGGGTCGCCATCGTCGGCGAGCTGGCGACGGTCGGCATCACGCAATACGCCGCGGACCAGCTGGGTGACGTCGTGTTCGTCGAGCTGCCGGCCGTGGGCCGCACGCTCGAGCAGTTCGCCACCTTCGGCGTGGTCGAGTCGGTGAAGGCCGTGAGCGACCTGTTCGCGCCGCTCACGGGCGAGGTCGTCGAGACCAACGACGCCCTGTCCGGTGAGCCCGAGCTCGTCAACAGCGATCCGTTCGCGAAGGGCTGGATGGTCAAGCTCCGGCTGGCCGATCCGGCGCAGGCGGACAGGCTGCTCGACGCCGCTGCCTACGAGCAGCTGACCGCCGAAGGCTGACCCGATGCCCTATGGCCCGCATGCGGCCGACGACCGGGCCCGGATGCTCGGCTCGATCGGCGTCAGCTCGGTCGACGCGCTGTTCGACGACATCCCCGGGCCGCTGCGTGCCTCGCCGCTGCGGCTCGACCCGCCGGAGCCCGAGCTCGAGCTGTCGGCCCGGCTGGCCGGGCTCGCCGCCCGCAACCGGGTCGACCTGGCGAGCTTCCTGGGCGCCGGCGCCTACCGCCACTGGACCCCGGCCGCGGTCGACCAGCTGCTGCTGCGCGGCGAGTGGTACACGGCCTACACGCCGTACCAGCCGGAGGTCTCCCAGGGGACGCTCCAGAGCATCTACGAGTACCAGAGCCTGCTGGCCGCCCTCACCGGGCTCGACGTCGTCTCGGCCTCCCACTACGACGGCGGTGCGGCCACCGCGGAGGCGGCCCTGATGGCCTGCCGGGCCACCCGGCGCGACCGGATCCTCGTCTCGCGCGGCGTCCATCCCCACTACCGCCAGACGCTCGCGACCTACGCCCTGGGCCCCGGGCTCGAGGTCGAGGAGGTGCCGCTGGTCGCCGACGGCCCCGCGGGTGGCACCACCGACCTCGAGGCCCTGGAGCGCCGGCTCGCCGACCGCGACCGCCCGGTCGCGGGCGTGGTCGCGGCCCAGCCCAACATCCTGGGCGCCCTCGAGCCCATGGGCGAGATCGGCCGGCTGGCCCACGCCGCGGGGGCCCTGTTCGTCGCCGTCGTCGAGCCCGTCTCGCTGGCGGTGCTCGCGCCGCCCGGCGAGTACGGGGCGGACATCGCCGCCGGCGAGGGCCAGCCATTGGGCATCCCGCTGGGGTACGGCGGGCCGTATCTGGGCATCGTGGCCTGCACCGACGCGCTGGTGCGCCAGATCCCCGGGCGCCTGGTGGGCATGACGACCGATCTCGACGGCCGGCGGGCGTTCGTGATGACCATGCGCGCGCGCGAGCAGGACATCCGGCGTGAGCGGGCGGCCAGCAACATCTGCACCAACCAGGCGCTGCTCGCGCTGGCGGCCTCGATCTACCTCGCGACCATCGGGCCGCATGGCCTGCGCGACGTGGCGGCCGCGGGCGCCGCCCGGGCCGCCGAGCTCGAGGCGGCCCTCGCGGGGGCCGGGGCGGCGCGGATCGGGACGGCCGCGTACCTCAACGAGTTCGTCGTCAGGGTGCCCAACGCGCCCGCCGTGCACGATCGGCTGCTCGAGGGGGGGATCCTGGCCGGGATCCCGACGGCACGGCTGCTGCCCGACGAGCCGGCGCTCGCGGACGGCCTGCTGGTGTGCGCCACCGAGCTGACCACGCCCGACGAGATCGCGCGCTTCGCCACGGCCCTGCGCGCCGAGCTGGCGGTCGCTCCGGGGGTGGCACCGCAGACCCGAGGCGCCCCATGAGCGTCGTGGGCGAGCGCCTCCAGCCGACCCTGTTCGAGCGCAGCCGGCCCGGCCGCGGCGGCGGCAAGATCCCCCATCCGCCCGCGGATGCTTTGGACCGGATCCCGGCTGATGCCCGGCGCGCCACGCCGGCCGCCCTGCCCGAGCTCGCCGAGCCCGAGGTGGTCCGCCACTACGTGAACCTGTCCCAGCTCAACTACGCGGTCGACACCGGCTTCTACCCGCTCGGCTCGTGCACCATGAAGTACAACCCCAAGCTCAACGAGTGGGCGGCCCGGCTGCCCGGGTTCGCGGGTCTCCATCCGCTGGCGCCCGACGCGACGGCGCAGGGCACGCTGCAGCTGCTGTTCGAGCTCGAGGCGATGCTGGCCGAGATCAGCGGCATGGACGCGGTCACGCTCCAGCCCGCCGCCGGCGCCCAGGGCGAGCTGACCGGGATCCTGGTGATCCGCGCCTACCATCGCTCGCGCGGCGATCTCGAGCGCACCGAGGTGCTGGTCCCCGACTCGTCCCACGGCACCAACCCGGCCACGGCGTCCATGGCCGGCTTCCACACGATCACCATTCCGTCGGCACCCGACGGCGGGGTGGATCTCGACGCTTTCCGGGCGGCGCTCGGACCGCGGACCGCGGCGATCATGATCACCAACCCATCCACGCTCGGGCTGTTCGAGCACCGGATCGGCGAGCTGCTCGAAGCCACCCACGCTGCCGGCGCCCTGGCCTACATGGACGGCGCCAACCTCAACGCGATCCTGGGCCGCTTCAAGCCTGGCGAAGCCGGGTTCGACGTGATGCACTTCAACACCCACAAGACGTTCAGCACCCCGCACGGCGGCGGGGGTCCGGGCGCGGGACCGGTGGGGGTGCGTGCCCATCTGGTGCCGTTCCTGCCGTCCCCCCGCGTCCTTCGCGCCGACGACGGCAGGTACCGCCTCGAGGCGTGGGGCGAGCGCCCCGACTCGATCGGCCGGATGCGCAGCTTCGTGGGCAGCACGGGCGTCCTCGTGCGCGCCTACGCCTATCTCCGGGCCCACGGCGCCGCGGGGCTGCGCGAGGTGTCCGACGACGCGGTGCTGGCGGCGAACTACCTGCGGGTCCGGGTCGCCGCGGCGCTCGAGTGCCGTTCGATCGGCCGTGCAAGCACGAGTTCGTGGCCTCGGCGGCGGCCTTGAAGCACGCGCACCGGCGTGCGCACGCTCGACATCGCCAAGCGGCTCATCGACAAGGGCTTCCACCCGCCCACCATCTACTTCCCGCTCACGGTCGAGGAGGCGATGCTGATCGAGCCCACCGAGACCGAGTCGATCGAGACGCTCGACGCGTTCGCCGATGCCCTGATCGAGATCGCGCACGAGGCCGAGACCGATCCCGAGCTCGTCACCGGCGCGCCGCACGACGCGCCGGTGCGCCGGCTCGACGAGGCGACCGCCGCCCGGCAGCCCAACCTCCGCTGGCGGGGGATGACCGGCGCCGAGACGCCATGTCCCGACTAGCTACGCGGGGCGCACGGTTCCGCGCCTGCGGTCGCCGCCGCCTCGAGGCAGGTGACGGGCGCCCATCCCGTGCACGGTCATCGGCGCGACGCGTTCTGTTATTCTCGCGGCCGTGGTAGGCAGAAGTCTTCGCCAGATCGTCTGGGCACGTCTGCGGCGCGATCGCGTCGCCATGGTGTGCCTGTTGATCCTGATCGTGATGTACCTGACCGCGGTCTTCGGCCCGGTGGTCGCCGGCATGATCGGCCTTTCGCCCTACGCGTTCGATGCGTCGGCGGTCAGCGCCGAGAAGGCCGGTGCGCCCATCGGGGCGTGGGGCGGGATCAGCCCCCAGCACATCTTCGGAGTCGAGTGGGGGACCGGACGGGACATCTTCGCCCAGCTGCTGTTCGGCCTTCGGATCTCGTTGATCATCTCGACCACCGCAACGTTCCTCACGGTCACCATCGGGACGGTCGTCGGCATCATCGCCGGCTACAGCGGGGGCTGGACCGACGCGCTCATCGGACGCCTGATGGACCTGGTGCTCGCCTTCCCGTTCCTGCTGATCGTCATCGCACTGTCCGGCGTCCTCACCCAGCGCCTGACGCAGCTGGGGGTGCCTCAGGGCAACGCGTCGCGGGTCATGTACCTGATCCTCGTGATGAGCATCTTCGGCTGGCCGTACCTTGCCCGCATCGTGCGCGGCCAGGTCCTCAGCCTGCGCGAGCGCGAGTTCGTCGAGGCGGCGGTCGCGATGGGGGCGAGCCGCCGGCGGATCCTGTTCACCGAGATGTTGCCCAACCTGTGGGCGCCGATCATCGTGTATGCGACGCTCACCCTCCCGGCGTACATCGGGTTCGAGGCCGCGCTCTCGTTTCTCGGTGTCGGCGTGATCCCGCCCGATACGACCTTCGGCTCGATGCTCGCCAACTCCGTGAGCTACTTCAACGCCGTGCCCACCTACCTGTTCATTCCGGGCACGATCCTGGTCGTGCTCGTGGTGTCGTTCAACCTGCTCGGTGACTCGCTGCGCGATGCCCTCGATCCCAAGACCGTGTCCTAGGCGTCCTGCTACCCTGCGCGTGGCGCTCCCGTGTGCAGGGTGCGTGCAGCACTGACCGCTGGCGCAACCTGTACCATCAACCGCAAGCCGGGGAGTCCCGGCATCTCATGGAGGAGACAGATGGTCAGAAACGAGACGCGTTTGCGCGTCTTGACGCTCGGCATGACCGCGATGCTGGTGGTTGCCGCCTGTGGCGGCTCGAGCAGCACCCCGTCGCCGGCCGCGCCTTCGACGGCGCCCGGCACCTCGGCACCGTCGAGCGAGTCCATGGCCCCCAGCGAGGCGCCCTCCGGCGGGCAGCCGGGCGGCACCATCTACATGCTGACCCAGGCCGAGCAGTGGGACCAGGTTGACCCCGAGCGGGTCTACACCGGCGAGGATCTCGCCTTCTTCGGGTCGACGATCATGCGGGGCCTCGTGTCCTTCAAGTTCTCGTCCGACCCGGCCGAGGCGGACACTCTGGTCCCCGACCTCGCGACCGACACCGGCACCGCCAGCGCGGACGCCAAGACGTGGTCGTTCACCCTGCGTGACGGCATCACCTGGCAGGACGGCTCGCCGATCACGTGCGCGGACGTCGCCTACGGCGTGTCGCGGACCTTCGCGACCGACGTGATCAACCAGGGTCCGACCTATCAGATCCAGTACCTCGACATCCCGACCAAGGCCGACGGCAACTCGGAGTACCCGGGGCCCTACAAGGCAACCGCGGACCAGCAGGCGCTGTACGACAAGGCTGTCAGCTGCGACGGCAACACCATCACATTCAAGCTGAACCAGGCCGTCGCGGACTTCAACTTCGCCACGACCCTCGGGATGTTCCCGGTCCCCAAGGCCAAGGACACCGGCGAGACCTACGGCGACCCCGCTAACTACGTCTCGTCTGGGCCTTACCAGATCGACAGCTACACCACCGGCAACGGCGGCAAGATGGTCCTGGTGCGGAACCCGAACTGGAACGCGGCCAGCGACCCGATCCGCAAGGCCTACCCGGACAAGTGGGAGGTCGACTTCGGGATCGACGCGAAGGTCATGGACCAGCGGCTCATGGCCAGCCAGGGCAACGACGCCTTCGCGGTCCAGTACGGTGCGGTCCAGCCCGAGAACCTGGCCACGGTGTTCGCGGATCCGAAGACCCCGAACCCCGACTTCGCGGGCCGCGCGATCAGCGACTACGACCCGTACGCTCGCTACTACTTCATCGACGTCAACAAGGTCCCGAACGTGAAGATCCGCCAGGCGATGGCGGTCGCCCTTGATCGGGGCGCGATCCGGACCAACTCCGGCGGCGCGTTTGCCGGTGACCTCGGCGACGGCGTCATCAAGCCGAACCTGGGCGATCAGTACGCTCCGACCGGGATGTGGACCGACATGTTCGGCCAGGCGATCCCGGACAACGGCGATCCCAACTTGGCCAAGCAGCTCATCACCGAGTCCGGCGAGGCCGCGCCGAGCCTGACCTGGGATTACCCGCAGACCCCGACCCGCGACAAGGAAGCCGCGATCGTGGTTGCCTCGCTGGGCGCGGCGGGCTTCAACGTCACCGCGAACCCGATCGAGCCGGGCCAGTACTACAGCATCGTCTTCGACGACAAGAAGGCCTCCGAGTTCGGGTGGGCCGGCTGGGGTCCTGACTGGCCGAACGCCTCGACCATCATCCCGCCGCTGTTCACCCAGAAGGGCGGCTGGGACCTGTCCCGCGTGGACGGTGCCAACGCCGGAACGAATGATCCGCAGTGGAACGACAAGGTTTCGGCCGCGCTGTCCGAGCTCGACCACGCGACCCAGGCGAAGATGTGGCAGGACCTCAACAAGGAGGCCATGCAGAACGTCTACGCGATCCCGACCACGTTCGGCCTGACGCAGGTCATGACCGGCACCAAGGTCGGCCCGCAGCCCGACTACCAGTGGGCTCCGTACGGCTCGTGGCCGTACGCCGAGATGTACGTGATGCCGTAAGGCACCCGTACGTAGGTCACACAACCACCCCAGGAGAGCGGCGACGCCGCTCTCCTGGGGTAACGGCATCCATGAGAAGGAAAGGCAAGCTGCGTGCTCGGATACACCGTTCGCCGCGTCCTGTTGATGGTCATGCTGCTGTTCCTGCTCACCCTCACGGTGTTCTTCCTGTTCACGCTCCTGCCCGGTGACCCGGCCCGGCTCACCTGCGGCAAGGCATGCACGCCCCAGATCATCGAGGCCAACCGGCATCGCCTCGGGCTCGACGAGCCGATCCTGACGCAGTACTGGAAGTTCGTCAGCGGGCTGTTCGTCGGTCGCGTGTTCTCACCCGACTCACCCCAGCCGATCATCTGCAACGCCCCCTGCCTCGGCTACTCGTTCAACCATCGCGAGCAGGTGCTGACGCTCATCATGCGCGCCCTGCCGGTGACCTTCTGGCTTGCGTCCGGCGGGTTCATCCTGTGGCTCACGACCGGCATCTCCGCGGGCATCTACGCCGCGCTGCGGCGGGGCCGCTGGCAGGATCGGTCGGTGATGGGGGTCGCATTGGTCGGCTATTCGCTGCCCTCGTTCTTCATCGGGCTCGTGCTGATCTTCTTCGTCATCCTCAAGTGGCACTGGCTGCCCTTCCCGTCGTGGGTGTCGCCGTTCGAGGACCCAGTGCGCTTCGTGCAGACGATGGCTCTGCCGTGGATCGTCATCGCCGTGCTGTACGCCGCCTTCTACATGCGACTCACGCGCAACCAGGTGCTCGAGGTGTTCGGCGACGACTACATACGCACGGCTCGCGCCAAGGGCCTGCCTGAACGGACGGTGGTGGTCAAGCACGCCTTGCGGGCGGGGCTGACACCCATCGTCACGGCGGCTGGTCTGGACCTCGCCGGGTTGCTAGGCGGCGCCATCATCACCGAGAGCATCTTCAGCCTGCCGGGCATGGGCTCGCTCGCGATCGGCTCGGTCCTCAACGCGGACCTGCCGCTGATCACGGGCATCACGTTGATGACGGCAACGTTCATCATCTTCGCAAACCTGGTCGTCGACCTGCTGTACGGGGTGCTGGATCCGCGGGTCCGGGTCTCATGAACCAGGGGAACGGATCGCCGGATCAGCGCTTTCTCGCCATACAGGACCTTTCGGTCGCGTTCAGCACCGAGGACGGCCTCGTGCGGGCGGTGGATGGCGTCACCGTGTCGATCGAACGTGGTCAGACGCTCGCGATCGTGGGCGAGTCCGGCTCCGGCAAGAGCGTCACGGCGCAGGCGGTCATGGGTCTCGTCGACCGGCAGGCCGCGAAGATGTCGGGCCAGATCTGGCTCGACGGGGAGGAGCTGCTCGGCCTGTCGCCGGATGAGGTCCAGAAGCTTCGCGGCTCGCAGATGGCCATGATCTTCCAGGATCCGATGTCGAGCCTGCACCCGTTCTACCGGATCGGCGACCAGATCGTCGAGGCGATCCAGGCCCATCGCTCGGTGAGCAACAGCGCGGCGCGGCGCGAGACGATCGAGATGCTCAAGAAGGTGGGGATCCCGGCCGCCGAGCGGCGGGTCGACGACTACCCGCACCAGCTGTCGGGCGGCATGCGCCAACGCGTGATGATCGGCATGGCCCTCATCAACTCACCCGCGCTGCTGATCGCGGACGAGCCAACCACGGCGCTAGACGTAACCGTCCAGGCCCAGATCCTGGAGCTGATCACGACGCTGAAGGACGAGTTCGGGACGACCGTCATCCTGATCACCCACGACCTCGGCATCGTGGCCGATGTCGCCGACCACGTGGCGGTGATGTACGGCGGTCGACTGGTGGAGGTCGCCCCGACCGGTGTCCTGTACGACCAACCACAGATGCCGTACACGCTCGGCCTGCTGTCCTCGGTCCCGCGCATGGACCGTGAGCGGTCCATGCGGCTGGAGCCGATCCCCGGCAACCCGCCGTCGCCGATCACCCTGCCACCCGGCTGCGTGTTCCAGCCGCGCTGCACCTACACCGACCGGGTCCCCGACGGCGCCTGCGCGACCGTCCGGCCCGAGCTTCTACCGGCCGGGCCGGACCACCTCGTCCGATGCCATATCCCGACTGAAGAGCGCCGGGAGATCTCGCAAGAGGTGCTCCGCCTCCTCGCCGGAGCTGAACGATGACCGAAGACGCACGCGAGATTCTCAGGGTCACGGATCTCCACACCTACTTCCCCGTCCGATCCCGCGGGCTCATCCCCCGGACCGTCGGCCAGGTCAAGGCTGTCGACGGCGTCGATCTGACGCTCAACGCGGGCGAGACGCTCGGGTTGGTGGGAGAGAGCGGCTCGGGCAAGACGACGACCGCGCGGACCATCCTGCGCCTGATCAAGCCGACCAGCGGCCGGATCGAGCTCGACGGCCAGGAGATCGCAACGCTCTCGCAGCAGGCGCTCCGGCCGATCCGCCGGAAGGCGCAGATGATCTTCCAGGACCCGTACAACGCGCTCAACCCGCGGCACACGGTGGGCACGATCATCAGCGCGCCGTTCCGGATCCAGGGAGTGGTGCCACCGGGCGGTGTCAAGGCCGCCGTCCAGGAGCTGATGGAGCGGGTCGGTCTCAACCCGGAGCACTACAACCGCTATCCCAACGAGTTCTCCGGCGGCCAGCGCCAGCGGATCGGCGTCGCGCGGGCGGTCGCGCTGCGACCAATGCTGATCGTGTGCGACGAGCCGGTGTCGGCCCTCGACGTCTCGATCCAGGCCCAGATCATCAACCTGCTGCACGACCTCCAGGAGGAGTTCGGGCTCACCTACCTGTTCGTGGCCCACGACCTCGCGGTCGTCCGGCAGATCTCGCACCGAGTGGCGGTCATGTACCTCGGCCACATCGTGGAATCGGCGCCGAGGCGCGTGATCTACACGGCGCCGCTCCATCCGTACACGCACTCCCTGCTGTCGGCGATCCCGATCCCGGATCCGACGATCCAGCGGAATCGGCGCCGGATCATGCTCCAGGGCGACGTGCCGAGCCCGATCGACCCGCCCAGCGGGTGCGTGTTCCGGACTCGCTGCTTCCAGGCCCAGGAGCGGTGTGCCGTCGAGGTGCCGCCGCTGACCGAGATCGCCCCCAACCACTGGGTGGCCTGTCACTTCCCGGTCGCGGAGCCGCCTGCCGGGACGGGTGCGATCCGTGTCGGATCGGTGGTCGCGGATGCCAGCCCGGCGGCTGAAGCCGCGGCTGCCGCAGCGGCGGCGCAGGAAGCAGCGTCGGTCAGGGACCAGCAGATCCCCCGGTAGCCGTCGCCGCTGTGCCGGCGGCCGCGACGCTAGCGGCTGCCGATGGTCCCGCCGAACAACGCGCCCCACGCGTCGAAGCTTGCCGTGTCCGATCGCCGCAGCGGCTGCGACTCGTCCCACTGGGCAACGAACGATGCCAGCACGTCACCCGCGTCGAGCGAGGAGCCGTCCTGGAACGTCACCCCGCCGCGCAGGCGGCAGGTCCAGACGATCGCGTCCGCGTTCGGCGTGCAGCGCTGCGCGAGGCGGCGGACCGGAGTGAGCGTCTCCACGTCGAGGCCGTACAGGCCCTGGGTCACAAGCGCGCACAGCCGGAAGGCGTCATCGGACGACTGATCGCCGCAGTAGGCGCCCCGCGGCTCCGTCGACTGCATGAACACGACCTGCCTGCGGTCGGCGGGCGTCGTGGCTGCCAGGGGATCCAGCCCGAGCGGTGCGGTCGCGGCGCCCTCGACGTCGGACCGGAACACGGCCACCGACCCGGGGTCGGCCAGCGGCACGATCACGGCACGGTCGCGGATCGTGTCGCTGGCGTGCGAGAAGGCGGCCAGCCGCGTCGGCCCGTCGGTCGTTGACGCCGCCGCGTCCAGGTCGTCTGCCACGGACGTCGCGCGACGGGCCGGTGTGCTGGTGAGCCCGTGACCGAACAGCGGCTCCAGGAAGACGCCCGTGTCGGCGACGGCTGAGGTCGCGCCACCCAGGTACATGCCGTCGAGGGAGCCCGTGGCCACCGCGGGCTCATAGTCGGCGACGGGCATCGTGTCGATCTTGACCTGCAGGCCGATGCTCGACGCGAGCTGCGCCTGCACCGCGGCCGCGACGCCGGCGGGATCCGGCAGGCCCGGCACCGGTCGGTCGGGGACGTGGAGCGGGTAGGTGGAGCTGAGATCGAAGCCGGCTGTGTCGAGCGCGGCGGTCGCGGCCGGGCCGTTGAACGCGTACCACGCCTTGCCGTCGCACGCATCGGGGATGGCACATGGCACGGCGTGTGTCGGCGTGACCGAGCCGGCCGGAAACGCCGCGGTCACCAGCGCCCTACGGTCGAGGGACTGGGCGATCGCGCGGCGGACGGCGACCTGCCCGAATGCGGATCCTCGCCCGAACGCCAGGTAGCTCATCGCCAGCCCGACGCGGGGCATGACGGTGAGCTCGGGCAGCGTGGCGATCCGATCGAGCGCGGCGGGCCCAGGGTCGTCGATGCCGTCCACCGCGGCCGACTGCAGCGCGTCGGTCCGGACCGCCGGATCGGCCGACCAGCGCAGGACGATCGTGTCGGCCTTCGCGTCGGACGACGGATCGGGAGCGACGCGGACCAGGCGGACGTTGTCACCGGGCGTCCAGTGATCGATCCGATACGGCCCGCTGCCGGCAAGCGCGGTCGCCGATGCCCGGTCGGCCGCGAGGCGGTCCAGGGACGTGGTGTCCAGGATCCCCAGGGCCGGGTGCGCAAGGCGGGCGAGGAAGGCGGCGTCGGGCCGGCACAGTGTGAACCGGACGGTCCGCGCATCCGGGGCCTCGATGCGACCGATCAGACCCGTGTAACCCGGCCGCTCGCAGGCCGACCCGGACGTCGGCCAGGATGCCGTCCGAAACGGCTCATCGGTGGATGCCGGTGAGGGCGTCTGCTCAACGCTTGGCGCGGCGGTCCCGGGACGTTGGGTCACGACGGGCACCGGCGAGCATGATCCGGAGAGGAGCGCGGTCACCATGATTGCGATGGCAGCGGCGGGCGGGGCCTTCAGACGGGTCGGCATCGGCACGCGAAGCGAGGGGGCGGGACGTGGATGAGGGCGCGGGGGGAAGCCAGGGATCAGTAGCCCGGCGGGCCGGCGCCAGCCTAGCATCGCCCGCGGTCGGGCCCATGATCCCGGCGCGGGATCCGAGTCAACAGCGTCGGGCCTCCATTCCCGGTCGGACGGGGCTCCGTGGCCGACGGCGTCCCGAGGTGGTGGCCTAGACTCGACCGATGCAACCGCTGCGGATCGCCCTCGCCCAGATCGCGCCGCGCCTGGGCGATCTCGAAGCCAACCTCGCGCGCCACCATGAGCTGCTCGCGGAGGCGCGGGCCGATGGCGCGGGCCTGGTCGTCTTCCCCGAGCTCGGGCTGACCGGCTACCAGCTTCAGGATCTCGCGGCCGAGGTCGCGATCCGGCTCGATGACCCCAGGCTTGCCAGGTTCGTGGCGGCGACCGGGGGGATCTCGGCCGTGGTCTCGTTCGTCGAGGAGTCGGCCGATCACCGGCTGTTCATTGCCGCAGCTCTGGTCGAGGACGGCGAGATCCGTCACGTCCACCGCAAGGTGTACCTGCCGACCTACGGCCTGTTCGACGAGCGCCGGTTCTACGCTCCGGGTGGCGTCCTGCGCGCGGCCCCATCGCGGCTTGGCGTGGGGGTCGGGCTGGCGGTGTGCGAGGACTTCTGGCACGTATCGACGCCGCAGCTGCTCGCCCTCGGCGGCGCCCAGCTGCTGATCAACGTCTCCTCGTCGCCGGGTCGCGATCTCGCGGCAACCAACGAGGTTGGACTCGGGACGGCGACCTCGTGGCGGACGCTGATGCGCACCTACGCCCAGCTGACCACGTCGTTCGTGGTGTTCTGCAATCGGGTCGGCGTCGACGAGTCGATCTCGTTCTGGGGCGGATCGGAGGTGATCGCGCCCAGCGGCGCCGCGCTGTTCTCGGCGCCGATGTTCGACGAGGGGTTGTTCTCGGTCGACGTGGACCTGGCAGACGTGCGACGCGAGCGCATCGCCCTGCCGCTGCTCCGCGACGAGCGACCCGAGCTGGTGGTGCGGGAATGGCGCCGTCTGGTCGCGGAGCGGGCGGGGCTGGCACCCGATTCGACCGCGGACGTCGGGGCGCCATCGCCGCACGACGATGAGCGCCGGGCCAGCGCCGACGCCGGAGCCGTGGCCACCGAGCCATGACCGACGCTGGAGCCCCCATGTTCGTCCTGCCCGACGAGCTCGCGATCGACACCGCGGTTGCGCGCCGCGTCATCGGCGCGTTCATTCGTGGCCAGATCCAGCAGGCGGGGTTCGACCGGACGGTGGTCGGGCTGTCAGGCGGAGTCGACTCCGCGCTGGTCGCGTTCCTGGTCGCCGAGGCGATCGGCGCCGAGCGGCTGCTGTGCGTCCTGATGCCCTACCGGACCTCGTCCCCGGCATCGCGCGGGGACGCCGAGGAGGTCGTCCGGCGGCTGGGCTGCGCGTCCGAGGTGGTCGACATCAGCCCGATGGTCGACGGCTTCTTTGGGCGTGACGGGGCGGCCGGTGCCGCCGGACCCGAGGGTCTCGACGCGAGCCCGCTCCGGCGCGGCAACCTCATGGCACGGATGCGGATGAGTACCCTGTACGACCGCTCCGTCACCTGGGGTGGCCTGGTGGTCGGCACCGGCAACAAGACCGAATCGCTCATCGGCTACACGACCCTGTTCGGTGACTCGGCGTGTGCGTTCAATCCGATCGGCGATCTGTACAAGAGCCAGGTCCGGCAGGTGTCGGCCGACATCGGCGTGCCCGAGGCGATCATCCGCAAGGCGCCCTCGGCCGATCTGTGGCCCGGGCAGACCGACGAGACCGAGGCGGGGTTCACGTACCACGACCTGGACCGCCTCCTGTTCTGGCGGATCGACAAGCGGCGGAGCGTGGACGAGATGGTCGCGATGGGCTTCGATCGTGCGACCGTCGAACGCGTGGATCGGATGGTTGCGACATCGGAGTTCAAGCGCCAGGTGCCGCCGATCGCCAAGCTCGGGCCGAGGACCGCGGGGGTGGACTACCTGTATCCGCGGCGCCGGCCCGGATCCGCGCGCGGCTGAGGTGGGCACCCGCGGAGATGCCGCCAGGACGGGCAGCCGCGGCGGGGGAGGGGCCAGCGACCATCGGAGCGACGACGCGGCCGGCTGGGCGGCCCGCCGGGGCCACCTGCCCGACCCGGCGGACGCACCCGGCACCCTGTATGTGGTCGCGACCCCGATCGGTAACCTGGGCGACGTCACACTCCGGGCGCTCGACGTGCTGCGCTCGGTGCCCCTGATCGCCGCCGAGGACACGAGGGTCACCCGGCGCCTGCTCGCCCGCTACGAGATCTCCACGCCGATGGTCAGCTTTCACGCGAAGAGCGGCCCGACCCGTCAAACGGAGCTGCTGGCGCACCTGACCGGCGGGGCCGATCTCGCGCTGGTTACCGATGCCGGCACCCCGCTGGTGTCGGATCCCGGCGAGGGGCTCGTCGCGAGCTGCGTGACGGCCGGCGGCCAGGTGGTGGCGATCCCGGGCGCCTCATCGGTGATGGCGGCCGTGGCGGTGAGCGGGGTCGCGGGGCCGCGCTGGTCGTTTGAGGGATTCCTGCCGCGTCGCGGCCGTGACCGTCGCAGTCGTCTGGCTCGGATCGCGGCCGACGATCGGGGCAGCGTGCTGTTCGAGGCTCCCACGAGGCTGGCCGCGACGCTCGGCGACCTGGTTGCAGCCTGCGGCGGCGATCGACCCGGTGCCGTGTGCCGGGAGCTGACCAAGCTCCACGAGCAGGTCGTGCGCGGGCCGCTCGCCGAGATCGCGGTGCGGGTCGCCGACGGCTCCATCCCGATCCGCGGCGAGATGGTGATCGTGGTCGGGTGGAGGAGGGCGGGAGAGGACCACCGGGCGCTCGGGGGCACGGTGGACGAAGCACGGGGCGATGACCGGGCGGTGGCCGTGGCGGCCGCGCGAGCCGAGGTCGACCGGCTGGTGGCCGGCGGGTCCGCGCGCGGTGAGGCGGCGCGACGGGTCGCCGCTGCGTCGGGTCTGCCGCGTCGTGCCCTCTACGGGGCCGATGCCGCGCGCGTGGCCGAGGAGCCCGGCGCCTGAGGGTCGTTCGTGGCGTGTCCGGGCCGGCGCCGAGCAGCAGCGGTCAGCGAGGATCCCATCGGAGCCGGGCGTACATCACGAGGTCGTGGTACGCGCCCCCGCGGAATTGCGCGCCGCGGTTGACGCCTTCGCGGGTGAAGCCGGCCTTCGCGAGCGACCGTTGCTCGGCCACGTTCTCAACGTCCGTGGACGCCTCGACCCGGTTCAGGTTCGTGGTCTCGAACAGGTAGTCGGCAGCCAGTCGCTGGGCCTCCGATCCGTAGCCGGCCGCGGGCCCCCGGTTCCAGCTCGATGCCGATCATCCAGGCGTCTGATTCGCGGTTCGGGCCGTAGCGAACGCGGCGCCAGCCGACGCTGCCGATCACGGCTCCGTCCGCGATGTGCTCGACGAGCATCACGCCGTTGTGCTCGTCGCGCAGCGGCCCCCTGGCAAGCAGCATCCGATCCACCGGCTGCGGTTCCAGGCCGAAGTCGTTGAACCCGCCATCGGTCTGTTCACGGCGTCGGATGTCGTCGAACAGATCCGCATCGGTCGGCGTCACGTCGCGCAAGCGAACCCGAGGGCGAGTGAGAAGGTCGGTCACGCTTCTTAGCGTAGCGCCCGGTTGGTTGCGCGCGGACGATCGGCGGCGGCGCGGGAGGGGGGGCCGCGCCGCCGCCGTGGGGGATGGGCGAGTTCAGGCCGCGGCGACCGCTTCCTCGAGCGTCTCGTCGTCCTCTTCGTCATCGCCGCCGGGAGCGACGCTGAAGCCGGCATCATCCGCAACCGGCTCGGCTGCGTCGGGTTCCAGCCCCGCCGCTTCTGCCTGCGCCTCGAGCGCGGTCGCGGCGGTCTCGACCGCGTAGTCCTTCTTGCGGCGACCCGACAGCATCTCGACGCTGCCGGCCACGATCTCAGTCTTCCAGTGGCGCGCACCCTTGTCGTCGTCCCAGGTCCGCGTCTGGATGCGGCCCTCGATCGCGACCAGCTGACCCTTGCCGAGGTACCGGCCGCACGTCTCGGCGAGCCGGTCCCATGCCACGACGTTGTGGAACTCCGACTTCTCCTTGCCCGACACGTACTCGTGGCTCGCCACCGAGAACTGCGCGACGGCCTTGCCGCCGGCGGTGGTGCGGACCTCGGGATCGCGGGTCAGGCGCCCGGTGAGGAGGACCCTGTTCATCGGTCCGTGTCTCCTTCCGATCGTGCCGCGCCGCGCGTTCCTGCGCGCGACCTCTAGCGGCCGATCCTGCGTGCGGCGGGCAACGACGGTCGGCGGGCGGGTGTGGTGCCGGCCCCGGCGGGGTCGGGCCTCGACGGTGCGACGGATCGGCGGGGCCGGCGAGTTCGGCGGGCAACGGGAACGGTAGCGCGCGGCCCTTCACAGACGCTTATCGGCGGCTTGCCGTCAGCTCGACCGGCGGGTCGACCGGGTCGGGACACCCGGCCCCCGGGACCGGTCCCGATCACGCTGCTCTGCTCGGAGCGGGTCGCAATCGTGTCCAACCATCTCCGATCTGTGCCTCCCGCGCACCTCACCTGCGACCTGGGCGGTGCTCTATACTCGCGGCGTCCTCGAGGCCGCGCGGGGCCACACCCGCGAAGGAGGAAATGAGCGTTGCTCGAGGAAGGCGCGGCGTCCGCCCTGTGAGACGGCTCCGCACCTTCGACCGTCGGGTCCGCCGGTGTGCCGGCGGGCAGTCACGGGAGACGTCTATCCAGGACCCCGGCGCCACCGCCCGGGGTCGTTTCATGTCCGGAGCCGTGTGATGCCTGCGACCGTGATCGTCGGCCTCCAGTGGGGAGACGAGGGCAAGGGCAAGACCACGGACTTCCTGGCCGAGCAGGTGGCGGTGGTGGTCCGCTACCAGGGTGGCGACAACGCCGGCCACACCGTGGTCGTGGGCGACGAGACGCTCAAGCTCCAGCTATGCCCGTCGGGCGTCATGTACCCCCATATCACGTCCGTGATCGGCAACGGGGTGGTCGTGAACCCGGCCACGCTGATCGCCGAGCTCGACATGCTGACCTCGAAGGGGATCGACGTCGCGAAGGTCCGGGTCAGTCGCAACGCGCACGTGATCATGCCCTACCACGTGGCCCTCGACAAGGCCAACGAGGGGCGCCTGGGCGGCGCCAAGGTGGGCACCACCGGACGCGGGATCGGGCCTGCCTACGGCGACCGCGCCTGGCGCCTCGGCCTGCGGATGGAGGACCTGCTCGATCCGGTGGTGCTCCGGACGCGGATCGGCCGCGCCCTCCCGGACAAGAACCTGCTCCTCGACTCGATGGGCGCGGCGACCTTCGAGGTGGACGCCCTGGTCGATCAGGCCCTGGCGTGGGGCGAGCGGCTACGCGCCCACCTCGACGACACGACGTGGATCATCCAGGACGCGTTGCGGCGCGGCGACCACGTGCTCCTCGAGGGGGCCCAGGGAACGCTGCTCGACCTCGATCACGGCAGCTATCCGTTCGTCACGTCGTCCAACCCGGTCGCCGGAGGTGCCTGCACCGGCGGCGGGATCGGACCGCTCCAGGTCGACGAGGTGATCGGCGTGATGAAGGCCTACTCGACGCGAGTGGGCTCCGGGCCATTCCCCACCGAGCTGACCGACGACATCGGCCGCGGGATCGCCGAGCGGGGTCGGGAGTTCGGGACCGTGACCGGGCGGCCGCGGCGGGTGGGCTGGTTCGACACGGTCCCCCTGCGCTACGCGGTCGCGGTCAACTCCAACAGCGCCATCGTGCTCAACAAGCTCGACATCCTGTCCGGCATCGAGACCATCCGGATGTGCGTCGCCTACGAGATCGACGGGCAGCGGGTCGAGACCTGGCCCTCGAGCGGCGCCGCCCTGTCGCGGGCAGAGCCGATCTACGAGGACTTCCCGGGCTGGGAGCAGCCGATCCACGACGTCCGCTCGCTGGGCGATCTGCCCGAGAACGCGCGGCGCTACGTGTCCGCCCTCGAGGCGCACGCGGGCGTGCCGATCGTGTTCGTGTCCGTGGGGCCCGAGCGGACCCAGACGATCGAGCGGGCCTGGCGGCCGATGCGCCACCGCCCATCGACGCCGGCCTGAGGCCATGGAGCCGCGGGTGAGCCCTCCCATGCCGGCCGCGCTCCTGGTCCTGGGCGGAGGCGGTCGCGAGCACGCGCTGGCCTGGAAGCTGGCCTCCGAGCCCGGCGTCGATGAGGTCCTGGTGGCCCCCGGCGGTGCCGCGATCGCGCGGGAGGCGCGCGTGCGCACGCAGCCCGTCGAGGCTCTCGATCCTGTGGCCGTCGTCGCGCTGGCCCGGGCCGCCGCAGTCGACCTGGTTGTCGTCGGGCCCGAGGCGCCGCTCTCGGTAGGTGTCGCGGATGCGCTGCGCGAGGCGGGGGTCGCGGTGATCGGACCCGACCGGGCGGCGGCCAGGCTGGAGACCTCGAAGGCGTTCTGTCACGAGGTCGCGGCCGCCGCGGGGGTGCGGATGGCGCGCGCGCGAGCATTCGTGGAGGACGAGGAGGGCGCCGCGCGGGACTACGTGCGGGAGCTTGCGGCCGCGGGCGCCGGTGCCGTGCTCAAGGCCGACGGCCTGGCCGCGGGCAAGGGCGTGATCGTCACCGAATCCATGGGCCAGGCGCTCGACCTGGTGCCCTCGTTCCTGGTCGGGCGGGGCGCGGGCTCGCCGGCGCTGGTGATCGAGGAGCGTCTCCGCGGCCCCGAGGCGAGCGTGATCGCGGTGTGCGACGGCGAGCGGGCCATGGCGCTCCCCGCGGCGCGCGACCACAAGCGGCTGTGCGACGAGGATCGGGGCCCGAACACGGGTGGGATGGGCGCGTATTCGCCGCTGCCCGATCTCGACGATGCGGCCGTCGAGGCCGTGCTCGAGACTGTCCACCGGCCGATCCTGGCCGAGATGTCCAGGCGCGGATCCCCGTTCCGTGGCTTCCTGTATGCGGGCCTCATGCTGACCGCCGACGGCCCGGCGCTGCTCGAGTGCAACGTCCGGCTGGGCGATCCCGAGGCCCAGGTCATCCTGCCGCGGCTGGCCGGCCCGCTGGGTCCGCTGCTGCTCGCAGCGGCGCGTGGTGAGCTCCCCGCCGGCGCGCCGGCACTGCTGCCGGCGCTGCCGGGCGCGGCGGTGGGCGTCGTGCTTGCCGCGAAGGGCTATCCCGGAGATCCGCGGCGGGGCGATCCGATCGAGGGGCTGGATGAGGCCGCTGCCCTCGGCGCGCTCGTGTTCCACGCGGGCACGGTGGGCCGGCCCGGGGGCGGGTTCGGCACCAACGGGGGCCGCGTGCTGACCGTGGTCGGACGCGGCGATGATCTCGCGTCCGCGCGCACGGCGGCCGAGGCCGCGGCGAACGTGATCCGCTGGGACGGCCTCCAGCGACGGCACGACATCGCCGCCGACCTGCCGGAGGCCGCGGCTCCGACGAGCGTCCCGGCACCGGCGAGCGTCCCGGCACCGGCAGGTGTCGTGGGCCCCGCCTCCACGCGGATCCCGGCATGATCCGCCGCTACACCCTGCCCGAGATGGGCGCCGTGTGGACCGACCGGGCGCGGTTCGAGCGGATGCTCGAGGTGGAGATCGCCGTCTGCCGCGCCCAGGTGGTTCGAGGCATGGTCCCCGCGGAGGCGCTGGCTGCGATCGAGGACCGCGCCGTTGTCGACGTCGAGCGGATCGCCGAGATCGAGCGGACCACCGACCACGACGTGATCGCGTTCGTGTCGCAGGTCGCCGAGGCGGTCGGGTCCGAGGGCCGGTTCCTCCACCTCGGTTTGACCAGCAGCGACGTCGTCGACACGGCGCTCGCGCTCCAGCTGCGTGCCGCCGGTGAGCGGCTGCTCGAGGACGCGGACCGGCTGGTGGGGGTGCTCGTCGCGCGCGCCAGGCGCGAGGCCGGCACGCTGATGATGGGCCGGACCCATTCGGTCCACGCGGAGCCGACAACGTTCGGGCTCAAGTGTGCCGGCTGGGCGTTCGAGGTCGCGCGCGGCCGCGAGCGGCTGGCCGTGGCGGTGGCCGAGGTCGCGACCGGCAAGATCAGCGGGCCCGTCGGCACCTACAGCCATCTCGCCCCTGACCTCGAGGCGGAGGTGCTGGCGTCGCTCGGCCTGCGCGTGGACCCGGTCAGCACCCAGATCGTCCAGCGAGACCGGCACGCCGCGCTGCTGGCGTCGATCGCGATCCTGGGTGGCACCCTCGAGCGCCTCGCGACCGAGATCCGCAACCTCCAGCACACCGAGATCGGCGAGGTCATGGAGCCTTTCAGGAGCGGCCAGAAGGGCAGCTCGGCGATGCCCCACAAGCGCAACCCGATCCTGTCCGAGCGGCTCGCGGGGCTGGCGCGGCTGCTGCGCGGGTACGCACACACCGCGTTCGAGAACCAGCCGCTGTGGCACGAGCGCGACATCAGCCACAGCTCGGCGGAGCGGATCATCCTGCCCGACGCGACGATCCTGCTCGACTACATGCTGGTCAAGGCCACGGGACTGATCGAGGGCCTGGTGGTCCGGCCGGAGCGGATGCTCGAGAACATCGAGCGCGGCCTCGGGCTCCACGCCTCGTCCCGGGTGCTGGTGGCCCTGGTCGAGGAGGCTGGCCTGTCGCGCGAGGATGCGTACGCGGTCGTGCAGCGCAACGCGCTCCGCGCCGCCGACGAGCGCCTCCCGCTCCGCGACCTGCTGGCAACCGATCCTGCCGTCGCCCGCAAGCTCCCGCTGACCGTGCTCGACGGCTGCTTCGACGATGCCGCGGCGCTGCGCCACGTGCCGTCGGTGATCGCCCGCCTCGATGCCCTGGAGGCTGCCCATGCCGCTCGCTGATGCGTTCGTTCGATCGGGCAAGGTCCGCGACCTGTATCGGGTCGGGGTGGACCGGCTGCTGCTGGTCGCATCCGACCGGCTGTCGGCGTTCGACGTCGTGCTGCCGACACCCATCCGTGACAAGGGCCGGGTGCTGACCGGGCTGTCCCGGTTCTGGTTCGCCGAGACGGCCGACATCGTCCCCAACCACCTCGTCTCGGTGGACCCCACGGCGCTGCCTGGCGCGGTCACCAACGACGGCGACCCGGACACGATCGCCGGGCTGCGGGGTCGGATGATGCTGGGCATCCTGGGCGACGTGCTGCCGATCGAGTGCGTCGCCCGGGGCTACGTCTCCGGGATCGGGCTGGAAGGACTACCAGGCGACCGGTGCGATCTGCGGCATCGGCCTGCCCGCTGGCCTGCGCGAGAGCGACCGGCTGCCGCAGCCGATCTTCACGCCGGCGTTCAAGGCACCGTCGGGGCAGCACGATGAGAACATCACGTTCGCCCGGGTCGAGGAGATGGTCGGCTCCGACCTGGCCCGCCGTGTGCGCAACGCGGCGCTCGCGCTGTACCGGCGGGGCGCCGAGATCTGCGAGCGCGCCGGGATCATCCTGGCCGACACCAAGTTCGAGTTTGGCCTCGAGCCCGGCAGCGGGCGTCTGCTGCTCATCGACGAGGTCATGACCCCTGATTCGTCGCGCTTCTGGGACGCGGCCCGCTACGAGCCCGGCCGCGCGCAACCGAGCTACGACAAGCAGTTCGTCCGCGACTGGCTCGAGTCGCAGCCGTGGGGCAAGACGGCGCCTGGCCCCGAGCTTCCGGCCGATGTCGTCGCCGGAACGCGGACGAGGTATGTCGAGGCCTTCGAGCGGATCACGGGCGCCAGCTTCGCGCGCTATCTCCAGGAGGACGTCATCGCCTGATGAGCGAGCCCACCGCCACCTACCGCTTCGCGGTCAACGTCACCCCCAAGCCCGGCATCCTCGACCCCCAGGGGAAGGCGGTGGAGCGCAGCCTGCCGCACCTCGGGATCGACGGCGTGAGTGCCGTCCGCGTGGGCCGCCGCGTGGAGCTGTCGGTGGCCGGGCCCGACGAAGCCTCAGCCCGCTCGACGGTGGAGCGGCTGGCCGGCGAGCTGCTGTCCAATCCGCTGATCGAGGCGTTCGAGATCGAGGTCCTGGGCGCCGCGGTCGGGACGGCCGGGTGAGCGTACGGATCGGCGTCGTCCTGTTCCCGGGCTCGAACCGGGACATCGATGCCGTCAACGCGCTGCGGATCGCGGGCGCCGAGCCGGTCGTCCTGTGGCACGAGACGGCCGACCTCGGCGGCGTGGCGGGGATCCTGCTCCCGGGTGGGTTCGCGTACGGTGACTACCTCCGTGCCGGCGTGATCGCGCGGTTCAGCCCGGTCATGCGGGCGGTGGCCGATTTCGCCACCCGGGGCGGTCCCGTGCTCGGCATCTGCAACGGGTTCCAGGTGCTGGCCGAGGCCCGGCTCGTGCCGGGTGCGCTGCTCCGCAACCGGGGCCTGCGGTTCGTGTGCCGCGAGGTCTCCCTGCTGCCTGAGCGGCTGGACTCGCCGTTCACGCGGGAGATCGGGGAGCGCCGGTCGCTGCGGATGCCGGTCGCCCACGGCGAGGGCTGCTACTACGCGGACGTGGTTGCGCTCGACGCGCTGGAGGCCGCCGGTCAGGTGCTGTGGCGCTACGCTGCAGCCGGCGGGGGCATCGCCGGCCCAGACGACCCGGGCAACCCCAACGGGTCGCTGCGCGGCATCGCCGGCGTCTCGAACGCGGCGGGGAACGTGGCGGGCCTGATGCCGCACCCCGAGACCGCGTCGGAGGCGCTGCTCGGATCGGAGGACGGGCTCGGGATCATCCGCTCGCTCGTGGTGAGCGCAGCGGAATGGGAACGTACCGGCTCGATCACGGGGGCACGGGTGGCTATGGCGGCCGAGGCCGGCCGATGACGGCGCCCGCGACGATCCCGCTCCACCGCTCGCTGGGTCTCGAGGACGTCGAGCTCGATGCGATCAGCGCGAAGCTGGGTCGCGAGCCCAACGACCTCGAGCTCGCGATGTTCAGCGTGATGTGGAGCGAGCACTGCTCGTACAAGAGCAGCCGGCCGCTGCTCGGCACGCTGCCGACGAAGGGCGACGACGTGGTGGCCTCGGTGGGCGAGCAGGCCGGCGTGATCGCGATCGGCGACGGGCTGGCGGTCGCGTTCAAGATCGAGTCCCACAACCACCCGAGCGCCGTCGAGCCGTACCAGGGCGCCGCGACGGGCGTGGGCGGGATCCTGCGCGACGTGTTCGCGATGGGTGCCCGGCCGATCGCAGTCCTCGATGCGCTGCGCTTCGGCGACCCGGCCGATGCCCGCACCCGGCACCTGGTCGACGGCGTGGTCAGGGGCGTTGGCGGCTATGGCAACTGCGTGGGCGTGCCCACGGTGGGCGGCGAGCTCGTGTTCGATCCCAGCTACCAGGGCAACCCGCTGGTCAACGTGATGGCGATCGGGCTCCTCGAGGACGGGATGCTCACCCGGGCGGCTGCGGACGGCCCCGGCAACCTCGTGGTCCTGTACGGATCGGCGACCGGCCGCGATGGCATCGGCGGTGCCTCGGTGCTCGCCAGCGCGACCTTCGGCACGCAGGAGGCCTCGAAACGGCCATCCGTCCAGGTCGGCGACCCGTTCGCCGAGAAGCTGCTGATCGAGGCCACCCTCGAGCTGATCGCGAAGGGGCTGGTGGTCAGCGTCCAGGATCTGGGCGCGGCCGGCATCACCTGCGCCACCTGCGAGACGGCAGACCGCGGCGGAACCGGCATGCTCGTCGACCTCGACGCGATCCCCCGGCGCGAGCCGGGGCTGGAGCCATTCGAGGTCATGATCTCGGAGTCGCAGGAGCGGATGCTCGCGATCGTGGAGCCGGCTCGCTGGGAGGCCGTGCGTGCCGTGTGCGAGCGCTGGGACCTGCCGGCCGCGATCATCGGCCGGGTCACCGTCGACCCGGAGATCGTGATCCTGACCGGGCCCGATGGCGCCGGCGCGCTCGACGACGACGGCGGCCCGGTGCCGGGCGCACGTGAGCTCGCGCGGATCCCGGCGGCCGCGCTCGCGTCCGAGGCCATCGTGTTCGAGCGCGAGTCGCGGGCACCTGCCCGACGCCGTGCCGCGCCCGCCCCGGGCGCCCCCGCCGAGGCCCTCGATGCGCTGCCGGTGCGCGGCCAGGACCCGGGCGCCGTGCTGCTCGCCCTGCTCGGCTCGCCCAACCTCTCGTCGCGCCGCTCCGTCTACGAGCAGTACGACCACAACGTCCAGGCCAACACCGTCGCCGGTCCGGGTCGCGGCGCCGCCGTCATCCGGCTCAAGGGCACGACCAAGGCGCTCGTCGCCACGACGGATGCCAACGCCCCGGTCGGCGCGTTCGACCCCTGGCTTGGGGCGGCCCTGTCGGTCGCCGAGGCGTCCCGCAATGTCTCGATCACGGGCGCGAGGCCATTGGGGGTGACCGACTGCCTCAACTACGGCGACCCGACCCGGCCCGAGGCGTTCTGGCAGCTGGCGGAGGCGATCCGGGGTCTGGCCGATGCGTGCGTCGCGCTGGGCCTGCCGGTCACCGGCGGCAACGTGTCGCTCTACAACGAGGCGCCCGGCTCGGCGATCGCGCCAACGCCCGAGATCGGGATCGTGGGGCTGCTCGACGACGTCGCCCGGCGGGTGGGACCAGCGTTCACCGCCGACGGTAACGCCGTGGTCCTGGTGGGGGAGGCGGGGCCCGGCCTGGCGGGCGGCGAATATGCGCGGCTGGCCGGCACGGCCCCCGAGGACGGTCCGCCGCCGCTCGATCTCGGCCGCGAGCGGAGCGTCCAGGCGTTCATTCGTGAGGCGGTCGCACGGGGCCTGGTCGAGAGCTGCCAGGACATCGCCGCGGGCGGGCTGGCCGTGGCCGCGGCCGAGATGGGAATCTGGGGCGGGCGGGGCGCCGCGCTGCGGCTCGCCGTCGGTGACTCGCCGGCGGTCGGGCTGTTCGGCGAGAGCCCGTCGCGGCTGCTGGTTGAGGTGACCCCGCGCCACGTCCCGGCCTTCCTGCTGCTGGCGCGCCAGCACGGGCTGCCGACCGAGGAGCTGGGCGTGACCGGTGGGCCGCGTCTCGTGATCGAGCTCGCCGGCGAAGGGGCCACGGGCGCTGCCGAGGAGCGCGGCAGCCGAATTGCCGACGCGCTCGACGTGCCGATCGAGGATCTCCGCCACGCCTGGGAGCACGGCCTGCCGCGGGCGCTGGGCTGGGAGCCGTCCGACGCGGATCGGGACCAGGCGGGCGTCGTCGGCGAGGCCGGCGCCTGATGTGCGGCGTCGTCGGCGTCGTCCTGCCGGACCGCGGTCACGAGGCCGCGGCGGTCGCCGCGACGGCGCTGTTCGCCCTCCAGCACCGCGGCCAGGAGTCGGCCGGGGTGGGCGTGTCCGACGGTCGCAACCTGATGATCTACAAGGACCTGGGGATGGTCAGCCAGGTCCTCGACGAGCGGCGCATCCCGTCGCTGGCGGGAGATCTCGCGGTGGCTCACTGCCGCTACTCCACGACCGGATCGACGCTCTGGGAAAATGCCCAGCCGACGCTCCGGCTGGGTCCCCGGCGGGCGCTCGCCATCGGTCACAACGGCAACCTCGTCAACACCCGCGAGCTGCTCGACCAGCTCCAGGGCGGACGCGGCCGGCTTCCCGCGAGCACCGACACCGAGCTGCTGACCGCGCTGCTCGCAGACGAGCCCGCCAGGGACACGATCGAGGCCCTGCAACGCGTCCTGCCGCGCGTCCGCGGTGCGTTCAGCCTGGTGCTCCTCGACGAGCGCCGCGTGATCGGCGTCCGGGATCCGCACGGGTTCAGGCCGCTGGTCCTGGGGCGCCTCGCTGCCGGCCTGGGCGCGATCGAGGGGCCCGGCCTATGGGGCGACGACACCGCGGGCTGGATCCTCGCCTCGGAGACCGCGGCCCTGGACATCGTGGGCGCGGACTACGTGCGGGACGTCGAGCCCGGCGAGATCGTCGTGCTCGAGCCCGGGCGCGAGCCCGTCTCGGTCCGCTACGCGGAACCGTCACCCGCGCTGTGCGTGTTCGAGCTCATCTACTTCGCCCGCCCGGACTCGTACATGGAGGGCCGCAACCTGTATGAGGCGCGGCGGCAGATGGGCATGCAGCTTGCGCTCGAGCACCCCGTCGAGGCCGACCTCGTCATGCCGGTCCCCGATACGGGTGCGCCGGCAGCGGCCGGGTTTGCCGAGCGGTCCGGGATCCCGTACCGAGAGGGGATGGTCCGCAATCGCTACAGCGGCCGGACGTTCATCCAGCCCTCGCAGTCGATGCGCCAGCGTGGCGTCAACGTCAAGCTGAGCCCGTTGCGCGAGGTCGTCCGCGGCCGGCGGCTGATCGTGGTCGACGACTCGATCGTGCGCGGCACGACGACCGCCCAGATCGTCGGCCTGCTGCGCCGGGCCGGGGCGGCCGAGATCCATGTCCGGATCAGCGCGCCACCGATCTTCCACCCCTGCTTCTACGGGATCGACACCTCGATCGAGACCGAGCTGATCGCGGCCACCCATTCGGTCGAGGACATCCGCCAGTTCCTGGGGGCGGATTCGCTCGGCTACCTCTCGATCCAGGGTGTGCTCAACGCGCTCGACCTGCCCTACGAGCAGTTCTGCTTCGCCTGCTTCGACGGCAACTACCCGGTGCCAGTCCCGTACGACGTCGTGGCCCGCAAGTTCGTGCTCGAGACCGTTGCCGGCGGGCTGCCCGGGTGAGCGACCGCGGCGGCTCGGGCCACACCGTTACGCGGGCCTCCTATGCGCGCGCCGGTGTCGACGTCGCGGCCGGCGAGCACGCCGTGGAGCTGATGCGTTCGTCGGTGGCGTCGACGCGCCGCCCGGAGGTGCTGGGTGGTCTCGGCGGGTTCGGTGCCGCGTTCGTGGTCCCGGCCGGCATCCGGGAGCCCGTGATCGTGTCGGCGACCGACGGTGTGGGCACCAAGACCGCGATCGCCGCAGCCGTCCGCCGGTTCGACACGATCGGGATCGACCTGGTGGCGATGTGCGCCGACGACGTCGTGTGCGCGGGCGCCGAGCCGGTGGCGTTCCTGGACTACGTGGCCGTCGGCAAGCTGGACCCGTTCAACGTCGCGGAGCTGGTGGCCGGTGTGGCCGATGGCTGCCGGCAGGCGGGCTGCTCGCTGATCGGCGGCGAGACGGCGGAGCACCCGGGTCTCATGGGGGCGGACGAGTTCGACCTCGCGGGCTTCTGCATCGGGGTGGCCGAACGATCGGCGCTGCTCGATGGCACGGCTGCCCGCACCGGTGACGCCATCGTCGGCCTGGCCGCGAGCGGCCTCCATGCGAATGGCTTCTCGCTGGTGCGGGCCCTGGTCGATGAGCGCGACCTCGACCTGACCGCGCCGTACCAGGAGGTCCTTCGCCGCGCCCTGGGTGACGCGGCAACCGCCGCGGCGCTGGGCAGGGAGCCCGCCCACGTGCTGGCGACGCTGGGCGAGGTGCTCCTGACGCCCAGCCGGGTCTATGCCCGCGACGTGCTCGCGATCCGGTCGGCGCTGGCGGCCGCCGGCGATGAGCTGCACGGGGTCGCCCACATCACGGGCGGCGGGCTGCCCGGCAACGTCCCGCGGGCCCTGCCCGAGGTGCTCGGTGCACGGCTGGATCCGGGCGCCTGGCCGATGCCGTCGGTGATGCGCCTGGCGGGTGCGCTGGGCGGGCTCCAGGACGACGAGATCCGGGCGACGTTCAACGGGGGCCTGGGGATGGTGCTGGTGGTGCCCGCGACCGCCGCCGAGAGGACGGTCGCGCGGGCCGCCGAACGGGGGCTGCCGGCGTGGGTCGTGGGCGAGGTGGTCGACGTGGCGTCGATCGGTGGCCGATACGTGGAGGAAGCGGCGTGAGCGGTCGGATCGCGGTCGGGGTGTCGGGCTCGGGATCGAACCTGCGGGCGCTCGTGGCTGCCGCGGAACGCGGCGCCATGGGCGGAGAGGTCGTGCTCGTGTTCGCCGACCGGCCGTGCCCCGCGCTCGATTGGGCAGCGGAGCAGGGGATCGAGACCGTGCTCGTGCCGGGCGGCGACGACGCGACCCTGGCCGAAACCCTGTCGGCGATCTCACTCGATGTCGTCGTGCTGGCCGGCTACCTTCGGATCGTGGGGCCCGCCGTGCTGGCCGCGTTCCAGGGCCGGGTCCTCAACGTGCACCCGTCACTGCTGCCCTCGTTCCCGGGCCTGCACGCTGTGCGCGACGCGCTCGCCGCGGGCGTCGCCGTGACCGGCGTGACGGTCCATCTCGTCGATGCGACCCTCGACGGCGGTCCGATCGTCGCCCAGGAGGCCGTCGCGGTCGCACTCGACGACGACGAGTCGTCGCTCCTCCTGCGCCTGCACCCGGTCGAGCACCGGCTGCTGCCGGCCGCTGCGGCCGGTTTCCTCGCGGGTGCGCTGACGCTACCCGCCGGCGCACGCCGCGCGCGTCTCGATGCGGCTGCCGCCGACGCGCGCGTGCCAGTGCCGCGCCGCGCGCTGCTCTCGGTCTCGGACAAGACGGGTCTCGCCGATCTCGGCCGGGGGCTGGTGGCCCGCGGCTTCGAGCTGGTCAGCACCGGCGGCACCGCGCGGGCGCTGCGCGAGGCGGGCCTGCCGGTGACCGACGTCGCGGCCGTGACCGGCTTTCCCGAGATGCTCGACGGCCGGGTCAAGACGCTCCACCCGCGGGTTCATGCCGGTTTGCTCGCCGACCGCCGCCGCGCGGACCATCGCGAGACGCTGCTCGCCGCCGGCATCGCGCCGTTCGACCTGGTGGTCGTCAACCTGTACCCGTTCGCCGAGGCGGCGCGCAAGCCCGGCCTCTCGTTCGACGATCTGGTCGAGGAGATCGACATCGGCGGGCCCTCGATGGTCCGCGCCGCGGCCAAGAACCACGCGTCGGTCGCGATCGTGACGTCCCCCGCCCGCTATGACGCCCTCCTGGGGGCGCTCGACGAGCACGGCGAGGTGCCGCTGGGCCTGCGGTCCGCGCTGGCGTTGGAGGCGTTCCGCCATACGGCGGCCTACGACGCCCGGATCGCCGCCGAGCTGCCCGTCCGGATGGCCGATGCTGGGGTGGCGCTCCCCGACGAGCCAGGCCTGCCAGGCGCCGCGGACCCCTATCCGGCGGTGGTCACGATCTCGATGGCCAAGGTCGACACCCTCCGCTACGGCGAGAACCCCCACCAGCCGGCCGCCCGCTACCGGCGCACGGACCGCGAGCCGCGCGCCGGGGAAGGGCCGTTCGCGACCGACCGGCCGCCGCTCCAGGGCAAGGCGCTCAGCTACAACAACGTGCTCGACGCCTCGGCCGCTGCGGGCGTCGCCCGGCTGCTCCGGGGGCCGGCGGTCGTGATCATGAAGCACACCAACCCGTGCGGCGCCGCCGAGCGCTCGAACCTGCTCGACGCCTGGGATGCGGCGCTGGCCGGCGATCCGGTGTCGGCGTTCGGGGGCGTGGTGTCGGTGACCGGGACCGTCGACCGTGCCCTCGCAGAGCGCCTGACGTCGCTGTTCCTCGAGGTCGTGGTGGCGCCCGCCTACGACCACGCCGCCCTGGATGTGCTGGCGACCAAGCCCAACCTGCGGCTGGTCGTCGACCCCTCGCTTGATGCGTCGGTGCCCCGATCCGGGACCTCGTCCCGCGACCTGCTCGCCGCTGACTACCTGGGCTCGTTCCGGACCACCGGCGGTGCCGTCCTGGTGACGGCCCCCGACACGCTGCCCGACGACCCGTCGACCTGGGTGTGCACGACGTCACGCCCGCCCAGCGACCTTGAGCGTGCCGACCTCGACCTCGCCTGGCGCCTCGTCCGGAGCGTCGTGTCCAACGCGATCGTGCTCGTCCGCGACGGGATGCTGGTGGGTCTCGGTTCGGGGCAGGTGAGCCGCGTCGACGCCTGCCACCAGGCCGTCGACAAGGCACGGGCGTTCCAGGGCGAGCTCGGCGCCCGCGGGGCCGTGGCCGCCTCGGACGCATTCTTCCCGTTCCCCGACGGTCCCGAGGCGCTGCTCGAGGGCGGTGTCACCGCGATCGTCCAGCCGGGTGGCTCGATGCGCGACGCGCAGGTCCTGGCCGCGGTCGAGGCGGCCGGCGCGGCGATGCTCGTGACGGGGAAACGGCACTTCCGTCACTGACGCCCGGGAGCCCTGTTCGGCAACGCCACGGGAGCCCCGTCCGGCGCAGCATCACGCCGTCCCGCACGCCTCGAGACCCGGCGCCGCTGCTACCATCGCCTCCCATGTCGGATCGCCCGCGGTACTACCTGACCACCGCCATCGCCTACGCCAACAACGCGCCGGGCCTGCATACCGTGTACGAGGTGATCGGTGCCGATGTGATCGCGCGCTGGCACCGGATGGTGGGCCACGAGACGCAATTCCTGACGGGCACCGACGAGCATTCGGTCAACATCGCCCAGACTGCGGAGGAGCGCGGCCAGACGCCGCGCGAGTTCGTGGACGAGCAGGTCGCCCTGTTCGAGAGCGCCGAGGCGGCGCTGCTCATCAGCCCGGACCGCTTCATCCGGACCACCGATCCCGACCACTACCGGTCGGCGCAGGAGATGGTGCGGCGGGCATACGACAACGGTGACATCTATCTCGGCAGCTACGAGGGCTGGTACTGCCCCAACGAGGGCTTCAAGGCCCCGTCGGACCTGATCGAGACCGCTAGCGGGATGCAGTGCCCCAACCACCCCAACGTCCCGCTCCAGTGGCTGACGGAGCGCAACTGGTTCTTCCGCCTGTCGGCCTACCAGGAGCGGCTGCTGGCGCACTACGAGGCCAACCCCGACTTCGTGCAACCCGACTACCGGCGCAACGAGATGCTGGGCTTCATCCGCCAGGGGCTGCAGGACTTCTCGATCAGCCGCGCCGGGGCGACGTGGGGCATCCCGTTCCCGATCCTCGAGGACGGCTCGAGCTCGCTGCGCGCCGACGGGACCTGGGACCCGGCGGCCGGGACGATCTACGTCTGGTACGACGCCCTGATCAACTACATCACCGGCGCAGGCTTCCCCGACGACCTCGACGCGTTCCACCATTGGTGGCCGGCCGATCTGCACGTGATCGGCAAGGACATCGCCCAATTCCACACGATCTACTGGCCGGCCATGCTGTGGTCGGCGGGGATCGAGGCCCCGAAGCACGTCTGGGTGCACGGCTTCATGACCGTCCGGGGCGAGAAGATGAGCAAGAGCCGGGGCAACTTCCTCGACCCGGTGGCGATGATCGACGCCTTCGGCGTGGACGGGACGCGGTATCTCACGCTGCGCGAGATCGCATTTGACCGGGATACGGACGTGTCCTGGGATTTGTTTACCCGGCGCTACAACGCGGATCTGGCCAACGACTTCGGCAACCTCGTCAACCGCACGGTGTCGATGGTCAATCGCTACCTCGACGGGGAGCGACCCCGACCTCGTCCCGCGCCGGAGTCGCCGCTGGGTGAGGGCTGGGCGGACACGCTCCGCCTCTACCGGGACCGCTTCGATGGCTACCTCCTGCACGACGCGCTGGCTGAGCTGTGGGAGTTCGTCGGGGGAGCGAACAAGACCGTCGACTCAGAGCAGCCGTGGACGCTCAACAAGGTGGCGAAGAATGGCGATGCTGCCGCCGCCACCCGGTTGCGGGACGTGCTGGGCGATCTCGTGGAGGCCTGCCGGCTGGTCGGCCTCGCGGTGGCGCCGTTCATGCCCTCGATGGCGCCTCGGATCCTGGACCAGCTGGGTTACGACTACCCCTACGGCCCCGACGGCAACGGGGGTCCGCCGATCCTCGAGGGGCTCGAATGGGGCGCGGCGTCCGGCGTTGGCGGCCACGTGGCGGCCACGGCCACACCGCTGTTCCCGCGGATCGAGTCGGAGGCTGTCGAACCGGCGGCGGGCTGATCGTCGTACCTTGGGGGCCGGAGCGTCTCCACGGAGGTATCGAGCCATGGCCAAGGGCGAGATCACGCACATCGAGATCCCGGCGGACGACCCGGAGCGCGCAAGGCGGTTCTACGCGGCTGTCGCCGGCTGGGAGTTCGGCCAGGTGGACGGCTCTCCCGGCTACTGGATGTTCCGCACCGGCGAGGCGTCCGGCGGTGGCCTCGGCAAGCGCGGCGAGAGCGTCGGCAGCGTGGTCCGTGTGTACATCTCCGTGGATCGGCTGGAGGACGCTGTTGCGGCAGCCGAAGCCAACGGCGGCGCCGTGATCCAGCCCGCGACCGACATCCCGGGCATGGGCCGCTACGCGGCGGTGCGCGACTCCGAGGGCAACGAGATCGGCCTCTGGGAGACCGTGCCGGGCAGCTGAGCAAGCCAATCACTCCGGCTGGCGCCCGCGAGGTTGGGCCGAACCGGCCGCAGGCCCGCCGTTGATGCCCCCCAGGCACAGGCGGGCTTGCGGCCTCGCCATCGTCACGCGCCGCCCTCGCAACGTGCCGCCGGGGCGCTACCCTCTGCCTCGATGCGCCTCATCGACTCCCACGGCCACGTCAACGCCGACCGGTTCGCGGACGACGTCGATCTCGTGCTGTGTGGCGCCCGGCAGGCAGGGATCGAGCGGCTGCTGGTCCCGGGCTGGAACGCGGCTTCCTCGGAGCGTGCGCTGGCGCTGGTGGACCGGTTCGACTGGCTCGATGCCGCGGTGGGCATCCACCCGCACGACGCGGCGAAGGCGACCGAGGCGGACTGGGCGGCCGTCGAGACCTGGGCGCGCGATGAGCGGGTGCTCGGGATCGGCGAGACGGGTCTCGATTGCGGACCGGATGTTCTCGCCCTGGGACACGCAGCTCGAGAACCTCCGGCGCAACCTCGCGCTCGCGCTCGCGACCGGCAAGCCGCCGATCCTCCATTGCCGCTCGAGACCGGGCGCCCGCGACGCCCAGGACGCGCTGGTCGAGGAGCTTCGGTCGGCCGGGTTCGACGGCGAGCCGGCCCGAACGGCGTTCGGGGACCGGCCGGCGGCGGTGATCCACAGCTTCTCGGGGCCCGCCGACTACGGCGACGAGCTGATCGCCATGGGCTTGGCGATCAGCTTCTCCGGGCTCGTCTTCCGGCGCGGGGAGGAGCCCTCGGCCGAGGTGGTGCGCCGCGTCCCCTCGGAACGGCTGCTGGTCGAGACCGACGCCCCGTTCCTGTCGCCGCCGGGCACCCCGCGGTCCCGCAACCTGCCCCAGCACGTGGCGGTGACGGCGGGATGGGTGGCCGACCGTCGCGGGGTGCCGCTGGAGGCGTTGGGCGATGCGCTCGTGGCGGCCTACGACGCGACCTTCCGAAGCGGCCGACGGCAAGCCGGATGACCCTCCGCCGGCGTGCGCGGAGGCGATCCTGCGCCGGCGCAACCCCGACGGTTGACACCGCGCGCCGCCTCGGGTAGTTTGTTGGCACTCTCAAAGGGAGAGTGCTAAACCGGCGGACCGCGAGCCGTCGGACGGCCATCCGGAAGCGCCCCAGGCGGGACGCCGGCGGGCCGCACCGACCAGGATCGCGACCCCGGCGATGCACTCGGAATCGAGGACTTTCGGGTCACGTGGGGCCAGTTCGCCCCGGCGGACCCGCCCATCCACGACCGGCCACTGGTGGCCGGCGCATGGCTACCACAGGAGGGATCGCACCTTGGCCAGCGCCTCTTCCACGAAGCTTCGCCCGCTGGGCGACCGCGTCGTCATCAAGCCCACGCCCCGCGAGGAGATGACGAAGTCGGGCATCGTCCTGCCGGATACTGCGAAGGAGAAGCCCCAGGAGGGCGAGATCATCGCCGCCGGTCCCGGCAAGATCAACGACGACGGCAAGCGCGAGCCGATGGACGTCTCGGTCGGCCAGAAGGTCCTGTACGCCAAGTACGCGGGGACCGAGTTCAAGGTCGAGGACGAGGAGCTGCTGATCGTCAGCCAGAAGGACATCCTCGCCATCGTCGAGGGCTGACGGACCCGCCCGTCGCCACGACGCCAGCCCACACAACGACAAATCCCGGAGGTTCCACGAGTTGGCCAAGCAGCTCATCTTCGACGAGACCGCTCGTCGTTCGCTCAAGAAGGGCATCGACCGCCTCGCCGACGCGGTTCGGGTGACCATCGGCCCCAAGGGCCGCAACGTCGTGCTGGACAAGAAGTTCGGCTCCCCGACGATCACCAATGACGGCGTCACCATCGCTCGCGACATCGAGCTCGAGGACCCGTTCGAGAACATGGGCGCGCAGCTCCTCAAGGAGGTCGCGACCAAGACCGACGACGTCGCCGGCGACGGCACCACGACCGCGGTCGTGCTGGGCCAGGCGATGGTCGCCGAGGGCCTGCGGGTCGTGACCGCCGGCGCCAACCCGATGGTCGTCAAGCGCGGCATCGAGCGCGCCGTCGAGAGCATCGTGGAGGACATCAAGCGCACCGCCCGCCCGGTCGAGACCCGCGAGCAGATCGCTGCCGTGGCGGCCATCAGCGCTGCGGACGCCGAGGTCGGCGAGATCATCGCCGAGGTGATGGACAAGGTCGGCAAGGACGGCGTCATCACCGTCGAGGAAGGGCAGTCGCTCGGCCTCGAGAAGGAATACACCGAGGGCATGCAGTTCGACCGCGGCTACCTCTCGGCGTACTTCGTGACCAACCCCGACCGGATGGAGACCGTTCTCGAGAACGTCCTCATCCTGATCACCGACAAGAAGATCAGCGCGGTCCCGGACCTGCTGCCCGCGCTCGAGAAGGCCGTCCAGCAGGGCCGCCCGATGCTGATCATCGCCGAGGACGTCGACGGCGAGGCCCTGGCCACCCTGGTCGTGAACAAGCTCAAGGGCACGGTGTCGGTGCTCGCGGTCAAGGCTCCGGGCTTCGGCGACCGCCGCAAGGAGATGCTGCGCGACATCGCCATCCTCACCGGCGGCACCGTGATCTCCGAGGAGATCGGGCGCAAGCTCGACTCGGTCACGTTCGAGGACCTGGGCAAGGCCCGCCGCGTGGTCGCCACCAAGGACGACACCACGGTCGTCGACGGCGAGGGCAGCCCCGAGCAGATCAAGGCGCGCATGACGCAGATCAAGGCGCAGATCGAGGAGACCACCTCGGACTACGACCGCGAGAAGCTCCAGGAGCGCCTGGCCAAGCTTGCCGGCGGCGTCGCCGTGATCAAGGTCGGCGCGGCCACCGAGGTCGAGCTCAAGGAGAAGAAGCACCGCGATCGAGGACGCGCTCTCGACGACCCGCGCGGCCGTCGAGGAGGGCCTCGTCGCCGGTGGCGGCACCACCCTGCTCCAGGCGATCCCGGCGCTCGACAAGCTCAAGCTCGAGGGTGACGAGTCCGTGGGTGTCGACATCGTGCGCAAGGCGCTCGAGGCGCCGACCCGCCAGATCGCCGACAACGCCGGTGCCCCCGGCGAGGTCGTGGTGTCCAGGGTCGCCGCGATGAAGACCGGCGAGGGCTACGATGCCCTCAAGGGCGAGTACGGCGACATGTTCACCAAGGGCATCGTCGATGCCGCCAAGGTGACCCGCTCCGCCCTCCAGAACGCCGCCTCGATCGCCGCGATGGTGCTCACGACCGAGACGCTCATCACCGACCTCCCGGTCAAGGAGACCGCCGGCGCCGGAGCCGGCCACGATCACGGCGGAGGGATGGACTTCTAGTCCGGCTCAACGCAAGCACGCGGCGCCCGGTCGACGAAGTCGCCGGGCGCCTGTTCATGCCCGCGGGCGCCATCGGTGGCCCCGGATCACGTTCAGGCGGCCAGGTGGACGCCGTACACTCGCGCCACGTAGCAGCCCGCGTCGGCAGGGAGGGCGCCATGGGGATGGTTCGCATCCGGCGGTTCGGGATCGTGCGCACCGCGACGGTCGCCGCGGTGCTGTACGCGGTGGTCTCGGTGGTGGTGTTCCTGATCATCGGCGTGCCCCTGGCCCTGCTTGCCGCGGTCGCCCCAGGTGAGGTCGGCCCGGCCATCGGTGCCGGTGTGGCAGGCGTGCTCATCTTCGGGCTGCTGGCCACCGTGTTCTACGCCGCCATCGGCTGGGTGATGACCGCGATCGCGTGCGCGCTCTACAACCTGGTGGCTGGCTGGGTCGGCGGAATCGAGGTCGAGATCGAGGGATTGCCGCCGTCCGGCCCGGGATACGGGTCGCCATATTCGCCCGGCTACCCGGTGACGGGCTACGGCTCGCCGGGCTACGGGTCGCCCGGCCACGGCTCGCCTTCGGGTGGACCCGGCCATGGAACGCCGGGTGCCGGGGTGCCCGGCGCCGGCACGCCCGCACCGCCCGGCACGTATCCGCCTGGTCAGCCGGGCGCGGGTCCGCCCCCGCCTCCCCGTTGACGCGGACCGGCCAACCTCCCGGATCGCGGACGCCGGGGGTGAGGCGCCCAACCTAGAATGGGGCGGTGAGTCCCAGCCCTGCCGGCGAGCCCCGCAAGCGTCGTCGTACGCGCCTCGCCGAGACCGACGGACAGGGGACCTGGATCGATCTCGGCGAGACCGGCGACGCGGGGCCTGACGCCGCCTCCCGCGACCACGAAGGATCGGTCGCCGGACCGGCCGGCGCCGCCGCGCCCGAGGAGCCCGACTGGCTGCGCGAGGCGCCGCCGGCACCCGAGCTCGACCGATCCGGACCCGCCCTCGATCCCGAGGCCGTCGAGGCCGCGATCGTCGCCCGTCGGACGGCCCGTGCCGACGAGATCGTCTCGCACCTCAACCCCGAGCAGGCCCGGGCGGTCACCACCACGGACGGGCCGCTGCTCATCCTCGCCGGCGCCGGGTCGGGCAAGACACGCGTCGTCGCCCACCGGATCGCCTACCTCATCGGCGTCAAGGCGGTCCAGCCCTATCGGATCCTGGCGGTCACGTTCACCAACCGGGCCGCCGGCGAGCTGCGCGAGCGGATCACCGCCCTGATCGGGAAGCTCGGCAAGGATGTCGAGGCCGGCACGTTCCATTCGCTGTGTGCCCGCGTCCTCCGCCGCGACGGCGAGGCGATCGGGCTCGACCGGCGGTTCGTGATCTACGACACCGACGACCAGCAGCAGCTGATGAAGCGGATCCTGGCCGAGGAGGACCTGCCTGCGACCGGTGAGCTCCGGCCGGCCGCCGTGCTGGGTGCGATCAGCCGCGCCAAGAACGACATGCTCGATGCCGCGTTCCTGGCCGAGCACGCCGTCAATCATCGTGAGCGGGTCATCGCCCGCCTCGCCTCGCGCTACGCGGAACGGCTTCGGGCCGCCAATGCGCTCGACTTCGACGACCTGCTGCTGCGGGCCGTGGAGCTGTTCACCGAGGCGCCCCAGGTTCTCGAGCGCTACCAGGCCCGCTGGCGGTACCTCCACGTCGACGAGTACCAGGACACGAACCGGCCGCAGTACCTGTGGGTGCGCGCGCTGGCCGCGGCCCACCGCAACCTGTGCGTGGTGGGCGATGACGACCAGTCGATCTACGGCTGGCGCGGCGCGAACGTCCAGAACATCCTCGACTTCGAGCACGACTACCCCGACGCGACGGTGGTCAAGCTCGAGCAGAACTACCGCTCCACCCAGCTGATCCTCGATGCGGCGCACGCCGTCGTGTCGCGCAACGAGCGCCGGACCGACAAGAAGCTGTGGACGCAGAACCAGGGAGGCGTGCCGATCCAGCGCTTCGAGGCGTTCAACGAGGAGGAGGAGGCGGAGTGGATCGCCCGCCAGGTGGAGTCGCTGGTCGGCGGGCGTGGATCGGTGCTCACGCGGCGGGCGGACGACGACGAGTCGAGCCGGCTCCGGGCGCGGGACGTCGCGGTGATGTACCGCATGAACGCCCAGTCCCGAGCGATCGAGGAGAAGTTCCTGACCTACGGGATCCGCTACCAGCTGGTCGGCGGTACCCGCTTCTACCAGCGACGCGAGGTCAAGGACGCGCTGGCCTACCTGCGGGTGCTCCGGTCGGACACGGATCTGGTGTCGTTCGAACGGGTCATCAACGTGCCGGCGCGTGGGATCGGTAACCGGAGCGTGGAGGCCCTGCGACGGCACGCGGTCGCGCACGACGACAACACGTGGGCCGCGATCGAGGCGGCCGCCGCCGGCGGCGTGGAGGGGGTCAGTTCCCGGATCCGGGGCCCGATGGCCGAGTTCACGGCGCTCATCCGGCGGTTGCGGACCCGGGTCGGAGTGCTGCCGCTGCCCGAGCTGCTGGACGAGGTGTTGGAGGCGTCGGGCTACCGGGCGATGCTCGCGGACGGCTCCGAGGAGGGCGAGGATCGCTGGGCGAACCTCCTCGAGCTGCGTCAGGTCACGACTCGCTACGACGATCTGGCGCCCGATGATGCGCTTGACCGCCTGCTGGAGGAGACGGCCCTGGTGGCCGACCAGGACGCCTACCAGGACGACAAGGACGCGGTGACCCTGATCACGCTGCACGCGGCGAAGGGCCTCGAGTTTCCCGTGGTGTTCATCGCCGGGCTCGAGGAGGGGCTGTTCCCGCACAATCGCGCGCTCGACGACGAGGCCGAGCTCGAGGAGGAGCGCCGGCTGGCCTACGTGGGGATCACCCGGGCGAAGCGGCGGCTGTACCTGTCGCACGCCTGGCGTCGGGCGACCTGGGGCGGCGGCGGGATGAGCGTCCCGTCACGCTTCCTGCTCGAGATCCCGGCCGAGCTGATGGTCGGCCCGCAGCTCCATCGCGACGCTGACTACGGTGCCGACCTCGATCCCGAGCTCGTGTTCCGCGAGCGCGGCTCGCGGCTCGGGTCCGGGATCCGGGCCGGCGGCGGTGCGTACCGGCAGGGGAGCGGCAGGCCCGGCGCGCCGGCACCCGGCGAGACGTTCCGGCCGACCCGCGATCTCGGCGCGCGGCGCGAGGCCTACGCGGCCGGAGCGCCGTCGGGGTCGCTGGGACGCCAGCCATGGCCCGGTTCGCAGCCGTCACCGGAAGGGACGTCCCACAACGGCCCATCGTCCCGGGCGAGCGCCGGTACCGGGACGGGGACCGGATCCGTCACGCACGGTGGGGCGACGGGATCGTGGTCACCTCGAAGCTGACGCGTGACGACGAAGAGGTCACGGTCGCCTTCCGGGACCCGGTCGTCGGCCGCAAGACGATGCTGGCCTCGCTCGCGAACCTCGAGATCATCGGCTGAGCAGACGCCGTGGCCCGTGCCGACCTCAGCGAGCGAGATGGGGGCGGAGCGCTGCTCTGGGTAGTGCTCGGGTCGTGTCCGCTGGCGACCAGCTCGGCCAGCGGGTCGTCGCCCGAGCCAGGCGAACCGGCCGGCAGTGAACAGCGCGTCCGGGGGCGCCGCCTCGACGGCGGCGAGCACCCGCTCGAAGGCGGCCGCTTCGCCCGACCTGACGTCCGCGGCGTCCGTGCCCGGCCCTCCTCGAGGATCCGTGCGTTGTGGACGTCGATGTCCCAGGATCCGTCTGGCGTCGTACGGCTCGTGGCCCTCGAGCAACGCCGTCACCACCCGGGCCGAATGGTCGCTCCACCACTCGACGTGGGCGAGCACGTCCTTCCGCGTCCAGCCGTCCATCCCGGGCGCGGGCGCCAGCAGCGCGGCGACATCGAGGGTGGCGCTCACCGACTCGATGTCGCCATGGGTCCTGCGCATCTCGCGCAGCAACGTGGGCTTGTCCATGACCACAGTCTGGACCGAACGCGACCGAGGATCGTCATGTATTCGGTCCAAGTGCAAGCTCGGGCCCAGATGCTCGTCCCGAGATCGGCCGAGGCTCGCCAGCCACTCGGCGCGCGACAGGCGGTAGGTGACGTGCTCGCGGAGAGGATGACCCTCGGGCAGTCGCGGATGCAGGAAGTCGAACGGTTCCGGTCGATCGCGGTGCATCCCCAGGCGCTCCATGACTCGTCGGGAGCGGGCGTTGGTCACGGCGGTGTAGGAGACGAGCGCGTCGAGCGCCAGGTCCTCGAACGCGAACCGGACAGCCGTCCGGGCCGCCTCGGTCGCGTACCCGTGGCCCCAGGCGTGACGTGCCAGCCGCCAGCCGATCTCCACCGAGGGCTCGGGAGCCCACCTCGGGAGCGAGAGGCCGGTGAACCCGAGGAACATGCCTTCCTCGATCCGCTCGACCGCCCACAGCCCGTAGCCCCGCTCGCGCCAGCCGGCGACGATCCGGCCCGCCAGGGCGTCGCTCTCCTCACGGGGCAGAGGTCCGGCGAGGAGCTCGGCGACCGCGGGGTCGGCGTTTAGCTGCGCGAACGGCTCGAGGTCCCCCCGGCGCCACTCGCGCAGCAGCAGACGGTCTGTTCGGAGGCGGGGCACGGGCGTCTGGTCGTCCATCAGGTGCATGGTCGCCGATCCGCGGCATATGCTGCGTCGCATGCCGATCCAGGCCCATGGCAGCATCGCGTACCCTCCGGCGAACCTTCCCCCGGTCGACGTCGAGCAGATGGTGCGGCTGGCGGACTTCGAGGATCCTGCACGCGAACGCATGCACCCGGTCGCCTGGGCGTACTACGCGCGTGGTGCCGCTGACGAGCACACGCTGCGCGACAACCTGGCGGCGTGGGACCGGTTCCGGCTCCGGCCGAGGGTCCTCGTCGACGTGTCGCACCTGGATCTCGCGACCACCGTGCTGGGCAGGCCCGTCGCGCTTCCGGTCGCGGTCGCTCCAGCGGCCCTCCACGCGCTGGCGCATCCCGACGCGGAGCTGGCGACTGCGGGGGCAGCCGCGGCAGCCGGCGCCCTGAACGTCGTGTCCACGGTCGCCTCGCGCTCGCTCGAGGCCGTGGCGGATGCAGCGCCCGACGGCCGGCGCTGGTTCCAACTCTACGTCCAGCCTGACTGGGCGCTCACCCGGGACCTCGTCGATCGTGCCGTCGCTGCCGGCTACGAGGCCCTGTGCATCACCGTCGACCTGCCGATCCTCGGCTACCGTGACGACGTCCTCCGGCAGCGGTTCGACCCGGGCGAGGGTGCCTACGCCAACCTTGCGCGGCGAGCGGCGTGGAGCCACGGATCGGAGCTCGACGGGACGCTCGATTCGCGGCTGGTCGCGCTGACCTGGGACTCGCTCGCCACGATCCGGTCGTGGACGTCGCTGCCGATCGTGCTCAAGGGCATCCTCACAGCGGAGGACGCCCAGCTCGCGATCGAGCACGGTGCGGATGGCGTCTGGGTGTCGAACCACGGGGGGCGCCAGCTCGACCGGGTGGCGGCCGGCATCGATGTCCTGGAGGACGTGGTTTCTGCCGTCGATGGGCGGGCGGAGGTGTACCTCGACGGCGGGATCCGGCGCGGGTCCGAGGTCCTCATCGCGTTGGCGCTGGGTGCGCGGGCCGTGTTCGCGGCGCGCCCGTTCCTGTGGGCGCTCGCGTGCGCCGGCCAGACGGGCGTCGAGCGGGCGTTCGCGATCGTCCGCGAAGAGCTGGAACGGGCGCTCTCGCTGGTGGGGGCCCGGACCCCGGCGGACCTGCGTCGTGACCACGCCGCCACGTTCCTCAGGGACCCGGGACGATGACCGAGCCACTCCCCGTCGACCCGGCGCTGGTCGACGACGCCGCTTCGCTGGACCCTGCCGTGGCGGAGGCACGGCACGCCGCGCTCGCCGAGCAGATCCACCGGGCGAACCGGCTCTACTACGAGCAGGACAGCCCCGAGCTCTCGGACGCCGAGTATGACGCCCTGTTCCGCGAGCTCGTCGCGCTCGAGACGGCATTTCCCGCCCTGGTCACGCCCGACTCGCCCAGCCAGCGCGTCGGCGGCGCGCCGACCGCCGGTCGGTTTCCCGAGGTCCACCACCAGCGCCCGATGCTGTCGCTGTCCAACGCCTTCAGCCACGACGAGCTGCGCGCTTTCGACACGCGGGCCCGGCGCGGCCTGGGCCTGGACGCAGCCCCGGATGCCGCACCCGAGCTGACCTACGTCGCCGAGCTCAAGATCGACGGCCTCGCGATCTCCCTTCGCTACGAGCGCGGGCGGTTCACGCTGGGCGCCACGCGCGGCGACGGCACGACCGGTGAGGACGTGACCCCCAACCTGCGCACGATCCGCGCCATCCCGGATCGCCTCCCCGAACCGGTCACGATCGAGGCCCGGGGCGAGGTGTTCATGCCCAGGGCGGAGTTCGCCCGGATCAACGCCGAGCGCGAGGAGGCGGGTCTCGCGCTGTACGCCAACCCGCGCAACAGCGGCGCCGGCTCGTTGAGGCAGAAGGACCCCGCGGTCACCGCCGGCCGCCAGCTCTCCACCTGGCTGTACCAGCTGGTCGAGGACCAACCCAGCGTCGACAGCCAGTCCGCGGCGCTCGAACGGATGGCGACGCTCGGGTTTCCCGTCAACCCCGACCGCGAGGCCGGCCTGGACATCGAGGGCGTGATCGAGTTCACGGAGCGCTGGCGCGAGGCACGTCACGACCTGCCCTACGAGACCGACGGCGTGGTGGTCAAGGTCGACCGGTTTGACCAGCAGGCGACCCTCGGCATGGTCAGCCGGGCGCCGCGCTGGGCGATCGCATTCAAGTTCCCGCCCGAGCAGGTGGAGACCGTGGTCGAGGACATCGTCCCGTACGTCGGCCGGACCGGGACGCTCACCCCCGTGGCCCATCTGCGGCCGGCGAAGGTGGCAGGGTCCACGGTCGCCCGGGCCACCCTCCACAACCTCGACGAGGTGCGGCGCAAGGACATTCGGATCGGGGATGTGGTCGTGCTCCAGAAGGCGGGCGACGTGATTCCCGAGGTCGTCCGGCCCGTCCTCGAGAAGCGACTCGACGACGCCCGCGAGTTCGAGATGCCCGCGTCCTGCCCGGTGTGCGGCACCGCCATCGTCCGCGACGAGGGTGCCGTCCGCCACTACTGCCCGAACCTCGCCTGCCCGGCGCGCGTGGCGCAGGAGTACCAGCACTTCGTGGGCCGCGGCGGGATGGACATCGAGGGTGCCGGCTGGGCCGTGCTCAGCCAGCTGCTCCAGCGCGGCATGGTCCACGACCGGGCCGGCTTCTACCGCCTCTCGGTCGAGGACCTCGAGACCCTCGACCGCTTCGCCCGCAAGAGCGCCGAGAACCTGTACGGGGCCATCCAGCGCTCGAAGACGCGGCCCCTGGCGCGGGTGCTCAACGGCCTGGGCATCCCGCAGGTGGGCGAGACGACCGCGATCGACCTGGCCCGCTGGGTCACTCGCCTGGTTCCGCCAGGCGAGCGCCAGGTGCCGCCGGGCGACGGCTGGCTGACGCGGATCGCCGCCTTCCTGCGCGAGGTCGCCGCCGAGGACCCCGAGCGGTTCGCCGAGATCGAGGGCGTCGGGCCGACGGTGTCGGCGTCGCTGGCGACCTGGTTCGCGGACGATGCGACCTCGCACGTGCTCGACGAGCTGGCCGAGGTGGGCATCGCGCCCGAGGCGCCGACGATCCCTCCCGAGGGAGGCAACGAGGCCGCCGATGCCGGCCCGCTGGCGGGCAGGACGGTGGTGGTGACCGGCACGGTCGAGGGCTTCAGCCGCGAGGAGGCCGAGGACGCCGTCCGCGCCGCCGGTGGCAAGCCCGCGAGCTCGGTGTCGAGGAAGACCGACTACGTGGTGGCCGGGCCCGGGACGGGCTCCAAGCTTCAGAAGGCGATCGATCTGGGCATCACGGTGCTTGACGCCGATGCGTTCCGCCACCTGCTGGCGGGCGAGCTGCCGGGCGGCGCCGCCAACGAGGAGCGCGGCGCATGAACGACGCCGAGACGCGTCTGGCAGAACGGCTTGCGACAGACCTGGAGCGAATCCTCGGGACGGGGATCCTGATCCAGGACCTCGAGATCGAGGGTGACGGGCCGGTGACGATCCGGGTCGCCTGCCTCGTCGACGGCATGGCGCGTGACGTGGAGGCGACCGGCGACACGGCGATGGAGGCGATCTCGAGCGTGATCCGGCTGGCCGCGGAGACGCGGCTCGCGGCCGCGTTCTGGCAGATGGTCGGGCCGACCTGACCCGGCGGCGGGGTCCCTGCGGAGGGCCCATCGAACCCGAAACGCAACGGGGTGCCATCCGGCCCTTGCCACCCCTGCCGCCTCTCGGGCGCATAATGCCGCCCATTCACGGTGTCGTCTGCCGTATCTCGACGACGCCCTGCGAAGGAGGAGCGAATGTCCCTGCGTGGACGACTTTCCCTATTGGCATCGGTCGCGGTGATCGCCGCGGCCTGCTCGAGCGGCGGCGCCACGCCGTCGCCATCGACTGCACCGACCGCGCCACCCACGGCCGAGCCGTCGATGGCCGAGAGCATGGCGCCGTCGCCGTCCCCGTCGGAGGCCATGGCAACTCCGATCCCGGGCGGCCTGCTGGACAAGGTGATGACGGCCGGCAAGGTCGTGGTGTCAACCGATCCCAACTACGCGCCGCAGTCGATCCAGAACCCGGACGGGACGTTCTCGGGCTTCGACATCGACGTCGCCAACGAGATCGGCAAGCGCCTGGGCGTGTCCGTCGAGTTCGTCACGCCCGACTGGTCGATCATCACCGCGGGTGGCTGGTCCGAACGGTGGGACATGAGCGTCGGGTCGATGACGATCACCTCCGATCGCCAGAAGGTGCTCGATTTCAGCACGCCGTACTACTACACGCCGGCCCAGATGACGGCGAGCCAGGCGTCCGGGATCACGACGCTCGACGGCCTGGCCGGCAAGACCGTGTGCGTGGGCGAGTCGACGACGTACCTTGACTGGCTCCAGGGCAAGAAGCTCGACTTCGGCACCATGTCGCCGACGACCACGCCTCCCGCAGGCGTCAAGGTCGTGACCCAGAAGACCGATCAGGCGTGCCCGCAGCTGTGGACGGCCGGCCGGAACGACTTCGAGGGCTGGCTGAGCTCGAGCACGACCGTCGATGCGGCGATCGCTGCCGGCCAGCCGGTGGTGAAGGTCGGAGACCCCGTGTACTACGAGCCTCTCGCGGCCGCCTTCGACAAGAGCGGTCCGGATCCGACCGACATGGTGGCCAAGGTGAGCGAGATCATCCAGGCAATGCACGACGACGGGACGCTCAAGGCATTCTCCGAGAAGTGGCTCGGTGGAGACCTGACCCAGGGCCCGAGCTCCTAGGTCCAGCAACCCCGCCGCCATCACTGTGGGGGCACCGTCCGGTGTCCCCACAGCCGTTTCGGGAGGGACGATGCTCGACTTCGGACGACACGAGATGGCGATCGCGCTCAACGCCACCCCGTCAGAGGTCGTCGCACAGATCGCAGCGTCGCGGAATCGTGATCGCCGACGGTTCCGTCTGGTGTTCGTCATCACCTGGGTGGTGCTGGTCGGTGGCCTGACCCTGGCGATCGCCGAATCGGGGAAGGTCCACGCCGACTTCATGGCGAAGTGGGCGCCGTTCATCATGGGCGGTATCCCGATCACGATCTTCGTGTCGATCATGTCGATCCTGTTCGCGGTGGCCTTCGCGGTCGTCGGCGCCCTGGGTCGCCTTTCGTCTCTGGCCCCGGTCTATGCCATCGCCTCGCTGTACGTCTCGATGGTTCGCGGCACCCCCCTGATCCTCCAGATCATCTTCGTGTACCTGGCCCTGCCCCAGTTCGGGATCGTGCTGCCGTCCCTGGCGGCCGGGATCTTCGCCCTGTCGTTCAACTACGGCGCCTACATGACCGAGATCTTCCGGGCCGGCATCCAGGCGATCCCCCGCGGCCAGCTGGAGGCCGCGGCGGCCCTCGGGATGACCGACCAGCTCACGATGCGCCGGATCATCCTCCCCCAGGCCGTCCGGATCGTGATCCCCGCGATCGGCAACGAGTTCATCGCCATGATCAAGGACTCGGCCCTGGTCTCCTACGTGGCCATCCAGGAGACGTTCTGGCGGGCGAGCACGACCGGCTCGCGCAACTTCCGGACGTTCGAGACGCTGCTCATCGCGGCCCTCATCTACTGGACGCTGACGATCATCTTCTCGGTCGCCCAGGAGCGCCTGGAGAAGCGGCTGCGCGAGAGCGAGGTGCGGGTATGAGCGAGACGCGGGACGAGTTCGCCCGACCGGGTGCTCTCACGCCGGCGGGCGCAGAGCCGATCGTTCGCGTCCTCGCACTCGAGAAGTTCTTCGGGTCGAACCACGTGCTGCGCGGCTGCACGCTCGAGGTCTATCCGAGCGAGACCGTGTGCATCATCGGCAAGTCCGGTTCGGGCAAGAGCACCCTTCTGCGGTGCATCAACTTCCTCGAGGAACCCACGATCGGCGCCATCGAGGTGGACGGGATCCGGGTCAGCGCGGATCCGCTGCGGTCCCGCAGCCGCGAGCACCGCGACCAGATCCGCCAGATCCGCCGCGGGGCCCAGATGGTGTTTCAGGAGTTCAACCTGTTCCCGCATTTCCGCGTCATCGACAACCTGATCGAGGCGCCGATCCGGGTCAAGGGCGTGCCACGCGACGAGGCGATCGCAACAGCGGAGAAGTACCTCGACAAGGTCGGCCTGTCCGAGAAGCGCGACGAGTACCCAGGTCGTCTGTCGGGCGGCCAGAAGCAGCGCGTCGCGATCGCTCGGGCGCTCACGATGGAGCCCAAGGTCCTGCTGTTCGACGAGCCCACCTCGGCCCTCGACCCGACCCTGGTCGGCGAGGTGCTCAACGTCATGGAGGACCTGGCCCACGAAGGCGCCACGATGATCGTGGTGACCCACGAGATGGCGTTCGCCCGCGAGGCCGCGGATCGGGTCTATTACGTCGAGGAGGGCGTGTTCGTCGAGGTCGGGCCACCAGAGGAGGTCCTGGGAAACCCGCGCGACCCGCGGACCCGGGAGTTCCTGGCCCGCACCCTGGGCGAGGCGCACGTCCACGAGGCCGCCGGCGCCGTGCGCGTCCCCGAGGGTGCGGACGCGATGCACATTCACGCGGAGGCCGGAGAGGCGCACTTGCGCACGGAGGCGTGAGGCCACATCGATCAGGACGAGCACCGGCAGGCCCGGGCCCATCGGCCAGCGATCTCACCGCGGCCGTCACGCACGCGTGAGAGGCGTGGCAGACGGGCCATCGTCGGCATCTTCGGCGAGCGCGAGCGTGACCCGGTCGGACCGGCCGCCACTGACGCGCCACGAGCGTCGCTGACGGAGGCAGGGGTCGGGCGCCGGTCGATGACGCGCCACGAGCGTCGCTGACGGAGGCAGGGGTCACGGTCGCCCGCACCCGCAGCGTTCACCGTGGGCGGCCGCGTATCATCGGGCCATGGCTGCCCTCACCCGTGCCGACGTCGAGCACGTCGCCTATCTCGCGCGCCTCGGTCTCACGGATGACGAGCTGACCCGGCTCGAGGGCCAGCTCAACCACATCCTCGATCAGTACGCCAAGTTGGCCGAGCTCGACACCGACCACATCCCACCCACCGCCCAGACCATCGAGCTCGAGAACATCCTGCGCGAGGACGTGGCGCAGCCGTCGATGCCGCCGGAGGCGGTGCTGGGCAACGCTCCCGAGCGCGAGGACGACTTCTTCGTCGTGCCGGCAATCCTCGGCGGCGACTGAGGCCCGGCCCCGTGTCCGACGACCTCGACCTGACGCGTCTGACCGCGCACGATCTGGCGGCCCGCCTGCGGTCGGGCGAGACGACCTCGCGCGAGATCACCGCCGCCCACCTCGAGCGAGCTCACGCCACCGACCGCGGGCTGCACGCATGGCTGACGCTCGACGATGACCGGGCGCTGAGCGAAGCCGACGCCGCGGACGCCCGGCTGGCTGCCGCGCGGGCGCAGGGCGACGGGGCCGTGGACGCGCTCCATCCGCTGCTGGGCATCCCGGTCGCACTCAAGGACCTCGTCTCGCTCGCGGGCGGCCAGTGCACGGCGGGGTCGCGGATCCTGGAGGGGTACACGGCGCCGTTCGATGCCCACATCACCGAGCGGCTGCGGGCGGCCGGCGCGGTGATCCTGGGCAAGACCAACATGGACGAGTTCGCCATGGGCTCGTCCACGGAGCACTCGGCCTACGGGCCCACCTCCAACCCCTGGGACCTCGACCGTGTGCCGGGTGGGTCCAGCGGCGGATCGGCGGCGGCCGTCGCCGCATACCACGTGCCCCTTGGCATCGGCACCGACACGGGCGGCTCGATCCGCCAGCCGGCAGCCCTGTGCGGTGTCGTCGGGATGAAGCCCACCTACGGGCGGGTCAGCCGGTACGGGATCGTGGCGTTCGCGAGCAGCCTCGACCAGATCGGGCCGTTCGCCCGTGACGCGAGGGACGCGGCGGCGCTGCTCCACGCGGTCTCCGGGCGCGACGACCGCGATTCGACCTCGGCGCCCGAGCCGGTCCCCGACGATCTGCTCCGCCTGGCGGCGTCCGACGACCAGGCGGCGTCCTGGCTGCAGGGCAAGCGCCTCGGCCTGCCGCGCGAGTACTTCGTCGCGGGCATGGAGCCCGGGGTCGAGGCCCGCGTGCGTGAGGCCGTCTCCGCGCTGGAGGGCGCGGGCGCGTCGGTCGAGGAGGTGAGCCTCCCGCACACCGACTATGGCCTGGCCACCTACTACATCGTGGCGCCGGCCGAGGCATCGGCCAACCTCGCCCGGTACGACGGCGTCCGGTTCGGCTACAGCGTCCGCGGTGGCGACGACTACCTCGCCGACTACCTGGCCACGCGGGGAGGCGGCTTCGGAGCCGAGGTCAAGCGCCGGATCATGCTCGGGACGTACGCGCTCTCGGCCGGCTACTACGACGCCTTCTACCTCAAGGCCCAGAAGGTCCGGACGCTGATCAAGCGCGACTTCGACCGGTTGTGGGAGCAGGGCTTCGACGCCCTGGTCGCGCCCACCTCGCCGTCGGTGGCGTTCCGGTTCGGGGCGCGCATGGCCGATCCGGTCCAGATGTACCTGTCCGATGCCTGCACGCTGCCGGTGAACATGGCCGGTCTGCCCGGGATCTCGGTGCCATGCGGGCTGTCCGAGGGTCTGCCGGTCGGGCTCCAGCTGATCGGCGGCGCGTGGTCCGAGGCGAGCCTGCTCCGCGCGGCCCGGGCCTACGAGGGTGCCACTGCGGGCGCCGGGTGGCGGCTCATCCAGCCGCATGACCTGCCGAGCCTCGATGACCCCTCCGTGGTCACGCCCGACGTGCGGTTCGCGGCCGCGGCGGCTGCCGAGTAGGGTCGTCCGGCCCTCGCCCACGACACGCGCCCCCGAGACGATGCCGCGGGAGGTGCACCGATGCTCAAGCGGATCATCGTCGGGTCCACGATCGCGGCCGCCAGCTGGGCGGCGTACTACGGCATGCGGCGCTGGTGGGCGACGTGGGGCGTCGAACCGGCCGAGGGGGTGCAGCCGCTGCCGGGCGACGACCTGGTGCCGGTGGCCGAGTCCATCGACACGCGCGGGATCACGATCGAGGCCCCGCCGTCGGCCATCTGGCCGTGGCTGCTGCAGATGGGCTACGGACGGGCCGGCTGGTACAGCTACGACCGGCTCGACATGCGCGGGCAAAGCGCGGACGAGATCCATCCCGAGTGGCAGGCGCTGGCCGTGGGCGACCTGCTGCCGACCGATCCCGGCGGCGGGTTCGTGATCCGGGTCCTGGAGCCGGAGCGGGCCCTGGTGGCGTTCATCGACAGCGACATCGTCGCCGAGCAGCGCGGAACGGACAGCGGCGAGGTCGCCGTGACCGAGGCACCGGGGCTCGCGGCCTCGGGCCGGCTCATGGGCGCCGCCATGCCGCCGAGGTTCACGGTCTCCTGGGCGTTCGCGCTGGAGCCGATGGGGTCAGATCGAACGCGTCTCATCGAGCGGGTCAGGCTTGGCATCGAGGGCGGCACGCGAGGCACGCGGGTCATGGGCCCGGTGCTGGGCTTCGGGGTGTTCGTCATGATGCAGCGCCAGATGCAGGGGATCCGCGAAAGGGCCGAGCGGGCGCACCGGGTGACGGAGCAACCGGTCGTCGAGCCAGCCGGCCCACCGAGCGAAGCCGTACCCGCCGAGCCGGTGCCGGTCATGCAGGCGAGCACGTCGCCGGCGGGTTGAGCTCGGGCACACGGCATCGCCGGGCTTCGGCGAGGTTGCGTCCGGCGCCCGGCCCGAGCCGGCGCCCAGCCCGGCGCTTCGCCGTGGATCGCGGCGCGCCCTCCCGCCGGATCGCCCCGGCGGCCGCCGTCTCCGCGGATGGCCGCCCGTCTCCGCCCCCGGATGGCCGCCCGTCTCCGCCCCCGGATGGCCGCCCGCTCCGCCCCCGGATGGCCGCCCGTCTCCGCCCCCGGGTCGTGGTGCGTTCACTGCAGCGGAGGAGCGCCCACCTTGCGTCGCGCACCCGCTACCTGGAACACCGGACGAGCCAATCGGCGCTTCCAGGCCGGCCCCAGCCGCCAGACGGCACGAGATCCACCGTTCCAGGCGCCCGCGAAGACCGCCACCGTGAACGGCGGCGTTCCGCGGGCGCGACGGTGGATCATCGGGACCTGCACCGATCGGTGCTCGCAATGCCGTACCCTTGCCGACCATGAGCGCCGACCTCGACGCGTCCACTCCGCTCCATCCCACCTCCGCCCGGCCGCCGCTCGCCGAGCGCGCCCTGGCCCAGCGCGTGCACGCCGTCCCGTCGTCGGGCATTCGCCGCTTCTTCGACATCCTGGCCACGATGGACGACGTGATCAGCCTCGGGGTGGGGGAGCCCGACTTCGACACGCCGCGCGAGATCGTCGAGGCGGGCGTCGAGAGCCTGCGCGAGGGGCGCACGCACTACACGTCCAACTACGGCACGATCGAGCTCCGGCGCGCCCTGTCCGCCCACCTCGAGGGCCGATACGGCGTGCGCTACGACCCGGCGACCGAGATCCTGATCACCGTCGGCGCCTCGGAAGCCGTCGACCTCGCGCTCCGGGCGACGTGTGACCCCGGTGACGAGGTGATCCTCCATGAGCCGTCATACGTCTCGTACGTCCCGGCGATCGTGTTCGCCGGAGGGCACCGTGGTCCAGGTAGCGACGCGCTTCGAGGACGACTTCACGCTCGATCCGGCGGCGGTCAGGGCTGCGGTCACGCCCCGGACGAAGGCCCTGTTCCTGGGCTACCCGGCGAACCCGACCGGCGCCGTGCTCGACGACGCCGTCCAGGACGAGCTGGCGGCGATCGCCCGCGAGCACGACCTGCTCGTCTACAGCGACGAGATCTACGACCGGCTTGCCTACGGCAGCTACCGGCATCGCGCCTTCAGCTCGCTGCCCGGGATGCGGGAACGGACGGTGCTGATGGGCGGCTTCTCCAAGGCCTACGCGATGACCGGCTGGCGGGTGGGCTGGCTGTGCGCGCCGGCGCCGATCCTCGAGGGGATCGTCAAGGTCCACCAATACGGGATCATGTCCGCGCCGTCGGTCGCTCAGGATGCGGCGCTGGCGGCCCTCCAGGGCGGCGAGCCCGCGGTCCAGGCGATGGTCGCCGAGTACGACCGCCGTCGCCGGCTGCTGGTCGACGGGCTCAACCGGATCGGCCTGTCGACGTTCGAGCCGCGCGGCGCCTTCTACGCGTTCCCGCGCATCACCTCGACCGGGCTGTCATCCGACGAGTTCACCGAGCGGCTGCTGCGCGAGGAGCGAGTGGCCGTCGTGCCCGGCAATGCGTTCGGTCCGTCGGGCGAGGGCCACGTTCGGATGTGCTATGCGACCTCGTACGAGCAGCTGGAAGAGGCGCTGGTGCGCATCGGCCGCTTCGTGGAGCGTGCCCGGCCTGCCTGAGGCGGAGTCGCGACGCAGCTCGTGCGCGGGCCGCGTGAGGCTGCACCCATCGTGGGCCGGTCCGCACGGGTCACGGGTGACCTTCGTCCCTTCCTCGACCCGCCCGGTGCGCGCACGCTCGTGACTCCGGGAACGTGACCCGGCATTGGCCGCGTCCCCCCTGAAGGAGGTGTGCCATGACGCGCGCGCTGGTCGTCCATCACGACATCGACCTCGCCGATCAGGAGGTCGAGTCGCTCCGCCGGCTGGGCTACGAGGTCGACCAATGCAGCGGCCCCACCGCTGCCGCCTGCCCGGTTCTCAGTGGTGACACGTGCGTGCTTGCCGGCAGCGCCGACGTGCTCGTCTACGACGCCTGGGCCAGCGGCGACGCGGCCGGCTCGGGTGATCTGATCTCAGGGTTGCGCGAGCTGCATCCGGATGTGCCCATCGTGGTCACGACGCCGGGCATCGGCTACACGTGGGAGCCCGGTGACGATCCGGGCGTGGTCGAGCTCCAGGGTCAGCCGACCGGGGCCAGGCTGCACGAGGCGATCCAGCGGGCGATCGGGGCCGTGGCCGCGGAGCCGGTCGAGCTCACACCGGCGGAGGGATAGCCTCGGGCAGCGGCCCCCGGGGCGAGGGGAACCGCGCCGCAGACCACGACCGCGCAGCCCGACCGCGAGGGGAACCGATCCCCAGCGTCGGGCGCGCCCGATCTGGGCTCGCCATCCGTCCACCGGTCTGTGCCAAACTCTGGGCATGGTCGGCGCGATCCTCCTGCTGTCTGGCTTCGTCGCGGTCACCTACGGCTCCTGGCGCGGCTATGCGGCCGCCCGCTCGGCGCTGATCCCGCTGTTGCGCGAGGGCGATGAGACGCGCTCCAGGATCGATGCCGCGCGCCCCATCCATGCCCGGGCGCGGGTCCGCGCCGCGGCACGGAACGTGGTCTTCGCGGTCGCCTGGATCATGGTCGCGATGTACGGCCTGTACCTGCTGACGGCTGCCGCGGCGGTGCTCCGGTGACGGCGTCCGCCGAGCGTGTCGCGAGCGTGCTCGAGCGCTACGAGGCGGTCATCGGGATCGAGGTCCACACGCAGCTGCGCACCGCATCGAAGATGTTCTGCGGCTGCTCCACGGCCTACGATGGCGCGTCCCCCAACACCCATGCCTGCCCCGTCTGCCTCGGGCTCCCCGGCACGCTGCCGGTGATCAACCGCCGGGCCGTCGAGCTCGTGATCGCCACCGGGCTGGCCATCGAGGCGGCAATCCCCGAACGTACCCAGTGGGAGCGCAAGAACTACTTCTACCCGGACCTGCCCAAGGGGTACCAGATCAGCCAGTACGCCATCCCGCTGGCGGGCCACGGGCGGCTGACCATCGATACCTCTGGCGGGCCGTTCGTGGTCGGGATCACCCGGGCGCACCTGGAAGAGGACACGGCCAAGCTCATCCATGCCGAAGTCGCGGGTCCGACCGGCCGCCGGGCGTCGCTCGTCGACTTCAACCGTGCCGGGGCGCCGCTCATGGAGATCGTGACCGAGCCCGACATCCGAACCGCGGAGCAGGCGCGCCGGTACGCGGAGGAGCTGCAGCTGCTGCTGCGTGCGATCGGCGTCAGCGACGCCGACATGGAGCGCGGCCAGATGCGGGTCGAGGCCAACGTCTCGCTCCGGCCGAGGGGCGAGGAGGCGTTTGGGACGAAGGTCGAGGTCAAGAACATGAACTCGTTCCGCGCGGTGGAGCGGGCGATCGCGTTCGAGATCGATCGCCAGGGTGCGGCCCTCGAGGCGGGGGAGCCGCTGCTGCTCGAGACCCGCGGCTGGGACGACGGCCGGCAGGCGACCTATCGGATGCGCTCCAAGGAGACCTCCGAGGATTACCGGTACTTCCCCGAGCCAGACCTGCCGCCGCTCCACGTCGAGCCGGCGTGGATCGAGGCGGTCCGGGCGACGGTCCCGGAGCTGCCGGCCGCACGCCGGTCCCGGTACGTCGCGCTCGGGATCACCGCATACGACGCGGCCGTCATCGTCGCCGATCCCACGATGACCGTGGCATTCGAGGCCATCGCATCGGCCGGGCCGTCGCTGCCGGCGAAGGAGGTCGCGAACTTCGTGGCCGGCGCGCACGCCCGGGCGGTCAAGATGCAGGGCGTGGGCGGTGCCGGCACCGCGGGTGTCTCGTCACCCGGCGGGATCGCGACCCTGCTCGGGGCGATCCTGGGTGGGAGGGTGTCGAGGGCCGTGGGCCGCGACCTGCTGGACCGGCACCTCGCCGAGGGCACGCCGCCGGATGCGTTGCTCGCCGCCGCTGGTCCAGGCCCGATCTCCGACGACGGCGCCTTGCTCGCGCACGTCGATGCCGCGATCGCGGCCAACCCCAGGGCGGTGGCCGACTATCGGGCGGGCAAGCCCGTCACCGGCTTCTTCGTGGGCCAGGTGATGAAGGCGACCAAGGGTGCCGCCGATGCGTCTCGCGTGACAACGCTGGTCCGTGAGCGGCTGGACGCGGGAGGCTGATGACGTGAGCGTGATCGGCGTGGTCCTGCTGGTGGTCGGCATCGGGCTGATCGTGTTCGGCGTCGCCCGCACCCGCGTCCCGTACCAGCGGTACTCGGCGCTGCGCGAGCAGGACGCCAACATCGCCCGCTACGAGGCGTGGCGAGGTGGCGTCCGGAGCGACTCCAAGACCGGTGCCTCGGTCGCGATGCAGATCCTGCGACGCCAGGTGCAGCAGGGCATCGCGGTCATCGTGGCCGGCGGCGTCTGCCTCCTGGCTGCCCTGTTCGTTCGCTGAGGGAGACCGGACCGGGCCGCGCACGACCCCCATCCCCGGAACGCCCGGCGTTCCAGCGTTGGCGATGAGACCGGATCCCGGCACCGGACGGGGTCGAAACGCCCGATCCGCCCCGACCCGACCGGTCAGCGGCCGATCCGCCGCACCTCGATCGCGGTGCAGCGGTCCATCACGACCTGCATCCCGGCGGCCGTCGCGATCGCTGCCGCCTCCCAGCTGACGATCCCGAGCTGGAGCCACAGGCAGCCAGCCCCGACGGCGGCCGCCTCGCGCGCATGCTCGGGGCAGGCAGCCGCGTTGCGAAACACGTCCACGACGTCGACCGGCCCCTCGGCGGCGACGGCGGCGGCGAGGTCCGGATAGCAGCGACGGCCGAGCACCTCGCTGACGGCCGGGCGGACAGGGACGACGTCGTACCCGGCATCGATGAGCGACAGCATCACCCCGTGTGAGGGGCGCGACGGCCGGGGCGACGCACCGACCACCGCGATCCGCCGCGCGGCTCGGAGGACCCGGGCAATGCCATCGTCATCGAGCACCGGGACGGGCCCGCGTCCCTCATGGAGGTCGATCATTGCGCGGATCCGATCGCGGCCGTCGGGGTCGTTCAGGGCACTTCCTCCGAGGGCTGGCGGCCAGCAGCGGGTCGATGCGAGGATCATCGCACGGCTGGCCGCGAGGCAGGTGCGCCCTCGCAGGCGGGCGGGGCCCGTGCCCGGAATGCCAGAGCCCATGTCGGAGGGGTTCGCCCCGGATGATCACCCGAGACTGGCACCGACGTCATCGCCGGAAGCCGCCGCGCGGGATGGCGCGTCCGCCCTACTATTCGGAGATGGATCCCTCGATGCCGGGCAGCCCCGGTGAAGGCCGGCCTGCGCCGGTCGTGATCGTGGGCGCTGGCCTTGCTGGCCTGACCGTCGCCCTCCATCTCGCCGACCGGCACGAGATCGTCGTCCTCGCCAAGCGACCGTTCGACGAGGCCGCCACCGCGCGTGCCCAGGGCGGGATCGTGGGCGTGCTGGGCAACGACGACAGCGTCGAGCTCCACGTCAATGACACCCAGGTCGCCGGCGCGGGCCTCGTCGACGAGCACGCTGCCCGGTTCATCGCCGAGCACAGCGCGGCGGCCATCGGCTGGCTCGTGGACCAGGGCGTCCCGTTCTCGCCCGATCCCAACGGCCCGATGGGCCTCCACCTCACCCGCGAGGGTGGCCACGCGGTGCGCCGGATCGCTCATGCGGCGGACGCGACCGGCCAGGCGATCCACGAGGTGCTGCTGGCCAAGGCCCGCGCCCATCCGAACATCACGCTCCGCGAGCGCTGGATGGCCGTCGACCTGGTGACCTCGCGCCACCTGCATCGCGACGAGCCCGATCGCTGCTACGGCGTGTACGTGCTGGACATCGATCGCGGGCGTGTCGAGACGCTGCCCGCCGCTGCCGTGGTGCTCGCCACTGGCGGCGTGGGCAAGGTCTACCGATACACCACCAATCCCGAGACATCCACCGGCGACGGCATCGCGATGGCCTGGCGGGTGGGCTGCCGGATCGCCAACATGGAGTTCATCCAGTTCCACCCGACCTGCCTGTACCACCCGATGGAGCGCAGCTTCCTGATCACGGAGGCGCTCCGGGGCGAGGGGGCGCAGCTCAAGCTCCCCGACGGGACGCGGTTCATGGCCCAGCACGACCAGCGGATGGAGCTGGCGCCACGCGACATCGTGGCCCGCGCCATCGACTTTGAGATGAAGCGCCACGGCCTCGACCACGTCTGGCTCGATGCGACCCACCTCGGCGAGCCGTTCCTCAAGGAGCACTTCCCGACGATCCACGCACGGTGCCTGGAGCTGGGGATCGACATCGCTCGCCAGCCGATCCCGGTCGTGCCCGCGGCCCACTACACGTGCGGCGGCGTCGTGACCGATCTCGACGGCCGCACGGACATGCCTGGGTTGTTCGCGGTCGGCGAGACGAGCTACACGGGGCTCCATGGCGCGAACCGGCTGGCCAGCAACTCGCTGCTCGAGTGCGTGGTCATCGGCCGCACGTGTGCGACGGCGATCGACGCCATGGAGCTCACGGCCGAGTCCCGCGTGCCAGCCTGGGACGAGAGCCAGGTCGAGGATGCCGACGAGCAGGTCGTGATCTCGCACAACTGGGACGAGCTGCGGCTCACGATGTGGAACTACGTCGGGATCGTGCGGACCACCAAGCGCCTCGAGCGCGCTCTGCACCGGATCCGGCTGCTGAGCGACGAGACCGACGAGTATTACGCCTCGTTCCGCGTCAACCGGGACCTGCTGGAGCTGCGCAACCTGCTGACCACCTCGGAGCTCGTGGTGCGGTCGGCGCTGTCACGGCACGAGAGCCGCGGGCTCCACTTCAGCCGCGACTACCCGTTCCTGCTCCCGGCGACGCTGCCCACGGTGCTCGTGCGCGACCCGCAGCCGCGCGCCTGACCTCGCCGGGCCTCAGCCCGCCACGATCCGCATCGAGAAGTCCACCGCCCGGACGTGCTTGGTCAGCGCCCCGACCGAGATGCGGTCAACGCCGGTCGCCGCGATGTCGCGGATCGCGTCGAGCTCGGCGCCGCCCGATGCTTCGAGCAGGGCACGACCGGCCGTGACCTGGACGGCCTCACGCATGGCCTCGAGCGTGAAGTTGTCGAGCAGGATGCTGGTCGCCCCGGCCTCGAGGGCCTCGCGCAGCTGATCCGGGCGCTCGACCTCGATCTGGACCGTGACCTCCGGGCCGGCAGCAAGAGCGCGGGCCGCACGCAGCGCCCGGGCGATGCCCCCGGACGCGGCGATGTGGTTCTCCTTGATCAGGATCCCGTCCCACAGCGCCAGGCGCTGGTTGGCGCCGCCGCCCACGCGGACGGCGTGCTTCTGCGCGAGCCGGAGCCCCGGGATCGTCTTGCGCGTGTCGAGGACCAGGCAGCCGCGAGGGTTGGCCGAGGCCCCCTCGATGGCGTGGACGTAGCGACGGGCCGCCGTTGCCGTCCCGGACAGGAGCTGGAGGAAGTTGAGGGCCGGTCGCTCGGCCGACAGGATCGCCCTGGCCGAGCCGCGGACCTCGGCGACGGTCGACTCGGCCGTCATGTCGGCGCCCTCGTCGTAGGACCAGGTGACGGCGGCATCCGGGTCGAGCGACCGAACGCACCCCTCGAACCAGCCGGTGCCGCACAGCACGGCCGCCTCGCGAACCTGGACGTGCGCGACCACCGGGCCGTCGGGCACCAGGCGCGCGGTCCAGTCGCCGGTCCCGACGTCCTCGACGAGCGCGTCACGGACGTTGCGGGCGCACGCCTCGTCGAGCGTCTCGTTGGCCTCGAGCGGGCCGAAGGTCGTGGCCATGAAGCCGACGGCGCTACGCGGAGCCGAGGTGCGCGACGTGACCGCGATACGCGGGGACCACGCTCCCTGGGTGCTCGGCCACGAAGTCGAGCATGCGCTCGATCGATACGAGGGCCTGCGACCGCGTCGGCTCGGGGACGGAGATCTCGCCCGCGCCGGTCTCGAGCGCGCGGATGATCCCGCCCATGCTGTTCATCGCCATCCACGGGCAATGGGCGCAGCTCTTGCACGTCGCGCTGTCGCCCGCGGTGGGCGCCTCGATCAGCGTCTTGCCGGGGGCCAGCTGGCGCATCCGGTGGAAGATGCCGTTGTCGGTGGCGACGATGTACTCGTCGGCGTCGCCGTCGATCACCGCCCGCAGCAGCTGCGAGGTCGAGCCGACCACGTCCGCCTGGTCGACCACCGGCGCCGGCGACTCGGGGTGGACGAGGACCATGGCCCGCGGGTGCTCCTCCCGCAGGAGCTCGAGCGCGATCCCCTTGAACTCCTCGTGGACGATGCAGGCGCCTCGCCACAGCAGCATGTCGGCGCCCGTCTCACGCTGGATGTAGTCGCCCAGATGGCGGTCGGGGGCCCACAGCAGCCGCTCGCCGCGGTCGGCCAGGTGGCGCACGATCGCGAGCGCGCACGACGACGTCACGACCCAGTCGGCGCGGGCCTTCACGGCCGCGCTGGTGTTCGCGTACACGACCACGGTCCGATCGGGGTTGGCGTCGCAGAACGCCTCGAACTCGTCGGGCGGGCAGCCGAGGTCGAGCGAGCAGGTCGCGTCGAGATCCGGCATCAGGACCCGCTTGTCGGGACTCAGGATCTTCGACGTCTCGCCCATGAACCGGACCCCGGACACCAACAGCGTGCGTGCTGGATGCTCCCGGCCGAAGCGCGCCATCTCGAGCGAATCGGCAACGCAGCCACCGGTCTCGAGGGCGAGATCCTGGATGTCGCCCTCGGTGTAGAAGTGGGCGACCAGCACCGCGTCGTGCTCGCGCAGCAGCTCCGCCGCCCGCGCCTTCTGGGCCGCGCGCTCGGCCGGGCCGGGCGCCTGGGGCACGCGCGCCCACGCCTGCAGCGTCAGGTCGCGCCCGCCGGCGGCGGGCTTCGCGTAGTCAACCTGGACGCTGGACATGATCGTGGTCGCCTCGTGTTCACGGCATCGTGCCTGGCCGGTGACACAGATCGTAGCGCCCGGGCGGGGGAGGTGCCCCCTGCCGGTCCGGATCGCCCGGCTGCCGGACGCGGGCTACCGAGTCCTCAGCCGGCGGGCGTCAGCCAGATCCGGTACTCGGTGAGGTGCTCGACCGAGCCGTCCTTGGCCGACAGGTCGAACACGCGCAGGGTGCCGTACTGGCTCCTCGCAACCGAATAGGCGAGGTTCGTCTGGAACGATCCCCAGCAGCCGGTGCCACACGAGGCCGTCACCTGCTGGTCGGCGAGGACCTTGCCGCTGCCGTTCAGCAGCTGGACGCGGAACGTGGCCTCGAACACGTTCGCGAGGCCGCTCACGCGGCCCGGGTTGCCGATCGACGCGCCCCAGGCGGGCCGGTCGACGAAGACCGCCGGCAGCTGATCCTGGAAGTCGGCGCGGCGGACAGGATGGTCGAGGACGATCCCCTCGCCGCTGAACAGGGTGACCGGCGCCCCGTCGAGCTCGAACGTGACCTTGTCCACGGTCGAGAACTGGGTCAGCGTGTAGACGACCTCCGCGAGGCGGCCAAGCATCGATGCGCTGCCGCCGCCCGATGCGAACTCGCCGGACAGGTTGACGGTGGCGATGCCGTTCTTGATCGACACGCCGAGCAGGTGGGTCCCGCTGGGGATCGTGGTGGACATCCCGGGCTGTGCGGCGGTCTCCGCGCTGTTGGGCCCGTCGAGCAGAGCGCGCATCGCCGCCGTCGCGACGGCCTTCGTCTCGGGTACCTCGCGCAGCACCGGGACGAGCCCCTCGTTGCCGGTAAGGCTGTCCAGGAAGAAGTAGACGCGCACGACCGTCGTCCTGGCGGGGGTCGGCGAGGGCGCCGTGGCAGGCGAGGATGTGGGGGATCCGGTGGGCAACTGGTTTGGTGAGGGTTCCGAGGATCGCCCCGGCGACGGCTCCGATGGTGAGGCGCTTGCGGGCACGGCGTCGGACGGTGACGGACCATCCGACGGCGAGCCCGTGACGGCCGGTGCGGCGGGCGTGCCGAGGACGCCGGCGCCCGGCGTGCAACCGATCGCGGCGGCCGCGATCAGGATGGCGAACATGACGGCGTTGCGGCTGCTGCGCGAGATCATGGCCGATCCCTCGAAACGGATTTGGAAGCTCCGCCACTATCCGCCACCATCGTGTCCGGACCATCGCTGCCAGGTAACGATCGTGTCACAGGGAGGGTGAGCGCGAACACCAGGCCGCCGCCCGGTCGCCGCCTCGCCCGCAGGGTTGCGCCCAGCAGCGCGGCGTGCTCGGCGGCGATCGCGAGCCCCAGGCCAGAGCTCCCGGCCGAACGAGACGCATCCGCCTTGTAGAAGCGCTCGAACAGGTGGGGCAGTACCTCGCGCGGCACGCCCGGACCGCGGTCGGCGACCGTTACCACCGCACCCTCCATCGTCGGCACCACCGCCACCTCGACGGGCGCACCGGGGGCGTGGTCGCGCGCGTTGTCGAGCAGGTTGCCCAGGATGCGGTCGAGGCGTCTCAGCTCGGCCTCGACCAGCACGGGTGCCGGCGGCAGCGATACGGCGGCCTCGGGCAGCCGCGACGCCACGACGGTCGTGACCAGGTGGCTCAGGTCGACCTGCTCGAAGGCAGCCTGCTCGGCGCCGGCGTCGAACCTGGAGACCTCCATGAGGTCGTCGACCAGTGCTCGCAGCCGGCGGACATCGGCCACCAGGAGCTCGGCCGCCCGTCGCTGCCCTGGCGGCAGGTTTCCGAGGCCCGCCTCGATGAGGGACGCCTCGGCGACCAGCGCCGTCAGCGGCGTCCGCAGCTCGTGCGAGACGTCGGCGACGAACCGCTGGTTCTGCCGCTTCGCCACCTCGAGCCGCTCGACGGTCGATTCGAGCGCGGTGGCCATCTCGTTGAAGGCCACCGCCCACCGGCCGAACTCGTCGCGTCCGCCCACGGGGACGCGCGCCGAGAGATCACCGCCGCCGATCCGTCTCGCCGCCCCCGCCGCCGCGTCGACCGGTCGCAGGATTCCTCGGGCGATCAGGCCTCCAGCGGCCAGCGCGGCCAGGATCGCCAGCGCGGCGGCCGCCGCGAGGCCGATCCGGAGCTGCGCCAGCGCCGTCTCGACGTCGCTCGCCTCGAACACGAAGTACAGGGAGGGAGACCCGGCCTGGCGTCCACCCACGATCAGCACCGGCTGCCCGGCCAGCGTCTGCCACGCGTAGCCCAGCTGGCCGGCCGCGACGGTGGCTCGCAGCGCCGGCGAGATCTCGCCAAGGGCGCCGGGCATCGAGACGGGCTCGAACGGCTTGGCATCGCCGAAGTCCGCGATCGTGGCCGAGTCGCCCCGCAGCGCGAACGCGTCGGGCAGGCCGCTCGCGATGAACGCGGCGCGGTCCGTTGGCGGGGGCACGGCGCCCGGAAGGAGCACCGACAGGTTGTAGTCGGCCTGCTTGCGGCCGTCGGCGATCAACCGGTCGCGAAGCGACGCGTCGACGAACCCGTACACCCCGAGGCCGATCGCGGCCACGGTCACCGCGACCAGGGCAACCAGCGTCAGCGCGAGACGGGCCCGGACCCCTCGCATCTCGTCTCTCGTCCAGCCTCCGTTCGGCCCGGCCGTCCGGGTTCAGCCGTCCGGGCGCGCGGCCTTGTAGCCGGCGCCGCGTACCGTGACCACGAGCGATGGGTTCGAAGGGTCGTCCTCGACCTTCGCCCGCAGCCGGCCGATCGCGACGTCGACCAGCCGCGAGTCCCCCAGGTAGTCGTATCCCCAGACGTGGTCGAGCAGGACCTCCCGGGTGCACACACGGCCGGGGTGCTGCGCGAGGTCGGCCAGCAGGTCGAACTCCGTCCGGGTCAGCGGGATCTCGCGGGCGTCGCGCTCCACCGTCCGGCCGTCGAGGTCGATGCGCAGCGGCCCGAGGACGATGGTGCCGACCTCCCCGGCGCCGGTTCCGCCGGCATGCCGGCGGAGCGCCGCACGCACGCGGGCGACCAGCTCGCGCATCTCGAACGGCTTGCGGACGTAATCATCGGCACCCGACTCCAGCCCGACCACCACGTCGATCGTGTCGGCACGGGCGGTCAGCATCACGATCGGAGTGGTGGCTTCGCGACGGATCGCCCGGCATACCTCGAGCCCGTCCATCCGGGGCAGCATCACGTCGAGGAGCACGAGGTCGGGTCGCTCCGCGCGCCAGCGCTCGACGCCCTCCACGCCGTCGGCCGCCGTCGCGACCGTGAAACCGGCCGCCCCGAGGCCGAGCGCGGTCACCTCGCGGATCGACGGGTCGTCCTCGACAAGCAGGATTCGCGCGTCCACGTGGTCGAGTATGGCAGTGGCCGCGCCGCCCGCGGGGCTAGTGGTGACGGTCGTCGGGCGCCGGGTCCTGCAGCTCGCGAAGCCGCGCGTCCGAGATCCCGAAGTGGTGGGCAATCTCGTGATGAACGGTGTCGAAGACCTTCGCCCGCTGGCCGTCCGGAGTCGGGAAATGCTGGCGGATCGTCCCGCGGTAGATCGTGATCCGGGACGGCGTCGCTGCGTAGTCCGCCCCGAGCGTTGACCGCGGCACGCCCACGTAGAGCCCATACAGGCCGGGGACGTGGAGCGACGCGAGCTGGGCAGGCGCGGGCCACTCCTCAACGATGATCGCGACGCTGCCCAGCCGCTCGCGGAACGCCCCCGGCAGCGCATCGATCGCCTCCGCGACCCACTGCTCGAACCGCTCGTCCTCGGGATCGACGCGGTCGTCGCGCCCGGCGTCTTCCTCGGGCTGGCCGCGCTCGTCCTGCGGGTCACCCCGGTCGTCGTCCATCGCCGCGCAGCGTATCCCCAGCCGGGGCGGTGCGCGCGGATGAGCCGGCGCCTGTCGCTGTGCAGGGGCGATCAGCTCCCAGACGATTGCGGAGGGGTGACCGTCCCGATGCGCTCGATCCCGGCGAACACCGACGCGTAGTCGTTGCTGGCATTCGACGCCAGGCCGGTCGTCGCCTTCGCGGCGATTGCACCGGACGGCGTGGTCGATGCCGCATGGCCGGCCCCCGCCGCGAGCTGGGCAGCGGCGTCGGCTGCCAGCTGGGATGCCGCCTCGGACACCCTCCGCGTGGCCTGGCCGATCCAGTGGGGGAGGAACGCGGACACCGGCACCGTGCCGGCGCTCATGCCGTGGGTGGTGCGCGCGAGGATCGCCTCGATCTCGGGCCGCAACCCGAGCGCCACGCCCCAGACAAGGGCCTGGTCGGGCGTCTCGAGCCAGGTCATCTTGGACGCGGTGACGACATCGTCGAGCGTCGGCGAGCTGTCGAAGGTTGCCTTGAGGGTCCGGCGGTACGCGGCCAGCTGCGCCTTCATGACCGCGCCTTCTCGCGTTCGCGAGGCCATGTACCGCGCGACGAACCAGGTCACCACGCCGCCGGCGGCGATCCCCAGGCCAACCCCGTAGAGCAGCCCCAGGCCGGTCGAGTCGACACCCGCTACGAGCAACCCGACCACGACCTCGGCGACCGCGAGCCCCTCCCACTTCCAGCGCGCGATGAACGAGAAACCCTTGATCCAGCCCTTCCGCCGGGCGTAGCTCTCGACGAAGGTCGCGAACCCGATCGGCGCGTGGAACATGGATGCGCGGTCCGCGCTGATGTACGTCGGGGCCGTGGCTCCGGCGGCCGTGGTCCCCGTCTGGCGCGTCCCCGCCGTGTGCTCGCGCAGCCAGGCCAGCCCGGACTCCATCTCCTCCGGCGTCGGCGTGTGACCGGTAACCGCCTCGATCCGCTTCGCGAACGCCTGTGGATCGGCCTCGACGGCTGCCGGATCGCTCAGCGCCTCGTGCAGCAGTCCCATCATCGGGGCGGTCCTGGCCGCGGACGTCCGCATGCTCTCGGGGACCGGCCGGCCCGACCGCTCGAGCGCGGCGATGACCGCCGTCTGGAGGTCTGCCGGGGCAGCGGGGTTCAGGGGATCGCTCGGTGCCGCTGGGGCCGCACCTGCACCCGCCTCGCTCCCACCGGCCGCGAGCGCGTTGGCCAGGAAGCCGGAGAACGACGACATCGCCGCGATGGCCGCCACCTCCCGCGGATCGCCGCCCGTCGCACCCGTCCGCATCACCGCATAGCTCTTGAGGTTCGCGAGCAGCCATGCCTCGCCCTCGCCGACGGGGCGGCGGCGGTTGAGCAGGACCCGGTCATCGTCCGTGTGCCCGCCGCGGAGCTCGATGCCGACGTGATGCGTACCCCTCGCATCCGGGGTCTCGTCGCGGAACGCGATCTCGTCGCGGCTGGCGAGATCGAACAGGGCGGCCATGAATGCCGTGGCCGCGGGCCCCGCGTCCACGACCGTCGCCGTCGCGGCGGTCATCCCCTCGGGCGGCGCGGGCAGCAGGATCGACGGATCGTCGAGATACGTCGGGTCGCGTCCGGACGCACGCCAGCGCACCAGCGCCCACCCGACGACGACTGCGAAGGCCACCAGCCCACCGATGATCGCCTGCATCCCCACCTCCAAGCCGCTGTCCTCAAGGACGGTCGTTCGCGGTCGATCGGTTGCCCATCGCTACCGTCAGCCGCCGAAGCATGCCACGATCGGGGATCCTGTTCAGCGTTCGCCGACGCCGGATGTCTGAGCCGGGGCCACGGGCGCTCCGACCGACCCCCCGCGAGCGCCGCACCGGGGCGCCTCCCGGGTGTGGGAGATCCGGGATGGGCGCCTACCGGTCGGCTGCGGGTCGCTCGCCCACGCCCGGCTCGTAGAGCACGCATCGCCCGCCGCCGTGCCGCTTGGCCTCGTACATCGCAGCGTCGGCCGCGGCGACGACCGCGTCGGGGGTTCCGAGCCGCCCGGGTCCCAGGGCGATGCCGATGCTGACCGGCGCGAGCCGCCGATCCGTCCCGATCTCGTATGGCGCCCGGAGAGCATCGCCGAGTCGCTCGGCAACGGCCAGCGCCGCCTCCTTGGTGGCCACATCGTCGAGAAGGACCACGAACTCATCCCCACCCACGCGCGCGGCCGTGTCGCCGTTCCGGAGCTCGAGGAGGAGGCGTCCCGTCACCGCCTCGAGCAGCCGGTCGCCGGCGGCGTGCCCCAGGGAGTCGTTGACCTTCTTGAAGTTGTCGATGTCCAGGAACAGGACCGCGAAGCCGGTCTTGCGCCGGTCCGCGAGGTCCAGGCGGTGAGACAGCCGCTCCCAGAACAGGGCCCGGTTGGGCAGGCCCGTCAGCTCATCATGGAGCACCCGGCGGCCGAGGTCCCGGGTCGCGATCGTGAGCTCGGCGGTCCGGTCGGCTACCCGGCGCTCCATCTCGCCGAACGATGCCTCGAGCTCCTCACCGAGGAAGTTCACGCCGGCCGCGACCGCGTCGACGATGTCACCATCGGGGCTGAGCGGGGTACGGACGTCGAACCGGAGCACCGCGTACGCCTCGATCGTGCTTGCGACGCTTTCCAGGCGCCGTTCGATATCCAGAAGTCGCGCATCGCTGCCGTTCGGCGGATGGCTGGCGGGAAGCGGTTCGGCGGCATCGGCGCCTGGCGCGGGCACGTCGTCCGCTGGTTCGCGACGCATGGTCAGCCGACGAACCCCAGGAGCCAGGCGACCGCGGACGCCTCGTCGTCGAACAGCCGCGTGGGCACCACCGGCTTGCTCACGGCGAGAAAGAAGTTCCCCATCATCCGGCTGAGCGGGGTCCCGACCAGCAGGGCAGTGGCGGACACCCGGTCGCCCTGGGCCACGAACTCGGAGCGGCTGGCCCGGGAGGTCGGGCCGGCATCGTGCACGTCCACGAGCAGTGGGACCCGGCGATCGCCGACGAGCTGGATCAGCGCCTCGACCGCCCCCCGCGCGTCCTCGACCTCCATCGTGACCCCGGCGACCCAGACCTGCTGGACGATGCCGTCCGGCCGCTGCCACATTCGGAACTTCGGGTGCGCGATGACGTCGGCTTCGTCACCCATTGGCCCCTCGATCGTGCTGGTGAACCCCCCCTCGCCCTGCCAGGCCGACGCACCGGTCTGCAGGCGTATCGTGGACCCGCCGCCGCCCATCCGCAAGCCGCTCCGCCACCCGAGGCGGTCGGCGCCTGCGCCGTGTCGCAGGCCGACATCGCTGCGAGCTCCCGGTCGGTGCGCTCCGAAGCGGCCAGGTCGACCTGCTATGCATCCAGTCGGAGCTCTCGCTTCGCCAGCCGGTAGGCGCCCTCGATCGCAAGCGCCAGGGCGAGCATCGCCGCCAGGATCCACAGCTTGGCGGGTGAGGTCGTTGTCGTCTGCCAGATCAGTGCGGCCAACGCAACGAGGCACGCCACAGCCCCGACGATCGAGATCCAGCCGCGACTGCCGGCGTGAGACGCGTGCCGCGCGTTGGCGACGTTCACCGCGGCGAAGATCAGCAGGAAGCCGGCGCTGCCCAGCGTCGCAATGCTGGTCAGGTCAAACACGTTGGCAATCAGCAGCGTCATCACTGCGGTGATCAACAGTCCTTCGAAGGGCTCACCCCACACCTTGCGCTCCAGCGTCGCCGGCAATTCGCCGTCGCGCGCGATGCTGTAGCTCAAGCGCCCTGCGCCGTAGAGCGTGGCGTTGATCGCCGAGGCCGTGGACAGCATCGCTGCGATCGCGATCAGGGTGAAGCCGGTCTGCCCGAGAAACGGTCGAGCCGCTTCCGCCAGCGCGTAGTCCTTGGCTGCCACGATCTTGTCCACCGGCAGATTGCCGACGGTGACGAGCGCGACCAGGACGTACAACGCGATCACGAACCCGACCGCTGTGAAGTACGCGCGTGGCAGCGTCCGCGCCGCGTCGTTGACGTCCTGCGCCGTGTTGGCGATCAGCTCGAAGCCTTCGTAGGCGAGGAAGATGATCATCCCGCCTGCCGCCAGCTGCAGGGGTGGCGACCAGGTGCCGGGCGCGAGCCGGGCGGTGTTGACGCCGGTCAGGCCCGCGCCGACAAAGAACAGCAGGATCGCTATCTTCAAGCCCACGATCCAGCTCTCCGCCTTCCCGATCAGCTCGGCGCTGAGCAGGTTCAGCCCACCGATCGTGATCACGCTGAGACTGATCAGGGCATGCGTTCCGATTCCCTGCCATGCCTGTGGCAGGAACGTTGCGCCATAGCTGCCGAACGCGAACGCATACAGCGAGAGCATCACGACGTAGCTCAGCCACAGCAGAACGTTGAGGCTGCCGGTCAGCATGCCGGACCCGAAAACGCGATCCAGGAACGTGACCGTCCCTCCCCGGCTCGGGTAGGCCACCGAGAGCTTCGTGTACGAATACGTCGTGAGCAGCGCCACGACACCCGCCAGGGCAAACGCCACCGCCGTGCCGCCGTGCGCCAGCTGCACGGCCAGGCCCAGGACCGCGAAGATCCCGCCCCCGACCATCCCGCCAACGCCGATCGCGACCACCGCCCAGAACCCGATCTTGCCGTTGGCTGCTTTGCCCACGAGCCGGTCACCTCCCGCACAAGTCCCTGCTCCGATCGCCAACCTCCGGCGGAAGGCGCGCCACAAGTCGGTCGGCAATGGCTGGGCAGTCTCGAAGCGACCGCATCAGCGTAGCCGCTCGACGATCTCGAACCGGACCATCGACGGATGGACGGTGTGGCAAGTCGCTGCACACCCTATGGCAGGTGCATTCCCATGCCATCGGAGAGGTCGGGTTCAAGTCCAGTGTTCGGCTGCTCAGGTTGGCGTATCCGAGCCTCAGGCTGGCGTATCCGAGCAACGGAGGCGCACCTGGGATCCCGCGTTTTCGGCACGTCCGTGGCGCGGGATAGCCGCGCGATGCCTCCTCGGCAAGCGGACGGCGCCGGTGAGCAGCCGAGTGTCCAGGCTCCAGCTCGCCCCCCCGTCCTGGTCCGCCTGCGCCGCCTGCTCATCGTCGGCCTCCTGGGCCTGGCGATCGTTCTGGCTCTGATTGTGGTCATGCGTGCCATCACCCAGCCGCGGCGCACCACTCCGTTCTACGACCCGCCGGTCCTTGCGGGCCAGCAGCTGTGGGGCGCGTGCGCCGGTGGGTTCTACGCCCGCCACGGGGACACGATCGTGCTCACCTCCACCGGCCACTGCACCAGCGAGGGCACCGTCGCCTACGACCCTGACGGCACGACCGTGCGCGGCGTGTTCGGCCCGGCCGCCAGGGATGCAACGTGCCCGTACCCGGACCACACCTGCGCGGCGTCGGACCTCAACTACCTGGTGGTCGCGCCAGACCGCATCCCGTGGGGGCACCTGAACGTGGTGGACCTCGGCACGGCCGGCTACCGGATCATCCCGGAGGGCACGAAACCGCTTGCGTGCGCCGACATCGCGATCGGCGACCAGGTCGAGATCGACGGCCGCAACACCTACCGGAGCGGACCGGTGGCCGAGAAGGGCGACAACCTCAAGCCCGCAGACGAGGATGGCTCCTACTTCCCGTGCATGATCGCCGCACGGATCCAGGTCGGGGTGGGGGATTCGGGTGGCGCGGTTCTGGTGCGTGGGATCCCGGCCGGCGTCACGAGTCGCAGCTTCGGCGGATGGCTCGGGTTCACGCCATTGGCCGAAGGCATGGCCGAGCTGGGGTTGGAGCTGTGCACCACTCCCGACTGCGGGCTCACGCCGCCTGCCGGGAGCTAGACGGGGCGTTCTCCCCGACACCGCCAGAGGCGGGTTCGCGGGAGCCAATGCCGACCGGCTGCCACCGGCAGGGTCTTGTCCCTGGGCTACGGGTCGAGCCGCGCACGACGATCTGCCAGCCACGCTGCGGCTTGGGGGCCGCTGGAGCGTTCGAGACCAGGCGAGCGAGGTACGTCCTGGGCTGGATCCTGATCGCATCGTTGGACCATCGCCCGCATCGACGGCCCGCGGTCCTCAGGAGGTCCGCGTCCCCGCGGCTGCGAACGCCATCGCCCGCTGGAGCGCGGCCTCCCGCATGTCCTCGGGGATGACCACCGGACCGCCGATCGCCTGCGCCGCGAGGGCGGCACGCGCGGCCTCCTCGACCACCTCGTTGATGAGCACCGCGAGCTCGGCCGTGCGATGGAACGTGAGAAGCCCGTGGTTCGCGAGGAGGATCGCCGGGACCCCCGGGCGAAGCGCGTCCGCGATGTTCTCCACGGCCTCGTCGGAGCCGCGCGGCGCGTACCCCGCGAGCGGGACGCCGTCGGCGAGGCCGAACATCGCCATGGCCTCGATCCAGCAGTCGATCGGCCTGCGGGCGACCGCGAACGCCGTGGCATGCGGCGCGTGGGTGTGGAGGACGGAACCGACGGCCGGGTCGTGCCGGTAAAGCGAGGTGTGCATCGCCACGACCGCGCCCTGGATCGGTGGCATCGAGCCCTCGAGCAGCGTGCCGTCGAGCGCAACCCGCGCGATCCCCTCGGGCCGGACCTTGGTGAGGCTTGGGGCAGAGGTGAACAGCATCTGGTCGGCGCCCGGCATGCGAACGCTCACGTTGCCGTGGCCGTTGTCCGAGACCGCGCCTCCCGCGACGACGGCTCGTGCCGCCTCGATGAGCTGCTCGACGAGTGCCTGGTCCACGCGCGTTCCTTCTTGCCGGTGGCTGCGGAACAGGCGGGCATCGTGACAGGTGGGACGCAGATGCGCCCTGGGACGGCCACCTCGCTTTGCCTTGACAGAGGCTCAGCCGATCGGTGTCATCACCGGTCCGGTCGCGTCCAGCGGCGTCGCTGTTGACCGGGGTAGGCCGGTCGGCTGTGGGAAGGATGATCAGCGGTTCATTGCCGCGAGCCCGAGTGTCTCGAGCCGCGCGCCGCGGGTACCATGGACGTCCCGTGACCATCGCCCCGAACGACTTCGTCCACCTCCACACCCACTCCGAGTTCAGCCTGCTCGACGGCCTCGGCCGGATCACCGAGATGGTCGACGCGGCGGTCCGGCACGGCTTCGATGCCCTCGCCGTGACCGACCACGGGGCCCTCTACGGCGAGGTGGCCTTTTATCAGGCCGCGACCAAGGCCGGGATCAAGCCGATCATCGGGGTCGAGACCTACGTCGCCCGCCGGTCGATGCGCGACAAGGAGGGCAAGGCCGACAGTCAGCCCTACCACCTCACGCTGCTGGCGACCGACATGACCGGCTACCAGAACCTGTGCCGGCTGATCACCGACGCTCACATCGAGGGCTACTACTACAAGCCCCGCATCGATCGCGAGCACCTGGCGAAGCACAGCCAGGGCCTGGTCGGGATGTCCGCGTGCCTGAGCGGCGAGATCCCCAAGGCGCTCGAGGCCGAGGACTGGGACCTGGCGCGCCGGCTGGCCGGCGAGTACAGCGACATCTTCGGCAAGGATCGGTTCTACCTCGAGCTCCAGGACCACGGCCTGCCCGAGCAGAAGCGACTGAACGAGCAGCTGCTGCGCCTCGCGCCCGAGACGGGCGTGCCGCTGGTGGTGACCAACGACCTCCACTACGTCACGCGCGACCAGGCCGAGGCACACGACGTCCTCCTGTGCGTGGGGACGGGCAGCAACCTCGACACGCCCAACCGAATGCGGTTCGACACCGACCAGTTCTACCTGAAGTCCGCGGCCGAGATGTTCGCGCTGTTCCCGGACCAGCGCGAGGCCTACCTGAACACTCGCCGGATCGCGGAGATGGTCGACCTCAAGCTGCCGCTGGGCGAGCTGCGGATCCCGCACTTCCCGGTGCCCGCCGGCGAGACGGTCGAGACCTGGCTGCGCAAGGAGTGCGAGGCGGGCCTGGCGCGCCGCTACGGCACCGTCACCCCGGAGCTCCAGCAGCGCCTGGACTACGAGCTGGGCGTGATCATCTCGATGGGCTACGCGGGCTACTTCCTGATCGTCGCCGACTTCGTGGACTTCGCCCGCAAGGAGGGGATCGCCACGACCTGCCGGGGCAGCGCGCCCGGCTCGATCGTGACCTACACCCTGGGCATCACGCCGGTGGACCCGATCCACTACGGCCTGCCGTTCGAGCGGTTCCTCAACCCCGACCGGGTGACGATGCCCGACATCGACGTGGACTTCGAGGACGAACGCCGGGACGAGGTCATCAACTACGTCAGCCGCAAGTACGGCCAGGACCACGTGGCCCAGATCATCACCTTCGGCACGATGCTCGCCCGGGCGGCCATCCGCGACGTGGGCCGCGTGCTGGGCATGAGCTACGGGGAGGTGGACCGGATCGCGAAGGCCGTTCCTAACCAGCTGGGGATCAAGCTCGAGGAGGCGATCGAGCTCTCGCCACCGCTCAAGGAGATGCACGACGGCGACCCCCAGATCGCGAAGCTGATCGGGCTCGCCCGGCAGCTCGAGGGGGTTGCCCGCAACGCCTCGACCCATGCCGCGGGCGTCGTGATCAGCCGCGAGCCGCTGACCGAGCTGATGCCGCTCCAGAAGGCGACCAACTCGGACGCGCTGATGACCCAGTACGAGATGCACGGCATCGAGGCGCTGGGGCTGCTCAAGTTCGACTTCCTGGGCCTGTCCAACCTCACGATCCTGCGCAAGGCGGTCGATCTCATCCGCGAGCACCGCGGCGTGGAGGTGGACCTCGAGCACATCGCGCTCGACGATGCGAGGACGTTCGAGCTGCTGGCCTCGGGCGAGACGACCGGCGTGTTCCAGCTCGAGTCCGCGGGCATGCGACGGTACGTGCGCGAGCTCCAGCCTTCCTCCGTGTTCGACCTCGCTGCCATGGTGGCGCTCTACCGCCCGGGGCCGATGGACAACATCCCGGCCTACATCCGGCGCAAGCACGGCCAGGAGCCCGTGACCTACCTCCACCCGCTGCTCGAGCCGTTCCTCGACCGGACCTACGGGATCTTCGTGTACCAGGAGGACATCATGGCCGCGGCCATGGCCCTCGGTGGGTTCACGGGCCCGGAGGCGGACACGCTGGGCTACGCGATCCGCAAGAAGAAGTCCTCGGTCCTGCGCTCGATGCAGGACAAGTTCGTCACCCAGGCGGCCGAGCGGGGCGTGCCCGCCCAGGTGATCCACGACGTGTTCGAGGCGTTCAAGCCGTTCGAGCGCTACGGGTTCAACAAGGCCCACGCGACGTGCTACGGGCTGATCGCCTACCAGACCGCGTACCTCAAGGCGAACTACACGGTCGAGTACATGACGTCCGTGCTCACCGCGTTCCGCGACAACGCCGAGAAGGTGGCCGCCGCGGTCGCCGAGTGCCGGCGGCTGGGGATCGAGGTGCGGCCGCCCGACGTGCATCGCTCGGGGCTCGGGTTCACCGTCGAGGGCGAGGCGATCAGGTTCGGGCTGCTTGCGGTCAAGAACGTGGGCGAGGGTGCGATCGAGTCGATCATCGCGGCCCGCGAAGAGGGCGGCGAGTTCCGGTCGCTGGCCGACTTCTGCAACCGCGTCGACCTGCGGCTGACCAACCGCAAGGTGCTCGAGTCGCTGGCCAAGGTCGGTGCGCTCAACGAGCTCGGGCACCCGGCTCAGCTGCTGCTCGGCCTCGACGCTGCGCTCGCCGCGGGGCAGGCCGCTCAACACGACCGCGCCACCGGCCAGACCTCGCTGTTCGACATGGGCGCCGGCGAGGGCGCGGCGCTCGAGCGGCCGCTGCCCGAGACCCCGGAGACGCCCGTCCGCGAGCGCCTGCGCTGGGAGAAGGAGCTGATGGGGCTCTACCTCTCCGACCACCCGATGGGCGAGGTCGCGGAGCGGGTGGGCCAGTTCGTGACGGCGTATTCGGGCGATCTCAAGGACGAGTCCCTGGACGGCCAGCGCGTGGTCCTGGGCGGGATCGTGACCGGGATGCGGACGATCATCACGAAGTCGAAGTCGACGATGGCCGTCGTCACGCTCGAGGATCTCCAGGGCACGATCGAGGTGGTCGTGTTCCCGCGAACCTACGAGCAGACCCTCGGCACGTGGCGCGACGGCGCGATCCTGCTGGTCGCGGGTCGGGTCGACCACCGTGGCGAGGAGGCCTCGCTGCTGGCGGACGCCGTGTGGGACTGGGATGCCGTCGCCGACCGTGGTCCCGAGGCGTTCGGGCGCGAGGTCGGCGCGCTGGACCGGCGAGGGGGCCGTCGGGGTGGGGGAGGACCGGGCTCGAACGGTGGTTACCGCGGCGGCAACGGCGGCCACGGTCCGGAGCAGCGCGAGCCGGTGGCGGTGGGGCCCGGGAGGGCGGACGCCGCCGTGGTGTCGCCGGTCCGTGTGTCGCCTCGCCGTACCGACGCCGAGCCGGCCGGTGGACACGCCGACGCCGAGCCGGCATCGCTGCCTCGCGTGGCCCCCGCAGAGCCGATCCCGGCCTATGTTGAGCCCCCGGATCTCGCGTCGGCGTCAATCGGCAACGACGGCCCCGAGCCCGAGGAGCCGCCGCTCCCTGATGAGCAGCGCCGGGACGCGGCGGCGGCGGCCCAGTCGCCCAGCGCTCCCCTCGATGCCCGGCCCGGCGCGGTGCTCAACGTCCGTTTTGCCCGGGCCGCGGGCCAGGAGCGGGTCGTGTCCGCGATGCAGGCCTTCCAGGCGCTCCTCCGCGAGCGACCCGGTGAGACGCGCGTGGTCGTCCACGTCCCCGCACCCGGTGGATCGGCCCGGGAGATGCCGCTCAGGCCTCGCGTCGCCTACGACGCCGAGCTGCTGGCCGAGGTTCGCCGGCGGGTCGGCGACGGCGTGATCGACCTCAGTCTCGGCTGATCGACGCCGGCGGCGCATCGAGGCACCCCAGGTTGGCCGGACCCGGCGGGGAATCCAGTCCCCAGCTCGAGCCTGAGCCGCTCGCGGCGCCCCGGAGGCTGCGGACCGGTGCGATCGCAGTCGCGCTGATCGCGGTGCTGTTGATCGGGTTGCCGCTCGCGTATCGCATGGCCACCGGATCGTCGACCGCGACGCCGTCACCCGTGGCCGTCGCGTCCCCGCCGGCGGTCGTTCCGTCCCCGTCGGCCTCATCACCAGCGTCGACGCCGGCCCCGACAGCACCCGGCGGCGTGGACCTGGCCCTCGAGAATCTCCAGGCACCCGGCGTGTTCGTGGGGCACAAGGGCATCGACTGCAGCGTCGAGCCCATCCCCATGGTGCTGGGCCGGTCGAGACGGCTGGACGGTACCGTCGAGGCGCGCGACCACGGCGTCTGGGTGTTCACCTGCCGGCACGAGGCCGGGGACCGGAACCGCTATTTCCTGCTCGCATCTGACGTGACCGACGAGCTCGCGAACAACGGCGCCGCGTTCCAGGGAAGCACCTCGTACGTCGGCGATCCCGGCGGGTTGCTCGAGACCCGATGGCTCGTCTCGGGCGACGTGCTATCCGGTGAGATCGAGCTGCTCGCCACGGCGCCCCGGTCGAAGACACTCACGCTCGTGCTGCTGGTCGACCTGCGGGGCAGCTGGCAGGGCGAGCCGCCGACGTCCTGACCCGGCGGACCGTTCTCGGACGCCGCGGCGCAGCGGGCGTTGGTCAGCTCGCGGCCAGCCTGCGGATCTCGCGAACCCCCGACAGCTGGTCGTGGAACTCATCGCGGATCCGGTTGAGGTCCGGGCGCTCGATGTCGAGCTCCTCGGCCAGCCGGTTGGCCAGCCACGACTCGTTGGCGTCGACCTCGTCGTCGGCCGCCATGACCACGAAGCAGCAGCGCAGCAGGCGCTCGCGCTCGTCCATCGTGGAGATCGCCTTGAACTCGCGGCTCACGAGGTAGTCCTCGGTCGCGCCGTAGCGGTCGGCGCGCAACCGCGCGAGATCAACCACGATCGATGCGGTCCCGGCGTCGACGCCACCGACCTCAGCGACCATCCGTTGCATCTCGGCCGCCTCCGCGTCGGTGATGACCAGGTCCGCGTTCGCCGCCCGACCCAGGAGGTAGGCGAAGGACGCTACGAAGCGGGCGCGAGCGGGCGGCAGGGCAGTGAGCCTGGCCGCGATGCGACGGACGCTCTCGGTCTCGCTCGCGCCGACGCTCGGCAGGGGCCGGTTGGGATCAGCGGGCCGGCCCGGGGAGGCCGGGGCATCGAGGCCGAGAACGCGGGTCAGAAAGCTCATCGTGGCTCCGGGGCGTTGACGTGACGGTCGCCCGAGTCTACCCCCGCATCGCAGGCAGGGCCTCGTACGGCCAGGCGTCGCGGTTCGCGCGGCCGGGCGTCAAGGCCCGCCCGGTCCGACACGACCCGTCCCATGGCCGGTGCGCCGCGCGCGGAGCCTGGCATCGTGTGCGCGTGGGCTCCACGTTCGACATGCCCGCTGGCCAGGCGGCCGTCTCGCGACGGCTGGTGCTGTTCCTGATCAAGCCTGTCCACACGATCGCCTTCGCGGTGATCGCGGGGGCGATCCTCCTCGTGTTCGCTGGCGGGTGGCGGGGCCAGCCCGGACGCCGGACGGCGCTCCCGGCGGGCGTCGCCCTGGCGGGAGCGGCGATCTACGCGGGCAACGGCTTCGTGTGCCCGCTGACGCCGCTGGCCGAGCGTTGCGGCGCTCGGAGGGGCTCGGTCACCGACATCTTCCTGCCCGACTGGTTCGCCCGGAACCTGACCTGGATCAGCAGCTCGATCCTGGCGGTGGGGTTCGGCCCCAACCTGCGGGCGATGCGGCGCGGCGCGCGAGTCGCTCAGGCCACGGCCGATCAGGCCTCCACAGACGGGACCACCCGACCGTAGCCCACCGCCGTCGGGGCCTGCCACACCCCGCCCGTCGTGTAGACGTCCTCGGCAACCAGGTGGACAGCCTCGTCCTCGCTCGCGGCGCGCACGAGGAGCACGGCCCTGCTGAAGTCGGTACAGCCTCCAGCCTCGATCAGTCGGCCCTCGCGGAGCAGTCGCGCGATCCGGGTCAGGTGTCGCTGTCTAAGCGCGGGCCGGCGCTCGGCCGCCTCCGGCGTGTACGCCACCTCGACGAGGTAGACGCTCTCGATCTCGACCCCCTCGGGGACGTCGTCCATGTCGCTCGTTTCCTCCGTGCCGAAGTGACCCACCGGACCGCGGACCGGCCCACGCCCCCGACCCTGCGGGAGGTCGGACAGCGATCCCCTGGTCCCGACACCAGGGGCTGCAATGGGTCACAGGGGCCCCGCCACGGCACGGACTTCCGTACCGTGGCGCCGGCGCAGCGCGCCCGGATAGGGTAGCTGACGGGCCGAAGTAACCACCGGGGGTTTGCCGATGCCAGTCTATCGGCGCGACCCGACGGCAGTCGCGCGATCCGTGTGCCACGGCGCCGGGCAGGCAGTCGTCGAATACGCGCTCATCCTTGCCATCGTCGCCGCGCTTGCGGTTGGCGCTCTGCTCATCATGGGCCGCCAGACGTCCGCCACCCTGTCCGACGTCGGGACGCAGATCGAGTCCGTGATGGGCCCGGACGGGTCCGCCACCTCGTCCTCACCCTCGCCGGAGCTCGCGCCGCCCACGACGCCCCCGTCTGCCTACACCAAGAAGAAGACGTGCCAGGCCGCGCGCTACACCTGGGTCAAGAGGAACAAGAAGCACGGCGTGGTCGCGCACTGCGAGTGACCCGAGGTTGGGGCGCCGGGTCGCGGGAGCACGCACGGCATCAGCGCAGCACTGGTGCCGGCGGTGGGACTCCTAGCTGATCGTGTCGCCCGGCTCCCACTCGTGCACCTCGGCCGCCAGCCCGCGCGCGGCGACCGCGTCCCGCAGCTGGGCAGGCGTCCCCGCGAGCGCTGGGTACGTGCCCCAGTGGATCGGCAGGACGTGGCTCACACCCAGCAGCTCCACGGCCAGGGCCGCGCCCACGGGGTCCATCGTGTAATGGCCGCCGATGGGCAGCATCGCGAGATCCGGGTGGAGCAGGTCGCGGATGAGGGTCATGTCGCCGAACACCGCGGTGTCCCCCGCGTGGTAGATCCGGAACCCGTTCTCCAGCTCGACGACAAAGCCCGCCGGCTCTCCGAGGTACAGGGTGGTCTCGCCGCCGGCGTTCCAGTCACCCGCGGTGTGCTCGGCGGGGGTCATGGACACCCGCAGGCCGGCCGCTTCGACCGTGCCGCCCTTGTTCATGCCGATGAGCTGGTCCGCGCCGCCGGGAAGTCGCCGGGCAAGCCACAGACTCATCTCGTGGATACACGGCCAGGCGGGCCGCAGACGCGCCGCCAGCGGTATCGCGTCGCCAAGGTGGTCGCCGTGCCCGTGGGTCACGAGGAGGAGGTCGCAGCGGTCCACGGTGTCGGCGGACCGGGGGCTCCTGGGGTTGCCCAGCCATGGGTCGAAGAGGATGACCTTGCCGCCGGGGGTCAGCACCTCCACTGCGGCGTGACCCAGCCACGTGAACGAGGTGTCCCGTCCGATCGCCAATTGCCCTGCCTCCTGCCGGCGTGGGCCGGCCGCTGATGCTGCGGTTGCTCGCCACCGATTATCGCGCTTGGCGCTCGGGATCCGCCTGGCTGCTCGTCGTCGCAGGGTGGCGGCCCGACGGCGACAGGTCGCGTGTCGGAGACAAGGGGGCGCCCCGCCCGGCGTGAGGGGAGGGGGGTAAGCCAGGCGGGGCGCAGGGAAGAGCTACCGCAGCCGCATGCCCTGCAACTATCCCCGTGACGACGGCACGCGGCTGAAGACAGCGAGTGTGCGACGCGTATCTCTCGCCGTCATTACGGCCCGTCATCTTGACCGCACAGTCATGCCCCGGCACCGAGGGAAAACCGGCGACCGGGGCGAGGTAAGTATGCTTGCGTTTGGACCGGTCCGGCGACGATGCGCGGCGGCGAGGGAGGTCGCGCCAGGCGGAACCGCAGAACCTGTGTGGCGAGCCTGTCGGTGGGTGGGCGCAATCGTGGCGAGGTCGGCGGCGACGTCCAGGGCAGCCCGCTCGGGCATCCGCGGGTCCCGTCTCGACCACGTGCCATCTCCTGGGAGCGAGCACGAGGCGCTCGACGATCCGTGCTGCCAGGGGTGGTGCCGAAGCCGGGACTCGAACCCGGACGAGGTTGCCCTCAACGGTGTTTGAGACCGTCGCGTCTGCCATTCCGCCACTTCGGCCCTGCGGGATGATCGTAGCCGACGCGCGGTTCGGCAACCCCGGCCGAGCGTCACACCCTCCGGCCATCGAACCATCTCAGGCGCCGGTGGCGGCCGTCGGTGGCGGGGCCCGATGCTAGACTCGCCGCGCCTCACACCGTCAGACAGGAGCTCCCGGCCCGTCGTGGAGGACGCACGCCCGTCGGAGGCGATCGACGATCCGATCCAGCGCCGCGATCTCGTCCTCCTCGAACAGGCGCGAGGGGGCAGCCTCGATGCCTTCAACAGCCTCGTCGAGTGCTACCAGGACCATCTCTACGCGCTCGTTGCACGGATGGTGCCGGACCGTGACCAGGCTGGCGATGCCGTTCAGGAGGCGTTCTTCTCCGCCTACCGGAACCTGCACCGGTTCCGCGGGGGAAGCGTCCGCTCGTGGCTGAGCCGGATCGCCATCAACGCCGCGATGGACCAGCAGCGCCTCCGGAAGCGCCGGCCGTCGCAACCGTACCCGGAGCTCGAGGACGAGAGCTGGCAACCGCCGGCAGGGCCCGAAGCCGACCCCGAGCGCACGGCGATGGAGGGTGAGCGCGGACGCGTCCTGGCCGCCGCGCTCGCGGCGATCGCGCCGGATCAGCGCCACGCCATCGTGCTGTACGACGTGGAGGGGTACGACTACGCCGAGATCGCCGAGCTGACCGGGGTGTCGTTGGGAACCGTCAAGTCGCGGATCCATCGGGGACGGCTTGCGCTGCGTGAGCGGCTCCAGGGATCGATCGGCCTGTTCCGCGGGGAGGGCGGCTGATGTCCGACCCCATCCAGGGCCACCCGGAACCGGCGCCGCCCGAGCACCGTCAAGGCAGCGAGATGCTTCACGTCCCCGACCTCGCCAACCACGCCACCCACGACCTCGACCTCATCGCGGCCCATGCCGCCGGCGATGTGACCGGGCGCGAGCTCGAGACCGCCGGGGCCCTGGTCGCCGGCTGCGCTGAGTGCGCGCGGCTTCACGGCGACCTGCTCTCCATCAGCGCCGCACTGGGGGAGCTGCCGGCGCCCGCCCGGCCGCGCGACTTCCGGCTCACCACCGAGCAGGCGGCCGCCCTCCGGCCTGGCGGCTGGCGAGCCTGGCTGGCCACCCTGGCCGGTCCCCGGTTCTCGTTCGCTGCGCCGCTCGGCACCGCGCTCACCACGCTCGGGCTGGTCGGGCTGCTGATCGCCGGTCCCGGGTTCTCGCTGCCGTCCAGCGGACCCACCGCGCTCGCACCCAACCCGGCTCCCGCTGTCACCGAGAGCGGGGTCGAGTCGCAGGAGGGCGCCGGTACCGGGCCGGGTGCTCCGCGAGAAGCTCCGTCGGCAGCCCCGAGCGCGGCGGCCGCGGCCGCCGGCCAGGCGGACGCCGGCGAGCCTTCCATGAGGCCGGAGGCCGCGAGCTCGCCACAACCCGTGGCGCAGGGGTCCGGATCCACGGAATACTCGGCCAGCCCCAAGGCAACGTCGGATCTGACCGCGGGAGGCGAGCCGAGCGCCGGTCCGTCCCAGCAGCTCGACGCAAACGGCGGCGCCATGCCGGCGTCGAGCGCTGCTGTTCCGGCTCCCGTCGCCGGCGGCGACACGAGCGGTGGTTCGACGAACCAGGCGGGTGCGGGCGACTCGGGCACAACGAGCCGGGCCAGCGATCAGGCGGGGACCCGCGGGCTCCTCGAATCGGGCTCGGCGCCATCGCCGGCTGCCATCGGCGCGGGCGTGCTGCTGCTGCTCGGCGTCCTGCTGGTGGGGGCGAGGCTGGCGGCCCGCAGGCTCGCCTGAGGCAGCTGCGCCGGCCAGGTCCGCCGCGAGACGATCGGTCCGGGAGGGCCTCTCAGTCGCGGATCGGCAGCCGTACGACGAACGTGGCTCCGTGGCCCGGCACCCCGTCGCTGGTGACCGTCGCGGTGCCACCGTGGGCGGCCGCGAGATCGCGAACGATCGCCAGGCCCAGCCCGCTGCCGCCCCTGTCGGCGCGGCGGTGGAACCGGTCGAACACGCGGCCGAGGTCCCCGGGCGGGATGCCCTCGCCGGTGTCGATCACCGTGAGCAGGGCGTCGCCGCCGTCCCGACCGATCCCCACGACGATTCGGCCGCCCGCCGGCGTGTGGCGGATGGCGTTGGTGACCAGGTTGGTCAGGATCTCCCGAACCCGGACCGGATCGACGCTGGTCACGAGCCGGTCCTCGCCTGCGGCGGTCAGCTCGATCCCGGCTGCGACCGCCCTCGAGCGGTGCGCCGCCACCACCTCCGACGCGATCGCTCGCAGGTCGGTGGGCTCGCGATGCAGGGTCAGGGCACCGGCATCCGCGAGCGACAGCGTTCGCAGGTCGTCGAGCAGCCGGCTCATGACCTGAGTCTCGGCGAGGATCGGGGTCACATGGGCGGCATCCATCGGGTGGACGCCGTCGATCATCGCCTCGAGCTCGCCCGAGATGACCGTCAGCGGCGTGCGCAGCTCGTGGGTGACGTCGGCGAGCAGCGCCCGGCGTTCCTGCCGCGATCGGTCGAGCCGCTCGGCCATGGCATTGAACGAGGTGGCGAGGCGGCGCACCGCCCCCGGACCTCGCGGGCGGACCCGGATGTCGGCTTCGCCGTCGGCGAGGCGCTCGGTCGCATCGCCGAGCTCGGCGAGCGGTCGAACCGCCCCGCCCACCAGGCCCAGGCCGGCCAGCACCGTGAGCGCGACGACCAGGATCGCTGCGATCGCGATGAACGACCATGGGGCGACCTCGGGGGCGACGACGCCGAGCAGCGCGCCGGCGATCCAGGTGGCTACGGCCGTGACGCCCCCCACCAGCAGGACCATCGTGATGGCCAGGCAGCCGAAGAACCGGACGAACCCGGCATGGGGCCGGGATCGCCACTCGCGCCGATGGCGCTGTCTGGCCCACCGGCGGCGGGCGCGGCGCTGCGCCCACGGAGGCCCCCAGCCCAACCACTCGTCCTGCCCGGACGCGGGCGGTGGCCCCGACTGATCGGCTGGCGGTCCCATGCCGGGGGGCCGCCCGCCCGGCTGGCCGTCCGGCCCGGGGTCGGTCACGGCTCGACGTCAGCCAGCGCGTAGCCCACGCCGTGCACGGTGCGCACGAGGCTCGGCGAGCCCGGACCCGGCTCGAGCTTGTGGCGCAGGTTCCGGATGTGGCCGTCGATCGCGCGCTCGTACGTTTCGAGCGAGAACCCGTGGACCGCGTCCAGGAGCTGCGACCGGGTCCAGACACGGCCCGGCTCGCGGGCCAACGTCGCGAGCAGCTCGAACTCGGTGGGCGTCAGCTCGACCACCCGTCGGCCGACGGTGACCCGACGGCGGGCCATGTCCAGCTCGAGGTCGCCGGCCCGGATCCGCTCATCGGACAGCGGTGGCATCCCGGCACGACGGAGCACCGCCCGCACGCGCGCCACGAGCTCCCGCGGGCTGAATGGCTTGACCACGTAGTCGTCCGCGCCGAGCTCGAGGCCGGTGATGCGGTCGGTCTCGTCGCCGCGGGCGGTGAGGATGACGATGGGCACGGTCGAGTCGCGGCGGAGCGTGCGGATCACATCAAGGCCGTCGACCCTGGGCAGCCCGAGGTCGAGCACGATCGCGTCCGGGCGCCGCGTCCTGGCGAGCGCGAGACCGCCCGCGCCATCCCCGGCGGTAAGGACGGCAAACCCCGCGTGCTCGAGGTAGTCGCGGACGAGGCTGGCGATCCGAGGCTCGTCCTCCACGACAAGGACGGTGCGCATGGCTGACTCCCGACATGGCGACGCCGGGCGAGGATACCGCCCGGCGTCGGTGGGAATGGCGACCCAGGGTGCGTCAGCCGGCGGCCGGCGGCGCCGGCGGCACCTGGTTCGATCCGCCGCTCGAGCCCGGAGCCGGCTGGCCGGCGCTGCGGGCCTCCTCCTCGTGGAGCCGGCGATGGGCGTCGACGATCCACTGGCGGCGCGGGTCGAACGGGTCGCTCATGGAGTCGTAGCCCCAGCGGCGCCGATACGCTCGGCGGCCCCACGGTCCGCCACGCCGGCCGCCGAACGCGAACGAGATCAGGCCGATGATCAGGAACAGGAACAGGAGACCGAACAGGAACCCGCCGAAGTGGGGGAAGGCCCACCACCAGGCCCAGCCCGGTGCGGCGGTGGTTGCGGCGCCGGCCCCCACGTTGGCCACAACGCCGGCCTGGAAACCGATCGCGCCGGCGACCAGGGCGACGAACAGGACGGCCAGGATTCCGAGGAACCCACGCATTTGACATCTCCGATGTGACGGCCCGTCAGTGGCCGGGCCGATTGCCTGACCACAGGCTCCATCCGGGATGTGCAGAAGTTGTGCGCGTCCGATGCCGATCCTGCGCAGGCCGCGGGAGACCCGCGATCAGTCGCCGAGGCAGGTCCCCACGTGCCGTGCCGCCGCGATCCACGGGTGGTCCGGAGGCACGGTCTTGCGGCGGCCGGCGACCTGCTCCAGCGGGACTGGCTCCGTGCCGTCTCCCCGCGCCGCAACCATGACCCCGAACGTGCCTGCGTCGACCAGATCGGCCGCGGCGCTGCCCAGCCTCGTGGCGAGCAGGCGGTCGATGGGAGAGGGCGTTCCACCGCGCTGGACGTAGCCCAGGATCGTCACCCGCGACTCGAGGCCTGTCAGCTGCTCGAGCTGATGCGCCAGGCGCAGCGTGTTGCCGATGTGCTGCGTCTCGAGCAGGCCGATCTCCGCCTTGGCCGCCTCCCGTGCGGTCGAGTCCTCGGCCCGCTGGGCTCGCGCCTCGGCCGCCGCCAGCGCCCTGGCATCGACTTCGCTCCGGGCGCCCTCGGCCACCGCCACGATGCTGAAGTTCGTCCCGCGGCGGACCCGGCGCTTGATGGCTGCGGCGATCGCGGGCACCTGGTACGGGATCTCGGGGATGAGGATCACGTCGGCGCCGCCCGCGAGCCCCGCACCCAGCGTGAGCCAGCCGGCGCGGTGGCCCATGAGCTCCGCGACGATGATCCGGTGGTGGCTGTGCGCGGTGCTGTGCAACCGGTCGATGGCGTCGGTCGCCACCGCGAGCGCGGTCGCGAAGCCGAACGTCGCGTCGGTGCCCTCGAGATCGTTGTCGATCGTCTTGGGCAGCGTCACGACGTCGAGGCCCGCCTTCGCCAGGCGAAGCGCGCTCTTTGCCGTGCCGCCCCCACCGAGGCAGACGAGCGCGGCAAGCCCGGCTTTGTTGTAGTTGGCGACGATCACGTCGGTCATGTCCCGGATCTCGCCGTCGATCAGCATCTTGTGCGGCTTGTCGCGGCTGGTCCCGAGGATCGTGCCGCCGATCGTGAGGATCCCGGACAGGGCGCCCTTGTCGAGGCGGACCTTGCGGTCCTCGGCCAGCCCGCGGAAGCCGTCCCGGTAGCCGACGACCTCCATCCCGTAGGTGCTGATCGCGGCCTTCCCGAAACCGCGGATGGCGGCGTTGAGGCCGGGGCTGTCGCCACCGGCGGTGAGGACGCCGACGCGGCGCTTCGATGGCATGGACGAATCCTGACGCCGCGCTCGTGGCTGGATTCGCGATGGAGCGGCGTCCCGTATCATCGCGCGGCACGGGCCGCCTCGACGTAGAGTCCGTCCGATGAGCGACGACGCCGGAACCCGCGCGACGGCAATCCACGACCAGGCGGGGTTCCGCGCGCGGTTCGATTGGGGGCCCGACGGCGTGCGGTGCCTGGCCGGACGCGACGAGCTCGTGATCGTGGTCGACGTGCTCTCGTTCTCGACCGCCGTTTCGGTGGCGGTCGAGCGCGGGGCGCGGGTAGCACCGTATCGAACGCTGGACGAGAGCGCCGCCGCGTATGCGCGCTCGCTCGGGGCGATGCTTGCCGGGTCCCGGTCGGACGGGGGACCGAGCCTCTCTCCCGCTTCCCTCCGGATGCTCGAGCCCGGCGATGTGTGCGTCTTGCCGTCGCCCAACGGAGCGACCTGTGCCGCCCTCGCGGCCGAGCGAGGGGCGGCCGTCGTCGCGGGCTCCCTCCGCAACGCAACGGCCGTCGGGGGCTACGCCCTCGCGACCAACCGAGCCGTGGCGGTCATCGCGGCCGGAGAGCGATGGCCCGATGGCGGGCTGCGCCCGGCGTTCGAGGATCTCGTCGGCGCCGGCGCCATCCTGGCCGCTTTCGCGCCGGATGACCTGTCGCCTGAGGCCCGAGCGGCCGTCGGCGCGTTTCGGGCGGTTCGGGGCGATCTCACCGCCTCCCTCATGGCCTGCGCCTCGGGGCGGGAGCTCGTCGAACGGGGCTTCGCATCCGACGTCGAGATCGCGGGCGAGCTCGACGCAACGGACCGCGTCCCCCTCCTCGAGCGCGGCGTGTTCGAAGCGGCATCGGCCGCATAGCGGCGGCTGCCGGGCGAGCCCTGCGGCCCGGCCGCCACGAAGGCGTCGAACGCGGTCTCGACCGGCCCGGCGGGTACACTGGACGGGTCCCAGCTCGCAAGGTCCCGCCGATGGAACGCCTCCTGCTGCTCGACGGCAACGGGCTCATCTACCGCGGCTACTTCGCGCTCATCGAGCAGCCCCTGACGACCTCCAAGGGCGAGCTCGTGACGGCCGTGTTCGGGTTCACCAACATCGTCCTGCGCGCGATCCAGGACGCCAAGCCCGACCGGCTCGCGGTCGCCTTCGACCTCGGCAAGCCCACCTTCCGGCACGAGCGCTACGCCGAGTACAAGGCCAACCGCCAGCGGATGCCCGACGACATGCGCGACCAGATCCCGAAGGTGCGCGAGGTGGTCAAGGCGCTCGGGATCCCCGTCTACGAGCGGGAGGGCTTCGAGGCCGACGATGTCATCGCCACGCTCACCGGTCAGGCAGAGGCGGCAGACCTCGAGGTGACGATCCTCACCGGCGACCTGGACATGCTCCAGCTGGTCAGCGAGCGAACGAAGCTCATGGTCTCGCTGCGCGGCGGCATCGCCAACACGGTGGCCTACGACCTCGCCCGGATCGACGACCGCTGGGGCCTTCGGCCCGACCAGATGCTCGACTACAAGGCGCTCAAGGGTGACCCGACCGACAACATCCCGGGCATCCCGGGTGTGGGCGAGAAGACCGCGTCGAAGCTGATCCGGGCCTGGGGCACGCTCGACACGTTGTACGAGCACCTCGACGAGGTGATGCCCGAGAAGCTCCGTGGCCCGCTCACCGAATACCGTGAGTCCGTGCTCGAGAGCCGCGAGCTGATGCGGCTGGTGCGCGATGTGGACGTCTCGCTCGACCTGACCCACGGGCGGGCGGGGGAGTACGACCGCGAGACCGTGGTGCGGCTGTTCCGCGAGTACGAGTTCCGGACCCTCATCGACCGCCTGCCGCCGCTGCTCGGTGAGCGACCCGAGGACGCGGTCGCTGCGATGCGCGAGCTGCGGGACGCGGGCTTCCCCGCGGCGCAGGGTGTCGGCGGCCGGGGCAGAGGGTCCGTTGGTCCGCAGGGACCCGTCGACCCGGGCTCGCTCCAGCTGTCGATGGACTTCGACGTCGTCTCAGGCGGCGGAGGGAGCGGGCATGGCGCCGGGATCGCGGCGACCTCCCCCGCCGTGGAAGCGCGGGCCGAGGCGATCGCGGCCGCAACCGGCGATGTCGCGGGTGCCCTGGCGGCGGCGATCGTCGATCCGGGCCGGATCGAGATCGCGGACGAGGCACGGGTCGCCGCGCTGGCGGAATGGCTCAACGCGCAGGAGGCTGTGGGTGTCGGCCTGGCCGTCGATGATCCGCGGCCCCTCGCCGGCATTCCGCTCGCCCTCGCGGTCGCCGGTCCCGACGGGCGGGTCGTGGCGGCGGACGGCCCGGACGCATCCCTGGCGCTCCGCCACCTGCTCGAGCGGCTGTGCACCCCGCTCGTGGGGCATGACGTCAAGCCGCTGCTCACCGCACGATTCGGCGAGGACGCGGACGTCGATCCGCTGCCGGTCGCCTTCGACACCCAGATCGCCGCCTACCTGGTCAACGCGGCGCTCCGGGCCCAGAAGATCGCGGACGTCGTCGCGGAGCGCCTGGACCTCGTCCTGCCTCCGGCCGCCGCCGGCCTGCCGCCCACGGCAACGGCCGGCCTCGAGGCGCTGTCGGCCCTGGCCGTCCGGCCATCCCTCGAGCAGGCCATGCGGGACGAGGGTGTCGAGCGGCTGTTCACGGAGATCGAGCTTCCGCTGATCCCGATCCTGGCTCGCATGGAGGCGAACGGGATCGCCCTCGATCGCGATGCGCTCGCGGACCTCGAGCGTGAGTTCGCTGCCGAGATCACGCGCCTCGAAGGCGAGATCTACGCGGCCGTCGGGCACGAGTTCACCATCGGGTCGCCCAAGCAGCTGGGCGACGTGCTGTTCGTCGAGATCGGGCTGCCCAAGGGGCGCAAGACCAAGACCGGCTACTCCACGGACGCGGCCGTGCTCGAGGAGCTGCGCGGCGTCCACCCGGTCATCGAGCCCGTGCTCGACTGGCGGATCTACACCAAGCTGCGGTCGACCTACGTGGAGGCACTGCCCAACCTGATCGGCCCCGACGGGCGGCTGCACACCCTGTTCCACCAGGCCGTCGCCGCGACCGGGCGGCTGTCCTCGTCGGACCCCAACCTCCAGAACATCCCGATCCGGACCCCGCTCGGGCGCCGGATCCGCCACGCGTTCGTCGCCGGGTCGCCGGAGACCACGCTGGTCGCCGCCGACTACAGCCAGATCGAGCTCCGGATCCTGGCCCACGTGTCGGGCGACGACCACCTCGCCGATGCGTTCGCACGCGAGGCCGACATCCACCGTGAGACCGCCGCCCGCGTGCTGCGCAAGGATCCCGGCGACGTCACCGCGGACGAGCGTTCGATGGCCAAGATGGTCAACTTCGGACTGGCCTATGGGATGAGCGACTTCGGGCTCTCGACGCGCGCCGGGATCAGCCGCCAGGACGCCCAGGAGTTCATCAACTCGTATTTCGCGGCGTACGGCGGGATCAGCCGCTACATGCACCACATCCGCGAGACCGCACGCGAGCAGGGGTTCGTGGCCACGCTCCTGGGCCGCAAGCGACGGATCCCCGAGCTCGAGGCCCGCAACCCCTCGCTGCGTGCCGCCGGTGAGCGGATGGCGATCAACATGCCGATCCAGGGCACCGCGGCCGACATCGTCAAGATCGCGATGATCCGCCTCGACCGGGTGCTGCGCGCGGGTGGCTTCCGATCGCGGTTGCTGCTGTCGGTGCACGACGAGCTGCTGCTCGAGACGCCGCGCGACGAGGTCGACCGGGTCCTGCCGCTGCTGCGCGAGACGATGGAGGGTGCGCTGCCGCTGTCGGTGCCTCTGACCGTCCAGGCGAAGGTGGGCGACTCCTGGGAGGGGATGACGCCGGTCTCGCGTCGCGACGCGGCGCTCGCGGAGGCCGGGGCCGCGCCCGAGGCCGTCGGCGCCTAGGCCGGACGCCCGGGCGATCGGAGAGGGTCGGGTGCCCGAAGGTCGGCAGCCGCCGGTCCGGCGGGACGGGCCATTCGCCGACCTTCGGGCCGCCTGTCGATGACGTGCCGAACGGCAGCCTTCCAACGGGCGGTCGGGCGCTAAGGTAGCCGGCGATGGCTTTGATCCGGCTGGAGACCCTGACCAAGCGCTACGGGCCGGTGACCGCGCTCGAGGACCTGACGCTCGAGCTGGAGCCGGGGATCATCGGGCTGGTCGGCTCCAACGGGGCCGGCAAGAGCACGCTCATTCGGATCCTGCTCGGGCTGCTGGCGCCAACCACGGGCCGGGCGTTCGTCATGGATCTCGACGTGACCCGGCAGGGGACCGCGGTTCGCGCCCTGGTGGGCTACATGCCCGAGCACGATGCCCTGCCGCCGGACCTGCCCGCGACCGAGCTCGTCACGCACATGGCCGAGCTGTCGGGATTGCCGCGCTCGGCGGCCCGGGAGCGGACGGCGGACGTGCTCCGGCACGTGGGGCTGTACGAGGAGCGCTACCGGCCGATCGGCGGCTACTCGACCGGCATGCGCCAGCGCGTGATGCTCGCCCAGGCGCTCGTCCACGACCCCCGCCTGCTGCTGCTCGACGAGCCGACCAACGGGCTCGATCCCGCGGGGCGCGAGGACATGCTGGCGCTCATCCGCCGGACCGGCACCGAGTTCGGGATCGCGATCCTGCTGGCCTCCCACCTGCTGGGCGAGATCGAGCGGGTATGCGACTTCCTGGTCGCGATCGAATTCGGGCCGACTGGTTCGAGCCGCTCCGCTGGCGACGTTCACCGGGCGCACGGGCGTGGTGCACGTGGAGCTCGATGACGACGCGGCGGTGCTCGGAGCGCGCCTCTCGGGTGCCGGCTTGGCGCTCCGCGTGGACGGGCGGAGCCTGTTCGTGCAGCTGGGCGATGGCGCGGGCTTCGACACGATCCGCGACACGGCCGCCGACCTCGGTGCTGGCCTGGTCCGGATCGAGCCCGAGCGGCGCACGCTCGAGGACCTGTTCCGGGACGAGGTCGTGCCGGGTGGTGTGCCATGACCACGCGCGGACCGGGCCAGGCGGATCGCGGCGACAGCGGCAGCGGCCAGGTCGTCGCGGCGGGGAGCGCCGGCGGCAGCATCTACGACCTCGGCTACCGCGGCTACCAGGGTGTCCGCCTGGGTCGGCGCCACGCGGTCGCCTCGCTCGCGCGCCAGTCGTTCCGACAGAGCTGGGGCCTGGGCCGGCCGGGGCGGGCCAAGATCGTCCCCTTCGGTCTGGCTGCGATCGCGACGATTCCCGCGGTGGTTGCCCTGGGCGTGGCGGCCCTGGCGCAGCAGCTCGGGGCGGCCCAGATGGCGGACGCCGCCTCGCCGATCCGGTACGAGACGTACTACTCGGTGGTCGGGCAGGTCGTGTTCCTGTTCGCCGCCGCCCAGGCGCCCGAGCTGCTGGTGCGCGACCAGCGGCATCGCGTGCTGGCGCTGTTCTTCAGCCGGGCGATCCGCCGCGAGGACTACGCGATCGCGAAGCTGCTGGCGCTGGGCTCCGCGATGCTCCTGCTGGTCGTGTTCCCACAGCTGCTGATCTTCGTGGGACGGATCCTGCTGGCATCGGACATCCCGAGCGCGATCACGGATGAGATCCCCAAGTTGCCGCCGATCCTCGGGCCAGGCGGTGCTGACGGCATGGCTGCTGGCCGCGCTCGCGCTCGCGCTCTCCGCCTTCACGCCGCGGCGCGCGTACGCGACGGCGGCGATCTTCGCGGCGGTGCTGGTTCCGCTGGTCGCCGTCGGGGCGATCGGCGAGCTGAGTGGCGCCGATCTCGCGGGCGCCGTTTCCCTGATCAGCCCCGCCGACATCCTCGAGGGAGCCAACGCGTTCGTCTACGGCCATGCGCACGCCGGCCCGGCCGGCGCGGACATGTCCAGCTGGCTCTATGTCCTCGCCGCGTTCGTGATGGCCGTCGTGGCGACGCTGGTACTGGTGCTCCGCTACCGGGGATCGAGCCGTGACCCCCCGCCGCCTCGCCCGCGCAGCCTCCGTGCGCGCCGCAGCCCACCGCGTCCGAGCCGCCGCCGCCGCCCGACGTCGCCCTCCGTCCCACGGCACCCCGGCCGCCGCCCTCCGTGCCGCCGCCCCAGCCGCTTGGCAGCCGCCCCCGCCGTTCCGCCCCGACCCCGGGCGAGCCCGCCCCGATCGTCCTGCATCGCGCCTCGCGCTGGTTCGGCAACGTCGTCGCCTGCAATGACGTCTCGTTCGACGTTGGCCCCGGCGATCACCGGCCTGCTGGGGCCCAATGGGGCCGGCAAGAGCACGATCCTGGGCATGATCGCCGGGCTGCTGCCGCCCTCCGCGCGGATGGTGACCCTGCTCGGCGAGCCCGCCTGGCGGCATCCCGGACGTGTATCGTCGAGTCGGCCTCGTACCCGAACGCGAGTCGGTCCCCGGACCTGGCTCACCGGCCGGGCCTTCGTGCGCTATGCGGCGCAGCTGCAGGGTCTCGCCGACCCTGATCGCTGCCGCGGCGGTCGCGATCGCGACCGTCGATCTGACCGATGCCGCCGATCGCCGGACGACGACCTACTCGAAGGGCATGAAGCAGCGCATCCTGCTGGCCGCGGCCCTCGTCCACGATCCGCCTGTCCTCCTGCTCGACGAGCCGTTCAACGGCCTCGACCCGCGCCAGCGCCTGCACATGATGACGCTGCTCCGGCGGCTTGCGGCACCAGGGCCGGACGATCCTGTTCAGCTCGCACATCCTCGAGGAGGTCGAGCGGCTCGCGGGCAGGTGCTGGTGATCTACGCCGGCCGGCTGGCCGCCTCGGGCGACTTCCGCGCGATCCGCCGCCTGATGACCGATCGCCCGCACACCTACACGATCCGCGCCTCCGACGACCGAGCGCTCGCGGCGGCGCTCATCGCCGGTGAGGCGGTCATCGGGGCCGAGCTGCGCGACGACCACCTCGAGGTTCGAACCGCGGACCTGGCAGGGTTCGGTCGCCGCCTGCCCCGGCTGGCGCGCGAGGCCGGTGTGTCGCTGTTCGAGGTGCGCCCCACGGACGAGTCGCTCGAGAGCGTGTTCGCCTACCTGGTGCAGCGATGATCGAGGCGATCGTTCGGGTCACGGTGCGCGCGTTGCTCGGGCGGCGGCGCGCCGTGCTGATGCTCCTGCTGGCGGCGGTGCCGGTGCTGGTCGGGCTGCTCGCGCGGCTCCATGGCCTTCCCGGCAACCCGGCGACTCGAACGGCCGGGACGCTCGAGCCGGTGATCGTGGCCACGCTCCTGCCGCTGCTCGCGTTGGTGTTCGGGACGGCGGCCCTGGGCGCGGAGCTCGAGGACGGCAGCGCGATCCACCTGCTGACCAAGCCCATTGCCCGCTGGCGGATCCTGGCCGCGAAGATCCTGGCCGCGGCGCCGGTGGTCGGCGCCCTCGTGCCGGCGGCGCAACGCTGCTCACCGGCCTGCTGATCGGCGGTGAACGTGGCGGTGCTCGGGGTCACGCTCGCGTTCACCGCGGGCGTGCTCGTCGGCAGCGTGCTGTACGTGACCATCTTCGTCGCCCTGAGCGTGCTGACCAGCCGCGCCCTGATCATCGGCCTGATCTACGTGCGATCTGGGAGGGCATGCTCGCGGGGCTGTTCGAGGGCACCCGCGTGCTGTCCATCCGCCAGTACGTGCTCTCCATCGTCGCCGCGCTCGACCCGTCGGATACCGTGGGCTCTGCGTCGACGCTGCCCCGACGCCGACCGTGATCGTGGGTGCGGTCGCGTGTCCGGCGGTGGCGTTCCTGATCGGTGTCCGGGCGCTCGAGCGATACCAGCTTTCGGCAGGGGACTGATGCCCTTTGGCGCGGCCGGACGGCGCCGAGGTTATCTGGCCGACGGCCGCGACAGGCGGATCGTCTGAATGCATGGTCCGCCGAACCACATGCCGAGAACGCCGCGCCCTGGGGTGAGTGCCGAGGCCGCGCTCGACGCTAGCCGCGGACGCCGTCGTTGCCGTTGACCAGACGCGGCCGGATCATCTTCGCCAACGCACGGTGTCGAGGAGCCCTTGGCTGGCCACCCTCGGATCTTGTCGGAGAGCAGGTCGAGGTGCTGGTGCCCGAGGGTCTGGTCGAGGCCCACGTCGCGCATCGCGATGGGTACAGCGTGCGCCCGCGGCACGCCCCATGGGCAACGGCCTGGAGTTCGACCGCGCGCCGCCGGGATGGGACCGAGTTCACTGCGGAGGTCAGCCTCGCACCGCTCCGATCCAGGCGCGGTCGGCTCGTGCTGCGCCACGATCGCCGACACGAGCGCCAGGACGGCGCTGGAGCGGCAGCTTCGGGACGCCTTTGAAGAGCTCCAGGACCATGCCGATGAGGTCGAGCGGCGAGGACAGCGAAACGTCGATGCTGGCTGAGATGGCGGAGCTGCTCGGATCGTGTCAGTCGCTGGACGAGGCATATGTGGTCATCGCCGGGGCGGCCGAACGGCTGCTCGAGGGCGATGACGGTGCGCATGTATGTCCTCGACCCCGCCCGGACGACGGTCGAGATGGTCGCCTCGTGGGGCAGACAGGCACCTTCACAGCATTCGTTCACGCCGGGCGATTGCTGGGCTCTGCGCCGCGGCCGCCTCCACGTTGTCGACGGCGGGGACGCCGAGCTGATATGCCCGCATGTCGAGCTCCCCCGCCTCGGTCGGCCTGCTGTGCGAACCGCTCGCCGCTCAGGCCGATACCCTGGGCCTTCTGCATGTCCACGTCCGCCGTCGAGTGCCGGGCATGACACGCGCGACACAGCTGGCCGAACGAGAGCACCTGGTCAGGATGCTGGGCGACACGTGGGCCTCACGCTGGCCAACATCCAGCTCCGGGAGACGCTCCGGGAGCAGTCGTGGCGCGATTCGTTGACGGGCCTGTTCAACCGCCGGTACATGGAGGAAACGCTCCGCCGCGAGATCCGACGCGCGGAGCGAGAGGGCTACCAGGTCGGTCTGCTCATGGCCGACCTGGACAACTTCAAGCAGCTCAACGACGCCTTCGGGCATGCGGCCGGCGACGAGGAGCTTCGCCGTGTCGGCCGCCTCCTCACCTCGGCTGTGCGGGCTGAAGACGTCGCCTGCCGCTTCGGTGGCGAGGAGTTCGTGGTCATCCTGCCCAAGGCGTCGGTTGAGGACGACGCACCGCCGGGCCGAGGCGCTGCGGGCGGCGGTCAAGCCCGACCAGGTGGCGGTTCGACGCGGCTCTATCCGACGACGACGATGTCGGTCGGGGTGGCCGGCTACCCGGAGCACGGCACCACGGCCGAGGAGCTGATCATGGCCGCCGACTCGGCCATGTATCGAGGCGAAGGCAGGGGCCGTGATCGGGTGGCCATCGCCAGTCGGCACGACGGCCAGCCGTCGAGGTCGCCGCCGGCTAGTCACGGCCGGCCCTTCCATCGGCGCCGCCGGTGGGCGGCGTGCCGTCGCACTTCGATGCCCGCGCCGGCCGGTTTTCGTCTCATGGTCTCCATGCCCGAGCTACCCGAGGTCGAGACCGTCGCGCAGCGACCTCCGGCGCCACCTGCTGCCCGATGGCGGTGGGCCCGGCCCGGTGATCATCGCCGCGCGCGTCGGGTGGGACCGGACGCTGCGGGACGAGGATCCGGACGGTTCGCGAGGGCGTCTCGGCCGCCGGATCGAGCGCATCGGCCGGCGCGGCAAGCAGCTGGTGATCGACCTCGACGGGGGCGCTTCCTCACCATCCATCTCAAGATGACCGGTCAGCTGTTCGTCGTGCCCGGCCACCGTGCCGACCGATCCCCTATGAGCGGCTGGCCCTCGCGCTCGACGACGGACGCGAGGTTCGGTTCCGCGACATCCGCAAGTTCGGACGGGTGGGCCTGTACGGGCCCGATGATGACCCGTTCGACGGCATCGGACCCGAACCCCTGGATCCGCGGTTCACGCTGCGAGACTTCCGGGCCCTGATCCGCGGCCGGCGTGCCCGGCTCAAGCCGCTGCTAGTGGACCAGGGCTTCGTCGCCGGGGTCGGCAACATCTACGCGGACGAGGCGCTGTGGCGAGCGAGGCTGCATCCGCTGCGCTCGGCCGCATCCCTGCGGCCCGCCGACGAGCGACGCCTGTATCGGAGCATGGTCGAGATCCTGGCCGAGGCCGTCGAGCGGCGGGGCAGCTCGATCGACGACTACACCGCGCCCGACGGCGACGGCGCGATGCAGGAGCGCCTCGACGTCTACCAGCGCACGGGCCAGCCGTGTCCTCGCTGCGGCCGGCCGATCCGCCGGATCGTGATCGGCATCCGCGCCACGCACTTCTGTTCCTTCTGCCAGCGGCTGCCGGCGGCGGAGCGGAGGGCGGCCGCGACGCTGCTGGCGACGATGGCGCCGCGTCCAGGCCGGGTTGCCGGCACGCGCCGTGGCCGGCGCTGGACCGAGCTCGGAGGCGAGGGATCCCTGGGCCGAACGGCGAGCGAGGCGGATGCGGCCCTCGCGCGTGAGCGTGCCAGGCGCACGGCCGCGGCGGCTGCCTCCCGACGGGCCGCCGCGCGGCAGGGCGCGGCAGCCGGGGCGACGAGCGGGGCCGGGGGACCGGGGCGACCGGGGCCGGGGCGTGAGCCTGGTCCGCCTCGAAGGCGTCGTCCGCGAGATCGGCACGTTCGTGATCCTGGACCAGGTGACCGCGGCCATCGCGATCGGCGAGCGGGTCGGCCTGGTGGGGCCCAACGGTGCCGGCAAGACGACCCTGCTGCGGATCGTCGCCGGCCAGGACGAGCCCGACCGTGGCACCAGCACCCGCAAGCGCGGCCTCACCCTCGGGCTGCTCAACCAGGAGGCCCACCTCGACGACGTGTTCATGGCGGCGCCCGACCTTCGCTCCGCCGTGCGCCGCGGCGCGGCCCACCTGGAGCGCATGGGCGAGGAGCTCGCGCGGCTGGAGCACGGCGGTCACGCGGCGGGTGCCGACTACGCCGACCTCCAGCACCGGTTCGAGATCCTCGGCGGCTACACGCTCGACCAGCGCGTGGACGAGGCACTCTCGGGGCTCGGCTTCGAGCGCAGCGAGTGGGCTCGGCCGCCCACGGCGATCTCGGGCGGTCAGCAGACGCGGGCCGCTCTGGCGCGCCTGGTGATCGCCGATCCCGATCTGCTGCTCCTCGACGAGCCCACCAACCACCTGGACCTGGGCGCGATCGAATGGCTCGAGGAGAACCTGCGTCGCCGGGCAGGTTCGCTGCTCGTCGCGTCACACGACCGGGCGTTCCTGGACGCGACGGTATCGCGCGTCTGGGAGCTGCGCGACCGCCGGCTGACCGTGTTCCGCGGCGACTACAGCGCCTATCACCGGCAGCGCCAGGAGCGGGATGCCAGGATGGCCCGGGAGGTCGATAGCCACGCCCAGGCCATCGAGCGTGAGGTGGAGCTCGTCCAGCGTTACCGCAGCCAGCGCAAGCACACCAAGATGCACGAGCACGAGGCCCGGCTGGAGCGGCTGCGCGCGGAGCAAGTCGGGCGTCCGCGGTCCGGCCGCACGCTGGCGATGCCGGGACGGGCGCTGACGGGCGGGCCGGTGCGCTCGGGCGAGCTCGTGATCCGGCTCGAGGGGCTGGCCGTGGGCTACCTGCCGGGTCGCGGTGCGGTGGCGCCAGACGGGTCACCGGCGCCGGGTCCGGTACGCGTGGCGACGGCACCGTTCCTGGCAGCACGCCGCGGCGAGCGGATCGGCATCGTCGGGCCCAACGGAGCCGGCAAGACGACGTTGCTCCGGACCATCGCGGGTGACCTGCCACCGCTCGACGGCGCGCTCTCGTTCGGGCACAACGTCCAGCCCGGCTACCTCGCCCAGCTGCGCGACGCTGCGATCCCCGGCGCAACGGTGCTGGACGCGATCCTGGAGGCGATCCCCGTCACGCCGGGCGAGGCGCGCGGCTACCTCGCCCGGTTCCTGTTCCGGGGCGACGACGCGTTCAAGGAGGTCCGCTCGCTGTCGGGTGGGGAGCGATCCCGGCTCGAGCTTGCGCTGCTCGGCATCCTGCCGTCCAACCTCCTCCTGCTCGACGAGCCGACCAACCATCTCGACATCGCGGCCCGTGAGGCGATCGAGGCATTCCTGGCGGAGGTCCCGGCGACCCTGCTGGTGGTGTCGCACGACCGGCGGCTGCTGGACACGATCTGCGAGCGGCTGTGGGTGGTAGACGACGCGATGGCGGTGCCGTTCGACGGCGGCTACCAGGCCTGGCGTGCCGCCATGAGCGACGGCTGGACGGTCGAGGCGGAGGCAGCCCGCCGAGCCAGCCGCGGGCGCACCCCCGCAACCGGGCGCACGTCAGCGGCCGGACGGAGCGTTGGCAGCGGAGCAACGGCCGGCCCCCGGACCGCCATCGATGCGCCGCCCGCCGCGGAGGCCGAGCCGCTGGCCAGGCCGCCGAAGCCCGCGACGGCCACGGCTGCCAGAGCCAGACCCAGGCTGTCCAAGGATGCCTACCGGCGCCGTCGCGAGGCGCTCGATGCGGAGCTCTCCCGATTGGGCCTCCGCCGAACGCAGCTCGATCTCGCGGTGGCGACGCCGTCGGTCGCCGGCAACTTCGTGGAGATGCGCCGGGTCACCAGCGAGCTCGCCGATGTCGAGCGGGCGCTGGCCGAGGCGGAGGATGCATGGCTGGAGCTGGAGGAGCGGGCGCCATGACGTTGGCAGGCCCGGGCGGCGCATCGGGCACCGTCAGGATCGGCATCACCGGCCCGATCGGGTGCGGCAAGTCGCAGATCGTTCGATGGCTGGCCGAGCTGGGCGTCTCCGTGGTCGACGCCGACCGGGAGGCGCAGGCCGTCACGGCACCCGGGCACCCCGTCCACGATGCCGTGCTGGCCCGGTTCGGCGCCGGGGTCAGGACGGCCGAGGGCACGCTCGATCGGGGTGCGCTCGCCCGACTCGTGTTCGCGGACGCAGATGCGCTGGCGGCGCTCGAGGGGATCGTGCATCCGGCCGTCAGGCCCAGGATCATGGCTGCGCTGCGGCGGGCCGAGGAGGGCGGTGCGGCGGCGGTGGCGATCGAGGCGATCAAGCTGGTCGAGGGGGGGCTCGCGAGCCTGTGCGACGAGGTCTGGCTGGTCGTGTGCGACGCCGCCGTTCAGCGGGAGCGGCTGCTGGGTCGGGGGATGCCCGCGGCCGACGCGGCCCTCAGGATGGCGGCCCAGGCCGGGCTGTCCGAGCGGCTCGCCCCCGCAGCCACCCTCGTGCTCGACACGAGCGGGCCGACGGCGGCGACCCGGGCCCTGGTCGTCGCCGCGCTGGGTGAGGCCATCGCGGGCCGACGGGGGCGCCACGGCCACCGCTGAGCGATCGGGTGGGGGCCCGGCCGGCCCCGGGATCAGTTGAAGAGCTTGAGGATGTACGAGCCCAGGTAGCGCGGGCAGTCGTTGGCGGCGCAGCTCGAGATCGTCAGCCGGGCGCTTTCGAAGTCGGTCAGGAAGTAGCCGCGGACTTTCTTGCTCCCGCCACCGTCGGCGCTGGTCACGTGGAATGTGGACCAGCCCACGAAGTTGCCGCTCGTGTCGACGATCGCGACCGGGATGTCGAGGCCGGACAGGTAGGTGTCGACGTCGTCGAACAGGTAGCCGTGGTACCCGTTGTTGTGCTGCCCGATGTACTCGCCGAACGCGAGCGTCTTGTCGACCGTGAGATCGCCCTTGATCATGTCGTCCACCTGGGACGTGTCCACGTTGCCCATCCCGTAGTTCGTCCACGCGAAATCGATCGCCGAGTTCGGGATATCGCCGTTCCCCTCACCGAAGTCGGTCGGCGTCGTGTACTTGGGCGCGCCGTCGGTGCCGAACGCATCGGCCGAGAAGATGAACGGCGACGCAGCCATCGCAGTGTCCGGGAAGCCGGCCAGTGCCGTGCCGGTGACCGAGACGGTCCAGGTCGGCATGCCCAGCACCGCCGCCATCAGGTTGTGGTGGAGCCCATCGAGGGACACCGTGAACGCGATGCCATTGCTCATGTCGATGTCGACAGCCACGTTCGTCCCGTCGCTGCCATGCGTGAAACCGTTGACCGAGGCGACGCTGCGGGCCCGGTCTGTGGCCAGCGCCACGTCACCGTTGATCAGGTAGTCGTTGGCGCCGGCGAGGGCCGCGAGATCCGCGGCCGTCTGCTCGTCGCGTCGTTGCGCGAACGTCGACCCGCCGTCGATCGCCAGCCCGGCGAATCCAAGCAGCGCTATCAGCGACAACGCGAACACGACCAGCACCTGCCCGCGGGCTTCGCGCCGTTCGATGGCTGTGGTCATGCCGGGCCTCCGGTCGTTCATTCGATCTTTGCGCTGGCGCCCCCGGACAGCTCGAACTGACCCAGCAGCGTGGCCAGCGGCGTGACCGGGATGAATGTGGACGTGATGGTCACTCGCACCCAGTCGCCCGGCTGGCAGGGCCCTGAGACGGCGGCGCCGGCGATGTCCGTGCAGACGAAGGTTGGCGGATCAAGGCCCGGCACCAGCGACTCCTGGGTGTCCAACGCCGCCTGGACCTCGTCGCTGCCGCCCAGCGTCGAGCCTGGGTGGACGCTGGCGGCACGGGCCAGCTCGCGCGCCGCCTCCGTGACGCCATTGAGCTGGTAGGCCGCGCGTCCGAGGTCGACGACCCCCATCATCAGGGCGAGGAACAGGGTGATGCGCGATGCTGAACTCGACCAGGCCCTGCCCGCGCTCGCCGTCCCCGGGCAGCCGGCTCACGGGGTCACCGTCACGGTCCGGACCTTCGTGGCCGAGCCACCGAAGTTGGAGACGACCAGCGTGACCGTGTAGACCCCCTTCGCCTGGTAGGCATGGACGGGGTTCTGCAGGGTGGAGCTGGAGGAGTTGCCCGCACCGTCCCCGAAGTTCCAGGACCAGGTGAGCGGGCAGAGGGCGGTCGTGGTTGACATGTCAGTGAACTGGAAGTCGGTCTTCTTCTGCTTTCCGCTGTTCGGGGACACCGAGAAGTCGGCCGTGGGCGGGATGCAGAAGGGCGTCGGCGAGGGGGTCGGGGTGGGCGTCGGTGTGGGTGCGGGCGACGAGGAGGGATCGGGGGTCGGCGTTGGCGATGGCGTGGGCGTCGGCGTGGGGGTCGGGGTGGGGGTCGGGCCAGGCGCGGGGGTGGGCGAGCCGGACACGATGTTGGGCCGCACGGCGATCTGGGCGGATGCCGACGCCGTCACGTCGAACGACTGTCCCCCGGTGAATACGGCCAGGAGCGGGGTGATCAGGTTCATGCGGCCGGTGACGGAGACGTGGACCATGTTGCCCAGCCCCTCGGAGCAGGGGGATGGGTCGCACTCGAGCGTGATGTCGGTGGACGTGATCGCGATCGAGGACCCCGCTGACTCGGTCAGGACCGCGCACGTCACCCGATTGCTGATGCTGTCGCAGGGCTGCCCGGCATTGAACGATGTCGGGTGCAGGCTTGCCTCGAGCGCACCGGCCCGTGCCGCGCTCTCGAGCGAGACCTCGGCGCTGAACACCCGCGCGAGGTCACCGGCCGCGACCAGGATCAGCAGCAGGACCGGCACCACGAGCGCGACCTCGACCAGCGCCTGGCCGCGCGAACCCGCCCGGTGGTCCCGCGCGGACCCCGGCCTGGGCTGTTCGGTGGTGTTGGAGACGGGCATCGTAACGTCGGATCGGGTTGCGCCGCCCGTGGCCGGACCGAGCCTGGAAACGGCGCTCACCCCGATCCTAGGCGCCGGACCGTCGCGTTTCGACGCATTGGCATGGCGACTTGGTACCCCGGCGGGGCAGCCGGTGGTCCGCCGCCGGTGCTGCACGTCACCGTGTCAGGGACTGACGGACGTCGACGCGGCGGGCGACGCCGGCGGCTCGGTGGACTCCTGTGGGGCGGCACTGGCCGAGGGTGCGGACGAGAAGATCGGCGTCGGGGCCGGGGTGAACCCAGGCTCGATGGCCTTGGACAGCGGGAGGCCGTACTTCTCGATGATCCGGTTGGTGGTCTCGCCGAGCCTGGAAGCGTCGACCTGGCGCTGGTCCTCGAGCGGCCGCAACGCGAGGCTGAACGTGGCCGCGCCGGTGGCCTGGAGGTGGGCGATCTCCTCGGCAACCGGCAGCGTGGCGCGGATGACGTAGAACGAGCCCTGGCGGGCGAGGATCACGACGTCCTGGTAGACGATCTTGGTCGAGCGATCGGGGATGTATTGGCCGGTCGGGTCATTGACGTTCACGACGGCGGTCACGAAGACGTCCACCGTCTCCCCGACGGTCAGCAGCCCACCCACCGCCAGGTCGTCGGGGACCGTGATCACGATCGCTCGCCAGGCCTCGGAGTCCGGCCCGACCGTCTCGCCCGGGCCGAGGATGGAGAAGCCGGCGCCCTCCGTGCCCGACGCCAGCAGGTTGCTCGTGACCAGCTGTCCCTGGAGGATGGAGACCGCCGCGATGCGGCCCACCACCAGGTTCGCGTCGTCGATGACACCGTTGGCGTTCGTGTCGTCGATAGGGACCTGCCGAACGGTGACGTCGCCCTCCTGGATCTCGGAGCGCGCGGAGATCGGGCGAACGGCCACCACGGCCGAGATATGCTCGGTCCCGCTCTCGCGTGCCTGTTGCTGCGCCTGGTTGATCAGGAAGTAGGCGGCTCCGGCAGCCACGACCGCCAGGACCACGCCCGCGAGGATCACGAACCGGCCGCGTCGCCGATCGTCCTTGTACTCGAGTTCCATCGACTGCCTTTCGACCTGAGGCCGCGGTGTCGGCGGGCGTCCGCGACCGTTCCGGGGGCATGGGGGCGGCCTCCGGCACGAGTCAGACTTTGCCTGTACGCACCACCCGACGGGCATGCCCCATACGTCCGGGGACCCCCGGCACCTTCGGGGGAATGGCTCCGCTCGCGCGTCGCCAACGCCACCCGCGGGCCCCTGGATCGAACGCATGTTCTGGTGCTACGATCCGCCCGTGCCCGACTTTCGCCTCGTCGCCCCGTTCCAGCCCACGGGCGACCAGCCCCAGGCCATCGACCGGCTCGCCGATGCGCTCGCCAGGGGGGTCCGCAGCCAGACCCTGCTGGGGGTCACCGGGTCCGGCAAGACCTACACGATGGCGCAGACCATCGCCCGTCACCAGAAGCCCACCCTCGTCCTGGCCCACAACAAGACGCTTGCGGCGCAGCTCTACGCGGAGTTCCGCGAGTTCTTCCCCGACAACGCGGTCGAGTACTTCGTCAGCTACTTCGACTACTACCAGCCCGAGGCGTACCTGCCGCGGTCGGACACGTACATCGAGAAGGACAGCAGCCGCAACGAGGAGATCGACCGGCTGCGGCATGCCGCGACCCACGCCCTGTTCGAGCGTCGGGACGTCATCATCGTGGCGTCCGTGTCGTGCATCTACGGCCTGGGCGCCCCGGTGGACTACGGCGCCACCGTGCTCCGGCTCCGGGTCGGCGGCCAGTACCGTCGTGACAGCGTCCTCCGCCACCTGGTCGACCTCCAGTATCAGCGCAACGACGCGGCCCTGACCCGCGCGCGGTTCCGGGTCCGCGGCGACACCCTTGAGATCGGACCGGCCTCGTCGGAGGAGATCGTCCGGGTCGAGTTCTTCGGCGACGAGGTCGAGCGGATCAGCGAGCTTGACCCGCTCACCGGTGAGCTGCTCGCCGAGCGCAGGGAGCTCAACGTCTTCCCGGCCACCCACTTCGTCACGCCGCGCGACAAGCTGCTGGTCGCGGTCGGCACGATCGAGGCCGAGATGGAGGAGAGGGTCGGGCAGCTCGAGGCCGAAGGCCGGGCGCTCGAGGCGGCGCGCCTTCGCCAGCGGACCACGTTCGACCTGGAGATGCTGCGCGAGCTCGGCTACTGCAGCGGCGTCGAGAACTACTCGCGCCACCTGTCCCAGCGCGAGGCGGGCTCGCGCCCATGGACGCTGCTCGACTACTTCCCGCCGGACTGGCTGCTGATCGTCGACGAGTCGCACATGACCATCCCCCAGGTAGTGGGCATGTACAAGAACGACCGGACCCGCAAGGAGATCCTGGTCGACTTCGGGTTCCGGCTGCCATCGGCGCTCGACAACCGGCCGCTCACGTTCGAGGAGTTCGAGACGCATCTCAACCAGGCGATCTACGTGTCCGCGACGCCCGGGCCGTACGAGCTCGAACGCAGCGAGCAGGTCGTGGAGCAGCTGGTGCGGCCCACGGGCATCGTCGACCCGCCGATCGTCGTTCGGCCCACAGACGGGCAGATCGACGACCTGCTCGAGGAGATCCGGGGCCGCGTGGATCGTGGTGAGCGAGCGCTCGTCACCACGCTCACCAAGAGGATGGCCGAGGACCTCGCCGACTACCTCAAGGAGCTGGGGATCAAGGTCCAGTACCTCCACAGCGAGGTGGACACGCTCGAGCGGGTGGCCATCCTGCGCGACCTGCGCCTGGGCGTGTACGACGTGCTGGTGGGCATCAATCTGCTGCGCGAGGGCCTGGACCTTCCGGAGGTCACGCTCGTCGCAATCCTCGACGCCGACAAGGAGGGATTCCTGCGCAGTGCCTGGTCGCTGATCCAGATGATCGGCCGGGCCGCGCGCAACACCGGCGGCGAGGTCGTGATGTACGCGGACAGGATCACGGAGTCGATGAAGGTCGCGATCGAGGAGACCGACCGCCGACGCGCGGTCCAGGAGCAGTACAACGCGGAGCGCGGGATCGAGCCCCAGACCATCATCAAGGGCATCCACGACCTCAACGACCGGCTGCGGGTCGTGGCCGAGAGCACGGTCGTCTACTCATCCGAGCGCCGGGCGCGGGACCTGGAGGCCGCCGACAAGGCGGAGGTCGAGCGGCTGGTCGCGACGATGGAGGCGGAGATGAAGGCCGCGGCCAAGCAGCTCGAGTTCGAGCGGGCGGCGGCCCTGCGGGATGAGATCCAGCAGATCCGGCTCCGCGTCCTGGATCAGGATGCGTCGGTGATGGTCGCGCGCGCGGCGGAGCGGGCGGCCCGGGAGGCGGCGATGCCGGCCCGGGACCGCGCGGCGGCCCACCGTGGCGCCGGGGTGGCGGATGCCGCCGCGTTCGAGGTCACCGAGGTTCGGGTCCTGCCGTCGGGTGAGGATCCCGAGGCCGGCGAGGCCGGGGAGGGGAGCGGCTCCGAGGATGAGGGCTCGGGTGTCGCCGCCGAGCTGTTTCCGGGGATCCGCGACGAGCACGAGGACGAGGACGGCGGCTGGCAGGCCCGCTGGCTCGAGCGGCCCACCTGGGACCGCACCGTCACCCCCAACATCCGGCGCCGCACCGGGCAGCGGCCCAACCGGCGGCGCCGGGGCTGCTGAGCCCGGGCGAGCGGATCGCTGTCCGCTGCTACCAGCCCGCCAGGACGAGCAGGCCCGCGACGACGAGCACCGAAAACCCGAGGATCGCGACGGCGTTGCGGCGCGTGAAGCGCCCGATCACGATCAGGATCGCCAAGATGAAGACGAGGATCGGGGGAAGCACGGCGCGGCTCTCTCCAGTGGGCGGCGCTCCGATGCTACGCACCGGCTCCTGCGTCGCGCCTCGTCCGGGCGGGTGGCGCGCCAACGGCCTCGATCCGCCGTATCGTGCCGCCATGCCCACCGACGCCGCCCGGCCCGTGCCCCCGCCCCCGCTGCCCGGGTTCGAGCCGTTGGCGGTCTGGCTCGAGCCGGCGTGGGAGGACGGTCAGGTCGGTGCCTGGGTTCCCGATCTGGCCGGTGCCTTCGCGCATGCCTCAGCTCCCGAGCGCGCGGTGACGATGGCGCTCAGCACGACGGGGCGTGTCCGCGAGTGGCTCGAGGCACGCGGGGAGACCGTCGCGCTGCCGCCGATCTGGCGGCCGGAGGTCGCCGGTGAGATCCCGTGCGCGCGTGACGGCGACCACCGGGTCCAGGCGCTGCTGCCGGCCGACGAGCGGGTCGCGACCCCCGAAGGCGTCGAGGCCGCCGTGCGACACCTGGGCTGGGCGCGCGCCGACCTCGTCGCCCTGCTGGAGGGCCTCGAACGATACGAGGCCGCGCACGGTCCGCTGCCCGTGGAACGCGACCTCGGTGAGCGCACACCGGCCGAGATCATCCGGCACCTGGCGGTCGCGGAGGCGTGGCTGGTCGGGAGGCTGTCAGGCGCCGGTCGCTACCCGGGCTCCCTCGAAGCGCCCGACGAACGCGAGCTGCTCGAGGCTACGCGCGCCTGGACCGCCGAGCAGCTGCCGGTCCTGGCCGGCGTGGACGACGGCACCCCAACGGCGGATGGTCATGGCGAGCGATGGACGCTGGTCAAGGTCCTCCGGCGGCTGCAGGCGCATGCGCTGGATCACCTCTGGGAGCTCGAGACCCGGCTGATGCGGGCGGACGGCACCGTCGATCGGATCGAGGTCGTGCTCGACCGGCTGCCGCCGGTGGACGCGCTCCGCAGACTGCTGCGGGCCGTCGGCTGGGACGTTCGCGCATCGCAGGCCGACCTCATGGCCGAGGGCTTCGCACGAACGACAGAGGTCGCGACGGCCTGGGACGGGGATCGCCTCATCGGTACCGGGCGGTCGATGGGCGACGGGCGGACCAACGCGCTGATCACCACCGTCCTCGTCCATTCGGGCTACCAGCGCCTCGGCGTGGGGGAGCGGATCATGCACGCCCTGATCGACGATCGTCCGGGCGTCAAGTTCGTGCTGGAGGCCGCCCCCGGGCTCGAGGCGTGGTACGGGTCGATGGGGTTCCTGCCTGACAGCCACGCGATGTTCCTGCCGCGCCGCCGCAGCCGATCCGGATGACGTGGCCGCCACCCGGGCCGAAGCCGGAGCCGCCGCGCCTGCGTGACCGGGACGAAGGCCCCGGCCGCCGCTGAGGCCTCGCCTGTCGGTGACGATCGTGCCCGGCTCAGCAGCCGAAGCGCATCAGGACTGCACACCCAACAGCAGCCCGTCCATCGGCGACTCCCCCTGCCCTCGTGGGCTGCCACACCAGTGCCGGCCGGCGGAGGATGGCCGGACCGGGTGGGCGCGATGTGCGCCACCGCGCACGATCGGATGGCGAGCGCGAGCCGGGGCCGCGTCCGATGGCCCGTCCGCGCCTGCATCACCGGACGTACGATCTCGCCGTGCAGCATCGAAGCCGGAAGCCATCGATCCTGGTCGTCCTCGCGGCGGCCCTCCTGCTCGTGGCGGTCGCCGGCTGCGGGTCGTCCACGCCGGCATCGGGCCCGGCGGCTGTCGTCCACCAGGCGCTGGACAGGCTGGCGGCCAAGGACCTCGACGGGTTGCGCTCGCTGGCGTGCGCGGGCCAGGAGGACCAGATCCGCAACCTCCTGCAGCTCCCGGTCGGGACCGGATCGGGGTCCGGAGCCGGCCTGCTGCCCGGGGTCGACACCCAGGCGCTGCTCGACGCGGTCCAGGTGGACGTCGGCGACGTCAAGGTCGGCGAGGCGACCATCGACGGCGACACCGCCGAGGTTGCCCTCACCGGGTCGGTCAAGGTCACCTTCGACTCGGACACCCTGCGACCGATCATCCGCCAGGTGCTGGATCAGCAGGGGGCGTCGATGACGGACGAGCAGCTGGACGCGCTGCTCAGCACGCTCCAGTCCTACGGCCAGGACGTCCCGCTGGACCAGTCGGTGCGCCTCGTCCAGGAGAGCGGCGACTGGAAGATCTGCCAGGACAGCATCGCGCTGCCGGGCGCGTCCTGAGCGCGGTCAGTAACCGAAGCGCATCAGGATCATGCAGGTCAGGATGACCGCGAAGGCGAGCACCTCCATGCCGCTCATCCGCTTCAGGGTGTTGATCGCCGAGACCATCGCCGGACTCGGGCTCCCGTCGGCCTGGAACGCCTCCGAGACCGGGATCGCGTTCATGCGGCCGATCGCTGGCTCCAGGACCCGCTTGCCCCACACGAACAGGCCGGTGGCGACCACGAGCGCGACCAGCCACGTGATCCCGTAGGTCGTCGTCAGGGCATCGAGACTGCGGATCTGGCCCCACACCATGCCCCGCAGGATGCCCAGCAGGATCACGCCCATCGCCGCGACGTTGATCACCCTCTCGGACCGCTCGCCGTAGAGGCCGACGATCTCGCGTTGCCGGTCCAGCGGCAGGCGCATCAGCGCGGGGATGAAGATCAGGTTCGTCGTGAGCGACGCACCGAACCAGGTGATCCCCAGCGCACGTGAAGCCACTGGGCGGCGAACATGAACCAGCCCACGGCTGCGCTCCTGGCTGAGGATCCATCGACGCCGGTGACGGGCCCATCCGGGCATCGGCTCGCGCGGAGCATATGGCACCGGCTCCCTCGTCCGGGCGGCGTTCCGCACGGCGCGCGGGCGCCGGCACGCACAAGCGCGCCCGGGAGCGACCGGAGCCATGAACACTTGTTCTGTTTGGCGAGGTTCCGCTACACTTCGCCCGTGCCCCAGGATCGGATCATCGTGCGCGGCGCGCGCGAACACAACCTCAAGAACGTCGACGTCGCGTTCCCGCGCGACCGCCTCGTCGTCATCACCGGGCTGTCCGGCAGCGGCAAGAGCAGCCTCGCGTTCGACACCATCTACGCGGAGGGCCAGCGGCGCTACGTCGAGAGCCTGTCCGCGTACGCCCGGCAGTTCCTGGGCCAGATGGACAAGCCCGACGTGGACCAGATCGACGGGCTGTCCCCGGCGATCTCGATCGACCAGAAAGGGGCCTCGAGGAACCCCCGGTCGACCGTAGGGACGGTCACCGAGATCTACGACTACCTGCGGCTGCTGTTCGCACGGATCGGCCACCCGCACTGCCCGACCTGCGGCCGCGAGATCGAGCGCCAGGCGGTCAGCCAGATCGTGGACCAGGTCCTGGCCATGCCCGAGGGCACCCGGCTGCTCGTCCTCGGCCCGCTGATCAAGGACCGCAAGACCGAGGGCGATCGGGTGTTCGAGGGCGCCCGCAAGCAGGGGTTCGTGCGGGTCCGGGTCGACGGCACGCAGTACGACCTGACCGAGACGCCCAAGCTCGACAAGTACAAGCGACACACGATCGAGGCGATCGTCGACCGGTTCGTGGTCCGGCGGGCGGAGGCACCGGGGGACTGGGCGCGCGACGAGGCCGGCCGGCCGATCGATCCCGGCACCCGGGAGGCCGTCCCGGATCCCGACGCCGCCCGGCTGGCGGACTCGGTCGAGACCGCGCTCCGGCTGGGCGAGGGAGTCATGGTCGTGGCCCCCGCGCCCCGCGACGATGAGCCGCCGGCGTTCGAGGAGCGACGGTTCAGCGAGCGCTACAGCTGCCCGTACGACGGCACCACGATCGACGAGCTCGAGCCGCGCTCGTTCTCGTTCAACTCGCCTCACGGCGCGTGCCCCACGTGCACCGGGCTCGGCACCCAGCTCGTCATCGACCCCGGCCTCGTGATCCCGGACCGGGGCCGGAGCATCCGGTCGGGGGCGCTCGCGCCCTGGAACAAGATGCCCACCGAGATCTCGTGGCGGATGAAGATCACCGAGGCGGTGTTCGCCTCGCACGGTTGGAGCATCGATGTCCCGGTGGCCGACCTCCCGCCGGAGGCGCTCGAGTACCTGCTCCACGCGCCCAAGGACGAGAAGGTCGTCGTCCGCTACCGCCACGAGCGCGGTGAGAACAGCTACGTGGCGACATTCGAGGGGGTGGTGACCAACCTCCAGCGGCGGTTCCGGGAGACCGACTCCGAGTACATCCGGACCGAGCTCGAGAAGTTCATGGTCCAGAAGCCGTGTCCCACCTGTAGCGGTCGCCGGCTCCGGCCGGAGGCGCTCGGGGTGACGGTGGACGGCCGGAACGTCTGGGACGTGTCCACGATGTCGGTCACCGACGCGCTGGACTGGGCCGCCGGGCTGGGCGGTCGCGTGACCGAGCGCGAGCGGACGATCGGCCGCCAGGTGCTCAAGGAGATCGTGGCCCGTCTGGGCTTCCTGGTCGACGTCGGGCTCGACTACCTCACGGTCGATCGGGCGAGCGTCACGCTGTCGGGCGGCGAGGCGCAGCGGATCCGCCTGGCGACCCAGATCGGCACCACGCTCATTGGTGTCCTGTACATCCTCGACGAGCCATCGATCGGGCTCCACCAGCGCGACAACGCGAAGCTGATTGCGACCCTTACCCGCCTCCGGGACCTGGGCAACACGGTCCTGGTGGTGGAGCATGACGAGGAGACGATCCGGACCGCGGACTGGGTGATCGACATCGGGCCGGGAGCCGGCGAGCACGGCGGCGAGATCATCGCCAACGGGACGCTCGAGGAGCTGCTCGCCCAGCCACGCTCGATCACCGGTGCCTTCCTGCGCGGGGAGCGACAGGTCCCCGTCCCGTCTCACCGTCGCCGCGGCAACGGCCGGCGGCTCGTGATCCGGGGGGCGCGCGAGCACAACCTGCGCAACATCGACGTCAGGTTCCCGCTGGGCACGTTCATCGCCGTCACCGGCGTGTCCGGCTCGGGCAAGAGCACCCTGGTGGACGAGGTGCTGTATCGCGGTCTCGCCCGCGAGCTCAGCGGCTCACGCGCCCCGGTCGGCGCTCACGACCGGATCGAGGGTGTCGGCTTCATCGACAAGATCATCGAGATCGACCAGAGCCCGATCGGCCGTACCCCGCGCTCCAACCCGGCAACCTACACGGGCCTGTTCGGGCCCATCCGGGAGCTGTTCGCGGGCACGCCCGACGCGCGATTGCGCGGCTACCAGCCGGGCCGGTTCAGCTTCAACGTGAAGGGCGGCCGGTGCGAGAGCTGCAAGGGCGACGGGATCATCAAGATCGAGATGCAGTTCCTGCCCGACGTCTACGTCCCGTGCGAGGTGTGCCAGGGCAAGCGGTATACGCGCGAGGCGCTCGAGGTCCACTACAAGGGGCGGTCGATCGCGGACGTGCTCGAGATGACCGTCGAGGAGGCACTCGGCGTCTTCTCCGCTGTACCCAACGTGCACGCCAGGCTCCAGACACTGTTCGACGTCGGTCTCGGCTACATCCACCTGGGCCAGCCGGCGACGACCCTCTCGGGCGGCGAGGCGCAGCGCGTCAAGCTGGCCACGGAGCTCTCGAAGCGGGCGACCGGCAAGACGCTGTACCTGCTCGACGAGCCGACCACCGGCCTCCATTTCGCCGACGTGGACAAGCTGCTGGCCGTCCTCCACCGGCTGGTCGAGAACGGCAACACCGTGCTCGTCATCGAGCACAACCTCGACGTGATCAAGACGGCGGACTGGATCATCGACCTGGGGCCCGAGGGCGGGTTGCGCGGCGGACAGATCGTGGCCGAGGGAACGCCCGAGACGATCGCGACCACGCCCGGCTCGGCGACGGGCGAGTACCTCGGCCGCGTGCTCCGGGGCGAGCCGCTGGTTCCCCTCAGCGATGTCACCTTCGCGGACGAGGCCGGCCGTCCGGGTGTGGGCGCCGGCGTGGCGGCCGCGGTCCCGGTGATGGCGCCCTCACGCAAGCGGGTGGCGGCCGCGCGGTCCGCCGGGGAGCGGTAGGGGCCGGTCGCCGGGCATTTCCCGCGGTCCGGCGTCGCCGGATGCGGCGATCTCCCGACCCGCGCCGCCGTCGCGGGCAGTCTAGGATTGGCCCATGCCCGAGATCGACTTCGCGTTTCTCGCCGACGCCGCCGAAACTCAGCCGGGGCAGAAGTTCCACGTCCTGGGCGGTGGCATCACCCGGATCGGTGGGCGGACCTTCCCGCTGCGCCACCCGCACATCGCGCTGGTGGTCGGGCTGCTGGTCACCGCGCCCGAGACGGAGCGAGAGCATGAGCTGCGGATCGTGCTCCTGGACCCCGACGGGACCGAGGTCACCGGGGCGACCGGCAGCCTGGTCGCCCGCGGTCATCCCGACGGCCGTGATGCGATCCTGACCTTCAGCATCGACCTCTGGAACCTCACCTTTCCGTCGCCGGGCGACTACTCGTTCCGGATCCTCGTCAACGGGTCGGAGCGCAAGCGCCTGGGGCTCGTCCTCGTTCGTCCGGCCGATGCCGGTGTCGGGGCGGCACCGATCTCGGAGCTGTGACGGCCGGCCATTCTCGCCCGCGTCCGGCCGCGGCCGCGGCCCGGCACGAGCACCCGGTGATCGACGAAGCGGCCCTTGCTGCCGCGCGCGCCGGCGACCGGCTGCTGGACGCCGCCCGCGCGCTCGGCTCGACGCGCTGGATCGACTACGTCGAACCGCTGCCGGATCATCTCCGTGACGACGCGTTTGCCGATCTGCGCCGGACCGCGCTTCGGGCCAGGGCGGCGTACGGCCCCAAGGATTCGATCCGCGACGTGCTGCCGGCCGAGGTTACCGAGCCCTTCCTCGATGCCGTCGACCGGCTGCTCAAGGTGCTCGCCCGTCGCGACGTGGCCGGCTGAGGGAAGCCACCCGCGCCGCGCCGGGACCCGGGACCGCCGGGCGCCGGATCCCGGTCGTCCCGGCCTGCGACCTCAGTACAGGAACGGCAACAGCCGTCGGGTCCGGGCGCGGTAGGCCGGGTAGCCGGGGTATCGGGCGACCAGCCAGATCTCCTCGCGCGCCGACTTGAGCCGGAAGAAGCCGAGCAGGGCGAGCGCGCCGAGCATCGCCAGCGGCGAGGCCGTGGCCAGGCCGTAGCCGAGAGCACCGATCACGATCCCGCCGTAGATGGGGTGCCGGGCCAGCCGGTATGCACCCGATTCGACCAGCTGCGCCCCGCTGCGCGGGTAGGGAAGCGGCGTGAGCGCGTCGCGCAGCCCGACCAGCGCCCACGCACCGAGCCCGGTGCCCGCGGCCATCAGCGCGAGCCCCACGATCTCCGACGCCAGCCGGAGATCGCCGCCCCAGGCAGGTCCGACGAACCCGGCCAGCCCCACCAGCGAGAGCAGCACGAACTGGATGATCACCCAGCCCTCGCCGCGCGGCCCGAGCGAGGGCAGCCCGCTCATCCGGGCGTGGGGTCGGGCCGCCGGGCGCGCCTTCGGATCAACCGGGATCGGCGTCCGGCGGGAGCGTTGCCCGCCACTCGTCGGCGAGGATCGACATCCGGTCGACGTCCAGGTAGCGGCCCTCGCGGAACACGGCCCGCCGGAGGACGCCCTCGTGCACGAAACCGACCCGCTCGTAGACGTGGCGCGCGCCCGGGTTCATCTGGTAGACGTCGAGCCAGATCCGCTCCAACCTCAGGAACTCGAACCCGAACCCCAGCAGTGCCCGCAGCATGTCGGTGCCGAGCCCTTTGCCGCGGTCCGCGGCAGCGCCGACCGAGATCCCCAGCCCAGCACTCCCGTTGTGCAGGTCGAGCTCGAACAGTCCGGTCGTCCCGATCGGCCGGCCGTCGGCGACCAGGCAGGCGACGAAGAAGTAGCCCCCTTTGCCCTGGTCCGCGATCATCCGGTCGAACCACTGCTCCTCGAGGGGCGTGGACAGCGGGGCCCGGATCCCGAGAGTTCGCGTCGTGCCGTAGTCGTTCATCCAGCCGACGAATCGCGGGATGTCGTCACGTTCCGCGGCACGGAGGTAGACGGCGCCGTGGGCGATCATCTGCTGGGTCCCAACGCGGCGAAATGCCATGGCCATCTCCGGAGCGGGGCGTGGGCGCCCGGCGGGGACCCCGGGCGTCGTGGGCTGAGAAGAGTCTACGCGGCGGCTGCCTCCGGGCGATGGCCAAGCTCGGCCGGGGAGAACGCCTCTCGCAGAAACATCGACGGCGCCTCGGGGTCGTACAGGAGGGTGAGCGACCGACGTGCGCGGGTCCAGGCCACATAGGCGAGGCGGCGCTCCTCCTCCAGCGCCCGCTCCGGCTCCGCGGCGTCCGTGATCGACCTCCGCCCGGGGAATCCGTCAGCCAGGACGAGCACGTGGTCCCACTCGAGGCCCTTGGTGCCATGGGCCGTCGCCAGCGTCAGGGCGGCATCGTCCCGGCGCAGCGCCGACAGCCGTCGCCGTCGTTCCGCGACGGCCTCGTGAAGCGCCTCCATCGAACCCAGCGGCGCCGCCCAGCCGAGCAGCGCGGTGACGAGCTCCGCCGGAGATGGCTCGTCGGATCCGGCGGTGGCCTCGGCATCGGTCGTCTCCTCCGATCGCAGCTCGGCCCGGAGCTGGCCCAGGGCGATCAACGGCGACGAGGCCGGGACGGCGGCCGCCACGGAGACCGCACGCTCCAGGAGAACGTCGAGGCGCCCGTCCTCGATCGGCAGCGGCAGGTCCGGGGCGCGAAACGGGACCTCGAGCTCGACGGCGGCCACCACGGCGACCAGCAGTTCGCGGTTCGTTCGGGCGAGCACCGCCCGCGTGCTGTCATCCGGCGGCCATGTTCGCATGCCGCGCTTGATGCGGGCGAGATCGTCGGCGGCGTCCGGCGCGAGGACGAGGCGGCCGCGAGCCGAGGGTCCGGCGAGAATGCGCTTCGCGAACCGCTCCCGGTTGTGCTCGACGAGCCGGACGGCGCGCTCGACCACCGGGCGTGGGCAGCGGTAGTTCGTCTCGAGGTCGACCCGGCGCAGGCCCGGCAGCGAGGAGGCGAGTCCGAGCACTCGGCGCACGTCCGCCAGGCGCCATCCATAGATCGTCTGGTCGTCGTCGCCAACGAGGAAGATCCGGTTGGCAGGCGCGGCCAGCAACAGGGCCAGCTCGAGCTGCGTCCGGTCGAGGTCCTGCGCCTCATCGACCAGCAGGTTGGCGCACCGAGCGCGCCACTGCTCGAGCATCGATGGCTCAGCCCGCAGCAGCCCCAGCGCACGCACGACGAGGTCGTCGAAGTCGACCCCGCCGCCGGCGGCGACGGCGCGCTCGTAGGCGATGAAGGCCCGGGCGACCGGTCCCGGCGCCGGGTCCGTCGCGACCTCGGCGGCGGTCACGCGCAGGTCCAGCTTGAGACGCGAGAAGGCGAGGTCGAGGCGGCCACGGTCGGCGGCGCTGGCGTCCGGGAACAGCTCTCGGAGCACCAGGTCCCGATCGACGAGAGGATCGACCGCAACGCCGGCCTCGACCAGCATCTCCCGCCCCAGCGCGTGGAACGTGCGCACCCGAATCGCATCGGGACCGACGCCCAGCGGCGTGAGCGCCGCGCCCAGCCGATCTGCCAGCTCCTCGGCCGCGCGCCGGTTGAACGCCACGACGCTGATCGAGCCGGGCGCCGCGCCCCCGTCGACCAGCCAGGCGACTCGGGCCACGAGCGTGGTCGTCTTGCCCGACCCAGCCGGGGCCACGCACAGCACCGGACCCGGTGGAGCCGTGGCCGCCGCGCGCTGATCGGGCGCCAGACGAGCCAGACGCTCGGCCACCGATGGATGTCGTGCGGCGGTCATCGCCCGAGCATCGCAGGCAGCGCTTGCCTCGGCCTCACCCGAATGCGTCGGGCGGTCCTCACCCGGATGCGTTGGGCGACCCGCACGGGCGTCCGGGCGGTGCGCGCGCACCGGTACCGAAGAGGGGCGCGGCTGCGCACCAGACGGGACGACGTGCCCATTCCCTTGGCGCTGCGATCGCCCGATGATCGCAGGCAGACGGCACTGCACAACCGAACCCCGTCCAGGAGGGTCGACCATCATCAACCGGACCGTCGCCCGAGCGTTCGCCGTAGCCACGGTGCTTTCCCTCGCCGTGGCCGCCGGGGCCGTCGCGGATTCCGTCGACGGTGACGCGGACGTCGTGACGCCCGGCGTGCAGGGCATGGTCTACCTGGGCTCCGTGCCTTCCGGTGCGACGGTTGAGGTCGACGTCGGGTTCGAGCTCGTGTGCAAGGGCCTCGCACATGTGCCGTCCGGGACCATCATCGCGCTCACACCGACGACGGCAGCTCCTGACGACGGCACGATCTCGGCGGCCGCAGCGCGCATCGGCCCGGTGCCCATCGGCTGGCCGGGTGACGGGGAGGCGTGTGTCGGCGACCCGGTTCTGGATGCGACCACCCTGTCTCACGTGACGCTGACGGCACCGTCCGCGGTCGGCACCGGCTACGTGTACCGTGTCACTTACGCACGCTCGCCGTCCGGCGGAACGACGGGCACGACCCTGGTGCAGCTCGCGCTGTCCGTGGCCGGCAACACGCCGCCCGTGCTGGACCTCCCTGCGGCGATCACGGCTGAGGCGGATGCGCCGGGTGGCTGGATCGCAACCTTCGACGCCACCGCCAGCGACGCGGAGGACGACCCGGATCCAGCGGTTGTCTGCGATCCGGCACCCGGCGACCTGCTCCCGATCGGCGACACGACCGTCGATTGCGAGGCCACCGACAGTGGCGGACTGACGGCGCCCGGGTCGTTCGCGATCCACGTCAGGGACACGACGCCCCCGGTGCTCGACCCGCTACCCGTGCCGGATGTCACGACGTCCGATCCCACCGGTGCCGCCGTCGACTGGCCCATGCCCGCCGCGGTGGACGCTGCCGATCCGCACCCGTCGGTTGCCTGCGACCCGGCGCCGGGCTCGTGGTTCGTGGTGGGGACGACCGAGGTCACCTGCACTGCGATGGATGCCTCCGGCAACAGCGCGTGGAGGCCGATGACGGTCACCGTGCGGATGGGGCCACCCGGCATGACGGTTCGCTGGGATGCGCCGCTGCGCGGTGGGTCTGCCGTCGTCGAGCGCGGCCGCACGCTTCCCGTCAAGGTCTCGATCCTCGTCGGTGACGCGTGGCTGAGACCCGAGACCGGGCCCGTTCCGGTGCTGTTGGCCCAGCGGCTCTCGTCGTGCCAGCCCGGCGCACTCGAAGCCGACACGGTCAACCTCGGGACCCTGCGCCCATCCGGCGGGCGCTGGACCATGAACGTACGAACGGGCGACCTGACCGCCGGCTGCTGGCGGTTGGCCGTGGACGTAGGTGGTGCGATGGCCGCGGGTGCAGACGTCCGCCTGGTCAGCGGCCCGGGCCGGGCAGGGCGCCCGGAGGCAGCACCCGCCCGCGCACCGGCACGCGGCCGCGCGTAGACGCCGCCGCACATAGGACGAGCTTTCCGGGGCACGCGACGCGCTCATGGTGCCCCCGTGTCCCGGGACGGGGCGTCCCGGAGCGACCTGCCGCACAATCGGGTGGTGACGCCCGAGCTCCAGGCCACCCTCGCCAACCTGCCCGACCGCCCCGGCGTGTACCTGATGAAGGACGCGCGCGGCACGGTCCTCTACGTGGGCAAGGCGCAGAGCCTGCGCCACCGGGTGCGCAGCTACTGGCAGCGCCAGTCGCCGGCCCGCGGCCCGGGCGACGTCCACCGGATCCGCCAGGTGATCGACCGGGTCGCCGACCTCGAGGTCACCGAGGTCAATTCGGTGTCCGAGGCGCTGCTCCTCGAAGCGAACCTGATCAAGCGCTACAAGCCGCGGTTCAACGTCCGGCTCAAGGACGACAAGAGCTACCCGTTCATCAAGATCACGCTGGCCGACGACTTTCCGCGCGTCGAGCGCACCCGCAAGCTGCCGGCCGACGGCAGCCGCTACTTCGGTCCGTATGCGTCGGCAAGCTCGGTGGACCAGGCGATGAACCTCGTCCGCCGGCTGTTCCCGTTCCGGACCTGCACCATCGACATTCGCGACGGGGCCCGCGCGCTGGCAAGGCCCTGCCTCCTGTATCACATCAAGCGCTGCCAGGGCCCGTGCATCGAGGCCATCTCGAAGGACGCTTACCGGCGCGACATCGAGCAGGTTGAGCTGTTCCTGGAGGGCAACGCGGACGCGCTGGTCGACGGCCTGGGTCACGAGATGCGGTTCGCGTCCGAGCAGCAGCAGTACGAGAAGGCCGCCGTCGTGCGCGACAAGATCCGGGCGATCGAGCGCACGATGGAGAGTCAGAAGATGGCCGCCTTCGCGCGGACCGAGCTCGACCTGGTCGCGCTCGCGCGCAAGGACGACCAGGCCGCGGTGCAGCTGTTCCTGGTCCGCAACGGCAAGATGCTCGGCCGGGATGTGTTCTTCCTCGATGCTCCGCGCGACGTGCCCGACGACGAGGTGCTGCGCAGCTTCCTCGAGCAGTACTACGCGCGGGCCACGTCCGTGCCGCGCGAGGTGCTCGTCCCCCGGTCGCTGACCGAAACGGCCCAGCTCGAGGGCTTCCTGACCGGCCGTCGGGGCGGGGCGGTCAGGCTGCGGACGCCCCAGCGGGGGGAGAAGCGCGCCCTCATGGATCTCGCGACCCGCAACGCGTCGGAGACGCTGGCGCGCGAGGCGGCACGCTGGCTGGCCGACGAGGGACGGACGCTGGGCGCCCTCGAGGAGCTGGCGACGGCCCTCGGGCTCGCCGGTCCGCCGATGCGGATCGAGTGCTACGACATCTCCAACTTCCAGGGCAGCCAGTCGGTCGGCAGCATGGTCGTGTTCGAGGAGGGCCGGCCGCGGACGGGCGAGTACCGCCGGTTCCGGATCCGGACGGTGGAGGGCGCCAACGACTTCGCCAGCCACCAGGAGGTCCTGCGGCGTCGCTTCCGGCGGGCCGCGACAGGTGAGGAGGGGAGCGAGGAGGAGCGCCGCTGGGCGATGCCGGACCTCGTGATCCTCGACGGCGGCCGGGGGCAGGTCAGCGCGGGCCAGGAGGTGCTCGAGGAGCTGGGTCTGACCGATCTTCCGCTGGTCGGGCTGGCCAAGGAGCGGGAGGAGCTCATCCTGCCGGACCGCGCGGAGCCGGTGCTGTTGCCGGTGACGTCACCCGCCCTGTATCTGGTCCAGCGGCTGCGCGACGAGGCCCACCGGTTCGCGATCACCTACCACCGAAGCCTGCGGGCCAAACGGGCGACGAAGTCGGCGTTCGACGGGCTACCGGGCGTCGGACCCAAGCGCCGACGCGAACTGCTCAAGGTGTTCGGGTCGGCCAAGCGCGTGCGCGAGGCACCAGTTGAGCAGATCGCCGCGGTTCCCGGGATCAGCCGCCCGCTCGCGGAGCGGATCAAGGCCTATCTGCAGGACTGACCGCCGGTGCCCCTTGGCACGCTGGCCGGCAACGATCCCTGCGCCCGGAACGATCCGGCTACGCGGGCGGGCGCGCCGGTCCCCAGGCCTTGTTGGGCCGGGTGGCCCATCCGCGGCATGCCCGTGTGCCGCCGCATGACCCGCCCGTCCCCTGTATCATCCCGCCCCGATGCGACGCGCCGGACCCATTCTGATTCTCGTGATCGGCGTGCTCGCGCTCCTGGTGGACTTCGTGAGGTTCCCCATGCCGTCGGTGGGCGGCCAGAGCGCGGGGACGACGAACTACCTCGAGACGAAGCTCGGCCTCGATCTGTCGGGCGGGCTGAGGATCGAGTACCAGGTGCTGCCGGCGCAGGGCAAGACGCCGACCCACGAGGACCTCAACGTCCTGCGCCAGGTCATCATCAACCGCATCGACAAGTCGGGCGTGGCCGAGCCGCAGGTGGTCGTCCAGGGCAACGACCGGCTCGTGGTCGAGATGCCTGGAGTCCAGAACGCCGACCAGATCCGGAAGCTGGTCGGCACCACCGGCCGGCTGGACTTCGTGCCACTGGGCTCGACGCCGGCCCAGCAGGACCAGCAGCTGCCCAATTCCACGATCAACACACCGTGCGACGCCACCCACACGGTCGACTGCGTCCTGTTCTCGGGCGACCAGGTCGCCGCGGCCTCGATCGGTACCAACCAGGCCGGACAGCGAACCGTCGACTTCGTGCTCAATGACAAGGGCAAGAACCTGTTCGCGAACTACACCGCGGACCACGTGGGCGACTACTTCGCGGTGGTCCTCGACGGCAAGGTGATCACCGCGCCGACGATCAACGAGGCGATCCCGGGCGGCCAGGTCCAGATCAGCCAGAGCGGCACGATCGGCGGCTACCCGCTCGCGGACGCCCAGAACCTGGTCACGATCCTCCAGTTCGGCCAGCTGCCGTTCCCGATCCAGGAGCTGGCGAACACCACGGTCAGCCCGACGCTGGGTGAGGCGTTCCTGCACCAGAGCCTGCTCGCCGGGTTCATCGCGGTCCTCATGGTCGTGTTCTTCATGAGCGTCCACTACCGGATGCCGGGCCTGATCGCGAGCGGCGCCCTCATGTACTACGCCCTCGTCGTGTATGCCCTGTTCCGGCTGATCCCGGTCACCATGACCCTGGCCGGGATCGCCGGCTTCGTGCTGTCGGTGGGTATGGCGGTCGACGCCAACATCCTGATCTTCGAGCGGTCCAAGGAGGAGCTGCGGACCGGCAAGAGCCTGCCCGCCGCCATCGAGGCCGGGTTCAACCGGGCGTGGAACTCCATCCTCGACTCCAACGTGTCGAGCCTGATCACCGCCACGATCCTGTTCCTGTTCGGCACGTCGACCATCCGTGGCTTCGGCCTCGTGCTGATCATCGGCGTGCTCGTCTCGATGTTCACCGCGATCACGGTCACCCGGACGGTGCTGCGGATCGTGGTCGCCCAGCCATGGGCTCGACGGGCCGGCCTCTACGGCGTGACCGAGGCGGAGTTCCTGGCCCGGCCGACGACCACGCGCCGGTCGCTTCGCGGAGAGGCGAGCGGGCGTGTTTGACATCATCGGCAAGCGCAACTGGTTCTTCGCGCTGTCGCTGGCGGTCACGATCCCGGGCCTGATCTTCATCCTGCTGGGGCCGATCACGAACGGCAAGGTCGGGCTCCAGTTCGCGATCGACTTCACCGGCGGCACCGACTGGACGATCAAGTTCGAGAACCCGAGCGTCACGCCGCAGCAGGTCGTCGACGTGTTCGCGTCGAAAGGGATCGATGCCAGCGTGACCCAGACCGGCGACGGGTACATGGACATCCGGACCAAGGAGGCGGCGCTGGCCGCACCCGCCCCGACGCCTACCCCGCTGCCGACCGCGAACCCGTCGGCTTCGGCCGCTGGATCGGCGTCGCCCGGGGCCTCCACCTCGAGCTCGCCGGCCACCTCCGCCTCGAGCTCGCCCGTCGCGTCGCCGTCGTCCTCGGCGGCGCCATCGGGCTCGCCGGCGCCATCGGGCTCTCCCGCCCCGTCGGCCTCGGCTTCGGTGGCGCCGTCCCCGTCGCCGTCAGCCTCGCCGTCGGCCTCATCGTCACCGGCCGCCTCCGCCTCCACGTCCCCCGGGCCATCGGCCTCTGCCGGGGCGGCTGGCGCGAGCCCGTCGCCGTCGGCAGGGACTGGCGGCACCCTGCCGTCCACGGGCAAGCTTGGCGAACTCCGGTTCGCCCTCGAGGACGCGCTGGGCCCGATCGCGGAGCAGCGATCGCTGTCGACCGTCGGTGCCGTGGTCTCGAGCGACCTCATCTTCCAGGCTCTCGAGCTCATCCTGATCGGCTCGGTCGGCATCCTGTCCTGGATCACGTACCGGTTCCGCGACTTCAAGATGGGCGTGACCGCGCTGGTCGCCCTGCTGCACGACGTGATCGTCGTGGTCGGGATCTTCGCGATCCTGGGCACGTTCATTGGGCTGCAGGTCGACAGCCTGTTCGTGACCGCGATGCTGACCGTGATCGGCTTCTCGGTCCACGACACGATCGTGGTGTTCGACCGGATCCGCGAGAACAAGGCCCGTCACGTCGGCGAGCCGTTCGATCGCGTCGTGAACCACTCCATCCTCCAGACGCTTGGCCGGTCGATCACCACCAGCCTGACCGTGGTGATCACGCTGCTGGCGCTGCTGCTGTTCGCGGGCGAGGCCATCGGGACGTTCGTGCTGGCGCTGCTCCTGGGGATCATCTCCGGCACGTACTCGTCGATCTTCAATGCAAGCCCGCTGCTGGTGGTCTGGCACCAGTGGGAAGACCGGCGGCGCGCTGCCGGTCAAGCGGCTCGCCCAGGCCGCCGCGCCGTCACGTGACACCGGGACCCGGTCGGATCCGGGACCCGCGTTCCTCTCGCCGGCCGCCGGCCGGCACCGCCTCGAGCGCCGATCACGCGTCGGCCTCGGCTGGCCGCGGCGGCCGCCCGCCGGCCGCCGGGCAAGATGCCGATAAGCCGGTCGTGGCATGCTCCCGATGATGGTCGAGCCACGCCACCGCTGGGTGTTCCCGGAGCCGCTGCGCCTGTCGCCGGACCTCCGTGACTCGGCGCGCGAGCACGGTCTCGGGCTGATCGCGGCCACGGTCCTTGCGCGCCGGGGCATTGCCGACCGGGCGTCGCTTGATGCGTTCCTCGGACCGCCGCTCGCTGGCCTCAATGATCCCCACCTGCTGCCCGACGCGGCGACCATCGTCGATCGGATCGCGCTCGCCAGGGACCGTGGCCAGCGGGTGATGGTGTTCGGCGACTTCGACGCGGACGGGCTGACCGGTCTGGCCCAGGTGGTTCTCACGCTCCGCCGGCTGGGCCTGGACACGGTGCCGTACGTCCCGTCGCGCCTCGAGGAGGGCCACGGGCTGTCGCTGGCGGCGGTCGACGCGGCCGCCCGCGAGGGTGTCGCCCTCATCGTCACGGTCGACACCGGCTCGACCAGCGTGGCCGAGGTCGAGGCCGCGACCGCGCACGGGATCGATGTCGTGATCACCGACCACCACCATGTCCCGGACGTGATGCCCGCAGCGGTCGCCGTGGTCAACCCGCAGCGCACCGACTCGGTTTATCCGGATCCGCGGCTGTCGGGCAGCGGGGTGGCGTTCGCCGTGTCGAGGCTGCTCCTCGGGGACCTGGTGGATGCCGCACCCGAGGCCCTCGAGCTCGCCGACCTGGCCACCATCGGCACCGTCTCGGACGTCGTCCCCATCCTCGGGGAGAACCGGGCCATCGCGCGGCTCGGTCTGGATCGGATGCGCACCGCGCCCCGGCCCGGGATCGCAGCCCTGATGGCTCGAGCGAAGGTGAACCCGGCCACCGCAGACCTCGAGACGGTGGGGTTCGTCCTGGCCCCGCGCCTCAATGCCGCCGGTCGGGTTGGTGAGGCGCTCGACGCCGCCAGGCTGCTCCTCGCCGGCACGCCGGAGGAGGCGTCCGAGCTGGCCGCCACGCTCGAGGTGGCCAACGCGACCCGGCGTGACCTGATGCGCGTCGCGCTGTCGGAGGTCAGGCAGGCGCTCGGGCTGGCGGCCCCGGGGCAGGCGCCCGGCCAGCTGTCGCTGTCGGAGCCCGGCGGCGCGGTTGGCGCGCCGGGAGGGAGCGACGGCATGGCAACGGCCCTCCCGGGCGCCGAGGTCCGGGACGGTGCCGGCGTCAGCGGCATCCGTGCCCAGGGAGGTCCCGAAGCTCCGGCGCTGCTCGCCTGGGGTCCCCTCCCGGTCGGAATCCTCGGCCTGGTCGCCGGTCGCCTCGCGGACGAGACCGGCCGGCCGGTCGTCATCGGCACCGACCTGGGCGGCGTGATCCGGGCGTCGTGCCGCGGCGATGGCGGGCTCGACCTCGCCTCGGCGCTCGATGCCTGCGACGACCTGCTGATCCGACACGGGGGCCACGCCGCCGCAGCGGGCTTCGAGCTCCCGACCGAGCGCTGGGAGACGTTCGCGGCCCGCTTCCTGCGGCTCGCGGCCGAAGCGGGACCGGCGGACCGGCGGGCCACCCTGAGCGTGGACCTCGCGCTGCCGGCGATGCTGGTCGACTACGACCTGTTCCACGATCTGGCCCGCATCGGCCCGTGTGGCACCGGCAACCCGGAACCGCTGGTGGCTGTCCTCGGCCTGACGGTGCAACGTGTCCGGGCGGCCAACGGCGGTCATACCCAGCTCGTCCTCCGTCGCGAGCGCGACGTCCTGGACGCCATCGCGTTCGGCTGGCCGGAGCTCGTCGAGCTCGTGTCCGAAGGCGACCGGGTGGACGTCGTCGCCCGGCTCGCGAGCCGGGCGTTCGGCGGCCTGGAGACGCTGCAGCTGGAGGTCCGGGACCTGTCCGCATCCGGCGCTCATCCCCGGGCGGTCGAGGTGTTGAGCCGGGCGGAGGGACGGTTGGGCGGGGAGCCGGTGGGTCCCGGGGTGACCGCAGGGGTGACACACGGAGGGATTGCGTGACGACATCTCGGCGCGGCGGCGCGCGCCCGCAGCCGCGACGCGGCTCGACCAGAGGGCCTTCCTTCTCGCTGTCGGCCGGCGGTGTGTCGATTGCCGCGCTCGTGTCCGTCATCGGGTTGATGGTCGTCGCGGTCACAACCCTGGGCCTGAGCAACGGGAACCTGCCGTTCGTCCCCGGTGGAGATGGTGGGGGCGCACCCGGCAGCACCGACAACCCGAACGTCCAGAAGACGCCGACCCCGTCCAACGTCGTGATCGTCGCCACGCCCGAACCCGGCATCGAGCTGCCGGGAACGCTGGTGTACGCCAAGGACGGCAACATCTGGACCCAGGACGCCGGCGGCGCGACCCAGCTGACGACGGGCGGCAATGATTCGATGCCGGCCTTCGCGCCGGACGGCAAGTCCGTCTACTTCGTGAGAACCCGTCGGGTCGACGGCAAGTGGAGCATCGGGGGCCTGATCAAGAACTACCGCCTCGACGTGCCCACGCTGATGCAGGTCCCCACCGGGGGCGGCAGCCCGACGAAGGTGTTCGACGGTCTGGTGAACCCGCCTGGCAGCTTCAAGTGGAACGGGTTCATCCGCGAGCCGGCAATCTCGCCGGATGGCCGGTACGTGGCCATCGCGACGGACCTCCCGGACCCCACGACCAGCGACGTCGTGATCAAGCTGTACGACCTCAAGACCGGCAAGATCAAGGACCTCGGACTGAGTCAGGTGCCGCCGCTCGGGCACCAGGACCCGGCCTGGAAGCCGGACGGCAGCCGCCTGCTCTACGTGCGCAACGATCGCGACGGCGCAAAGGGGGCGTCGGTGCTGTATGCGTACAACCCCGCCAACGGCAAGACGAAGGCGGTCACCAAGCCGGGCTACCTGTATCCGTCCTGGTCACCCGACGGCAGGTACATCGCGGCGACGCGAACGAGCGCCTTCGGAACGGATGTGGTGATCCTCGACGCCTCGAACGGGGCAGAGGTGATGCGGCTCACCGACGACGGCAACAGCTGGGCCCCCGCGTGGTCGCCGAAGGGAGACCAGATCGTCTACCTGCACGTGGTCGGGCAGGTGATCGACCTGCGCCTGATCCAGCTCGAGGGCAGCGGCCCGAGCTGGACGGCCAAGGACCCGATCGACCTCACCACGAATGCGGGCCTCGACGGCGTGTCACGGCCTGGCTGGTACATCCCCCCGGACCAGTTGCCGACGCCTGCACCCACCGAGATGCCATCGGCGTCGCCAGCCGGCTCATGATCCGCACACAGGATCATCTTCGGCCAACGGCCGGCGACCGCCGGCATCGGGCCGCCGAGGGTGTCCGATGAGTCCCATCGGCGGGTATCTCGAGCGCCTCGGTGCGCGGAGCGCCGCGACGCGGACCGTGCTGTGCCTCGGCGTGGACCCCGATCCGGAGCGGCTGCCCCCCGGCTTCCCTGCCACGCTGGCGGGCGTCGAGCGCTTTGCGACGCTGCTCGTCGAGGCGGCCCTGCCGTATGTGGCCGCCGTCAAGCCCAACCTCGCCTTCTTCGAGGCCTTCGGCTCGCAGGGTCTGGCGGCACTGGAGCGGATCCGGGCCATCGTCCCGTCCGACGTTCCGCTCGTCGCGGACGCCAAGCGCGGCGACATCGGATCGACCGCGGTCCGTCAGGCGACGGCGCTGTTCGATGTGCTCGGCGCCGACGCGGTCACCGTCAACCCGTACCTGGGTGAGGAGGCGATCGCCCCGCTGCTCACGCGGCCGGACCGGTTCGCCTATGTCCTGTGTCGGACGTCCAACGCGGGTGCGGCGGAGCTCCAGGGCCTCACCGTGGCTTCCGACGAGGCGGGGCGGGTACCGGCAGAGCCGCTCTGGGCGAGGGTCGCGCGCCGCGCCGCAACCTGGGGACCCGGTGGGACTGTCGGCCTCGTCCTCGGCGCCACGGCACCGGCCGAGCTCGCTGCGGCGCGCGCGCTCGCGCCCGGCCTCGCGTTCCTGGTGCCGGGGGTCGGCGCCCAGGGCGGCGAGGTGGAGCCGGTGCTGGCCGCCGGGCCGGCGACCCGGCCACCGGCGGGTGCTCAGCCGGGTGGCGGGCTGCTCGTGAACGTCTCGAGAGCCATCGCGCGGGCGGCCCTGGAACCGGCCATGGGCGCAGGTTCCTGGGACCCGGGTGAGCGTGTCGCCGAGGCGGCCGCCGAGTGGGCCCGCCGACTCGCTGTGCTACGCTGACGGCCTCCGGGCCGCCGGAGGAGGGCGGGTCCCAGCACGAGGTCGTCAACACAACATGCCGTTCAACATCGGCCCTGGTGAGCTCATCATCGTCCTGATCATCGCTCTGATCGTCGTCGGTCCGGGCAAGCTCCCCGACGTCGGGTCAGCCCTGGGCAAGAGCATCCGCGAGTTCCGCAAGGCGGCCGCCGACGTCAAGGAATCCACCGAGCTGGACGCGCCTGCGCCGCAACCGGCGCCAGCGCCGCAACCGGCTGCAACTGCGCAGCCGACCGCGCCCGCAGCACCTGCACCGGCCGCCGCCGCAGCGGTGGCAGCAGCCCCGGCGGTCGCGGCTGCGCCGGCGCCCGTCACGCCAACGCCGGAGCCGGCCGCACCCGCACCCGCGCCCACCGCCACGGCCGCGCCCGTGCCGAACGCCGAGACCCCGGCGCCCACCCCGTCGCAGCCCGTGGCCACGCCGGAACCGGGACCGGTCGGCAACGCTACGGCCGCGGCCGACGAGCAGCCGACGCCGACCGCGTAGGCTCGCCACGCCCGGAGGGCCGTCATGGCCGATGCCGACGCGATCCGGGATTCCGGCCTGCCGGCGCTCCTGACGCCAACCCCCGAGCCGTCGCCCTCGACGGGGTCTCCCGCACCGTCCGGGTCTCCCACGCCGTCCGACCCGCCGCCGGCGGCAGGGGAGATGTCGCTCGTCGATCACCTCGTGGAGTTGCGGGACCGGTTGATCCGGATCGCGCTTGCGATCGTGGTCGGTGGGGTGATCGGATTCTGGTTCGCCACGCCGATCATCGGCATCCTGGTGTCGCCGCTGCCAAGCGACCAGCTCCAGTACACGGGCCTCGGCGACGCGTTCGTGATCAACATCAAGATCGCCCTGGTCGTCGGGGTGATCCTCGCGATGCCGGTGATCCTGTACCAGATCTGGTCGTTCGTCGCGCCGGGCCTTACCCCGGACGAGCGCCGGGTCGTGCGTCCCTGGATCCCGCTCGCGCTGGCGTTCTTCGCGATCGGCGTCGGGATCGCCTACGTGATCCTGCCATTCGCGGTCGCGTTCCTGTTCTCGTTCTCGAGCGACTACCTCCACCCGCTGATCACGGCCGGGCCGTACTTCGACTTCGTGACCACGATGTTCCTGGCGTTCGGTCTGATCATGGAGTTCCCGATCCTGCTGTACGGACTGTCGCGGGTCGGCATCGTGACCTCGCAGCGCCTCTCGAGCGCCCGCCGGTTCGCGATCCTGGGGATCGCGATCTTCGCCACCGCGATCACGCCCGGCGGCGATCTCGTCAGCCCCACGGTGCTTGGCGTGACGATGTACCTGCTGTTCGAGGGCACGATCTTCTTCATCCGGCGCAGCGGGAAGTAGCGGCCCGGTGGACGAGCCAGTGACCAGGGCGCCGGCCGCCGACCCCGTTCCCACCGAACCCGAGCCCTCGCCGGCGGCGGACGGTGGAGGGGGCCTGCGTCAGGGCGTGGTCGTGCTCACCGGTCTCTCCGGCGGAGGCAAGACGGCCGCGGCGAAGCTGTTCGAGGATCTCGGCTACTTCGTGGTCGACAACCTGCCCGGCGAGCTGTTGCGCGATCTGGCGGACATGGTGGCGACCGACCCGAAGCGGTTCGCACGGACGGCGATCGTGCTGGACGTGCGCGCCGGCGACGTGCCCCTCGCCTTCGGCGCCATGCGGGGCGCGCTCGAAGGGCGGGGGATCCGCCCCGTGATCTTCTTCCTCGAGGCGCGCGACGACGTCCTGATCCGCCGATTCTCCGAGACGCGCCACCGCCACCCGCTGGCCGACGAACGCGGCATCGCGGTGTCGATCGACGTCGAGCGCGCGATGCTCGAGCCGATCCGGAGGCAGGCCGACGTCGTCGTCGACACCTCGGACCTCTCGCTGCGGGAGCTCAGGGAGCGGATCTTCGCGCGTCTGGGCGATGTCCAGGGATCGGACCGGCCGTCCATCCAGCTGATCAGCTTCGGGTTCAAGTTCGGCGTGCCGCTCGAGGCCGACCTGGTGCTCGACGTCCGGTTCATGAGCAATCCGCACTATCTCGAGGCGCTCCGGCCCCGATCCGGGCTCACGCCGGAGGTCCGCGAGTACGTGCTCGGCCAGCCGATCGCGGGCGCCTTCCTCGGGCAGCTTCGCGAGCTGCTCGATCTGCTCGTGCCGGCCTACGTCGAGGAGGGTAAGACGCGGCTCACCATCGCGATCGGCTGTACCGGGGGCTTCCATCGCTCGATCGTGATCGCCGAGGAGCTCGCGAGCTGGCTTCGCGAGCGCGATTTCGGGCCCGTGGCCGTGTTCCACCGCGAGCTGGAGCGTTGAACCTGCGCCGGTGGCTGACGGTCGGCATCGGCGTCAAGCGATGGCTGCTGGTGTCGTTCGCGGGGCTTCTGCTGCTGGCGCTCGGCGTCGCCCATGCCCTTCGCCAGCTGGCGACCGACCTTCCGCCGGACGGCCCTGCCGGAGTGGTGGTCGATGCGCTGACCCTCCAGTTCCTGCCGTATCAGCTCCGCGGATTGATCGCCGGAGGCCTCGGGCTCGCCCTGTTCCTGGTCGGGGCGTACCGGCTCGTCCGGTCGCTCGTCGACCCGTTCGCGCTGTGGGATCGGGACCAGCCGATGGTCGAGGTCATCTACCAGAAGCGGTTCCTGGCCCGCGGGCCGCGCGCCGTCGCCATCGGGGGCGGGACCGGCCTGTCCACGCTGCTGCGGGGGCTCAAGCAGCACACCTCCAACCTGACCGCCGTGGTGACGGTCGCCGACGATGGAGGATCGTCGGGTGTCCTGCGGGCCCAGCTGGGGATCCCGGCGGTGGGTGACATCCGGAACTGCATCGTGGCGCTGGCAGATGCAGAGCCGCTGATGGGCCGCCTCCTCCAGTACCGGTTCCCCGGCCCTGGGGTCGAGCCCGGAACGGCATCGACCGGCGCACCGGCATCACCGAACGCACCGGCATCACCGAACGCATCGGCATCATCGGCGGCGCCGGAGGCACTCGAGGCACCCCCAACCACGCTCGAGGGTCACGCGATGGGCAACCTGCTGATGGCGGCGCTGATCCAGCTCGAGCACGGCAACTTCGAGGAGGCCGTGCGGATCATGAACCGGGTGCTTGCGGTCCGGGGTCGCGTGGTGCCAGCGACGAGCACCGTCATCACGCTCCATGCCCGGCTCGTCGACGGGACGGAGGTGACCGGCCAGAGCCGGATCGCTCGTGAGACCCGGGTCGATCGGGTGTGGGTATCGCCCGAGAGCGTCCAGCCCACGCCGGACGCGTTGCACGCGATCGCGGACGCCGAGCTGATCGTGATCGGCCCGGGAAGCCTGTTCACCAGCCTGCTGCCCGCGCTGCTGGTGCCCGGGATCCGCGAGGCGATCGCCGCCTCGGGGGCCCTGGTCGTCTATACGTGCAACGTGGCCACCCAGACGGGCGAGACCGACGGGTTCGACCTCGCCGACCACGTGGAAGCTCTCGCGCGGCACGGTGCCGGTGAGCTGCCGCACATCGTGCTGGCCAACAACCGCCTCGACGCGCTCCGGCCGCCCGGCTGGGGCGCCGCGCCGGTGAGCCTGCGCTGGCCGCCGACAACGGTGCAGCCGCCACGGCTGATCCTCGACGACGTGGTCGATCCGGTCAACGCGCATCACCACGATCCCGGCCGGCTGGCCGGCGCGATCATCGCTGCCTGGGAGCGGGAGGGCGGCCACCGCCGCCGGCCCGCCGCGGCCCGCGTCGAGCGGACGGCCTGAGCGGTCGGGGATGTCGGCATCGGATCGGGACCTGGTCGCGGCGGTGCGCGCCGAGCTCGCGGCGATCGACCCATCCAGAGCCTGCGACCGGCGGGCGGAGATCGCCGGCCTCGGCTCGCGTCCCGTCGGCCGGGAGCCCACCGTGGCCAGGTTGGCCGTCAGGCTCGGTGCCCGGCATGCGGAGTCGCCCGGCGCTCGACGGCCGTTCGTGCTGCCGGAGGAGATCCTCGACTGGCCGGCCGCAGCCGAGCACTGCCGGATGGCCTGGCTGCGGGGCCGGTTCCTCGCGCGCGGATCCCTGAGCCTTGCCGGGGGCCGTGCGCACCTGGAGTTCGTGGTGCCCTCGGACGAGGCGGCCGACCTGGCCCGGCGGCTCGATGACATTGGGCTGCCGGCATCGTGGCGGATGCGGCGTGGCCTGGGCGTGGTGACCTGGAAAAGCACCGAGTCGATCGCGGCGTTCCTGGGCCGGATCGGTGCCAACGCCTCGCTGCTGGAGCTCCAGGCGCGAAGCGTCGCGCGCAGCCTTCGCGGTGACCTCAACCGTGTGATCAACGCGGAGTCCGCGAACCTCCAGCGGTCAGTTGCCGCAGCCGGGCGCCAGCTGGCCGCGATCGACGTCCTCGACGCGGATGGAAGGCTGGCCGTCCAGCCGCGGACGGTGCGCGCCGTGGCGGCCGCTCGTCGCGAGACGCCGGAGGCGCCGCTGTCCGAGATCGCGGCCCGGCTCGACCTCCACCGGTCGGCCGTGCAGCGGGCGCTGGACCGGCTTGAGCGCCTCGCGCTGCACGATGACGAAGGGATCGGTCGCCGCCACGCGGACCGCGAAGGGACGGGCCGGCGCCGGCCGCCGATCGTGCCCCGTCCGTCGCGGGCCGAGGCCACCGGCCGTCCGGCGCCGGATCGGGGAGGTCGAGCGGCTAGCCGGGACCGGGCCGACGGGAACCCGGGCACAGGGCCAAGCGGCCGGGGGAAGGTGACCGCGCCTCTGGCATGATGAGGGCATGCGCTCGATCGTGATTGCCGCCAACTGGAAGATGAACACCACCCCCGCCGATGCCGGGGAGCTGTCCCGGACGATCGCGTCCCGGACGACCGCGCGCCGGGGTGACCCGGGTGATCTGCCCGCCCTTCGTGTGTCTCGCCGCGGTCAGGGACGCCATCATCGGCGAGGACGTCGGAATCGGTGCCCAGAACGTCCACCACGAGCTTGCCGGGGCGTACACGGGCGAGGTCTCGGTCCCGATGCTGGCCGGCCTTGCGACGTGGGTCATCCTCGGGCACTCTGAGCGGCGCGCCCAGCATGGCGAGACGGACGAGCTGATCGGCCTCAAGCTGGACCGTGCGATCGAAGGGGGCCTTCGACCCATCCTCTGCGTGGGCGAGGTGCTTGCGGACCGCGAGGCCGGCCGCGAGACCTCGGTTGTCGGCACGCAGCTGCGCGGGGCGCTCGAAGGTCGGGATCCCGCGGCGCTGGCCTCGGCCGGGCTGGTGATCGCTTACGAGCCTGTGTGGGCCATCGGCACCGGACGCAACGCGCGCGGCGCCGATGCCGCCGCCATGGGTGACGCCATCCGGAGCAGCCTGCGGGCGATCGGGTGGGGGAGCCTGGCCGACGACACACCCGTCCTGTACGGCGGGAGCGTGACCTCCGCCAACATCGGGGAGTTCCTCGCCGAACCGGCAATCGACGGCGCCCTGGTCGGTGGAGCGTCCCTCAAGCCCAACGAGATGGCCGGGATCGTCGCGCGCGCCGGGGTCACTGCGGCGGCCCGCGGCCTCGCGTCGTGACGGGCGGGTCGCGACCACGGCCCATCGTCCTGGTCGTACTCGACGGCTTCGGCATCGGCCACCGTCCCGAGGCCGATGCGATCGCTGCCGCGTCGATGCCTCGCTGGCGGGACCTTCTGGCGCACTGGCCGCATGCAACCCTCCAGGCGTCCGAGGGAGCCGTTGGGCTGCCCGTCGGGCAGATGGGCAACTCGGAGGTGGGCCACCTCAACCTGGGCGCCGGCCGGCCGGTGCTCCAGGACCTGCCGCGGATCGACGCGGCGATCGAGGACGGCACCTTCTTCGATAGGCCGGCGCTCAACGAGGCGTGTGACCGGGCGATCGAGACCGGCCGCCTGCACACCGTCGGGCTCGTCGGCCCCGGCGGCGTCCACGCCCACGACCGGCACCTGATCGCGCTGGTCGAGCTCGCCGCCCGGCGCGGCGTTCCATCGGTCCGGATCCATGCCCTGCTCGACGGCCGGGACACGCCGCCGAGGTCGGCCATCGGGTACGTGACGGACCTCGAGCAGCGCCTGGCGCGGTGCATCCGGATGCGCGCATCGCGTCCGTTGGCGGCCGCTACTGGGCCATGGATCGCGACAGGCGGTGGGATCGTACGGAGCGCGGCTACGACGCGATCGTCCATGGCTCCGGCGAGCACGCGCCGACGCGCCACGGCCGCGATCGAGGCCGCGTATGGGCGCGGTGAGAACGACGAGTTCGTCGCGCCCACGGTGGTCGACGGGGTGGACGGTGCGCTCCGCGACCGGGACCCGATCGTCCACGTCAACTTCCGGGCCGATCGGGCACGGCAGCTCACCCACGCGCTCGCCGATCGCGACTTCGACGACTTCGACCGGGCGAGTCCCGAGGGCCGGCCGGCACCCAGCGACCTGCTGGTCGTCACCATGACCGAGTACGAGTCGGGGTTGCCGGTCGAGGTGGCCTTCGGGCCCGAGGAGGCGCGCTCGCTCGCCCGTGCGTTCTCGGAAGCCGGCTGGACGCAGTTCCACGTGGCCGAGACCGAGAAGTACGCGCACGTCACGTACTTCTTCAACGGCGGCCGCGAGGCGGCCTGGCCGGGCGAGGAGCGCAGGCTCGTGCCGTCGCCCAAGGTGGCGACCTACGACCTCCAGCCCGAGATGAGCGCCAGAGGCGTCACCGACGAGCTGGTCGCGGCCATCGAATCCGGTCGCTACGACTTCATCGTGGCCAACTACGCGAACCCCGACATGGTCGCCCACACCGGCGTCTGGGAGGCCACGATCCGGGCGCTCGAGATGATCGACGAGTGCCTCGGACGGGTCGCTGGACGCCGTCGAGCGCGTGGAGGCGGCGGACCCCGATGGTCCCGGTGCCGCCCTCCTGATCACCGCCGATCACGGCAATGCCGACGAGCTTCGGGACCGGGACGGAAAGCCCGTCACCGCGCATTCGCTCAACCCGGTGCCGCTGGTCGTCCTGGGGCGAAGCCTGCGCCGGCGATCGCTGCGCGACGGCGTCCTGGCCGACGTGGCCCCGACCATCCTCGAGATCGCGGGGCTGCCGCGCTGGGACGGGATGACCGGCCAGTCCCGGCTGGGCGATGGCTGAGCGCTCCCGGCGCGGGCATCCAGGCAGTCCAACCCGGGAGGCGCCCGCCCCGGTCCGCCGGGTGGCGACCGCCGGGTCTGCTACCATCCGGCACGGTCACCCCCTGGAGGTCATCGCTTCCGTGAACCCGATCCTGGCCATCGGCCAGATCCTGCTCAGCATCGCCCTCATGGCCGCCATCCTGCTCCAGGCGCGCGGCACGGGCCTGTCCGGCACCTTCGGCGGCGACTCGGCCGTCTACCGCAGCCGTCGCGGCGTCGAGCGCCGGCTGTGGCAGTTCACGATCGTGCTGCTCGTGCTGTTCATCCTGTTCGCGCTGGTTGCCTTCGCGACCGCAGCCCGTTGGCCTGACCGGCCGGCGAGGGGGCCAACCGCCGGACGGCTCCATGTCGCTGAACCGACGAGACCGCGCGGTCGTGGCCCTGCTGACCCTGGTCCTGATCCTGCTCGGCGGGTCGCTGGCCATTCCGCGGGCGAGCCCCCGTGCAGTGCCGTGCCCGACGCGTCGCCCGAGACCACCCCACCGCCCCCGGTCGTCTACCGGGAGGCTGTGGTCGGTGCCCCGGAGTCGATCACCCCGGTCACCGCCCGGTCCCGGTCCGAGCGGACCCTGGTCGGGCTGATCTTCAGCGGCCTCGTCCGGCTCGGTCCCGACGATACGCTCGAGCCCGACCTCGCCAGCTCCTGGACGGTCGACGCGGATGGCCGGACCTGGACCTTCCGGATCCGTGACGATGCCACCTGGCAGGACGGCGTGCCGGTGACCGCCGCCGACGTGGTGTACACGATCGAGGCGCTTAAGAACCCTGACGCGTCCGGGGCCACTGCAGCCTCGTGGGCGGAGGTGACGGCAGAGGCGATCGACGACAAGACGGTCACGCTCTCGCTCGATACGCCGGTGAGTGGGTTCGTCGCTGCGGCGACCCAGCCACTGCTGCCGGCGCATCTGCTGGCCGGCATCCCGTTCGCCGACCTCGCGACCAGCGACGTTTGCCCGGCTGCCGGTGGGTACCGGGCCATTCGCCCTGTCCGAGCTGGACGACCAGCATGCCGTGCTGACCGCGGTGGGGTCGCCGGCTGCCGTGCTGCCGCCCGACGAGGCCGCGACCGTATCGCCCTCGATCGATTCGCTGGCCACGCCCGTGCCCACGGCCGTCGGACGTGCGGCCGCTTCCGTATCTGCAGCAGATCGAGCTGGACTTCTACCCCGACGACGCGGCAGCTGCCGACGCCTTCCGCACCGGCCAGGTGGATGCCGTGTCGGGGCTGGGCCCTGAGGCGATGGCGACATTCGCGGGCACTCCCGGCATCGAGCGGATCAGCTACCCGACGACCACGCTGTCCACCGTCCTGCTGAGCCTTCGGCCCGACCATCCCGGAGCTCAGCGACGTCCGGACCCGGCAGGCCCTGCTGGCGGCCATCGACCGCGATGCGCTGATCACGGACGTCATGGGCGGTGACGCCCGCCGCGCGGACGCCCTGGTGCCGCCTGGCTGGTGGGCGTACGACGCGGGTTCGGTCAAGCCGGTCAAGTTCGATCTCAAGAAGGCCGCGACGCTGCTCAAGGCGGCGTCCTGGACGAAGGTCAACGGCAAGTGGCGCGCGCCGGGCGCGAAGACCCCGTACCAGATCGAGCTGCTGAGCGTTCCCGCCGACGCCAACCCGGGGCTGGCCGCCGCCGCCGCGTTCGTGCGTGACGCGTGGACCGCGCTCGGGATGCAGGTCGACCTGGTGGAGCTGCCGGCCAGCGACCTCGCCGGTCGGCTCAGGGACGGCGCGTTCACCGCCTCGGTGCTCGACATCACCTTGGGCCTCGAGCCGGACCTGTACCCGCTGCTCGCATCGACGCAGGTGCTCGCGACCGGGAGCAATCTGAGTGGCTACCAGGACCCCAAGCTGGACGCGCTGCTCGAGGCTGCCCGGTCACCGGGCACCCGTGACGTTCGCGCCGCTGCCTGGAAGGCGCTGTTGGCCGGCCTGAGCGATCGGCTGCCCATGCTGCCCCTCGCCTGGCTGGACGATGTGGTGCTCGAACGGGGCCTCGAGGGGGCCACGCCGCGGCTGATCACAGGGCCGGGCGACCAATTCTGGGATGTGCTAGCATGGCGCCTCGCTGCGGACCGGTGAGCCTTCGGGCGCCCCGATCCACGCGCGGGATCCATGCCGAGGTGGCGGAATTGGTAGACGCGCTAGCTTCAGGAGCTAGTGTCCGCAAGGGCGTATGGGTTCAAATCCCTTCCTCGGTACCACGGCCCTCTCGTGTGGATCTCGGTCGGTCGGCGTAGCACTCGGGCCCAGGTGGCGGAATTGGTATACGCGTACGTTTGAGGGGCGTATGAGGCAACTCATCCGGGTTCAAGTCCCGGCCTGGGCACCACCCTCCTGATCATCAACGGGCGGCCGCTGGCCGCCCGTTGCCGTCTACGGTTCATCCCCCGGATCGGCCCGTCCCGGGCGGTTAGCTCAGTTGGTCAGAGCACCTCGCTTACACCGAGGATGTCGGAGGTTCGAGTCCTCCACCGCCCACCAATCCACCAGGAGCGGGCTCGCCGTCGCCGCGAGTCGCCGCCCGTGGAGGCAGCCCCCGACCGTCAGGGCGCTCGCTCGGCGGCAACCCGGTGGGGGTATGCTGGGCCGACCGCGCGCGCGGCGTCGAGCGGCGGGTTCGAGGAGACCGAATGGACGGCACCGTCATTCTCATCATCCTGATCGCGATCGTCGTGATCGTGGGCCTGTTCGTGGTCGGCCTGTACAACGGCCTGGTCACGCGCCGGAATCGGATCGACGAGGCGTTCGGTCAGATCGACGTCCAGCTCAAGCGTCGCCACGACCTGATCCCGAATCTCGTCGAGGCCGTGAAGGGCTACATGGGGTTCGAGAAGGACGTCCTGACCAAGGTCACCGAGGCTCGCGCGAACGCCGTTGCCGCGGGCGCCAAGGGACCCACCGAGCAGGCAGCCGCGGAGAACGCGCTCACCGGTACCCTGCGCTCGCTGTTCGCGGTCGTCGAGAACTACCCGGAGCTCAAGGCCAACCAGAACGTCATGCAGCTCCAGGAGCAGCTGACCACGACCGAGAACCAGATCAGCTTCTCTCGCCAGCACTACAACGCGACCGTGCTGGACTTCAACAACTCGATCCAGACCTTCCCGGCCGTGCTGATCGCGGGCACGTTCGGCTTCGCCAAGCGCGACTTCTTCGACGCAGAGCCCGAGGCCGAGCAGGTCCCCAACGTCGACCTGAGCCTCAGCTGACGGTCACCGGCGCGGCGTGACCTGATGGGCACCAGTGCCCGGCAGACGCCCGGTCGCGTGACCGCGGGCGCCCGTCGCTGACCCCCGACCCCTGACCTCGACCCATGGCTACGTTCTACGACCAGATCGGGCAGAACCGGCGCAATTCGGTGCTGCTCTCCCTCGCCGTCATCGTCCTGCTGGGCGCGCTCGGCCTGTTCATCGGCTGGGCCGTGACCGGCGACCCTGCCTACGCTCTGCCCTCGACCGGGATCGCGATCGCCGTCGGGCTGGTGGCGTCGCTGCTCTCGTACTACCTCGGTGACTCGCTCGTCCTGGCCTCGTCGGGTGCCAAGGAGGTCACCGAGCAATCGCAGCCCCAGCTGATCAACGTGGTCCGCGAGATGGCGATCGCCGCCAATGTGCCCATGCCCCGCGTCTACTTGATCGACGACACGGCGCCCAACGCCTTTGCCACGGGCCGCGACCCGCAGCACGCGTCGGTCGCGATCACGATCGGCCTGCTCCAGAAGCTTGATCGCGAGGAGCTGCAGGGTGTGATGGCCCACGAGCTGTCGCACGTCCGCAACTACGACATCCGGTTCTCGCTCATGGTGGGGGTGCTCGTCGGCTCGATCGCGCTGCTGGCGGACTTCTTCCTGCGGTTCACGTTCTGGGGTGGCGGGCGACGCAGCAGCTCGCGCGATCGGGGATCCGGTGGCGGCGGCGTCCAGATCGTGATCTTCGCGATCGCGATCCTGCTCGCGATCATCGCCCCGATCATGGCGCGCTTGGTCCAGCTTGCCGTGAGCCGCCAGCGCGAGTACATGGCCGACGCGTCCGGGGTCGAGCTGCACCCGCAACCCGGTGGGTCTCGAGCGGGCGCTGGCCAAGATCGCGCTCGACACCGAGCCGCTCGAGGCCGCCAACCGGGCCACCCAGCACCTGTACTTCGAGAACCCGATGAAGGGCGTCAGCGACCGCAAGTCGGACCTGTTCTCGACCCATCCGCCGGTGCTCGACCGGATCAATCGGCTGCGGGCATTGGCCGGCTCGCCACCGGTCGCGCAGCCGGCGATGGTGCTCGATCCGCGCGCCCAGGCGACGCTCGGAGGGTCCTGAGAAGGCGTGTCAGAGCGCCAGCGGCCGGTCCCGGCCGTCTTGTCTGCCGTTCGGCGCGCGTGATATCCTCCGCCCCGCCGACGGGCCCCGGGAGGGGACCCGGGACCGGGCCGAGATAGCTCAGTTGGTAGAGCACGCGACTGAAAATCGCGGTGTCGCCAGTTCGATTCTGGCTCTCGGCACCAACCCAGCGGTCGGTGCATCGAGCGGAAGTGGCTCAGTTGGTAGAGCATCACCTTGCCAAGGTGAGGGTCGCGGGTTCGAGTCCCGTCTTCCGCTCCATCCTCCCTGCATCCGAGATCGACTTCCGGCACCGCTGCCCCTTCGTCTAGTGGTAGGACAGCGGACTTTGGATCCGTTAGCCGAGGTTCGAATCCTCGAGGGGCAGCCAATCTGATCGATTTCGGCGGCGCGCCGCCGAGCCTGGCGACGTGGCGAAGTGGCCTAACGCGGGGGTCTGCAAAACCCTTATTCATCGGTTCGAATCCGATCGTCGCCTCCACCTTCCGAACTCAGAACCACTCCTCCGGGGGCGGTTCCGTCGTCTCCTGGGGGGCGGCCGGACGCCATCCTGGACGCCACGACCGCTTCCGGGTCGATCTCCGACCGGCACTCCCCGTGGCGCGTCAGGGGCGATCCTCGCCGACCCGGCCGAGGCACGCCGGGCAGAAGTTCAGGATCCGGGCGCGGTAGGCTCCCGCTGCGGGCAGGAACAGGCTTGACGTGGCGTGCGTCCAGTTGCTTGACAGCGGGCGAAGGGGGACCTGACATGGCGAAGTCGACCTTGTTCGTCGTCGCGGTCGCGATGGCGATGATGTTCGAGGGATGTGCCTCGTCGCCTGCTGGGGCACCCTCGTCCAGGCCGCAGGGGGCGGTCGGCACGCCATGCGGCGGCAGTCACGACTGGCCGCCGAACGGCTACGCGGCTGCCCCGGTCGGGCTGACCGTCGAGATCGTGTCCGGGACGACGGTCCGCGTCCGGAACGACACCGATCAGCCGTGGGTCGCTCGGGTGGCCGCGTGGGAGGACCTCCCGTGCACTGGGTACATGACCGCCACCGACAGTCCGGGACGCGATCTCGCCCCCCCACGACACGTTCGGGGCCACGGTCGAGGATCCAGGATGGGGCGGGCAGCTTCGGATCGGCGTCGAGTTCTGGGACCACCCGTGCGACGACGCCTGTACCGACGCACCTGCCGGGTTCGCGTACGTTGATCCGGTCCCGTTGTCCGACGCCTCGGCGACCTTCTGCCCGGGCCGGACATGGCCGCCCTACCCGCTCGGAGGGATCCCCGGCATCACAGCGAAGTCGACCGACCGCGCGACGATCATGATCGAGAACCAGAGCGGCCGGACCTACTACTACCGGGTCTCCGGGTGGCAGCTTGACCAGTTCGAGACGTGCCGGGCGCTCGGCGAGGTCGAGGTCCAGAGAGGGCCGATCCATGCCGAGGCGACCGAATGGGTGAAGCTTCAGGGCGACTGGGAGCACATGGACGTGCCGATCACGATCGCGTTCTGGGACGAGCCGTGCGGGGAAGCCTGTCAACGCGAGCCGATCGCCGCGATGCAGGTCGAGAGGTCAACCTTCGAACCGGCGTCGTCGTGAAGCCGGAAGCTCCCGACGGATTAGGTCTGGCGCGGCAGGCTCTCGGAGGCGACTCGCCGGGCGGTCCGGCCCGGTCGTCGGGAAGGGGGATCCACCATGACGAAGCCGTTCGAGGTCGAGGTCGACTGCGGCTCGGCGAACCCGGTCCGCTTTACGCCCGATTAGGCTCGCATCCGCTCCGCGGGCCCGAAGGTGCCGCGCTTCCCATCCTGCCGCGGCGGACGGCTACCCACGTGCGAATGACCATTGCCGCGCGCAGGGGTGCCTTCTCAGCGATTGCGCCTCATCCCGGACCATCAGACAATCGAGCCAAGGCGCCACGGCGCCAGACACGTCACACGGTGAACACCATGGATCACGGAACCGACATTCGGCGCAGTGCCCTCACGGCAGGGCTGAGGACCAGGATGCAGAGGCTCACCCCCGATGCCCTCGCAGCTGGAATGGCAGCTCCTCAGGCGGTCGCAGGGCTGAAGCCCCTGCTGAGCAGCCAGTTCCTCGTCCGACGCCCGGTGGTTGAGGACGGGATCCGCGGCGCATTCGGATTGGAGCACGCCACGCGGGTGAGTGCCGGATGAGCGGCGCCGTCCAGCCTCCCGGCGTCCCAATTCTGCAGCGCGCCTGACCGATCGGCAGGCCGGTACGACCGAGGCGCCGGCACGCTCGACGGCCGTCTGGCAGCGGCCCCGGAGGCAACAGGGGGGCGCGGGCGCGGCCAGAATGCGCGGAGCGGTCCCGTGCTGCACGTGGCCCCGGGTCGCGGCTCCTGGTCGCTACGATGGCCACGTCCGGAACATGATCGTGCCGAGGTGGCGGAAGCGGCAGACGCGGCGGTCTTAAACACCGCTGGGGGCAACCCCGTGCGAGTTCGAACCTCGCCCTCGGCACCAAGATTGGCACCCTGACGGCGCACGGATGAAGACGTCGAGATTGTGGATGGCGATGCCCGACGTCGGCACTCGCGAAGTCTTGTCATCCCAGTGCATCACCGCGTCGCGCATCTACCGCGCCCGGGAGGCCGCGCTGTCCAGCCCCCTCCGCGTCAGCGGCGACGTGTCGCCGGTCGCCTCGCAGTACCGCTGTGCGGCCTCTGTCGCGAGGTGAAGCGAAACGACGGCTTGACTCGCGTCACCCACGGAACGCAGCTCATCAAGGGAGGCAACGGCCTCCTGGGTGCGTTTGGCGCCATGGAATGCCGCTGACGCGTGGATCTCGACCATGACGAGCGCGGCGAGCAAGTCATCGCGTGCCGCTGCCGGGAAGCCTTCAAGCCAATGAGCCCGTTCGGTATCGTCGCTCGTCATCGCAAGTCCTCTTCGCCGGTCACGAGGGTTGACCGCCCAGCGGAGCCAAACCGAGCGTAACTGGGCGCCGTCCAGGCTCGCCACGCGCCCCGGTTCCGCACCGCGCCTGACCGATCGGCAGGGGCAGCGGGGCGAACCGGGCGCCGGGCGGCACATGTCGCCCGACCGCCATCGCGACCAGCGCTTGGTCAGTGGAAGATGACGAGGAGGTCGTCGGGACCCGGCCGGCCGGTCACGCACCCCCCGTAGACCCTATCGCCTTCGCGCGCTACCACCACGCCATCAGAGCTCACGATCTCGAGCGTTGGCACGAAGCGCGCCTGGAGGCCCGGCGGAAACAGGACGTTGCGTCGCCCGCCGGTTTCGCTCACCAGCCACGCGACTCGCGCGTCGCTCGGGTCGCCCGTCAGATGGAAGCCCTCGAGGCCGATTCCCGCACAGACGTCGCTGAAGGCCACTTCCTCCACGGTTGGCAGGTCATAGAGCGTGTCGCCTGGCGTTGGCATCGGCAAGGGCGACAGCACGCTGGGCGATGGTGGTGGCGAAGCCGAGAGTGAAGGCGAAGGGAACTGAGTACTCGGCGTTGGCGATGGCGCGGGCGACGGCGACTCGACTCCAACCGATGGAGAGGGTTGTGGAGCGCACGCGACAACCGTGAACGCTGTCAGCCAGACCAGGAGCCGTCGCGGCTTCACGATGGTAGGACGTACCGGGGCCGTCCTCTGTTCCTCGACTGGCGAGCGGAGGAGTGTCCTTCAAGAGGCGCGCGCGAGCGGCGCCCGCCATCCTGATCACAGCACTCGCCACCACGCCTGCCCGAACGATCGCGGCGGTACTCCGGCATGCTCGGCGGGGTGAGGCGGCATCGACCGCGCGGCGATCCGCACCGGACGGCGCCGGAACGCCGGCTGGCCCCCGATCACCGGCTGGTACGGGCGGACGGGCCGGCGCGGACGGGAGGCCCGCCCGTGAAGCAGGATGACACCGGGGGACGCGAACCCACCCTGCAGCCGGCGTGCGGTCCGTGCGCCGGTCGGTACCTCCGGGTCATGGCGCGCCCGATCCTCGAGGCAGATCACTGTCGTGATGCGATTCGCAACGCCCCGCCCACTCAACGACGATGCCTGGCGCACCGGCGAATCCGTGCCCGGTGTGGCCCACTTCTACGGCTGGACCGGCGACTACGACGGCCGGTCGAAATGCTGGACCGACATGCCGGCCGACGGGACCCGCCAGGCCGCCGAGGACGACCGGCTGTGCCCCGATTGCGAGTGCTGGTACTGGCAGCACCTGTTCATCGGGTCGCCGCGATGGGACGCGAGCTCGGACGAGCTGCAGTCGGGAGACCCTGGCCCCGACGTCCTTCAGTCCGCCGAGTCGCAGAGCGGGCTGAGATGCGACGAGCCGCGGATCGACGAGCTGTCGTTCAGCGACGGAGCCCGAACAGCCCTCGGCGCTCCTTGGGTGGGGGATCGCCAGTCGCATCCGTGGTCGCAGCGACGGGGCCGAGCACGATCTCGGCCAGATCCCGAAGCCGGTCGGCGGCCTGTGAGCGTGGCGCGCCGCGGATCACCGGGTTCCCTTCGTTGACCGCCTTCAGGTAGACGATCGGGTCATACGGCAGGTCAGAGGTGATTTGGGCGCCGAGCGCAGCCTCGACGTCGCCGCGCTTCAGGAGATCTCGTGCGAAGGCGTTGTTCAGCACGAACAGGGTCGTGGCGCCCATGGCGCCTGTCTCCGACAGCTGGTCGAGCAGGAGGTGGACGGCGTTCAGCGCCGGGATCTCGGGCAGCACCGGGACGATAACGGTATCGGCGCGCCCGAACAGCGCCAGCATCCGGTCGTCGAGCAGCGCTCCGGCGTCGATGACGACGGTCTCGTAGGCTTCATGAGCTCGCGCGACGATCAGCTCCAGCTGTTCGGCGCCGATCAGCGAGGAGTAGCCGGGTGTGGGCGGGGCGGCGAGCACCTGCACCCCGCTCGGGTGATGGATCGTGTAGGTGCGGAACAGCTCGGCCTCATGGAGGGCAGCGTCATCGCGAATGAGCTCCAGCAGCGTCTGCTTCGGCTGGAGATTGAGGTGGGAAGCCACCTGCCCGAAGGCGAGATCGAGGTCGATCAGCAGCACGGCGCCCGGTTTGCGCTCGGCAGCCAGGATCGCGAGGTTGGTGGCGATGGTCGTGGTCCCGACCCCGCCCTTGGGGCTGAACACCGCGATCACACGTCGCCCCTGGCCGTCGCCGATCGCCTGCGACGTGGCGGGGCCGCTGCCGCGGGTGCGCTGGGCTCGAAGCGAAAGGGCTTCGATCCGGGCCTCGAGCTCGGCCAGGTCGAAGGGCTTGGTGATCACGTCGTCGGCGCCGGCCTCGAGCAACCCGATCCGTTCCTCGACGTCGTCGGCCTGGGCAACGGCGAGGATGGGCACCACGCGCGTGGCCTCGTGGCTGCGCACGCCGACGATGACGTCGCCGACCTTGATCGCCGACGGGAGCCGGTCGACGATGACCAGGCTGTGACCCGCTGCGGACGCGACGATATCGCCAGGGTTCGCGATCACCGTGACCCCGTGACCGGACTTGGTCAGCGAGGCTGTCAGGGCGTCGGCAGCGGCGCGGTCGTTGGACAGTACGAGGATCGAGAGCTGCACGGGTTCCCCGGACGTGGGCGGATGCCCTTCGATGCATGGCCCGATGGAGGGATGACGTCGCGAAGGATACACGGGGAGCCTGCGTCAGCCAGTCTCCACCTGGCGGAGCCGTCCTCCAGGCTCGGGTGGGTGAGCCGGCCCAAGGCCGCACGTCTCCTCGGCGCGGTGGCCAGTCAGCGCCCGCACGGCGGGACGAGCCAAGGCCCGTGCTATTCTTCCGCGGTCCTTTCGGCTCCGCGACGGGCCTCCCGTCAGCGGGGCAGATCCCATTGGAAGGAGATAGCACATCGTGCGCCGCTACGAACTGATGCTCGTGCTCCGGCCGGACGCGCCGGACGAGCGAGCCTCCGCGGTCATCGACCGCACCACCCGCTACGTGGTCGCCGAGGGTGGCCAGATCATCAAGGTCGCGCCCTGGGGCCGCCGCCGCCTGGCCTATCCGATCGAGCGGTACCGCGAGGGGTCGTACCACATCATCGCGTTCGAGTCCCCCGCGGAGGCGATCGCCGAGCTCGAGCGCAGCCTCCAGATCACCGAGGACGTGCTGCGATACCTGGTAGTCCGGACGTTCCGGCCGGCCCGCCCTCGCCGTGACGCCGCGAGTTCCGGCGAAACCTACGAGGGCTCCGACGTCCCGTCCGGCGAGGACGACGAGGAGCAGGACACGGGCGAGCGGATCGACGAGTCCGAGAGCGAAGCCGCGCCGGCGGCGATCGACTGAGGAGAGCCGGCGATGGCGTCGTTCTCGAAGGCAATGATCATCGGCAACCTCGGGCGCGATCCCGAGATGCGCTACACGCCCAACGGCCGGCCCGTGACCGAGTTCAGCGTCGCGGTCAACCAGAACACCAAGAACCAGCAGACCGGCGAGTGGGTGGAGGCGACCGACTGGTTCCGGATCACTGTGTGGGGCGATCGCGCCGAGCGAACGGCCGAGCAGCTCCGCAAGGGGAACCGCGTGTTCGTGGAGGGACGCTTCCGGACTCGCGAGTACGAGACCCGGGACGGCCAGAAGCGGATCTCGCTCGAGATCACCGCCGACAACGTGGTGAGCCTCGAGGTCCGCCAGCGCGACGAGGAAGGGTCGTTCAGCGCCCCGTCCGGCGGGTTCGGCGGCGGTTCGGGTGGCGGCGGGGAAGCCGTGAAGCCCACCCGCAGCGCTGCTGCCGACGACGACCTCGACGACCTTCCGTTCTGAGACAGCAACGAGCGGCGTGACGCCGCCTCGGCGGGCGTGCCCCGCCGCCAGCCAGGAGACCTGATCCATGCCCCCCAAGTCGAAGAAGCGCGACGATTACTACCGCGATCGACGTCGCCGGAAGGTGTGCTCGTTCTGCGCCGACAAGACGGTTGCCATCGACTACAAGGAGGTCAACCGCCTCCGTCGCTACCTGTCCGAGCGAGCCAAGATCGAGCCTCGCCGCAAGACCGGTACGTGCGCCGCCCACCAGCGGGAGCTCGCCGTCGCGCTCAAGCGAGCCCGTCACGTGGCACTGCTCCCGTACGCTCCGCAGCACCTGCGCCCCTGACGCCGCGAGCCGATGGCTTGCGGTAGCGACGGCGCGGGATCCGGCCCGCCGAGGATCTGGCCGCCCTCGCCCGAGTCGGGGCGGTGACGGGCCGGTGACCGCCGGTGTCGTGCTGCTCGCGGGCGGGTTCGCCGCGGGCCTGTTCGGGTCGCTGCTCGGTCTCGGCGGCGGCATCCTCATCGTGCCGCTGCTCACGCTCGGCTTCGGCGTGCCCCTGCGCGGGGCGGTCGCCGTGTCGCTGGTGTCGGTGATCGTCACCTCGAGCGCCGGCGCCGGGGTCTATCTCCAGCGCCACGTCGCGAACCTGCGTCTGGGGATGGTGCTCGAGCTGTTCACCGCGAGCGGGGCGCTGATCGGCGGGCTGGTCGCGTTCATGCTGCCCGTGCAGGCGCTCGAGGGACTGTTCGCAGCCCTGATGGCGTGGGTCGCGATCTCGATGATCCGCCGTCGCGATCCCCCCCGGCCGGCGGCCGCGGTCCGGGTGCTGCCTCCTCCCGACGGTGATCAGCCTCCGGTCCCGGACGCCGTCGTGCCCGAGGAGCCCGCGGAGCTGCCCGCAGACGTGGCTCAGCCGTCGTTCACCGACCGCCTGGGCGGGGCTGGGTACCAGGTCCGTCACCTGCCCGTCGGGATGGCGGGTTCCGTCGGCGCGGGTGTCGTCTCGGCGATGCTGGGCGTCGGTGGCGGGATCATCAAGGTGCCGCTGATGCACCTGGTGCTGGGCGTACCGCTTCGGGTCGCGACGGCCACCAGCAACATGATGATCGGCGTCACCGCGACGTCCTCGGCTGTGATCTACCTGCTGCGCGACGAGATCGACCCGTTCGTCGCGGGGCCGACCGCAGTGGGCGTGTTCCTGGGCGCATCGCTGGGCTCGCGGATCGCCCATCGGATCGACGTCCGGGTGCTGCGCTGGCTGTTCGTGGTGATGCTCGTGTACACGGCGATCGAGATGAGCCGCAAGGCGCTCGCCCTGTGAGCGGGGAAGGCGGCGCCGTCGGCCGGACGCAGCCGCGCCTGGACGCGGCCGCGATCGAGGCGATCATCGCCCGCCTGCTGGTGGTCGGAACCTACCTGGCCATGGCGTTCATCCTGGTGGGCGTGCTCGGCATGCTCGCCGGGTCGATCGACCCGATGAACCATGGCACGCCGCCTCCGTTCGACCTGTCCCGCGTCCCGGGCGACGTCATCGCACTCCGGCCCGAAGGCTTCCTGTGGCTGGGCATCGGGACCGTGATCGCGCTTCCGATCGGCCGCGTGGTCGTGGCCGGCGTTGGGTTCCTCGCCACCCAGGACCGCCGTCTCGCGCTGGTCTCGCTGGCCGTGCTGCTGGTGGTGACCGTGTCGATCCTGGCCGCGCTGGGTCTGAGTGGCTGATGGACCTCCTCGTGCTGGCCCTGGCGTTCCTCGTCATCCTGCTCGGCGCCGAGCTGTTCACCAACGGGATCGAATGGTTCGGGCGAAAGCTGGAGCTTGCCCAGGGCGCGGTGGGGTCGGTCCTGGCCGCCGTCGGCACGGCCCTGCCCGAGACGATGATCCCGATCATCGCGATCGCGTTCGGTGGCCGCGGTGCCGCGACCGACGCGGTCGGCATCGGCGCGATCCTGGGGGCGCCGTTCATGCTCGCGACGCTCGCCATGTTCGTGACCGGGATCGGGGTGATCGCGTTCCGGGCCCGCCGGCCCTCCGGTGTCCGGATGGTCGTCGATACCGTCGTCCTGGTCCACGACATCCGCTACTTCGTGGTCGGCTATGCGGTCGCGATCGGCGCCGCCTTCCTGCCGCCCGAGCTCGGTGCCGTGCGCTTCGCCGTGGCCGCCTTCCTGATCGCGATGTACGCGTGGTACGTCAAGGGCCACCTCGACGCGGAGGCTGAGGAGGGCGAGGACCTGGCCCCGCTCCGGTTTGGCCGGCTCGATCCCGCGCACGACGTCGGCGGCGACCCGGTGCCCCGGCTCCGGGTCGTCAACGTCCAGGTGCTCGTGGCCCTCGGGTGCATCGTCGGTGGGGCGTACCTGTTCGTGGGCGCGGTCGACCGGCTCGCGGAGTCGGCCGGGGTGAGCGAGCTGCTCCTGGCGCTGGTGATCGCCCCCATCGCGACCGAGCTGCCCGAGAAGTTCAACTCGCTGATCTGGGTCCGCCAGGGCAAGGACACCCTGGCGATGGGCAACATCACCGGGGCGATGGTGTTCCAGTCGGCCATCCCGACCGTCGTGGCGCTGCTGCTGGCCGGCGACTCCTGGCGCATCACGGCTGACTCGGGCCTGGCGTTCGCGTCGGCCGGCATCGCCTTCCTGTCGGTTGCCGCGGTGTTCCTGCCGATGTGGCGCCGGGCGCGCCTCGACGGACGCTCGCTTCTGGTTGGCGGCCTGCTGTACCTGGCCTACCTGGGACTGGTGCTGCTCGCGGTCGCCGGGGCGCTGCCGATCGGCTGACGGCGCGGGTGCCGGCGGCGGGTGCCGGCGGCGGGTGCCGGCGGCCCGGGCGTGGCTTCGGGGCAGGCCGATCGCGGGTTTGGCGAGCCCTCCAAAGAGGCCGGAAGCAGGGGGCCGCGTGCTAGACTCGGGCCCCCAAAGAGGCACCCCGCGGCCACGCCGCACGCGACCTGGAGCCGATCCGATGCTCACCCAGCCGTCCGCCTCCGCGACGCCCGATGCGGCGTCCGGCCAGCCCCGCTCCCTGGACGATCTGATCGCCTATTTCGAGGGCGACTGGGTCGCGCTCAAGGATGCCCGGGTCAGCATCATGACCCACGCGTTCATGTACGGGACGGCGACCTTCGAGGGGATCCGAGCGTACTGGAACGCCGATGAGGGGCGCCTGTACGCGCTGTTCGTGCGCTCGCACGTCGAGCGGATCCGCAACTCCGCGAAGATCCTGCTCATGGATCCCGTCCCATCCGTGGACGAGCTGGTGGCGATCATCACGGAGACGATCCGCCGGAACCACTTCACCGAGGACGTATACATCCGGCCCTCGTTCTACAAGAGCACCCGCGCGATCGGTGTGCGACTCCACCATCTCGAGCACCAGCTGTACGTGATCGCGGTGCCGTTCGGGAACTACATCGACATCGAGAAGGGCGTGCGCCTCCAGACGTCGTCGTGGCGTCGCAACGCGGACGAGGCGCTCCCCGCACGCGGCAAGATCGTCGGCGGCTACGTGAACATGGCGTTCCAGAAGTCTGAGGCGGAGCTCAACGGGTTCGACGAGGCCCTCGTGCTCGCGCCCGACGGCCACGCCTCCGAGGCCTCGGCCGCGAACCTGTTCATCGTCCGCGACCGGACCCTCATCACACCGCCCTTGTCGGACGACATCCTCGAGGGGGTGACCCGCAAGGCCGTCATCCAGCTGGCAGCGGACGCCGGGATCGACGTCGATGTCCGCTCGATCGACCGCTCGGAGCTGTACGTGTGCGACGAGGCGTTCCTGTGCGGCACCGGTGTGCAGGTCAGCCCGGTGATCGAGATTGACCATCGCCGGGTAGGCGACGGCACCGTGGGGCCGATGTCGCACCTGATCAGCGAGCGGTACTTCGCCGCCGTGCGCGGCAACCTGCCTGAGTACCGGAGCTGGCTGACGCCGATCGAAGGCTAGCGGCCGGAGCCTGGTTGGCAGGGACGGGCTCAACCCGCCCTCGCTGCGCCTGACTGCGCCGATCGGAGCCGTCAGGCGGTTCCCGGCAGCCTCAGTTGATGACCGGGACGCTCAGGTCCGGGGCGTCCTTGCCCAGCGTGATCACCATGTCCACGGGCTCGCTCGGGTCGGTTGCCGTCGTGACCGTCACCTTGTACAGGTCCTCGAGGTACTTGACCGTCTGGGGCATGTCGGCCTCGGCACCGTTGTAGGCCACGATCGTGGTGTGAGCCTGGGCCGGCACCTTCTGGTTGGGGGCCGACGCATCGAGGCCGTCGTAGGCGAGGTAGTCCGCGTTGTCGGTCGCGAGGTTCGAGCGCCCGGACGCGTTGAGGACCCATACCCGCGCTTCCTCGGAGCCCAGCCGGTCGCGGAGGTCGAGCAGATCGGAGCTGGTCGAGAAGGCCTGCTTGACCGCCTTGCGGATCCGGCTGACGTTGGGCTCGATCACGTACTGGCCGTTCTTGTAGCCCTCGGTGGCGTAGTAGCTCGGCGAGAACACGTACGACCGGATGTTCTTGGTGTCCACCTTGTCCGCCAGCGACAGCAGCTTGGGCATCAGGCTGACCTGGATGTCGGTCTTGACCGACCCCTTCATGTCCTGGACCAGCTGGTCCAGGTTGGCGAGGATCGCCCGCGGGTTGATCTCGGCCTTGAGCGACGTGATGACGCGCTGCTGGCGCCGCCCCCGGTCGAAGTCGCCACCCGCCGCGCGATGGCGGGATCGCGCGTAGATCAGCGCCTCGGCGCCGCTCATGTGCTGTGGGCCGGCCGGGATGTAGATCCTGGTGACGACCCCGCCACCGACCGGGTAGTCGCTCTCGGCGACGGGGATCTGGACGTTGATCTGGACGCCGCCCAGGGTGTCGACGGCGTGCCGGAAGCCCGAGAAGTTGACCTCCACGTAGTAGGGGATGTCGATGCCGTACAGCTCGCCCAGGATCGCCTTGAGCGCGGCGAACCCGCGGGCAGTCGTGGTCTGGCCCGGCCACAGGTCGGTCCGGACCCGGTTCTCGGCGTACCAGGAGTTGATCTTGCCGCCATAGATGCTGCCCCAGGCCTTGTAGGCGTTGGCGGGCACCGGGACGTCCACGGTGTCGCGTGGGATCTGGAACATCGCGACCTGGTTGGACTGCGGATCGATCGAGACCACGATCAGCGTGTCGGTGTTGAAGAACGCCTGCGAGCCGCGCTGGTCGACCCCGACCAGCAGGATGTTGAGCTTGCCCTTGCCGTCCCACGGCGGCAACGTGGGCGCCAGGGTCCCGGAACCCCCCGGGATGGCCGTTGGCACGGCGTCGGCCGATTCGGACGGCGCCTCGCTTGGCTCCGCGGACGCGCTCGCGTCCGGCGACGCTCCGGGTGACGGAGACTCGTCGGCCTGGTCGCAGCTCGGATCGGCGTCCGAGGAGAACACGCAGCCCACCAGGTCGAGCGCCAGCACGTTGTAGCGAGCCACGGCCACGTGACCGCCGGCCATCACCAGGATCACCGCCAGGAGTCCCGCGATCGAGAGCGGGCCCAGCGGCAGGCGCGCTCGACCCAGCCGGCCGTCACCCGACGCGTCGACCGCGTTGAGGAACCGGGCAACCTGCCAGGCGTCGATCGCCGCGATGATGCGGTAGACGAGGACGATCAGGTTGACCACGAGCAGCGCCCGCAGCACGTCCGTCTGGATCACGAAGCCCAGCAGGTCGTACTTGTCGATGCGCAGCACGATCCCGGCCAGCAGCGCCAGCGTGAGCAGCGGCAGCGCAGCGAAGGCCAGCGCCCGCCCGAACGCGCCGGCGTACGCATGACCGAGCCCCGGGAACAGGAGAGACAGGAACGCCGCCGCGAAGGGCGAACGCGAGCGCGGTCCGCGCTGGGGTGACGACATCGCGCGGAATGATACGCCGGGCCGGGAATTCGGCACCGGCCGGCAGGACGTCGGGCGGTGGATCGCGGTGGCGACGCGCGGGCGGGGCGGAACGCGATGACGGCGCCGGTCGACCACGGTGCCACGGGGCCCATTGCCGATAGACTGGTGGCCCGCCGCGGGCGCCGGGCCCGAGGCGCGCGTCCGGCGACCCACCTGAGGCCCGATGTTCCGACCCGTCAGCACCCGACCAGACTTCGTCGCCCAGGAGCATGCGCTCCTGCGCGAATGGGCCGAGCGCCGCACCTTCGCCCGGCTGCGCGCCCAGAACGATGGCGGGCCCCGCTGGAGCTTCCTCGACGGCCCGATCACGGCCAACAACCCGATGGGCGTCCACCACGCCTGGGGTCGCACGTACAAGGACCTGTACCAGCGGTTCCACGCCATGCTCGGCGAGGACCAGCGGTTCCAGAACGGGTTCGACTGCCAGGGCCTGTGGGTCGAGGTCAACGTCGAGCGCGATCTCGGCTTCACCTCCAAGCGCGACATCGAGGCGTTCGGGATCGCACCGTTCGTGAGCCTGTGCAAGCAGCGGGTGCTCACCTTCGCGGCCCGCCAGACGGAGCAGAGCATCCGGCTCGGCTACTGGATGGACTGGAACGAGCCGTCGGAGCTGCTGCGCCTCCGGGATCTGCTGGCCGCGGACCCGTCCCAGCAGGCCACGATCGGCGGGCCCGATGGCCCTGTCACCGACTCCGTCGAGATGCTGGTCGGCCGGTTGGGGATGCCCGATCTCGGGGGCAGCTACTTCACGTTCAGCAACGAGAACAACGACCTCATCTGGGGGTTCCTCGCCGAGTGCCACCGGCGCGGCTGGATCTACCGCGGCCACGACACGATGCCATGGTGCCCGCGCTGTGGCACCGGGCTGTCCCAGATGGAGATGAACGAGGGCTACCAGGATCGCGAGGACCCGGGCCTGACTGTCCGGCTTCCGCTGGTCGATCGGCCGGGCGAGGCGCTGCTGGTCTGGACGACGACGCCCTGGACTCTGGCTGCGAACGTCGCGGCGGCCGTCGGCGCCGACCTGAGCTACGTGAAGGTTCGCCAGGGCGACGACCTGTTCTGGCTGGGCAAGGGGACGCTCAAGCAGGCGCTTCGCGGGCCGTTCCAGGTGCTCGAGGAGGTACGGGGCTCGGTGCTGGAGGGCTGGCGCTACACAGGGCCCTTCGACGACCTCCCGGCGATCCGCGACGCGTTCGGTGCCGCCGGCTACGAGCACCGTGTGGTGGTCTGGGACGAGGTGGGCGAGGACGAGGGCACGGGGATCGTGCACATCGCGCCCGGATGCGGAGCCGAGGACTACCAGCTGGGCACGAAGCTCGGCCTCCCGATCGTGGGTCCGATCGACGAGGACGGCCGCTACTACGAGGGGTTCGGGTGGCTGTCGGGCCGCGAGGCCCCCGCGATCACCGAGGCCATCATCGACGACCTCGAGCAGCGCCGCTTCTTCTACCACCTCGAGGCGTACGGCCACCGCTATCCGCACTGCTGGCGCTGCGGCACCCCGCTGCTGTTCCGGCTGGTCGACGAGTGGTACATCAGCATGGGCGAGACCTACGACAAGCCGCGCTCCGAGCTCACCCCGGCCGAGGTCGACGCCAGCCTGCGCTACCAGATCATGGAGGTCGTCGACCGGATCCGGTGGATCCCAGGCTTCGGCTACGAGCGGGAGCTGGACTGGCTGCTCAACATGCGCGACTGGATGATCTCCAAGAAGCGCTACTACGGCCTCGCGCTCCCCATCTACGACTGCCGCGAGTGTGGGACCTTCGACGTCGTCGGCGGGCGCGACGAGCTGCGGCAGCGGGCGATCGAGGGCTGGGAGGCGTTCGAGGGCCATACGCCCCACCGGCCGTTCGTCGACGCGGTCAGGATCGCCTGCCCCTCGTGCGGCAAGCCGGTTAGCCGGATCGAGGACGTGGGCAACCCGTGGCTGGACGCCGGGATCGTCCCGTTCTCCACGATGCACTTCCGGGAGGACCCCGAGCTCTGGGCGAGATGGTTCCCGGCCGACTTCATCACCGAAAGCTTCCCGGGCCAGTTCCGCAACTGGTTCTACGCGATGCTTGCGATGTCCACCGTGCTCCGCCGCGAGGCTCCGTTCCGGACGATCTTCGGCTACGCGACGCTGTTCGGTGAGGACGGCCGGCCGATGCACAAGAGCTGGGGCAACGCGATCGAGTTCGACGAGGCCGCCGAGCGCATGGGCGTCGACGTCATGCGCTGGATGTACGCGTCGGCCCGGCCCGACGACAACATCCTGTTCGGCTGGCACGCGGCCGACGAGGCGCGGCGCGAGCTGCTGGTGCTGTGGAACACGTATGCGTTCTTCGTCACCTACGCCCGGCTCGCCGGCTGGGAGCCACGGGCCGGGGTCGACGAGGTCGTCCGCGAACAGAGCGCGTGGCCCGCGCTCGATCGGTGGATTCTGTCGCGTTCCGCGGGGCTCGCCGCGGAGGTTGGGGCCCGGCTCGCGGACTACGACGTGCTGTCCGCGACTCGCCTCATCAGCACCTTCATCGACGACCTCTCGACCTGGTACCTGCGCCGGTCGCGCGACCGGATGCGCGCCGGGGCCGAGGCCGGCGCTCGGGAGGCAGCGTTCGCCACGTTCCACGCCGCGCTGGTCCTGCTGGCAAGGACGATGGCCCCCATCCTCCCGTTCCTCTCGGAGTCGATGTACGGCAACCTGATCGGCACGGTCGTGCCCCAGCTGCCGGACAGCGTCCACCTCACCCGCTGGCCGGCCGAGGACCTGGCCGGGTTCCGCGACCCCGCGCTCGAGCGCGCGATGGCGACGGCACGCCGGGCGGTCGATCTCGTGCGCACGCTGCGGGGCCAGGCGGGTCTCAAGGTCCGCCAGCCGCTGGCGCGCCTGTGGCTCGCGCTCCCCGGCGGCGACCTCGACGAGCGGGACGAGCTGCTCGAGCTCGTTCGAGCCGAGACCAACGTCAAGACCGTCGAGCTGATCGGCGATGAGTCGGAGCTGGTCGACCGGGGCGTCAAGGTGCTGCTGCCCAGGGTGGGCAGACGCCTGGGACCGAAGACGCCGGGTGTCATGGCTGCCGCGCGCGAAGGCCGGTTCGAGATCAGGTCCGATGGATCGGTCGTCCTGGGTGACGTGACGCTGGCGCCCGACGAGGTCGAGATCCAGGCGACGCCACGGCCCGGCACCGCGGTGGCCCATGACGGTGGGCTGGTGGCGGTGATCGACACCAAGCTCACCCCAGAGCTGCGGGCAGAGGGCGACGCCCGGGAGCTCCAGCGTGCGGTCCAGGATCTGCGCAAGGAGGCCGGCCTGGAGCTGGACGACCGGATCGAGCTGTGGCTCGATGGGGTAGGGCCCGAGGTGTCGCCGTTCCTCGATGCGGTTGCCGCGGACACGCTGGCCGACCAGGTCCGATCCGCCGCTCCGCCGGACGGCGTCGTGTCGGCGGCCGTGCACCTCGACGGCGGCGACGTGCGGATCGGGCTGCGACGCGTCGATGAGCGGGCCTGACGAGACGGTGCCGGACGCTGCGCAGGTGACCGGAACGACGGCCACGGCGTGGAAGCGGCCGTCGGCCGGGCGGTGGGCCGTGTTCGTCGCGATCGCGGCTGCCGTCGTGGTCCTCGATCAGCTGGCGAAGGGCTGGATCGTGAGCAACCTCGCCGTCGGCGAGGGGTTTGACGTGCTCGGCGACTGGATCCGGATCATCCACGGGCGCAACTCCGGCATCCTGTTCGGGATGCTGCCCCAATCGGCGACCGCGTTCGCGATCGTGTCGATCGTCGTTGCGGCGCTGATCGTCGCCTACCACGCGAAGGCCGGTCGCGGCCTGCTGGTGACGATCGCCCTCGGCCTGCTGCTGGGCGGCGCGCTGGGCAACCTGATCGACCGTCTCCACTATGGCGCCGTGATCGACTTCGTGGACATGGGGATCGGCGCCTGGCGCTTCTACACCTACAACGTGGCCGATGCCGCGATCTCAACCTCGCTCGTGCTGCTGATCGCGATGGCGCTGTTCCCGCGGCTGGGGGAGCTGGCGGCGGATGGCTGACCCTGACGACACGGCTGCGCAGGGCGCCACCGACGACGAGCCCGAGCCGGGTGACGAGCTCGAGGCTGGTCCGCCTGCGGAGGCCGCGGCGCCGTCCGTGGTGCCCGGCCCGCGACGCCTCCAGGTGCCCGAGGGCGAGATCGTCCGGCGCGTCGACCGGTTCGTCGCCGACCGCACGGGCCTGTCACGCTCATACGTCCAGCGGCTGATCTCGGACGGGCGCCTGGTCGACGACGCGGGCCGCCGGCTGCGGGCGAACAGCGAGGTTCGTGGCGGCAGCGTCACGCTCGAGGTTCCGCCGCCCGAGGTCCCGTACCATCTCGAGCCAGACCCGACGATCGAGGTTCGGGTCGTCTACGAGGACGATGATCTGCTGATCGTCGACAAGCCGGCCGGGCTGGTGGTGCATCCGGCGCCCGGGACACTGGCGCGGGACGCTCGTCAATGCGCTGCTCGCGCGAGACGACCACTATGGAGGGATCGCGGGCGTTGCCAGGCCCGGCATCGTCCACCGGCTCGACCGCGACACGTCGGGTCTGCTGATCGTGGCCCGCAACGATGCAGCCCAGGCCTCGGTGATGGGCCAGCTCAAGGCGCGCCGGGTCCGCAAGACCTACCTGGCGCTGGTCCAGGGCTCGGTGGCCGCGTCCGTGGGCAGTATCGAGGCGCCGATCGGCCGCGACCCCAAGGATCGCAAACGGATGGCGGTCGTGCGCGACGGTCGGCGTGCCGTCACCGGCTACCGCGTGCGCGAACGCTTCGCAAGGCTGGACGTTGCTCGAGCTCGATCTCGTCACCGGGCCGGACGCATCAGATCCGCGTCCATCTGGCCGCGCTGGGCCATCCGGTGGCGGGCGATGCCGTGTACGGCACCGGTACGGCCCGCCGGGGGCCCGATGGCCTCGACCGACTGTTCCTGCACGCCTGGCGGGTCGAGCTGGTCTCCCCATCGTCGGCGCGCCTGGTGCGGGCCGAGGCGCCGCTGCCGGCCTCGCTGGAGACCGTGCTCGAGGGCCTTCGCGCCGCGGAGACGCTCCGCCGGCCGGTCGTCTGCCGGGCGGCGGCGTGACCCGGGCCGAGGTGCTGCCGTGACCCGGGCTCGGCGACCTGCTGGGCTCCGCCGGCGCCCAGCTGGTGATCATCAGCGGACCCTCCGGGGTGGGCAAGGACACGATCATCGACGCGCTGCGCGCGAGGCCGCGCGACCCCGACTACCACTACGTCGTCACCTGCACGACGCGCTGCCCGCGGCCCGGCGAGGTGCCGGACGTCTCTTACCAGTTCCTCACTCCCGAGGCGTTTCACGGCGCTGCAGGGATGCCGGCGAGCTGCTGGAGGCCAACGAGGTCCACGGCAACTGGTACGGGACGCCCCGCCGCGACGTCGCGGCGGCGCTTGCCGCCGGCCACGACGTCATCCTCAAGATCGACGTCCAGGGAGCCCAGGTCGTCAAGGAGCGGGTCCCCGACGCGCTGCTGGTGTTCATCGTGCCGCCCTCGCTCGAGGCGTTGTTCCAGCGGCTCCGATCGCGGGCCACCGAGTCAGCGGACGAGCTCGAGATCCGGCAGCGCAACGCCGCGATCGAGCTCGCTCGCCAGGGCGACTACGACCGCGTCGTCGTGAACGAGACGGGTGAGATCGAGCGCACGGCGGCCGAGATCGAGGCGATCATCGCCCAGGAGAAGCGGCGCAACAGCGACCGGCGGATCCGGATCACCTGAGCCGGGCCGGCGACCGTGGTGCTCCCGACGCTGCCGGTCGCGCCCGGACCGGACGAGAACGACGGCCGGCTGGTGGAGGTGGCGGTCGATGCCCCGGCCGGCCCCGGGCCGCGGACGTACACCTACCTGGTGCCGGCAGCGCTCGGAGTCCTCGAGCCCGGCGAGGCGGTGCTGGTGCCGTTCGGCCGCGGCGGGCGCCAGGCCATCGGGATCGTGGTCGGCCGTGGGCCGGGCGGCGAGGCGACGATCGGGCTCGCCCCGTCGAGGACGGGTGCCGTTGACACGATCCCGCTGCGGCCGGTTGCCGCCCGCGTGCGCAGCGACGGACCACTCCTGCCTCCCCTGACGCTGGCGTTCGCCGCCGACCTCGCCGGTCGGTACCTCGCCCCGCTCGCGATGGTCATCAGGGCGATGCTGCCCCCCGGCATGCTCGAACGGCTCGAGCTCGTGGTGGAGGTCACGCCGGAAGGCGAGCGTGCGCTGGCCCTCGAACCCGGCAAAGCCGGGCTCACACCGGTCGATCTCGACCTGCTCGATGACGTGGCGGATCGAGCCCGTGCGGTGCGCGACCTGGCCACCCCCGAGGGCCGCGCAAGCCTCCTGCGGCGCCTCCGTGGCCTCGCCGACTCGGGACTGGTCGAGCTCACCTGGACCCTCCTGGCTGCGGCCGCCGGACCGCGCTACGAGCGGCGGCTGTGGCTCACGCCGGACGGTCGGGCAACGGCCGAGCTGGTGCGGACAGGCGCGCGCATCGGCGGCCGTCCGCTGGGGCCGCGTCAGCGTGCGGCGCTCCTCGAGCTTGCTGCCGTGCCGGATCCCGAGGCCGCGGCAGGGATCCCGGCCGCGGCGCTCTCGGAGCGGCACGGATCGTCGTCCCTCGCCGGGCTGGTGCGACGGGGCCTCGTCCGGGCCGAGGTGCGCGAGCGACCCCGTCACCCACTGGCCGGCCGGCCAGCAGGCGTCCGCGGCGCCCGCCCGGCCGGGGCCACCCTGACCGGGCCGCAGACATCGGCCGTCGAGCTGGTGCTCGATGCGATCGCCCGCCGCGACCCGACGCCCGTGCTGCTCGATGGGGTGACCGGCGGCGGCAAGACCGCGATCTACGTGGACGCCATCTCGGCGTCGCTGGACACGGGCCGGCCGGCGCTCCTGCTGGTGCCCGAGATCGCGCTGGCGATGCCCATCGTCGACCGCCTGCGCGCCGAGCTCCCGGTCCGGATCGCGGTCCTCCACTCGGGCCTCGGTGACGGCGAGCGTGCGGACGAGTGGCGCCGGATCCGGGCGGCCGACGTCGATGTCGTCGTGGGCACGCGCACGGCGCTGCTGGCGCCGCTGGCCGATGTAGGCCTGATCGTGGTCGACGAGGAGCACGACGCGGCCTACAAGAGCGACCGCACGCCGCGTGTCCAGGCCCGGGACGCGGCCTTGGTGCTGGCCGCACGAGCGGGCGCTGCGGTGGTCCTGGGCAGCGCGACCCCCTCGGTCGAAAGCCTGGGTCGCGCACGATCCGGGGCATACCGGCGGGTTGCCCTGCCCAGCCGCCCGGTGGGCACGGAGCCCCACGTCATGGCGGTGGACCTGCGGGCCGAGCTGGCCGCGGGCAACCGCGGCCTGGTGTCGGCGCCGCTCGCCGACGCGCTCGACGCGCTCGACGCGGCTCACGGCGACCGCGCGATCCTGGTGATCAACCGGCGAGGAACGGCGTCGGTCGTGCTGTGTCGCGACTGCGGCCACGTGCAGGCGTGCCCCGACTGCGACCGGCCGCTGGTCTATCACCAGGCCGGGGCGTCGCTGCGCTGCCATCACTGCGGCCGTGCCTGGCCGCTCGCCAGCCGCTGCCCCGAATGCTCCTCGCCGCGCATCCGGTACCTGGGAGGCGGCACGGAGCGGCTCGAGCGCGAGATGCACGCTCGCTTCCCGGAGCTGCGGGTGGCCCGTCTGGACCGCGACGTCGTCGAGCGGCGCGGCGCGGCCGACCGGATTCTCGGCGCGTTCGCGGCCGGCAGGCTCGACGTCCTGGTCGGGACCAGCCTGGTGGCCAAGGGCCTCGATGTGCCCGAGGTCACGCTGGTCGGGGTCGTGTCCGCCGACATCGCGCTCAACCTCCCCGATGAGCGAGCGGCGGAGCGGACCTACCAGCTGCTCGCGCAGGCCGTTGGGCGGGCAGGACGGGGTGACCGGCCCGGCCTCGCGTTCATTCAGACCTATCGCCCCGACCACCGCGCCATCAGGGCGGTCGTGGACCGGGATCCGTCGTCGTTCTACGACGACGAGCTCGCGCTCCGCGAGCGGTTCGGGTCGCCACCCTTCGGCCGGCTGGTGAAGCTGACCGTGGGCCTGGCCGACCGCGCGGAGGCCGAGCGCGTGGCGGTGGGCATGGCCGCGGACCTTCGGGTGCGGGCGGGTTCGGCCGTGCCGCCGGTGACGGTTGCAGGCCCGGCCCCCGCCTACGTCGCCCGGCGCGCCGGGCGCTGGCGGTTCAACGTCGTGCTTCGTGGCGCCGATCCCGTCACCCTGCTCGATCCGCCGCCGGGCGCACCGTGGTCCGTGGACGTCGATCCCGAGAGCCTGCTGTAGCCGGGCGCCGCCCGGGTCGGCCACCCGTCCGGGGCGCGTTTGGCCCCCAAGGGCACAATGGAGAGCGACACGACGATGGAGAGCGACACGACGACGCCCAGGCAGCGGGCAAGGAGGCAGCCATGACCGACCAGCAGCCGAACGACACGACGCCGCCGGCGGGTGACTCGCTCGCCGACGAGCCGATCCCGGAGGGAACGCCCGGGGCCGACGGCACCGTCGGCACACGGACGAAGGAGTGGCTAGCGCAGCTCGAGAGCATGATCCAGGAGATCACTACGCAGGCCGCTCCGGTGGCCCGCCAGGTGGCGGCCAAGGCCGCAGAGCTCGCCGGCGTGGCTGCGGTGAAGGCTGGTCCGGCGGTGCAGCGGGCCGGCACGGCCACCGCCGAGTACAGCCAGCGGTTCGCGGAGCGTGCCCAGTCGGTGGCCGCCGAGCTCCGCTCGACCGCCCCGTCGGAGCAGAACAGGCGGCCGCCAGCCTCGAGGAACCTGCAGGTCAGGCGTCGGGCGCCGCGGAGGGGGCCGCCGCGGAGGAGCCCGACGACAAGGCGATCAGGGAAGGCTGAACGGGACCCGGTCGGCCGCTCCATCGGGCGCGCCGGGGAGCGCTCAGACGAGGATGACCTCGATCCCGAGCTCCCGGGCGCGCTCGAGCTCGTCCGGGTCAGCCGAGGCGTCGGTGACGAGCACGTCGATCGCGTCCAGGGGCGCGATCGACGTCAGCCCGCGCCGACCAACCTTCGATCCGTCGGCGACGGCAACCACGCGCGCTGCGCGCCTCGCCATGATGGCGCCGACCTCCGCGACCAGGACGTGGGGGGTCGTCAGGCCGGTGGCCGCCGTGAGCCCATCACAGCCGATGAACGCGATCGTGCCCGACAGGGCCCGCAGGGCGTCGACCGTCTGCGGGCCCACGGTGGCCTGATACTGGGCCAGATAGAGACCGCCGAGGCAGATCAGGTGCGGGCTGTCCCACCGACCGACCTCGTCGATCACGGACAGTGAGTTGGTCACCGCGGTGATCGAGCTCGCCCGGCGCAGCGGCAGCGGGACCTGGGCCGCGACCTGGGCCACGGTGGTGCCCGAATCGAACACCACCACGTCGCCGGCCCGGATCATCAATGCGGCGCGCGCGCCGATGCGCGCCTTCTCCTCGCGGTGCTCGCGTGCCCGAAGCCGATACCCGCGATCGGGGTCGCCCCGGCTGCGCGAGGTCGCGCCACCGTGGATGCGGCGCACTCGGCCAGCCTCCTGGAGCAGGTCGAGGTCACGTCGGATCGAGACGTCGGTCACACCGAACCGCTCGACGGAGCAGCTTGGTCACCGACACGCGGCCGTTGTGCTCGAGGAGCTTGGCGATCCGCTCGCGGCGCTCGCTGGCGGTCGTCGTCCGACTGGGGGCGCCGCTGCCCTGACGGTCGGATTGGTCTTGGACGGTCATCGGCTCATCCCCATGGTCAGGCCGGCGATCAGGTAGCGCTGGAAGATCACGTACACGATCACGGCCGGCAGCGCGCTCACCAGCGACCCCGCCATGAGCACCGGGATGTCGATGATGCGCGAGTCTGGAGCGTCGCCAGGCCCACGGTGATCGTGCGCACGTCGGGCGTCTGCAGGAACAGCAGCCCGACCAGCAGGTCGTCCCAGATCTGGATGAACTGGAGCACGGCGACGGTCACCAGGGCCGGCTTTGCCAGCGGCACCATCACCCGCCGGAATACCCGGCCAGGTAGGACGCCCCGTCGATGAGCGACGCTTCGATAGCTCCTCGTCGGAACGCCGCGGAAGTAGGTCGTCATCAGGAACGTGGCGAACGGTGCGCCAAGCGCCGCATAGACAGAGAATCACCCTGGAACTGGCTTGATCAGCCCCAACTCGCGCCATGTTCACGAACTCGGGGATGATCATCGACTGGCAGCGGGATCATCATCCCGCCGATGATCTCGTTCGCGGCGAGCAGGACGAGCGACCGGCCCGGGTAGCCGAGCTTGGCAAAGGCGAAGCCGCCCATCGTGCTGACCACCAGGATGATGACCACGGCGGACACCGTGACCACGGTCGAGTTCAGCAGCTGCTGGAGGACCGGCACGACGTTGAGGATGAA
>CAVUCC010000010.1:0-77403 GCA_963739885.1 uncultured Chloroflexia bacterium | reverse complement strand
CCCTTCGACGTTCCGAAGCTGATCAGCAGCTCCAGGTCGTAATCGTCCTGCCTCAGAAGGTTGATGATTTCGCTGATATTGACAATATCCGGGCCGCCTTTGTGGCCAAAGGGCTGAGCAAAGGCGCGGCGGCCCGAAGTCGCAGAAACAAGAATGCAGATGAAAACGAAAATGGTCGATAAACGTTTCATGTCCTCACTCGTTCAAACATGCGTGCGATGCATTCATCCTGAAACAATAGGGGCAATAAAAAGGATCTCGAATCCCTCATTCTTTCTGTTTCAAGCCGTGAGCATCAAAAACCTCTTTAGCGCCGGCCTTAGTTCCTTCCTTCGTTTCTTTAAGTCCTTTGCATCGAAGCTCATTGAACCGCGCCTCCGAGAAGTCAACCAGGTCCATCTTGTTGACGCAGACGACCAGGTGCGGAATGCCCAGCAACGTGCAAGGAACGCGTGCCGGCGGCTCTGCTCGGTGATGCCCTTGCGGGCATCGATGAGCAGGATCGCCAGGCTTCGCGGTCGAGGCCCCGGTCACCATGTTGCGGGTGTACTGGTTGTGCCCCGGGCTGTCGGCGATGATGAACTTGCGCCGAGGCGTGGAAAAGTAGCGGTAGGCGACGTCAATCGTGATGCCCTGCTCGCGCTCCGCCCGCAGCCCGTCAGTCAGCAACGCCAGATCGGTGTAGTCGTCACCCCGGTCGCGGCGACCGCCTCGACCGCAGCCAGCTGATCCTGTAAAGCGCTTGGAGTCGTACAGCAGGCGGCCGATCAGGGTGCTCTTACCGTCGTCGACGGACCCCGCGGTCGCAACCGCAGCAGCTCGCCGGGCATCAGAAGTACCCCTCCTTCTTGCGGTCTTCCATGGCCGCTTCGCTCACCTTGTCGTCGCCGCGCGTGGCCCCACGCTCGGTGATCCGGACCGCGGCGATCTCGGCGATGATCCTTCGACCGTGTCGCCTCGACTCGACCGCCGCCGTCAGGGTCGCGTCGCCCACCGTCCGGTAGCGGCACCCGCCGTGACCACGACCTCGCCTTCGCGGGAACGCATGACGTCATTTCCAGATCGGGTTCAGATCCCGCCCCGTTCGATCACCTCCCGCTCCTGCGGCGAAGTAGAGGTCGGGGATCTCATCTCCTCGTCGCTCGATGTATGTCCAGATGTCCAGTTCGGTCCAATTGGAGAGCGGGAACACGCGGATGTTCTCGCCCGGGGTGCACGCGGGTGTTGTAGAGCTCCCAGAGTTCCGGGCGCTGGTTCTTGGGATCCCACTGGCCGAACTCGTCGCGAAACGAAAACACGCGTTCCTTGGCTCGCGTCTTTTCCTCTTCTCGCCGGGCACCGCCGAACAGCGCGTCGAACCCGTTCTGCTCCGCGGCCTCGAGCAGGACCGGCGTCTGGATGCGGTTGCGTGAGCCGTTGCGGCTCCTCGACGCACCAGGCCGCGGTCGCATCGCGTCCTCGCACCGAGGCGACGATCAGGTTGAGGCCCAGCTCGCTCGATCCAGCGGTCGCGGTACGCGATGACCTCGACGGGAAGTTGAGCCCGGTATCGACGTGCATCACCGGGAACGGGATGCGGGCCGGCGCGAACGCCTTGCGCGCGATGTGGAGCATCGCGATCGAGTCCTTGCCGCCCGAGAACAGCAGGCACGGCCGCTGCATCTCCGCGGCAACCTCGCGGAAGATGTGGATGCTCTCCGCCTCGAGGTCCCGGAGCTGGCTGAGGCCGTGGGGAGCATGCTCACCGGGTCGGCCTCCCGTCGATCACGCCGGCGCCGTCCGCCTCGGCTGCGCCGTTCGCGCCGGCCGCGGCCAGCAGGCGCCGGAGGTGGTCGAGCAGCCGCGGCCGGCAGACGAGCAGGTCGGGCGACCAGGGGTCAGGTCGGTTGTACTGGAGCTCGGATCCGTCGAGCCGTGTGGCGACGATCCCGGCCGCGCGGACGACCGCCGCCGGCGCGGCCGATTCCCACTCGTGCTGGCCGCCGGCGTGGACGTAGGCATCGACCGTGCCGTCCAGCACGCTGATCGCCTTGACGCCGCACGATCCGATCGGGACGAGCTGCGCGGCACCGCGTTCGACCAGCCGTGTCGCGACGGCGGGTGGCCGGCTCCGGCTCACGGCGATCCGCATCGGCCGCCGGCCCTCGAGGACCGCGTCCACGTCACCCGCCACCTCGACGGCCCCCGGCCACGGCCCCCGGGTGTCGATGACGATGCCCCGGGCGGGAAGGGCGACGGCCGCGTCGGTCAACCCGCGACCTCGCTGCCACAGAGCCACATGCACGGCGAAGTCGTCGCGCCATGCCCCGGCCTCGGTGCGCTCGGCGAACTCGCGAGTCCCATCGAGCGGATCGATGATCCAGACGCGGTCTGCGGCCAGCCGGCGAGGGTCATCCGTGGCTTCCTCCGAGAGGACAGCGTCGCCCGGGCGGGCCTCGGACAGGGCGGCCGCCAGCCACCCCTGGGCTGCGGCATCGCCGGCCCGGCGCAGGGCGGCCGTGTCGACACCGGCTCTGCCAGCGTCCACCTCGGCCCGCAGGCGCACGAGGACCTCGGCCGCACCGGACGCGAGAACCGTCGCGAGCTGGACATCGTCCATCACTGACGTGTCCCGGGAAGCGTGCGTCGTCACCGGTGCTCGACTGCCTTCACGATGCCTCTCTGCGGTTCCGGGCGCGTCCAGGTGCCCTGGAGCCCGTGCGGATCCGAGCACGGGGGGAACGGTGACCGCGCGGCCCGGTTGGCGTCGAAGTTATCATCGCCGCATGGTTCGCATGCCCGCCAGGCGCCGTACGGCACGGCCGGCATGACCCTCGATCTCCCTCTGGCGGCAGGCGGCCTGATCGTCGGCATCGTGGTTGGTCTGACGGGGATGGGCGGCGGGGCCCTGATGACACCGATGCTGGTGTACGTGTTCGGGGTCAACCCGCTCACGGCGATCTCCAGCGACATCGTCGCCAGCCTGTTCATGAAGCCCGTGGGCGCGTTCGTCCACCTGCGCCGCGGGACCGTGAACCTGCAGCTGGTCGGCTGGCTGTGCCTGGGGTCCGTCCCCGCCGCGTTCTCCGGCGCCTGGCTCATCTCGCTCGTGCCCCACGACGCGAGCCTGGACGAGATCCTCAAGCACGCCCTCGGTGCCGCCCTCCTGCTCGCCACCACCGGCCTGTTCATCCGGGCTGCGCTGCAGATGTGGCGCAACCGGCTGCCACTGGGTGAGGGGCCTGCCCGACCGACACGCCCGCCGAAGGTCGTGGTGCGACCATTGCCCACGGCCCTGCTGGGCGCCACGGCCGGGCTGATGGTCGGGCTCACATCGGTCGGCGCGGGCTCGATCATCGTGGTCGTGCTGCTGCTGATCTACCCGCGACTCAAGGCCTCGTCGCTGGTGGGCACCGACCTGGTCCAGGCCATCCCGCTGGTGGGCGCGGCCGCCGCCGGCCACCTGCTGTTCGGGGCGTTCTCGCTGACGATCGCCTCGTCGATCCTGCTTGGGGCGATCCCCGGCGCATGGATCGGCGCCCAGATCTCGAGCCGGGCTCCGGGCGGGATCATCCGCCGGATCCTGGCGGTGCTGCTGATGGGCTCGGGGCTCAAGCTGGTCGGCGCGCCCGACGGGTTCGTGGTGGCGAGCACGGTGGCGGCGGTCGTGTTCGCGTTCGTCGCCTGGCGCATCATCCGTGACCGGGTGACCCGCCGGCCCACACCGGCTGCGACGAGCCCGGGGGCTGAGAGCGGTCCCCTCGAGCCGAACCCTCGCGTGCCATGACGGCATCCGGAGCTGCCGGCGATCTCGGCGATCTCGGGGGCATCCCGCGCCTGGTGCTCGACGACGATGGCCTCGACCGGCTGGAGCTTGCGCAGGGTGGCTGGCTGCCGCCGTCGACGTTGCCTGGAGCAGTCACGTCGGGGACAGGGCTCCTGCTCACCGATCGCGAGAACAGTCCGCTGGCGCTCCTTGAGGCGTCCGACGGCGCCGGCCCAACCCTGCGCGTTCTGCGGGCGCTCTCCCGTGGCTCGGGCCCCCACTGGGATCCGGCGGCGCGCATGTCGCTCGCCGACCTCCGGGCGCGCACGGCCGGCGCGTCCTCCGGCGTGCTGGCATGCGTCATCGACGACGTTCCGACACGGGTCGACGAGGACGTCCTCGTGTCCACGGCACGCGCGGCGCGCGAGGACGCGATCGTGGTCATCGTGCCGGTTGCCCGGCGACCGCTACCGCCCGGTCGGGTGGGGGCCGCCGGCCTGACGAGGGTCGCGTGGGCCGTTGCCGATGGGCTCGCGGCAGACCGCCCGGAGCGAACTGTGATCCGCCTGGTGCTGCCGTGGCCAACGGACGGCTTGGCCGACCTCGGACGCGTGCTGGGGGCCGCCGGGGTCGGGCCGTCGGCGAGAGTCACCGATCTGCGAAGCGCGGACGAGCTCGGGCGGGTCAGCGCTCTGCCGGACATGCTGGAGCGCGAGGTCGGGGACCTGTATCCGCCGGCGTCCGCGCGCGAGGTGCTCAGGGCGCACCGCTCGGCCCCGGAGCGTGGGGCCGTGGTGTTCCTCACCGGGTTGTCAGGCTCGGGCAAGTCCACGATCGCGCGGGCGCTCGCGGATGAGCTCGCCGACGAGGACCCGAGACGCGTGACGCTCCTCGATGGCGACGAGGTCCGCCACCACCTGTCGCGCGGCCTCGGCTTCGATGCGGAGTCGCGTGCCGCGAACATCGACCGCATCGCCTGGGTGGCCTCGCTCATCGCCGCCCACGGCGGGATCGCGGTCGCGGCTCCCATCGCCCCGTTCGGGGACGGCCGGCGCGCCGCACGGCGGATGGCCGAGGAGCACGGGGCGTTCCTGCTGGTCTACGTGAGCACGCCGCTCGAGGTGTGCGAGGCACGCGACCGTAAGGGTCTGTACGCGCGAGCCCGAGCCGGCGAGATCGAGGAGTTCACGGGGATCTCGTCGCCGTATGAGGCCCCGGAGGACGCCGACGTTACCATCGACACTTCGGCGATAGACGTCGACGATGCCGTCCGGCTGGTCCGCGTCGCGCTGGGCGCCGCCCTGGACCGGGACCACGCCGGGGCCGTCAGAGCGGGCAGGGAAGCTGCCACCGCCTGACTCCGATCGAATGGCGTGGGTGGCGGCGGGCCACCGACGATGCGTCAATCGGGCTCAGACCCGACCGCCGTTCCCGTTTCGGTGGATCAGTCGCTGCCATCGCCAGGCGACCGCCACGCGTCCCCGCCGCAGGATGATCCCCACCAGCTGCTCTGTCGGGAGGCGGACGGTTTCCAGCGGCTCGCTGAACACTGGGATGAGACGCGACAGGTCTGGCTTCTCTTTCGACACGGGCGAGGACGGGTTCGGGCGGCGGGCCAGGCCGCTCGAGAACAGCACCCCCATCGCCATCGATGCCGCGATCTCAGGCGAGACGGAGACCTCCGGCATAGGATCGTCAGGGAGCCCGTGCTCCTGGACCGCCGCGAGCCGCTCGAGATCGCCGACTACGCGCACCCCCGACGCCGCGATGTGGTCGACGATCTCGCGGGAGATCACGCGGACGCGATCGAGCGCCCACTGCGGGGTCTCCACCCGGGGCTCATCAGGGGAAGGCTCACGCTGGCGCATATACGTCGCCGCGCCGAAGTGCATCACCTTGCTCAGCAGCGCGGGGCCCAGATCCTCCGCCTTGAACGCCGCGTTGAACGCGCGCACCGCCTCGATCTCGGGCAGTGTCATCGAGCGGTTGGTAACCTCGGGCGGGGCGACCAGGGTGCCCTCGTGCAGGCCCGTGAGTTGCTCGAACACCCGGAGCACCATCCCGTGATCACGGTCGTCGAGCGCGATCACCGTCATGCGGTCGGGTCCGACCACGTCGGCCCAGCGCGCGATCAGCTCGTCGTGGCGGTGGCGGCGCCAGAACGTCGGCGTGAGCTTGCCCGGCGTGGCAGTGAGCATCGCATCGAGCCATCGCTCGTACGGCACCCGCATCCCGCTCTGCACATACTGCTGCCACTGCGACGGGACGATCTTCGCGAGCGGCCGAAGGGTGACCACCACGTGGACGCGCTCACCGCTGAGATCGTCCACGATCCGGGGCAGGGTGTCTGGCAGCACATCCGCGAAGAACTCGCTGCTGATGACGACCCGTCTCGCCTTCGAGCGCCGGGCATCCGAGACCAGCTCCCGCCAGTTGGACATCGGCGGCGGCGTGCCGTTGGTGAAGAAGCCCGGCCGGCCCGACACGGCCTGAACCGCACTGCCCGAGTGGCGACGCCGGCCGGCATAGTGGACGCCCTGGGCCTCGGTGGCCGGCCGGCAGGCATGGAACGCCCCCTGCAGGGACGAGGTGCCGGTCTTGGGTGGCCCGATGTGGACCAGCCGGGTCCCCTCCGGCAGGAGAAGCGCGTCCGAATTGCCGGTCGGCTGGTTCGCCATTCTCCCTCTCACGAGCTCCACTCGGGCCATGATACCGGCGGGTGGTCGCGGCTCGGCCGACGATGTGCACACCGCGCGGACCATCGGCTCGGTCGACTGGACATCGACGCAATCGCTGGTGCGCCCGGTCGATGTGCTCCTCCGCTAATCTGGACCTCGATGAATCCATTCGCCCGAGGTTCGAGTGTGAACCCGCACGTTCCGCGTATACGACCACGTTGCTGGCGCGCTGCCGCGCACGTCGCGGCTCGTATCGGGTCCCCCAAGGCCCAGCCGTGCTGATCCGGGAAGAGAGGGCGATCCGGGTCCCGCCCTCGACGCCTGCCCGGGCCGAGTCGCCGGTCGAGTCAGCCGGTGCGGAGCCCAAGGTCTCGGTGATCGTCCCCGTCTACAATCCGGGCCCGTATCTCGCTCGCTGCACGGATTCCATCCTCGAGCAGTCCCTGCCGCCCAACGAGTTCGAGGCGATCTTCGTAGACGACGGCTCCACCGACAGCTCGCCGGCGCGGCTGGACGAGCTTGCGGCGACACATGCGAACGTCCGCGTCATCCATCAGCCCAACTCTGGCTGGCCCGGCAAGCCGCGCAACGTCGGGATCGAGGCAGCGCGCGGCAAATACGTGTACTTCGTCGACCATGACGACGTGCTCGGGTCGCAGGCGCTCGAGCGCCTGTACGCGTTCGCCGAGAAGAATGGCTCCGACATCGTGATCGGGAAGATGGCGGGCCACGGCCGCGGCGCGCCCCGCATGCTGTTCCTTCAGACGCGTGACCGGGTGACGGTGGACGACTCCCGGATCATGAGCTCGCTGACGCCCCACAAGCTGTACCGCAGGGCGTTCCTCAACGAGACGGGGATCCGGTTTCCGGAGGGAAAGCGTCGCCTCGAGGATCAGGTCTTCGTTGCCGAGACCTACTTCTCGGCCGAGGTGATCTCGATCCTGGCCGACTACACCTGCTACTACCACATGGCCCGCGACGACCAGGGCAATGCCGGCAGAGGCTCTTATGATCCCGCAGGGCGGTTCGATCCCAGGTGGTATTTCCGGTTCCTGCGCGAGGTCCTCGACGTGATCGAGGCCCACACGGAGCCCGGCCCGGGCCGCGACCGGCTGCTGCGCCGGTTCGTACAGCGCGAGCTGCTCCTGCGGTTCACCACCAACCGCTTCCTCCTGACCCAGGCGGGTCGTCGCCGGACGCTGCTCGACGAGGTCAGGTCGGTGGTCGAGCGCTACATCCCGGAATCCGTCGACGCGGGCCTGACACCCCACGTCCGGACCAAGCTGGCGCTTGTGCGCCGGAACCGGCTCGACCTCCTGGTGCGCCTCGCAGAATCCGACGTCGGGGTCGGTTTGAAGGTGCGCTTCGGTCGCCTGCAGGCCATCGAGGGACGGAGGGTCCGCCTCGAGCTGGAGGCGGAGCTGCTCAATGACGGGCGTCCGCTCGAGTTCGAAGCGCTCGACGGCGCCCTGGTGCTGCCGGTGCCGCCCGAGGTGGCGGCAGCCGTCCCGCTGGAGGTTCGGCGCATCGCCGGATCAGGCTTGGGCGAGGTCCTCGTCGTGCTCCGACGGCGCGGAGACTCGGCGGAGATCGTGTTCGAACCCGCGGTCACCTGGCGTCGGGAGCCGGGTCAGCGCGAAGGTCACATCCGCGCGATCTGCAGCGTGGTGGTCGACATCGACCCCGATGCGCCGATCGAGGACTTCGCCCTGAGGTCGGGGCGCTGGGGTCTGCTGGTGCGCGCGACCCTCGCCGGGCACAAGGTGGACGCGCCCGTCCGTCGATCGGCTGGCTTCGGGCGCAGCATGGCTGTCATCCTCCAGGATGGGAGTCTCGCGAGCGGACCGGCGAGCTGGCGACGGTGGGCGGGCCTCGCCAGCCGCCGGATGCCGAGCGTAGTGTGGGCAGCAGCCGCGACCCGGACTGGCCAGCGTGTGCTGCGCGCTCTTCACCTGCCTCAGGGTCGCTGAGGATCGCGCCGGTCGCTGAGGATCGTGCCGGTGCTGCTCGCCTCGGCGTGCCGGCCTTCGCGCGGTGCCCGTGCGCGTCGTTCGCGTGTCGGGTCAGGCGCGCCGGCGCCGACGACGGGCGATCGGCTCGGTGAGCCTGAGGAACAACAGCGTCGTGCGCATGTTCCATGGCAGCGCCGGCGTCGCGGGCTGGCGCTGGGCGTACGCTGGCGCCGCGTCGCTGTCGGAGGCGCTCGCCCCGATCTCGGCCAGGCGCTCCAGGTCGCCGATCACGTTGACACCCGAGGCCCGGATGGCGGCCGCGATCTCCCGGGCGACCTCAGTGGACCGCTCGAGGGCCCAGGGAGGCGTCTCGATTCGGGGCCCCTTGGCCTCCGGTGATCGCAACCGGAGGTAGCGGCGAACGGCCACCTGCCGGCGCCGTAGCGCCCGCGAGCTGCGGAGGCCCGCCGCCCGGAAGGCCACGTTGAAGGCGCGGATCGTCTCCGCCTCCGCGAGCGTCATGGACCGGTTCTCGCGATCCTGAACCTCCAGCAGCGTGCCCGGCCGCAGTCCGAGAAGCCCCTCGAATGCGCGCAGGATCAGGGTGTGGTCGCGATCGTCGACGACCACGACCGTCAGATGCCCGGGACCCACCACGCCCGCCCAGCGCTCGACCAGCGAGTCGTGCCGGTGGCGGTGCCAGAAACGTTGGGCGGCCGGCCCTTGGCCCGCGAACAGCTCCTCGAGCCAGGGGTCCAGAGCTGTGGTGAGCCCTCCCTTGAGGCCCTGCTGCCACTGCGAGGCGAGGATGCGCGGGAGCGCTCGCAATGTGACCACGACATGCACGCGGTCCGGATCGAGATCGTGGACCACGCGGCGCATCACCTCGTCGTCGCCGTCGCTGAAGATCTCGCTGCTGATGACCACGCGGGCCTCGGGCGCCTCGAGCACCTCGGTCAGGAACCGGTTCCAGAGACGCTCGGGCGGAGGTTGCTCGCGGTGATGGTACTCGGGACGCCGGATAGCGGCGTACGCGATGCGCCGCGAGTGGTGCGTCCTTCCCGCGTAGCGGACGCCCTGGGCCAGCAGCGCATCGCGGCTCGCATGCAGGGCCGACTGCAACGCCGTCGTCCCGGTCTTCGGGGGGCCGATGTGCAGCAGGCGCGTGCCCTCGGGCAGGATCGGCGTGTCGAGGTCAGATGCCACCGTCGAAGTCCCTGCAAGCTGGGCGGGAGGTTCCCAACGACCGTTGCTCGTCCAGGCCGACGCGCGAGCATCGTGCTGGAGCCCGATCATTGTGCTGAAGCTCGATGTGCGCGAGCGCCGCCCTGACCCCGGCTGGGGGCCTACCTTAGCGTGAACCGTTGCGGACGGCCGGGCCCCGGCACATCGCCCATGGCGACGCCACGGTTGGGCTTTGTCGCCGGCTGCCCTCGGCGGTCGGCGATTGCCCAGGCGCCGGCCGGTCATCCACGATCGCCGGCCGGGCCGCGCATCACCGCCGGCGCGGGATGACGGGTGAGGGCCACGGCCACCTCGGGCGACGCAGGCGCTGCCGGTCAATCCGGCGGACCAGCGCGTCACGGACGCGCACGGCCACCACAGCGGCCACGACGTAGGTGGACATCCGGCTGACGGCGCCCGGCTCCGGCAAGGCAGCCGGCAGCCGGCGTTCGCCCGGCGTGGTGTTCCTCGCGCTCCCACGGGTTCCCGACGCTCGGCCGGCGCCCGAGGCAAGGGCGATCCCCAGCGACATGCGGGCGGCAATCTCGGGTGGGATCGAGACCGCTGTCGGGCCGTCCTCCTCCGGTCGCCCCAGTACTGGCCCCTGCGCCAACGCGTCCAGATCGCCCACGACGCGAACCCCCGAGGCAGCGATGTGGTCGACCATCTCGCGTGCGATCACGGCGACCCGATCGAGGGCCCACTGGGGGGACTCCACCTGGGGCTCGGACGGGTCGGGCGTGCGCAGGCGCATGAACGGGGCAGCCCCGAAGCCCATGACCTTGCTGTGGAGATCCCGCCCCAGCCCCTCCGCCTTGAACGCGATGTTGAACGCCCGGACGGCCTCGACCTCGGGCATCGTCATCGAGCGGTTGACGAGATCCGGCGGCGCGACCAGCGTCCCCTCGTGCAGCCCGGTGAGTTGCTCGAACACGCGGAGCACCATCCCGTGGTCGCGATCGTCGAGCGCGATGACCGTCATCCGCTCGGGACCCACCGCCTCGGCCCAGCGGGCGATCAGCCGGTCGTGGCGGTGGCGGCGCCAGAACGTGGGTGTCATCCGGGTTCGTCGGTCTCCCAGCATCGCCTCGAGCCAGGCCTCATAGCTGGCGGTGACACCTGCCTGCACGTACTGCTGCCACTGCGAGGGGATGATCCTGGCCAGCGGGCGGAGCGTGACCACCACGTGGATGCGGCTCGGGTCGAGGTCCCTGACCACCCGCCGGATCGCCTCCGGCTCGGCATCGGCGAAGAACTCGCTGCTGACCACGACCCGGGGCTCGCGTGCGTTCCTGACATCACGCGCAAGCCGTCCCCAGGCGAACGTGGACGGCACGATGTTGCCTCGAAATCGGGATCGGCGCCCGATCACCGAGGCCACGGCACTGGCTGGATTGCGGCTCGAGCCGGCGTGGTGGACGCCCTGGCGGGCGAGCGCCGGCCGGGCATCGTAGAGAGCTGCCTGCAGCGCCGTCGTCCCCGTCTTGTGGGGACCGATGTGCACCAGGCGGGTACCCTCGGGCAGGGGCAGCGTGTGACCTTGAGCGGTCGAATGCATCGGCAGCCTCGCTCTGTCCGGGCGTTCGACAACCCTACCTTACCGGGTGCGCCCAACGGTCTGCGGGACCGGGTTCTCGTTCGGCCTCGCAGCGGAGGCTCGGTCCGCGAGGGCCGAGAGCGCCGGGTCACCGAGACCCGATGCTAGAGTCGAACCGCACATGGCGATCGAGATCCGACACGGTCACGGCCGGATGAGATCCCGGCGCATGGTCGACACGATCTCCGGCGCCTTCCTCGAGCGGCCCGATATCGATCGCGTCGCCCAACTCGATGCGCGAGCGGTTCGAGCCGGACCGGACGCTGGGCGGCGTTCGATGGCGGCCGGTGTGCGGGACCTTCCTCTCGTGGGAGACGGAGCTCACCGTGCCCGGCGGCGCCCAGATCCAGGCGGCCGCCGTGTCCGCCGTATCGGTTCGCTCGACGCATCGGCGGCGGGGGATCCTGACCCGGATGGCCGCGGCCGGGCACGCGGCGCTTCGCGAGCTCGGCGATGCGGTCGCGGTCCTGTACGCGTCGGAGTTCCCGATCTACGGCCGGTTCGGCTACGGCCCGGGCTGCCGGCTGGCCACCTGGACCCTGGACACGCGCTCCACGAGCTTCCACTGCACAGCCCCGGGTGGCGTCGAGCTCGTGAACCCCGACGAGGCGGGCCGCGATGTGGCGAGGGCGGTGTTCGAGGCCTGGCGGGTGCGCCAGCCGGGGGAGATCCGCCGCACGGATCGTCGATGGGACGAGTCGTTCGGGTTGCGAGACGTCGCCTGGGGGGAGCCATGGAAGGGGTTCCTGGCGGTGCGCCGCGACGCGGCCGGTCTGGCCGACGGCTACGTCAGGTTCCACGCCGACCCGAGCTGGGAAGGACGCCAGCCGCGCGGCCAGCTCCTGGTCGACGACCTGCATGCTCTGACCGACGATGCCTATGTCTCCTTGTGGCGGTTCCTCGCCGAGACCGACCTCGCGGTCAGCGTGACGGCCGCGGGTCGGCGTGCGTCGGAGCGCCTGCCATGGCTGCTCACGGACGCGCGGGCCGCGGTGGCATCCGAGCTCACGGACGGGATGTGGGTGCGACTGTTCGATATTCCCCGCGTCCTCGGCGCCCGGCGGTATGAGGCCACCGGCACCGTCGTGATCGAGGTGGTCGATCCTGAGCTGCCGCGGCCCACCCGGGTCGTCCTGGAGGGGTCACCGGATGGGGCCGACTGCACGCTGACCGACCGCGAGCCCGACCTGACGCTGCCGGTCGCCGCGCTTGGGGCCGCGTACCTCGGCGGCACGCGGCTGGGCAACGCCGTGATCGGGACGGGCGTCGACGAGCACCGGCCGGGTGCCCTGGCGAAGCTCGACGCGCTGCTGCGGACCGCCGACGAGCCCTGGTGCTCGACCTTCTTCTAGGACCCGGCGATGATGCTTCGTCGCCAGGGTGAGCCGTCGCCTGGGGGCCCCGGCTGGGAGCGGCGAGCGGTCGTGTACGAGGTCTACATCCGCTCGTTCGCCGACGCGAACGGAGACGGCATCGGTGACATCGCGGGCATCCGCAGCCGGCTGCCGTACCTGCGGGACCTCGGCGTCGACGCGCTGTGGGTCACGCCCTGGTATCCGTCGCCGCAGGTCGACGGAGGCTACGACGTGGCCGATTACCGTGCCATCGACCCCCAGTTCGGGACGCTCGGCGACGCCGTCGGCCTGATCGCCGATGCGCACGCCCTCGGGCTGCGGGTCATCGCGGACATCGTCCCCAACCACACGTCGTCCGCACATCCCTGGTTCCTCGAGGCGCTGGCGGCCCAGCCAGAATCCGCTGCCCGCAGCCGGTACGTGTTCCGTGACGGGCGGGGAGCCGGTGGCTCCGAGCCACCCTCGGACTGGCTGAGCATCTTCGGCGGTCCCGCCTGGACCCGGATCCACGAGGCGGACGGACGGCCCGGCCAGTGGTATCTGCACATGTTCGATGCGGAGCAGCCGGACCTCGAGTGGAGCAACCTGGACGTGCGCGCGGAGTTCGAGGACATCCTGCGAACCTGGTTCGAGCGTGGCGTAGACGGCTTCCGGATCGATGTCGCAAGCAGCCTGGTCAAGGATCACGGCCGGCCGGGCCAGCCGCACAAGGCGGACCCGGCGTCCAGCGCCTACGGCTCCGTGAACGATCCGCTGATGAACCAGCCCGGGGTCCACGAGATCTACCGAGGCTGGCGCCGGGTCGCCGATGCGCAGGTGCCGCCGCGGATCCTGCTCGGTGAGGTCCACGCGCCGAACCCAGCGGCGGTGGCTGGCTACCTGGGCGCAGACGAGCTCCACGGCGCGTTCAACTTCCACTTCCTGCGCTGTCCCTGGGAGGCCACGGCCCTGCGGTCGGTGATCGACGAGACGATCGCGGCGCACGCGTCGGTCCCCGCATCGCCGACGTGGGTGCTCTCGAACCATGACGAGATCCGCCACGTCACCCGATACGGACGGTCGAGCACGGGCATCGGCGACCGATCGGCCGACGAGCGCCTGGCCAGCGATCTCAAGCTCGGCACCCGCCGTGCTGGGGCTGCCGCCCTGCTGATGCTGGCCCTGCCCGGCGCCGTCTACCTCTACCAGGGCGAGGAGCTCGGCCTGCCCGAGGTCGCGGATCTCCCGGACGGGGTGCTCCGCGATCCTGCCTGGGAGCGCTCGGGTCACGCCATGCGTGGCCGCGACGGCTGCCGGGTCCCGATCCCCTGGTCCGGGAAGGCGATTCCCTTCGGCTTCGGACCCACGGGCACTGCTCCATGGCTGCCCCAGCCCGGCGATTGGGGCCGTCGTTCGGTGGCCGCCCAGTCTGGCGACCCGCGATCGATGCTCGAGCTCTACCGGCGGGCGCTCCGGATCCGCCATGAGCACCCGGGCCTCGCCGGCGACACGATCCGCTGGCTGACGTCACCCGGGGACGTGCTGCTGTTCGGGCGCGACGCCGGCTTCGCGTGCGCGGTCAACCTGTCGGCCGAGCCGTTCCCGCTCCCGGCAGGGGTGGACGTCCTCCTTTGCAGCGATGCCGCGGGGCCGTCGGGCGACCGGATGCTCGCCGCCGACGCGGCGGCCTGGTTCGTGCGGTAGCTCGCCCTGCCCGTGGACCCGCTACGCACCCGCCCGGCGGAGGTGGAACCGGTACTCGAGCGGCAGGTCAGGCTCGATCCCGAGCTGCCACAGGAGGGTGGTCACGTCGCCATGGTGGCCACGCTCGTGGAGGAGCAGATGCAGCACCAGCTCCGCACGGGTGTAGCGGATGGTGGTGCCATCCACGTCGACGTCGTGCAGGACGCCGAGCTCGTCGTCGGTCGATCCGTCGAGGTGGCGACGCAGCTCGCGGCGCACCCGGTCGCGGTGCGCGTCGATCTGCACCCAGGTCGAGAGGTCGCCGTCCCCTGGCTCAGGCAGCGGCTGCGACCGGAGCTCGATGATCGCCGGCAGCCAGCGCTCGTACGCGAGCACCATGTGCCCGAGGCAGGTCCGCAGCGTCGGCCAGCCCGATCCGGGAGCCACCTGCGTCAGCTGCACGTCGTCCGGAACGGCCTGCCGAAGCTGGTCCCAGACGTAGTCGGTGTACTCGAACAGGTCGATCAGGTCCGCCTTGTGCATGGCCGCGATTGTAGGTCGCGGGACCGGTGCGATGGCTCCCGCTACCGGCCATCCGACGCCGGCAGGTGACGGCTGGTGCCCGTCGCCGTGCACGCGTCCGGCACCCGGATCGCGCCGCGTTGACGATTCGCCCGATAATTCCGATAATTTCACTCGGGATTAGCCCGCGGCCCCTTCCAGCGGTCGCGGCGTTCCCGGACATTCCGATCCGAACCGCGCGGCGATCCGGCCGCGACTGGAGTTGCGATGACCTCGACCCGCGACCTCGTCCGCGACGAACGCGATCAGTTCGCCTTCCACGACGACATCACCTACCTGCGCGAGACGAAGCGCGGCCTCACCCGCGAGACCGTCGAGGAGATCAGTGGGTTCAAGGGCGAGCCCGACTGGATGCTCCAGTTCCGGCTTCGCGCCTACGACCATTTCCTCAAGCGCAAGATGCCCGTCTGGACCGATGGCCTGGCCGACATCGACTTCGACAAGATCGTCTACTACCGGAAGCCCTCGGAACGCGAGGAGAAGTCCTGGGACGACGTCCCGGAGCAGATCAAGTCGACGTTCGAGAAGCTGGGCATCCCCGAGGCAGAGCGCAAGTTCCTGGCTGGCGTTGGCGCGCAGTATGACTCGGAGGTCGTGTACCACTCGGTGCGCGAGGAGCTGTCCAAGATCGGCGTGGTGTTCATGGGCACCGACCAGGCGCTCAAGGAATACCCGGACATCTTCCGCAGGCACTTCGGAACCGTCGTCCCGCCCGAGGACAACAAGTTCGCCGCGCTCAACAGCGCGGTCTGGTCGGGCGGCAGCTTCGTCTACGTGCCCAAGGGCGTCGAGGTCCCGCTGCCGCTCCAGGCGTACTTCCGGATCAACGGTGAGAACACGGGCCAGTTCGAGCGGACGCTGATCGTCGTCGAGGAGGGCGCCAAGGTCCACTACATCGAGGGCTGCACCGCGCCCATCTACGCCACCGATTCGCTCCACGCCGCAGTCGTCGAGGTCGTGGCGCTGCCGCACAGCAAGGTCCGCTATACGACGATCCAGAACTGGTCCAACGACGTCTACAACCTGGTGACCAAGCGCGCCCACGCCCACGCGTGGTCGACCGTGGAATGGGTCGACGCGAACACGGGCTCGCGCAAGACGGTCAAGTTCCCGGCCATCTACCTGCGCGGTGAGGGCGCTCGAGCCGAGGTGATCTCGGTCGCCGTGGCCGGTCGGGGGCAGCACCAGGACACGGGGGCCAAGGCCATTCATCTGGCGCCCAACACGACGTCGCGGATCGTGTCCAAGTCGGTGTCCAAGGATGGCGGACGGGCGACCTATCGGGGCCAGCTCAAGGTGGCCCCCGGTGCGACGGGCGTCACCGCCAGCGTCCGCTGCGATGCGCTGATGCTGGATGACGAGAGCCGGAGCGATACCTACCCGTACATCGACATCCAGGAAGACGACACCACGATGACCCACGAGGCGACCGTGGGCAAGATCTCGGCCGATCAGATCTTCTACCTGATGAGCCGCGGCCTGACCGAGAACGAGGCGCAGAACCTGGTCATCCAGGGGTTCCTCGAGGTGTTCACGAAGGAGCTCCCGATGGAGTACGCGATCGAGTTCAACCGGCTGGTCAAGCTGGAGATGGAAGGCTCCCTCGGATGACGGGGGTGGCCGAACCATCGACATCGGAGCCGTCGCGGCCGCGGCGAGCCCGGCTGCTGCCCGGCGATCTCAGCTACCGGCCTGATGCCGCGCTGATCGAGCGACGAGCCGCTGCCGAGCCAGACTGGCTGGCCGCCGACCGGCGGGCGGCGCTGGCCGCAATCGGCGAGCTGCCAATCGAGCCCAACCAGCTGTACACGGGCTACGTCGACCTGCGGGCGGCCCGGCTCGCGGACACGGTCGCCTGGGAGCGGGTCGACACCTCGGGGCGCGATGCCTCGACCGAGCTCGAGCCGGGCCTGTCGGCCATCGCCGCGTTCGAGGACGACCGGATCACCACCCTGGCAATCGACGAGGCGGCGCGCGGGGCGGGGGTCATCGTGGAGTCGCTGGGCGCGCTGATCGAGCGGGACCCGGCACTGGCCCGAACCCTGCTGACCGACGGCGCATCGCTCGCGGCCGACGACCGGCTCGCCCAGCTCAGCCGCGCGGCCTGGAACCAGGGCGCGCTCGTGTGGGTGCCGCCTGGCGTGGTCCTCGAGCAGCCGATCGTGCTCCGGTGGGCCGTGGGGGCACCGGGACGGGCGCTCCACGTCCGGTCGATCGTTGTCCTGGGTGAGGGTGCGGACGCGACGCTGGTCGAGGAGATCGTCCCGTCCGGGGCGACGGTCCCGGGCGGCCAGGGGCTGTTCACGTCCACAACCGAGATCCAGCTGGGCGGCCACGCGCGGCTGGCCATGGCGAGCCTCCAGGAATCCGGCCCGGACCAGGTCGTCTTTCAGCAGCGCCGGGCATTCATCGCCGAGGGCGCCGATCTCCGCTGGGCGCTGGCCCAGCTGGGCGGGCGGCTCGTCCGCTCGCGCGTCGACAACGTGCTGGCCGGCGACCGCGGCACCGTCGAGCAGGTCGAGATCGTGTTCGGCGCCGCGGATCAGCTCCACGACCTGACCTCGTACACGCGACACGTCGGCCGCGACACGACCGGCCAGCTGCTGTCCAAGGGCGTGCTGATGGACCGGGCCCGGAGCTACATGAAGGGCCTGATCACGATCGAGAAGAGCGCGATCGGGACCGACAGCTTCCTCGGCGAGTTCGGCATGAACCTGGCCAAGACGGCGCGGGCGGTGGCGATCCCGTCGCTCGAGATCGACCAGCCGGACTGCCGTCGCGCCGCGCACTCCTCGTCGGTGGGCCCGATCGACGAGAACCAGCTGTTCTACCTGGAGAGCCGCGGGATTCCGGCCGACGATGCGCGCAAGTTCATCGTGCTGGGATTCCTGGAGCCGGTGGTGGCGCGGGTGCCGCTCGAGGACGCCCGCGAACGGCTGCGGGACGCGCTCGAGGCGAAGTGGGCGATCGGCACGGCGAGCCCGGCCACGGCCGCCTGACCCGCCCGGCCATTCCGGTACGATCACGGGGTGAGTCGCCGCATCGATCTCCTCGGCGCCGACGAGCTGGCCGAGGGCGAGCTGCGGATGGTCTGGGTGGACAAGACCGATCCGGTCCTCGTCGTGCACGTCAACGGGGACTTCCACGCCCTCCAGGGCACCTGCTCGCACGAGTACTTCGAGCTGGACCGAGGGTTCCTCACGGCCGGCACGCTGACCTGCGCGCTGCACCTGTCGCGGTTCGATCTCACCGACGGCGAGCCGCTCGATCCGCCGGCCGAGCTGCCGCTCGCGGTGTATCCCGTCGAGCTCGTGGATGGCCGGGTGACGATCGAGGTCCCTGACGGGCCCCTCGACGTGAACGAGGAGGCCTGAGCTGCCGCCGGTGGCCACCCTCGGGACCGAGCGCCTGATTCTGCGTCCCTTCGTCCCTGGCGACCTGGACGACCTCGTCGCCCTCGACGCCGACCCCGAGGTCATGCGCTACATCAACGGCGGCCGGCCGACGACCCGGGAGGAGATCGAGACTGAGATCCTGCCGGCCTTCCTCACCTACCACGACCGAACCGACGGATACGGCTTCTGGGCGGCCGTCGAGCGAGCCTCGGGCGACGTCCTCGGCTGGTTCCACCTTCGGCCGCACGCCGGCGCCCCGACCGATGCGCCCGAGCTCGGCTATCGGCTGCGGGCGTCGGCCTGGGGTCGTGGCCTCGCGACCGAGGGCTCGCGCGAGCTCGTCCGCCACGGCTTCGAGGACCTGGGAGCCCGGCGCATCTACGCGGAGGCGATGGCGGTCCACGCAGCGTCGCGACGGGTGTTGGAGAAGGCGGGCCTGCGACATGTCCGGACCTTCCACCAGCCGTGGCCGGACCGGATCGAGGGCGACGAGTTGGGCGACGTGGAGTACGCGATCAGTCGCGAGGGCTGGGAGCGGGATCGGGCCCAGCGGGGCGGTGCCGGGCCGACCTGACCGCCGGACCGCTGCCGGTGAGGCCGGCCGTCAGTCGATCAGCGTCCCGCCGTTGATGTCCACGGTCTCGCCCGTGATGTAGCCGGCGTCGCCCGAGACGAGGAACGTCACGAGCGAGGCGACCTCGTCCGGCGTGCCCAACCGGCCGACCGGCACGTGATCCACGAGGTCCCGCGCATTGGGCAGCATGCCGGTGTCGATGAGCGCCGGGGCGACCACGTTGGCAGTGATCCCGTCGCGCGCGTACTCGCTCGCGATCGACTTGATGAGCACCATCAGGCCGGCCTTGGACGCCGCGTACGCCGCCGACCGGGCCCCGCCGGACTTGCCGGCCGCCGCTCCCAGCGCCACGATTCGGCCGTAGCCCAGCGAGCGCATGCCCGGTGTCGCGCGCCGGACCGTGAGGAACGCGCCCGTCAGGTTGATCGACAGGGTGCGCTCCCACAGCTCGGTCGACGTCTCCTCGAACGGAACCAGGGGGGTGATCCCGGCGCACAGCACGAGCACCGCGACCGGGCCCAGCTCCGCCTCCACGCGGTCGAAGGCTGCGCCCACGGCCGCCTCGTCGCTGACGTCGCATTCGATCGCGGTCACGTCGTCGCGATCCGGCGGCACGAGGTCGAGGACCGCGACCCGGGCGCCGTTCGCCACCAGCGCATCGGCGATCCGCAGCCCGATCCCGCGCCCGGCGCCGGTCACCACCGCCACGCGGCCCTCGAGGCCAATGACTCGGATCATCGACGCGCCTCCTCGATCGAACGCCTCGGGGCGGACCGCGCAACGGACCGTGCAACGGGCGGACCGCACCATGGTAGGACGCGGCCGCGCCGGCCACATAGGCCGGACGCGAGGGCCGTCCCGCCGGCGCGTCGGCCTTACCGCACCGGGTGCCGCTAGACGACGGGGCTGGCCCCGGCCTCGACCACCTTCTCGTGATCGGGTGCGGATCGAAGCTGCAGGACCGCGGCGCCGGCCAGCACCAGGGCCCCGCCCAGGATCTGGATCGGCACCAGCGTCTCGCCCAGCCACGCGGCCGCAAGGGCGACCCCGACGACGGGCTCGAACAGCATCAGGATGCCGGTTCGCGTCCCGCCGATGAACCGGATCGCCCGCAGGAACAGGAGCGACGACACGCCGCCGGCAAGGACGCCGCCGGCAAGCAGGGGCGGCCAGGCAGAGCCGTTCCGGAACGGCGCCGTGAGGTCGTCGGCATACCCGGCGGCCGCCGCGATCAACGACGCCCCGACGATCGAGACGGCCAGGATCACCAGCGTCGCGGCATCGGCCGGCACGGATCGGTAGCCGGTTCGGCTGACCGTAATGAACGCGACCTGGCTCGCGGAGGCGGCGAGACCGAGCAGGACCCCGAGCGTATCGACCGAGAGCTCGGCACCCGGGTTCATGCTCCCCACCAGGACGAGCACGACGCCCGCCGACGACAGCCCGAGCGCGACCAGCCGGGGCGCGGTGATCCGCTCGTGGCCGAGCAGCACGTCGACCACCGCCACGCCCGCGGGGTACGTGTAGAACAGCATCAGGGCCAGGGCGATCGGGATCCGGCCGAAGGCGCTGAAGATCGACACGTTGAGGGTCAGCCCCATCAGGGCCGCCATCGCCAGCGACGCGCGCCCACGGCCGCTCAGCGCAGCGATCGAGGCCACCGAGGCCCGGATGCCGCGCCGGCCGGCGATCAGGACCGCCAGGAAGGCCACGCCCAGCAGCGCCCGCCAGGCAGTGAACGCGATGCCGCCGACCCCGGCATCGGCGCCGAACCGCGACATCGGTCCCAGGGTCCCGAACAGCGCTGCGGCGACGATGGCGCTGAGCGTGCCGGTCAGGAGATCGCGGTCACGAGGCATGGCGGCCCATGGTACGGCCAGTGGCACCGATCGCGGTGCGTCCGCGCGGAGCCAGCGCGGTGACGCCGTCGGCGCGCGTCCCCGGTTCCGCCCGGCGAGGCGGGTCCGCGATACGTGGTCAGCGAGGGAGAACGGTGCCCAGCCCGCGTGCTTCGGCCGCGGCCAGGATCGCCGTCCCGAACACGACATCGGCCAGACCGGTCCCGAGATGAGTCGCCACCACGCGACCGGCCGGCCTCGGCTCACCCCGGGCGAGGGCCTCGCCGAACATGGCGCTGGGGTCCGGGTAGCCGTCGAACTGGCCGGCGTCCCGGTTGGCAAGGAACTGGTCTCGATGGTCGACGACGAACAGCGCCGCCTCGCGCGCGACCTCGGCTGCACAATAGGTGGCGTAATCGACCGGGACGACCAGCGCCTGCGGTGCCAGCCAGTCGTTGGTCATCACCTGTCGCTCGGGTGGCGCCACGAACGAGGCCACCGTGACGACGACATCGGCCCCGGTGACGGCCTCGTGGGCCGTCTCCGTCACCCGGGCCGAGCCGATGCCCGGCGTGCGAAGCGCGGTGTCGGCCAGCGCGGCGGCTCGCCTCCGATCGGGGTCGTAGAGCGCCAGCTCCACGCCGGGCAGGACGTTCCCCAGCACCGGGACGTGGCTGTGGCCCTGGACGCCGGCACCGATCAGCCCAGCTCGCGGTGGCCTTCCCGTGGCGGCCCGAGCCCAGGCCCGGATCGCTACCCCCGAGACCGCGGCGGTGCGTTGGGCCGTGATTGGCCCGGCATCGAGGATTCCGGTCGGCAGACCCGTGAGCGGATCGTTGAGCAGCAGCACGCCGCTGATCGCCGGCAGCCCCAGGCCACTGTTCGTCGCGAAGCCCAGGACCCACTTCATCCCCAGCCAGTCGCCGGCGCCCAGCCGGTCCTCGTCCGGCAGGAACGCCGGCATCGCATGGGCGAAGCTGCCGGAGGGCCGGGGGTGGACGGCGATCTTGGCCGGCAGCTCGGCCTCGCCGGCCAGCCCGCGAAGGGTGACCTCGGCCAGGGCGAGCCGCTGGTCGAGGTCCGGCATGGCCGCCGTGACCTCGGCGCCGGAGAGGTACCGCAGAGGAGGCAGGTCGGGCATGCGTTGCAGTCTAGCCCGGTGCCTGGCGGACGCCCGGCGATCGATTGGTGCGGTGGCGCGCCTTCTCGCTCCCCTCGCGATCGCGTCGCGCGCATCCGAGCTCCGGGAGCGGGGCCCGGCAGATGATGCCGCAACGATGCCGAGGCCGGCCGCGTCGGCGCAACGAGTCAGCCATCCGGTTCCGCTAAATTCGCTGCGTGAACATCGCCCAGAGCCTCGAGAACCTCCGCCTCGAGCAGGACGCGATCGTCCTGTACGACGCGCTCGCCCGGATCGAGAAGGAGCCGAGGCGCGCCGCGGCCTTCCGGCATATCGCCGACAACGAGCGCCGTCACGCCGGCATCTGGGCGCAGCGCCTGGAAGAGCTGGGGGCGACCGTTCCGCCGCCGGCCCGTCCGCGCCTGCGGGTGCGGCTGATCATCGCCGCGGCGCGCGTGTTCGGGACGCGCGCCGTGTCCGACCTCGTCAAGAGCCTCGAGGGCGACGAGGAGGCGATCTACGAGTCCCAGGGCGATCAGCCCGAGATCGAGTCGATCGCCGCCGACGAGCGCGAGCACGCCGAGATCTGGGAGCGGCTGGACGCCGAACCAAGGGGGACCGGGGCGGGAGGCCGGTCGAGGCGCAGCGCCGAGGCCGTCAGGGTGGTGACCGCCGGTGACCATCCCGCGGTCGGCGAGGGTCAGGCCGAGCGGCCCGAGGACATCCAGCGCGGCGAGCGCTGGCACCGGAGCGGCCGGTCGGGGACCCTGCGTGCCACGATCTTCGGCGTGTCGGATGGCCTGGTGTCGAACCTGTCGCTGGTCATGGGCGTGGCCGGCGCCTCCGATCAGGGCGGGCTCATCCTGCTGGCCGGCATCGCCGGGCTGCTGGCCGGCGCGTTCAGCATGGCCGCCGGCGAATACATCTCGATGCAGAGCCAGCGAGAGCTGTTCGAGCGCCAGATCGAGCTCGAGCGGGCCGAGCTCGAGGCGATGCCCGACGAGGAGCGGCGGGAGCTGGCCGCGCTGTACATGGCCAAGGGCTTCTCGCGGGCCGAGGCCGATCGCATCGCCGACCGCATGTTCGAGGACCCGGAGACAGCCCTCGATGCCCTCATCCGCGAGGAGCTCGGGCTCGACCCCGACGAGCTCGGCTCTCCCTGGGGTGCCGCAGGCGGATCGTTCGCCGCCTTCTGCATCGGAGCGGCGGTGCCGGTGATCCCGTACCTGTTCGGCGGTACCACGGCCAGCTTCGTGGCCAGCCTCGTCCTGAGCCTCGGCGCGCTGTTTCTGGTCGGCGCGGGGGTCAGCTTGCTCACCGGCCGGAGCACACTCCTTTCCGGCCTCCGTCAGATGGGGCTCGGCGCCGCCGCCGCGGCGGTCACGTTCCTCGTCGGCAAGCTGATCGGCGTCGGGGTCGGCGGGTAGGGTGGTGGCTGGCTCGATGACGCCGCGTGGGCTGGTGGACCGCCTCCGTGAGCAGGGGCTCGATCCGGGCTCCTGGTCGAACGGCCCCGGCGATCGCTACGCCGCCCACGAGCATGGCTACGACAAGGTGCTCGTGTGCGCGTCGGGCTCGATCCGCTTCGGGCTGCCCGTCGAGGGACGCGCCTTCGACCTGGCGATCGGCGATCGGCTGGATCTGCCGGCCGGGACCGTGCACGACGCTCTCGTCGGCAGTGCCGGCGTCACGTGCCTCGAGGCTCATCTCCCCGCCGGCCGGCTGGCGGAACCACGACGCCGCCTCGCCGGGGAGTGGTAGCGGTCGGAGCTCGCCGGCCAGCTCGTCCGCGAGGTTCCCGCTCAGCAGGTCGTCCGCCAGGCGCTGGACCCTGGTTCCCGCCGGTCGAGCGTCGCGCCTGGTGTCGTTCACCGGCACGGTGATGGGCGAGCGTCAGGGGATGCTGCCCACGAACGCCATGGCGCGCTCGTCGGTCGCGATCGAGTAGCGTGGCGCCGAGGCCGGCACGACCAGCGTCTGGAACGGCTCCAGCCGTTCCTGCCAGCCCTCGCCGGTGACGTCGACCCCGCCCGCGACCGCGGTGACGATCTCGAGGCTGAAGCCGGCGGGCTGCCGGTCCGCCCCGGACCCGGTCACGATCTCGAGCCGCAGCTCGGGAACGGTGATCGAACCTTCATCGAGCCGGAACCCGGCGCCCGAGGGAATGGCGTGCGAGCCGGGCACAACCGCGCGCAGCGCCTCGTTGGCATGCAGGCGCCGGCCCGGCGTGGGAGGTCTGCCCCAGTCCGAGATCCGGTAGGTGAGATCGGACGGCTGCTCGATCTCGTACACCAGCAGCCCCGCCCCGATGGCGTGGATCGTGCCCGCCGGGATCAGGTAGGCGTCGCCGGCCCTTGCAGCCCTGGACTCGCAGCGTGGGCGGTCCAGCGTCCCGGACGCGATCCCGGCCCTGACGTCGGCCTCGGCGAGTCCCATCCGGGGGCCCGTGATGAGCCGGGCGTCCGGATCCGCGTCGAGCACCACCCATGCCCCGGTCTTGCCGACGCTGCCGGCCCCATGCAGCTCGACGGCGATCGCGTCGGACGGGTGCACCTGGAGCGACAGCCACTCCGCGGCATCGATGACCTTGACCAGGAGCGGGAAGCGGTCTCCCACGAGCCTTGCCGCACGGCTGCCGATGAACAATTCACCGTGGCTGGCGGCGAGGGACTCGAGCGTGGCGGCGCCACCGCCCCCGTCAACGAGCGATTCGGGGCCGGCCAGCCACAGCTCGCCGACGCCGCCGTTCCCGAGCCGGCGACCGGCCCATGGCCGCAGGCTCGGCGCCGCCTGCGGCCGCAGGGGCTCCCGGGGTGCGGCGTCGCCCGTCGCCCGGTGTCTGTCCATGGTGGTCAACGAGCCTGCTCCGTCATCAACGCCCCCAGCATACGGGTGCCCCGGCTCGGGCGGCGCGGGAACAGAGCGGGCCGGGGGATACGGACCGGGACGACAGCGGAGCGCCCCGGCCGGCTGGCCGGGGCGCTCCGTGGGGTACGCTGTGGCGCGCCTACCGGTGCGCCAGCGTCATCCAGTACAGCGGGTTGTCGCGCGGATCGGGCGAGCGCTCGGGATCCTCGGCGCTCATCACGATGCTGATGATCGAGAACAGCGCGAGGAGCGCGAACACGGCAAAGATGACCATCCGTCGTGCACCTTTCGCTGCGGGGACTGCCGCGGACCGTTGTTGGTCCCGCCGAACGATCCGGCGGGGTCGGCGTCCCGATGCCCCTGCGATCTGCATTGTACCTTACGATGTGAGGGTAGTGTGGCCAAATGGCCTGATGAATAGGTACTAGATGGCCAAGAATGCCAACCTAAGTGAGACTGACGCTCGTCTCCTGGAGATCCTCCAGACCGAGGGAAGAAGCTCGTATGCGGACCTCGGAGCGGACGTCGGAATGGCCGGTCCGTCGGCGCACGAGCGGGTCAAGAAGCTCGAGGGCCGAGGTGTCATCCGGCGCTACGCGGCGATCGTGGATCCCGGCTCTGTCGGCCTGACGGCGCTCGCGTTCACGTGGGTGACCCAGGCTCCAGGGACGGTCGCGATCGACCTCACACCGGAGTTCGCTCAGATCGCCGAGATCGAGGAGTGCCACCACATGGCCGGCGAGGCCGACTACCTGCTCAAGATCCGGGCCCGTGACATGAACCACCTGGGTGACGTGGTGCGCCGGGTGCAGACGACGAAGCACGTGTTCTCGACCGAGACGGACGTGGTGTTCACCACGGGCTTCGAGGGCCGGCCGCTCCCGCTCGGCCAGGAGCCGGAGCCGGCCGCGGAAACCGATCGACCGCCGAGAACGTAGGCGATGGCGGAGCACCCGTCAGGCGATTCCGAGGAGGCCGCGCTCGTCCGGGCGGTGGCCCATGGCTCGGAGGCGGCCCTGGGGGTGCTCTACGACCGGCACGTCGACAGCGTCCACGCCGTGGCACTGCGGCTGACCGGCGATCGGCAGCTTGCCGAGGAGGTCGTGCAGGAGACGTTCCTCGCGCTGTGGAACCGGGCCGAGCTGTTCGACCCCGCGGTCGCATCGCTGGCGACCTGGCTGCGCGCCATCGCCCGAAACCGGACGGTGGATCGGATCCGGGCCGCAGCCCGCCGGCCGCCGCTCGTCTCGCTTGGCGTCTCCGGCGACGCCGACGCGCCCGAGCCGGACATCGACCGGCTCGGTGACGGCGCAGCCGTGATCGGGGGCGCGGTGCCGGATCCTGGGCCCGAGGCGGTTGCCGAGGCCGGTGACGTCAGGGCTGCCGTCCAGGCAGCGCTGGCGTCGATGCCCGAGGTCGAGCGTGCGGTCATCCTGCTGGCCTACCGCGAAGGCCTCACCCAATCCGAGATCGCCGAGCGGCTGGAGTGGCCGCTGGGCACGGTGAAGACGCGGACCCGACGCGCGCTTGCGCACCTCCGGGCGGCGCTCGAGCACGAGGGGACGAGAGAGGCTGGATCCCGGGCCACCGGGCCGGGAGATGGATGGTGATGGAGCACGCCGAGGCGCTGGAACAGATCGAGATCGCGGCCGTCGAGCCGGACGGGCTGGATCGCCTGATGGCCGGCGACACGCCGGACGCGGCGGCCCTCGCTGGGCACCTGGCAGGTTGTCCCGACTGCGCGGCCGAGCTGACCCGGATCCAGCGGATGGCAACCATCGCGCGCGAGGCGATCCAGGCCCAGCCCGATCCGGAGCTGCGCGCCCGCACGCTGGCATTCGTGCGCGCCGTCGGGCGGCAGCGAGGCGAGGTCGGCATGGCCGACGACGTTGGCATGGCCGCCGGGGCGCGTGCAGGTGCCCCCATCACCGACGTTCGACCGACCGTCGCGGCCACCAGCCCGGTCATGCAGGCACCCGGCACGGGCGAGCCGGCGGTCGTCGCCGGAGCTCGCCCCACCGCCGTCCAGCGCCCGGCCGCCGATCGCCGCCTGCCGCGTCGCTGGACCCGGCTGGCTGCGGCTGCGGCTGCGGTCGTGATCGTGGCCGCGGGTGCGGGTGCGGGTGCGGGTTACCTTGCGGGTGCCGGCAGCCGGGACCGGACGATCGCCGATCGCGACGCGGAGATCACGATCCTGAGCGACACGGCAACCACGGCAGCCCGGATCCATGGCCAGGCGGACGCCAGGCGGGTGCCGCTCACGGCCACGGCGGCCGCACCCGGGGCCTCGGGCTCGATCGTGCTGTCGGCGACCGACGGTGAGCTGGTGGCGATCGCGACCTCGCTCCCGCCACTGACTGGCGGCCAGCAGTACGGGTGCTGGGTGGAGGAGGGAGGGCATCGCACGCGCCTGGGGCGGATGTACTGGGCGGGCAGCGTCTGGACGTGGGCCGGGCCGGTCGATGGGTTGGGGGACGTACCGCAGGGCGCGGTGTTCGGGGTGTCCGCCGGACCGGCGGGAGGGAGCCTCGACAGCAACCCGGTGCTGACCGGATCGCTCTAGCACGGCCTACGGGACCCGTCTGCCCTGACGGGATCGCTCCTCCCCAGCCACCGGCGGCCGGCGTGTCGGGTCAGTCCCTCGGCGAGGCCTCGATGCCCGCCGATCCGGGGTCCCGGGGGCCCGGCTCCAGCGCCGCCAGCTCGTCGGGTGCCACGAGCACGTCGGGTGGAGGAAAGCCAAGGTAGGTCCGATGCGCCCGGAGGATCTGCTCCGCGGTCTCCGCGTCGACCTTCGGCCGGCCCACATATCGGGCGATCCAGGCGGCCTCGGCGGGCAGCTCGCGCTCCTCGAGATCCCGCTCGCGGCGGGCCGAGTCGGACAGCACCACCCACGCCAGCAGGCCGCCCACGACCACTCCGACGATCAGCAGCCACCAGTTGAACTCGGCGCCCATGGTCAGCCGCTGCGCCTAGCGCCGTGCCGCCGGACGGGCGTTCGAAGATCGTCGCATCGCGAGCGAGGATAGCCGAGACGCCGCAGTCTCGCGGCGGGCTACACTCTCGCTCCATGCCCACCCCGACCTTCCTGGCCAGCTCGCTGGTGTCTGTTCTGGCCCTGATCTCGATCACGCCCGACCCGATCGCCTTCCATCTCGGGCCGGTCCCCGTGTTCTGGTACGGCGTGTGCTATGCCGTCGGCCTGGCTGTGACCTACCTCGTGATCACCCGCGAGGCACGGCGCCGCGGGCTCGACGCCCGGCTGGTCGACAACGGAATCATCATCGTCGGCGTCGCCGCCCTGATCGGTGGACGCGCCTACCACGTCATCGACCAGTGGCACCTGTACCAGGACAACCTGCTCAAGATCGTGATGCCGCCGTACACCGGCCTCGGCGTCTACGGCGGGATCATCACCGGCACGATCGCGGCCTGGTACCTCACCCGGCGATGGCACCAGTCCTTCTGGCGCTGGGCCGACGTGGTGGCTCCCGGGATCTTCGTGATGGAGGCGATCGGCCGCTGGGGCAACTTCTTCAACCAGGAGCTCTACGGCCCCCCGACCAGCCTGCCGTGGGGGATCGCCATCGACTGTGCGCATCGCGTGGGCGACCACGGCCTGGCGCAGTGGCCGTGCGACCAGTACCCGGTGGCGACGACCGGATTCCACCCGCTGTTCCTGTACGAATCGGTGAGCGGTGTCCTGGGCGCGCTGACCCTCCTCTGGATCGCGCGCCGCTGGGGGAGCCGGATGCGGCCAGGCGACCTGTTCCTCATCTTCCTCGTCTGGTACGCGATCGTGCGGTTCGTGCTGGAGACCTTCCGGATGGGCAACTGGACGTTCTTCGGCGTCCCGACCGCAATGGTGGTCTCGGCCGCGGCGATCGTCGGGGCGCTGGCCATGCTGGCGATCCGGCACCGGCCGGGCGCGACGGAGGGCGACCGATGGGGCGAGCCGCCGGGGTCCGAGGACGAGGTCGGCGATGGCGAGGAGTGGGTGGAGGTCGACGAGGACGACGACCCCGACGAGGACGACGACCCCGACGAGGAAGCGGGGGTTGAGGTCGATGAGGACGGGGACGTCGACGACAATGGCCCCCACGCCGCACCCGACAGCGGCGACGGAGGCACCCACGACCAAGAACCCGAGGATCGCGACGTCGACCGACCCGACACCGGATCGGGCTGATTTGCCGACCGGTCCTGCATCCCGTTCCACCGGAAGGCCTGCCGCTGACCCAGCGGCAGGCCTTCCGGCCCCTCGACGCCGGCCACCGCCGGCACGCATCTCCCCCCAGGCCATGGCGGCGGCACGTGGCGGGGCGCGGGAGGGCCTCGCCTGGCTGGATCGCGAGCCCGAGTCGCGCGCCTCGCTGCTGTACCGGCTGGTGCGACTGGTCGCACGTTTCCTCCTGTTCGGCATGTTCCGGTTCCGGATCACCACGTCGGGGCAGGAGTACCTGCCGAGCGGCGGCGGCTACCTCCTGATCGCCGCCGCGCATCGCGGCTGGATGGACCCGTTCGTCGCCATGCACGCGCTGCCGGCCGAGCCGCGCTGCTGGTTCCTGGGCAGCGGTCCATCCACCTTCACGTCCGGGTGGCGCGAGCAGCTCATCCATCGCCTCGGCGGGCTGCTGCCCGTGTGGCGTGGCGGTGTCGGCGTGGATCACCACGTGGCGGCCGCCCACGCCGTGATCCGCAACGGTGGCGTGTTCGTCCAGATGCCCGAAGGGACCGTGAGCGGGCCCCCGGGTCGCCTCGGTCCGTTCCGCCACGGCGCCGCGCTGATCGCGCTGCGGACCGGCGCGCCGATCGTGATGCTGGCGATGGCCGGCACGGAGGAGCTCTACCTCGGCCGTCGGATGGCGTCCCGGGTCCTGCCGCCGACCAGCGCGGGCGAGCTCCTCGGCGGCGCATGGGACGGCACGCTGCCAGCGACCGGCTCGCGAGAGGAGCTGGACCTTGCCCGCCGCCTGACGAACCGGTTCGAGACTGCGCTCGGGCCCGTCGTCCTGGAGCTGCATCCGGCAACCGTCGATCCGCCCGATCGGCCCCGGAGGCTCCGGCGGCAGCTGACCTGGCTGCTGCTGGGACACGGCCGCCTCGAGCGCGATCCTGAGGGCCGCGCGCAGCCACCCGCCTGACCGAAGGTGAGGGTGACACGACCGCACGCTGCGGATCCGGGCCCCGTCGCCGGCCCGTCGCCGGGGTATTCTCGGCGACCATGCAGTACGCGGACACGATCATCGACCTGGTTGGCGACACGCCGCTGGTCCGTATCACGCGCCTGACGCGAGACCTGGGGCCCGCCGATCGCCAGCCGCTCCTGCTGGCCAAGCTCGAGATGCTCAATCCGGGTGGTTCGGTCAAGGACCGGATCGGGCTGCCCATGATCGAGGCTGCGGAGCGCGACGGGCTGCTCGAGCCGGGAGGCACCATCATCGAGCCCACGTCGGGCAACACCGGCCACGGGCTGGCGATCGCGGCGGCCATCAAGGGCTACCGCTGCATCTTCGTCATGGCCGACAAGCAGTCGGCGGAGAAGCAGGCGCTGCTCCGTGCCTACGGCGCCGAGGTGGTGCTGTGCCCGACGAACGTGGCCCCCGAGTCCCCCGAGAGCTATTACTCGGTGGCCGCACGCCTCGCCCGTGACATCCCGGGAGCCTTCAAGCCGGACCAGTACTGGAACATGGAGAACCCGGCCGCGCATGAGCGCACGACCGGACCGGAGATCTGGGCCCAGACCGACGGCAGGATCACGCATCTGGTCGCCTCGGCGGGCACCGGTGGCACCGTGAGCGGGATCGGGCACTACCTGAAGACGCAGAACCGGGCCATCCGGGTGATCGGCGCCGATCCGGAGGGCAGCGTGCTCAGCGGCGACGCGGCTCGCCCGTACCTGACCGAGGGCGTGGGCGAGGACTTCATGCCCGGCACCCACGATCCGTCGGTGGTCGACCGCTGGGTCCGGGTGAGCGACCGGGAGGCGTTCGCCATGGCGCGCCGGATCACGCGCGAGGAGGGGATCCTGGCCGGCGAGTCGTGCGGGACGGCGATGGTCGCCGCGCTCGACGAGGCACGCCGGCTCATTCGCGAGGACCCGGGCACGGCGGCCGAGGCCGTGATGGTCGTGATCCTGCCTGACGGCGGCCGGAACTACCTCTCGAAGCTGTACAACGACGAGTGGATGCGCGCGAACGGGCTGCTGGCCACGACCGGTGCCGTGGTCCGAGTCGGGGAGGTGCTCCGGGAGCGGCACCATGGCCAGGAGATCCCCGACGTCGTGATCGCCCGGACGACCGACCGGGTCGGTGCCGCCATCGACCTGCTCCAGCTGTACGGGATCAGCCAGCTGCCGGTCTCCGAGCACGCCGAGGGGGACGATCTCGCCGGCATCGTGGGCTCCGTCAGCGAGAAGGGACTGCTCGACCGTGCCTATCGCGATCCGGAGATCGTGGGCCGGACGGTGGGCGAGGTGATGGACCGGCCGCTGCCGATCCTCGACGTGGAGGCGGTGCTCGACGATGCCTTCGCCCTGCTCTCGGGTGGCGCGGCGGGTCTGCTCGCGATCCGGAGCGGCCATCCGGCCGGTGTGGTCACGAAGCTCGACCTGCTCGAGTATCTCGCCCATGCGCCGGCCGGGAGAACCGGCTGACCGGACGCATCCACGATGCGTCCGGGCGGTGCCCGTGGCGTCGGTCAGCGTCGCTGGGCGACGTCGCTCGGCTCGTCGATTGCCGCCAGCAGCTCGCGCGCCGACACCGGCTTGGACACGAACCGGACCCCGCGGCTCACGACGCGCTTGAGGTCGAGCGTCTCGGCCGTGTAGCCCGAGAGCAGGGCCACACGCATCTCGGGGTAGCGGTCCAGGACGCGCTCCGCGAGCTCGATCCCGGAGAGGCCAGGCATCACCACATCGCTCACCAGGGCATCGATGGGGCTGGTCATGGCCTCGACGAAGCCCCACGCCTCGGCCCCGTTGCCGACCTCGATCACGTTCCAGCCGGCCCGACGCAGCATCTGCCGCGTCATGTCCCGGACGGTCGGCTCGTCCTCGACCACGAGGACCGTGCCCCGTCGCCCGCCGCGCCGTGCGCCCTGTGGCTGGGTCTCGGCCAGAGCGGCCTCGTCCACCCGCGGGAAGTACAGCTTGAACGTGGAACCCTGCCCCGGCTCCGAGTACAGCCAGATGTGGCCGCCCGCCTCCTTGACGATGCCGTAGATCGTGGCCAGCCCGAGCCCGGTTCCGCGGCCCACCTCCTTGGTGGTGAAGAACGGCTCGAACACGTGCTCGCGCGTCTCCCGGTCCATGCCCTGCCCCGTATCGCTCACCGCGAGCATGACGAACGGACCCGCAGAGACGTTGAAGTGCTCGATCGCGTAGGCCTCGTCGAACACGACGTTGGCGGTCTCGATCGTGACCCGGCCTCCCTCGGGCATCGCATCACGGGCGTTGACGACGAGGTTGACGAGGATCTGATCCAGCTGGCCGGGGTCGGCGCGCAGCCGGCCGCCCTTCGGGTGGAGAGCCAGCTGGAGGTCGACACGCTCGCCGATCAGCCGCCGCAGCATGGGCTCCACCGCGCGGACGCCATCGTTGAGATCCAGCACCCGGGGGCTCACGACCTGCCGCCGGCTGAACGCGAGCAACTGGCTGGTCAGGACGGTGGCCCGGTCGACCACGGTGCCGATGGCGGCGGCGTTGCCGTGGGCCAGGTCGAGGTCGAGCTCGGCACGACGCTCGGGCTCGAGATCCTCCTCGAGCATCTCCGCATAACCGCGGATGGCGAACAGCATGTTGTTGAAGTCGTGGGCGATGCCGCCGGCGAGGCGACCGATCGACTCCAGCTTCTGCGCCTGGAGGAGCTGTGCCTCGGCGGTCTTGCGCGCCGTGATGTCGACCATCGTGGCGAACACTCGGAGCCCGTCGGGGGTGTCCAGCGGCGAGAGGCTGATCTCGACCGGGAACTCCGAGCCGTCCCTGCGCCGGCCGGCCAGGTCGAGGGCGATGCCCATGGGGCGGGCCATCGGATGCTCGATGAACCCGGTGCGGTGCCCGACGTGCCGCTCGGCGACACGGACGGGGAGCAGGATCTCCACCGGCTGGCCGACCACCTCGTCGCGCGGATAGCCGAACGTTCGCGCGACCTGCGGGTTGGCGTAGACGATCCGGCCCTTCGAATCGACCGCGATGATCGCGTTGGGCGAGGCGTCGAGGACGGCGATATGGCCGCCAGGCGCAGGGCTCACCTTGGGCTCGACGGGGACGCGTCGCATCGCCGGTTGGTCTACTCCCGTTTGATTGGGCTGAGCCTAATCCTCGCCTCGCCGCGCGCGCAAGGGCAATCGCGCTTGGATGCGACCGCTCCACCGCGTGCGATGATCCCGGAATGCACGAGGACGATCCCGCGGCCCGCGACGGTTCGGGCGCGCACGACGCGTTCGCCACCCGCGCCGTCCACGCCGGCCAGGAGCCCGACGAGCTCACCGGAGCCGTCGCGCCGCCGATCTACCAGACCTCGACCTACGCCCAGGACGGTGTCGGTCGGCCGCATCGCGGCTACGAGTACGCGCGGACACAGAACCCGACCCGCGAGCGGCTCGAGCGAGCCGTGGCCGACCTCGAAGGTGGCCGGCACGGGATCGCGTTCGCCAGTGGCTCGGCGACGACCGCCGCGATCGCCCAGCTGGCCGCCGCCGGCGAGGAGATCGTCGTCGGGGACGACGTGTACGGCGGCACCTTCCGCTATTTCGAGTCGGTCCATCGGCCGTCGGGGGCGGGGACGGCTCGCTACGCGGACCTTGCCTCCGGCACCGATGCGTTGTGGGAGGCGCTGAGCGACCGAACCCGCCTTGTCTGGTTCGAGACACCGTCCAACCCACTGCTCAAGATCACCGACATCGCCGCCTCGGCGGCCGCGGTCCGGCAGTGGTCAGCGCAGCTGGGCCGGCCGGCCCCTCGGATCGTCGTCGACAACACGTTCGCGTCGCCGGCGCTCCAGCGCCCGCTCGAGCTCGGCGCAGACATCGTGTTCCACTCCGCCACCAAGTACCTCGGCGGCCACTCGGACACGGTGGTCGGCGTGGCGGTGACCGACGACGACGCGATCGCAGCGCGGCTCCGGTTCCTCCAGAACGCGATGGGCGCCGTGCCCGGCCCGTTCGACGCCTTCCTCGTGCTGCGCGGCCTTCGGACCCTCGCCCTGCGAATGGACCGGCACTCCGCCAACGCGATGGCCGTGGCCCGGTTCCTGGCCGGCCGGCCGGACCTGGCACGCGTGCGCTACCCGGGTCTCGACGGTGGGCTGCACGCGCACCCGCAGGCCTCGCTCGCCGCGCGGCAGATGCGGCTGGCGGGCGAGCCAGCGTTCGGCGGCATGGTGTCGTTCGTGCCGGCGCCGGGGGGCCGTCACCGTCGCTCGGCCGTCGAGCGGGCGGTCGCGGTCTGCGAGACCACCCGCCTGTTCACGCTGGCCGAGTCGCTGGGCGGGATCGAGTCGCTGATCGAGATCCCGGCCGCGATGACCCACCAGTCCGTTGCCTCCTCACCGCTCGCGGTGGACCCGGCGTTGATCCGGCTGTCGGCGGGGATCGAGGCGGCCGAGGACCTGATCGCGGACCTGGCACGGGCGCTGGACGCGAGCTAGGTCCAGTTCCCAATCGGGGGGTTCGTCGCGGGCGCCGGCGGTCGCGTCTCTCTGTGGCGCGAGCGCCTGCGCGTGCTGACCGACAGAGACCCCGCGGGCAGGGCGGGTGGCGGTGTTGCTGCCAGGGAGTCCAGGCACGACTGCTCGGCGCCGGCCATGGCGCGGCGATGGCCTCCTGGTCCGGGTTCGCCGCCAATGGAGCAACTGGCGACTGGCTGGCGCGCATGGACCGGTCGAGATCGACCCGGCTGACCGATGACCACGGATCGGCCATGGCAAGCAATCGTCCTCTGGCTGGGTGGCCGGATCCGGGACCGGGTGGGACCGCGGTGGAGGGACAGAGGCCCGGCGCGAGATCGGGCTGGGCAGCCGGATCCGGGTCGCCCGATGGATCGGTTGGTGGTCGACGCATGGAGCGACCGGCTACAATCACCCGACACCGAATCGCAACCCTGACTGCGGAAGCCGACTCCCGGGCACGACGCCCGCCACGCGCGGCCGGTCACCCTGACCCAACGCGGGCTGAGCCAATGCGGTCGAAGCTCGCGCCGCACTCGCGCCGCAGTCGAGGTACCGATCATGGCGATCACGTCCCCCGCGCCAGGCTCCCGGATCAGCGGCAGCGTCCTTGCCAACCTGTCGGTCGCCGAGCTGTACGAGCGAGCCATCGCGGCGGGCGAGGGTGCCATCGCCGCCGACGGGCCGCTCGTGGTTCGAACGGGCCAGCACACCGGCCGCTCCCCGAAGGACAAGTTCGTCGTCCGGGAGCCGTGGAGCGAGGCGAAGATCTGGTGGGGTGACGTCAACCACGAGATCAGCGAGGCCCACTACGATCGCCTTCGGGCGCGTCTCCTCGACTACGTGGCTGCCAGGCCGCTGTACGCCCAGGACATGTACATCGGCGCCCACCCGTCGCACCGGCGCAGCCTGCGCGTGTACACCGAGACCGCCTGGGCCAGCATCTTCGCGCGCAACCTGTTCCGGCGCCCGCCTCGCGAGGAGCTCGCGGCGTTCGAGCCCAACTTCACGATCATCAACGTGCCCAGCTTCCAGGCTGATCCGAAGACCGAGGGGACCCGCAGCGGCACGGCGATCCTGCTCCACCTGCAGCGGATGGAGATCATCATCGTCGGCACGATGTACGCGGGGGAGATCAAGAAGTCCGCCTTCACGGTCATGAACTACCTGATGCCCGACGAGGGCGTGCTGCCGATGCACTCCTCGATCAACGTGGGCAAGGACGGTGACGCGTGCGTGTTCTTCGGCCTGTCGGGCACGGGCAAGACCACCCTGTCCGCGGATCCGCTGCGCAGCCTCATCGGCGACGACGAGCACGGCTGGGGCGACGACTACACGTTCAACTTCGAGGGTGGCTGCTACGCGAAGACGATTCGCCTGTCGCCGATGTACGAACCGGACATCTTCGCGACCACGAAGCGGTTCGGGACGATCCTCGAGAACGTCGACATCGACCCCGCGACCCGCGAGCTCGACCTCGATTCGGAGCGGTTCACCGAGAACACACGGGGCGCCTACCCGCTCCATTACATCGGCAACGCGGATCCGACCGGCGTCGCCGGCGGACCCAAGAACGTCGTGTTCCTGACCGCCGACGCGTTCGGCGTCCTGCCGCCCATCAGCCGGCTGACGCGCGAGCAGGCCGCGTACCATTTCATCAGCGGCTACACGGCGAAGCTCGCCGGCACCGAGGTTGGCGTGCAGGAGCCCTCCGCCACCTTCTCGGCCGGGTTCGGAGCGCCGTTCCTGCCCCGCCACCCCGGAGAGTACGCGGCGATGCTCGTGGAGCGACTGGAGCGGTTCGACGTCCCGGTCTGGCTGGTCAACACGGGCTGGACCGGGGGGCCGTTCGGGACCGGCCATCGGATGAACATCGCCCATACCAGGAACATGGTTCGGGCCGCCATCAACGGCGAGCTGGCCGGGATCAGGACCATCGAGGACCCGATCTTCCGGCTGGCGGTTCCCGAGCACGTGCCGGGTGTGCCCGACGATGTGCTCGTCCCGCGTAACACGTGGTCCGATCCTGTGGCCTACGATCGGGCCGCCCGCCGCCTGGCCGCGATGTTCCACGACAACCTGGCGAAGTACGCTGACGGCGTGAGCGACGCCATCCGCGATGCGGGACCGGCTCCGGCCGATGCCGATCGCGGCGCTGGTGGCTGAACCGCGGCGAAGGCACCCATTCCCGATATCGCCCATCACACGTCGCACGGAGGCGTTCGAGGTCATGGCACGCAACAAGGTCACCGTCATCGGCGCCGGGAACGTCGGCGCCACCACCGCGCAGCGGATCGCCGAAGCTGGCCTGGCCGACGTGGTGCTGGTCGACATCGTCGACGGCCTGCCCCAGGGCAAAGGCCTCGACCTGGCGGAGGCGGCGCCCGTCGTGGGGCACGATGCCCGGATCACGGGCACCAACGACTACGCGGACACCGCCGGGTCGGACATCATCGTGGTGACGTCCGGCATCCCGCGCAAGCCGGGCATGAGCCGCGATGAGCTGCTCTCGACCAACGCCGGCATCGTGTCGAGCGTGGTCAAGGGCTCGACCGCCGTGTCCCCCGACGCGATCCTGATCATCGTCACCAACCCGCTCGACGCGATGTGCCACGTGGCGATGCAGGCCTCCGGGTTCCCGCGGGAACGCGTGATCGGGATGGCGGGCGTGCTCGATTCGGCCCGGTTCCGGACGTTCATCGCGATGGAGCTCGGCGTCTCGGTCGAGGATGTCCACGCGTTCGTTCTGGGTGGCCACGGCGACACGATGGTGCCGTTGTCGCGCTACTCGACCGTCGCGGGCGTGCCCATCACCGAGCTGCTCCCGGCCGATCGGGTCAGCGCGCTCGAGGACCGGACCGCCAAGGGTGGCGCCGAGATCGTGGCCCTGCTCAAGACAGGATCGGCGTTCTACGCGCCCGCCGCATCGACGTTCGAGATGGTGGACTCGATCCTGCGCGACCGGAAGCGCATCCTGCCGTGCGCCGTCCAGCTCAAGGGCGAGTTCGGGGTGGACGGGCTGTTCGTGGGCGTGCCGGTGGTGCTCGGCCGGGGCGGCCTGGACCGTGTGTTCGAGATCACGCTGACCGCCGACGAGCGCGTCGCCTTCGACAAGTCGGCGGCCGCCGTTCGCGATCTCGTGGGACACCTGCCAAGCTGATCGTCAGGGGTCGGAAGCGGCCCGGCTGACCCGGGGGCGGCCGGCCGCAGCTGGACCCTCGGGCTTCGCGAGACCCGGCTCGGCGTCGGGCTCGCCCGGTGGCGCAACGGTCCGCGGCCGGGGTGCCGATGGTGGTGCGGCCTGGCACCGCCGCGCCGGCCGATGGTGGATCGAGCGTTGACCCGGCGGCGACGCCCGGTGTACGTTCGCCTTCCCGTACTGACGCGCCGCCCGGCGCCTGTTTGGGGTTGTCTGGGCCGCCCTCGCCGGCGGCTCCCGTGCTGGAGGAGAGGGAGCGCATGAAGCGATTCATCGTGTTGTTGGCCGTCCCGGCCCTGCTGCTGACCGCGTTCGCCCCGGGGGCCCTCGCCGCCAGCCCGACCCGGCAGATCCAGCGGGTGGACCTGACCAAGATCGACCCGTCATTCCGCCCGTTCCTGGCCGACGCCAACCGCCAGGTGACCGTCGTCCTCCAGCTTTCCGATGACCCGGCGCTCGTCGCGCCCGGCCTGTCCGACAGCCAGCGCCAGTCGCACGCCAGGCAGCTGCGGACCACACAGGGGAAGCTCGACTCGAAGATCAAGAGCGCTGGCGGCAAGATCCTTGACCGCTACCAGTACGCGTACAACGGGATCAAGGTCCGGGTCACCGGCAACCACATCGCCTCCCTCGCCTCGCTCCCCGGCGTGGTCGGCGTCCGGCGGCTCCAGACGTACAAGCCCGACAACGTGAACGCGATCCCGTACATCGGTGCGCCGGCCGCGTGGCAGACCGGCGGGGCCACCGGCGCGGGTGAGACGATCGCGGTGATCGACACCGGGATCGACTACACGCACGCGAACTTCGGCGGGCCCGGCACCCCGGAGGCCTACGCCAGCAACGATCCGACCGTCATCGAGCCCGGCTCGTTCCCGACCGCCAAGGTCATCGCCGGCTATGACTTCGCCGGCAACGGCTACGACGCCGACGGCAAGCTTGGGTCGGCGACACCGACGCCCGATCCCGACCCGCTCGACTGCGGGGATCACGGGACCCACGTGTCCGGCACAGCCGCCGGCGACGGCGTGCTCGCGGACCACAGCACCTACACCGGGCCGTATGACTCGTCCACCTATGACGATCCCAATGCCTTCGTGGTCGGCCCGGGCGTCGCTCCTGAGGCCAAGCTCGTCGCGCTCAAGGTGTTCGGGTGCGAGGGGACGACCAACCTCGTCGTCGACGCCCTGGAGTGGGTGGCTCAGTACAACGTGACCCACGCCGACGACATCGATGTCGTGAACATGTCGCTGGGGGCGCCGTTCGGGTCCAACACCGACCCCGACGCCGTCGCGACCAACAACCTGGTCGACACGGGTGTGGTCGTCGTCGCCTCCGCGGGCAACGAGAGCTCGGTCCCGTACATCACGGGTGCGCCCGCCGCTGCCACCAAGGCGATCAGCGTGGCCGCGCTCGACGCCTACCCGACGATCCCGCTGGCATCCATCGACCTGCCGGGCGATGGGCACATCCCGGGCAACAACCAGAACGCCTATCCGGGACTGCCGGTCTCGGGCACGCTCCACGTGGTACCGGGCACGGACGCGACGGGCGAGGCGGGGATCAGCTGGGGCTGCGATGCCTCTGATTTCGATGCGGCCTCGGCCGGCGCCATCGTGGTCGTCAAGCGCGGCGTCTGCCCATTCGTGGACAAGGGCGCCAACGCATACGCCGCCGGCGCGATCGGCATCATCGACATCAACCGCGACGACACCAACCCGGGTGACCTGCCGACGTTCATCGGCTACAACCCCGAGCTGTTCCAGATCCCGATGATTGGCGTCGACCGGACGGCGATCGCGGACCTCGTCGCCGCGGACGCGATGCCGGTCACCCTGAGCCCGGCCGGCACCGAGGCCAATCCCACCTACCAGCAGATCGCCGACTTCAGCTCGTCCGGTCCGCGCTACGGCGACAGCTGGCTCAAGCCCGACGTGTCGGCACCGGGCGTCAACCTGTTGTCGTCGCTCAACGGCAGCGGCTGGAACGGCACGACCTACTCCGGTACCTCGATGGCCGCCCCGATGACGTCGGGCACGGCCGCCCTGGTCCGGCAGGCGCATCCGCAGTGGTCGCCGCTCAAGGTCAAGGCGGCGATCGTGAACACGGCCGACGCCAGCGCTGCGTCGATCACCGGCTATGACATCGTGCGGGCCGGCTCGGGCGTGGTCCAGGCCGACCGGGCCGTCCAGACACAGGTCGTTGCCACCACCAGCGACCGGACCGCCAGCCTCTCGTTCGGCTACGAGCCGGCCAACGGCCGGTATGGCGAGACCAAGTCGATCACGATCTCGAACTCGAGCTCGCACGCCGTCTGGTACACGGTCACGGCGAGCACGCCGCTGGTCACGGTGTACCCGTCGAAGGTCAAGGTCCGGGCGCACAGCTCGACCACGGTCAAGGCGCGTGCGTCGCTCTCGAAGGCGGACGTGGCGGCCCTGCCCACCGTCGACCAGTTCCTCACCGGCGACTTCGGCGGCCTTGACACCCTGTCGGGCGTGGTGGTGGCGACGCCCAAGACCGGCGGCTACTTCGACCTGCGCGTGCCCTACCTGCTGGTGCCGCGCGGGCTGTCCGACGTGGATGCCTCGCTCGGCCACAGGGTCAATTTGAGGAGTGGCGTCATCAGCGCCGCGCTCGACCTGTCCAACCATGGCGTTCACTCCGGCTTTGCCGACGTCTACGCGCTGGGGCTGACCGATGGCCGCGGCGACGGCGCGCACGGCACGGACATTCGGGCTGCCGGCGTCCAGGTGCTGCCGCCGGAGGTGTTCGGTGCCGGCCCGTCCGATCGCGGGCTCCAGTTCGCGGTCAACAGCTGGGATCGGTTCTCGACCGATGCACCCAACGAGATCGATGTCGCGGTGGACACCACCGGTGACGGCGTCGCTGACTACTACGTCGTGGGGATCGACGAAGGGCTGATCTTCGCCGGCGCCTATGACGGCGTGTTCCTGAGCCTGATCTTCGATGCCGGGTTCAACTACATCGACGGCTGGCTCGCCGACGCGCCGAGCAACGGCTCCACGGTCATCCTGCCAGTGCTGGCCAGCCAGCTCGGGCTGTCCGAGGGTGCGGGCTCGTTCACGTACTCGATCGCCGCCTACGACGGCTTCACCGGAGCCGCCGACCTCACGGCCCAGAGCGTCCCGTTCGACGCCTACGCCCCGGCCCAGTCCACGGGTGACTTCCTGGAGGTCGCGAGCCACGCGCACCAGTCGGTCGCCGCCTGGGCGGACTGGGGCTCGGTTCGGAACGGCAGCGTCCGCGGCTGGATGGTCGTCACCATGGACGACAGGAACGGCGCATCGCAGGCCAACCTCGTCAAGGCCCAGTTCAGCTTCTGGAGCTGGGGTCACCGCCGGCACTGATCGTCCGGCGGTCACCGGCACCGCCGGTGGCGTCAATTGCGAGCGCGTCGAGGCCCCCGATCGTCACGGTCGGGGGCCTCGTCATGGGGCGCTCTCTCCGCGTCTCGGGACTCAGCCGGGACCGGGCGGGTTCTCGCACAGCTTGAACGCGCCTCGTTCGGTCGCCCGGTAGTCCAGCTGCCTGCCGGCGGCGTCAACCACGATCCAGTAGCCCCGAACCAGGGCATCGGTGTAATCGTGGCCGGGCTGGGCGCAGCCGAGAGCGCTGCTGGGCCAGGTGGCGGCCTGAGCCCGCACGAGCGTCATTGCGCCGCGATCGGCGCCTGTCCTACCGGCCGCGTCGGCCAGCACCGCGTCCATCAGCGTGGCGGGGATCGCCGACGGATTGACCGAGGCCGGGGGCGGCGAGACCCGGATGATCGAGCGGGACGGGGTTGGCGACGGCGTCGCGGCCGCACCCGGTGTCGCGGCGATGCCGACCGACGGGCCCGACGAGGGCGCAGCGGATGGCGTTTCGCTGGCGCCCAGCGTCGGGCTTGAGCCGGGCGCGGTGCCGGCGGGCGTGCCCGGACCTGCCGAGCTGCCCGGCTGCCCGGACCCCGGGGCGGCGCTGCAGCCGGAGAGCAGCAGGACCCCGCTCAGCAACAGCGCGGGGGCGGCGACGATCCGAACGCGATCCATGGCCATCACCATTGTGACGCGATCCTGCCAGCCTGGGTTTCATGTCGGCATGTCGACGGCCGCATCCTGCGGCGCGCAGCGCGATCGTGGCCGTGTGCGACCAGCATCCGTGCGCCCGGTGCCTGCCCCACCCCGGATCGGTCACAGCGCCGCCCTCCCGGTAGACTTCGGCCGTCGTGCCACCGCTGATCCCCGTGACGGCTGTCATCGAGCTCACGTTTTCGCCGATCGCCACGATCGGCGGCGTCGATCTGCGCATCGAGACCCTGGCCCTGGCGGCGGTGATCTTCGTGTCCCTCGTGGTGGCCGCGCTGGTCGCGCGCCAGACACCGATCGACCTGGCGCGCCCCGCGTCGGCGCTCGACGGGGATGGCGAGCCCAATCACCTGCGGGCGGACGACCTGCTGTACCTCGCGGCCGGGGCGCTGCCCGGAGCGGTGGCCGGCGGCCGGCTGGGGTACGTCCTCCTCCACCTCGACTACTTCTCCGCGAACTCGGGTGCGATCCTTGACCTCGGGCAGGGGGGGTTCCAGCTGTCGCTCGGGATCGTGGGTGGCACGCTGACCGCGATGGTCACCGCGACGATGCTGGGCGGCACCATCGGACGATGGATGCATGCGCTGATCGTGCCGCTGCTGGTCGCGATCGCCGGCGGCAAGCTGGCCATGGTCCTGGGCGGCGACGGCCAGGGCATGCCGTGGAACGGGACGTACGCCACAGCCTATCCGGGTCCGGGGCCCTGGGGCTCCCTGGCGCCCGGCATCCCGTCCCACCCGGCCCAGGCGTACGAGGCCGCGGCCACGCTGGGCGTCCTGTTCGTGCTGCTCGTGGTGCTTACCGCGGGCGCGTTCTCGCGGCGCGGCGGCGGCGCCTTCCTGCTCGGGATCGCGCTATGGGCCGTGGCACGCGCGGCGGTCGCCGCGACCTGGCGCGACCCGGTGACGGTCGGCCCGCTTCGAATGGACCAGGTGCTGTCGCTCGCGATCGCGACCGGCGCGCTGGCCCTGCTCGCGGCCATCGCACTCGTGCGCCTGGTGCGCGATCGCGGAACCGAAGCCGCGCCGGCCCCCGCGCCGCCGTCCGACGTTCGGCCGGCGGGACCTGACTGGCCGGATCCGTCGTCCCGGCCCAGGATCTAGCTGTGATTCACGAAGACGTTGTTGACAGGTGAGAGCCCTGTCCGTGGGACTTGGGGTGTCTGGCTCCAAGACCACGGAGGGCTCTCACGGTGCATGTAGGGCGAAGCTGACGGCGCTCGGCCGCCGGCTGCCGGTCGACCGATCCTCGCCGCCCGCCACAAGCTCCGGTTCGGCCCGCACCGCCTGGCACCCGTCGTCGGCGTCTCCCCGCTCGACCATCGGCGACGTCCTCGCCCGCCGTGGCCTGTCCCGGCTGGCCGATCGGGACGGGCCGACCGGCATCCCGATCCGCTACGTCCGCGAGCCGCCGGGCGAGCTGCTCCAGGGGCGGCGGCTACGGGCGTGTCGTCCCTATAGCGACGCCTCGAGGATGGCCGCCAGCTCCTCGTCGGTGAGGACGATCGGGTTGGTCCGCATCGAGCTGCCACGCGCGTCGTCGACGATCGCCGGGATGTCAGCGGCCGTAACCCCGAACGTCCGCAGGCGCGGCATCCGGAGCACGGCGGTCCAGTCGGTGAGCGTCGTCACCAGCGCCGCGCGGGCCTCCCGGTCTGTCGCCGTCGCCGGGACGTTGGCGAGCACCCTGCCGAGGAACGCGTAGCGGGCGAGGGCGGGCGAGCCCGGTTCGCGATCGGCGAGGGCGGAGACGTTGACCGCCGTCACGGCGGCCAGGGTCGTGCCACACGCGGCGCCGTGCGGGACGGGAAACCGCGCGCCCAGCGGTGAGGCCAGGCCGTGGACCGCGCCAAGGCCGGCGTGCGCGAGACAGATCCCCGACAGCAGGGCGGCATACGCCATCCTCGATCGGACGGCCCCTGCGTCGGGACCCTGCGGGTCTGCGTGCCAGGAGAGCAGGCTCGCTCTCGCTGCCTCGAGCCCCGCGATGGCCAGCGCGTCAGTGACCGGCCCCGCTCGCAGCGAGACGTACGACTCGAGCAGCTGGGTCACCGCGTCCATGCCGTTGGTCGCGATCGCCACCGGCGCCAGGCCCTCGAGCAGGTCCGGATCGACGACGGCATCCGCTGCGACCAGTCGCTCGTCGCGGAAGGAGCGCTTGTAGCCGTCCGGTCCGCGCTCGCTGATGACAGCATTGCGGGTGGCCTCGCTGCCCGTCCCCGCGGTGGTGGGCACGGCCACCAGCGGCACCGCTGGCCCGGGGTACGGGACCTGCGCGCCGACACCCTCGAGGTGGTCGGTGATGCTCGTTCCCGTGCGCAGCAGTCCGGCGATCGCTTTCGCCGCGTCCAGGACGCTGCCGCCGCCGATTCCGATCACGAGCTCGGGATCGACGCCCCGGCCCGACGCCACGGCCTCGTCGACCACGGCCGGCGACGGCTCGCCGCCAACGGCGACCTGCGCCACCACCTCGACATCGGCCGAGCCCAGCCCGGCGAGCATGGCCTCGAGCCTGCCCGACGCGGCCAGTGACCGACCACCCGTGACGAGCATGGCGCGATGACCGTGGGCAGCAGCGATCGCAGGCAGGCGATCGAGCGACCCTGCGCCGAACGTGATCCGCGGCAGCCTGCCGAGCGAGAACGCCGGAACCACACCGGCCGGTCTTGCGGCATCGGCCGGCCCGACCACATCGGCCGCCCTGGCGGTATCGCTCATCGCGGGCTCACCCGGCGGCCGTCTCTGGGAGCAGGCCGTCGTAGCGGACGCCCCGCCGCGGCTCGGCCATCCAGTCGGCCACGACATCGCGCCAGGCCGCATAGTGCGGTGTCTCCTTGTGTGCCTTCGCCGCCGCCTCGTCCAGGTACCACTCGTAGACGATGAACCGGTTGGGATCCTCGACCGAGCGAAGGACGTCGAATTTCACGTTGCCCGGCTCCCGCACCGAGGCCTCGTGGTTGGCGCGGGTCGCGTCGAGGAACGCGGCGACATGATCGGGCTTGACGTGGACGTGGACCAGCGTGACGAACATCGGCGAGCCTCCTGGCGATGTGATCGTACCCGGGTCCGCGTCCGCGCCCGGGCCGGGGGAATCCCGTTCCGGACGGCCCTCGCATGTCAGAGCCATACGGACCGCCCTCATGCGCCGGTCCGCGCAGGCACGCGGCCCCCATCTCGGGCCGATCGGCACTGGGCGGTCCGCCCGCCGCCGCCGCACGCTCGGGGTTGCTCAGTCCATGACCCCGGCGGTCACGGGCCCGCGCGTCCCAGGCCTGTCCCGACGGGGGTGCTCCGGCAGCGATCGTGCGATCCCCAGGCCGGGTCGGAGGTGCCTCACCGATGGGTCTTCAGTTCGTGATCCAGCTCGACAATCATCCGGGCGAGCTCGCTCACGTGGCCCGGGCCCTGGCTGACCGGGGCATCGACATCCACCATGTGTCCTGCGTCGGGGCCGGACCGCTTGCCTGCATGTTCGTCACCACCGGCGACGATGAGGTCACGCGCGGCGTCCTCCGCGGCCTGGGCCACCCGTTCATCGAGGGCCGGCCGGTCATGGTCGAGGTGCCCGACTGTCCGGAGGGTCTGGCCGTCGTGAGCGAGAAGCTCGGTGAGGCGGGCGTGCGAGTTACCGGCATGCTCCCCGTGGGCCGCAAGCCCGGCGTCGTCGAGATGACGTTCTGTGTCGACGACGACGTCAAGGCGCGCGAAGCGCTGGGCCAGACGGCGCTCGAGCTGGTGGGCTGCACCGACTGATCCCGGGGGCGTGGTAGAACGGCTCCGGCGGGCCTCCTCGCACCCTGCTTCAGCCGAACGGCAGCGCCGCGTGCACACCCAGCATGGCGGCAACACCGAGCTCGATCGACCAGATGAGCGCGGCGCCAGCGATGGCGGCCAGCGAGGCAAGAAACGCGATGCTCGCGATGAGCGCGTGACGGCGGCGTGCGCGGCGCGCAGCCGGACCGTCCGCCTCCCACCAGGGGTCGCGACGATGGAACAGGGACAGGGTCGACATCGAGTTCTCCAGTGCCCCAAGTGTCGACCGTTCGCACCAACGGGTCGAGGGAGACGTCCGGGCCCCTGACCTCCGGCTGGTACCCCACCGGGCCGACCCGAACCCCACCGGAGCGCTCACGCTGCGCCACCGGATACGGAGGGCTCCAGAGGTGCGCGCACGCACCGGAGCCGACGGCGCGCCCCCCTCGCCGTCTCAGGCGTGCGCGGTCCGCATGGCGCGCAGCGCGGGGATGATCTCCCGACCGTAGATCTCGAGCTGCTCCTCCTCGTGCCCGTTCATCAGGTACAGGTTGAACTGGTCGACGCCGGCCTCGGCCAGCGCGGTGAGCCGCTCGATGTGCTGATCGGCCTCGCCGACCAGGCAGAAGCGATCCACGATGTCGTCGGTCACGAACGAGGCGTTGTCGCTGCCGACCTCCGCGTGGTGGTGGTAGTCGTAACCCTCGCGATCCCGGATGTACGTCGTGAGCTCCTTGGGCAGATCCTCGCGCGGATACTTGTTCACGAGGTCGACCACGTGGTTCGAGACCATGGCCGGGAACCAGCGCGTCCGGTCCCTTGCATCGGCGAGGTCGCCCACGTGCGCAGGGGCGGCAGCCATGACCATGACCGAGGCCGGGTCCCGTCCCGCCTCTGCGGCCGAGTCGCGCACCTGCGATACGAACCACCGGATGAGGTCGGGATCGCCGATCTGGAGCATCGCCCCGTCTGCGATCCGGCCCGTCAGCTTGAGCGCGACCGGCCCATAGCCCGCGACCCAGACCGGCAGTCGGTGGCCGCCAGCCCAGGGCAGCTGGAGCATCGCGCCCTCGAACTCGATCGAGCGACCCTCCACCAGCGCCCGGATGACGTGGACCGCCTGTTCGAGGTCCTTCATCGTGGTCGGGGTCTTGCCCAGCACGCGACGGGCGGAGTCACCTCGCCCGATCCCGAGGTCCATGCGCCCATCGGAGAGCTCGTTGAGCACCGCGAGGGTCGAGGCCGTGACCGACGGCTCGCGCGTGGCCGGGTTGGTGACGCAGGTTCCAAGACGCAGGCGCGTGGTCGCCCCCGCCATCAGGGTCAGCAGCGGATATGGGTCCCGCCACAGCACGTGGCTGTCGAACAGCCACCCGTAGTCGAACCCGGCAGCCTCGGCCTGGCGCGTCAGCGTGAGGGTGCGCTCGATCGTGTGCTCCGGCTTGAGCGTGAACCCGAACTGCATCGACGTCCTCCTGTTCGCCTCGCCGGAGAATCAGAGGGCTCGGCTACCCTCCTCCTGGCAGCCGAGCCCGCGGGATGATACCCGATCACGCCCCGGTGTCGAGGGTGCTGTTTGGCCTGTTGTTCTCCCGATTGGCCGCCGCCGGCGCTAGGGCTTGATGAGGTCACCGTACATCTCGGGCCGGCGATCGCGGTAGAACTGCCAGGTCTGGCGGACCTTGCTGACCAGGTCCAGATCGAGATCGCGCACGATGAGCTCCTCGTCGCGGGGGGAGCCCACGGCGCCCACGAACTGGCCCAGCGGGTCGCAGAAGTAGCTCTGGCCGTAGAAGTCGTCGTCGCCGATGTCGGCCTCGATGCCAACCCGGTTGATGGTGCCCACGAAGTAGCCGTTGGCGAGCGAGTGGGACACCTGCTCCACCCGCCACAGGTACTCCGAGAGGCCCCGGCTGGTGGCGCTCGGGATGAGCACGATCTCGGCGCCGTTGAGACCCAGCGCCCGGGCGCCTTCCGGGAAGTGGCGGTCGTAGCAGATGTACACGCCCACCTTGCCCACCGCGGTCTGGAACACCGGGTAGCCGAGGTTGCCCGGGCGGAAGTAGAACTTCTCCCAGAACCCGGCCACGTGCGGGATGTGGGTCTTGCGGTACTTGCCCAGGTAGGTGCCGTCGGCATCGATCACGGCCGCGGTGTTGTAGTAGATGCCCGAGGTCTGGCTGTCCTCCTCGTACATCGGGACCACCAGCACCATGCCGGTCTCTTTGGCCAGCGCACACATCCGGGCGGTCGTGGGCCCGTCGGGGATCAGCTCGGTGTAGCTGTAGTAGGTCTTGTCCTGGACCTGGCAGAAGTAGGGGCCGTAGAACAGCTCCTGGAACAGCATCAGCTGGGCGCCGGCCTTGGCCGCCTCGTGCGCATAGCCCTCGTGCTTCTGGATCATCGACTCCTTGTCGCCGGTCCAGGTCGCCTGCAGGAGCGCGCCACGGACGATACGGGGCATCGGGGACCTCCACATCGGAAAAGCCGGGGACCATGCGGCTGCGCGCGGGACGCGCGGCGCGGGCCGGTCCCGGCCGCGAAGGACGGAAGGATACGCTCATCGCGCCGGCGGGTAGTTGTGCGGCGTCCCCGGGTGGTTCGTCCGGGGACGTCGCGATCGGCGCCTCAGGCGATCCGGGTGCCCCGGTTGCGATTCAGCAGCCCGGGCACGACGGTGCCCAGCAGCGCGCCTCCCACCAGCATCGCGAGACCCATGAACGACTGCGGATCGAGGATGTCGAGCTGCTCGAAGGCGAGGCCCAAGCCCCCGGCACCCACCAGCCCGAACACGAGGCCCACGATCCGTGAGGCGGGGCCTCCACCGTTGACCATCGCGGCCATCAGGACGATCACGCCGATCGCGGCGAGCGCCATGCCGCCGCCGCCGAGCACGGTGAGCAGCGGGTTGACGTCGTCCAGGATCACCAGGACGCTGCCGCTGCAGCCGCTGCCGTCGCCCGACGATGAGCCGGAAACCAGGAACCGCGAACCGAGCCAGGCGATCTGGGACACCTTGACGCCGCTGACCGAGCCCGACATGTCGCCTTCGCCGTCGCTGCTGCCGGACACGATCGGCACGCGCATGCCGAGCGCGTAGGCGCCGACCGAAGCCGAGGTCTGGGGCACCGGTGCCGAGCCGCTGCCGCCCGCGACATCGGTCGACTGCAGGTGCCATTCCTCGGCGGTCGTGAGGTCGACGCTGCCGCTCGACGTGGCCGTGCCGGTGACCGTGCAGCCGCCGTCGACGGTGGCAAGGGCGAGGCCCGGCAGCAACGCCATGCCGATCACCGCCACGAGCACGGCAGACGCCCCAAGCCCTCGAGTCGACACCCGCGTCACCGTCCCTCGGTTGCGTGCCCCGGGTTCGACGGGGCCTCGTCTGGACTGTAGGGACAGTGCCGGCATCCACAAGGGACAGACGGCGTGTCAACGTTGCCCCGTTCGGGCCGCGACCCGGCGGTGTGGTCAGCGCTCCTGCGCGTAGACCTCGGTGAACTCCCGACAGCGCCCGTCGGTGTCGAACCGGCACAGGAATACGTTGTGGTACGTGCGCGTGCCCTGCTCGTCTTCGTAGCGGCTGGTACCGATCGCGACGGACCGGTCGCCATCGAGCGCCCAGGGGTGGTACTCGGCCGTCCACGTCCCGGGCTCGTCGCGGTCGGCACGCCAGTCGTCGACGATGGCGGCCCGTCCCCGGAGCGGCTCTTCCCACGGGTGGTAGCGGTACTGGGCGTCCTCGCTGGACAGGTCCCCGATCGCCGCCGGATCGTAGCTCTGCCATGCATCGACGTAGGCATCGAGCCAGCGACCCGCTGATCAGCGCCGAGTGCGGGTGGGGTGAAGGCACCCCCTGCGATCGTTGACCTCGGGCGTAGCCTAGGCGCGAGGGAGGGTCAGATGAGCGAGCATCGGCAAGATTCCGCTATTCCCCCGACGATGGCGGCAGAGCCCCCCGCAGCGCCGCCGGGTGGAGCAGGAGCCGCGTCGAACGCCGCGGCCGGGGCGGCGTCGGCCGCGTCCGAGGCGTTCAGCCGGCTGCGCCCCGCGGAGCAGATGGCGATTGCCGGCGCGGGCCTGATCGTCCTCGTCGAGGTCGTCCTGGGCGCGATCATCGATGAGTACTGGTCCGGTGACGCAGCATTCCTCCTCGCCCTGGCCGTTCTGGCCGCCGCCTACGTCCGCCACGTCCGCAAGGGCGTAACCCCGGTGAGCTACGCGACCATCATCCGCGTGACCGGTGCTGGTGTGGCAGCGCTGGCCTTGATCGACCTTCCGTCCGAGCTCCGGCATGGCGTCTTCGACCGGGCCACCGACATCCTCGGCGGCGCCGGCTACTACGGTGGTGCCGTGCTGATGGCCATCGGTGCGTGGAGCATCAAGGACGACTGAGGGCCCTCGCAGCCGATCTGCTGACGGCCGGCCCTGATCGTCGGGTCGCTCGGCCCCGAGACCCAGCCAGCGGGCCAGGGCTGCACGTGTGCTGTAATGGCCGCAACGTGCGCGCCCCCCGGCCAAGGTCCGCCGCAGGGGCTCCGTAGTCGCCTGCAGGCGGGCCCCGTCGAGCGTGGCCCGGAACGGAGGAATTCATGGGCATCAGCGCCGCGCCCGGCATGACCAGCCAGGAGATCGTCGCCCTCAACCGCGCTCACACCCTGTTCTCGTGGTCGGTCCAGAGCGCCCTTGATCCGATCGCCATCGATCACGCGGAGGGTGTCTACCTGTACACGCCGGAAGGCCGTCGGATCCTGGACTTCAATGCCCAGCTGATGTCGGTCAACATCGGCCACGGAGACCGGCGCGTCATCGACGCCATCAACGAGCAGGCAACCAAGCTCCAGTTCGTCCAGCCGGCGTTCGCGACCGAGGTCCGGGCGCGCCTGGGCGCGAAGATGGCCGAGATCATGCCCGGCGACCTCAACAAGGTGTTCTTCACGCTGGGTGGCGCTGAGGCGGTCGAGAACGCGATCAAGCTCGCCCGCCACTACACCGGGCGCTACAAGCTGCTATCCCGCTACCGCTCGTACCACGGGGCGACCCACGGCGCGATGACGCTCACCGGCGACTACCGTCGCTGGGCCAACGAGCCCGCCCTGGTCGGCGTCGTGCGCTACCCGGACACGCACCGCTGGGGCGAGCCGGAGCCACGCCCCGTGGAGGAGTCGCTCCAGGGCCTCGAGGACGTCATCAAGTACGAGGGTCCCCAGACGATCGCCGCGGTATTCCTCGAGACCATCGTGGGTACCAACGGCATCCTCATCCCGCCCGACGGCTACCTGAAGGGCGTCCGCGAGATCTGCGATCGCTACAACATCCTGATGGTGTGCGACGAGGTCATGGCCGGCTTCGGGCGCACCGGCCGCTGGTTCGCCGTCGACCACTGGGACGTCGTGCCCGACCTGATGACGATGGCCAAGGGCCTCACCTCGAGCTACCTGCCGCTGGGCGCCGTCGCCATGCGTGATTTCATCGCCGACGCGATGGAGACGAAGATGTTCTACGGCGGCCTGACGTACAGCAGCCATCCCATCAGCCTGGCTGCCGCCCTGGCCACGATCGGGGTCTACGAGGAGGATGACCTCATCGGCAACTCCGCCCGGATGGGCGAGGTGATGCGCAGGCACCATGAGGCGCTGGCGGCCAAGCACCCGAGCGTCGGTGCCCACCGCAGCCTCGGCCTGTTCGGGATCCTCGATCTCGTCCGCTCGCATGATCCGTGGACGCCGATCACGCCGTTCAACGGCACCAGCGACGAGATGAAGGCGATCGGCAAGTATTTCCGAGAGCACGGCCTGTACGCGATGATGGCCAACAACTCGATCCACACCAACCCGCCGCTGTGCATCAACGAGACACAGCTGGCCGAGGGGTTCGAGATCATCGACCAGGCGCTCGACATCGCGGACCAGGCCGTCACCGGCTGACGCTCGCCTTTCCTCGCCCGGTCGATGCGGTTGCGCGCGATCGAAACCCTGGTTACGTCACCGGCTGCGTGTTTGGCGGCTCGGAGCTCGGTTGGTGGCCACCCGCGGGAACGCGTCAGTCTCGATACCGCCGTCGAGCCAAAGGACGACTCGGCGGCGGTTGCGTTCGTGCCATCCAGTCATGTCTTGGAGCGGGTGACAGAAGCGAAGTGCGTCGGCGCCCGATCCGAGCACCGCGGACGCGCCGACTCATGTCTCGATCCACCCGAATAGCCGTCCTTTGCGTATCTGACAGAACCGGGGGCGACGGAAGGGCAGAACCGGGGGCGACGGAAGGGTCGGTCGAGGTCGATCGGCGGTCCACGCGTTTCCGGCCGCGTCATCGGGCTGTCACCGACCCGGGCTAGGGTCCCGGCATGATGCGCACGGTCCTGACTCGTGCCCCGCTCGGGCGACCTCGCTGATGCCCGGTCTGCTCGCCGTCGCCTTCGCGGCCGGCGCGCTGACCATCCTCGGGCCATGCTCGCTGCCGATCATCCCGCTGGTGGTGGGTGCCACGGGGACGGGCCGCGCCGTTCGCGTGGCCGGCGTCCTGGTCGGGTTTGGCGTCATGTTCCTGCTCACGACCGTGGTGATCGCTGCGCTCCTGGTCGCGCTCGGCGTGACCACGCAGCCGCTGCGGCTGGCGGCGGCGGGCGTGTTCGTCGTGGCCGGGGTCGTGCTCGTCTGGCCTCGGGCCGCCGACTGGCTCACCCGCCACGGTCCCCGGCCCGCGGCGCGTGCCGCCAGCCTCGGACCGCGCGGCGACCTCGCGACCGGGCTTGCCTTCGGCGCCGGGATCGGCCTGCTGTGGGCTCCCTGCGTCGGGCCGCTCATGGCCGGCGTCATCGCCGCCGCTGCCGTCGAGGGTCCGACGGCCGGCGGAATCGCGATCGCCACCGCGTACGTCGCCGGCGCAGCGCTCCCGCTGGCAGCAATCGCGTTCGGCGGCCGGTCGCTGGCATCGAGGCTGGGCGAGGCGACGCGGGGGCTGCGGCTCCGGCAGGCGTACGGGGTGCTGATGCTGGTGGCCGGCCTGACGGTCGCAAGCGGCCTCGATCTCCGGCTCCAGTCAGCGGTCGCGGCAACCCCATCGACGGTCGTTGATCAGGCCATGGCAGCCGACACCACGAGGGCGCCGTCGGGCGAACCGCAAGCGGTGGTCCCGCTCGAAGACCTTGGTCCGGCACCCGAGCTCAAGGGGATCACCGCCTGGATCAACAGCCAGCCGCTGACGATGGCCTCGCTACGCGGCAAGGTCGTGCTCGTCCACTTCTGGACCTTCGGCTGCATCAACTGCATCCACGTCCAGCCGTACGTCAAGGCCTGGTACGACAAGTACAGGGACGATGGTTTCGTGGTCGTCGGGATCCATACCCCGGAGCTCTCGTTCGAGCGCGACCTGGGCAACGTCCGCCAGGCTGTCGCCGATGACGGGGTGACGTTCCCGGTCGGGTTCGACCCCGCGTACGACACCTGGCACGCCTACGGCAACCGGTTCTGGCCGGGGTTCTGGTTCGTGGACCGGCAGGGCAACATCCGCCACGTCCACTACGGCGAGGGCGACTACGCGGCGTCCGAGGCGGTTATCCGGGAGCTGCTGGCCGAGTCCTGACAGCCGTGCGCACGCGCAGCCGGCCGGGCACCGGCCATCGATCGTGAGAACATGCCGGAGGTCGCTGGCGCACGACGCCACGTCGAACGATCTTCCAGGCGCGTCGAGGTCGGATCGGCAGCGGGGGTCATCAGGCGATGTTCTTCGAGGCTTCGGACTGGTTCATCGCATTCCTGCTCACACTCACGATCGAGCTGCCCATCGTGCTCCTCCTGCTGCGCCGGATCGAGCCCGACCTGGCGCGGATGGGGGCCCTCGTCGTGTTCGCCAACCTGGCGACCCACCCGATCGTGTGGTTCGTGCTCACCCAGCCGCTCCTGATCGGGACGCCCGAGTACCTGCTTGCTGCTGAGTCGTGGGCGATCGGCGCCGAGGCCGTGTTCTATGCCGTCACCATCCGCGGCCTGGGAGCGCGTCGTGCGCTCGGCGTATCGTTGGCCGCCAACGCGGCTTCATTCCTGGTGGGCCAGGTGGTCCTCGATCGCATGCTGGAGATCCTGCGATGAAGGTCGAGTCTCGTATCGGTTGGCGCCGGCCGGCGGTCGTTCGTCGGCCACGATCAGCGTCCGCGGTCGCGTGCCGATGGGGCACCCGGCTCACGGTGATGGTCGCGATCGGCACGCTGCTCGCCAGCTGCGCGGACTCCAGCATCACCCCGACCCCTGCCGCCCCGGCCCCCGTCGTGCCGACATCGGCCCCGCTGGTCTCCCCGTCCCCGTCCCCGGCGACAGCGTCGCCTGCGACACCGTCGCCTGCGGACGCGACCGCGACGCCGGCCTCGCCGTCGACCACGCCCGCCCCTGTGCGCGCCCGCTGGGAGGCCGCGGGCAGACTGGCATCGGTCTCGGTCCAGGGCCTCGTGCCGCTGGGCGATGGGTCGGTGCTCGCGGTTGGCGACGTCTCCGGTCAGCAGACCGGCGCGGAGCGCTGGAGCGCGGCCAGCTCGAGCTGGGCGGCCACCGAGGGTCTCAACAAGCAGCGCACGGAGTTCGCGCTGGTCGCCCTGCAGGATGGGCGCGCGCTGGTGGTCGGCGGCCTCAACGACAGCTACCAGTCCTATTCGAGCGCGTACACCTACGATCCGGGGTCCGGCCACTGGTCGAAGGTGGGGCTCATGGCCGCGGCCCGTTCGCTGCCGGCGGCCGCGGTGCTGGCCGACGGCCGGGTCCTGGTCGCGGGCGGCTACTTCGGCCACAAGCCCGATTGGGGAGCGCTCGTCGCACCGGGCGCCGCGCTTGCCGCGTACCACGTCGCGTCGGATGGCTTCGGGGCTCCGGGCGGATCTACTCCCGATGACATCGCTCCCCCGAACGTCGGCAACGCGCTCGCCACCGCGGAGCTGTTCGATCCGGCCACCGGCGAGTGGTCGGCGACGGGAACCATGCGCTACGCACGCTACGGCGCGCAGGCAGTCACCCTCGCCGACGGCCGGGTGCTCGTCGTCGGGTCGTCGCCGGGTTGGAACGACATTGGCATCAGCGTGGACGGCCGCGCCTTCGATACCGCCGAGCTGTACGACCCGGGGGCGGGCCGGTTCACCCTCACCGGGTCGCTGCCGCCAGTCGACGCCACCGCGATCGCAAGGCAGGGCGCGCCGAAGTCGGTCGTAGCCGAGGTCCGCGACGATCCCTCACCACCCGTGTCCTACAGCGGCACCCTGATCGCGCTCGCCGACGGCGACGCGATCCTGGTCGGCAGCAGGTACACGGAGAAGCACGGGGCCGACTACGCGCGGTCCTTCCGCTACCACGCCGGCGACGGGACGTGGACCGAGATCGGCGAGACGTGGATGAGCACCGAGATCCCCACGCCGCCCTATCGAAGGTGGACTTCCACCGGTCCCAACCTCAGCGGCGCTGCCGTCGCGGCGCTGCCCGACGGCTCGGTCCTCGCGGCCGGCGGTAGCGACGAGGGCGCCACCACGGTCCTCGTCTACGACCCACGCCGCGACGAGTGGGGGAGTGCGCACAAGCTGCCCGATACGCGAAGCGGTGCGACAGCCGTCGCCGTCGCCGACGGCTCGGTGCTTGTGGTGGGCGGGCAGGTCCACCGTCTGGCGGCGCTCCGGTACTTCCCGCGGCAGTAGTCATGGTCTGGGCCCCGAAGGCCGGCACCGCTTGCGATGGTCCGGTCATCCATGGGACCGTTCACCAAGAGGTCGCGACCGTCCTTGTCGCCACGCATTCGCCCACCGTCGCCGCGTTTGCGGACGGCCGGTACGAGCTCGGTGCCACGGGTCGTGCCGATGCCGATGTGGTCGTCGCCCTCGTGCGGAGCGCGATCGGGGGGGTGCTCGCGGCTCAGCCGGCGTTGAGCGGAATCCCGGCCGCCCGGCAGTCCTCCGCGAACGCCGCCTGTGCGTCTTGGGTCGGGTTCCAGCGGGTGGGGAACGCCACCACGCGGTCCAGCCCGATCGCCGCCAGCTCACCGAGCAGGTCCACCCGAGCCTGACCTGCGTCGCGCACGTCCTCATCGCTGGCGTACAGCGAGAACCGCATCGACGCTGGGTCACGACCTGCCCGTTCGCACTTCGCGCGCACGTCGGCCATCCGCTCCTTGATCTCGTCGGCCGACAGGAACACGAAGTTGAGCTCGTCGGCGAACCGCACGGCCAGGCCCGCGGTGCGCTCCCGCCCGTTGCCGCCGACGATCACCGGGATGTGCGGCTGGATCCCCTTCGGGATGTTGACGGCGCCCTTGACCTGGGCGTAGGGACCCTCGAACGTGGCCCGCCCGGGCGCCAGCATGCGGGTGATCACCTCCAGATGGTTCTCGAGCTGGTCGAGCCGGGTCGCGATGGGCGGGAAGCCGTACCCGTAGGCGATCCACTCGTCCTCCTTCCAGCCGGCGCCGATGCCGAGCTCGAAGCGACCACCCGAGATGACGTCGATCGTGGATGCGAGCTTGGCGGTGAGGCCCGGGTTGCGGAAGGCGGTGCACACGACCATGTGACCGAGACGGACCCGTCGCGTGGCCATGGCGATCGCCGACAGGACCGAGAACGACTCGAAGGTGATCTCGTCGGTCGGCTCTGGCACGGTGTGGAAATGGTCGAACACCCACAGCGACTCGAACCCGAGCGCCTCTGCCTGCTCGCTCAGCTCGACCGTCCTCGCCCAGGCGGCCGCGGCATCCCAGCCGTCGTACTCGCCCTTCCAGCCCTGGGGTGTCATGAGCCCGACCCGCATCCGTTCCTCCCTGGTGATCGCGCGATGACCTGCCCCTGACGGTACCCCCGACGGGCAGGGCACGCCCCGGGCCGGTCCTCGATGGCCGGACGGCTGGGCGCAGCGGCTCCGGGGTCAGGGCCCGAAGGCCACCTCCTGGAGCGGGAACGGCAGCTGGCCGAACTGGAGGATCGTGACCAGGTCCTGGGCCTCTGCGAGGGGGTAGCCGCCCTGCCCGCTCTGGCTGATCTGGACCTGGCCGCCCGGGATCGCCTCGCTGATCGTGGGCGCGGTGATCACCGTGCCGTCGAGGACCACGGCGAAGTAGTCGCCGACGTGACCGGCGGTGTAGTCGCCGAACAACCGGGCGCCGGCGTCCCGGAGCACGATGTCGACCGTCCGCTGGCCGCTCTGGTTGGCATCGATCGAAGCTGACGCCACCTGATCGCCCGAGAACAACACGCAGTCAACGGTGTGGCCAGCGTCGCACGGTTGGCTCAGCGTCGTCTGGGACAGCTGCTGGTCCTGCTGGGCGGGCGTCGAGCCGAGCGGCACGAAGTCCACCCGGCCGGTGGTCCCGATCAGCTTCCGCAGCTGGTTCGCAGCGTCATCATCAGGCCCCGGAATCACGGCCACGATCCGGTCTGGGGCGACCACGGTGACGTCCGGCGCCACGAGCCCCGTCGCCTCGAGCCGGTGGGTCAGGATCGATGCGATCGCGGCCAGGTCGTCGGCCGTGGGCTGCAGGCCGCCTGCTGGAAGCACTCGGTACTCATCGCGCATCGGTCCCGGCGTCACCGAGGGTGACGGCGAGCCCCCGCCCGCCCCGGCGTCGTAACCGCCCAGGCCGAACGGGTGCCCGATGGTGACAACCAGGGCCGCGACCACGACCAGGGTCGCGGCCGCCGCTCCCAGAGCGGCGAACAGCTGGCGCGTGCGTGGCCTGCGCGTCACGCCGCTCCGACTGGGTGCCGAACGCGGGACGCGAGCCACGGCCTCGTGGACATGCGCCGGCACGGACGACGGGGCCAGGTCAGCGAGGAGGTCGCGAAGGTCGCGCTCGAATCGATCGTCGGTCATCGGCTCGTGCGTCATCGGGACGTCTCCCCGGGCAGACGCGCGGCGGCTTCGTAGGCGGCGCGCAGCGTCGTGAGCCCGTAGTGCAGGCGGGACTTGACAGTGCCCGGTCGCTCGCCGGTGCGTTCGGCGATCTGGTCGAGCGACAGGTCGGCGAAGTAGCGCAGGACGACGACCTCGCGATGCTCGGTCGAAAGCCCAGCCAGCGCGTCGCGAAGCGCCACGCGCTCCACGAGGCCCGAGGTGGCATCGGGCACCGGTCGCTCCGGACCGCCGTCCACCGGCAGCAGCCGGACGCGGGCACGCCGCCGGAGGCGATCCCGGCAGCCGTTGACGAGGATCCGCTGGAACCAGGCGTCGAAGCGAGCCGGATCGCGCAGGCCGCCGAAGCGCTCCCAGGCCGTGACCGCGGCGTCCTGCACCGCGTCCTCGGCCTCCATCTCGCTGCCCAGCAGCATGGCCGCGAGCCGGTACGAGCGATCGAGCTCGCGATCGGCGAGGCGGATGAACGCCTTGGCGCGCTCGGCGTCCGAGCGGCGACCGACGTCCGACTGCTCGGCTTCCGGCCCGTCCGCGGATGCGCGCTCGGTCACGGCCATCTCTCCCTCGATCACGACCGTCCTGACGAACGGGCAGCATCGAAGGTTCAATCTTCGGCCCAGCGGACGCTCGATATCGGGCGTGCACGCAGACGCGAGATGACCGAGGAGGGGTGCCTCAAGCCCAGAACGCGGCGGCGGCGTTCGGTGGGTTCGCTCCCGCCGGGCCCTGACCCGGCGGGCACTGATCCCGCAGGCCCGGGCGACCGCTCAGCCTGGCATCCAGGGGTCGTACCAGTGGCCGTGCCCGGCGACGATCCGGTTGGCGGACGCAGGTCCCCACGAGCCTGGGGTGTAGGGCGAGACCGGGGACGGGTGGTCGAGCAGTGGCTGCATGATCCGCCACATCTCCTCGATCTCGTCCTGGCGGGTGAACTTCACGCTCTGACCGTCCATGGCGGCCTGGAGCAGCACCTCGTACGGCGTCGCCCCTTCGCCGCCTGCCTGGGCGAACTCGACGTCGAATGGCACCGGGCCTGTGCCCTTGATGTCGGCCCGATACGCGTCGAGGACGATGCGCACGCCGGTCTTCGGATCGAGGCGGATGACGAGCTGGTCGGGCGTTGCCCGCCGTCCGAAGTCGGCGAAGCCGATCCGGGGCGACCCCTTGAACACCAGGCGAAGCTCGGTCTGCGTCGTCGCCAGGCGCTTGCCGGTGCGGATGAAGAACGGCACGCCGGCCCAGCGCCAGCTGTCGATGTCCAGCCGGAGGGCCGCGAACGTCTCGGTCGTCGAATCGGAGGCCACGCCGTCGATCGATCGATAGCCGTCGTACTGGCCCCGGACGTAGTGGGCCGGATCGGCGTCGAGCGTCGCCCGGAACACGGTCGTGAACGCGTCCTTGAGCGTCTTCGCGTCGGCGCCTACGGGCGGCTCCATTGCGGCCGCCCCGACCACCTGCATCAGGTGGTTGACGACGACGTCGCGCAGCGCCCCAACGGGGTCGTAGAAGTGGCCACGATCCTCCACGCCAAAGTCCTCGGCAAGCGTGATCTGGACACTCGCGACGTAGTTGCGGTTCCAGACCGGCTCGAGCATGGTGTTGGCGAACCGGAGGTAGAGGATCTCCTCGAAGCCCATCTTGCCCAGGTAGTGGTCGATCCGGTAGAGCTGCGTCTCGTCGATGTAGCGGTGGAGCTCCACCGCCAGCGCCCGCGCCGACGCCAGATCGTGGCCGAACGGCTTCTCCACGACCACCCGACCCTGCCGCAGCAGCTCGGCGCCGGCAATGCCCTGCACGACCCTCGCGAACAGTGACGGCGGGATCTCGAGGTAGAACACCGGGGAGGCGGCGTCGCCCAGCGCCTTGCCCAGCGCGGCATAGGTGCCATCGTCGGTGAGGTCGCCGCTGACGACCGAGATGCGGTCGGCCAGTCGCCCGAACACGGTCTCGTCCAGCTCCTCACCGGTCCCGACGATCGACTCCCGCGCCCGATCGAGGAGCTTCTCGCGCGTCCAGTCGCCGCGAACCATGCCGATGATCGGGCAGTCGAACAGGCCGCGGCGTTCGAGGCGGTACAGCGATCGGAAGGTCATCACCTTGGCCAGGTCGCCCGTGAGCCCGAAGATGACGAGCGCATCGGCCCGCGCCCCGTCGCCGCCATCGCCATGCGTCAATGCTTCGCTCGCCATCGTCTGTCAGCCCTCGTCTAAGCGCGGATTCGTTGCCCTTGGCAGCACGATGCTACGTCGAACCGGGCGCGAGCCCTGTGCGAGCCATCCCTGCCCTTCGTCTCACGGGCCCGCCAGCCCCCTCATAGGCCGCCAGCCCGGCCTTGACGCGTGACTATTTGGTCACGTATTGTCCCAGCGTGGACGACGACGTGTTCCGCGCGCTGGCCGATCCCAGTCGCCGGACGCTGCTCGATCGGCTCTTCGAGCGTGATGGCCTGACGCTGGGAGACCTGGAGAGGGCGCTGCCGGAGATGACGCGGTTCGGTGTGATGAAGCATCTACGCGTCCTCGAGTCAGCGAACCTCGTGACGAGCCGCAAGGTCGGTCGCGAGCGCCATCATTACCTCAACCCCGTTCCCATCCGGCGGATCCACGACCGGTGGCTGGACCGCTACACGATCCGCGCCGCCGACCTGCTCACCGATTTCAAGACCATGCTGGAGATCGACCCGATGACGTCCCCCGACACCACCACGACGGCCGCGGAGGCCGCCCCGCGCCACGTCTTCGCCACATTCATCCGCGCGACGCCCGAGGCGATCTGGCGGGCGCTCACCGAGTCCGACTTCACGACCCGCTACTGGTACGGCTCCACGATCCACTCCGGCTGGACCGCAGGCGCCCCGTGGGAGCTCCACACCGCGAACGGCCAGGTCGGGATCACCGGCGAGGTGCTGGAGGCGGATCCGCCGAACCGCCTCGTCGTCACGTACAGGCAGGCGTGGGGAGGCGTCGACGAGCCGCCGTCCCGCGTCACGTTCGAGATCGAAGGCTCGGGGCCGGGCGTCGCCAGGCTGACGGTGGTCCACGAGACGGAGCCGGGCGCGAAGACCCAGATCGCGGACGTCGCGGCCGGCTGGCCATTCATCATCGCGGGTCTCAAGACCTTGCTCGAGACCGGCGAGCCGCTGATGGCCGGCTGACGCCGGACGCGCCGGCGCAAGGGGTCCAGGCGGTGGTCCCAGGCATGGGGCTGTCGCCACAGCCACCCGACATACGAGGAACCTGCCATGAAAGACACGAAGGCATCCGCGGGATTCACGACCGAGGAGCAGGCCGCGATGAAGGAGGCGGTCAAGGAGCGGAAGGCAGCCTCGCGCCGTGGCGCGGGCACGACCAGGGCGGAAGTGGAGGCCGATCTGCTGGCCAAGATCGCAGAGATGCCGGAACCGGATCGCGCCATGGCCGAACGCATCCATGCCCTCGTCATGTCCAGCGCGCCGGCCCTCGAGCCGAGAACCTGGTACGGGATGCCCGCCTACGCCAAAGACGGCAAGGTCATCTGCTTCTTCAAGCCCGCCTCGAAGTTCAAGGAAAGGTACGCCACGCTCGGCTTTGAGTCCCGCGCCAACCTCGACGACGGCACGATGTGGCCCACCTCCTTCGCGTTGCTGGGGCTGACCGCCGCCGACGAAGCACGGATCACCGAGCTGGTGAAGAAGGCCGCGAGCTAGAGACCGGGCTCGCCAACTGGCCCCGCCCCGAGCGGGATCGTGCGTCGGGACGAGTCGTTCCCGCGTGGCGAGAACGCGCACCATGCGTCAGTCTGGCCGAGGAGGCTCGACGCCGGCCACCGCAGCGCGGGCTGCGACAAGGGGTTCGCCGGGGAGCTGAGAGCGTCGGCCGCGAGCATGTACGTCTGGACGATGCACCGGTCGGCTGCTACGCCCCGCCGCCTCAGCCGGGGTTACCCGTCCCGAACTGGCGGTCGCCGGCGTCGCCCAGCCCCGGCATGATGTACCCCTTGTCGTTCAGCTGGCGGTCGAGCGCGGCGGTATAGATCTCGACCTCGGGATGGGCGGTCGAGACGGCTTCCACCCCCTCGGGAGCCGCGATCAGGTTGACGAGCTTGATCCGGACGGCGCCCCAGCGCTTGAGGACCTCGATCGCCGCCGTGGCCGAGCCACCGGTGGCGAGCATCGGATCGAGGATCAGGCACAGGTCGATGCTGGTCTTGTCGGGCAGCTTGTTGTAGTACTCGACCGGCCGCAGCGTCCGCTCGTCCCGGAACAGCCCCAGGTGCCACACCTCGGCCGTCGGCATCAGCTCGAGCATGGCGTCGACCATGCCCAGACCTGCGCGCAGGATCGGGATCAGGCCGATCCGGTCGGCGAGCTCCTCGCCAGCCATCGTCTCGAGCGGCGTCCGGACGTCGAGCGGCCGGGTGCGGGCGTCGGCCAGCGCCTCGTAGCCCAGCAGCCACGACAGCTCCCGGACGACCTCGCGGAACTTCTTGGGCTCGGTCGTCTCGTCGCGGAGGATGCCGAGCTTGTGGCGCACCGCCGGGTGCTGCGACAGGTGGAGGTTGGGCCAGGTTGCCACGGGATCCCTCGCAGTCTGATCGGGTCGGGCGGGCAGGTCGCCGTCGCGCGACGCTCCTGCCGGGTCGCGGCCGAATCCTAGCGCGCCAGGGTGCGGCTCCGTCGGGCCGACCTGTCGCCTCGCCGGCCGCGGTCGCCGGCCGCACCGCGCTCGTCGCTGGACCCTGGTCACTTGCTCGTCGTCGGTGCCTCGGCGCACCACGGGCAGGCCCGGGTGTCGCATCGGCCGTGCGAAGGGCTATCCGGGGCGCGTTATGCTCGGGCGTGATGGCCGTCCGACCTTCGACCCGGTCCGCCAACGGCAGCGGCGCCCGCGCGAAAGCGCGCGCTGGAACCCGCGCGGGCTCGCGCGCGCGCCAGGCCCGGTGGACCGTCCCGCCCGTGCTCGTGCGCCAGACGCGAAACGGCGTCGTGGAGTCCGTTCATCGCGGCGACATCGTCGAGGTCGACGCCGCCGGCCGGATGCTGCGCGTGCTGGGCGACCCGGACCGGATCGTGTTCCTGCGTTCGACGGTCAAGCCGCACGGGCTCGTCGCCCTGCTGCGGGCAGGTGGCCAGCAGGAGTTCGACCTCACGCCCGGACGAGATCGCCGTCATGGCGTCGAGCCACTCGGGAGAGGACGTCCACGTGCGGACGATCCAGGGCGCTGTACCGGCGGATGGGCATCACGCAGGCGATGCTCGCGTGCGGGACCGAGGGCATGCCGCTCGACGCCATGACCGCGTCCCGCCTTGCGCGTGACGGCGAGCATCCCGGTCCGCTCCGCCACATGTGCTCGGGTCAGCACTCGGCGATGATCCTGCTCGCCAAGCTCGGTGGCTGGGACCTCGAGACGTACTGGCAGGCGGAGCACCCGGCGCAGATCGCCTACCGCGACGGCGTGGCGGCCGCCTACGGCGTGCCGGCCGCATCCGTGCGAACCGCGATCGATGGCTGCGGCGTCCTCACGTATGCGTTCCCGCTTCGCGAGGTTGCCCGCGCCTATGCGATCCTGGCGGACCCTGTCGGCGCTCCCGGATAGCGACCCGCGGACGCCACTCGCGCGCCACCTGGTCACGATCCGCGACGCGATGATCGCTCATCCCGCGCTGATCGCCGGGACGCGCGACCGCCTCGACACGTCGCTGATGAAGGCCGCGGCCGGACGGGTCGTGAGCAAGAGCGGCATGGAGGCCCTGCGGGGCTCGGGATCCTCCGCGGTCCCCGTGGCAACGGCGCCGACGCATCCGGCCTCGCGGCATGGCGATCAAGATCGAGGATGGAGACGGCTACGACCGCGGATACGTGGGCCGCGTCGGTGGAGGCCCTGCGTCAGGCCGGCGTGCTCGAAGGGCAGACGCTCCGCGTGCTCGCTCGCTACCACCGTCCCGCAGTACCTCGACCCGCACGGGCGTACCGCGCGCCGAGGCCGTCCCGGCATTCGATCTCGCACCGGTGGGGAGCTCACCGGCTGACGAGCCGGCGAGCCACCGGCGGAGGTCCGCGTCCCGATGGCCTCCCAGGGAGATCCGTATCGGATCCTGGGCGTGATGCCCGGGGCGTCGCTGAACGAGATCCGCTCCGCATACCGGCGGCTCGCGAAGCAGTACCACCCGGACGCGGCGGGCGAGCGGGCGGTGGCACGGTTCCTGGCGATCCAGGCGGCGTATGAGCGTCTGGTCGACGGCGACGGCCGGCTCCGGTCGACGGGGTGGAGGAGCCGATCCGCGGCGGTGCGGGGCAGCCGCCACCGAGCCGTGGCGCGCCGACCCGGCCAGGCCCGGGCATCACGCGACGCCTGGCGGGCCAGGTGGGCCGGACAGGTGCCGCCACGTCGTGCGGGACCGGGGGCAGCGGGCGCCGAGCCCCTCGACGGGTCCGGCCGGCGCGTCGCGGCGGGACGGTCAGCGACCCGATAATTCCGCGCGGCGGGGGACAGGGGCGACGAAGGTTCCACGTCACCGGCCAGCGGCGCGACCGAGGGCCGGGGCGCGCGGCGTGGCACGCGCAAGGCCACGCCAGGATCCACCACCTACGACGAGGCGCCGAGGCGCTCGCGATCCCGAGTGGGACGGCGGATCCTGGTACGGACCCTCCCTGCGCACCTACTGGACGATCAACCCCCGGGAATACGCGGATCCGCGCAAGCATGGCCCCGAGTACCAGGAGCGGGCCCGACGAGCCGGGCCGCGAGCGGATGACGTGGCGCATGAGCGTCGCGCCGGCGCGGCCGAGGGTCCGGCGCAGGTACGACCGCCGGCACGACGACGGCCGCAGGCGATGCGTCGAGCCAGGGCGCATCCTGGACCTACGCGGAGGATGAGGCCGGCGAACGCCGGCAGCCCGATCCATTCGGGCGGGACGTCGCCGGTGACGTGAGCGGGGCCACCTGGACGTCGCCCGTCGGATGCGACCGCGGCATCCGCCTCACCCGCCCGTCCGCGTCCCAGCCCCGAGCCCGAGCAGATCCCGGCCCTGCCGGACCTCGAGTCGCTCGTCCGCCGCGTCGGGCCCCGCAACCTGCTCGCGCTCAGCCGGCGACCGGCCCGGCGATGGCGGCTGCTGGTCGCCGCGTCGGCTGGCCGCCGATCGGCCTCGCCGTTGGCTCGCTGCTGACCTCGGTCACCGGTTGTGCGCGAGTTCGCCGCCTCGTGCCCCGCGCCCGTCCCGACCCTGGCGCTGCTCCTCCAGCCCGTCATCGTCGTCGCCCTGGTCCTCGTCCCGCCGGCTGCGGCGCTGGCGGCGTTCGGCTCGATCGCGGGGCTCGCCGCGGCCGTGCCGCTCGCTGCCGTGCTGGCGGTGGGGTCCGGGTCGGACGGCCGGGCCGGCGCACCGGTGCTCGGCATCCTGGTCTCTGCCGTCTACCTCGCCGCGCTCGTGGCCGGCGCGATCGTGCTGTGGCGTCCCGGCTCGCGGGCCGTAGACTCGGTGGCGTCATGCAGCGCCGCCATGATCCGGCCGACATCTCCGCCGCGGCCCAGGAGTACCTCCTGGCCCTGCGGGTGATGGGCTCGGACGGCCGGGTTGCGACCGCCGCCCAGCTCGGGCGCCACGTGGGGTCAGCACCCAGGCCGCGAGCGAGATGTGCCGCCGCCTCGCCGCGGACGGGTTGGTGGGTCAGGCGGCCGGCCGCGGGCTCGTGCTGACGATCGGCCGGCCGCACCGCCGCCGACGCGATCTTTCGCCGGCACGCGCTGCTCGAGTGGCTGCTGACCTCGATCGTCGGCCTGAGCTGGGCCGAGAGCGACGTGGAGGCGATGCGGCTGCAGGGCGCCCTGTCGCCCCGGGTGGAGGCCCGCCTGGACGAGCTGCTGGGACACCCGGAGACCTGCCCGCACGGCAACCCGATCGACCTCGCCACCGCACATCGACGCCCGGCCGGGCACGCCGCTGTCCGAGATGGAGTCAGGCTCGAAGGCAACCGTGTACCGGATCACCGAGGAGGCGGAGGAGGACGCCGGGCTGCTGTCCTATCTCGAGGCTCGTGCGCTCACTCCCGGCGCGCACATCACCGATCCTGGCCCGCTCCGAATCGCTCGACTCGCTCACGCTGGACGGACCCCGCGGTCTGGCCACGCTCGGGCTCCGGCCCGCGTCCCTGGTCCGGGTCCTGCCCGGCGAGGCCGATCCGTCGCTGTTCCACCAGGTTCCCGCCCGGGTCGCCGGCTGACCGGGCTCGGCCGGCGACCCCCCATACAATCGAGCCATGCCCGCCGACATCCGCGTGCGCATCGCGCCCAGCCCCACCGGTCCGCTCCACATCGGCACGGCCCGAACGGCGCTGTTCAACTACCTGTTCGCGCGCCGCGTCGGCGGCACCTTCGTGCTTCGCCTCGAGGACACCGACGTCGCGCGCAGCACCGAGGCGTACGAGAAGGACATCCTCGACGGCCTCCACTGGCTGGGGATCGCTGGGACGAGGGGCCCGGGTGTGGCCGGCGTCGAGGAGGCGGGGCCCTACGCGCCGTACCGCCAGATGCAGCGCCTGGACCACCTACACGGAGGCCGCCGCCGCGGCTGCTGGAGGCCGATCGCGCCTACCGCTGCTACTGCACGCCCGAGGAGCTCGCGGAGGACCGGCGTGCCCAGGAGGCCGCGCACCGGCCGGTTCGTTACGTGGGTCGGTGCGCCGACCTCACCCCCGGCGGAGCGCGCCGCACGGCGAGGCCGAGGGCCGTCGTCCGGTCGACGCGGTTCCGCGTCCGGCCCGGTGTCGTCGGCTGGAACGACCTCGTGCGCGACCGGGTCGAGATCGACACCGCCAACCTCGGCGGCGATTTCGTGATCGTCCGCGCCGACGGCACGCCGCTCTACCACTTCACGGTGGTGGTCGACGACGCCGCGATGGAGATCAGCCACGTGATCCGCGGCGAGGACCACGTGAGCAACACGCCCAAGCACATCCTGCTGTTCGAGGCGCTGGGCCACGCGCCGCCGGTGTTCGCTCACCTGCCGCTCATCCTCAACCCGGACGGCTCCAAGATGAGCAAGCGCAAGGCGCAGACGGCGGTGGCCGACTACATCGCGCAGGGCTTCGTCCGGGAGGCGCTCGTCAACTACCTCGCGTTCCTGGGCTGGTCACCGGGCACCGAGGAGGAGGTCCTCTCGCTGGCCGAGCTCGAGCAGCGGTTCGAGCTGGACAAGGTCCAGAAGGGCGGCGCCCTCTTCGACCGCGAGCGCCTCGAATGGCTCAACGGCCAGTGGATCCGCCGGCTGGACGATGACGACCTGGTCGACCGGCTGCGGCCGTTCATCGAGGCGGCGAAGGCGGCCGGGCAGATCGACCGGCTGCCGTCGGCCGGCGAGCTCCGGGCGCTGCTGCCGATGGTCCGCGAGCGGCTGCCCGACCCTGGCCGTCGATCGTGCGACCTGGTCGGCTACCTGTGGGTCGACGCGCTGGACGTCGATCCGGCGTCGATCCCGCCCACGCCGCTGGGACGCTGCCACGACGCTCGACGGGCTCACGGCGGCACGCGACGTCCTCGCGGCGCACGACGCGGTGACCTGGGAGGCGGACGAGCTCGAGCCACCGCTCCGCCGCTGGTCGAGCGAGCGCGGCTGGAAGGCCGGCGACCTGTTCATGGCGATCCGCGTCGCGACCACCGGGAAGGACGGCCACGCCGCCCCTGTTCGACACGCTGGTCGCGCTCGGTCGGGAGCGCACCCTCGACCGCCTGGACGCCGCGATCGACCGGGCTGGGCCCAGATGCAACCGGCTGACCGGCTGGGGCGAGCCACGACGGCGCTGGCGGGCGGTGACGTGAACACGGCGTTAACAGGGACCGGGCAGGATCACGCGGCGAATGGCACGCACGATCCTCGTCGTGGACGACGAGACGACGCTACGGGAGACCCTCGTCGAGGCCCTGGAATCCGAGGGATACCGTGCCATTCCTGCAGCCGACGGCCGGGAGGCCCTGACCAGCTTCCGCACCCATCGACCCGATCTCGTCCTGCTCGATCTGATGCTGCCGGAGCTGTCGGGCGTCGAGGTGTGCCGGATCCTTCGCGCGGAGTCGGCGGTCCCGATCATCATGCTCACGGCCAAGGACTCGGAGGTCGACAAGGTGGTTGGCCTGGAGCTCGGCGCCGACGACTACGTGACCAAGCCGTTCAGCCTGCGCGAGCTGACGGCCCGGATCAGGGCGATCTTCCGGCGGGCCGAGCAGGCCGGTTCGTCCGAGACGCCGCCGACGATCGACCTCGGCCGGGTGCAGGTCGATCTCGCCGGACACCGGCTGCTGCGCGACGGGGAGACGCTTCCGGTCAAGCCCAAGGCGTTCGAGCTGCTCGCGTTCCTGCTGCGACATCCGGGTCAGGTGTTCACGCGCGATCAGCTGCTCGAGCACGTGTGGGGCTACGACTACGCGGGCGAGTCACGAACGGTGGACGTGCACATCCACTGGCTGCGGGCCGAGATCGAGGCGGACCCGGCCGCCCCGGCCTGCCTCCACACGGTCCGTGGCGTGGGCTACGTCTTCCGGCGCCCGGCCTGACCTGCGACCATCGTGCCATGACATCCCGAACCATCGGCCTGCCCGCCGACGTGCACGAGTACGTGCTCCGGTGGGGTCTCGAGGAGCCGCCGATCCTCGCCCGTCTCCGGGAGGAGACCGCCTCCCATCCCCACGCCTCGATGCAGATCGCGCCCGAGCAGGGTTCTGTGCTCGGATTGCTGGTCGAGCTGCTGGGCGCGCGGCGGTGCCTGGAGATCGGCACGTACACCGGCTATTCGTCACTGGCCGTGGCGCTCGCGATGCCCGACGACGGCCAGATCGTGTGCTGCGACGTGTCCGACGAGTACACGACCGTCGCCCGCCGCTACTGGGCGGAGGCCGGTGTCGCACACAAGGTGGACCTGCGCCTCGGACCAGCGGTCGAGACGCTCGATGCGCTGCTCGCCGGCGGTGCCGCGGCGACCTTCGACCTCGCCTTCATCGACGCCGACAAGCCCGCGTACCCTGACTACTGGGAGCGCTGCGTCGACCTGGTGCGACCGGGCGGGGTGATCGCGCTCGACAACGTCCTGTGGGGCGGCCGGGTGGCGAATCCGGAGGCCGACGACGAGAGCACGCGGGTCCTGCGCCAGGTGAACGAGCGGATCGCGACCGATTCGCGGGTGCGCCACGTGCTGCTCGCGATCGCGGATGGGATGACGGTCGCCCGCAGGCGGTAGCCGACCCGACCGGTTGGGGCCTCGCGGCTGGCCGGGATCCCGGGCCCGTGCCCGGTGATCAGCTCTTGGCCAGGATCCGCTCGATCACCTCGGCCGCATCCTCGGCCGCATCGATCGTCTCCTCGAGCTCCCGGTACAGGTCGCGCATCTTGATGACGTCGAGCGGGTCGAGGCCGTCGCGGAACAGGCGCCCGATCGCGGCGCGTGACAGGCCGTCGGCCTGGTGCTCGAGGTCGTGGACGGTGGCCAGGTGCGTTCCCAGGTCCTTGCCGCGCTCGAGCTTGGTGAGCGCCTCGAGGAGCTGGACCGCCTGACCGCTAAGGATGCCGACCAGCTGCCGCGCCTCGTCGGTCGGCTTGTCGATGCCGTAGATCACGAACGTCTCGGCCGACGCCTGGATGCCGTCCACGATGTCGTCGAGGTGGACGGTGAGCTCGTGGATCTCGTCGCGGTCGAAGGGCGTGATGAAGCTGCGTTCGAGCCGCGCCGCGAGCTCGTCGTCGATCTCGTCGCCCCGCTTCTCGAGGGCCTGGATCTCGGCCACCCGCTCGTCGAGCCGGTCGTAGCTCACGACCATCGCCTCCAGCTTGCGAGCGGCCTCGAGCAGGTTCTCACCGTCCTCGATGAACAGCTCGAAGAACTTCTCGTCGCGTGGGATCAGGCGGACCATCGCAGGCCTCCGGTGGCTGGCGGGTAGGTGATGGGGAACGGATCGGGCGTCGTCATCGGATACCCACCGCGTTGAGCAGCTCCCAGGTCAGGGCGCCCACGATGGCAGCGGCCGGGATCGTAAGCACCCAGGCGATCAGGATCCGGCGAGCCACGCCCCATCGCACGCCCCGGACGCCACGACTGGCGCCGACCCCCATGATCGCGCTCGAGATGACATGCGTCGTCGAGACGGGCATGCCCAGATGGGCCGTCGCGAGCAGCACGGTGGCCGCGGTCGTCTCTGCGGCGAAGCCGTGGATCGGCTCGAGGTGGACCACCCGCTGACCCATGGTGTGCATGATCCGCCAGCCGCCGATGGCGGTGCCCAGGGAGATCGCGCTGGCGGCGATGATGATCACCCAGACTGGGACGTCGACGCTGGGGATGACCCCGGCCGAGAACAGCGCGAGGGTGATGATGCCCATCGTCTTCTGGGCGTCGTTGGACCCGTGGGCAAAGGCCATGTAGCCGGCCGAGAACACCTGCAACCGCCGAAAGCCGGCCCCCAGCGGTCTGCGGGCAGCGTTCCGGAAGATCCAGGTGAGGGCGATCATCAGCACGAACGCGCCCGCGAAGCCGACCAGGGGCGAGGTGACGAGGGGGACGACGACCTTGTTGATGATGCCGTCGAGCTTGAGCGAGCCCGCGCCCACGGCGGCGATCGTGGCACCGACCAGCCCGCCGATCAGACCGTGGCTGCTGGAGCTCGGCAGGCCGAGCCACCAGGTCAACAGGTTCCACACGATGGCGCCGATCAATGCCGCCGCGACCACCACCTGGCTGGTGGTTTGCTCGTCGACCAGTCCGGCGCCGATCGTCTTGGCAACGGCGGTACCGGCGAACGCTCCGATGAAGTTGAACGCCGTCGCCATAAGCAGGGCGTACTGCGGCCGGAGGGCGCGAGTGGCGACGGAGGTCGCGATGGCGTTCGCCGTGTCGTGGAAGCCATTGATGTAGTCGAACACCACGGCCAGGGCGACGACGGCGAGCAGCATCAAGGTGAAGTGCTCGATGGAAGGGATCCTCACTGGGCGGCCACGGCTCGGACCGATGACCCGGTCGCCAGCATACCGGCATGCCGGACCGATTGTTGACGTGCCGATGCACCCGCGTTCATGGGTCACCGTCATGGTGGCGCCATGCCGAATGGCGTTCGCTCCGGACCGGGACCCTCCTCGTCCCCGGCCAACGGCGCACCGGCACTCGCGGGTCCGCTCCCGTCCGAGCTCCTCCTCCGCTCGGGCGGAGGCGATGACCCTGCGGCCACGTCGCCCCCTGCCGCGTAGCGCGAGCGACCGACCACCCGCGAGTTGGGTCGTCCGATGGCGGAGCCTCCGCCCAAGGTGGGCTACGCTTCTGGGTGACGCCGCGCGGACGCCGGATCGGTGGCACGGCATCGACACGGCACCGACTGGAGGTTGCGCATGAACCCCACCCGGCTCCTCGCCCGGACCGGCCAGAGCCTGTGGCTCGACAACATCACCCGCGGCATCCTCGACGACGGCACGCTTGCCCGCTACATCGCAGAGTTCGCGGTCACCGGCCTCACGTCGAACCCGACCATCTACGACAAGGCGATCGGCGGTTCCGATGCATACGACGCGGACATCCGCGCCGGCGTCGAGCACGGCACCCCGCCCGAGGAGGTGTTCTTCTCGCTGGCGCTCGACGACCTGCGCCGGGCCGCGGACCTGTTCGCGCCCGTGCACGAGCGGACGGACGGTGTCGATGGATTCGTCTCGCTCGAGGTATCGCCGCTGCTCGCGTACGACGCCGCGAAGACCCATGCCGAGGCCGTCAGGCTCCACGGCCTCGGGGGTCGGCCGAACCTGTTCATCAAGATCCCCGGGACTCCCGAAGGGTTGGGCGCGATCGAGGACACGATCACGGCCGGCGTGCCAGTCAACGTCACCCTCCTGTTCTCGACCTCCCAGTACCGAGCCTGCATGGAGGCCTATACCCGCGGCATCGAGCGGCGCGTCGAGGCCGGGCTGTCGCCGGCGGTCGGGTCGGTCGCGTCGGTGTTCGTGAGCCGGTTCGATCCGGCGGTGGCCGACCGGGTGCCGGCCGAGCTCAAGAACCATCTCGGGGTCGCGATCGGGCGCAAGGCGTACGCGGAGTACCGGGCGTTCTTCTCCAGCGACCGGTGGCTGCGGCTCATGAACGAAGGGGCGCGGCCCCAGCGGCTGCTGTTCGCGAGCACGGGCACCAAGGACCCGGCGGCGTCCGACACGCTTTACGTTTCGGGCCTGATCGCTCCGTACACGGTGGACACGGCGCCAGAGCCCACGCTGCACGCGTTCGCGGACCACGGCGTGGTCGAGCGGGTGCTGTCGCCCGATCCTGCCGAGGCGGACGCGATGCTGGCCCGGTTCGAGGCCGCCGGCGTGGACGTCGAGGCGGTGGGTGCCGAGCTCCAGGTCAAGGGCGCCGAGTCGTTCGTGGGCTCCTGGAAGTCCCTGCTGGCGCGGATCGAGGAGAAGGCCAGCAAGATGGCCGCGGCTCGCTAGGATCCGCGGGGGGACGAGGGTCGTCCCCGCGTCTGGAACGCGCTGCGTTCACTCGGGCGTTCAAGCCCCGCGTCTGGAACGCGCTGCGTTCCTGTGAGCGGCTTCGTCGCCCCTGACCGTCCCGTGGAACCGACGGCGTTCCATCCCGCGGTTATCGACGGGCCGAACCGCCAGATTGGTCGCCTGGCGTTCCAGGGAGGTCGGGTCCGCCGGACACGCCGACGGCTCGCGGTGCGCGCGCGGCGGCTCACGCTCCGTCGTGCGTCTCCGGGACCGGTGTCGTGTCTTGACCCGCAGCGCGCCGTGCGAAGGCGCGCAGGGCAGCCGGCGTTGCGGGATCGGCAAGGGGCGTGCCGTGGCCGCCTGCCAGCACGCACGGCTCGAGCGCGGCCAGCGCGACGATCGACTTCCTGGCCGCGAGCCGATCCCAGGTCGTGTACCACGGTGGCCCTGAGAGTCCCGGCCGCTTCAGCAGCAGTCCCGACGCGGAGTTGACCTGCAGGGTCACGACCGCATCGCCCGTGATCAGGACGCGGTCGCTGGGTCGGAAGTACGAGACGTGGCCCGGTGTGTGACCCGGCGTGTGGATCCATTGCCAGCCCGCAAGACCCGGGACCTCGGTGCCCGGCTCGAACGCGCGGGCGACAGGCTCGAGGCTGGATCGGGCGAGGATCGCATCGCGACGCCGACGGCCCATGGCGCGCAGCAGTGGCAGGATGAGCCAGGTGTCGAGCGGGCCGGCACCCGCCTTGATGGCCGCCAGATCGCCATACGCCTGTCGCAGCTCATCAGGGTGGAGATAGACCGGGCAGTCCCAGACCCCGGCGAGCTCGAGAGCGGATCCGCTGTGGTCCGGATGCACGTGGGTCAGCAGGATCGCGGCGGGGTTCGCGCCCACTCCGAAGACGGCCTCCGAGGCCCGCTTGATCGTCGGGCCGTCCTTCGACCAGCCGGCATCGATCACGACCCACGTCGACCCGGAAGCGACGAGATAGACGTTGGTCTGGGTGCGCCCCTTGAGTCGCACGCAATAGACATCGGGCGCGATCTCCCGGCCGGCGGCGCGGTCCGCTGGGGGCGTCATGACCGCAGTCTTGCGATGGCGCCGTGGCGTGGCCCAGTGCCACCCAGCCCGGATCGCCTGCACGCCACGTTGACTGGCCCTGCCACAGGCCGCACCGACGTGCGTCGCCTCGCGTCGGCCGGCCCGCGGCTTCGAAGCGCACGAGGCCCCGGGGCCGCCGGCCGCATCGGAGGCGGCCCCAGGGCTCGGTCAGGCGGCCGCGATGTCGCGGCGCCCGAAGGCCCACACGCCGAACCCGGTCATGACCACCGCCGGGACGCCGAGGACCAGATACCGCCACAGCTCGGTGCCGTTGACCAGAGGGTCGCCCGCGAACGCCCAGTCCCAGGGGGAGATGTGGGCGAGGTCCGCCAGGGAGGTGCTGAGCGGGAACAGGGCAGCAACGATGGCGCCACCGATCGTCACCAACAGCCCGACGCCGAGCACGAGCGAGGGCCGAGCGGTCAGGCCGGCCACCGCCAGGGCGACCCCTGCGCTGAACAGCGCCAGCAACGTGCACAGTGCCAGGGTCGCGATCAACCGGTCACCTCCGATCCGGAGATCGAACGCCGCGTCCGCGCCGAACTGGACGACCGCCGTCACGAGCGAGATCACGACGATGCAGCCGAACGCCGCGATGACCCGACCCAGGAAGACCGCCTGGCGCGCCACGGGCTGACTCAGGATGACCTCGAGGCGTCCCGCATCCTCTTCGCTCGAGGTCAGGCTGTTGATGAAGCCGACCGCGGCGGCCGCGAGCAGAAGCGGAATGAAGAAGTCGTACAGGTTGCCTCGCAGGAACCCGGCCGGCGTGCCGAAGCCCTCCAGCCCGAAGGCCTGGACGACTCCCGCGGGCAACGAGTCCATCGCCTGCGAGATCGCGGAGCTCCCCTTGAACGCCGGCCACACGGCAACGGTCATCGCGACGATCCCGGCGATGAGAACCGCCCACAGCATGGCCGCTCGACGGATCGAGCGGAGAGGCCCGAGCATCAGCTCGAGGGTCCGGCCGTTCATCGCTGCTCCTCGTAGAGGTCCAGGAAGGCGTCTTCGAGATCGGGTTCCTCGATCAGCATGCCGTTGACCGGCTTGGTCGCCAGGAAGGCCAGCACCGGGCGGATCGAGCCGACCAGCGATGCCGTGAAACGGCGATCCTCCACCGTCACGTCCGCCAGGCCGGGGACAGCAGACAGCCCTTCCGGCACGCGGCCTTCAAACCACACCTCGACGCGCTGGCGCGCCCTGCCACGCAGCTCCTCGACCGTGCCCTCCGCGACGATCTTGCCCGCCCGAAGGACCACGACTCGATCGGCGGTCCGCTGGACCTCGCTCAGGACGTGGGAGGACAGGAAGACCGTCGCGCCCGCGTCTCGCGCCTCGCGCAGCATGCGCACGAACTCGTGCTGCATCAACGGATCCAGGCCGCTTGTCGGCTCGTCCAGGATCATCAGCTCCGTCGGCCACAGGAATGCCAGCAGCAGAGCCAGCTTGCGACGGTTGCCGGTGGAGAGCTGGCGCGTCCCACGGCTGAGGTCGAGCTTGAGGCGGTCGGCCAGCTCGTCCCGGCGGGCGATGTCCAGACCGCCGCGCAGGCGCCCAATGGCGGCGGCAAGCTGCGCGCCCGTCATCCGCTCGGGCAGCCGCAGCTCGCCCGGCAGGTACGTAAGGCGCGAGCGGATGGCGATGCCGTCCCGTCGCGGATCCAGCCCGAAGACCTCGATCCGTCCGGCGGTGGCATGGAGCAGATCGAGCATGCACCGGATGGTGGTGCTCTTGCCCGCCCCGTTCGGACCGAGAAAGCCCAGGATCTCACCGCGCCGCAGCTCGAAGTCGATGCCCCTGACCGCGTGAACGGAGCCGTAGTCCTTGACGAGCCCCTCCACTCGCAGCAGCGTCTCACTCGACGCCCCGGACGTGGGGGTGGCCCGCGGCTCGTCGTCGACCGCGACGCTGACTGCATCAGGCATTCCCGACTCCGATCATGTGTCCCTCACTCTCGTGCGCCGGCTGAACCAGCAAGCCGTCGAGTACCAACCGCACGCCGCGATCGGCGTGCTCGGACATCGCGGAGCTCTGCGGGTCGATCCCGGTCACAAGGGCGAGACCCTCGAGCAGGCAGATCAGCTGCATGGCGATCTCGTCCGGGTCGACCTGCCGAAACTCGCCGCTCGCAATCCCCTCGGTGACCAGCTTCGAAAGCTCCACGACGTACGCGTCGAGGTATCGCTGGAGCATCCGGCGCACGGTCTCGTGCCGGCTCGCCCGCGCGTAGACCTCCAGGAAGACCGGATACAGCCGCTCCATGCTCTCGATGTCGAGGGCGTAGCCGTGGAAGAAGTCCATGAGCCGGTCGGCGACGGGACCCTTCGCTGCGCGGGCTCGGGCGAGCTTGCGGGTCTCGATTCCCACGAGGTACCCGACCAGCGCGTCGAACAGGTCGTCCTTGCTCTTGAAGTGCAGATACAGACCGCCCTTGCTGACGCCAGCCTCGCCGGCCACATCATCCATCCGGGCGTCGCCGAAGCCACGGCGTGCAAACACCGAGGCGGCGGCATCGAGGATGCGGCGCGTCTTGGGTCGCTCGATCTCGTCCTGGCCTGCCATGTTTCGCTCTCATTCGGTCAGCCGCGACGTCGCGGGATGACGGATGTGACTGACTGGTCAGTCATTTTAGATGGTCGGGTACCGGGCTTCAACCCGGTCCGGGCCCGGTGCTGGATCCGCGGCCTTGTACCTCGGAGAGCGACCTGGGCCCTTGACCACCGGTATCCTTCGCGCCATGCGCCTTTCCCAGCTGTTCTTCGCTTCCCTCCGCGACGATCCCTCGGACGCGGAGATGCCGTCGCACCGCCTCCTCGTCCGGGCCGGCTACGTCCGCCAGCTCGGGGCCGGCATCTACTCGCTGCTGCCGCTCGGGTTCCGGGTCAACCAGCGCGTCGAGCAGGTCATCCGCGAGGAGCTCAATGCCATCGGCGGCCAGGAGATGGAGATGCCGGTGGTGCATCCCGCGGACCTGTGGAAGGAATCGGGCCGCTGGTACGAGATCGGCCCCGAGATGGCACGCTTCAAGGACCGCGGCGAGCGCGACATGGTGCTGGCCATGACCCACGAGGAGGTCGTGGCCGATCTGCTCCGCGACATCGTCCGCAGCTACCGCCAGCTGCCGATCATCATCTACCACTTCCAGACCAAGTTCCGGGACGAGCCCCGGTCCCGCGGCGGACTGATCCGCGTCCGCGAGTTCGTGATGAAGGACAGCTACAGCTGCGACCGCGACGAGGCGGGGCTTGACGCCGCCTACTGGGCCCACCACCGCGCGTACTCGCGGATCTTCGAGCGGCTGGGGCTGGACGCGATCCCGGTGAGCTCCGACGTCGGCATGATGGGCGGCTCCCTTGCCCACGAGTTCATGGTCCTCAACCCGGCCGGCGAGGATGTGCTGGTGATCTGCGAGGCCTGCGGCTATGCCGCCAATCGCCAGATCGCGCCGACCGTCGCGCGGGACCCCGACGCCGAGGAGCTGCTGCCAACGGAGGAGGTGGCCACCCCCGACGCGACCACGATCGATGCCCTGGCCGTCTTCCTCGGCGTGCCGGCCAGCCGGACCGCCAAGGCGACGTTCTTCGTCACCGGTGACGGCCGGTTCGTCGTCGCCATCGTGCGAGGCGACTACGACGTCAATGAGACGAAGCTGGTCAATGCGATCAAGGCAACCGGCGGGCTGCGACCCGCCCAGGTCGAGGAGATCACGGCGCGCGGGATGGAGGCGGGATACGGATCGCCGATCGGGGCACGGGACGTCCTGATCGTGGTGGACGAGCTCGCGGCGCGCTCACCCAACCTCGTCGCCGGAGCCAACAGGCCCGGCTATCACCTGCGCAACGTCAACGTTCCGCGTGACTTCACGCCCGATATCGTCACCGACATCGCGAACGTCCGGGAGGGCGATGCCTGTCCGGAATGCGGCAAGCCCGTGGTCCTGCGCAACGGGATCGAGATCGGCAACATCTTCAAGCTGGGAACGAAGTACACGGTTGCCCTCGGCGCCGAATACCTGGGCGAGGACGGCGAGCGCCACCCGATCGTCATGGGCTCGTACGGGATCGGCCTCGGGCGGAACGTGGCGTGCGTGGTCGAGGCCCATCACGACGAGAAGGGGATCGCCTGGCCGGCCGAGGTCGCGCCGTATCCCGCCCATCTGGTGGCGCTGGGAGGCGGCCGCGAGCCGAAGGTGACCGAGGTCGCCGAGACGTTGTACGAGGCGGCCGCCGCGGGCGGGCCGGACCGCGAGATCCTGTACGACGACCGCGACGACTCCCCGGGCGTCAAGCTCACCGACGCCGAGCTGCTCGGCATGCCGTGGATCCTGACCGTCAGCCCCCGGTCCCTGAAGGCCGGCGGGATCGAGGTCACGAACCGTGCCACCGGGGAGCGGTCCGTCCGCTCGATCGAGCAGGTCACCGCGTTCCTCACCGGCCGGGCCGCCACCCCGGCCTGAGGCTGGCGGGGGTTGCGACGTGCCTACCCCGCTCGTCCCCGAGGATGACCTGTATGCCCGGCTCGAGCTGGCGGTCGACGCCTCGCCCGAGGCGATCGAGCTCGCCTGGCGCGCGCTCCTCAGGCGGCATCACCCCGACGTCGCCGGTCCGGGCGAGCACGCGGCCGCGCTGGAGCGGGCAAAGCGGATCAACGTCGCCCACGATTGGCTGAGCGACCAGGACCTTCGCGCCCGATATGACCACGAGCGGCTGGGGAT
>CAVUCC010000009.1:0-19878 GCA_963739885.1 uncultured Chloroflexia bacterium | reverse complement strand
CAGCCGAACGGGTCCTCGATCGATACGTGGCGGAAGCGTCGGAAGTCGCGGTCCCGGGTCACGATCGTCCCGACGCCGTGCTCCAGCATCAGGGCCGCGAGGTGCGCGTCGGGGATCAGGTTTCCGCCCGGCCGGGCGTCGCCCGCGACCTCCCGAAACCTGGCCCAGAATGCGTCGCCCTCGCCCGCCGCCCGCACGTTGGGACGCGCGAGCAGAGCCTCCACGTTGCCGATCGCCTCATCGAGCGAGAGTGGTCGGGCGAAGATCGCGGGATGGGTCGCGAGGCGCAGATAGGACATCAGCGCGGGCCAGAACAGGTAGACGATCTCGGGACCCGTTGCCAGGGCCTCGAGCTCGGCGCGCGCGATCGCATGCTCCGGGCTGGCCTCGTCCGAGGCGTAGAGCAGCACATTGACATCGACGGTCCGGCTCATGGTCGATCGAGGGCTCGCCGGACAGCCTCCGCGTCCTCCAGGTCCACCTGCGCCGCCATCGACCGCGTGATCCAGCGGAACGGGGCCGGCTCAGGATTGGGCCGGGCGGCGAGGCCCGTGCCCAGCAGCTCCGACGCCAGCCGGCCGAGGCTCTTCCCCTCCCTGCCCGCGCGCGCCTTGAGGTCCCGCAGGACCCCGGGGTCGAGATCGATGGTCGTCCGCATGATGCGTGATGCTAGCCGACTCCGCATCTGATGTCATCCCTGCAGCGTCCGGTCCGGCCGATCCGGGTCCGGCGCGACCTCCCCGCACGAGCACTGCCCCCAATTGTCATAGTGAGGCCATGCCGATCCGCACCGTCATCGAACGCGGGCCGAAGGGAAAGCGGTCCGTCGCCTTCAGCCTTGACTGGCCCGGGTGGAGTCGGGGCGGGAAGACCGCCGAGCTCGCCCTGGAGACGCTCGAGTCCTACCGGGCGCGCTACCGGCCCATCGCTGATCTCGCCGGGATGGCGCCCGAGCTCGACGCCGCCGGGCCGCTCGAGATCGTGGAGGACCGGGTCGGCACGAGCTCCACCGACTTCTGGGGCATCTCCTTCTCGCCCTCGACGGCCGAGCAGCAGGAACCGATGGACGAGCCGGAGCTGGAGCGCGGGATCACGCTGCTGCGGGCCTGCTGGACGTTCTTCGACGGCGTCGCGGCGCGCGTCTCGCCGGAGATGCGCATGGGCCCGCGCGGAGGAGGACGCGACCGCGACCAGATCATCCGCCACACCCTCCGCACCGAGAGCGAGATGTTCGCGAAGCGGGTGGGGTTGCGGATCCCGGAGGGCGCGGCGCTCACCCCGGACGGGCTGCGCCAGCATCGGGAGGCCTACGTCGCGGCGATGCGCGCCTACAACGCCGGGGAGGTCAAGCGACGCATGCGGTCGTGGACGCTCCCGTTCCTCATCCGGCACTCGGGGTTCCACACGCTCGACCATGCGTGGGAGATGGAGGACAAGGACCTCTCCACCGAGACCGTGGTCTGACCCTCCTCGTGCTCTGACGGCTTCGCACAGCGCGCTGGCGGGTGATGCGCGCGCTGGCGGACGATCCGCGGCTGGACTCGGCCAGGAGACGGCGGCGGGCCCGCTGGCTGGTCGTGTTGCTCAGTGGCCGTGTTGCATGGCGGCGCAGGCACCGCCCAGCATGCGGACGTCGAGATGGTTCACGACAAGCGGAACTACCGGATCGAAACGCGGTGTGGCGCCCCCCACGACGTGACGCCGTCGACCCCTGGTCAACCAACGCCCCCATTCGGCACCGGCGCTGGATCTGCCCGATGGTTCCGTTTGGTTGGAACCACTCCGACATGGGCGCGCTGGCGGACGATGGGCGCGCTGGCGGACGATGGGCGCGCTGGCGGACGATGGGCGCGCTGGCGGACGATGGGCGCGCTGGCCGCGCCGAGACGTCACACGTGCGGCGCGACCCCCTCAGCGAGCGCCTGCATCAGCTCGGTCTGCGCGCCGATCTCCAGCAGCGGGAGGTGACTCCGGGCGACCAGCTCCACGGGCACGCCGGCCTGGCGGCGGATGTCCAGCAGCGCCTCGACCAGCTCGTCGGGCGTACCAGCGAAGGTCGACCGGCCGCGCAGCAGGTCATCGTCGCTGCCGGGGAACGGCGGCGCGGCGGGCGGCGGCAGGGATCGCGTCGTCGACGCCTCCATGTCCGAGTACTTCCACTGCAGCGCCCACACGGCATCGCGATAGCGGCGCAGCGCGTCGTCGCGGGAGGCGCCGGGCAGCAGGATCGAATAGTGGATGAACCGCAGGGTCGACGGGTCGCGGCCGATCCGCTCGCACTCGTCGAGCGCCCAGCGCACCTGCTGCACGAACTTGTCCGCCGGGGCGTTGGCGAACAGCCCGTCGGCGTGGCGGGCGGCACGGCGGATGGCAGGCTCGGCGCTGCCACCGACGAGCACCGGGATCCTGGTCGACGGCCGGGGCCGGACGCCCAGTGCCGGCAGCCGGTACACGGACCCCTCGTGGGTGAACGGCTCGCCACTCCACGCCTCTGGCAGGATCCGCAGGATCTCGTCCATGGCGGCGCCGCGGCGCCGCGGGTCGGCGCCCAGGCCTGCGAACTCGGTCTCGGACCAGCCGAGGCCCAGCCCCAGGGCCAGGCGCCCGTGGCTGAGCAGCTGGACGGTCGCCGCATCCTCGGCCAGGCGGAGCGGATGGTGCAGCGGTGCGAGGATGACGCCGGTGCCGATCTCGATCTGCGAGGTGGCCTGCGCGATCGCGGCCGACACGACCAGCAGCGAGGGCATGTACCCGTCGTCGACGAAGTGGTGCTCGGTGGTCCACGCGGACGTGAACCCGAGCCGTTCCGCCTCCACGGCGAGCTTGATGGTCTCGTCGTAGGCGCGTGTCCAATCGGTCTCGCCCGGCCGGAGCTGGGCGCCGAGCAATCCGAATCCAAGTCCCATGGCCGGACTCTAGCAGCACCGGGGTCGGCAGGCGTCCGGGGGTCCGAGATGCCGCCCCAGCCCTGCTCGCGCGGAACGCCGTCCGTCACTCGCCAGCGGATGGATCCAGGACGGCCAGGCTGTCGAACGCCGACCGATGGAAGCCGCGATCGCGGGTCAGCAGCCGATCCGCCTGCTCGGCCGCGTGGGCACCCACCAGGAAGTCCGTGATGAGCCGGTCTCGCGGGCCTCCGGCGCGCCGGTATGCGCGCCATGCCTCCCCTGCCCGCTCGGCGGCGGCCAGCGTCGTCGGCTCGAAGGCGACCGGCACGGCGTCGAGGGCCCGCCGGGCTGCGGCGTGGTCGGCGAACGCCGCTTCCACCTCGGCCCAGACCACCTCGCAGGCGACCAGCGATCCCTCCCCGAGGCACGATCGAAGCGCGGCCAGCGACCGAGCCGCATGCCCCGGATCGTTCGCGAACACGTCCAGCAGGACGTTGCTGTCGACGGCGGTGATCACGACCCGGCCGGGCCGGGCCCCCGGGCCTCGTCGAGATGCGCGTCCACGCCGCCCGGCAGGTCGAGGATCCCGACGAGGTCGTCGAGATCGTCGGCGCGGACCAGCTTCCTCGCGACCAGCCGGCCCCCGGACTCCTCGAAGTCGAGCACGGTACCCGGGCGCAGCCCGAGCCGGTCGCGCAGGCGCTTCGGGATCGTCACCTGGCCCTTCTCGCTCACCCGGACGCGACACGCGGAGCCGCGGCGGCCTTCACGATCCGGGGCGGTGCCTCGTACGATGCCGTCACCCGCATTCGTCACCGAGGATCCGCTCGATGGTCGCTCCGCAAACCGGCATCTTCGCCCTGGGCACGTCGTCCCACGCCTACCTCGAGCTCGATCTCCTGGATGTCTCGCCTGCGGCCGCCGTCGCCCTCGTCGCGTCGCTCCGTGAGCCTCGGACGACGATCGGCGGCGTCAACCTCGTGGCCGGCTTTCGGCCGGAGCTGTGGGCCAGGGTCGCACCGGACGCCACCCCGGTGGGCGTGACGGGCTTCGACGAGCACATCGTCGGGCCGGGCGGGACGTTGCCGGCAACCCAGCACGACATCGTGATCTGGCTGTCGGGCAGCGGCTACGACGTCGTGTTCGACCTCTCCCGCACGGTCGTCATGACCCTCGCCCCGGTCGCGAGCCTGATGCACGAGATGGTTGGCTGGCCATACCACCACGATCTCGATCTGACGGGCTTCATCGACGGCACCGAGAACCCGACCATCGTCGAGGCCATGGACGTGGCGCTCGTGCCGGACGGGCAGCCGGGTGAGGGTGGTTCGGTCCTGCTGCTCCAGCAGTGGGAGCACGACGCGATCGGTTGGGAGCGGCTGCCGGTCGCGGAGCAGGAGGCGATCATCGGGCGCCGCAAGTCCGACAGCGTGGAGCTGGACCCACGGCCCCCGGAGTCGCACGTCGCACGCACCGACCAGGAGCTGTTCGGCAAGATCTTCCGGCGCAACATCGCCTACGGGACGCTGGCCCGGCACGGGACGATCTTCGTCGGGTTCAGCCGTGACCAGGCGATCCTGCGGTCCATGCTCGAGAGCATGATCGGCGCGGGCGGGACCGAGCCAGACCGGCTGACGTCGGTGACACGCGCACGAACCGGCGCCTACTACGTGATCCCGTCCGGCGACCGCCTCGCGCGGGTTGCCGCCGACCAGGCATAGCGGCGATCACCTCACGCATAGCGGCGATCACCTTCGATAGGCGACGTACCGCCCGCGGCGGCCCACCCGCTCGATCGCCCCGCAGCGCTCGAGGCAGTAGACCGTGCGCATCGCCAGCCGCTTCGAGCGCCCCGATGCCGTCACGACGTCCGCGCTCGTGAACACCTCCGGCAGGCCCGCCGGCAGCAGGGCCAGCAGATCCGCGGGGCCGTCGATCCGGCGCGTCTCGACGACGTCGACCAGCCGCCGGTCGAGGCGCCACCAGCTGCGCGGGTAGCGGTACCTGGCGCCGTCGGGGATGGGTCCGCGGATCTCCTCCTCGCAGGTCAGCACCAGCTCGATCCGGAAGCCCGGATCTGCGATCAGCGCCGGGATCGCCACCAGCTCGTCGAACAGGTCCAGCGGCTGCGCCCGTCGCGGCGATCGCCGGCGCCGGACGATCGCGCCATCGCCGTCCACGAGGACCAGCCACTTCTCGACCGGCAGCGGATGGACCAGCACGACGCGGTGGCGCTCCACGAGCCGCTCGAGCTTGCGCCTCGCCCCGGCGAAGCCACGGGTCTGGATCTCGATCAGCTCGTCGGGTCCGGCGACGTCGATCTGGTACCCGTCGATCGCGGCCTCGACGCGCGCGCCTTCGACCATCCCCGCATAGCGGGCCTTCAGCGCGGCGTGGAGCGACCCCTCCCGGTAGGTGGCCAGTCCGGTTGCCATCGCGCCCACGGTAGCAAGCGATCGGCGTCTCCACGCCGGGGCGGTGAGCGGGTCGATCCCCCTACTGCTGGTAGCGCTCGACGACGTCGGCCGGGCGGAGCTTCGCCTTGTCGGGATCGAACCCGGCCGAGCGACGAGCGTCGCGCTGGTGGAGCAGGTCGTAGCACTGGTCGAGCTCGACCTTGATCTTCTCCAGCCGCTCGTGATCGGCCGTGCCCAGGCCGCCGCCATCGGCAGCCTGCTCCCAGAGCTGCTCCTCCTCTGCGGCGAGCTGGTTGATCCGGTCGAACAGCGGCTGGTCCGCCTGGTCCGGCTGGTCCGTCACTGTCGGCACTCCCGATGCGGATGGGTCTGGGGCAGAGCCTACTCTTCGGACCCACGCTGAGCTCGACGGCGGCGGGACGTCGAACCCAGGGACGGCGACGCACCCACGGCGCGTTCGGCGAGTACCCGGTCCGTCAGGCCGGGACGACGCCACGCGGCGCGGGCAGGAACGGGTCGCTGTCGCCGGCGCGCAGCGCCCGTGCGACCGCATCAGCGTGCGCGGCGCCCACGACGTTGCCCTTGCGCCGGCACAGCTCGGCCGAGGCCATCGCCGCTTCGATAGCCGGCAGCCGACGGCCCGCGAGGTGTTGCACCTCGGCGAGGTCCATGAGCGCGTGCGCCTGGTCCGTGAGGTCATCGGCCAGCCGGGTGAGCGCCGCCGCCGCGGAGGCCTGATCGAGCGCCTCGTCCAGCCGGCCCTCGCGCGCCAGCAACCTCGCCCGGACCGACCGCCACAGGTACTGCGTCGAGCTGTCGTCGGGCGCCGCGACCTCCGAGCTGAACGTCACGAATTTGTCCGCCTCCTTGAGGCGTCCCTGGCGGTAGATCGCGTCCCCGAGCATCGCCGCCACCGTGGAGATGAAGTTCCGCTCGCCCAGGCGGTCGAGCGTCTCGAAGTCGCGCCGAAGCTCGGCCTCGGCTCCGGCCGGGTTGCCGGCAAGCAGCTCGATCGGCCCCGAGTCGAGGGACGTGATGCTGGCCTGGAACGTGAGGCCCAGCTCCTCCAGCGACACCCGCGCCTGACGGCAGCCGCTGCGAGCCGCCTCGAAGTCTCCGCCCATCGCCTGCAGGCGGGCGAGAGCGCGAAGGATGGTCGCCTGGGCCTTGCGACTCTCGCCGGATCGGTCCAGCAGCTCCCGGCACCGTTCGACGGCCCTGGGCACGGGCATCGGGCCGAACATCGAGGCCACGGCAAGGATGGGGCCGGCCCGCTGCTCGGCCACCCGATCGTTGCCCAGCCGAGCATGCGTGATCACGTGCTCGACGGCCCGCTCCGTCTCCTCCCACTGGGCCGCAGCGATCCGCAGGTTCGTGATGAACCGCCAGGCGGTCACCAGGCCGGCCTGGTCTCCCGTGCGCTCCAGGACCGCGATCGCCTCCCTGACCTGGGCCTCGACATCGCCTTCGACCAGGGTCGGGTCGGTGAGGTGGCGGAACAGGAGCTGCGTGAGGCGAGCGCTGGTCTCGAGCCCCTCCTCGGAGCGAGCGGCGGCCAGGCGCACGGCGATGTCGAGCCACCCGTCGGCAGCCTCGTAGTTGCCCATCTCCATGCATGTCTCGCCCAGCCGCAGGAGCAGCCGGGGCCTGGTCTCGTGATCCTCGGGCAGGAGGCCGGCCGCGCGTTCCAGCAGGTTCGCGGCGGCGGGCATGTCACCGCGCGCGAAGGCTCGGCCACCCGCGGACCCGAGGCGCTCGCTCGCCCGGACGCCGACCAGGACGCCAGGCGCATCGAGCGGCCCCAGCTCCGAGCGGTAGCGGAAGGCCTGCTCCAGGTGGTAGCCCAGGATCTCCTCGAACTCCTGGGCGCGACCGGCCTCGGCGTTCACCCGGTCCGCCCACTCGACGAACCGCTCGTGGAGGTCCGCGCGCGAGCGCTTGAGGAGGCCCTGGTAGGCGGCGTCCCGGACCAGGATGTGCGAGAACCGGTGACTCGGCTCGACCTCGCTCCGGCTCTCGACCTCGCTCCGGCTCTCGACCTCGTGGACGAGCTGACGCCTGGCGAGCTCTCGGAGATGGACGTGGAGCTCGTCGCGGACCTCCTCGGCCGCGAGCTCTCGGACTGCCGCGGGAGCGAAGTTGAGCCCGATGACCGAGGCGGGCTCGATGACGGCTCGTTCGGGGGCGGGCAGCTGGTCCAGCCTGGCGGCCAGGAGGGCGTGGATCGTGGGCGGGATGGCGAGCTGTGAGAGGTTGGTCGTCGCGACCCACCGGCCGTTCTCGGAGCGAAGGGAGCCGGTGTCGATCAGCATCGAGAGGAGCTGCTCCACGAACAGCGGGTTCCCTTCGGCCGCCTGGACCACCCGTGCGCGAACGTCATCGTCCAGCCCGGCCCGGCCCAGCAGGTTGTCGACCACGAGCTCGGCGTGGGCCTGCGTCAGCGGCTCCAGGACGATCCGCGTCTCGCGCGGACGGGTGGCCCACTCGGGCTCACTGTCCAGCAGGCCGTGGCGGGAGGTGCACAGCAGCAGCACCGGCGCGCCGGCGAGGGAATTGACGAGGTTCCGGATCAGATCGAGCAGCGTCGCCTCGGCCCAGTGGATGTCGTCGAGGAGGACGACGACCGGTCCGTCGGCGGCAAGCAGCTCGAAGAAGCGGCGGATGCCCCAGAACAGCTCGGGCAGCTGGAACGAGGTCGGGCTGAGCCCGATCGCCGAGGCGACGGGCGCCAGCACCGCATCGGCGTCATCACCCAGCAGCGAGGCGATGCGCCGGACCGCCAGCTCGGGCGAATCGTCGTCGCGGATCCCGGCGGCCTGGCCCACGATCTCGGTGATCGGCCAGAACGTGACGCCGTCCCCGTACGGGAGGCATCGTCCCCGGAGGACCCGCGAGCGCGCCATCACGGCCCCGATGAACTCCCCCGTCAGGCGGGTCTTGCCGACGCCCGCCTCGCCGACGACGGTCACCATCCGGCATTCGAGCTCCGCGACCGCCTCGTCGAATGCCGTGCCCAGGAGGCGCATCTCCGCCTCCCTGCCGACCATCGGCGTGTCCTGGCGTCGCGCGGTGCCCTGATCCGAGACGATCGCGGTCAGCCGATAGGCAGCGACCGGCTCGGCCTTGCCCTTGAGCGTCAGCGGCTCGACCCGCGCGACCTCGACCGCATCCCGGACGAGCTTGTACGTGGGGCCACCGATGTACACCTCGTGGATGGGCGCTGCCTGTTCGAGCCGGGCCGCCACGTTCACCGCGTCGCCGGTGACCAGGCGCTGGCCGACGCTGGCGTCTCCGGCGACGACCTCGCCCGTGTTCACGCCGGTCGCGACCTCGAGGCGGACCGACTCCTCGCGCAGCAGGTCCCCGGCGAGCGCGGCCAGGCCATCGCGCAGCTCGAGCGCGGCGCGCGCGGCGCGCAGCCCGTCGTCCTCGTGCCGGACGGGCAGGCCGAACACGGCCATGACCGCGTCTCCGATGTACTTCTCGACGGTGCCCCCGTGTCGCTCGAGAACTCGCCGAGCCTGATCGAACGCCCGGGCCATGACGCCCCGCAGGACGCTTGCGGCCAACGGCTGGCCGTCCGGGGTGGTGGCCTTGAGGTCCGAGAACACGATGGTCACGGTCTTGCGCGTCTCGGCGACGCGGGTCGCGCCGGCAGCACGCGTCCCGCACATCGCGCAGAACCGGAACGCGCCCGGGTTCTCCTCCCCGCAGCCGGGGCATGCCCATACCGCCCTGGCGGCGTCCGCACGAGTCTCGGTTTCGGCGGCCGCCGGGCCGGAGGTCTCGGGTGCGACGGCGATCAGGCGGTAGGCGGGGACGGGCACCGTGCCGCCACTGGGCAGCACCGGCTCCACGCCCTCGACCGTGACCTCGCTCTCGACCAGCCGGAACGTGAGCTCCCCGATGAGGACCCCCTGCGCCGGCGCCGACTGCTCGAGCTTGTTGGCGAGCCGCAGGACGTCCCCGGTCAGGATGTGCTCGCCGGCCGATGCCCTCCCGACGACGAGCTCGCCCGTCGCGACACCGGTCCGGTTGACGAGGCGGACGCCCCAGGTCCGATCGAGCCGCTCGTTCAGGCTCGCGAGGACCGCCTGGGTCTCGGCCGCAGCGCGAACGGCTCGCAGCACATCGTCATCGCGCGGGAGCGGCAGGCCGAACACCGCCACGATGGCATCGCCGATGATCTTCTCGATCGTCCCGCCATAGGCCTCGAGGACGGCCCGCATCTCGTCGAAGTAGAGGGTCAGGACCTCGCGCAGCGACTCCGGATCGAGCTTCTCACCGAGGCTCGTCGAGCCCTTCAGATCCGAGGTGACGATCGTGACCCGGTGCCGGATCTCGGTGGCCGGCCCGTCAGGCGACAGCGGCGTCCCGCACTGGCCGCAGACGCGATGACGCTCCTGGACCTCCTGGCCACAGGCGGGGCAGGACGCCACGGTCAGGCCACCGCCCTTAGGTGTCCCGGCCACGCGGCGTCGAGTGACATGTCCGCGCGGCCGGGACGGTCAGAGGCTGCCGGGTGGCCTACATGTAGGCCTTTGGGTCGCCCGCGGGGGCGAAGAACCTGGCCTTGATATCGCCGTTGCTCGCCCGATACTTCCAGATCACGCACGGGCCTGCGAAGTTGGGGTCCGCGACCGAGGACGGTGCGACATCGTCGGTCGCATACCGCCAGCAGCTGGGCAGGAGCCCCGTCGTCACCATGTGCCGCGCGGTGCCCAGCAGCGGGATGAACGGCGTCGGGCTGCTGAAGCAGATGTGGTACTGGATCGCGAACGGCCTGCGGTTGGCCCGTGCGGTGGCCCTGGGGATCGTGACGTCGACGATCTTGGTGCGCGAGCCGGTGATGTTGATGGTCGCCGTCCCGGTCGTGTCGCTATAGGCCCTCCCGGTGATCGGCAGGGTGCAGTCGATGCCCGACGGCGCGAAGCTGATCGTGAGCAGATCGCCGGTGTCGCCGGTACCTCCGGTGACCCCGAACGACGAGTCGCTGCCGTTCGTGCTCGTCCCGGTCGCCGAGCACTGCTGGCCGGCATCGCAGGTCGATCCGGCATCGGCGATCGAGAACGGATCGGAGGTGGCCGGAGCGACGCTGACGCCGGACACGCTGGGGCTGGTGACGGAGGCATCGAGCTGGTAGCCGTCGCCGCTTAGCGGCAGGCTTCCGGCGAAGTCGGCGGACCCTGCGCTCACGCTGGCGGTGGTCGTGAGCGACTGCGCCGGCGATCCGCCCGCGACGTCGAACGTGACGGTCGATCCGTCGAGCGCGGTGACCACCTGGTTGCCGTTGGCCGTATCCACGACCTGCACGGTGACGGGCGTGCCGCCCGGGATCAACGCCTGGCTCGTGATGTTCTCGCCCTTGACCGCGGTCGCGGGCTGCGTCGAGAAGGTCAGCGCGCACGCGTTGAACACGGTCGTTGTGACGTTGGTCGGGTACAGCTGGAAGTCATCCCCGGGATCGCCAACAGGGTCGTCCTCGCCGGCGTTGGCGTCCGTGTCGGCCCACACCTTCCAGCCGCTGGACGCGACGCCGCACCCGTCGGGAACGCCGACGGTGATGGGGAGATCGACGGAGCTGCCGTGGGCAACCGTCGGGCTGAGCACGAACAGCTGCGATGCCATCGTGTAGCCGTCCGGGGCGCTGACGCGGATCGACTTGATGGCCTTGTTCGAGCCGCTGTCGTTGGTCACGCGAAGCGTAAGCGACGCAGTGCCGGATGACGTGATCGCGGGGTCGACGAACGCCGCCGTGATCGTGCCGGCATTTGTGTCTTCGGCGGCGGCGGCGGGGATGCCGACCGCGGTCCACAGCAGGCCGGCCGACGCGAGTGCCGTCAATACGCGGCGGGTGACCCCCCGCCGGTCCTTGGTGACAGTAGGCACCCAAAAACCCTCCAATTGCACGTTGACACCCCGGGAAGTCCGAACCATAGGACCTTCCCGAACGCGGGTCAATTCGGTTCCTCGACCCGCGCGGCCCGCGCCAGCGGAGGCCGTGCGACGGCAGGCGCCGGCCGAGCTCGTCGACCGCGCTCAGCCCAGCGTCGGGATGAGGTCCGCGACCGAGTCCACCACTCGCGACGGCCGGTACGGGTAGCGCTCGATGTCGGCCGCCGCCGTGGAGCCGGTCAGCACGAGCACGGTGTGCATGCCGGCCTCGAGACCGGCCTTGATATCGGTATCCATCCGGTCACCGATGATCCCCGAGGTCTCAGAGTGCGCGTCGAGGGCGTTCAGGGCCGAGCGGACCATCAGCGGGTTCGGCTTGCCGACGAAGTAGGGCTCGACCCCGGCCGCGTGCGAGATGAGCGCGGCGACGGCACCGGTCGCGGGCACCGGGCCCTCCTCGGTGGGTCCGGACGGGTCGGGGTTGGTGGCGATGAACCGGGCACCGGCGGCGACCAGCCGGATCGCGCGCGTGACCCGCTCGAAGCTGTAGGTCCGGGTCTCGCCCAGCACGACGTAGTCGGGATCGCGCTCGGTCAGCGTGTAGCCCGCGTCGTGCAGAGCGGTGGTGAGGCCCGACTCGCCGATGACGAACGCCGATCCGCCGGGTCGCTGGTCGGCGAGGAAGCGCGCCGTGGCGAGGGCCGACGTCCAGATGCACGTCTCGGGCACATGCAACCCGCTCGCCACGAGCCGCGCCGACAGGTCCCGCGGCGTGTAGATCGAGTTGTTGGTCATGACCATGAACGGGATGCCCCGCTCGGCCAGGCGCGCCAGGAACGCGTCGGCACCCGGGATCGGGGTCTCCTCGCGGACGAGCACCCCGTCCATGTCGATGAGCCAGGATCGAATGTTGGGCGGCGTCATCGGGCCTCCGGCAAGCTGCGGCTGCGAGCCATGGTATTGCGAGGGGGAGGTGGCCGGCCATCGCTTCGACACGCTGCGCCGTCGATCTCGCCGGCTTGCATCTCGACGGCGGGACGCACGGCGAATGGACCTTCTACCGGGCGAACGGCTCGGTCATGCGCGTGGGATTGCTTCGAGCTCGGCAGCTGAGGCGCATCTGCGCGCACGCCCGGGCATTCCGCGTCGCCCAGACGACGCCATGTCGGATGCTTCCAACCAAGCGGAAGCATCGCGCGGACCGACGATTGCCGGGCCGCCGGCGAGGCAGAACCCATGCGACAACCGCCCGGTCGCGGACAGGCAGGGAGGTCGCTGATGAGCGACGAGGTGCGTGGACCGGCCATCGCGGAATGGAAGTCCCTGATGGCCGGTTTGGGCCGGCGCTCCTGGAAGGAGCTCATGACCTGGCTCAAGGACGGGCACGGCGTGGGCCACGGGCACGGCAACGCCCTGGAGCTCGATTACCTCCACGACCTCGGGTGCCGCTCATCCGTCGCCAGCACCGACGTCCAATGGCCCGCACCGGCGTCCAATGGCCCGCACCGACGTCCCAGGGCCCGCCAGCCGGGTCGGCGCACCCACCCCAGGGCCCGCCAGCCGGGTCGGCGCACCCGCCCCAGGGTCCGCCAGCCGGGTCGGCGCACCCGCCCCAGGGCCCGCCAGCCGGGTCGGCGCACCCGCCCCAGGGTCCGCCAGCCGGGTCGGCGCACCCGCCCCAGGGTCCGCCCGGCCATCCTGAACGTCCGCAGGCGACGCCATCTGCAGACGCTTCCAACCAAACGGAACCATCTCGGGTTCGGGCAGCGGGTCGAAGATGGCTCGCGAGCCTCGCGTCCTGAACGCGAGTGATCGCGCCCCCAGGTGTCAGTGCGGTCCCGCGCGATAGTTCCGCTTCCTTCGAACCATCTCGACATCGACGTCCTGGGCAATCCCCGACCGGCCCCTCCGATCCGAGCCCGGCGTCTCCGTGATCCAGCGGGCTCGTGGGGTCGGACGGGCTCGTGGGGTCGGACGGGCTCGTGGGGTCGGACGGGCTCGTGGGATCGGACGGGCTCGTGGCGGCGGACGGGCTCGTGGGGTCGGACGAGGGCGGTGTGCAGGAGCGCAGGCATGCGATGCTGTGGCCATGGGCGAGATCGGACGGATCGAGGTCGTATGCGGCCCGATGTTCGCCGGCAAGACCGAGGAGCTCCTGCGGCGGGTCAGGCGGGCAGTGATCGCCGGACGGCGCGTCATGGTCTTCAACCACGCCCTCGACACGCGCCACGGCACCGACCGGCTGGCGTCGCACGTTGGGCTTGATTTCCCATCGCTCGCCACGAGCGACCCCACCGCCATCGTGGCAGCCGTTCCCGACGGAACGGACGTCGTTGCCATCGATGAGGCGCAGTTCTTCGGCATCGGGCTGGTGGAGGCTGCCGGCCGCCTGGCAGATCGAGGGATGACCGTCATCGTCGCCGGGCTGGACGTCACCTTCGACGGCCGGCCGTTCGAGCCGCTGCCGTCGCTGATGGCCCTCGCCGAGCGGGTCGACAAGCTGACCGCGATCTGCTCGGTGTGCGGCGAGGAAGCGGTGTTCCACGTCCGCGCCGGGGGTCCCCGGGCTGAGGGCGCCCGGGTCGGCGCCGAGGCGCTCGTCGCGGCCAACGTGGGCGGCATCGAGGCTTACCAGGCCAGGTGCCGGCGCCACTTCGGCTGACCATCGGGCGGCCCGTGGGAGCCGCCCCCGCTCGGGTACCTAGCCGGTGGGCACCGCGGCCGAATACCGAGCCGCGAGCGTGCGAAGGGCGGCCACCAGCTCCGGCGGCTCGCTGACCGAGAAGTCGACGCCCAGCATGCCGAGGTAGACGGCCAGCGATTCCAGGGTGTCCGCGCCCGTGTCCAGCACGCACGACGCGTCGTCGATCGCCGTGATCGTGCCGAGCCAGGGTCCGAACCGGTTCGCGAGCACGGCGGCCGGCGCGCGGACGATGACCCGTGCCTGGTGGCGCCGGGCCGATGCGGGGACCCCTCGCGAGACCATCGCCTGGACCTGCGCATCGGTCAGCTCGCGGGGGCTGAACCGTGGCCCGGGCGACATGCCGGCGCGGATCCGGTCGACCCGGAAGGTCCGCCAGTCCTCGCGGTCGGTGTCCCACGCGTGTTCGCGACGTCGATGGGCCGGGAGGTGCCGGCAGCGTTCGGATCGGCCGGGATCCCGCCGCAGGTCGGCCCGGCGCTGGCCAGCGCCGGGGGCGGCGCGGGGATCCAGGCGCTCACCGGCGTGGGTAACGCGGGTGCCGCGCTGCTCGCCTCGCTGCCGGCCGACGTTCGGGGCGTGGTGGAGCCGTTCGTGCCCGCCATCGTGTCCGCGATCCACCAGGCGTTCTCGATCCGCGACCGCGAGCACGTTCGCGGTCGGGATCGGGACCTCGGTCCTCGCGGCCGGCCTGGTCCTGCTGCTGCGAGAGGTGCCGGCAACCGCGGCTGCAGCGGCCGGCGCGGCGGCGTGGGAACCGGCGGATTCCGCCATCGCCGAGGAGACGGTGCCCGCGGCCTGATCGCGGGGCGTTTCCGGCGACCGGGGCATCTGCCAGATGCCCCGGTCGCCGTCCTGATTGCCTTAGCCCATTTGCCTTAAGGGGTCACAGGCAACAACGGGACGACTTGGAGGGTGCCTGCGTCCCGTCCGGGCTGGTAGCGTGCCATCAGGCGGTGAAAGCCGCCCCAGCCGGGAGGCTGGCCCGAAAAGGCAAACCCGGGGTGACCCGGGGACGCAAAGCCACGGGACTCGCACCGCGAGTCAGCCGGGCTGCCGAAGTCAGGAGGTTGGTGTGGCTCGCGGCCACCCGCGCCTGGACGCGCTGATGCGCGTCTGTGCCTTCGCGGCGCTTGCCCTGGCGGGCATGGCGTCGGTACGCCCCATCTAGTGCTCGCGGGCTCCCAGCCCGCTCTGCAACCACGACGCCCCGTTTCGGGACTCCCGGCCAGGCACAGGCCCGGACTCACGGACGGGGCGCCGTCATGTCTGCGAGGCGTCGCCGTGGAACCGCGATCGACGTCAGTCGTAGCCGACCGGGAGGCGCAGGATCGTCCGCGCGCGGCTCTCGGGCACGCGGCTCGGATCGGCGAGGTAGAGCTCGTGCAGGTGGCCGTGCGACCGCAGCCCCGCATCGTCGATGGCGGCGTGCAGCCTCGCCACCGCCGCTGCCTCGGTGGCCGGCCCGCCCATGTGCAGGATCTGCGCCGATCGACCCTCCACGAAACGAATGAGGCGGACCAGGGGCGCGGCACGGCCGGCGCGCCGGCGCGTCTCGTCGATCGCGGCCATCGCCTCCTCGTCCGTTGCCTTGTCGGGGATCTCGATCATCACCTGCCAGTGCCAGGTGGAGCGGTCCGCGAACCGTGCGGCCATCTCGTCGGGTGAGGGCTCAGGATGCGTCCACCACGCACACTCGACCACGCCGATCCTGGTGTCGAGGCGCCGCGTCCGCGCGAGCATGACGCGCAGGATCTCCGCGGCGGTCCGGAGCGCGTCCGTGGCCAGCCGGTGGCCGGCCGCCGTCGGGCTGCCCACCCCGTCGATCGCGAGCATCCGGCGCTCGGGCACGACCACGATGGACGCCCGATCAGTCGCGGCGTGCCGCCGCTCGAACAGGTCGCTGGGGGTCTCGGTTGTCATATGCCTCCATTGCTTCGACCCGATTGTCTCGCGATCAGCCGAGATCGGCAGATGACGGCGCTCCGACGGCATGGACACCCCGGAGCACAGGCGCCACAGCCGCAGCGGTCGCGGCACTGCGTTCGCGCCGTGGCTGGCGGGCGTGGCGTGCCTGGAGGACTGGTGGCTCGGCGGAGCGAGGCCCGCTAGGATGCTGGCATTCCGGCGCGCCTGAGCCCCCTTCGTGCGCGCTGACCTGGCGCTGGCGAGTGGCCAAACTGGTAAGGCACCTGACTCTGGATCAGGAAATTGGAGGTTCGAGTCCTCCCTCGCCAGCCAACAGCCCTGCATCTGGCGTCAAAGGGGAAACCTCGATCCTGGCCGAGACTCGCGCGGGCGAAGGCGGCCGCTGCGCACGCTTGAGCTCCGCGATCTCCCTGCATCACAGCAGAGGTGACGCCTGCCGACGCCAACGTGGCGCAGCGCCTGAACGTTCGGAGGGATGCCCGGTGAACCAGCAACAGGATCGCGCGGCCGAGTTGATCCGGTCGGGTGACGCCATCCTCGGAATCGAGCTCGGTTCGACCCGGATCAAGGCGGCCCTCATTGCGCCCGACACGACCCCGCTGGCGTCAGGCTCGTTTGCCTGGGAGAACCAGCTCCGGGACGGCGTCTGGACGTATGACATGGAGGACGTCTGGAAGGGTCTGGCGGCATGCTACGGGTCGCTCGTCCAGGACGTGCAGTCCCGGTACGCCCTGGGGCTCAAGGCGGTCGCCGCCATCGGCGTGAGCGGGATGATGCACGGATACGTGGCGCTGGGCGCCGAGGGGGACCTGCTGGTGCCCTTCCGCACCTGGCGCAACAACATCACCGCCCGGGCGTGCGCCGAGCTGACGCCGATCCTCGAGTTTGCCGTCCCGCAGCGCTGGAGCATCGCGCATCTCTACCAGTCGATCCTGGAGGCGCAGCCGCACGTATCGCGCATCGCCCACCTCACGACCCTGGCCGGCTATGTCCACTCGAAGCTCACCAACGAGCGGAAGATCGGCGTGGGCGAGGCATCGGGCATGTTCCCGATCGATCCGGTCACCGGTGGCTGGGACGCCCCGAGACTGGCGAAGCTCGACGCGCTCATCGCGCCGCGCCAGCTCGGCTGGAAGCTCCTGGACATCCTCCCCGAAATCCTGCCCGCGGGACGCCCGGCGGGGAGCCTCACCGCCGAAGGCGCGCGGCTGCTCGACCCGTCGGGCAGGCTCGACCCCGGCGTGCCCGTGTGCCCTCCCGAGGGCGATGCGGGCACCGGCATGGTCGCCACCAACGCCGTACGCCCGCGATCGGGCAACGTGTCCGCCGGCACGTCGGTGTTCGCGACGATCGTGCTGGAGAAGAGCCTCGCCCGCGTCCATGAGGAGATCGACATCCTCGTCACGCCCGACGGCAAGCCCGTGGCCATGGCCCATGCGAACAATGGGTCCTCCGACCTCGACGCCTGGATCACCCTCTTCGGCCAGGTCGCCAGGGCGCTGGGGACCGAGGCACGGCTCGATGACCTCTACGACAAGCTGCTGCCGCTGGCGGCGCGGGGCGATCCGGATGCAGGCGGGCTGCTGTCCATCAACTACGTCTCGGGCGAGCACATGACCGGCTTCACCGAGGGCCGGCCGCTGTTCGCGCGGAATCAGGACAGCAGGTTCACCCTCGAGAACTTCGTGCGGGCGATGTACTTCGCGTCCCTGTGCGCGATGAGGACCGGTGTCGACATCCTCACCGAGCAGGAGGGGGTGGTGATCGATGAGATCCGCGGTCATGGCGGGCTGTTCAAGGGCAGCGACACCGGGCAGCGCATGATGGCTGCGGCGCTCAACGTCCCCGTCAGCATCCCCGCCACAGCCGGCGAGGGCGGAGCGTGGGGCATGGCCGTGCTGGCCGCGTACATGCTGCGCGCCGACACGGGGCAGTCGCTGCCCGACTATCTCGACGAGCGGATCGCCGGGAGCATTGGCGCACCCGTCGCGCCCGATCCGAGCGATGTCGCGGGGTTTGCCGCAGTTCTTCGCGCGCCACACGAAGGGGCTTGCGATCGAGCGCGAAGCGGTGCGGACGCTGCGCTGAGGGCTCTCTGCGCTGGGGTCTCTCTGCGCTGAGGATCACGCGGGTCGATGAGAAGCCACGTCTCCCCACGCCGCGGGAGCTCGACGACGATCGGGCAGCCGATTGTGTTGCCCAAGGCTGGCGACGCAGTGCCAAAGGGAGGAAGGCGTGGCTCGGGTCGCGGCCAGCCAGTCCAGGTACGACTGGAAGGCGGCCGTCGCGGACTCGGGACCTGGATTTCGATCCTCAGATTAGCCGTGATCGGCTGATCGAGCGTTGGACTCGGCACGGCTGAGGCCCTGCCGGACGTCGTCCTGTGCCGGCCCACGGTCTCGCAGTCGTGCTCTGACTGGACGACGCGAGGGGCCGCCGACTGGACGACGCGAGGGGCCGCCGACTGGACGACGCGAGGGGCCGCCGACTGGACGGACGCGAGGGGCCGCCGACTGGACGGAGCGAGGGGCCGCCGACTGGACCGAGGGCCGCCGACTGGCGCGAGGGGCCGCCGACTGGACGACGCGCCCGCCGAGGCCAGGGCTCACGGACGGGCGCCGTCATGCATCCGGGGGCCCCTCGCCTCAGGCGGCATGGTCCGCGTTCGTCGCCGGCCCTCCCCTCGCCGGCCCTCCCCTGGCCGGCCCTCCCCTGGCCGGCCCTCCCCTATCCGACACGCGAGCGTCGGCGTCTTCGATCTCAGCCCGCAGGCGCGGCAGGGCATCGGCGTGGTGCTCGCGCAGGTAGCCGATCAGGCGTTCGCGCACCAGGCAGCGCAGGTCCCAGGCGGCCCCGGAGTCGGGCGCGCTCATGAGGGCCCGCAGGGTCATCGTGCGCTCCGTCGAGTCGGTCACCTGGAGGCCCCAGGCCTTGCCGTCCCACAGGTTCGAGTCGTCGAGAACGCGCTTGAGCTCCGCCCGTACATCGTCGACCGGAACCCGGTAGTCAGCGTGGACCTCGACCGTGCCCAGGATCTCGGCCTTGGTGCGGGTCCAGTTCTCGATCGGCTGCTCGATGATCGTGGTGAGCGGCACGATGAGCCGCCGGAGGTCCCAGATGCGTACGACCACGTACGTCGTCGTGATCTCCTCGATCCGTCCCCACTCGCCGTCGATGACGACGACGTCCTCGAGCCGGATGGGCTGGGTGAGGGCGATCTGGACCCCGGCCAGCAGGTTCGAGATGACCGGACGGGCGGCCACGCCGATGACGATCCCGGCGACCCCGGCCGACGCCAGGATGCTGGCCCCGAGGCTCTGTGCCTCGGGAAACGTGAGCAGGCCGATGGCGAGCGTGATGACCGAGATGGCCACCACGAACAGTCGGCGGAGGATGGCGATCTGGGTCTCGACCGACCGCGCGTGCAGGTCGTCCGGTCCCCCGGTCCGGTATCGGTCGACCAGGAGGTCGTCCACGATCCAGGAGACCGACACCACCATCCAGGCGATGCAGGTGATGATGCCCAGCCCGACGAGATGGCGGAGTGCCCCACGCAGCTCAGCGTCGATGGCCGCGACCGGCAGCACGATGAACAGCGCCAGCAGCGGCGCCAGGAACCGCGCCGGCTGCCGCGTGTGCTCGAGGAACGATTTGTCGAGCGTGCTGGTCGTGCGCCGCGCCGCCCGGACGGCCAGCGAGTACACGAGCCCGTGGGCCACAAGTGCCGCGAGCGCGGCCACCACGAGCTCGATGATCGCCGTCACCGGTCCCTGCCAACTCGATAGCCCGTCGAACACGGCTGCCTCCCTTCCTTCGTGTGGTCACCTCCTTTCAGCCTATCGGGTCGCCCGCCGCGGGCCCGGCGACGGACGACCGTGACGGGCCGTCATCCAGAGATCGATCAGGCGTCCTGCAGCAGACCGGTTCATGACCGACCGTAATGACGCCCTCGGGGCGGCCCACATACTGGTTCCATGGACACGTGTGTCCGCAGCTGGGTTACGCGGAACCCGGTCAACCTTCGGGTGTCCGCGAGATGAGCAGCCTC
>CAVUCC010000008.1:0-399674 GCA_963739885.1 uncultured Chloroflexia bacterium | reverse complement strand
GCGGGTGCAAGCCCCGTGCCGTAGAAGATGTTCGGGGCCAGCCCGATGACCGCCTCGATCAGGTCCTCCTCCAGCAGCGCCTGTGCGGATCCTGCCTTCGGCGGCCTTTCGGAACAGCGCCCCCTGCGGCAGCACGACGGCCATGCGGCCGTGCCCGGTGGCCATGGAGGCGACCATGTGCTGGACCCACGCGTAGTCGCCGTAGCTCTCCGGCGGCAGGCCGTACGCGGCGCGGCCCCACGGGTCGGCCTCCCAGATCTCGCGACCCCACTCCTTCAGCGAGAACGGCGGATTGGCGATGACGCAGTCGAAGGTGGCGAGGCCGCCGGTGCTGGAGTCGGTGAAGGCCGGGCTGCGGAGCGTGTCCTCGCGCACGATCTGGAAGTCCTCGATGCCGTGGAGGACGAGGTTCATCCGGGCGATGGACGAGGTCGTGAGGTTCTTCTCCTGGCCGTAGATCTTGCCGAAGAACGTGCGCGGGTCGCCGCCGGCGCGCTGCACGTGCTCGATCGCCCCGAGCAGCATGCCGCCGGTGCCGCAGGCGGGGTCGTAGATGGTCTCGCCCTCCTTCGGGTCGAGGATGTCGACCATCATCCGGACGACGCTGCGCGGCGTGTAGAACTCGCCGGCCTTCTTGCGCCTGGTGACGTCGGCGAACTTGCCGATCAGGTACTCGTAGGCGTCGCCGAGGATGTCGGTGCTGACGGCCGTGTTGCCGAGCGGAGACCGCCGAGAGCCCTTCGATCAGATCCTTCAGGATCTCGTCGGTGAGCATCTCCCGGTTGCCCCAGTCGGCGGCGCCGAAGACGCGGTAGAGGGTGTCGGGGTTGGCCCGCTCGATCTCCCGCATGGCGCGAGCGAGCGCCGTGCCGACGTTCGCCGGGCGTCTCGCGGACGTCGCGCCAGTGGCAGCCCTCGGGGACGTCGAAGCGGTGGACCTCGGGGAAGTCGACCGGGTCGACGTCGCCGAACAGCTCGCGCTGCCTCGGCGGTCTCCTCGTCCCACACGTCGCAGATGCGCTTGAAGAACAGCAGCGGAAGGATGTAGCCCTTCCAGTCCGTGCGATCGACGGCGCTGCCGCGCAGGATCTCGGCGCAGTCCCAGAGGTGGGACTTGAGCGCTGAAAGGGTGAGGCCCTTGGCGGGCGCTGACGGACTCGTCACATTCCCTCGAGGCGGTTCGCGGCATGCCGGTGTTGCCTGAGAGTCTACGGTCCAGCTGGGCCATGAGGTCGTTGCTACACGCGGCGAACTCGGCCTGGCATCCCCGCGCAGGGCCAAGCCCCGCGCCACTGGTGGATATCCCGGCGGGGCTGTGGACATCCGGGCGCCGGCGCACGCCGAAAGTCGTGGATAGAACACCTGTTCACACGGCGGCCCGCCGCCTAGACTGAACTGCTCGAAGCACTCCTGCTCGCCGGCCAGCCACTCGGCTGAATGACCATCCCGGAGGGCCATTCCCCGTGTCCGAACCCGCCAGCGGGGCGACCGCTGCCCCGCGCCAGCCGCGGCCGCCCGTCGCAGGGGCGGCGGGCCGGCCGGTGAGCCGGTCCGACCCGCTGCTGATGCAGGCGGTCATCGCGCGCGTGGACGCCGAGCAGCCCGTGCTCGACCTGGAGCTGGTCGTCGCCCTCTACCACCACCTCAGCGTGCTCGACGGGCCCCCAGCCGACGTTCGAGGCGCTGCTCGAGTACATCGGACCGCGTCGTGCCCGGCTCGGCGAGGACGGGCTGCGCGAGCTCCTCGGGCTGGCGCCGGGGTCCGCGCGGGCGGCCGGCGGCCGCCGCGGCCGAGCGGCCGGCGGCGCTCCTCCGTGCCCGGGCGCGGTCGCCCGAGGGGCACGGGGCTGCTGACCGTGGCGAACGTCCGGGCGGCGCACCGGGCCCTCCGCGACTGAGCGGGGCCGCGCGGCCGACCCAGGAGGCGCTCGCCGAGCGGCTCGACGTCGCCGTCCGCTCGCTCCAGCGCTTCCTGAAGCGCCACGACATGGAGTGGCCGCTCGGGGGAGCTGACGCTGCGCGCATTATTGGCGCATTGTTGTCGCCTTTGCACCGTTTATCTGTCGCCCTCGGCGGCCGTTCAATCGGGCCATGCCCGCTCTCACCATCCACATCCCCGAGGCCGCCCGGCTGGCACTCGAGGACCTCGCCGCAGACCGAGTGCCGCACGCCCCGCGACCAGGCCGCGTTCCTGGTCATGCAGGGCCTCCGCGCGGCGGCGACGGCAACGGCCACGCCACGCGGACCGCGCGCCCGTGACGACCAGAGACCCTCGCCCGCCGGGTCGCCAGCCGGCCCGGGCCGACGACGCCCTCCCGGTCCGACGAGCGGTCGGGGCGATCGGGCATGAGCACCTGGTCCGACCAGTACGGCGTCGAGCCGACGCGCGACCCGGCGCTGATCGAGGAGTGGGTCCGCGCGGGCTGGGACCTGGCCGTCGCCCTCAACGACCTGCCGGCCGACGGCCCGTGCCACCCGGCGACCCTGTGCGTTCGAACCCCTCGTCCTCGAGCTCGTCTGCGAGACGACCGGCCGCACCCTCGTCCTGCCCCGCGCCGGCGCCGGCCCGGCGCAGCTGGACCGCCTCGCGCAGACCGCGCGGGGCTGGGGCTGCACGTTCCTCGTGCTGGCCGGGCGCCGACGGTGATCGCCGTGGCCGACACCCCGACCGACCTCGAGCGCTTCGTCACCCTGCTCTGGCGTCCTGGCGACGTCCGCGAGGTCCGGATCCCGACGCCGGGGCGCACCGACTCCGGCTACTTCGACAGCCCCGACGCCCTGGTGGCGGCGGTGCGCCGCGCTCGATGGCCGGCAGAACGTGTACGTCACCCTGAACCCGGTCGACCCCGCGCTGCTCGGGCCGAGGGAACAACCGGATCATAGCCCGGGTGCGCTCGACCACGGCCGACGCCAACGTCGTCGAGCGCCGCTGGCTGCCGGTCGACATCGACCCCCGGCGGCCGTCGGATGTCAGCGCGAGCGAGGCCGAGCGCGAGGCCGCCCTCGCGGTCACGCGGGACGTCTGGCGCTACCTCGCCGACCGCGGCTGGCCCGAGCCCATCACCGCGATGAGCGGCAACGGCTACTGGCTGCTGTACCCGGTCGACCTGCCCAACGATCGCCGAGGCGAAGCGCCTGGTCGACGGCGTCGCTGGCGCACCTCGCCGCGCGGTTCGACACCGACGCGCGTGTCGATCGACACGAGCGGTGTCCAACGCCTCGCGCATCGTGGCCCTGATCGGGACGCTCAAGGTCAAGGGCGACCCGACGCCCGACCGGCCGCACCGGCGCTCTGCGCTGCTCCGGCGTCCCGGCCGACCTCGTGCCCGTCCCGGTCGAGCGGCTCGCCGAGCTCGCGCCGCCGCCGCGCAGCCGAGGAACCGATCCGGGTCGCCGGCGACCGGATGCCCGCGGGCTGGGTCGCGGCGCTGCTCGACGCCGCTGGCGTCCGCTACCGCGCCGGCACGCCGGGGCCAGCAGACCTGGTACCGCCTCGAGCGCTGCCCGTTCCATCCCGACGACGACCGGGGCGGCGACTGCGGGGTCGGCGAGGACGAGGCCGGCAAGGCGCTCGGGCACTGCTTCCACAACCGCGGCGCGGGCAGGGGCTGGCAGGACTTCAAGGCGGCCCTCGGGCTCGTCGCGGCGACCGCGTCGCCACGGTTCGGTGAGCCCGAGGCGGAGGAGGCGCTCCTGGCCGCGGCCGCCGCGGCACCGGCACAGCCCGCCGCCGACTGGCCCGAGCCGCCCGACGACGCGGCCTACCACGGCCCGCTGGGCGAGATCGTGCGCGCCGTCGCCCCGCACACCGAGGCCGACCCGGTCGGCGTCCTGGGCACGCTGCTCGCCATCGGTGGGCGCCGCCATGGGCAACCTGCGCTACATCTACCAGGGAAGCGCCCAGGCGCCGAACCTGTTCGTCGTCCTGGTCGGCGACAGCAGCACCGGGCGCAAGGGCACCGCGGGCTCGATCGCCCGCGAGGTGATGAACCGGGCATATCCCGACTGGAGCCAGCTGATCGTCGCGGGCCTCGGCTCCGGCGAGGGGCTCGTCGGCTACCTCAAGGCGAACGGAGAAGCTGGGCGAGCCGCGGGCCCTCGTCATGGAGAGCGAGTTCGGGCGGCTGCTGACGGTCATGGGCCGGGAGGGCTCGACGCTCTCGCCGATGGTCCGCGACGCCTGGGACGGCGTCCCGATGGGCCGCATCCTCGCGCGCGAGCAGTCGATCGTCCACAGCCACCACGTCGGCGTCATCGCCCACATCACCCCGGTCGAGCTGCGGGCGAAGCTCGCGGGCACCGACGCCGCGAACGGCTTCGGCAACCGCTTCATCTGGCTCGCGGTCCGGCGCACGCGCCTGGTGCCCTTCCCGACCTCGCCCGTCGAGCACGTCGACCCCGCCCTGTTCGCGGCCGTCGGCGCGGCGATCGCCGAGGCCCAGACGCCGGGCGAGGTGCCCTGGTCGCCCGACGCGCGCGACGCCTGGGAGGACCTGTACCTCGAGCTGTCGCTGCACCGACCCTGGGGCCTGCTGGCTGCGATGACCGCGCGGACCGAGGCGCAGATCGTCCGCCTCGCGCTCGTGTACGCGCTGCTCGACCGCTCGCCCGTCATCGACGTCCCGCACCTCAGCGCGGCGCGCGCCCTGTGGGACTACGCGGTGCGATCGGTCGCCTCCGTCTTCGGCACCTCGACCGGCGACCGCCACGCCGACGCGCTCCGGGCGCAGCTCGCCGACGGGCCGCTCAAGTGGGAGGACGCGAAGCGGGCCCTGGGCGTCCGGAGCGCCGCCGAGCTCGAGTCCGCGGTCGCCCTCCTCGAGTCGCTCGGCATCGCCGAACGGGCGAAGACCCGGGTCGCCGGCTCGAAGCGGCCGGCGACGGTGCTCCGACTGGCCGGAACAACCACGACAACCACGACAACCGCGCTGGCGCCCGCGCAGGCGAAGGGGGCCTAGGGCTGCATGGAAGCTGTGCGGTTTACGTGGTTATTGGCTTGGCGCAGCCGCGTAGGGGACTGCGCGCGACCCCTGCGTGGTTCTCGCGGTTCTGGCGGTTATCCGCGCGTTGACGCGTCTGCCGCCTGCCTCGTCCTGGCCAGCATTGCCGCCCCGCGGCATGAGCGAGCAGGTGCGGCGGCCGGTGGAGCGGGATCCGCTCGTCGCCGCCCTGGCCCGCTACGTCGAGGCCCTCCACCGGCGCTATCCCGAGGGTCCCGGAGCAACTGCGCCGGGAACGCTTGGCTGCTGCGCGAAACAGAGCGAATGTGGTCGTCATGGACGCGAAGCGCGAGGCCGGGGCCGCATGAAGGAACCCCGCGCGCTGAAGCGCCTGCCCCGCTCGCTCGACGACATCCGCGGCCTGCGGGTCGCCCGCTGGATCCGCGAGTCCACCGCCGGCCAGTACGACCGCTACGGCCCGGCAAGCCAGCGCGAGCAGCAGGACCGCTTCATCGAGCGGCACGGCCTCGTCGACACGGGGCTCGTGTTCCAGGTCGCCCACAGCGGCACCACGGTCTGGCGCTCGGCGACGATGACCGAGATGCTCGCCGAGGCGCGGGCCGGGCGCGTTCGACCTGCTCCTGGCCGGCTACTCGGACCGCTGGCAGCGCAACCTGCGCCGGACGCTCGAGCTCCTCGAGGACGGCCTCCACCCCGCCGGCGTCGCGCTCGTCATGTGCGACCGGCGGATCCTGTCCTCGGACCCGCAGGACTGGGACGAGCTGATCTGCGAGGCCGCCGGCGCGGAGAAGTACAGCCGCCGCCTCTCGGAGCGGATCACCGACGGCTACGCCGCCAAGTTCGACCACCACGACGACCCGGGTGGCCACGCGGGCCTCGGCTTCCGGCGTATGCCCGAGCCGCCCCACACCCTCGAGATCGACCCCGACCGGATGCCGATCGCGGTCGGCCTGTTCGAGCGCTACGCCCTGGGCAACGTGAGCGCGAAGGACCTCGCCGAGGAGACCGGTCTGGCCGAGAGCCGGATCCGGATGATCCTCATGAACCCGCTCTACAACGGCTGGGTCCGCCGACACCGGCGGACCGACCGAGAGTCGCGGAAGCCGGCGCCGTGGCGGGCGAACCCGCCCGTGTCGGACGAGCTGTGGGCCCGGGTCGAGGAGGTGCGGCGCGTCAAGACCCAGGGCGGTGGGACCCATCGCTGGGACCGGGTCGATCTGCTCGCCGGTCTCCTCTCCTGCGTCTGCGGCCGCCGTCTCAAGAGCGACGGTACCTTCGCGGACGGCCGTCACCGCAAGCTGCACCCCGCGCCATGCGCAGCCGTGGGGCAAGCAGGCGAGGTACGGCGACGAGACGTGGGAGGAGCCGATCCTCGCCCAGATCGGCGGGCCTCGAGCTCGACGACGACGACGATCGGCGCCGTCGTCGGCGGCCCTCGGATCGGCACCGCGACCGGTCAAGCTCGACCGAGCTCGCATCGACCGCCAGATGCGCGACCTCGCGCTCGATCACGCCGCCGGCCGGCTCGAGGATGCGTCTACCTCGACCGGCTCCGGGCCCTCCGCGAGTCGAAGGAGAGCCTCGAGGTCAACGCCGGCGGGGCGGTGTCGGCGGAGGTCGCCCTGGCCTGGCTCCGGACGCTCTCATCGACCTGGAGCGACGCCGATGTTCCCGAGGCGAAGGCGGAGGTGCTCCACGCCATCTACGAGCAGATCGTGGTCACAGGGAGGACGATCGTGTCGGTCAGGCTCACGCCGTCGGCGTATGCGCACGGACTGGCGCTCGCGCTGCCCACAAAGGTTGCTTTGGCGCGCCCGACAGGATTCGAACCTGCGACCTTCGGCTCCGGAGGCCGACGCTCTATCCGCTGAGCTACAGGCGCGCGAGCCCCGATCATACCGTTCGAGCGTGGGTAGAGCTTCGGCTTCCTGTTTCACGCTGTATCAGATGGCTCTTTCGAGTTCAGTCAGCCCACCTGATGTCCCGTAGAGCGTAAAACCAGGCGGAATTCATCCCGGACGATTTGCTCTTGCTCATGACCGCTTGTAGCGACGATTGAGCACGTAGACTCCCAGGTGGATCGTGTCCTCGATCGCTGGCGGGTCTGGATGCTCGAGCACTGGGAAGATGACATGGACAACTGGGGCACGGACCTGGAGCCCGGCGGGTGCGCTCCTCTTGAAGACCTCATCGCCCTGCACACCGCGGCCAGCGTCGAGGAGTTGTGGCGGGCCCTGGTCGTTGGCCCTGGCCTGCGTGGTGGCCAGTCCTTCGAAGCGGTGGGGCTGTTCAAGAAGCACCACGGCCACGGCGACGCCGACGCGCTGCGCACGGCACTCTTGCTGTGCACTGACCGGCGCTGGGATCGCGATAGCGGGCGACTGGTCAGAGCCTTGGTCGAGACCGGCACCCTGGGCGACGCTGACATCGGCGAGCTGATCGTGTGCTTTCTCTGGTCCGATCGCTACCGGGTCACATATCCGGCCGGGTGGGTGAGCGTGGAGTGGCTCCAGATTGATCTTGGCGATGCGCCTGACACGCGCGGATCGAGGCTCGTGCGCATCGGCCGGACTCACCGGTGTCCATCGAGCGCCCGATCGCGCCGCCATTGCGCCGCTGGGCCGCCGCGGCCGACCTACGAAGGGATCCGCGCAGGCTGGCGCCCTCGCCGGTCGTGCCCTGGAGCTGGAGTCCCGTGACGGCGCGGCGGTGATGGCCGGCGTGCTCGACGCCATCGAAGTCCTCGATGACCGCACGGCCCGGCGAGCGATCGAGCTTGGTCTCGACTGGCCGCGTGGGTCGGTCAGGATCCAGGCGCTCGATCTCCTGGCCGCATTCGATGCCGAACTGGCGCGATTGCTGGCCGCCGTCGATCCCGATGCGAAGGTTCGCCGCTCGATCTCGCGTCGTGCCCGGCGGGATGCGCTGGCGTCCCACCCAACGCACCGCGAGGCTGGATCGAACCCAGCCCAACTCGACCTGTTCCGGGACGAGTGAGCACGATCGTGACCGGAGGCGAGCGCGTGGGGGTGGTCGGGACGTGGCGGATCGTCGAGATGGACCTGTGGGACATCGATGCGATCGACCTCGTGGAGCCCGCATTCGTTGCGTTCGAGAGGGACGGCGACGGGGGCCTGCTGTTCGTCGCGGTCCGGGGCCGGCTCGACTGGCGCACGAGCGCGCAAGGACGAGGTGACAGGGTCGAGTTCACGTGGGAGGGCGACGACGAGGGGGATCGCGTCAGCGGCCGAGGCTGGGCGCAGGTCGACGAGGACGGCTCCCTCCGTGGCCACTTCTACTTCCATCTTGGGGACGACTCGGGCTTCCGGGCCGTCCGCGAGACCTCCGCGGCGACATGATGTCGAGCCCGCCGGGGTTCCGAAGGAAGCCCTCGCGCGCCATTGATGCTGGATGCTAGCATCACGCATCATGATGAAGACTAGACGAACGACAGTCAGCGCATCCAGCGCTGCGCTCGGGACACTCGAGGCCGAGGCAGACCGGCGAGGCGTGCCGGTTTCGGCTCTGCTTCGGGAGGCTGTCGAGGAGAAGGCGCGAGCGCTGCGCGCGAGCCGGCGGCCACGGGTCGGCGTCGGGCGCTCGACCGACGGGGCCAGCGCCGCCGATCTCACGACCGAGCCCGTTGCGGAAGAGCCGCGCTGAGTGGCGCTCATCCTCGATACGGGCCCCCTGCTCGCAGCCCTCGACGCGGCGGATCCCGACCACGCCCGGTGCGCTGCGCTGCTCACGGACAGCGCTGAGGACCTCGTCGTGCCGGCGCTGGTGCTGGCGGAGCTCGACTACTGGTGCGCCCGCCGGCTCTCGCCGGACGCCTGGCTCATCTTCCTCGACGACGTCCTGGTAGGCGCCTATCGCATCGAGCCGCCGACCGCGGCTGACCTGGCTCGCTGTCGAGACCTGCAGGCGAAGTACCGGGACCTTGCCCTGGGGGTGGTCGATGCGAGTGTCTTGGCCCTGGCGGAGCGGCTCGACGAACCGAAGCTGGCCACCCTCGATCAGCGTCATTTCCTGGCCGTGCGTCCCTTGCACGTCGCCGCGCTCGAGCTTCGGCCGTGAGATCTCGTGCCAACGAGCGGGAGCACGAAACCGTCACCCGCGCGTAGAGCGTAAAACTCCACCCGTTTCGCTCGGGGTCCCACTCGGGCGGCCACAACGCTCAGGCGGTCAGGCTCCGGAGGCCGACGCTCTATCCGCTGAGCTACAGGCGCGTGATGCCGATCATACCGGCTCAGGCTCGCGTTGAGCCTCGGCTTCCAGTTCGAAGGTCTAGGTGAACCGCCCGGCAAGCGCGGGATCTCTGCCACAACGCTTGTCGAGTGTGAAACCTGTCGACTGCGCCGACACCTCAGCGTGGCTCAAGCGCGAAGACCTGGGGGATCGCGGCGGTGCACCACGGGCAACTCCGTCGAGCCGCAGCGTCGTCACGTCATCCCCAGCCTGGGACGATTTCCGACACGCCGGCAGCGGGCTGATGGTCGCGCAACGGTGATTGCCTGAGCGTTGACTTCTCGGCACGCACACGTATGATCACCTGTATGCGAACCACCCTCGTGCTCGACGACACACTGCTTCGCCAGGCCAAGCGCCGGGCGGCCGAGCGGAACCTCACCGTGAGCGACGTGGTCAACGAGGCGCTGCGGGACTCGTTCGGTCGCCCCCTGCCGGCCGCGCCGCCGTTCTCGATGGCCACGTACGGCCGCGCCGGTCGCCAGGTGCGCCACGAACCGTCCGACTTCACGACCGAGCTCCTGGACGAGGATCGGCGGCGGCTGGGCTGACGATGCTGATGCCCGACGTCAACGTGCTCGTCTATGCCCACCGGAGGGACGAGGTCTGGCACGAGCCGTACGCGGGCTGGTTGAAAGCGGTCGTCGACGGGTCCGAGCCGTTCGCCTTGAGCGTGCTGGTGGCGGTTGGCTTCATCAGGATCGTCACGAACCCCCGGATCTTCGAGGACCCGACGCCGCTGCCGGTCGCGCTCGCCGTCATCGAGCAGCTGGCGAGCCATCCGCGCTGCCGGCTCGCGACGCCGGGCGCCGGCCATCTGGATGACGTGGCCCGCCTGTGCCGCGCCGTTGGCGCGACCGGCAAGCTGGTGGCCGACGCGCAGCACGCGGCGCTGGCGATCGCCGAGGGTTGCACGTGGGTGAGCCGGGATGCGGACTTTGCCGCGTTCGAGCCCCACGGGCTCCGGTGGCAGCATCTCGTGTTCGAGTAGCCAGACTCCTGGTGACCTCGGCGGCGACCAGCGACGCTACCCGGCGCTCGCCCGATTGCGCGTGAGTAGAGCGTAAGACTCCACCCGTTTCGCTCGGGGTCCGACTCGGGTGGCCACAACGCTCAGGCGGTCAGGCTCCGGAGGCCGACGCTCTATCCGCTGAGCTACAGGCGCGCGGGCCACGATCACAACGGTCGAGCGCAGAGAGAGCTTCGCCTTCTGGTTTGAAGGTCTATCCAAGCGCCGATCCAAGTACGCAAGATCTGTTGGCACTGGCGGGCGATCACGCCGCGCACCAGGCGATCGAGCACCGGGGCGTCGGTCACCGATCGAAGGTACGGCCGGAGCTGTGCCGTCGACTCCCCGGCCACATCGCGTCGATGTCGCCGGTCACGACGACGGCCTCTGGTCGATCGTCATCGCCATCGAGTGCCATACGGTCGTGTCGAGGGTGTTTGGCGGTGGTCTCCAGGAGTCGGTGCAGCTCGGCCTTGAGGATCCTGCCGTTGGCATTCTTCTGGCGCGGTGACCGTCCACGTCAAGGGTGATCGCGAGCGTGTTGCGATCGGGCACCTTCGAGATGCTCAGGCCTGGGTCAGGAAGATGGGCGCAACGACGAGCCTGCCTGGTCTGCCGGGGACAGGTCCTCCTGCGGGATGGGGGGTACTTTTCGCAGCCAGAGCAGCTGGCGCAGGCTGGAGGTAGCGCCGGCCAGCGCCACACCGGCGACGAAGATCGAGCCGGAAGCCAGGGCCAGAATAGCCAAGAAGACGCTCGTGGCCGCATAGCGCCCCATCTGCACCCATAGCGCGGTGCGCTGGTGGAGGTACAGCTTGCCGTGCAGACCGCGGCGGCTGGCCCGGTAGCCGATGAGATTGCCCAGATGAGTGGTGCCGACAATCAGGAACAGGCCCCAGACATACCCGATGAACAGTTCCCGAGAGACGCCCTCAAGAATGGCAGAGACATACCCAACGAGCCCGCCCAAGACAGTCGCGATGGCGATGTGTTTCGGGTCCATGACCCGGGCCTGCCTGACCGACTCCTGCAGCAGGGGGTTGCCCTCAACGGTATTCAATGGATAGCTCTGATAGTGCTCGGCGTAGTGACTGACCATCTCACGCTCCTGCAAGGTGGTCAGCAGCCAATCGAGCCACATCAGGAACACGGTCGCTAAACCGACGATGACGGGTGAGATGGTTTGCCATTGAGTGTTCATGGCGTGTCCTCGCTGGGGTCCGAGCGGGCGACATCATCCCACCGCGCCCTCGGCCACGGTTCCATGGCCCGTAGCGGTCGATGATCACGCGCGGCTCGTGGCTACCGTCCTGTTGGTGTCAAGCAGCCTGGAGGCCCGATGTCCGATCCGCTCACGACGCTTGCCAATGGGCGCTTCGGGCGCGCCTATCGGCGGGCGATTGCCGTCATACTCGCCCCGGCCTACGCGTTCTACACGGCACGTCTGCGCGCGGCCGTGCTCGCGCGACCGCGACCCGGCCATGTCGCGCTGATCATGGATGGCAACCGGAGATGGGCGGCATCGGAGGGATACCGGGACCTGGGCGAGGGTCATCGACGAGGCGCCGAGAAGGCGCTCGAGCTCATCGACTGGTGCGTCGATCTCGGGATCCGCGAGGTCACCCTGTGGGCCCTGTCGATCGAGAACCTCGAGCGAGCGACACCGGAGGTGACGACGATCACCGATGTCGCCACCGAGGCAATCTCCGCGCTTGCCTCCGGTCGGCGCCGAACGGCCGCCCCGGTCGAATTGCGCGTGATCGGTCGGCGCGATGTCCTGCCCGCGGGCCTGGCCGAGGCGGTTGAGCGGTCGGCGACGTTGTCCCGTCCCGACGGAGCGATCTCGGTGACGGTCGCGATCGCCTACAGCGGCCGGGACGAGCTCCTCGAGGCCTTCCGGGCCACGGTTCAGGACGCCGTCGCAGCAGGTACGCCCTCGGCCGAGCTGGCCGGGACCATCACTGCCGAGGCGCTCGCCGCCCACCTCTACACTCACGGCTCATCGGACCCGGACCTGATCATTCGGACCTCCGGGGAGGTTCGTCTGTCGGGCTTCCTGCCGTGGCAGAGCGTGTACAGCGAATACCACTTCTGCGACGTCTACTGGCCGGCGTTCCGCGAGATCGACTTCCTCCGCGCGATCCGCACCTACCAGCAGCGAGCACGCCGCTTCGGACGCTGAGGCGGCTGTGCCGTTCAGCCGGGCAGCGAGAGACGACTTGACGACCTGGCAGCCGTATAATACCTTGTGTGATAAAGGTAGCTTCGGATGAATGATACGAAGTTCGCTGCCCTGCGAAAAGGCCTGCTCGAGTTCCTCATCCTCGGCATCGTCTCCTCGGACGCGGTCTATGCGGCGGACATCATCCAGCGCCTGGAGGGAACCGATATGGCGACCCAGGAGGGTACGTTGTACCCGCTGTTGAGCAAGATGCGCCGGGAGGGTCTGCTCGACTACGAATGGCGCGAATCGGCGTCCGGGCCGCCACGCAAGTACTACCGCCTCACCGACGCCGGCCGCACCCAGCTGCGCGACTTCCGAGCCTACTGGGCGGCCCTCACCGGGCTCATCGACACCCTGGGCACGTAGGCCATGCACACCGTCATCACCGTCAGCCTTAGCGACCACGCGCAGCCATACCGCACGCACGAGGACGCCTATGACGCGCTCCGTCGATACCTCGACGGCGCCCGGGTGAGCCTCACCGGCGACCCGGGCCAGGCCGAGGTCGTCGCCGACCTCGAGCAGTCCATCGCCGAGAAGCTCGCCGGTCGGCTGGCCTCAACCGACCGCGTCGTGTCGGGCGCCGACATCGATGCGGTTCTGGCTGCGATCGGCCCGGTCGGCGACACGGGCAAGGACCCGGCGCCCCTCACCGATCGGCCTCGAGGTCGGCGCCGCCTCTGCCGCATCCGTGAGGGACAGGAGATCGCCGGCGTGTGCATGGGCCTGGCAGCGTACGCAGAGCTTCGCGTCGACTGGGTTCGAACGATCTTCGTCCTGCTGACCCTCGTCAGCGTCGGCCTGTTCCTGATCGTCTACATCATCCTGGCGTTCTGGCTACCGGTGGTGGACACGCGCAAGGACTGGGTCGCATTGCTCGACTGTCAGGAGCTGTGATCCGCCTCTACGGGTGGGACCCCCCCGGGGTGTCGGTGTGTTCGTCCGACGCTGCCCGTGGAGGCTCCCCCATCGGAAACAGGATCGGGCTCAGCAGGTACAGGCGACGACCAGGAATCGGTTGGTTGCCCATCACCGACGTGATGATCCGCGTCTCCTCGCTGATGAGCCTGGCGACTTCATCCCTGCTGAGCCAGAGCGGGAGCTGCCTGTAGCCCACCCAATCATCGGTCGGGTTTGCATGCTCTCGGTCGAGGTAGCCGTTGAACTCCGCAACCAGCGCGGCAATGGCCGCCACGAACCCCTGACGGTGGTCTTCAAGCGACATCGATGCGGCCCGGTTGCGGTCGATGGCCGGTCGCGTACGGTTCAGCCGGTAGCGGCGCTCGACCGCGCCGTGGACCCGTCGTTCGCCGGCGACCTCCAGCAGCCCTCCATCGACCAGGAGGCCGATGTGGCGGTAGATGGTGGCCCTCGAGACGCCGGGCAGGTGTTCGCACAGGTCCGATGTGGTACGCACACCCCCGCCCGACATGGCGTGAACGATGCGGAGGCGCACCGGATGCAGGAGCAGCGTGAGGGCGTCCATGAGGACAATCGTCTCACTTCTGCCACCATCCTCACAAGTGAGAATGCATCTGCTGGGACGGCACCTCGAGGCAACTGGGCATGGCCGCGGAGCTCACGGATCGTCGACGGCCGCGGGAGCGATAGCGCGGCCGGCGTCCGTGGCCGCCGCCGGGCGGCCGGCGTCCTCGAACGTCTGGGCGAGGTGGGCATCCATCGCACGGTGGGCCTCGGCAGGATCCCCCACCTCGATCGCAGCAAGGATGGCCGCGTGCGCCGCCACGGCATGGGCACGGGCCTCGGCGGCCTCCGATGTCCGCCGCCGGAATTCGAGCACAAGGCCTTCCACCGACATGAAGAAGGCGGCGATCACCTCGTTCCCGGCCGCGCGCATGACCGCCTGGTGGAAGGCGACATCGGCCGCCGTGAACGTCTCGATAGCCCCGGCGTCCACCCCGCGACGCATCTCGTTCAGCGCGGCTCGCATCTCGGTCACGTGTCTGGCGGTCCTTCGGGTCGCCGCCAGCCCGGCGACACCGACCTCCACCAGCCGGCGCGCCTCGAGGACCTTGCCGAAGATCTCATCCGCGTCTCGCTCGCTCGCCGCGCGCGCGCGCATCACAGCGGGATCGAGGATGAACCAATCGGACATCGGCCGGACGAACGTGCCACGACCGTGCTCGACGGAGACGACGCCCTTGACCTGAAGGAGTCGTACGGCCTCGCGCAGGGTCATCCGGCTCACGCCGGTCATCGCCGCCAGCTCGGGCTCGGTCGGGAGCCGGGCTGCCGGCTCGAACGCGCCCGAGGTGATCATCGCGAACAGCCGGTCGGCCACTCGTTGGGCGAGACGCGACCGACCATCGCCCACCCTGCCCGAGGGCTGCGTGCGCGCTGTCGCAGTTTGCGTCGACGGACCGCTTGACATCAGACGTCTGATGTTAGATGAATCCCCAATCGGATAACAAGGTCTTGACCTATGGCGCATGTTCGTGGACTCTGAACAAGTGCCGGCAAGGCCATGACCCCGAGCGGGTCATCCGGCCGACGTCACCGACGGACATCGTCGGAGGAGGAGGTTTGATCCGAGATGAATGCGGATCTCGACCGCAAGACCACGCAACTCGCTGATCAATACCTGGCGGGTCGAATGTCCCGACGGACATTCGTCACCCGCCTGCTGGCGCTGGGCCTCGCTCCCAGCGCCGTCGGCGCGATCGTCGCCGCCTGTGGATCCTCCACGCCCACGCCCGCCCCGACCGCGAATGGCGGCACGTCGAGCAACCCGCCGCCCAGCACGGCGGCCGGCAGCGAGATGCCGACGGCCATGGACCTGAAGGGCAACGTGCGCTTCCTGGTGGGCCCCTGGTCCGATCAGGAGGTCGAGCACCATCAGCACATCGCCCAGGGCTTCCAGGCGATCTATCCCAACGTGACGTTCGACTTCCGCCTGTACCAGTGGGACACGGCGGCTCAGGAGATCAACACCTCGGTCCAGTCGGGCGCCCACGACGTCTACATGACGACCGAGAGCTCGTATCCCGACTACGAGGCGTCGGGGGTATTCACGGATCTCACGTCACGCATCAACGACCCGTCGTTTGCCTCGGAGCTGTCCAAGTACCTGTACATGGACCGCATCAAGGCGTACGGCGACAAGATCCTGGGCCTGCCGATCAGCTGGCACGTCGAGGACGCCATGTTCGTGAACATGGACATGGTCAAGGCCGCGGGCTACGACGAGCACTTTGCCGACGACTGGGACACGTTCCTGGCGTGCGTCACCAAGATGACCAAGCCGGGCCAGACGTACGGCTTCGGCATCGGCATCCAGCTCGGCGGCTACGGCGAGTGGTACCAGCGGCTTCGCGCCGCCGGTGGCTCGTACCTGACACCTGACCTCTCGGCGCCGAACGTCAATCTCCCCGAGGTCGTGCAGGCGACCCAGCAGTTCGCGGACCTGTTCAAGCAGGGGATCGCGCCGCCGCTCGGCACCTACACCTACGACAACGCGCCCGCGGCGTTCGCGGCCGGCAAGATGGCCATCTACTCCTCGGACCTCGCGGCCACCACGGTGCTACCCGATCCGGTCCCCTTCACCTGGGCGCTGGTGCCCTACCCGCCCGGGCCCGTCTCGCGGGTCAACTTCAACGACCTCAGCATCTACATGGTCAACGCCAAGTCCGCCGACCAGGACCTCATGTGGGAGGTCGTGAAGTGGTGGTGCAACGGCCCCAGCGATGCCTACTGGGCGGACAACTCAGGCACCTACCCGGCCCGCACTGATGCAACCGACAACGGCTACGGCACGAACGCGGCACCGCAGCTGTCGGCATCGTTCGCGGACTTCCAGAAGTACGCGGTCGGGCTCGAAGACTTCCCCGCCTGGGCCGACGTCGAGACCCTCGCCGAGGCCGAAATCCAGAACTGCTACGCGGGCAAGGAATCGGCCCAGGATGCGGTGAGCAACGTCGAGAAGATCGTCACGCAAGAGGTCGGCCTCTAGTCCCAGTCCGTCGGCGGCCCGGCAGCGCCGGGCCGCCATCCTGTGCCCACGTGGCACCTGCGCCACAGAGGAGGGGTCGGTTCGTTGTCCAGGATGCGTCTGGCCGCCGCCGAGCACCGGCGGCTGCGCCTACGAGCGCGCCTGCGCCGGGAGCTCATCGGCTGGGCGTTCCTGGGCCCGATGTTCTTCTTCTTCGTGGTGTTCCTGCTCATCCCGGTGCTGGGCACGGGCTGGTGGAGCACCCAGTTCGGCGGCCTGACCACCGGCACCCATTACGTTGGCCTCGACAACTTCACCCGGCTGCCCGATGTCGTGGGCGCCACGGTCGCCGTCCAGAACACGCTCCTGTTCGCGCTCATGTCGGTGCCGCTGATCCTGATCGGCTCGCTGCTTATCGGGCTGCTGCTTGGCGCGCATCAGCCGAGGTGGGGCAACCTACCGCTTCCTGGTCTACTTCCCAGTCCTCGTGCCGCCCGTCGTCGCGGCCCTGATCTGGCTGTTCCTCACGAACGTGGACTTCGGGCTGTTCAACGAGGTGCTGCGCGCCTTCGGCGCGGAGCCGGTGACATGGCTCGGTGCCTCCACCGCCTTGCCGGTGCTGGCCGCGCTGGACGTGTGGCGCAACGTTGGCTACTGGGCGATCTTCTTCGTTGCCGCCATCATCGGCCTGCCCGAGGAGCTGTACCAGGCCGCGTCGCTCGATGGCGCCGAAGGGTTCGCGAAGCTGCGCTACATCACGATTCCGCTGCTCCGCCGGATCCTGCTGTTCGCGATCGTCGTCGCGACCATCTGGGGCCTGCAGGTGTTCGATACCGCGCTCGTCCTCACCAACGGAGGTCCCGGCACGTCAACGACCACGATCGTCCTCCGCGTCTGGCAGTACGTGTTCGGTAGCAACAACAAGGTGGGCTACGCGGCCGCGATCTCGCTCGTGTTCCTGGTGGCCATCCTGATCCTGACCGTGATCCAGCTGTACGCGCTGCGCTCGCGGCGCGGCGAGGACTGACCGATGGCTGCACAGGTCATCGGTCGCCGCTCCGCCCAGGACGCGGCCGCCGTCGCCGAGCACCAGCGTCGCGCCCAGCGGCGCGGCCGCATCGTCGGCATCGGACGACACCTCGTGCTGGCGCTGATCTGCTTCATCCTGGTCGCGCCGTTCTACTACGTCGTGCTCGCCTCGCTCAAGGACAGCACCGGGATCTTTCAGTACCCACCCAAGCTCATCCCGTTCCCGCCCTACTTCGGCAACTACGAACGGCTCCTCACCGACACGGCCTTCCCTCGCTGGATGCTGAACACGCTGTTCGTGGCCACCACCGTCACGGTGTGCAAGATCTTCCTGGACTCGATGGCGGGCTACGCGCTGGCCAAGCTCGACATCACGGGCAAGCGCATCGTGTTCATGCTCCTGCTGCTGCTGCTCATGGTGCCGTTCGGCGCGCTGATCATCCCGCTGTGGACCCTCGTGTACACGCTCGGGCTGCTGAACACGTACTGGGCGCTGATCCTGCCGGCCCTGGCCAACCCGCTGGGGGTGTTCCTCATGCGCCAGTTCATCCTGGGACTGCCCAAGGACCTCGAGAACGCGGCTCGCCTCGACGGGGTCAGCGAGTTCGGGATCTACTGGCGGATCATCCTGCCGCTGATCAAGCCCGGGCTGGTGGTGCTGGCCGTGATCATCTTCACCGACCAGTTCATGAGCTTCGTGTGGCCGCTGATCTCGACCAGCAGCGACGACGTCGAGCTGGTGACCGTCGGTGTCGCTGCCCTGCGCTCGCATGGCGGGGTCGATTACGGCCTGTGGTCGGCCTCCGCGGTCATGTCCATGATCCCGATCGGGATCGTGTTCTTCGTCCTCCAGCGCCAGTTCCTGGCCCGTTCTCTTGCCGGAGCCCTCAAGCAATGACGACAATCCAGCCCGCCGTTCCCGGCCCCGCCACGAGCGGGCCCGCCATCGAGCTTGTCGAGATCAGCAAGCGCTACGACAAGACCCGCGCCCTGCGGGCGGTCAATCTCGACATCGAGTCGGCTGAGTTCCTGGTGCTGCTCGGGCCCTCCGGCTGCGGCAAGAGCACCCTGCTCAAGATCATCGCGGGACTCGAGGATCCAAACGACGGCGAGGTCTACATCAACGGCCGTCTGGCGAACTACCTGCGCCCCAAGGACCGGGACGTGTCCATGGTGTTCCAGAACTACGCCCTGTACCCGCACATGACGGTGGGCACCAACATCGGCTTCCCGCTCAAGATGCGTAAGCGCCCGGCTGACGAGGTGGCGTCCCGGGTCCGCGAGGTCGCCACGCTGCTCGAGCTGACCGACCAGCTCGAGAAGTACCCCGATCAGCTGTCCGGCGGCCAGCGTCAGCGGGTCGCGCTGGGGCGGGCGATCATCCGCCAGCCGGTGGCGTTTCTGATGGACGAGCCGCTGTCCAACCTCGACGCGCTGCTCCGGGTCCAGATGCGGACCGAGCTCCTGCGGCTCCATCGGCGGGTGGGCCGCACCACCGTGTACGTGACCCACGATCAGGTCGAGGCGATGACCATGGCCGACCGGATCGTGGTCCTGCGCGACGGGGTCATCCAGCAGGTCGGGACGACCGACGAGGTCTATGGCCGGCCGGCCAACCGGTTCGTCGCCACGTTCGTCGGCAGCCCGCCCATGAGCCTGTTTCCCGGGCGCGTCACCCACGGGGACGGCGGCGCACGACGGTTCCAGGGTGGGCTCACGGTCGACCTGCCTGCCGGGCCAGCGATCGACGGCGAGATCACCTTGGGCGTGCGACCCGAGGGGTTCCACGTGGTCGGACCGACCGACGCCGGGGCGGTCGAGGCCACGGTCGAGCTCGTCGAGTCCGTGGGCGCGGACGAGTACCTGTCGGTGAGGATGGGACCCGAGACGACCGCGACCGTCCGGGTCGAGAGCGGCTCGGGCATTGCCGACGGTCAGCGGATCCACGTCCGGGCCGACCCAGCCGCGGTCCATCTGTTCGATGCCGAGGGCAATCGCGTTCCGACGGAGGCGAAGCACCCATGACCCATCAGCGGACCGTGGCTCACCATCCGCAGTTCGTCCTCCACCCACCCGAGCCCGAGGATGCTGCTGCTCCGCTCCCCGCGCCGCCGCCGAGCCAGCGGTTTCCGCTGTCGATCTCATCGGACCGCCGGCGGCTCCTCGATGCGGACGGGCGGCCGTTCCTCGTCCAGGGCGACGCGGCGTGGTCGATCATCGCAAACGTCACCTACGAGGATGCCGTCCGGTACCTCGACGACCGGCGTGCCAAGGGCTTCAACACTGTCCTCGTCAACCTCATCGAGCACCTGTTCTCGCTGGATCCGCCGCGCGACCTGGCCGGCCGCGAGCCGTTCACGTCGCCTGGCGACCTGAGCACTCCCAACGACGCCTACTTCGACGCGGCCGAGCGCGTGCTCGACGCATGCGCCGAGCGGGGCTTCCTGGTCATCCTCGCTCCCACCTACATCGGCTACCGGAAGGACCGACCGGGCGTATCCCGGCACCTCGAGGGCTGGTACGACGAGATCGTCGCCACGGGCCCCGATGGGTGTCGCCGCTACGGCGAGTACCTCGGCCGCCGATTTGGCCGGTTCGCCAACATCATGTGGTCGATCGGTGGCGACTGGCATCCGGAGGAGGCGCGCCCCGGCCTCGACGCCGCGGCGGCCGGTATCCGGAGCACCGGGGTGCGGAACCTGTTCACCGCCCATCCCCACCCGGAGACGTCGCCGGTCGATGCCTTCGCCGGCTCCGACTGGCTTGACGTCAACGTCACCTACACCTACGGGATCGTTCATCAGGAGCTGATGCACGACTGGGATCGCGACCCCGTGTGGCCGTTCTTCCTCATCGAGTCCACCTACGAGAGCGAGCACAACGCGTCGGAGCTGCAGATCCGGCGGCAGGCGTGGTGGTCGGTGCTGTGCGGTGGCAACGGCCACGTCATGGGCAACCACCCGCGATGGGCGTTCTGGACCGGCTGGCAGGACGCGCTCGACCTGCCGGGCTCCGTCGCTATGGCCGCTGGGGTGACTTCTTCCGCGGGCTGCCGTGGGCCGACCTCGTGCCCGACTCGGAGATGCAGCTCCTGACCGGTGGGCTGGGCGAGTCCCGGGGCCTCGACCGCGCAACGGCCGCCGTGACGTCCGATCGATCGCTTGCGGTGGTCTACACGCCGGCCGCAGCGACCGCTGGAGCTCCAGCTCGGCGGCGCTCGCCGGCGAGCGCGTCGCGGGTCGCGTGGTTCGAGCCAGCGACGGGCCGGCGGCAATCGGGCGGCGTCGCTGTGGCGGAGAACCGGCCTGGCTCACGCCGCCGTTCCCCGAGGATACCGGCGCTCGTCCTCGAGGCGGTTCACTGAACGCCGGGCGCGCGAGCCGCGACCGGCGAACGGCCCGGCGACTGGGGCGAGTGACGCGCTGGGTCGCGCACGAGCTCGTGCTCGACAGCGCACGCGAGCGAGCACGGCGCCGTTCTGGGATGTCGATGTGCGCCTCGAGCTCGTCGCACCATCCGGCCGATCCACGGCGGTCGACGCGTTCTGGGACGGCGGGCACACGTGGCGCGCGCGGGTTCGCCTCGACGAGCTCGGCGAGTGGCACTGGCGCACGGTCGCATCCGACCCGGCCGATGCCGGCCTCCACGGCCAGGCTGGCGAGGCTCGAATGCGTCGCCTACGAGGGCGCCAACCCCGTCTACCGCCACGGTCCGGTCGGCATCGCAGATCGGAGGACCTCCCTGGCGCACGCCGACGGCACGCCGTTCCTGTGGATCGGCGACACGGTCTGGAACGGGCTCATCCGATCAGACCCTGTTGACTGGGAGGGCTACCTCGAGGCGCGCCGTGCCCAGGGCTTCTCGGCCATCCAGTTCTTCACGACACAGTGGCGTGGCCTGGCCACCGATCCGTTCGGCGAGCCATCGTTCCATGACGACGGTGGCTTCGCGCCGAACCCTCGCTTCTATCAGCGACTCGATCCGAAGGTCGAGGCGATTGCACGCCACGGGCTGCTCGGCTACGGGATCGTCGTCCTCTCGCTGTATGAGGACGAGCCTGGCTGGGCCTGGCCGGCCGAGCGTCTGGTCAGGTTCGCTCGGTGGCTTCGCGCGCGCTGGGGCTCGTACCACATGTCGTGGACGCTCGCCGGCGACGGCGGCTTTCGCCGGGCGCCGGGCCGAGGAGCGGTTCTGGCCCATCGGGCGCGCCGCGTACAGCGACCCGCCAGAGCCGCTGGTCACCATGCATCCGCGCGGCTGGACCTGGGTCGGGGGCGAGTTCCGTGGGGAGCCCTGGGTCACCTTCCTGAGCTACCAGTCCTGCCACTCAGACGACCCGGGCAAGGTGCGCTGGCTGCCCGACGGCGATGCGGCGCGCGACTGGCGAACCGAGCCGTCGAAGCCGATCATCAACCTCGAGCCGAACTACGAGGACCATCCCTCCTACGACAGCGGCATCCGGTTCACCCCTCACGAGGTACGCCGGGCGAGCTACTGGAGCATGCTCGTGACGCCCACGGCCGGGGTGACGTACGGCCACTACAGCCTCTGGGCATGGGCCGGCGAGCCCGAGCCCGTAGGCAAGGGCATCCATTCCCAGGCCGAGGAGCTCCTGCAGCCCTGGTGGACGGTCCTCGACACACCCGGGGCACGCTCGATGACGGTGCTGCGACGCTACTTTGAGTCGGGCGAGTGGTGGCGGCTGCGACCCGCCCAGGAGATCCTGCGAACCCAGCCCGGCACCGCCGACGTGCTCCGGTTTCTGACGGCCGCCCGGACGGACGACGGCGCCTGGACCATCGTTTACGCGCCGTTGGGTGGATCGATTGAGCTCGCGCGCGACGAGGTGGGCGGTCGGAACACTCGCTGGTTCAACCCTCGGACGGGTTCGTGGCAGGCGGCGGTCGCTGGAGAAGCGACCTCGGATCGCGCGACGTTCGTCGCTCCAGACGGAAACGACTGGATCCTCGACCTCCGCGCCTGATGACAACAGGGGAGCCGTACAGACATCACCGATGGCTGGGCCACGGGATCATTCGAGCTCGGGCACAGCGGCCAACGTAGGACACGGGAGGGTCATTCGGTCATGATCGAAACCATTCGAGACCGCTTCTCCGGCAAGCGAGCGCTCGTGACCGGGGCGAGCAGGGGCATCGGTCGCTCGACGGCGTTGCGCCTCGCGGCCGAGGGCGCCAGTGTCGCCATGATCGCGCGCGGACGTGCGGGTCTCGACGAGGTCGCCAGGGAGATCGAGGGGAATGGGGGTTCGTGCGTCGTCATGCCCGCCGACTGCTCGGTCGAAGACCAGGTCAGCGCCGCCATCGACCAGGCGGCAACGGCCATGGGCGGGCTGGACATCGTCGTCTCCAATGCGGCCGTGGAGCTGCCCGACGAGGACGACCGGCTCGACCGGATCACGCTCGAGGCCTGGAACAGGCTCATCGTCACCAATCTCAACGGCCAGTTCCTGACCTGCAAGCACGCACTGCCGCACCTTCAGGCGGCCGGCGGGGGCGCGATCGTCTGCCTGGGCTCCAATTGCGGCTATCTCGGCATGGCCACGAACGAGCCCGCCTACAGCGCAAGCAAAGGCGGCATCTTCGCGATGATGAAGGTGATGGCGATCGACTTCGCGCGCCATGGCATCCGAGTCAACATGGTCATCCCCGGGTTCATCGACTCGCCGATGAACGACTTCGTGATGAACGACCCCGAACAGCTCAAGTACTGGAGCGATCAGATCCCGCTCGGGCGTGCGGGCCGGCCGGATGAGGTCGCCGCGGCCATCACCTGGCTCGCGTCGGACGATGCGTCCTACTGCATCGGGACGGCCCTGATCGTGGACGGGGGGCAGTCGTCCATCTGACTCTCGGTCATCGCGATGTCGGCGTGGATCGCCGGAGCCCTGTGCCATCGACGACCGATCCACCCCGGATGAGGACGTCGAAGGCCACCCGACCCGGAGCCAGATCCACCTTGAGACCTGCCGGCGGATCCACCTGCGATCCTCGCCGCGCACCCGCCCGGGTCAGCCGACCGGCAACACCCGGCTACGGATAGGTCGTATACGGCATCTCGAAGTCGTGGGCGTGGCCGCTGCCCGACTCGATGATGCACTTGAAGCCGGGCTCCGTGTCCAGGAAGTACCACTCGATGTGGTCGCCGATGTGACTGAGGGCGGTGATCCCGATCCCGTCCGCGGCGAACTGTGCCTTCACGCGCTCGGATTCCTCGGCCGTCTCGAACATCACGGCGATCGATGAGATCCCCTCGCCCTTGGTCTCGAGGAACTCGTGGAACGGGTTGCCGGGCGCCAGCGGCTCGATGAGCTCGAAGTTGAGATCGCCGACCATGGTTTCCGCCCACCGGACCTTGAACTCGGCCGGCTTGCCGTGCCACTCGGAATGATGCATGACGCGCTTGCCGTCCGACTCGTAGATCTTCCAGGGGCCCCAGCCGAAGGCCTCGTGGTAGTTGCGCATCTTCGTGTCCAGGTCGCGGACGGTGGTCGACACCTGGGTGATGGGGTAGGTGATGCCGCTGACGGGCGACGGCCCGGGCTCCGCGCCGGGTCGCGGGTAGACCTGTACCGGCTTGACGAAGTCGATGGCATGCCCGCTGCCCGACTCGATCAGGCAGCCGAACTGGCTCTCGGTGTCGAGGTAGTAGTACTCGATGTGATCGCCGATGTCGGCCTTCATGTTGACGTCGATACCGAACCGCTCCTTGAAGGCGGCCTTGACCGCATCCCCATCCTCGCGCTCAAGGAACATGGTCGCGATCGAGGCCACCCCCTCACCGCGTCGATCGATGAACTCCGACCACAGGTTCGGGCCCTCGAGCGGTTGGAGCAGCTCGAAGTTGAGTGACCCGACGTAGACCTCGGCGCCCCGCAGCGCGTAATGGACCGGCTGTCCACGCAGCATGGTGTTGTGGTGGACCGGCAGCACGTGATCGAATACCTGCCACGGTGCCCACCCGAAAGCGCGGTGATAGCGGGCCATCGTGGCATCGAGGTCGCGCACCGCAAGGGAGACCTGGGTGATGCCGTACCGGAGGCCGGCCATCCCGACCGGCAGATCGGCCGACGGAGCGCTCATGTCGTTTCCTCCAGACTCGAGGCAGTCTCGTTGGGCGGGGCGGTCACGTCGCTCGCTGCGCCATCGTCCACAAATCCTGAACAATCGAAGCACCGGGCTGCCGCGGTGTCAAGGTGCGACCTTGCTGGGCGGGCCCGATGGTAGAGTGCGAACCCTTGGACGGCGGCGTCGCGGGCACGCCGCGCGGATCCGGAAGGCGGACATCCGCCGCGAGCGGGAGGCCGAGGGATCGAGCACTCGTTGCCCACACCAACCCCAACGACGACCGGTGCCGCCTCTGGTCCCGGTCGCCCGCAGGCCGGACGTCGATGACACGGCGGGGAGTCCGGAAGGCCGACACGCTCCGCCACGCGCTCGCGCGCCACCTGATGACCGTCGCGCCGGGCGAGAATCTGGCGCCCGTCAGGGCCCTGGCCGAACGGTTCCACGCCAGCGTCGGCGCAACGCAGATCGAACTGGCATCGCTCGCCTCGGAAGGCGCCGTCGAGCTCGACAGCCGGCCCGGCCGCGGGGCGGTCCTCCTCGGGCGCAACGTGGCCCGGCTCTACGAGGCCACGGATCAGGGACCCCTGCTGATCGCGTTGTCGCTGCCGTCCACGGAACGGATCAACGGTCTGGCGACGGCCATCCGCGCCAGCCTTGCGGCGGCAGGCGTCGAAGCGTACCTCTCGTTCATCCGCGGTTCCCGGCCGCGGATCGCTGCGCTCGCCCAGGGTCGCTGCCACGTCGCGGTCATGTCGCGGCTGGCCGCCGACGCGCTGATCGGCCGGCAATTCGAGATCCTGCTCACCCTGCCACCGGCCACTTTCGTCCGGGAGCACCGCGTGTTCTCGTCGACGAACGCCCGCGGCCGTGCCGTTCGCCGCGTCGCCATCGATCGTTCGTCGTACGACTTCGAGCGCCTCACGACGCTCGAGTTCGGGGAGGACGTCGAGTACGTCCCGCTCAACTACCTGCGCGCGGTCCGGGAGATCGAGGCTGGCAGGATCGACGCGGCGATCCTCGATGTCGAGGACGCGATGATGCGCTATCCGCCCGACATGCCGAGCCGGCCGCTGTCCGACCAGACGCTTCGCGTCCTGGCCGGATCGAACACGAGCGCCGCGTTCGTGGGACGCGTGGGCGACATCGCGATCGCAGAGGTCATCCGCTCATGCGTGGACGCTGCCGCGCTCGTCCGCGTCCAGGAGGACGTGATCGCGGGGCGGCGCCCGCCCGAGTACTGACGGCCCGGCAGAAGCGCGTCCGAGCGCTGACCTGCGGGACCGCGTGCGGGATCAGGCAGGAGGCATAGCTGTCTGTCCCGAACGTCCAGCGGTAGCTCGCCGTCACGGGCACCTGCGGGTCACCCGGTGGAGACACGCGCGTCGATCCGCGCGAGCGCATACGGAAGCAGCCGGATGGTGACCGGCCGGCTGGCCGCAATCGACTCCCAGGAGGTCGCCCGGTAGCGAGCGGGCGCCGCCATCGCCGTCAGCACGTTGTCCTCGTCGAGCAGGCGCAGTCGCAGGAGCCACGAACGCGGCACGTCCAGCGCAACGGGTTGCGTCTCGGGTCGGACGTTCGCCACCACCACCCGAACCTCCTCGCCGCGGCGCATGACCAGCCCGGTCAGGGCACCCGCGCCGCCACGCCCGGCCAGCGGGGCGCACGTCCAGCCAACCGCGCCCGAGAGGTCCGCCAGCGCGTGATAGACGGGGAAGACCCCTCCGGCGGGGACGAGGTCGGCCGGGTCGCGACGGAGCCCCGCCGCAGCCATCAGCCCGCGCGGGCCGACGGTCTCGAAGTAGGTCACCCAGTCAGCGCCGGCGCCGGCCAGCGCCGCGTAGCTGCCGACGGTCCAGCCGGCGGCGAACAGGGTGGGCTGGCGGAGGTCGATTCCTGGCGGCAGGTCGCCCGGGACCGCCTTGTCGGACGGCTCCGCCGGGCCGGTGGCGGCCGGGTTGAAGCGCTGGCGGAGCGTCACCGGGCTGACCCCGACCGCCAGGTCGGCCGCGAACGTCCGGGCCGTCGCCACGGTGGTCTTCTGCGTCTCGAGCGTCTCCACCAGCGACGCCTCGTCGAACGCGTGGACCTGCGGGTTCATCGCGTAGGTCACGGCGTCCGCGTCGGTGAGGTTCGGGCGGTCCCGGTTGATCTCGGCGAAGTCGCCGTCGGTGCCGGTCGCGAACATCGCCCCGGGCGTGACGTCACCAAGCACCGCGCGTACCCGGGTCAGCCAGCCCGCCGGTGTGGATCTCGTACCCGCTGTCTCCTCGTGGAACACGAGCACGCGTGCCGGGCGGTTCACGGCCAGCATCCGTGCGAGCTCGGGCAGCAGCGAGGCGGTCGCCTCGTGGACGAACAGGGCGACCTCGAGGCGCGCCCCCACGGCCGCCGCGTCCCGCATGTCCCGGTCGAGACGAGCACGCCAGTCGGGAGCCGACAGGCGAACATCGGTCCGGAGATGGTCGAGGCCGATTGCTCGAAGGCGAGCCGCCTCCCGTGGGGTGAGCTCGCGCCCGAGCCACGATGCGCTCCCGACACCCAGGCGTGGTCCGGACCCACCCGGATCGGCCGGGATCGCCATCTCGATCAATGCGGGGGAGCGCCGCCGCGCGGCGCGCTGCGTCCCGGACGCTCCGGTGGCGCGCGCCCGCTCGACGCTCACGCGCACGACCTGGTGGAACCTGCGGCCCCGTTCGGCGTGGTGCGGGTAGCCGAGGGCGATCGGCGTGCAGTACGTCTTGAACGACGCGTCGGTCCAGTTGCGCTGATCCTCCATCTCGAACAGGTCGCCCTCGAACGCGGTCACGACCCGCACGTCGCCGAGGTCAACGGTCAGCCGGCTGCAGGCCGGGAACAGGGGCAGCTCCACCCCGTCCACGATCGACTGTGGCGCGATCAGCCTCGGTAGCTCGCCGTCGACCCTACCCTTGATCGTTTCCGCATGGAATGGCCGGCCGGCCGCAGTCGCGGCGGGGTGGAGCACGCAGAAACCGATGCGGCAGTAGTCGAAGTCGCCGCCGGCCTCGCCGTCCATGGCGTACGTCAGGGTCCCGCCTTCGGCCGCCGTCACCGTCCCGCGCCAGCGAACGTCGATGTCCCCCTGCCGATTTCGAGCGTCGAAGGTCGCCGTGACGCTCCCTCCGCCGTCGCGGATCGTCAGGCCCGACAGCACCGGCTCCACCGTGTTCCAGTCGCGGTCGCGGACCGACATGAAGACTCGATCGATGAGCGCGACATCGCCCATGCGGACGTGCGCCAGATCGGCCCCGACGAGTGCTGCCGACAGCGACCCGGCGGCGAGCGGCCGCTCCTCGAGCGGCGGCTCGTCGCGCCCGTACCACAGGTCGTACCGGGTCGGTGCCCTCCGGGCGCCCCGCGGTCGCCGTCGAACACCGCCGGTCATGACGTCGCCCGTTGGACGCGGCGGGCCTCGACGTCGATCAGCCGGATCCACGGTGGCGGAGCGGGCATCGGCTTCGGCTCCATCTCACGTCCGCCGACGATCGTCGCGTGGCATACGAAGCCGCGATCGAACGGCCGGATGTTGCCCTCGATGTCATACAGATCGCGCCGGCCGGGAGCGATCTCCAGGATCGCGAGGTCGGCCAGCGCTCCGACACGCAGGGTGCCCACGTCCGTCCAGCCGTACATCGCGGCCGGTGCTGCGGTCGTCGCCCGGATGACGTCGGCGAGCGGCCAGCCAAGGTAGAGGAACTTGGTCATGACGGTCAGCAGCGTCAGCTCCGGAGATCCATCGCCGCGGATGGGGCCGATGATGGCCTGATCCTCGACCAGGTTGTGCCCGGCGACGCTCAGCTGATGAAGGTCGGTCGAGAGCGTATCGGGCCAGAATCCCTGCTCGGCGAGCGCCTCGGCCGACGTGAACGAGAATGAGCCGGCACCGTGGCCGATATCGAAGCGAACCCCCCGGTCGCGGGCTCGGACGGCCGCCGGACGGACCTTGCCGCGGTCGTCCACGAGGCGCTCCCCGGCACCCGTGTACGCGTGGGTCAGGATGTCGCCCGGCCGCAGGAGCTCGAGGATGCGCTCCACGGTCGGCGGCGTCCCGCTGATGTGGCACATGACCGGCAGCCCCGTCGTCTGCCCGGCCTCGATGGCCTTCCGCAGCGGACGCAGGCCTCGATAGCAGACGCCCTCCTTGCCCATGCGTGTCTTGATCCCCACCACGAGGTCGGGGTAGGCCTCGGCGACTCTCGTCAGGACCTCGATGTGGCACGCCGCCGGATTGCAGTACTCGTCGTAGTTGAGCCCCGACAGGCCCAGATACGAGATGTTGATGAGGGCGCGGATCCTGGCGGTCGAGCGATCGGCGACATGCTCCTGGAGCGCGGGCATCCGGAAGGCGCCGGCCGATCCGGCGTCCACCCAGGTCGTGACACCGGATCTCCAGGCCAGGCTGTCCGCGTCGATGCCGAAGTAGTCCGCTCCCCGGAACACGTGGGCGTGGGCGTCGATGAGACCTGGGCTGACGATCCGCCCGGTGGCGTCGATCACGCGATCAGCGTGTTCGGCGGGGATCGCGGTGTCGACCGCCGCTACGCGGTCGCCAACGATGCCGATGTCCCGGCGACCTTCGACACCGGCGGCAGGATCGATGAGGTTGCCCCCCCGGACCACGAGATCGAAGTGCATCACCACTCCTCGACGATCGGGCTGGACGCCAACCGGACTTCGTGTGACCCTATGTTCACCCTTCCTGAACAAGGGTATCGCAAGGAGTCTGGGAATGGGCTCAGGCTTCATCTCGGTCGACGGAGACCGTCTCCTCGATCCGGCGGGTGAACCGCTCGTGCTGCGAGGGGTGAACCTCGGCGGCTGGATGCTGATGGAGAACTTCATCGACGGCTACCCGGCGACCGAGTCGCTGGCGCGGGCGGCATTGCGCGAGGCGATGGGCGAGGCGCGCTACGAACGCTTCTCGGAGCTGTTCCTGCGCGCCTTCTACGGTGAGCCCGACGCGCGTCTCATCACGTCGCTCGGCATGAACTGCGTTCGACTCCCGATCAACTACCGCCACTTTGAGGACGATCTGCGCCCGTTCGAGCTGCGCACGTCCGGGTTCGAGCCTCTGGACCGGGTGGTCGAGCTCAACGCCCGCCACGGCCTCTACTCGGTGATCGATCTCCACGCCGCCCAGGGCTGGCAGAACCACGCCTGGCACTCGGACAACCACACCCTGGAGCCGCTGCTATGGCAGCACCGCCAGTTCCAGGACCGTGCCGTCTGGCTGTGGGAGCAACTTGCGGCCCACTACCGCGGCAACCCATGGGTCGCCGGCTACAACCTGCTCAACGAGCCCTCGGACAAGACGGGTGCCCGCCTGAGCGCCTTCTATCGCCGGGCCGTGGCGGCCGGCTTCTGGGATGTACCCGATACGACGGCGGCGCAGCTGTTCGCACCGATCATCGAGATCGTCGAGCGGGAGTTCCCCAACTTCTGTTGGTACCCGTTCGGTGCCGCGCGGCAGGTATGGAGCGTGGTCGGCGAGAAGATGCTGGCCGAGTTCCTGATCGACGATTTCCGGTCGGCCTTCTCCGATGTCGACGATGACGAGGTCGAGGCTCTCGCCGGATCGTTCCGGCTCGAGAGCTGCGACATCCGGCCTGGTCTGGCCAGCCTGCTCGAATTGGCCGCCAGGACCGGCCGGGCGCGTTCCGGGGCCGCCTGAGCGATCGTCCGCCGTCCTGGCGGGCTTGTTGGCCGATCGCGCTTCGTGCCCGGCGGCACCGCCGCGCCTGGGGTTCAGGCAGGTGACTGGTGACCGTCGCCGTCGATGTCCGGCGCGAGGAGCTCCCTCGCGGTCGCCTCGTCGGTGACCAGGATGTCGATCGCGCCCGTCGCGATCGCGCCCGCGATGGCACCGGCCTTGCCGCTGCCGCCCGCGACGGCGACAACCGTGGGGATCGCCCGCAGCTCCTCAAGGGTGACCGCAATCGTTCGTGCCCGGAGCGTCTCGATCGGACGGCCCGCACGATCGAAGAAGCAGGTGTTGATGTTGCCGGCGGCCCCCGCGGCGAGCAGGACGGCCCAGTCGGCGGGATCGACGTGGCCGCCGCGGAACAGCGTGGATCCCTCGTCCATCTGCCCGATGCCCACGAGCGCGAGCTCGCTCCGGCGGGCCGCGGCGAGCGCGGACTGGATGGTGCGATCCCCGACCAGTGCGGCGGCCGTCTCGGTCGAGTCGACGATCGCCGGCGCATGCAGATAGTCGACGGTCGACCCGGGGTACAGCTCGGCCATCCGCCGGACGAGGTCGTGACCCTGGATGCCAGGCGTCGGGTCAGCGACCCCGCCGGCGATCTGGGCCAGCTGAAGCCCTGACACGGCACCGGCGTGGAGGTCCTCGATGGTGGCTGCGAGCGTCCGCCCCCACGAGACCCCGAGGCACATCCCGTTCCGCAGCAGGCCTTCGACGAACCGAGCTGCGGTTGCGGCCAGCGCGCCATCGCCGCTCTCGTCGCCGGGCTCGATCGGGGCGACCACGACGCGGGCGAGACCACGTTGAACCGCGACCTGCCGGCCGAGCTCGAGGTCCTCGCGGGCCGGCGGCCGGATCTCGACATGGACGACGCCCTCGTCGCGGGCGCGCTTCAGGTACCGGGAGACGGTGGACGGGTCGAGCCCGAGGTCCCGGGCGATCTCAACCTGCGAATCGGCTCGAAGGTAGTAGCGAGTCGCGATATCGGTCAGGAAGTCCTCGGGCTTGGACTCGGCCGGGGCGCCTGCGAGTCGGTGCTGTCGGCTCACGCATCCTCCATCCAGGGCGGCAGAGGTAATCGTACGACGCAAGCCCTTGACTTGCGATGCACAATCTTTCTGGGCGGTCCCCGCAAGGCCCGGGATCCCCAGCGGTCGAGGGATGCCCGCGGCGCACCAGGTCGAGCATGGCAGGAGGTCCTCCACATCGATGACGGGCCCTGCAACGCGCCTCAGAATCCTCGTCGTCGGCGATTCGTACTGTCCGTCGGCGGTCATCCGGGACGCCTTCAACCGGATCGCGCCCCCGCACGAAGTGTCGTTCCTCGACGTGCGCGACGACCCTGGCTGGGGTCCGTCGTCGACCTCGGAGCGGCGGATCCGGGAATACATGGGGACGCCCGCGCAGGTCATCGAGGCGTTGCGGGGGCACGACGTGCTCGTGGTCCAGGCGGCACCCGTGACCGACGCGGTCCTCGACTCGGATCCGACGCTCCGGCTCGTGTGCTGCGCCCGCGGAGGGCCGGTCAACATCGATGTCGCGGCTGCGACCGCGCGCGGCATCGCCGTGACCACGACGCCGGGCAAGAACGCTGACGCCGTTGCGGAGCTGACGATCGCCTTCCTCGTGATGCTCGCGCGCCGGCTCCGCGAGGTGCTCCGCCACGTGGATGCGGGCGGCGAGTTCGGGCACGACAACTACGAGGGCGCGAAGCTGGTTCGGTCACGATCTCGCCGGCCATGTGCTCGGGATCGTCGGCTTCGGCCAGATCGGGCAGCCGGGTCACCAGCCGCGCCCAGGCGTTCGGCATGCGCGTGCTCGCTCACGACCCGTTCGTCGAGCCTGACGCGATACGCGCCGGTGGAGCCGAGCCGGTCGATCTGCCGACGCTCCTGCAAGGGGCCGACTTCGTCTCGCTGCACGCGCGGGCGACGCTCGGACAATCGCGGACTCATCGGTACGCATGAGATCGCGGCGATGCGGCCCGGCGCCTACCTCGTCAACACCTCGCGCGACAGCGCTGATCGACGAGCCGGCTGTCCTCGCCGGGCTCGAGTCGGGCCGCCTTGCCGGCGTCGCGCTCGACGTCTCAGCCCATCTCCCGCCAGCGGCCGCCATCCGCTGCTCGAGCACCCCAACGCCATCGTGACCGCCCATATCGGAGGCGCGACGTTCGAGACACTGCTGCACGGCGGCGAGATGGCCGTCGAGGAGATCGAGCGCTTCGCTGCCGGCGAGCCTCTGCGCAACGTTGCCGATCGGAGCGTGCTGTCCCTGGGCACCGCCACCGGCTCGCCGCGATGAGCTACATCCTGGCCATCGACCTCGGCACCGGCAGCTGCCGGGCCGTCCTGTTCGCGGAGGACGGCACGCAGGTCACCATCGGCCAGCGCGAGTGGACGCACGCGGCGCTTCCCGGCGCACCTGGATCCCAGGTGTTCGACACGACCCGCAACTGGACGCTCATCGGCGAGTGCGTCCGCGAGGCGATCGCAACGGCCGGGATCGCAGCCTCCGACGTCGCCGCGGTCAGCAGCACCAGCATGCGCGAGGGGATGGTCCTGTACGACAAGGCCGGAAGAGAGATCTGGGCCTGCCCGAACGTCGACTCGCGCGCGTCGGCGGAGGCGACCGAGCTCGTCCGGAGCGGACGCGCCCAGCGGATCTTCGAGCAGGGTGGCGACTGGGTCTCGATCACGTCACCGGCCCGGTTCCTGTGGATCAAGGCGCACGAGCCCGATGTGTTCCGCGACACAGCCCACGTCGGCATGCTCAGCGACTGGGTCCTGTACCGGCTGACGGGGCGATTCGTCACCGACCCGTCGTCGGGGTCCAGCTCGGACCTGTTCGACCTCCGGACCCGATCTTGGTCCGAGTCGTCCCTGGGGCTGATCGACCTGTCGCCGGCCATCGTTCCCGAGGTCCTCGAGCCGGGCTCGGTGGTCGGGCCGCTGACCGATCGCGCCGCCGAGGAGACAGGCCTCGTCGCGGGGACGCCGGTCATCGTCGGTGGCGCGGACACGCAGCTGGGGCTGGTGGGCATCGGCGTCGTTCGCCCCGATCGGATCACGCTGGTCGGGGGCAGCTTCTGGCAGCTGACGGTCGTGACCGACGAGCCGCTCATCGATCCACAGGCGCGCGTCCGCACCCTGTGCCACGCCGTCCCGGGCCAGTGGATGACCGAGGGCATCGGGTTCTGGTGCGGGATCGCCATGCGCTGGTTCCGCGACGCGTTCTGCGAGCCGGAGGTCGCGGAGGCGGCCCGGCGAGGCGTCGATGCGTACGTCGTGATGGAAGAGGCCGCCGCGTCGGTGCCGCCTGGATCGGAGGGCGTCACCGCGATCTTCGCCAATGTGATGAACGCGAAGCGGTGGGTCCAGGCGTCGCCATCCTTCCTTGGCTTCGATGTCGGGCGCCCGGCGGCATCGGGGCGGCGGGCGTGCATCCGGGCCCTCGAGGAGCAGGCGGCCTACACGGCGCGCGGCCATCTCGAGATCATCCGCGAGCTCACCGGACGATCCTTTAGCGAGCTGGTGTTCACGGGTGGGGCCGCGAAGGGCCGCCTGTGGCCGCAGATCGTAGCCGACGTCGTCGGGCTTCCGGTCCGCGTGCCGGTGGTCAAGGAGTCGACCGCCCTCGGCGCCGCGTTCTGCGCCGGCGTGGGAGTCGGCATCTACCGCGACCTGGCGGAGGTCGTCGGCGAGCTGGTCCGGTTCGAGCAGACGTTCGAGCCGCAACCCGCTGCCAGCACCATCTACGACGAACGGTATGCGACCTGGCGAGCGATCTACCCGCAGGTCCTCGACCTGTCCGAGTCGGGGCTCCTCCCGCCGATGTGGTGGCCCGCCGGCGCCGACGCCCATGAACCTGCAGCCAGTGCCTGACCAGGAAAGGACGCACCACGATGCCCGAGGCTGACAGCAGCGAGACCAAGCAGTTCTACGAGGACGTCCCGCAGCGCAACGAGGCATTCTTCCTCAAGGGTGCCGGCGCGTACGACTGGGGGATGCAGCACCGGCTGGCCACGATCTTCCGGCCCGAGAGCGGCCACACGGTCATGCTGGCGATCGACCACGGCTACTTCCAGGGTCCGACGACCGGCCTCGAGCGGGTCGATCTCAACATCGTGCCCCTGGCGCCCCATGCGGATGCCCTGATGCTCACCCGCGGGATCCTTCGGAGCGTCGTACCTCCGACGACCCAGCACGGCATCGTCCTGCGGGCGAGCGGCGGCCCCAGCATCCTCAGGGAGCTCTCGAACGAGCGGATCGCGATGGACGTCGACGATGCCGTTCGGCTGGGTGCATCAGCGATCGCCGTCCAGGTGTTCGTCGGCGGCGAGTTCGAGACCCAGACGGTGACCAACATGACCCGGCTCGTCGACGAGGGCTACAGGCGCGGCGTCCCGGTGCTGGGCGTCACGGCAGTCGGCAAGGAGCTGCGTGCGGGACGCGCGGTATCTCGGGCTGGCGACCCGGATCTGCGCCGAGCTCGGGGCGCAGGTCGTGAAGACCTACTACTGCGACGAAGGCTTCGAGAAGGTCACCGCCGGCTGCCCGGTACCGATCGTCATGGCGGGCGGCAAGAAGCTGCCCGAGCTGGATGCGCTCACGATGGCGTGGCAGGCGATCGACAGCGGCGCCGCGGGGGTCGACATGGGCCGCAACATCTTCCAGAGCTCGTCGCCCGCCGCCATGATCCAGGCGGTCCGCAAGGTCGTCCACGAGGGCTATGGGCCGGCCGAGGCGTTCGAGGTCTTCCAGGCGCTCGAGCGCGAGTTCGCAGCGCCCAAGGTCCCGGCCTGAGCCCATGGCTGCGACCGTAGCCGGCGGGGGCACGTCGGTCGACCGCCTGCGGACCGGCGGGCCCCGGCTGAGCGTGGGCATGACAACCGCGAACCTGCTCGACCTGGGCCACGAGATGGAGCGCCTCGCAGCCGCCGGTGCCGAGCTCGTCCACATCGATGTCATGGACGGCGTCTACTGCCCCCAGCTGACGTTCGGACCGCCGCTGGTCAAGGCGATCCGGACGCCGCTGCTCAAGGACGTCCATCTGATGGTCTCGGACCCGCTGTCCAAGGTCGAGGCCTTCGTCGCTGCCGGGGCCGACATCATCACCGTCCACCTCGCGGGAGTCAGCCACCCGCATCGCGTGTTGCACGTGCTCGGCGACGCGACGAATGCCAACGATCCGGACCGAGGGATCATCCGCGGCGTCGGGCTCGACCCCAGCACGCCGATCGAGATCGTCGAGCCGCTGCTCGATGAGGTCGACCTGATCCTCGTGCTGGCCATCGATCCCGGCTGGAGCGGCCAGTCGTTCCTGCCGACGACGCCGGAGCGGGTCGGACGCGTCCGCCAGCTCATCGACGCGGCCGATCACCCGATCCTGCTGGGCGTGGACGGCGGCGTGACCAAAGCGAACATCGAGGAGGTCGCAGCGCTCGGCGTCGACCTCATCGTGACCGGCAGCGCCGTGTTCGATGGCGGCGACGTCGCGGCGAACGTGGCGCTCATGCGGGCGCGGACGGCAGCCGGCGCGGCCCGTGCGGGCGGCGCGCCAGCGTGACCCAAGGTACACGGCCCGGCCTCGGCCCGGCGGTCCCGCCGCCGGAGTTCCGCGACCTGTACCAGCGGCTGACAGACGAGTACGGCGCCGCGATCGGTCGCCACCGGTCCGAGCTGGTCACGCCCGCGCTCGTGCTCGACCTGCCGGCCGCCCGGCGCAACGTCGCGGCGATGGCAGCGGCGCTGCGAACGATGCCGGCCGCCATCCGGCCCCACATCAAGGTCCACAAGAGCCCTGAGCTCGCCCGCCTGCAGGTGGAGGCGGGGGCGATCGGGCTATCGGTAGCGACGGTCTGGGAGGCGGTGACCCTGGCCCGCTTCGGGCTCGATCATCTGTTCGTCGTCAACACGGTGGCGGGTGCCGCGAAGATCCGGGTGCTGGCCGACCTGGCCCGCGAAGCCGACGTCATCGTCGCCGTGGACGACCCGACGAACGCCGCCGACCTGGCGGCGGCCGCGCGCGGCACCGGCGCGGAGCTCGGCGTGTGCATCGAGGTCGATACCGGCATGGACCGCTGTGGCGTCGACACGTCCGAGGCGGCCCTCGCCCTCGGGCGGCAGATCGTCGCCATGCGCGGGCTGCGACTGGTGGGCATCACCGGCTACGAGGGCCACTGCTCGCTCACAGTGGACCGCGAGGAGCGGCATGCCCTCCAGCGGGACGCGATGGCGCTGTTCATCGGCGTCGCGGAGCGGCTCGAGGCCGATGGGATTCCGGTGCCGGTTCGGTCGGCCGGCGGGACGGCGACCTGGGACTGGACCGCCCGATATCCGGGCGTGACCGAGATCCAGGCGGGCAGCTACGTGGTGATGGACGAGTTCCACGGCCGGATGATCGGTGGCTTCGAGCAAGCACTCACCGTCGCGGCGACGGTCATCAGCCGTCCACCGGGAAGGCTGATCATCGATGCCGGGAGCAAGTCGATCGGCGATGGCGAGCTGTCGCGGATCGTCGGCCACCCGGAGCGAGCCGTCCGGTTCGACGAGGAGCACGGCGTGTTCGCGTCCGAGGACCCGGTGCCGCGGATCGGCGACGTCGTTGCCGTCATCCCGGGCTACGCCCCGTCGACCGTCAACTGGTTCGACGCCTACCACGTCGTCGATGCCGATGGGATCGTCACCGACATCTGGCCGGTGATCCCGCGCGGTCCGGGCCACCACGGCCTGGTGAACGCATGACGGCGATCCGGACGCGGGCGCGGAGGACGGCAGGCTGATGCCGCAGCTGTGGGACGAGCCGTATCCGCGGCCTGAGCTTCTGCGCCGCGTCGGACGCCTCGACCAGGTCGCCGGCGTCCGGCTGGTCACGCTCGCCGATGGCCCGGCGCGTGGGGTTCGGACCCTGGAGTTCAGGACGGGCACCGGTTTCGCGTTCGACGTCCTCGTCGACCGCTCGTTCGACGTCGGGCGATGCGAGATGGCCGGCTACCCGCTCAGCTGGCTTGCACCGCCGGGCACGGTCGGACCCTGGTACTACGAACCCGATGACTGGGGCTGGTTCCGGTCGTGGGGTGGCGGCATGGTCGTCACCTGCGGGCTCGACCACACGATGGTGGCGGAGGACGACACGGCAGAGCAGTTCCACCAGCCCCACATGTTCACCAGCGTTCGATACGGCCTGCACGGGCGCGTCGGCGGTCTGCCGGCTCGCCTCGTTGGCTATGGCGAGCGGTGGGATGGGGACGAGTGCACCCTGTGGGCAGAGGCGCTGGTGGTCCAGGCGGCCGTGTTCGGCGAGCAGATCGCGCTGCGGCGCCGGATCGAAGCGTCCGTGGGCGGATCGTCGTTTCGCATCCACGATGAGGTGGAGAACGTCGGGTTCAGCAGCACCAGCCACATGCTCCTGTACCACTGCAACAGCGGCTTCCCGGTGGTCGATGCGGGCTCGGAGCTGCTCGTGCCGGCCCGCAGCGTGACCTGCGACTCCTGGGTCGAGGTTGCCGGTCACACGACGTTGTCGGCTCCGGTGCGGGACGCGCAGGAGGCGTGCTTCTACTACGACCCCGCGCCGGCGGAAGACGGCACGGTCCCGGTGGCGGTGGTCAACCGCCGCCTCGGTATCGGTGTCTATCAGGTGTTCCAGGCAGGCCAGCTTCCGCACTTCATGGTCTGGCGGATGCTCGGCGAGGGGACCTACGCGGTCGGTCTCGAGCCCGGGACGAACCCGGCCATCAGCAGGGCTGAAGCGCGGCGGCTGGGCAAGCTCATCGAGCTCGGACCGGGTGAGACGCGAAGATACGATCTGGAGATCGGCGCGCTCAGTGGAGCCGCTGGCATCGACGCGTTCGCCGCTCGCGTCGCCGCGGCGGCCGGGCAGCAGTAGCCCGACCCCGATCGCGGTTCTCCTAGAGGATCTGGTTCGTCGGCCAGACCACCACCTCGAACAGGTCGACGTTCGGCGGCTGCTCGAGCGCGAACCGGATCACGGCAGCAACATCGCCGGCATCGAGCGGGACGACACCGGGGACGAGCTCATCGGCCTCGGGGTAGACGTGAATGAGCGGCGTCTCGACCAGCCCGGGCTCGACGACCGTCACCCGGATGCCGCGTGGCGCGACCTCCTTGCGGAGGCTCTCGGCGAACGCGACCGTCGCATGCTTGGTCGCGATGTAGGCAGGCTCGCCGACATAGGTCTCCCGACCCGATGCGGACGAGACGATGACGACATGGCCCGATCCCTGCGCGGCGAAGCCGGGCATCACGGCACGAACGGCAAACAGGACGCCGAGCACGTTGGTCCGCACCACGTCCTCCCACAGGGCCGGATCCGCCGACTCCACGGGGCCGAAGTCGGCGATGGCCGCATTGGCGACCAGGACGTCCAGCCGGCCGAAGGTCGCGATCGTGTGATCGACGGCCGCCTGGATCGACGAGAAGTCGCGGACATCCGCGACATACGCTGACGCGCGACCACCCGCCGCAGCGATCGCCTCGACCTGCCGCTCGAGCGCTTCGCGCCTGCGGCCGACGACGACCACCGCCACCCCGGCGTCGGCGAGATCGCGGGCCGCGGCCGCGCCGATGCCGCTGCCTCCTCCGGTGATCAGAGCGACCGCTCCTTCGAGCGAGCTACGGCGCATCGTTGCCTCCATCGGCGCTGCCGGCAAGACTCACCCCACGCAGAGGCCGCCAGGGGACCCGCGCGCCTCCATCGTGGATGTTCACGTGTGATGAACACCCATCTTGCCATGCCGGCGTCGCGGTCGAAAAGCGGGCTCCCGCCTGGGGGCTGGACTGATCAGGCGACGCCCGGCAGCAGGTCCGTGAACCGGGCGCGCACCTCGGCGGCCGATGCTGCCGCCAGCACCTCGTGCGCCGCCGTGCGAAGCAGGGGCATGTCGGCGGCACGGATCGCGCGCCGGACGGGTGCCAGGCTGGATGCAGCCATGCTGAGGACGCTGATGCCGAGACCGACCAGCGCCAACGCGGCGGCGGGGTCACCGGCCATCTCGCCGCACACGGACAGCTCGGCCCCCGAGACGGCCGCGGCGTCGACAGCCTGGGCGATCAGGCGCAGGACTGCCGGGTGCAGCGGGTCGCGGTAGCGCTCGAGCGCCGCGTTGCCACGATCCGCGGCCATCGTGTACTGGGTCAGATCGTTGGTGCCAAGGCTGGCAAATCGGAGGCGCCCGAGGTAGGTCTCGGCGACGAGCACCGCGGACGGGATCTCGAGCATGACACCGAGCTCCACCTCCCCGAACGCGACGCCGTCGGCCACCAGCGAGCTGCGCGCTCGCTCGGCGAGATCGAACAGCACGTCCACGTCGGTGACGTCCGCGACCATCGGCGCCATCACCTTGACCCGCCCGAGCGTGCGATCGCCCGACGGCGCTGCGGCCCGCATCGCAGCGCGAAGCTGCGTCACGAACAGGTCCGGTCGCTCGGGAGCGAGGCGCAGCGCTCGGACGCCGAGGAACGGGTTCGCCTCGGGCGCAATGGGCAGGTACGGGATGGGCTTGTCTCCGCCCACGTCGAGCAGCCGGATCGTGACCGGACCGGGCGCGAAGGCCTCGACGACCGTGCGGTTCACGCGGGTCTGCTCGTCCTCGGACGGCGGGGCCTGCCGCTCGACGAACAGGAACTCGGTGCGGAACAGCCCGACGCCACGGGCACCGAGCGCGACCGCCCGGTCAGCCTCGGCCGGCGTGCCGATGTTCGCCAGCAGGCTGATGCCGACACCGTCGCGGGTCTCACACGGCAGGCCGGCCTCGGCAAGGGCTGTACGCACGGCGTCGGCGGCTGCCTCCTCGCGCGCCCCGAGGCGGGCGAGGGCGTCAGGATCGGGCTCGAACACGACCTCGCCGGTGTCGCCGTCGATGACCACCTCCGATGGCCCCTGGGCCGGGCCCGTCGGGGTGCGCGTCGCGCTCGACGCATGATCCTCGAGCTCGCGTGCCGCCTGGATCAGGCCGCGGACCCCGACGACCGCCGGGATCCCGAACGCGCGGGCCAGGATCGCTGCGTGCGAGGTGGGCGAGCCAGCCTCGAGCGCCAGACCCAGCAGGCGGTCCCGGGGGAGGCTGGCGGCAAGCGACGGTGGGATGTCCTCGGCGATCGCGATCGCCGGTCGATCGAGGGTGACCGTGCGCTCGACCCCGGCCAGGCGCGCCGCGATCCGCTCGGCGACGTCGAGGACGTCCGTCGCCCGGGCCGAGAGCATCTCGTCGCCCAGCGCCACCAGCTGGTCGGCCACGCTCCGGGCCGCGATCCTGATCGCCCCGATCGCGTCGTGTCCAGCGTGAATCTCGGCCGAGGCAGCGTCAAGCAGCGTCGCGTCGACGGCCATCATCGCCTGGGCCGCGAAGATCTCGCCTTCATCCTGACGACCCGCCGCCTCGAGCGACGCCCCCAGCGCCTCGAGCTCGGCCGCAGCGCCATCGCGAGCGGACACCAGGCGCTCCCGCTCACCTGCAGCATCGGACGGATCGATGCTGCCGCCGGGCGGCGCGCTGACCGCCGCGACCCGGACCCACGACCCGCGGGCGACCCCGCTCGAGGCCGGTGCGCCATGCAGCGTTCGCATCACCGCAACCTTTCCCGCTCCGGAGCTGCTACCGCGGTCCGCCGCGGAACTCGATCCGGCGCTCCTGACCCGTCAGCAGCCGGCGAATGTTGTCCGCGTGGAACAGCCAGATGAGGGCGACGGCGACGATCGCGTAGCCGATGAAAGCCGGTGCCACGGCACCCAGGATCACGGCACCGATGAGCCCCAGCGCGGCCGCGGCAGAGGTCGACAGCGACGCCAGGGAGCTGATCCTGGTCACCAGCAGGACCCCCAGGAAGATCGGCAGCACCGCGAGCGCCACGACCGGCTGGATGACCAGCAGCCCACCCCAACCCGGGGCAACGCCGCGGCCGCCCTTGAACCCGATGTAGGGCGACCGGCTGTGACCCACGATCGCTGCCAGCGCGGCGAGGGCCTGGACGATCGGTGGGGCACCCAGCCCGATCGCGAGCAGGACGCTGACCGAGCCCTTTGCGGCGTCCAGCAAGCCGGCCACGAGCGCCGCCCGGGCGCCGATGGCGCGCATCGTGTTGGCACCGCCCGTGCGGCCGCTGCCCAGCGTTCTGGGGTCCGGACCGCCGGCGATGCGCGCGACGATGATCCCCCACGGGATGCCGCCGATGAGGTAGGCGGCCGCGACCGTCGCAACCGCCAGGACGACTGTGCCAGGATCCATTGCGGCCGAGTATAGCCAGCGACGTACGCTCGGCTTCCGCCGGTTCTCGGCTTCCGCCGGTTGCCGGTTGCCGGTTCTGCGGTTCGCCGATCAACGCGAGCCGAGCGCCTCGACCAGGCGGTCGGGCCGGTGTCGGAACCACGCCCGGCGCGCCGGGTCCGTGCTGGCCTCCTCGACCAGCCGGGCAAGGACGGCGTTGACCGGTGTGTCGATCCGGGCGGCGACGCCCGCGAGCGCGACCGCCCCGTTGAGCCACCCGATCTCGGTCTGCCCGCCGGCGGCCAACGCGGCCCGCAACGACGGGTCCTTTCCGCCGCGCGCGCCACGGACCACGCGCTGCAGCGCAAGGCTGGCCAATAGACCCGGCAGCCGCACCCCGCGGGCCAGCCAGGTCACGCGCGCCCCCGGCAGATCCACCACGTGAAGGTCGAGCGCGTCCATCACGCGCAGCGCCTCGTGCAGCTGGTCGCGCTCGATCCCGAACAGACGGCGGTCGCCATAGATGACCGGTGGGTCCAGGTCGAGCATGGCGCTGGTGGCGTTGGCGACCAGGTTGGCCAGGAGCTTCGACCACTTCATCGACCGGGCGTCGCTGATCCAGCGCGCGGGAAGCCCCGACCGGTCGAACGCCGCCACCAGGTGACGGCCCGCCTCCTCCACGTCGCCCCGAACCGGGCCCACGCCGATCCCGCCTCGACGCAGCCAGGCCACGCCGCCGTCGGCGGAACGCTCCACGGCCGCCGTCGGCGACGCCGCCAGCAGCGGGCGGCCCGGCCGCGCCGCCGCGGCGGCTTCCTCCGCGCCGATCCCGTTCTCGGCGGTCAGCACGATCGCCTGGGGCACGGCTTCGAGGTCGCGCAGCACGTCCGCCAGGTCGTGCTGGCGGACGGCCACCACGACCAGCTCCGGGGGGTCGTCAACGACCTGGCCGATCGAGGCGACGATCCGCACGTCAGCGACTGCCTGCGAGCCGTCCGGCCGTCGCACGCCGATCGCCGTGGATGGCGCCTCGGTCGCGCCGCGGCGCACGATGGTGACGGGATCGCCCGCCGCGGCCAGGGCCCAGCCCAGCAGCGAACCGACGGCGCCGGCGCCGACGACCAGGACGCGCACCGATCAGCGGTCTTGGCTGCCGATGGTCACGCCGAGCCCACGACGACGGCGGTGAGCCACAGGCCGTAGGCGACGGTGGCGATGCCGACCACGGTCAGCACCCGGGTGATGACCCGCTCGGTCCGGGAGCTGAGCCCGAAGTCGAACAGGACCGCCCGCAGCCCGAGCAGCCCGTGCCAGGTCACGACGATCAGGAAGGCAACCTCGAGCACCAGGATGATCGGAGTCCGCAGATACGCCACCACGTCGTGGAAGTCCCGCAGCCCGCCGGGCACGATGAAGTGGTTCGCGATCATGTGCAGGGTCACCAGGACCAGCACCGACGCCCCCGTGAGGACCTGGATCAGCCAGCCGATGGTGCCGACACCGCGGTCCTCGGGCTCGCGCTCGACCGACCCGCGCTCGATATCGCCTGCGGCCGGTTGCACGGGGACGTCGGAACGAGCCTGCACGGGATCGCTCATCGCCCTCCTCCCGTCTCACCGAAGATCCGCACGGCACCGATCAGGAACACGATGAGCCCCATGACGAAGAAGGCGACGAACAGGGCACGCTGACGATCGATGACGATCCCCAGGCCCACGAGGCTGACCCGGATCCCGTTGAGCCCGTGGGCCAGCAGCCCGAACAGCAGCACGACGTCGAGGAGCAGCAAGATCGGGCTGCCGGCGATGCTCACGAAGCCGTCCCAGGAGCCCGGCCCGCCGGCCAGCATCGACAGGATCACCAGGTGCAGGTAGAGGTAGAGCAGGACGCCAAGGCCGGTGGCGCGGTTGAGCGCGAAGGCCCAGCCACCCAGCCGCCGCCCCCGGACGTCCACCCAGCTCACCAGGCCCCGCCGCCGCACGGGCTGGTCCGGCCGCCGCGTGGCGGGCGTCCCGGACGTGGCACGCTCCTCGATCATCGATTGCTCCTCGTCCCGCTCAGCAGCCCACCCAGCCGCCGTCTCGCGGCAGTCCGGCGCAGGCGCATGATCGCACCCGCCGGATCCACGCTGGACGGGCAGGCCTCGGTGCACTCGAACGCGGCGTGGCAGCGCCAGATGCCGTGGTCGACGTCCGCGAGCGCCATGGCCCGCTCGGGATCCGCCGTGCGCGGCTCGCTCATCACCCGCCACGCGGCCGCCAGGGCCGCCGGTCCGAGGTAACGCGAGTCGGTCGCGCTGATCGGGCAGGCCGACATACAGATCCCACACTCGATGCAGTCTTCGAAGCGTTCCAGCCGCTCCACGCCCTCGGCCGGGCGCGATCCGGGCCCCAGCTCGCTCTCCCGCACGAGCGGCTGACCCATCGGCGCGTAGCGCTCGAAGAACGCCACCATGTCCACGACCAGGTCGCTGATCAGGGCGCCGGCGTTGGCGATCGGCTCGACCGTGACCGTGCCACCGCCCAGCTCCTCCAACTTCGTCACGCAGGCGAGGCCCTCACGCCCATTGACGCGCATCGCGCACGTCCCGCACGACGCGTGGAAGCACGAGTGCCGGAGAGTGAGCGTCGGATCCTGATGGCGGCGGATCGAGATCAGGCCGTCGAGCACGGTCGTGCGTGGCTCGACCGGCACCTGGAACGTGTCGAAATGCGGTCGCTCGCCGCGACTGGAACGAGACACGCGGAAGGTAACGGTGTGTCCCGGCGCGGGGTGGAGCGGCGCAGGGGTGTCCTGCGGGTCGCCGCCAAGCTGCTCCGGTGCCGGCGGTCGCGGATCGTTGGCTGTGTGCTCGGTCATCGTCTGGCTCAGCTCAGGTAGTAGGCAGTGTGCGGCAGCAGCACGACATCGCGCGTCTGGCACGGCCGGTCGATGCCGAGCTTTGCGCACACCACGTCGGCGGTCTTCTCGGCCATCGCACGCGCGGTCGTCGCCTTGCCACCCGAGATCGTCACGAAGCCCTCGACCCCGTCGCTCCGGGCGTGGTCGAAGCACTCGAACGTTCGGCTCAGCTCGCGTCCCGTCGAGCCGCCACGGCCACCGATCAGCGGCCGGGCGGCGGACCACGCGGCACGCTGCTCGGCCCCTCGCACCGCGGGTACCAGCTTGGCGCCCTCGTCGTACATCGCCCGGACGTGATCCTCGGGCACGCCCAGGTCGTCGGGGTGATCGACCAGCCAGGAGCTGGTGCCGACGATCGTGAGGCCCCGCTGCGGAACCAGGATGTCGCCGTCTGCGGCCGGGTGGCAGCGGTTGACGACCATGTTGCACAGACGCCCGCGGAGGGCGAGCAGCACGCCCGGCGACGGCTGCACCGGCACGTCCACGCGGGCCATGGCGGCGATCGCCTCGCTCCACGGCCCTGCGGCGTTGACGACCATGTCCGCGGCGATCCTCGATTCGCGGCCGTCCGTGTGGTCGCGAACCACGACGCCGGTCACGCAGCGGCTCGCGCTCGTGACGTCGACGACCTCGGTGAACGGCCGGATGACGGCACCGTTGTGTTTCGCGGTCGCGAACCAGCGAAGGGGCAGCCGCATCGCATCGAAGGTCCCGTCGGGGATCTGGAGGGCCCACAGCAGCTCGGGGTTGAGGCCGGGCTCGAGGCGGAGGGCCTCCTCGGCCGACAGCTCCCGGCTCGGGATGCCGGACTCCTCGCACGCCGCGACCAGGCGCCTGCCGTATTCACGGTCCTCGTCGGTGAGGGCCACGAACAGGCCGTCGTTCTCCTCGAATGTGCCGGGGGCCGTGCGTCGCAGGATCATGTTCTCCTGGATGCACTCGGCGCCGGCGGTCGCGTCACTCACGGCGTAGCGGGCCCCGCTGTGGAGCAACCCGTGATGGCGACCCGTTGTTCCCGACGTGACCTCGCCACGCTCGACAAGCGTCACCCGCAGGCCGCGGAGCACGAGATCGTGGGCGAGCGCCGCGCCCGTGCCGCCACCCCCGACGATGACGATGTGGGCGGGTACCGCTGCGCCCGGTGCCTGGTTCATGCGTCCATCGTCCACGTGATTCGAAGCGGGCCTCCGCACCCGCAACCTGTCGGCTGCAACAGGGCGGCCGGCGGCGTGACCGCCGGCCGCAACCTGTTGCCCGGCCTTCTAGTGCTCGACCCAGTCGAAGGTGCGGGTGACCGCCTTCTTCCAGAAGTGATACTCCTTCTCGGCCGTTGCCGAATCGAGCTTCGGAGTCCACTCCTTGTCCTTGGCCCAGTTCGCCCGAAGGTCCTCGACCGCAGCCCAGAACCCGACCGCGAGCCCGGCCGCATAGGCCGCGCCCAGGGCCGTCGTCTCGGCGACCTTCGGCCGAATGACCGGCACGCCGAGGACGTCGGACTGGAACTGCATCAACAGGTCGTTGTAGACCATGCCGCCGTCGACCTTGAGGGCCGTCAGCGTGACGCCCGAGTCGGCGTTCATCGCGTCGTAGACCTCGCGGGTCTGCCAGGCGGTCGCCTCGAGCACGGCCCGGGCGACGTGGCCCTTGTTCACGTAGCGGGTGAGGCCGGCGATGACACCCCGGGCCTCGCTCTTCCAGTACGGCGCGAACAGGCCCGAGAAGGCGGGCACGAAGTACACGCCGCCGTTGTCCTCGACCGTGGCCGCCAGGGCCTCGATGTCGGACGAGGCCGCGATCATGCCCAGGTTGTCACGCAGCCACTGGACGAGCGCGCCCGTGATCGCGATCGAGCCCTCGAGCATGTAGTTGGCCGGCTGGGAGCCGATCTTGTAGCCGACACCGGTGATCAGGCCGCTCTTCGACGGCACCAGCTTGGTGCCGGTGTTGATGAGCATGAAGCAGCCGGTGCCGTACGTGTTCTTGGCCTCGCCGACGCTGAAGCAGGTCTGGCCGAACAGGGCCGCCTGCTGGTCGCCGAGGTCGCCGGCGACGGGGACCCCGGCGAGGTCGCCGGTGGCCTTGCCGTAGACCTCGGACGACGCCTTGATCGTGGGCAGCATCGAGCGCGGCACGCCCATGACGTCCAGGATCTCGTCGTCCCAGTCGAGGGTTTCGAGGTTCATCAGCATCGTGCGGCTGGCGTTGGTCACGTCGGTGACGTGGACGCCGCCGCTGACGCCGCCGGTCAGGTTCCAGATGCACCAGGTGTCGATGTTGCCGAACATCAGGTCCCCGGCCGCGGCGGCCTCCTTGGCCCCGGCCACGTTGTCCAGGATCCAGCGGATCTTGGGACCCGAGAAGTAGGTCGCCAGCGGCAGGCCGACCTTCGCGCGGAAGCGGTCCTGCCCGCCGTCCTTGGCGAACTCGTTGATGATCTTGTCGGTTCGCGTGTCCTGCCACACGACGGCGTTGCACACGGCCTTGCCGGTGCGGCGATCCCAGACCACCGCGGTCTCGCGCTGGTTCGTGATGCCGACCGCGGCGAGGTCGGACGCCTTGATGCCGGCCTTGCCCAGCCCCCCCGGATGACCTCGACGCACCGGGTCCAGATCTCGGCCGGATCGTGCTCGACCCAGCCGGGCTTGGGATAGATCTGCTCGTGCTCCTTCTGGTCGATGGCGACGACCTGGCCCGAGTGATCGAAGATCATGAAGCGGGTGCTCGTCGTGCCCTGGTCGAGCGCGCCAACGTACTGCGCCATAGTGCTGCTCCTCTTGCTGCTCGTCATCCAGCCGTCAGCCACTCGTCCCGAGACCGTCGCGCAGCGACTCGAACAGGATCGTGGTGCTCGTGGCACCGGGATCCTGGTGGTTCGCCGAGCGCTCGCCGAGATAGCTGGCACGGCCCTTGCGGGCGATCAATGGGGTGACGCGGTCGCGTCCCGCCGCGGCGGCGCTCGCCGCCGCCGTCAGTGCCACATGGAGATCCGAGTCGGCGGCGGCCTCGAACGCCTCGACGGCGGGTGTCATCGCGTCGACCATCGTCTTGTCGTCGAGGACGGCCTTGCCTCGTTGGACCACACCCTCGAGAGCGGCCCGCAGAGCGGCGGCCAGCTGCTCCGTGGACACCTCATGAGCGTCGGCGAGCGCCGTCCCCATGCGCAGGAAGAGCGTCCCGTAGAGCGGGCCGCTCGCCCCGCCGACCGTCGAGATGAGCTTCATCCCGGACTGCTTGAACAGCGTGCCGGCATCGCCGTCCCGGAGTCCCGGAAGGAGCTCCCGAACGGCGGTCATCCCGCGGTCCATGTTGATCCCGTGATCCGCATCGCCGATCGCCGAGTCGAGCGCCGTCAGCTCCTCGCGGGCGGCGCGGATCCGGTCCGCGAACACCTCGAGAACCGAGGCGAGATCGGCGGTCGTGATGCCCACGCTCAGACTCCCCAGCGCAGAGCCGGCGTGTGAACCGGCGCGTCCCAGAAGCGGACTAGCTCGTCGTCGAGCTTGAGCAGCGTGATCGAGCAACCCGCCATCTCGAGCGAGGTGATGTAGTTGCCGACCAGGTTGCGCTCGATCGTGATCCCGCGACCCGCGACGATCTCGTGGAGCTTGCGGAAGACGACGTACAGTTCGATGAGCGGGGTGCCGCCCATGCCGTTCACGAACGCCAGGACGCGGTCGCCCTTCTGGAACGGCATGTCGTCGAGGATCGGCGTGGCGAGCGCTTCGGTGATCTCGTCGGCCGTGGCCAGCTTGCGCCGCTCACGCCCCGGCTCACCGTGGATGCCGATGCCGATCTCCATCTCGTCGTCGCCGATGTCGAACGTCGGTTTGCCGGCCGCGGGCACCGTGCATGAGGTCAGGGCCATGCCCATCGAGCGGACGTTGTCCTGTACCTTCTGGCACAGCGCCTTGACGGTGGCCAGGTCGGCACCCGCCTCGGCGGCGGCACCGACGATCTTCTCGGCCAGCACCGTGCCGCCGACGCCGCGTCGGCCGGCCGTGTAGAGCGAGTCCTTGACGGCCACGTCGTCGGCCATGACGACGGCCTCGACATCGATTCCTTCAGCCCCGGCCAGCTCGGCTGCGATCTCGAAGTTCATGATGTCGCCGGTGTAGTTCTTGACGATGTGCAGGACACCGGCGCCGCCGCTGACGGCCTTGGTGGCAGCCAGCATCTGGTCCGGCACGGGCGAGGTGAAGACCGCGCCCGGGCAGGCGGCATCGAGCATGCCGAGACCCACGAACCCACCGTGCATCGGCTCGTGACCCGAGCCGCCGCCGGAGATCACGCCGACCTTGCCCTGGCGTGGGGCGTCCTTGCGCACGATGACGTTGGGCGCCTCGATCCGGATCAGGTCGGCATGCGCCGCCGCCATTCCGGCGAGCTCCTCGTCAACGAGAGTGTCGGGTGTGTTGATGAGCTTCTTCATCGCTGCTCCCCTGACCGTAGGCATGGATTGCACAGGAAACCGGGCACGCTCCCGGGCGGTCGGCCGCCGTGACGAGGTCCGTCGTGCAGCGGCCAACCGCGGGTGAGCGACTTCGGTCGTGTGCGGTCTAGAGGCCCACGAGCATGAAATGCGTGCCCAGGTAGTTGAAGAGGGCCCAGCCGAGGGCGCCACCGATCAGCGGGCCGACCACCGGGATCCAGGAGTATTCCCAGTCACTGTCTCGCTTGCCCGGGATGGGCAGGATGGCGTGCATGATCCGCGGCCCCAGGTCGCGGGCCGGGTTGATCGCGTATCCGGTCGTGCCGCCGAGGCTGAGACCGATCACCAGCACCAGCAGGCCCCAGGAGAGCGCCCCACCGATCGCGGGCGTCGAGCCCTTGGCCAGGCTGAAGCCGATGAACACCAGCGCGAAGGTGCCGACGATCTCGGACACCAGGTTCCACCAGGTGTTGCGGATGGCCGGCATGGTGGAGAACACGGACAGCTTGAGGTCCGGATTCTCCGTCTCCTGCCAGTGCGGGTAGTAGTGGTAGAAGACGATGGCGGCACCGATCATCGCGCCGATCATCTGGGCGACCCAGTAGCCGATCAGCTGGTCGACACCGAAACGAGCCGTTGTTGGCCAGGCTGTCGAGGAACACGGCCAGCGTCACTGCCGGGTTGATGTGGGCGCCGCTCGTCAGGCCCGCGACGGCAATGCCGGCGAACACCGCGAAGCCCCAACCCATGGTGATCACGATCCAGCCGTTCGAGCTGCCGACGCCGGTGAGCTGGTTCGTCTTCGACTTGGCCAGAAGGACGCCGGCCACGACACCGTCACCGAGGAGGATCAGCGTCCCGGTGCCGAGTAGCTCGGCGATGAACTTTTCTGCTGTCATGCTCCCTCTCCCTCATTCCGAGGCTCGCTATGCAGAGCAACTGCCATGACACAGAGACACGCGGGGAGAGCACTGCCTGGCCGGTCACGCGGTGCCCGGCGCGGGGCGGGTGTTCGAGCTCCGCGGCCCTCATCCCTTGAGCGATCTCGACAGGACGCGAGCGGAGGCCCCGTCACCCACCAGATGCGTGTCCCCCACCCCGAGCACCTCCGGCCAAGAAGCTCCCCATTGCACGCTACATTCGTCCCTCCTCGCGGCAGAAGCTTTGATCGGCCGACCTCGCGGACCGCCCTACCACGGAGACAAAAAAAAAAGTCCGCGCCTTGACATCTCTGCCGAGACGGGACTTGTCCACTCATCGTCCCGAGGTAGGGTGCCTTGGGTTCTACTCCCTCGGTCACACCATTGTCAAGGGCTTGTCGGCAGGTTACGGCTCGGTGGCGACGCCGGCGAGCACGGGGGCCAGGGAGGCGGCCACATCGAGCCCGATGACCAGCCCGTCGGCCAGCTCGAGACAGGCCAGCGCGTCGGATGGCTCCATGATCAGCCCGTAGGCGAGCAGCGGCCGCGGAAGCCGGCTCACCTCCGATGGGAGCATGTGTGGGAGCACCAGGCCGGGCGAGATGACGGCCCCGATCCTCGCGCTTCGTGGATGGCTGTCCAGCGTTCGGGCAACGCCGGTGGAATCGAAGGCCAGTGTGTGCAGCAGCGCGAGCCCACCCGCCGCGGCGACGCGCTCCGCCGTCTGCGGCCGCCGGGTCAACACGATCCGGATGCCCAGCCGCTCCATCGCGAACGCAACCGCATCGTCATCCGTGCGCAGGCCCCGGACGGTGTCGAGATCAACGGCCTTGGGCGCGCTCGTCGTCATCGCCGCGGTCAGCAGCGCCGGCAGATCGATGTCGCGAAAGAGGAACCCGGCGTCGCGGATGCGCGGCAGCCGCAGCGGGCTCACGGGCGCAGGTCGCCACCAGCACCCGCGGCAGGTGGATGTCGCCGGCGTTACTGCCCATCGAACTCCCAGAGCGCCTGCGAGCTCGTGGTCACGCCGACAGCACCGGCGGCAAGGATCGCCCGGACGTCGGCCGGCGTGCGCACGAAGCCACCGGCAAGGACCGGCACCGCAAAGCGCGGGATCATGTGCGCGATCGACGGCAGGATGACGCCCGGCAGCACCTCCACGATGTCGGGGCTCGAGCGCGACAGCGCCGCCGACGCAGCGTCGAGATGGCTGCGCCGGGACAGGAGCAGGCGCTCGATGGCGACGATCCGCTCCTGGCGGATGAGCGGGATCAGTCGGCCGCGCGAGGTGATGATCGCATCGACCTCGGCCCTGGCCAGCCAGGAGACGCCGACCGGATCGTCGCGCAGCCCGGCAACCAGATCGAGATGGACCGCGACCAGCTTGCCAGCGTCGTGGATCCGACGCACGACCGGCCCCAGCTCCAGCCCGTTGCCGCGCAGAATGAACAGGATCGGCGCGCGGCTCGCGATGGCGACATCGAGATGGCGGTCGGCCACGATCGCCGCGCAGCACGGCATCCCGGCCAGGCGTGCGATGAACTCGGCCGGCGATGGCGCGCGGTACCGGCGCGTCGATCGCGCGGGCGGCCTGCCGGTGCGTGCGTATCAGCCATCGGTGGCCCGTGCGGTCGGTTGCCGGGCACGGTCAGCCGTCCGGCGTGATGGTCTCGCCGAGGCCGTCGTCGACCGCCTGGCTGATTGCGGCGATCGCCTCGACAGCGTCGTCGCCCTCGGCGATGACCTCGATCTCGTGACCCTGCGACACCCCGAGCGGGAGCACCGCCAGGATGCTCTTGGCGTCGGCCGGCCCCCGCCCGCGGGTGAGGTTCTCGACCGTGATCCTCGCCCGGAACCTGCCCGCCGCTTTCACGAACTGCGCGGCTGGTCGGGCATGGATACCAGACGGGTTGCGCACGGTCAGACGCACTGAGCTCATCGAATGACACCTTTGTCGAGGTCGCTTCGCCGCATCGGCGGCGGTGACCACCTCCTCGAGGGACTGGCCGATGCTGGCCTGCACCGCCGCGACCACGGCTCCCTCCACCAGTGGGCCGGACGAGATCATGACAGACCCGGCCTCGCACGGTCCGAGCATCTCGACCGCACTCTCGGTCGCGAGGATCGCGCTGCCCAGGTCACCGATGACCACCACGCCGGCCCCTGCCTGGGCGCGCCCGATCGCAGCCACGATACCGTCGGCATCGGTGCCGATCGAACCGTCGGGCTGGCCGCCAACGCCTTCCAGGCGCAGCGTCTTCACCGGCCATCTGACGGGCCAGCTCCACCACGCCCTCGGCGATCCGGCGCGAATGGGACACGACGACGATCCCGACGAGCGGCGCTCCTGGGTCATTTGGTCGGATTGGCTCCTGCTGCATGGCCGGCCATCGACGTCGTCCGGGCGCGGTCGTGGATTACCGGTGGCGAACGCTCCGACAACTGAGGCGGTATGGATGGGGGCTGATCAGCCGCCATGGCTAGCTCTCGCAGTCGGCTGGGATAACGCTCGCCTGTCACCGTCGGCGAGCGCCCCGGGCCAGTGGGCGACCGCTCCGCCCGGCCGGGCGCCCAGCTCGCTCGCATCGGCGAGCCGGGTGGCAAGGTCGGCGCCAGGCTGAGCGAGCGGCAGGCCGAACAGGCGCGGGATGCCTAGCGCGACGTCGTCCCGTCGGTGTTCCAGTCGAGCCCGCTGCTGATCATCGAGAGCGACGGGTCCGGGCCCTTGAACCCGACCAGGTACTCGAGCCTGATCGGCGCGAAGCACTCGTAGAACATCACGTCCTCGTCACCCAGCTGGCGAAACGCGTGGACGTCGTTCGGACCCGATGACCATCAGCGCGCCCGGCCCAACCTCAGCCTCCTCGTCGACCGACCTTGGCCCACAGCCGCCCGGACACGACGAGCATGATCTGCTCGGCCTCGTGGCTGTGCTCGGGGATCACGGCCCCACCCCGGTACATGATCCGGGTCATCATGACCTTCTCGCCCGACACCGCCTGGCGCAGCACGCCCGGCACGTACTCGACGGTCGGGAACTCGTCCCAGGTCGTGATCTGGCGCACGTCAGCCCTCCGGTTGTGCTGTTCGAGCCCGCGGCTCGCGCGCGCCGGCCCCGATCTTCGAGTCCAGCGCTCGAAGCACGGCCTCGGGCGTGATCGGCAGCTCGTCGATCCGGACACCGATGGCGTCGTACACCGCGTTGGCGATCGCCGGGATCGGCGAGTTGGCGGTCATCTCGCCCACGCCCTTGACCCCGTATGGCCCATTCGACGACGGCATCTCGAGCACCACGCTCTCGATCTCGGGCAGGTCCGCCGGTCCGGGCATCAGATAGCTGCTGAAGTCGCGCGCCGCATGCTCCGGGCTGGGTAGTAGGGCTTGGTCGTCTCGTACAGGGCGTGGGACATGCCCATGAGCGCGCCACCGGTGATCTGGCCCTCGACGAGCGCGGGGTTGACCTGCGCGGCCGACCTCGTACGCGCTCCGGATGGCGAGCACCTTGACCTGGCCCGTCTCGGTGTCGACCTCCATGTCGGCGACGGTGCAGGCGTGGGCCTCGGTCGAGTCGGGGTCCATGGCGCCCGTCTCCGGGATCCACCTCGCTCTTGGGCTTCATCCACATGCCGCGGCCCGCGATCCCGCGCCCGTGCTTGAAATGCGCGGCGAGCGCCAGGTCAGACACGCTGATCGAGCGGTGCGGGCTGCCCTTGACGCGGATGAAGCCCTCGCCGTCGGTCTCCAGATCCGCCGCCGCCGCCTCGAGCTCGTCGGCGGCGATGGCCAGCATCGCCTCGCGGGCCTCGGTGGCGGCGGCGATCACCGCATTGCCCACCCGGTGGGTCGCCCGGCTGGCGAACGTGCCCATGTCGTGGGGCCCGGTGTCGGTGTCCGCGGTGTCGACGATGATCGTCTCCACGGGCACGCCGAGGGTCTCGGCCGCAATCTGACGGATGACGGTCTTGAGCCCCTGCCCGAGATCGACCGCCGACAGGGTCACAACGAACGAGCCCATGGTCGTCGCGTGGACCAGCGCCTGCGACGGATCACCCCCGAGGTTCATGCCGGTCGGGTAGTTCACCGCGGCGATGCCGCGGCCTCGAAGCTTCGCCATCGTCAGTCCCCACCCTCCGTCCGTGGCGCCGAGGTCATCGCCGCGAGCTCCTCTGGCAGCTCGTGGCCGACCAGCCTGGCCGCAGCCTGCATCGTCTCGATCAAGCGTCGCGTCCTCGGCATGCTTGCGGTGCGGCCGCAGGTCGCCGTTGCGGTAAGCGTTGAGGAACCGGACCGTCCACGGGTCGAGGCCGGTCGCCTCGGCGATCCGGTCCATCTGCACCTCCACCGCATACGAGCCCATCGTCACGCCGAAGCCGCGCATGGCGCTCGTCGGCTGGTGGTTGGTGAACACGCAGTAGACGTCGATCGACACGTTCGGGATCAGGTACGGGCCGGCGACGTTGGCGGCGTGCTTGGTCATCGCGTACGGCGTCTGCCGGGCATAGGCGCCCGAGTCGGCGTAGCTGGTGACCTTGCGGGCGACGATGCGCCCGTCGCTTCATCACCCCGTCCTTGATGTAGATCCGCCACGCGCTGCGGGTGGACGACACCCGCATCTCCTCCGCGCGGCTGTAGCGGTACTTCACCGGGCGGTTGGTGAGCTGCGCGCCCAGGGCGGCGAGCGGCTCGACGATGACGTCGACCTTGCCGCCGAACCCGCCGCCCGACGGTGCCGCCCACGAAGTGGAGCCGGTTGGCCGGCGTCTGGAGGATGATCGAGGTGTTGTCGAGGCTGAAGTACAGCGCCTGGGTGTTGGTGTAGACCGTGATCCGGCCGTCCGGCTCGGGCTTCGCGACGCAGGCCGTGGTCTCGATCGGCGGCGTGCTCGATGGGCCTCGAGTCGTAGCGCGCCTCGACGATGAGGTCGGCCTCGGCGAACCCCTGCTCGACGTCGCCGAAGCGAACCCGCCGGCAGTCGTGGCCCTCGTACTTGAAGGTGTTGTCGCCCCAGTGGGTGACGATCGGGGCGTCGGGCTTGAGAGCCTCCTCGACGTCGAACACGGCGGGCAGCTCCTCGAGGTCCAGGCGGACCCTGGACACGGCCTCGATCGCGGCCGATTCGGTCTCGGCCAGGATCGCGATGATCGGCTCGCCCAGGTAACGGACCCGGTCCACGGCGAGCACGAACTCCTCCTCGGGCTCGACGCCGATGAGGGTGAGGATCGTGTACACGTTGTGCGGGACGTCGCGATGGGTCAGCGCCCGGACGAACCCGGGCACCGCCTCGGCCTCAGTGAGGTCGACGCTCTTGATCCGGGCGTGGTGGACGGGGCTCCGGACGACCTTGAGGTGGAGCATGCTCGGGAACGTCAGGTCCGCTGCGTACTGCGTACGCCCGGTCACATGGCCCACGCCGTCGCTGCGGGCGATCGACTGGCCGACGCTGCGCAGCGCGGTCATCGGGCGGCCTCCTCTCCGACGGGCTGGGTCGCTCCGACAGCGATGCCTTCGGCGGCGCCAGCGGCCTCGATGGCCCGCACGATCGGCTCGTAGCCGGTGCAGCGACAGAGTTGCCACCGAGCGCCTCGACGACCTCGTCACGGCTCGGGTGCGGGTTATGGGCCAGGAGCCCGACCCCGAGCATGATCATGCCCGGCGTGCAGTAGCCGCACTGAGTGGCGAACTGCGTCGAGGAAGGCCTGCTGGAGCGGGTGGAGGCCCTGCGGCGGGGTGATGGTCTCGACCACGTCGACGCGCCGGCCCGCGACCTCCTCGATCGGCAGCAGGCACGACAGCACCGGCTCGCCGTCCAGGAGGACGGTGCAGCTGCCGCAGCCGCCCTGCCGGCAGCCGTCCTTGGTCCCGGTCTGTCCGAGATGCTCGCGGAGCGCGATCTGCAGCGTGGTCATGGGTCGCACCATGACCTCGACCTGCCGGTCGCCCAGCGCGAAGCTCACGATGTTCGATGTCATGCCGCGCCTCCAGCCGGTCGATCGGCGATGTCGGTCAATGCTCGCTCCACAAGCAGCCGCGTCATCCGTCGCCGGTACCACTCGCTGGCGATGCCGTCCGTGGCCGGATCCGAGGCGTCTACGGCCGCGGTTGCCGTTCGCGTGATCGATGCCGTGTCGAGCCGGGAGCCCGTGAGCGCTGCCTCGGCCGCGCGGGCCCGGAACGGATGCGGTCCGACCGCACCGAGCGCGATCCGTGCTTCGCTCACCCGCCCGCCATCGACGATCGCCCTCGCTGCGACGGTCACGACCGCGGGCGTGCTCGCCTGGCGTCGGCCGAGCTTATGGAAGGCGGTCGCGCCCGTGGGCGGAGCGATCCGGATCTCGACAAGCAGCTCGTCCGGCCCGAGCGCGGTGGTCATGAACCCGGTGTGGAAGCTGTCGAGCCGTATCTCTCGTCGGCTGCCGGCACCGGCCACCACGAGCACGGCGTCCAGCGCGAGCAGCGCCACGGTGACGTCCCCGGCCGGCGGCGGCGCGAACAGGTTGCCGCCGACATGCCCATGTTCCGGATCGCCCAGCTCCCCGTGTGCCGGGCCGCCGCCTGGAGCAGCGGCACATCGTCGAGCTCCAGCAGCCCCTGGAGCGGGCAGGCAGCGCCGATCCGGATCCTGCCAGGCTCGCGCCGCAGCCCGTCGAGGCCGGCGGCGCGCAGGCTCATCACGCGCTCCGGCGCGGAGATCCCCTCGTTGACGAGCGGCATCGCGATGGTTCCGCCGGCCATCACGAGCAGGTCCGGTCCGTGCCGTGCCAGCAGCTCGATCGCCTCGTTCACGGACGCCGGTCGGAAGTACTCGGTCACGCTCACTCGGCCGCCTCCACGCTCGATACATACATCATTGGCATCACGGTCGCGCCTCGGCATCCCCGGCCATCGCCCGCCGCGCCAGGTCGTGGTCGAGCCGGGCGAGACCCTGCTCGAGAATGCCGCGTGCGAGGCGCTCGACCAAGGTCGAGTCGAGCCACGCGAGCGGCCCGTCGATCCGCGCGTCGACCGTGTAGTCGAGCAGCGACCCGCCGTCGACGTCGGTCAGCTCCAGCGTGGCCTGTCCGGTCACCGCTCCGGGCCGGCCCGCGACGCGGCCGTCCAGCCGGCACGACGCCGGGGGGATCGCGTCGACGACCCGGACGGACAGCTCGTACGACCCGGCGATCGACGGCAGCCGGAGCGCAAACTGGGCTCGATACCCGGTCGGGGACACCCGCTCGACCGCCTCGCAGCCGGGAATGCAGGCGAGGAGCATCGTCGGGTCGTGGATCGCCTCGAACACCTCGTCGCGCGGCGCCGCGAGCGTCCGGTGACCCGCGACCCTCATCGGTCAACCCCGCCGGTCAGGGAAGGCCCGTCCTCGCTCGGGGCGTCGCCCGCTGCATGCAGCACGGCCTCGATGTGGTCGAGGTGCCCGCGCATCGCCCGCTCGGCCGCGTCCGGGTCGCGGGCACGCAGCGCATCCAGGATGCGGCGATGGTCGTCAACGGTGGTCTCGCGGACGTTTCGCCGGCCACCCGTCCGCTGGCGGCTGACCTTGCCCAGCGTGTCGATGATGGTCATGAACTGCGCGAGCATGAAGTTGTCGGCCGCCGCGCAGACGGCGTCATGGAACGCGATGTCCGCCTCGCTGAACCGGAGCGGGTCGTCCACGGCTGCCTGGAGCTGCTTGAGCAGCTCGCCCAGGCGCCCCAGGTCCTCGTCCGACAGCCGCTGGGCCGCAAACCGGACGTTCCCGGATTCGACGACGCGGCGCGCCTCGAACACCTTGGCGAGCGCCGTCTCATCGCTCGAGAACGCGAAGTCGAGATGTGAGATCAGCTGCCTGGGCTCGAGCGAGGTCACCCAGGTTCCGGTGCCCTGGCGGATGTCGACGACCTTCATCAGCGACAGCGCGCGCAGTGCCTCGCGCAGGACGGGCCGGCTCACGCCCAGCCGCCGTGCAAGCTCGCGCTCGGCGGGCAGCCGGTCGCCCGGCCGGAGCTCCTGAGCCCGGATCAGGGCCAGCACCCGGCCGGCGATCTCCTCGGGCAGCGTGCTGCGCGGCGGCAGCGCCCCAAACCCGGCCATGGTCGCCGTGGTGGCCCTCAGGGACCCGTCATCGACCACGCCCGCTCCTGCGTCCACAGCGCATCCCGTGGACGGCGTTGGTCGCCGCCAGATGTGGTACGCTGGTCAGACCACCTTACCACAGACTGGACACGACCTGGGCGAGCCCGAGACTGGAGATCCGCGATGATCGAGCGCCACATCACCTTCACCGTCCCGGTCGCTAACGCCGCCGCCTTCGAGCGATTCTTCAGCGAGTCATACGGGCCGGCGATGGCGAAAGCCGATGGGTACGTGAGGGTCGAGCTGCTGCGCGAGATCGACGATCCCACCCGGTATCAGATGGCGCTTCGCTTCGCCGACCCGGAGTCCGCGGCGGGATGGCGCACATCGGAGGTCCACACGGCGCTCCAGCCTGAGCTGAACGCGCTCCACGAGGGTACCGAGATCGTGGGCTACGACGTCGTCGCCTGATCTTCGCTCGCGTTCGAGCCAGGGGAGAGATGTCGTGACCAGCACCCAGGGCGGCACGGGTGAGTCCTATCTCGTCACCGGTGGGACGGGTTGCATCGGAGCGTGGGTGGTCCGCAACCTGGTGCGCGAGTCGATCCCGGTGACCGTGCTCACGGCCCACCGGCGCATCGACCGGCTCCGACTGGTGTTGACCGAGGACGAGCTGGCAATGGCCACCCTGATGGACGGCGATGTCGCCGATGTCGGCCAGCTGGAAGCCGCTGCCCGGCAGTCCGGCGCCAACCGCCTGATCCATCTGGCCGGGATGCAGCTCCCGCTGTGCGCTGCCGATCCCTTCGAGGGGTCCCGGGTGAACGTGTCCGGCACCGTCGCCGTGTTCGAGGTGGCCCGTCGGGTCGGCATCGGGACCGTGGTCTACGCCAGCAGCGCGGCCGTCTACGGTCCCGCCGCGCACTATCAGCATGCGATCGTGGGTGATGACGATCCGCTGCTCCCGACCTCGCACTATGGCGTGTACAAGGTCGCCAACGAGCAGAGTGCGCGGGTGTGGTGGGCAAACGAGGGCGTCGCCAGCGTCGGGCTCCGGCCCCATTCGGTGTATGGACCGGGACGGGACCGAGGTGTCACCTCGAAGCCGACCGCCGCGATGATCGCGGCCGCCGCCGGACGCCCGTATCGCATCGGCTTCAGCGGCCGCTACCAGTTCCAGTTCGCCGACGACGTCGCCAAGGCGTTCGTCCGCGCGTCACGCCTGCCCGCCACGGGTGCTGCCGTGTACAACATCGGCGGCAGCCTGTTCGGCATCGACCAGATCATCGGGGCGATCGAGGCGGTGGTGCCCGGGGCGTCCGGGCAGATCACCGCCGACGATGCCACGATGCCGTTCCCAACCGGATTCGACGGCGCAACCCTGCAGCAGGTCATCGGGGAGATCGCCGAGACCGACCTCCAGGAGGGCGTTCGCCGGACGATCGAGTGCTACCGCGCGGCGATCGAGCGCGGTCGCCTCCAGCCGGCGGAGATCGACCGCATCCTCGCATAGAGGTCCCGCAGCACAGGGAGGTCTCGGGCCCGATGAACCTGCTGCCGATCAGACCGGCCACGGACGTCAGATGGGATCTGGTCGCGCTGGGCGAGGTGATGCTGCGGCTCGATCCCGGCGAAGGTCGCATCGCCACCGCGCGCAGCTTCCGCGCCTGGGAGGGCGGGGGCGAGTACAACGTGGCCCGCGGTCTGGGACGCTGCTTCGGGCTCCGGACGAGCATGGTCACCGCGCTCGCCGACAACGCCATCGGTCGCCTGATCGAGGACCTGATGCGACAGGGCGGGGTCGACCTGTCCCACCTGCTGTGGGTGCCGTACGACGGGACCGGGCGAAGCGTCCGGAACGGGCTCAACTTCACCGAGCGTGGGTTCGGCGTGCGGGCGGCCCTCGGCGTGTCCGACCGAGGCCACACGGCGGTTTCGCAGCTGCGACCCGGCGATGTCGACTGGGACGCCGTCTTCGGGCGCGAGGGCAGTCGCTGGTTCCACACGGGCGGCATCTTCGCGGCGCTGTCCGAGACGACCGGTGAGGTTGCGGCCGAAGCCATGGCGGCGGCCCGACGGCACGGCGCGATCGTGAGCTACGACCTCAACTACCGCCCATCGCTGTGGCAGGCCATCGGCGGCCGGGGCCGTGCCAGGGAGGTCAACCGGCGGCTCGCGCCGCTGGTGGACGTGATGTTCGGCAACGAGGAGGACTTCACGGTCGGGCTCGGCTTCGAGGTGCACGGGGCCGATCCGGCGCTCGGCGCCCTCGATCCGACCGGGTACGGGCAGATGATGGCCGAGGTGACGCGGACGTATCCGAACCTGGCCGTGGTGGCGACGACTCTCCGCCGGGCGGTGACCGCCACCCGTAACGACTGGGGAGCCGCCTGCTGCGCGGGCGATGCGCTGACCCAGGCGCAGCCGATGGAAGGGCTCGAGATCCTGGATCGGGTGGGCGGTGGCGACTCGTTCGCCTCTGGCTTCATCTTCGGGCTGCTGGGCGGGCAGCCGCTGCAGAAGGCCCTCGACTATGGCGTCGCGCACGGCGCGCTCGCGATGACGACCCCGGGCGACAACTCGATGGCGTCGCTGGCCGACGTCGAGGCGGTGATGCGTCGCACGGAGGCACGGGTCCAGCGCTGACCCGGTGGGGCAAGCCCTGGGGTCAGCCCTGTCCGCCTCCGGCGGCAACAGGTCGGAGCCTGGCGAGCCGGCTTCTCGGCGAAGCAGGGGTTGCCGCCAGAACGGGCGTGAATCGGCCCCACGAGCTCGGGGGCGAGCTCCTGCCCCATGGTCGCCCGCAGGCGCGCTCGCCGCGGACCGGGTCGTGAACTGCGGCAACATGCCATCGCGTCGCCCGACCTGACGTCGCTCGAGCCATCAGCCTGGCGGTTCGCTGGTGCCGGCTTCCCTTCGCGAGATCAGCTCAATCACCCACTCACGCAGCCGCTCGAGGTGCTCCGTGTAGTGGTCGCGACCGGACTTGCGGATCCACCATGCCGCGTCGTCGGCCGGCTCGGTCAGGGCGCACCAGTCCTGGACCATCAAGGTCCGCACAGCGTTCGCCTGCACCCAGGCGACCTCCCAGGGCTGCCCGGACATGGCCTCGAGGAAGACCGCATTGCGCGCGTCGACGTCGACATCGCGGCCCTCGTAGGTCCCGGCACCGATCCGTTCCAACTGCATCTCGGCCTCCGCGAGCCAGCAGCCGAGGTGGGCAACGATGTCGCGGACGGTCCAGTCCCGGTCGTGCTGGTAGCCGGGCTCGAGACATTCCTCCGGGGTGAGCGACCGGATGAGCTCCACGAGCTCGTCCCGGCCGATCATCCGGATCGGTGCGTCGCCCAGGGCGGCGTTCGGGTGCGGCTGGTCCATGGCTCCTTCCCGATCCGTCACGCCGCGTGCCGGCATCCGGTGCCCCCTACTCGGGGTTGCGATCGTCAGTGGAGCTCCCGCCGCCAGCCGCGCGGCACGCGACCGGCGGGTCCGGGCACGGGTTGATCCAGTGGGTGGTGGTGCGGCGGTGCCAGCTCCGGGCCGTCGACGAAGTCGTCAGCGGCGTAGTCCCAGAACCAGTCCTCACCGGGCTCGAAGCTCCGGATGACCGGGTGGCGGGCGGCCGCCGCATGGCGCAGAGCGTGTTGCGAGGGCGAGCTGTCACAGCAGCCGACGTGGCCGCAGGCTGCGCAACGGCGGAGGTGGAACCACCAACCGCCGGTCTCGAGACACCCCGCGCAGCCGGTGCCGCTGGGCGAAACGTCCGGATCGATCACCTTGCCGTCCGACATCGACCACCCCTTCCTGTTGGTGGAGGCTCGACCCCCCAGGCCGTCGCCATTGTCGACTGCGGCGACGAGCAGGGCGCGCCGGGTCGCCTCCCGCAACGCGCCGACGAACGCAAGTATCGTCTCGGATGGCACGCCGACCACGGCCAGCACCCGGTAGCCGGACGTCCGTGCGCGGCGCGCGGCCGCTTCGAGCAGGGCCGTCTTGCCGATGCCCGCGTCGCCGCGGATCAGGATCGCGCCGCCACCATCACCCCGACGATTGGCGAGGGCTGTCCCGGCGCGTGGGCCGCAAGCTCAAGACCCGATCTCGGGGTGGTGGCTCGCGATTTCGTCATACGAACGCCCCTCCGTCCCCGGATCCGTGGGGCGAGCGATCAGCTGACGGCGCGCCGGCGACGCTCGTGAACAGCGTCGTGGGTCTCGGCCGTCGTCTGCGGGCGACCGCGGGCGGCTCCGAGCCGGCCCCCGCCCTCCGCCACGCGGTTCAGCGCAGCAGTCCGGGGGCTCCCTTCGGAGGGGGCTTGCTCGTGGCCCGACAGGACGGGGATCCCCGCGTCATGCAGGTCGTCCATGGGGTCGTAGGGCTCGAGCTCCCAGGGGAGGCCGTTGGCGAACAGCGCAGCAAAGACCTCGACCAGCTCCGGATCGAACTGCACGCCTCCCTGCCGTCGGAGCTCGACCAGCGCCTCCTCGTGGGTGATGGCCCCACGATAGGGCCGGCCCGCCACCATCGCCTCGTACGCGTCGACGATAGACACGATCCGTGCACCGATCGGGATCTCCGTGCCGGCCAGTCCGTGCGGATAGCCACGGCCGTCGTACCACTCGTGATGGTGGAGGACGATGGTGGCGGCGTCCCGCATCGCGCCTGCCTGCTCGAGCACCACCTGACCGATCTTGGGGTGCTCGGTGACCACCCGCCACTCGGACATCGCGAGCTCGCCCCGTCGGTCCAGGATCTCGTCGGGGATGGCCAGCTTGCCCAGGTCGTGGAGCAGGCTCGCGGTGCGGATCCGGTCGAGCTCACCCTCCGGCAGGTCGATGGCCCGGGCCAGGGCAACCGATGCCTCGGCAATCAACGTCGACGGCTTGCCCGCCCAGCCCGGGCGGCCGACCAGCGTGTCGATGAGCGCCTCCTGGGCTGCGGACATCGCCGCCCGTCCGACGTCCAGCGCCTTCGATCGCGCCTCGAAGCTGATCGGGGCGCGGCGAACCGTGCCGTCGTCGCCCGTCTCGCGGAACACGTAGACCTGGTCGCGGCCGAGGGCCTTGGCGGAGTACAGCGCCGCGTCCGCGTCGCGTACCAGGTGATCGAGCTGGATGGTGTCGACCTGCCCGCCCGCGACACCCGCCGACAGGGTGACCGACGCCATCTCACCCTCAGGCAGCCGCACCGCGCTCCCGCTGATGGTGCGGCGGAGCTTCTCGGCCAGGGCTGCCGCGGCGTCGACGTCCGTCTCGGGCAGGACGATCAGGAACTCCTCGCCACCGTACCGGCCGGCAACGTCCACGCTCCGAACACTCGATCCGAGCAGCTGGCCGACATGACGCAGGATCGCATCTCCGGCCACGTGCCCGTGGGCATCGTTCAGCCGCTTGAAGTGATCGAGATCGACGATGATCACCGACAGCGGGTGGTGGTATCGGGCTGCGCGGGCGAGCTCACCGGACAGGCGCGCCATGATGGCCTGGCGGTTCGCGATCCCGGTGAGCGGGTCGACCGTCGCAAGGCGCCACGTGTCGGCCACCCGATCGGCGAGCTCGCGGAACGAGGCGCGCAGTCGCGGGTCGGCGATCCGCTCGGCCTCGAGCGCGACCAGGGCGCCGTCATCGCCCGCACGAGCCAGCCGCTCCGCCATCCCGACGACGCGGTTGTTCTGCCGACGGACGACGAACAGGGCGAAGCCGGCCGTTCCGGCCAGGGCACCGATCAATGTGGCCACGAGCAGGATGACTGCCGCAGCGGTCCTGACGTCCAAGGCACCTCACGCAGGCTATCGTGCGGTGCCCCCCCCGAGGTGATCGCACGTGTCTCCAGCCTATTGGCCGCAGGCGGTTGCGCCATGACACGATGGTCCCGGGCGCTCCGCGATCGGTGCCGCCCGTGGCGCGGACGCGACACCGGGTCCGGGGGCGCCATGACCCGAAAGTCCGGGTCAGGCGACGGCGGCGGGCGGCAGGCGCATCGGGTCGCGTTGCGGCGCCCTGATCAGGAACGTGCCTGCGGCTGACCGCGATCAGGCGACGAGCCGTCCGGCGAGCCACACCCCCTGGATCCGCTCGCCCAGCGAGTCGAGCTGGCAGGCATCGCCATCGACCGCGACGAGGTCGGCCGCCTTGCCGGGCTCGATCGTTCCGAGGTCGCGGTCCACCCCGAGCAGCTGCGCCGCGCTGCGGGTGGTGGCTTCGAGCACGGCCGCCGGCGACATCCCGACGCCGGCCATGAGTCGAGCAGCCCGGGCAGCAGCGTCCGGCCCGTCATGTCGACGGCCTCATCGCCGTCCAGACCAGGTCCGACGTCGACGATCCGAGCGCCATCCACTGTAACGTCGGCCGGCGCCGGATCCGCACCCGTCCCGTCGAACACGCGACCGCCGCGGAACACCGCGCGTCATGCCACCTCCTCCTCGTGGTCCGGGATGATCCGGCCGCGGGCCAGGTCCCGCGACGCGGCGTCGGTCAGCCGCCAGGCCCAGCCCCCTCCATCGCCGACCGCGAGCGGCCAGGTCGCACCGGCCAAGGCCGTCCCGGGCGCGGCCGGTGCGACGTATTCGACCCGGATGCGGCGCGGGACGGTGCCGGTGATCACGGCACCGGCGGGGCCGCCCTGGAGCAATGCCTCCTCAAGGTAGTCGAGGTAGGCGGCGTTGTTCACGTGACCCATCGGGTCGAGGTCCTGGGGCCGCACCAGACCATGGTGAGCCCGAGCGCCACCCGGCGCCGGCGGCAGCGGGACGCGAGCGGGCTCGAACGATTGGGGAGGGACGGCGAAGCGGCTGGAGAACTCGGCCGGCACCCGCGTGGGCAGCCCGCGCCCGTCGGTCATCACCCAGTCGGTGTGACCCCACATCGCCAGGGCGCCATCGGCCAGCTGGGCCTCCGTCCGGCGCCGAGCCCAGACCCTCCGAAAGCCGATCACACGCGTCCTCACATTGAGCACCGTACCCAGCGGGATCGGACGCAGCACGGCCAGCTCGGCGCAGCGCACCACCCAGGCGAGACCGCGGTCGCGGTACCAGGCGCGATCGAACCCGAGCCGCTCGGAGTGAATCCACGCGACGTCCTGCGCATAGCGCAGGAGAGCGGACGTCCGGACGATCCCGTCGGGACCGCACTCGTCGAACCGCACCCGATAGGGAAGGGTGATCTCGGCGACGATCTCGGCGCTCAAGTCATGCGCCCTCAAGCCATACGCCTCATGACGTACGCCGGCCCGCCAGCCGGTCGAGACTCTCAAGGGCGATGAGCCGCAGGCTCTGAAGCGGCACCGAGCCACGCTCCCGGACCAGACGCACCTCGCACGATCGCCGCGCGTCGAACACCACCAGGCCGACGAGCAGCTGCTCGCCTTCGTCGATGGCGCCGCGCCGCGCGTCGTCCAGCTGATGGATCACGTCGGCCTTGATGCCTCGAGCTCCCCATTTGCAGTCCCATGCCTCGGCTCGCACCCCGGCCTCCGCCGTGACGTCGTACGGGTGGATCTCGGCAGGGCGGCCGTCGAACAGGATCCTCCGCTCCCGCCTGACCGGTCCGGTGCGGGCGGCGAGCAGCCGCTCGGTCAGCGCTTCCACGATCGCGCCTCGATACTGGCTCCTCGCCTGCTCGCCACGCCCGGCGACCTCCAGCGAAACCTCCAGGATCGCCTCCGACCGGTCCCGTGCCGGATCACCGGGGAGCGGCGATCCGGGCCCGAACAGCGTCGGGAACATCGTCCGCCAGACGCCAGGCTCCTCCGTCATCCCGTTCATCACGGCGCGTGCCAGCAGCCGCTGCGTCGGGCTCGCATCCGCCAGCAGCCCGGCGGCGCGAAGCACGAGCGGATCCGTCTGGATGTGCGCGTAGACCACAGATCGCCCATCCGGGCGGGCATCGGCAAACCGCATCAGGTTCCCTCACCCAGCGCAGCCAGGGCGACCTGGGGAAGCGTGGACAGCCAGTCGATGGCCCGGTGCGGATCTGCGATGAGTGCGGCCTCCGCCACCAGCGCGTCGATCGCGTCCCGGACCTCGGGGTCGGCTTCGTCGGCGCCACGCGCCTCCGCAACGGCGCGCAGGCGCGCCTCCCACACGGTACCCAGGTCGGCCACGTACTGGATCTCGCTGTCCACGGGCTCTGCCGTGGCCGCGAGCGTCGCAAAGCCCTCCAGGGCACGCTCGATCAGGGAGGCGATCGTGGGCACGCTGTCAGCCTACGTCCAACCGGCGACGGGCGCCCGATGACGCGTACAGCCGGATTGCGGTCCAGGACATGAACGGATCCCTGGCTTGCTGAGCCGTCCGCTGACCGGGGGACGTGCCCGGGACCGGACGGGCCGCCGCGGTCAGGCGGGCTCGGTGCTCCCGGCCAGGGCGGCGACGGCAGCGCGCGGGCTCCGCGCAAGCCGCGACCGGCCCTCGGCGGCCAGCCTCTCCAGAGAACGGCGACCATGCTCGTCCCAGTGCGTCGAGTAGACGCGCAGGGCCTTGCGCCGGATCTCCCACGCGACGACCCGCTCGCCGGCCCGCTCGAGGCGCGTGACGACGTCCAGCACCTCGCGATACAGGCTGGGGAGGAGCTCGGCGGGGCTCTGGTCATCCATTGAGACCACCCTGCCCCCGGGCGGCCCCGCTGGGAATGGGCGAGATGTCCCGAGCCTCCCGATCCAGGAGTCCGGGGGGCGTTGCAGCGAGGCACCGGCTGGGGTGGCCCGGACGGCTGCCACCAGGCCATGGTCGACGGACCTGCCCGCATGCCGTGTCGCCCGATCGGCCCATCCGGCCGGGTGCCAGCCCGCGACCCGGATCAGTCGCCGCGATGCGCCCCGCTCTCGATGCGGAACCCGGTGCCCTGGCCGCGTGCCGGCTCCCAGCGCTCGATCACGCGATCGACGAGCGCCGCCGGGGGGCCTTCGACCAGGCGCTCGAGCAATGCTTCGAGGTCGTGGCGCGTGCCTTCCGCGACGATGCGCACGCTCCCGTCGGGCTCGTTCGATACGAACCCGTCGAGCTCGAGCAGGCGTGCCTCCCGGAACGCGAATACGCGATAGCCGACGCCCTGGACGCGGCCGCGAGCCGAGGCCACCAGCCGTGTCCGCGCCATCGACTCAGGATCGCCGGGCATCAGTAACCTGTCAGGCCGCCGGCCGCGCTCGCGGCCAGCGGAGCAGCGTGACGTCGAGCAGGAGCTCGGGGCTCACGTTGGCGTCGAGTAGCTCGCGGGCACGTTCGAGCCGCGCGAGCGCCGCCTCGATGTCACCCGACTCGGTCCGTGGCGCCATGGCGACCAGCTCGTCGAGCAGGGTCATGTCGCGGATTGATCCGACCACCCCGCGCATCGCGAGCGCGAGGTCCCGGGCCAGCTCCAGCCAGGCGTCGAGCACGATGCCCAGTGCTCGGCGGCGATCGGCAGCGGATACCTTGCGCCCGATTCCCGGCCCGGCCTCGGTCGCGTCCGGCTGGGGTTGATCCTCCATGTTCGGCGGTTTGGCGGGCGCGGGATCGCCGGAGCCACCGCCAGCCGGGCGACCCTGTCGCTTTCTGGGCGTCTCCGTGACCTCGCTCGCCGCAGGCGCCAGCAACGTCATGAGCGCCGTCGCGCGAGCCATCAGATCCCGGGCGGCGACCATGCGGGCGGCCGGACCGCGGTCCAGGAGATCGAGCAGCGTGCGCGCGATCTCGCCCCGGATCGCCGCCGCCCCGGGGGCACCGGCGTACGTCAGCGCAAGGCCGGACCGGCCACCCGCCAGGCGGGCCAACCGGGCCGCAGTCGGCGGGTCGGCGAGGCCGCGTGCCGCCAGCAGCTGCTCGATGTCCCGAGTGCTCACGGTGCCCAGACGGATCCTGGCGCAACGCGAGCGGACAGTCGGCAACAGCCGCTCCTCGTCATCCGCGATGAGGATGAGCGTCGTGCCAGCCGGTGGCTCCTCGAGCGTCTTGAGGAGCGCCGATTGCGCATCCTCGTTCATGCGGTGGGCCTCATGGATCACCGCCACGCGATGGGCACCCTCGACGGGCATCAACGCGAGCTCGGTGACCAGGTCGCGAACGCCCCGGGCCCGACCCGGCCCGCCGATCCCCACCTGTCCACCTGCTCCCTCGGGATCGAGCCGGTGCAGATCCGGGTGGTTGCCGTGCTCCACCATCCGGCACGCGCGACACTCCCGGCATGGGCGATCGTCAGGGTCCGCAGCGGTGCACAGCAGACCCGTGGCAAGGTCCTCGGCAAGTGACTGCTTGCCCACCGATGGAGGCCCCACCAGGAGCACCGCGTGGGGCACCCGCGCGGCGAGCATGGCGCGGACAGCCGCGACAGCCCCCGGCTGACCGACCGTGTTGAGAGCGTCCACGCGACGGCTCGAGGGTCAGCCCTCGGCGGGCTCGGTGGATGCCTTCGCCCGAGTCGTGGTCCGACGGGTCGTGCGGCGCTTGGGCGCCTCCGGCTCGGCAGCATCCGCGACCGCCGCCGGAGTCTCGGCGGGCTCGGTGGATGCCTTCGCCCGAGTCGTGGTCCGACGGGTCGTGCGGCGCTTGGGCGCCTCCGGCTCGGCAGCATCCGCGACCGCCGCCGGAGTCTCGGCGGGCTCGGTGGATGCCTTCGCCCGAGTCGTGGTCCGACGGGTCGTGCGGCGCTTGGGCGCCTCCGGCTCGGCAGCATCCGCGACCGCCGCCGGAGTCTCGGCGGGCTCGGTGGATGCCTTCGCCCGAGTCGTGGTCCGACGGGTCGTGCGGCGCTTGGGCGCCTCCGGCTCGGCAGCATCCGCGACCGCCGCCGGAGTCTCGGCGGCCGCCGGCTCACCGATCGACGCGGGGGCGGGGGCCGGCTGACCCTGCGCCAGCTGCGCGCGCAACAGCTCCTCCAGCTCCGGCGGAACCTCGCTCCATGGCTCTCCGCCGGAACCCGAGCGCGGCGCGCGATCCGGGCGCTCCGGGCGCTGGGCTCGTGGCCCTTGTGCCCCTCCACGCGGCGAACCGCCATGCCGGGTGGGCTCCGCGTAGCGGCTTACGCTCGACCCACGGCCACCCCCGTAGCGCTCGCGATCGATGGCAGCTGCGTAGGCGCTTCGCGCCCCGCCACCCCGGCCGCCGCGGCTGCCACGGCCGCCGCGCTGCTGGCCCTGACGCCGCTCGGCGATCAGGTACTCGGGGATCTCTGGTTCCTCGAGGTCCTCCTCGTCCTCGGGGAGCGGCGGCAGCTCCGCGGCCGTCCGGCGGGCTGGCGGCGTGCCCAGCTGGCGGTCCCAAACGGAGCCGAACGGGGTGGATCGGGGCGCACGCGGTGCCTCGAAGGTTTCGAGATCATCGAACGGCGTCGGCAGCTCACCGGAGCGGCTCCGGCCCGAGCTGCCTGTCTCCGGCGCTGGCGGCGCCTCGGCAACCTCTCCTTCGCCCGCCTCGACGTCTCCCGCATCCTGCGAGACCTCGTCGTGGTGTCCTCGGCCACGACCACGGCCTCCACGGCGGCGCCGGCGGCGCCGGGCCTCACCGTCCGCGGTCTCGCCCTCGTCGACAACGAGGGGGGCCGTCTCGCCAGCCGCGACAGGCTCGTCGGTCTCGGCGACCGCTTCGGCTGCCTCCGGTTCGGTCTCTCCGGTCGGCCCAGCGGCCGCGGCAGCATGCGCCAGCTTCTCGCCGGGCAGGGCGATCAGGCCCGCAGCGGCACCGCGTCGAGCAGCCGTTCCACGGCTCGCAACGCCGCGGCCGGATGCGGCGACCGGCGTTTCCTCGCGGTCCGAACGACCGCGGCCGGATGCGGCGACCGGCGTCTCCTCGCGGTCCGAACGACCGCGGCCACGACCGCGACCCCGGCCGCGACCGGTCCCTTCCGACTGCTTCTCGGGGACCTCGGTCATCGACAGGTCCTCCTCGTCGTCGGCGACCCGGCGCCCCGAACGTGTGGACCCCTTGTCGACCTTGGCGATCTGGGTGATGTCGGTGAACAGGTCCGCGACCTCGATCAGGTCCGAGGATGTGTTGCCGCGGAAGCTGATGACCTCGCAGCGGACGCCCATCTCCTGGACGGCCCGGATCGCCGAGGCAAAGTCGCCGTCGCCCGACACGACCACCGCGATGTCCAGGTTGCGGGCGGTCTTCATCAGGTCCACCACGAGCTCGATGTCGAGGTTGGCCTTGACCTTGCCGTCGCCGTACTTGCGGATGTCCTTGCTGACCACCTTGTAGCTGTGGCGAGCGAGGAACTGGTGGAAGTTGCGCTGGTTCTCGTTGTCCGGGTCGAGCCCGGTGTAGGCGTACGCTCGGACGAAGTCCCGTCCGGCGGTAGCCGACTTCAGCAGCGTGACGTAGTCGATGTCCACGCCGGCCGCCTTGGCCGCGTAGAAGATGTTCGCCACGTCCACGAAGACGGCGACGTTCTTGCCCACGTTGACTCCTATGTATGTGGTTGGGCAGTCCGGTCCCGCCGGCCGCCCGTGCTCTAGATGCGGCGAGCGGCCGAGCCGGCCGCCGCGACCGGTCGCCGGAGCGTGGGTCCGGCGGGTGTGAACCCGGCCCGCTCGAGGCGGGCAAGGCCCTCTGGATCCGATGGCTCCGCCACCTCGACGACGGAGCAACCCTTGTTGCCCGCCGAGCGGAGCAGCTCCTCGAGCAGCGCGTCCGTGACGCGGTCGGCATCGTGATCCTTGGCAACGATGATCAGATCGATCGTGCCCACGTAGCCCCCGGCGACCACCGAGGGACGGAGCACGAGCAGCGCCACACCGGCCATCTCCCGCGTCGCCTCGGCGATGAGCACGCTGGCGTGCGGGAGGTCGACCAGCTGGCGCAGGAGATCGGCGGCACCGAGCGAGCCGGAGGCCGGATCGCCGATCGCCCCGCGGCCGAGCGTGGCCAGGCGACCGATGTCCGTGATGCGGGCTGGTCTGACCAGATACTCCACGCCGAAGCACGACCCCTTCGAGCGACCGTGCACCGGGGCCCGGTCCGATCAGCGATCGGCAGGGCGGTTGGCGCCTGGCCGCGGTTGAGGATGTCGGGAGGCGAGCGACTCGAGGCTCGAACAGCCGTCCCGACTCGAATGGCGGCTGGCACGAATGCACAACCTTGCATCCCAGTCGCCGATGCCTATGATACGGCATCGCTCCGCGGCCTTCGCCGTGGAGCGAATGGGTCCCTCGCCCGTGCTCCCGTCACCGCCGTGCCGAGTCCCCTTCGGCTATTCAGGGACGTCTGCACGGTTGTGGAGTCATGGAGGCTCCAGCATTCGCGAGGGGAAACGGAGGAGGCGTTCATGAAGCTTGCGCGTGGTACTGCGGCCCTTGCCGGGCTCACGCTCATCGCGGCGGCGTGCAGCAGCTCGCCTGCCGCAACGAGCGGGACGGGCGGCGGTGGCGGCGGTGGCGGGCTGGCCGTCAAGGTCGGCATCGAGCTCCCGATGAGCGGTGGTGAGGCGCCCAACGGCGTCCCGACCGCGAACGGTGTTGCGCTGGCTCTCGAGCAGAACCCGGTACCCGGGTTCACGATCACGATCAACCAGCAGGACGATGCCCTCAACGGCAAGCACGACCCGAACCAGGGCGCCAAGAACATCGGGACGCTGGCCAGCGACCCGGCCGTGCTGTTCGTCGTCGGGCCCTACAACTCGAACGTTGCACAGGCGGAGATCCCGGTGAGCAACGGCGCGGGCCTGATGCAGTGCAGCCCCGCGAACACGGCCGTCGGCCTGACCAAAGGCGACGCCGCGGCGGCGCTGCGCCAGACCAACCCTGACAAGATCGCCTACGTCCGTGTCGCGACCACTGACGACAATCAGGGCGCCGGCACGGCCGACATCGCCTTCAACACGGTCGGCGCGAAGACCGCCTACGTCCTCGACGACACCCAGACCTACGGCGTCGGCCTCGACGACGGCTTCACGTCTGCCTACGAGACGTTCGGCGGCTCGGTCCTCAAGCGCGACGGCGTGCCGGACTCCACGACCGACTTCACGAGCTACGTCACGACCGCCAAGGGCCTCAACCCGGGCGTGATCATGTACGGTGGCGTCACGACGTCGGGCATCGGCCTGTTCCGCAAGCAGATGGCGTCGCAGGGCCAGTCGGCCATCCCGCTCGTGGGCGGCGACGGCATCGTCGACGGCTCGGCCGACACGGCCAGCTCGTTCCTCAACGTCGCGGGCCCTGACGGCGACATGAACACCTACGGGACCGTCGCGGCGATCCACGACATCCCGAACCCGGACAAGTTCAAGTCCGACTACCAGGCCAAGTTCAACACCGATCCCGGCTCGTACAGCGCCCCCGGCTACGCGTGCACCCAGATCTTCCTGGAGGCGCTCAAGGCCGTCGGCACCGGTGTGACCGACATGGCCCAGCTGCGCGAGGCGGTCCGCGCCTACGTCGCTGACACGACCCACACCTACCCCACGGTGCTCGGCACGGTCGGCTTCGACGCGAACGGCGACACGACCCAGCACACCATCTCGTACTACAAGTTCGACCCGACCGCCAAGGATTGGGCGTTCTTCAAGCAGCGCGACTTCACGGCCGACCCGGTCAAGTAGCGCGGTCCACGAGGGGGCCGGGGCGCCGGCAGGCGCCCCGGCCATTCCACACGACGGAGGCTCGAGCCACCCATGAGCAGGGACGGGTGATGCGCCGATGACGACTGCGACGTCCGAGCCCACCGGGACTCGCATCTCGATCGACCGCCGCTGGGCCACGCCGCTCGCGATCGTGGTCGCGCTCGTCATCGCGTACCTGCTGATGGTCTTCGGCAGCTGCTCGACCCCTTCGGCGACCTGCGACAAGTGGTCGCAGGGCCAGGAGCAGTTCATCAACGCCCTCACGACCGGCGGCATGTACGCCCTGATCGCGTTGGGCTACACGATGGTCTACGGGATCATCGAGCTGATCAACTTCGCCCACGGTGACGTGTTCATGGTGGGCTCGTTCGTGTCGTGGTGGTTGCTCACCACCCTGGGCTTCAGCGGCGCGATCAGCGACCCGATCGTGCTGGCCGTCATCCTGGTCGTGGCGTTCCTGGTGTCGATGGTCGTCATGGGCACGGTCGGCGTCGTCATCGAGCGGCTGGCGTACCGGCCGCTCCGCAACGCGCCCCGGCTGGCCCCGCTCATCACCGCCATCGGCGTGAGCTTCATCCTCCAGAACATCATCTACGTGACGATCAGCAACTCGATCGTGACCATCCCCCAGATCATGCCCAACCCCCTGCTCACCATCGGGCCGGTCTCGATCCGCGAGGTCAACCTGTTCGTGATCGTGCTGTCGCTCGCGCTGATGGCGGCGCTCCAGCTGTTCATCAACCGGACGCGGTTGGGGCGGGCGATGCGCTCAACCGCCATGGACCGGGAGGCGGCGGAGCTGATGGGGGTGGACATCAACACGACGATCGCCCTCACGTTCTTCATCGGTTCAGCCCTGGCCGGGGCGGCCGGCGTGGTCCAGGGGATGTACTTCGGGATCAGCAAGTTCGACCTCGGCTTCCAGGCCGGCCTCAAGGCGTTCACGGCGGCGGTCCTGGGCGGGATCGGCAACACGACCGGCGCGGCGATCGGTGGCTTCCTGATCGGCTTCATCGAGGTGCTGTCGTCGGTGTTCGGCTACGGCCGCTGGAGCGAGGCAGCGGTGTTCGCCGCCCTGGTCCTGGTCCTCATCTTCCGGCCGACGGGCATCCTTGGACAGCAGGTGACGGATCGAGCATGAGCGGTTCGGTGCATCGAGACGGACCTCCGGCCGCAGGCCGGAACGCGAACGACGTCCGCGAGCGAGCGCGCCGCTATCTCGGCGTGGCGCGCGCCAACCTTGGGCGCCACCAGTCGGTCACTATCACGCTGGCGATGGCCGTGGTCATGGTCGTCCTGCCGGTCGTGGCCCAGCTGCCGCCGTTCAACGGCTTCGGCCGGCTCAACGACTACGTGTTCGGCTTTGCCGACGCCGGTGTCTACGTGCTGCTCGCCCTGGGTCTGAACGTGGTGGTCGGCCTGGCGGGGCTGCTCGATCTGGGCTACGCCGCGTTCTTCGCCATCGGCGCCTACACCATGGCCTACGGGGCGTCGGGCTTCTCGGGCCTCGGCACACCATTCTGGATCATGCTGCCGATCGGCGCGTTCAGCGCCGCGATCTTCGGACTTCTGCTCGGCGCCCCCACCCTGCGCCTCCGCGGCGACTATCTGGCCATCGTCACCCTCGGCTTCGGCGAGATCGTGCCGGTCGTGTTCCGCAACGCCGACCCGTATACGAACGGCACCAACGGGATCACCAGCATCGCCCAGCCCAACCTGTACGGGCTGCTCGGCATCCATGGCTTCGGGTTCACGAACCCGTGGCCCTTCTACGTCACGATCCTGGTGATCATCACGATCGCGACCATGCTGCTGTACCGAGTCCAGGACTCCCGGCTCGGCAGGGCCTGGGTGGCGGTCCGCGAGGACGAGCTGGCCGCGGCCAGCATGGGCATCAACACCGTGAGCACCAAGCTGCTCGCGTTCTCGATCGGCGCCTCGACGTCCGGGCTCGCGGGCGTCTTCTTCGCCGCCAAGCTGTCCTCGGTGTCACCGGAGCAGTTCGGGTTCACCGTGTCGTTCACCGCGCTCGCCATGGTCGTGCTCGGCGGCATGGGCAACATCTGGGGCGTCATGGCCGGCGCCTTCGTCATCTACGAGATCCAGAGCCAGGGCCTCAAGCAGCTCGGCAACTTCGTCCAGGGCCTGGGCATCCCGGCCTTCAGCGTCGGCCCGATGACGGTGGACCTCAGCTCGATCAACTTCCTCAACTACCAGTACCTGCTGTACGGCCTGGCCCTCGTCCTGATGATGCTGCTGAGACCCGAGGGGCTGTTCCCCAGCAGACGCAGGCGCGAAGAGCTCCATGAGGCCGAGGAGGCCGCCGCCACGGACGCGCTGTCCGGCGCGGCGGGCGAAGCATGACCACGAGCATCACCCCGACCGCCGCCGCCACCCCGCTGATCCTGAGCGCGCACCAAGTGACCAAGCGGTTCGGCGGGCTGATCGCCGTGCGCGAGGTCGACTTCGACATCCCGGCCGGGTCGATCGTAAGCCTCATCGGCCCCAACGGAGCCGGCAAGACGACGTTCTTCAACGTCGTCGCGGGCCTGTACGACCCGACGTCCGGCGGTGTCGATTTCATGGGCCAGCCCATGGTGGCCAGGCCGGTGCGCACATGGGCCGAGCCGCTGTTCTGGACCGCACTCCCGGTACCGGTGTTCATCGCGTCCCTGCTCGTGCTGGGGGCCGGCGCCAACCTGGCTGGCCAGGTCCTGCTGCTGGCCGCGTTCGTGCTGATGGTCGCGTCGCTGCTCGTCGCCGTGATCCGGCCACCCTGGTACCTCGCCCTGCTGACCCGTGCCTCCATCTTCCGCAGCGCCCGACCCCATGAGATCGTGACCCTGGGCATCGGCCGAACGTTCCAGAACATCCGGCTGTTCCAGAACATGACCGCCCTGGAGAACGTGCTGGTGGGGATGCACGCGCGGCTGCATGCGTCTCCGCTCGATGCGGCGTTGCGCCTCCGTCGGCACGTCAGAGAGGAGCAGACGGGCCGGGATCAGGCGATCCACTGGCTGAGCTACGTGGGCCTCGAGCACCGTGAGGACGACCTGGCCCGCAACCTGCCGTACGGTGACCAGCGCCGGCTTGAGATCGCACGGGCGCTCGCCAGCCGGCCCAAGCTGCTGCTGCTCGACGAGCCCACTGCGGGTATGAACCCGGTGGAGACCGGCCAGATGACCGAGCTGTTCAGCCGCATCCGGGACGAGCTCGGCGTGACGCTCCTGCTGATCGAGCACGACATGCGGGTGGTCATGGGCGTCAGCGATCGGGTCACGGTGCTCGATCACGGTGAGAAGATCGCGGAGGGCCCGCCCGATGTCGTGCGCGCCGACCCACGGGTGATCGAGGCTTACCTCGGCAAGGGAGCGACGGCGTGACAGGCGGAGGGCAACCGGCAAGCACCGGCATGACGCCGGGCGCCTCGTCGACCGGTGCCACCGGCCCGGACGGTGCCGATGACGGCGCGATCGTCCTGCGGCTGACCGACGTCCACACGTATTACGGCCACATCCACGCGCTCCAGGGCATCTCGCTCGAGGTTCGATCCGGCGAGATCGTGACCCTGCTCGGGTCGAACGGCGCCGGCAAGACCACGACGCTCAAGACGGTCCATGGGCTGCTGCATCCTCGCAAAGGCCACGTCGAGTTCAACGGCACCGACATCTCACACGTACCTGCCCACGAGCTGGTCCGACACGGGATCGGCCAGGCTCCCGAGGGCCGCCGGATCTTCGGGCGTATGACCGTGCTCGAGAACCTGCAGATGGGTGCCTACAGCCGGGCCGACCGGAGTCACCTGCAGCCCGACTTCGATCGGGTGTTCGAGCTGTTTCCGAGGCTGCATGAGCGGCGCACGCAACAGGCGGGCACGCTCTCGGGCGGGGAGCAGCAGATGCTGGCAATCGGGCGGGCGCTGATGACCAGGCCCACGTTGCTGCTGCTCGACGAGCCGTCGATGGGTCTGGCCCCAATCCTCGTCGAGCAGATCTTCGCCATCATCAAGGACATCAACCGGCAGGGCACCACGATCCTGCTCGTCGAGCAGAACGCGTTGATGGCCCTGGGCGTGGCGAACCGCGGTTACGTTCTCCAGACCGGCAGGATCGTGCGCTCGGGCGAGGCCAAGATCCTGCTCGAGGACGAAGAGGTCCGCAAGGCCTACCTCGGCGGTTGACCGCTCCGGCCCGCCGGATCGACAGCGTATGGTTCGAGCGAGAGGCCCGTGGACACGTCCCCCGCTCCGATCCGCATGGTCCCGGTCGCTCGAGGGCGATCGTTGGACCGGCGCGCCGTCGCGGTGGTAGCCGTGCTCGTGGCCGTGAGCGTCGTTCGGCCATGGGGCGGGACGCAGAGTAGATCCGGTTCGTCGCCGGCGGCCTCGTTCACCGCCGGCGTCCCGGCCGGCGCCGCAGCAGCTGCGGCAGTGACCGGCGCGCCATCGCCCCACCCGTCCGTTGGGCCCGACCAGATCCTGTGCTCCGGGGACAGCTCGCAGCTCGTCTCCCTCGACCGGCTGGGTGCCTGGACCGTACGCACCTGGATCGACGCCGTGCCGGTCATCGCCGCGGGACCGACGGACCCGGCCATCGGCATGGTCGTGTTGGAGAGCCCGGCTGTCTTGGCGATCGGAATGTGCCTGCCCGTCCTGGCCGGCGCTGGGTTACGGTCGCCGAGGTCGGGTGAAGCAGGGGTAGCCCTGTCGGACCGGGGAGCTCCTGTGGTCGAGGCGTGGACGGCGGTCGGCGGCCAGATGCGGTCCCTTCCCATCGAAGCCCTGCGTCCCGACGGCGGCGCGCCGGACCTGGCGATCCTGTACCGACCCTCCCGGCCAACCATCGATCAGCTGGCGCTGGAGCGCGGGGCAGCGAGCCGCGGCGACCGCATCACGCGCGCGCCCGGAACGCCCGGCGAAGGAGCGCCCGCGGCGGGTGACCAGTCCCCGCTGGCCTGGCCACCCGGGCGCTATGTGCTGCGCCTGGAGCCGGTGCGGAGCGGTGGGCCAGGCGTTGGCGACCTGGGGCCGCTCGACGGCCCGGCCCTGTTCATCGCAATCGAGGTCGCCGACCGGTCCTGAGAGGCGATCCCGCCGATCGAGGTCGGCGCCGCGTGCCGGATCGTCGGCGTCAGCGCCTGGGCGGTTCGAGCGCGATGTCGTACGCGGCCCTGGCGAGCACGATCGCACCGACGACCGCGATCCAGTAGCCGTAGGCGCGGTCCGGCAGCAGGCCCTCGGGCGCGTCGAGCGCGTGCACGTTGGGGATCCAGAGGGCCACGCCGATGAGGCCGACCACGGCCAGCAACCCAAACGCCAGCGGATGGTCGATTGCGACTGGCCGCTCGCCTGCCGCGTAGGGCAGGGTGACGAGCGCGAGCGTCGCGAGGCCGGTGAGGAACGTGAGGATCCCGGGGCCGTCGAACGCTCGGTACGTCTGCTGTGGCAGCCCCCCATCACCCCCAAGCACGTACCACGGCAGGAGGCAGCCCACGATCGCCACGATCGCACCGATGGCGGCCAGGCGCCGGCCATTGCCCAGTGGTCGTCGATGCATCAGTCGGCCGCCCCGTAGACCTCGGGGCGCAGCACGCCCACGAAGCGCAGGTTGCGATACCGCTCGCCGTAGTCGAGCCCGTAACCGACCACGAACTGGTCGGGGATCTCGAACCCGATGTAGTCAACCGGGATGTCCACCAGCCGCCGGGCGGGCTTGTCGAGAAGGGTGCAGATCCGGAGTGACGCCGGGTTCTTGCCGCGCAGATAGCGGATCAGGTAGTTGAGCGTGAGCCCCGTGTCGATGATGTCCTCGACGAGCAGGACATCTTCGCCGGCGATGCTCGCGGACAGGTCCTTGATGATCCGCACGAGGCCCGAGGACTCGGTCGTGGTGCCGCCGTACGAGCTGACCTCCATCAGGTCGATTCGAAGTGGAAGAGGGATCTCACGCATGAGGTCAGCCATGAACGGGAGCGATCCCTTCAGCACGCTCACCAGGGTGAGGTTGCGGCCGGCATAGTCGGCGCCGATCCGATGCCCGAGCTCGGTCACCTTGGCGGCGATCTCGTCCTCGGTGAGCAGGATGTCGCCGATGTCAGCCTGGAGATCAGCGGTGCGGGTCATGGATCGGTCGGCGATGCCTCCGGGTCATGCATTCGGGAGCTGGTTCGAGCTCGTTCGGCTGGGGTCGATGATCGCGCGTCGCACGCCTGCGCGCACGGCGCTCGCGTGATCATCCGGTTCCGGGTTGCTCTGCCGGTGCCGGCTGGCCGCCAGGCGTCGCGGCTGAGTGGCGCCGACGGCGACCCCGGCGGCGCCCACGGGTGTCGGATGCCGGGCGGACCGTGGGGGGATGCAGTCCGGGGCCGGCCGGAGCTGGGTGAAGCGAGGTGGCGCGTACGGCGCCAGCGGGTACCGGCGAGCCGCCCGCGGCGGCCGGGGCACCAGGGGTCAGCACCGCCACGCCCGGTTCGACCGGCGCCGAGCTCTCCGCGACGAGCGACGCCGCCGTGTCTGCGACCGGTCGCGGTCCGGCCTCGGCCATCCGCGGCGGCGTCGCCTGACCGGTGGTGCCGGTGAGCTCGTCGATCAAGGCCATCCGGCCGAACTTGACCATCAGCATCCGGAAGTCGCGCGCGTAGAACAGCTTGATCCGCACGTCGGGGTAGAGCTCGCGAAGCCGGCGCAGCTTTCGGTTCTTCTTGCGAACGAGCTTCTGCTTGAGCGTCGTCAGCTCGATGTAGAGGTCGAGGTCCGGCAGGTAGAAGTCCGGTGAGAAACTCTCCACCACGTCGCCGTCGAGGCTCCAGCCGATCGGGAACGTGTCCGGCTCATAGGCCCAGCGGACGTCGTAGAAGTCGAGGATCCGCGCGAGCTCGGCCTCGCTCGCGTGCGCGAATGAGGCCTGAACTGCCGGCTCACCCATCCAGTGGCCCCCCTCCCGGGCCGTGCGTGCCGCCCAGCATCGAGCGCAGGTCGCCGGTCCAGCGCGCCAGAAAGCCGCGCATGTCCTCGACGTCGTCCCAGGTCATGGCCGGATGACCGGCCAGGCGAGCTTCTGTGACCGGATCCATCTCGGGGTGGACCGCCGTGTCCAGGCTCGCCTGCCGGGAGCCCGGCTCGGGCCCCACGACCAGGCCCATGGTCCTGCTTCCGCACACCGGGCAGCCGAACTCGACGAACGCCAGGTCGCCGCGGTCCGCCAGGACGTCGATCCGGTCGCCGGGGATGGCCGCTCCGCACGAGGTGCAGCCGGCCCCGGCGAGACGCTCCCGGAGTCCGCGATGGTCCATCAGCCGTCAGTCTAGCGAAGGTCGCCCGATCCCGGCTGGCACCGGGGCGTGCGTTGGAGTCGATACTCCCATGGGGTATCATGCAAGCATGGCCGAGACCACCACCCGCCGGCAGGTGCCGCGCGGCGCCGCGCCCTCGAGCTTCCGTCACAGCTACAGCAAGGACAAGGCCCAGCTCGTCCGCCGGCTCAGCCGGATCGAGGGCCAGGTCCGGGGCATCGCGCGCATGATCGAGCGCGAGGAATACTGCATCGACATCCTCCAGCAGACCGCCGCGCTCCGAGCCGCGGTCGACGCCGTCTCGATCCTGGTCCTCGAGGACCACGTGCAGGGGTGCGTCCGCACCGCCGCCGAGCGAGGCGAAGCCGACAAGTACGTTGAAGAGGTGATCGATGTCGTCCGCCGGACGCTGGGACGTCCCGTGCGAGGCGCCACGCGAGCGACGGACGGCCGCAACGGCTGATCCATTCGGCTCATCGCCGCGCGGCGGGACGTGGATCGTCGGGCCGGTTATCCACATCTCATCCGCCGGCCCGGCGATTCGTGGATAAGGGTCTTGACCTCGGCGCCGGCGGCGCCTAACGTCCGCACTCCGCACGCGGCTTGTGCGCAACGGGGAACGCCGCCCGAATGGGGCCCGGGGAGACCCGGACCGGAACCAGTTGGGCGGCGCAAGACCGGAGGGACGCCGGCCGCAGCGAACGATCACGCCGGGAGCGGCTCCCGGACGGCCCGGTGCACGACCAGACAGGAGGGTGCCCTGGACCGGCCGAGAGGTCCGCTCCCGACGCGCGTTCAGGACCTTCCTCCGCTTCCCGTCGAGTACCACGACACGATCGATGCCGGTCTCCGCGCCCTCGATCTCGAGTTGGATCCGGTGACCCGGGACACGATCGACGGGCACGCCCGGCTGCTGCTCGCCTGGACGGCGGCGATCAACCTGACCGCGATCCGCGAGCCGACCATGATCGCCACCCTCCATGTGCTCGACAGCCTGACGGCCGTGCCGGTGCTCCGCGGTCGAGGGCTGGTCCGGCTGCTCGACCTCGGATCGGGCGGGGGATACCCGGGCCTGCCGCTGGCAGCCGCGCTGCCGACCGATCTGTCCCTGCTCGTCGACTCGGTGGGCAAGAAGGTGGCGTTCCTGCGCGCCGCCATCGGGGCGACGGGACTCACCCGGCGGGTGGCCGCGGTTGCGTGCCGCGCCGAGGCGCTCGCCAGAGACCCACGACACCGTGGGTTGTGGCCGGTGGTGACCGCCCGCGCAGTTGCTCCGCTGTCCGAGCTCGTCGAGCTTGCCCTGCCGCTCGTCTCGCCGGACGGCGTCCTCGTGGCCTGGAAACGCGAGCCTTTCGATGCAGAGCTCGAGGCCGCCGGTGGGGCGCTCGCGGCGCTCCGAGCGGGCCCGGTCCAGATCGTCCCCGCCACGTCCCGGGGCTCGAGTCACATCGCCTGGTCGTCGTGCGCCCGGCGGGGTCAGATCGATGACCGCTTTCCACGCGACCCGGCGGAGCGACGGCGCCGGCAGCTGTAGCCGCGCTTGACGAGGGTCGCCGGCCATCGGGCGACCGGGATCATGGACCTCCAGAGGCGAGTCTCGCCCGGCGATTGACCGAACGCCACATGCGCCCCGGAGGTGCTTCGGCGCTCGCCGGCTGCGCTACCCTCGCAGCGTGCGGATCGGCGTCCTCTCGGACATCCACGCCAACCTCACGGCGCTCGATGCCGTGCTGGCGGCCATGCCATCGGTGGACGTCATCTGGCAGCTGGGCGACGTCGTCGGCTACGGGCCCGACCCTGACGGCGTCGTTGCCCGGCTGCGGGAGATCCGCGCGATGGGTGTGCGCGGCAATCACGACGCCGCCGCGCTCGGCGAGCTGGACGTCGATGCCTTCAACGTCGACGCACGACGTGCCATCGAGTGGACGAGGTCGGTGATCAGCGACGACACGCTGGAATGGCTGGGCAGCCTGCCCGAGCGAAGCGAGCTCGAGGGCTTCACGCTCGTGCATGGCAGTCCCAGGGACCCGATCTGGGAATACGTGACCTCGACGCCGGTCGCCAGGGCCAGCATCGCCGCGATGGCGACACCCAGCGGACTCCATGGCCACACGCATGTGCCGATCGCGTTCCTCGACGAGGATGGCCGTCTGGAGGCGATGAGCCCCGGAGCCGGGTCGCGGATGGCGATCGCGGGCCGCCGGGTGCTGGCCAATCCGGGCAGCGTCGGGCAGCCGCGGGATGGGATCGCGACCGCGTCGTGGCTCCTCGTGGACGCCGATGATGACTCGATCACATGGCACCGGACCGCGTACGAGGTGAGACAGGTCCAGGCCGCCATGGTCGACGTCGGTCTGCCCGAGCGCCTGGTGGCGCGGCTGTCGTATGGCCTCTAGCGGGAGCTCGCGGTGATCGGGGGCCGCCGTCCGATTTCCGGACGCAAGCCCGGAGATCGCCGGGTCCGGGTCGAGCGGCATCACACGCCCTACTTCCGCTACACGGGCCCCGGCCAGCTCACTGCCAAGGCCGCCGCAAGCGCTCCGACCACCCCCATGGGCCGCCTGGTGGCCCGGATCAAGCAGATCCTCATCGGCCGTCCGCTGGCCAACGAGGAGGAGATCGGCGAACGGCTGTCCAAGAAGAAGGCGCTCGCGATCTTCAGCTCGGACGCGATCTCGTCCTCCGCCTACGCGACCGAGGAGATCATCCTCGCGTTCATCCTGGCCGGCGCCGGCGGCGCCGCGTTCGGCTTCTCGATCGAGGTCAGCGTCGCGATCGCCGTGTTGCTCGGGGTCGTCGCCTTCAGCTACCGCCAGGTGTGCATCGCGTACCCAAACGGCGGCGGCTCGTACTCGGTCTCCAAGGCGAACTTCGGGCGCCTCGCCTCGCTGATCGCGGCCTCCGCGCTGCTGGTCGACTACACGCTCACGGTGGCGGTGTCGACGTCGTCGGCCGTCGAGCAGATCGCATCGGCGATCCCCGAGCTCGATCCGGTTCGGGTGGAGATCGGCATCGTGGCGATCGGGCTCATCACCCTGGGCAACCTGCGCGGCATCCGCGAGGCGGGCAACATCTTCGCGATCCCGACCTACCTGTTTCTCGGCAGCGCGTTCCTGATGATCGCGATCGGTGTGTTCCGGATCCTGGTCCAGGGCGATACGGGACCGCGCGCCGACGGCCCAGGTCACCGAGGCCCTGCAGCACACGACGGAGTCGGTGGGGATCCTCATCCTCCTGCGGGCGTTCGCATCGGGTGCCGTGGCCCTGACCGGGACCGAGGCGATCGCGACCGGGGTGCCGGCGTTCAAGCCGCCCGAGCCGCGCAATGCGGCGGCGACGCTGATGGCGATGGCGATCATCCTCGCCACGCTGTTCATCGGCATCACGTTCATGGCAACCAACTTCCACATCCTGCCGATCGAGGAGCCTCGCCAGACCGTCATCGCCCAGATCGCGAAGCACGTATATGGGGACAACCTCGCCTTCTACCTGTTCCAGGCGTTCACCGCGCTCCTCCTGTTCCTGGCAGCCAACACCTCGTTCGCGGCGTTCCCGCGCCTGGCCGCCGTGCTCGCCGAGGACGGGTTCGTGCCACGCCAGTTCGCATTCCGGGGCGACCGCCTGGCGTTCTCAACCGGGATCCTGCTGCTGGGGGTCGTGGCCGCACTGGTGGTGACGGCGGGCGGCGGATCCACCCACGCCCTCATCCCCCTGTACGCGATCGGCGTGTTCATCGACTTCACGATCTCCCAGAGTGGCATGGTCCGCCACTGGCTCGCGACCCGTCCGCAGGGCTGGCGCCATCGGCTCGTGATCAACCTGTTTGGCGGTGTGCTGACGTTCGTGATCCTGTGCGTGGTCGTGTACATCAAGTTCTCGGCCGGGGCCTGGTTCGTGATCATCCTGATCCCCACCCTCGTCGGCACGATGCTGTTCATCCGGCGCCAGTACGACGGGCAGGCAAGGGAGCTCTCGGTGCGCGACGACCTGGTGTTCGACAAGACTCACCGTGCGCAGCGGGTCGTGATCCCGGTCAACGGTCTGAACCGCTCGGTGATCCAGGCCGTGATGTTCGGGCGCCCCCTGGCCAGCGACCCGTCCCTGCTGCAGGCGGTCTACGTGACCACCGACGCGGAGGAGGCTGATGCCCTGCGCGATCGATGGGAGCGCCAGCTGCCCGGGGTCCCGCTGGTCATCGTGGAGTCGCCGTACCGGGCGCTCGTGGGGCCGCTGGTGACGTATCTGGACGTGCTCGATCGGGCATGGCCGCCTGATCGCGACGCCCCGATCACGATCGTCGTGCTGCCCGAGTACGTCGCCAAGCATTGGTGGGACCGCCTGCTCTACAACCAGGCGTCGAAGCGGCTGAAGGCCGCCCTCGTCGGCCGGGAGCACACGGTGATCGCGGACGTCCCCTACCGGCGCGCGGAGCAGACCCGCGCATAGTCGCAACCGGGCACACACCGCTCTGTGCAGGGGTGGCGCGCCGCTGCACCGGCGCTCCCGGCTCGAGCACGAGCCGGCGTTGGGGACGAGCCCGATCCGGTGGTATCGTGGCCGCGGCGTGACGTCCGAACCTGGCGGGGCCCAAACCTGGCCCGCGGCCGTCGATCAGGCGGGAGGCTCCTGGCACCTTGGCCGACAGCTCGGCTCCCCAGTTCCGGCGCGCAGTCGTCGCGTTGTCGGGGTCCGCACCGACCGGCCGATCGTCGCTCTCGCCGCCGAGCTGGCACGCGCATCCGAGGCCGAGCTGGTGGGCGTCCACGTGGTCGAGATCGACTGGACGCTGCCCCTCGATGCCGATGTGGCCGGCCAGTCCGAAGATGCGCAGCGGGTCCTGGACATCGCCGAGGCGACGGCAGAGGCATCCGGCCACGGGCTCGACACCGTCCTGCTCCAGGCGAGGGACGTGGGCGCGGCGATCGTCGACGAGGCTACCGAGCGCGATGCCGACCTGATCATCGCGGGACTCCCGTTTCGGCGCCGGTTCGGTGGTGATTTCGCCATCGGCCGGACCATCCCGTACATCCTGAAGAACGCCCCGTGCGCGGTCTGGGTCGTCCGCGAGGCGATGCCCGAGGAGCAAGCATGAAAGCCGTGATCATCGGCTGTGGCCGCGTCGGCGCCGGCATCGCCGATGAGCTCGACCGGGCCGGCTGGCAGGTCGTGATCATCGACCTCTCGTCAGTCCGCGTTCAACCGCCTGCCCGCTTCGTTCGGCGGCATCGCCCGGCGCGGCGACGGCACCGACGAGGACACGCTGCGCCTGGCCGGCGCCGAGGGCGCGGACCTGTTCCTGGCCATGACCGAGGGCGACAACCGGAACGTGATGGCGGCCCAGATCGGCATCGAGTCGCTCGGGCGCGCGGCGCTGCGTGGCCAAGATCAACGATCCGGTTCGCGCCGAGGCGTACGCGCACCTCGGCATCGCGTCGCTGTGTCGCACGAATCTGATGATGACGTCCGTGCTCGAGTACGTCGGTCAGGCGGCACCGGCCCGTCCGGGCATCTATGCCCCGACTCGCAGGTCCACCCGCATGCGACCAACGGGACATCGGCCAACGGGATCGTCGGTCGATCCGGGACATCGGTCGATGGCGCCGCCGATGAGATGGCGCCGGGCGCCTCCCAGGACCCGGAGGCAGCCGGCGGATCAGCGACTCCCGGGCGCCCACATCGAGGCCGGCCGGAACGAGCCCCGGACCCGGCGAGGGTCCGGCCGGCAACAGCGTGGCTCCGGAGGCCTGATCGATGTTCGTCATGGTCGTCGGCGGGGGCAAGGTCGGCTACTACCTGACCAAGGAGCTGATCGAATCCGGGCACGAGGTCGTGCTCATGGAGAAGGATGGTGGTCGCGCGGCGCAGATCGCGGACGAGATCGGCTCGGTCGTCATCCCGCACGACGGCTGCGAGGGCAAGTACCTGCGGGAGGCGGGTGCGAACCGCGCCGACATCGTGGCCGCGGTCACCGGCGACGACGAGGACAACCTCGTCATCTGCCAGATGGCCAAGCACCACTTCGACGTGCCGCGGACGATCGCCCGCGTCAACAACCCCAAGAACGAGGCGTTGTTCCGCCACCTCGGCGTGGACGAGATCATCAGCCCGACCCGGATGATCCTGGGTTCGATCGAGCAGGACATCCCGGTCCACGAGCTGCTGCACCTGGCGGCGCTGGGCGTGGGCGAGCTCGAGATCATCGAGGCGCACCTGCAGGAGGGATCGCCGGCGATCGGCAAGGATCGCGCTCGATCTCGAGATGCCCAACGGCTGCTCGCTGTTCGGGGTGATCCGCGACGGCGCGCCACGTCCACTGGGCATCGATACGGTGCTGGTCGAGGGTGACAAGGTGATCGCGATCGGTCGACCCGACTGCGAGGCCGAGCTGCGCGAGCAGCTGATCGGGGAGCCCGTGGAACCCGAGGCGGAGCCCGCCGAGGCGCCGGCCGAGAGCTGGCGTCACGGGACACCGCCGACCCTGACGCAACGGGCCTGCACACACGACGGCCCGGGCGACCTGCCGGGCCGACCGGACGCTCGGGCGGAAGGCGTCGGGGGCCGACGGCCGGCACGAGGCCCGATGCGAGCGGCCCCTGGAGCGGGCTTGACGGACCGACGGGAGCCTCCGGCGTCGACGCCGGCCGGGTTGCTGCCCTCGCAGTGCCGGACGGCAGCACGCCCGACCCTGACTGCTCACGCCCGCCCATTGTCATGTGCTTCCTATGACATCGCCATTGTCAAGGTTCTAGGCTATGTCGTGCCCGGGTCAAAGGGACACGGGCCCACCGATGCGTCGCCGGCGTAGAGCCGCCGACGTCATTGCAGGAGGTTCGACAGATGACGCTCGTGCGCCGCCCGTCGCCCTTCAGCGAGCTGATGACGCTTCGCCAGGCGATGGACCACCTGTTTGATGACACTGTCTTCCGGCCGCTGGTCGGGCTCACCCCGGGCGGACGTCCCGGCTGGCCCTCAACGTCCGCTACCACACCCGAGGCGCTGCTGGTCGATGCCCAGCTGCCGGGTTCAAGCCCGAGGACGTCGAGATCACCGTTGAGAACGGCACCCTGACCATCCGCGCCGAGGATCGCGCCGAGCGGACCGAGGAGGGGACTGGCTCGTCCGTGAGATCTCACGCGCGGCTCGGCCGTGCGGAGCGTCACCCTGCCCACCGGCCTCGAGGCCGACCGGGCGGAAGCGACCTTCGAGCACGGCCTGCTCAGGCTGCGGATCCCGAAGGCGGAGCAGGTCAAGCCTCGTCAGATCCAGATCCGGCCGGTGACGGCCGGCCAGGCGGAGGCCGCCGAGACGAAGCCGGAGCCTGATACCGATGGCGGCAACGCGCCGGCCCGACCGCGACCCCACCCGACCCGTCTATGTCATCAGCGTCGCCGCGACGCTCGTCTCGGCGCATCCGAGGACGCTGCGCATCTACGAGGACGAGGGCCTGGTCTGCCCGGCGCGCACGCCCACCAACATCCGCCTGTACTCGGAAGAGGACATCCGTCGGATCCTGTGGATCCGGCATCTGACCCGCGACCGCGGCGTGAACCTTGCCGGAGTGCGAACACTGTTCGAGCTCGAGGAACGGCTCGGCATGCGGATCCTGGAAGCGCTGTATGACGAAGGGACACGTGCCAAGGCTGGTGCTCACGAACGGCACGCGGCGCCTGCGGACGGCGATGTCCGATGGCATCGCCGCCGGCGACGCATCTGGGCGCTGGCGCCCGGCACGACACCCGGGACGCCAACGGTCGATGATCCACCAGCCCCTGACCCGAGCATCACTGACCCATGAACCGTCGGCCGCACCCGACCGGCCGACACCCAAGGAGAACCTGATGGCCAAGCGACCGTCGAACCCGGAGGAGCAGCAGGAGCGCCAGCCCGCAACGGGCGAGCGAGCGCGAGCTGCCGCTCGTCGCGCTCCGGGAGACGGTCATCTTCCCGGAGATGATCGTCCCCCTCCAGGTAGGGCGCGAGAAGAGTGTCGCGGCGCTCAACGCCGCCGTCGAGAGCGGCGGGCCGATCGCGCTCGTGACCCAGCGCCAGCCTGAGCAGGAGGAGATCAACGACCCCTCCGAGCTGCACGAGGTGGGCACCCTGGCCAAGATCGCCCAGGTCGTGCAGCTCCAGGACGGGACCGTCCGCGCGATCGTCCAGGGCCAGACGCCGGATCCGCGTCGCTCGGCTTCGCGCACACCTCGCCGCTATCTCGCGGTCCGCGTCGAGGAGCTCGCAGGACGCGACGCCCACCGGCGTCGAGGTCCAGGCGCTCGTGCGCAGCGTCCAGGGCCAGATCGAGCAGTACGTGGCCAACGGCGCCCCCGTGCCGCCCGAGGCGGCGGTCGCTGCCCGCAACATCACCGAGCCCGGGCTGCTGGCCGACATGGTCGCCTACAGCCCGGACATGACCACCGAGCAGCGCCAGGAGCTGCTCGAGACGATCGACGTCGAGCAGCGGCTCAAGCTCGTCTCGGCGTTCCTCGCCCGCCAGATCGAGATCCTCGAGCTCAAGGGGAAGATCCAGAACGAGGTCAAGTCCGAGATGGACAAGACCCAGCGCGAGTACATCCTCCGCGAGCAGCTCAAGGCGATCCAGCGCGAGCTGGGCGAGGACGACCCGCAGCAGGCGGAGATCAACGAGCTGCGCGAGAAGGTCGAGCAGTCGGGCATGCCCGAGGAGGTCCGCACCCGGGCGATCAAGGAGATCGACCGGATGAGCCGGATCCCGTCCGCCTCGCCCGAGGTCGGCGTGATCCGGACCTACGTGGACTGGCTCGTCTCGCTGCCGTGGAACGAGTCCACCGACGACCGGCTCGACATCAAGGAGGCCGCCCAGATCCTCGATGAGGACCACTACGGCCTGGAGAAGGTCAAGGAGCGCATCCTCGAGTACCTCGCGGTGCGCAGCCTGGCCGACACCATCCGCAGCCCGATCCTGCTGTTCGTCGGACCGCCCGGCGTGGGCAAGACCAGCCTGGGCAAGAGCATCGCCCGGGCGATGGGCCGCAAGTTCACCCGCATGAGCCTGGGCGGCATCCACGACGAGGCCGAGATCCGCGGCCACCGGCGCACCTACATCGGCGCCCTGCCCGGCCGGATCATCCAGAGCATCAAGACCGCCGGCACCAACAACCCGGTGTTCATGCTCGACGAGGTCGACAAGATCGGCATGGACTTCCGGGGCGACCCGAGCTCTGCGCTGCTCGAGGTGCTCGACCCGGAGCAGAACTTCAGCTTCCAGGACAACTACCTCGAGGTCCCGTTCGACCTACGCAAGGTGCTGTTCATCGCCACGGCCAACCTCCTCGACCCGATCCCGGCCGCCCTGCGCGACCGGATGGAGATGATCCAGCTGCCGGGCTACACGCAGCGCGAGAAGGTCGAGATCGCCAAGCGGTTCCTGGTTCCCAAGCAGATGGAGAACCACGGTCTGACCGCGAAGCGCATCGAGATCACGGACGAGGCGCTGGTCGAGCTGGTTCAGGCGTTCACGAAGGAGGCCGGGGTCCGGAACCTCGAGCGGGAGATGCGCCAACATCATGCGCAAGGTCGCGCGGCAGGTCGCCGAGGGCCGTAAGCGCAAGATGGTGGTCGACATCAGGAAGCTCGAGGAGTACCTCGGACCGCCGCGCTTCGAGTACGGGGAGCTCGAGGCGGAGGACCAGACCGGCAGCGCGACCGGGCTCGTGGTGACCGAGGTCGGCGGCGACGTGGTTGCTGTCGAGGTCACCAAGATGGAGGGCAAGGAGGACTTCATCCTCACCGGCCAGCTGGGCGACGTCATGCGCGAGTCCGCCCGGGCAGCCCTGTCATGGATCCGGACCCACGCCCGGGAGCTCGGCATCGAGCGCGAGGTGTTCGAGAAGAACACCCTGCACATCCACGTGCCGGCCGGCGCCATCCCCAAGGACGGGCCATCGGCAGGCGTCACGCTCGCCACCGCGATCGTATCCGCGCTGACCGGTATCCCCGTCCGCAAGGACGTGGCGATGACGGGCGAGATCACGCTTCGCGGTCGGGTGCTGCCGATCGGTGGCCTCAAGAGCAAGATCCTCGCCGCGCACCTCGCGGGCGCGGGCATGGTGATCCTTCCCCGCAAGAACGAGAAGGACCTGCGGGACATCCCGGACGATGTCCGCAAGCAGCTCAAGCTGGTCCCCGTGGACACGATGGACCAGGTCCTGGAGGCGGCGCTTCGGCGCCGGCCACGGCCCCTGAGCTCGGAGCCACCCAAGGTGACCGAGCGCGGCGGCGAGGGGTCCCGGCCCGAACCGGCGTCGCGCGTCGGCCGCTCGTCGTTCCCCCCGTCCGATCAGCCGCCGGTCGTCGTCCAGGGGATGGAGATCCCCGGGGGCGGCACGGCGATCCCGCTCGGCCGTCGGGAGCGCGGGAAGGGCTGAACGTGCGCCAGGCTCGGCTGGAACGCAGCCCGGCAGGTCGATCGGTGACGATCGCCCCGTCTCCGGCTGCCCACCGGGGGGCCTGAGCCGTGGAGTACCGCGACTACTACCAGACCCTGGGCGTGCCCAGGACTGCCTCTCAGGCCGAGATCAAGAAGGCCTTCCGCAAGCTGGCTCGCGAGCACCATCCGGACCGCAATCCCGACGACAAGGGCGCCGAGAAGCGGTTCAAGGATGTGAACGAGGCGCATGCGGTGCTGTCCGATCCCGAGAAGCGCAAGCAGTACGACGTGCTGGGCGCGAACTGGGATCAGTTCCAGCAGACCGGCGGCGGTCGCAGTGCCGGCGATCCGTTCGGCCCAGGGGGCCCGTACGCCGGGTTCAACTTCGGCGGTACGGGCCGTGGACCTGGACAGGCTGGCAACATCCGTTACGAGTTCCGGACGTCCGGAGCGGGCGACGGCGGCTTCTCCGACTTCTTCCGGACCTTCTTCTCAGGCGCGTCCGCGGGAGCCTCGTCGGGTCGGGCGTCGGCGAGTGCCGCCGGAGCGGGCGCCGGAGCGGGCGGGAGAAGCGGACGAAGCCGCGGTGCAACCGGAGCCGGGCCGACCTTCGAGGAGATCCTGGCCGGGATGGGCCTCGAGACCGACGGCGCCGTGCAGCGGCCAGCCGGAACGCGTGGAGCCACCTCGCAGGGCCGGGCGCGCCCGGCATCGCGGGCGCGGAGCGAGCTCGAGGCACCCACCGAGCTGACTCTCGAGGAGGCGTTCCACGGGACGACGCGCGTGGTCGAGGTCGAGGGCAAGCGCTACGAGGTCACAATCCCGCGCGGCGTCGACGCGGGCAGCCGCGTCCGCCTGAGCGGCAAGGGCCCAGGCGGCCGGGACGTCGTGGTCTCCGTCCGGGTCCGGCCCCACCCCGTCTACACACGCCGCGGCGCAGACCTCGAGCGGGAGCTTCCCATCACGTTGCGCGAGGCGCTGCTGGGCGGCGAGGTGCGGGTCGCGACCCTCAAGGGCCGAATCGCGCTCACGGTTCCGCCCGGGACTCAGAATGGCAGGACGTTCCGCCTCACCGGCCAGGGGATGCCCCGGATGAAGGGCGGCAACGCCGGCGATCTGTACGCCAGGATCCGCGTCGTCCTGCCGACCTCCCTGGACGACGATGCGGTGGCGGCCGCTCGCCGGTTCCTCGACCAGGTCGACCAGCCCGATCCCCGGGCGACCACCTGATCCATCGACCCACCGTCCCATCGCCGCACGAGAACCTGAACCATGCAGCTCGATCGCTTCACCGAGAAGGCCCAGGAGGCCATCATCGCCGCTCAGCAGCTCGCCGAGCGGATGCACAGCCCCGTGCTCGACGCGGAGCACCTGCTGGCGGCCCTGGTCGAACCCGATGACGGCATCCCGGCCGAGACCCTTCGCCGTCTGGGCGTCGATCTTGCCGCGTTCCGCGGCGAGGTGGCCGCGGGCCTCGCCCGACGTGCCAGCATCGAGGGTGGCCAGCTGACCCTCGACGCCCGGGCGAAGAAGATCATCGCGCGAGCCCAGGACGAGGCACGCCGGCTGGGCGACGAATACACCTCCACCGAGCACCTGCTGCTCGCGGTGGCCGAGGCGGGCGGCGAGGGCCAGCAGCTGCTCGAGCAGCACGGCGCCGGTCGCGAGGCGATCCTGGGCGCGCTCCAGACTGTGCGCGGCGGGCAGCGGGTCACCAACCCCAACCCGGAGGGCACCTACCAGGCGCTCGAGAAGTACGGGCGCGATCTGACCGCGGAGGCACGGGCCGGCAAGCTCGACCCGGTCATCGGCCGCGACGAGGAGATCCGGCGGGTCATCCAGGTGCTCAGCCGGCGGACCAAGAACAACCCGGTGCTGATCGGCGAGCCGGGCGTGGGCAAGACGGCGATCGTCGAGGGCCTGGCCCAGCGCATCGTCCGGGGCGATGTCCCGGAGACGCTCAAGGACAAGCGCGTGATCGCGCTCGATCTGGGCGCGATCATCGCCGGCTCCAAGTTCCGCGGCGAGTTCGAGGAGCGCCTCAAGGCCGTGCTCAAGGAGATCAAGGACTCCGAGGGCCGGGTGGTGCTGTTCATCGACGAGCTGCACACGGTCGTCGGCGCGGGAGCGGCCGAGGGCGCGATGGACGCCTCCAACCTGCTCAAGCCGATGCTGGCCCGCGGCGAGCTCCACACCATCGGCGCCACCACGCTCGACGAGTACCGCAAGCACATCGAGAAGGATGCCGCGCTCGAGCGGCGCTTCCAGCCGGTCGTCGTCGACCAGCCGACGGTCGAGGAGACGATCTCGATCCTGCGCGGCCTGCGCGAGCGGTACGAGGTCCACCACGGGGTCCGGATCACGGACTCCGCGCTTGTCGCCGCCGCCACCCTGTCCAACCGCTACATCACCGAGCGCTTTCTGCCCGACAAGGCGATCGACCTCGTGGACGAGGCCGCGTCCCGGCTGCGGATGGAGATCGACTCGATGCCGATCGAGCTGGATGAGCTCGAACGGCGCCGGATCCAGCTCGAGATCGAGCGCGAGGCGCTGCGCAAGGAGACCGACGACGCGTCGAAGGCGCGCCTCGAGGCCCTCGAGAAGGAGCTGGCCGAGATCGCCGAGGAGGGCGGCGCGATGAAGCAGCGCTGGGAGGCCGAGAAGTCGGCGATCGCCGCGTTGCGCGCCACCAAGTCCGAGCAGGAGCAGCTGCAGGTCAGGATCGAGCAGGCCGAGCGCGAGGCCGACTACGGGCGGGCGGCCGAGCTCAAGTACGGCAAGGCGCGCGAGCTGACCGAGCGGCTGGAGCAGGAGACGGCTGCCCTGGCCGCGCTCCAGGGGCCCAGTGCGTTGCTCAAGGAGGAGGTCACCGCCGACGACGTCGCCGAGATCGTCGCTTCCTGGACCGGGATCCCGGTCACCCGCCTGATGGAGGGCGAGCTGGAGAAGCTGGTCCACATGGAGGAACGGCTCCACCAGCGGGTGGTCGGCCAGGACGAGGCGATCGCCGCCGTCTCCGACGCCGTCCGCCGCGCCCGGGCCGGGCTCAAGGACCCGCGCCGCCCGATCGGCTCGTTCCTGTTCCTCGGGCCCACCGGCGTCGGCAAGACCGAGCTCGCCCGCGCCCTCGCCCAGTTCCTGTTCGACGACGAGCAGGCGATGGTCCGCATCGACATGAGCGAGTACATGGAGAAGTTCGCGGTATCGCGGCTGGTCGGCGCCCCGCCCGGCTACGTGGGCTACGAGGAGGGCGGCCAGCTGACCGAGGCCGTCCGGCGCCGGCCGTACCAGGTGATCCTGCTCGACGAGATCGAGAAGGCACACCCGGACGTGTTCAACGTCCTGCTGCAGGTGCTCGACGACGGCCGGCTGACCGATTCGCAGGGGCGCACGGTCGACTTCAAGAACACCGTCGTGATCATGACCAGCAACGTCGGCAGCCAGCAGATCCAGGGCTTCGCGGGCCAGCCCGCCGACGACGGCTACGAGGCGATGAAGCGCCAGGTCACCGGCCAGCTGCGAGACACGTTCCGGCCCGAGTTCCTCAACCGGATCGACGAGGTCATCGTGTTCCACGCCCTGACCGATGCCGACCTGGTGGCTATCGCCGACCTCCAGGTCGCCGACCTCCAGCGGCGGATCGCGGGCACTGACCTCGTGCTCGAGCTGACGCCGGCGGCACGGCAGCTGATCGTCCGCGAGGGCACGGATCCGGCGTTCGGGGCACGCCCGCTCAAGCGGACGATCCAGCGCCTGGTCGAGAACCCATTCGCGCGGGCGCTGCTGTCGGGCTCGTTCAAGCCGGGCGACCAGGTCACCGCGGACGCCGATCCGGTTTCAGGCACGCTGGTGTTCTCGACCGCGACCTCGACCGTGGTCACCGATGCCGCGGACCGCCGCGATGCGCGGTCGGCGCCCGAGCCCGAGGAGGCAACGGCCGGTGCGGGCGGGCGCAAGCGCCGGTCCGCGTTCGAGCTGCCGCCGCTGGACGAGCCGAAGCGGCCGGACGACGGCGGCGAGCTGGTCAACTAGCCTCGGCCCCGGCCGGCCGCGACCGATGGAGTTCGATGCGGCTGTCCGCCGGCTCGAGATCCTGCCGGACGTCCTGCCCGACGGCCCGCTGGAGCTGATGCCGGTCCTGGTCGAGACGGGTGAGCCGCGCGTGCGGCCGCCGTGGGATGCTGAGGCCGCGTCATCGTCGCGGCCTGCCGCCGTGCTGGTCCTGCTCTACCCGGATGCCGATGGTCTCGCGCGGATCCTGCTCACCGAGCGGGCCGATCGCGGCGGGCACCATTCGGGCGAAGTGTCGTTCCCGGGCGGGCGCGCGGAACCGCACGATGCCGATGCCGCGGCAACCGCGCTGCGGGAGGCGGCCGAGGAGGTGGGCCTCGATGCGGTCGGCGCCGGCGTCCGGGTGCTCGGCGAGTCTCCCGATCCACTGGATCCCGGTCAGCAACTACGCGGTGACCCCGGTGATCGCGATCGCCGAGCGGCGCCCGCTCCTGGTGCCCCAGCCCACCGAGGTCGCCGCGATCCTCGAGCCGCCCGTGTCCTCGTTCCTTCCGGGCGTGCCGCTGAGCTCGTGGAGCGGGACATCCGCGGCCTGCGGGTTCGCTACGCCGCCTACCCGATCGACGGCCTCGTGGTGTGGGGCATGACCGCGCGCGTGCTGGGCGGCCTGGGAGCCTGGCTGGGACCAGCCTGACACGCGGCGGCGATCCGCGCGTCCGCCTCGGGTCCCACGCTGACCACAGGCTGGCCGTCGAACACGACGATCGACCCGTCGGGAGCCGGGGCGTCCAGCGCCAATCGCAGCCAGGCCAGCTGGGCCGCGCCGAGAGCACCGTGGATCTCACGCGGGACGAGGCTGTCCAGCATGATCATGCGCAGGCCATCGACGTCCGCTGGCGACGATGGCGTCCAGCGATTCGATCCATTGGACGTCCCTGAGCATTCGCCGCAGCGAGCCCGCGGCGTCGACCCCGTCCTCGTCGAACCCGGTGGCCGTCATCTGCGTGTCCGACAGGTGCAGGATCCGGTACCGGCGACGCGCTGTCGTCGACCCGATCACCAGGGTTCGCCCTCGGCTGCAGCCGGCCCCGGATCCCCGCCGGCCGAGCTCACCGGACGCGGGGCGAGCCGTCCCTCGCCACGAGGTGCCCGGCGTGCGTCGGCATCGCCAGGTCCGATCTCGACGGCGCCTCCGTCCACCGCCGGCAGCGCGACCACCGGTCGCGCGAACTCGACCACGATCGCCCGCATCGGCGAGCCGTCTGTCCATGCGGCGTGCAGGACGTCCGGGGGCCACACGGCGGCCTCGCCCGCCTGGACGCGGCTGCGCTCGTCACCCACCCCCACCCAGCCGCCGCCCTCGATCACCAGGAAGTAGGTCCAGTTGGGGTTGCTGTGGGGCGTGATCCGCGCCCGCCGCCCGAATGCGAGCTCCGCGACGACCCCGGACGGACCGCCCTCGATGACCTGGGCCTCGATCCCCGTCGTGCCCGGCGGCCCGTCGGGGCGCCGGTGCCCAACCCCGAACCGCCGGAGGTCGATCGGCACCTGGGCCGCCCCTCAGCGCCGCCGGCGGCGCCGCGACGTTCGGGACCGGATGGTCGACTCCGGTCGCGAGTAGCGCTCGCGCGAGAAGTAGCGCTGCTTGGCCAGCTGCCGCTCGTACGACCGGAAGCTGGGCGGGAACCGGAAGAACCGGGTCCAGACCATCATCCCCAGACCGATCACGATCGTCGACAGCACGATGATCCAGTCGAACGAGAACACCACGTAGACCATCATCAGCCCGAAGGTGACGACACCGGTCCACAGCAGCCACTCGTACATCTGGAGGTAGACGCTGTGCCGGTGGAGCTGGCGCGTGCGGACGTTGTACACGACCACCGTGGCGATGAGACCCAGCAGCGAGGCCACCCACAGCGGCATCCAGAGGTCCGGGAAGTTGGCTTGATTGTATGGCTTGAACAGATACTCCCAGGGCCACAGGCGCACGCGTGTCATCTCCGAGTCGGCGGATGGGCGCGACGACGGTGGATCGAGTCCGTTGCCGCAGCCGATGAGCCGTCCGAGTATGCCACGGCCCCACGCTATACTCGCCGCCTGAACGTGCCCGCCCGGGAGCCGCCGGAGTCACCAGGTCCAAGACCCCGGCCCAAACGGTGCGCCGGGACCGAATGCCGGAGGAGGAACCGCGCAGGTGCGTGCGCTGCTCTCGGTCGCCAATCGCGACGGGATCTCGAGCTTCGCCCGCGAGCTTCAGGGCCTGGGCGTCGAGCTGTATGCGACCGACGGAACGCGCGATCACCTCGCCTCCGATGGGATCGCGGTGGCGTCCGTGTCCGACCTCACCTCGGTGCCGCCGCTGGTCGGTGGCCAGGTGCGGACGTTCCACCCAGCGATCTACGCGGGCATCCTCGCCCGCCGCGATCGTGCGGAGCAGCTGGAGCAGCTCGCCGAGCTCGGCCTCGATCTGATCGACCTGGTCGTCGTCAACGTCAAGCCGTTCGCACCCGAGGTTGGTCGCGGCCACATCGGCATCGACGGGGCGATCGAGATGATCGACATCGCTGGCGCCGCCCTGCTCAGCGCGGCGGCCCGGAATGCGGCCGGCGTGTCCGCCGTGTGCGACCCGTCGCACTACCCGGCGGTGCTCGCCGAGATGCGGTCGCTGGGCCAGGTGTCGGCCGAGACCCGCTACCACCTCGCTGCCGACAGCTTCGGAGCCGTGGCGGCCTACTACGCGGAGATCGCCGCCTACCTCAACCAGATCTCGGGCAACGCCTATCCCGGGCGGCTGGCCATGGTCCTCGAGAAGGTCACGGACCTGCCGTACGGCGAGAACCCGCATCAACGCGCGGCGTTCTATCGCGAGACCACGCACCGATCCGGCTCGCTCGCCGACGCGTCGCAGCTCCACGGCGAGCCGCCCACCTTCAACAACCTGCTCGACCTCGACGCCGCCTATCGGATCGCCGCCGACTACACCGCGCCGACCGTGGTCATCACCAAGCACACCGATCCGGTCGGCATCGCGTCGAGCGAAGAGCTGGTCGAGGCGTACCGACGGGCGCTCGAGACCGACCCCGTCGCCTCGTTCGGCGGCATCGTGGGCGTCAACCGCGAGCTCGACGGTGCCACCGCCCGCGAGATCGCTGCGAACTCCTACGAGGCCGTCATCGCCCCCGGCTTCTCCGAAGCCGCGCTGGGCCTGCTGCGCGCCAAGCCCGGGCTGGAGCTGCTCAACGTGCCGGCATCACCCACCGACGGCATGCGCGACTACGGCATCGCGAACCTCGACTTCAAGCGGGTCGGGGGCGGGCTGCTGGTCGAGGCGCTCGACGTCGTCGATCTCGACCGCGGGCAGCTGCAGGTCGTCACCCGCCGCCATCCGACGCTGGGCGAGCTCACCGACCTGCTGTTCGCCTGGCGCGCGGTGAGCCATGTCCGATCGAACGCCATCGTGCTCGCCCGGAACGGCGCGACCGTGGGTATCGGGGCGGCACAGGGCAGCCGCAACGTATCGGTGGACATCGCGCTCCGGCGGGCCGGTGGTCGCGCGAAGCTCGCGGTGATGGCGTCGGACGCCTACTTCCCGTTCCCGGACGGCATCCAGATCGCGGCCAACGCGGGGGTGACGGCGGTCATCCAGCCTGGGGGCTCGATCCGCGATGAGATGGCGATCGAGGTCGCGGATCGGCATCACCTCGCGATGGTGTTCACGGGCCGGCGCCACTTCCGCCACTGAGGTGGAGGCGCCCTCCAGCGCTCCCCGGGAGGCACCGATGGAACAGCTCCTCGCGCTAGAGATGGTCCGGGTCACCGAGGCGGCCGCGCTCGCGTCCGCCCGGTTCATGGGCAGAGGTGCCCGGGACGAGGCGGACCACGCCGCCACCGAGGCCATGCGTCGGACGATGGACGAGACCGACCTGGCGGGCACCATCGTCATCGGCGAGGGCGAGCGCGACGAGGCGCCGATGCTGTACATCGGCGAGCAGGTCGGTCGCCACGGAGACGGGGCCGTCGCCGCCGTGGACATCGCCGTCGACCCGCTCGAGGGGACGAACCTGGTGGCCACCGGCCAGGCCGGGGCGCTCACCGTCCTGGCCGCGTCGGAGACCGGTGGCCTCACCCACGCACCGGACACCTACCTCGAGAAGCTGGCTGTGGGCCCGGTCGCCGCCGGCCACGTCGACATCCGCCGGCCGCCCGCCGAGAACGCGCACCGGATCGCCGAGGCCCTCCGCCGGAAGGTGTCCGACATCACCGTGATCATCCTCGATCGGCCTCGCCACGAGGAGCTGATCGCCGAGGTCCGCACGACCGGCGCCCGGATCAAGCTCATCTCCGACGGCGACGTCTCGGCCGCCATCTCGTGCGCGGTCCAGGGCACAGGCGTGCATGCGGTGATGGGCATCGGCGGCGCCCCCGAGGGCGTGATCACGGCGGCGGCGCTGCGCTGCCTGGGCGGTGAGATCCAGGCGCGGTTCCGGTTCCGGAGCGACGAGGACCGGGAGCGGGCGAGGTCGATGCTCGGTCACGCGGACGAGGACCGGGTGTATCGGACCGAGGACCTCGCGGGCGGCGAGCAGCTCGTGTTCGCGGCCACGGGCGTCACCGGTGGCGAGCTGCTGCAGGGGGTCAGGTTCTTCGGTGGCGGCGCACGGACCCATTCGCTCGTGATGGCCTACCAGACCAAGCAGGTCCGGTTCGTGGACACCGTCCACATGTTCGACCGGGACCGGCCGCCGGCGGTCCGCCTGTAGACGAGATGTCGTCGCCTCGCGCCGGGGCGCTGCCGACTGGCGCGTGGACCTGGTCGACGGCGTGGCCCACGAGGTCACCCTGGCGGCGCGGTTCCTCGGGTCCCGCCGGCGGGCTCGGACAATGGTCGCCACCGGCAGCCGTCCCAGGTCGCGATCGCGCGTGCCGAGTCCGCGCCTTCCACGGCGCGCCGTCTGGCTGCCGCCGTGGCCACCGTCTCGCCCCAGCCCGGGGGCACAAGGCCGGGCGACAGATCCGACAGCGGCGCCAGCACGAACAGCCTGCTGCGCGCCTCGACATGGGGAACGACCAGCGGCATCGGCGCCTTCGCCGGATCGGCGCTGCGACCTTCCGGCGGACGGAGCGCCCGGACGGCATGGCGCCCGAAGACCAGCAGGTCGAGGTCGACCTCACGCGGTCCCCAGCGCTCACGCTTCCGACGGCCGAACGCCCGCTCGATCTCCTTGAGCGCGACGAGCAGCGCGACGCGCCCGCCTCCGGGTCGGGCCCGGCTGGCACGTCCAGCGCGACGACCGCGTTTCGGAACTCCGGCTGGTCGACGACCCCGACCGGGGTCGTGACGTACAGGCGCGATACCCCGCGCAGGCGGACACCCGGCAGGGCAGCAAGGGCACCGATCGCCGCGGCCAGGGTCGAGCCGGCTTCGCCCAGGTTCGCACCCAGCCCTACATAGGCTCGCACCGCTTCCGTCCCATTCGACCAGCCGTCCTCCCCGCTGCGGCATCGCCCCCTAGACTCGGGCCCGATGCCCACGGTGACCGTGCTCGTCCTCGCCCCGGCGGCCACCCCACAGGCCGGCCCGCTGGAGCGTGTCCTCGACGCCGCCCGCACGGCACTGGCCGAGCGCCACCGGGAGGCGTTTCTGGCGGCCGGCGCGGACCGTATCATCGTCCGCCGCGAGCCGCCCGACGATACTCCCTTCGGCGCCCGCCTCCGGCGTCTGCTCGCCGACCTCGCGCCCGAGGGCCTCGTCGTGCTGGGTTCAGGCTCCGTGCCGCTGGCGTCGGCCGCCGACCGCCGCGACCTCGTCGAGACGGCCCGTGACAACGTCCCTCAGGCGTTGGCGAACCAGCGTTACTCGGCCGATGCGATCGCCCTCGCTGCGCGAGCGAGGTGCTCCGCGACCTGCCCGACCTCGACACCGACAACGCCATGCCGCGCTGGCTGGCCGAGGTGGCCGGCATTCCGGTGCGGGACCTCGCGGCCGGCGAGGCTGGCCATGGACGTGGACTCGCCACTCGACCTGCTGCTGCTCGATGGCGCGCTGCGGCACGTCCTTCTGGGCCGGGCCGCCATGTCCCGGGGCCGCCCGAGACCGATGCCGCACCGGTTCGAACCCGGCTGGCCACTCTACGCGAGCTCGCCGGCGACCCGCCGCCGAGCTGCTGGTCGCCGGACGCACGTCGGCGATGGATCTGCGCTGGCTGGAGCGACGGACGCGATCCCGGACCCGGGCCCTGGTCGAGGAGCGCGGCCTCAGGACGGTCGCCGCGGCATCGCTGCTCGGCCGGCCCAATCGGCGGCCGCCGCGGAGCGTCCTCGGCGAGCTCCTGGAACGCGATGGGCCGGCAGACCCTCGGGCGCCATGTGGCCGCGCTCGCCGATGGCGCGCTCATCGACTCGCGGGTGCTGCTCGCACACCGGCTCGGCGCGCACGAGCGCCGCTGGCCGCGCCCGAGGATCGCTACGCGAGCGACCTGCTGCTGGCCGATCGGTCCGCGATCCATGGCTCCGGGCGCTGACCGCGGCGGCGGCCGGCCGCCCCGACCCCGATCGTGCTCGGCGGGCACAGCCTGGTCGGGCCGGGGGTCCGACTGGCGCTGCGGCATCCGCGCACGGCAGCCGACCCGGCACAGCCGATCGACGGCACGGACGCGCCACGGCCCGCGCCGGCCGGGGCTCCAGGCGGGGTATCCTGACCATGGACGCGACCGCGAAGCCCGAGTCCATGACCGAGCGCTGGCGGGTCGGCGTCGCGAGATCGCCTCCCGAATCCCGCGGCGGTGGGCGAGGATGCCGAGCTCGCCGCGGCGATCCGCGGCGAGATCACGACCGGCGGCCCGATCCCGTTCGCGCGGTTCATGGAGCGCGCGCTGTACGAGCCCGGCCATGGCTACTACCGTCGTGACCGGCCCGGACCAGGTGCGGCCGGCGACTTCCTGACCGCCCCCGAGGCCCACCCGATCTTCGGCGCCGCCATCGGCCGGCTGCTCGAGCAGGCGTGGGTGGCCATGGGCAGACCCGGGACGTTCGTGGTGTCCGAGCCGGGGGCCGGCTCGGGCGCGCTGGCCGAGGGCCTGCTCGCAGGCCTGCGCGACACTGGGTCTCCGCTGTCCGAGGTCATCCGCTACCGGCCGCTCGAGCTCGAGCATCGCCGCGTCGAGGCGCTCGCCGGCCGCCTCGAGTCGGCGGGAGCTCGCGCGACACCTCGTGACCGGCGCCCCGGGGCCGGACGCGGGCGAGACCGGAGCGATCGTCGCCAACGAGGTCCTTGACGCGCTGCCGGTTCATCGGCTGATCGGCCGGAACGATGGCGCCGAGCGAGCTGCTGGTGACCGTCATCGATGACGGCCGCTTCACCGAGATCGAGGCCGAGCCCGACTCGCCCGGCGCTCGCTCGGCGGCTGTCGGCGGAGGGCATCGCCCTGGCGGACGGGCAGGTGAGCGGAGATCTGCCTCGCGCTCGACGACTGGCTCTGGGGTCCGACGCGTCATCTCGCGGCCGCGGATCGGTGGTCCTCGATCGACTACGGCATCGGGAGCCGGCCGAGCTCTACGCGCCGGAGCGGCGCAACGGGACGCTGCGCGCGTTCGCCGCCCAGGCGGTGGGGGCGATCCGTTCCGCCACGTCGGCCGCCAGGACCTGACGGCGACCGTCGATCTCGCCGCCGTCCGGTCCGCGCGCGGCCAGCGCCGGGCTCGAGCCCGTGGGCGAGACCACCCAGGCCGAGCTGCTCGCGGCCGTGGGCACGGGCGGCCTGCACGACGTCCTTCCTGCGCCGGCCCGGGGCCTCGCTCGAGGACGCGCTCCGGCTTCGATCGGCCCTGGCCCGTCTCCTCGACCCGCGCGCCATGGGCGGTTTCCGCGTCCTGGTCTTCGGCCGAGCCTGCCGCGGCATCCAGCTGGCGGGCCTCCGCCGGCTGCGCAGCCCGGCTGACGCACCTCGCTGACACACCTTGCCGCCCCGCATCGCCGGCCTCCCTGCGAGGCGCCGGGCGCGGCCCCGCAACGGATGCCGCTGCTAGAATGCGAGGACCCGGCCGCGCCGCGCGGGCACCCACTGCCATCCATCGCGAACGATGTCGCCAACGACCCGGCGGCGCCGTTCGGCACCGAGGACTATGTGACCCGATCTGGTACGTCGTCGGGTTCGCCTTCGCCGGCGTCTCGTTCGTGTTCCTCACGATCGGCCTTGCCTGGCTGATCTCCCACCGCGTGCGCGGCGACCAGCACAAGGGCTATCCGTACGAGTCGGGCATCGACACCTACGGCGACACCCACGCCCGATTCGGGCATCTCCTACTACATCTATGCGCTGATGTTCGTTGCCTTCGACATCGAGGTCGTGTTCATCTACCTGTGGGCGCTGATCTTCCGCGATCTGTCTGCCTCGGCCCGCCGCCCTGTTCTTCAGCATGCTGGTGTTCGTCGGCATCCTGCTGTTCGGGCTCGCCTACGCCTGGCGCAAGGGGGTGCTCAATGGCGATGACCCCCGACGGCCCGGACGATCTTCCGGGCCCCGGGCGTCGCGCCGGACGGCGATCCCCAGGCGGCGGCGAGGCTCCGGCGGAGTCGCTCGTCGCTGGTGACGTCGGCCGACCGTGACGTTGCGCAGCCGATCGTGGTGCCCAACACGCTGTGGACCTCGGTCCAGCCCGATGCCTATGGCGGCGTGGACGTCTCGCCGTTCACTCACCTGCGCGAACCTCGAGGGCTCCGACCTCGTGCTCAGCGACACGGCGCGCTGGGGCCAGCTCGAGGTCATCCCCACCAAGGCCGACCTGATCATCGACCTGATCCGGATGAACAGCCTGTGGCCGCTGCTGTCGGGCCTCGCCTGCTGCGCCATCGAGATGATGTCGGCCGCGACCTCGAAGAACGACATGGATCGCTGGGGGATGTTCCCGTTCCGCGCCTCGCCGCGACAGGCGGACGTGCTCATCGTCGCGGGCACCCTGACGACCAAGATGGCCGGTCCGCTGGTTCGTCTGTGGGAGCAGATGCCGGAGCCCAAGTGGTGCGTCGCCATGGGTGACTGCACCTGCTCCGGCGGACGCTACAAGCGCAGCTACTCGACGATCGAGGGCATCGACCGGGTCATGCCCGTGGACGTCTACGTACCCGGCTGCCCGCCGCGGCCCGAGGGGCTCATCTACGGGATGATGAAGCTCGGCCAGCTGGTCAAGGAGCGCCGGGGGCACTGGCCGGAGCGCCCGATCGGCCCCAGCGTCCCGGAGGACGTGTAGGTGGACCGCGCGCTTCGCAAGCGGCTCGAGACCCGGTTCGGCGAGCAGCTGACCGGTCCGGTCCGCCAGCGGCACGACCAGACGGAGATCCGCATCCGGCCGGCCGACGTGCCCGAGGTGATGCGAGCCCTTCACGACGATCCTGAGCTCGCGTTCGAGATCCTCGTCGACCTCGCTGGCGTCGACACCGGCACGCATATGCAGGTCGTCTATCACCTGTGGTCGGCAACGACCCCGGACTGGCTCCGGGTGATCGCAGACGGCATGCCCCGTGACGACCCGCGCGCACCCTCGCTCACCGGCCTGTGGCCCGGTGCCGAGTGGATGGAGCGCGAGACCTACGACATGTTCGGGATCATCTTCGAGGGCAACCGCGACCTGCGCCGCATCTACATGCCCCCCGACTACACGAGCTTCCCGCTGCGCAAGGACTTCTACCTGGCCGACGATTCCGCCCGGTCGCCGGGCGGTGGCGTTCGCCATATGGAGCAGACCCAAGCGCCTTCGCAGGCCACGCCGTCGGTGGTCCGCCGAACCGTGAAAGCCTGAGATGACCGCGTCCACCACCCCGCATCAGCATCCGTCCGCCGACGATCCCCGGATCCTGCTAGACGACCAGATCGGGCAGTTCGAGACCGTCCCGCCGTATCCGCCGCGCACCGAGCGGGAGGCCGAGTTCTACTCCCTCGGGGACGGCGAGATGTTCCTCAACATGGGCCCCCAGCACCCGTCCACGCACGGCGTGCTGCGCGTCGTGCTCAAGATCAACGGCGAGAGCGTCGTGGATCTCGACCCGGTGCTCGGATACCTGCACCGGGGCGTCGAGAAGCTGTGCGAGAACTCGGACTTCCACCACATCATCAGCCAAGTCGATCCGCTCGAATACGTGAGCTCGCTGTTCTGCGAGTGGTCGCCGGTGATGGCGTTCGAGAAGCTGCTCGACGTCCAGGTCCCACGGCGCGCCGAGTACATCCGGGTGCTGACCGGTGAGCTCAACCGGATCGCCAGCCACGCGCTGTTCCAGGGCTGGATGGCGCTCGACCTGGGCGGCTTGACCCCGATCCTGTACAGCTTCATCGAGCGCGACGAAATCGTGGACATGCTGGCCGCCGTCACCGGCCAGAAGCTGTTGTTCAACTACTTCCGGATCGGCGGCGTCAACGGCGACCTCAACCACGAGTTCATGTCCCGCCTGGGCGACTGGATGAGCCGGGCGACGGCCCAGCACGAGGCCAACACCCAGCTGCTCAACGAGAACGAGATCTTTGTCCGCCGGATGCGCGGGATCGGGGTGCTCGATCGCGACACCGCGTTCCGGATGGCGGTCACCGGGCCCAACCTGCGGGCGTCGGGCGTGCCGTACGACGTACGCCGAGCGCATCCGTACTCGGTCTATCCGGAGCTGGAGTTCGACATCCCGACGCGCGGCCACGGCCGCGGCGGCGACTCCCTCGATCGCTACCTGCTCCGCGTCGACGAGGTCAAGCAGAGCCTGCGGATCATCGACCAGTGCCTGCACAACATGCCCGACGGCCCGATCATGGCCAAGCTGCCGCGCCTGCTCCGACCCCGGCCCGGTCGCGCCTGGGCGGCCATCGAGGGGCCGCGCGGCCTGTACGGCACCTACGCGATCTCCGATGGCACCGACCAGCCATTCCGGATGAAGATCCACGATCCGTCGTTCGTCCACCTCCAGCTGGTGGGCCAGCTGATGAAGGGCAACCTGATCGCCGACACGATGGCCGTGATGGCGTCGCTGGACCCGGTGATGGGAGGCGTCGACAAGTGACGGTGCCGACGCGGGCGATCCGGGCGTTGCCGCGGGCGATCGGGGCGTTGCCGTCTGCGCGTGCGCGGGGGGCCAGGGCGTGACCGCGATCAGCCGGGCCTGGGGCAACATGACGCTCCTCGGCCGGATCCTCGTGCCCCTGCTGTTCCTGGTGATCGTGGTCGGGCCGGTCCTGACCGTGCTGATCGCCCTGTTCATCGGCCCCTGGCTGGTTGACCTCCTGGCCGCCAACATCGACATCGTTCGGTTCGTGGTCGCGGTGACGGGGGTTCTGCTGTTCAGCATCCCCGCCGCGTTCATCATCATCTACATGGAGCTCAAGGTCATCGCGTTCATGAACCTCCGGCGTGGACCCAACCGGATCCTGCCCGCGGGTGCTGCGATGTCCGTGGTCCACGGCCTCAAAGTCCTCACCAAGGAGGACTTCACACCCACCGGCGCGGACCGGCTGGTATTCACCTGGGCGCCCGTGGTGGTGTTCCTGACCGCGGTGATGACGTTCATGGTCATCCCCTTCGGCCCGGGTCTGGTCGGGCAGGATCTCAACGTGGGCCTGCTGTACCTGTTCGCGGTCGGCGGCATGACCGTGGTCGGGCTGCTGGCCGCCGGCTGGGCGAGCTTCAACAAGTACTCGCTGCTGGGCGGCCTGCGCTCCGCGGCCCAGGTGGTCAGCTACGAGATCCCGCTGACGTTGTCGGTGGTGGGCCTGATCCTCCTCGCCGGCACGATGAGCGTGTACCAGCTGGGCTTGCAGCAGTCGGGCTGGTTCTGGGACTGGTTCGTGTTCCGCCAGCCGATGGGCGCCCTGATCTTCTTCATAGCGGCCACTGCGGAGGCAAACCGGACGCCGTTCGACCTGACCGAGGCCGACTCCGAGATCGTGGCCGGCTTTGCGACCGAGTACTCGGGCATGCGGTTCGGCTTCCTGTTCTTCGCCGAGTACGTCAACGTGTTCATCGTCTCGGCCCTGATCACGACCTTCTATTTCGGGGCCTGGAACGCTCCGGTGGACGTCAACGGGCTGATGGCCTGGCTGAACGCCAACGTGGGGACCAGCCTTCAGCCGCTGACTGTGGCGCTGGATCCGGGCTCGCTGGGCGTCGGCCTGCTGATCCTGCTGGTCGCGGTCCCGGTCGCGCTGACGCTGCTGTTCGCGGCGCCGTTCTACCTGATCCGCACCTCGAAGCCCGCGTGGCAGGCGCTGCTGCTCGGGTTCGTCGCCTTCAACCTGCTCGCGGGCGGGGCCTTGTTCCTGATCGCGTACATCGGCCTCGACTGGGTCGCCGGCCTGCTGTGGTTCATGGCCAAGGCGTTCGCGTTCGTGTTCGTGTTCGTGTGGATGCGCGGCACCCTGCCGCGGGTCCGGATCGACCAGCTGATGGGGTTCGCCTGGAAGTGGCTGCTGCCGGCCTCACTGCTGAACCTGTTCGCCACCGCCGCCGCCATCATCGTCGTGAAGTCGCTGTGAGCGCCCGATGAGCTTCATCCCCGGCATGGGCATCGTCCGCGGCATGGGCCTGACCCTGCGGCGGTTCTTCGAGCCCAAGGCGACGATCATGTGGCCGGAGGCGCCGGCCGACATCGCGCCCAAGTACCGCGGCCGGCTCCAGCTGCTGTACGACGAGTACGGGACGCTCAAGTGCGAGACCTGCTTCCAGTGCGCCCAGGCCTGTCCGATCGAGTGCATCGACATGGGCGGGATGGATACCAAGGGCCGGTTCCACGTCCACTGGGGTCCGCCCGAGACCTACGGCGAGCGACGCGAGGAGTCGGCGACGCGCCGCTCGGGACGGCCCGTGGCGGACCCAGCGCACGTCCGGTTCGATCCCTTGGACACCGCCGCCCTCGACGCGATCCTCGAGCGCCACGACTACGACCCCAAGGCGATGCTCGCGATCCTCGAGGAGACGCAGGCCGAATACGGATACCTGCCAGTCGGCGCGCTCAAGCACATCTCGCGGATCACGGGCGCCTGGTACGCGATGATCTACGGCACCGCGACCTACTACCGGCACCTGCGGTTCGAGCCGCCCACCGTCACAACCGCGCCACCGGCGGGCGAAGCCCACCGAGCCGCCGAGGCGGCGTTCCGGGACGCCCTCGGCGCCTCCCTCGGCTACGGCGCATCGGACACCGGGCACGTCGGAGCGGCCAGCTGATGGCGGACTTCCTCAAGACGCCGCGCGGATGGCCCGCGGTCCTGACCGGTCGAGCCGACGCCCTCGCGAAGGACCCCTCAGACCTCGATGCTGCAGTCCACAGCCGGTGCGTTCGAGGGCCTCCGGACGGCGGTCCGCGACCTGGGTGCCACGGGCACCATCGCCACCGTCGCCTCGTCGGGCCTGCGCGGGCGTGGCGGCGCCGGCTATCCCACGGGCGACAAGTGGCGCGAGGCGGCATCGCGGGCCACCGACCAGCGGTACGTGGTGGCCAACGGCTACGGCGCCGACCCGGCGGTCCGCACCGACGCGGCGCTCATGGCCGCCGACCCCTGGGCCGTGCTCGAGGGGATCGTCATCGCCGCGTTCGCCGTCGGCGCCACCGAGGCGATCCTCGCGGTCCGGGCCGACGATCCCGCACTGATCGCGCTGCTCGAGGGCGCCGTCGGCGCCGCCGAGGAAGCTGGCTTCATCGGCGAGGACGTGCTGGGCTCGGGCCATCGGGTGACCGTCACGGTGCGGCCCGTCCAGGGCGCCTACATGCTGGGCGAGGAGACGGTCCTGCTCAAGGCGCTCGAGGGCAGGCGTGGCCAGCCCGAGCAGCGGCCGCCGTACCCTGCCGAGCGCGGCCTGTTCGGACAGCCCACCGTGGTCAACAACGTCCAGACCCTGGCCACCGTCCCGTGGATCCTGCGCGAGGGGGTCCCGTCGTTCACCGCGATCGGCGCTCCCGAGAGCCCGGGAACGGCCCTCGTGCAGCTGCGCGGCCCCGAGGGGGCGGGCATCGCCGAGGTCCCGTTGGGCACCCCGCTTCGCGAGCTGGTCGAGCTGGCTGGTGGCACCGGCAGCCGAAACCTCAAGGCGATCCTCGTGGGAGGCCCCACCGGCGGGCTGCTGCCCCCGGACCTGCTCGATACGCCGTACGCGTTCGACGCCCTGCGCGCGGCGGGGGCGCACATCGGCTCCGGCTCGATCGTGGTCGCGGACGACCGGGCGTGCGTGGTGGACCTCGCCCGGCTGCTCACCCGCTTCTCCGCCGATCAGGCCTGCGGCAAGTCGATCCCCTGCCGGATCGGTCTCCGGCGCCTGTACGAGATCGGAGAGCGGATGACCGGCGGTCGCCCCAATCCGACCGACCTGACCCTGCTCGAAGACCTGGCGCATGACGTCGCCGCCAGCGGCCTGTGCGACCACGAGCGGCTGGCGACCCTGCCGTTCACGAGCGCGATGCGATACTTCCGCAGCGAGCTCGACGAGCACATCCTCCGCAGCACCTGCCCCGCCGGCGTCTGCCATCCCATCGTGGTGGCCGCGGGGTCGGTGGACCAGGGACCCGCCAATGGCTGATCTGATCACGCGCACCAACATCCCCATCGAGCCGCGCCGCGAGTCGCGGCCCGACCTGCCCGCCCGCCTCGACACCGTCACAGCTCGCGACGACACCTTGGCCGAGCGGCTGATCACCACCCAGTCCCCGCAGCGACCGCAGAGCACGCCCCCGATCCGGATCGAGGTGGACGGGCGCGTGGTCGAGGGGTTCGAGGGTCAGACCATCCTCGAGGTCTGTCGCGACAACGGCATCGAGATCCCCACCCTGTGCTACGAGCCAAAGCTGCCGGGCTTCGGTGCCTGCCGGATGTGCGTGGTCGAGGTCGAGGGCGAGGAGACGCCGCCGATCTCGTGCTCGCGGCTCGCCGAGGCGGACATGAAGGTCCAGACCCAGACCGACGAGCTGCGCCGGCTGCGGCGGACCAACCTCGAGCTGATCTTCAGCGACCACAACGCCTACTGCCTGCCGCCGTGCCAGAACAAGTGCCCCAGCCACATCGACATCCCGGGCTTCCTCAAGGCCAACGCCGAGGCGAACTGGCGGGAGAGCACGCGGATCTTCAAGCGCACGATCCCGTTCCCGTCCGTGCTCGGCCGCGTGTGCCCTGCCCCGTGTGAGGAGCACTGCCGGCGCGACGAGGTCGACGAGGCGATCGCGATCCGCGACAGCCACCGCTACGCCGGTGACCAAGTGCTCAAGGCGATGCTCGACGAGGGTGTCGATCCGCCGCTGCCGTTCGAGCGCCAGGCACCGTCCGGCCGCCGCGCCGCCGTGATCGGATCCGGGCCCGCCGGCATGAGCGCCGCCTACTACCTGCTGCTTTCCGGTCACGACGTGACGGTGTTCGAGCGAGACCCCGCGCCCGGCGGCATGCTCCGCTACGGCATCCCGCAGTACCGGCTGCCCAAGGTCGAGGTGCTCGAGGCCGAGTACGAGTCCGTGTGGCGGCTGGGCGCCCGGCTGGAGTGCAACAAGGAGCTGGGCAAGGACTTCACGCTCGACGACCTCCAGAACCAGGGCTTCGACTCGATCGTGGTCGCGATCGGCTGCTATGACACGAACAAGCTGGGCATCCCCAACGAGGATGCCGACGGCGTGATCGACGGCCTGGAGTACCTGCGCACCGCAACGCTTGGCCTGCCGTATCCGGGCCACTCGGGCAGCCGTGTGGTCGTGATCGGCGGCGGGTTCACCGCGATGGACTGCAGCCGGACCTCGGTCCGCCAGAGTGCCGGCGAGGTCACACTGGTCTACCGCCGGGATATGAAGGACATGCCGGCGGCGAGCGAGGTCCACGAAGCGATGGAGGAGGGCGTCACGGCCATCTTCCAGGCCGGACCGACGCGCGTGATCACCGACGACAAGACCGGTAAGGTCACCGGCGTCGAGTTCATCCGGATGCAGCTGGGCGAGCCGGACGCCTCGGGCCGCCGCCGGCCCCAGCCCGCCCCGGGCACCGAGTTCACGATCGACTGCGATCGCGTGCTGCTCGCGATCGGCCAGGGGCCCGAGCTGGACTGGATCGGGCCCGGGTCGGAGGGCGTGACCAAGACCCGCAACCGGCGGCTGGCCGCGGATGCTGTCACGTTCGAGACGGGCCGGCCGGGCGTGTTCGGCACCGGTGACGTGCGGGTCGGCGCGGCCACCGTGGTCCAGGCGATCGCCGAGGGGCGGCGCGCCGCGTACGCCGTCGATGCCTACCTCAGGGGCAACGACCTGTCCGCGATCCGGACGCGCCAGACGCTGGCCGAGCCCCAGCCCGAGTTCCTCTCGATCGTGCCGTTCACGGGCGAGGTCAAGGAGCCGCGCTACCGGCTCAAGGGCCTCGAGGCCGAGCAGCGCAACCGCAACTACGTCGAGTACGAGATCCCGTACACCCCCGACGAGGCGGTCGCCGAGTCCACCCGCTGCCTCCAGTGCACGTGCGAGGCAATCGGGTTCTGCGACCTGCGCCGGCTGGGGATCGAGTACGGCACCACGCTGCAGACCCTCGAGCCGCGCCACCACCAGGGCGCCGGCTACCGGTCGGTGACGGAGAACCGGTTCACGGGCGTCAACCACGACTACGTCCGCGACGACAGCCACGCGTTCATCCTGCGCGAGCCGTCGCGCTGCATCGACTGCGGCCGGTGCGCCAACGTGTGTGCCGAGGTCGTGGGCGCGGCCTGCTACGACTTCATGCGCATCGGCTTCGACACGCTGGTCACGACGCCGCTCGACATGAGCCTCAACGATACGCCGTGCGTGTCCTGCGGCCGGTGCGCGGAGACGTGCCCGACAGGGGCCCTGATGCCCAAGCCGCGCATCCTCCAGAAGTACGACGTCGACGAGAGCCGGTGCATCCTGTGCGGGATCTGCGTCGATGCGTGCCCCTACGACGCCGTCCGCGACAGCGACCAGTTCGAGCTCAGCCACACGTCCCGCGAGGAGCCGATGATCGACCTCCTCGCGCTGGCCGCGGTCGAGCGCGAGACGGAGATGACCTACATCCGCAAGGAGCGCGACTGGGCGGAGCGGGCGCGAGCCGAGGGCAGACTCCTCGATCCGGCACGCCTGCTCCCCGTCCTGCCCGCCTCGTTCGCTGCGGGAGACGGCCACGGCAACGGGAACGGTCATGCGGTGGCTGCCGCGACCGGGAACGGGTCGGGCCACACGCAGGATCACTGACACGCCCAAGATCACCCGGACGCCCACGATCACGGAGAGGGACGCGTGACGCTACCGCAGACCATCCCGCTGCTCGGCCTCGGCTGGGACGATGCCCTGTTCCTGGGCCTCGCGGGCGCGATGCTGCTGTTCGCCCTGATGGTGGTTTCGATGCGCGACATCATCCGGTGCGGCGTCGCGATGATCGTGGCGTTCGGCGCGCTCGCGGGCCTGTACGTCCTGGCCAATGCGCCGGTCGTCGCTGCGGCCCAGGTGCTGATCTACATCGGCGCGATCAGCGTCCTGATCCTGTTCGCGATCATGCTCACCCAGTCCAAGATCGGCACCACGGCGCTGGTGTTCCAGACGCAGGCCAGCTGGGCCGCCTTGGCCGCGGTCGATGCTGGCCATCCTGCTGGTGCTGACGGTGACCGCCACCAGCTGGCCGGCCGCTGCGGGGCTCGACCGACGCGCAGAAGACGCGCCTCGCCCATGACCTCGCCACGACGATGTTCAAGGACTACGTGCTGCCGTTCGAGGTCGTCAGCGTGCTGCTGCTCGCGGCCGTCATCGGCGGCGTGTTCATCGCCAAGCGCGAGCACGGAGGCGAGGACTGATGCTGTCCTTCCTCGACGGGATCTCCCAGTCGCTCGACGCCTACCTCGTCCTGGCCGGCGCTCCTGTTCGCGATCGGCGCGTTCGGGTTCCTGGCCCGGCGCAACGCGATCAGCATGCTGATGTCGATCGAGCTGATGCTCAACGCGGTCAACCTGGCGATCATCGCGTTCGGCGCGTTCAATCGCGGGCTCAACGCAGACGCCTCGCGCGATCGCGCTGATCGTGATCGCAGCCGCGGCGGCCGAGGCCACGGTCGGGCTGGCGATCGTGATCGCGATCTACCGCAACCGCAAGACGCCGCTCGTCGACGAGTACGACGCGATGCGGCGGTAGGCGGACGATGTACGACACGCTGATCCCCCTCATCCTGCTGATCCCCATCCTGGGATTCGCGTTCACCGCGCTGTTCGGGCGCCGGCTCCAGCTGACGTTCGGCCGCTGGGCCGCCGAGATCGTGCCGGTCGGCGGCGTGATCATCGTGTGGTTGATCGCGCTCTCGGTGATCGTGCCCGCGCTCGGGCACCAGGAGCCGTTCGGCGAGGCGGGCCTCGACGTCAAGCTGTGGACCTGGATCCCGGCCGGCAGCCTCAGCGTGGACATGGGCTTCCACGTCGACGCGCTGACGGCCGCGCTGCTGATCGTCGTGACCACGATCGGCATGCTCGTCCACGTGTACTCGATCGGGTACATGGCCCACGACGACGGGGCGCTGGCGGTTCTTCGCCTACCTCAACCTGTTCATGTTCTCGATGCTGCTGCTGGTGCTGGCCAGCAGCTGGCTGCTGATGTTCGCGGGCTGGGAGCTGGTGGGCTTCTGCTCGTACGTGCTGATCGGGTTCTGGTACCACAAGCGCTCGGCTGCCCTGGCGGCCAAGAAGGCGTTCATCGTCAACCGGGTGGGCGACGTCGGGTTCGCGCTCGGGATCATGGCGATCTTCCTCGACACCGGCACGCTCAACATCGCGGACGTCGCTGGCGAAGCTCACCGCGCCGGACGCCTCGCTCACGATCCCCATCGCGATCGTGGCGCTGCTGCTGTTCGCGGGCGCCATGGGCAAGAGCGCCCAGTTCCCGCTCCACGTCTGGCTGCCGGACGCGATGGAGGGCCCGACCCCGGTGTCGGCCCTGATCCACGCGGCGACGATGGTCAACGCCGGCGTCTACATGGTCGCGCGCGCCAACCCGCTGTTCGCGCACGCGCAGGACGCGATGGTCGTGGTTGCCGCGATCGGCATCTTCACCGCGATCCTGGCGGCCTCGATCGCGTTCACCCAGACCGACATCAAGCGCGTGCTCGCCTACTCCACGCTGAGCCAGCTGGGCTACATGTTCGCCGCGCTGGGCGTCGGGGCGTATGCCGCGGCCATCTTCCACCTCATGACCCACGGCTTCTTCAAGGGCCTGCTGTTCCTCGACTCCGGCTCGGTGATCCATGCCGTCCACGAGGAGCAGGACATGAACCGCATGGGCGGCCTGTGGCGGAAGATCCCGATCACCCACTGGACGATGCTGGTGGCGTCGATCGCGATCGCCGGCATCCCGCCGCTGGCCGGCTTCTTCTCCAAGGACGAGATCCTGGGCGACGCGTACAAGAACGGCTTCGCCTGGGTGTGGTTCATCGGCGTCGTGGTCGCGGTGATGACGGCGTTCTACATGTGGCGCCTGATGGGCAAGACGTTCTATGGCGAGAGCCGGGTCGATCCGCACGTGGAGCCCAGGATCCACGAGTCGCCGTGGCAGATGACCCTGCCGCTGGTCCTGCTCGCGATCCCGGCGGCGCTGCTCGGCATCGCGCTCTCGTGGCCCGGCCCGCCGCTGGGCCCGCTGTTCGGAATGGGCGACCAGCCCGGCCTGCTCACGGGCTGGCTCGATCCGGTGTTCGCACCGTCCGAGGAGTTCCTCCACGGCGCTCCCGCGGCATTCCAGCTGGGCGGCATCGACGGCGTCCTGATCCTGATCAGCGTCGCGGCGGCGGCCATCGGGCTGGTCGTGGGCATCTGGCTGTTCGGCTTGCTTCGGCGCGCATGGCCGCCGCGCCCTCGTGGAGCGGCTCACGGCCGCCAATCGCGCCACCCGGTTCCTGTACCGGGCCACGCTCAACAAGTGGTGGTTCGACGATCTCAATGACCTGCTGTTCATCCGGATCGGCGGCCGGGTCGCCGCGGTCCATGTGGTGGTTCGACCGGACGATCGTGGACGGCGCCGTGAACGGCGTGGGCGCGATCACCCGCGATGCAGGTCGCGGGCTGCGGCGGATCCAGACCGGCCGCGTCCAGAACTACGCCCTGGGCATCGCGATCGGGCTGATCGTGATGGCCGGGTCGTTCCTGGTGATCGTGGGGCAGCCGCGATGACGGGCTCGCGGTCTCGTCTCGCTGGTCACGTTCCTGCCGCTGCTGGGCGCGATCGTCGTTGCCTTCGTGCCTTCGGGCCGTCCCGACTGGGCGCGCCGCCTGGCGCTGGCGTTCGCGCTGGCCGCCTGGGTCGTATCGCTCGCGATGCTGGCGGGCTTCAACATCCACGCCACCGGGTTCCAGTTCATCGATCAGGCCGACTGGATCCCGATGTTCGGCATTCAGTACAAGGTCGGCGTCGACGGGCTGTCGCTGGTGCTGGTCGTCCTGACCACGACGCTGACCTGGATCAGCATCCTGGCCTCGTTCCGGCCCATCCAGAACCGGGTCAAGGAGTACATGGTCAACTTCCTCGTCCTCGAGGTCGGAATGACCGGCGTGTTCGTGGCCCAGGACCTGTTCCTGTTCTACGTGTTCTGGGAGCTGGTTCTCGTGCCGATGTACCTGATCATCGGGATCTGGGGCGGCGCGAACCGCATCTACGCCACGATCAAGTTCGTCCTCTACACCCTGGTCGGCTCGCTGCTGATGCTGGTCGCGATCCTGGCCACGGCCTACACGTACCAGGCCGCGAACGGCACCTGGACCGGCGCGTTCGACCTCGGCAACCTCACCACGGCGGCCGCGGGCGGCATGTTCAACGGCACGTTCGGGTTCCTCGCCTTCGGCGCCTTCTTCCTGGCGTTCGCGATCAAGGTCCCGATGTTCCCGTTCCACACCTGGCTCCCCGACGCGCACACCGAAGCACCGACGGCCGGCTCGGTGATCCTGGCAGGCGTCCTGCTCAAGCTGGGCGGGTACGGCCTGATCCGGTTCGCCGTCCCGCTGTTTCCCGAGGCCGCCCAGACGTGGGCGCCCGCGATCATCGTGCTCAGCCTGATCGCGATCATCTACGGCGCGATCGTGGCTCTCGTGCAGCCGGACCTCAAGAGGCTGGTCGCATACTCCTCGGTCAGCCACATGGGGTTCGTAACGCTGGGCATCTTCGTGTTCCAGCAGCAGGCGCTCCAGGGCGCGATCCTGCAGATGGTCAATCACGGCCTGATCACGGGCGCCCTGTTCCTGCTCGTCGGCGTGATCTACGAGCGCACCCACGACCGGACGATCGCCAAGATGGGTGGCCTCGGATCGAGAACCCCGGTCTACGCCGCGGCCCTCGGGTTCTTCGTGTTCGCGTCGGTCGGGCTGCCGGGCCTGTCCGGGTTCGTGGGTGAGTTCCTGACCTTGCTGGGCACGTTCCAGGTCAACCAGGGCGCGGCCGTGGTGGCCACGTTCGTGATGATCTTCGCCGCGGGCTACCTGCTGTGGATGCTCCAGCGGGTGGCGTTCGGCGAGCTGTCCGAGTTCCTCAAGGGCCTGGGCGATCACCTGACCGACGTGACACCGGTCGAGGCGATGACCCTGGTGCCCCTGGGCGCCCTGGTCGTGATCCTCGGCCTGTATCCGGGCCTCGTGCTCAATCTGGTGGGCGGGTCGGTGGACCACGCCCTGGCCGCGGTCCAGCACGTCGCGCCGGTCGCGCTCGGGCTGGGGCAGTAGGAGGCGCGGGTGAACGTCCCTGCGAGCGATCTCGCCGCTATCGCACCGTTCGCTGCCGCGATCCTCGTCGCCGCCGCCATCCTCGTGGTCGACTTCGCGTTCCCGGGCCGCAAGGGTCCGGCGCTGGCGGTCGCCTTCGCCGGGCTCGCGGTGACGGCCGCGCTGGTGGCGATCGTCGGCCAGACCAGGACGACGGCCTTCGACGGCGCCTACCTCGTCGATCCGCTGACCACGTTCCTCGACCTGCTGTTCCTCTCGATCGTCGCCCTGACGATCGCGTTCGCGCCCGACTATCTCGACGAGCGAGACCTGCCGGTCGCCGAGTTCGCGGCCGTGCTGGTGTTCGCGATGTCCGGGGCGATGCTGATCTCGGGCTCCGGCGACCTGCTGGTGCTGTTCCTGGGCCTGGAGCTGATGGTGCTGCCCGGATACGTGCTGGCCGGCTATCACAAGTCGGACGGATACTCCACCGAGGGCGCGATCAAGTACTTCCTGCTGGGCTCGTTCTCCAGCGCGATCTTCCTGTTCGGCCTGGTGTTCGTCTGGGGCTCGACGGGCACCACCAACATCGCGGCCGTGGCCGGCGCCCTGACACAGACCCTCAACGCGGGCGCCCTGTCGCCCGGGCTCGGCATGGGCCTCGCGTTTCTGACCACCGGCGTCGCGTTCAAGATCGCGGCCGTCCCCTTCCACTACTGGACGCCGGACGCGTACCAGGGATCCCCCACGCCGGTCACGGGCTATCTCTCGGTGGGCCCCAAGGTCGGAGCGTTCGCTTTGATCATCCGGTTGTTCGCGGGCGCGCTGATCCCGCTGGCCGCGGACTGGAACATCATGATCATGGTGCTCGCGGCGCTGACCATGACCCTGGGCAACCTGGTGGCCCTGACCCAGGACAACGTGAAGCGGATGCTCGCCTACTCGTCGATCGCGCACACCGGCTACATGCTGGTCGGGTTCGCGGCGTTCGGGGCTGGCCAGATCCGGGGCCTCGAAGGCGTGCTCTATTACGGGGCGGCGTACTCGTTCATGAACCTGGGCGCGTTCGCCGTGGTGGCCGCGCTCCAGAAGCGTCTGGGCACGTCCAGCAACCTGTCTACGTTCGCGGGCCTCATCCGGCGTGAGCCGACCCTGGCCCTGCTGATGACGCTGTTCATGCTGTCGCTGACCGGCATCCCACCGACCGCCGGGTTCTTCGGCAAGTTCTACGTCATCCTCGCGGCCGTGCAGGCCGGCGGCTGGCTGTCCGCGCTGGCCGTCCTGGCCGTCGTCAATGCCGCGGCGGCCGCCTTCTACTACCTCCGGGTGGTCGTCTACATGTGGATGCGCGAGCCGGCCACCGAGGCGCCGGTGCTCACGCACGGCCGGCTCGTATGGGCCGGGCTGGCGGTCGCGACGGTGATGACGATCGCACTCGGGCTGCTGCCGGGCGTGATGCTCGACATCGTGGGGAAGGCGGCGGCGGCAGTCGGCTGACGTCGGGTTCCTCGGCTGGCTGATGCCGGGACCCGGGGTCTGCTGACGCGGAGGCAACGGCTGCCGAGGGTCGGCGAAACCGGTTCGCGACAGTCCCCCGGTATCATGGGTGCGTGCCCAGCGATCGACCGCGGGTGCTGCAGGACCTGCTCGGGCCGTCCGGGCGCCTCTTCGTCGTCTCGAACCGCGGTCCCGTCAACTTCGACCTGGACGCCTCAGCACCGGGGGGGCTCGTTGCCTCTCGTGGCGCCGGCGGTCTCGTCACCGCTCTCGGGGAGCTGGGCCGTCATGCCCCGGTGACCTGGATCGCGAGCGCGATCAGCGACGGCGACCGCGCGGCGGGCCGAGCGCTTGGGGCGATGGGTTCCGGTGGCAGGCGGTCGCGGGCCGTCGCTCACGATGTCGACCCCACCGTACCGTATGTCGATCCCCGGACCGTGACGCGCCTGATCGAAGAGATCCTGCCCGGTCAGGATCTCCGGATCCACCTGGTGTCGCTCGACTCGTCGATCTTCGAACCCTTCTACAACGTCGTCTCCAACCCGTTCCTGTGGTTCCTGCAGCACCGGATGTTCGCGCCGGCCTACGGCCCGAACGTCGACTCCACCCTGATGGCGGCGTGGCGGGGAGGCTACCGGCCGGCGAACGAGGCGCTGGGGGCGGCGGTCGTCCGGGCGGTGGGCAAGGAGCCGCGCCCGATCGTGCTCCTGCAGGACTACCACCTGTATCTCGCGGCTGCGCCGATCCGGCGAGCCGTGCCCGGTGCCACGATCCTGCACTTCAACCACATCCCGTGGCCGGCGGCCGGCGAGTGGCAGATGCTGCCCTCGGGCATGCGCCGGGCGATCTGCGAGGGCCTGCTCGAGTGCGACCTGATCGGGCTCCAGACGGATCGCTATGCCTCGAACTTCCTGGACACCGTCGCCAGCTCGGTGCGCGATGCGCGGGTGGACCCGGACAGCCGGACCGTCCGATGGCGCAACCGGCGCATCCCCGTCCGGACCTACCCCATCTCCGTCGATCCGGACGGCCTGGTGCGGTTTGCCCGCTCGGCGCCTGTCGAGGAGCGCGTCATCCGCCTGCGGGAGCGGCTGGAGCGTGCCGGCAATCCGCGGCTGATCGTGCGCGCCGACCGGATCGAGCCGTCGAAGAACGCCCTTCGCGGATTCCTGGCGTACGAGGAGCTGCTCAACCGGCGACCGTCGCTCCGCGAGCGGGTGCGGTTCCTGGCCGTGATGGCGCCAACACGAACGGAGATCACCGAATACGCGGAGTACGCGGCCGCCGTTCGCGAGGTCGTGGCCCGGATCAACGGCCTCAGCGATCCCGACGATGCCCCGGTGTGGATCTCCGACGGATCCGACTACGCGATGGCGATCGCGGCCATGCGCATCGCGGACGTGGTGCTGGTCAACCCGCTGGTCGACGGCATGAACCTGGTTGCGAAGGAAGCCGTCCTGGTCGGTGAGCGGAACCCGGCCCTGATCCTGTCGGAGACGGCGGGGGCCGCCGAGCAGCTGGCCGCCGACGCCCTGGTGGTGGCCCCCGCGGACATCGCGGGCACCGCGAACCAGATCGAGCGGGCGCTGGAGATGCCCGAGGACCAGCGGCGCTACCACCTGCGGCGGCTGCGATTGTCGGTGCGCCACGAGGATGTCCGGTGGTGGCTTGACCGGCAGCTGCGCGACCTGGCCGCGGTTCGCCGCGGGGAACAGCCGCCCTCGCGCCGCCTGCGCGACACGCTCCGGCGGGTCGAGGTGGAGGCACTCGGCCCCGAATAGCGCGAGGCTCGGAGAGGACGAGCGACGGGGCGTGGTTCTTTCTCTGGCTGTGGGGCGGTTGCTTGCGCAACGATGGCAGACCGCTACTGGACAAGGCGGTGAGTCAGCTTCGGCCGCGGCAGTTTGCTGATCGCCATCGCTGTCATGGGGTCTCGATGCTGACCGACGTGCTGGCCGGCGCGGAACAGATCTGCTTGAGGACGGCGGGCAGGTCGATCTGGAGGCTGCCCGTCGCGGTCGTCGGGCTGGGCATGATCACCAGAACTGGCCCCACTTTCGGGCCTTCAGTCGCTCTCGTTGCGCCAGCAACCGCCCACAGCGGGCGAACCCCGGCCGGGGCGGCTAGGGACCCGTCGCTTCCGGTCCCTCGAGAAGGTCGGCCAGCCGGTCGAGCACCGCGGCTGCCGCGGCCGGATCGGCGACCAGGACGTCGGACAGCTCCCGGACCTCGACCGGTGTCTCGCCGGAGCCGCTGACCCCAACCACCATCGCCGGCCAGCCTGACGTCGATCGCCAGCGACGGACGACCTCGAATGCCTCGGCGTCGGTGCGGTCATCGCCCAGGATCAGCACCGACCTCGGACCGGTGTCGTCGATCAGCCGGCTGGTGGCCACGCCCTTGCCGTGCGCGTCGGCAGGGCGGAGCTCGACCACCCGGCGGCTCTCCATCAACAGGATGCCCGCTCCGTCCGGCTCGCGGTCCAGCCGGCCCAGCGCGGCCAGCAGCACTGACCGCGCCTGCTCCGGATCCGATGCCCGGCGGTAGTGGAGGCCGACCGATGCGCCCTTGGGCTCGATCACCAGCCAGTCTGGGTGGCCGATCATCGCCGCGGCCCGCGCCGCCATCGCCTCCAGCTCCCGGCCCCGGGCGGCCAGCCCCGAGTCGATGGTCACCGCCGCCTCGTCGGATCCCGTCGGGTCGGGCAGCCGAGCCTCCTCGATCCCGTGCTGGCCGAGATACCGAAGGCCGGCCACGCCAACCCGGCGTGCGACGTCGGCGGCGTCGCGGCCCGACAGCACGGCCACCATGACGCGCGGGTTGGCGTGCGCGCCGAGCGCGGCCAGCCGACGAAGAGCCCGCCGCGCCTCGGGCAGGATCTTCGCGTCCGGCGGCTCGGACACGATCGGCGCGAGCGTGCCGTCGAAGTCCGTCACGACGAGGATGGGCGGAACCACGGCCAGGCGACCGATGGCGTCGGCCAGGCGGGCGTCCGTCGCGCGGGTGTCGGACGCGCGCGAAGGTGGATGGGTCACGGCGTGACGTCGACGCCGGGCAAGATCGAGCCCAGGCCGCGGGCCATGATGTCCGGTCCGATGCCGCCCAGCGCCCCGTCGCGAACGATCCCGTCCTTGTCCACCCAGAAGTGCACGGGAAGCGCCAGGGCGCCCCAGGCGGCCTGTGCCGCGCCATCGCGGTCGAGCCCCGTGGGCAGCGTGATGCCGAGGCTGCTCATGAACGCCTTCACCGCAGCGTCGTCCTCCCGAATGTCGATCGCCAGCACCACCAGGCCCTTCTCCTGGTAGCGGACCGCGAAGCCGGCCATCAGCGGGAGCTCGTCGCGGCACGGCAGGCACCAGGTGGCCATGAAGTTGACCCACACTGGCTTGCCTCGAAGCGTCGCGAGGTCGATCGTCCCCCCACCGAGCTGCGGCACGACCAGCGCAGGAGCTGGCTCTCCGACCCCGAACAGCCCCGTGGTCGAGGCCCCCGATGCACCCGGGGAACCGGATGTGGTCGGGGAGCCCGATCCGGTCACGCCCTGCGTGCTGGGGGCGGCGGTGGAGGGCGCAGTGGAGGGCGCAGTGGAGGGCGCAGTGGAGGGCGCATGGTCGCTGCTTCGGCGCTCGGGGGGGCCGAAGGCTGGGCCGCCTCTTCGGACGCCGGCGCCTGCGTTGGTGCCGGAGCCGTGACGTCGGGGGCGAGATACAGCACGGCTGCGAGCACGCCGGCGCCCGCCAGCGTGCCCAACACAAGACCAGCAGCGATCGCCGTCTTCCCACCCATTGGTGCGAGCGTACCAGTACCTCTCGCCGGAGGGCGGCTGCACCTGCCCTCGTCTACGATTGCCCGGCCATGACGGACCTGCTGTTCGGTCTCCGGACGCGCCTGCTGCCGGCCATCGTGACCGCCCTGGGTGTGGTCCTGGTCACGGCGGGGCTGATGTCGTATGGGAATCCGACGACCGCCGGCACGATCGTCGACGCATCACCCACCTTCGAGACCCTGGCGCCCACGCATGAGCCCGCGTCCCCGCTGTCATCGCCGCTCCCGAGCCCGTCCATCGGCCCGTCGGCCGACGCGTCAACCGGCCCGGATGGCAGCGCCTCACCGACTCCCACGTCCGCCACCGACCGCGCTGTTGCGACGCGCGTCGTCGTCCCGGCGCTGAGGATCGACCTGCCGGTCGTCCCCGGCCCCAACGGCTACCCGCTGTGCAACGTCGCGATGTACATCACGGAGCTCGGCCAGCCGGGCGAGGGTCGCGCAACCTACCTCTTTGCGCACGCCCGCGACGGGATGTTCGGACCGATCTACGAGCTGGCCATCGTGCGTCACAACCCCAAGAAGATGCTCGGGATGATCGTCCAGGTGTACACGAGCGACGACAAGCTGTACCTGTATGAGATCACCCAATATCGGCTCCACCAGCTCAACCTCGATGCCGCCCAAGCCGCGACCTCCGAGCAACTCTGGCTCCAGACGTCCGAGGGACCGAAGGGCACACCCGGCAAGACGCAGCTCATCGCGACGCTGCTGTCGGTCGGCGCCGCGGACCCTGCGGACGCGCACCCCAGGGCCAAGCCCGTCGTCTGCGGCTGAGCCTCTCGGTCAGATCCAGTCGGCCCGGCGCAGCGCCAGCGCCGTCAGCGCGGCGACCACGACGATCACCAGCGTGACGACCCAGAACCCGGTGCGCTCGCCGTTGGCCAGCGCGACCCCCGCCTCGCTCATGCCGAACACACCCGCCACCGCACCTACGCCGGCAAGGACTAACGTGACGCCGGTCAGCCGCTTCATGATCACGGACAGGTTGTTGTTGACCGTGGACAGGTAGACCTCGAGCGTCCCGGCGACGAGCTCGCGATCGTTGTCGAGCTCGTCGGTCGCGCGGATCAGATGGTCGTACACGTCGCGGAGGTACACCACGTGCTCGGGCGCGACCAGGGCCAGGTCACGATTGGTCAGTTGGTTGAAGATCTCGCGCGCCGGCGACATCGCCCGCCGCAGGCCGATCAGCTCCCGCTTGAGCGCGAACAGCCGTTCCAGCGTCTCCGCGGTCGGTCGCTGGATGACATCGTCCTGGAGGTCGTCGATCTCGTCCTCGATCGCGTCGAGGACCGGGAAGTACGCGTCGACGATCCCATCGGTGATCGCGTACAGCAGGAAGTCGACGCCTCGGCGCAGGAAGGCGGAGGGCTCACCATGGAGCTGGGGCAGCCGGAATGGGTCCCAGGACGGCTCGTGGACCGTGAGCAGCGTGCGCCGTCCGAGCACGAGGTCGACCTCGGTTGCCGCGACCCGTTGATCCCAGGCGAGCGCGAACATGACGATGTGGATCGTGCCGTCGGTCTCCTCGAACTTGGCCCGCTGACCGCGCTCGGCGATGTCCTCGGCGATCAACGGGTGCAGGTCGAGGAGGTGCGCGAGATCGGCGATCTGGTCGTGCGTCGGCGCGGCCGCGGTCAGCCAGACCCGGGCGTCGGGGTCGGCGAGGACCTCGGCCAGCGCGGCCCGGCTCTCGCACGGGCGGGCTTCCCCGGCGACCCAGGCGACGCCGCGGATGACCGCCCCGCCGGGCGTCTCCCCGGCGGCACCGTCAGCCACCGGGGTCGGACTCCCCTGCTGGTGTTTCGGTTGGGCCGCCAGGCCCGCTGGCTCCATCGGCGTTGAGCGCTCCGCTGAGGGTCGGATCCGGCCCGGCCGTCGCGAGCATACGCCGCCGATCGAGGAGCAGGGCCGGCGGGACCGCCAGCACGGTTACTCCGCCGCCACGAGGAAGATGCCGACCATGATCCGGGCGGCCTCACTGGCGGCCCAGGTCTCCAGCGCCTCGACCACGAGCGGGTCGTGGAGCGGACGGTCCCGCAGGCCCGCAGGCATGTAGGCCTGGTAGGAATCCGGCGTCGCGTAGACCTGCTCGTACAGGCGGTCGATCGTCGTCGAGCCGTAGGCGGTCAGGATCGCGAGCCCTACGGCCATGCCCGATCATCCGCGCGACGGTGACCGTCGACGAGGCGATGCCGTACGCCTCGCGCGTCACCGACTCGATGGCGGCCGTCGATCGCGGGGTGACCGTCAGCCCGAACCCGAAGCCGAACACGGCCAGCGCGAGCGCGACGGCCTCGATCGGGGTGGCGCGGGTCCATCCCGACATCACGACGAGGGCCACGATCGACGCCCCGAGACCCAGCACCGTCACGAGCCGGAGCGGCAGCAGCCGCGCAGCCAACCCGGAGGCCAGCGCACCTGCGGCGGTCGCCGCGGCCAGCGCCCCGAGCGCCAGTCGCTGGTCATCCGGTCCTCCGTACAGGACCCGATCGACGAACACGGCACCGCCAACGATCGCGGTCGCGAACCCGTATCCGGTGAGTGCCGATACGAGCGAGGCCGACCAGAAGGCCGGGTGGCGGAACAGCCGGGGATCGATGAACGGGTCGCCGACGCGGAGGCCGCGGATCACGGCGACCGGTCCGGCCACCAGCGCGGCGCCGATCAGACCGATCGAGAGGAAGATCGGGTCGATCCCGCCATCGCTCGCTGTCACCCGGCTGCCCAGCAGGGTCAGCGCACCGAGCATCCCGACCAGGAACACCGAGAACAGCAAGGCTCCCGCGAGATCCACGCGGCCGGGTCGTCGCGGTGTATCCCAGCCGCTGCCGGCGGCCCATGCGATGACCAGGGCCACGATGCCGATCGGGACGTTGACGTAGAACACCCATCGCCAGGCCGGGGACAGCAGCCCGTGGAGGATCGAGCCGGTCGGCACCCCCAGGCGGGACAACGCCGCCTCCGGGTGCACCGCCCCGAGGATCGCGGCGCCCAGGAACGGCCCGGCAGCCATCCCCAGGAAGGTCAGCGCACCGATGACCCCCAGCGCCCGCGGCCGGGCCGGGCCGTCGAACAGGTGCGAAGCCGCCGAGGTGGCCAGCGGGATCAGCGCCCCGCCGCCGACCGCCTGGACCAGCCGTGCGGCGATCAGCGTCTCGAGGGACGGTGCGAGGCCCGCCAGCAGGCTGCCCAGCACGAACACCCCCAGCGCCGCCAGGAACAGGCGCTGGGTGCCCCAGAGATCGGCGAGCCGGCCCGCAAGCGGCATCGCGACGACGTACACCAGCAGGTAGCCGTTGATGATCCAGGACGCTCCCCGCAGGTTCGTCCAGCCGGCCAGATCGACGACGATCGCCGGCAGCGCCACCGCCGTGACCATGAGCTCGAGCCCCGCGAGGAACACGCCGGTGCCGAGGACGATGAGCAGGGCAACCGAGTCGCGGCGCGGCAGGGCGTGCACGCAGCCGAGTGTAGGTGGTACCGGCTTGACAACGGTCGTGTCGGTTCGTAGCATCAACGGCCGTTGATATAAACCGCCGTTGATCCATCAGCGTGCGGCCTCACTCCGGAAGGGGCTCCCCGGCTCGTGTCACCCTCCCCGGCCCGAATCCGCAGCACGATCGCGGCGGTCGTCGATCAGCCCGAGGACCTGCGCGAGCTGCGCCGGTTCCACAAGGTCCTCGCCGACGTCAACCGGCTGCGAATTGTGCGCTGCCTCGCCGAGGGTCCGGCCACGGTCACCGAGTTGATCGCGCACGTCGGCCTGTCGCAGCCGCTCGTCTCATGGCATCTCGGCAAGCTGCGTGAGGTGGGCCTCGTGTCGGCGCGCCGGCACGGTCGCGAGACCGTCCACACCATCGTTCCCGAGGCGTTCGCGTCGTTCGCGAGCCGGCAGCAGCGCGCGCTGGGCCTCGACCAGGCGCCGCGTCCGGGGCACACGGCCTCGTGAGCGGCTCGCTGGTCTCGCCGGAGCTGCGGGCGCGGATCCGCGGCCTGATGACGCCGATCGCACTGGGCTTCGGCAGGCTGGGTCTCACGCCCAACGCCCTCACGATCATCGGCTTCCTCATCGCAGTCGTTGCCGGCGCGGCAGCCGCGTTCCAGTCGTGGCTGGCGGCCGGCATCCTGGTCATCGGCGGTGGCGTGTTCGATCTGTTCGACGGCACGCTTGCCCGGGCGACGGGCAAGGCGTCGAAGCTCGGCGCGTTCATGGACTCGACGTTCGATCGCTGGGGCAAATCGGTCGTCTACCTGGGCGTCGCCATCGGCTGCCTTGCGGACGGCTTCACCCTCGGCGCCGTGCTCGCCACCGCAGCCCTGGCATCGGCGTTCATGGTCAGCTACACGCGGGCCAAGGCCGAGAGTCTCGGCTTCACGACCGGGACGGGGATGGCCAACGTGGGGCTCGCGCCGCGAGAGGTCCGGATCGTCATCCTCACCATCGGCCTGGCGCTGATCGGGCTGCAGGGCACGGCCAACCCGCTGCTGGAGCTGCAGACCTGGGAGCTGCCGGGCGGCATCGACGTGGCCGTGCCCTGGGCGGGTCAGATCTGGCTGTTCTGGAGTCTCGTCCTGATCACGGTCCTCGCGACCGTCACCACCATCCAGCGCATCGTCCACACCATCAACCAGGCAGCGAAGCAGGAGCAGGAGTAATCGACCACGATGGAGCAGGAGCAGCAGGTGACCACCAGCAGCGGCGCCACCAGGGCGCGTGGCAAGAAGATCCGCGTCGCCCTCGTCGGCGTCGGCAACTGCGCGAGCAGCCTCGTCCAGGGGCGCTACTACTACGAGCACGCGAAGCCCGGCGAGTTCGTTCCGGGGCTGATGCACGTCCAGCTGGGCGACTACCACATCAGCGACGTGGAGTTCGTGGCCGCCTTCGATGTCGACAAGGAGAAGGTCGGCAAGGACCTGTCCGAGGCGATCTTCAGCGGGCAGAACAACACCTACAAGTTCATGGATGTGCCGCACATCGGCGTGACCGTCGATCGCGGCATGACCCACGATGGGCTGGGTAAGTACCTGTCCCAGGTCATCGAGAAGGCCCCTGGACCCACGGCCGACGTGGTCGGGATCCTCAGGGAGCGCGAGGTCGACGTGATGGTGTCCTATCTGCCGGTTGGCAGCGAGGAGGCCACCAAGTGGTACGTGGAGCAGGCGCTCCGCGCCGGCGTCGCCTTCGTCAACGCGATCCCGGTGTTCATCGGTCGCGAGCCCTACTGGCAGCGACGGTTCGCCGAGGAAGGCCTGCCGGTCATCGGCGACGACATCAAGAGCCAGGTCGGGGCGACGATCTCCCACCGGGTGCTGACCCGCCTGTTCATGGACCGCGGCGTCCGGGTGGATCGCACCTACCAGCTCAACTTCGGCGGCAACACCGATTTCATGAACATGCTCGAACGCGAGCGCCTCGAGTCCAAGAAGATCTCCAAGACCAACGCGGTCACCTCGATGCTCGACTACGACATCGCGCCCGACAACATCCACGTCGGACCCTCGGACTACGTGCCCTGGCTCAAGGATCGCAAGTACTGCTACATCGTCATGGAGGGCACGACGTTCGGCGACGTCCCGCTCAAGGCGGAGCTCAAGCTCGAGGTCTGGGACAGCCCCAACAGCGCGGGCGTGATCATCGATGCGGTCCGCTGCCTGCGGATCGGGCTCGACCGCGGCCTCAAGGGCACGCTCGTCGCACCGTCGAGCTACTTCATGAAGTCCCCGCCGATCCAGGTCCACGACGACGTCGCGCGCGAGCGCGTCGAGGCGTTCATCCGGGGCGAGGACAACGAGACGCTGGTGGGCACCGAGGAGTCGAAGAAGCACTCCAGGGCCCTCGCGACCGAGGCCAGGGCGAAGGCTGCCACGGCCAAGTGATCGTCAGGGTCAGGTCCAGCGCGCCGTCTGAGGCCGGGCGGGCCGGATGACCCATCCGGAACGCAAGCTCGAGGCGCCCCACCGGCGCCTCGAGACCTCGGCGCCGAGGGTGGTCGAGCGATTGGCCATCCTCGGCTACCGCGCGACTGCATCCCTCCTCGCGCACGTGCCGCCACGCTTGTCGCGTGGCGTGATCGGGACCGCGGTCCAGGGTAGCTACCTTGCCTGGCCGTCCAGGCGGCGGTTGTCCAATGCCAACTTCGGGCACGTGCTCGGTCTGCCGCCCGACGACCCGCGCGTCCGACGGCTCGCCCTGCGCGCCTATCGCGAGTACGCTCGTTACATGGTCGAGCTGATGCGGCTGCCGTCGCGGCCGGCGGCGGAGCTGGCCAACCAGGTAGAGGGCGACGATGTCGAGCGCCTGGCCAATTCGTGGCGCGTGTCCGGCCGGCCCATGATCGTGGTGGCCGGCCACGTCGGCAACAACGAGGCGGTCGCCGCCGCCATCGCCGGGCACGGCTACCCGGTCAACGTGGTCGCCGACGACTCGTCGTTTCCCGAGCTGTTCGAGCTGCTGCGCCAGCAGCGGGAGTCGTGGGGCGTGCGGATCATCCCCTGGCGCAATCTGCGCGGGCTGTTCGGCGCGCTTCGCCGGAACGAGATCATCGCGCTCCTGGTGGACTGGGGATACCGGTCCGACGGGATCCCGGTCCGCCTGTTCGGCGCCTGGACGACGCTGCCGGCGGGTCCGGCCACTCTGGCCGCGAAGACGGGTGCCCTCATCGCCCCGCTCGCGATCCGGCGGACGCCGGAGAGCCGGTTCCGGATCGAGGCCCACGAGCCGTTCGACGTCCCATCCTCGGCACCGGCCGACCTGCACCGGGCCACGCAGCGGGTAGCAGACGCACTGGAGGCAACGATCCGCGCCGCCCCGTACCAGTGGTACAGCTTCAAGCCCATGTGGCCGGCTGATCCGGACGAGATGCGGGCCCTCGAGAGCCGGGCGATGGCGATGCTCGGCGAGGACGAGGCGTGATGCCGCGGGGGTCGCGCGCGGCGCGCGCGGGAGGAGCGGGAGCTGACGCCGACGCGGCCATCGATCCGAAACAAACGGCGCTTGGGGCCCGGGCACGCGCCCTCGTCGCCCTGCTTGGCCTGATCGGCCGTCTCCCGGAAGCCCCCCTGGTCGCGGCGGCGGACGCCACCGGCGAGCTGTGGTATCGGATCGCGACCGAGCGCCGGGCGCAGGCGCGCGCCAACCTGGGCCGGGTCTGCGAAGGGCTGTCCGCGACCGGGCGCGGCTCGGTCTTCGCGCGCCGCGCGGCGACGGACCCCGACGCGCTCGAGCGGATGGTCCGGGCGACGTTCCGCCATGCGATCAGGTACTACCTCGAGGTCGCCCGTACCGGCAGCTACGACATCGAGAGGGCGGTCGATCGGATCGACATCGAAACGCCGGCCGAGGCGCGGGAGGCCCTCAGCAGCGGGCGACCGATGGTGCTGCTCGGGATGCACTATGGCGCGATCGAGCTGCCGGCGGTCGAGGTTTCGCACCTGCTCGGCCACACCGTGACGGCACCCATGGAGCTCGTGGCCGACCCCGGGCTGCGGCACTGGTTCGTGACGTCGCGCAGCCGGGTCGGCGTCAACATCATCCCCGTCGCCAACGCTCGCCGGACGCTGCTCCGGGAGCTCCGGGCCGGTCGCTCGGTGGGACTCGTTGCTGATCGTGATCTGACGGGCCGCGGCGTGGTGGTTCCATTCTTCGGCCATCCCGCGCCGCTCCCGGTCGGGCCGGCGCTGGTTGCGATCGAGGCCGGGGTGCCCGTGTACGCAGGAGCCGCGCGCAGGATGGGCGGTGGCCGGTATCGCGCGAAGCTGATCCGCGTCGATGCGCCCGCGGGTCGTACCCACCGCGAGCAGGTCACCTCGCTCACCGCGGCGATCGCAGCAGCGTTCGAATCCCTCCTCGCGGACGGCCCGGAGCAGTGGTGGGGCGCGTTCCACCCGATCTGGCCCGATCTTGCTCCGAAGGGGCCCGCGACGTCCGGGGCTTCCGCGGTGCCCGGGACCTCCGCGGCCCAGCCCACATCAGACGGAGCGTCCGGTGGCGACTGACCCTCCCGGCCCGATCGACACGACCGACCCCCTCGTCCGTCGTGGCCGGGCGGACCTGCACGTCCACACCCTCGCGTCCGATGGCACGTCGACGGTGGCCGAGATCCTCGATCAGGTTCAGCGCGACGGCGTGCTCGACGTCCTCGGCATCGCGGATCACGAGCGGATCGACGCAGCCCTGGCGGCCCGGGCGATGGCCGCCGATCGCGGGTGGCACGTCCAGGTGGTCGTGGGCGAGGAGATCAGCACCCGGGGCGGCCACCTGCTGGGGCTGTTCCTGGAGCGACCGGTGCCCTCGCTTCGGAGCCTTCGCTGGTCGATCGAGGCCGTTCACGACCAGGGTGGCATCGCCATCCCGGCCCATCCGCTGGTGCCGTACCCGCTGTGCGCCCAGGGGTTCGTCCTACGCCGCCTGCTCGACGACGATGACCCGGATGCCCGACCGGACGCGATCGAGACCTTCAACCCCACGGCGCTCGGGCGCTACCGGCACGGCTCGGTTGTGCGCTTCGCCGCCGAGCACGGGCTTCCCGAGTTCGGCAGCAGCGACGCGCACGTGGCGTGGGCCGTCGGCTCGGCCTGGACGTCGTTTCCGGGCCGCACGGCGGACGACGTTCGCGCCGCGCTGCTCGCGCGCACCACGCGCCACCACGGTGGCTTCCATGGCACGGCCGGCCAGCTGGGCGTGTTCGGTCGTCAGCTTCGCAAGTACGGGCGTGACGCCCGATCCGAGCTCGCGGGCCGGATCCGCCGGGACGGGACCGGCCGCGATCTCGGCTATCCGGGAGGCACGCTTCGGCCGCCTCGCTACGAGCCGGACGACCGGGGGGCGACCTCATGAAGATCGGGCTGGTCTCGCCCTACGTCTACCCTCTCCCGGGCGGTGTGACCCAGCACGTCCGATACCTGTACGAGAACCTTCGCCAGGGCGGTCACGACGTTCGAATCCTGACCTCGTCGCACGGCCTGCAGCGGGCCTCGGAGGGCGATGTCATCCGGATCGGCAAGGGCTTCTCGGTGCCGGCCAACGGCTCGGTCGGGACGATCACCCTGTCGCCGAGCTACAACCGCCAGGTGCGCGAGGTGCTGGAGCTCGAGCGGTTCGACATCCTGCACTTCCACGAGCCCTTCGTGCCGTTCCTGTCGCTGGTGCTGCTGCGCCAGTCACGCAGCGTCAACGTGGCCACGTTCCATGCCTACGGCGGCTGGTCGCCCGCCTACGAGTTCGGCAGCCGCGCGCTGGGAGGCTACGCCGAACGGCTCCATGGCCGGATCGCGGTGTCGGCAGCCGCCCGCCACTTCATCGACCGCTACTTCCCCGGCGACTACAAGGTCATCCCCAACGGTGTCGACGTCGACCGCTTCCAGCGGGCCGTGCCCGTCGCCCGCTGGCAGGACGGGACTCGCAACATCCTGTTTGTCGGCCGCTTCGAGCCCCGAAAGGGCGCCCTGGACATGCTCAAGGCCCATCGCCTGCTGCGCAAGACGGGCTGCGACTGCCGGCTGCTCGTCGTCGGCAGCGGTCCCCAGGAGCGGGAGGCACGGCGCTACGTCGCCACCAGAAGGCTGCGCGGAGTCGAGTTCCTGGGCCGGGTCTCGGACGACGAGAAGGCGCAGCTGTTCCGAACGGCGGATGTGTTCGTCTCGCCGGCGACGGGCCGCGAGTCGTTCGGGATCGTCCTGCTCGAGGCAATGTCGGCCGGGGCACCGATCGTCGCCTCCGATATCCACGGCTACAAGGGCGTCGTGCGCCGTGGCCGCGAGGCGCTGCTGGTACCGCCCAGGGATCCCAAGGCAATCGCGACCTCGGTCGCGCGCCTGCTGAGCGATCGCGACCTGGCCGAGCGGATGTCGATCGCCGGCGTCGCGCGGGCTGAGGAGTTCAGCTGGCCCAGGGTCACGGCCAAGGTCGAGGAGTACTACCGCTTCGTCATCCGGCGGCTCGATGCGTCCGGGCAGCTGCCTCCGGACTTCCAGGCCGAGGTTCCCTCGTCGGTGCGAATCCCGCCGGACGAGTAGCGCGCCGCCACTCACCCACACCCGTCGCCAGCACCTCTCGCCCGCTCAGCGCGGTCGGCCTCAAGGCATCCCCGTGGCTCCCGCCGGTCCGTCGGCGTCGCCGGATCGTCCGTCCGCGCCGGAGCCCGCGTCATCGGCGAGCGCCGTCCGCCACACCCAGGCGGAGTACGCGACGACGGCGCACGCGATCGCCAGGAACCCGAGGAAGATGGCGAACCGCGGATCGGCGAACGAGGTCGCCCCGTTCCGTGGGGTCGTGTTGACCGCGAACTGGAACGGGTACAGGTAGGTGGGCAGGATCCCCTGGTAGGCGTTGACCAGCGTCGACGGCAATGGCAGCGCGGCGATGTTCGGGTACAGGACGACGAACCACCCGGCCGCGACCAGCACGGTCCCGATGACGAACCGGCGCGCGTCGCGCGCCATGAGCAGCTGAAGGGCGATCAGCAGCAGCGGGACGGCGGCGATGATGGCCACGATCTCCGGCACGATCCCCGGCAGCGCGAACAGCGGGGTATCCGATGGCAGGGCCCGGCTGAGCGCCAGGAGCGCTCCACCGGCGATCGCCGTTACGGCCACCGGGATGAGGTCCGCGAGACCGATCGGGCGCCCGTCGGCTCGCGGCCTGGACAGGGTGACGAGCTGACGCCCGAGCACACCCAGCGTCACGAACGCCACGACCACCAGGGCTGCGGTCGAGGGCGTGACCACCAGGTTGCCCGGGTTGCCGTTGCACGCCTGCGAACCGGGGTTGACGCCGTTCACGTTGGCCAGCGTGCACAGCGGCTGGCGGAGGACCCACAGGATCACCGGACCCATCACCGCCACCGCCGCGGACGCCCGCGCCAGCAGCCAGGTCCGTCGTGAGGCGCCATGCCACAGCTCGCCGATGAAGTAGGCGAGCGCCATGACCACGAACGGCAGGCTCGTGTAGTAGTGGTACTCGAACGCCGCCCGGTCGATCCGGGCCCACGAGACCCACTGCGCGAGGAAGCCGATCAGGATGAGGGCCAGCCCGAGGCTCTGGCGCCGGAACGCCTGGTAGGCGACGAACACCATGGCCGGGATGCCGAGCCACCAGATCACCATGTTGCCGGCGTCGTAGATCGACGCGGCCGTGCTGTCGGCGAAGCCGCCCTGGTAGAACCAGACCGGCTTGAGGTTGAGCGGCCACGCCCACCACGGCGAGCTTGCCGCATGCGCCGCCGTCAGGCTGTTGTGGTAGTTGTACATCTGCCCAGTCAGGTCGAGCAGCGTCTGGCCGGTGTGACCCGGCGGCCATCCCGGCCACAGCTGATTGTTGTTGATGAACGCCCACGGCAGGTACGAGATGACGTACACGACCACCGGGATGACGAGGATCGAGCCGAGCATCCAGGCGATCGGCAGCCCGAGCCCAGAGCCGAGACGGAGCCAGCCCTCGGGCGGCGGCGCGGGCGGCGGGACGCCGCGGCGCGCGTCGTCGGGCTCGAGGCTCCGGGCCATCGGCCCGAATCCCAGCCGGGCGCCGACGGCGAAGCCCGCGTAGACGAGCCCACCCGCGACGACCAGCGCGAAGCCCGCCGTCAGCGGGTGGAGCGCGAGCGGCCCGAGGACGAGGGACCGGTCCGCCCAGCCGAGCGCGATGGCGCCCAACGCGATCAGCAGACCCAGCACCGGCGGGGCTCCGATCGCGACCCACATCTCCTCGTCCGACCACGAGATCGGGTGGTAGACGCTGACCACGACCGTGGCCAGCGTCAGGGCGACCATGATCAGCGCGAACGAGAGGTTGCCGGAGGCGTCGCTGCCCTCAGGCACGGACATGGCCATCCAGCCGAGGACCGCGGTGAGCCCCACCATGCCCGCGATCAGAAGCAGGCGGCCCAGCGCCGATCGGGCGAGGATCAGGATCCCGAGCGCACCGATCGCGTAGGCCGCCACCCACTTGGACGCGAGGCCCAGCCCGAGCAGCACGCCCACGACCGGCATCAGCGTCCAGAACGCCCAACGTGGGCGTCGTCGGTCGACCCAGAGCCACGCGAACAGCGCGTATGCCGCCAGGATGAACACGCCCGTGTAGACGTCGTTCATGGCGATCCGGCTCTGCACGAAGAACATGCCGCCCAGCAGCGCGAACAGACCGGCCAGCACCGCGACGGCCCGCCGCCGGAACAGGATCCGGGTCAGCAGGAACAGAAGCCCGACCGTGAGCGCGCCCAGGATCACTCCCGGCAGGCGCCAAGCGAATGGGTAATGGCCCACGTCGAGCGAGGCGGCCTCGCCGGCGCTGTCAAACACCAGCAGGGCGTCACGATTGGCGCTCGGATAGTCGGGGTTGTGGTCGAGCGCCCACGCAGAGGGCTGGAACGGGAGTCGGTGGTCGGCGAACACAGTCTTGCCGTGCGCCTCGATCACGTACACGGTGGTCCCGCTCCCGTCGGGTGCCTCGCCGACGACCTCGACCAGATCGGCCGCCGAATCGAACAGGACGCGCGTCCCGGCACCCGGCAGCTGCATCGTGGTGCTGACGGTTGGTCCGCTCTCGGCGGCCGATCCCGTGATCGCGATCACGGCCAGAGAAGGGTCGCCGGTCGTCGGGTCGTGGGTGGTGGCGTAGACCTGCGTGCCGTCCTCGACACCGCTGACAAGGGCCAGGCCCTGCGCGCCGCCGCTCAGGACGACGGTCGCGGCAAGCGTGCCGGAGCTGGTGACGAGATCAACCCCCGCCGACCCAGCCACCGCCAGGACGGGGACCTGGCCGATGGTCACGCCCGGCAACCGGCCGGCGTCGATGTCCGTCTGGAGGGCGGCACGGATGTCCGGGGTGAGCTGGGCGTCGATGACCACCGTGGTGGCGTCGGTGCGCGACAGAGCGGCCTCGTACGAGGCGCTCTCGCCACCCAGGATGCCCGACAGCTGCGTGGCCACCGAGGCTGGGTCGGTGACGTCCACGGGGGTCGCCACGATCGCGTCCCCGCTGCCCGCCGCAGTCAGGTCGACGGCGCCGTCGACCGTGGGCATGCCGACCACCTGACCCGTTCCTGTGTCGACCACCGCCACTCGACCGCCGGGCAGCAGCGCTCCCACGTGCTGGCCGTCATCGAACGGCACCAGCCGCGCGACCGGCCCGTCGACCGTCGCGACCTGGATCGGGGTGACGGGCGGGTCCTGGGGCGCGAACCCTCCAGCGCCATCGAGCCCGGTCACGTCGAGCACCCACAGCCCACCCGACCCGGTCCCGATCAGCAGCTGCTGGGTGAGCGAGTCATAGGCCACGGCCTCGGCTCCGTCCAGCGGCAGCTCGACGACACGCTGCCGCGTGGCGAGGTCGAAGGCCACCAGCTCTGATCCGGTTGCCACCCACACTCGCTCGCCGTCACGGGCACCGGCCGCGGTCGGATCCGCACGGCGCGGCTCGGTGGCGGCGTCGACCACGGGCACCCCGAGGTCGCTGCTGGCCGCGACGTCGTGGCCCGCGAACAGCACGATCCCGGCGGCGATCCCGTACTTCGCGAGGTGCGGGTGGGTCCACTCGTAGATGTCATGCTGGATCCCGTACCGCCAGTCCTGGAGGAACTCGGCGGCGGTGCGCGCATGGTAGACCTCGTCGAAGTGCATCCTGGCGGGCTCGGCGAGCCGGAACGTGCGCAGGCACAGTGCGGCGACCACGAGCACGATCAGCAGCCACAGGTCGAGCCGGTCGAGATGGCCCCTGCCCTCGGTGGCGAGGCTGCCCGAGCGGTCGGGTCGGATGGGGGTCTCGGAGATCCTCGCTCGCAGCCAGCCCACGGGCCCGAGCTCCGCCGACGACGGCCGGTCGAACCAGGCCGGCACGAGAGATCGCGGTCGAGCGGCTTCGGCGGCCGCACCGGGCCCGCGCGTCACCGGTGGGTCAATGCCGCCGGCCGCCGCGCCGCTGGATGAGGGCCCGCCCGCCGCTGCTGCCATCACCCCCGCCCCACCGAGGCCCGCGTCGGACCGTGGGGTCTCGGGGGCGCCCTCATCGATCCGGCCGTCCTTCGCCTCCGCCTCAAGCACCCGCAGCGCTCCGGGACGGAGCTGGGCGACGAGCCAGACGAGCACGCCGGTATGGAGGGCGGCGACCAGCGCGACCCCCCAGAACGAGCGGATCGCCTGCCCGATCCCCAGCCAGTCGGACACGCTCGGGTTGTCCGGATAGATCGTGGTCAGCACGACGTACATGTTGAGGAACGTCGCGACCGAGGCCACGACATAGGCGATCCGCCAGCGCCACGAGAAGGCGATCAGGATCGCGGCAAGGGCGAACAGCGGGAACAGGTACCGCTCGTGGACGCGGGTCGGGACGGCAAAGAAGGCGATCGCGAGCGCGCACACGCCCACCAGGATCGTGAGCCGGTCCGGTCGTCGCGCGACCAGCAACGAGATGACGGCGGCCAGACCCAGCAGCAGCGCCGCGCCCACCAGACCCGCCGGCAGTGGTCCGATCGCAGCCCAGCTCGTCGCGTCGGGCACGGGCGCGTCGTAGCTCCACAGCCCGCTGGTGGCCATGCTCTGTCCGTTGACCGGGAGCAGCGCCCACAGGTTGTAGGCATTGACCGTCACGTACGGGTAGGTGGCCGCCGTGCTGAGAACGTGGCGCAGCAACGTCGAGTCGACGAACGGAGCCGTTGCGCTGGGCGCGATCACCGACAGGCCGAACGGCGCCGAGATCGCGACGGCCGTCAGGAAGCCCGCCAGGCCGGTGGTCAGGATCCGGATCGGCCCGGCCGATCTGCGCTCCCAGCCGAACCCGGACGGGGGTGGCGGGTCCTCGTTCCCGTAGCCGCCCGAAGGCCACAGGGCGCGCCGGATGGTGACCACCGCGATGATCGGAACCAGGATCGCGAGCTGCGGCTTGATCAGTGCGGCGACCACGGACAGGATGGCAGCCCGTTCGGTCCGTGCTTTCCACAGCTCGCGCACCGCGAGCAGCAGGAACACCGTCCCGAAGCTGTCGACCTGGCCCCAGATGACGGAGTCGAACCAGGTGATCGGGTTGACGATCACGACCAGGCCGGCCAGGGTCGCCCGTCGCTCGGACACGCCGAGGTCCAGGACCATCCGATAGACGAGCAGGGCAAGGACGGCGTCGGTGATGATCGCCGGCAGCTTGATCAGATCGCCGACGCCGCCCAGCCACTGCCCGACGATGCCCACCGGCCACAGCGCGTACAGGTAGCCCGGCGTGTAGTCGGCGTAGGACGCGTTCGCGTAGAAGCCGGGCGGTCCGTACTGCGCGAGGATGTCGGCCCAGTACCGGAACAGGCCGAGATCGGCACCGAACCCCGATCCGCGGAGTCCTTCGATGCCATATGCCATGATCAACCGGATCACGAGGCCGATCGCGACGACGGCCAGGATCTCGCGGCCGAAGCCACGCCGGGAGGCGTCGTCCGTCGTGGTGTCCCGGCCGGGCGCGCCCGTACCGGAAGCGGTCACGGGGAGCCTCCTACGCAGCGGTGAAGGTGGACCGGAGTATAGCCGAGGGCCCCGTCCCGGCCCTGTCGCGGGCCGAGCCAGCCAGCCGCTCTGCTGCGATCGCGGTGGGGCTGCTGCTGGCCGTGGGTGCATTGGTCGTGTACGCGGTGTCGGACCCGGTCCACTACAACCTCTACAACCACTTCGTGTGGCAGGCTGACGCGTTCCTGCACGGCCGGGCATGGTTCCCATACCCGGTCTCGGCGACCGCAGATGGGCCGGCCAACTGGTACTTCCAGGACGTCTACCCGCTGCTCGATGCGGCGGGCCAGCCGACCGGCCACGTCCTGATCCCGTTCCCGCCGCTGCCCGCGCTCGTTCTGCTGCCGTTCGTCGCGGTGTTCGGACTGTTCACCGACCAGGACGCCGTCGCGATCGGCCTGGCGGCGACGGGCGTCGCGCTGACCTGGTGGATGCTCGGCGGCCTCCGGATCACCCTCGGTACCCGCGCTCTGGTGACGATCCTGTTTGCGACCGGCACCGTCTGGTGGTGGGCGGCAGCGGTCGGAAGCACCTGGTACCTCGCCCACCTGGTCGCCGTGCTGCCGGCGCTTCTGGCTGTCGGCGTCGCGTTGCGGCGAGATCGCCGCGCCGAGCTGGCCGATGCCGCCGACGAGGGCCCTGCGGCGGATGGGCCGCCCGCCGAGGATCCGGGGGACGCACCACCGTCCGGGCGACGGCCCGAGCGAGGGGGCTGGTGGGGCTCGCTATGGCCCCTGGATCGCTCGCAGGTGCTGGCGGGACTGCTGCTGGGGGTTGCGGCGACGGCGCGCCTGCCGCTCGTGTTCGCGGCCCCGTTCTTCATGTTCGTGGGGGGCGGGGGCTCGATCGCCCGACGGACCGTCTCGGCGGCCGCCGGGGGGTTGCTGCCGGTGGCCGCGCTCGTGCTGTACACCTACCTGACCACCGGGGCGCTCATTCACCCCGGCTACGCCTACCAGTATCAGCTCGAGGCAGTCGGCTACCCGACGCTCGGCTACCACACCGAATGGGCGGACGAGGATCTTCGTTACATCCCCCGGAACCTCGGCATCATGTTCGGCGCGCTACCCGCGATCGCCCCTGACATCATGCCCGACACGCTGGGTCTCGAGCCGCCCGTGAAGCTGTGCTCCGCGCCGGGCTCGACCCGTGGCCTGTTCGACGTCGAGTGCCCGCTCGCGGTGCCCATCGACATCGGGACCAGCATCCTGCTCAGCGCACCCGGTCTGTTGCTGGCCTTGTTTGCGCTTCGTCAACGGCCGTTCGCCCGGCTCACCGTCGGTGCTGGAGCTGCCGTGCTGGTGATCGCGACCTTCAACCTCGCGCACTTCAGCCAGGGCTGGGTGCAGTGGGGCTACCGCTTCTCGCTCGATTTCGTGCCGTTCCTGCTGCCCCTGGTCGCCGTTGGCGCGGCCCAGGCGAACGGGCGGCCGAGGGCCACCGCTGTCGTCCTCGTCGTGGCCGGCACGATGATCAACCTGTGGGGGGTCGTCTGGGGTCAGCTGCTTGGCTGGTAGCGGCGGGTCGACCCGGCCGGGTCCGGTCCTCCCCTGGCTCATCGGGGCATCGGTCGTTGCTGTCGCGGTTGTCGCCGTGTTCCGGGCCACGCTGCTGCCGGGTCTCGGAGCCTGGGACACGGCGGAGGCCCAGACGGTCCTGCCGCTCATGGGCACCATGCATCCAACGGGCTTCCCGGCCTACGTGCTGCTGGGATGGCTGGCGTCGGTCGTCCTCGCACCGCTCGGGTCGCCAGCGCTCCGGATCAATCTCCTGTCGGCGCTCCTGGTCGCGGTCGCCGTAGCGAGCCTGGTGTTCGTCGCGCGCCGTCTGGGAGCCAATCTCATCGTGGCGGTCGGTGTGGCCGTGGGCTTCGCCTTGACCCCGATCGTGTGGCAGATCGCGGTCGCCGCCGATGCCCACGCCCTGCAGCTGGCCCTGCTCGGCGTGCTCGTGCTGTCCCTCCTGCGCTGGGAGACGCTGGTCGAAGCATGGCGCGCGGATCCGGGCCGCAAGAGCATGGCGCGCGCGGACCGGGCGCTCCTCGCCGTCGCCGCCGTGTTCGGGGTCGCGCTCGCCAACCACGGGCTCACGCTCCTGCTCGTCCCCGCGGTGGGCGCCTACGTGGTGTCCGTCGAGCGCGCGGTGCTGCACCGCCGCCGGCTCGCGACCACGGCCGTCATGGTGTGCCTCGGGGTGGCGGCGGCGCTCTATCTCGAGCTCCCGATGCGGGCTGGCCCGTTCCGTGCGCCTCTCGTCTACGGCCACCCGGAGACCTGGAGCGGGTTCCTGGACGTCGTGCTGGCACGACAGTTCCAGGGCGGTGCCTCGGGCCTGTTGACCGACCCCGCGGGTGCGCTCACGTCGCCGTTCGGGGTCGCGGCCGCCCAGTACGGGCCGCTGGTGCTGCTGATCCCGCTGGGCCTGGCGGCGACGATCGCCCGCCACCCGCGCTACGCGCTGCTGTCGGGGGTGGCCACGGCCCTCACCTGCCTGTTCGCGGCCTCGTACGAGAACGCCGACATCGGTCGCTATTACCTCGGTCCCGCGTTCTTCGCGTGGACCTGGATCGCGGTGCTGGCCTCAGTGGTGGTCGGTTGGGCGGCCGGTCCCACCGGTCCCGACGATCGTCGCCCGGTCTGGCACGGACAGCGATCGACGGTCGCGCTGGCCCTGGTCGTCGTCCTCCTGGTCCCGACCGCGACCGTCCTGCCGGCGCGCTGGCGGGCCATCGACAGCTCGGAGGCGACCTGGGCATCGGACTGGCTCGACGAGGCGTTCACCGCGATGGAGCCGAACGCGGCGGTCCTCTCGTGGTGGTCGTACTCGACCCCCATGTGGTACGGACAGCTGATCGAGGGTCGGCGGCCGGACGTCGAGATCGTGGACGACCGCACCCGGCTCGACGAGCACCTGGGGAGCGTGGCAGACGTCATCGGGGCCAACCTCGGTACGCGACCGGTCTACGTCATCAGAGCGACAGGATCGGACCTGCAGGCTGTGGCTGACCGATTCGTGATCGTGCCGGTCGGTCTCCCGGCTAACCTGTACCGGGTGACCGGACGCCAGGAGACCAGCCCATGACTCACGCCTTCCCGCGGCCCGAGGACGCGGCTCCGCCAGGTGATGCGCCGGCCGCCGGCCCGGAGGCGGGCGGGCCCCCGTCGACCCGCCCGGAACCCCGTCTCGCACAGTCGAAGGACCGCGTCCCGCGCCTGTCCTACTTCTTCCCCGCTCACAACGAGGAGGCCAACCTCGAGGGCCTGGTCCAGGAGGCGCTCGACACCCTGCCGTCGATTGCGGACACGTTCGAGATCATCGCGGTCGACGACGGGTCCAGGGACCGGACCCCCGGGATCGCCGACGACCTGGCGGCCGTGCACCCGGATGTCGTGCGGGTGATCCATCACCCGGTCAACCTCGGCTACGGGGGCGCCCTCCGCTCCGGGTTCGAGGCCGCACGCTACGAGCTTCTCGCATTCACCGATGGCGACCGCCAGTTCCGGATCGAGGACCTCGCCCGGCTCACCACGCGGCTCGCCGGGCCCGATCATCCGGACGCCGTGGTGGGGTACCGCATCCACCGCGCGGACCCACTGGTGCGGATCCTGTACGCCCGCTCGTACAAGCTGGCCAACCGGGTGTTCTTCGGGCTCCGGGTGCGGGACGTCGATTGCGCCTGCAAGCTGTTCCGGCGCGAGGCCCTCAACGGCATCCGGGTGGAGTCCGGCGGGGCGTTCTTCTCAGCGGAGCTCCTGATCAAGGTGCGTCAGGCCGGTCGTTCGGTGGTGGAGGTGGGCGTCCCCCACTACCCGAGAACGGCGGGCTCCCCCACGGGCGCCAAGCCCTCCGTCATCTGGCGGGCGGTCAAGGACTTCTGGGGCCTGCGTTTGCGGTTGTCGGCGAGCCGCGCCAGCGCCCTGCGCCGCGGGCGGCCCATCCTGGGGCCGGCCGACCAGGCGTGACCGACGGACCCGGGCGCCGGGCCTGGCTGTGAATCGCACCTAGCTCGAGGATCCGCCGCCCCGCTGGTCGCCCTCCACGTCGAGCGAGTTTACGAACTCCCGGAACATGTCCAGCCGGGTGGGATCGATGATCTCGTCGGTCGCCTCGAGCGTCGCGCCCAGCTCGCGTCGTCGCGGTGGGCCGCCCTCGGGGTCCTCGTCCGCATCGCTGTCCTCGCCCTCCTCGTCGGGCACCGTCGCCGCGCGGTCGAGCACGTCCTCGGTGGCATAGATCGGGGTGCCCAGCCTCACGGCGAGCGCGATCGCATCCGATGGCCGGGCGTCGATATCCCGGGGTCCCGTGCCGCCTGTCAGCAGCAGCCGTGCGTGGAAGGTCTCGTCGGCGAGATCCGAGATCACGATCCGGTCGACCGTCACATCGAGCTCCTGCAGCACGGACACCAGCAGATCATGGGTCAGCGGGCGCTCGGGTGTCAGGCCCTGGAGCTTCATCGCGATCGCGCTAGCCTCCCAGGGCCCGACCCAGATCATCAACAGCCGGCCCTGTCCGATCTCGCGCATGACGAGCACGTGGCGGCCGGTCGGCATGTGAACCCGGACGCTCTCAACGGTCATCTCGATCTCGTCCGCAGGCCCTCGGTCCATGCCCGGATTATCCCACGGGGCCCCCAGGGGGGCTTCCCGAGGGCCCGTTGCCCATCGTCCACGAGGGCCGCTTGCTCCAGACGAGCATCATCCCCTGGGCTTCTTGGTTGCCTTGGGCGTTGCCTTGGGCTTCTTGGTCGCGTTGGGGGTGGGGGTCGGGCTGGAGGTCGGCGACGCGTTCGGCGTGTTCTCGTCGGGGACAGCCTGCAGGAGCGCGGTGTTGACCGCCGAGCCGGAGATCCACCACAGCGTGGCCGGCGCGTTGGCCTCCGAGGCGGGCAGCACCACCATCCCACGCAGGTCGCTCATCGCGTCGTCACCGCCGGCGAGCTGGTACTGCTCGATGTAGCTGCCATCGGACTTGCTGAACGCCACGATCCGGTGGTTGACGGCATCGAACGCATACAGCGCGCCGACGCCTCGGCTGGGGTTGCCGTTGGCGAGGGCCGGGGACGCCAGCAGCGTGTAGCGCGAGGTCGGGCGGAGGCTGGTGTCGGACGGCAGCTTTGGCTGCCAGCCGGAGGCCGGGATGACCCGCTCGACCTGGCCGTTCTCGGCGACGTAGATGTCGCCGTCGATCAGCAGGTCGGTGATTCCGTCGACCGGCCGGTCGGTGGGCAGGCGCCCGTGGGGCTTGCTCGGATAGCCGGACCCGTCGGCCGACGGGTCGAGGACCATGATGTTCTGCTCGGATGGGTCGACGATGTACAGCTTGTACAGCGCGGCGCCGTAGTTGGCGACAAAGGTGGCGATCGCGCGGATGTCGTTGCCCCAGGACGCGGAGCCCTTGACCGTGATCTTGACCAGGGTCCCCTTGCCGCTCGTGTTGCTGGGTCGCCAGCGCCAGAGGGCGTTCTTGCTGTCCAGGATGAGGACGTCCGGGCCCCCGGTCGTCAGGAGCATGGGGTCGGCCACCTTGCCGCTGCTCGTCTTCTCGCCGGACTTGGCCACGGGCGTCGCCGTCTTCTTGCCGATGTCGATCCGCCACACCGTCTTGTTGGCCGTGTCGAGCACATAGGGCGCGCCATCCGACCCGCGCACGAGGGCCGTGAGCTGAACAGGCTGGTCGGCAGGGAACGTGAACAGCGGCGACGAGGCGATGTTGACCACGCCGTACAGACGGTCGAGACCCGCCAGCGCTGTCTTCCGCAAGGGCTCGATCTGGGCGATCGGGTAGCCGTCGTTCTGCGCCTCCTGCAGCTGCTGGTACGCCGTATTGAGCAGGTCGAGCGCCTGGTGGGGGTCGTCCGCGATCAGGTCCACGCCGGGCCCCGACACCTTGGCCAGCGCATCCTGCGCGGCCTGGAACGCGCGTTCCGCGGCGGTGAACGACGGGATCTCCTCGGTCGGCGCCCGCTGTCCGCCGAACGCGTACACCCCGAGCGCCAGCGCGCCACCAACGACGATGAGCGCGAGCAGCGCCACGGCTGCCCGCCGTTGCGTCTCGAGGCGAGACGACGTCGACGTCACGCGCCGCTGGCCCGGCGCTCGTCGGGGCAGCATGTCCTGGAGGCGCCACACGGCCCGCTGGAGCCCATTGCCGGCGGCGCTCCGGGCACGGGTGGCGCTCGCCCCGATCGCGGCGGCGCCCGCCGTGACCGAGTCGGCCAGGGGGATCGGCGATCGGTCCGGCGCCCCGGCCAGCGGCTGGTCGGGCCGGACCGGAACCAGCGTTCGCGATCGGTGCGTCGCTGAGACCTCGGTGGCCTCGAACGCGATCGCACCATCGCTGCCGGACCCCTCGGCGGCCGCGAACTGCGCATGCAGGTGCTCGATCGCCGACTGGGGGTGGAGGGTCACCAGGGCGTCCTTGAGCGCGTCGGTGCCGACTCGCTCGACGACGTTCGCGGACACCAGGCACAGGCAGTCACCGACCGCCAGCTCGCCACGCCACACCTCGGGCGCGAGCTCCCCTGTCGGCAGCCCGCGTTCGCGGTTAGGGTCGGGCAGCGTCGAGAGCCGGGCCTGACGGATCAGGTACGCCTCGGCGGGACCCAGCGTCGCAACGTACAGCTCCCGGCCGCGGACCACAGCGACCGCAACGCCCACCGGTCCGGTTCCGTCCGCCTGGTGGCCGAGCCCGTAGCGATCGCGCTGGTGGCTCAGCCGCTTGTTGGCGACATCAATCACCTTGACCAGGCACTGTCGGATCCCGGCCAATTCGTCGTAGTAGTACTCGTTGCGGATCGTGTCGGCCACCATGCGCGTCGCCTCGCGCGCGCGGTGGCCCGCCTGGCGGCTCGTGACCAGCAGGTACAGGTTGCCCTTGCTGCGCCCGATCGAGCCGATGGACGGCTCGACCACGAGGCTTGTGTCGGGGGAATCGGGGACCTGGTCCTGCTCGGTGACAGCGCCGAGCTTCAGCTGGAGGCGGGCGGCCAAACGGCGATCCTCATGGAGATGTCTGGAGGCTGGCGTCACGGGTGAGCGACGGGCCTCGGGGCCATCGGGTGACGCGACGATCCCGGCGTGCTGGCGGGAGACGGATTATACGCGCGGGCCCGGTCCGGACCCGGCAGCGGCGCCCGGCCCGGACACGACCCGGAGGAACCTGACCCGGGCGCCACCCGGGGCCGCCGCGAAGGCCTCGAGCAGCTCGATGGCCCGCATCCGCAGCTCCGCGGCCACGATCGGCTCGTCGGCGGCGACCACGATGGCGTCGCGCTCCAGGCGGATCAGCCGGCAGCCACCCGCGGCCGGTGGCACCCGCTCCTCGACCAGGGCCTCCCAGGTCGCGATCGCCCGGGCCATCCTGAGCTCGGCATCGAGACCCAACCGCCGGGCCGCCTCCGGCAGCAGGTCCCCCACCCGGTCGGGCCGACGGCGGCGATCCGGCCGTTCCGGGTCCGGTCGCGAGCGACGACGATCGCTCATCCGGCTGCCGGCACGGGGTCCGGCTGCCCGGCTGCGGCCAGTTGCGAGATGCCGTCCGGGGTCACGGACACGCCCCATGCCGTGCCTACCGAGCGAAGCGCGGGGTCGAGGTCGTCCAGTGTGGTCGTGGTCACGAAGGCCTGCGGCAGCTCGGCGATCCGACGGACGAGATGGGCTCTCCGGTCGGGGTCGAGTTCCGAGAACACGTCATCGAGCAGGAGCAGCGGCGGGCGGCCGTCGAGCTCCGCCAGCAGGTCGAGCTCGGCGAGCTTGAACGCAAGGATCGCTGTCCGTTGCTGGCCTCGCGACGCGAATGATGCGAGCGGGCGGCCGTCGAGCTCGAACACGAGATCGTCGCGATGCGGCCCGATCAGCGTGGTGCCGTTCCAGACCTCCTTATCGGCCGTCTCAGCCAGGCGTCGAGCCAGCGCGTCACGTGCCGACTCCCCGGGGAGCACCGGCGCGTTCGTCGCGTATCGGATCGCAAGCCTGCCCGCAGCGGCTTCATCTGGCGCGATCTCGGCGTGCGCCGACGCGAGGGGCCCGGAGAGCGCGTCGAGTAACCGACTCCGCTCCTCCCGCACCGCGCCACCTGCGTCGAGCAGCGTGACGTCCCAAAACCGCAGCTCAGCCCGCGTCGCCTGCTCGTCGCGGATCAGGCGCAGCAGGCCGTTGCGCTGCTGGAGCGCGCGCCCGTAGGTCGCGAGGTTTCGGAGGTAGCCTGGCGCACGCTGCCCGGCGAGCCGGTCCATGGCCTCTCGCCGGAGCGAGGGGGAGCCGGCGACCAGCAGCATCTCCTCGGGCGCGAACACCACCGTCCGCAGCACGCCGACCAGCGAGCCTGCCCGACGCGCGACACCATTGACGCGGATCCGCTTGCGCGCGCCGCCCGAGGCGGTCCGCGTCAGCCCGACCTCGACCGCGTCACGACCGCCTGCCGGGTCGCCGCCGCGCCCGATCCGCGCCTCGATGCGGGCGACCCCGGCCCCCCAGCGCACGAGCTCGCCGTCGGCCGACGTTCGGTGTGAACGTCCCCAGGCCGCCAGGACGATCGCCTCGATCAGGCTGGTCTTACCCGATGCGTTGGGACCCCAGACGAGCTGGGGTCCGCCACCAAACACGGCGTCCAGTTCCGCGTAGCCGCGAAGATTACGGATAGAGAGCCCACGGAGGATCGGTTGATCGGGCGGCGCCGTCGCGGTGTCCGTCAGGAGGTGGTCCGGACGGGCATCACGACATGAACGTAGGATTCATCGCCCACCGGTCGGAACACGCCCGGAGACAACGGGCCGTTGAGCTCGATCACGAACCGCTCCGTGTCGACGTTCGCCAGCACGTCGTTCAGGTAGCGGGCGTTGAACGCGATGGTCGTCGGGTCGCCTTCGATCGTGGCCTCCACGTCGCCTGTGTAGTCGCCCACCTCGGCCGTCGCAGTCACCGTCACGCCGGTGCCGTCGCCACCCACCTGCAGCTTGACGATATTGGCGGACGAGCTCGCGATGAGCGCTGCCGGTCGGACGGCCCGCAGCAGCTCCTCACGATCAAGCTCCGCGCGCGTCGAGTGGGTGGTGGGGATCACAGTCTGGTAGTTGGGGAACTGACCATCGATCAGCCGCGAGACCAGGTCGATGCCGTCGAGGTGGAATAGAACCTGGTTGCGCGACTGTGCCAGCACGAGCTCGATCGGGTCGTCGGTGTCAGCAAGCACCCGGCCAAGCTCGGCCAGGGCGCGGGCCGGGATAACGACGGCCGCCGCCTCCACCGGGTCGAGCACCTCGATCGTGCGCACGGCGATCCGGTAGTTGTCGGCCGCGGCGAGGGTCAGGCGGCTGCCTTCGAAGCGGGCCAGGATGCCGGTCAGGATCGGTCGTGCCTCATCGCTGGCGGCGGCGAACGTCGTCTCGTCCAGGGCGCGCTTGAGCACCTTCTGGGCGACGCGGGTGGTCGGTCGCTCGCCGGCGGTCTGGATCGCCGGAAACTCCTCAGCGTCGATGCCTTTGACACGGGTGGCGAAACGCCCGCAACGAAGATGCAGGGTGTCCGCGCCGTGCATCTCAAGATCGACCTTCTCAGCCGCAGGCAGCGACCCGACGAGATCGGTCAGGAGTCGGGCAGGGACGGTGATCGCCCCATCGGTGTCGATCTTACCGGGTACCCAGTAGGTGATCCCGATCTCGAGGTTGGTCGCGGTCAGCTTGAGGCCGGCGTCCTCTGTCCGCAGCAGGACGTTCGCGAGCACCGGCAGGGTGCTCCGGCTCGACACCGCGCGCGAGACGACGGACAGGCCGCGCGCGAGGTTCTCCTGCATCACCGAGAGTTTCACAGTGGGTCGTTCTCCAGCAAGCTGTCGGGACCGTAGTCCCTGGGACCCCCCATCTAGGCCGGGCGAGCGGACAGCGCCCTGCCGAACACGAGCAGTCAATTGAGTGAAATGATCGTTCTATCTTCTCATTCCGTCATCATCATCATATTGTCGTGGAAACAGGGGATCGCGACGCTCGTTCGTGCGAGCCCGGCCTGTCGATCATCGGGCGCTGGGTGTCGGCGAGCGAGTTCGTCCTGGGGACCGGCATGGCGATGGGATGTGGATGGAATGGCCCTCGTTGGTGTCTGTGTCCACGGACACCAACGAGGGCGCCGAGTTCTCCCCGGGCAGGACACATCGCGTCGGCGTCTCATCCACCAGATGGCCGGGTTGCCAACGGTTCTTTCAGGGCCAGTCCACAGGCAGCTCGCGGTGCCGACCCTCGCGTACTCGATCGCGGAGGGGCCAGGAGCGGAGGGGCCAGGAGCACCGACATCTATCCCCCGGGTGCGAGGCCCAGCCTTCACCCGCGGGACGGCGCAGCCCGCCGTCACTCCGAGTAGATCAGCTCCCGGACGGCCGCCACCTCGCGCCGCATCTCGTCGTTGACCTGCATCTCGCGGGTGATCTTGCCGCACGCGTGCAGGACCGTCGAGTGGTCGCGGCCACCCAGCTCTGCGCCGATCCTGAGCAGTGAGACGTCGGTCTCCTCGCGCATCAGGAACATCGCGATCTGACGAGGCACGACGATGCTCTTCTCGCGCTTCTGGCCCCGGAGTTGATCCATGGCCACGCCGTAGTAGTCGGAGACCGCCTGGGCGATCCGCTCCGGCGTCACCTGCCGCTTCTTTGGGTTGTACAGGACGTTGGACAGGACGGCCTGGGCCAGCTCGATCGAGATCGGCATCGCGCCCATCGAGGCGTAGGCCACGATCCGGTTGAGCGCCCCCTCGAGCTCGCGGATGTTGGATACGACCTTGCGGGCGATGAACTCGATCACGTCGGAGGTGATTGGCGTCCCCTGCTCTTCGGCCTTGGCCCGCAGGATGGCGATCCGGGTCTCGAGATCGGGCGCGGTGAGGTCGGCGATCAGGCCCCACTCGAACCTCGAACGGAGCCGCTCCTCGAGGGTCAGGATCGCCTTGGGTGGGCGGTCCGAAGACAGGACGATCTGCTTGCCGTCCTCGTGGATCGTGTTGAACGTGTGGAAGAACTCTTCCTGCGTCCGTTCCTTGTCGGCGATGAACTGGATGTCGTCGATCAGCAGCAGGTCGATCCGCCGGTAGCGGGCACGGAACTCGTCGATCTTGCCCTGCTGGATCGAGGTGATGAACTCGTTGGTGAACTTCTCGGACGTCGCGTAGACGACCCGCTTGCGCGGGAACTTGGTCACGACCGCGTTGCCGATCGCGTGCATCAGGTGGGTCTTGCCGAGGCCAACGCCGCCGTAGAGGAACAGCGGGTTGTAGGCGTGCCCCGGCCGCTCCGCGACCGACAGCGAGGCGGCGTGCGCGAGGCGGTTCGCCGAGCCGACGATGAAGTTCGTGAACGTATACCGGGGATTGAGGTTGGTGACGCCACCGCCACCACCTTCCGGCGCGCCGACCCGGGTCGGCTCCACGTGGACCGCCTGAGCCGCGGCGCTGGCCGCCTGCGCCTCGCCGTTGGCTGTGACGACGAACTCCACCTGCACGCTATAGCCGACGACGCGCGCGAGCGTCTGCGAGATCAGCGACCGGTAGCGCGTCTCGAGCCAGTCCTTGGCGAACCCGTTGGGGACCGCGATCCGAAACCGCTGCTCATCCACGTCGACGAGATGGGTCTCCCGGAGCCAGGTCTCGTAGTTGGCGGGGGACAGCGACACCTGGAGCTCGCCGAGGGCCGCCCGCCAGACCTGCTTCGCGTCCATACGTGCGATGGTGTTCCTGGATGTATCAAGGCTGCGATGGGTAGCGCCAACCACGGAGCTGATCGACGGAGAGGCCGCGGCGACACCATGACGCACGATCCGGCCGGTCGAGAACTGGCCGACGGAGCTTCCCCTTCGAGGGCCTCCCGCGGCGTCCCGGCGCCTGAGGGCCCGTGAACGATACACCGGCCCCGGGTGGGGTCGCAAGGCAATTCCCGCATACCCTATGGGAGTATCGTGCGGAGCCTGGTGCCCTGGTCGGAGCGTCCCTGAGGTGGAGGGCCACGCAGGGCCCGTCATTCGTTTGACACTGCTTCCCGGCGCGCCCTATGATCCCCGCGACGAACACGCGCCGTCGCGCTTTTTCGGGCGCTCGGCGCGTTTGCGTGCCTCCAGGAGTCGGAGCTTCCGGGTCCAAGGCTGGATGGAGAGGATCACGGACAGTCCCGATGGGCAAACCGACGTTTCGGCCCAAGAAGCGGCATCGCGCCAAGGAGCACGGGTTCCGCGCCCGCATGAAGACGGCGGGCGGGCGGCGTGTGGTCGCCTCGCGGCGTGCGAAGGGCCGGAAGCAGCTCTCGGCCTGACCGGCGGGCGCAGTCACAACTCGCTGCGGCTCGTCATGCTTTCCCACCCGGGCGAGCTCGCCCGGCTGGCGGAAGGGGGCGTCTCCCGGACGCACCCCCTGCTGGTCGGACGGTTCATCCGGACCAACCTTGATCAGACCCGGTTCGGGCTGGCGACCGGCCGGCGGCTCGGTGGAGCCGTCGTCCGGAACCGCGCCCGGCGTCGGATCCGCGAGGTGCTCAGGGTGATGGCGCCCTCGTTCCAGCCCGGCTGGGACGTCCTCATCATCGCCCGGCCGGCGATCGTCGAGGCCGACCATGACGCGCTGGTCGGCGCATTGCGCCGGGTCCTCCGTTCGGGAGGCGTACTCGGAGGTCAGTCGAAGCCGTGAAACGTCCCGGGGTCGCGATCGGGGTCGCGCTGATCCACCTGTATCGGCTCGTCTTCGCCTGGCTCCCGAACAGCTGCCGGTTCGAGCCCACCTGCTCTCGCTACACGGAGCAGGCCATCCAGAAGTACGGGCTGCTGCGAGGGGGCTGGATGGGCGCCCGAAGAATCGGCCGCTGCCATCCCTGGAACCCGGGCGGGTACGACCCCGTCCGCTGACCACATCGAGAGCGAGTACCACCGCGTGACCCGCACCAAGCCCCTGCTCGTCCGACTGGCTCCGATCCTGCTGCTGGTCGCCGTCGCGATCCTGCTGGCCGCGTGCGTCCCGGCCGGATCGGCGCCGTCTGGTGGCTCGGGCGCGCCCTCACCGAGCCATAGCCAGGCGCCACTGACACCCGCCAGCCCCGGCGCCAATCCGGTCGACCTGCTGTCCTGGCTGTTCAACCCGATCTTCCAGTTGCTGTTCATCGGGCTCGTCTTCCTCGACCAGCTCTCTGGAAGCATCCTGATCGCGATCTTGCTGCTGACGGTCCTGCTGCGGCTGCTCGTCGTGCCGCTCTACCGCCGGCAGCTGACCTCGACCCGCCGGATGCAGCTGGTCCAGCCCGAGGTCAAGGAGCTGCAGCGCAAGTACAAGGGCGATCGGGTCAAGCAGCAGGCTGCGGTGTCCGAGTTCTACAAGCAGCGCGGCATCAGCCAGGCCGGCGGGTGTCTGCCCAGCCTGCTCACGATGGGCCTGCTGATCCCTATGTATTCCGTGTTCAGCCAGGGCCTGACGAACTTCGACCCCAGCGCGATGTGGAACGTGTTCGGTATCGACCTGTTCCCGGCGCTCACCGCCAGCTGTGCCTCCGCGCCCACGTTCGACGCGGCGGGCCACGTCACCAACGCCTGCCTCCACCCGCTCGCGTTCGGGATCAACTGGGGCATTCCGGAGCCCGCCACGACCGGGCTCGCGATCGCGGGCTTCGGGATCAGCATCCTGGCGTTGATGTCGTCGCTCGTCCAGCTGATCGCGTCGAGGATGACGCTGCCGCCTCACGACCCGCGGACGGCCGACGACCAGAACACCAAGGTCCAGCGGCAGATGGCGTACTTCCTGCCGCTGATCTCGATCCTGTACGGCGGCTTCCTGCCGGCCGGTCTGTTTCTCTACTGGATCGCGTCCACGATCATCCAGATCATCCAGCAGTATTTCGTGATCGGCTGGGGCGGGATGTTCCCACTGCTGGGCTGGTTCCCGGAGTTCGCGCGCAACCACTCGCCGCGGTTCCCGGTCACCATCCCGACGCCGAAGCCACCGGCCCCAGGCCAGCCTCCGAGCGCGGCGTCGCGCTCCAAGACCGTCGACCGCGACCTCTCGGCGCGCTCGACCATCCGCCCCAACCGATCCCGAAGCGGCCGACGAGGGAGACGACGCTGAGATGAGCGAATATCAGGAATTCACCGGCAAGTCGGTCGAGGAGGCCATCAAGGTCGCCTGCGACGCATTCGGGGTCGGGTTGGCCGATCTCGACTTCGAGATCCTGACGCCGGGCAGCCGCGGTGTGCTGGGCATGGGTGCCGAGCCCGCCCGGATCGTCGCGGCGCCCAGGAGCGCGCTCGGAGGAGCCGCCCCCAAGCGCGAGGCGGCCGAGGCTACCCCGCTGCCCCCGCCGCGCCCCCGTGAGGACCCGGGCTTCGATCGAGATCGGGAGCCCCGCGGCGACCGCGACCGCGACGATCGCCAACCAGGAGCCGACGGCGACCGCGAGCGGCGACCGCGCCGCGAGGACCGGACGGATCGGCCCGACCGCAGCCGAGGCCACGATCGCGACCGCGGGCCCCGTCACGAGCGGCCGCGGCGCGAGGAGCGACCCGAGCGGGGTGGCTCCGAGCTGTCGGCGACGGAGGCCGCCCAGGTCGCGACGGCCCGAGGCTCCCTCGCGATGGAGCGCGCCGAGCTCGAGGCTGCCGAAGCTACGCCCGAGGCACTGGCGTCGGGCAAGGAGATCCTCGAGACGCTCATGGGTCACCTCGGGTTCGAGAACGCGACCGTGGAGATCCGCGAGGGCGAGACCAGCCGCCTCAACGTCGTGGGTGAGGACGGAGACCGGGAGGCGCTTGGCTCGCTGATCGGGCGCAAGGGCGAGCGGCTGTCCGCGCTCCAGCACCTCGTCAACCTGATGCTGTCCCGCCGGACCGGCCAGTGGACCCGCGTGCTGGTGGACGTCGAGGACTACCGTGGCCGGCGGGAGCGCCAGCTGGCGGACATCGCAAGCCGGGCCGCCGATCGCGTGCTCGAGACCGGCAAGATGCTGCAGCTCGAGCCGATGCCCGCGCTCGAGCGTCGCTGGGTGCACCTTGCCCTGCGCGACCGGACCGGCGTCGCGACCCAGTCGATCGGCGAGGAGCCGAACCGGCGCGTCGTCGTGCTGCCGAAGAGCCAGTAGCCCGCCGGAAGCCGTCAGCGGGGGGACCGTTGGGGGGGTGGTGGCCGTTCACGGGGCCGGCGTGTTCGCTGACCACGGGGCCGTTGTCCGTCTGTGGCCGGCCTCGGGCATGCCCTGTTACCATCCGCCCGACTCGAGATCCTGATGACGACTGCCCCCGATCCCACGCCTGCCCCCGAGACCGCGCCTGCCCCCGAGACCGCGCCTGCCCCCGAGACCGCGACTCGCCGCGGCCCGTCGCTCCGCCTCCGGTTCGTGACCGCGTTCGTGCTCGGGATGGCCCTGGTGGTCGCGGCAGGCGGCGGGGTGCTCTACGCGTACGGGCAGCAGTACGCGGGCAGGATCCTGCCCGGCGTCCATGTCGGCACGGTCGACGTCTCGGGCCTCGCGCCGGCTGCGGCGCGAGACGCGCTGGCCGCCGCCTACTCGTCGCTGACCGCAGGTAGGATCGTGCTCGCCGGGCCGACCGGCGAGGTCACCATCGGCTATGACGAGATCGGGCGCGGCCCGGACCTCGGCGGGATGCTAGACAGTGCGCTGGCCGCTGGCCGCAATGGCGAGGCCGTCGCGGACTTGATCGGTGCCCCGCAGACCGCGATCCGAGGGGCAACCGTGGAGCCGGCGGTCACCTACGACGAGACCAGGCTGAAGGCAGCCATTCAGGCTGTGGCGAGGACGATCGACCGGGACCCGGTGGATGCCACGGTGTCCGCGACGGCCGACGGGACTTACGCGGTGACCCCGTCGGTCGAGGGTCGAGTTGTCGACCAGGCCGCGCTGCTTGCGGCGATCGAAGCTCAGATCGGGCAGCTCGACCCGCCCGCCGAGGTCCACCTCGACATCCCGGTAACCAGCAAGGCGCCGCATTCCGACACCACTGCAGCCGAGGCGGCCAAGGCCGCCGCCGACCGCATGGCGACCGACCTCGTGCTGACCCGCGACAAGGATCAGTGGACGATCCCAGGTGAGGACCTGCGCAAGCTGATCTCGTTCGCCACCGGCCCGGACGGGACCATCGTCCCCGTCGTCGACGAGGCCGGCATCGACCCGCTGCTCAAGCCGGTCGCCAAGGGGGTGGCCCAGAAGGGGGCCAACGCCGGCTTCAAGCTCAGCGGGGGCAAGATCGTCGTGGGCTCGAAGAGCCGGGAAGGCCGCAAGCTCGATGCGGCGGCCACCCACACCCTGGTGCTCGATGCGCTGCTGGCACGCCAGGTGGGCGGGGCTGACCAGCCGGTCGAACCGGTCGTCGAGGCCACCGAGCCGACCGTGACGACGGCCATGGCCCAGGACTACGCGTCCAAGATGAAGCCGATCTCCAGCTGGACGACATGGTTCCCGATCGACGCGCCCCACGGCTATGGTGCCAACATCTGGATTCCGGCCAAGCTGATCAACGGCTACGTCCTTGGTCCCGGTGAGAAGTTCGACTTCTGGAAGGCGGTCGGGCCGGTCACCACGGCCAAAGGCTTCCGGCGAGGCGGGGCGATCGTCAACGGCCACACCGAGTTGCAGGGCGCCCTGGGCGGCGGGATCTGCTCCTGCTCGACCACTCTGTTCAACGCGGCGCTGCGGGCGGGCATGAAGATGCAGGCTCGCCGCAACCACTACTACTACATCAGTCGCTACCCACTCGGTCTCGACGCCACCGTGTTCAAGTCGGACGGCGGCTCGACGCAGACGATGAGCTTCACCAACGACACGAAGTACCCGGTCCTGATCCGGGGTATCAACACCCGCAGCGGCAGCACGGGCTACGTGACGTTCAAGATCTACAGCGTGCCCAACGGCCGGAAGGTAATCATCTCCCCCGCAACGGTCAAGAACAGGCGCAACGCCAGCGACACGATCCAGCACACCAGCAGCCTTCGCGCCGGCACCTCGAAGCGCGTGGAGTACCCGGTCGACGGCATGGACGTATGGCGGACCGTGACGGTCAAGGAGAAGGGCAAGGTCATCCGCAAGACCACGTACTACTCCCACTACTCCGTGGTCAACGGGGTCCTGCTCGTGGGCACCAGCGGGAGCAGCCCCAGCCCGTCACCGACGCCGGGGTCCTGACGGGCCAGGCCGGCCCGGTCGCTGCCGGGACGCTGGACGGCCGGGTCGCCGGATGAGCCACGATGGCTGGGCTCACGCTGGCCAACCCGGCCACCATCCTGTCGTTCGCCGCGCTGTGCGCCAGCATCGGGGCGGGGCGGGAGGGCACTCGAGGGGCCGTTGCCGCTGTCGCGGGCGTGTTCCTGGGATCGGTCGCCTGGTGGGCTGCCCTCACGGCCCTCGTGGCTGCGCTGCGGACCCGCCTGACGGCTCGCGTCGCACGCGGACTCAATGTCGCCTCGGCGGTCATCGTCGGCGCATTCGGCCTGGTCGCGATCGGGATCGGCATCACCGGCTGACCGGGCAATCCCGCCCGTCGATCGGGGGCCGTTGGACACCGCATGCGGACGGACCCTGACCTACGATCAACTGCGTGACCCGTGTGTCCGTTCGCCCTCTTCCCGCCGCCGCCCTGTTCGACTGGGACGGCACGATCGTCGATTCGCTGCCGCAGATCTACCGAGCCAACGTCGCGGTTCTGGGTGAGCTGGGGATCCGGCTCGACCGGGCCTGGTTCCGGGAGCGACACACCCCCGACTGGCGGGGCACCTACCGGGAGCTCGGGATCCCCGAGGCGCAGTGGGACCGGCTCGCGGCCCGCTGGACCGAGGAGATGCAGCGCGGCCGCCCGCGGGCCATCCCGTGGGCTCGCGGCGCGCTCCGACGGTTGCGCCGGCACGGGATCCGCCTGGGTCTGGTCACGGCGTCGACACAGGGCGTGGTCGAGCCCAACCTGCGGCGGCTGAACCTCGAAGGCGTGTTCGAGACCATGGTGTTCGCCGGCGACGTGCGCAACGGCAAGCCACATCCGGAGGCCCTGCTGGTCGGGCTGCGCGGCCTCGGCGTGGCGGCTGCCGATGCCGTCTACATCGGTGACACGGTGACGGACCTCGAGATGGCGCGAGCGGCGGGCTCACCCTTCGTCGCGGTCGGCGATACCACCGCGGCCGCGACCTTCCTGGAGGCGGGCGCGGATCGAGTGTGGCCGGGGGTCGGGCCCTGGACCGACCATCTCCTCGCCACGAGCGGGAGCGGCCACTGCGGCGGCGCGAGGACCCGACGATGACGAGGCTGCTGGCGGCTGTCGACGGCGCCGTGCAGCGGTTGCTGCTGCCGCTGACCGCCGGCGGGCTGGGGCTTGGGCTGCTTGGCCTGGCCACCGGGCAGGAGGAGCTGTCGTGGTGGGCCTGGACCGCGCCAGCCGCGCTGGTCGGCGTGTGGCTGGCGGCATCGATCCTCCGGGACCTGCTCAGGGGGGAAGCGGGCGTCGATGTGATCGCCCTGCTGGCGATCGGGGGGGCGCTGGCGCTCGACGAGTCGCTCGCGGCGGCGGTGATCGGGGTGATGCTCGCAACCGGGGACTGGCTCGAGCGCTACGCGGACGGACGGGCGCACCGCGAGCTGTCGGCGCTCGTGTCGCGGGCGCCGCAGACGGTCCACCATTACCTCGACGGGACCATCGTCGATCAGGCGATCTCCGAGGTCGACACGGGCGACCGGCTGCTGGTCAAGCCCGGCGAGGTGGTCCCGGTCGACGGGAGCGTCGTGGGCACCACGGCCGTGCTCGACGAGTCGGCGCTCACGGGTGAATCGCGCCTCGCCACGCGCGAGGCGGGCGACCCGGTCAGCTCCGGGACGGTCAACGCGGGAATGCCGTTCGACCTGGTCGCGACGGCCACCGCCGAGCGCAGCACCTACGCGGGCATCGTCCGCCTGGTCCAGGAGGCGCAGTCGTCCAAGGCGCCGTTCGTTCGGATCGCGGACCGTTACGCCCTGCTGTTCGTGCCGCTCACGCTCGTCATCTCCGGCCTCGCGTGGCTGGTCTCGGGCGACCCGGTGCGGGCCCTCGCGGTGCTGGTCGTCGCGACGCCCTGCCCGCTGCTCCTGGCGGCACCGATCGCGATCGTCGCCGGGATCAGCCGATCCGCCAGGCGGGGGATCATCGTCAAGGGCGGCGGCGCGCTTGAGGCCATCGCCCGTGCCCGTGGGATCCTGTTCGACAAGACGGGCACGCTCACGGCCGGACGCCCGCACCTCGCCGAGATCGTGGCGGCGCCCGACCACGACGCGGCCGAGGTGCTGCGGTGGGCCGCGTCACTCGAGCAGGTATCCCCACACGTGCTGGCGGCCTCGATCGTGGCCGGATCCCGTGAGCGCGACGTTTCCATATCCCTGCCCAGCGACGCGGCGGAGTTGCCGGGCGCGGGCATCGCCGGTCGGGTCGATGGCGCGGATGTGCGGGTCGGCACCATCGCGTTCGCCTCCGAGGGAGGGCAGCTGCCAGCCTGGGCGCGAGACGTTCGGCGCCGGGTTGCCCTGGAGGGGGCGACGGGCGTGTATGTCGCAGTGGGCGGTGTCCTGGTCGGCGCGCTGGTGCTCGACGACCCCATCCGGCCCGAGACGCCTCGGGTGATCCGGTCTCTCCGACGAGCCGGGGTCCGCCGGATCGTGATGGTCACGGGGGATCACTACGGCGTGGCCGACATGGTCGGCGCCGCGATCGGTGCCGATGCGGTGCTGGCCGAGCGCACGCCGGCCGACAAGGTGGATGCGGTGGCCGAGGAGCGGGGGAACGTTGACGGCATCCTGGTAATGGTCGGCGACGGCATCAACGACGCACCGGCGCTGGCGGCGGCCGATGTCGGGGTCGCGATGGGCGCCCGGGGAGCCACTGCCAGCTCCGAGGCGGCGGATGTGGTCATCGCCGTCGACCGGCTCGACCGTCTGCCGGAGGCGATCCGCATCGCGGCCCGGTCGCGGACCATCGCCTTGCAGAGCGTGATCGCGGGCATGGGGCTGTCGCTGGTCGCCATGCTCGTGGCCACCACGGGGTTGCTGTCACCGGTGATCGGGGCCCTCGTCCAGGAGGCGATCGACGTGCTCGTGATCGTCAACGCTCTGCGCGCGCTCACCGGCGGGACCGAGCGTCCGATCCAGGTGCCCGGCTGGGCGGACCTCAGCACCAGGCTGCGCACCGAGCACCGCGAGCTGGCAGCGCCGATCGGGCGGATCCGGGCCCTCGCCGACGGGCTGGGCAGCTTGCCAGGCCCCGAGGCCAGGCTCGAGCTCAACTCGGTGCGGACGTTCCTGGTCGACACGCTGGTGCCGCATGAGGAGCTCGAGGACCGAGAGGTGTTCCCGATGCTCGCCAGCGCCTTTGGCAACGACGACGCGACCGCTGCCCTCCACCGGACGCATGCCGAGATCTTCCACCTGGTCCGTTTCGTGGGCCGCCTGGTCGACGAGGTGGGCCCGGATGGCCCGGCCGCCGAGGATCTCACGGACATGCGACGGGTGCTGTACGGCCTCGATGCGATCCTGCGCCTCCACATGGCCCAGGAGGAGGAGCTCTACATCGGGTTGGGCGATGCCGGCCCGGCACCGACGCAACCGGTCGTCCAGCGCGCCTGACGCGCCGCCTGGCACCGTTCATCGTCGTCTATGACTCGGCCGGCGAGGTGCTCGCCACCGACGGCCAGCTGGACGGCCGGAACCCGGTACCGCCCGCAGGCGTGCTCGCCACGGCCCGGAGGGCCGGGTCGGATCGGGTCACCTGGCAGCCCCGGACTGGGGTTCGACTCGCCACCGTGACCGTGGGCTGGTCGGGCGGCTCGGTCCTCGCGGAGCGGTCGCTTCGCGAGGTGGAGGCAAAGTCGAGCACGATCCCGCCCTCGGTCACGCCGTGACCCCGGGCGCTGTGACCGCCGCTGCGGACCGCGAGCTCGAGGCCGGTCTCACGTGCAAGCCGGACGACGCGGGCGACATCGTCATCGTCGACGACCTGGACGATGAGCGCCGGGCGACGGTCGATCCCCCCGGCGACCACGGAGCAGGCGGCGTGGTAGTCGGCGAGGTCCGGGGTGATCAGGCGGCCGGCGATCTTTCGCTGCAGCGTCTCAATCGGGAGATCGATCGCGGGGACACGGATCATGGTTCGGACAGTTCCTCGCCTTCCCGCCCTGCTGGTTGGAGTGCCATCGGACGCGGGACCCATCAGCTCCGGCCGGACGCAGGCATCGCGGCGGGCCGCAGGAGTTGCGGCAGGCCATCACAGCTGGTGACGGCGCCGGACCGTACCGTGCACGGCATGGGCGCGGTGACTGTGAGCGCTGGACATCATCGGGTCTGGCTCGCCCCGGGCGCGGCGCGTTGCGCGCCTGCACCGCGCCCGAGCGTGCGCTGGTCGGCTGGCAGGACCCGTGCCCCGCGCCACCTGCGACTGGGATCGCGTGCCCGGCCCTCGGCATCACGGCGCCTACTCCTACCTGGGTATCGGCCACTACACCGGCTTCGCCGGCCCACCAGGAGGGCCGGATCCACTTCGCAGGCAAGGCGACCTCGCTCGAGTTCCAGGGCTACATCAACGGCGCGGCCGGGACCGGCGAGCGCGTCGCCCGGGAGATCAAGGAGCGGTGTAGCGCACGGCTCCGGCCTGGTCCCGTCACGCGGTCGCGGGCTGACCCGGGGTCGGCTCCGCCGTCAAGACCGCTGTCGGCCGGACCGCTGTCGGCCGGACCGCTGTCGGCCGGACCGCTGTCGGCCGGGATGCCTCGCGCGCTCTGGTACCGTCTCGTTCGTGGCTCGAGTTGATCGTCCGTGACGGCGCCCGGATGATCCATCGAGCGGGGGTGCGATGAGGAGCGCTGCCGCGCACCCACAGCCCGAGCGCGCTGCGGCTCGTGTGCTGCGCCTGGCTGCGCCGATCATCGTGTCCAACATCTCGGTGCCGTTGCTCGGGGCCGTCGACACGGCGGTGGTCGGCCACCTGCCGGATCCCGCCTACCTCGGTGGGGTGGCGGTTGGCTCGATGGTCTTCGACTTCCTGTACTGGGGCTTCGGCTTCCTGCGCATGGGCACGAGCGGGTTCGTCGCCCAGGCCCGAGGGGCGGGTGACGGTGCCGAGGTCCGCGCAGTGCTCGGCCGCGCGCTGATGACGGCCGGGGCGCTGGGCGCCCTGATTCTCGCACTTCAGGGCCCGATCGGGGCGACGGCGCTCGGGCTGGTCGGCGCCAGCCCGGCGGTCGGGGCCAGCGCTGCCGGCTACGTGGCGGTGCGCGTCTGGAGCGCGCCTGCGACGCTGGCCAACTACGCGCTCCTGGGCTGGCTGTTCGGCATGCAGCGGCCGAAGACGGCGCTGGTGCTCCAGGTGTTCAGCAACGGCCTCAACATCGCGCTCGACCTGTGGTTCGTGGTCGGGCTTGGCTGGGGCGTGGCGGGCGTCGCCGGCGCGTCGGTGATCGCGGACTACGCCGCTGCTGCCCTCGGCCTGTGGCTGATCCTGCGAACGCTTCCCGGCCAAGCCGGCTGGGATCGGCGGCGCCTGCTCGCCCGCGACCGGCTCACGGCGCTGTTCCGCGTCAACCGCGACATCTTCGTCCGGACGCTGTGCCTCATCTTCGCGTTCGCCTGGTTCACCGCGCAGGGCGCGAGACTGGGCGACGTCACGCTCGCGGCCAACGCGGTGCTGCTGAACCTGCAGTCGATCATGGCCTACGGGCTCGACGGCTTTGCGTTCGCCGCCGAGGCGCTGGTCGGCGGGGCGGTCGGCGCCCGCGACCGGCCGGCGTTCGTCGCCCTGACGCGGGCGGTGACGCAGTGGAGCGTCGGTCTTGCCGTGCTCGTCGCCGCGGCCTACGGCGTCTTCGGCTCGGCGATCGTCGCCCTGTTCACCGACCTGCCGGCCGTCCGGGCCACCGCCGCGATGTACCTGCCCTGGATGGTCGCCTCACCGCTCGTCTCGGTGTGGAGCTATGTCCTGGACGGCATCTACGTCGGCGCGACGCGCACCGCGGAGATGCGCAACGGCATGGCGATCGCGCTCGGCAGCTACCTTGTTGCGGCGCAGCTGCTGCTGCCGGCATGGGCCAATCACGGCCTGTGGCTGGCGTTCCTGATCCTCATGCTGATGCGTGCCGCGACGCTGGGCGCCTGGTTCCCACGCGTCCTGCGCAGCGTGGGCTGAGCATCGTTCGCCGAGCCGGCGGTCCCGTCACGAGGCGCGCTCGCGGACGATCCGCCCGAGCTCCAGATGGCGCACGGCCCGCAGCGCCGGGATCTGCGAGAGCAGACCCGTGACCACGATCGCCAGCGCCGTGAACAACAGGGTGGTCGGCCGGACGTGGAGGTCGAACCGGAACATGTCCGACGAGAACGAGGCCATGAACAAGGCGGAGACCACATAGCCGACCACGAGGCCCGGCACCAGGCCGATCGCGGTCAGCAGCAGGTTCTCGCCCGTGATCAGGCGCGAGATCGTGCTGCTGGGCATGCCCAGGGTGCGCAGGACGGCGATCTCGGTGGACCGCTCGGAGATGCTTGCGACCAGCGTGTTGTAGATCAGCGCGAAGGCGAGGATCCCGCCCAGCACCACCATCACCCCGATGAACGCGTAGAACAGGCCCAGGAACTGGTTCATCAGGTCGAACAGGGCGTGGCTGTCGACGACCGCCGCGATCCCGTCGAGCGAGCGCAGCTGCGACGCAACGGCCGGGGCGTTGGCACCGGGTGCGTAACGGACGAGCGCGACGTTGTCGAGGGCTGCCGATCCCACGGGCCCGACGAGGCTTGCGAGGTAGGGCAAGGATGCGTACACGGGGGTGCCAAGCGGCTCGTTCACGAACCCGGCCACCGTCGCGTTCACGGACAGCACGCTGGCACCTGACGACGAGGAGCCTTCTGTCTGGTTCGCCAGGCTGAGGCGCACCGTGTCGCCGACGGCGACGTGCAGGCGATCCCGCAGGGCGGCTCCCAGGAGCACGCCCTGTGATGGCAGCGAGATCTCGGCGCCGCCTGGATCGTAGAAGCCATGCATCGTGGTCCCGGTCTGGAGCCCGGTGAGCTGGGTGAGGTATGAGCCCGTGCTAGACGCGACTGCCACGCTCCATTCGGCGCCGGCCTCGACGGTCGCCACGCCATCGACGGCGCCGATCGCCGTCAGCTCCTGCTGGGTCACCGGAGAGATCGGGTAGACGGTCGCATCCTGCCGGGTGATGTCGACGAACTGCCTGTGCATCAGGATGTCGATCGTGTCGATCATCCCCCACGACGCGAGGATGAGCGTCGACGCCATTACGACCCCACCGATGGTCGCGAGGCTTCGACGCGGGTTCCGGCCGATGCCCCGGAGGGCGACCCGCCAGCGAACCGGCAGGCGGTGGATCGGTGGGATGAGACGTTCGACCAGGCTCTCCTGACCCTGGCCCATGGGCGCGATCCCGCGCATCGCCTCGGCGGGTCCCAGGGAGGTCGCGCGGCGCGCGGGGACGAACGCTGCGGCCACCGAGGCCAGGATGCCGATCGCCACCCCGGCGAGGACGGTCGTCGGGCGGACGTCCGTGACTCGGCTGGGGATGCCCAGCTCGCCCGTGTAGACCGAGCTGATCACGCCGGCCAGGATCGCTCCCAGGAGCGCGCCGATCACCGCGCCAACGACGCCGACGATGAGGCCGTAGCCTGTGTAGTGGACGATGATGGATCGTCGGTCCATGCCGTTGGCTCGGAGCGTCCCGATGATCGCCCGCTGCGAGGCGATCATCCGGCCGAGCATCACGAACGTGGCGAAGGCGGCCGCCCCCAGGAACATGATCGGGAACGCGAGCGACAGCTCTCCGAAGCCGCTCACGTCCTCCTGGAGCGCGGCGTTGGACGGTTGCTCGGCCTTGGTCATGACGTCGAGCGCCCCGGCGTTGCGCATCGCTGCGCTGGCCGAGTCGGTCGTGCTCGTGGGCTGGTCCGCCGGGACGTAGCCGAGCGCCTGGCCGTGGACCGTGTCGGGCGCCAGGTCCGCCACCAGCGGCTCGGGCGCGAAGATCACGCCGAAGTCGTCGGGCAGGACGAACACCTCCTGGCGACTCTTGGCCGGCCAGATGTACTCGGGCGAGAACACGACCCCCAGAACCTTGAGCTGCTGCCAGCCCGAGCGGCCGAGGATCGCGATCGAATCACCCGGCTTGAGCCCGAAGTTGTCTGCCATGTGCTTCTCGACGAGGACCCCGTTGGGGACCGTTGGGTCGAGCCGGCTGCCGTCGAGCACGAGGACGTCGTCCACGGGGGCTCGGCTGCCGTCAGCCGGCAGCCCGATCGCTCGACCGAGCAGCTGGTGGTCGCCGACCCGGATCGGGGTGTCGGAGACCGATCTGGTTCCGGTCGCGGCCACGCCGGGGACCGCCGCGGCCGCTGCAGCGACGCTCGCCGGGTCCCCTCCAACCGCCATGACGGCGGCGAAGTGGGTCTCCGCGTACAGCTTCTCGTACGAGGCGGTCAGGTTGAGGAAGGCGTCGTAGGAGGCGCCGAACAGGGCGACGCCCAGAACGACCGTCACGACCACGGCCAGGAATGGGCCCCGGCGGGCACGGATCTCCCGGAGCATCGAGCGCCGGAGGAGTCTCACCAGGTCACCTCCTCGGGGCGCGCGGGGTTCGGCTGGAGCACGTCGCCCACGACCTCGCCCGACCGGAGACGCAGCACCCGGTCGGCCATCGTCGCGATCACGGAGTTGTGGGTGGCCAGGAGGACGGTACGACCGCCGGTTCGCGCGAGCTCGTGGATGATCCCCAGGACCGAGCGGCCCACGTCGGCGTCGAGGGAGCCGGTGGGCTCGTCGCACAGCAGGATCTCCGGCGACTTCACGAGCGCCCGGGCGATCGCGACCCGCTGCTGCTCGCCGCCGGACAGCGCGCTCGCGAAGTGATCCACGCGATCACGGAGCCCGACGGCGTCGAGGGCGGCCCGGGCGTCGTCCTCACGCTTTCCCACGAGCTCAGCGACGAGCGCCACGTTCTCGACGGCGGTCAGGGTCGGCACCAGGTTGAAGAACTGGAACACGAAGCCCACGTCCTCGCGCCGGTAGGTGGTCAGCGCCTCGTCGTCGAGGCCCGCCAGATCGCGGTCGCCGACCAGGAGCCGGCCCTCCGTCGGCGACTCGATGCCGCCCACGATGTTCATCAGCGTCGTCTTGCCCGATCCGCTCGGGCCCAGGACCACGACGAACTGCCCGGCGTCGATCTGAAGGTTGAGCCCCCGTAGGGCATGGACCGCGACCAGGCCGGAGCCATACGTCTTCGACATGCCCTCCAAACGCACCCTGGCGCCGTCATGCCCGAGCTGTCCGGACGGCGCGTCGGCGCCTCCCCCGCGCGGCTGGGTCCGGACGGCGTTGTAGGTCATGACGAGCCTCCTTGGGCGGGATCCGTGGGAGTTGCGGGATCCGTGGGCGCTGCAGGATCGATGTGGGCAATGGGTGCCGGCGGATGGATGAGCAGACGGAGCAGAACATCGCGAACGCCCTCGACATCGGTCGATGGATCCGACGATTCGATGGAGCAGCAGGCCGTCGAGCGCGGCTGCGACGAGCACGCCGGTCGCTTCGGGCGGCAGGTCCGGGGGCGACTCGCCGGTGGTCGATGCGAGGCGGACCCGGATGGCCACGAGGTCGCGGAACTCCTGGAGGCTGCCGACGATGACCTCGGCCAGCCCGGGGTCTCGCATCGCCCGGACCATTGCCTCGATCAGGAGGCTGGCGGCCGGCGTGTCCGGGTCGAAGCGGCCGACCGCGTCGACCGCGCCGGCGAGGCCCTCCGCGAGGGACGAGTCTCCTGTGAGCGGCCGCGCAGCCTGCCCGATCTCCTCCTCGAGGGCCGCGACCACGGCGCCCCGGAGCAGGGCGTCCATGGACCCGAAATGGTAGTGGACCAGGGCCGGGTTCACGCCGGCACGTGCCGCAACCGCGCGCGTCGTGACGGCGTCCCAGCCCAGCTCGGCGACAAGCTCCACGGCGGCGGCGGCGATCTTGCGGCGTGTCGCCTGGCCGCGCCCTGAGGGCGGTGTCGGCGGCGCTCCCTCGCGGTCTATGTTGGTCATTTGCCCAATATCATAGCACGGCGTTTGGTCGTGCTGCTCGGCACCCGCAATTCCGTCGTCCGGCTCTCGCCCGAACCCCATCGGAGGAGCTAGTCATCCTCTCGACGATCTACGCACGGAGAGATGAGTTGCCACCGACGCTCAAGCAGATCGACGACTTCCTCGCCCTCAAGAGGATCGCGGTCGTCGGCGTATCCCGTAACCCGAAGGAAATCAGCTACAGGCTGTGGCAGGAGCTCCGGCAGCGCCGGTACGACGCCGTCGCGGTCAATCCGGCGACCACGGAGATCGACGGCCGGCCGTGCTATTCGAGCGTGCGGGACATCGATCCGCCGGTCGAGGGAGCGCTGATCATGACCACGGCCTCCGTCGCCGAGCAGGTCCTCGAAGAGTGCGCAGCCGCGGGCATCAACCATGTCTGGCTGTACAAGGGCCTGGGCGGGGGCGCCACGAGCGAGCGGAATGTCGAGGCGGCCGAGAGGCTCGGGTTCGACGCCATCGCCGGTCAGTGTCCGTACATGTTCCTGCCCGGGACCCCTGTGTTCCACGGGATCCACGCCGTGGGCAAGAAGCTGACGGGCGGCTACCCGAAGGCGAGCTGAACGGGTGTCCAGCGCCACGGTCGTCTACCGAAGCGCCACGGGAACGACCCGCCACCTGGCAGAGGAGATCGGCGCCCACCTGACGTCCCGCGGCGTCGCGACCGTCGTTCAGTCGGTGGGCGACTGCGACCCGCAGTCGCTCGCCCGCGTCGACTTCGTGCTGCTCGGCTGCTGGACGAGCGGCCTGTTCATCGTCGCTCAGCATCCCGACGGGCCGTGGCTGGCGTTCGTGCGCGACATGCCGGCGCTCGATCGAGCGAAGGTCGGGCTGTTCACCACCTACAAGCTCGCGACGGGATCGATGTTCGCGCGGATGCGGGCCGCCCTCGGCGGCAAGGTGGGTCGCGTCGAGCTCGAACTGAAGTCGCGCGACGGGCGGCTGTCACAGGATGGCCGGGCGCTGCTGGACCGGTTCCTGGGGTCCATGTAGCGCGCCGGTCCAGTGGTGGTGGTGGAGAGCGACCTCAACGAGCGGTGGTGGAGATGGGGGAGAGTCGAACTCCCCGTCCAGAACCCTTCGCCAGGACCCACTACGAGCGTGTCCGATGGTTTTCGTCAGCCGGTCGGCCGCCCATCGGCAGGCTTCCGTCCGGCCCATTCGCGTGTCCCTAGATCGGGCTTGACATCGGGCTACGCGGCCTTGCCCGTGCTGCACCTCCGCTGAGTGACGCTTCCACGGCCCGCGGAGGGGAGGCCGCTTCCACGCTCACCTTACCGCCTAAGCGGCGAGGGCGAGAGCAGGCTGCTTGTTGGCAGTTACTTCGATTTGCCGCCTGTTTTACGAGGCCTGACGGCACCTCGGCTCGCGTTCCCTGACAGCCAGACCCTGTCGAAACCACGCATCCCCACAGGACCGAACCGTCGTTCGGGCGGCGAATCCTAGCATCGGTCGCCGATGGGGTCGAACGCTGAATTGACATCACGCCCACGCCGCGAGCACGCTCGGTGCATGACCACCCGACGCGTGTCCTGGCGCCGCTCCGACGAGGTGCGGGCGGACGAGCACTGCACGATCACGGTCCGCGACGGCGGGCTCTCCCTGGTCGGCACGGTGCTGGGTGCCGAGAACGGCGTGCCGTTCCGGACCGAGTACCGCGTCCTCGCCGACGGTGCCGGCACCACGACCGCCGTCCACGTGCGCGACCTGCGCGGCTTCGTCCAGCGGACGCTCACGCTCGCCCGCGACGGCAAGGGCAACTGGACCGTCGATGGGGTCCCGGATCGGGCGCTCAAGGGGTGCATCGACATCGACCTCGGCTGCAGCCCAGCCACCAACGCGCTGCCGATCCGTCGCCTGCATCTCGGAGTCGGCCGCTCGCGCACGATCCGGGCGGCCCGGGTTCGCTTTCCGGATCTGACGCTCGAGAAGAGCAACCAGACCTACGCTCGCATCGATGAGATCACCTACCGCTACTCGAGCGGGACCTACGAGGCGGAGCTGATCGTCGACGACGACGGGGTCGTCGCACGCTACGCCGAGTGGGAGCGCACCGGGACTGCCGACGGGCCGGACGACACGGCACCGCTCGACGCGAGATAGCGCGCCCCGAACGCAGACAGCTCTGATTCGCCTTCCGGACGTACGATCAGGACGATGCCGCATTCGTGGATCGTGACCGCCGCCGTGCTGCTCGGACGAGTCCTGCTTGCCGGGGCCCTCCTGGCCGTGGGCGCCGCGATCGCCACCCGGCGATGACGGCGTGCGCGACACTGAAGACCTGATCGAGCACATCCCGGGCGATCCACCACTGAGGCGTTGGCGGCAATCCCCGCTATCCTCGGACTGCCACGCCCGGGCCTGAGGAGTCGAAGGGAGGTGCCCGTGGGCAGGGACGCCGACGCTCATCGGAGCGCGACGACCATGGGTTCGGACGCGATTGCGACGAGCCTCGCGATTGCCGCCGGTCACGGGTCGGAAGACGCGGTTGCACCGCCGGCACCCGTCGAGGCCGCTCCCTGGCCCGGCCGCCCGTATCCGCTCGGCGCCACGTTCGATGGCGCAGGCACCAACTTCGCGCTGTTCTCCGAGGTCGCCGAGCGGGTGGAGCTGTGCCTGTTCGACGCGCAGGGACGCGAGACTCGCCACGCCCTGCCTGAGACGACCGGGCACGTGTGGCACGGGTACATGGCGACCGTCACGCCCGGCCAGCGCTACGGCTACCGAGTCCACGGCCCGTGGTCACCGACCCACGGTCAGCGCTGCAACCCCGCGAAGCTGCTGCTCGACCCGTATGCCAAGGCGATCGAGGGGGCGGTGGCGTGGCATCCTGCCTGCTATCCGTACCGGCCGGGGCATCCGGATCGGCGGGACGACCGCGACAGCGCCCGCTACGTGCAGCGGTCGGTGGTGATCAACCCGTTCTTCGACTGGTCCGAGGACCATGCCCCACGCCGCTCGCTGCACGAGAACGTGATCTACGAGGTGCACGTCAGGGGCTTCACGATGACCCACCCCGGGATCCCGGATGGCCTGCGTGGCACCTACGCGGGTCTCGCCCATCCGGCGGCGATCCAGCACCTCACCGAGCTCGGGGTCACGGCGATCGAGCTCATGCCGGTCCACCAGTTCGTCCACGAGCAGACGCTCATCGACCGCGGGCTGCGCAACTACTGGGGCTACAGCTCGATTGGCTTCCTCGCGCCGCACAACGAGTACGCGAGCACCGGCCAGGCCGGCGACCAGGTCGGCGAGTTCAAGGCGATGGTCCGATCGCTCCACCAGGCTGGGATCGAGGTGATCCTGGACGTGGTCTATAACCACACGGCCGAGGGCAACCACCTGGGCCCGATGCTCGCCTTCAAGGGGATCGACAACGAGGCCTACTACCGGCTGACCGACGACCGCCGGTTCTACATGGACTACACGGGTACCGGCAACAGCCTCAACGTCCGCCACCCGCACGTGCTCCAGCTGATCATGGACAGCCTCCGGTACTGGGCGCTCGAGATGCACGTGGACGGTTTCCGGTTCGACCTCGCCTCGACCCTTGCCCGGGAGCTCCACGACGTCGACCGGCTGTCGGCGTTTTTCGACCTCATCCACCAAGACCCGGTCATCAGCCAGGTGAAGCTGATCGCGGAGCCGTGGGACGTGGGCGAAGGCGGCTACCAGGTGGGCAACTTCCCCGTGCTGTGGTCCGAGTGGAACGGACGCTACCGGGACACCGCGAGAGACTTCTGGCGCGGCGAGCCCGGCGCGATGGCCGATTTCGCCTACCGGCTGACCGGCAGCTCGGATCTCTATGAGGGAACCGGGCGCCGGCCGTATGCGAGCATCAACTTCATCACCGCCCATGACGGGTTCACCCTCGCCGACCTCGTCTCGTACAACGAGAAGCACAACGAGGCCAACGGCGAGGACAACCAGGACGGCGATCCGGGCAATCGGTCGTGGAACTGCGGCGCGGAGGGACCCACGGATGACCCGGGAATCCTCGCGCTGCGGCGTCGCCAGCGCCGGAACCTGCTGGCCACGATGTTCCTGTCGCAGGGCGTGCCGATGCTGCTGGGTGGCGACGAGCTCGGCCGGAGCCAGGACGGCAACAACAACGCCTACTGCCAGGACGGCCCGATCTCCTGGTACGACTGGGCCCACGCCGACGAGTCGTTCCTCGAGTTCACGACCCGGCTCATCGCGTTCCGGCGCGAGCATCCCGTGTTCCTTCGGCGCCGCTTCTTCCAGGGCCAGCCGATCCACGGCTCGGACCTCGTCGACATCGAGTGGTTCACGACCGACGGGATCGAGATGGCCGAGGACGACTGGGGCCAGGGCCAGGTGCGCGACCTCGGGGTGCTGCTCTCGGGCGACGCGATCCCGTCGCGCGACGAGCGCGGCGAGCCCATCCGCGACGACACCTTCTATCTCGTGTTCAACGCCCGCGACGAGGACATCGGCGCGACCCTTCCGGCCGATCGCGGAGAGCGCTGGAAGATCGTGCTGGACACGGCGACCGACGATGCCTTCCCGGAGGACGGCGCCGAGCTGACGCCCGGGGACGCGGTCCCCGCCGTGGCGCGCTCGATCGTGGTCCTCCAACAGGTGGCATAGCCGATGACCGAGCCTCGTCCGACCGCCGGGCCTCGTCCGACCGCCGGGCCGCAACACGTCGCCGCAACCGGCCCGGCCGCCGGCCCACGTAGTGTCGATCCGCGGGCCACGTACCGGCTTCAGCTCACCCCCTCGTTCACCTTCGACCACGCCGCCGCGATGGCGCCTTATCTCCAGGCTTTGGGCATCAGCCACGTGTACGCCTCGCCCTACCTGCGGGCCATGCCCGGCAGCCAGCACGGTTACGACGTGGTGGATCCCCGCCAGGTCAACCCGGAGCTGGGCGGCGAGGAGGGCCACGCCCGGTTCTGCGCCGCGCTCGGCGGCCACGACCTGGGCCAGATCCTCGACGTGGTCCCGAACCACATGGCGATCGGGCCCCAGAACCCGTGGTGGTGGGATGTCCTTGAGAACGGACCGGCCAGCCGATGGGCGATGACGTTTGACGTCGACTGGGCACATCCCGAGCCACACCTGCGGGAGCGAGTCCTGCTCCCGGTGCTGGAGGATCACTACGGCCGCGTGCTCGAGGCCGGCGATCTGCGGCTCGCCTGGGACGGGCAGCGGTTCACGGTCCGCTACCACGACCAGCGATACCCGGTCGCGCCGCGCAGCCTCGACGAGCTCCTGTCGCTGGCGGCGGAACGGGCGGAATCCGCGGAGCTTGCCTTCCTCGCCGACGCGTTCGGAGCCCTCCCCCGGTCCACGGTGGTCGACCCGGCCATGCGGGAGCGACGCCACCGGGACAAGGAGGTCCTCGAGGAGCGGGTCGCCGTGCTCGCCGCGGATGAGCCCAAGGTGGCCGAGGCGATCGAGGCGGCCGTGGCCGCGACCAATGCCGACGTCGAGGTCCTGGACCCGATGCTGGAGCGCCAGAACTACCGGCTCGCCTGGTGGCGCTCGGCGCGCCGCGACCTCGGCTACCGGCGCTTCTTCGACGTCACCACGCTGGTAGGGCTGCGGATCGAGGACCCGAGGGTGTTCGCAGAGACCCAGGCGTTGATCCTCGAGTGGCTCGCGGCGGGCGTGCTCGACGGGCTCCGCGTGGATCACCCCGACGGTCTGCTCGATCCGGAGGGCTACCTTCGCCGCCTGCGGTGGGCGAGTCCCCGGGCGTGGATCGTGGTCGAGAAGATCCTGGAGCCGGGCGAGGACCTGCGCCGGAGCTGGCCGGTCGCTGGCACCAGCGGGTACGACTTCCTGAACCGGGTGAACGGGCTGTTCGTGGATCCGGCGGGCGAGGCGGCGATGACCGCCCTGCGCGCCGAGGTCACCGGTGAGACACGCTCGTTTGCCGAGATCGCCCGGGAGTCCAAGCAGGCGGTCCTCGACGAGGCGCTGGGCTCGGAGCTGGTCCGGCTCGACCGCGCTGATGCTTGACGTGCTCGAGCGTCTCCGCCGGCACCGCGACCATACCCGCCACGATCTGCACGAGGCGCTCCGCGCCGTGCTCGTCGCCTTCCCCGTCTACCGCACCTACGTCCGGGTGGAGGTCGCCGACGACGGCCGCCGGGTCGCCCAGGTCGCGCCCGAGGACGAGGCGGTGGTCATGGAGGCGATTCGCGACGGCGAAGGAGCTCCGGCCCGACCTGCCCGCCGACCTGTTCGACATCCTGGGCGACCTGCTGCTCCTGCGCCGGCCGGGCGACGAGCTCGAGGAGGAGCTCGCGCTCCGATTCCAGCAGCTGACCGGGCCGGTCATGGCCAAGGGCGTCGAGGACACGGCCTTCTATCGCGACCTCCGGCTGGTCGTCGCTCAACGAGGTGGGCGGCGACCCCCGGATCGTTCGGGACCACGCCCCGCCGAGTTCCACGGGGCCAGCCGCCTGGCCCAGGAGCGCTGGCCGCTGGGCATGCTCACGACCTCGACCCACGACACGAAGCGGAGCGAGGACGTCCGGGCCCGGCTGGACGTGCTTTCCGAGATCCCCGAGGAGTGGGCGAGCGCGGTCGCCACCTGGCGCGGACTGGCCCGGCGTCGCCGGCGCAAGGCTGCCGGGCCCGATGGCCACGCCGAGTACCTGCTGTACCAGACGCTGGTCGGAGCGTGGCCGATCGGGATGGACCGCATCGGACCGTATCTCACCAAGGCCCTGCGCGAGGCGAAGCTCCGGACCTCGTGGGCGAGCCCCGACGAAGCGTACGAGGCCGCGGTCATCGAGTTCGCCGACGCGCCTGCTGGCGCGACGAAGCGATTCTGGGCCTCGATCGAGGCGTTCGTCGCCCGCATCCTGCGCCCGGGCCGGGTCAACGCCCTGGCCCAGATGCTGGTCAAGCTCACGGCCCCCGGCGTTCCCGACATCTACCAGGGCACGGACCTGTGGGACCTGAGCCTGGTCGATCCCGACAATCGGCGACCGGTCGACGTGGCGCTGCGACGCCGCGTGCTAGCCGAGCTCATGGGAGCGAGCGCGCCCACTCCCGAGACGCTGGCCGCGCGGCTCGATGATCCCGACGAGCCGGGATCGCCGAAGATGGCCGTGCTGCGCGCGGCGCTGGCCGTACGAGCACGTCGTCCGGAGGCATTTGGCGAGAGTGCCTCGTACGACCCGGTCGCGGTCGCGGGCTCGAAGGCCGACCACGTCGTCGCCTTCACGCGCTCCGCCCAGGTGGCGACGGTCGTGCCGCGGCTTACGGTCAGCCTGGCCGGTGATTGGTGCGACACGAAGCTGACGCTGCCACCCGGCCGCTGGCGCAACCAGCTGACCGGCGGGTCGCTCTCCGTTCGGGGTGGCGCGAAGGGCGGCAGCGTGGCCGTGGCCAGGCTGCTCGCCGAGTTCCCGGTCGCGCTGCTGGTCCGGGATCAGCGAGCGTGACCCGCTTCCGCGTGTGGGCCCCGCGGCCCGAGCGCGTGGAGCTCGCGATCGTGCGCACAGGAGTGACGGGCGACGCACCGGGCTCGCCCTTCCCCCGGCTGCCGATGATCCGGACCGCCGATGGCTGGTGGACGGCGGAGGTCCAGGATGCCGGAGCCGGCAACGGCTTCGACTACGGCTTCGTGCTCAACGGCCAGGGCCCGTTTCCGGATCCCCGCTCGCCGTGCCAGCCGAACGGCGTCCACGGCTTGTCGCGGACGGTGGATCATGCCGCCTTCGCCTGGTCCGACGCCGGCTGGTCGGCGCCGCCGCTCGAGCGCGCCGTGATCTACGAGCTCCATGTCGGGACGTTCAGCGCGGCGGGCACGTTCGCCGCCGCGATCGACCACCTCGACGACCTGGCCGAGCTGGGCATCACCCACGTGGAGCTGATGCCCGTTGTCGAGTTCCCCGGCACGCGCGGCTGGGGCTACGACGGCGTCGATCTGTACGCGCCCCACCACGCGTACGGCGGGCCCGACGGCCTGAAGCGGCTCGTCGATGCCTGCCATCGACGCGGGCTGGCGGTGCTGATCGACGTCGTATGGAATCACCTCGGGCCGGACGGCAACTACCTCGACCGGTTTGGGCCGTACTTCAGCGACCGCTACAACACGCCGTGGGGCGCTGCCGTCAACTTCGATGCCGCCGGCTCGGACGAGGTCCGGGCGTTCGTCCTCGACAACGCCCGGCTGTGGCTCGAGGACTACCACGCGGACGGCCTCCGGATCGATGCCGTCCACGCGATCTTCGACCAGTCCGCGACGACGATCCTGGAGACCGTCGCCGACTCGGTCCACGCGCTCGGCGAGCGGCTGGGCCGCCGCCTCGTGGCGATCGCCGAGAGCGACCTCAACGACCCGCGGCTGGTCCGCGACGTTGACCATGGCGGCTACGGGCTCGACGCGCAGTGGAGCGACGACTTCCGGCACGCGCTCCACGTCGCGCTCACGGGTGAGACCGACGGTTATCACGCGCAGTACGACGGCCTGGGCGACCTCGCGAAGGCGCTGCGCCGGGTGTTCGTGTTCGACGGTCGCTGGTCGGCGTTTCGGGATCGATCGCACGGGAGACCGGTGGGCGACCTGCCGACGACGCGGTTCGTGGGGTTCCTCCAGAACCACGACCAGGTCGGCAACCGCGCGCTGGGCGAGCGAATAGGCCAGCTCGTCCCGCCCGAGGCGCTCAGGGCTGCGGCAGCGATCGTGCTCACGGGGCCGTTCGTGCCGCTCCTGTTCGCCGGCGAGGAGTGGGCCGCCTCGAGCCCGTTCATGTACTTCACCGACCACGAGGACGAGGCGCTGGCGGCCGCGGTTCGGGATGGCCGCCGACAGGAGTTCTCGGAGCTGCACCACGACGGCATCGAGGTTCCCGACCCTCAGGCCCCGGCTACCTTCGATCGATCCCGCCTCGACTGGGCGGAGCGTGCCGACGAGCCACACGCCTCGATGCTGGACTGGTATCGCGAGCTGATCGCCTTTCGGGCTGGGCACCCGGCGCTGTGCGACGGCACGCGCCCGTCGGTCGCCGTGGACGTCACGGCGGGCTGGATCGTCGTCGCCAAGGGATCGTTGGCGACGGTCGCGAACCTGGGCCCGGGGACCCGGTGGGTGCCGCTCGACAGCTCCAATGGGTCATCGCGCGTGGCGCTCGCCTCGGCTCCGGGAGTCGCGGTCGCCCCTGGCGGGATCGAGCTGCCCGGCTGGTCTGCCGCCGTGATCGAGGCCGCCGCCTGACATCATCGGATAGCACGGGGCCGTCGCACGCGCGAGCCGGGGCAGCAGGCTAGGACCCGGAGGCCGCCGAGGGGTCCGCGATCCGTCCCAGGAACAGGATCGTGCCCGTCTCAACGTCGCGCAGCGCGAACAGGAACGGGCGATCGACCGTGAGCGAGACGGGCTCCGCGGCCATCCCCGCGGCCATGATCACCGCCGTCGCCGCAGCCGCCTCGGTGCCGGCCTCGTCGACGTCGATGTTCGCCTGGTGGACGACGGCCGAGATGTCGAGCGTCTCTTGAGTCGTGATGCCGCTGAAGTCGGCCGCATCCGTGAACGCGGTCGGCATGCCGAGCGCCGCCAGGATGTCGCCCAGCTCGGCCTGCGTCTCGGCGCTGAACTTCGGCAGGCCGAGATCGACCTCGGCCGGTGCGAGGCCGTTCACGATGCCGGTCAGCCGCTGCGCATCGAGGGTGCCGGAGAAGGCAGCGAGATCGTCGGGGACGATCACCAGCATGGCCAGCTTGCCGCCGACGTACGGGAGCTCGACGGCGTGCCAGCCGTCCCCCGACGCGTACGGGTACTGGTCCGCGGTGTGCATCATCGGGACGTCCACGCTCGACCCGTCGAGGCGGGTGAACGGCGCCGGTGCCGTTGCTTCCTTTGTGAACGGCAGCTGCCAGGCGGCCTTGAGGTAGATCGCGTTGACGAGGACGAGCCGGGTCTGTCCGTCGACGGCACCCTGCGCCAGCAGCTCCCGGATCCGCTGCTCGGTCCGGTCGGCGACCCAGCCGTTGATGAGGTTGCGCGCGGCCTCGGCCGCACCCTGGTAGTCGACCAGGCGAAGGCCAGCAGCGAACCGGGTCGCGAGCGCGTCGAGGTACGGCTGCTCGAGCGCGAGGCCCCGCTGGGCGAAGGTCGCGTTGACGACCCGCAGCGTCACCTGCTGGGGGCTGCCCGTCCGATCGTTGAAGGTGCCGGTGCGCGCGTCGAGCGCGGCTCCCAGGGACCCGACCCAGGCGGCGTGCACATCGGACCCCAGGTCGTGCAACACGGAATCCATCTCGGCCGCCGTCCGTCCCCGGGCCCCAGGTCGTGCCATCGCGAGCGCGAGGGCGACGCTTGCGGGCGAGATCACGATGTTGGCGGCCTGGTCGCTCCCTAGCAGTGCCCGATACAGATCGAGACCAAAGGCATTGACGGCCGCCCCTGCGTTGACCGCGTCGGCCGCGGTGCCCGTCAGCCGGGGCAGGTTTGCCGCGGCCAGCTCGATCCCGACCTGGGCGCTGGGCTCAGGGCTCCGTGCGCCGTCGGTGGGTGAACCGCCCGTCGCGGCGCATCCGCCGACGAGCACGAGCGCGAGGATTGCAGCCAGGGGGCGTGTCATCGTTCGTTCACCTGGTGTGGTCGGGACGGCAGGGTCTTCGCTCATCGGACGGCGAGGCGCCACCGCCGGTTCCCAGGATCGATACCATCGCCGCCATGCGCCTGATCCCCTGGGAGGAGGAGCGCCTCCAGATCTTCGCCGCGGCCGAGCTGGCCCGCCGTCGCCGCGCTGCCGGCATCCGCCTCAATCACCCCGAGGCCGTCGCCCTGATCTGCGACGCGATGCTCGAGGCGGCGCGGGCGGGGGACGGCTATGCGGAGGTGGAGGCTGCGGGCCGGGAGGCCGTCGATCCCCGGGAGGTGCTCGATGGCGTCCGCGAGCTGCTCGATGAGGTGCGGCTCGAGGTGCTGTTCGGAGACGGCTCGCGGGTCATGGCGCTGGTCGACCCGCTGGGCCGCGGCTCGCCCACCGATCCGCTCGGCCCTGGCGCACTGGTCGTCGGCGACGAGCGGGACATCGTGCTCAACGAGGAGCGCGATTCGATCGAGCTGACCGTGACCAGCAGCTCGCGGCGTCGGATCCGCGTCTCCTCGCACTTCCCGTTCGACCGGGTGAACCAGCGGCTGCTCTTCGATCGCGCAGCGGCGCGAGGCTTCCACCTGGACCTGCCGGCGGGCGGCTATGCCGGCTGGGAGCCGGGCGAGACGAAGGTCGTCCGGCTGGTTCGATTCGCGGGCGAGCGGGGCGAGCGGGGCGAGCGGGCCGAGGGGACGGGACGGTGACCCGCATCTCCGCCCATGAGTATCGCGCGCGGTACGGTGCGACCACGGGCGACCGGATCCGGCTCGGCGACACGAATCTGTGGATCCGCGTCGGCGAGGACCGGACGGCGAGGGGCGACGAGCCGGTCTGGGGCTATGCGAAGAACCTCCGCAGTGGGATCGCGCAGTTGGATCGGGCCGCAGGGCCGTCGGAGCTCGACATCCTGATCGCCGGCGCTCTCGTCGTCGATCCGGCCATCGGCGTGGTCAAGGCCGACATCGGGATCAAGGACGGCCGCATCGCCGGCATCGGCCGGGCCGGCAGCCCCGATGATCAGCGACGGCATCGACCTCGTCGTCGGACCGCACACCAAGTCGTTCATGGCCTACGGCCTGATCGCGACCCCCGGGGCCGTCGACACGCACGTCCACACGATCGGCCCCCACCTGTTGCCGCCTGCGCTCGCGGCGGGCGTGACGACGCTGATCACCGCAGGGTTCGAAGAGCCACCGTTCGCGATGGTGCGGACGCTGGCCGGGCTCGAGGGCTGGCCGGTCAACGTGGGCATGCAGGCCGGCGCGCGAGCCACGGAACCAACCCACCTGGATGCGCTGGTCGACGTCGGGGCCCTCGGGTTCAAGATCCACGAGGACAACGGCGCGTACCCGGAGCTGATCGACTTCGTGCTCCGCTACGCGGACGAGCGCGATCTGACTGTCAGCCTGCATACGGACGGGCTCCACGAGTCGGCTGAGCTTGAGGACACGGTGGCTGCGATCGGGGGCCGGACCGTCCATGCCTATCACGTGGAGGGGTCGGGTGGTGGCCATGTGCCGGACCTGCTGGGCCTGGTCCGAGAGCCGTCCATCGTGTGCTCGTCGACCACGCCGACGATCCCATTCGGTACCCATACGGCGGTCGAGCACGTGCCGATGACGGTCCTGAACCACGGCCTCTCGTGGTCGGTGCCGGGCGACCTGGAGCTGGTGCGCGAGCGGATCCTCGAGGCCCGCACCGCCGCCGAGGGACCACTGCACGAGCTGGGTGCGATCTCGATCGTCAACTCCGACTCGCAGGGGATGGGCAGGATCGGCGAGACGGTGCGGCGGACGTTCCAGCTGGCCCACGTGATGAAGGCGTGGCGGCGATCCGCGGTGGCCGATGGCGTCCCGGACCTGCCCGACGATCCGGGGCTCGCCGATCCCGACGATCGCGACGACTCTGCCCGGGTGCTGCGCTACCTGGCGAAGGTGACGATCGAGCCCGCGATCGCCCACGGGCTTGCCGCGCACGTGGGTTCCCTGCGGTATGGCCGGCTGGCCGACCTCGTGCTGTGGAGGCCGGCGTCTTTCGGGGTCAAGCCCGAATGGGTGTTCAAGGGCGGGTTCCCGGCCTGGGGCCCTCTGGGCGAGGGCAACGCCTCGGTCGAGCGGGCCGAGCCGACCCGCTATCGGGCGGACTGGGGCGGCACCGCGTCGGTGGCGCCACGAGTGGCGGTGACGTTCGTGTCGGGAGTCGCCGACACGAACGTGCTCGCGCGGCGGCTGGGCACGTCTCGCACGCTCGTCGCGGTGGGCGGTGTGCGAGGCCTCACCCGCGCATCGCTCCATGTGAACCGGGCCGTCGCCAGCGTGGACATCGACGTCGCCACGGGCGCCGTCTCGCTGGACGGCCGTCGACTGGCGGTCGATCCAGTCGACGAGGTGCCGCTGAGCCGCCGCTACCTGCTCCGATAGCGAGCGAGCGTTCGCAGCCCGATACTTCCCGGACGCTGCCGATCGATGCGATCTACCCGGTCCTGGGCCTGCGCATCCGCGCCGGATCGCTGGAGCTGCGCGGAATCTCTGACGAGAACAGCGTGGCGCTGGTCGACCTGGCGCGCCGCGGCGTGCACCCGCCCGAGCTGATGCCGTTCAGCACGCCGTGGACCGACACGCCGCCGGAGGCCCTCCCGCTGCGCTTCACGCAGTACCACTGGGGCAACCGCGCATCCTTCCGCGCGGAGCAGTGGACGCTCGACCTCGCCGTGGTCTGGGACGGGGTCGTCGTGGGGACGCAGGGTTTCATGACCCGGGACTGTCTCGTGACCAGGTCCGGCGAAACCGGGTCCTGGCTGGGGTGGGCGCACCAGGGGAGGGGCATCGGTACGCGCATGCGGGGCGATCTGCGCCTTCCTGTTCGATCATCTTGGCGCGCAGGAGATCAGGTCGGGAGCGTTCGTCGACAATCCAGCGTCGCTCGCCGTCAGCCGCGAGGTCGGCTACCGACCGAATGGCACCCATCGCATGGTCCGGCGCCCGGGTGAATGGCAGACGAACCAGGGCCTCGTGCTCGCGCCCTCGACGTTCGTGCGCGGTCCCGGGATCACGGTCGAGGGGCTGGGGCCGGTCCGACGGCTCGTTGGCCTCGACGAGCCTGATCCGTTGTCATAGACGGTCTGAGGCGCCGCGGCTGACGCGCCACCGCCCGGCCGCGGCTACCACAGGTCGCCGACCGTGAACCCGTCGGGGAACGGGTCCGACGGATCGACCACGTAGCTCGCGAACCCCGTGATCCAGGCGGTCCCGGTGATCGACGGCACGATCGCGGCGCGCTCCCCGATCCTCGTCTCCTCCTCGACGCGGCCTGTGAACACCGTCCCGAGGATGCCCTCGTGCCGGAACTCGCCGCCTGCCCGGAGCTCGCCGCGGGCGTGGAGCACGGCCATCATCGCGCTCGTGCCCGTCCCGCACGGCGATCGGTCGATGACCCCGGTCCAGGTCGACGGCTTCGACCAGTCGAGCTCGCCGGTCGAGACGGTGACCACGTTCCGGCGCGAGTTGCGGGGATCGTGTGGCGGACCGGACAGCTGGCCGATCGTGATGCCGGAAAACCCCGGTTGCTCCGGATGGGCGACGGGCAGCTGCTCCCTCGCGGCGGCCTTGATCATCTCGGTCACGCGGGTGATGTCCCGACCCTCGTCCGGGGTCAGCCGGAACCCGAGGGTCTCCGCGTTGGCGATGGCGTAGAACATGCCGCCGTAGGCGACGTCGACCGAGATCGTGCCCAGGTGCGGGACCTCGATCGGCGCGTCGAGGTGGCTCGCGAACGCGGGCACGTTGCGGAAGGTCACGCCCGTGACCTTGCCGTGGGCGCACGTCGCGCGGATCCGGATGAGCCCCGCCGGTGCCTCGAGCGTGATCTCGGTCACGGGTTCGTGCATCGGCAGCATGCCGGTCTCGAGCAATGCGGTCGCCACGCAGATGGTGTTGGTGCCGGACATCCCCGGGTACTCGGCCTGCTCCATGATCACGTACCCGGCGTCGGCGTCCGGGTGGGTCGGGGTCAGGATCACGTTCGCGCACAGGGCCGGGTAGCCTCGCGGCTCGCGAAGCATCATCCGGCGCAGCTCGTCGCCGTGCTCGGCAAGGTGGCGCATCTTCTCGAACATCGTCGCGCCCGGAACGTCGAGCACGCCGCCGACGATGACCCGGCCGGGCTCACCCGCCGCGTGCGCATCGACCGCCTGGATCATCCGCGCCAGCCGCATCGGACCGTCTCCCTCTCCTGCCCTCGGCGCGACGGCGCAATCGACCCGGTTGCGCGACCCGCCGGAGCGAACTCTCGCGGGATCGCCTCAGTGGCGGCGCGCCTCCGCCATCGCCCGCTCGGTCTCGCGTCGCGCGTCGCGCTCAGCGATCTCCCGCCGCCGATCCCAGGTCTGCTTTCCCCGGGCCAGCCCGAGCTCGAGCTTGGCCTTGCCCTGGTCGGTGATGTACAGCCGGAGTGGCACCAGCGTCAGCCCCTTGGCCTTGGTCTTGCCCAGCAGCTCGTCGATCTCGTCGCGATGGAGCAGCAGCTTGCGCTCGCGCTTCGGCTCGTGGTTGAAGCGCACGTCCGTCGACTCCCAGGGCGCGATGTGCAGACCGACGATCCAGGCTTCACCGCGCTCGATGCGCGCGTAGGCGTCCGCAAGGCTCACCTTGCCGGCGCGGATGCTCTTGATCTCGGTCCCGCGGAGCACGATCCCGGCCTCGAGCGTGTCCTCGACGTGGTACTCGTGACGGGCTCTGCGGTTCAGGGCGATGGTGCCGCCCATCCCTTGGGCTCCTCTCTGCATGCTGGGGCGGCCAGTGTCGCACGCGCGTCCCGCGGGCGCGCCGCTCACCCCTGGTCCCGGACGCACGAACGCCGGTCCGTTGCCGGACCGGCGTTCGCATTGCTCCGACCACCCGGTCGGGATCGTCTCTAGGCGACGATCTCCGCCGAGGTGGTGCAGCAACTACCGCTGTCTGTCACTGCACATCACCTCCTTTCGTTCGGGGGGAACGTACCCGATGCCAGCCGAAGGCGCAAGCGGCGGCCTCGGGCCGGATCCGCGGGCTCCTGGACCCGGCCTGAGGCCCTCGCCCGCACGAGCGCCGGGGTCACCTCGTCCTCAGGCGGCCGGAAGCAACCGGATCTCTGACGAGGGCGCGTCGCCCAGGACCTTGAGCGCGGCTTCGATGACCGGGTCGTCTCCGGGCCGCGCCGGCGCCTCGGTTACCACGACGTCCGGGGTGATCCCGATCCCGTGGACCCAGGTCCTGTCGGGCGTCAGCCACTTGGCGATGGTCAGCCGGAACCCGCCGTTGTCCCCCTCGAGCTGCGTCCATTGCTGGATCGTGCCCTTGCCGAAGGTCCTGGACCCGACCAGCGTCGCTCGTCCCCGGTCGTGGAGCGCCCCGGCGACGATCTCCGATGCCGATGCCGAGCCGCCGTCCACCAGGACGACCAGTCGGATCGACGGATCGGTCGCCGCGCCGCCCGGGATGGCCGTGGTCTCGGTCAGCGCACCGCTCGCGTCCTCCTGCCAGAAGATCGTGCCGGTTGCCAGAAACTGGCTGGCGATGTCGCGGGCCGCGGTGATGTAGCCACCCGGGTTGCCGCGCAGGTCGACGATCAGATGGCGCTTGCCGGCGCCGACGGCTGTCGCGACGGCAGCGTCGAACTCCCGCGCCGCGTTGTCGGAGAACCCACCCAGCTTGATGTAGCCGACCGCGCCGTTGGCGAGGTCTCTGCTCGAGACCTCGGGCTGCACGATCACGGCACGGACGATGTCGACCTCGAGCGGTGCCCCGCCGCCCCGGAGGATCGTGAGTCGGACGGTGGTATCGCGCGGGCCGCGGATCCTGTCGCGCGCCTGGTTGACGGTCAGCCCGTCGAGCGAGGAGCCGTCCACCTCGCTGATGATGTCGCCCGGCAGAAGGCCGGCCTTCTCGGCCGGCGATCCCGTGATCGGTTGCACGACCACCAGGCGGCAGTCGGTGCCGATCGTGCTGCACGCGGAGGTCGCCCCCGTGGCATCGACCGTCCCGATGGTCGCCCCGATCCCCTCGAACTGGCCCGCGATTCCCTGCAGCGAGCTCTGGAAGTCCTGGGGGCTCAGGTACTGCGAGTACGGGTCTCCGAGGGCACCGAACATCCCCTTGATCGCGCCCTGGATCAGGGCCTGGCGATCGACCGTACCGCCGGCGTAGCGGTTGACGATCGCGTAGTACGTGTCCCAGAACGGCTGGAACGCCTCGGCGGCGTCGGGCGGGGTGCCGCTCGTCAGCAGGACCTGCTGGCCGAGCGTCCAGCCCGAGAAGAACAGCGCGCCGCCGGCGAGGACGGCCACGATGGCGAGCGCGACGATCAGGACGGATCGTGACCGGGCGGACGAGGCCGTCGCCGGAGGAGCAGGCTCATCGGCCATGGGGGCCGGAAGCGCCCCCGGGGATGCCGCCGGTCCGGGTGACGGCACGATCACCCCGTCGTCGGCTGGCGCGGGAGGTTCGAAGGACATCGGCGGGTTCCGGGGCTGCGGTTGGGGTCGAGCGGCTTACCTGCCAGCGTACCCTCAGCCCCGGATTCGAGCGTCACGTGGACTGGAGGCGACCGGTTCCATTAGAGCAGGCCGTACGTCGTCCGTGGGCTCGTACGCGTGGTCGGGCGACACACCTGCGACGATCCCTCGAGGCGGGTCAGCGGATCAGATAGGTGCGGACCGACACCCATGAGCCGAGCACGCCCAGCCCGATCCCGGTCCCGAGCACGAGGATCGCCGTGTCCCGACCTACCGACCCGAGCTGAAGCGGGAGCACGTTGAAGAAGCCCACCATCGCCCGCGACAGCGGCTCGGCGCCGGCGGCCAGGAGCCCCAGCGTGATCAGCGCCCCCATCAGGCCCACGAACGCGCCCTCGAACACGAACGGCCAGCGGATGAAGGCGTCGGATGCGCCGACCAGGCGCATGATCTCGATCTCCTCGGCCCGGGCCACCACGGCCAGCCGGATCGTGTTCACGACGATGAACAGCACGATCAGGCCCACGATCACGACCAGGACGACACCCGCGGTTCTGACGACCGTGGTCACGGTCAGCACCCGGTCGACCAGCGCCTCGATGTTGACGACGTTGCGCACGATCGGATCGTCGCGGAGCGCGGCCGTCACCGTGCTGAGGTCCGACGGGTGACGCAGCTTGACGTTGACGCTGGCGTACAGGGGGTTCGAGTCGAGTGCCTGGGTGAGGTCCGCGTGGCCCTGGGCCGCTTCCACCTCGCGGAAGTGCTGGAGCGCCTGGTCCCGGGACACGAACTCGACCGACCCGACCTCGGGCATCGCCCCCACCCTGGCCAGCAGCGCATCGACCTGGTCCTGCGTGGCGTTGTTCTCGATCCAGGCCTCAACCTGCACCTTCTGCTCCACGAACGACAGGCTCGCGAGCAGGACGTTCTGGAGGACGAAGAAGCCCGCCAGCAGCGACAGCATCAGCACCATCGTTAGGGTGGCGGCGAGGCTCATCAGCGCGTTGCGCCAGAACCCCTGCCAGGCCCTGCGGAGCGAGAACAGGACGAACGGGATCACGGCTCAGTCCTCGCGGTGGTAGGTGGCGCCCGTCTCGTCCCTGATGACCCGTCCGTCCTCGAGCGCGACCACGCGCTTGCGCAACGCGGTCACGACCTCAGCATCGTGGGTAGCCATGAGGATGGTGACGCCCAGCTCGTTGATCCGGAGCAGGAGCTGGATGAGCTCCCAGCTGATGACCGGGTCCAGATTTCCGGTCGGCTCGTCGGCGATGATGATCCGCGGATCGTGCACGAGTGCCCGGGCGATCGCGGTGCGCTGCAGCTCACCACCCGACAGCTGCGCGGGCAGCTGGGTCGACTGACCGGTCAGGCCGACCACCGCCAACACGCGCTCGACCGCGGGCCGGACCTGGCGACCCGGCGTTCCGGTCACCTCGAGGGCGAACGCCACGTTCTCCCACACCGTCTTGCGGGGCAGCAGCTTGAAGTCCTGGAAAACGATCCCGATCTTGCGCCGGACCCTGGGAACCTGGCGTCGCCGGATCCGGGCAAGATCGTAGCCGTCGACGATGACGTCGCCGTGCGTGGCCAGCTCGTCACGGATCAGCAGCTTCATCAGCGTGGACTTGCCCGCTCCGGAGGGGCCGACCAGGAACACGAAGTCGCCTTCGGGCACCACCAGGTCGACGTGCTGCAGGGCCTCCTTGCCGTTGGGATAGCGCATCGTGACGTCGCGCAGCAGCACGATGGTCTGGTCCGTGCGCGTCGCGTGTGCGCGACGACCGGTCAGCCGCGCGATGAGGGACGGCGACGGGCTCTGCAACACGGTCATGAGTCTGCTCGCTGGCGAATGGACGAGGCGGAGGGTCGGAGCGCCGCTGAAGGCGTCGACTCCGGTCCGCGGGCACGTCGGGGGAGCCACGTCGTGGGCGAGGCTAACATCCGGCGTGACGCCCGGCAAACGCTCCGCAGGTGGCCCTCGACCCGTTCGCGCCCTCGCTCCGCCACCATGGATGCGAGCCGGGGGCCGTGTGTGCGGTCCGCGATGACCGATCAGATGATCGCGAGCGAGATCGGCAGATAGCGGGCGAACGGATGGTCCGGCCGAGACCAGCAGATGATCCCGGGGAACGTGTCCAGGCGGAGCCCCGCGGCCAACACCGCCCGAAAGGCACGGTCCGCCGTACCGGCGACCCAGATCGCCACGGGCCCGAAGACCTGGGCCTCGCGGATCGCCAGGCCGATCAGCGCAGGGTGCAGCGCGGGATCCACCGCGGCCACCGGTCCCAGCCGGCCCACGCTGGATCCGTACGCGTAGCCCAGCACCCGACCGTGTCGTTCACGCAGGAGGACACCTGATCGCCCCTCCCGGCGCACGTGCGCGTGGTCGATGGGGTGAGTCACGCCGATCAGCTCGCGGTCGAGGTCGTCGAGCTGTGAGGCCAACCGGTGCGGGCCGTCGGCGACGGTCGCCTCGAACGTCTCGAACGAGACGGCCTCGACCCCTGCCGGCGGTCCCGCCAGCGCCGACCAGCGCCGGACCTCGCCCGACAGCCGCCAGATCGGGATGCGCGGGACCATGCCGCGCCCCGCGTACAGGGCATTTGAGATCGGCTGGACTGAATCGGTGCACATGCCCCAGGTATGGATCCCGCTGTCCAGCGGATCGTCCGGGCCCGGCACCATCGGTCCTCCCGGGTCAACGTCCCGTGCCGCCTGCGCCCGATCCATCAGTGCCTTGCCGACGCCTTCCGCCTGCGATGCGGGATCCACGAACAGCATTGCCAGGAACCACAGGCCATCGCGGACTGACGCCGCCGCGAACCCCACCAGGTGGCTGCGCCTCGAGCTGCCGTTCGAGGCAGCCCGACCGTTTGTCCCCGCGTCGGCGTCCCTCCCCGCGACGTTGGGACCTGGGCCACCTCCGCGGACAGCCACCCAGAATCGATCGGGGTCGGTCGTGATCAGGTGAGAGAGCATGTTCCGCAGGTGGGCCAGATCGTTCGGCAGCGGGGGCTGGTTCAGCCGTCGCTGGTAGTCGTCGATCGCGGCTTTCCAGACAAAGGTACAGGCATCGAGATCCGCCGCTCGGCCGGGACGGTAGACCACCGGGTCGCCGCCACCCTTGGCCGTCGGGAGCTGCACGCCTAATCGTCCTGCGCGTCGTCGGCAGACGGGGGCCGGCCGGTCGCGAGGCGCTCGAGCTCCGCCTGCATGAACGCGTCGAGATCGCCGTCGAGAACCGCCCCCGTGTTCGACGTCTCATACCCCGACCGGAGGTCCTTCACCATCTGATAGGGGTGCAGGACATACGAGCGGATCTGGTTCCCCCAGCCGGCCGTCACATGCTCGCCGCGGATCCGGCGCAGCTCCTCCTCGCGTTTCTCGAGCTCGAGCTCGAGAAGGCGGGACTTGAGCACCCGGATCGCGAGCTCGCGGTTCTGTGTCGCGGACCGCTCGTTCTGGCAGGTGACGACGATCCCCGTTGGCAGGTGGGTGAGCCGGATCGCGGACTCGGTCTTCTGGACGTGCTGCCCACCGGCACCCGATGAGCGGAAGGTATCGACCCGGATCTCGTCCCAGTTGAGCTCGATCTCGATGTCCTCGTCGGCCTCGGGCATGACCTCGACCAGGGCGAAGGTCGTCTGGCGCCGCTTCTGGGCGTCGTACGGGCTGATCCGGACCAGGCGATGGACGCCTCGCTCCGCGCGCAGCCAGCCGAACGCGAACCGGCCGCTGACGGTCACGGTCGCGCTCTTGATCCCGGCCTGCTCGCCCTCGGTCGAATCGATGATCTCCGCCTTGAACCGGCGCCGCTCCGCCCATCGCAGGTACATCCGGAGCAGCATCTCGGCCCAGTCCGTGGCCTCGGTGCCGCCCGCGCCGGCGCTGATCGTGAGGACCGCGTCCTTGGCGTCGTAGTCGCCGGAGAAGAGGAGCAGCGTCCGCTCGCGCTCGAACTCGCGACGCAGGGTCTCGGCCTCGCGCTCGACATCGGCCTCGGTCTCTGGATCGGGGGTCTCGGCCAGCAGCTCGGTCAGCTCGATCAGATCTCCGGCCCGCTTGTCCAAAGACCGCCACAGCGTGATCTCCTCGCGCAGCCCCTCCGCTTCGCGCAGGACCTTCTGGGCCACGCGCTGGTCGTCCCAGAACCCGGCCTCGCTGGCGCGCGCGTCCAGCTGGGCGACGCGAGCGCTCTTGGCGTCTAGGTCAAAGACGCCCCGAGGTCGACCGGATCCGCTCGGCCAGGTCGCGAATGGACGCGGTGTCCACTAGGTCCGCACCCGGAGATCCTGGAGCAGGATCGGACGGAGCTCGATCAGCCGAAGGGCTGTCTTGCTCCGGGCGACGACGGGGTTCACGCAGGGACAGTAGCCGTTGTGCGGGCAGACGCCGCAGTTGCCGTCACAGTCCAAGGCGCTGGCGTAGCTGCAGGTCCGGCAATCCCGTTCGCACGCGATCAGATCCACGAACTGGGCTTCCTCAGCCTGCTTCACGGCTCCCTCTCTCTCGTTCTTCGCTTGTCCATCGGGCGGACGGTTCGGGACGAGGGCGCTGGTTCTCGGAACGCGAGTCTCGGGGGCGCGAGTCTGGGGCGGGTCAACGCCGGGTCCCTGGTGACGAAGAACTGTTCGCGAGTATAGGCGCGCAATTCACGCGCGCCAAGGGGGTGACCGAGTTTCGGTGAATGTTTCCGCGCTGACCGTCGCGACGCGCCTGGGCGAGGCGAGACGCGCGCGGCGGCCCTATCCGCCGGGCTGCTCGATCGCCGGTGCGCCTCCCGTGACGAAGTACACCGCGAGAGCGCCGAGCTCGTGCGCGGTGGCCGACAGCATCTTGCTCAGGTCGCCCTGTACCGGGGAGGTCGTCGTCGCCGACCCGTACGCTTCGATGCCCAGGTCCTTCGCGATCCGGAGCACGCGCAGCATGTGCGTGGGGTCCGACACGAACACCGCCGATCGCTGACCGTGGGCCCGCATCATCGCAGCGATGGCCCGCAATAAATCAAGCGTGTTGTGGGCCTCGTGCTCGCCGTAGATGGCCGAGCCGGGCACGCCGTGGTCCATCGCGAACTGGCGAGCCACCGCGGATTCGGTCGTCCGATCGCCTGGGAGCTTGCCGCCGGTGACGACGAACGAGGTGGCGATGCCGGAGCGCCACAGGTCTACGGCGTGGTCGAGGCGCGCCGCGAACACCGGGGACGGCCGCCCGTCGTACTGGGCGGCGCCCAGCACCACGATGGCATCGACGGGGCGGCGCTCGTCCTGCCCGCCCTGCTCCCAGACGCGAACCGCGGTCGCCCCCACCACGACCGCAACGGCGACGCCGGAGACGATGAGGACACGCAACAGATCTCGGGGCCTGCGCGCCCTCAGGCTCCGTGACACTTCTTGTACTTCTGGCCCGAGCCGCACCAACAGGGGTCGTTGCGCCCGATCCGGGCGCCGGATGGAGTGAACCCGGGGCGTAGCGATGCCGTTCCGTCAGCGCCACCGGGTGCTTCCCGGGCACCCTTCATCGGGTCGGCCGGCAGGCCCCTGACCGGCGCGGTCGCTGCGCCGCCCATCGCACCGCGCCGGGCAAGGGCACGGCGACGCGCGCGAGACGCAGGACGTCCGGCGGTCCCGTCGGTGCTGCCGGCGCCGTCATCACCATCGGCGGTCCCGCTCCCGTCAGGCACCCGGCCGTCCGGCCGTGCGGGCTGCCCGGGCCCGCCCAGCGGCACCGTGGCCGGCTCCTGCCGAACCGTGACCCGGAAGATCGTGGCGGCAACCTGGCGTCGGATCAGGTCGCGCAGCTCCTGGTAGAGACGGAACGCCTCAACGCGGAACTCGTTCAGTGGGTCCTGCTGTGCATAGCCGCGCAGGCCGATGCCCCGCCGCATGTCGTCGAGCTCGGTCAGGTGCTCGACCCACAGGCTGTCGATCGTTCGCAGCAGCACGAATCGCTCCACCTGTGACCAGACCTCCTCGCCGTGCTCCTCCTCGCGGGCGACCAGGCGGGCGTCCGCGAGATCGCGCAGGTGGGCCACCAGGTCCTCGTGCGTGGTAGCCGCCTCCTCCAGGTCGGCCTCCGAGGTTCCGGTTCCATCGAGACCCATGGCCCGGAGTGCCGCCGCCAGCCCCTCGAGGTTCCATTCGCTCGGCGAGGGATCGCCGGCGTACTGGTCACCGAAGGCCACCATCTCCTCGTCCAGGAACTCGCGTACGGTGTCGGTCAGGTCCTCGTTGCGCAGGACCTTGTCGCGCTCCGCGTAGATCGTCTCGCGTTGCTTGTTGATGACGTCGTCGAACTCGACCACGCGCTTGCGGATATCGAAGTTGAAGCCCTCGACCCGGGACTGGGCGCTCTCGACCGTCTTGGACACCAGGCCCGACTCGATCGCGACATCGTCCTCGAGGCCCATCCGCTCCATGAGCGACGCCACGCGATCCGAGGCGAACCGCTTCATGAGGTCGTCGTCGAGCGAGAGGTAGAAGCGGGACGAGCCCGGATCGCCCTGACGGCCCGCCCGACCACGCAGCTGGTTGTCGATCCGCCGGCTGTCATGCCGCTCCGTGCCGACGATGTGCAGGCCTCCGGCGGCGACCACCTTCTCGTAACCCGCGTCGGTGATGGCCTTTGCCTCTGCCAGCGCCGCGTCGTACGTCGCCCGGTCCACCTCGGCCGGGTTCAGGTCCCGCTTGTGGAGCAGTTCCGAGGCGATACCCGCCGGGTCACCGCCAAGCTTGATGTCCGTGCCGCGGCCGGCCATGTTGGTCGCGATCGTGACTGCACCCGAGCGCCCGGCCTGCGCGACGACGCCGGCTTCTCGTTCGTGCTGCTTGGCGTTGAGCGTCTCGTGGGGGATTCCACGCCGTTTGAGCATCGTGCTCAGGATCTCGGACTTCTCGACCGACACGGTGCCCACCAGCACCGGGCGTCCAGCGGTGGTCATCTCCTCGATCTCGTCGATGACGGCGTTGAACTTGGATGTCTCGTTCTTGAACACGAGGTCCGAGTAATCGTCCCGGATCATCGGCCGGTGGGTCGGGATCGCCACGACCTCGAGCTCGTAGATCTTGTGGAACTCCTCGGCCTCGGTTAGGGCCGTGCCGGTCATTCCCGCCAGCTTGTCGTACAGCCGGAAGTAGTTCTGGAACGTGATCGTCGCGAGGGTGCGGGACTCGCGCTGGACCCGCAGACCCTCCTTGGCCTCGATCGCCTGATGCAGGCCCTCGCTCCAGCGCCGGCCCGGCATCTTGCGCCCGGTGAACTCGTCGACGATCACGATCTCGCCCTCTTCGACGATGTAGTCGCGATCGCGCTTGTAGAGGGCGTGCGCCTTGAGCGCGGAATCGAAGTGTCGGGCGAGCCGCGGATCCGCGTCGTACAAGTTCTCGATCCCCAGCAGCTGCTCGATCCGCTCGATTCCCTCCTCGGTGGGCGAGACGGCCTTGTCCTTGAGGTCGACGAAGTAGTCGCCGCCCTCCTCGGCGCCTTCGGGGCGTTCCTTGAGGCGGGGCACCAGGCGCGCGAACGTGAAGTACAGGTCTGCCGACTCCTCCGCCTGGCCGGAGATGATGAGTGGCGTCCGTGCCTCGTCGATCAGGATGTTGTCCACTTCATCGACGATCGCGAACGCCCGGTCCCGCTGCACCCGGCCCTCGAGCTGGTCGACCATGTTGTCGCGCAGGTAGTCGAACCCGAACTCGTTGTTGGTGCCATAGGTGATATCGGCAGCGTAGGCCTCGCGCCGGCCGACCGGCCTGAGGTTGATCAGCCGCTCATCGGTTGTCGGGTAGCCGGGCTCGAACAGGTACGAGGTATCGTGCGTGATCACGCCGACCGACAGGCCCAGGAAGTTGTAGACGGGCCCCATCCACTGGGCGTCGCGACGGGCGAGGTAGTCGTTGACGGTAACGAGGTGGGCGCCGTGCCCGGCCAGGCCGTTGAGCAGCAGGGCCAGCGTCGGCACCAGGGTCTTGCCCTCGCCGGTGCGCATCTCGGCGATCCTGCCCTGATGGAGCACGATGCCGCCCATCAGCTGGACGTCGAAATGGCGCATCCCGATCGTTCGCTGCATCGCCTCACGCGACGCGGCGAACACCTCGGGGAGCACGCCGTCGAGCGTGGCCTGGAGGCGCTCGTTGTCTCGCTTCCGGCGCGCCGTGGCGAGGTCTCGACGATGCTCGAGATCGTGGTGGTGGAGCTCGTCCTCCGAGGGCTCCTCCGGCGCGGCGTCCTCGATGACGTCGGCGCGGATGACGTCGATCCGCTCCCGGATCTCGGCGTCGGTCAGGCCCTGGTACTCGGGCTCGAGCTCGTTGATCCGATCGATGAGGGGCTGGACCCGGGACAGCTCTCGATCGTTGCTGTCGAAGAATCGGGAAAGGAAGCGCATGGCCGGGTGAGTATAGGGTGAGCCGTCCGGAGACCCGGGCCCGGTCAGAGACGGTCGCGCTTCGGTCGTTCGGCGGTCGTCGGTATCAGGGCTGGTCCGAGGCGAGGGGGGCGACGTCGGGGATCGCCAGGCCGCTGTCGGGGCCGATCGTCGCGAGGATCAGGGGCACAGGGACCGGGGCCGCCTCCGTCACCACGCCCTTGTCGACGAACATGCCACCGCCCCAGCTTCCGGCCACAAGCGTGCCGTTGGGGAACAGCGTTGCCGTCAAGGCCGCGAGGCCGAACACGATGGCCGCCCCGACGCCGAGCACGCCGGTCACGATCAAAGCTCGGTGCATCACGATCCCCCGACGGCTCGTGCCGTCGTCAGGTTCCCGGCTTGACCAGCTGCCACACGTTGAGGGCGTAGCCGGCGACGATGATCGCGAAGGTGATCAGCCCAAGCACAGCCCAGAACGCCACCGATCGGGCTCCGGAGGTCGGGTTCATCTCCGGGTTTGACAGGTTGGGCAGCCGCCCGCCCTTCAGCGACGCACCCCAGCGAGAGGAGCGAAGCTGGTTCCGCCAGTTGTCGTCGGTGACGGTCCGGGTCTCGAGGCCTCCCTTGCCGTCGGGGCGATGCAGCTGCAGGCTCATGGTTCTCCGGGATTGTGAGCGCGATCAGGCGCCGGACGCTGCCGGCATGGTTGATGGTACGTCGTCGGTGTCCGAGGATGCGCTGCCCGTGCCGTCGTCCTCGTCGCTCCGATCACCCGGGCCATCCGATCCGCGATCGGCCAGACCGTCCTCCCACAGCAGCATCTCCTGCGTGAACGACACCTCGGACGAGAACAGGGCGCCCACGGACTCGCCCCGATGGATGCGCTTGATGGCCTCACCGATCAGCGGCGCGACAGAAAGCACCCGGATCCGCGGGATGTGCTTGGACGCCGGCAGCGGCACCGTGTCGGTGATCACGACCTCCCGGAGGTTCGAGCCCGCGATCCGCTCGACCGCCGGGTCCGACAGGACGCCGTGCGTCGCGCAGGCATAGATCTCGTGGACGGACTCCCGCTCCAGGGCGCGGGTGATCTCGATGAGCGTCCCGGCCGTGTCGATCTCGTCGTCGACGATGATCGCCTTGCGACCTCGAACGTCGCCGATCACGTTGATCACCTCGGCTCGATCGAGGTTGCCCTGGCGCCGCTTCTCGACGATCGCCAGCGGTGCGTCGAGCAGCTCTGCGAACGCGCGCGCCCGCTTCGCGAACCCGAGGTCCGTGACCACCACGCACTCGTCGAGCTTCTTGTCGATGAAGTAGCGGCTGAGCATGTGGACCGCCGTCAGCTCGTCGACCGGGATGTTGAAGAACCCCTGGATCTGGCCCTGGTGGAGGTCCATCGTGAGCAGCCGGTCCGCCCCCGCGACCGACATCATGTCCGCGATCAGGCGCGCCGTGATCGGCACCCGCGGCTGGTCCTTCTTGTCCGATCGGCCGTACGCGTAGTAGGGCACGACGGCGGTGATCCGGCCGGCCGAGGCTCGCTTGAACGCGTCGATCATGATCAGCAGCTCCATGATCGACTGGTTGACCGGGCGAGACGTGGGCTGGACGAGGAACACGTCCTTCTCCCGGACGTTGTCCAGGATCCGCACGAAGATGTTCTCGTTGGCGAACTGGAAGACCTCGGCGTTGCCGGGCTCGCTGTTGAGCCAGTGGGCGATCTTGCGCGCGAGCTCGCGGTTGGCGTTGCCGTGGTAGATCTCGAACTGGTCCGCGTACACGCCTGCCTCCCGAGCGCCGAAGGCGGTCACGACGAGCGACCGTGTCCCGCACCCTCCGGTCCTTCATCGGGAGCGGGGTCGTCATTGTCTCCGATGACACCGCGGTCCGCCAGCCCGGCCTGGAACGCCGCGATGGCGACGACCCGGTCCTCCTCCGCGAGGCGCATGACGATCACGCCCCGGGCGCCCGACGAGTAGCGATTGATGGTGTTGGTCTCGGTCCGGATCACCTGGCCGTGGGCGGAGATGAGCAGCAGCTCCTCGTCCTCTGGCGTCACCTGCTGGACCGCGGCGACAAGGCCCGTCTTGCGACCCTCGAGCGCGATCAGCCGCACGCCCTGGCCACCGCGATGCTTGCGGCGGAACTCGGTCAAGGCGACCCGCTTGCCATAGCCGGTCTCAGTCAGCACGAGCAGGTCTGCCTCCGGATCGACGACGCTCATCGCGATGACCGCGTCGCCGCGCCGGGCCAGCCGGATGCCGATGACACCGGAGGCATCGCGGCCCATCGCGCGGACCTCGCCCTCGGCGAACCGGGCCAGCATCCCCTGGGAGGTGGCGATGATCACGTCGTCCTCGCCGCTCGACACGTCGACCCAGGCGAGCTCGTCGCTCTCGCTGATCGTGATCGCCCGGATGCCCGTTGAGCGGACGCGCTCGAAGTGCTCGAGCGGCGTCTTCTTGATGATCCCGTTGCGGGTGGCCATGACCAGGTAGTGCCCGGGCTCGAAGTTGGGCAGGCAGATGGTGGCCATTGGGTACTCGCCGGACTCCACCTGGACGCCGGGCAGGTTGATGATCGCCATCCCCTTCGCCTGACGCGAGGCGTCCGGGATCGCGTGAACCTTGGCCGAGAACACGCGGCCGCGGTTGGTGAAGAACAGCGCCCAGTCATGCGTGTTGGCGGCGAGCAGGTGCTCGACGGCGTCCTCCTCGCGGGTGACGTGGCCGATGATCCCCTTGCCGCCGCGATGCTGGCGGCGGTAGGTCGCCACCGGCTGGCGCTTGATGTAGCCGCGACGGCTGATCGTGACCACGACGTCCTCGTCCGCGATGAGGTCCTCGTCGGTCATCTCGCGGCTGGAGTCGTCGACCACCCGCGTCCGGCGCTCACCCACGTACTTGCGCTTCAGCTCGGCCAGCTCGTCCTTGATGATCGCGAGCACCCGGGCCGGGTTGGCGAGGATGTCCTCGAGCTCGGCGATGAGCTGGATGACCGATAGGTACTCGTCCTCGATCTTCTTGCGCTCGAGGGCGGCGAGCCGGGCGAGGCGCATGTCGAGGATCGCCTGGGCCTGCAGCTCCGACAGGCCAAAGCCCGTCATCAGGTTGGTCCGGGCCGAGTCCACGTCGGCCGACTCACGGATGGTCTGAATGACCGCGTCGAGGTTGTCGAGCGCGATCTTGAGGCCCTCGAGGATGTGGGCCCGTGCGCGTGCCTTCTCGAGGTCGTACTCGGTGCGGCGACGGACGATCTCGCGGCGATGGTCCGTGTAGTGGCGCAGGACGCTCTTGAGCGGCAGCGTCTGGGGTTGACCGTCGACGAGAGCCAGCATGTTGAGGTTGAAGGCCGTCTGGAGCGCCGTGTGCTTGAACAGGTTGTTGAGCACCTTGTGCGGGTTGGCGTCCCGCTTGATCTCGATGTAGATCCGCATCCCGTCGCGATCCGATTCATCGCGCAGGTCGGCGATCCCCTCGAGCCGCTTGTCCTTGACCAGGTCGGCGATCTTCTCCAGCAGGGCCGCCTTGTTCACCTGGTAGGGGAGCTCGGTGACGATGATCGCCATCCGGTCGTTGCGGGTCTCCTCGAACGCCACCTGGGCCCGCATGACCACCCGGCCGCGGCCATGGGCATACATCTCCCGGATCGCGTCGAACGTCTCCTGCTCGCCGGAGATCGGGTTGCGGCGCGTCTCGAACCGGAAGATCGAGCCGCCGGTCGGGAAGTCCGGGCCGCGGACGAGGGCGCACAGGTCATCGTTGGTGATGTCCGGGTTGTCGATGAACGCGACCGCCGCGTCGGCCACCTCGCCCAGGTTGTGGGGCGGGATGTTGGTCGCCATGCCGACGGCGATCCCCGACGACCCGTTGATCAGCAGGTTGGGCAGCTTGGCCGGAAGGACCGACGGCTGCTTCTGGGTGCCGTCGTAGTTGTCGACATAGTCGACCGTGTTCTTGTCGATGTCCGCCAGCATCTCGGCGGAGATGGCCGTGAGGCGCGCCTCCGTGTAGCGCATGGCCGCCGCGGAGTCGCCGTCCACGGAGCCGAAGTTGCCCTGCCCGTCGACCAGCGGGTAGCGCATCGAGAAGTCCTGGGCGAGCCGGACCAGCGCGTCGTACAGGGCGACGTCGCCGTGCGGGTGGTACTTGCCCATGACCTCGCCGACGATCGCCGCGCACTTCCGATAGGAGCTGGTGGCGGACAGCCCCATCTCGCCCATCGTGTACAGAATCCGGCGATGCACCGGCTTGAGCCCGTCTCGGACATCCGGCAGGGCACGGGCGACGATGACGCTCATCGCGTAGTCGAGGTACGAGATGCGCATCTCGTCCTCGAGGCGGGTCGCGTGGACCTGGCCCAGGTCGTCGGTCACGTGGTGGCTCTCCTCCGGTCGGGATGGTCAGCGGTGTCGGTCATGAGCGGTCGATGACGTGGCTCTCGGGAGGCGGCACCTCGAGTCCGACGCCCATGAATGCGGCCGCCGTCGCGGCGGCGTGGGATGAGGAGGGGGCGCGGGGCCGTGTTCGAACACCCGCCACCTTGGTTCGCAGCCGCTCGGCAACATCCGGCGGTAGCTTCTCGAGGGAGTCGCGGACCACCCGGGCCCGGAGGCCGTCATCACGAGTCCGTGTCGCGTCAGCCTCGCGGTCGAGGAAGGCGATGGTGGCCTCCCGGTCCACCAGCGTCAGCGACCGGAGCGCCCAGGACAGCGCCTTCTGGACCTCGGGCTGCGCGTCGCCGATCAACTCGGTCACAAGGGTGAGGCCGCGTGTGGCGATCGCCGGTTGGCGGCCGGCGTCGCGATCGAGAGATGGGATGGTCGCGATGGTCGAGCCGACCAGTCGGCGCTCCCAGCCCGACGGGGAATAGACGAGCTGCTCGAGCTCCGACCAGCGGTAGGGCTCGGCGAGGATCCCCCGTCCCGCGACGTGCGCCAGCGAGTCGACGGTGATCCAGTCGTTGGCCTTCCGAGCTTCGCCCCGGACGAGCTGCCAGGCACGCTCGGGGTCCGCCACAATGGCCTGCTCGAGGATGCCGAAGGCGAGCCAGTGAAGCTCGAGGGGTTCCTCGCGGAGCAGGCGCTCGGCAAGATCGAGGCGGACGGCGCTGGAGTCGCTGCGAAGTCCGCGACGCAGGCTGCGGCCCACCGCCGTCAGTAGCGGCTGACGAACGCCCAGCGTGGGACCGATGCCCGGCGCGACTCGCTGCAGACCAGCGAGGTACTCGGGGTCGGCCAGCCCCGCGAGCCCGACCCTCAGGATCCCGGCGGCAGCGGCTGGATCCGTCGCCTCCTCCGCCGCACGGGTGCCGAGCGTTCGAGCCTCCCCTTTCCGTTTCGCGACGAGGGACCGTGCGCGAGCGGTCGCTGGGCTCGGCGGGTCGGCCATGAGAGGGCCGCTCACGACTGGTCCACCCTTTCGGCCGATCCGGATTGATCCTCGGGTTCGATCCGGAATGCGTACCGCGCCTTGAGCTCCTCCCTTCGATCCTCCGGGGCGCCGACGTACGTCGCCTTGGAGCGCGCCAGAACAGTTCGGTCGGTGGGATCGAGGATCACCCCTTCGGCGTCGACGAGCCGGCGCCGCACAGTCTCGACTCGGCCCTCGGCGAGGATCGGTCGGCCGATCTGTACGGGACGCTTGAAGTCGACCGTCATCCGCGCCGTGACGCCCCACAGATCGTGATCGACCAGGGCCCAGGCCATGACCTCGTCGAGGATCGTGCACAGGATCCCGCCGTGCGCGATGCCTTCCCAGCCCTCGAATCGGCGGTCGAGGCTGAGCTCGGTCCAGCACCGCTCGCCTCCCGCGTGGAGCACCAGCTGGAGACCATGCGTGTTGAGCGTTCCGCATGCAAAGCAGTTGTGCGGCGCGAGCAGGATGCGCCGGCCATCGATCCGAACGTCGGGGGCGAGGAGCCCCGGCTCAGATGTCAAGGTTGCGCACCTTGCGGGCCTCGGTCTTGATGAAGTTCTTCCGCGGCTCCACGCGCTCGCCCATCAGCATGGTGAACACTTCGTCTGCGTCGCCGGCGTCCTCGACCTCGACCTTGAGGAGCGTCCTCGTCTCCGGGTTCATGGTCGTCTCCCAGAGCTGGTCGGCGTTCATCTCGCCCAGCCCTTTGAACCGCTGGACGCTCACGTTCTTGGACGTGAACTCCTTGACCACGCGGTCGCGCTCCTTCTCGCTCTGCGCATACCGCGTGATCTTGCCGGTGGAGACTCGATACAGCGGTGGCTGGGCGATGAACAGGAAGCCGGAGTCGATGACCTCCGGCATGTGCCGGTAGAAGAAGGTCAGCAGCAAGGTCCGGATGTGCGCTCCGTCGACATCCGCGTCGGTCATGATGATGATCCGGTGGTAGCGGAGCCGGGTGATGTCGAAGGTGTCACCGATACCTCCGCCGAGGGCGATGATCAACGGCTTGACGTTCTCAGAGCTGAGTATCTTGTCCAGGCGAGCCTTCTCGACGTTGAGCAGCTTGCCGCGCAGCGGCAGGATGGCCTGGAACCGCCGATCGCGACCCTGCTTCGCGGACCCGCCGGCGGAATCACCCTCCACGATGTAGAGCTCGCTCTTGGCTGGATCCCGCTCCTGGCAGTCGGCAAGCTTGCCGGGGAGAGACAGCCCGTCGAGGGCACCCTTGCGGATGACCAGGTCGCGGGCCTTTCGGGCCGCCTCCCGGGCCCGGGCGGCCGTCAGGCACTTCTCGATGATCCGGCGTCCGTCGGCGGGGTTCTCCTCGAGGTACTGCGAGATGGCATCGGCTACCGCGCCCTCCACCTGGCCGGCCACCTCTGCATTGCCGAGCTTGGCCTTCGTCTGACCCTCGAACTGGGGGTCTGTGAGCTTGACGCTCACCACGGCCGTCAGGCCCTCACGGACGTCGTCGCCGGACAGGTTGCCGTCAGAGTCCTTGAGTACCCCGGCGCGCTTGGCCCAGTCATTCAGCGAGCGCGTGAGTGCGCGGCGAAAGCCGGTGATGTGGGTCCCGCCATCGACGGTGTTGATGTTGTTCGCGAACGCGAGCACGTTCTCGGCGTACGAGTCGTTGTACTGGAGGGCGACCTCGATCGTGGTCGTCCCGTCCCGCCGCTCGGTGTAGATCGGGCGGCTGTGGAGCGTCTCCTTGGTCCGGTTGAGGTGGCGGACGAAGGAGATGAGCCCACCCTCGAAGTAGAACGACCGCTCCCGATCGGTCCGCTCGTCTGTGAGCGTGATCCACACGCCTTTGGTCAGGTAGGCCGACTCCCGGAGGCGTTGCGAGATCGTGTCGAACGAGTAGTCCACCGCATCGAACATCTCCGGGTCGGCGGCGAACTCCGTGCGGGTCCCTCGCCGGGAGCCCTGGGGGCCGACGCGCTGGACGGCCCCCGTCGGCTTGCCCCGCTGGTACTCCTGCATCCAGACGCCGCCGTCGCGGGCGCTCTCGACACGGAGCCACGCCGAGAGCGCATTGACGACCGATACGCCCACGCCATGGAGGCCGCCCGAGACCTTGTAGCCGCCGCCGCCGAACTTGCCGCCGGCATGGAGCACGGTGTGGACCACCTCGAGGGCGTCCTTGCCTGTCCGGTGCTTGCCCACCGGCACGCCGCGCCCGTCATCCTCCACGGTGACCCGACCGTCAGCATGGAGGATCACTGTGACCGTGGTCGCAAATCCCGCCATCGCCTCGTCGATCGAGTTGTCGACGACCTCCCAGACAAGGTGATGGAGACCGCGGCTGTCCGTTGAGCCGATGTACATGCCCGGGCGCCGGCGCACGGCCTCGAGACCCTCGAGGACCTGGATGCTGGCGGCGGTGTACTCGCCCCCCGCGCTGGCCTTGCTCCGGCGGGCGCCGGAGCGGCGACCGCCGGCCGGGGCGGTGCTCTGCCGATTGCCGACGTCCGTCACGCGGTTCCTCCGATCAGGCGCTCGTAGAGCCGCCCGAGCTCTTCCTCGCTGTAGTACTCGATGACGATCCGTCCGCCCTTACGCGTTCGGCTGAGAATCACCTTCGTCCCGAGCCGCTGGCGAAGCTCTTCCTCGAGCCGCTCCAGGTCGGGATCCGTGGGTCGCTCGGGTGCGGCGGCACGCGTCTTGCGCGGCTCCCTGAGGCGCCTGACGAGCTCCTCCGCCTGCCGCACCGAGAGACCCTGGCTGATAACGGTCGGCAGGACGTGGGCCTGAGCATCCGATGAAAGCCCTCCCAGGGCCCTGCCGTGTCCTTCGGTGAGGCGACCGTCAGCGATCGCGGCCTGGACGTCAGGGTGGAGGTCGAGCAGGCGGAGAGTGTTGGCGATGGTGGCGCGGGCCTTGCCGACGCGATCGGCCACGTTCTCCTGGGTAAGGCCGAACTCGTCGATCAGCTGCCGGTACGCGGTGGCCTCATCGATCGGGTCGAGGTCGGAGCGCTGGACGTTCTCGACCAGGGCAACCTCGAGCTGGTCGCGGTCCGCCAGCTGGCGGACGAGCGCGGGGATTCGATCCATGCCGGCCAGACGAGCGGCGCGCACGCGGCGCTCGCCTGCGACCAGCTGATAGCCATCGAGGGTCTCCGTGACCAGCACCGGCTGCAGGACCCCGTGCTCCCGGACGCTCGCGGCGAGCTCCTCGATGCTGACGTCGTCCACATGACGGCGTGGCTGGTGCGGGTTGGGTGCGAGGTGCGCGAGCGGGATCTCGACCACCGCCGATGATCCAGCCGGTCGCTGCGGGATCAGCGCTGACAGGCCGCGCCCCAGGGCGGAGCCGCCGCGCTCTGAACGTTCGGTCATGCGCCCGCGCTCGCCAGCTCGGAATCGGGCGCCGGAAGTGGGCTGGCGGCCGCCGGAGAACTGGCCACGATGGGCGTGCTCGGCATTCGCCCGTGCGAGCTCGGGGTACGCCGATTGCGCAGCTCCAGGGCGAGCAGCCGGTACGCCTCGGCGCCCTTCGAATCGGGCCGGTACAGCGCGATCGGCAGCCCATGACTGGGTGCCTCGGAAAGTCGGACGCTGCGTGGAATGACGGTCTCGAAGACCGCATCCCGGAGGTGGCGCCGCACCTCCGCGACGACCTCGGCCGACAGGTTGGTCCTCGCATCGAACATGGTCAACACCACGCCCGCGATCGCGAGATCAGGGTTGAGGTGATCTCGGATCAGGTTGATGGTTGCGATCAGTTGTGACAGGCCCTCGAGTGCGTAGTACTCGCACTGGATCGGGACGAGAACCTTGTCGGCCGCCGTCAGGGCGTTGACGGTCAGCAGGCCGAGGGACGGCGGACAGTCGACGAAGATCCAATCCCAGACGCCCTGTTCCGCTCGGATCGCGTTGCGCAATCGCCGTTCGCGGCTGACCTCGGCGGCAAGCTCGAGCTCGGCGCCCACCAATGAGATGGAGGAAGGGACGAGCCTTACGCCGGCAACGGGTGTGGGAACGTGGAGCTCCGCCAGCGGACGGCCATCGACCATTGCGTCGTAAGCGGATCCCTCGACGGCAGCACGGTCGACTCCGAACCCACTCGTTGCGTTGCCCTGGGGGTCGAGGTCGATGACCAGGACGCGGTCCCCGAGGAGAGCCAGATAGGATGCGAGATTGACCACTGTCGTGGTCTTCCCGACGCCGCCTTTCTGATTCGTGCAGGCGATCGCCTGGCCCACTCAGCCTCCCGTTCCAGCCATGGTCGTGATCCCGAATTCTAGCATCGGTCGCCGCTCCACCCGTTCGAGGTCGCGGCCAACGAGGCGTTCTCTGTGACGTCGGCGCAACTGTCTCCATGATGAGCCCGGCCTCTCACCGCAGACTCATCGTGAGCATCGCCGAGTTTCACGTGAAACAGGCGAGGAAGCCTCGACGGGAAACGCCACATTGCCCTCACCGGCCACCTGGTTGGGCCGCTGGGCGTGATTTCACCGAGCAAGTGGAAGCACCCCGATGCGTACCTCCGGTAAACGTCGCGCGAACCCTGGTGATCGTCGCCGGCAAGGGCCCCGACGATTGCCGGTTCGAGGGACCCATGGGATACTGCGCGCGACATCCGCTGTCACTTCGTCGCCGTCGCCAACGGTTTCAGGCCCGACCGTCGGCCCGCAAGCCGAAGGATCGAACGCCTCACATGCAGCTCACCATCGCCGCGGCGTTCGCCGTGGTGGCCGCGCTCGTCGAGTTCACCGTCGCTCCGTACATCAGGGTCGGCGATACCGTCCCGCATCCCGTCCTCGTCTTCGGTGTCATCTGGGCCATCGCCGGTGGTCTCGAGGCAGGCCTGACGTGGGCATTCGTGGGGGGTCTCGCACTGGACATGCTCTCGCAGCGACCCCTCGGCTCGTCGGCATTTGCGCTCCTCGTCGCCATCGCGATCGCCTCTATCGTCGGTGGGTTCTTCAGTCGGGTGCGGATCGTTGCCCCGGTCGTCGCAACCGCCGTCGCCAGCGTGATCTTCTCGATGCTTCTTCTCGTCGCCGTCAGCGCGCTCAGCCCCGCGGATCTGTCAGGCCTCACCCCCGATGCCGTCGGCCGCTCGGCGGTCTACGACACGGTGCTCGCCGCGTTGTTCGGGCCCCTGGCCATGGCCATCGTGTTCCGGCGACGTGACGTGGAGTGGCTGGAGCGATGAACGACAGCTACCTGACGCCGAGGCCGGAGCGAGACCGGCGGCCCCTCCGCTTCCTGACGTTCGGCATCGTTACGATCCTGATCTTCGGATTGCTGGCCTCGCGGCTGGCCTACCTCCAGATCAACAATGGGCCGGCGCTCGCCGCGAGGGCCGAAGCCAATCGAACGGCCGAGGAGGCGATCCCGGCGCCGCGAGGCCTGATCTATGATCGCCAGGGCCGGCCGCTGGTCACCAACGTCGCTTCGTTCGCCGTCAAGATCACGCCGTCGGACCTGCCGTTCGACCAGCGCACGGACGTCGCAGACCGGCTCGGGTATCTGCTGGGCCTCGATCCCTCGACCATTCTCGAGACGCTGGACACCGCGCCCGGATCCCGGTTCGACCCGGTTCGGATCGCACAGGATGTACCGGAGGACACCGCCCGCCTCGTATCCGAGTCGTCCGACCAGCTGCCGGGCGTATCGGTCGTCGTCGAGACGCGACGCGCGTATCCCGCCGGTCCCCTGATGGCGCAGATCCTGGGCTACACGGGTCCGGTCGATGCCGCGTCCCTGGACAAGCTGAAGGCCGACGGCTACCTCCCCGATGACATGATCGGCAAGGCCGGGGTCGAGGCCACCTTCGAGTCCCAGCTTCGAGGCACCTACGGGAGCGAGCTCGTGGAGCGGGATGCGACGGGGAAGGACGTCCAGGTCCTCCGGACCACCCAGCAGGCGGTCTCCGGAGCGTCGCTCACGCTGACCATCGACGAGACCATCCAGAAAGACGCGCAGGCGGCCCTGAAGTGGGGCATGCGCGTGGCCGGCCTCAAGCGCGGCGTGTTCATCGTGATGAATCCGCAGACGGGCGAGGTGCTGGCGATGGTCAGCCTACCGACCTACGACGACAACCTGTTCGCGAAGGGCATCTCCGTCAAGGACTTCCAGAAGCTGGCCACCGACAAGAACGAGCCGCTCACCAACCAGGCCGTGCAGGCACATTTCCCGCCTGGATCAACGTTCAAGCTGGTAACCGGCACCGGTGGCCTCCAGGACAGGAAGATCACGCCCCAGACCAGGCTGCAGACGCGCGCGTACCTGACCCTTGGCAGTACGCGCTTCTACGACTGGAACCATGCCGGCTTCGGGCTGTGCAACATCTTCTGCGGGTTCGGACACTCCTCGGACACCTTCTTCTACCAGGTGGCCGGCATGCTGGGCGCCGATCGGCTTGCGTACTGGGCGCGCCAGTTCGGGTTCGGCGCGCCAACCGGGATCGACCTGCCTGGCGAGGTTTCCGGGATCATCCCGTCGAACGCCTGGAAGATGAACGCATTCGGCCAGCCGATGTTCCAGGGCGAGGTCTACCAGGCGGGCATCGGTCAGGGCTACGACGTCGTCACGCCGATCCAGCTGATCAACGCCTACGCGGCGCTGGCGAACGGCGGCAAGCTCTACCGCCCGCAGCTGGTGCGCGAGATCACCGGCCCCGACGGGGCGGTGATTCAGTCCTTCAAGCCGGACCTGATCCGGAAGCTGCCGGTGTCGCAGGCGACGCTGCGGACGATGCGCCTCGCGGCCAGGAAGGTGGTCACCCTTCGTCATACCTACAACCTCGTGGATATGCCCATCAAGGTGGCTGCCAAGTCCGGAACAGCCGAGTACGGCCTGCGCGACAGCAAGGGTCGCCTCCCGTTCCATTCCTGGTTCGTCGGATTCGTGCCCAAGGACCCCTATCACGGGAGCTTCGCGAACCCCGACTCGCAGCTGGTGTTCCTCGCGTTCGCCTACGACTCGAGGACCATCGGCAATGCCGCAACGGAGATCGCAAAGGACTTCCTCCAGCGATATTTCCACATCAAGAAGGACTACCGCCTGCCGGTGCTCCTGCGGCGTGGCAACTTCTACGGACACTAGGCGGATCGATGGGACCTAGGCTGATCGGGATGAGCGCCCCGCTGTTCATAGGCCTTCGCCACGAGGTCACACCCCCGTGCGCGTGATGCGCGCGGAGCCCGGCCGCTTCGCCGACGTGACCGCGCGGTCCGTCGGCGCGATGTGGCGAGCGTACGACCTCCAGCTCACCACCTACGCGGCGCTGCTGGGCACCATCGGGCTGGTCATGGCCTACGTCAACAGCGTCGAGTCCGGCCAGCAGGCGCTGGCCAGCGGGACGGTGTTCTCGCGCGCGCTCATGTGGTCAGGCATCGCGATCGTCGCGTACGTCGCGGCGACCCTGTTCGACTACCACTGGCTCAAGACGCTCGCGTGGCCGATCTACCTCGTCAACATCGGCCTGCTGGTGTTGACCAAGGCCATCGGGGACGGTGTCGGGGGATCGGCACGCTGGATCGCGATCGGCCCGTTAACCTTCCAGTTCTCCGAGCTGGCGAAGATCCTCATGATCATCGTGCTCGCCGTCTACCTCGGGAACCGGGAAGGCAAGCTGGACTCGCTGTCGTCGATCCTGGGTGCCTGCCTCCTGATGGTCCCGCCCTGGGCGCTGGTCATGGTCCAGCCGGATCTCGGGACGTCGCTCGTGCTGGCGTCGATCCTGGCCGGGATGCTGTTCATGTCGGGAGCCAGCCTCCGCTGGCTGATCGCGATGGCTGCGGGGCTGGTGGCCGCCGTGCCGCTGGCATGGACCTATGTGCTGCGCGACTACCAGAAAGAGCGGATCACGGCCTTCGTCACCCCGTGCGTCGACACGCTTGGATCGTGCTGGCAGGTGCTCCAATCAAAGATCGCCGTAGCGTCGGGAGGCCTGGTCGGCACCGGCTTGACCAACGGCACCCAGAGCCGCGGCGACTTCCTCCCCGTGCAGGAGAGCGACTTCGTGTTTGCCGTTCTCGCTCAGGAGCTCGGGTTCCTGGGCGCGTTGGTCGTGTTCCTCCTGTTCACGGTGCTCCTGTGGCGGATCATCGCGTCGGCATGGCGGTCACGGGATCCGTTCGGCACGCTGTTCGGCGCAGGTCTCGCGACAGCGATCCTGTTCCAGGTGTTCGTCAATGTGGGCATGGTCATCGGGCTGCTGCCGGTCACAGGCATCCCACTGCCGTTCATCGCGCATGGCGGTGCGTCGCTGGTGAGCATCGCGATCGGGTTGGGGGTGATCCAGAGCGTCAACATCCGGCAGCATCGCGCCGAGTGGTAGCGTCATGGGGCGGGCAGGTGGCCGCCGGACCCACCGGTACACTCTGCGCGTGATTCAGTCGCGCTTCCTGGCCGGCGGACGATGCCCGGCCCTCGAGTCGATGGGCGCCGACCGATCCGGTCTCGCGCCGCGGGTGGTGGCGGCCCGTGGCGAGAAGGACGGGTGACCCACCGGCTTCGCCTGGCCCGGCGCACGACCGTTGCCGCGACCCAGGGCATGCTCGCGATCGAGCCGCTCCTGATCATGCAGGACGTGGACCTGCTCGAAGCGATGCGGCGCTCGGCGCGCCAGCCTTCGACGCGCATCATCGGTGTCGTCGACGGGGATGGCCGGATCGTCGGCGTGGCACCCGTCGCGTTGATCGCCGAGGCCGTGGTCGCCCATGCGGTTCCGGAGGCGTTCTTCGCCGACCTGGTCGATGTCGCGGAGGTCGGGCGTTTCGGCGTCGAGGTCGAGGCACACGCGATCGGCGAGATCATGCTCCCGCCCGCCACGATCGAGCCGCAGGCGACGCTCGATGACGCCTTCCGGACCATGCATCGGCGTCAGTTGTCGGGCCTGTACGTGGTCGGCGAGTCGGGTGTCCCGACCGGCTACCTCGACATCCAGGAGCTGGCCATGCGCTATGTGGAGGCGCTCGAGGACGTGAGCGGCACGACGGCCGCCCGCGTCGCGGATGTGAAGGACCCGCCGGACGTCATCGCGCCCTGATGGACGTCTGGATCGCGGCGATCCTGTTCCTGGTCACGTACGCGCTGATCGCCACGGATCGCGTGGACAAGACTGTCGCAGCCCTGCTGGGCGGCCTGTTGATGGTCGCCCTCGGGATCGTGCCCCAGGGGGAGGCGTTCGAGGCGATCGACCTCAACGTGATCTTCCTGCTGGCCGGGATGATGGCGCTCGCGTATGTCCTCGGCCGAACCGGCTTCTTCGCCCTGGTGGGGATCCGGGCCGCGAAGCTGGCCGGTGGCCGTCCCTACGCGCTGATGGCCCTGCTCGCGCTGATCACGGCCGTGCTGTCCGCCTTCCTCGACAACGTGACCACGGTGGTCCTGCTCGCGCCCGTCACGCTGTACGTGGCGACGGCCCTCAACGTGTCGCCGATCCCGTTTCTCATCACGCTCATCTTCGCCTCGAACATCGGGGGCACCGCGACCCTGATCGGTGATCCCCCGAACATCCTCATCGGCTCCGCGTCCGGGCTGGACTTCGGCGCGTTCCTGGTCAACCTCGGGCCGATCGCCGCGATCCTGGTGGCCGTGCTCCTGGTGATGTTGCGCGTCCTGTTCCATGGGGATCTCGCAGTCAATCAGACGGTTCGCGAAGCGGTGCTCGAGCTCGACGAGCAGGCGGTGATCAACGACGCGAGGACGATGCGGATCGCGCTCCTCGTGATCGGAGCGACGATCGTCGGCTTCCTGTTCCACCGGCCGCTTGGCCTGGAGCCGGCCACGATCGCCCTGCTGGGAGCCACGGTCCTGCTGCTGGTCGGCCGGATCGAGGTCGGCCCCGTCCTGCGCGAGGTCGAGTGGCCGACGCTGTTCTTCTTCATCGGCCTGTTCATCCTGGTCGAGGGCGTCGTCAAGGTCGGCATCGTCGCGGGAGTCGCCGACGCGATGGTCCGGGCAACCGGCGGGGATCCGACGGTGACCACCATCAGCCTGCTGTGGTTGAGCGGCATCGCGTCCGCGATCGTCGACAACATCCCCTACACGGCGACGATGATCCCGCTCGTCCACGATCTCGGCCAGCAGGGCGTGCCTCTGGGGCCCGCCTGGTGGGCGCTCGCGCTGGGGGCCGACCTCGGCGGGAACGCGACGATCGTGGGGGCGTCTGCGAACGTGATCGTCGTGAGCCTCGCTGCCCGGGCGGGCCACCCGATCTCCTTCGGCAGCTTTCTCCGCTATGGCATCGTGGTCACGGCGGTGTCGATGGTGGTCGCCACCGGCTATCTGTGGCTTCGGTACCTGCAATGATGTTCCAGGCCATCGCGATCGACCAGGCGATCCACACCACGGTCCCGCCCGCCGCGGGTGCCGAGGCCGTCACCCAGACGCTGGTCGGCCTGTTCATCCTGCTTCTGGGTGCGAAGCTGGGCGAGGAGGCGCTCCGCCGGCTGGGTCAGCCGGCAGTCGTGGGCGAGATCATCGGCGGCTTCGTGGTCGGACCCCACGCCCTCGCGCTCGTCGCGCCTGGCGACGTCGCCGCCGTGTTCGCCGAGCTGGGCGTCGTGGTGCTGCTGTTCTCGGTGGGCCTCGAGGTGCGGACCGACGAGCTGTTCGCGGTCGGCCGGCCCGCGGTCCTCACGGCCATCATCGCCATGATCCTGCCCATCGTGGCCGGCTTCGTGCTCGCGACGGCGATCGGTCAGCCAACCATCACGTCAGTGTTCGTGGGGCTGGCGCTGGCGGCTACCAGCATCGGGATCACCAGCCGTGTCCTGCGCGACATGGGCGTGCTGGACCGAGCGTTCGCAAGGGTGGTCATCGGCGCCGCGCTGGTCGACGACATCATCGCGCTGGTCCTGATCGGGCTCGCCAGCGGTGCCGCCGAGGGCGACGTGTCGGCAGGCACGCTGCTGGTCGGCGTCGCGGGCGTGGGCCTGGTGCTGCTCGGGTTTGCCGCCGCTCGGCGGGCCCGGGGTCTGCCCAGCCACGTGTTCACCTGGCCGCTGTTCGCCGACACGCCCCTGGTTCCGGCGTTCATGCTGATGCTTGCGACGGCCCTGCTGGCGGCCGCGATCGGCCTGGCCGCGATCATCGGCGCGTTCGTCGCCGGGCTCATCGTCGCGGAGACCGAGGCGGCCGAGGAGCTGGAGCGCGACTTCCGGCCGCTGGCATCGGTGTTCACGCCGTTCTTCTTTGCGGTCACCGGCGCCGAGCTCGACCTGTCGGCGCTGCTCGATCCGACGATCGTGTTGCTGGTCCTCGCGCTTCTCGTGATCGGCGTGATCACCAAGGCCGCCGGTGGGCTGCTCGGCGCCTGGGAGATCGGACGCTGGGGCGCCGCGACGGTGGGGTTCGGCATGGTGCCCCGTGGTGAGGTCGGGATCGTGGTGGCCAACCTCGCGCTGGCCGCGGGCGTGGTTGACGCGTCGCTGTTCGCGGCGCTCCTGGTGGCGGTCGTGCTCACGACCGTGATCGCGCCCTACCTGCTCGCGTACTCGATCCCGCGGGCGATCGCGGAGGCGACCTCGGCATGACCGCATCCGGGGCATTCCGCGCCCGACGTCAGGGTCGGCGGAAGAATCCTCGCGGCTTGGCGTTCCGAGCCTCGTCCGTCTTCCTCCGGCCGCGGGCGCGGAGCAGCGTGTCGATCTCCGCCTGGTGCGCGCGGCCGATCGGCATCCGGTCCAGCCACTCCAGATACTCGAGGTCCGTCCGCGCGATCTCACCCAGAGACCATCCCGCGTAGCGACCGAAGGCCAGCACCGTCCCGGAGGGATTGCCCGGCGGCGGACCTGCCGACTCGGCCGGCCGCATCGAGGCATCGTAAACACTGCCGGTGCTCGAGCGTCCCGGCGTCCAGTCCGGCGACACGCGCTGCGTTCGCGCATCCGCGTCGCTCCCGGACGGATCCCGCGCACTCGGCGGCCAGGCAGGATCGCCCGCTCGACCGGAACCCGCCGGGGACGCCGGCGGTGGCGAGCCCGGTGGGCGGCCCTGGCGATACCCGGCCGCCGTCCGGCTCTTCGCCTCGGATGCCGCCACGGTGGCGGCCGACGCGGCCTGGCGAGCCCGAGCCCGGTCCACGGCCGCTCGGCGCATCGGGTCCTTGAGCATCTCCCATGCCTGGTTGATGCGGACCATCCGCTCCTGCGTCTCGGTCCCTGGGGCGACGTCGGGGTGGTACTTGCGAGCCAGCCGCCGGTACGCGGCCTCGATGACTTCGTGCTCTGCCTCGGAATCGACCTGGAGGATCTTGTATGGATCGGGGACGGTCATCGAGGGCTCATGGGTGTCTGGCGCTCCGGCAGGTCCGCGGGCCTGATCGTGCCGGCCCCGGCAACGGGACCCCGATGCCGTGCCTATCGGCGAGGCGCGCGACGGGCGACTCCATTCCCGGCAGACTAGCACCGTGCCAAACCAACCCGATTGGCGTGGGCGCGACGAGCGAGCGGCCGTGTCGCCCGCGTCCGCCGAGCCGCCCCGAGCCACCGCCACGCCACTGGAACCCGTGCAGCGCTGGCGGCTGGTGTTCCGGAGGGCGGCGCTGGCAGCCGAACCCACCGGGCGTGAGTCGAAAGCTGCCTGGGAGGCCGCGCTGCGACGATCGGGTCTGCCGGTGGCCGGTCTCGACGGTCCGGGTGGGCGCCCGCGGTTCGCGATCGCCACCCAGCTTGCGACGGGGATCGCGGGCGAGGGGGAGCTCGCCGACATCTGGCTCACCCAGCGGCTGCCCCGATGGCAGGTACGCGAATCGCTCGAGCCTGTCCTGCCGCCCGGCCATGAGCTGGTGGACGTCCACGATGTCTGGCTGCGCGAGCCGTCGCTGCCCGGCAAGGTTGCAGCGTCGATCTATCGCTGTGTGCTCCCGGCAGGCGTCGTCGACCCCGACCGACTGGCGGCCGCCGCGCGGTCGATGATCGAATCGGACAGCCTGCCCCGAGAGCGGACGAAGGGCAACGGCATCGTCGCCTACGACCTCCGGCCGTTCGTTGACGGCATCCAGGTCCGCCCCGGTGATGACGGTGCCACAACGGTCGTGTTGACCCTGGTGCACGATCCGGAGCGCGGGATCGGGCGGCCGGAGGAGGTGCTCGCGGAGCTGTCCGCGCGGACGGCGCAGCCGGCGGTCGCGGGCGCATCCTCGGCGCTGGTGCGTGAGCGGGTCGTGCTGGCGGGCGACGACACTCCGGGTCCGGGCGGGATCGGCCGACCGGTCGGCAGCAACTCGGGCCGGCAGGCGCGGGATCCGCGAGACGCGGGATCCGCGAGACGCTCGAGCAGAGGGTGACCGAAGACGCCTGCCGTGCCGGGGCGGGCCCGCCGACCCGGCTTCTCATCCGGATGACGTCAAGCCTCTTGTGGAAATGTTGCGAGCGGGCGTTCGGCCAGGAGACCGTTGAGACGGAGCACCTGGCCGTACAGGATCCGGTCGGCTGACCGGCGGTCGGTGAGCGAGCCGATCGGCCGGAGCCGGCGGCGCAGCTCTCGGAAGGCACGCTCGATCAGGTTGGTGGTGCGCAGGCTGGCCCGGAGCGACTCGGGCAGCGCGAACACGGCCAGCAGGCTCTCGAGATCGCGCTCGAGGTTGCGCACGAGACCCGGGTGCCGTGGCCGCCAGGTCCTCGCCCAGCGCCAGTACGCGGCCGCCGCCGCCCGCCTGGTCCGAGCCCGGTAGATGGCCCGCAGGCCGCGCAGGCAGGGTCGCCGCTCGGCCCGGGTGAGCGCGTCGAGTACGTTCCGGATGCGATGGGTCCAGCAGCGCTGGAGGGCGGCCTCGGGGAACGCCTCGGCGGCCGCCGCCGCGATCCCGTCGGCGCCGTCGGCGGTGACCAGCAGCACCTGATCGGGATCGAGCCCCCGCTCGACGAGCGAGGTCAGCAGTCGCCGCCATTCGGCGCTCGACTCGGCCGCCGCCTGGCGATAGTCGAGCAGCTCACGGCGGCCCGCCTCATCGATCCCGTACGCGGCCAGGATCACCCGCCTGCCGGCTCGTCGGTGACCCGCCCGCACGCTGACCCACAGCCCGTCGACGAGCAGGTAGCGCGCCCGCAACGTGATCGGGCGCCGGTGCCAGGCGGCCATCTGGGCGTCGAGCTGCGCGGCGAGGCGGCTGACCGAGGCTGCCGAGAGCGACACCCCGGTGAGCGTGGTGGCGAGGGCCGCGGTCTCCCGCGTCGAGAGCCCCCGCAGGAAGGCCTGCCGGAGGACCACATCGATGGTCGAGGTCCGGCGGGCGGCCCGGCGCAGGAACGACGGCCGGTACGGGACCAGGCGACGGCGCGGCACGGCAAGGTCGGTGATCGCCCCGAGCTCGGTCACGAGCGTCCGGTGGTACGACCCGTTGCGCAGGTCCGTCCGCCACGGCGTCCGCTCGTAGCGGGTCGCGAGCAGCTCGGCCCCGAGCTCGTCCTCCATCGTGGCCTCCAGGATGCGGCGGACGGCCTCGAGCAACTCGGGGCGCAGGTCACCCCACAGAGCGTCCTCGTCGCGGACCTCCGTCCAACGCTGGGCTTCCGTGCGATCGGTCAGGGCAGCCGGTACCGTTGTCATCGGGCGTACTCCTTGGTGCTGCAATCACCTCAAGGTTGTACGCCCGCTCGATTCCGAATCCCCACAAGAGACGCTACGTCACTTCTCATCCGGCGCTCGTTGACGCGATCCGCGGATCCACCCTACACTCTCCGTTCGCGCCCGCGTGAGCCGCAGGCGCCTTTCCATGTCCATGCAACGGCCGCACGTGGCCGTCGCACTCGCTCCGAGGACCCATGTACGCAGTCATCGAGACCGGCGGGAAACAGTACCGCGTCGAGGTCGGCACCGAGCTCGAGGTCGAGCTGCTCGAGGCCGAGGCCGGCCAGTCGATCACGCTCGAGCGTGTTCTCCTGGTCGCCGATGACGCCCAAGCGGCGGTTGGCACCCCGTTGGTTGCCGATGCGGCGGTCGACGCCGAGGTCGTCGGCCGCGAGCGTGGTGAGAAGGTCATTGCGTTCAAGTACCGGCCCAAGGCCCGCCGGCGGGTCAAGAAGGGCCACCGGCAGGAGCGGACCGTGCTGCGGGTAGCGGATATCCGCTACCAGGGCAAGAGCGCGGCGGAAGGCGTCGCGACGACGGGCAAGGCGAAGGCCACCGACCGCAAGCGCCTCGAGGAGGCGGCGGCGCGTCAGGCAGCCGAGGACGCCGCCCTTGCCGCCAAGCTCAGCCTGGGCACGATGAGTGAGGGGCCGAGCGAGGAGGCGCCCAAGCCGGCGAAGCGCACCCGGGCGAAGGCGGCGGACGCAGGTTCGGCCGAGGCCGGCGCTGCCGAGGCCGTCGAGTCCGCCACCGGCGCCGAAGCCACGCAGGGTGACAAGGCCAAGGCCGCTGCCAAGCCGACCCGCCGGCGCGCGCAAGCGAAGAAGGCCGATGCGGCGTCGAGCGACGCAGCTCCGGCAGACCGCGCCGCGGCGGATGCAACCCCCAAGGCGCCGCCCAAGCGCTCTCGCACGAAGAAGGACTAGTAGCCATGGCGCACAAGAAGGCCGGCTCGAGCTCGAAGAACGGCCGCGACAGCGTTGGCCAGCGGCTGGGCGTCAAGGCTGGCGACGGCCAGCTCGTCACGGCGGGCTCGATCATCGTGCGCCAGCGGGGCATGACGTTCGCTGCCGGCGAGGGCGCGGGACTGGGCCACGACTACACCGTGTTCGCCACGGTCGACGGGAAGGTGCGATTCGAGCACGCGACCCGCAGCAAGAAGCGCGTCCGGGTGATCCCGGTCGCAGCCGAGCCGGCCGCCGCCGAGGCGTAACGACCCGGCGCAGACGACGACCACCGGCGGGCTCGGTCCCGTACGGACGGCGTCGAAGGAGCACCCGTGAAGAGCGACATCCACCCCAAGTACCACCAGGCGCGTGTCCATTGCGGCTCGTGCGGGACCGAGTTCGAGGTCGGCTCGACCCGTGAGGAGCTTCGCGTCGACGTGTGCAGCAACTGCCACCCATTCTTCACCGGCAAGCAGAACATCATCGACACGGCGGGCCAGGTCGAGCGTTTCCAGCGCCGCCTCGAGCGTCAGGTCCGCGCCTGACCCCCCAACCTCCGAAAGCCAACCAGCCGCCACCGAACGACGCCCGATCGGGCGTCGTTCACGATTCCGGCTCCAGGCGCGCCTCTGTCAGTCCGACGCGGCGTCGAGCAGCCCGGCGAGTCTCGTGCGGAGGCGCGTGCCTACAGCTCCCGGCGTCGGAAGGCCGCGAGCGCTCCGGCGGCGCACGCGGCTACCAGGACGGCGCTTCCGACGATCGCGGTCGCCAGGGCGCCGGCATCGAGCGAGGCCGTGTCCCCGGCAGCGATCAGGATTGACGGCGCCGCGAGCCCGGTCGGGAGGAGCTGATCCAGGGTCGGGAACACGGACAGGATGCTCACGCCGATCAGGGCCACGAAGCCGAGCCCCGCGGCAGCCGTCGTCGAGCCGGTGGCTGCGGAGGCGAGAAACGTGAGCGCCGCCCACGCCAGCAAGGCAAGCCAGGCCAGGAGTCCCAGCACGACCCAGCCGCCGATCGGCAACGGATCGAACAGGACCACGGTGTAGGCCCAGGCAACGGCGACCCCAAGCGCGGTGCACACGCCGAGGACGATGGCGATCCCGGTCAGCTTGGCGGCCAGGAATGCCGCGCGGGTCGCCGGCTGGGCGAGCACGAGAGCCGCGGTGCCCCGATCCAGCTCACCGGACACGGCGCTCATCGCGAGCGCGATCGCCGCCAGCGCACCAAGCTGTCCCAGGTTCTTCTGGAGCTGCTCGAGCGCCGTGACGGCGGTGGGGGTCGGCATGGGGATGGTCATCTGATCGCCCAGCGCCGCGGTGAGGATGTCGTTGAGGTAGCGAGCTGTCAGCGGGGAGATGATCCCGACGGCGATGAACAGGAGCCCGACGATCGGCAGCCGGCGGGTTCGCCAGGCTTCGAGCAGCTCCTTGCGCAGGAGCACGGTGAAGCCGCTCATGCTGCGACCTCAGGGCTATTGCCGGTGAGCCGAAGGAACACGTCCTCGAGGGTGGGCCGTGCGCGGGCCACGGAGATGACGGCGACGCTCTCGGCCGTGATCGCGGGCAGGAGCTCTCGGCCCGCGCGCGCCGGATCGGCGACGGCCACCGTGAGCAGACCGTGCTCCACGGCGGCCCCCGTAACCCAGTCCTGCATGCGCAGTCGCGTGGCCAGCGCCTCCAGGGCGGCTCCCTGTCCCGGCTCCGCCTCGACCCGGTAGACGGGCAGCGCGAACCGGTCCAGCAGATCCGCCAGCGGCCCCTCGACGACGAGGTGGCCGTGATCGAGGATCCCGACCCGGTCGCAGATCCGCTCGACGTCGGCGAGCACGTGGGTCGAGAACAGGACGGTGATCTCGCCGCGCAGGGCGGCGATCAGGCTGAGGACGTCTCGCCGGCCCTCCGGGTCCAGGGCGCTAACTGGTTCGTCGAGGACGACGATCGGTGGTCGATGGACCAGCGCTCCGGCGATACCGAGCCGCTGGCGCATGCCACCCGAGTACGAGCCTGCCCGCCGGTCCGCGGCTGTGGTGAGATCGACGCGTTCGAGCGCGTCATCGATCGCGTGACGGAGCTCCGGCCCATCGAGCCCGTGCAGCCTCCCCAGCAGGCGAAGCTGCTCGCGGCCGGTCATCCACCCGTAGCCTCGGGGGTCCTGCTCCAGGTACCCGAGGTGCCGTCGGACCTCGAGCGGGTCCACGGCCACCGGGACCCCCGCTACCAGCACCCGACCGGCCGTGGGCCGCGTCAGACCGGCGATCAGGCGCAGGGACGTGGTCTTGCCCGCGCCGTTCGGACCGAGCAGGCCGAACACGGATCCCTCCGGCACGACCATCGTCAGCGCGTCGAGCGCGAGCAGCCCTCCCGGGTAGCGCTTGGTCAGACCCTCGATCGCGATCGCCGATGGCGCGTCCTCCGCGATCCTCGCGTCCTTGGCCTGGATCGGTGGCATGTCCCTGGCCTGGATCGCCGCCACCCCGCCCACCACGTCGATCCGGGCGACTTCCCCCTCGGGCGCGGATGTCGGCGGCGGCGCCACGATCGGCGGGTCGTGGGGGCTCCCCCAGCCGGGCATGGCGCCGGGACCGGGCGCCTGCGGCTCCACCGGCCCCTCCTCGCGCCCGACCAGGAAATACAGGATGGGGCCGATGAGGTTGACGAACACGATGATCACGGCCCACAGGCCCTTGTTGCCGCCTCGCACCCGTCGATCGTCGCGCAGCAGATCGACCACCGCCAGGATCAGCATCGCCAGCTCGATGACGACCAGCGGGATGATGAGCAGCAGGACAGTCGGATCGAGCCCGCCGAGGCCGATGTTCACGTGCCACCTCCGGACGAACGGATGCGGATCGAGCCGCAGACTGCACGACGTGGGAAGCGGCCACGGAGGGCGCCCGGCACATATTCGCGGGCAACGCCCTGGGCGCCCAGAGCCATGTGCCGCTGATCGAGGGTCCGATCATCACGGATCGTTGGAGACGACCGTAGCGCGATTACCTGGTTCGGGCAATGTGGCAGCGAGATCGCCGGCGTGCCCGGCGAGCTCGGAACGCGGAGCGCCGCACCACGGCTCGCCGAGCCGACACCGGCCGGTGTCGCCGTCGGCCGTCGTGTTCGTCCGGGGGTCGCTGGTAGACTCGGACAACCCTGCTGTCGCGTCAGCCGGCAGGGTCCCACGACGTCCCGGAGGAACGCATGACCGACGACCGCGAGCGCTGGGCCCTGATCCTTGGCGCGTCCTCGGGCATGGGCGAGGCCACCGCCCTGACGCTCGCCGCGGCTGGCTACCGGATCTGCGGGATCCATCTCGACTTCCGGGCCGGCCAGACGCACGTCAACGAGGTGAAGGCAGGGATCGAGGCGCTCGGCTCGGAGGCCGTGTTCATCAACATGAACGCCGCCGACGACGAGAAGCGGGTGTCGGCCCTGAGCGTCCTGGGCCAGCGATTCGATTGCTCGCGCGCCGAGGGCCATCACCCGTACGTGCGGGTGGTCATGCACTCCCTCGCGTTCGGCTCGCTCGTCCCGTTCCTGGCCCCGGACCCGAAGGCCGGAGCCGATCGCAAGAAGATGGAGATGACCCAGGACGTGATGGCCAACAGCCTCGTGTACTGGGTCCAGGACCTGTGGCGGGGCGGCTTCCTCGAGCGCGGCTCGAAGGTGTTCGCGATGACCTCCGAGGGATCGAGCCGGGTCGTCCCCAGCTATGGTGTCGTGTCGTCGGCCAAGGCCGCCCTCGAGTCCCACGTCCGCCAGCTTGCGATGGAGCTCGCCCGCCTGGACACGGGCGTCACCGTCAATGCCATTCGCGCAGGTGTCACCGTCACGCCGGCGCTGCTCAAGATCCCCGAGAAGGACGCGATCATCGAGGCGGCCACCAGGCGCAATCCCACCGGGCGCATGACGAAGCCCCAGGACGTGGCCAACGCCATCCGGGCCTTGTCCGGCGAAGGCACCGAGTTCATCAGCGGCGAGATCATCGGCGTGGACGGCGGCGAGTTCGTCACCGGCTCATGACGACCGAAGGAGTGGGGTACGCACCCGTGAGCGGTCGGGTCCTGGTGGTGGGGTCGGTCAACGTCGACCTGGTCGTCCAGGGGGAGCGGCTGCCGCTTCCCGGTGAGACGGTGATGGGCGGGACGTTCACCCGTTTCCATGGTGGCAAGGGTGGCAACCAGGCCGTCGCAGCCGCCCGCCTCGGCGTCCCGGTCATGCTGGTCGCGGCGCTCGGCGATGACAACTTCGGCGCGGAGGCCCGGGCGGCCCTGGCCCGGGAGGGCGTAGGCACTGACGTGCTGGTGACGCTCGACCACACGGCGACGGGTGTCGCGCTGATCCTGGTGGACGCGAAGGCGGAGAACCAGATCGCGGTGGCTCCGGGGGCGAACGCCGGGCTGACCGCAGCCCACGTCCGGCAGGCCTTCGGCCGGCTGAACCCGCACCGTGGGGATGTCGTCATTGTCACCCACGAGATCCCCACCGCCGCCGCGCGTGAAGCGCTGCGGATCGGGCGCGAGGGACATGCCTGGACGGTGCTCAACCCGGCACCCGCCGACGGCCTCGATCGATCCGTGCTGTCGCTCGCCGATGTGCTCACCCCCAACCGTGGTGAGCTGGCCAGGCTGGTCGCGGACGACGCGCGTCGATCCGGCCGTCCGACCAGCGGCGCCGAGGACCCCATTCGCACGGCCCGCACGCTCATGGAGACGACCGGCGAGGGCCCGGGCGCTGGAGAGGCGATCCTGGTGTCCCTCGGGGCCGGTGGAGCCGTGCTGGTGCCGAAGACCGGACGGGCGATCGACATCAAGACGCCGAAGGTGAAGGCGGTCGATGCGACGGGAGCCGGCGACGCGCTCAACGGCGCCCTCGCGGCCGCGCTTGCCGGTGGCCTGAGCCTGGACGTGGCAGCACGGCGTGCGGTCGTCGCCGCGAGCTTGTCGGTGACCCGTGCGGGTGCCCGCGAGGGCATGCCCACGCTGGCCGACCTTCAGGTGGCGCTCGGCGAGCCCCTGCCCGGCGAGCAACCGCCACCGCCCGCCGATCCCGGCCCCGAGTCGACCCCCTCGAACCCACCTGCGCCCGGCGACCCCTCCTAGGAGTCCTCAGCCGAGGCGTTCCTCGGCCACCCAGACGCTGCGGACCCGGGCCTCGGGAGACATGCCCAGCCGGCCCGCCTCATCGATCCACCACGCGGCCAGCCCGCGAGACCGGGCCTCATTGCCAATCGCGGTCCGCCCTGCCAGGAACAGGGCCTTGCTCCAGACCTCGGACCACGCGGGATCCGCGCCCGCGACCGTCACCGCGATCAGCCCCGTGCGGGCCGGCGCCGCGGTCCGCGGGTCGACCAGGTGATGGACGCGCCGCCCGTCTGGAGCCGTCCAGTTCCTGACGCTGATCGAAGAGGTTGCGATCGCTCCCGTTTCGAGACCGATCACCGCGACCGGAGGGGCGTCGAGCCCGTCCGGTGCCACCGGGTCCTCGACACCGACCCGCCAGCCTTCCGATGGATGCCGGCCCGAAGCCACGAGATCGCCGCCCGATTCGAGCAGGAACGCGACCCCCGGCAGCGCCACCTCAGCCCTGGCGGCGGCCCAGCGGAGCGCCAGCCCCTTGCCGATCCCGCCCGAGTCAAGCGGCGCGCCCGACACCCGGACGCGAACCGGTCGCTCGGTCAGGGCATCGGACTGATGGCCGTTGCCGGTGGCGCCCGGGACGTCCCGCGGATCTGCCCAGCCGAGATTCCGGACAGCATCGAGGGGAGCCCCATGCTCGCCGATCCGCTCGAGGGCCTCCAGCACCGAGGCATCGAACCGCCCGTCCGTGATCCGCGCGGCCCGGTCCATCGCCGCCAGCGCCATTCGGAGCCGCCAGGAGACCTCGATCACCGCCCCGGTGCCCGCCTGGCGGTTGAACGCAGTCAGCTCGCTGTCGTCACGGAACCGGGACAGGGCGCGATCGACCGCGCCGAACTCGCTCCGGACTGCCTCCCAGGCGTTCATCGCATCGGCTGCGCCGGTCGGGCTGTCCGTCCAGCTGGTCGGCGCGATGAACAGGCGCAGCGCGGAGCCGAGGGCCCGCCCCTCGAAGACGAGCGAGCCCTCGGCATCGACGCGAACGTCGACCGCGAGCGCCTCGGACGCAGCTGCCGGCGAAACCGTGGTCAGCGTCCCGAGGCGGTGGTCTTGGTGGTCGTGCGCGGCGCGGAGCTCGACGCGCGGCTGGTCGAGATCGCCGTGACGGTCACCTTGGGCAGGCTGATGCGCGTTGGCAGCGCCGCCGCCGACCCCTGGACGTCCGCAACCAGCGAGGCAAGCTTGTCCAGCCTGGCCTCGTACGCTGCGACGTCGTCGCCGGCCGCCGCATACGCCGCGACCAGCGCCCGAGCATCCGTGTTTGCCTTCGTGATGGCCGCCTCGAGACGATCGTTGGCGGATCGCGACCGAGCGACCGCGTCCATGTATGGCTGCCGGCTCGCGGCGAGATCCGCATCGCTCGATGCCTGGAGGAGGCTAATGCCTGCGAGCGAGACGGCATAGACCGCCGCAGAGGCGCCGAGCAGCATGCCAGCCCGCGCCGGCGTGGTCAGCCACGCCTGGCCGCGGTGAGCACCGACCGGCCGGACGCCCGCCTTCGCACCTGCCGCGGGAGCCGATCCCCGCCCATCGGTGCCCTGACGAGACCGTCGCTGCGGAAGGCTCGTGCCCGAGGGCCGGTGCGGAACCCCGGGACCACCACGTCGGATCAGAGGCGCCGGGACGGCAACGGCGGGGAGAACGCGCTCAGTCATCGTGACCGCCCTCGCTCTCGTGGTAGGTCGCCGCGGCGGTCGGCGCCGGTGCGGCCTTCGCGGAAGCGTTGATGGCAGCCTGGCGAGCGGCCGCGGCATGGAGCGCGTCGAGCCGCTTCTGGGCGGCCTTCAGCTGCTGCTGGAGCGTTTCCAGCCTGGCCTTGGCGTCCGCGAGCTGCTGCTGGAGCGCCTGTGCGCTCTGGGAGTCGCCAGTGATGCTCTGGTTGGCGGTCGAGACGGCGCCGCCGAGATCAGCGATCTGGGAGGCCACGTCGTCCAGCTGCCCGGACAACGCGGTGGTCCGATCGATCTCGGCAGCGGCATCGCTGCCGATCGTGTTCATGCCGACCGGTGCCGCGTCGATTGGCGCGGCCTCGGCTCGCCACTGGGCCGCGACCTGCACGGACACCACGCCAACGCCGATCACAGCCAGGGTCAGCGCGAGCACCGCGGCTCGGCGGACCAGCCTTCGCAACAGCTCCCCGGACATCAAGACTCCTCCACGGTGACGGCCACCGGCCGTGGCCTGGCAATGGACAGGGCCGGCGAGGTCACGCCCGAGGACACAACCTGGCGCGGGACCCCTGAGCGTTCTGCGAGGGACAAGGCGGCCCCCGCCGCATGCTGCGGGCGGACGCGCGCCGTCCACCAGCGATGCGCAACCCCGGCCAGGATCGGCAGGCCGGTCGCGAGATACACGGGCAGGAGGGCGCCGCCGTCAGTTCCGGCAAGCAGCGCGTGAACCCAGGTCATGAGGAACACGCCAGCGGCCACCCGGTGGACCTTGAGCCACCAGCCCGAGGGCAGCAGGCGCGTCCATTTCGCGGTCAGGGCGGTGAGGATCAGGGCATACAGGGCGACGGACCCGAGCCCGACGGCGACCGGCTTGTAGGGCGAGAAGCCCGGAACGAATGCACCGATCACACCCACGTTCGCGTAGGGATCGATGGCGAGCAGGGCCACGTGGAGCGCGATGAACGCCCCCGTGAACACGGAGACCATCTCGTGCCACGGGAACACCTGCTTCGTCTTGCGCCATGCCGTGGTGTTCCGCGGGTGGCTGAGGACCAGCCCGAGGGCAACCTCGAACGCGAGCAGCAGGTAGGCGGTGACGCCCATCGCACGGGCCGCGATCCACGGCCGAAGCTGCTCGGTGCGGGCATCGGTCGCAGGAATGATCTGATCGGTGACCCCGAGCGCGACCAGCGCCGCGATCGCGCCCAGGGCAACGAGCGTCGCGGCGCCTACGCGCATGTCCGGTGCTCGCTGCGAGCGGCTGCGCCGGGCGTGGGGACGGGTTGGAGGGCGAGGTTCGACATGGACGACTCCCGTATGGTCCGGTGTCGCTCTGAGTCGGCGCATCGCCCGAAGGTTTCAACAATCTCGGCGGCGATGGTCCCGCCCGCCGCCGGTACCTGGGTCCGAGGTGGCCGCCTGGGTCCGGATCGGCGGCCTGGGTCCGGATCGGTGGCCTGGGTCCGGGTCAGCCGCCGATGGCCGCAACGACCCGATCAGTGTTCCAGGTCATCATCCCGACGTAGGTGTCGGCGGGCGGGTCGCCCAGCGTGTCGTCGTACAGGTCCGAGACCACGGTCACCCCGGTCTCGCCTGCGATCGTCTGCGCGAGCGCGTCGTTGAACTGCGCCTCGGCGAAGATGGCCTTGGCTCCACTCGACCGAATGGCCTGGACGAGCGCCGCGATCTGGCCTGCGCTCGGGTCCTGACCCGGCGCATCGACGATGTTGCCGACGATCGTGAGGCCGTAGGCGGCTGCAAAGTACGGGAACGCGTCGTGGAACGACACGACCACCCGGTTGGGGGCTGGGATCGAGCCGATCCGCACGCGGATCTGGGCGTCGAGGCCGGCCAGCGTCGCCTGGTAGGCCTTGGCGCGCTCACTGAACGTTCCGGCGTCGGCGGGATCGACCGATGCAAGGGCCTGGGCGATCCGATCGACGTATCGCGAGGCGTTGGCCACGTCCATCCACAGATGCGGGTTGACGGTGCCGCCGGCGTCGGTCAGGTAGGACACGCCATCCAGGTTCTCGCCGAGCGCGATCACCGGCGCCGTGGTGCCCGCATCCCGCACGAGGTTTCCCAGCCAGTCGTCCAGTCCCAGCCCGTTGCGCACGATCAGCCGGGCCTCGGTGACGTGCTGAACGTCCGAGGGCGTGGGATCGAACGTGTGCACCTCGCCGCCCTTGGGCACCAGGCTCGAGACGCGGACGCGCGGGCCGCCAACCTGGGCCACCAGGTCCGCGAACACGGTCGTGGTCGCCGCCACGGGGATGGCGTCCGGGTCCGGGGTGGTCGCGGGCGATCCGGCGGGCACCGATGACGTGCAGGCCGCGACCAGCATCGATGCGACGAGCCCAGCCGCGAGCAGGCCGCGGGCGCCCCTCGGTCGGCGACGGGTTCCGGACGGGCCGTTAGGCTTGAGATCGAGTCTCATCGGTGATTGGCCATCAAGTTGGTTGGTCTCCTAGCATCGGGAAGGCGCGCTCAGGATCGAGCGGCGGCCTGGCAGGCGGCGCACACCCCGAACAGCTCGAGGCGGTGCGAGGTGATCCGGAACCCGAGGCGCTCGCCGGCGTCATGCAGCACCTGTCCCAGCCCCATGTCCGCGAGATCGAACGATCGCCCGCAGCCGGTGCAGATCGCGTGATGGTGATGGGACCGATCGCAGGTCACGTAGGCATGGTCGCCGTCCGGCAGGTCGATGCGCTCGACCAGGTTGAGCGACGCGAACAGGTCCAGGGCGCGGAACACCGTCGCTCGCCCGATGCCGGGATGCCGCCGGCGGGCGTCGGCGACGATGTCGGCGGCGGTGAAGTGACCCGCGCGGGCGGCAACCAGGTCCGCGACCACGCGCCGGGGCCCGGTCAGCCGGCAGCCGGCCTGCTCCATCGCAACGACGAACGGGGACATCATCGGGAGCCCGGGCCGAGGGCAACCTCGTCCCCGCCCGCCCGGACGCGTCGCCTCGCGATCAGGCCGCGTTGCCCGAGGGCCATGGCGAACAGGAACAGCGCGGTCTCGACGAGCACGATGGTGGCGCCGCTGGCGACGTTCAGCCAGTACGAGAGGTAGAGCCCGAGGATCGCGCTGGCGATCCCCACCAGTCCGGCGCCGATCATCAGCCGGGTGAACCTGGCCGTGAGCATCTGTGCCGTCGCGGCCGGCGTGATCAGCATCGCAACGACGAGGATGATCCCCACCGCCTGGAGGCTGACCACGATGGTCAGCGCGACGAGCGCCAGGAACAGGTACTCGAGACGATCCACCGGGATCCCCGAGGCGGCCGCCCCGAGCGGATCGAACGTCGCGTACAGGAGCTCTTTCCACAGCAGCGCGACCACGACCATCACGCCGACACCCAGCACGACCAACGCGATCAGGTCCTCGGGCCCGATGGCGAGCACGTTGCCGAGCAGGAAGCCGAACAGGTCCGCCACATAGCCCTTGATCGTGCTGAACAGGAACACGCCGAACGCGAACGTGCCCGCGAACAGCACGCCGATCGCGGTGTCCTGGCGCAGCCCGCCGCGCTTGGTGACGTAGCCGATCGCGAGCGCCGTTCCCACCGCAGCCACCGCGGCGCCCAGATAGAACGGGATCGACAGCATGTAGGCGGCGACCACGCCCGGGAACCCCGCGTGCGCGATGGCATCGCCGATGAACGCGATCCCGCGCAGCACGACGTAGGTGCCGACCACCGCGCACACGACCCCCACCAGGGATGACGCGATGAGGGCGCGGACGAAGAAGCCGAACTCCAGCGGATCCAGCACGACGCCCATCAGCGACCCGGATCCTGCTCATGGAAGTGACGCTCGCCGGGCGCGGCGGCGTCGTGGTGGTGGGCGTCGTCGAGCAGCACCGTGCGGCCCTCGACGACCAGCAGGTGACCTCCGTACGCGCGGGCGAGGACGTCCGCATCGAGCACGAGGTTCGACGGGCCGTAGGCGACGACCGAACGGTTGATGGCCATGACCTGCTGGAACCGCTGCGCGACGCAGGCGAGGTCGTGGGTGGTCGCGACCACCGTCTTGCCCCGCCGGGCCTGCTGCTCGAGGAGATCCATCAGGAGCTCCTGGGTAGTGGTGTCGATGCCGGTCACGGGCTCGTCGAGCAGGAACAGGTCGGGTTCCGCTGCCAGCGCCCGGGCGAGAAACACTCGCCGCCGCTGGCCGCCGGACAGGCGGCCGATCTGCGTCCGCCGATGTGCGCTCATGCCCACCTGGTCGAGGGCATCCGCGGTGGCTCGCCGATCGCCGCGGCCCGGCCGCCGGATGGGTCCCAGGCGGGGGAACCGGCCCATCATCACGACATCCTCGACTGTCACCGGGAACGCCCAGTCGACGAGCTCGGCCTGGGGCACGTAGGCCACACGCCGGGCCTCGCGGCCGGGGGGCGCACCCAGGATCTCGATCCGGCCCGTCCAGGGCTGCAGCAGGCCCGCCATGAGCTTGAGCAGCGTGCTCTTGCCCGCGCCATTTGGCCCCACGACGGCGAGCAGGCTCCCGGGCTCGACCGCCGCGGTGATGTGGTCCAGCGCCGTCCGATCGCCGTACCCGGCCGAGACGTCGCTCAGCCAGACATCCGCGTGTGCGTGGGCATGCGCCGCATCGACCGCATGGTCGAGAGGGTGCGATGAGCGCTCCAGGTGGGCGGGCGCGGTGACCGGTTCCGCGGGAGGTTGGAGTGTCATATGAGACTTAGTATCAACTAGGTTCGGCCGGAGCGCAATCGTCGCGGCGTGCAGGGTCGCAGGCCGGCAACGCCCGCCCGGCCGATCTGCGCCAGAATGTCCGGGCGTTCCATGAGCGAGCACACGGAGGCCTCCCCTGAGCGGCAAGCAGCAAACCCCCAAGAGCAGCCGGCGCGACCGTCGGGCCGCCGAGCGCAGAGAACGCTTCGAGGTCGCCCGCGAGGAACGCCGGACCCGAGCCACCGGGTACACAGGTGGTCCTTCGCTCCTGTCGACCCGCAACATCACGATCGCGGCGGTCATCGTCGGGGTGGTCATCGTGGCGGTCGTGGCGATGAACCAGCTGGGCGGCAAGGTGTCCGGGACGTTCAAGGACCCGGCCATCGCCTACCCAGCCTCGCTTATCGAAACCGACCACAGGATCGGTAGCCCCGACGCCCCGGTCACACTCGAGGTCTACGAGGACTTCCAGTGCCCGATCTGCGCCGAGTACTCGTTGTCGGTCGAGCCAATCCTGGTCAGCCAGTACGTGACGCCCGGGACCCTGCAGATCGTGCACCACGACATCGCGATCCTCGGTCGCGGCGGCGCCGACGACGAGTCGAAGCTGGCCGCGACTGGCGCCACGTGTGCGGTCAACCAGGGCAAGTACTGGGACTACGCGCACTGGGTCTACAACAACCAGGACGGCGAGAACCAGGGTGGCTTCCGGCGTGAGCGGCTGGTCGCCATCGCCGAGGCGGCAGGCCTTGACGGGACGCAGTTCAACACGTGCCTCGACGACGCCTCGGCGATCCAGGGAGTTGCCGACATCTCGAACAAGGCCCTGGGCATGGGCATCAACTCCACGCCGACGATGTACATCGGAGGCCAGCAGTACGTCGGCCTCAAGTCGGCCCAGGAGCTGGGTGCGCTGATCGAGGCCGCGGCCGCGAGCGCCGCACCCGGCCTCATCGGCGGCGCCGTCCACCGCGGCCTCCCCGAGCACGGCACCCTGACGGTGTCCAGCCCCGAGCGTCCACCTCGAGGCGCGCTCGGTGTCCCGCTCGTCGTCGCAACCCTGGCCGGATTGGTGCCGTCCGGGTACCTGACGGTCGTGCGCTTCATGGGCGAGGCGCCCGTCTGCGGTCCGGCCGGCGGTTGCGAGAGCGTGGCGTCGTCCGAGTACTCAACGGTGCTCGGGATCCCGGTGGCTGCGTTCGGCCTCGGCCTGTCGCTGGTGCTCGTCGCGTGCGCGTTCGCCTGGTGGCGGCGCGCCGACCGCCGACCGCTGTTGCTGGGCTACGGGCTGCTGCTGCTCGCGACAGTCGTCGCCGCGTATCTCACGTATCTCGAGCTGTTCGTGATCCACGCGATCTGCGTCTGGTGCGCGACGTACGCGATCACGATCGTTCTGTCGCTCGCGCTGTCCGGCCTGGCGCTCCGTCGAGGCTGATCGGCGACGGCGCGGCGGCCTACCGTCCGGCGTATCCTGTCAGCTCGACGTAGGCCTCACCGCCCAGCGGCCGGCCCCCACGGGTGGCCCTGACGACCTGGGATCCTTCCCAGTACACGACGCCGGTGGTTGACCGTGTGTCCAACTCCTGCTGCGGCACGGTCGGGCGCAGCCGCACGACGAGGTCCTGGGCGGGCAGCGTGAGGACCCACCCGGCCGGATATGTCGTCCCGGTGATCGGGCTCGTCCAGCTCGAGGTCACGGTCACGCTGAGGTCCTGGGGGCCGATCGTCCGGCCGACGCCCGCCGCGTCGACCACCGTCCCATAGACCAGCGGATAGCTCCCGTCGGCCGCCCGGACCTCCGACAGCATGACGTCGATGCCGTCCTCGAGGTTGACCGCGAACCAGTCCCAGCCGCCCCCGCCGACCGAGATGAAGTCGCCCCACTGGTGGTCGAACCATGCCGTGCCCTCGACCGCCAGCACGGACCCGCCCAGCGTCACCGTGCCGGTCGCCGCCATGTCCGTGCGTGATACGTAGTACGAGCCACCTGCCGGCCCGAAGTCGATCCAGCCGTTGCCGTCGTGGAAGACCGCCGGCTTGCGGGCCGTGAGAGCGAGCGAGATCCCGAAGCCGTCGACCGCGTCCCCGGACACCTCGTCCGGTCCCGCAAACGCGCGCAGTGCATCGGAACCGCCGCCGCCTGCCATCGACCACGGGACTCGGGTGGCCGCAGGATCCGTCGGATCGCCGCGGATGGCGAACGCAAACGCCTCGTCTGGGTGATCGGGCGTCCTGGCGTCGACCTGCGGCCCGATCTCGCTGCGCTGGGCGTAGTGGAACGTGCCGCCGGTCTCGTCTGTGAGGGCGAGGTGCGAGGCCCACGACACCGGGAAGCCGCCACGCTCGGCGCGGAACACGACGAATTCGAACCCGAACCGCCGGCCGTCGGCGGCCTTCAGGTGGCCGGTGTAGTACCACCACTCCGTGAGTCGATCGTGCGGGCCGTCGTCGCGAGGCAGCTCGATCGGGCGAGGGTCGGGGGGTCGGGTCATCGTCGAGGGGACGGGCGTCACCACCGGATGCGTGGCCGGGGGGTTGGCGAAGATCGGTCCGCCACAGGCGCCCACGGTCGCTGCCACGAACAAAGCGAAGCCGGGCAAGGAGGCCCGTGCGCGCAGCCATCGAGTCGCGGGGACCGCCATCCTCATCGGGCCGCGGCCTCCACCTCGGCCTCGGTGCGAGGCAGGATCCGGCTCAGGGCCCGGTCCAGGCGGGACGGAACCCACCAGTTCCACTTGCCGAGCAATCGCATCGTCGCCGGCACGAGCAGGGCCCGGACCACCGTGGCGTCGAGCGCGACGGCGATCGCGATCCCCAGACCCAGCGCCTTGATCAACACGATGTCGGCGAACGCGAAGGATCCGGCGACGACAACGACCACCAGCGCGGCTGACGACACGATCCGGCCACTGCGCTCGAGACCCCGGGCCACGGCCTCGGTGTTGTCGCCGGACCGGTCCCACACCTCCTTCATCCGGGTCAGGAGGAACACCTCGTAGTCCATCGACAATCCGAACAGGACACAGAACAGGATCACCGGCTGGGTGGTCTCGACGAACCCGAGCGGCTGGAACCCGAGCACTGCGGACAGGTTGCCGTCCTGGAAGATCCAGACCAGGGCGCCGAAGCTGGCGACGATCGAGAGGGTGTTCATGACCAGCGCCTTGACCGGCAGCACCATCGACCTGAGGAGAACGAACAGGACGACGAACGTGGTCAGGACGATGAACCCGGCCGTGCGCGGGAAGTCGGACCAGACGCGGGTGACGACGTCCTCCACGTCGGCTGCGCCGCCGCCGACCAGCACCGTCATGCCGGTCGGGGCAGCCAACGGGCTCGACGGGTCACGGAGCTCGCGGACGAGCGCACGTCCCGCCTCGTTGTTGGGCCCAAACGGCGTGTACAGCGTGAACGCCGTGAGGTTGCCGCGGGTTGTGGCCGCGAGCGCGCTCGCGACGAACCGGTCGGGCGGCCCGCTGGGCGAGGCGTATAGCAGCTCGTACTGGGCGAGCGTCAGCCGCGGATCCACGTCGACCAGGCTGTCCACCCGGGTGACCCGGGGGTCGGCCTCGAGCCGGCGCGCGTAGTCGTAAAGCCTGGCGATGTTGCCCGGCGAGGTGACATCGCCGGTGGTCCTGACGGCGAGCTCGATCGGGGCGAAGGGGCCCTCGCCGAACGCTCGCGTCAGGGTGTCGAAGGCCGATCGCGACGGAACCGACGGCGGCAGGATCGTCGCGTCCGGGGAGTTGAACCGGACGTGGAGGAACGGGATCCCCAGGACCAGCAGCAACGACAGCGTCGGGACCAGGATGGCCACCGGATGGCGCATCACGCGCCGGGCCAGTCGCGCCCATGGCCCCTCGGCACCCGGATCCACGGTCACCTTCCGCACCGCGAGCGCATCGATCCGGGTGCCCAGGATCGCGAGGATGGCGGGCAGCAGGGTGACCGCTGACGCGACCGCCAGCCCGACCACGATCGCACCCGCGATGCCGACCGAGCGCAGGATCATGAACTCGAACAGGACGAGCCCGAGCAGACCCAGCAGCACCGTGAGGCCGGAGAAGAACACGGCCCGACCGGCGGTCGCGACCGTGACACGGACCGCCTCGGCCACCCGGTCGGGGCCTTCGCGACGGGCCAGCTCCTCGCGGAATCGGCTCGTCATCAGCAGCGAGTAGTCGACCCCCAGGCCGAGACCCAGCAGCGTGGCCAGGTTGAGCACGAAGATGCTCATCGGCGTCAGCGACGCGACGACGAAGATCCCGGCCAGGGCCACCAGCACGGCCGTCCCACCCACTGCAAGCGGGACGGCGGCCGCGACCACCGAACCGAACACGAGCAGCAGCGCCAGCCCCGCCAGCGGCAGCGAGATCAGCTCGCTCCGGCGAAGGTCGGCCTCGGTCACGGCCTGGACGTCGCCATAGAACGCGGGGCCGCCACCGATCTGGACGGTGAGGCCCGGCACCTCGTGGAGGCGCGCCTGGACCGCTGGGATCGCATCGGGCGAGTCGTCCGGCGGCAGGTCCAGGAACACGATGTCGTACGCCGTATGGCCATCGGCCGAGACCTGGTTGGGCGCCATGCGGTGCGACAGGACGCGGGTCACGTGCGGCGCCTTGGCCACGTCGCGGGTCGCTGCAGCCACGGCCGCGTTCCAGGCGGGCGTACCCGCAGCCATCGTGGCCGACGTGTAGACGAGCACGAACGCCGACGGCTCGGTGCCCAGCCTGTCCTGGAGCAGCTGCTTCGCCCGTGCCGATTCGAGGTCGTCGAGGATGAAGCCGCCGGGGGACAGGGCACCGGGCGCCCGCGGGGCGAAAGGGATCGCGACCAGGATCAGGATCACCCAGGCCGCCACGATCCACCACCGGCGGCGAACGGCGAACCGACCCAGCCGGTCGAAGGTCATGGCCGCCTCACTCGGGCGTGCTCCGGGCGAACATGCGTCTCACCGGTAGCATGTTACACGGAGCACGCGTTTCCACGTGACTCGGGCGGGTTCTGCTAGCATCGTGCGACCGCCGTGCGGCGGGCATTCGCGACCCCACCGTCCCGCCTCCGAGGGCCTCGCGTGACGATCTTCACGATCTGGTTCCAGGACTTCCCGCAGCATCTGGTGATCCTGTTCGCCGCGTTGCTGGTTGCCGGCGGCTTCATCTTCATCTTCGCGCGGTCGGCGATGGTGGCCGAAGGGGGCCGCCAGGGGTGGGTGCGCCGGATCACGGGCCCCAATGCCAAGCTGCTGTTCACGATCCTGTTCGTGCTGTGGGCGGTGGTGTTCGGCATCGGGCTCCAGCTCGTGCCCCACGAAGGAGCGAGCTCGCCGTATGGCGGCCTGGGTCTGATCGCGCTGTTCAGCGGGTTCTTCATCATGATGGGCCTGATCTGGAGCGTGATCGGCGACTGACTCGGGTCGAGGGTACGGCGGGTTGCCCGATGGCCGACGTCTCGACGTGGTCGACCGGTGGGGGGACGAGCAGCAGGAGCGGATGACCCAGCGCGTCTCAGGTCCGGCCGGGTTCATCGCGCTCCCGGGCACGCGGTGACCGCGCCGGAGCGGCCCGCGTTCACTGTGGCGGCTTGCCGGTGCTCGATTGGACCCTGCATCCGCTGTGTGGCACTGGCAGCGAGCCAGATCACGGATGCGGTCGTCCCCTGGATCGCGGCGCGTTCCAATCGACGGGTGAGGGAGTCAAGGACCGCCAGAGTGCTCTTGTGGCGTTCCATCCGGGCTCGCGACGAGCCGGGGGCACCTCGTTCGTGGACGCCATCGGCCCCCTTCGGTATGATCGAAGTTCATTCACACTGAATAAGATCTATGCATCTTGGTCCGCGGCAGCGGCACAACGACGAGAGGCGGGCACCATGGACACGCAGGCGCGAACGCAACCCCATGCCGCCGCGTTGACAGCGTCCGAGGCGCCATTCGTGAATCGGCGTGATCCCGCCCAGGCGCTCGGACCTGACGGCAAGCCGGCGGTCAGCCGCCGGGCACCGATATGGGCGGACGTCCCAGACGAGAAGTGGAGCGACTGGCGCTGGCAGCTGTCCAACCGCGTCAATGACCTGGCCGAGATCGAGCAGATCCTGGACCTCACCGATGAGGAGCGCGAGGGCCTGTCCGCGCCCGACAAGTTCCGGGTCGACGTCACGCCCTACTTCATCAGCCTGATCGACCCCAAGGACCCCGACGACCCGATCCGTCGCCAGATCATTCCGCTCGGTCGCGAGCTGCACAGCTTCACCGGGATGATGGAGGACAGCCTGGCCGAGGACCGCCACTCCCCGGTGCCCGGGCTCGTGCATCGCTATCCGGACCGGGTCCTGATGCTGATCACCACCCAATGCGCCAGCTACTGCCGGTACTGCACGCGGAGCCGGATCGTCGGCGACCCGGCCCAGAACTTCAACCGCCGCGAGCACGAGGCGCAGCTGGACTACATTCGCCGGACGCCGCAGATCCGCGACGTGCTGATCTCGGGCGGTGACGGCCTGACGCTGGCGCCCAAGCTCCTCGAATCGGCGATCCGAGGGCTGCGCGAGATCCCGCACGTCGAGATCATCCGGATCGGCTCACGGGTGCCGGTGTTCCTGCCCCAGCGGATCGACGACGAGCTGTGCGAGATGCTCGCCAAGTACCACCCGATGTGGCTGAACATCCACGTCAACCACCCCAACGAGATCACCCCGGAGCTCGCCCGCGCCTGCGACAAGCTCAGCCGCGCCGGGATCCCGCTGGGCAACCAGTCGGTGCTCCTCGCGGGCGTCAACGACTGCGTCCACATCCAGCGCGACCTGGTCCAGAAGCTGGTCGAGATCCGCGTCCGGCCCTACTACATCTACCAGTGCGACCTGGTCGAGGGCGCCGGGCACTTCCGCACCCCAGTCGGCAAGGGCCTGGAGATCATCGAGGGCCTCCGCGGCCACACCTCGGGCTACGCAGTCCCGCAGTTCATCGTCGATGCGCCCGGCGGTGGCGGGAAGATCCCGGTGATGCCGAACTACCTCGTGTCCTACTCGGACCACAAGGTGATCCTGCGCAACTACGAGGGATACATCACCACCTACGAGGAACCGACGGAGTACACACCGCACGACAGCGCGCACTGCGCGTATTGCCAGAACCCGCGGCCCGAGCCGGGCCAGGAGGGCGTGACGGGGCTGCTGGACGGCAAGCGGATGTGGATCGAGCCTGCCGGGTTCACCCAGATCCACGACCGTGGCGCGACCGAGGGGCACCGCCTCAAGGATCCGTCGAAATGGGTGCCGTATGGGGTGGGCGCGATCGAAGGCCGGTCCACCGAGGGCGGTGCGACGCTGCCCGTGCTCGAGCCGACGACCGGCGCGCCCGGCCACGAATACGGTCCCGGCGAGGAGCCCCGGCCGGCCGAGGGACGGCCCACCGCGACCGCGAACCACGAGCTGCTCTGAGGTCGCCTCCAGCCACCTCCCTCACCGGCTGACCGACCGCCTGACCCTCGCGCCACCGTGTGCTAGCCTTCAATCCCGACTGGTTCACTCGGATATGAGGTGATGGACGCGGTGACGACCGCACCCGGCCTGATTGGCGACCGACCCGCCCCCGCCGGCCTGCCGGACGCGAACCTGCAGCCGCCGACGATCGCCGAGAGCGGCGATCCGTTCAGCGCCCTGCGGATCGTGGACCTGATTGCCCGCATCGACCGCGGGCGACCGGTGCGCATCGACGACCTCGTCGATCGGCTCAACGCCGAGCACCTCGACTGGTTGTTCATCCGGGCGGTGGTCATCGACGTGCTGGTCGGGCTCCAGGCCAACTGGATGGCCGATTACCGGAACGCCTCCGGGATCGTTCTCGAGGACGGTCCCGCCGGCACGGTGGTCACGCTGGAGGCCTCGAGCCGGGTCGATCCGTGGATCGTGCGCCAGGCCCAGCGGGAGGCCGCCGAGTGCCGGCGTGCGCTCGAGGCATTCGCGCGCCGCGATCACATCTCGGGAGGCGGCTGATGCGCGGCCTGGGGTCGCCCGCCGCCGTCCTCATGGGCCGCTGCGCGTGTCCCGGGCGGGCCCGGTCCCGCTAGGATCGCGTCCGCCGCTCACCAGCCTTCCCGTCATCGACGGGCCCGCGTTGCCGCCGCGAGTCGGTGGAAAGCGCGTCCCCCTTTTCCCGCAACACGACAGGAGCACCCAGTCCCATGACCGTGTCCGGCTACGCACACGACGTCCTGGTCTCGGCCGAGTGGGCGGCAGCCCATCTCGACGACCCTGCCGTCCGATTCGTCGAGGTCGACGTCGACACCACCGCCTACGACCAGAGCCACATCCCGGGGGCCGTCGCCTGGAGCTGGACGAGCCAGCTGTCGGACGGCGTGCGGCGCGACATCGCGACCCGCGACGACTTCAGCGAGCTCCTCAGCCAGAGCGGGATCGGTCACCAAACGACGATCGTGCTCTACGGCGACAACAACAACTGGTTCGCCGCGTGGGCCTACTGGCAGCTCAAGCTCTACGGCGTGGAGCAGGTGAAGCTGCTCAACGGCGGCCGCAAGTACTGGCTCGACCACAACCTGCCGCTGTCCACGGACGTCCCGTCGCATCCGGCGACCGGCGTCAAGCTGCCGGATCCCGACTTCGCCCTCCGCGCCTTCCGCGACGACATCCTGCCGCGCCTTGGCGACCCTGGCCTCGCCCTCGTCGACGTGCGGTCGCCGGCCGAGTTCAGGGGCGAGGTCATCGCGCCGCCCGGCATGACCGAGACGGCGCAGCGCGGCGGGCACATCCCAGGTGCCGCCTCGATCCCGTGGGCCCAGACGGTCCGCGAGGACGGGACGTTCAAGGACACCGGTGCGTTGACCGAGCTCTACGGCTCGAACGGGATCACGGCCGACCGCGACGTGATCGCGTACTGCCGGATCGGCGAGCGCTCGTCGCACTCGTGGTTCGTCCTCCACGAGTTGCTGGGCTTCGAGCGCGTCCGCAACTACGACGGGTCCTGGACCGAGTGGGGCTCGATGGTGGGGGTGCCGATCGAGCGCGAGGGCTGACGGTCGCTCGGCAGCTCAAGGTGGCGATGTTCGATCAGGCGCCGCCTCCGGCCTGGCGATGCCGGCCCGTCCTCCGGCCTGGCGATGCTGGCGCCGACCCGCCGGCCTGGCGATGCCGGCCCGACCCGGCTACAGCATCGCGGGGTTGGGCAGCAGGTGGATCGGGTCCAGCAGGTCCGGATGGCTCGCCATCGCCTGATCCTGGTCCAGGATCCGGAAGCCGTGCTCGAGCAGCACGGGCAGCGCCGGGTTGGGGCCCGGGACCGTTGCCATCACGTGCCCGCCGCGGCCGGTCCTCCGGATGGCGGCGATCACGGCGGGGACCGGGTCGGCATCGGGCCGGACCGAGAGCCGGCCCAGGGCGCGCATCGATGATCCCTGGCTGGCCCGGCCGTACCCGACCGCGAGCGGGCCCTGGTGGTCGGCGATGAGGAACGCGTCGGCATCGGCCTGCGACGCCCAGAACGCGTGGTCGAGATGGCGATCGGCACCGGTCCACCGTCGCTCGACATCGGCCATCCGCGCGGGCTCTGTCGCGGTGATGGTCAGCCGCCCGTCCAGCGCGGGCAGCGACGACCCGTCGCCCTCCAGATAGAGGCTGACCCACCGGGGCGCCATGCCCGCGCGGACGTAGACCGGAAGCGCTCGCGGATCCCGGGACGAGAACGTGGTGCGGTGGGTCGAGTCGCCGAACAGCACGCCGAGCAGCGGCCGGCCGATCCCCTGGCCGAGGCGGTCGGATCGGACGAACAGGTCGGCAAGGTGGGTGGAGGTGCCCGCGTCCACCACGGCGCCGTAACCGACGATCGCGCCGTCGTCAACGCTGACCATCGCCCGGTGATGGGCGATCAGGTGACGCAGATAGGGCCCGATGATGTCGGCGTTCGACACCGGTTCGTCCTCGTCGTGAGCGGCCAGGATCTCGCGGATCGACGGCACATCCTCGACCGTTGCGCGCCGGACGGCCGGGGCAATCGACATCGCTGATCCCTTCGCCGCTACCGGGCGCCAGATCGCGGGCCGCGACCGTAGCGGGCCATCACGTCCAGCAGCCGGTCGTGGTCGAGGGCGTGCGCCGTGATCCCGTCCCGGCCGACCATCGTCCGCGCCGCCAGCAGGGCGTTCACGATCGCCGCCTCGGTCGCCTCCACGGTCGCCTTGAACAGCGGGGTCAGCCGGTTGTCCGGCACCATCCGGACATCGACGCTCGCCGGCACCTCACGCCCGGGCTCGTCGGCGTTCGAGAGGCCGCGGTTACCGATGGCGAAGGCGAGGATCAGGTCGCCCGACGAGTTGTTCGCCGCGCTGCCCATCCGGGCCAGGCCGAGCGAGGCTCGCTGGGCGATCCGCCGGCACTGGTGGGGCAGCAGGGGGGCATCGGTGGCCACGATGACGATGATCGAACCTGCGCCGGGCTCGGGGACCGATGGCGACCCGCTGCCCGTCTCCTCCGGGGGGTAGGGGCTGGGCACCTCCGAGATGGGGATCTCGAGACCGACCGGCACCCCATCCACGCGTAGCTGCTCGCGCTCCCCGTAGTTCGCCTGGACCAGCACGCCCACCACCCAGCCGCCGTCGCGATCGGCCGTCAGGCGCGACGCCGTGCCGATGCCGCCCTTGAATTCGTGGCACACCATGCCCGTGCCGCCGCCCACGTTGCCCTCCGCGACCGGCCCGGCCGACGCCGCCTCGATCGCCGCATCGAGATGGGCAGGGCGGACGTGGAAGCCGTCGATGTCGTTGAGCCCACCGTCCCATGTCTCGCCCACGACCGGCAGCGACCACAGGCCCCCGCCGTACCGGCGATGTCCGATGGCGTGGGCGACGAGCGCGTCGCGGACCACGCCCACGCTGTGGGTGTTGGTCAGCGCGACCGGGCCGCCGAGCAGCCCTGCCTCGCGGATCCACTCGAGGCCGGTGAGCTCGCCGTTGCCATTGAGCCGATGACAGCCCGCGAACACGGGCTCCGTCCACACGTCACCTGCGTGCGGCATCACGACCGTGACGCCGGTCCGAACGGGTCCCGTTCCCACGACCAGCGGTCCCTCCCCGGAAACGATGGTCGAGTGGCCCACGCGGACGCCTGGGACGTCGGTGATCGCGTCGAGCTTGCCCGGGCCCAGCCGGCCGATGCGAAGGCCAAGATCGCGAGCAGACACGGCATTCCTTCGGTGGCAGGACGGAGGCCGCGGTCGTGCGGCCCTCCTATCATCGACCCGTGTCGATCCTGCCGGACAACCGTCCCGCGTCGCGCGCTGCCGGCCCGTGCCGGTCAGGCGGCATCTCGCGGCGCAACAGAAAGCCCCGTCGCCATCCGGATGGGCGGATGGGCTCCAGCGTCCTGATCCGGACGTTCGTGGCCGACGGGGCCCGGCTGTCGCTTCACGTCGGCGGCGGGATCACCTGGCGGAGCGACCCGCAGGCAGAGTGGGAGGAAACGGTCGCCAAGGCACGGAGGCCGCTCAACGCGATCGGAGCAGCCGGGGTGGATCGATGACACAAGGACCACGGTTCGTGTGGGTGGACGGCGTGCTGCATCCCGCATCCGGCCCGCACGTCTCGTCCTTCGATCGCGGGTTTCAGCAGGGTGACGGCATCTTCGAGACCCTGCGCGCCCGCGGTGGACGGGTGACCGAGCTGGCCGAGCACGCCGCTCGGCTCCGGCGATCGGCCGACGGCCTCGCGATCGAGCTCCCCGCCGACGCGGACGCCCGCCTGGCGGGCGGCATCGCGCAGCTGCTGGCGGCCGAAGGGCTCGACAAGCCCGACGTCGATGCGTCCATCCGGATCACGGTCTCGCGCGGCACGTGGCCAGAGCGTGGCCTGCTCCCGCCCCCCGCGCAGCTCGTGACGCCGACCATCGTGATCCAGGCCTGGCCGGTGCCGCCGGCGCCCGCCGGCCACCTCGAGCGCGGGCTGTCGCTGGTGGCGTCGGCCATCCGGCGGGATCCGGGCAATCCGCTGCTGGTCCTCAAGACGACCAGTCGCATCGACTACGTGTATGCACGCCTCGAGGCACGCCGAGCCGGCGCGGACGACGCCCTGTTCCTGACCGAGTCGGGGCACCTGTCGGAGGCGACTACGTCCAACATCGTGCTGGTTCGTGATGCGGCCGACGGAGCGATCGAGCTCGCGACCCCGGCCCTCGCCTGTGCGATCCTGCCCGGCACGACCCGATCGTGGCTGCTCCGATGGGCGGCCGAGGCGGGGCTGCAGCCGGTCGAGGGCTGGCTGACGCCGGACGAGCTGGCGGCCGCACGCGAGGCGTTCCTGTGCTCGTCGGTGGCCGGGGTGCTGCCCGTGACCCGGTTCAACGGGCACCCGATCGGCGACGGGTCTCCGGGTCCCTGGACGATGCGGGCGCGCGCCGCCCGGGAGGCGTTCATCCGGGGTGGCTGAGGGCGCACAGGCCGGCCGATCGCCGGCAGCGCCGGCCGAGCCGGGGCCCCGGCCTGCCCGGCGATCCCGCCCTAGACTCACCGGATGACCCGCGACGAGCTCATCCTCCGAACCCGACAGCTGATCGCCGAAGGCGAGCGCCTGGGCGCGCAGCCCTCGCTGACCGCGCTCCAGACGTGGCTCCAGCTGTCGGACGACCTGCTCTCCACGGCCTGGGGCACGATGGATCGCTACCACCTGGCGTGGTTGATGGTGGGCAAGCCGAAGGACATCGTGCGTGGCCGCGAGATGACGCGGGACGAGGAGGCGGCGTATGTCCGCGAGGTTTCCGATCAGAAGACCGCCGCCCTGCGGATGAGCCTTGATGCCGTCGAGCGCCAGGTGATGCCGTTCCGAGGCGAGACCGGTGGCGTCGGGTCGGGTCAGGGCATGGGCGAGGTCCCGGACGGATCGGACCGATCGGACGGATCGGCCGGCGAGGCAGGCACCGGGCCGGCCGGCGAGGCAGGCGAGGTGCCTGCCATGGAGCCCGGTCCCGCTGCCGATGGCACCGCCGGGCACGCCCACCTCGCGCTGGGCTCCCGCCGGTCCGATCCCGCTCGACCCGGCCCTGCAGCGCCGCCTCGAGGAGACGCGCCGGGTGGCCGAAGACCACGCGGCCCATGACGAGACCGGTCCGCGGCGGGCTCCCCGGCCCGAGCGCCTCCAGCGATGACCCGCGCGCGCACGCCTGCCGTTGGTGGCGTCCGGGGCGTTCCGGTTCCCGACCCGGTGGCCCGTGACTATCTGCTGCTGGCCCTCCGGCTCGACCAGCACCTGCCGGGCACCGTCGATGGCTACTTCGGCCCGGCCGACCTCAAGGCACAGGTCGACATCGGGCAGCTCCGCCCGCTCGCCCGGCTGGCCGATGACGCCGCCGCCCTGCGGGACCGCCTGCCCGAGGAGGTTGCGGAGCCCGATCGGCGCGAGTGGCTGGATCGCCAGCTGGTGGCCCTCGAGACGCTGGCCACGGTCCGGAGCGGCGAGCCGATGGACTATCTCGATCAGGTCACCCGGTGCTTTGCCCACACGCCCCGACCCCGACCCGAGGCGGCGCTCAAGGAGGCGGCTGCCGCCCTGGACGCGCTGCTGCCGGGGGCGGGGTCGCTGGCGGACCGGCTGGCGGCCGAGGATCGTGCCTGGACCGTCGCTCCAGACCGCGTTCGGGCGGTCGCCGACCTTCTCGTCGACCGATTTCGCGCTCGTGCCGATCGGCTGTTCGGCCTGCCCGCCGGGGAGGCGCTGCAGGTGTCCCTCGTCCGCGGCCAGCCCTGGTCCGGCTACAACTGGTACGACGGCGGCCTCCGTTCGCGCGTCGATGTCAACCTCGACCTGCCCATCCGGCTGCCGGCTCTGATCGGGACCGCCGCCCACGAGACGTATCCGGGCCACCACCTCGAGCACGCGACCAAGGAAGCGGCGCTCGTCGAAGGAGCCGGCCGGCTCGAGGCCAGCATCCTGCTCATCAACACGCCCGAATGCCTCATCTCGGAAGGGCTGGCCGAGGCCGGCCGTACGCTCGCCGTGCCGCCCGGCGAGCTTGCCGGCCTGCTGGTCGAGCTCTCGGAGACGGCCGGGCTCGAGCTGGCCGCCGATCGGACAGCCCTCGAGGTTGCCGCGCAACGCGTGTCGGCCACGAGTGGCCTTCGGCGCACGCTCGATGCTGCCCGACTGAACGCGGCCCTGCATCTGCACCAGGATGGATGGCCCAGGAAGCGGGTGCTCGACTACCTGGTGGAGGTGGGCCGGCTCACACCGGAGGTCGCCGCGAAGCGGCTCGAGTTCATCGAGCACCCACTGTGGCGTCTCTACGTTCATGTCTATCCGGAGGGCGAGGCGCTCGTCGGGGGGTGGCTCGACGCCGTCCCCGAGCCGGACCGGGCCGCCCGTTTTGCACGGCTGCTGCGGGAACAGCTCACGCCGCCAGTGCTGGTGCACGAGCTCGCCGGGAGCCGGGTCGAGAGCTGAGGCTGGCGGTCAGCGGTGCACGGATTTCAGCGGGCGCGGATCCCGGCGACCACCGCCGCGATCAGCACCTGCACCGCCGCCAGCAGACCGAACCGTGCGTCGGCGTACGCGACCGGCCCGAGGACCCCGCCCTCCAGTCGAGACCAGGCCCACAGCACGAGCAGGCCGGCGATCAGGGATCCGGCCGCGGCCAGCGCGGCCAGCGCGGCACGCCGTCGGGACCGTCGCGGCCCGTCGAGCCCGGGTACCCGGATCGCTGGCGCCACCCACACGACGGCGAGCCCGATCGCCCAGCCGAGGAAGGCGGCGACGACGAGCATCCCCACCCCGAGGTCGAACGATCCGCCGAGGGCGAACACGCCCGAGCCCGCGGCCGCCACGATCAGCACCGTGACACCGGAGCGGACGGCGCCCGGCCTGGGGCGGGTCCGGGCCTGGTCGCCCGCCTCGGCCGGCCGGTACCGCTCGCCCGGCGCTCGATCGAGCTGCCCCGCTGCGCGACCCGCCGGCGCCCGATCACCGGGCGCCAGATCGGACGGTTGCCGGTCGCCGGATCCGGTGTCCGTGTGGTGCATGGCGTCGATGCTACGCGGGCTCGCGCGGGACGGTATCCTCGGACCGTGAGCCACCCGTCCCTCGGAGAACCGCCGCGCAGCCTGAGCGTCCATCCGGATGCCGCGCAGCGTCTTCGCACGCAGCGGAGCGCCCTTGCCGGGCGAGCCCTCGAGATCGCCGCCGCCGCCGATCCGACGATCCGGACCCGGTACGACGAGGCCGGGCTGCGCAACCTGCTGCGCGATGCCGAGGTCCTCGTCGACCGGCTCGCTCTGTGCGTGGCCGGCGATGACCCCTTCTGGCTTCGCGAGTTCGCCGACCAGTCGGCCACCGTGTTCCGGCGCAGGAAGGTACCCGTCGACGACGTCGTGCAGCTGTGCGAGGGGATCCGGGCGGGCGCGCGCGGAATCGTCGGTGAGCAGGAGACGGCCTCCGTGGATCAGGCGATCGACGCGGCCATTGACGTCTACCGCTGGTATCGACGCCTGGCGGGCGACGCGCGCCGCCGCAACCCGATCGCCGCAGCCCTGTACAAGGGTGTCTAGGTCCCGATGACGGTGGAGCCAAGGTGACGATCAAGTGGGTCAAGGTGGACCCGCTCGTGATGAATGGCGAGCCCTTCTGCTACGGAACCCGGTTGACCGTGCGCCAGGTGCTCCAGCTTCGGGCAAACGGATATGGCGTCGTCGACCTCCAGAAGGACTTCCCGGAGCTGAAGCGCATGGGGATCGCGGCCGCGTACGCGTACGCAGCGAGCCATCGGGATCGTTATGCGGACTTCTTCGAGCCGGATGGATCGCTCGCCGGCCCCGGCTTCACGGACAACGAGGCGGGCCAGCTCCCGGATCGCCTCCGCCTGCCCGGGATCGTGATCAAGACCGGGGCGGCCGCCTGATCGGACGCTTGCCCGTCGGCCTCAGCCGCCGGCAGCGAGCGCGTCGGGGGTCACGTTCGGCCCCATGACGAGCACCTCGGCGTAGCGCTCGTCGCCGTCGGGCTCGCGAATGAGGTAGGCGTGGTGCAGCTCGAGGGCGCCCGAGGCGAGGGTGGAGCCCACGGAGCAGTACTTGGTCGCCGACAGCTCGATCGCCCGGCGTACGGCCTCGGGATCGATCCCGGCACCATCGACCACGTGCACGACGTCGAACCTCGTGAACGCGTGCGGATGCCTTTCCCCCTGGACGCCGTTGACCCGGACCTCGTAGCGGCTCACCGCCTGGCGCTTCTTGCGCAGGATCGAGATGACGTCCATGGCAGTGCACCCCGCCAGCGCAGCGCCGACGAGCTCCGCGGGTCGCGGTCCGGCGTCCCCCTCGGCGTCGTCGAGGACGATCGTATGTCCGCTGCCCAGCGTCACATCGAACCGCAACCGATCGCCGGTGAGCGTCGCTAGCGCGGTCTTCGTGCTCATGCCAGGGCCTCCGCGGGGTACTGCTGCTCGATGGCGGCAACCGCCCGGACGAGCTTCGCTCGTGCCTCTGCGGCCACCTCGGCGACCACCGCATCGTCGACCAGCCCCATGGCCGCCCGCGGATCCATCGCCTCCACGAGCACGGCGTCGCCCACGTCACGGATGACGACGTTGCACGGAAGCAGCACACCGACCGCCGGATCGGCGCTGATGGCGCGGTGGGCAAGCGGCGGATTGCAGGCACCGAGGATCACGTACGGGTCCTGGACGACGCCGAGCTTGGCACGCAGCGTCGCGGCGACGTCGATCTCGGTGAGCACGCCGAAACCTTCGGCGCGCAGCGCGGTCTCGACGCTTTCGCGGACGTCATCGAACGGGGCGTCGATCCGGGCGCCGAAGGTATAGCGGTCGTCGAACATCGGGCCTCCCTTGGGCTGCGCCCCATGGTGCCTCTAGTTGCGTGCTTGCGCAAATGGTCGACTGGGCACCAGGATGCGGGCCGAAGGTCCCGCCGGGGAGGCTTGGCGGCTATTTCCGAGCCTGGTGGTAGGATTTCGCGACGATGACCGACACTCAGCCTGCCCAGATCGCCACGCCAGCAGCCCCCACGGATGCCGGTTTCGACCCGCAACGCCGTGCGACCGAGCTCGCCATCCTCGATGCCCTGCGGGCCGTGGTCGATCCGGAGATCGGGATGAATGTGGTCGAGCTGGCCCTGATCAAGCAGGTCGTGCTGAGCCCGGAGTCGACCGAGATCAAGATGATCCTGACCACGCCGTTCTGCCCGTACGCCGGCGCGATGATCCAGCAGGTCAAGGAGCAGGCGGAGAGCGTGGTGGAGCATCCGGTCAAGGTGACCCTGCTGGCAGAGCGCTGGGACCCGCGCGATGCCGGCCTGATGTGGTGAGCGCCACCTCCACATGACCCGCAGCAACCTCTCGTACGAGAGCGCCGTCGCGACCGGGCGAGGCGACGACGGAACCACGGGACTCCTGTTCGGCGGGGATCGCGTGCGCAAGGACGACCTTCGGACCGAGGCGTACGGGACGGTCGACGAAGCGGTGGCCGCGATCGGCCTGGCGCGAGCAGAGCTCAACATGAGGTCCCAGTACGGCGTGCTGTCGGCCGGGTTCGGCGGGCTGGGCGAGCTGCTGCTCCGGCTGCAGCGTGAGCTGTTCGTCATCGGGGCGGAGCTCGCGACCAATCCCGAGGCGCGACAGCGCCAGCGGGACGGGGTCACGCGCGTGACCGCGGCGATGGTCGATGGCCTCGACGACGTCCTGCGGGAGATGGAGGCAGCCGTCGAGCTGCCGCGCGAGTTCGTGGTCCCGGGCGAGACCCGGGTCAGCGCATCCCTGGAGCTCGCGAGAACCGTCGTGCGACGCGCCGAGCGGCGCACGGTGAGCCTCGCGGCGGCCGATGCGGTGATCGCCGCCAGCCAGGCCCTCCCCTACCTCAACCGTCTCGCAGATCTCCTGTGGATCCTCGCGCGCGCGGCAGAGCATGCCGAGGCGAGAGGCGCCACCACGGCCCGGGGCCGACCGGTGGTCGGCGAGCAGCCGGGCTCGACGTCACCCGAGAGGAGTCGTTCGTGATCAACACCCGCTACACGCCGTCACAGCTGGGCGTCCGCCCGGCCCCGGCCCTCGTCCAGCAGCTCCTGGTGGGCGCCTTCGGCTGGATGTTCGCCGGGCTCCTCCTGTCGGCAGGCGTGGCCTATCTCGTGACCACCAGCACCTCGCTGCTGGAGACCGTTGCGCAGTGGTGGCTGCCGATCATCATCGGCCAGTTCGTGCTGGTCATTGCGATCCAGGCCGGTATCCGGCGCTTCTCGGCGACCGTCAGCCTGGCGTTGTTCTTCGTCTACGCGGCCACGATGGGTCTGACCCTGGGCGTAATCGTGTGGGCGTTCACCACGACGCCGACCGGTACGACATCGGGCGGCACCGCGGCGGTGGCCACGGCGTTCTTCGCCACGGCCGCCATGTTCGGCGCCGCGGCGGTCTACGGCGCAGTGGGCAAGCGGGATCTGACCAAGCTCGGCGGGATCCTGTTCATGGGCCTGATCGGGCTGCTCGTGGCCATGGTGATCAACATCTTCCTCGCCTCGAGTGCGATCTCCTGGCTCATCTCGATCGGCGGCGTCGCGCTGTTCGCGGTGCTGACTGCGTACGACGTCCAGCGCATCGCGCGCGGGGACTACGCGGCCATCACCGGCTCTCCAGAGCGCGGCTCGATCATCGGCGCCCTCCACCTGTATCTCGACTTCATCAACATGTTCCTGTTCATGCTGCGGCTGTTCGCAGGGTCGCGGAACTAGCCCTCGGGCGTCTCGTCGGGCGCCGGCCGGAGGATCAACGGCGCCCCGTTCGCTGCTTCGAGCAGCGTCTCGAGCTGCTCGCTGGCGAGCGGCCGCGCGAACGTATAGCCCTGGCCACGGTCGCAGCCCAGGTCCCGCAGGCAGTCCAGCTGCGTGGTCGTCTCGATGCCCTCGGCCACGACGCTGATCCCGAGGCCGTGGGCCAGCGAGATCACGGCCCGGGCGATCGGCAGGTCCGCCGCGTCGGAACCCAGGCCGGACACGAACGAGCGGTCGATCTTGAGCGTGTCCAACGGCAGGTGGCGCAGGTAGGACAGTGACGAGTAGCCGGTCCCGAAGTCATCGAGCACCAACTTCACACCGAGCCGCCGAAGCGCCTGGAGGCGCTCGATGGAGGCCTCGCTCTGGTCCATGGCCACGCTCTCGGTGATCTCGAGCTCGAGCGCGCCGGCGTCGAGGCCGGCGTCTGCGAGCGTGGCTGCGACCCGATCCACGAGGTCCGACTGCGCGAACTGGCGAGCTGACAGGTTGACGCTGACGACCGGTGGCGCCCCGGCCCCGAAGCGCTGCCAGGATCGGGCCTGCCGGCACGCCGTCTCCAGCACCCATTGCCCGATCGGGACGATCAGCCCCGTCTCCTCGGCGAGCGAGATGAACGAGAGCGGCGGGACGAGGCCCCGGTCCGGATGCTGCCAGCGAAGCAGCGCCTCGACCCCCACCACGGTGCCGTCCGCGAGGTTGACCAGCGGCTGGTAGTGCAGCCGGAGCTCGGACCGCTCGATGGCTCGTCGCAGGTCATGTTCCATGGTGGCCAGCTCGAGGCTCTGTGCCCGCATCTCCGGTTCGAACCTGACCAGGGTTCGGATCGGGTCCGCCTTGGCTCGATGGAGCGCGATGTCCGCTTCCTTGAGCAGGTCGGCGGGGGTGGCCACCGACGGTCGTGCGACCGCGAGCCCGAGACTGGCATCGACCGCGACCTCGCGACCGCCGAGATCGAACGGCTCGGCTAGCGCCGTTGCCAGCCGTGCGGCCGCCCGCTCGGCATCGCGCGGGCTTCGGACGCGCTCGAGCACGATCCCGAACTCGTCGCTGCCCACGCGGGCAACCAGGTCGGACGGGCGGGCGGCACCAACCAGTCTCCGGCCTACCTGAGCCAGCAGTTGATCGCCGGCCGCATGGCCCAGGCTCTCGTTGACGACCGTGAACCGATCCAGGTCCAGGACGATCAGCGCCACCCTGGCCGGCGTCTCCGGGGGACTTGCCGTCGCCGTCTGGCCGTCCGCCGCCGGCGGATTGCCCATCAGCGCAGCAAGCCGGTTCAGGAGCTGGGTCCGGTTGGACAGCCCGGTGACCGGATCGTGGAGCGCGGCGTAGGCACGCTGCGAGCCTTCCGAGCGGGCATGCTCGAGGAGACGCACATGGTCGATGGCGATCGAGGCAAGCTGAGCGAACCGCGCCACGGCATCTACCTGGCGCTCGGTGAACGGGCGGTTCGCCCCACCCGATGCCACGCCGATGCAGCCGGTGATCCTGCCACCGGACCCGAGCGGGACCGAGCACACCGCCCCGAACCGCCCGGCCTCGAGGTCCGGGGGGCGGTCCGGGTAGGCGTCGTAGTCGTCGATCACCACCGGGCGGCCGGTGCGGACCACCTCCCAGCCGGCGCCGGTACCGGTGGGCGGCTGATAGCCGGCCAGATGCTCGAACGTGCCGACGCCGACGCGGATGGTCATCGTCGGCGGCCCGTCGTCGCCATCGTCGAGGAGGCAGAGGAACCCGTCCCGGGCCCCGACCAGCTCGGTTGCCCGATCCACGACCTCTCGCAGCAGCTCCTCGGGATCGAGGTGCTCCAGGAGCGCCAGGGTCGTGTGATCGACAGCCGCCAGGTAGGGGTCGCGGGTCGGGTCGTCCCCGCCCTGTGCGCGCAGGCTCGGGGGCTTGGCGAGGTACAGCGCCCGATCGGCCGCTTCCACCAGCTGGTCCTTGGTGGCGCCGTCGGCCGGATAGCCGGCCAGGCCCGCGCTGACGGTGACCAGCGGCCCGGCCCGCTCGGTGAGCCTGGCCACCGCGGCGCGAACTCGCTCCATGACGTGGCGTGCCTGGGGGCCGTCGACGCCGGGTAGCAGGATCGCGAACTCGTCCCCGCCGTAGCGGTAGGCGTGATCTCCTTCGCGGATCGTCCGGGTCATCGCGTCTGCGACGCGCGTGAGCAGGGTGTCCCCGACCGGGTGCCCGTGCCGGTCGTTGTAGACCTTGAACGCGTCGAGATCGAGCATCAGCAACGCGAACGGCTCGCCCGCATCCACCATCTTGCCCAGCTCACGCTGGAACGCCCCATGGTTGCGAAGGCCGGTCAGGGCATCTCGCTCGGCGCGGGTCATCACGGCACCGTGGGCCTCGGCGTTGCGGAGGGCGATCGACGCCTGCGCGGCGAACAGCTGGACAAGCTCGAACTCGTCGCGCGCGTAGTGAGCTTCGGCTCCGCCCAGGCGTCCGACGTTGAGCGTGCCGATCACCTCGCCGCCGATCAGCAGGGGGCACACGATCATCGACTCCGGTTCCTCAGGCGTGCCCGGGACCTGCACGGATCGCGGATCGAGATGGGCGTCGTTGGCCAGGACCGCCTCGTGATGGCGGATCGCCCAGCCGGTGAGGCCCACGTCGATTGGCCCCTCATGGGACAGGATCTCCTCGGCGAACCGGTCACGCGCAACGACCGCGCGGCGGACCCCGGCGGCCCGGTCGATGCGATAGACCGCCAGCGAGTCGTAGGCGACGACCGCCTTGAGCGAGTCGGCGATCATCTCGAGCACGCCGCTCGGGTCCAGGGTGGCGAGGAGGCGCTCGTTGACCTCGAGCAGCCGGCGCTGGCTTTCCAGGCGATGATGCAGCTCCTGGCGCTGGCGCCGGACGTGGCCCAACGCCTCGGCGTTCACGATGGCCTGCGCCGCCTGCCCCGCGAAGATCTCGAGCGTCTGCTGATCGTCATCCGAGAACTGGTCGTGGCCGCCGTGAGAGACCACGATCACGCCCAGGACCCGGGACTCATAGGCCATGGGCACCAGCAGCATCGACTCCGGGCCGCGCGTGGCGCCAACCAACCTCCCGCGCTCGTCCGAGGCCGCATCGCCAAGGCGGATCGTCTCGTTGCGGAGAGCCACCCAGCCCGTCAGCCCGTCGCCGATCCGGACCCGAAGCTGGTCCGGCGACGGGCGGCCGATTCCCATGAACTCGCCCTGGAACGCGATCGGCTCGCACATGCGGGTCCGGTGATCCACGCGGTAGACGCGGATCGTATCGTGGGCGATCAGCCGGTCAGCCTCGGCCACGATCGCCTCACCGATGCCCACGACGTCCTGGATCCGGTTGAGTCGCAGCGACAGCTCCTGGATCGCGCGAAGCCTGGCGGCACCCTCACGGACGGTGTTGAACAGCCGCGCGTTGGCGACTGCCGTGGCCATCTGACTGGCGAACGTCACGCACAGGTTGAGCTCGTCCGGCGTCCACGAGTACGGGCGGCGGTGGTACAGGACCAGGAGCCCCAGGGGTTCGTCACGAAAGACCATCGGAACGAAAGCGATGGTCCGAAACCCGAGCCGCTGGTACACGGGGGCGAAGAAGCCCGCGGCGGCGGGATCGTCGACCACGATCGGCCGTCGTTCCCGAATGCTGAGCAGTCCGGCCGTGTCATCGTCCACGGTCACGGCGGTCACCGCTTCGATCAGCTCGGCTGCCACACCGCGCTGGGCCGCCAGCCGGAACGGGTGTCGGCCGGGGTTCAGCAGCCATAGTCCGGCCACCTCGGCGCCGAACAGCTCACGCGACGCGTCGAGGACGTCCTGGAAGACCTCCTCCAGCTCGAGGTTCGCGCTCACCTCGCCGGCCACACGACGGAGGACCTCGGCGCGCTCGGCGCCGGATCCCGGCCTGTTCATGGGCTCTGCCTTCCGTCCGTCTGGGCGGCGATCCGGCGAGGCCTGGTCCAGCGCGAGTGCCATGGGTGGGACTGTGGTGACCTAGCGGCTCGTCCCGCGGCCGAGTTCGGCGCGACGGTCTTGAGGTGTCAACTCGCACCGTACTGAGCGTGGCTGGGCCGGGCGATAGGACGGTCGTACCCCGGGCCGGAAACGGATGGTCGCTGCGCGTGCCGTTCGCGGGGCCACGGCCAGGTTGCGGCCCGCAATCGGCCTCGCTCGCGCGGCCGAGATCGCGTCCGGGCTCGACGGGCTGCCGGTTGCTGATCCGCGCATATCGCGAGGGGCGGGCCACTTCCCCGGCGGGTTCACAATGGGCGCGGGAACGTGACCACGCCCTGAGGAGAGATGCGATGCGGATCGCGGTGATCGGTGCCGGCAACGTCGGCGGAGGACTCGGCAAGGCGTTTGCCGCCGTCGGTCACGAGGTGGTGTTCGGCGTCCGCGCCCCCGACAGCACCAAGACCCTCGCCGCGCTGGCAGAGATCCCATCCGCAACCGCAGCTTTGCCGGCCGAGGCCGTCGACGGGGCCGATGTGATCGTGTTCGCGCTCCGACCCGTGGCGATCGGAGCCATCGTCGCGGACCTGCCGCCGCTGGCGGACCGGATCGTCATCGACGCCATGAACCGCCTCGACGCAGACCCGCCACGCTCGACCACCGAGGACCTGATCGACCTCCTGCCCGGCGCCAGGTTCGCCAAGGCATTCAACACGATCGGGTTCGAGAATCTGACCACTGCCCGGGATCGCCGGACGCCGCTGGCCATGTTCGTGGCTGGCGACGACCCCGACGCCAAGCGAGTGGCGATGGGTCTGGCCGCCGAGATCGGGTTCGAACCCGAGGATGCCGGGGGCCTGTCGAACGCAAGGCCCCTCGAGGAGATGGTCCGGGTCTGGATCGCGCTGACGCAGACGCACGGGCGCACCGTGGGCTTCGCGCTGTCAAGGTCCTGACCACCCGACATCGATCACATGGGATGGCGTCGTTGCCCCACCCGGCGATCAGCTCCGCGTACATGGTACGCATGCGTACTGTGTACGCTATCATGACGGTATGAATACTGAGTCGATGGACACCAACGACACCGCCATTCGGCCCGTCCTCAGCCGGGACCGCATCGTCGAAGCCGCAGTGGCCGTTGTGGACGAAGCAGGGATCGACGGGTTGACCATGCGAGCGGTGGGCAGGCGCCTGCGCGCAGGCACGATGTCGCTCTACCGCCATGTCTCGGGCCGTGACGAGCTTCTGGGCCTGGTCCTGGAGGCGATGGCAGGTGAGATCCAGGCGTCTCCCCTGTCGGGCAGCTGGCGCGAGGACCTCGCGATCATCGCCCGCGACATGCGCACGGGCCTGCTCAAGCGGCCGCAGCTGACCACCCTGCTCACCTCGCGATCGGGGCGAGGTGGTGTCGAGCTTCCGCTGCTCGATCGAACGCTGGGCGTGCTTCGAGCCGCCGGCTTCGGACGGCGGGGTGCCGTGCTGGCGAACCATGCCCTGGGCAACTACGTCGCCGGCGCAGCGCTGTGGGAGGCCGTCGGGCTCTCGGGCTCGAGCGGAGAGGATCGCGAGGCACAACGCCAGGCCGTGGCTGACGTGACGGCAGCGCTCCCGGCGGACGTGTTCCCGAACCTCGCCTGGGTGGGACCCAAGATCGTCGCCGGCAGCGTCGACGACCGGTTCGAGTTCGGCCTGACGTGCCTGCTCGACGGGTTCGAGGCGTACCTCGTTCGACGCAAGGGATAGGGCGGGCACGGCCGCCGCGGATTCGAGCCGCCTCGCGGATCAGGCCGGGGCAACCTCCGGCTCGACCATCGCCGGCTCGACCATCCGCGGCTCGAGCGGGATCTCGTACGTGCCCTCGAGCGGCGGCTCGGCTGCCGGCCCCCTCTTCGTTGCGGGCATCGACGCCCCATGGCTCGCGAACGTCCCGGGCACGGTCGCGGCGAGGTGGAGACGCATGTAGCGGCAGCCCATACGATCGATCGGGACCGCCAGCTGCGCCGCCACCAGGCCGGTCTCCGAGACGGTGATCAGCTCCGGTTGGTCGAGCTCACAGAGCGTCTCGTGGAGCTGGATCCGCGCGCGACCCGCCTTCAGGACGTTGCGCGCCCACTGGGATCCGGCGCCGAGCGGCGCCGGAATGAGCACCACGTCATCGCGGATCGTGGGATGGACGGGTGTGAAGTACGTCGTGCCCGACGTTCGTCCGACGTGCTCCAGGGTTGCGATCTCGGCGTTCGCACCGCCGACGAGACCGTGATCCATCAGCCACGGGTTCACCATCCCGTTCATCCGCTCCCGCAGCCACGGGAACTGCTCCGGGGCCGGCTTCTGCAGCTCGCTCCATGTCCGACCGGCCGCGAACCCGGCCGCGACCCCCATCGTCATCCAGCGGATCCTGGTGAACATCGCTCGACTCCTCTTCCGTCACGGCGTCCGGTGAGGGCGATGCTGGTCGTGCCGTGCGTCGTGGCACAGTGCCGAATTGACGCAACCGTGGATCTCCCGGCCGGGGCCGCCCGTGCGTACGAATCGTGGCTGTCCACCATGCTGACCGCGACGCTGCGCTGGCCATTCAGGCTCCGCGTGCCCGGCTTGCCGCCTTGCGGAAGCCGTCGACCGAGTCCCAGGCCGCGATGGTCACCGCGGCCACGGCGATGACCGACGTCGTGGGTGTGATCCAGGCGACGCTCCCGACCTGGGCCTCGATTGCCGACACGACCGACGGGTCGAAGAAGCGGTGCTCCTGGAGCAGCCAGACAGCCGGGATCGTGAACGCGACGTTCAGCACGAGGTTCACGGTGGCCAGGACCCAGGTCCAGCCGCCGTCGCGGTGACAACCAGTGTCACTGCCTGGCTGACGCCGGGAGGCGCGGCAACTTCGGACCGCCCTATCTACTACCCCGTGCCCTCGTTGACGCGATCGCAGCGCGGCACTAGACTCAATCCCGACGAAATCGGTCGGAATTCCCCGGCGCGGCGGCTCCCTCGCCGCGGGCGTCCCCCCGGGGAACTCCGGCCCGTCGCCACGGCGACCCGACGAGGATCGAACCCCTGACCACGCGCGCGAGCTTCCACGGATCCGGCGCCCTTGCCTTCAGCACCAAGGGCGAGTACGGCGTGCGGTTGATGGTGCAGCTGGGTCGCCGTTTCGGCACGGGTCCCGCGAGCCTCGCGGAGATCGCGCTGGTGGAGGATCTGCCGCGCGCCTATCTCGAGCAGCTCGTGACCAGCCTGCGGGACGCGGCCCTGGTCGTGTCCACCCGGGGCGCGCACGGAGGGTACGAGCTGGCGCTGCCGCCGGCGCAGATCCGGATGAGCGACGTGCTGCGAGCCCTCGAGGGCCCGATCGCGCCGATGATCTGCGCGACCGACGACCCGGATCACGCCGCCTGCGAGCGATCGGCCCGGTGCACGGTCAACGTGCTCTGGATGAAGGTCCGTGACGCGATCGCCGACACGCTCGATGCCATGACCCTGGCAGACCTCGTCCCGGTCCGCCATATCGCGCTGGATCCGCGCGAGACGCTCGGCCCTTCGGCCCCGGCCGGATCCACGGCCGGCATCGGCCGGATCCACGGCCGGCGTCGCGTGAGACCGGCCTCCACACCACGCAACCCAGGAGCCAATTCGTGACCGACGCGAACGACCGCGAGCTCGTCATCTCGGACCTTCGGGTCGCCCCGGTGGCCCATCCCGACCACGAGATCCTGCAGGGGATCGACCTCACCATCCGCAAGGGCGAGACCCACGCGATCATGGGGCCCAACGGGTCGGGCAAGACTACCCTCGCCTACGCCCTGATGGGCCACCCGGCTTACGTGGTCAAGTCCGGTGAGGTGCGCTGGAAGGGCCGCAACCTGCTCGCCCTCACGCCCGACAAGCGCTCGCGGCTGGGCCTGTTCCTTGCGTTCCAGTACCCGACCGCCGTGCCCGGCCTGTCCGTTGCCTCGTTCATCCGGAGCGCGCTCAACGCCAAGCTCCAGGGCATCGACAAGGACCCCGACGTCGACCCGACCGATGCCACCCGGGGCGGGGTGTCGATGCTCGACTTCCGGCGGCGGATGCGCGAGAAGATGGCGATGCTCAAGATGGAGGACAGCTTCGCGAGCCGCTACGTGAACGACGGGTTCTCGGGTGGCGAGAAGAAGCGGCTCGAGATGCTCCAGATGGCGATGCTGGCGCCCGAGTTCGCGATCCTCGACGAGACGGACTCGGGGCTCGACATCGACGCCCTGCGCATCGTGGCCGAAGGTGTCAACGCGATGCTCAACCCCGAGATGGGCGTGCTGCTGATCACGCACTACCAGCGGCTGCTCAGCTACATCACGCCCGACGTGGTCCACGTCCTGGCCGCCGGCCGGATCGTGACCTCGGGTGGCAAGGACCTGGCCCTGCGGCTGGAGGACGAGGGCTATGGCCCGATCCTCCGCGAGAACGGTCTCGACATCAACGTGCCGGACGAGGCCCTGGCAGTCGCGCTCGAGCCCGAGGCGGCGGGCGCGGGCCGGTAGGCGACCGATGGCGACCGAGATCGATCCCAGGGCTGGATCCAGGACCGTGGGCGTCGCGCGCGTCCCTGCCGGGACCCCCGGCGTCGTGCCGATCGACCCCACGGCTCTGCGCGCCGACTTCCCGATCCTGGATCAGGTCATCAACGGCCATCCGCTCGTGTACCTCGATTCGGCGGCGACCTCCCAGAAGCCACGAATCGTGCTCGACGCCGTCGATGCCTTCTATCGCGAGTACAACGCCAACGTGCATCGCGGGATCTACACCATCGGCGAGCGCGCGACGGCCGCGTACGAGGCGGCGCGCGCGTCGACCGCCCGGTTCATCGGCGTGCCCGACCCGCACGAGATCGTGTTCACGCGGAACGCAACCGAGGCGATCAACCTCGTCGCCTACTCCTGGGGCCGGCGGAACATCGGCCGGGGCGACGTCATCGTCCTGACCGAGATGGAGCACCACGCGAACCTGGTCCCGTGGCAGGTGCTGGCCCAGGAGTCCGACGCGGACCTCGAGTTCATCCCGATCACCGACGACGGGCTGCTGCGCCAGGACGTGTTCGACGTCCTGCTGCGCCTCAAGCCGAAGCTGGTCGCGTTCGCCCACGTGTCGAACACCCTGGGCACGATCAACCCGGTCGAGGCGATGACCCGGCGCGCGCACGAGGCAGGGGCGCTGGTCCTGGTCGACGGCGCCCAGGCGGTGCCGCACATCCCGGTCGACGTCGCCGCCATCGGCTGCGACTTCTACGCGTTCAGCGGTCACAAGATGCTGGCGCCCACCGGATCGGGTGCGCTGTGGGGACGGCGTGAGCTGCTCGAGGCCATGCCGCCGTTCCTGACGGGTGGCGAGATGATCCGGGAGGTCCACCTCCGTCGATCGGAGTGGAACGACATCCCGTGGAAGTTCGAGGCGGGCACGCCCGATATCTCCGCCGCCGTGGGGCTGGGTGCGGCCGCCGAGTACCTGATGGGACTGGGCATGGATCGTGTCCAGGCGCACGAGCAGGACCTGGTCGCCTATGCGCTGGACCGGCTCCCGCGCGAGGTGCCCGGCATCGAGATCTACGGCCCGTCCGCCGAGCAGCGGGGCGGCGTCGTGTCGTTCAACCTGCCGGGGGTCCATCCGCACGATGTGGCCCAGGTGCTGGACCGGTTCGGGATCGCGGTCCGGGCGGGACACCATTGCACGATGCCGCTCCACGAGCGCCTGGACCTGGCGGCCACGGCGCGCGCGAGCTTCGGGGTGTACACGACGAAGGCCGACCTCGATGCGCTCGCCGCGGGGCTGCGCCAGGTCGTCGAGCTGTTCGGGACCCAGCGTCCGCTATCCTGAGCGATCCGATGGACGATCTGTACCGCGACTACATCCTCGAGCACTACCGGCGGCCCCACAACTTCGGCGTCATCGAAGAGCCGTCCGCATCCTACGAAGGGTCGAACCCGCTGTGCGGCGACCGGATCACGATGCAGCTGGCGGTCAGGGACGGGGTCGTGGAGCAGATCGGCTTCACCGGCCGCGGCTGCGCGATCAGCCAGGCGTCGGCCTCGCTGCTGACCGACGAGATCAAGGGCAAGCCGATCGAGACCGTGGTCGACTTCGGTGCCGCAGACCTGCTCGACCTGCTGGGCATCGAGATCAGCCCCGCGCGGCTCAAGTGCGCGATGCTCAGCTTCGACTCGCTCCAGCACCTGCTGGACGAGATCGGGGCCAAGCCGCTCCCCGCGAAGGAGCCGAGCTGATGCGCCGCTGCTCGTGTCGCCGGCCGGCCTGAGCCGGCGCCCGACCCTCTCCGCCCGCGGATCCCTGTGATGACCGCGCCGGAACCCTCTCCCTTTTCGTCCCCACCTCGCCGCCTCCTCGGCGGCCCGTCGTCCACCGGGAGCACCCTGTCATCATGCCGAAAACCTATCCTGAGCTCCTCCGGGAGGCCCGGACCGAGGTCCGGGAAGTCGCACCAGCCGAGGCGGATGCTCTCCGCCACCGGGGCGGGATCGCCCTGATCGACGTTCGCGAGGCGTCGGAGTGGGACCAGGGGTACATCCCGGGGGCCACGAACGTGTCGCGGAGCTACCTCGAGCAGCAGATCGAGGGCGCCGTCCCGGACCGTGATACGCCGGTCGTTCTGTACTGCGCCGGGGGCGTCCGGTCGCTGTTCGCCGGCCAAGCGCTGCGCGCGATGGGCTACACCGACGTGACGTCGATGAGCGGCGGGTTCCAGGCCTGGAAGAGCCAGGGTCTCGAGTGGACCCAGCCCGCCTACCTGTCCGACCAGCAGAAGCAGCGCTACAGCCGCCACCTGCTGATCCCCGAGGTCGGCTCCGAAGGGCAGGCCAGGCTGCTCGATTCGAAGGTGCTGCTGATCGGCGCGGGGGGCCTGGGCTCGCCGGCTGCGCTGTACCTGGCCGCGGCCGGCGTAGGCACGATCGGTATCGTCGACTTCGACGTCGTCGACCTCTCGAACCTCCAGCGCCAGGTGATCCACACCAGCGACCGGGTGGGTGAGAAGAAGACCGACTCCGCGCGCCGGACGCTGACCGCGCTCAACCCCGACGTCACGGTGGTGGCCCACGAGGAGATGCTGGTCGCCGACAACGTGGAGCGGCTGATCGCGGGCTACGAGGTGATCCTCGACGGGACCGACACGTTCGAGACCCGCTACATCCTCAACGATGCGGCGGTCGCAGCCGGGATCCCGGTGGTCCATGCGTCCGTGTTCCGATTCGAGGGCCAGCTCACGACGTTCGTGCCCTACGAGGGCCCGTGCTACCGCTGCCTGTACCCGACCCCGCCCCCGCCGGAGCTTGCCCCCGGCTGCTCGGTCGCCGGCGTACTGGGCGTGGTGCCCGGGATCATGGGCCTGCTCCAGGCCAACGAGGTGCTCAAGCTGCTGCTCGGGATCGGCGACTCGCTTGCTGGGCGGCTGCTGCTGTTCGACGCCCTGGCCACCGAGTTCACCGAGCTGCGGCTCCGCCGCGATCCCGCGTGCCCTGTGTGCTCGGACGAGGCGCGGGCGGCCCGCGAGGCCGGGACGCCGCTCCCGGTGGCCGCGGCCAGCGACGGCGTGTTCACGCTGGGGGCCGCGCGATGAGCACGGTCAAGTTTCCAGCGGTCCTGCGCGCCAACGTGGGCGGGGCGCGCGAGGTCGAGGTGACTGGGTCCACCATCGGCGAGGTGCTGGACGGGCTGGTCGGGACCTACCCGGCCCTGCGCGAGCAGCTGTTCACCGAGGATGGCGAGCTCAACCGGTTCATCAACGTCTACGTCAACGGACAGGACGTGCGCTATCTCGACGGGCGGGCGACCGCGGTCGCCGAGACGGATGAGGTCCGGCTGCTGCCCGCAATGGCCGGCGGTGCCGGGTGGGGCTGGGAGGACGGTATCGTGGGCCTGGCCGGCGGTGTCGGCGGATCGGGATGACCGAGGCCGCCAGCCTCCACGCGCTGGCGCACGACGCCGACGAGCGCCACGGCGGGCGGTACGAGTCGATCCTCGATGCCGTCGGCCACACGCCGCTGGTCGCGATCCCGCGGATGATCCCCAACCCCGCCGTCCGGCTATACGCGAAGCTCGAGATGTACAACCCGACGGGTTCGGTCAAGGACCGCGTCGCGAAGTACCTGGTCGAGGATCTCGAGCGGCGTCACCTGCTCACGCCCGATTCGATCATCCTTGAGCCCACGTCGGGCAACACGGGGATCGCGCTGGCCATGATTGGCCGGCGGAAGGGGTATCGGGTCGCGTTGGTCATGCCCGACAACGTCACCTCGGAGCGCCGCCAGGTCGCCGCCCTGTTCGGCGCCGAGATCATCGACTCGCCGGGGAGCAAGGGCTCGAACGGCGCGATCGCGCTGGCCAAGGAGCTGGCGGCTCGCGACCCGCGGTTCGTGATGCCCTACCAGTACGGGAACCCGGCCAACCCGCTGGCGCACTACGAGACGACCGGCCCCGAGATCCTGGCCGACTGCCCGGAGATCGACGTGTTCGTGGCGGGTCTGGGCACCTCGGGGACGCTGATGGGCACCGGCCGCTACCTGCGGGAGCACAAGCCCGGGGTGCGGATCGTGGCCGCCGAGCCGCTCCCCGGGGAGAACGTCCAGGGTCTGCGATCGCTCGAGGAGGGCTTCGTGCCCGAGATCCTCGATCCCTCGATGCTCGACGCGAAGTACCTGGTGTCGAACCGCGACGCGGTGGCGGCGTTGCGAGACCTGCTGTTCCGGGAGGGCGTGTTCGCCGGGCCGTCCTGCGGCGCGGTGCTGGTGGCCGCCGCCCGCGAGGCACGCCGGATGACGAGCGGGACGATCGTGGCGCTGCTCCCCGATGGCGGCTGGAAGTACCTCTCCGCGGGCACGTTCGAGCGCGACCTGGACGAGATGGAGGAAGACTTCGAAGGCCGGGTGAACTGGTGGTGAGCGAACCGGCCGCGGTGCAGCATCCGGGACCCGCGAGCGTCCGGCTGCCACGCGCGATGGCGGAGGCGATCGTCGCCCAGGCAACGGCCGAATACCCCAACGAGGCGTGCGGGATCGTGATCGGGAGCGGCCCGGCCGCGGAGGGTGGCGAGGCGCTCCGGTACGTTGCCTGCCGCAACACGTCCGCCTCCCCTTACCGCTACACGATCGACAGCCAGGAGGCACTGCGACTCTCGATCGAGGCCGATGATGCGGGCCAGGAGTTCTGGGCGATCGTGCACTCGCACGTGCGGTCGCCGGCGGTGCCCTCGCCCACGGACGTCGGGCTCGCGTTCTGGCCGGACGCCCTGTACGTGCTCGTCTCGCTGGCCGACGAGCACGCCGCGCCGAACGGGGGACGCTCGCTTCGCGCATGGCGGATCCGGGATGGCGCGTCGTTCGAGGTCGCCCTCGAGGTCACGTGACGGCCAGGACGGGCAGGATCGATCGTGGCCGGATCGCCTGGCTGGTGACAGGCGCGCTCGCGGTTGCCGGCGGGACGCTGCTCGGCTGGAACGCGGCGCTGCTCGATGCGATCGCCGGCCCGCCCGCCATCGTCCGTGCGGCGCTGGTCGGGATCAGCGCGCTCGTTGGCCTCGCGCTGCTGAGCGAGGCCGTCCGGCGCCTCGCGGCCGGTCGCCGGGTGGCCGCGGCCGAGCTGACGGGTCGCGACGTCGCGCTGCTGATCCGGGCGGTCCGCCTGGTGTTCCTCTCGGTGGCGGCGTTCGCCGCGGCGGCAGGCTGGCTGCTCGGCCACCCGCTGCCATTCATCGTCGCGCTCGTGATCGCGGGCATCGACATCCTCGAGACATCGCTGTTGCTGCTGGTGGTGGCGCTGCGGCACGAGGGTTGACCCGGCGGGCGCCGGCCACCGGCGCCGGCCACCGCATTCAGCCCCTCGGTTGGCATGGGGCACGCGAGCTCGGGCCGGCGTCGCCCTGCCACGCCGGCCGCCGTGGCCCGCCGGCAGGCGTAGGCTTGGTCACGGATCGACCCGCGCCGTGGAGTTCCGACATGACACTTCCCCAACCGGTCACCACCGACCAGCTCCCAACCAACCCGCTGTCGCCCGAGGAGCTGCGCCAGATCGACGCCTACTGGCGAGCGGCCAACTACCTGTCCGTCGGCCAGATCTACCTGCTCGACAACCCGCTCCTTCGGGGCCCGCTGGAAGCCGACCAGGTGAAGCCGCGTCTGCTCGGCCACTGGGGCACCACGCCCGGTCTCAACCTCATCTACGCGCACATGAACCGGGTGATCCGGAGCTGGGACCTCAACGCCATCTACGTCATCGGGCCCGGTCACGGTGGCCCGGCCATCGTTGCCAACGCGTACCTCGAGGGCACCTACAGCGAGATCTACACGAGCATCACTCGTGACGAAGAGGGCATGCGTCGGCTGTTCCGGCAGTTCTCGTTCCCGGGCGGCATCCCCAGCCACGTCGCGCCCGAGACGCCCGGCTCGATCCACGAGGGCGGCGAGCTGGGCTACGCGCTCTCGCATGCTTACGGGGCCGCCTTCGACAACCCGGACCTCGTCGTGTGCGCGGTTGTGGGCGACGGCGAGGCGGAGACCGGGCCGCTGGCCACGAGCTGGCACTCCAACAAGTTCATCGATCCGGCCCACGACGGGGCCGTGCTGCCGATCCTGCATCTCAACGGCTACAAGATCGCGAACCCGGCCGTGCTGGCCAGGATCCCCACCGCCGAGCTGGCCGCGCTGTTGGAGGGCTACGGCCATCGGCCGTACTTCGTCGAGGGCGACGATCCGGCCCAGGTGCATCAGCAGATGGCCGCCACCATGGATGCCGTGGTGGCCGAAATCCAGTCGATCCAGAAGGCCGCACGGGAGGGCGGCGTCACTGAGCGACCGCGGTGGCCGATGATCGTGCTCCGGACACCCAAGGGCTGGACCGGTCCCAAGGAGATCGACGGCAAGCCGGTCGAGGGCACCTGGCGAGCGCACCAGGTTCCGATGGGCGAGGTGCGGACGAACGCCGGGCACCGCTCGATCCTCGAGGCCTGGATGCGCAGCTACCGGCCGGAGGAGCTGTTCGACGAGCACGGCTCGCTGGTCCCGGAGCTGGCGGCGCTGCCGCCCAAGGAGTACCGGCGCATGAGCGCCAACCCGGTCGCGAACGGGGGTCTGCTGCTCCGCGACCTCGTGCTGCCCGACTTCCGGGACTATGCGGTGGACGTGCCAGCGCCCGGAGCCACGCTCGCTGAGGCGACCCGCGTGCTGGGCACGTACCTGCGCGACGTCGTCGATCGCAACCGCGAGACGTTTCGCCTGTTCGGGCCCGACGAGACGCTGTCCAACCGGCTCGGTGCGGTGTTCGAGGTCGCGAACCGCCAGTTCGATGCCGAGATCCTCGCGACGGACGAGTTCCAGGCGCCGTCAGGCCGGGTCATGGAGGTGCTGTCCGAGCACCAGTGCCAAGGGTGGCTGGAAGGCTATCTGCTCACCGGGCGCCACGGCCTGTTCAACTGCTACGAGGCATTCATCCACATCATCGACTCGATGTTCAATCAGCATGCGAAATGGCTCAAGGTGACCGGTGACCTGCCATGGCGGCGCCCGATCGCGTCGCTCAACTACGTCCTCAGCTCGCTCGTCTGGCGCCAGGACCACAACGGCTTCAGCCATCAGGACCCGGGGTTCATCGACCACGTGGTCAACAAGAAGGCCGACGTCATCCGGGTCTACCTGCCGCCCGACGCGAACACGCTGCTCTCGGTTGGCGACCATTGTCTTCGCAGCCGCCACTACGTGAACGTGATCGTGGCGGGCAAGCAGCCCGCCCCGAACTGGCTGTCGATGGACCAGGCGATCCTGCACTGCACCCGGGGCATCGGGATCTGGGACTGGGCCAGCAACGACGAGGGCGGCGAGCCCGACGTCGTGCTCGCATGCGCCGGTGACATCCCCACCCTCGAGGCCCTCGCCGCCGTGGACCTCATCCGGCAGCACCTGCCCGAGCTCAAGGTCCGCTTCATCAACGTGGTCGACCTGATGCGGCTCCAGGACGAGCAGGAGCACCCGCACGGAATGTCGAACGCGGAGTTCGACGCACTGTTCACGACCGACAAGCCCGTCGTGTTCGCCTACCACGGCTATCCGTGGCTCATCCATCGCCTGACGTACCGACGGACGAACCACGCCAACCTGCACGTGCGGGGCTACAAGGAGGAGGGAACCACCACCACGCCGTTCGACATGGTGATGCTCAACGACCTCGACCGGTACCACCTCGTGATCGACGTCATCGACCGTGTGCCGGGTCTGGGGCCCAGGGCCGGGCACGTCCGCCAGCTCATGGTCGACAAGCGACTGCAGGCGCGCGCCTACACGCGGCGCGAGGGCGAGGACGCGCCCGAGGTCGCCGACTGGGCCTGGCCGGCCGCCACCGCGGAATGACCGCATCCCGTCCGTCGAGCGTCGCTGATCCTGCCCGATCAGGACCCATGGTCGAGCGGATCCTCGTGGTCAACGCGGGATCGAGCTCACTCAAGCTGCGCGTTCTCGACACGGCCGACGCGGTGGTCGCGTCGGCCGACCTGGGCGCTGTCCGCAACGCCGCCGATACGGCCGAGGTGGCCGACGCGGTGGCGGGTTTCGGACGCGTCGACGCGGTGGGCCACCGAATCGTCCACGGCGGGACGGCGTTCCGGCAGCCGGTTCGAGTGGATCGCGCAGTCATCGACCGGATCACGGCGCTGACCGACCTGGCACCGCTCCACCAGCCCAAGTCACTGGCCGCACTGGGGGCGGTGAGCGCCGTCCTGCCGGACGTGCCGGCCGTCGCCTGCTTCGACACCGCGTTCCACGCCACCCTCCCGCCGGCCGCCGCGACCTACGCGCTCCCGTCGCAGTGGCGCAGCCGCTGGGACCTCCGCCGATACGGGTTCCACGGGCTTTCGCACGCGTACGCCGCCCGCCGCGCGGCCGAGCTGCTGGGGCGATCCGGGCGCGGCCTGCGGCTGGTGACCTGCCACCTGGGGGCCGGCGCGTCGCTGGCGGCGGTGCTCGACGGACGGTCGGTGGACACGACGATGGGCTTCACGCCGCTCGAGGGGCTGGTGATGGCCACGCGATCGGGCAGCGTCGACCCGGGCCTGGTGCTGTGGCTCGCCGACCACGTGGGCACGCCACCGGCCGAGGTGGCGGCAACGCTCGAGCACCGCTCGGGTCTGCTGGGTCTGGCCGGCACGGCCGACATGCGGGTGATCCTGGAGCGGGCCTCGGCCGATGACGCGGAGGCGATCCTCGCGCTCGAGGTCTACCTCCACCGGCTGCGGGCATCGATCGCGGCGATGACGGCCGCGCTGGGCGGCCTCGACGCGATCGTGTTCACCGGTGGTGTCGGCGAGCGCTCCTCGGCGATCCGGGCTGCCGCCGCGGACGGCCTCGGCTACCTGGGAATTCGAGCTCGACGCCGCGCGGAACGCGGCTGACGGGGATTCGACCGACCGGGAGATCGGCGCCGACGATGCGAGGGTCCGAACGCTGGTCATCGAGGCCCGCGAGGATCTGGAGATCGCCCGTGAGGTGCGCCAGGTGCTGGGGACGGCGGCGGGCTGACCGAAGCGCGGCGGGCCAGCCGAAGGCCGGCGAACTGACCAGCGGCGGGCGAGGCCAGGGACGGTTCAGTGGAGGTTGCGGACCACCAGCACCGAGCACGGCGCGTGGACGAGGACGTTGCGCGCGACGCTGCCCAGTAGCAGGCGCGCGATGCCTGTATGCCCGCGCGTCCCCATCACGATCGTGCCGATCTGCCGTTCCTTGGCGAACCGCACCAGCTCGGCTGCCGGGTCGCCCTCCAGCGCGATCGGGTCCGCGATCAGGCCCGCCACCGCGAGCCGACCCGCCGCCGTGCTCGCCTCCTGGCGGACCTCCTCGCGCGCCTCGTCGACCGACCGGGCGTAGGAGTCGAGGACCTGGTCGTACAGGCCGGGGGTGAAGCCGGCGGCGACCGGGACGGCCGTCTCGGCGACGGTGACCACGCTGACGCGGTGGCCCTTGAAGATCGGCCACTGCGCGAGCACCGTCTCCGCGCCGCGGGCCGGATGCGACCCATCGTCGGCGAAGGCGATCGCGCCCAGCGATTCGCCGCGCGCCACGAGGACCGGGCACGGAGCGTGGTCGACGACCTCGGCCGCCGTGCTGCCCAGCACCATCGTCGCGATCGTGCCGTGGCCACGGCTCCCCAGCACGATCAGGTCCGCCTCCATGGCGCCGGCCTCGTCGACGATCGCGCTGGCCGGGCGGCCCCGCACCAGGAACCCTTCGACCTTGCGTCCCGCACCGGCCAGCAGGCGCTCGGAGCGCTCGACAGCCTGTCGCCGATTGCGGGCATCGATCTCTTCCTCGGTCTCAAGCTCGCGGCCGCCCTCGCCACCCGTGGCCCAGGCCAGCGACAGGACGTCGAGATACGGCTGCTGGGCGGCGACGATCCGCAGCACCGAGCCGTCCGGCAGCTGGAGGGTGGAAACGAGCCGCGTGGCACGGTCGCTGCAGGCCGAGCCGTCGACCGCGAGCAGGATGCGCATCGGGGACCTCCGATCCCTGTCATCGTCGACCCGCGGGCCGCCCGCAGGATCGGCCGAACGTCCCGATCGCGGCAGCCGTTGCGCCCGCCGGCTGACGCTCGCGCAGCTGACCGCTCGGCTTCGGGTCCCGGGTCACGTCGCGGCGGGTCCCACGCGTCCCGCGGCGAGCGACCCGATGCGGTCCACGAGCCGCTCCAGAAACGCGGCGGCGTCCACGTCGGTCGCCACGTCGGCGTTGGGGCCGCGGCCGGTCAGCCCGCGCCAGTCGGCGATCGTCTGGCCATCCCCCGGTCCGCCGTTGGCGTCGACCTCGACCGCCACGGCTCGGGTGCGGACGAGCGACGGGTCCAGGGCCGCGGCGACGACGACCGGGTCGTGGACGAACGCGCCGTAGAAGCCGTCGGCCCGAGCGTGGAACTCGAAATAGAAGCGCAGGGCATCGGCCAGCATCCGGATCATCGGGTTGCTGGCCACGGACCGCCGCTCCGGGTCGCCGGCCAAACGATCGGGATCGAGCGAGTCGTCGGGCCGGCTGCCGGCACGGCGGGCGAGTGCCACGACGTGATCGGTGGTGAGCCGGGCCTGCTCGGTCACGTCGAGGCCCATCAGCAGCGCCCGCGGCGTCGCCGGATCGGCGTCCACGGCGCGCTGCCAGGCCGCGAGCGCGATCCGCGCCGCCTCGGGGTCGCAGTGGACGTTCCATTCGCTGATCGGCGTGGTGTTGCCCGGGACGGCGTACGCGCCTCCCATGCAGACCCAGCGGCGCAGCAGGCGGGGGAGCGCGGGCTCTGCGAGGACCGCGATCGCAAGGCTGGTCAGCGGTCCGAGGGTGAGCAGCGTCAGCTCCCCGGGCCGGCGACGGACCTGCTCGACAAGCAGATCCGGGCCGAACCGGGTGGTGGCGGCCGCGCTGGGTTCGGGAAGCTCCGCATAGCCGAGGCCGTGCGGGCCGTGGGTTTCCGGCGTGATCTCGAGCGGCCGGACGAGCGGCACCGGCCGCCCGGCCGCCACCTCGACGTCGCCACGCCCGGCGATCTCCAGGACGGCTCGCGTGTTGCGCAGCGTGTCGTCGAGCGTGGCATTGCCGGCGCTGCAAGTTACCGCGGTGAGCTCCGCCTCGGGGCTGGCGCACGCGTACAGCAGGGCCAGCGCGTCGTCGATGCCGGTATCGACGTCGAGGATCAGCGGGACGCGTGCGGGTTGGTCCATGCCGTGATGCTACCGGTGGGCCGGGCTGCGACGAGGGTCGCGGCCGCGATGGCGCCAACGCGAGCATGATCGGGTCGATGACCGTCACCCGCGCCGCGAGGGATAGGTGCAAGCCCACGATCCGGCGCGCCGTGCTCGCGCTGCACGGGTGCCGCCGTTGGCCGGAGTGCAGCGTTTGGCGGCGGTCCAGCGTCATGGATACGTGGCGACGGTGAGGGATGCGCGGGCTCTGGGCGATGACGGCGCGCGACCGAGCGTCACCGGGCACATCGTCGAGGACGTGCATGATCGTCACGGGCAGCAGCTTTGGGGGTTCGTGCGCCGCCTCGGCCTTGACGATGACGAGGCTGCGGACGTGGTCCAGGAGGCGCTCCTGCGACTGCTGCGCGCGTCGCGCGATGGGCCGCCGATCGAGCGGCCTGTTGCATGGGCGTTCAGGGCGGCCTACCGGCTGGCCATGGACCGGCACCGGTTTCGGCGCCGATGGCAGGCATTCCTCGATCGTGTCGCGGGACAGGGTGAGGCAGGCATCGGCCGACGCCGACGCGCTCATCGCCGTCTGGACCGAGGTCGACCGGCTTCCCGAGCGGCAACGAGCGGTGTTCTACCTCCGCTATCGGGCGGACCTTGCGTTCGACGACATCGGCGAGATCCTGGGCATCGACGCCTCGTCGGCCCGCGGCAACGCGTCGCGCGGGCTCGCGACCCTTCGCAGCCGGTTGGCCGGGAGGGACGACTAGATGAGGCCCGAGCGGATCGAGGAGCTGCTCAAAGCGAAGCCACCCGACGAGGGCGTCTACCGTGGCGAGCTCGTGCTGGACACGCCCACCGCACGTGCCACCACCGCGGTCACTCGCGCGCGCCCGTCCCTCGCCAGCGCGGCGGCCGCCGTGGGCACAGTCGCCCTCGTGAGCCTGGTTCTCGTCGCGCTGGTGCTCGGCCCGCTTGCGGGACCGTCGCCGTCCCCTTCGCCCGCACCACCATCAGCGAGTCCTTCACCGCAGCCGTCCCCGGGACGCTCTCCGCAGGCAGCGAATCCGGGTGTCATCCCGTGGATCGACGCCACGCCCGTACCGTCGGAGACCCCGGAGACGACCGCAGACCCCCACGCGCTCCCCGCCTGCACCTCCGAGGATCTGGCACTCTCGGCCGAGGGCTGGGGCGGCGCCACCGGATCGCTGGCCGGTGGCGCCACGGTCGTCAACGTCTCGTCCGCCACCTGCGCGGTGGCTGGCCGTCCTGCGTCGGTGTTGCTCGACGCCCGGGGCAAGGTGATCGCCCGTCAGGCCAGCGGACCCGCTTCGAGCTCGGATGTCGTCGCGCTGCCCCCCGGTGGCGTGGCCGGCGTGACCACGGTCTGGCAGAACTGGTGCGGCACGCCACCTCGACGTCCGTTGAGCCTTCGCCTGTCGCTGCCCGCGGGTGGCGGCGATCTCTCGGCCGTGCTGCGGCCGGGTCGGGGTACCTTGGACGGGGTTCCTCGGTGCGACGCGCCCGGTGCCGGTTCGACCGTCGGCGTGCCGGTGCCATTCTCTGCGCCCGCTCCTTCGGACGGCGGCTATCAACCCGACACGTGCACGCCGGATGCGCTCGCTGCCTACCTGGGCCGCTGGGGCGCCGCTGCCGGAACGTCCTACGCGTCGATCGTCGTCCTCAATGCCAGCAGCTTCGACTGTCTGCTCGCTCCGTCCCCGACGCTCGAACTTCGCGATGCTGGCGGGCGGCTAATGGCGACCGCACCACTGCCGTCGCCCGCGGCGTCCGCGCCGATCCTGGTGCCCTCGGGCCGGGCCGCCGCCGCCATGCTCGGGTTCGCCGACTGGTGCCTCTCACCGCCGGCGATGCCACTCCGGCTCGATCTGCGCGTCGATGGTGGGGCGGTCAAGGTCGACGCCAGGTCCGGGATCCCGGTGCCCGGCTGCATGAGCGCGCCACAGACCCCGCCGCCGATGATGTTCCTCGACTCGCCGCTCAGCGTTCCCGGCAACCCGATCGCGCCACCACCGAACCCGGTCGATTCCCTGCCGCTGCGGGTGACCATCTCGGCACCCGCCACGGCGGCGCCGGGCAGCGCAGCTCGACTACACCGTGACCATCAGCAACCAGTCGACCGACGGAACCGCCTACGACCTCGCCGCGCTGTGTCCCGAGTACTCGGAACGCCTGTTCCTGCCGGGGGCCAGGGCGGCGACCGTCACCCGTCACATGCTGAACTGCCGGCCGGCCGGTGTGCTCGAGGCCGGGCTCAGCCTCACGTTCGCCATGCGTCTCTCGATCCCCCCGGATGCGCCGACCGGCAGGGCAGCGCTCGTGTGGATGCTGGGCGACCTCGGTCCGAGCGCAAAGGCGGTGTTCCAGATCGAACCTTGAGGTCGGAGTTGGTCAGCCAGCAGCGAATCACGGCGAGCCGGTGAGCCAGCGCCAGGCGCGGTCGATCGCCTCGAGCGCGGTGATCCCGTCGAACAGGCGCGCGTAGTGGAGCGCCCACTCCTGGACCTCCTTGACCGCGAGCAGCCCGGCCATCGACCCGACCAGCGACGCCCGCGTCCAGGGCACGGGATCCCAGCGATGGTGGAGCAGCGCGACCAGCAGGAACCACGGCTCGAACACGTTGGGGAACACGACCAGCAGGGCACGCTCGCCGCTCAGCTCGAAGGCCGCGAACCCGATCATCCGCCACCCGAACAGCGCCACGCTCACCCACCGGTCGGGCCCGGTCCAGCGGAGTGCCACGATCAGGAACGTTGCCATGTAGGCGAGATCGAGGACCTTGTCCAGCCGCTGGTAGTCGGGCACGCCGCCCAGGTCGAGGACGTTCATCAGCAGCAGATCCGAGAGGTCGACCAGGATCGCGAGGATCCCGCCTGCCAGCGGCCACCGGAGCACCGGCAGCGAGCCGGCGATCCTGACCAGCGCGATGACCAGGACCTCGAGGGTCATGTCGCGCCATTGCTCCTCCGGCCTCGACCCCCTCCCCGCCGATCAGGCGACCGTGGCCATCACCGCGCGCTCGGCGAGCCCCAGCGGCAGCGCCCCCGAGGAGGTGATCGTGTCGTGGAACCCGCGCAGCACCTCGACCGGCACATCGGCGGGAGGCACATCGGCGAGCCCGCGCGCCGCCAGGTACCGCTCGCGGATCGCGAGGATCTCCAGGCAGCCGGTCAGGTACGAGGAGGCCTGTGTGGGCCACCAGCAATAGCGGCCGACCTCCACCCTGGCCACCGGCTCGGGCATCGCCGCCCGGTCGTGCATGAAGTCGACCGCCTCGTCGAACGACATCTCGCCCAGGTGAAGCGAGGTGTCGACGATGATCCTGGCCGCCCGGAACAGGCTCGCGTTGAGATGGTGGAGCTCGTGGATCGGGTTCTCGAAGAACCCGCGCTCGCGCATCACGCGCTCCGCGTAGAGCGCCCAACCCTCGCTGAAGTACGGCGTCGAGTACACGCGCCGGACCTCGGACGCATGGGCCTTGCGCATGACGAGGTGCCAGTGGTGGCCCGGATAGGTCTCGTGGACCGTCGTGGACGGGATCGATCCGTATGAGTTGCTCGCCAGCCGTGACTGGACCTCGGTCTCCGACGCCCCGTCCGGTGCGAACGGGACGAAGAAATGCCCCTTCCAGCGATCCGAGAAGGACGGCGGTGCCGTGTACGAGGCCACGCCCAACACGGGTCGCTGGAACACGGGCGAGGGCACGACCGCGCAGGTCTCGCCGGCCGGCAGCGTGACCAGCCCCGTCTCGACCAGGAAGGCCCGCGCCCGCGCGGTCCACTCGGCGTAGCTGTCGAGCATCGCCTGCTCGGTGGGCGGGTGATGCTCGTCGTCGTCGCGCAGGACATCCACGTAGTCCGGGTTGCCGGTCGCGTCGCGGGCGAGCGCGGTCATCTGGGTGTCGAGGCGTTCGAGCTCCTGCCAGCCGCGATCACGGAGCGAGTGGGCGTCGTCGCGCAGGACCTCGCGCTCGCGAAGGATTCGCGTGTAGCGCTCCTCACCCAGCTGCCAGGTGCCGCGGGCTCTGCTGCGCAGGTCGTCGAGGTGGGCGACCCAGCGCTCGAGGTGCGCGGCGGCGGCCGCCCCGGCCGTCTGCAGCCGATCCCGACCGCGATCGTCCTCGACGTCGAGCCAGACGAGGTCCCGGACGTAACGAACCGCACCCTTCGCGGCGCTCATGCCGCGCTCGACGATCAGCGGATGGGCGAGCGAAGCGTCGAGGTTCGCGATCCCCGAATCGACGGCGTCTGCCACCTGCTCCAGCCGCGCGATGGCGGCATCGACGAGGTCGGCCTCCGGACGCAGACGCTGGAGGAACAGGGTGAACAGGCCACCCGTGATCGGCCCGGAGTACACCACCGGATCTCGCTTCCAGGCTTCGAACGGCGCCATGATCAGCCGGCCCCCGAGCGTCGAGCGGGCCAGGTCGCGATCGATGGCCTCCTCGGTGGTCAGCGGCGCGACGTCGATGGCGTCGAGGCGCGCGAGGAAGGTTGCGGCGTCCGCGTCCCGGGCTCGGAAGGCATCGGCCGACAGATCGTCGAGGCGCTCGTCGAAGTCGGTCAGCCCGAGGGCGCTGGCGGCAACCGGCGCCGCGTCGAAGTCGGCGGCGAGCAGGTCGCGCAGGACGCGTTTCAGGGTGGCGGCCGCGTCATCGGAACTGGGCATGATCGGTCTCCGGGCTTCGCGTTGGGCGGGGATCAGGGTGCCTTCGGGTTCACGAACCGGCAGCGGTCGGCGATGGGGCACAGCTCGTGCTTTGGGTTCTGGGCGTGGCACATGGCTCGTCCGTGGTGGATGAGCAGCACGTGTGCGGCGTACATCTCGTCAGGCTCGAGCAATCCGAGGAACAGGTCGTGGGCCTGATCGGCCGTCGCCTTGGGTGGGATGAGGCCGATCCGCTGGCTGACCCGCTCCACATGGCGGTCGACCGGCATCAGCGGCATCCCGAAGCAGAACAGGAGCACGATCGAGGCGGTCTTTCTGCCGATGCCGTCGATCGCGGTCAGCCAGTCGCGTGCCTCGAGCGGGGCCAGCTCGCCCAGGAACGCGAGCGCGTAGTCGCCGCGCCGCTCCCGGATGTAGCGCAGCATGGCCTGGATCCGGGGCGCCTTCTGGGGACCCAGGCCGCCGGGCCGGATCACGTCGACGAGCTCCGGAAGCGGAGCGTTCTCGACCATCGACCAGTCGGGCGGGGCCGCCGTGGACAGTCCCTCCCCGCCCCAGCCGATGCCGGGCCGATGGATCTCGGGCGCCCGATCGCTCGGGTACGCGATCCGCAGGGCCCCGTACGCCTTCTCGGCGTTCACGTCGGCGGTGTTCTGGGTCAGAATCGTGAGCACGAGCTCGCTCGTGGGGTCGAGGCGAGGCTCCCAGTGCTGCGCGCCGTAGACGCCGGTGAGACCGTCCAGCACGTAGCGCTGGAGCCCAGGGCGGTACCGGCGCAGGTAGCTCGCCCACTTGAGCGTCGGGTCGATGGTCTTGCGGGCCTTCCGCGACGTCGCGCTCCTGCGCGCGGCCATCTTCGGTGCGGCGCATCTTCGGCGAAGTGGGGCCCGACCTCGCCCGCCCACCGCCGGGACTAGCCACGTTGGGCACCCAGGGTGACGAGGCGAGCCACGCGCTCGCCGCAGCGCTCGAGCGGGGCCGTCCCCGCGGTCATCGCCGCCTCGACGGTCTGTGGATGCTCCACGACCGGCACGGCCACCGCGTCGACGGTCGCCATGGCCTCGACTCCCTCGGCTGTCACCCCACCACCGATCGCGATGCACGGCTTGCCGGCGGCCTGCGCCCGGAGGGCGACCCCGAGCGCCGTCTTGCCGAACGCGGTCTGAACGTCGATCCGCCCCTCCCCGGTGAGCACGAGATCGGCGCCCTCCAGGGCCCGGTCAAAGCCGGCCTCCTCCATCACGAGGCCGATCCCGGGCCGCAGCTCGAGCGACGCGAACCGGTCTGTCAGGCACAGCAGCCCGAACCCGACACCACCGGCCGCGCCGGCGCCCGGCGTATCGCGCTCGCGCCGCCCGGTTGCCGCCTCCATCGCATCGGCGAACCGCGCCAGCCGGGCGTCCAGCAAGGCGACGTCATCCGCGTCGGCGCCCTTCTGCGGACCGTAGGTGGCCGCCGCACCGGCCGGTCCCAGCAGCGGATTCGTCACGTCACACGCGATCCGAAGCCGCGTCTCGGCGAGTCGCGGATCGAGCCCGGACAGGTCAACCGTGCCGAGGTCGTCGGCGACATACGCGCCGAGCGCACGCAGCAGGCCTGCGGCTCCATCGGTGGTCGCGCTGCCCCCGATCCCGAGAGCGATGTCGCGGATCCCGGCGTCGAGCACCGCGCGAAGCAGGTCACCCGTTCCGTGGCTGGTGGCCCCACCGGCGTCGCGTTCCGCGGGAGCCAGCCGCGACAGGCCCGACGCGACCGCCATCTCGACGATCGCGGCCCGGCCGTCATCGCGCGCCAGCCAGCGTGCGCGCATCGAGCGCCCCAGGGGGTCGAGCGCATCCGCTTCTCGCCACTGCCACTCGCCGGCCGCCTCGATTGCGACCAGCGTCCCCTCGCCGCCGTCCGCCAGCGGCGCCAGCCGGATCTCGTCGGCGGGTCGGGCTCGCATCCAGCCCAGCTCGAGCGCGCGAGCGACCTCGACGCTGGTGAGCGAGCCCTTGAACGAGTCGGGGGCGATGAGCACGTGCAGCCGATGTCCCGCACCAACCCGCGCGCGGTCCATCGTCACGCGCGATCCATCGTCAGTCGGCGTGATCGTCGCCGGCGCCCGTCTCGGCGCGACGCTTCTCGAGGTACTCCGGGATCCGGATCATCGGCGGCCGCTCGTGGTCGGCCAGCTCCTGGACCTCGAGCGAGAGCCGGCCACGCCCCGACCGAGGCAGCTTCATCGTGGACCCCAGCTCCGCGAACAGCCGGACACGACGTCGCTCCTCGAGGCGCTTCATGACTGCCTGGAGGATCACGAACGACATCCGGGACAACCCTTCGAGCTCCTGGTTGCGGTGGACGCGGCGCTCGAGATCGACCTGGCCCAGGCCGCCCAGCCCGGCCCGCTCCACGGCGTCGATCAGGTGCCCGATCTCGACGGCGTAGCCGGTGAAGAACGGCAGCTGCTCGAGCAGCGACCGCCGTCCGGCATATTCGCCGGAGAGTGGCTGGATCAGCCCCGACAGCTCGGGAAAGAACAGGTTGATCAGAGGACGAGCGACGAGCTCGGTGACCCGGCCGCCGCCGCCCTCCTTGAGCACGCCGCGCCTCGACGATCGGGCGCTGGTAGTAGCCCTTGACGTACTGGAGGCGGGGCTCCACGAGCAGCGGGCCCAGCGTTCCGTAGACCATCCGCTGGTGCCAGTTGCGGACGTCGGTGTCGGCCCACACGACGATATCGCCCGACGTCTCGTAGAGCGACTTCCAGAGCGCCTCGCCCTTGCCCCGGAACGAGCCGTACCTGGCCAGTACGTCCGGGTGCTGGACGACTCGAGCGCCCTCACGCACCGCGATCTCGCGAGTGTCATCGGTGGATGCGGAGTCGATGACCAGGATCTCGTCCACCAGCGGATACCGCTGCTGCATCACCCGGATCGCGCGCCGCACGATCGGCCCGATCGTCTCGGACTCGTTGAGCGTCGGCAGCACCAGGCTGACGGTGACGCCCTGCTTCTCCTTGAGCGCCGAGAGACGGGCGAGGTCGGCGAACTCGGAGTGGTGGAAGTTTGCCTCCGCGAACCAGCGCTCGACGCGGGCGGGGATCGCACGGGCCTCCTCGGCAGCCCGATCGGCCGCGGCCAGCGACTCCGCCTTCTCGGCGAGATGCTCGAAGGTCTGGCGGCCGATCGGCTCGCGAGTCTTGACCACGATGACGGTCGGCCGGGCGCGCTGGGCGATGGCCTCGGGCAGCGACCCGAACAGCGAGCTGCCCGGATCGCCCGGCGGGGCCGAGGCGCCCATCACCACGAGGTCGGCATGCTCGGCCTCGCGCAGGATCGCGGTCCGCACGTTGGCGGTCTCCCGCAGCACCTGCTCGGATCGGCTGGTGACGTGCTGGCGGACGAACGCGGCCAGCGCGTGCTCGGCCTGCGCGCGGACCGCCTCGGTCACGCCGGCGGGGACGAGGTGCATGACGGCGACCGTGGCTCCGTAGCGGTGGGCCAGCGCATCGGCGAACCGCAGGGCCAGCTCGGCGTGCGGCCCGCCGCGGACCGGAACGAGGATCCGGCGGACCTCGTTGGCCCCGCGCTGCTTGACGACGGCGATGTCGCAGGGCAATTCGCGGACGACCTCGTCGATGGTGGGCGAGATCACCGGCCCGCGCGCGTCCTTGCCGGGCGTGGACTTGCCGCCCCAGCCGAAGATCATCAGGTCCGCTTCCTGCTCGGCGGCGGCCTCGACGATGCCCGCGGCGGCGTGGCGGCCGATCCGGACCAGCGGATGGATGATGGTGCCCTCGGGCACGTAGTCGAGCACCTTCTGGAGCAGGCGCCGGGCCTGGCGCGCTCGCGTCGCACCGTCGCTCAGGGGCATCCCCTCGGGGACCTCGACGATGCCCAGCGCGGTCAGCTCGCCGGTCCGCTGATCCATCAGCGACGCACCGATGCGGACCAGCTCCTCGGCGGTGAGCGGGTTGGCGACCGGGATCAGGATCCGTGCGGGGAGGGGCTCGGCGCTCATGAGCTCGCGGCTCCGTCCCTGTCCGCCGACGGCTCGTCCAGGGCCTGCCAGCGCTCGACGAGGTAGGGCTTGAGGAGCTCGAACTGGCGGGCCTGACGTTCCACCCTGTCCTCGGCGTCAGCGGTGGTCAGGTGGCGGTTCTCGATCACGAAGCTGCCGACTCGGCCGAAGTAGATCGGGACCAGCGCGGCCACCAGCTGCGCGTCGTCCACGCTGGCCTTCCGGGTCGCGACAACCAGGTCATAGATCACGCGCGCCCACAGGTCGTCGGGGAAATGGAACGCGGACAGCGCTTCCGCCATGTCGAGCGTGGATACGGGCGCCGAGGTCTCCGCGCCCAGCCCGAACCGCCGCGAAGCTGCATCCACGAGCTGGCCCGCCTCGGCGGCCAGGACCAGCACCGCGTCCGCGTTGACCGGGTCCAGCATCCGGCGCCAGGTGTCGGCGACGGTCAGCGAGCCGGCATGGAACTCGGACAGCAGCCGAAGCGCGTTCACCTCCAGCGGCGGCGGATCGATGATCCGCTCGAACCCGTAGGCCGGGATGTCGTGGCTGCCGTGGATCTCCAGCCACGCCTCGGGATGGGTAGCGGCCATGCGCAGGATCGTGCTCACCACCTGGCGGAACATCGGGCCGAGGTCGGCGCCGGGATCCTTGGGGTCGTGGACCTTGGCGCCCAGCCGGGTCTGGCACACGGCGTACCCGCCGGTCAGGGCCGAGGTCGTCATCCAGATGTCGATCCCGAACTTGCTGATCTCCTGGGTCCAGTCGTCGAGCTCGAGGTAGTGACGGACCAGGTCGCCGCTGACGCCGAAGTCGCCCCCGATCGGCTGCCGGATCCGGTGACCATAGAGCGCCCGGGTGAGCGGGTAGGTGACCGTGTTGGTGATCGTGCCGTCGTACTTGTAGCGGGCGTAGAGCGGGGCGACGAAGTCATAGCCGCCCTTGAGGATCGGCCCCGCCAGCAGCTCGATCCACTCGGGGAGGATGCTCCGCAGGTCGCTGTCGACGACGACCAGGGCCTGGACCTCGAGCGCGGCCGCGATCTCGAAGATCGTGCGCAGCGCCGCACCCTTGCCACCGACGCCGTCGATCTCGGGGTAGGTGAGCGTCACCCGTACCAGCCGATTGGTCGGCCTGACCAGCAGGATCGACTCGACATAGTCCGGGGGCTCGGTATCGACCACCACGCGCTGCGTCCCGTCCGGGCTGCCGGCGTCCGAGTTGACGAGCACAGGCTTGAGATCCGGAAAGTACTGGACCAGACCCGCGTGCGCGGCGCGTACCACGTAGCCGATCGTGGCCGCGTTCTTGAAGCTGGGGATGCCGACCATGATGTCGGCTCGTCCCAGGCGGGCGATCTCCTCCCGGATGGCGGGCGTCAGCGTCGTCGCGGGCACGCATCCACCCTACCACCGGCGTGGCCCGGCCGAGGAACGGGTTACGGCTGGCGCCTGGTCGCTGCTGCCGGCTCGCGCGCGCTTCGCGGCGCCGCCCCGATCGCCCAATCCGGGTTCTCGCGACCGGCGAGGTAGCGGCTGTTGCTGCCGCGGTAGGAGAGCTCCGTGAATCCGAGCGCGCCCCAGGACGCCAGGACATCGGTCGATGAAGGGCGGACGAAGGCCGACACGCGGACCAGGTCCGACACCGCCAGGACGGCCTCGAGCAGCCGCTTCCGTTCCAGCAACGGCACGTCGTCGAGTGGCTGGCCGTCGAGCAGCAGCAGGTCCGTCGCCACGAACGCATGGCGCTCGCCGCTCGCGAGTGAGTCCAGGGTCGCCTGCTCCTGCCGCGCCAGCCGGATCTCCCGATCTCGGGCCGCGGCATCTCGACGAGCGGGCGATCGCCGGCGGATCCACCGAGGCACGAGCAGCGCCGGGCGCTCCACCTCGGGCGGGCTCGGGACCGCGCCACGGTCGCTCTTGAGGGCTGCTGTCGTGACGTGGCCCTCGACGATCGCCTCCAGGGCGGTGAAGCCAGTCACCAGCGCCTGCACGAGCTCCCGGGCGACCGTCAGCTCGGCCCCGTCGCGGAACAGCGCGGCCTCGTCCGGAGTCAGCGCCGCGACCGTCCGCGCCCCACCCCATTCGGGCTCCACGATGGCGTTCGGAATGTCGTGAACGAACCGCTTGCCGGGTCGTTGCGGCTGCCAGGCTGCTGCGACGTCTCGCGCTGTGCTCCCTGCCGTCATCGACCGAATGCTAACCCGAGCGGGCACGGGCACGGGCACGGGCACGGGCCTTCGGGTCTCGATGCGGGACTCGGCCGTGGACCGCGCCCGGCAGGTGGCGGTGTCGCGTCAACCCGCGATCCGCAACCTCGGCCAGCCTGCGCCGCCGACCGCCTGATCGGCGACCTCGCGGGGCCACCGGCAGAGGGCGACTGCACGGTCGAGGCCCGTTCGGATGACCCCGGCAGGACGAACGTACGGTGTCGGGCGGCACCGCCGCAAGGTCTTATTCAAGGCACGCAGTCGTATGTTGCGGGTCACGTCTGCGCGCCGCTGACGTGTCACCCAGAGGCCAAGACGGTCGTGCATGAGCCAAGCCCCACGTTGATCACCTGGACTCCGCTCCCAGCAGCCTTGCCTGTGCGTACCTACCGTGCCACAGGGAGCGCGCCGGGGATGAGCCGTACCGTCCGCGCCACGCAGCGCTCTCACGGGACGCGACCAGGGCACCGAGGACCCGGACAGGGTGGTCAGGCGCTGGTCGAGTTCGCCCTCGTGTTCCCGATCCTGATCACGATGATGATGGGCTTGCTCGAGTTCTCGTTCATGTTCAACGCGCTGCTGTCCATTGGGCATGCCACGCGGGATGCGGCGCTCGTCGCAGCCGAGGCCGGGAACGCCTCGGCCGCCGACTGCATCATCCTTCAGCAGATCGAGAACGACGTAACGGCACCCGCTGACCCCTCGCGGATCGTCCAGGTCGTGATCTACCGGTCGGACCAGAACGGGGCGGTGTATGGCGGGCAGGAGAACATCTACACGCGGACCGGCTCCACGTCCTGCGTCCTGCCCGGTGGTCAGGCGCTGACCGTCCCCTATTCCGCCGATCCGGGGGAGCTGACCTACCCGACAGACAGCCGGTGCAACGTCCTGGCCGGTGACGTGCTTGGCGGCTGCCTGCCCGGCCATGACACGGTGGACACGATCGGCGTGAAGATCGAGTACCGGCACACCTGGGTCACCCCGCTCGCGAACCTTGTCTCCCTCGGCGGGTCCGGCACCACCCTGGTCCAGTCCAACGCCATGCGCATGGAACCCGTGCTGTGAGCGGGCGCCTGGCAGGGTGGCCGCTCTCGATCCGGTCGCGCGCGGCGCGGCCGCGGACATTCGGGCAGCGGGGTCAGAGCGTCGTCGAATTCTCAATCGTCGTCCCGGTGTTCCTGCTCCTGTTGCTCGGGATGCTCGAGTTCGGGATCGCGTTTACCCACGACCAGACCCTGACCTACGCCACCCGTGAGGGCGCCCGCACGGGTGCGTCCCTCGGCAACGGCTCTGCCGGCTACCCGTGCACGACGCCGAACTTCGACGCACCGATCGTGGCCGCTGTCGAGCGCGTCCTGGAGTCACCGGGCTCGCCCATCGACATCACGCGGATCAGCACGATCACGGTGTACCGGGCCAAGACCGACGGAACCTCGACCGGCTCAGCCAACGTGTGGTCCCTCGACGTGGGCGGCGGGCCCACCGTGGACGGACGAGCCCTCGACTTCAAGGAGACGTTGACCGGCTGGGCGCCGTGCTCGCGCAACAACGGGGTGGGCGCCGATGCGCTCGGCGTCTCGCTCACCTACCACTACCCGTTCCAGACCTCGCTCGGCGGGATCATCGGCTTCTTCGGAGGCTCGAGCTGGTCGTCGCTGACCATGTCGGACAAGACCGTGATGAACCTGAACCCGACCAACCAGTAGGGACGACCGATGCCCTCGATCACACAGCTGCATCCCACCGACCGCCCTGGGTCCCGTGCGCGCGGACGGTCCCGTGGCCAGGTTGCGGTCATGTTCGCGCTCTCGATCACGCTGTTCGTGGCGCTGTGCGCCATCGTGGTGGACATCTCCTTCTACTGGGTCGCCACCCTGCGAGTCCAGCGAGCAGCCGACGCCGCCGCCCTGGCCGGCGCCGTCTACCTTCCGGGTGACACCACAACCGCGTACTCGGTGGCCAGGACGTCGGCGACCGAGAACGGCTACCCCGATGGCGGGGACGTGACCGTCACGCCGGTCCAGGACGCAGGCGATCCGCGCCAGCTTGACGTGACGATCAGCGCCAACGTGCCCGCGTTCTTCGCGCGCGTCGTCGGGATCACCTCGTTTCCGGTGACCCGGGCGGCCAAGGGTGTGTACGTCCTGCCCGTCCCGATGGGCAGCCCGCTCGCCTACTACGGCGTTGGCGACTTCAGCGTGAACACCGTCACCACGGTGACCAACCCGCACACGGACGTCTCCAGGCCCGGGTACACCTCGAGCTCTGGCGCGTGGTCGAGCCCGGAACGCGGGTGGTTGACCGGCACGAGCGCGAGCCGCTTCACGACGTCTTCCTCCAACGGCCAGCGGCAGGCGTGGACCGCGTTCAACATCCCGAGCATCAGCGGCTCCACGCTGGACGGCCTCGTCGTCTCGTTCAACGCGAAGGTCAGCACGGCGTCCTCCGCCTGCCGGGTGCAGGCCGAGCTCTCATGGAACGGTGGTAGCAGCTGGGCGAACGTGCCGCTGGAGACGGGCACGCTCACGACCGGGAACAACGTCAACTACACGCTGGGCTCGGCGTCCGCCCTCGCGGCCTGGGGCACCAACCACACGTGGGCGGCGGGGGACTTCGCCAACAACAGGCTCCAGGTGCGCCTGACCTATCTGAAGGGCTCCGGGTGCGGGACCCTGTCGCTCAACACGCTGCTCGTGACCGTCCACTCGCACACCGTCTCCACGACCTCATCCATGACGACCACGCACGGCGTGAGTGACGGCGGGACGTTCCTGGCCAGCCAGGGAGGCTGGGGCGCCATCATCACCAAAGGTGGCAACGAGCAGAACGGGGACGCCTACGCACCTGCCAACAACGGCGGCTACTCACCGGCCAACAACGCCAAGTACGACGCGAGCGGTTACATGTACGTCACGCAGCTGCCGTCGGGCGGGACGGTCAAGGTGTTCGACCCGGGCTTCTGCGCCATGGGCTCGAACGGCGTCGCCGGGTCGATGGGCGCCGGCGATCACTGGATCGGTAGCAGCGGCACGCCCGTTTCCACGTACTACACCCTGTGGAACACGAACGGGAAGGTGGGGCTGCCCGCCGCCTGGACGCAGGTGTACACGTCCGGCACGAAGTTCGAGAACCAGAAAGGCTATGACCCCGCCAACACGGCGCCCAACGTCGCCGATGGGTCGGGCCCGTCAGGCGCAACGGACAGCTGCGACGTCTACCACAACACCTGGTGGACGCTCCCGACCGGCGCCCTGGGCGGCGGTACGTACGTCCTCCAGGTCCAGACGTCGAAGACGAGGCCGCCCGCCAGCAGCGCCGACGCGTCGATCAACGACGGCACCAATGCCGAGAACATGTGGGCCATCGAGATCGTCGGCAGCGGTGCGAACGTCTACGGCAACGGCCGGATGACCGTGTACAACAACCTCCAGGCGTCCGGCGCGGGGCAGCAGTTCTACCTGGCCAAGATCGACCAGGTGACGGGCATCGGGAAGACCGCGTTGATCGACCTGTTCGACCCGGGAGACCTGGGCAGCGGGGCCAACGGCGTCCTTCAGATCTTCAGCCCCGACGGCGGAACACCGCATGCGGTGACCTTCGACTACACGACGGACGGGAACTGCGTCGCCGGGCGCAGTGACGATTGCTCCGGGACCGGCGTCAGCCAGATCCAGACCTCCAAGAACGGCTCCAGCAGCTTCAACAACACGTGGATCCACATCAGCACCCCCCTGGGCAACACGTACGGACAGGCCGGCGGTCTCTGGCAGGGCGGCTGGTGGCAGATCGTCTATACGACCCCGCAGGGTGGCAACGACACGACGACGTGGCAGGTCTCCGTCGTGGGCAACCCCGTCCACCTGCTGGTGCCCTGACCGCCGGACGGGCGGATCCCTCCGCCGACTTCCGGCAGGCGTGACGCCGGTGAGCTTCAGTCCGGGTAGCCGCCGGGGTTGGCACGGCGCCAGGCCCACGCGGACCCGATCATCTGGTCGAGGTTCGACCGGCGAGGCGCCCAGCCGAGGATCTCGCGCGCCCGCTCGTTCGCCGCCACCAGCACCGGCGGGTCACCGACACGCCGGGGACCGACCGAATGCGGGATGGGCCGGCCGACTACCCGCTCACCCGTGGCGAGCACCTCGCGGACGGAGAACCCGGAGGCCGTGCCGAGGTTGCAGACGAGGGGCATCGATGCCCCGCTCCCGCCTGCGGCTGTGGTGCGCGGATCATCCGGCGCCGTTGCCTCCAGGGAGGCGACGTGGGCATCCGCCAGGTCGGCGACGTGAATGTAGTCGCGGATCGGGGTGCCATCGGGCGTCGGATAGTCGCTCCCGAACAGGGTGAGGGGCGGTCCCCCTTCGGCGGCGATCAGCATGTTCGGGATCAGGTGCGTCTCGGGACGGTGGACCTCGCCCAGCCGCTCCGTCGCGCCGGCCACGTTGAAGTAGCGGAGGATCGCGCACCGGAAGCCGTACGCGGCCTGGTACCAGCGCAAGGCACCCTCGAAGGTACGCTTCGTCTCGCCGTACGGGTTGATCGGGCGCAGCGGCGCATCCTCTGGGATGGGGGTCGTGTCGGGGGTTCCGTACACGGCGGCCGTGGACGAGAACACGAAGCGCCGGACACCGGCCGCCCGGGCAGCCTCGAGCAGCGCGATGCCTCCGGCCACGTTCTCCCGGTAGTACCTCGCCGGCTCCTGGATGCTCTCCCCGACCAGCGACCTCGCTCCGCAGTGAAGGATCGCGTCGACGGCAGTCCGCTCGAGGAGAGCACGGACGAAGGATTCGTCACCGTACGAGCCCACCACGAGAGAGGCGTCCGGGTGAGGGATCCCGCGATGGCCGGTGGACAGGTCGTCGAGGACGACAACCTCGTGGCCGGCCGCGAGGATCGCCTCGACGGACACGCCGCCGACGTAGCCGGCGCCGCCGGTGACGAGGACCTTCATGTGCAATTCCTCCCAAGCAGGCGATCGATGAAGCTGCGTCGGCGTGGCGGGACGGGCCGAGCCTGTGGAGCGGATGTGGCGATGGGGGGCATTGGTCCCGCCACCCGGCCTGGCACGGACGGTGCCGGCGGGGACGCGGCACGGATGTCGTGTCCTGAGCTCGCGAACCCGGTGCCCGGCGTGGTGGCGGCCTCAGGCTGGCGACGTTCCGCGGCAGGGCCTGCGGCAGGAGTCCCGGATGCTCCCGTTTCGGCGGGCCGCCGTCCAACGGACGTTGCCTCGCCGGCCGCCGGCGCCTTGCCTGTCGGCGGTTCCAGACCGCGTTCGAGGTCCGGGCCCGAGCGCGCGGGGGACGGGGCTGCTCCCGCCGGCTCCGCCCTCGCCGACACCGCGGCCGATGGCGCTCCGGAAGGACGGGGTTCGGCCGGGACAGCGGGTCCGGCATCCGGTGGGACAGGTGGGACCTGGCCGGCCGGTGGCACGGGGCCCGGCAGGGGCTGGCCACGGTGCGCGAACACCTCATCCAGCCGGGCCACGAGCCGAATCGCGGCCACGTTCTCCGGATCGATCGACAGCGCGCGCCGCGCCTGCCGATAGGCCTCCGCGTCGTCGGCGCGTTCGAGCGCCACCCGGGCCAGACCGACCACGGCGATCGCGTTCCGGGGGTCCGCGTCAGAGGCCTGGCGATACATCCGCTCGGCCTGGTCGACAAGACCGACGGACAGCGCCCGCTCCGCCTGCAGCAGCAGCTCGATCATGGCACCGCCGGCCCGGCGTCCGCGTCCGCGTCCGCGTCCGCGAGCATGCCCTGGGCGAGCAGCAGCAGCGAACCCCGATCGTTGAGCGCCGGGTTCGCGATGACCTGGTCCGTCAGGGCGTTGAGGATCCGCCCGAGCGTGGGCCCCGGCTCCAGCCCGAGCTCGCGGATCAGGTCGTTGCCATCGATCCGCAGGGCATACCGGTCGAGGGCGGCCTCGGCCTCGATCTCCGCATCCACGCGAGTCTGGAATGCACGCTGATCGGGGTCGTCCGGTGGCATCCCGCTGCCGATGTCGTCGGCACGTCGGAGCTCGAACAGCGCGTCGACGTGCTCTCGACCGACGCGCTTGATGAACCGCCTGACGGCGGCGTCGGTGGCGTCGGGATCGACCGGGAACATGTGATGCCGGATGAGGTGTGTCACCTCGTCGGCGGCGGCCCGCGGGTAGCGCAGGCGGCGGAGCAGCGCATCGGCCTGACGGGCGCCAACCGCATCGTGGTGATGGAAGCGGTCGTCGGCCAGCGTTGCCGGCTTGCCAATGTCATGGAGGAGCGCCGCGAGCCGGACGACCGGCCGGTCTGCTGGCACGGCGTCGACGGTGCGCAGGGTGTGGTCCCAGAGATCCTCGCCGGGCACCTTGTTCTGCGCGATCCCGCGCTGCGCCGCGAGCTCGGACGAGAGGACCTCCAGCAGGCCGGTCTGCTGAGCGATCCGCAGCCCGATCGACGGTCGTGGCGCGGCCAGCAGCCTGGCCAGCTCGCCACCGATCCGCTCGCCGGACAGGTGAACGATGAGCGGCCCGTTGGACGAGATCGCGCCCAGCGTGGCGGGCTCGATCTCGAGCTCGAGCACGGCGGCAAGTCGGACGGCGCGGATCATGCGCAGGGCGTCCTCTCGGAACCGTGCGTCGGGATCGCCGACGGCGCGCAGGCGCCGGCTCCCGAGATCGTCGAGGCCCGCGAACGGATCGACCAGCTCGTACGCGTCAGCATTCGGCCCGGCTGCGTGCCCCCAGGCCATCGCGTTGATGGTGAAGTCGCGCCGGGCGAGGTCCGCCACGACGTCGTCGCCGAACTCCACCCGATGTGGTCGGCGGAAGTCCGCGTACTCGTGCTCGGTCCGGAAGGTGGTGATCTCGAACACGCCCTCGTCGCGTCGAACGGCGACGGTGCCGAATCGGTTCTCGTACACGGCACCATGGAGCAGGGCGACCAGCCGATCGGGTCGGGCATCGGTGGCCAGGTCCCAGTCGACGGGCTGGCGGTCCAGCAACACGTCCCGGAGCGAGCCACCGACCAGGTAGGCGGCGTGCCCAGAGCGATGAAGCTCCTCGAGGAGCGAGCGCACCCCCGGGGGGATGGCTCGCTCGAGCCGATCGCTCGCGTCCGAGCCGTGGCGCGACGCCGCTCCGGCCAGGTTGGCCATGGCTCCGCTCAGTTGCGCCCGAGGAACAGGTACGTCCTCCAGGCCTCGTTGCGGTCGTCGACGAGGTACGGCGTGAACAGTGAGTACAGGTCGCTGCGGGGCTCGAACGGCGCTCGCACCAGTCGCAGGCGCGCCTCCTCGGGGGTGTGCCCGCCCTTGCGGTGGTTGCACGGCTTGCACGCGGCGACCAGGTTCTCCCACGTGTGACCCCCACCCCGATGGCGCGGCAGCACGTGATCCAGGGTGAGGTCGTTCGACTGGCGACCGCAGTACTGGCAGGTGTTCCGGTCCCGGCTGAAGATCTCCCGCCGGGTCAGCTTCACGCGAGGGCGCGGGCGCTTGATGTGGTGCTGGAGACGGATGACCGATGGCGCCTTGTACACCGTCCGGACCGTCCGGATCTCGGCGTGGTTGTACTCGATCACCTCGGCCTTGGAGCCGAATACCAACCGGAACGCCCGCGGGATGTTGCACACGTTCAGCGGCTCGTAGTTCTGGTTCAGCACGAGCACGACGCCGTCCATCGGCCGAACGATAACAGGACCGCCGAGAGGGGCGGCCCGAAGGGTCGGGAAGGCGACCGAGGTCTCGGCGGCTGGCTCCTTGTCAGACCCTCGGCGGGTCCATCGCCCGCTCGATCCGGGCGATCTCGACCTCGATCCGGCCGACCTCGCTGGACGCCTGCTCCCACTCGGGGCTGCCGAGCGCCGCGGCGTTGCGCCGCCGCCTCGCCTCGTCATGCTGGACCAGGAGCTGTTCGCGGGCTCTGGCCGGCCGGCCGTCACCGGTCGTAGATGTATCGGGCATCGTTCCTCCGGGAGATGCTCGCCAAGCGTACCGCGCGACGCCGATCGACGGGTGATCGCCGTCTCGCTACCCGCTCATGTCTCCCCCGTTCGTGTTCCGCACTCCGCCGCGTGTCGACGCCGCCGACCTTCGCTGCTGCTGACACCTGGCCAGCCACCCACCACGCGGGTGCCGATTCCAGGTCCCGGCCCGGGATGTGTCCACCTGCCCGTGCCGCGGGTACCAGGGGCAGAATCCGACCACGGACTTCGCCAGCTACCCGCGGCATGGGTGTTGGCGCAACTGGGTCGATCGCGGACCTGTCCCACGGCCCGCCCCCCGGGTATCTGGCCAGGTCGGGCAACGAACGGGCACGGCTGGTCATGGTGTGCTCCATAACATGCGCGGCCGTAGTAGCATGATAATCGCGGAGATTCATGCGAGCGTCAAGGCGCACGTTTATTCGCTGGAGTACGATCCGCCCGTGACCGAACCGGCTCGTTCCGAGGGGCTGCCCTCGGGTCCCGCATCACCCATCGCCGAGGAGATCCGCCTGCGGCTCGCCGATGCGTGGGGCGAGATGGGTGCGGCCTGGGGCGTCGCGCCCGCTATTGCGCGCGTCCACGCGTACCTCATGGCACGCCAGGAGCCGCTGACCGAGCGCGAGGTTCGTGAGGCGCTCAACCTGAGCCATCGGGCGGCCAGTCTGGCCCTCGCGGAGGCCGAGGCATGGGGCTTGGTCGAGCGGGTCGCCGAACCGCGGCGCGTCGGCCGCCGGGGTCCGGCCGGTGCGGCCTACATGGCGATCGGCGACCACTGGCGCTGGTTCGGAAGGGTCGTCGCCGAGCGCAAGGTCCGCGAGGGAGATCCGATCATCGTCGTGCTCGAGCAGACGCTGGGTGACACGGCCGTCGCGCTCCAGCGGCACCCCGGGGACGCCGATCTGCTCAGGCTGCGCGACTGGCTGTCGACCTTCCTGGTGTTCGTGCGCCTGTTCGATCGCGCCGTCGGCCTCGTCTCGCGTCTCGAGCCGACCGAGCTGGAGCGTGCTCTGCGGCTCCTGGGCGAGGTACCCGACGACACGATCATGCGCCTGGTCAAGCTGCTCGACGGGCTTCCGGACGAGGACGTGCTCGGCCTCGTCGAGGCCCTGTCGCGGCTGTCGCCGACGTCGGCGCGGCGCGCGACGACACTGATGTCGGGGGTCGTTCGAACGCTCGTCCGATAGGACTCCCGGGTGGGGTCGGGCATGCCTGTCGAGGTCCCGCGCGCTGGGGATTTGCCGGGTGCCGTGCGATAATTGTCGGGTGACGTCGGGCCGAACCCGCTCGAACGGGCGACGACCCCGGGGCCAGCCTGCCGGCCGACCACTCACGCGTCCTCTCGGAGAGCCCTACCAGCCATGACCGAAACCTCCACCTGGGCCACCAAGAAGGGCCTTGCGCAGATGCTCAAGGGCGGCGTCATCATGGACGTCGTCACTCCCGAGCAGGCAACGATCGCCGAGGAAGCCGGCGCCGTCGCCGTGATGGCGCTCGAGCGCGTCCCGGCCGACATCCGTGCGGCCGGCGGTGTCGCGCGCATGTCCGATCCATCCATGATCGAAGGGATCATGGCCGCCGTGTCCATCCCGGTGATGGCCAAGGCCCGGATCGGCCACTTCGTCGAAGCGCAGGTGCTCGAGGCGCTGGGCGTGGACTACGTCGACGAGTCCGAGGTCCTCACCCCCGCCGACGAGCACAACCACATCGACAAGCACGCGTTCAAGGTCCCGTTCGTGTGCGGCTGCCGGAACCTGGGCGAGGCGCTGCGGCGGATCAACGAAGGCGCGGCGATGATGCGGACCAAGGGCGAGGCCGGCACCGGCAACGTGGTCGAAGCCGTCCACCAGCTGCGCGACGTCCTGGCCGAGATGCGCAGGCTCCAGGGGATGCGCAAGGACGAGCTGTTCGTGGCGGCCAAGGAGCTGGGCGCGCCGTACGAGCTGGTCCAGGACGTGGCCGAGCACGGCAGGCTCCCGGTGGTCAACTTCGTGGCCGGCGGGATCAGCACCCCGGCCGATGCCGCGCTCGTGATGCAGCTGGGCGCCGAGGGCGTGTTCGTGGGCTCGGGGATCTTCAAGAGCGAGGACCCGGCCCGGATGGCCAACGCCATCGTCCAGGCGACCACCCACTACCAGGACGCGAAGATCATCGCCGAGGTCAGCAAGGGCCTGGGGGCGCCGATGCGCGGGCTCGCCATGGAAGCCATCCCCGAGCAGGAGCGGCTCGCGGTCCGCGGTTGGTAGGCGACGGCGGGGAGCCGCGGGGTCACCCGGAGGCCGGCTGGCGTGAGAATTGGGGTGCTCGCCCTGCAGGGCGCCTTCGCCGAGCACGTGTCCGTCCTGCGCGGGATCGGCGCCGCGGCGGTCGAGATCCGGCTTCCAGGTCAGCTTGACGACGTCGATGGTCTCATCATCCCGGGCGGCGAGAGCACCACGATGCGCCGCCTGATCGACCGCTGGGGTCTCCGCGATCCGATCCTCGGGCTGATCGAGCGGGGGGCGCCGGTGCTCGGGACGTGCGCGGGCATGATCGTCCTGGCCCGGGAGATCGACGGCGACGAGCCGCCGGTGCTGCCGGTGCTCGACGTGACGGTGGAGCGCAACGCGTTCGGGCGGCAGCTCGACTCGTTCGAGACCGAGCTCGAGGTCCCTGTGCTCGGGTCGCAGCCTGTCCACGCGGTGTTCATCCGCGCCCCGGTGATCGGACGCGTGGGCCCCGGCGTCGACGTGATGGCTCGGCTCGATGACCGCCGGATCGTCGCGGTCCGGGAGCGGAACGTGATTGCCACCTCGTTCCATCCCGAGCTCGCGGGCGAGACCCGGTTCCACCGGCTGCTGACGACGATGGCGTCCGAGCACGCCGACCCGGGTGAGGGCGTGGGGCGGCGGCCGCATCCGACGCGGCGCTCGCACCAGGAACGGTAGGCCGATGGCGAAGAGCGCAGGCAAGGTTCGGGCGGCGAGGCTGACCGATCTGGCCGCCCTGGGCGAGCTGTCCCGGCTGGCCCAGGCGGACGGCGACCGTACGCGATCGCTCGGGCTGCCGGTGACAAATCCGCGAATCGGCGTGTTCAGCCTGTTCCGGCTGCCGCTGGGTGCGTTCAGCCCCCACGACGTGCTGTACGTGTTCGACCGCGACGGCCAGATCGCCGGTCTGCTGCGCGTGGAGCGCGACAGCCCGCGGGACGAGTGGACCGTGGTCGAGCTCGACGCCGTGGGCGACATGGATGCGGGCGACGTGCGCTTCCGTCTGATCCAGCACCTGCTCCGGGATGGCGCCAAGCGCGGCGCGGTCCGGTTTCATGTGGCGTGCGTCGACGTCGACGACAACGTCGAGCTGTTCATGCAGGCCGGCTTCATCCGCTTCGGGAACGAGCACGTGCTGTTCCGCGAGCGCGGCCGGGAGCTGCCCGCCCCGATGGCCGAGGCGGCGGCACGCGACGCCTGCATCCGGCCGGCGTCGCCGATGGATGCGGTCGCCCTGTCGCGCCTGTACACCTCGGTCACGCCGGCGCCCGTGCAGCGTATCGAGTCGGTCCGGATCGCCGACTGGGAGCGCCAGGGTCGTGACTGGCGCGTGCCCCGTTCGTCGCTGGCACCGATCCTCCGCTTCGCGGACGTTGATGCGTTCGTGATGGAGGCCCCCCGCGGCGGTCGCGACGGCACCCAGATCGACGCGCTCGTGCAGGTCGGAGTGGCCAAGGAGGATCAGCCGCACTATCTGAAGGTCATGGCCAGGCCCGAGGCCGACGCGGTGCCTCTGATCCGGTATGCCCTCGGCGTGATCGCCGCTCGCGCAGACCCGTCGAACAGCCTGCGCCAGGGGGTGCTTGCCGCCGTCCGGACCTACGAGCTGCCGCTCGACCGGCGGCTCGCGGACGAGGGGTTCGAGCCGGTCGCCACGGTCACGCTGCTGATGAAGGAGACGCTGGTCCGCGTCGCCGAGCCACGGCTGGTTCCGGCGGGCGTCCGATGACCACGCACGACGACCCGATGACCACACACGACGACCCGAGCAACGCTGATGACGGCTCGATGGGGTCGCCCGGGGCATCGCGGCCCGCCGCCGAGCGCCGGCGCGAGACGATGGACGACCTCGACGTCCTGCTGGCGGCCCTGCCGCCCGAGATCGTGGAGGCGATCCACGCACTGCCCGATCGCGAGACGCTGATCGAGGTCGTGCTCGACCTCGGCCGCCGGCCCGAGGCGCGCTATCCGGCCGCCGAGGTGACGCTGCTCAACCGCGAGGTCGTAGAGCACGACATCGCCTACGTGGTCGACCACATCGGCAGCTTCGGCGACGACAACCGGGCCGGCATCGAGCGCACGCTCCACCGAATCAGCGCGATCCGTAACCGCAACGGGAAGATCGTCGGGCTGACCTGCCGCATCGGGCGAGCGGTGTACGGGACGATCGAGATCATCTCCGACTACGTCGAGACCGGCAAGTCGATCCTGATCATGGGGCGTCCCGGGATCGGCAAGACCACGATGCTCCGCGAGGCTGCCCGGGTGCTGGCCGACGAGCAGCGCAAGCGGGTGGTCGTGGTCGATACCTCGAACGAGATCGCAGGCGACGGCGACATCCCGCATCCGGCGATCGGCAAGGCCCGTCGGATGCAGGTCCGGACGCCGTCGCTCCAGCACGAGGTGATGATCGAGGCGGTCGAGAACCACATGCCGCAGGTCATCGTGATCGACGAGATCGGCACCGAGCTCGAGGCGCATGCGGCCCGGACGATCGCCGAACGCGGCGTCCAGCTGATCGGCACGGCCCACGGCAACAATCTCGACAACCTGATGCTCAACCCGACCCTGTCCGACCTGATCGGCGGCATCCAGAGCGTCACCCTGGGCGACGAAGAAGCGCGTCGACGCCGCTCGCAGAAGAGCGTCCTCGAGCGCAAGGCGCCGCCGACGTTCGACGTCATCGTCGAGATCCAGGATCGGGAGCGCGTCCTCGTCCACGCCGACGTGGCCGAGACGGTGGACGCGCTGCTGCTCGGCGAGCCGGTGGCGCCAGAGCTCCGCTGGCGCGACGAGGAAGGCGTGCATCGCTCGCAGTCACGCCCGAAGCCGTCGGCGCGGGAGGCGCTGGGCGGCGACCGCTTCAGCGGCCTGACGGGCTCCGGCGCCGGCGCCTGGGGCCGCGAGCCCGCCTGGCGAGGCTCGTCGACGTACCGGACCGGGTATGCCGGCGACGATCGGCTGCCGGCGCGTCCGGGCTTCCGTCCCGGCCAGTCCGGCGGCTGGCGCGCGGGTCGCGGGGGCGCGCCCGATCGAGGGTCCGACCGCGGGGCGCGCAGCCAGGAGGGTGACCGACCGGGTCCGCTGAGCGTCCTTCCCGGTGAGCGGTTCGCGGTACCCCCGCCGGGCACGTTCGTGGCCGCCGGCATCGCCGATCGCGGTCCGCTCGAGCGCGCGGAGGCGGTCGCGGCATCGGCGGCCGGGCTGGCGGCTCGCGACGCCCGCGAGCTGCAGCGCCAGCAGGCGTGGCGCGCGGAGGCGGACAAGGCGCTCAACGCGCTCCGCGAGGACGAGGGCACCCGGCCGGTCAACGCGGCGGAGCTCGAGGCCGAGGAGGAGCGGCAGCTGGCGCTCCTCGTCCCGGGCGAGAACGGCCATGATGGTCGAGCCGACGTCGCCGGTGATGCGCCGTCATCCGATTCGGACGGCTCCGTGCTCGAGGTCGAGGGCGCTCCGCTGCCGACGCTCCGCGTGTTCCCGCACGGGATCAGCCGCAAGCGCCTGGAGCAGGCGATCCGCGACCTGCAGCTGCCCGTGATCGTGGCCCGCGAGGTCGACGAGGCTGATGTCGCGATGACGCTCCGCAGCGAGTACCGCCAGAAGCCGCCGGCGATCCGGGAGGCCGAGGAGCGGGCGATGCCCGTCTATGTCCTGAAATCGAACACGATCGCCCAGATGCAGGCCTCGCTGACGTCGATCTTCTCGCTCGAGGTCGACCCCCGAGAGGCCGCGATGCGCGAGACGGAGCAGGCGATCGGCCTGGTGATGAAGCAGCAGGAGCCGGTCGAGCTGGCACCCCAGAACGCCTACATCCGCCGGCTCCAGCATCAGATGGCGGAGCGAGCGAACCTCATCTCCAGATCCCGTGGGCGCGAGCCATACCGGCGGGTCCGGTTGTATCCGGACGCGGCCCGGCCCGCCTGGCGGTAGGCCGGCACCTCGGTCGCCTGACTCGGGCGCTCGCCGGGCGAGCGGGGGCATCCAGGGGGAAACGCGTCCAACGCCCCTCGAGCGTGCATGGCCGCCACGTATCCTCGGAGGGTGACGAGCGCGACCGGCGAGACCACGGCGCGTCCCGAGCTGCCGCCCACGCCCGAGGCCGGGCTCACGGGAGCGGAGGTCGAACGGCGCCGTGCGGCCGGCCTCGGCAACGCGGCCCTGCCGGCAACCACGCGGACCTACATCCAGATCCTGCGCGAGAACGTGTTCACGTTCGTCAACAACATCCTGTTCGCGCTCGGGATCGCCCTGGTGCTGGTGGGCAGGCCGGTCGATGCGCTCGTGTCGCTGGGGGTGATCTCGGCCAACGTCGTGGTGGGCATCGTCCAGGAGATCCGGGCCAAGCGAACCCTGGATCGGATCGCGCTGCTGACGCGGCCCACGGCCGCGGCCGTCCGCAACGGCGAGGTCGTCCACGTCTCGCCCGACGACCTGGTGCTGGGCGATCTGCTGGCCATCGATGCCGGGGATCAGGTGGTCCTCGACGGTCGCCTCCGGTCGGGCTCGATCGGCGTCGACGAGTCCCAGCTCACCGGCGAGAGCGATTTCGTCGGCAAGCGTCCGGGCGATGAGCTGTACAGCGGCTCGTACGCAACCAGCGGATCGGGCCGCTACATCGTCGAGAAAGTGTCGACCGCGAGCCTCGCCAACCAGATCACCGCCGGGGCCCGCTCGTTCCGACGAGTCGTCACGCCCCTCCAGGTCGAGATCAACCTCGTCATCCGGGTCGTGCTCGGCATCGTCCTGTACCTCGAGGTGCTGCTGGTTCTGCGAGGCCTGGTGCAGTCCTCGGTGCTGGGGGACGTGGTCGCGGACGCGACGCTGCTCGCGGGTCTCGTGCCCAACGGCCTGTTCGTGTCGATCGCGGTCGCATACGCGCTTGGCGCACTGCGGATCCTGCGCTTCGGCGCCCTGGTCCAGCAGGCGAACGCGATCGAATCGCTGAGCCACGTGGACGTGCTGTGCCTCGACAAGACGGGCACGCTGACGGCGAACCGGCTGCGGGTCGAGGCGGTGGCGGAGCTCGCCGGAGCGGGCGAGGCGCAGGTCATCGCAGCCGCATCCGCCCTGGCCGCGTCGGCGACGGCACGCAACCGGACGACCGAGGCGATCGCGGAGCGTTGGCCGGTCGCGCCGCGACCCCTGGCCGGTGAGGTGCCATTCTCCTCGGCCCGCAAGTGGAGCGCCGTCGCCTTCGAGCCGGACGGACGAGGTGCGGGCGGCGAGGGGGGGGCGCCGCCCGCCCTCGTGGCCCTCGGCGCGCCGACGTTCCTGCAGCCGTTCCTGGCGATCGGGCCGGACGGCCGGCCGGCAGGGTGGGACGAGGTGGCGTCGAGCAGCGGCTCCTGGACAGAACGCGGCTTGCGCGTGCTGATGGTCGCGGTGCACGACGACGCCGGGGCCCTGGCGGCAGACGTGGACGACGATGCCGCGACGCTGCCCCACGGGATGCGGGCGCTCGGTCTGGTCGCGCTTGCCGACGATCTGCGCGGCGAGGCCGAGGCGACCCTGCGCACCTTCCGGGACGCAGGCGTACAGGTCAAGATCATCTCGGGGGACGACCCGGATACGGTCACGGCGCTCGCCCGCCAGGCGGGGCTCACCGGCATCGTGTCGGTCGCCGGTCCCGACCTGGCCGACCTCGACGACCTGGCCCTGGGCAGCGTGGCCGCCGAGACGACTGTGTTCGGTCGGATCACGCCGGCCCAGAAGGAGCGGCTGGTCGATGCGCTTCGTGCCCGCGGGCACTACGTCGCCATGATCGGCGACGGCGTGAACGACGTGCTCTCGCTCAAGAAGGCGAACCTGGCCATCGCGATGGGCAGCGGCAGCCAGGCGACGCGCGGCGTGGCCGATCTCGTCCTGATGCAGGACTCGTTCGCCGCCGTGGCCCAGGCGGTCGAGGAGGGCCAGCGGATCCTCAACGGGATGCAGGACATCCTCAAGCTGTTCCTCACCCGCATCGCGACCGTCGGCCTCGTGGTCGTCAGCTCGCTCGTGGTCGTCACGTTCCCGATCGAGCTGCGCAACGCGTCGGCGCTCACCGTGTTCACCGTGGGCATCCCGAGTGCGCTGCTCGCCGTCTGGGCGCAGCCGGGCCGGCGGATCCGCGACACGCTCGACCGGACCCTGGCTCGGTTCGTGGTCCCGGCAGCGGTCGTGTCCAGCCTGATGGCCCTGTTCGTGTTCTACGGGTCCCTGGTGCTCGCCGGGTCGTTTACAGCGACCAGCCTCGACGCCGCGCGCACGGCGTTGACGGCTTACCTGGTCTACGCGGGGTTGCTGCTGATCCTGTTCGTGGAGCCACCGATCCGATGGTTCGCCGTGGTCGAGGCCGTGACCGATGACCATCGCCCGGCGGCGCTCGCGCTGACGCTCGGCGTCGGGTTCGTGGTGCTGCTCCTGCTGCCGTTCGCCCGGGACTGGTTCTCGTTCAGCCTGCCCGGTCCGCGCGACATGTTGCTGGTCGCGACGGCCGTCCTGGGCTGGCTGGTGCTCATCCGGACCTTCTGGAAGCGCCGCCTCGTGGACCGGTTTCTGGGGATCGAGTGAGCGAGTGTCCGTCCATGGTCCGCCTAACCCAGCGCTTGCAGCGCCGCGCGCGCGGCGTGGAACCCGCTCATGCCGTGGACGCCGCCGCCCGGTGGCGTCGAGGACGAGCACAGATAGAGTCCCGGGTCCGGCGTCGTGTATGGGTTCCAGCGAATGACCGGGCGGAACAGCAGCTGGCGCACGTCCTGGAGCCCGCCGTTGATGTCGCCACCAACGTAGTTCGCGTCATAGGCCTCCATGGCCGATGCGTCGCGCGTCGCCCGCGCCAGCACGAGGTCGCCGAACCCGGGAGCGAACGCCTCGACCCGGCCTTCGATGGTCGCCGTCATGTCGGTCGTCGATCCGTGTGGCACATGGCAGTAGGCCCAGGCGACGTGCTTCCCCGCCGGCGCTCTTGACGGATCGGCGACCGTGGGCTGGACGAGCAGCACGAACGGCTGCTGCGGGATGCCGCCCCGGGCGACGCTGTCCTCCGAGCGCGCCACGTCGCGCATCGTGCCGCCCAGATGCACCGTCGCGGCACGCGCCGTCTCCGGATCCCGCCACGGGATCGGCCCGTCCAAGGCCCAGTCGATCTTGAACACTCCGGGTCCGTACCGGTACCGGGCGAGGGCCCGCCGGTAGCCGTCCGGGAGCCGGTCGCCGGCGATGTCCACGACCTGGCGTGGCGTCACGTCGAGCAGGACCGCGCGTGAATCCGGCAGCTGCGCCAGTGAGGTGACCTGGTGACCGGTCTCGATCTCCACGCCCAGCGACCGGGCCTCGGCCTCGAGCGCCGCCGCCACATGTCCACTGCCGCCACGGGCCAGCGGCCAGCCCACCGCGTGAGCCAGCAGGCCGAGGACCATTCCGAACGACGCCGTCAGCGGCCGGCCGAGCCGGAGCATCGAGTGGGCCGCCATGCCGCTGAACAGGGCGCGAGCCTCAGGTCCATGGAATGCGAGACGGGCGAGCCCCGTTGCTGACATCAGGGCCGGCAACCCGAACCGGGTCATCAGGATCGGGTGCCGGGGCGGGCGGGCGACCGGACCAAGCAGCCCCGGGACGAGCCGCTCCCATTCCTGCACCAGCGGTCCGAACAGCCGGCGCCAGGCGGCGGCATCGGGGCCGAGCGGGGAGCCAAGGGCCTCGAGGTCGCGTTCCAGGACCACGCTCCGGCCGGGAGCCAGCGCATGGGCGACCGGCGCCTCAGAGTGGACCCATTCCAGGCCGTGACGCGCCAGATCCAGCGAGCGCATGAATGGCGATGCCAGTGCCAGCGGATGCACCGCTGAGCACGGGTCGTGGATGAAACCGGGCAGCGTCAGCTCGGCCGATCGCGAACCACCGCCGACGGTGCCGGCAGCCTCGTAGATCCGGACCGAGCGCCCGCTCCGCGCGAGCTCGATCGCGGCGGCGAGCCCGTTGGGCCCGCCGCCGACCACGACCGCGTCGGGCGTGTCGCTCGTGACGCCGTTGCTCATGCCGTCATGGTGACGGCGATCAGCCGACCGTGCGCCGACGGCGCACCCACCGGGCCGGGGCCGTGACCGTGCCGACGGCCATGTTCACGGCGGCGCTGTGGCGGAGATTGCGAACGTACTTCCACTGGCGCTTGCGATCGACGCATACCTTGCGGGCCGTGACCTCGGGCGACGCGACGCCGACGGACCGTGCCAGGTTCTCCAGCGTCTGCTCCCAGAAGCGGTCGTTGGAGCGGTTGGCGCCAAAGATGTAGGTGAGCTCGATGAACGGATCGCTGGTGCGCTCGAGCGCCTGCGCCTGGGCGACCGTGGTGTCGCCATCGCGGAACGCCGAGAACGTGATCCACGCCGACAGCGCGTGGCCCTCGGGCGTCATGAACGTAAACGACTCGTCGTCGGCGTAGATCACCATCACGCCGGTGGACATCTTGACCGGCGACCCGGGCACCGGCGCCACCTCGAGCAGGGCGACCTCGCCGGGCTTGATCCCGGACAGCGGCGCGTAGAATCGCGCGCCCTTGGGCCAGAAGGTCGGGAAGCGCTCCTTCCAGAAGGCGACCAGCGCTTCGGGCGTCATGTCCACGCCGTCGAGCCGCACGCTGAACGTCTTCTGCCACATCTGGCCGAAGCCCTGGACGGGACCGGCGACGCGCCGGCCGGTGACGGTGTCCATGCCGCCCGTGACGGCCGTCGTCGACAGCCTGTCGACGGGGCGCGCCCAGGAATCGGTATCGCGGCGCGCCGGAGCAGCGGGGTTGTCGGTGGGTGGCTTGGTGGGGGACGCGGACATCTCGTTTACCTCCGATCGCCCGGTCAGGCGGACGCGGCCGCGAGCGCGGCGCTCTCGTCGTCGTGGATGCCGATCGCCTCGTCGAGGCGGGTCAAAGCCAGGATCTGGCGGTAGTGCTCGGACAGCCCGATCGCGTGCAGCTGCTGTCCCGAGCGCTGCGCCCGGACCAGGAGCGTGACCAGCAGGCCGATGCCACCGCTGTTCATGTACTCGAGGTCGCCGAAGTCGAGCACGACCGAGCGGACCCCGGACCCCGCCTGGCCGTACGCGTCCATCAACGCGTCCTCGCTGGCGCTCGTGATCTCGCCATGGATCCGCAGGATGGTCGCCGATCCCGCGGGCATGATGTCGATGGTGGTGCTCATCGAGCCGCCTCCTCAAGCTGGCCGGCCGCAGGCTCCGGGTCGGCGATTGTCAGGTAGTCCGAGAGTCGGGTGATCCGGAAGATCTCCCGGTAGTGGTCCGAGAGGCCCACCGCGATGACCTCGCGGTGGTCGCGTCGCGCCTCGGCCAGCAGCCGGACGATGAGCGCGATCCCGGTCGAGTTGATGTAGTCCACGGTCCCGAAGTCGAGCACCAGGCGGGTGGCGCCGGCATCGACCGCGGCCCGATAGGCGCCACTCAGCGTCTCGTCCGCTGCGATGTCCACGTCGCCGCGCATCGCGAGTCGGACCTCCCCGGGGCCTGCCGTGATGACCTCGATGTCGAGTCGTTGCTTGTCCATCCTGGTTCTCCCTCTTCAGCGCCCGTCCCGGGCGAGGGTGAGCGTGACCGTCTGCAGCCCATCGGCGAAGTGCACGTCCATCCCGTCCACCATGTGGCGGATCAGGAACAGCCCCCAGCCACGCGGCTTCTGACGGCCCTCGAGCTTGGCATCGAGATCAGGCGCCTCGACATCGGGCACCGGGCCTGACAGGGCGCGATCGGTGACCCGCACCCGGATCTCCGCAGCGTCCGCGTCCACGCGAACGTCGACCGGGACGTCGGGATCCCCCTGCGACCCGTATTCGATCGCGTTCATCACGGTCTCCGCGACCGCGGTCTTGAGCCGCTCCAGGCGGCTCTCGCTGAGGCCAAGCGGTGCCACCGCCTCGGCGACGCGGGTCATCGCGTCGCGCTCGTTGCCGATCGCGCCCTCGATCGTGAACGTCAGCAGCGCCTCGTCGGATGCGGTTGGCGCGGGCGCGTCATCGCGGGTCAGCTCGATCTCCGGTCGCGCCTCGGACCAGTCCGAGGTACCCAGCGAGCGCTTGAGGGTGACCAGCGTGATGTCGTCCTCCTGCTCACCAGTCGCGCCCTGTGAACTCGTTGAGCCCCACCAGCAGCCGGTCCAGCAGCTGGCTCCCGGCGTCGTCGCCCTCCATCGCCTGGCGGAGCCGAGGAAAGCCGTACATCTCGCGTTCGGGCCCGTGCTGCTCCACGACGCCGTCCGAGTAGAGCAGCATCGCCTCGCCAGGCCCGACGACGCCCTCGGTCTCCTCGTAGCTGATGTCCGGCATCAACCCCAGCGGCAGGCCGGTCGCCCGGAGCTCGATCACGCCGCCTTCGGTTCGCACGTACGGCAGGTTGTGGCCGGCGTTGGCGAACCGGAAGCGGCCGATCTCGGGCTCCAGGACGCCATACAGGCAGGTCACGAACATCTTGGCCGGCATCTCCGGGACCAGCAGCTCGTTTGCGCGGGCCAGCACCTTGCCCGGGGTCGATCAGGCGCGGTGCCTCGGCCCGCAGGATCGAGTGCGTGCGGGCCATGACCAGCGCCGCGGGGACGCCCTTGTCGGTCACGTCGCCGACCACGACGCCGATCCGGCCCTCGCCGAGGTCGATGAAGTCGTAGAAGTCGCCGCCCACGACTCGTGCCGGGCCGTAGTAGGCCGCGACCTGCCACTCGGGCAGATCGGGCAGCTGGTGCGGCAGGAACTGCTGCTGGATCAGCTGGGCGACCTTGAGCTCCTGCTCGTAGCGCTCGCGCTCGGCGGCCTCGGCGGCCTGCTCGCGGACCAGCTGCGCGACCCGGATCGCGGGTGCGGCCTGCGCGGCGAGGGTGGCCAGCAGGCGGCGATCGTCGGTCGAGTAGTCCTGCTCGGACAGCCGCGGCCCGAGGTTGAGCGTGCCGATCAGCTCGCCCTGGGTTACCAGCGGCACGACCAGGGCCACGCCCGCATCGCGCAGCGCCTGGAGGGCCGGCGACGCCAGCTCCAGCTTCGACAGATCGACGGGACCCGGCGCGGCCTGCAGGTAGGCGAACAGCGGGTCGGTCTCGCGGGATGTCGACGCGACGCCGGGATGCTCCTCGACGACGGGCGCCGCGGCGACGGCCGCCGGCTCGGCGGCCGGATCGGCCGTTCGGCCACGGAGGCGCCGGAATGGACGGGTCAGTGCTGTCATGGCCTCATCCTCATGCAGAAGCGTCCGGACATCGTTACGAACAACGGAGAATCCTCAGCATCGTCACGGGCGCGGCTCAATGGAGCGGAAGCGGGATCATGGGTTGGTCTCGCGACGTATCCATAGGCCGACATGCGCCGGTCTGACCGTCTGGTCAACCGTGAACAGGGCGCCGAGCTCGATCGCATGGAGGTCAACCTTGTCGCGGAGCTCCTCGGCGAACGCGTCGACCGCGCGTTGGCCGTCATAGCGGACGCGATCGAAGCGACGGTCGACGACCCCCTGGATCCGTCGACGTACCGGCTGGAACGCCGCGAACGCCACGAGGGTGGACGCCGCGACCGCGAGCGTCTGGCCCTGCGTGAATCCGGCAAGGGCGGCGTCCAGCGCGATCACCACGACCCCGAACGTGACAGCCACCACGCCAGTGACGAGCGCCCAGCCGATGGTGCGGCTGATGATCCGGTCGATGTCGTACAGGCGATAGCGCAGGATCGCGAGCCCGATCGAGACGGGGATCAGCGGCATGAGCGCCAGGCCCACCATCCAGGCGATGTCCGACACCACGCTGTTGTTGGGGAGCGACAGCACGAATGCGACGACCTCGCCCAGGGCGACCAGGCCGAACCACTTGAGCTGCTGGCGCTCGGTCGTCCCGGCCCGCCGATAACGCACGAAGACGCTGATGACGGCGCCGCCGAAGAAGATCGGGGTCATGAGGTTCGACACAGCGGCCAGGGCGTTCATCAGATCGGCTGCCCCGTCGATCCCGAACGGGTTGTTGATCCATGGTGCCGCCTCAAGCGGCCCGGGCACGAGGGCGGGGGCGATGAACGACATCGCGGCTCCGACCAACCCCAACAGGCCGAAGGTTCGCCACCGCGTGCTGAGGAACCGCCCGGTCGGGAACAGGAGCGGGACGTAGATGGCGAGCACGCCGATCGCGGGCAGCAAGCCCCAGCTGGCCAGCCACGCGATCAATGTCGTCAGCGGCAGGCCGGCTGCCCGGGCATGGTCGAAGTTCACGTATGTCCCGCCGAAGATGCCGACGGCCGCGGCCGTGCCGGCGATCTCGAGCAGCCAGCCGATCGGGTTCGTGGGTACGCGGTACGCCACGAACGCCCCGACCAGCGACAGCGAGAGGACGATGGCCGGGAAGATGACGATGAACACGACCCCGCTCGGTCCGTATTGATCGAGGGTCGCCACGCCCATCGGCAGGCCGACGGCGGTGAAGGCGAGGGCGACCGCCGCCATCGCCGCGATCGGTACGACCTGGAGGCGCCGATGCTGAGATCGTGCCCGACTCATCGGCTGCGCATCCAGATGGCGGCGCTCGACGGTGCGAGCGCCCGGTGGACCGTGGCCTCGACCTCACGACTGACGACGGCAAGGTCGGCCCCGTCGCGAAGCCGAGCGCTGAGCTCGGCGACGGTGTGCTCGGCGTCGTACCGGCTGCGGTTGAACCGGCGGTTCACCACCCCTTGGACCCACCGTCGCAACGGGGCGAACAAGGCGAACACGGCCAGCGTGGACGCGGCCACCGCGAGCGTGTTGGCGCCGGTGAACGAGGCCAGCAGCGCCTGCAGGCCGAGCACGAGACCCACGAACACGACGGCCAGCAGTCCCGTCACGACGGCATACGACAACGTCCGGCTGATGATGCGGTCGATGTCATACAGGCGATATCTGAGGATCGCGATGCCCGCTGCGATCGGCAACAGTGGCGCCACGACGATGGCAAGCGCCACATTGAGCGCCGCCCACGACAGGGGCTCCATGGTCGCAAACACCAGCAGGCTGATCTCCACGACACCCGCGCCCACGAACCATTTGAGCTGGGCCCGTGCCACGCCCGTGGACCGTCTGAACCGCACGATGAGACCAACGACCGACATCGCGCCCGACGCAAGCATCAGCAGCAGGCCAGCGTTGATCGCGATGAGCGCCGCGGTCAGCACGGGGCTGTCGGCGTCGCCGAGCTGCGGTCCGGCACCCAGCAGATCAGTGCCGCTGGAGCCCCACGCCAGGCTCGCCATGGGGACGACGATGAGGCCCAGCCCGAGGGCGGCCACCCACAGCACGGGTCGCCAACGGGGTGTCGGTGGCCGCCCGTCCGGGAACAGGAGCACGGTGGCGGTGAGCAGCAGGGTGAACCCAGGCGCCCATGACCACACCCCGACCCAGGCCATGAGGTCTGCCGCAGGGAGCGACCCAGGAGCCACGACGAGTCCCACGGTCGCGTACGCGCCCGCGAACGTCTCGAGCGCCTGCGACAGGCCGACGCCCAGGAACACCCAGCCCATCGCGTTCTCGGGCCGCTTCGTCGCCACGATCCAGCCTACGATCGGGAAGGTGATGCCGAGCACCAGGCCACCGGGCACCGTCGGGTCGCCAAGCGACTGGCGAGTCTCGGGGAACGCGATTACGAGGGCCACGAAGCCCGCCGCCATGAGCAGGGCGGCGCCGGCGATGAGGTCGGCGACCAGCGTGCGACCGCGGCGGCTTGAGGTTCGGAGCGGCGCAGGGCGTGTCCGGCCACGACCAGTCATCGGCCGCTGGTCCGGATCCAGATGGTGCTGAACGCCGGCTGCACCGTCTGCTCCACGGACGTGACCAGCAGCCCGGCGACGGAGCCGGCATCGACCTGATCCCGGATGCGCCTGGCGAGCTCACCCTCGGTCCGTTCGGCATCGACCCGTGCTCGATTGAAGCGGCGATCCACGGCTCGCTGGATCCGGCGCCGTGCTGGTTGGAACAGGGCCGCTACCGCAAGCGTGGACCCGGCGACCGCGACAGCGTTGCTCTCCGTGAACGGCGCAAGCAGCCACTGCAGCGTGACCACCAGGAACGCGAACATCCCGGCGAGCAGACCGGACACGAGCAGGTATCCAAGGGTCCGGCTGATGATCCGGTCGATCTCATACAGGTGATACCGAAGCACCGCGATCCCGGCCGAGACCGGGATGCCGAGCAGACCGAGCATCACCAGGATCTGGGTTGCCTTCGATGCCCAGTCCGGCAGGACGCCGATCCCGGCCTGCCCGATCGGGACCAGGACGAGCGCTCCCGCGGCCAGGGCGGCCGAGAACACGAGCCACTTGAGTTGATGGCGTCCCACCCCGCTTGATCGACGGAAGGTCACCGCCAGCGTCACGGCGCTCACGATGATCGCCACGATCAGCGGCAGGAATGCGATCCAGCGTTCCTGGCCCGGGAAGCCGCTGACGATCGCATACGGATTGTCGAGATAGGCGGAGTTGTCGAGCGGGCCGGGCAGGAGCATGGCGCCGAGCGTGGCGAGGATCGCGCACAGGGTGTCGAATGCGAGGACGGGCCACCAGCGTGGCGACGGCAGCTGACCGGACGGGAAGACGAGCGGCAGAAACACGCCCATGGCGCTCATGGCCGGTATCCAGACCCAGCCGGCCACCCAGGCCGCGAGCTCGGGTGCGGGCAGGCTGCCGGGGGCGGCGAGCAGCCCCGCGACCGCATACTGCTCGGCGAATCCCTGGAGCGAGCCAAGCACGCCGCTGGTCATGAACAGCCAGCCGATGGGATTGCCGGGCACCCGGACGACGACCACGATGCCGATCGATGCCGCGGCGAGCCCAAGGGCGATCGATGAGCCGCGAACCCCCCATACCCCGGGCACGTCGGTCGACCAGGTGGTGGCCAGGAGCGCGACGCCGAGCACGGCGAGCACGACCGAGACAGCCCAGGTAACCACCGCGAGCAACGTCTGTCGAGACACGCGATCGGTCATGGCCGATCCTTCATGCTGGACGCGAGCGGCGCACGCCCGGGATCTTCGGGGTCGAGTGGCCTGGGGCGCGGGACGCGACAACTCACCTGACGATCGTCAGGGACCTCCGTTCCTGAAACGTTACGGCAGAAACCGCTTGGCGGCGTCGATTCAGCATCACGCTCGTCACCGGGCCGCTCCACCGGGGCGCATCCAGAGTCCCACCACCTGCGGTTGCACGGTCTGCGTCGCGACGCCCACCACGTGGTCGGAGACGGCGTCGAGGTCGACCTCGTCGCGCAGCTGGACCCCGAACGCCTCGAGCGCGCGCTGCGCATCCACCCGGCTGCGGTTGAAGCGTCGGTCCACCGCTGCCTGGAGCCGGCGATGGAGCGGCATGAACAGTGCGGCCGCCACCAGCGTGGACCCGGCCACCACGAGGGTGCTCTCGCTGGTGACCGGGGCGAGCAGCGCCTGCAGCCCGACGATCAACAGCCCGAACACCGCCGCCACCAGCCCCGTCGTCAGCGTCCAGCCGATCGTGCGGCTGACGATCCGGTCGATCTCGTACAGCCGATACCGGAGGATCGCGATGCCGATGACCAGGGGCACAAGGCCGAGCGCGAAGATCAGGATCGAGAAGCCGGTCGTGGCGAGCTGCTCGGGTGCAAACAGCAGGATGGCCAGGCCCACGATGGCGACCACGACGGCCGCGGCGAACCAGCGGAGCTGCTGGCGCTCGATGGGATCGCCACGCCGGTACCGGGCAACCACGCTCAGCAGGGCAACGAGCGCCACCAGCGGCCCTCCCAAGTCCTGCACGAGGCCGCCAACGATCGGCACCGGACCATCAGTGATCCCCAGCGGGTTGAGCGGCGCATACCCGTCGATCAGCGATCCTGCGCGCGTCACATCTGCAAGGACGGACATCACGCCCTCGAACACGACCACCACCAGAACCCACCTCCACACCCCGGGGAGCGGGCGACCGTTGGGGAAGATCAACGGGACCACGCCGAACGCGGCGATGAGTCCAAGCGATCCCGACCACGCGCTGTAGCACGCGGCCGCCAGCGTTCCTGGCAGGGTGCCGTCGTGCAACGTCACGCTCAGGGTGACGTAGTACGAGGCAGCCAAGGTCAGGCCGAGCGAGGAGCCGCTGAACCAGAGGAGCCAGCCGACGGCGTTGCCGGGTCGCCGGGTCGCCAGCAGGGCTCCCACCGCACCGCTGGAGGTGACGACCCAGATCAGGTTGAACACCAGCAGATCCGTGCCCAGGGAGCCGCTCGCCCAGGCCGTGCCAAGCAGCAGCACGAGCACGGTGATGGGCACGGCCCACACCAGGATCGACCCAGCGACTCCCAACCGCGTCGGTTCTGCCCGGGGATGCCGGACCCGCACGACGTCGATCTCGTTCACCGGGTCGCCCCGCCATGGCGGGTCCACAGGCCGACGAGCTGTGGCTGCACGGCCTGCGTCGCAACACCTACCAGATGGCTCGAGACGGCGTCGAGGTCGACCTCGTCGCGCAGCTGTACCCCGAACGCCTCGAGCGCGCGCTGCGCATCCACCCGGCTGCGGTTGAAGCGTCGGTCCACCGCTGCCTGGAGCCGGCGATGGAGCGGCATGAACAGTGCGGCCGCCACCAGCGTGGACCCGGCCACCACGAGGGTGCTCTCGCTGGTGACCGGGGCGAGCAGCGCCTGCAGCCCGACGATCAACAGCCCGAACACCGCCGCCACCAGCCCCGTCGTCAGCGTCCAGCCGATCGTGCGGCTGACGATCCGGTCGATCTCGTACAGCCGGTACCGGAGCACCGCGATGCCGATCGAGAGGGGCAGCCCGGCGAAGGCGAGGATCGCCGGTATGTAGGCGACCCCACCGACGACGCCCGATGCCAACAGCCCGCCGATCATCGCCACGATCAGCGCGCCGACGGATGCCGAGACCCAGCGGACCTGCTGCTGCTCAACCCCGGACGATCGTTGGGCGCGAAGGATGAGCGAGGCGGCCGCGAGGACGAGGATCCCGATGGCGATGAAGAACAGCAGCTCGATGGGCACGACGTCCCAGGCCGGTGCGTCGGGTGCGATCGCAAGCGGGTTCGGGACCATGGCGCCGTCGGGATAGCCGGGCATGTTGACGTTGATGATCGGCGCAAACGCCACCACGGCCGCCATCGCCAGGTCGATGCCGATCGCGATCCGCAGGGCGACGCCCCAACGGCCCTGCGGCAACCGGCCTGAGGGGAAGATCGCCATCAGGATCGCGAACAGCGTGAACGTCACCAGCCCACTGGCGCCGAGCAAGAATGCTTCGACCATCTGGAGCTGGGAGAGGGTGCCGTCGGTGAACTGGGCGGGAGTGACGTCCATCTCGCCGGACAGGAGTGCCTGACCCCAGCCCAATCCCAGAAGGATCCATCCGATTGGGTTGCCGGGTCGCCGGATCGACAGCAGGACGCCAACGCTCGCGTACGAGGCCAGCCACAGCAGCCCGTAGCCGCTCGGGATCGCAAACGGCAGGGGGGCGAGTGCCAGCAGGATGACGACGATGCGGGCGGGGATCGGCAGCGGCCGTACGACGTCGATCTCGTTCACCGTGTCGCCCCGCCCTGGCGAGTCCACAGCCCGACCACGCGCGGCTGCACGGATTGCGTCGCGACGCCCACCAGGTGACTGGAGACGGCGTCGAGATCGACCTCATCGCGCAGCTGCACCCCGAAGGCCTCGAGCGCGTGCTGGGCATCGACCCTGCCACGATTGAAGCGGCGATCCACGGCAGTCTGAACGCGCCGGTGGATCGGGCCGAACAGGGTCGCGGCCAGGAGCGTGGAGGCCGCGACGGCCAGGGTGCTCTCGCGCGTGACGGGCGCCAGCACGGCCTGGAGGCTGATGATCAGCAGCCGCGAAGACCGCGGCCACCAGCCCCGTGGTCATCGCCCAGCCGATCGTGCGGCTGATGATCCGGTCGATCTCGTACAGCCGGTAGCGGAGGATCGCGATCCCGATCGAGACGGGGATCAGCGGATAGGCGAGAACGGCCGGGATCCACATACCAGGTGCCCGCCCGGGCCGGCAAAGATCGTCGCGAAGGCGAACCCGTAACATCCCCGGCGTGGCAGGCCAGGGCCGCCGTGAGCCACTGTACTGCTCACGCTCCACGCCCGGGCCCGCCGAAACCTGACGACGAGGGTCCGACGGCCGCCACCGGCAGCACCAGCCACGGGATCAGACCCCGGTCTGGCTCACCGGCCAGACAGGCCAGTCAGGAGCGATGGCGAGCGGAGGCGCACGTGACCGCCACCCCGATGGTCGAAGGTGAGGCGGTCGGCGCGAAGGCGAGGGGATCGCCGGCAGGACGGGATCGGCGACCGCAACCCGTCCCACCACGCCGACCCGGCCGGACGGGAAGCGCCCCGCCGGGAACAGGACGGTCAGCGCAACGAGCGTCCCGAACCACAGGCTGCCGCCCCACGACTTCACCCACGCAAGGAACGTGACACCGGCGTCGGCGTGACCATCGATGACATCGGCCGAGATCCCGGGACGTCTGCCAAGTCTCGAAGGCCGAGCGAACCCGACCATCAGCCGCCCGACGGTGCTCCCGCGGGCGCCGCCGGCGTGGAACAACCCAACCGCGCCGTACGATCCGATGATCCAGGCCCCGCCGATGTCCTGGCCCGACCAGATAGCGATCCCGGTGCTCAGCAGCCCGATCGCCAGGTATGCGACGGCGCGCAGCGGCTCTCGCTTCATCCCTCCGCCCCCGTCCGTACCCAGACGCCCGACGTCCGGAATGAACAGGCCGAACACCACTGCCACCAGGGTCACCCCAACCCAAACGACGCGCCCGAGCATCGAGACTGGGCGGCTGTCCTTAGCTTCAGGGGCCTGAGTGCCGGCCATACTGCGCCCGGCATCAGGCGCACCATGCGTGATCACTGGGCCAGCGTGGGGCTGCATCGTCCCGAGAACGTTACGAGATTGCGTACTGGCGCGGTACCGTTGCGACGCTATGACCACCAGAGCACGGTCGAACGCCGCACCGCACGCCCCGACTCTGTCGATCCGGGTCCTTGGTCCGCTCGAGGTGGTCGCCGATGGGCGGCCGGTCATGGTTGATACCCGCAAGGCACTCGCGATCCTTGTCCTGCTCGCGGTCGAGGCACGGCCGTTCGCCCGCGATGAGCTGGCCGCGATGCTGTGGCCGGAATCCGATGACGAGTCCGCCCGAGGGGCGCTCCGTCGCACGCTGTCCGTGCTCCGCACCGCCCTGGGCGGTCGCTGGCTGACCGCTGATCGAAGCACGGTTGTCCTCACCGGCAGCCCGGACGTGGATCTCCGGTTGCTCGAGGATGCGGCCGACTCCGGCGATCTGGCCCGGCTGGAGGCGGCCTCCCGCTCCACCCGCGGACCGTTCCTGGCCGGCTTCGCCCTTCGCGACAGCCCAGAGTTCGATGACTGGCGGGCCACACGCGCTGTTGCCGCGGAGCGCGCCGTGGCTGCCGTGCTCGAGCAGCTGGCGGCGCTGGCCGAGGCGCATGGCGATCTTGCCGCCGCGGTGATCACCGTTCGGCGCCAGGTGGAGCTCGATCCGCTCGACGAGCCAGCCCAACGACGGCTGATCGAGCTCCTTGCACGGTCCGGAGATCGGTCCGGCGCTATCCGCCAATACCGATCGCTGGTCTCCCTCCTGGAGCGAGAGCTGGGCGTCGCCCCGCTCTCGGAGACCACCGAGCTGTACGAGGCGATCAGGGACGGCCGGGTCCAAGATGCGGCACTCGCGGCACTCGCGGCACTCCCCGCGCCCCGGGCATCCGGTGCTGTCAGGCAACAGGCCGCGGGCGGCCCTGTGCGAGCCGTGCCAACGCCAGTCGATAGGCCCTTCGGTAGCCCCTCGGTGTCGCAGGCCATGCGACTCCCGATGGTTGGCCGGGACCAGGCGCTCGAGGCGGCGTTGGCGGCGTATCGCAGTTCCCGCCCCGACGGCCGAATCGTTCTGATCGCCGGCGAAGCCGGGATCGGCAAGAGCCGGCTTACCGAGGAGGCGGTCGCGGTCGCGACCGCTGACGGCGCGCAGACGCTGACGGCGCGCGCCTTCCCCACCGAGGACAGCATCCCCTACGCGCCCGTTGTGGAGCTCCTCCGGGCCGGTCTTCGCCGTCCTGATGCGGCGGCGAGGCTGGCTGAGCTGGACGCCTCGACGCTGTCCGAGCTGGCGCGTCTCGTTCCCCTGCCCGCCCACGTCGCCGAGGCGGTTCGAGGTGCGGCATCGCCCCCGGGTGAGCTGCCCGCGGCACGCGCCCGGCTGCTCGACGCGATCGCGACGACGCTCTCAATCCTCGTCGCCGGGACGGTTCCCGGGTTCTGTGCCATCGAGGATGTCCAGTGGCTGGACGAGGCGTCGGCCGAGGCGCTGGCCTACCTGGCGCGGCGCCTCGATGGGCGGTCGCTGGCCCTGGTGGTGACCTACCGCCCCGAGGACCTCGACGATCGCAGCGCGGCAGCCGTCGCGGCGCTCGGCGATCTGCCGGGGGCGGTATCGATCACCCTGCGGCGCCTCGGGCGCGAGGATGTCGCCCGGTTGGTGGAGGCGGCCACCGTGCCGGGAACGACGCCGCTGGATGCCGACCGGCTGAGCGAGGAGTCGGAAGGGCTGCCGCTGTACGTTGTGGAGGCGATGGCGGCCGGTCCCGAGGCGCTGGGCGAGGGGCCGCCACGTGGGGTTCGAGCGCTCCTTCGGGAGCGCCTGGCAAGCGTCGGTGGGGCAGCGACCCAGATCCTGTCCGCCGCTGCCGTCATCGGACGCTCGTTCGGCGTCCCCATGGTGCGGATGGCCAGCGGCCGTTCAGAGGACGAGACGGTCACCGCGCTCGAGGAGCTGGTCCAGCGTGGGATCGTGCGCGAGGTCCAGGGCGGGCGTGGCGATGGGTTCGACTTCGCGCATGCCAGGTTGCGCGAGGCGGCATACGAGCGAACGAGCCTCGCCCGCCGCCGCTTGCTCCACCGACGCGTTGCCGACGGTCTGCGCGAGGAGCCGGCGGGTCGTGACGACCCCGGTCGGCTGGCCATGATCGCCGGTCACCTGCGGGCCGCCGGTCTCGACACCGAGGCCGCCGATGCGTACCGGCGAGCCGGAGAGCTGGCGCGTACGCTGTACGCAAATGAGGATGCGCTCGTCGACCTCGAGACGGCCCTCGCCCTGGGCCACCCCGACGTCGCGGCACTGCAAGTCGAGATCGGCGAGCTGCTCATGATCCGCGGCGACTACGCGGGCGCCGTCACCGCGCTCGAGGCCGCGGCCGGGCTGGCCTCGGATGCCGACCTTCCGAACGTGGAGCTCCGCCTGGGCCGCGTCCATGCGAGACGTGGCGACATGCGCACCGCGGCCAGCCATCTCGACGCGGCAATCGACGGCATGGAGGCCCGCGCCGATGCGGCCTCCCGGCCGCTGTTGTCACGGACTCTCGCGGAGCGCGCCGTGGTGGCGGTCCGTGAGGGCGACAATGAGACCGCGACCGCCGCGGCGGATCGTGCTTTGGCGATGGCCGAGGCAGCTGCCGATGACCAGGCACGAGGCGCCGCCTACCGCGTGCTCGGGCTGCTCGCCCGGGAGCAGGGGGACCTGCCGGCCGCTCGATCCGCGTTGCGCGACAGCCTCGTCCTGTCCGTCTCCGGACCGGCGGGCGGCGACGATGCCGCGGCCATCGCCGCACGCAACGCGCTGGCCCTGGTTGAGGCGGCGGCGGGAGACCGATCGTCGGCGATCGTGCTCCTTGAGGATGCCCTCGGCGCCTGTCGGCGGACCGGTGACCGGCATCTCGAGGCTGCGGTCGAGAACAACCTCGCCGACCAGCTGCATGCGGTCGATCGGCCCGACGAGGCCATGGAGCACCTCAAGCGTGCGGTTGCGCTGTTCGCGGATGTCGGTGGTGCGCCCGGCGAGCTCGAGCCGGAGATCTGGAAGCTGGTCGCCTGGTAGCTCGCTCCTGCCCGGCGCCGATCAGCCGATGGCGCCCCGGTCGAACCAGATCCGCTCCCCGAGGAACAGCTTCGTGGCGGGGTCCCAGGGGAACAGGATCAGGACATCAAGGCTGACCGGTAGACCCGATGCCGGCGCTCCGGCCCACGGCCCGAGGTTGGTGCCGGTGAGCCGCGCCGCCTCGAACACCCCCTGCGGCCCGATCACGATGTCGGTCAACGCGAACCGGTTGTCCGGGAACGCGGCGAACAGCTCGGTGTAGAACGCGCGAGCGCCGGCATGACCGTCCCAGCGCTGGCCGGTGGGCACGATCTCGTAGACGCATTCGGGCGCGAGAGTCGCGACCAGGCCGTCGATGTCGCGCGCGTCCTCGGCGATCGAGTGGCGCACCCACAGGCGTTTGATCGCGCGCAGCTCTGCCGGGTCGAAGCCTCGGCCGAGCCGGGCACGTACGGCCTGCGAGACGTTGGGCTCGGTCACCACCCGATTGTGCGCCGTCGACATGCCGATCGCGCGGTCACGACGCTGAGGTCGCGCCCTCGTCGCTCGGCAGGTCCTCGTCCTCGGCGAGCAGCCGGTACACCTGGCGTCGCGCGTCGGTGAGGATCCGGACTGACTCCCGGCGTGCCTGCGCGGAGCCGACCCGGTCCACCTGCTGGACGGCCTGCGCCAGCTGCATCGCGAGCTTCCGGAGGTCGGCATCGCCATCGCGGTCGAAGTCGCCCCAGTCCGGCGGCTCCGGGGCGTCGGCGGCCGCCTCGCGGCCGGCTTCGGTCAGCGTGTAGGTGCGGCGGCCGTCAACCTCCTCGCCCGTGACGAGGCCTTCGTCCGAGAGCTGCTGGAGGGTCGGGTAGACGGATCCTGCGCTCGGGCGCCAGCGACCACCGCTCTGTGCCTCGAGGAGCTGGATGATCTCGTACCCGTGCATCGGCTTGCGGGTGAGCAGGGCAAGGATCAGCGGTCGGATCTCGCCGCGGCGGATCGACCGGCCGCGGCCGCGGCCCTGACCGAACTCGCGCCAGCCGAATGGCATGGCATGGGGACCTGGATCCCGATGATGGGCTCGCGACCAAGGCCTCATTGCCCGGTGGTGTGTTCGGGACTCGCGTCGCGGATGGATGTCGTCCACGTGAATGGCTCCAGTATCTGGTATGTCGCGCTACGTCGCGCGCCATCACGATATATCGCGATAGTGTGGCACGTCAAGCCCGACGTACGACCGAGGCTGCGAGCCGCGGACCGGTTGCCGGCGGGTGCGATGCTGGACGCATGGACGCTCCGGCGGTGTGGTACGTTCGGACGCCGGATGGCTTCGACATCGCCTACGCGGTCGCTGGCGACGGGCGTCCCGTCGTACTCCTGCCGGCGCCACTCAGCCATCTGGCGATTGAGTGGAGCTCGGCGACCTACGGCCCGTTGCTCCTCGCGCTTTCCCGCCGTTACCGGTTGATCCGACTGGATGATCGTGGCTCGGGTATGTCGACCCGCGGCCTCCCCGACGACTTTTCCGGGGACGACCTCCTCATCGACCTCGAGTCGGTGCTCGACGCGATCGGTCTCCAACGCGTCGTCCTCATCGGGCGCATTGTCACCGGCAACGTCGCCGTGAAATTCGCGTCGGTCCACCCGGATCGGGTGGAGGCGGTCGTCCTCATTGGCAGCAGCCCGGACTACCGCGCGTCGTTCGCGCACTCCCACCTCGAGCTGGCGAGGACGCACTGGGAGTACGTCCTCCAGACGCTCGCCCGGCACTACTTCCCTCGAGATGATCAGACCCTGGCGGTACAGCTCGCCCGTCAATGTGTCGAGCGCCGGGACTTCATTCGCAGGGCCGAGGCCCTGACGACCTTTTCGACGGATGAGGCTGCCCGGAAGCTCCAGGTGCCGGCGATGATCGTGGCGTCGACGGGACCGGCCTCTCCGGACGTGTCCAACCGACGACTCGCCGCCATGATCCGGGGGGCCACGCTGCGGATCGTTGGTGACGGAGACGAGTTCCTGCCGGGCGTCCTGCCCGAGGAGGAGGGCGAGCCACGGGCGGTCGAGGCCCTTGATACGTTCCTCGACTCCCTCACTTCGCCGGAGCCGGTGACGGCCAACCTGACCCGGCGCGAGCTCGAAGTTCTGCGCCTGGTGGCGGCCGGCCACCGCAACCGGCAGATCGCGGAGGAGCTGTTCATCAGCCCGAACACGGTGGCGCGCCACCTGAGCAACATCTATGACCGCACCGGCAGCGCCAACAGGGCCGAAGCCGTTGCCTACGCATCGAGGCACCGCCTCATCTGACACGTCCGTAGCAAGGTCGTGCTATGGCCGAGCGCCGGTTCGTCCCTCCTCCGCCGCTGAGAACTACAACTCCGGGTGATGGCACGGCGTCGGCAGCCGCCCAGACTCGACCACCGTCGTCATCGGCTCACGTGGACTGAACGGGAGGTTGACATGTCAGAGGCGACCAAGGCTGCAGCGCGTCGCTGGTTCGACGAGGTGATCAACGCTCGACGGCCAGAAGCGGTCGACGAGATCTTCGCGCCCGACTACGTCCATCACCTCAGTCAGGACAGGGCGATGCGGCGGGAGGAGGTCAAGCAGTTCGCAGCCGAGCTCCTGGCGGCGTATCCGGACCGCATGAGCACGGTGCATGACCTCATTGCCGATGGCGACAAGGTCGCCGTGCGCTGGTCGAGCTCGGGGCACCGTCATGGCACCTTCCAGGGACGACCAGCGACGGGCGGGGAGGAGACGGCCACCGGAATGTGGATCGTCCGCGTCGAGGGCGGCCGCGTCGCCGAAGGATGGGAGCTCGTGGACGTCGGCATCCGCGAGTAGCGGCCCGCCCGATCCCGACCGTGGACGCCGATTGCCACGTCCGCTGCACATCACCCGGCCGGCCGGCGAACGCCGCGTCATCACGGCGCGAGGGATTCCTACGCTTCGCGAACGACCCGCAGCCCGCGCGCGTGCGACATGGCGAGCACGTACGACGCCGCCATCACGCCGGCATCGCTCTCCCGGTCGGGGGGCTCGTCGCCGTCGTCGGCGCGCTCGGTGCCGCCCAGCAGGCGGATCGCGCCGCCTTCCGAGGCCACTCGATCGAGGATCCGTTCCAGGTCGTCATCGCCGACGGCCACGTAACGTGCCCCCACGTCGACCGAGATCGTCCCATCCGCGGCCGCGTAGATCGTGAGGGCATCGCCCGGATCGTGGCTTGCGCCCATCTCGCGGGACCCTCAGCCGGCCCGGGTGGCGCCGGTGAATGAGAACGACGAGAGGCGCAGCGCCGGCGTCACGAACCAGCCCAGCTCGCCACGCAGGCAGCGTCGCTCGCGGCTGATGGCCTCCACGTTGGCCATCGCATCGAGGTAGGACATCGTGAACCGGAGGTTCCGGACCGGTCCGACGATCCGCCCGCCCTCGACCAGGAACGTCCCATCACGGGTCATGCCCGTGATGACCATCCGCTTCGGATGGACCGGGTTCGTGTAGTGGAATCGGGTCACGAGGAGCCCGCGGTCCATCGCTCCCACGAGCTCGTCGAACGAGTCGTCGCCGGGCGTCATCACCAGGTTGGTCGGGAGCGGGCCCCACGGATTGGGGGCCGGCAATCCGTGCCCGGTGGACCTGCGACCCGCCTTCGCCGCTGTCTGCGCGTCGTACGCGAGGTCCCGGCAGATGCCCGCTTCGATCAGCGTGAGCCGCTGCTTCGGCACACCCTCGGCGTCGAAGCCTTCGGGCACGCCGGCGGGATCACGGCCGTCGTCAACCACCGTGACCAGCGGCGATCCGACTCGCCGGCCGGGCTCGTAGAACGAACGACCCTCCTGGGCCGCCAGCGCCGAGAAACCGAGGTAGCTGAGGTAGTCGAGGAGGTCGGTGACGGCATAGTGGTTGAGCACGACCGGGTAGTCACCCGGCTCGATGTCCACCGGGTGAACGCTCGTCCGGGCGCGCTCGGCGGCCTCCCGACCGACCGCCGCCGGGTCGATCGACTCGGCGTCGACGCCGCCCTGCTCTGCGTACCCGGTGCCGTCGTCGGGGCCCATGGTGACCGCGATCAGTCGTGAGGAGGTCCGGCGCTCGGCGTTGCGGATGCCTCGGGAGGTGGCGACGGCCACCGCCGAGGCCTCGGTCGAGAACGAGCCATACGCACCGACGCCCGCCTCGTCCGCCGCGGCGATCACGGCGCGGGCGCCGTCGGATCGAAGCTCCGGTGTCGCGTGCGCGGTGCCCTCCGCCCAGGCGCCCGTGATCGGGGCCGCGCGACCCGCCTCGGGCAGACCTGCCCATTCCTCGAGGGGCTCGACGTTGTCGGCGATGGACGCGGCGCGGGCCGCCAGGGCGCGGATGCCCTCGTCGTCGGCGCGGCCGGTGCTGGCCACGCCGATTCGGCTATCGCGCACGAACCGCAGATTGACGAACAGCTCGGCGCTGCTGACGTTCTGGTGGATCTCCGAGTTCGCGAATCGCGTCAACGCCGACTCGGTCGCGTAGACCATGGCCTCGGCCTCGCCGGCACCGGCGGCTTCCGCTGCCGCCACCACGCGCTCGGCAAGCCGCAGGGTCTCCTCCGGATCGCCGCCCATGCCGTGGCGCTCGCTCATCTCGCGCCCCCCGGAGCGGTTGCGGCTGCGCTCATCCCATCACCCCGACCCGGACGTTGCGGAACCTCGCCCCGGACACGCCGTGGCCGACGTGTCCGCTCTGGACCGGCTCGCCCTTGCCGCAGTTGGGGGTGCCCCACATCTGCCAGCTCGATGCGTCGCCCACGGCGTCCATCGAGCGCCATAGCTCGTACGTGATCCCGGTGTAGGTGGCGTTGCGATACAGGCGGCCGACCTTGCCGCCCTTGATCTCCCGGCACACCTCGGTCGCGAACTGGAAGTTGAGCCTGCGGTCGTCGATCGACCAGCTGCGGTTGGTCTCGAACAACAGGCCGTCGTCGGTGTCCGCGATGATGTCCTCGAACGACATGCCGGGCCGGGGCAGCAGGTTGACATTGGTCATCCGGATCAAGGGGATGCGGTTCCAGCCGTCAGCACGCATCGCCCCTCCCGATCGACGGCCGACCCGTGGTGCCGTCTCCCGGCTGCTCAGGTAGCCGACGAAGATCCCCTCCTTGATCAGGGGCACGCGCTGTGCCTCGACCCCCTCATCGTCCCAGCCGAACGTGCCCAGCCCGCCGGGCACCGTCGCGTCGGCAACGATGTCGCACAGCTTCGGAGCCATAGCGGAACGATCCCAGCAGGTCCGGGGTCAGAAAGCTCGTCCCGGCATAGCTGGCCTCGGTTCCCAGAGCGCGGTCAAGCTCGGTGGGGTGACCGCAGCTCTCGTGCACCTGCATGTACAGCTGCGATGGGTGGAGCACGATCGTGCGGGTTCCCGCGGGCAGGGGCGGTGCGCTCAACAGCTCGACCGCCTCGCTCGCGACCCGCTCGGCGTTGCCCGCGAGGTTCAGGCCGCGCACGTACTCGTAGCCGGCCGATGCCCAGGCACCGCCGTTGTCCGGATAGCTGCGTCGCTGGTGCTCGTCGCCGTCGATCGCGTTCGCCTCGAGGCCGCTGCCGACGTGGGTGATGACCTGCTCCGTGTAGCTGCCATCCGATGCCGCGAAGGTCTTCCACTCGCGCTGAGCCGCGTACAGCGACTCGCTGTACGCGATGCCCTTGACGTCATTGAGCGCCCGGTCGGCGGCGAGCAGATCCGCGATCTTGACGTCGAGCGCGACGGCGAACGGGTCCTCGATCACCGGCGACTCGAAGCGTCCGTGGACCGACGGGCGGTCATCGAGCGTAACCGGCGTCCGCAGTGCAGTGGCGCTGGCCTTCGCGATCCTCACGGCCTCAGCCGCGACGCGGTCGGTCTCGTCCAGCGAGAGATGATGGCTCGAGGAGAAGCCCCACGCGCCGCCCACCAGGACTCGGACCCCGAAGCCCTCACTCTCGCCGGAGTGGACGCCCTCCACCCGCTGCGACTTGATGGTGATCGATTCCTCGAGCCGGCGGACCACGCGCACGTCGGCGTAGGTCGCACCCAGCGCTGTGGCCGTGTCGAGGGCACGGGCGGTCAGATCGCGCATTGCCGCGAGGGTAACAAGCGCGCGAGCCGTGTGCTGTAGGGCGAACGGCGTAATTTGCCGTGCCGCCGGGAGGCTCATCGCTATCCGGCCCCTCCGGCGGATCGCTCCGGGCGGTGGGACTGGGTCGGATCCCGGTCGAGGTCCAGGCAGATCCTGTCGCGTGCGTGATGTGCGGGGCCGTCAACGAGGTGCGCACGGCGCATCCGTTCTGCGAGGCCTGCGGCTGGCCGCTCACCGGCGGCAGCGGTTACGCCGTCGAAGCCTCGTTCCACTGGTCCATCGACCCGAAGACCCGGGAGGCAGATGGCCCCGACGCCGCTCGACGGGCGGCCGGCGTCGCCTACACTCGGGCCCGTGGACAAGTGCAGCGCGGGCCAGCCTCGAGCGGGCCTGTTCATCACCCTCGAAGGCCCGGACGGATCCGGCAAGTCGAGCCTGCAAGCTCGCCTGGTCGACGTTCTCCGGCATGCCGGCTGCGAGGTGGTCGCGACGCGCGAGCCGGGCTCCACGCCACTCGGTGAGCAGCTCCGGCGCCTCGTCCTCGACGTCGAGCCGCGGATCGACCGAACCGGCCGCGCCGATGCGCTGCTGTTCGCGGCCTCGCGTGCGCAGCACGTGGACGAGGTCATCCGGCCGGCGCTGGCGCGCGGGAAGATCGTGATCTGCGATCGCTACGCAGATTCGTCGCTCGCCTACCAGGGTGCCGGATCGGGGGTCCCGATAGACGAGCTGCGGGCGGTCCAGCAGTTCGCGACCGCGGGCGTGGCTCCGGACCTCACCATCCTGCTCGATCTGCCGGCGGAGATCGGTCTGGCTCGGAAGTCGGCGGAGGTCACCCGGTTCGAGGCCTTCCAGGACCTCGCCTACCACGAGCGGGTGCGAGCCGCGTTCCTGGGCTTTGCCGCCGCCGAGCCCGGCCGCTACGCGATCGTCGACGCGACCCGCGAGGCGACCGAGGTGCTGGCGGCCGCCGTCGAAGCGGTCAGGCGGCTGGCCGTATGGATGCCGTGCCTGGAGCGGACCTCCGGCTGAGGCGGGACGAGGCTCCCGACCGCACGACGACGCGGACTGCACGACGGTCCGGATCGCACCCGGGACGCGGGCGGTCCATCGCGCGCCGAACGGGTCTGCCGACAGACCGTTCCCCGGCACGGCCGCGTCCGTCAGGCGGTGGGCTCGCTGGCGGCCTCGCTGATCGTCGCCTGCCCCGGGCTCGCAACGACCGCGGCGCGAGCGGCGTCGAGCAGGGCCTCGGCATCGGTGCCGTCCTGGGGGAACCGAGCCACACCCGCGCTGACGCTGACCGGGTGGCCCTCGATCTCCTCGAGCCGCCCGATCCCGTCCACCACCCGGCGGGCCACCGTCAGTCCAGCCGAGCCCGGCGCGACAATCACGAACTCGTCCCCCCCGGTTCGCGCAACAGTGTCCACCAGCCGAACCGTCTCGGCGAGCACGGCCGCCACCTGGCGCAGGACCTGATCGCCGACCCCGGACCCCGCGGCACGGTTGAGCGATGTGAAGCCGTCGACGTCGAACAGGGCCACCGACACCTCGCTGCCCTGGCGCTGGGCGCGAGCCAGCTCGAGCTCGAGCACCCTGTTGAGCGTGCGGGCGTTCGAGAGCCCGGTCAGCGGGTCGGTATGGGCGACGCGCTCGAACCACTCGGCACGCTCGGCGGCCATCGCCGACGACCGGAACGACGCCACTGCGCCGGCGGCCAGATCGGCGACCGCGACCAGCAGCTTCTCCTCTGTCGACGAAACAACGTGGTCGCCCGGCCATGCGTACGAGAGCGCGCCGACACTCGCCTCGACGCCGCCTCCGGCCACGACCAGCGGCAGATCGACGGCCGTCATGCCCCGCCCCTCGGGCGTCTTGAACGAGCGACCGAGCGAGCCTGTCCGATCGGCGGCTGCCCGGTGGACCGGGTGCTCCGGATCCTCCGCGACCGCCGTGCCCAGCTCGGCGGCAGCCTCGTCGGACAGACCGAGCGTGAGCAGCAGCTCGGGCCTGCCTCGATCCGGATCGATGGTGAACAGGCTCGCCTCATCGGCACCGACCGCGGACGCCCCCGCTTCCACGATCACGGCCAGCGCGGTGTCGAGGTCGGCTGCTCGGGCAAGCGCGGCGGCACCGGCGGATAGAACGGAGAGCGGGCCGCCAGCGGTGCCAGTTGGTTCGGACACAGAAGCCTCCGAGTGGTGGACCGACGCGCGGCCGGCGTCCCCGCCTGCGGCGTCGCGCGTGCGTCATCGGGACGAGTCGGCATCGTACACCTGCGACCTGTCGCCATCGCCCGCGTCCCGGTGGGCTATCCTCGGGTAGATGAAGCTCGTGGTCGCGATCGTGCACAACGAGGACGCCGGGGCGCTCGTGGATGCGCTGCTCGAGCGTGAGCACCGCGCGACCCGCCTCCATTCGTCGGGCGGGTTCCTCAAGCAGTCGAACACGACCGTCATCGTGGGCGCGGACGAGGCGCAGGTCGATGAGGTGATCGGGATCGTACGCGAGAACTGCCACGCGCGGACGCAGATCGTCAACCCGATGCCGCCGATCATGGAGCCCGGCGAGTTCTTCATGCCCTATCCGCTCGAGGTCGAGGTCGGCGGAGCCACGGTGTTCGTGCTGCCCGTGGAGCGTTTCGAACGCGTGTGAGGCTCGGATGCACGGACTGATTCGCCGGGTGCTGCTGTGGTTCGCCCGCAACGCCTGGTTGCGGGAGCGGCTGACGACGCTGGCGTTCATGCAGCGCGCGGTGCGCCGGTTCATGCCGGGTGAGGATGCGCAGGATGCGCTCGATGCGGCGGTCGAGCTCCAGGAGCTCGGCATCGGAACCCTGTACACCCGGCTAGGCGAGAACATCGAGGATCTCGGCCAGGCGCAGGCCGTGGCCGATCACTACCTCGATCTGCTGTCCCGTATCGAGGCGGCCGGCATCCACGGCGAGATCAGCGTCAAGCTCACCCAGCTCGGGCTCGACGTTGATGAGGACGCGTGTTTCAGCCACCTGCGAACGCTCGCTGCGGCTGCCACCGAGCACGGCTCCTACCTGTGGATCGACATGGAGGACAGCTCGTACGTCGACCGCACCCTCGATCTCTACCAGCGTCTCCGCGCCTCCCAGCCGCGGACGGGGGTCTGCCTCCAGGCCTACCTGCGCCGAACAGCCAAGGACCTCGAGCGCCTGCTGCCGCTCGACCCGGCGATCCGGCTGGTCAAGGGAGCCTACGATGAGCCGTCGTCGATCGCGTTCCGGTCGAAGCGCGAGGTCGACGCCAACTACCTGGGCCTCGCCGTGACGCTGGCCCGTGAGAGCCGGACGCGCTCCATCCGGTTCGGCCTCGGGACCCATGACGTGGCGCTGATCGAGCAGATCGCCTCGCATGCGGCCGCGGCCGGAGTTGCCAGGGAGGCGTTCGAGGTGCAGATGCTGTACGGCATCCGCGCCAGGGAGCAGCGACGGCTGGCACGGGCGGGCTATCGCGCGCAGACCCTGATCGCGTACGGGGCGGCGTGGTACCCGTGGTACATGCGGAGGCTGGCCGAGCGGCCGGCCAACGTGCTGTTCGCCCTCCGCCAGCTGCTGCCCGGCTGAGGCAACGGCGCCGGGATGACCATCCGACCGGACATCGTCGAGTGCTGGGTGTTCCGCGTCCAGCCTTCAACCGGGCCCGATGACCGGCGTTCCGATGCCGAGCGCCTTGAGATCCTGCTCATCCGCCGCGCCCCGGACCGGATCTTCCCGGGGCTCTGGCAGTGCGTGACGGGCGGGATCGAACCCGGCGAACGAGTGCCGCTGGCCGCCTATCGGGAGGTCGAGGAGGAGACGGGCCTGGGGCCTGCCGACGTCGAGGCGTACTACGATCTGGACCAGGTGGCGCCGTTCTACGACGAGGGAGGCGATGGGGTCGTCGTGAGCGCGATCTTCGCGGTGCGCGTCCGGCCCGGGGCCACCCCGCACACCTCACACGAGCACGACGGACTGCGCTGGGTGCCCGCTGCCGATGCTCCGAAGCTGGCCATCTGGCCTTCGTACGAAGCGTCGATCCAGCGCATCCAGGGACGCCTCCTGGACCCCGGCGTCGCCCGCTGGTTCGAGCTGGACCCCGACGGCCGGCGGATCGCGCGCCACCCGGCTGAGCGCTAATAGACCTCCGGGATGAACGTCTGCTCGTCCATCGGCGGGCGCACGTAGCCGCGATCCGGCTCGCGCGGCGGGAGCACGACCGGCTCCGGGGTCAGGTCCTCGTACGGGATCAACGACAGCAGGTGGGCGATGACGTTCAGCCGGGCGCGCTTCTTGTCGTCGGCGTTGACGACGTGCCACGCCGCCTGCTTGATGTCCGTGTGGCGGAACATCTCGTCCTTGGCCATCGAGTACTCGATCCATCGCGTCCGGGACTGGAGGTCCATCGGCGACAGCTTCCAGCGCTTGGTGGGGTCCTTGATGCGCGCCTGGAACCGCCGCTCCTGCTCAGCGTCGCTGACCGAGAACCAGTACTTGACCAGCAGGATTCCGGACCGCACCAGCATCCGCTCGAACTCGGGGCAGCTGCGGTAGAACTCCTCGATCTCGTCTGGGGTGGCGAACCCCATCACCCGCTCGACGCCCGCGCGGTTGTACCAGCTGCGGTCGAACAGCACGATCTCGCCTGCTGCCGGGAGATGCGCGACGTAGCGCTGGAAGTACCACTGCGTTCGTTCCCGTTCGGTTGGGGCGGGCAGCGCGACCACACGCGCGATCCGTGGGTTGAGCGCGAGCGTGATGGTCTTGATCGCGCCGCCCTTGCCGGCTGCGTCACGGCCCTCGAACAGGACCACGACCTTGAGCCCCCGGGCATGCACCCACTCCTGGAGCTTCGCCAGCTCGACCTGAAGCTTCGCCAGCTCGGTCAGGTAGACCTTCTTGCGGAGCCGATCAGCCCGAGATCCGGACGCCCCGCCGGACGGCTTGTCCCAGCCGTCGGCGGGCTCATCCGTCGCGCCGCCCACGGATCGTTGCCTGGTATGACGTCTTGCCATCGGGATCGCCTCCTGCGCGGCTCGCGCGCGACCGGTCGATTATCCACCCCGACCCCTGCCCGCTAGACTGCGCAGAACGCACGGAGGTGGTTGGATTGCGGGACCGGGCAGGCGGGCGGCGGACGAGGTGGGCGGCATGACCGAGACGTTGGCGAACCGGCGGATCTTCCGCTCCAAGCTGGAAACGATCCGGCCCACCTATGGGTTCGAGGATGTGTCCCTCGCTCCCGGAACCGATACCGTCGACCCGGCCGACGTCGTGCTGGCGCAGGACTTCTGTCGCCTGCGCCTGGACGTTCCCGTCCTTGCGGCGTCGATGGATGCGGTGGTCGATGTCGCCCTATCTGGCGAGCTCGCCCGCCTCGGCGGCCTGGCCGTGCTCAACCTCGAGGGCGTTCAGGCGCGCTACGAGGATCCGTCGGCGATCCTGGATCGGATCATCGGCGCCCCCGACGACCGGGTGCAGGACGTCCTGGCCGACGCCTACGCGCCGCCGATTCGCGAGGAGCTGGTCGCGCGCCGGATCGACGAGCTGCACGCCGCAGGGTCAAAGGTCGCCGTGTCCGCGACCCCCGGCGTCGCACGCCGCTTCGGGCCGTTCTGCGCCGAGCAGGGCGCGGACCTGTTTCTCGTCCAGTCGCAGGTCTCGTCCGCCCGCCACCTGGCCACCGGCTACGATCCGCTCGAGCTCGCCGAGTTCACCCGGTTCATGCCCATCCCGGTCGCGGTCGGCAACACGACCAACGCCGAGGCTGCCTACCAGCTGATGGAGCAGGGCGCTGCCGCGGTATTCGTGGGCGTCGGACCCGGCGCCGCGTGCACCACGCGCGAAGTGCTGGGCATCGGCATTCCCCAGGTCACCGCCATCGCCGACGTGGCCGCGGCCCGTGACCAGCACCATGCGGAGACCGGCCGCTACGTGCCGGTCGTCGCCGACGGGGGCATGAAGCGCGGGGGCGACATCGCCAAGGCGATCGCGGCCGGTGCCGACGTGGTCATGCTGGGCACGCCACTGGCCCGCGCCGCTCAAGCGCCGGGCAAGGGCACCAACTGGGGCATGGCCGCGCCGTCGCCGGTGCTCCCGCGCGGGACGCGCATCAGAGTCGGCACGGTTGGGCCGCTCGCTCAGATCCTCAACGGCCCCTCGCACGTCACCGACGGCACCCAGAACCTGATGGGTGCGCTCCGCCAGTCGATGGCGTCGCTGGGCGCCCGCACGATCGCCGACATGCACGAGGTCGAGATCGTCTACGCCCCTTCGGTCGTCACCGAGGGCAAGTCCTGGCAGCTGCGCGGGCGGTAGGGATCCTGGGCCTCAGGTGAGGTGACCCTCGCGGAGTTCAGGGAGTTGTCCGCGCGAAAGTCCACTTGACCTCAGGCGCGGTAGTGTCTCAGTTTGGCTGGATCGGCCGTTGACGGTCCCTAGGCGGGACGGGCGATGACGGGCTGTAATGAAGCGGCGGTGTCGGCGCTACACACTGGCGTCATCTCCGGGTGCCCCAGGGGGGGACTCGGGTGGCGCGTGAGTCAACGGACAGCAGGGAGTGGGCATGCGATCCCCATTGAGGTTCTCGTCCATCATTGGCATCGTCTACATCATCGTTGGTGTGGTCGTGGCGTCGGGTCACGCGTTCTTGACGGATCTCAACGCAGTTATGCCGATCGTCTCGGCAGTCCTCGCCGTGCTGCTGTGGCCGCTCGTCCTCTTGGGCGTCGACCTGCACCTCCAGGGCTGATCTGACTGTAACCAGTTGACGCGGATCCGCATCGGGCTCATCGGGATCGCGCTGCTCACCTGGGCCGTCGACCCGCGGGAGCCCGCCTGACAACCATCATCTGCGCGGTCACCCTCGCGATCGCCGACATCGGCGACGTCAACGAGCAGATCAGAGCGTGGACACGACCATGGCGATTGCGTCGGGCGCACATCCGACCGAGTAGACCTAGATTGGGTCGCTCAAACTGAGACACTACCGCGATGTCCTCGGTGTTGACATCCTCGCGAGTGGGGGGTTCGCTGCGCCGCCGGAGCCCCTGTTCGGCTGGGCAGCAGAGTAGCGACGCAGCAGGAGCGGTCGAGGACCTGGGGGCAGGGACGGTCGCGGACGCTCTGGTGATATTCGACGAACACTCGCGGACGATGCCGGCATTTCGCGATCACCGGCGGCCACGCTGTCTGCCTTGGCCCGCCAGTTCAGCACGGCCATAATGCCGGTCTATCCACGGCGCGATGGAGGGTCCCAGATGGCGGAACGCACCGAGCGCGAGCAGATCGAGCGGTTCGTCGACCTTATGAACCAGCGAGCGTGGGACCAGCTCGGCGAGGTGCTGCATCCCGAGTTTGTGGAGGATTGGCCTCAGTCCGGAGAGCGGATCCGGGGCATCGCGAACATGCGGTCAGTCCGAGAGCAGTACCCCGGCGGCGCGCTCGACATCGCCAAGCGGGACCTGGTCGGCGCGGAGGATAAGTGGGTTCTCACGCCGGCATACACCACGGTACGGGTCACCGGCACGAGCGACCAATACACCCTCGTCCTCCGAGCCCGGTATCCGGACGGCTCCGACTGGTTCCTCGTGAGTGTCCTGGAGTTCAAGGGCGGGCTTGTCGCCCGCGCGACGACATATTTCGCGCCTGACTTTCCCGCGCCCGACTGGCGCGCTCCGTTCCGCGAGACGATCCCCCCGGCGTGAGCGTCCCCCTACCGCTCTGACGATCAGCTGTCAGGCAACCCCGTCAGGCCGTTAGCCGGCTGCGGATCGGGGTGACATTGGCGCACCCTCGGGGACGACGACATCCACTCCCCGGCGCGATGGCAATTGCAGTGCCGATGTCGCGTCCGGCCTCTGCCGAGGCCCCCTCGCGATGCCGGGCTGCCTGGCGATGCTCAGTGGCGGCGACGCTCGACGTCGGGCGGCTCGCCTCCCCAGCCCAGGTTGGAGAAGGTCGGGATGAACCGGTAGCCCTGGCCGGGGACCGTCGCGATGAAGCGCGGATGCTTGTAGTCGTTCTGGAGCTTGATGCGCAGGCTCCGGACGTGGCGATCCACGATGTTGCTCTCGGCCACGAAGTCGGTTCCCCAGATCGCGTCGAGGATCTCCTCACGAGTGACCACGCGGCCGGCCCGACTGGCGAGCAGGTACAGCAGACTCTGCTCGATGCCGGACAGGTGGACGACCGAATGGCCGGCCCGTACCTGGCGGTTGACGATGTCGACCTCGATCTCGCCCAGCCTGATCGTGGGGATGATCGGCCGATCGGTGCCTGTTGCCCGACGGGTGATGACGATGCATCGGGCGAGCAGCTCCTCGGGCGAGAAGGGCATCGTGAGGATGTCGTCCACGCCGAGATCGAACGCCCGGAGCTTGGTCCTGAGGTCGCCGCGTCGCGTGAGACCCAGGGCCGGCGTGACGCTGCGCGCGAGCGAGTTGGAGGCTCCGATGCGCTGGAGCAGGGCCATGCTGTCATCGTGGTCCATGTCGACCACGGTCATGTGCGGGTGCCACTCGGTGAGGATCGTCTCCGCCTCCGCGAGGTCGTGCGCCGCGCGGACGGTGAAGACGCCGTGGTTGAGCGTCAGGGTGATGAGGTCCACGACGAGGGGACGGTCGTGGAGGACGAGGGCACGGCGCGCCTCGACCTCCTTCGTGCTCACTTGGTGACCGGCTGTCACGACTCGTTCTCGCTGTGTGGAGCAGGTTCCCCGCGGCCCACGGAGGCTGGAGCGCGACGACCGGCGCGGTCGCCGCTGATGCGGGCTCGGGCGGAATGCTCGAGCAACGCGAACCTACCTCAGTATTCTGCGCCGGCAATGTCAAAGTTCACTCGCGCGCCCGAGTTCACCGCTACGATCGGCGGGACGCGAAGAGGACCCCCATGGACACGACCGAATCGGTTGGCTCCCATCTCGCACGGCTACTGCCGAACGCTGACGCCAGCACCCTGCGCCGCTTGGAACGTGCGTGCCAGCAACAGACCTTCCGCCGCCACGACCTGGTGCACGCGAGAGGAATCCAAGTGCCTCCTTTCGTCATGCTCGACGGGCACGTCATGACTCGGCGGGTTGCTGAGACCGGACAGGTACGTGCCGCGCTGATCGCAGGGCCCGGCTATCTCGGCGGACTTCGCTCGATCAGCGACCCGGCGGGTGAGGCGCTCTACGAGTTGGTCGCCCTGACGGACGGGACATGGGCGACCTGGGATCCGCGAGTCGTGCGAGAGCTCGCGCTCCAGCACGCCGGACTGGCCGTCGGCCTCCTTGACCAGTCATCGGATTTCGCGGTGGTTCTCGACATGCGGCTCGATGAACGGTCCTTCGAGAATGCGCGCCAGCGGCTGGCTGCCATCCTCACTCGCTACGGGGAAGTGATCTTCGACACGCCCCATCCAGTCGCGCAGCGAGCCGACCTCGCAGCCATGATCGGTACGAGTCGCGGGATGATGTACCGGGCACTGCGCGGGCTGGAAGCCGACGGTCTCGTAAATCGCCAACGCACCGGCGGTATCAACATCCTGGACCATGAGCGGCTGGCCCGACTGGTTGCGGTGGCGCCCCCGGATGGCGCTCCGGCTCTCTGACCACTGGGCAGTTGTGCCGCTCGGGCCCTGCCTGACTCGGTGCCCTGGAGCGGCGAGTGCGGGGCGCCGCCACGCTCCGGCGTGTCGCTGCCTCAGGTGACCCTCGCGGACGCGAGGGGTCCTTCGTTACGGTCGGCCGGTGGGGATACGCCGCCCATCACGCGGGTGACGTAGCGATCGAGGTTCTGGTGCAGCCGCGCACCGGAACTCGCGTCTCTGCGCTCCATGGCCCTGTCGGAAGCAAGGTTCCAGGGCGACGATGCGAGCATGAAGGCATCGAAGCGCCGGGTTGGCATTGCGTCGGCGGCGGGGGTCGCCCTGCTTGCGATCAGCATCCCGGTGCTGGCTGCTTCGCCATCACCGGCCGCGTCGCCGTCCACGACGTCGCCCGAGGCTTCTGCTGCACCGGCCGTGTCATCAGAGGCCTCTACCGCGCCAGCCACGTCGGCAGCGCCTGCGGCGTCGCCCATCGCGTCGCCCGAGGCATCTGCAGCGCCGGCGAAGCCTGAGTCGCCGAAGCCCGAGAAGACGGCAGAACCCGAGAAGACAGCGAAGCTCGACAAGGGCCCGGAGACCACTGTCGCACTCAAGGGCACCGTCCAAGAGGCGGTCGATGGCAACGGCCGCCCAGCCTTCACCATGACCGTAGACGGGAAGACCTGGAACCTCTCGGCAGGGCCGCCGTGGTTCTGGGGTGACAACAATCCCCTGACCGCCTACGTGGGGAAGTCGGTCACAGTTGCTGGGACGACGCACGCTGGCGACACTGAGGTCGACGTCGAGACGGTCGACGGCAAGTCGCTGCGCGCGCCCGGAAAGCCGCCGTGGGCCGGCGGACCCTGGGTGGTCGGCCCGACGCACCCAGGCTGGAAAGACTGGATGGCCGACGGCAAGCCCGGGAACGGCCACGGTCGCGACAGCGCACCCGGCCAGATCAAGAAGGCGACGCCGGCTCCCTGACGAGGGCTCCTCTCGCGTGGCCTGCCAGGGAGGGGGTTCGGCTGGCCGCTCGACTCATGTGACATTCGCGCACGCTTGAGAACCTGGGCTCCGCACGCCCGAACCGATCCGAGATCCACCGGTGTCCAGCAGATGGGGGCCGTCTGCCCCTGGCCTTCGACACCCACCCGGTCGATCCTCCCGCGTGGCGGGGGGCGATGAGGCGCGGCCCATACACGTGCCGCCGGGACCACGCCGAGCCACTGGCGAGACCAGCCCGCGGGAGGCGACGCCATGATCCATCAGCAGCACCGGTTCCCTCTTTCGCTCGTGCCCTTCAGTAGCGTCGGCCGCGGGTCCCTCGGCCTGGCCGTCGTCAGCCTCGTGTCGCTCATGGTCTTCTACCTGATGTGCGCCACCGGTCAGCGCGGAGGCGAGGGCTTCTTCGACAACTGGTTCCTGGCCGGGCCGATCCTGGTCGTTGCCGTCACGGGCATCGCCGGCCTCGTCAGCGGTTGCTTCGCTGTGCTCCGCAGGCACGAGCGCGGACTCCTGGTCGCAATCCCAATCGCGTGGGGTCTCCTGGTGGCGCTGTTCGCCTTCGGCGAGCTGTCCCCCAACCACTAGCCGCGCCATGGCGCGACCAGCAGGTGCAGCTGGTCGAGGTAGGCGACGATCGGGTGATCCACCACACCAGTGTCGACCGCCGACAATCCTGAACGTGGCGATAACGTACGAGTTCGTACGCGGGCATGGTTGGTGGTGGGCCGAGGATGTCGTCCGGCGAGGTCATGAACGCGGCGAGCTACCCGTTCTATCCGATGCTCAGCCAGTGCCGCGCCATTCCGGCTCGCTGGCCCGTGTCCGCCAACCGCGATCAGATTCCGCCAGCCACGATCAGATGCTATTGGCAAACACCAGCCAGACGTCGTGGCGCCGGTCGTCCGGCGTCTGGAGCGGAAGCGGTCTGGTCGTGATCGCAAGGCTGTCGCTCATGGCACGACACCTGGACCGTCGGCGCCAGTCGATCGGCGGCGACGCTGCGATGGGGTCGTCCTCGCGTCCTCCCCCTGGATCCCCAGTGCCGCCAGCTCAGCCGCAAGCCCTTCGAGGTCCTCGACGCCGGCATAGATTGCGGGGACGCTCAGGAACGACCACCGCACGGGCGTCCGGAAGTCCAGCCGGACGCCGCCGCGGGGGCTGCCGCAGAACGAGATATCGCCGTGGCGAACGCTCCGCCGGATGCCGACGGCAGTGATCCAGCGCCACGGGCCCTCGATCCGCCAGCCCGAGACGTTGGCGGCAGCGACGCGGAACGTGAACCGACCGAACCTGACGGTGACCATTTCCGGGCTGACCTCAACCCATGCGTTCTCGCGGGTCACGCCGAAGACGGCACGGAGTGCAGGCGCGGACCAGAGACCGATGCGGATCGGATACCGCACGGACCTGGCGGACCTACGCTGGTTCCAGGCCGAGCGCGCGGAGGGTGGCCACGCCCCCGGGCAGCTGCCCCGCCTCCAGGAAGCGCCGCAGGTGCTCGCCTGAGCGCGGCTCCGCGGCCGTCGCCCGTGCCAGCGCACCGCGCGCCTCGTCGATCCGCCCGGCGTTCGCGAGGCCCACCGCGCTCCACAGCACGACCTGGTCATCGTCGGGCGCAAGGGCGACCGATCGCTCGCGCGCAGCGTCGGCCGCCGCCCGGTCACCGGCGAGGAACGCGCGCTCGGCTTCATCCATGGCGTTGTAGCTGCGGGCGAGCGCGACCAGGCGTGTCAGCTCGTCGAGCGGTGCCCGGTGATCCTCCACGTGCAGGTCGAACGCCCGTGTCCATGGCGCCGCGACCGTTCCGTCCGCATCCGGTCCGGGAGCCACGACAAGAGCGGCTGACTGGCGTCCCCGCACGTCACCGCCCTCCCGCTCGGCGGCTCGGAGCGCGGCCAGCAGTCGCTCGGCGAGGTCGCCGGACGTGCCCCGGAACGCGGCCAGCATCGCCGCCGGCACGGTCGGGCGCTCCATGATGTTGGCCTGCGTCGTGACCCCCGGCGCCACCAGGTGTGAGGCATAGCGGATGCAGCCGAGCCCGGTGTGCGCGGCCGAACCGCCCGCGGCGTCGACGATGCCCACCTGTCGCATCGCCTCGGCGGGATCGTCGCGAAGCACCCCGGCGAGCGCGTCGGTCGCCGACCGCCCCTCTCGCATGAGTCGCAGGCCGTTGTAGCCGTGGGCGACCTCGGCGAACGACTGGGTCGCCACGGCACCCACGCCCGCCTCGACCCAGGGGACGACGCTGCCGACGCTGAACCAGCGCGACTGGACGGCGACACCGAGCTCTCCGGTGTCCGTGTCGAGAGCGACGATCGAGTAGGTCATCTGGAGACTGTACGCCGGCGCCTCCGGACCGCAACCTGCCCGCCCGGCTAGACTTCGCGCACTGGATCCGACACCAGGCGGGAGGGGTTCTTGGCCGAACCGGAGGAGCAGCAGGGGCCAGGGCGTGACGGGCCCGGGGACCAGCCCGAGGCGGCATCGCCCGCAACCGGGAGCGCCGAGCGCGGCAAGACCGTCCACGGGGCAGCCGCCAACGCCGGCCACCGCGTCCTGGCCCCCGACGATGCCGAGGTCGAGGCGTACCTCGAGGTTGCGCTCGACGCCCCCGCGCCGACCCGGGCGCCGACCGATCTGCCGCCCGCGGCCGCCACCGTCCCGGAGCCCGGCGTCGTGGCGGTGCTCGATTTCGGATCGCAGTTCAGCCAGCTGATCGCGCGGCGCGTGCGCGAGCTGAACGTCTACTCGGAGCTCCTTCCGCACGATACGCCGCTTGCCGATCTCGAGCGCCGCGGTGTCCGGGCGATCATCCTGTCCGGTGGACCGATGTCCGTGTACGACGACGGCGCCCCCAGGGCGGACGCCTCGATCTGGAGCGGCCGGCTGCCCGTGCTCGGCATCTGCTACGGCGCTCAGCTGATGGCGCTCGAGCTGGGTGGCGATGTCCTGCCCGCGACGCGCCGTGAGTACGGCCCGGCGACGATCCAGGTCACGCGCGAGCAGGGGCTGTTCGCGGGGATCGAGCGCGATCAGCCGGTGTGGATGAGCCACGGCGACTCGATCACGCGGATGCCCGAGGGCTTCGAGGCGACCGCCCAGACCGATTCGACGCCATATGCGGGTCTCGCGGCCCCCGACCGCCGCCTCTACGGAATCCAGTTCCACCCCGAGGTGGTCCACACGCCGCGCGGTCGTGAGGTCCTGCGCAACTTCGTCACTCGGATCGCAGGCATCGCGCCGGCGTGGACGCCGGCCAACTTCGTCGAGACAACCGTCACTGAGATCCGAGACCGCGTGGATCGCCACGCACGCCAGACGGGGTCCGACGGGAAGGTCATCTGCGCGCTCTCCGGCGGGGTGGATTCGGCCGTCGCCGCGACCCTGGTCCACCGCGCGGTCGGCGACCGGCTGACCTGCATCTACGTCGACCACGGGTTGATGCGCAAGAAGGAGTCCGAGCTCCTGCGCGCGACGTTCGAGGCCAACCTCGGGATGCGCCTGATCATGGTCGACGCCCGCGAACGGTTCCTGGTGCGGCTCGCCGGGGTGACGGATCCGGAGCACAAGCGGCGGATCATCGGCGACGAGTTCATCCGCGTGTTCGAGGAGGAGGCCGCGAAGCTCGGCAGGATCGACTTCCTGACCCAGGGGACGCTGTATCCCGACGTGATCGAGTCGACGGCTCCGGAGACCAAGACCGCGCAGAAGATCAAGACCCACCACAACGTCGGTGGGCTGCCGCCGGATCTCCGGTTCCAGCTGATCGAGCCGCTGCGCTACCTGTTCAAGGACGAGGTCCGGCTGGTTGGGCTCGAGCTCGCCCTGCCCGACGCGATGGTTCACCGCCAGCCGTTCCCGGGCCCCGGCCTGGCGATCCGGATCATCGGCGAGGTCACCGCGGAGCGGCTGGACACGCTGCGTGACGCGGACTGGATCGTGATTGACGAGATCAAGGCGGCCGGGCTGTATCGCAGCGTGTGGCAGTCGTTCGCGATCCTGACCCCGGTCCGATCTGTGGGCGTGATGGGCGATGGCCGGACGTACGCCAACGTCGTCGCGATCCGGGCGGTGACGTCCGAGGACGGCATGACGGCCGACTGGGCGAAGCTGCCCTACGAGGTGCTGGGCAAGATCAGCAGCCGGATCGTCAACGAGGTCCCCGGCGTCAACCGCGTCGTTTACGACATCAGCAGCAAGCCACCCGCGACGATCGAGTGGGAGTAGCCCGCCGAATGGCAGTACCGGCGTAGCGAAATCGGGTGGTGCCGAACGGCTTCGGTACCGCTAGAGTGCACGTATGCCCGACGCATTGAGCGGCTCCCTCTCGCGGTGCCCGTGGTGCTCGGCCGAGTTGCCCGCCGATCTGCCCGGCGGCGATGCGGCCACGTGCCCCTCCTGCGGCGCGACCCTGGCCAGCGCCACCGGGCCCGAGCCGGACATCCGGGGCGTCACCACGCTCGACCACGAAGCGATCCTGCGCGCCCGCTCCGAGGCCTCCCGGCCGCGAAGCCGGCTGCTGTCGTTCATCACCGGCGACGCCTCCACCCCCGTGACGAGCGATCCAGCCGCTGCCGCGTCGCTGGCGCCGCCGGGCGCCGCCGTTCGTCGCGAGATGCTCCGGCTGGAGATCGAGGCGCAGCGGGCCGAGCTCGAGGCCGAGTCGCTCGCGCTCAAGACCGATGTCGTGGTGGAGCAGGGGATCGATCTCGCCAGCCTCGGTGACGAAGCCGAAGATGCTCCGACCGCCGATGCACAGCCGAACGCCGCGGCTGCTCCCAACACCGCCCCCGACGCGCCACCACCTCCACCTGTCGACGTCTAGCTGAACCTTCCCGATCGTCCGACCCGGGCAGGGCTCCCGCCCCCCTGCTGACCGTCCGGCGGGGAAGCCCGCTCCCGGTATCCTCGGCATCGTGCCTGAGCGACTCCCTCACCCCGGACCGTCCTACCTGCGCGAGCTGGAGGTACGCATCGGCGAGCGTCGGCTACAGGCCGGCATGGCGAAACCCGTCGACGGCCCGGACGACTGGTGGCTGGCGGTTCTGTGGGTCACCGGCCCCGAGGGCGTCGTGAGCTTTCGCGATGTTGCGCCGGCCGGCGGGCCACCTCCAGGCCCGCCACTGATGCGACTCGGGCCGTCGTTCGCCGGCAGCCTGTCGGGGCTGATCCGCGAGGAGGACGGGCGGCTCGCGATCCGGCTCGTCCCGCTGGTGCCGCCCGACGACGATGCTCGGCCCTGGCGCTGTCCTCTGGCCATGCGGGCCGCCTTCCGGTGGGAGCCGGCACTTGCGTCGACGCTCCGCCCCAATCAGCTGGCCGAGCAGGTGCTGGCCGGGTTCCGGCGATCGGTGGAGGCGCTCCACCGGCCCTGACCGAGCGCCGTGGTTCGCCCCGACAGCGGTAGGCAGACTAGACTCGATGCCGATGGGTGATCTGTTCGACGAGTTCATGCGCGAGCTGGAACGCCGGCGTGCCGAGGCCGAGCGTGGCCGGGGCCATGCCGGAGACGACACCGCCGACCCGGAGGGCGAGGACGCCGAGACGCCCGACGCCGGCGACGAGGGAGCGTCGGACGAGGAGACATCGGCCGAGACGACGGATGACGAGGGCACCGAGCCGGCCGCTGACGCACCGCCGGAGCCGACGCCGCTCCGCCCGCGCCGGCGCCGGTCCGGGAGTGGCTCCCACCGGACGCCGCCCCCGCGTCGTCCCGCTGGCGGACCCAACGACGGCGCCGGCCGCCCATCCTTCGGCGATCTCGTACGGCGGGCGGGTCTGGTCGCGATCGTCATCGTTGTCGTGCTGGTCCTGTTGCTCGCGGGCGCCGTCATCGATCTCTGGACCAATGCGATCTGGTTTCGCAGCGTCGGGTTCGACGCGGTCTTCTGGACCCGGATCGGCGTCCAGGCCGGCCTGTTCGTAGGCAGCCTGCTGCTCGCCCTGGTCGTGCTGCTGGGCAACCTGATCGTGGCGGGCTGGCTGACGCCGCCCGTGGATCCCGAGCGGCCGGGCCAGTTCCGCACGGTCGCCGACCGCATCGCGCAGGCGCAGCGCCAGGCCGAGTGGAATGCGCGGGGGCGCTCGACGGGTGGAGGGTTCGGGCCGTTCGGCGGACCCGGCGCCGGTCGCTCGCACGGGGCGGAGTTCGCGTTCGCCGGTGGGGAGAGCATGCCGGACCTGGTTCCGGTCGGTGGCTGGGTCATCGCCGGCTTCGCCGTGCTCCTCGCCCTCGGTGTGGCAGGCGCCGTGTCGGGCGCATGGGAGACCCTGCTGCTGTGGGTCAACCGGGTCCCGTTCTCGACCACGTCCAGCGTGGTCGACCCCATCTTCGGCAAGGACATCAGCTTCTTCCTGTTCGAGCTGCCCTTCTATCGGCTGGTCCAGGAGCTGGCCAACGGGATCCTGCTCGCGGCCCTCGCCGTCGCCGGCGCGCGGTACCTGCTGGCAATCACCCGGGGTGGTGAGGTGTTCATCACCCGGGTACGGGTCCATCTCGCGATCCTTGCCGGCCTCTACCTGCTGTCGGTCGCGCTGGGCTATCAGCTCGACAAGTACGAGCTGGTGTACAGCCACGCTGGCGTGGCGACGGGTGTGAGCTACACCGACGCGCACGCCCGCTTCCTCGCCTACGACGTGCTCACGTTCCTGTCCGGCCTCGCGGGCGCGCTGCTGGTGGCGGGCGCCTTCACCCGATGGATGTGGCCGCTCGGCGTGATCGTGGGCGTCTGGTTCGCCGCATCGATCGTCCTGGGCAGCGTGTACCCGGAGGCGATCCAGCGGTTCACGGTCGACCCCAACACGTACGCGCAGGAGCAGCCCTACATCGCCAACAACATCGCCATGACGAGGATGGCGTTCGGGCTCGACCAGTGGAACACGCAGCAATACGACGGTGAGGCGCCGCTGACCAGGGCGGACATCCAGAACGAAGCAGGCACGTTCACCAATGCGCGGCTGTGGGACTACCGCCCGCTCCAGACGACGCTGGACCAGCTCCAGACCGTCCGTCAGTACTACGACTTCTCCGACGTCGACACCGACCGCTACGTGGTCGACGGGACCCTGCGCCAGGTCATGCTCTCGGCGCGAGAGCTGGCGATCTCAAAGAACCCGGACGCTGCCAGCTGGGTCAACGAGCGGATCATCTACACGCATGGCGTCGGGGTGGCGATGGTGCCGGTCAACGAGGTCACCGGAGAGGGGCAGCCCCAGCTCTGGATCCGGGATCTGCCGCCGATCTCGACCCAGGGCGTGCCGACCGTCACCCAGCCCCGCATCTACTTCGGTGAGACCGATGACCACTACGTGATCGTGCGCGCGCGCCAGGCCGAGTTCGACTATCCGCGAGCCGCGGACGCCGGCGGCGACGCCACGACGTCCTGGACGGGGAACACGGGCATCCCGCTCGACTCGACGCTGTCGCGGCTGCTGTTCGCGCTCCGGTTCCGCGACCTCGACCTGCTGATCACCGACCAGATCCAGTCGGACAGCCAGCTCCTGTTCCATCGCACGCTGTCCGACCGGCTGGGCATGATCGCGCCGTTCCTGCGATTCGACAAGGATCCGTACGTGGTCGTGGATGGCCAGGGGCGCCTGGTCTACATCCAGGACGCCTACACGATCAGCGACCGCTTCCCGCACGCGTCCAGCTTCGACACCAACGAGCTCGGCAGCGACTCGGGGCTGTCTCCGGAGCAGATCAACTACATCCGGAACAGCGTCAAGATCACGGTCGACGCCTACGACGGCACCATGCACTTCTACGTCGCGGACCCGACCGACCCGCTGATCCGCGCATGGCAGGGCATCTTCCCGACCCTGTTCGAGTCGATGGACAACATGCCGAGCGACCTGAAGGCTCACGTGCGGGTACCGGAGGAGTTGTTCAACGTCGACACGCGGATGTACGGCCAGTACCACGTGAAGGACACCCTGACGTTCTTCAACAACACCGACCGCTGGACCGTGCCGGCGTCGCAGACGAATCAGCAGGTCCTGCCCTCCGAGGCGTACTACGTCGTCATGCGCATGCCCGGCGAGCCCAAAGCCGAGTTCCTGCTGCTCCAACCGATGATCGCCCGTAGCCGGCCCAACATGATCGCGTGGGTGGCGGCCCGCAACGACCAACCCAACTACGGCACGACCCGCGTCTACCAGTTCCCGTCCGATACTACGATCTTCGGCCCGGCCCAGATCGAGTCACGGATCGACGCCGACCCGACGATCAGCTCCCAGATCACGCTCTGGAACCAGAGCGGCAGCGACGTCGTGCGCGGCAACCTGATCGTCGTGCCGGTCGGCAACTCCCTCCTCTACCTGCAGCCGGTGTACCTCCAGAGCAGCTCGGCTGCCTTCCCGGAGTTCCAGCGGATCATCGTTGCCAGCCCGACCACGATCACCTGGTCGCGGACCCTCGCCGATGCGCTGCAGCAGCTGCTCGCAAGTCAGGGCGCCTCACCGTCACCCTCAGCGTCGCCAGGGACGACGCCCGGTCCGTCCGCATCGCCGGGCCCGACCGCGACCCCACGACCCACCCCTTCGGGCGGGGCCCTGCCGTCGGACGTGAGCGGCCTGGTTGACTACGCGAACGCGCATTTCGAGCTCGCCCAGCAGGCGCTTCGTACCGGTGACTTCGCCACGTACGGCGCCGAGATGGCCAAGGTGCAGGCCGCGCTGCAGGCGCTGGGTCAGCTGACAGCTACGCCGGGCGCCAGCACGGTGCCGTGATTGCCGGCGGAGGCGTTCAGCCACCGCTCGCCATGAACGAAGGATCCGCCGGCGCACAGGCATCAGCCGCCCCGGCCGCCGTGCACCGGCTGTCATGGCCGGCTTCGATGCAGGGCGCGATCATCGTGACCCTCGTCCGTCCTGTGACCTGGGCGATCGGACTGGCCGGGTTTCTGGCCGGCGGCGGGATCCTGCTCGTGGGCCTGCCCGTCGCGGTCCTGCCGACGCCCAGCGGGCTCCAGAACGCGCTCGGAGGACCGGTGAGCACGCTCGTCGTCGGCACGCCGTCCGCGGCGCTCATCGCGCTGATCGTGGCGGCCGTGGCCGGCGCGGTTGTGGCGCTCATCGCAGGGACCGTCCTCGGCGCGTGGGCGGAACGGGAAGGTGTCCTGGAGGTCCTCGCCGCCGCCCGTGACGAAGGGCTGGCTGCGCTCCCCGAGCTGCCGGCGCCCCCATCAGTGGCGCGGGTCGCTGGTCTGCGGCTCCTGTCCCTGGTCCCGCTGGCGATCGCCGTCGGCCTCGCCTGGCAGCCGCTCTACGATGCCAGCTACCAGGAGCTCATCCTGCCGACGGACCTCGCCACGCCGCTGCCGATCCGGGTGATCCGCGCGGTGCCGTTGCCCCTGGCGCTCGTCGGTCTCACCTGGCTGGTTTCGGATGCGGCCGCCGCCATCGGCGTTCGCCGGCTCATCTTCGGTCAGCGCCGGGTCATCGTCGCGTGGCTGCTCGGCTGGCTCGAGCTCGCACGCCGGCCGATACGGACGATGGGCACGGCGCTGGTCGGGTTCGGCGTGCTCGTCGTCCTGCTCGGGCCCTCGATGCTGGCCTCGATGGCCGGCTGGTCCCGGGTCCGTGAGGTGCTGCTTGCGGGCGGAGACATGGTTGGCGCCCTGCCGGCGGTCATCGCCTGGATCGCGATCTGGCTCGGGGCCCTGGTGCTGGGCGGTGTCGCGGCTGCCGTGCGGGCGGCCGCGTGGACGTTGGTGACGGTGGCGGCCAGCTGAGCCGCCCCTCCGCGCGAGCTCGCGCGCGGAGCAGTCGGACTGGACGATCGCGCGTTGCCGCGGGTGGCCGGGGACCATTCGGGGCTGAGCGTGGACACCCGGGACGCCATGCGGGGCTTCCTCGCACCTGCGGCGTCACCGGCGCGCGTCGTCGAGCGTCGGGCCTGTGGCCGTCCGGCTCACCGCCGGCATCGTTCACCGGCTGTCAGCGGGTCCGCCAGGCCGCCGAGGCCCGTCGGGGCTCCCTGCTACACTGCCGCTCGCCGCGTGCCCTCGGGCGCGCCACGCCCGTTGGGAGGCTGTACGCCAGCGTATGGACCAGATCCTGCAAACGGTCTCGGACACGATCGGATCGTTCTTCGACAACCCGATCGTGCACTTTGCGCTCCAGTTCATCGCGGTCTACTGGATCATCCTGTGGCTGGCTGCCGCGTACTGGGCCTTCCGCGACATGCAGCTGCGCAGCGACAACCCGGTGCTGCCCTATCTCGCGGCCACGCTGATTGTCCTGTTCACGCCGCTGCTGTTCCCGTTCGGGGTCGTCGTGTACCGGATCATCCGGCCGCAGGAGAGGATCGGTGAGGTCTACGAGCGCAACCTGGCCGAGGAGGCGCTGCTCGCCGAGGTCGAGGCACTCAAGACCTGTCCCTCCTGCAACCGCCGGATCCACGACGAGTGGATCATCTGTCCGACCTGCCGAACCCGACTCAACCGCGTGTGTGCCAACTGTGGTCGCCTGGTTGGCCTGGACTGGTCGCTGTGCGCCTGGTGCGGTCGTGACTTCGAGCGGACGGATCTCGCCGCGCTGGAACCGATCTCAAGCTTCGAACCCCAACGCCTCGAGCCTCCGGCTCAACCCCCGTCGGTGCGGGGTGGAGGCCGGACGACGACCCTTCGCGAATCCCCGCGGTCGGCGCCTGCGCAACGGAGCGCGTCGGGCCAGACCTCGGAGCCTTGACGGACCCATCCGACGCTGCCGACGCGCCGGGTTCGCCCGCAGCCACACCGGGACGCTACCTAGCTGACACGGACGGGACGGCCCACGCGGTCGAAGGCGCGTCCGCGCCGAGCGGGATGGCGACGGCCGGCGGGCCCCCGGGGATCGCGACCTTCAGCCTGGAGGGCCGCGCGGCCCCGGCGCTGTACCTGATTGGGTGGGTCGGGTCTGTCCTCGGTGTGGGGATCATCGCGGTCGCGGTGCTGGCCGCAGGCAGCGTGGCGGCGGCATGGCTGTTCCTGATCGGGCTCACGGTGCTCGGTTTCGCGCTCCTGGCCGCCGGCGGATCCCAGGCGATCGAGCGCGGGCGTCGCCCGGATCTTGCCTATACGGGTCCATCACCGGTGCTCGCGTTCCTGGCCGTGTTCGCGCTCACGCTCGTCCTGTTCGTGCTCATCCTGGCGCCGCTGTCCGCCGTTGGGCTGGACGCCCGGTCGCCGCTGGCGACCACGGTCTCGCTGCTGATCACCGCGGTCGTCTATGTCGGGGTCGTGCGCCTGCTGGTCATCGGTCCCGGAGCGCTCACCTGGGCCGACATGGGCCTTCGAGTTCAGCTCCCGCGGGCCGTCGTCGACCTGCTGATCGGTGCCCTGCTCGCCCTGCCCGTCCTGACCGTGACCCTGATCCTCGGGGCGCTGCTCAGCCGGTTCGTGGAGCCGGCTCCCAGCCCGCTCCCGGCTCCGGGCGATGCTGCGGGGCTCGCCGCCAATCTCGCCTCGGCCGCGGTCATCGCGCCGATCAGCGAGGAGCTGTTCTTCCGGGGCTTCGCCACCACGGCCTGGGCGCGGGCCATCGGCGTCTGGCCAGCCATCATGCGGGGGGCGCTGTTCTTCGCGGTTGCCCATGTCGTCGCCCAGCTCGACGCAAGCTTCGCGACGGGGGTCCAGCGCGCGTTGTTCTCGTTCGTGGCGCTGCTGCCGGTCGGGATCACGCTGGGCTGGCTGTACCTGGCCAGGCGATCGCTATACGCGTCGATCGGACTGCATGCGGCGTTCAACGCGATCCAGGTGATCCTGTTATTCACGTTGGGCGCGGCGACCGGCAGCTGATCCGCGGCTCATCGCCCGGACCCCTGATCCGCGGCTCATCGCCCAGTCGTTGGCAGGACCAACGTCCGACGCTAATCGGCGGCGAAGTCCGGGTTGAGCCCCCGGTAAGGAGCGGCCCGTAGGCTTTCCCTGTTCCCGGGTCCGGATGGCGGGGGAAATCGGCGGGCTTCCGTCGTTCGGGTCCCGGGGACGCCCTCCACCGTGGTTGCGGTGGTCCGCGTCCCGTGCCCTTGATCCATCCCAGCCCGCCCCGCCCGCAAGGAGCAGGCGACCATGGCGACCGGCGACCTCAGCGCAGGCTTCGTTGCCGGGGCGCCCGCGCACCGACGGGTCAGCCGATCCGTCCGCGACCTGCCGGCCTCTGAGCGCCCTCGCGAGCGGCTCGCTCTGCGCGGCCCGGCTGGGCTGTCGGCCGCGGAGCTCATCGCGGTCGTGCTCGGGACCGGTGCAGTTGGGCGGACCGCGATCGAGCTGGCCGAGGAGGCGCTCGCCCGGCACTCGAGCCTGGGCGCGCTGGCCAGGGCGACGGATGCCGAGCTGGCGGCGATCCCGGGTGTCGGGCTGGCCAAGGCGGCGCGGCTGGCAGCATCGTTCGAGCTGGGTCGGCGGTCTGTCGCGGACTGGCCCACGGGGCGATGGACGATCCGGTCGCCACGCGACGTGGCCGTCAGGCTGGTCGTCGAGATGGGACGGCTCGAGCGCGAGGAGCTGCGGGTGCTCTGCCTCAACGCCAAGAACGTCGTCCAGCGGGTCTCGACCGTGTACGTGGGCAACGTGTCGACGTCGTTGGTACGGGTCGGGGAGCTGTTCCGGGACGCCGTCCGGCTCGATGCCTCGGGCGTCATCCTCGCCCACAACCACCCATCCGGCGACCCGACGCCAAGTCCCGATGACCTGCATCTCACGGCCGAGGCGATCGCCGCCGGACGCCTGCTCGACGTTGACGTCCTCGATCACGTGGTACTCGGCCACGACGCGTGGATCTCGCTTCGCGACCGCGGGGTGAGCTTCGACCGGGCGGGACCGCGCCGAGCTGCCTGACGAGCGAGGCGCAGCAGGGTGGCTCGTGACAAGGTCGCCTGATGCTGATTGAGCCCGCGAACGCGCTGGAATCGTGGCAGCCCTCGTTCCATGGCGTATCCGGACCCGGCCGAACGGCTGGCCTTCTTCGGGCAGCGGGCCTGGCACACCGCGCGGGGCCGATACTGGGGTGCGAACGGCACTGGAGTTCGCAGTACCCGGACGACAACGAGGAAGCCGAGATGAGTGACACCGCCGACGTCATCGTCATCGGGGCAGGTGTCCAGGGCGCCAGCCTCGCGTTCCAGCTCGCGAGCCGGGGCGTGCGCGTGACCGTCGTGGAGCGATCGACCGTTGCCGCCGGCGCCACGGGCCGGTCCAGTGGGCTCGTCCGGATGCACTACGACCTGCTCGCGGAGACCCGGCTCGCCTGGGCGTCGTTCCCCTGGTTCCGCGACTGGGCCGAGCGCGTGGGTGGCGAGTGCGGGTTCACCCGGACGGGCTTCCTGTGGATCGAGCCGGCCGAGGGCGAGGACCGGTTGCGCAGGAACGTCGCGTCGCACCGAGCGCTGGGGATCGAGACGTCGGTCGTGGGGGCGGACGAGATACGCCGGATCGCGCCGGCCCTCGAGGTCGCCGACGGCGAGGTTGCCGCCTTCGAGCCGCAGTCCGGGTACGCGGATCCGTCGGGGACGGCGGCCGGCTTCATGCGGGCCGCCCGCAGCCATGGCGCGGCGCTCGTGCAGGGCGCGGAGGTCACCGCCATCCCGGTCGACGGCGGTCGGGTGACCGGGGTCGAGACGTCAAAGGGCTCATTCTCAGCGCCGGCGGTGGTCGACGTGGCGGGCGGCTGGGCGGCACGGGTCGCCGCCCTCGCCGGGCTGGACGTCCCGGTCACGGTGTGGCGCCACGACACGGGCTACCTTGGCGTTCCTGCCTCGGTGCCCCGGCCGATCCCGGTGGTCATCGACAACGCGCGCGAGATGTACGTCCGACCCGAGGGCGCGGAGCTGGTGCTCATCGGGCTCGAGGATGAGAGCGAGCTCGACGGCTCGCCCGATCGCGACACGGGGGACGCCAGGCCGGGTTTTCGCGAGGTTGCCACCGAGCGGGTCGTCGGACGGATCCCAGGGCTCATCGATGGCACGTTCCGCTCCGCGCACAGCGGCCAGGACGGCATCACGCCTGACCAGCGCCCCATCCTCGGCCCCGCCGGTCCGGACGGCTTCTTCCTCGATTGCGGGCACAGCGGGACGGGGTTCAAGACCGCGCCCGCGGTCGGTCTCGCCATGGCCGAGCTCATCCTCGACGGTACGGCGACGTCGGTCGACATCAGCCCGTTCGCGTTCGAGCGGTTCGCCGCGGGCCGTCTCCTCCGTGGTGAGCACGGCGGGTCGCCGATCTGGCGGTAGCTGGGACGGCGCGGGCATCGATGCCAGACGAGCCCGCAGTCGGAGCGAACGACAGGCACCGGTATACTGCTCGCGCTCGCCGGCCAGCACGCGTGCGGGCCCTGACCCGAGACCATCCTGCGGCAGCTTCGGCCGCCCGCGCGTGTGCCACTCCGGCGCCCGATCACTTGACGAGGAACCGACCGTCAGCATGCTCGACCGTCTCTTCGGCCTCTTCTCCCGCGACATCGGGATCGACCTCGGCACCGCGAACACCCTCGTCCACGTCCGGGATCGCGGGATCGTCATCTCCGAGCCGTCCGTGGTCGCGATCGACGCCAAGACCAAGCGCGTCCTCGCGATCGGCGCCGAGGCGAAGCGGATGGTGGGTCGCACCCCTGCGTCGATCGTCGCCGTCCGCCCGCTGCGCGACGGCGTGATCAGCGACTTCGACGTCACCGAGCAGATGATCAAGTACTTCGTGAACAAGGTGCACGATCGAGTCGGGCTGATCCCGCGGCCCCGGATGCTGCTCGGCATCCCGTCCGGCGTGACCGAGGTCGAGAAGCGGGCGGTCAAGGATGCCGCGCTCAACTCGGGTGCCCGCTGGGCGCGACTGATCGAAGAGCCGATGGCGGCCGCCATCGGCGCCGGGCTGCCGGTCTCCGAGCCCTCCGGCTCGCTGATCGTGGACATCGGCGGTGGCACCACCGAGGTCGCGGTCCTGTCGCTGGGTGGGATCGTGGTGTCGCGGTCCATCCGCATCGGCGGCGACGAGATGGACCAGGACATCGTCTCGTTCGCCCGACGCGAGTACAACCTGTTCCTGGGCGAGCGGACGTCAGAGGACATCAAGATCGCCATCGGCTCGGCGTACCCGGGCGAGTGGGATTCGCAGCGGGTGACCCTTCGGGGCCGTGACCTGCTGACCGGTCTGCCCCGCTCCGTTGAGGTGGGGGCCGACCAGATCCGCGAGGCGATCGAGGTCTCGGTGGCCCAGATCGTCGACACGATCAAGGACACCATCGAGGAGACGCCGCCGGAGCTGGTGGCCGACATCATGGACCAGGGGATCGTGCTCGCCGGCGGAGGCGCGCTGCTGGCCGGTTTGGATCGGCGCGTGGCGGAGGCCACCCAGATGCCGGTCCACGTGGCCGATGACCCGCTGACCTGCGTCGCCCGCGGAACGGGGGTCGTCCTCCAGGAGCTCGCCAGCCCGCAGATGGAGCGCGTGCTGGTCGCCGAGACCTATAGTCGTCCGCCACGCTGATCGCGGAGCTGCGGGCGCCCGCATCGGGCCCGCACCGGGAGCCAGGCCAATGACCACGCTGCTCTCCAACCGCCAGGCACGACGTCGCGGCATCCTGTTCGCGATCCTGCTGGCGATCACCTTGCTGCTGATGGCGTTCTCGGCGAACCCGTACGTCCGTGAGCTCCAGAACGGGGTGTCGTTCGCCCTGCGGCCGATGCAGGGCGCGCTCGCCTCCGTGGCCAGCAGCATGAGCAACGTGGCTGGTGCGATCGGCGAGATCGACACCCTCCGGATCGACAATGCGGCCCTCAGCGACGAGAACCAGCGGCTCACCAACGAGAACGCCCGGCTGCAGGTCGTCAAGAACGAGAACGATCAGCTGACGGCGCTGCTGCAGCTCCAGAGCGGGTTCGACCACGCGACCATCGCGACGCGAGTGATCGGTCGGGAGTCGCTCGACAATCGCCGGATGGTCGTCCTCGACAAGGGCACCGACGATGGGGTGGAGCAGGGCGACGTCGTCATCGTCCAGGGCGGTGCCGTGGCTGGGCGGGTCACGGACGTTGGCCCCAACTTCGCCAAGGTGACGCTGATCAGCGACGGCTCGTCGACCGTCGTCGGCCAGCTGGTGGGCTCGGGCGCGACCGGGGAGATCGTCGGTCAGACCGGCGACGTGCTGATCATGCGCAACATCGATTCCGCGGTGCAGATCGGGCTCGACGAGGAGGTGTTCACGGCGGGGATCGAGCTCAACGGCGGAATCCGTTCGGCGTATCCGAAGGGACTCGTGGTCGGCAGCGTCGTGGACGTCCAGCGTGACGCCAACGACGTGGTGCAGACAGCCTTCCTGGCGCCGGCGGCGAACCTCGACTCATTCGAGCTCGCGCTCGTGATCACGGACTACCAGGGTGGCTTGCCGTCGGTTGACCAGCAGGTCGTCCCGTGCGGGACGAGCGGGACGGTGCCCGAGGGTGAGGTCCCGTGCTACACGCCGGCACCGACGCCGCCACCAACGCCCAAGGCGACACCGAAGCCGAAGGGCTGACCGCGCAGGCCCTCGAGCCAGGCGGCTGGCCTGGGTGACGCGGCGTCTGGCGCGCCAGCGGTGCGAGGATGACCGGCGCGTGCGCTTTGCCATGTGCGAGTCCGTGGGGACGACGTGTGGGTCCGGGCCGCCTGCTACCCTCACCGGCAATGAAGGGCCTCGTCCTCGCCGGTGGCACCGCCAGCCGGCTGTTCCCGCTCACGATCGTCACCAACAAGCACCTGCTGCCGATCTATGACCGGCCGATGATCTACTACCCGCTGGACACGCTGGCCGGCATGGGGATCCGCGAGGTACTGGTCATCGTGGGGGGCAAGAGCGTCGGCGACATCGTGGAGCTGCTGGGTGACGGCCGGCACTTCGGCCTCGATCTCACGTACCGATACCAACGCGGTGCATTAGGGATCGCGCACGCCATCGGCCTCGCCCGAGACTTCATCGGCGACGACTCCTTCTGCGTCGTGTTGGGCGACAACATCCTGCGCGGCGAGCCACTGGCGGACACGGCTCGCGCCTTCGGCCAGGGCAGCTGGGGCGCCGGGACCCTGCTGTATCGGGTACCTGATCCCGAGCGCTTCGGGGTTGCCGAGCTGGACGCTGCGGGCAACGTCATCGGCTTCGAGGAGAAGCCCGAGCATCCCAGGAGCGACCTGATCCCGATCGGCGTCTACTTCCTTCGTCCTGACGCGTTCGACGTGATCGAGACGCTGGCGCCGTCGGGTCGCGGCGAGTTCGAGATCACCGACGTCCTCAACCACTACATTCCCAACGGCGGGCTGTTCACCAGGGTCTACGAGGGGAACTGGATCGACGCGGGCACCGTGCCATCTCTCCTGCGGGCCGCGGAGCTTGCCGAGGTCGACGACCGGGCGGGTCGTCTACCCGCGCCGTCGGCACACCCCAACGACGTGAAATGACAGCCCGGGTCGCGCCCGGCTCCCACCTGCTGGTCACGGGCGGCGCCGGGTTCATCGGCAGCGAGCTCGTCCGCCGGATCCTGGCCCGTCGCGACGGCACCCGCGTCACGGTCCTTGACAAACTCACCTACGCGGGCAACCGGGCGAACCTCGCGGCCATCGAGGCGGATCCCGAGCAGGTTGCCCGGTTCGCCTTCGTCCATGGCGACATCGCCGATCCGGACGCGGTCGGTCCGCTGGCCGCGGAGGCGGACGCCATCCTCAACGTCGCCGCCGAGAGCCACGTCGATCGCTCGATCCTCGATCCGGAGGCATTCCTGCGGACCGGGGTGATCGGCGTCCATGTCCTGCTCGAGGCGGCCCGTCGCGAGGCGGGTCGGGCAGATGCGGGGGACCGGGCGCACGCGCCGCGTTTCCTCCAGGTGAGCACCGACGAGGTCTACGGCGACATTCCAGAGGGTCGGAGCGTGGAGCCCGACGCCCTCGCTCCGCGCAGCCCGTATGCCGCGGCCAAGGCAGCGGGTGAGCTGCTCGTCCGCGCCTACCACGTGACATTCGGGCTGGACGTCGTGATCACGCGAGGCTCGAACACGTACGGGCCGTACCAGCACCCCGAGAAGCTGATCCCGTTGTTCACGACCAACGCCCTGGCCGGCGAGCCCCTGCCGATGTACGGCGACGGGATGCAGGTGCGCGACTGGCTCCACGTATCGGACCATGCCGCAGGGATCGAGTTCGCGCTCCGCCACGGCGAGACCGGCGAGGCCTACAACGTGGCCGGCGGCAGCGAGCACCCCAACCGGGTCGTGATCCGTCGGCTGCTCGAGGCGGCGGGGCGGGACTGGTCGCTGGTCCGATCCGTCCCGGATCGGCCCGGCCATGACCGCCGGTACGCGATGGACGGGACGAAGCTGGCGGAGCTCGGCTGGCGGCCGAAGGTGTCGTTCGAGCAGGGGCTGCCCGAGACGGTCGCCTGGTATCGCGACCATCCCGACTGGGTGAGCGGCGCCCGGAGCGGCGATTGGGACGCGTACTACGAGCGCCAGTACGGGGAGCGCCTGGCTCGCGGGCTTTCCGTCGCGGAGGCGGTGCCGGGGGCTCCGCCCAGCGGCCAGGCTTCCTGACCCATGCGGGTCGCGGTCACCGGGGCGCGCGGCCGGCTCGGTCGAGCGCTGATCGAGGCGCTCGGGGACGCGCCGTTCACGGGACCGATGGGTCCCGATCAGCTGGACCCGCCCGGAGCTCGATCTGGACACGCTCACCGAGGAATCCGTGACCGCGCTGATCGACCGCGACCGGCCGGAGCTGGTCATCCACGCGGCGGCCTGGACCGACGTCGACGGCTGCGCGAAGGACCCCGGGCTGGCGTTGCGCAGGAACGGATCGGCGACGGGACTGATCGCTCAGGCCTGTGCGACCCGTGACACGAGCCTCACCATCATCTCAACCAACGAGGTCTTCGACGGCCGGAGGACCGATGGCCGCGGCTATGCGCCCGATGACCCGACGAACCCGATCAATGCCTACGGAGCCAGCAAGCTCGCCGCGGAGGGGTTGGCGCGCGACGCCACGCTCACCGGCGGCTCGAGGCGTACCGGCGTGCCGGCTTCGCTCGCGATCGTCAGAACGGCCTGGCTCTACGGCCCGCCGGGCAACGACTTTCCGGCCAAGATCGCGGCGGCCGCCCTTCGGGCGACGGCGGCCGGCCAGCCGCTGCGCGTCGTCGGCGACGAGATCGGCTGTCCCACCTACACGCCGGACCTTGCCGAGGCCATCGTGGACCTGATCGCCGACGACTCGGCGGCCGAAGGGTCCGCGGCGCCGGTCGCCATCCACCATCTCGTCAACGCGGGGCGAGCCTCGCGCGCGGATTGGGCCCGCGAGGTTCTGCGAGCGACCGGGATCGAGGTCGAGCTGCAGGAGGTTCCCGCGTCGACGTGGCAGCGGGCGTCGGCACCACCGCTGTGGGCCGTTCTCGAGCCTACGCCGCTGCCATCCCGCCAGCCCATGCGCCCGTGGAGCGAGGCGTTTGCCGACGCCGCGCCGGAGCTGATCCGGTCGCTCCGCGCACGCTAGGCCCGGTGCGCGGTGCCCGCCGGCACCCGGCCCCGAACTGTCCTGCACATCTCCGGACCGGACCGGCCGCCACCACGCTGGCCCGAAAGGGCCAGCCCCTCCCTGACCATCCTGCGACTGGTCGTTCGAGCCGCCCCGGTAGAGGCTGATCGGGCATTCATCCGTGCCCGGTTCTGATCGTCCCGGGCGCCGTACTTACCGGAGCCGATTTTGCGAACCCTTGTCCTCGCGCTCGTCGCCGTGCTCCTCGCCGGCCTCGGCATCGTCGCCCCCGCCGCCGCGCCCGTTGCATTCGCCACCGCCAACCCCAAGGTCGCGATCATCGTCGGCGCCACCCACAGCGCCACCGCGACCTATCGCTCGTACGCGGACCAGCTGTACGCGGAGGCGATCAAGTACACGACCAACGTGGTCAAGGTGTACAGCCCGAACGCGACCTGGTCCAAGGTCAAGTCTGCGGTCAACGGCGCGTCGATCGTCGTCTACCTCGGTCACGGCAACGGCTGGCCGAGCCCGTACACGTACGACCCGACCTTCTCGACCAAGGACGGCTTCGGGCTCAACTACGACCTCAACGGCGACGGCAAGCTGTCCGACTACGAGAACAAGTACTACGGCGAGCCCAAGATCGAGACGCTGACCCCTGCGCCCAACGCCGTCGTCCTGCTGTTCCACCTGTGCTACGCATCCGGTAACTCTGAACCCGGCAGAAGCGACCCGAGCCTGTCGGTCGCCCAGCAGCGGGTGGACAACTACGCCTCGGCGTTCCTGCGCGCCGGGGCGGGCGCCGTCATCGCCGACGGCCACAGCCACGATCCCTACTACATCCGGGCGCTGTTCACGACCAACGACACGATCGACGAGTACTGGCGCAACGCACCCGACTACCACGGCAACGCAACCGCCTACATCTCGGCGCGCACCACTGGCGCCACGTTCCAGCTCGATCCCGAGTCACCTGGCAAGTACTACCGCTCGGTCGCCGGCAACCTGTCGCAGGGCGTGACCTGCGCGTTCGAGCTCGAACGGATCCCGGCGTGCCCGGGGCCGAACGCCGACAGCCTGGCGGGGGCCGAGTGGCCGGGAGCCACGACGTACGTCCCCGTTGAGCCCACTCGGCTGCTTGACTCCCGGGTCGGGAACGGCCTCGCAGGCAAGTTCCAGGCCAAGGTCGGGCGTGAGTTCCAGGTTGCCGGCCGAGGCCCGGTCCCGGCCGACGCCGTTGCGGTCACGGGCAACTTCACTGTCACCCGCCAGACCGCCGGTGGCTACGGCTCCCTGACCCCGGAGGCGACGAACTCCCCGACGACCTCGACGATCAACTTCCCGGTCGGCATCAGCGCCGCCAACAACGTGACGGTCGCGCTCGGGCCCGGGGGCAAGCTGGGTGCGGTGTACAGGGCCAGGAGCGGAGCGACGACCGACTTCGTGTTCGACGTCACCGGTTACTTCCTGGCTGACGATAGCGGGGCGACGTACGACCCGGTTGAGCCGGTACGGCTGCTCGACACCCGAGCCGACAATGGGCTCAGCGGCCCGTTCGCGTCGCGGGCTCCGCGCACGTGGCAGATCACGGGCCGCGACGGTATCCCGGCTGATGCCACCGCGATCACCGGCAATCTCACGGTCGTGGGCCAGACGGGCAACGGCTACGTCGCCGTCGGGCCCGACGCCACCGCCTCCCCGACGACGTCAACCATCAACGTCCGCGTGGGCGACACGCGGGCCAACGGGCTGACGGTCAAGCTCGGTGCCCGTGGCACGCTGTCCGCGGTCTACGTGTCGGGCTCGAACAGGACGACCCAGCTGGTGCTGGACGTGACCGGCTACTACACGGCCAATTCGACCGGTGCGAGGTTCTATCCGCTCGCCCCGGACCGGGTGCTCAATTCACGCGACGGGACGGGGCTCGACGGCGGCTTCAAGACCGCCACTGCCCGGACGCTCACGATCGGCTCCCAGGTGGGCGTGCCCGCCGATGCCACCGCCGTTACCGGCAACCTGACCGTCGTGGGTCAGACGAAGGCCGGCTACGCGGCGATGACCCAGCTCACCACCAGCAATCCCACGACCTCGACGCTCAACTTCCCGGTCGGCCAGACGCGCGCCAACGGTGTTACCGGGCCGCTCAGCCCCTCGGGCACGGTCGGCCTCGTGTACAAGGCAGGCGCGGGGGCGACCACCGATCTCGTGCTCGACATCACGGGCTACTTCCAGCTGCCGGGCGATGGCGGGTCGACGTCCGGCTCACCGGCTTCCGGCTGACGGAGACACGACCGCCACGAGCCGCCGGGGGATCAAGATCACCGTCGTCTCCGCCGAGGCGCTTCGACCTCAGGCTCTACTGACGACCCGGCCGGGCGACGCCGGCGCCGGCGCCTCACGATGCTCACGGGTGCCTCACGGTGGCCACGGACAGGTCCGCGACTGACCCGCGGGGCGCGCCCTGCTGACTGGCCCGCGGAACCGCACCCGACCGCACCGAACCTGAGCGTACCGGTCCGCCCCTGACCTTGGGGGGGTGGGCATGCGGAGCCGGCGGCTGTAGGTTGGGGGCCATTGTGACGGGACCCCAGCCGCTGACCCAGTCCATCCGTTCCACCATCGCCGCCGGGCTGATCGCCCTGCTCGCAGCCGGCGTCCTCCCGGCCCCGCCAGGTATCGCCGCGAGCGCTGGTGCGGCGGCCGTCACGAGCGGTGTGTCGCGGCCGCCCATCGATCCGACCCCCGGGCAGAGCAGCCGGAGCAGCGAGCCGCCAGATCCCGAACATGTCGCTGACCCCGCCGACAAGGGGCCTTCGGGACCCGGAACCTCGCCCGACCAGAAGCCCTCGATCATCTACAACGAGGCGATGGCCCACGGGCACGATCGCATCCCGTTCGTGCCCGGCGGCCGGGTGACGGTGGGCTTCACGCCACGACCCGACGACCGATGGCCGGTCGGCGGTTCCGCGCCGACGAAGCTGCCGTCCGGTCGTGAGTCGGGCCGCGAGATGGCTGCCAGCCCGCAGGGTGGCCGCGGGTCCCGGGACGGTGCCGCATCGGCCCTGAAGCGCAGCAACGGCCCCACCGCGTCCGGCGCCGCCGCGTCCGGCGCCGCCGCGTTCGACCCGGTTACAGCCTGGCCCGTGGATACCCCGGGCGGTGGTCCGGTGACCGCCGCCACCAGCGCCGGCCTCGTGACGCCGGCCGCCGGCCCATCGACCGATGTCGCAGCCGCAAAGGGCCTCCGCCGCCAGGTGTTCGGGTTCCTTCCCTACTGGGAGCTGCCGGGGGCATCGACCAAGCTGAACCTCGACGTGCTGTCCACCATCGCGTACTTCTCGCTGGGCGTCGACAGGTCCGGCAACCTCGACAAGCGACGCTCCGACGGCACGCGGACCACCGGCTGGGCCGGCTGGACCAGCTCCGACATGACCTCGGTCATCTCGCACGCCCACCGGCACGGCACCCGCGTGGTGCTGACCATCAGCGTGTTCGCCTGGACCACGAGCCAGGCCAAGGTTCAGAAGGCGATCCTGGGCAGCGCATCGGCGCGGCTGAACCTCGCGCGCCAGGCGGCCGCCGCCGTGCGGGATCGCGGCGCGGACGGCGTCAACCTCGACTTCGAGCCGCTCGCCAGCGGCTACGAATCGGAGTTCGTCGCGCTGCTCAAGACGCTTCGGGCCGAGCTCAACCGGATCAGGCGCGGGTACCAGATCACCTACGACACGACGGGTTTCATCGGGAACTACCCGATCGAAGCCTCGGTTGGGAACAGCGCCGCCGACGCCATCTTCGTGATGGGCTACGACTACCGCACGGCGTCGTCGTCGACCGCCGGCTCGGTCGACCCGGTGTCGGGGCGCCAGTACGACCTCGCCGACACGATCCGTGCCTACACCGCGCGGGTCAGCCCCTCGAGGGTGATCCTGGGCATCCCCTGGTATGGCCGGGCCTGGTCCACGAAGAACGACGCCGTGCGCTCCAGGAACATCAGCGGCGCCAGGTACGGCTACAGCACCGCGGTCAACTACGAGACGATCGCCGGCCTGGTGTCCAGGTACGGGCGGCGCTGGGACAGCGAGGAGCAGAGCCCGTACCTCGTCTACCGGCGCAAGAACTGCACCTCCGCATATCGGGTGCGTGACCAGCTGGCGCCAGGTCTACTACGACGACGCCGCGTCCCTCAAACTGCGCTATGCGCTCGTCAATGACTACGGGCTGCGGGGGGCGGGCATCTGGGCCCTGGGCTACGACGGTGGCCACGCTGAGCTGTATCGCGCCCTCTCCCAGTCGTTCCTGGTCGACAAGTCGGCGCCGCAGGCCGGCATCTCGATGCTGCCTGCGAGATCGGTGGACGAGGGCTTCGTCGTCGGCTGGTCCGCGCACGACACCAGCGCGGTCGCCTCGTACGACGTGCAGGCCTCGGTCGACGGTGGTCCGTGGACGGCGTGGCTGACCCATACCCGGAAGACCGAGGACGTCTGGCTGGGTGCCGACGGCCACGGCTATGCGTTCCGGGTTCGAGCGACCGACAGCAAGGGCAACGCCGGCAGCTGGAACACCACGTCGACCTGGAGCTCGTCGCCGGCGCTGGCTGTGGGCGGGTTCGGTCGGGTCAAGCTGGACGGCCTGTCGTACCGGGCCGGCCCGGACACCAGCGCAGCCCGGCTGGGCACGCTGGCCAGGGGAACGATCGTGGCGGTGACGCGTGGTCCCGTGAAGGCCGATGGCTACACCTGGTGGGAGGTCACCCAGCCGATCAGGGAGTGGGCTCCCGTCTCCTTCGTCGAGCGCGGCGTCTGGATCGCGGGCAGCTCGTCGTCATCGACCTACCTGGTGGCCTATCGAGCCCCCAACAGCACCACGGTCGGCGCGGGACTGCGCGGTCTCGACTTCGGCTCCGATGGCGCGACGGCGATCGGAAGCGGCTCGTCGGCGGCGGCCCGGCGGGCGTTCTCGCCGGACGGCGATGGGTCAGGCGACACGCTGCGACTCCGCTGGACCAACACCGTCGCGATGGATTCCCTCAAGCTCAAGGTGTACCGGACAAATGGCTCGCTGGTCGGCAGCCGAAGCGTGCCGGACACGGCCAGGGGCGCCCGGGCCTGGAGCTGGAACGGCAAGGCCGGCGGCTCGGTGGTGCCCGACGGCCGGTACGTGCTCCAGCTCGTCGGCAAGGCCGGCGGCACGACCTACACGGCGCCGTCGGCCACGGCCGTCACCCCGGCCCAGGTTGCCGCCTACGCCGTCACCGTGGACACCGTGGCGCCGGCGGTGACCTCCATCGGCAGCAGCATCACGGTCGTGTCGCCCAACGGTGACGGCACGCGCGACAGCGTCAAGCTCAGCCTGTCCTCGAAGGGCGCGACCCACTGGCAGGTGCGGATCGCGAACGCCGCTGGAGTCACCGTCAGGACCGTGACCGGGCGCGGTGGCTCGATCGCCTATCTGTGGCCTGGTTCGGACGATCGCGGGCTCACCGTCGCGGACGGCAGCTACACAGCGACGCTGCTCGCCTACGATGACGCCGGCAACGGCGCGGGCGGGACCCGATCGCTGCGGGTCGATACGACACCTCCCGACGTGGCCCTCGACGTTTCGAGGCCGGTGTTCTCGCCCAACGGCGATCACGCGCTCGAGAAGACGAGGCTGTCGTGGACCGCCGACGAGCGCGTGTGGGGCACCGCGCGCGTCTACAGGGGCAGCAGGGCGATCCGGTCCTGGAAGATCTCGAAGGCAATGGCCGGATCGGTGACCTGGAACGGGCGCGACGCAGCCGGTCGCCGAGTCCCCGACGGCCGGTACACGTTCCAGATCAAGGTCCGCGACGTCGGCCGCAACTGGATCACCGTCTCGAAGCGCGTGGTCGTGGACCGGACCGCGTCGTCGCTACACTGGTCGAACGCCTTCTACCCGCAGGACGGTGATGGGCTGCGAAAGATCTCGCGTCTGCAGTGGACCTTGTCTCGGACCGCGACGACGACTTTGAAGCTGTACGACGATTCCGGTCACCTGGTGCGAACGGTCTGGTCGGGACGGAGCAAGGCAGCCGGAAGGCACCACTGGACCTGGAACGGCAAGCTCCCGGACGGCAGCTACGCGCCGCCGGGCCGGTACCAGGCGCGGCTGACCGTCACCTCGAGGCTGGGGACGGTCGAGCTTCGTGGCCGGGTGTGGGCGACGCCCTACGTCGTGACGCTCTCGAGGACTACGGTCAGGGCCGGCCAGACGCTCACGATCAGGTTCACGTCCGTCGAGCCGCTCGCCGATCGACCCAAGGTCGTGTTCTCACAGCCTGGATTGGTGGCAGCAAGGGCGAAGGCAACCCGGCTCTCGAACGGGTCATACCGGGTCCGCTACAGGATTCAGTCGAGCCATGCGGGAACGGCCGGGATCGAGATCCGCGCCCGTGACAGGGGCGGCCAAGCGAATCGCCTCTCGCTCGGGGTCCGCGTGGTCTCCTGACCCCGGCAACCGAGGGGCGCCGTGGTCGCCGGGCGGGCGCGGGCCCCGCCGACTGCCGCGGCCCCGTACACTCACGACCGATGACCGTCGATCCCGAAATCGTCCGTGCCCGATCCCCGACCCGGCGCACCCGATCCCGCCACGTCGGCTGCGCTCGCGGCGGCTCCCGAGGGCCCTCTCGCTCCGGGGACTGGCACCTGGGTCGTTCTGCCCACCTACAACGAGGCGGACAACCTGCCGGGCATCTCCGCCGCCATCCTCGAAGCCCTCCCGGGCGCCACGCTGCTGGTGGTCGACGATGGTTCGCCCGACGGAACCGGCGAGCTGGCAGACGGGCTGGCGGGCCAGGACTCGAGGATCCGCGTTCGCCACCGAGCCGCCAAGCAGGGCCTCGGACGGGCGTATCTCGATGGGTTCGGCGAGGCCCTCCGGGGTGGCGCGGCGGTGGTGGTCCAGATGGACGCGGACTGGTCGCACGACCCGGCGGCGCTGCCGGCGCTGATCGGGCCGATCGAGACCGGTCGTGCCGACCTTGTGATCGGCTCGCGGTACGCGGCCGGTGGTGCCGTGACCGACTGGGGCGTCGGGCGACGCCTGGTCTCCCGCGGCGGGTCGATGTTCGCTCGACTGGTGCTTCGGCTTGGGCCCCGTGACCTCACCGGCGGGTTCAAGGCATGGCGCGCCGGCACGCTGGTCGCCGTGCCGTTCGACGGCGTCCGGGCGGGCGGCTACGTGTTCCAGATCGAGATGACGTACCGGGCGTCACGCCTTGGCGCCCGGGTGGTCGAGGTCCCGATCACCTTCCGGGACCGTCGGGTGGGTCAATCGAAGATGAGCCGCCGGATCGTGGTCGAGGCGTTGTTCGTGGTGGTCGGTCTGCGCTGGGACGAGCTTCGCGGGCACGGGCCCACCCGACCGCCGGGCCTGGCCACGATGACGAGCGCAGCCGTCGACAGCGCTGCGTCCGCGGAGCGTTCCACCGGCCCGGCGAGCCCGACGCCCAGCGAGGACGACGCAACCCCCTCCGGCCGGTGACCGTCGGCCGTCCGGGCTGGCGCCCGGGTAGCGATCCAGCGGAGCCGGAGCTCACTCCGGGTGTTCGCGTGGTCATCGACCTGCGACCCCTCCAGGATCCCGATCGCGCACCGCTCACGGCGATCTATCTCGAGCAGCTGCTGACCGCGCTCGAGGCCGTCCCCATCGATGGTGAGTCGTTCGTGCTGCTGCTGGCCGCCGAGCGCGACGATCCCAGCCCGCGCTGGCCGGCGCTCCCCGTGGTCGGTCGGCGGCTGGTGCCCCCGACGAGGCTCCTGCGCACGGGGGCCTTGACCGCGGACCCGATCCTGCTGCGTGGCGCCGTGCTGGGTGCAGGATGGAGGGCGGAGCACGGCGGTGCGGCCGGAAGCGTGTACCACGCGGCCGCGGGCGCCCTGCCGATCGCGTCCGGCATCCCCATCGTCGCCGCGCTGCTCGATCTCGCGCCATGGTCGATGCCCGCGGCCTACCAGCGAGGCACGGCGGCGCGGTTCGGCCAGCGGCTCCGAGCGCGGCTGCTCAAGGGCGCCGCTGCGGTGATCGTGCCCAGCCGGTCGGCCGAGCGCGACGCCCGGCGTCTGCTCCGGGTTCGGCCTTCGCGGCTCACGGTCGTTCCGCTGGCAGCGCGCGCAACGTTCCAGCTGCGGGAGGTCGATGGGACCGCGGCGGAGCGCGAGCGCGAGCGCCTGGGCCTGGGAGCGCGGTACGGCGTCTACTGGGGCCGCCACGATGCCCGCCACGATCTGCGGACCCTGCTCGAGGCCCTCGCGAGGCTGGCCACCGAGGCGCGGCCATCCGGCGTTCCCGACGGTGACTGGCCGCCGCGGATCTGTGTCGTCGAGGCGTCCCCCGACGACCGCGCCGCGGTGGCGAGAGCGGCGGCCAGGGCGGGCGCCGGTGACGCCATCGTCTATGCGCCGCGATTGCCCGAGCCGCGGCTGGCCGCGCTCGTCGCCGATGCCCGGTTCGCGGTGCTGCCGCTGCGAGCCGAGGCCGCGGGGCTCGCCGCGCTGGACGCCCTGGCCCTGGGGGTGCCCGTGATCGCCAGCGCCGTGGGCGCGCTGCCCGAGATCGTCGGACCGGCCGGCATCATCGTCGACCCTGGAGAACCGACCCGCCTGGCGACCGCGATCCATTCCGCATGGGCGGACGACTCTCTGCACGCCGGGCTGGTCGCCGCGACCCATGAGCGGCCCGACGCGAAGCGGACATGGGCAGAGGTGGCGCGCGAGACGCGGGCGGTCTGGGCCCGGGTGGCACGCCGGGCACCGCTGCTGTGACGGTCCTGACCGCGACGGGTCCGGCCGCCAGGCCCGGCGTCAGGGTGCCGGCGTTGCGGTCGGCGCAGGCGTCGGCGAAGGGCTCGGCGAAGCGGTCGGGATGGCCCCGTCCTTGATGGTGATCGTCGTCCCCGACTTCACGACCTGGACGAAGGTCTGGCCGACCGTGAGGGTGACCTGGTTGCCCTGCTTGTCGTAGAAGCGGGTCGGTGACTTGAACGACTTCTTCTTCCAGGTGCCCTTGACCGTCTTGCCGTTGGTGGCGATGTAGGCGACGCCAGATCCGGTGAAGCTGGCGGATTGCCGGTTCTTGTGCGACCCGTCGTTGAGTGGCACGAACCGCATGATCATGATGACCACGTTCTTGGGCGCGATCCGCTCCTTGGTTCCGGCGTCGATCTGCTTGCCCTCGACCGACACTGAGCGCTTGTAGGTGTTGCTGTTCCGATCGTAGGTGTAGCGGATCCGGTTGTACGGGTAGGGCACGATGATCGTGCCGCCCTTTGGCCGCTCGCTCATGTCAGCGTCAGGCGCGAACTGCCACACCGGCCTCTTGTCGATTGCCTTCGCCCCCACCTTCCTCGCCATCTGGCGCAGGTGCTTGCCGTCGGTGTAGACGTTGTGGGGCGCGGCTCGCGTGCTGACGCGCCACAGGTAGCGGCCCTCCCAGCGGAAGTCGTCGGCGTTGTAGACGACGGAGCCCTGGCCCTTCGAGGAGGCCAGCAGCTGCTTTGCCTGTGGCGAGCCGCCGGCGTGGACGTAGACCGCGTTCCACTCCGCCGCCCAGGCGATGAAGTACAGGCGGGCGCTGCGGACGGGGCCTACGGCAGGCGGATCGCCCTCCTGGAACAGCGCCATGTAGCGTGGGATGCCGCCCTCTGCCGGCGCCTGCCAGACGACGCTGGCCTTCGACAGCCCCGACTGGGGCCGAGCCGCGGACAGGTCGTCGATCATGACGGCGATGGGGTGGCGCTGGGCAAGGCTCGGCTTGACGAGCACGCCGTCGAGCGGGGCCGGCACCAGGACCGGCGTCGGCTCGGGTGTCGGCGTGGGGGAAGGTGTCGGCGTCGGCTCGGGTGTCGGCGTGGGGGAAGGTGTCGGCTCGGGCGTCGCCGTCGGTGTCGGCTCGACGCTGGGAGCACCCACGGCCGTGATCGGCGAGGCCGACGGCGAGCTGCCGGCGAGGTTCCCCGCGGCGACCCCGAGGGCGAGGCCGGCGAGCAGGGTGATCGCCACCAGGATGGCGGCGAGGGTTCGGCTCATCGGGTGCCGCCGACGAGCATCGAAGGCGATTCGCGCATCTCAGGTCCCCTGGCCGCGCCCCTCGGCGGACACGACGACGGTGCGGGCCACGTGACCCGTCCGGTCTCGCGGGAGGATAGCCGAAACGATCATGGACGTCCTGGCGGCCCCGGCGGATCGGCACCCGCGAACGACAGCCTGTGGCCCGTGGCCAGGCGTCCATCGGCGGGGTAGGCTCGGGGGACAGCTCGCGTCCATGCAGCCCGAGGAGCGATCGATGACCGACGCGACCCCCACCCCGGCGAAGCGTCCTCGCCGCAAGCACCCCCAGACCCAGCCGTCGACGCCGCCCCCTGCCGGCATGCCTGCCGCCGCTTCGATCCCGGCCGAAAGGACCGAGCCCCAGGGTCCGGCCGCCGAGGCGACGCTGCGGGTCGAGCGCGGCGGGCTGGTCGAGGCCAGTGCCGGCAACCTGGACCTGCGAATGGGCGCGATCGGTGCCCTCGATGCCGAGGAGGTCTTCGTCCAGTGGGGCGCGGTCGGGGCCGCCAGAGCGGAACGGCTCGATGTCGAGCTCGGCACGCTGGGTGCGGCGCTGGCGGGCGAGGCGAGGGTGAGCCTGGGCATCGCCGGCAGCGTCGCCGCCCGCGATGCCGTGCTGGAGCAGAGCTTCGTCCGGACCCTCATTGCGCAGCGCGTGACCGCCAACCGCCCCACCGGCGTGCTGGTGATGATCGCGCAGCAGGTCTCGGGCGACGTCAGACCGTTGCTCGACTGGCGCGGTGCGATCTTCGCCGGGGCTGCGTTCGGCCTCGTGACGGCCGTCGTCCGGGTGATCCGCGGCCGAGATTGAGCTCCCGTCCGCGGGTTTCACGGCGGCGGTGGGGCACGGACCGTCTCCGGCCTCGCCGGCGGCGGACCACCCGGGCCGGCTAGCGCCGGCGGCCCGGCCTTGGCCGTCGAAGCTGGAGCACACCCTTCGCCGCAGCCTCGGCCTTGCGCTGCGCTGCATGCTCCTGGTGCAGCGCGACGACCTCTTCGGGCTTCCCGTCGAGCACGATCAGGCCGCGCTCGATCAGGATCGCGCGGTTGCAGTAATCGGTGACCCAGTTCATATCGTGGGTCACCAGCACGATCGCCTTCGCTTGGCGGACCAGCTCCAGCACCCGCTGCTTGGACTTCTCGCGGAAGACGGCGTCGCCAGTGGCGAGGACCTCGTCCAGAAGCAGAATGTCCGGCTCCACCGAGGTCGCGATGGAGAATCCGAGCCTGGCACGCATGCCCGATGAGTAGGTCTTGATCGGCGCGTCGATGAACTGACCGAGGTCGGCGTAATCGATGATGGCCGCCAGGCGTTCCTCGACCACCTCGTGGTCGATCCCCATGAATGCGCCCGCCAGGCGGATGTTCTCAACGCCACTGAGGTCCTCGTCGAAGCCGACGCCAAGGGTCAGCAGGCTGGAGATGTGCCCGTCCACCTCGACCACGCCCTCGGAGGGCAGCAGGATCCCAGCCAGCACCTGCAGCAGGGTGCTCTTGCCTGCTCCATTGGGCCCGATCACACCCAGCGACTCGCCCTGCATGACCCCGAACGAGACGTTGCGAAGCGCCCAGAAGTCGGGGTCGCCCTCACGCCGGACGCGCCGGACGACGGAATCCCGGATCGTCTGCTTCCTGGTCAGCTTGAGGCTGTAGCGCACGCCGAGCTCGTCGGCGCGAATGGCGAATCGCTCCGTGGCCGGATTGTCAAACGGGAAGGGGGCCACGCTGCTCACAGGACTTTCGCGAATGTGGGTTCGAGACGCTTGAAGATCAGGACGGCCAGGACGAGGAGATCCAGCGAGAGCAGGGTCAGGCCGATCAGCCCGCCCCAGTCGGGCGGCTGCCCGTAGTACACCACGTTCCGAAACGAGCCCAGCAGGTGGTAGAAGGGGTTCATGACCACCAGCGGAGCCAGCACCCGGTGGTGGCCGACGATGTGCGATATGTCGTCCGCGCTCCACAGGACAGGCGACAGGTAGAACCACATCCGGATCAGATGGCGGGCGAGGTTGCTGATGTCCCGGTAGAACACGTTCAGCGCGGACAGGAGGGTCGCGACGCCCAGCGCGAACACGAACTCGACGGCCGCGATCACCGGGATGAACAGGACCCACGCGGTCGCTCGCTGCGGATAGACGAGCAGCAGCAGAGCGAACAGCGGGATCAGCCCGAACGCGAAGTTCACGACGCCGGACACGACGGCGGCGAACGGCAGCACGAGCTTCGGGAAGTAGATCTGCTTGATCAGCTTGTCTTTGATGACGACCGAGGCGATGCCGTCCTTGGTGGTCGAGTCGAACCACTTCCAGGGCAGGACGGCGCAGAAGATGAACAGCGGGAAATCCGGCGTCTTCCGCTGGAGGATGACGCCCATGAAGATGACGTAGATGAGCATCTGGAGCAGCGGGTCGACCACCCACCAGACGTTCCCCAGCAGCGTGTCCGCGCCCTTCTTCTTGAGATCAGCCTGGACCAGGTAGATGATCAGGCGTCGCCGCGACAGGATGTCGTTGACGGCGAGCCGCAGCAACTGCACGGGCCCGGGGGCGACAGACGACGAGCGGAAGAATGCGGGTGTCTCGGATCTCGCGGTCACGGCGCGGAAGCGTAGCACGCGTCCGGATGACCAGGGACCGTGAACGGGCCTCGCGCGCGCATGCGGTACCATTGCCCGCCGTGCCGTCGGCGCCAAGCACCGCGCTCCCGACGGCCGTCACCACGAGGATTCTCCGACCCAATGACGTCTCGCGCCCGGACACCTTCGACTCGGGCCCGCACCTGGGACGATCGACAGCGGCGCTCGATGCTGCTCAACATCGGCTTCGGGCTCATCGTCTTCATTGCGCTCATCCTGCTGGCTGCCGACTTCGGCGTCTCCTGGTACGGGGACCACCTCGCCGCGGCCGCCACCGTGAACGGCCAGACCATCACCAAGGACGAGTACAACCGCCAGCTGGCCGTCAACGCCTTCCGCACCGACTATATGCAGCGACGGATCCGGTTCCTGCTCACCACGGGACACCTGCGACCGACCGACGCCCAGGCGCGGCAGTACACGCTCGACCAACGGACGCAGAATGCCGACGCGATCGCCCTCGAGCAGCTCATCGACGGCAAGATCATGGCCGACCTGGCGCCGTCGCAGGGCGTGACGGTCACCGCCACCGACGTCGATGCCCAGCTGACCCTGGAGGCGACCACGCCCGAGCTGCGGCACGGGTGGGTGATCGCGGTTGCGCCGGAGCTCGCCTCCGGCGAGACCACGCTGTCCGATGCCGACAAGACGGCCGCCAAGGCCAAGGCGGACCAGGCGCTCGCCGACCTCAGGGCGGGCAAGGACTGGAACACGGTGGTCAAGGCTGTGTCCACCGACGTGTCCAAGGACCAGGGCGGCGATCTCGGGTTCATCGACAAGGATTCGGGGCTCGATCCCGGCCTCGTCAAGGCGCTCATGGCCGCGCCCAAGGACGCCCCGACCGACGTGATCGAAGGTGCCGACGGCATCTACCGGATCGGACGCGTCTCGGAGATCATCCCGGCGTCCGTGGACGCCACGCTGGCACAGCAGGTTGCCGACGCGGGCATCAGCATGGACGACTTCCGCGCCGCCCTGCGGCGCGACGTCATGCGCCAGAAGCTCAACGACGCGATCGTCGCCCAGGTGACCGCCGTCGCGCCGCGCCGCGATGTCGCCGAGATCTGGATGCCGGAGAGCGCGAGCGAGAGCGGCCCGGGAGCCGTGAAGATCCGCCACATCCTGTATTCGCCCAACGGCGATCCGTCCGCTGCCGCGTCGCTCGCTCCGGACGACCAGGCCTGGGCTGACGCGAAGGCGAAGGCTGAAGCGACGTATCAGAAGCTGCAGGCCGATCCGAGCCTGTTCGACTCCATCGCCCGCAGCGAGAGCGATGACGCCGGATCGACGGCGACCGGCGGCAAGTACTGGTTCTCGAAGGATGACCCGCTCCTGCCGGAGTTCGCCGCCGCCATCTTCCAGCCCGGCCTCAAGCCCGGCCAGCTGCTGCCGCCGGTCAAGACCGACGCCGGATGGCACGTCATCCAGATCCTCCACTACCCGACCGACCTGGAGTGGGCCGCCCACCTCAAGCAGCAGATCGACGCCGGGACGTTGACGTTCTCCGACGCAGCCCGCGACAACTCCGAGAAGCCCCAGGCTCCCGACGGCGGCAGCATCGGCTGGGTCAGCAAGCAGGAGCTGGAGCTCCAGGGCTTGTCCCAGGTTGCCGATGCGATCTTCTCGGCCCCGATCGGAAAGGTCAGCGACCCGCTCAAGGTCGACGGCGATGGCGTCTACCTGTTCTTCGTCTCCCAGGAGGAGACGCGCGCGCCCGATGACGCCACCAAGGCCGCGCTGGAGACCTCCGCGTTCAGCAACTGGTACACGCAGCAGAAGGCCAACTACACGATCACCCGCGATCCGGCGATCTCGGGCACGACCGGCTGACCGGCGGAGCGCAGCCCCACGATGCTGGACGCCCTCCTGGCCGAGGCCCGGCTCCGCTGGGGGCTGGACCCGGTGTCGGGGCTCGGGGTCGTCGTGGCCGAGCAGCTGGTCGGGACGCCGATCGAGCCCTCGAGGCCGGTCCTGATCGTGCCGGCCGCGCGCCTGCGGGCCGTCTCCGACGCGCCGCCGGCGCCGCTCCCCGGGCGCCACGGCCCATCCGGCCGGGACCCGCTGTCGGTTCTGCGGCGACTGTATCCGGCCGATCATCCGGTCGGCCGGTTCGGTCTCGAGGCGGAGACCTCCGTGGGCGAGCTGAGCGAACAGGATCTGTCCGGCCCGCTGTTCCTGGGCGCGGTCGGGCCGCTCGAGGATCTCGCTTCGCCCTGGGGGATGCCCTGGATCTCGTCCCGCCTCCGGGAGCCGGACGGATGCCCCTGGGATCGCGAGCAGACTCACGCGTCGCTGCGGAACCACCTGCTGGAGGAGGCCTACGAGGTCTACGACGCCCTGGGCGATGGCGCGACGCCCGAGCTCGCGGGGGAGCTCGGTGACCTCCTGCTGCAGGTGATCCTCCACGCTCAGCTGGCGGCCGAGGAGGACGTGTTCGATCTGACCGACGTGTGGGCGGCCATCGCGTCCAAGATCGTCCGCCGCCATCCCCATGTGTTCGGCGAGGCGGAGGCGCGAACCGCGTCGGACGTGAACCGTCAGTGGGAGCGGATCAAGGCGAGCGAGCGGGCAGAGGCAGCAGCGGCCGCCGCCGGGGAAGCCGGCACCCCTGAGCCCGGGAGTGCCCTCGACGGGATCAGCCGCTCCCTCCCTGCGCTCGCGGCCAGCCAGGAGATGCAGGAGCGTGCGGCCAACCTGGGCTACGACTGGCCATCGATCGACGGCGTGCTGGACAAGGTGCGCGAGGAGGTCGGCGAGCTGGTGGAGGCGGACGACGCCGCGCATCGGGCCGAGGAGCTGGGCGACCTGCTGTTCGTGCTGGTCAACGTCGGGCGCAAGACCGGGATCGAGGTCGAGGCCGCGCTGCGCGCGGCCAACGACAAGTTCCGCCGGCGGTTCCGGCATGTGGAAGGAGCGGCGGCCGTCCGTGGTGTCGCGCTCCGGGATCTTTCCTTCGAAGAGCTGGATGCGCTCTGGGACGCCGCCAAGGCACAGGAGCGCCGGGAGGCGACGGCATGAGCATCGGCAACCGACCACCGGGCGGTGGCAGCGCTGGCGGCAGCACGGGCAGCGGCGGCAGCGCGGGCGGGATCGGCAATCGCGGCCACGTGCGAGCGGACGGCCGCGGGCCGAACGATCTGCGCCCCGTCGAGATCACACTGGGCGTCCAGAAGTGGGCCGAGGGGTCGTGCCTGATCCGGTTTGGCGACACCCAGGTCCTGTGTGCCGCCACGATCGAGGATCGCGTGCCACCGCACCTCCGCGGCAAGGGGACCGGCTGGGTCACCGGCACCTACGAGATGCTGCCGCGGGCGACCGCCGAGCGCTCCGAGCGCGAGGCTGCCAAGGGCCGGATCGGCGGCCGAACCCACGAGATCCAGCGCCTGGTGGGCCGGTCGCTGCGGGGCGTGGTTGACCTGTCGCGCCTCGGCGAGCGGACGGTCACCGTTGACTGCGATGTGATCGTCGCCGACGGCGGGACCCGGACCGCGTCGATCACGGGCGGCTACGTCGCGCTCGCCGCCGCGCTGATCACGTACGGCATGGATCGCCACCTGGTCGGTCATGTGGCGGCAGTCAGCGTCGGGATCATCGACGGCATGAAGATGCTCGACCTCGACTATTCGGAGGACTCGCGGGCGGAGGTCGACTTCAACGTGGTCGGGACCGATGCCGGCGCGTACGTCGAGCTGCAGGGCACGGCCGAGGGCGAGCCGTTCGACCGGGCATCGCTCGACGAGCTGCTGGACCTCGCCAGCGTCGGGCTCGGCCGGCTGTTCGAGGCGCAGACGGCGGCGCTGGCCAGGGTTCGCCGGTAGTGCGAGCCGGCGAACCGGCCACGACAGCTGCGAGCGGGGCGCCCGCGCGCCTGCTGATCGCCACCCGCTCCCGCCACAAGCTCCGCGAGCTCCGGGAGCTGTTGGATCTCGGTGTCGGACCGGAGGTCCTGTCACCCGACGACGTGGGGATCGCCGGCGAGCCCGATGAGGCCGGCCACACGTTCGAGACCAACGCGCGACTGAAGGCCCGCTACTACGCGGCGAGGTCGGGGCTGCCCACCCTGGCCGACGACTCGGGGCTGGAGGTCGATGCGCTGGGCGGTGGTCCAGGCGTGCGAACCCGGCGGTACGCGGGGCCTGCGGCCACCGACGAGGAGAACAACGTCAAGCTGCTGCGGGAGCTGTCAGGGCTGCCGCCCGACCGGCGAGGGGCCCGCTACGTGTGCGTGCTGGCGCTGGCCCTGCCCGGAGACGCTGGGCCCCGCGGCGGGTTGCGGACGATCGTGCGGCGCGGCACGTGCCGCGGTCGCATCGCGACGGTGCCGAAAGGCGAAGGCGGCTTCGGCTACGACCCGATCTTCGAGCCCTGGTCCGAGCCGGCCGGCGGCTCGACGCTCGGCGAGTGGTCAGCGCAGGCCAAGAACGCCATCTCGCACCGCTCGAGGGCGGCCCGCCGCATGGTTCCGGTCCTGCGATCGCTGGGATACTGATCATGACCACCGAGTCGTCCCGGGCCCGACAGCAACGCTGGAACGAGCGGCATACCGCGCGCGCCCCGATCGAGTCGATCGAACCCGACCCAACCCTGGTCGAGACGAGCGCCGACCTGGTCCCGGGACGGGCACTGGACCTCGGCACGGGCGACGGCCGAAACGCGATCTGGCTGGCCCTTCGCGGCTGGCGGGTGACGGCCGTCGACTTCTCGGACGTCGCGCTCGAGCGCGCGCGGGTCACCGCCGGGATCGAGGGCGCGGCTGGCATCGACTGGCAGCAGCAGGATCTGCTCGAGTGGCGGCCGCCGGAGGCCTCGTTCGACCTCGTGGTCCTGGTGTTCATCCAGCTCCCCCTCGACGAGCGCCGTCGCGTGTACGCGGCCGCGGCCGCGGCCGTGACAGCGCGGGGCACGCTGCTGGTGATCGGCCACGACCGCACCAACCCGGCCGAGGAGGTGGGCGGTCCCCGCGATCAGGAGGTGCTGTTCACGGCTGCCGAGATCGCCACCGACCTGCCGGACGGCTTCCGGGTCGAACGGGCGGAAGTGGTCCGTCGCGGCCATGGTGACGGACCACTTCCCGTCGATGCCGTCCTGAGGGCGGTGCGCCTCGGCCAGGCCCCGCGCTGACAGGCCGCCCGGCCCCTGACCGATCTCAACCTGGATCCCCACCTGTCCCGCGGAGTCAAAGCCGCGTTCCGAGCGGGATCACGTCGACCCCGTCGGGCTCGAACAGATGCCCTCCCGCCCGGCCGGCCACGTTCGTGTGGCCGTACTGCCACACGATCCGTTGCGTCCGCGGGTCGATCACGATGACCCGCGCCCGAAAGTCGTCGTTGACGGCAATCGTGCCGTCCGGCAGCGGGATCGTGGGCCGTACTGCCAGACGACCTTGTGGGTGACGATGTCGATCCGGTCGATGACGTTGTGCGCCTCGTCATTGGCCACGATCGTCCTGGCGTCCGGCGCGAGGAAGGCATCGTCGGCCGAGAACCCCTGGCCTGATGGCAGGCTGCCCCGGACCGGGAACCGCCACAGCACCTGCTTGGCCTGGTTGACGATGAGGAGCCGCCCGTTGTCCCGGTCCGCGATGGGCAGCCCGAGGCCGAAATGGTCGACCGACCTCGTCGGCTGAACCGCCTCCGGCGGGACCGAGGACCGCAGCGGAGGTGTCGATACCGATGGCGTCCGTGCCGGCGCACCACTCACCGGCGGATCGCCGACGATGACCTCGGTCGGGGACGCCGGCGAGACGGCCGTCGGGCCCGAGGGCCGATTGGCCGCGAAGCCCGAGGGGAGCGAGAGGACGGCCAGCGCGGCGACGGCAACGCCGCCGGCCACGAGCCCGAGCGCCCGACGTCGGGTGTCGCCTGGGAGGCGATGAGCATGGGAACGACGCATCGTCAGAGCTCGGCAGCGGGATGGGGACGGTCCCGGCCGCTGGGTCGAGCGGCCAGCCGAGCACGAACGATACCGACGCAGCGCCGCCGGGACATGTGACTTCTCGCAGAGTCCCCCGGACGTCAGGGTGGTGGGCGCGGGCTGAAGGGATCGGGGGGTCAGCCGCGCAAGCGAAGCCAGACGAGCGCACCGAGATAGGCGACGCCGGCTGCCGCGGCGACCATCGCGAAGTCGGACGCTGGCTCGCCGTGGGCGATCTTCCAGAGGAACCCACCGAGGGCGACGATGACGGCGACCGAGCCGGCCACGGCCGTTGCCCGGATGTTGAAGGAGGCAAGCCGCTCGTCGACGGGGCGGCCGCCAAGTGCCGCGATCGTCTCGCTCCGCTCGCCGAAGAGGACGAGCGCGAGGGAGTACATCGCCATGACGCCGAACATGCCAAGTCCGAGCCCCGGCTGGCCGCCGACGGCAGCGGCCGCGAGGAACAGGAATCCCATCAGCAGCCCCAGGACTGGCATCGCCCACCTAGTGCTCATCGTGCTCTCCATGGAACAGCTCCTCCACCGGCTTCCCGAAGAAGCGCGCCAGCTCGATCGCCAGCGGCAGCGACGGCAGATAGCGGCCGGTCTCGATCGCGTTGATCGTCTGGCGCGACACGTTCATCGCCTTCGCCAGATCCTCCTGCCGGAGGCCCTTCGCGGACCGCAGCACCCGAACGTCGTTGCGCACAATGGAAAGGTAACTTGACATCACTCCGAATGTCAAGTGTGTTTTACACGGCTGGCAGGGATCGAGGAACATCGTGGGGCGTGGGCACGTCCCATCAGGGGTCGAGGCATGAAGGTGGGGGAAACATGTTGATCTGGTCTGAGCCGTGAGACGGCTCGCCCAGATGCTCGCGCTCCTCTTGGCGGGCCTTGCCGGCTGCACCGCGCCGCCGCCCGCCTTGCCCAACGCGCTGCCGGCGGCGGTGTCTCCGGCCGGTGCCTCTTCCGCGCCGCTCATTGCCACTCCCTCCGCGTCACTGGTGGCGGGCGTGCCACTCGACGTCCGCATGGCCGGGAAGATCGGCTGCGCCCAGTTCCCCTACGGGTGTTTCGCTCGGCTCAGCGTCCTCGCCCCGACCGCGATGGTCGCCGACGCGTGGCGGCCGCCCGACACGGACCCGGAGTGGGCCCCGGACTTCACTGACAGCGTGTATTCGACCGACCACCTCCAGCCGGGGCCGGTGGGTAGCCCGCCTGTTCTGGCCCCTGGCCGGCACCTCGTGGTCGTGTCGCTGCTCGGCTCCTACGACGCGCGGTCCCTCAAGCCGGACGGCTCGCTTGTGACCGACCTGCTCGCCCGCTGCTCCGCCACCGTCGAGGTCGGGGCCCGGTCGGGGCCGCTGACGGCCGTGGTGACCTTCGAGCCAGAGGAGTCGAGCTTCGGCGGGACCTGCTTGATCAAGATCAAGCAGCCCTGACCGGGCCGCGGAGGCCATTCACGACAAGCTTGACTCGCAACTCGCACTTCGACAGCGCGGTATCGGCAGGCGGACGGTTTCGTTCTGGTGGAGGGCGAGCCAACGCTCCTGCCGTGTGCCGTCCAGCACCTTGCTCGACGAGGTCTCGCGATTGAAGATCGTGTGAGGCGATCAGCCGCCCGGATCGTGGGGGAGTCGGAATGCCTCGTACTCGCTGGCTCGTAGTCGGGTTCCTGCTCGCGGCCGCACTCGTCGGTGGCCTGCTCAATGGGCGTGGGCCCTTCGATCAGCACCCGTCGCTGACCTATGCGCGGTTCCTCGCGGACTTCCAGGCCGGCGGCGTTGAGCAGATTGTTCAGTGGCGGAACCAACTCGAAGTTGCTGAGACTGCCCAGGTGCTGCTCGTGACAGTTCCGCCCAATCGAGACGTCACCGCCGATCTCGCGCAAGCGAGGCAGGCAGGTGGCGTTGGCATCAACTTCGCCCAAGTCCCGGACCCGTGGCTCTGGTTGGCCACGCCGGCGGTCCCAATCCTGATCCTCATCGCCGGGGTTCTGATCTGGGTAGCCAGCATCGCCCGGAACCGCCGAATCGAGGCCGGGTCCAATCCCAGCGAAAGCCCGCAGGCCACGAGGTGATCGCGGTCGCGCCCGGCCGATCGTCGCGGTTTTCGGTTCAGTTCGCAGCCACTGAGCGCAGGAGGCTGTCGTGGCCGGCGTGAGTGGTGATGAGCAGGGGTGTACAAAGGATGCCGTTGAATGCAGACGTGCTGGAGTACGGTGCTCACCTCGAACCGCCTCGCCGTGAAGCGAGAGCCTGATCATGTGTGGTCGAGGCACGGTAGGCTAGGCTGAACCGGGCGACCCACGGAGCCTGCGCTTCGTGAGCACGAAACAGTCGGGGTGTGGCGCAACGGTGGCGCACGTGCTTTGGGAGCCGCTGGGGCCGGAGCGGCCTAGGCCCAACCCCACTGAGCACGAACCGCGGAGCGTCGTAGGCGTCGATTATTGTGCGGTTCGCCGAGCGCGGACATTGCCTTACATCCGCCCATGAGCAGGAAGCCGGACCCTGAGAACGTCCAGCCTAGCCGGTGCTGCCGGCGGATCGGGCGTGGTTCGTGAGGAACGCCCAGATGACCGCCAGGTCATCGATGCCTGGCCCGCCCCAGGTTGTGTCCAGGCCATTGGCCTTGATGAACTGAACGTCGGCGCCGCCCGAACAGGTCGAGAACGTGGTCGTGTCCACGATCCCCTCCGTGGTGGTGGTCAGCTCCCCGGTGCAGCCATCAGCCCGGCGCCAGCGCTCCATGGTCTGGGCGACGGACGGGCACGGCCCATCACAGGCGGTCCCCCCTCCGCCGTAGGGGAACAGCGTGTCGGCCGTACCGTGGATATGGAGCACGGGGATGGGGTTTGCCGGGGTGCAGTCCGCGAGGAGCGGGCCGCTGACGACGGCGACGGCCGCGAACCGATCCGACAGCTCGCACGCGGCGCGATACGCCATTGCACCGCCGATCCCGTCGCCCCCGATGAACACCCGGCTGGGATCGATCGGGTACGCGGCTTGGAGGTGATTGACGAGGGCGCTAAGGAACGCGATGTCGTCGATGGCGTCCGTGGTCGCCGGCTGGCAGCAGGTGCCAGCGTTCCAGCCATCCTGGTAGGCCTCGGCCCAGACCAGGACGGCCCCAGGATCCCTCGCCAGCTCATCGGTGCCGCCGATCGATTCTGCTTCGGATGTCGTCACGTTGGGTCCGTGCATGAGCACGAAGAGCGGCAGCGGGCCGCGATTGGCCACGTCAGGTGGTGCGACCACGGTGTAGTCCCTGGTCCGGCCACCGACCTCGATCTGGGCCGTGGTCACCGTGGGCCCGGGCGTCGACGTCGCCGGCGGCGTGGTCGCAGTCGTCGGCGTAGGTACAACGCCCTCAAGGAGCGGGTTCCGGGGCAGGAGGCTGGATCCCACTCCGAACGCCACACCCAGCAGTGCGATCAGCAGGAGAACGGCCGCCGCCAGCAGCCAGCCGAGATGGTTCTGCGGCGACACGACCGGTGGCGTCTCGGCGATGGCATTGACCCTTGCCAGCAGATCCCGCGAGGCATGCTCGTCGCGGCCTTCGGCACGGAAGTAGTCGCGCAGCTGGCGTTCGAGCTCGCGGTCAGTCATGGGCGGTTCCCTCGTCCTCAACCCCTTCGAGCACCGTGCGCAGGTGGCGCAGCGCGTAGTGCAGGCGCGAGTGGACCGTCCCGTCGCGGATGCCCAGCAGGCGGGCGATCTCCTTCGTTGTGAGGTCGCGGTCGAAGCGAAGCGCGACCACGAGCCGGTGGTCGGGCGACAGGTCGGCAAGCGCGCGACCGAGGACCACCCGATCACGCGTCTGCCCGAAGGGATCCGTCCCGCCGCTGGTGAGCTCAGTCGACAGGTCCCGCACCTGCCGGCGCGCTGCGGCACGAAGCCGGTCACGACAGCTGTTGACGAGGATGCGCGCGAACCAGGCATCGAAGCGCTCCGGATCGCGCAGCGTCGACCAGCGCTGCCATGCTCGCTCGAAGGCGTCGTGCGTGGCGTCCTCGGCCTCGGCCCGGCTTCCGAGGATGGCCCGGGCCAGCCGGTAGCTCTCGTCGAGGTGCTCGGCAGCGAGGCGCTTGAAGGCCGCGGCCTTCGTGGCCGCACCCCCGGTCAGCGCTCGATTCAGCACAGGCTCGCCCAACGCATGCTTCCCACTACCGTGATACGACGGCTGGCAAGCCCACGAGCCTCAAAGACGCCATGGGTACACGCCTAGCCGGTGCTGCCTGATGCAGTGCGAGCGTGGTTCATGAGGAACGCCCAGATGACCGCCAGGTCATCGATGCCGGGTCCGAGCCAGGTGTCGTCCAGGCCATTGGCCTTGACGAACTGGACCTCGACGCCGGCACCACAGGTCGAGAAGGTGGTTGTGACCACGATCCCCTCCGTGGTGGTGGTCGGCTCCCCGGTGCAGGCATCGGCCTGACGCCAGCGCTCCATGGTCTGGGCGACCGATGGGCAGGGCCCATCACAGGCATTCCCCCCTTCGTCGGGAGGGCTGACCTTGTCGTCAGAGCCGTAGATCTGGAGCACGGGGATCGGGCGCGCCGGGCTGCAGTCCACGAGGAGCTCGGCGTCGGCGCCGACGACGGCGGCGGCCGCGAACAGGTCCGCCAGCTCGCACGCGGCGCGATACGCCATCGCACCGCCGGTCCCGTCGCCCCCGATGAACACCCGGGCTGGATCGATCGGGTACGCCGCCTCCAGGCGGCCGATCAGCGCCCTGATGAAGGCGACGTCGTTGGGGGCCGTGTTGGGGAGGAAGCAGCAGGTGCCGGCATTCCACCGATCCCGGTATGCCTCGGCCCAGACCAGGACGGCACCGGGATCCCTCGCCAGCTCATCGGCGCCGCCGATCAATTCTGCTTCGGCCGTCGTGACGTTCGGCCCGTGCAGCATCAGCAGCAGAGGCAGTGCCCCGCGGGTCGAGACGTCGGACGGCACGACCACGACATAGCTTCGGGCCCGCCCGTTGACGTCGATGTGCGCGGTCGTCCTCTCCGGAGTCGCGGGTGCGGTTGGCGTGACTACGTTGGCGGTCGGGGTGACCACGGTGGCGGTTGGCGTGACCGCCGACGGCGTGGGCGTGGAGGCCCCCGACGGGGTCGTGGCAGCGGGGGCACTGCCGCGGCCACAGCCGACCAGGAGCAACGTGGCGACGAGGCACCCAATGGCAACTCGTCCTCGGTTCCGCATGTCGGTCCTCCCCTTCTCCGCCTAGCCAGCGCCAGCCGATCGCGGGTGGCCCACGAGGAACGCCCAGGTCAATCCCACAAAGTCGAAATTGACGCCGTACATGAAATGGTCGGCGTTGCCGGCCCTGATGAAGGCAACCGCGGTCCCGTCATCGCATGCGGCCCACGCCGTCTCGACCGAGTCGGGGGCGATGGTGGTCATGGTGGGATCACCGGTGCAGCCGTCGATCTGGCGCCAGGCCTCCTGGATATCGGCGAGTGGCGGGCACTCCCGCGGCAGGCAGCCGTCCCCACCGCCCGACGGCGGCGTCCACTCCGTGTCCGCCATGCCGCGGACGTCGATGACCGAGACCGGCGAGCTCGGCTGGCAGTCGACGAGCAGGACGCCGTTGATGTCCCCGACGGCCGCGATGCGGTCCGAGAGCTCACACGCGGCGCGATACGCCATCTGGCCACCGTTGGACGCGCCGAGGATGAAGATCGCCCTCGAGTCGATGGCGTACTCGGTCGTCAGCCGCTCGATGAGCGCCTTGATGAAGGCGACGTCGTCGACGCCGGTGTCGGCGGCACCGGCGTTCCAGGCGAATCCCGGCCGGTCCGGGAAGAGGGGATCCTTCTTGCCCTGCGGGTAGACGACCACGGCGCCGGATTCCATCGCCGGCACGTCGTAGCCATACGACTCGGCGTCCCGGAACGTCTGCCCTCCACCGTGCAGCACCAGCAGGAGCGGCAACGGCTCGCGGGTCGAGACATCCGGCGGCGCGACGACGCGGTAGTCCCGAGTCAGATCACCGACCTCGATGTGCGTGTCAAGGACCGTGGCGCTCGGCACCGGCGTCGCGGCCGGCGCTGTTAGCGGAGTGGTGGGCGTCGGCACGCTGGACGTGGCCGGGGCGGCGGCGGGCGACGCCGTCGGAGGCACTGTGGTGCCACCGCAGCCGGCGAGGAGCAATGCGAGCAGCATCGTGCTGATGGTGCGCAGGACCTTCATCGATCCCTCCTGTCTCTCGCTTACCTGACGCGCGGAGACAGCGATTCCTTCAATCGCCGAGCGGTCAGGCAGGCCGACCCAGCCGCTGGGGAGCTCCGTCGATGAGCGAGCTCGACGCTGGAACGGATCCTGGGCTAGCCGTTCCCTGCGAGTTGCCCCGCGCACTCTCAGGCGAAACGGACCTGAAGAAAACGCGTCCGCCGGGCGTCAGGTGAGTAGGAGGCAAGAGACGCGGATGGATTCGATAGATCGACATGCCGCCACTCGCCACGCGCGGACCCTGATGCGAACAGCCGTGCTGAGCAGCGTCCTCGTGGTCGCCGGGTGCGGCGGCAACCCGCCGTTGGCGACGCCCTCGTTGGCAGCCGCCACGCCCACGCCGACGACCTCGTCGGCAGGCTCCACGGCCATGCCGACAGCCGCCACCCCGACCGCCGGGGTAACGCCGTCGGCCGCGGCCGCGTCCGCCACGCCACTGGTGGCGACGGGCCACATCGACGTCGGGGGGATGAGCAGTAACGGAGTTGACATGGCCCGCGACTACAGGGTGGTCACGCCGCCCGACGTCGCGGGCCGGGACCCGCTGCCGCTCGTCCTGGCTCTCCATGGGCGGACCGGGACGATGGACGACGCTGAAACGATCTCCGGTTATGACACCATTGCGGTCGACCCCGGTGCGGTCGTGGTCTACCCCCAGGGCTACAAGGGCAGCTGGAACGCGGGTACGTGTTGTGAGCTGGCCAACAGGGAGAGCATCGACGACGTCGCGTTCATCGCCGCGCTGATCGACCGCATGGAGGCCGACTACCCGGTCGATCCGAACCGCGTCTTCGTCCTCGGCGGCTCGAACGGCGGTGAGATGGCTGAGCGCGTGGCCTGCGATCTCTCCGGCCGCGTCGCCGCGATCGCGGACGTGATCGGCACGCTCCTCGTTGACTGCCAGCCGAGCCAGCCGGTCTCGGTCATCGCCATCCACGGCACAGCTGATGTCAATATCCCCATCGACGGAGGACTCACCGACGACCCCTCCTGCCAGGACGCCCCGTGTCCGGCGTTCGCGGATGTCATGGAGCGCTGGCGGCAGCTTGACGGTTGCCCGGGCGACCCGACAGTCACCGCGGACACCTACACGTCCGAGACAACGTGGACGTCCTGCGACGCCGGTACCGCGGTGACCTTCATCGAGGCCATCGGCAAGGGGCACGAGTGGTACACGTCCGACCCGGACGATCGGGCCGTCACCTGGGACTTCTTCGTGAATCACCCCCGATCGGCCGGCAGCTAGTCGACGGTGAGACAACGGCGATGGCGGTGCGGCGACACCCGGCACCAACCGAGTATCGTGCGCCACGAGCCCCGTAGGCCGTTCGCTATCGCTTCAGACGTGCGCTGTGTACCCTGTCCAAGCAAGAAACTCGTCGGGGTGTGGCGCAACGGTGGCGCACGTGCTTTGGGAGCACGAGGATGTGGGTTCGAATCCCACCGCCCCGACCAACCTGCTGCTGCAGACACGCGGTGCTCAGTCTTCAGGCGGCGTCGACACGCGGGAGTACGTTCGCTTCGGCTGGCGGTGGGTGAGGCGCAGCCGTACGTGTCGACAGCGCCTCGCGTGGCACTGGCGGCTAAACGGGCTCGATCGGCAGCCCGGCCGCCTGCCAGGCGGCAAATCCACCGTCGAGGTCGGCCGCGCGAGCGAACCCCAGGTCTCGGAGCGTCGCGGCGGCGATGCTCGACGAGTAGCCGTCCGCGCACACCAGGACGACCTGTCGAGCCGGGTCAGTCAGGCGTGGGTCCGCGAAACCCGATGCAGGATCCATCCGCCAGTACAGGACGGACAGCGGCACATGGATCGATCCCGGAATGGCGCCTGTCGTCCGACGTTGCTCGGCGCAGCGCGTGTCGATCACCAGTGCGCCGGCTGCCGCTGCCCTCTGGGTGGCGAGCGGATCGAGACGCTGAATCCGGGCGCGGGATGTGGCGAGGAGATCGTTGACGGTCTGACGATCGGCCACGTGGCTGTCCTCCATCGATTGACCGATTGTGCGGGGATCGTCAAGGTGGCGATCGCCCGTGAGGACGCCCGCGCGCGAGACGGAGTGCCGAGCCCGACGGAGCGTGGGACGCCGCGCGTTCACTGCGGCGGTTGCTGGTGGCGATACGCGCCGGCTACCGCCGTATGGCACCTGGGGCGTGCCGCGTCACGGGCGACATGCCCGCGAACCCACCGATGGAACGCCCCGCGATCCAAGGCCGGCGACAAACCGCTGCAGCGAACGCCCCGCGATCCAGGAACGCCGTTGCGTCCGCAGCGTCCGCAGCGCGCACAAGCGCTCAGCAGCCATCCCCTCCGCAGCAGCCGCCCTCAGCCACCGGCAGCGCGCGTCCGCGGGGATCGTGGCGCGCCAGGCCGACGAACGACGCCGCGTCCGCGGGCTTGATCGCCTTCACGATGGCGCTGACCATCCCGTCAACGACCGCGTGGGTCGGCGTGAGGGAGACGTCCGTGAGCCCGGCTGCCTCGAGGCCCGCGCGGTACTCGCTGAAGGACAGCGCGCCCGCGATGCAGCCGGCGTAGGAGCCTCGCTCGGTTCGCTCGGCCGGCGACAGCCGGTCCTCGGCCACGATGTCGGTGATCCCGATCCGTCCGCCGGGGCGCAGCACGCGGGCGATCTCCCGGAACACGGCCGGCTTGTCTGCGGCGAGATTGACGACGCAGTTGCTGATCACCACATCCACCGACTCGGCGGGCAGCGGGATGTCCTCGATATGGCCGCGGATCAGCTCGACGTTGGTCGCGCCCGCCTCCGCCACGTTGCGCTGGGCCAGGGCGAGCATCTGATCGGTCATGTCCAGCCCGATCGCGCGCCCCGTGGGACCGACTCGCTTCGCGGACAGCAGCACATCGATGCCGCCGCCCGAGCCGAGGTCCAGCACTCGTTCTCCCAGGTGCAGCTCGGCCACGGCGATCGGGTTGCCGCAGCCGAGCGAGGCGAGGACGGCGGCCTCCGGAAGCTCGGCGCGCTCGACGGCCGGGTACAGGTCGGGGCCGATCTCCCCGCTGGCGGAGCAGCAGGCCCCTGTGCCGGCGGCGATCGCAGCGGCGGCGTAGTGAGCGCGGACCTTGTCGTGGATCATCTCGGTGCTCATGGCGTCCCTCCGCGGGCGGACGTTCGGACGCTCTCGCCCGATCCTCCGTATTGATACTTGACGATATCGATGCGTGTCAATACCATGCCGATCATGAAGCGCCTGACCGACCCGGACGCGCTGCTGCTCCAGGGCGCGGCGGACCCCACCCGGCTGGCCATCCTGCGGCAGCTGGCATCGGCAGGCGATGCCGTGTGCGCATGCGATTTCACCGCCTGCTGCACGGTCGCGCAGCCGACCGTCAGCCACCATCTCAAGGTGCTCCGCGAGACGGGCTGGGTCCGCAGCGAGCGCCGGGCGTCGTTCGTGTACTACTCGCTGCGACCGGAGGCGGCTGAGCATCTCCGGTCGATCGGCGCCCAGCTGGCACCCGCGATCCCGGGGGTGCCAGCCCGCGCCCTGCCGGTGGTCCAGCCCACCGCCTGATCGATGGTCAGGCGGTCGTTGCCGCCACCGGATCCGATGTCCCGAGGACCGTCCGCGCCGCATCCAGCGCCGCGACGGCGACAAAGGTCACGGCGGCATCGACCACCTCGGAGATCACCGTCTCGAAGCCGGTCCGAGGGATCTCGGTGACGGCCTCCAGGGTGTCGGCGTCCGCGCCCGCCAGGAGCCGCCAGGAGCGAACTTCGGTCGCGCCGTTCCAGCTCGCGTACGCGTTGATCCGGTGCTGGCTCCCGGTCACCTCGACCACGCGATCGAGCGCGAGCGCGGGTGGCTCGGACGGTCTGCCGGACCAGGCTACCCGGAGGTCGCGGTAGGACTGCTTGCCGGCGGGCAGGCTGGCATCGAACACGACCCGGCCGTCCGAGGTGAACTCGGTCAGCACGGGCTGGGATCCCCAGCCGACCAGGACATTGCCGTTGTCCAGGACCTGCATGTTCCCCTGACTCGAGATCTCCAGGCCCTCCGGCCGTGCATAGCTGCGGACGAAGGTCGCGGTCATCGCCACCTCGTCGAGCTCGAGGACGAGGCCGCGCCCCAGCTTTGGCGGCTGCTGATCGTCGAAGATGGTGATGGTTCCGTCCACCTGGCGGCGAACGTCATGCTGCCAGCCGAACGCGGTCTGGTCGCCCATCTGGAAGTCGCTCTTCCTGCCACCGAGGCGCCACACGACCCGGCCGGTCTGGCGGTCGATCTTGTAGACAGCGCTGGTGTTGCGGGCCGATACCAGCAGCGTGCCGTCGTGGTCGACATCGATCGAGTTCGCGTGAACGTAGTCGTAGGCGCCGCCGCCTGCCTGGGGTGGGTCGATGTAGGTCTCGTCGATCGCGATCTGGTCCACAGAGTGCCACTCGAACAGGCGGCGCCCTGAAGCGAGATCGATCTCCACCAGGGCGCAGTCGAGGATCTGCTCGGGTGCCGGTGACGCCGATCCGGGCGGTGGCGGCGCGGCCTTGTCCACGAAGTAGAGGGCCGTTCCCTCGGGGGTCACGAGGAACTCGTGGAGGTCGGCACCACCACCGGCGGTCGTGACCCGATGGATCTCCTTGTAGCTCGCGTCGACGACGACGTAGTCGCCGTCGCCGATCCCCGCGTTGACCTTGCCCTCCCACCAGCACAGGGCCGGCGCCCCCTGGTGCTCGATGACCTGGAGGTTGGTAGCGTGCAGCCCGGAATCGGGATGCATCCAGACGAGATCGCCGGTCTCGTCATAGATGGTGGGACCGTCAGCGGCCTCGCCGTTGTTGGGCGTGAGCAGCAGCAACCCGCTCGATGCCTCCGCGGAGCGGGTCCTGATGAGCATCGCCGGCGGTTTGAGGTCCGGTCGCGAGCGGAATGTGAGGCGAGGTCCCGGGGGCGGCGGGGAGGGAGTAGGCCCCGTTGGGACCGCCGTGTCGGCCGGTGGGCTCGGCAGCGGGCTGGCGAGCGCGGTCCCGCGCGTAGGGCTCCCGGGAGGGGGTGTGGGGTGGGTCGATTCGCCGCCAAACGGGCGAACGATGTCGATCCCGGCGGCCGTCGCGACCGCCGTGCCGGCGATTAGGCCCGCCGATGCGAGCAGCGACCGACGCGTTATCCGTCGTCCGCCGGGGTCGGTCGCCGGCGGGCCATCGGTTGAGGCTTGTCGATCAAGCACCGCTGTCGTCTCCTGGGCCGGCACGGGATGGCCGGATCAGATGCCGCGCGTAGGGTAGCCGGATCGGACCATGTCGTCCGAAGCGACGGCATGCTGGTCCCGATGGGGCGCGTGCCGCTGCGCGACGGAGGACGGCGAGGACCCCGTCGCAACGAGGTCAGGTCCGGGAACGGGACCTCTGGGCTCCCCGAGTGGAGCGTGTCAGCCCTGACGGACCGGGGCCGCCTGGGTTCCAATCAAGACGGCGTCCCGGGGGGCGCCTCGATCGGACGGCCGGCGCATCCTCCGGCCTGCAGCCGGAGGAATTGATGGATCCCACCCTGGTCGGCATGTCCTGGCTGCATCAGGCGGCCATCGTGGTGCTGCTCGGCTACTACGCGGTCCTGGCGACGGTGGTTCTGCCGGCCCTGGAACGATCCCTCGACGAGGACCAGCTTGGCCGCGCCGTCGGCACCATCGGCCGGCGGTCGAGGGCGCTCGCGGTGGGGTCGGTCGTCGTGTTCCTGGTGACCGGAACCTACCTGCTGATGACGGCCGGCCGGTACGACGGGCTGGGCAACCTGTTCGCCTCGACCTGGACGACGCTGATCACGGTGAAGCACCTGGTGGTGCTGGTGATGCTGGTCCTCGCGATTGCGGTGGATCGCCTGGGGATCGCCGTGAGCAGGGCAAGTACGGAGGAGGCGCGACGAACGGCGCTCGGGGTGCTGCGCCTCGCGGCCGAGGGCATGACCGCCCTGGGCCTCCTGGTCCTGCTGCTGACGGCGGCCGCTCAGGCGAGCTGAACGCCCCTGCCATGCCGTTGCCGGGACCGGCGGGGCGAGGCGTGGGCTGTGGCCAGGTGGTGTCCGATCTCGAGCCGCGGTCAGCCGCCGTTCAGCACGTCGTTGCCGAGCACGACCGCCTGGTCGATGGTCACGTCCTTGCCGCTCACGTGCACCGTCATCCCGCCCTGGCTGCCAAGGTCGACGACCATGAGCACGCTGGAGGGCGGAAGGGGTGCCGGGAGGCCCGTCTGGAGCATGCCGCAGGCATCGAGGCCGATCCCATCGACGGGTGTCGACGGTGCCAGGCAGCCCGACACGGCTCCGGCGAGCATCGGGTCGCCTGGCTTGACCCAGCCGATCGTGGCGCCACCGGCAGGTGACGTCGAGTACCAGCTGCACACGTGCCCGTCCCATCCGTGTGACTTGACATGGATGCCGAGGGTCGAGTTGATCGTGGCGTCCGGCAGGATGTCGCACACGTTCTTGCCGTAGGGGATGTTCGCAGGCATGCCGCCCCCGGCTGTCGACGGGGCAGCGGACGCCCCGTCGGTCGGAGCCATGCTTGCGGGAGAGCTTGCGCTGGCCGACGGGGCACTGGATGCGGAGCTGGTCGCCGGGGCGGTCGCCGCCTGGCTGGCTGCGGCCGAGGCTGGTTCCCCGCTGAGCCCCGACGGCGAGGCCCCCGATGAGCCGCACGCCGCGACGAGCAGCACGACGCCGGCGAGCGCGGCGATGGGACGGATGGGGCGCATGGATCAGCCTCCCTCGAGCTCGGGTTGGGTGGTGACGCGGCCTGACAGCCGCTCGATCAGCGAGATCCGGTCGAATGGCTGGCCGGCTCGCTCGCTTGCCTCGCGCACGGACACGGCCGAATTCGCTTCGAACACGGTCAGCACGATCTCGTCCTGCCGGGCGACGAACGCGTCCACGAAGCGAACGGAGCGGCCTTCGGCAGCCATCTCGGCCGCCGCATTCCTGGACGCCATGGCTGCCTCGGCCAGTCCCGTGTCGGGCGCGTGCGGCCAGTAGCGCTCGACGATGTACGTCGAAACGGTGGTCGGCCGACTGGGACGCGGGGCCATCGCCGTCGAGACTAGAGCGAGCCGCCGGGGCGATGAAGGGGTGGTTTTCCCCCATCTGTCCCGCTGTCGGCGCCCGTCGTGAGCTACGCGGCGGGATCCTCCGGTCCGGCCGGGGGTGTCCGGTCGGCCATCCGCGCCCCCAGCTGTGCCCTCGAGCTGAGCCCGAGCTTGCGGTAGATCCGCACGATCGCCTTCTCGACCCCCTTCGGGGACAGATAGGCCGCCGCCGCGATCTCGCGCGTGGTGAGTCCCTGGGCCGCGAGCTCCGCGACCCGCTGCTCGGTGGGGCTGAGCTCCGCCGGCGCCGGGGGCCGCAGGCCTACCATGGCCCGCTCGTCGCGGGCCATGGCGGCCCATCCCGGCGACCCGAGACGCCCGAATGTCCCGACGGCCTCGTCGAGGACGTCGGCCGCCGCTCGCTTCTCCCTGCGTCGCCGATGGATGCGACCGAGCACCAGGAGGGCGCGGGCTCGCTCGAACGGCGCGGGAAACCCGTCGTGAAGGTCGACCGCCCGGTGGATCGTCACCAGCGCCGGCTCCAGGTCGCCCGACGCGAGCTCGATCAGCGCTCGGGCCCTGGCTGCCAGGGGCCGGGCCGAAGCTCGCTCGAGGCGGTCCGCGTCCGCTTCGAACGGGCGCAGGACGACGTCCGCCGCCTCGAGACGACCGACCGCCACGAGCGCCTCCACGAGATCGGGGATGCAGGATCGGAGTCCGGGGTCGCGCACGCCGGCTTGCTCGAGGAACGTCGGGATCGGCTGGAGCACCTCGATCGCCCGGTGGGGGTCGCGCGACGACAGGGCGGCGAAGCCAAGGACGCTGGCGTTGTCCTGGATCCCGGGGCCGTATCGCCGCTCCATCGACAGCCGCAACCCATCCTCGGCCAGAGCGACGGCGTCGTCGATGTGCCCGCTCGAAGCCTCGACGCGCGCCACGGACGCCCCCAGCAGCACGCGCATGAGGCCTTCCGCCTCGGCGAGGTACGTCCGCCCGACGGTTGCCAGCGCCCGGGCCTCGTCCCACCGACCGATCTGGAGCTCCACCTGGCAGCGGGCATAGAGCAGGTACGGGATGGCGTCGTCCTCGCCGTCGGCCTGTGCGCCGTGGTGGAGCTGCTCGAGCCGTCGCCCCGCCGTATCAAGGTCGCCCGTCCAGGCCGCAATCAGCGCGGCAATCATGCTTGGGCGCCATTCGATCAGGCGCGGGGAGGCCGGTGCCTCGAGCTCGAGCGCCCTGGCGAGCAGGGGTTCGTGGACGCCGAGCCCACGGATGAAGTCGATCATGACCAGGAAGGCGAGTGCGCCGGACTCGGCGGCCGGGTCACCCGAGCCTGCCGCGTGCTCGACAGCCCGGCGCGCGCAGCCCGCAGCCTCCTCCAGCCGGCCGGACATCGTGAGCGCCAGGGCAAGCTCCTGCTCGACCGACGACGCGACGCGTGCGTCGTCGGTCGCCTCAGCCGATGCGGCACCGAGGATCTCGATCGCCGCCTGGGGGTCCTCACGCCGGTACCGAAGCGCCGCCAGCCGCAGCAGCAGACCGGCCCGGCCCGGGCCGGGCCCTGTCTGCCCCGCCAGCTCCTGCAGAAGCTGCTCGGCCCGCTCGTGATCGCCGGCCTCGATCAGGCAATCCGCGGCGCTTCCCGACCAGGTTCGCCGGGATCGGACGAGGCTCGACGTTGCACGCGCGACCGCGGCGAGATACAGCTCGGCCGCGTCGCCTGGTGCGGCGCGACGACGGGCCACGTCGGCGCCCCGGGCGATGCGTCGTGCGGCCGAAGCATCGGGTCCCGCCACGCCCGCGACGGTGTGCCACGCACGCTCCACCGGGTCCTCGACCGCGTCCGCCAGGCGCCGATGGATCGCCGCCCGGTCGGCGACCGGGACCCGGTAGTAGGCGGCCGAGCGAAGCATTGGATGGGCGAACCGGATCCGGTCCCCGGAACGCAGCAGGATGCCGTCGGCGAACGCCGGGTCGAGGCGGGCCACCGCCTGCGCACCGATCAGCCGGTCCAGCACCGTGGGTCCGGGATGCGTGATCGCGGCGACCGTGGCAAGCGCCTCGGTCGCCGCCCGATCAAGTGCCGCGAGCCGCTGGTCGAGCGCCATCTGCAACGAACCGGGCACGGCTATGGGCGGTGCGCCCGGGTGATCGGGTTGGTGGGCAACGGTCCGTCGAAGCTCGGCGGCGAACAACGGGTTGCCGCCGGCCGCCTCGACGACCCGGCGGGTCTGGCGTGCCGAGAGGGCCGGCTCGGGCCGGGCACGGAGCGCGGTCAGCATCGATTTGTCGGACAGGGGTCCGAGCGGCAGCGACGCGGCGGGCAGATCCGGGGCCCGCGCCAGGAGGACAGGGGGTTCGAAGGCGCGTTCCGAGCGCTGCGTGACCAACCAACCGACATGCGCATCGCGGAGGCGCCGGACGACGAACCGCAGCGCACCGGCGCTGGAGGGGTCCAGCCACTGGACGTCGTCGATCGCGATCAGCACGGGCGATCGCGCCGCAAGCGACCGAATCAGCCCGAGGAGCCCGACCGCGACGGCCAGCGAACCCACCGGGGCGAGGTCCGGCGACAGCCGTAGCGTCGCGACACCGAGCGCTCGTGCCTGCGGCTCGGGCAGAACCTCCGACGCGACGTCGAGCACCGGTTCGACCATGTCATACAGGCCGGAGAACGGCAGCGCCAGCTCCGGGGTCTCGGGGGCGGTCAGGAGCACGCGAACCCCGGCAGCGGCGGCCATCAGGATCGCGACCCGGAGCAGGGCCGACTTGCCGATCCCCATCGGCCCATGGATGACGAGGGCGGCAGGCCCGGCCGCGAGCCCGGCGAGGAAACCACGGACGGCGGCCAGCTCAGGCTCGCGCCCGATCAGCTCCGGCTCGCGCTGCGTGCGTTCCGCGACGCCCGGCACCGCCTCCGACAGCCCGGCTGCCGCCTCGACCTCCGCGATGCGCTCATCCCCCGGTTCGCTCACGTCCCGACCCTCGCGCCCCCTGCGCCGGCGAGGCTTGCCGTGCCGTCGGTCGTCCCGACGGCCGCCATATCATCCGGCGAACCGTCGACACCTGCTGAGATGCCGTTCAGGCCATCACAAGCCACGGCGCCTGTCAGCCGACCCAAGCCGGCAGCCGGCCGATCCCGCAGGCGTACGATCGGCGGGATGCAGCGGAGCACGCGGAACCTCGTTCGGATGGCGCTCGTGGTCGGTGTCTCGCTCGCGCTCGCCACGCTCGCGGTCGAGCTCCTCGAGCACAGCTTCGGCGTGGCCAACGCATCATCGCTGTACCTCGTCGCCGTCGTCCTCAGCGCCCTGCTGGTCGGCACGGGCGGCGCGATCGCGGTCGCCGCCGGCTCGTTCCTCGTCTACAACTTCCTGTTCACCGAGCCGCGGTTCACGTTCACGATCCACGACCCGGGTGTGCTGCTGAGCGTGATCCTTCTGCTGTTCGTGGGGGTCGTCGTGGGCGAGCTGGCGGCCCTCCAGCGGGGGCGCGCGGATGCGGCGAGCGCGCGCGAACGTGAGGCCAGGGCGATGTTCGCAGTGAGTCGGTCGCTGGCGACGCGCGACTCGACGGCCGCCGCGCTCGCCCGGATCGCGGATGTGATTCGGACGGAGGCCCGGATGGAACGGGTGTGGGTGGCGATCGGCGCCGATCCCGCAACCGAGCGGGTGGCGGCCGACACGGGAGAGGGCCAACCGCCGGCGACGCCCGCCCGCCTTCGCGTCCTCCAGCGGACGCCGGACGAGGAGCCGGCCCGCTGGATCCGTGTCCAGCGCCCGGGTGCCGTGGCGCCGCGCGGGGGTGGTGGGGGCAGCGCCGCGGCAGATCCCGCGCTGGTCGCCTCCGGTCGACCGGCCGGTGGCCTGGACAACTACCGGATCCGGATCGAGGCGAGCGGAGAGCCCCTGGGCTCCATCTGGGCACAGCGCGCGCGTGACCTGGACGAGCCCGACGACACCGAGACCCGGTTGATGGCTGCCGCCGCCGACCAGGCCGGCCAGACCCTGTCGCGGGACCGGGCGGAGGAGCGTACCCGTGCGGCCGAGGTCGCCGAGCAGAGCGACGCGCTCAAGTCGGCGCTGCTGCAGTCGGTGTCCCACGATCTCCGCACGCCGCTGGCGACCATCCGCGCCGCCGCCGGCGGCCTCCGCCCCGGTGGACCGCTGAGCGACGAGGACCGGCAGGCCAGCGCCGATGCGATCGAGCGTGAGGTCGAGTACCTGAACCGCCTCGTGACCAACCTCCTGGACCTGTCACGGATCGAGGCGGGAGCCCTGCGCGCCCGACGCGATGTGTTCGAGCTCGACGACGCGCTGGCCCGCGCGATCGAGAGCATTCGGTCGCGGCTCGGCGCGCGAACGCTCGAGGTGAACCTGGCGGCGCCACCGGTCGAGGTGGATCCGGTGTTCCTCGACGAGGCCGTCGCCAACGTGCTCGACAACGCCCTCAAGCACACCCCCGAGAGCACCCACATCCGGATTGTGGCTCACGAGGCGGCGGACGGCCGGGTCGGCATGACCGTGGAGGACGACGGACCGGGCGTCAGGCCCGACGTCCTCCCGCGGTTGTTCGAGAAGTTCTACCGGGCTCCGGATGCCGCGAGAGGATCCCGTGGCGGCACGGGGATCGGACTGGCGGTCGCCCGCGGGCTGATCGAGGCCACCGGGGGGCACGTTTCGGCTCGACGTAGCGAGCTGGGCGGGCTCGCGATCGATCTGGACCTGCCGATGGCGATGGTCCCCGAGGAGCTTGCCACCGGACGGTCCGCGTGAGCGCAACCGGTACCTGGGCATGAGCCCGGCGGCTCCCGGTCCCACCATCCTGGTCGTCGAGGATGACGTTGAGGCGCGGTCGGCACTGGTCCGCGAGCTGACGGCCAGCGGATACACGGTCGTCGAGGCGCCGGACGGACGGACGGCGCTCGAGCGCTGGGCGCTCCGGCGACCGGACCTCGTGCTGCTCGATCTCGGGCTGCCCGACATGGACGGCCTGCGCGTCGTGACGGCGATCCGACGCGAGGCAGCGACGACCCCGATCGTGATCCTGTCCGGCCGGTTCGAGGAGCGCGAGAAGGTGGAGGCTCTCGATCGGGGGGCCGACGACTACGTGACGAAGCCGTTCGGGGTGGACGAGCTCAACGCCCGCCTCCGGGTCGCCATCCGCAGGGCGACGGGCCCGGCCGGCGATGCGGCCGGTCGGGTCGGCGCGGGTCCGGTGGTCCTCGATGCGGCGCACCACGAGGTTCGTGTGGGGGGGCGGCTGGTTGACCTGACCCCCCGCGAGTTCGAGCTGCTGCGGGTGCTGCTGACCCATCGCGGTCGGATCGTGACCAAGGGCCGCCTGCTCCGAGCGGTCTGGGGCGAGGCGTACCAGGGCGAGGACAGCTACGTGTACGTCCATGTCAGCCAGTTGCGCAAGAAGCTGGCCGCCGCGGATTCGACCGGCCAGGTGGAGCGCCTGATCGTGACCGAGCCAGGGGTGGGCTATCGCGTGCGGGACCTGCCGAGCCCGGATCCGGACGTGCATGGACCAGGCGAGCCGGTTCCCCCTGGGACCTTAGGAAAACCTTAGGCGCCACGACCCGGCAGCCGCGCCCCCCTCTTGGTGCGATACGCGATGTTGGACGCATGGAACCAACGCCGGAGGCGGCGGAGGACGCCGTCGGGTCACCACTCGACGGCGAGCTGCGACTCCTCCGGGAGGCGATCCTGCTGGTCGCCTCGACGGCAACGCCGCGCGTCGTGGTGGCAGGTCTCCGCTTCGGGGACCTGCTCGTGGACGCGTGCATTCGCATGGCCGACGGAGCCGGCGTCCGGGTGTCACCGGTCCGTTCAGCCGGGAGCGGTCGCCTCGGGTTCGCCATCGAGCACGAGGCGCCGCCGGCCGCCAGTCCCGCCAACGTCCCGCCCTCTGTTCAGGCAGCAGTGGCCCGACCGTGATCGCCGGGCGACGGCCCCTGCGGGGTCGCAAGGCCGGCGACCGCCGGGTCCGCGTCGAGCGGCCGCACTCGGCCTACTTCCGGTACGCGGGTCCGAACCAGCTGATTGCCAAGCCCACCGCGTCGGTCCCGAGGACCCCGATGGGGCGGGCCCTGATGCGGGTCAAGGCAACGCTGATCGGACGCCCGCTGGCCAGCGAGGAGGAGATCGGCGAGCGACTCTCGAAGCGCAAGGCCCTGCCGATCTTCAGCTCGGATGCGATCTCCTCGTCCGCCTACGCGACGGAGGAGATCCTGCGGGTGCTGGTGCTCGGGGGCGCCGCCGCATTCCTGCTGAGCGTCGAGGTCGCAGTCGCGATCGCGCTCCTGCTGACCGTCGTCGCGCTCTCCTACCGCCAGGTGTGCCGCGCGTTCCCGAACGGCGGCGGCGCCTATGCTGTGGCCCGCCAGGAGCTCTCGCCGCTCCTGGGCCTGGTGGCTGCCGCGGCCCTCCTGATCGACTACGTGATGACCGTTGCCGTATCGACCTCGTCGGCGGTCGAGCAGCTGATCTCGATCGCACCCGACATCAACCACTACCGGATCGTGTTCGCGCTGATCTCGATCACCCTGATCACGATCGCCAACCTGCGCGGGCTTCGCGAGTCGGGGAACATCTTCGCGGTGCCCACCTACCTGTTCGTCGGGCTGGCGCTTGCGATCGTCGGACTGGGCGCGTTCCGGATCGTGACCGGCGGCGTCACACCCGTGGCGCCGCAGCATGAGGCGGTCACGCTCGGCACCCAGAGCATCGGGATCCTGCTGCTGCTCAAGGCGTTCGCCAGCGGCTCGGTCGCGCTCACCGGAACCGAGGCGATCGCGAACGGCGTACCCGCCTTCAAGCGGCCCGAAGCGAAGAACGCCGCCAACACGCTGGTCGCGATGGCGGTGCTACTCACGGTGCTGTTCATCGGCATCACGATCGTCGCCGACGCCTACCGGATCGTGCCCTCCGAGGAGGGGTCTGGCGGCCCGACCGTGATCGCCCTGGTCGCCCGGGTCGCGTTCGGCCACGGCAGCCCGCTCTACTACGTGTTCCAACTGTCGACCGCGCTCATCCTGTTCCTGGCGGCGAACACCAGCTACAACGCCTTCCCGCGTCTCGCGGCGCTGCTTGCGGCGGATGGCTACATGCCGCGCCAGTTCGCGTTCCGCGGCGACCGCCTGGCCTTCAGCTGGGGGATCGTGCTCCTGTCCGCGGTGGCGGGCCTGCTGCTGGTGGCCTTCGGTGGCGTGACCACCCTGCTCATCCCGCTCTATTCGATCGGCGTGTTCGTGTGCTTCACGCTCAGCCAGGGTGGGATGGTCCTCCACTGGCTGCGCCACCGGGAGCCGGGCTGGCGCTGGCGCCTGGTGCTCAACGCGGTGGGTGCGTCGCTCACGCTCGTCGTGCTGGGGATCGTGGTCTTCGAGAAGTTCAGCGGCGGAGCCTACCTGGTCGTGATCCTGATCCCCGTCCTGGTCGCGATCATGCTGTTCATCAACCGCCAGTACGCGGCATCGAGACGGCAGCTGTCCATCCGCTCGGACATCGTCGTTCCATCGCCGCACCGGGAGGAGCGAGCCATCGTCCCGGTGCCCGCCCTCAACCGCGCGGTCGTCCGGGCCGTCAACGTGGCCCGGTCGGTGTCGGAGGACGTCACGGCGGTGTACATCAGCGATGACGCTGCGGGGTCCGCCCGCATGCGCGACCGCTGGGAGCGCCAGGTTCCAGGCGTGCCGCTGGTCATCGTGGAGTCTCCCTATCGCGCCCTGACGGGTCCCCTCATCGCCTACCTGGACGTGCTCGACCGAGCCTGGCCCCCGGACCGCCCGGCACCGATCACGTTCGTCGTGGTGCCCGAGTACGTCGCGCGCCACTGGTGGGAGCGCCTGCTGTACAACCAGTCGGCCCGCCGAATGCGTGCCGTCCTGTTGGGCCGGCCGCACACGGTCGTCGTCGATGTCCCGTACCGCCGCGACAACCTGCCCGACCACGTCGAGGTGCCGCTTCCCGATCAGCCGCGGGGGGGCGAACCGGCGCGCGCCGACCCGCTGACACACGACCACGTCCCAGCGGAGCCGACGGGGTATCAACCGGCTCAGCCGACCGGAGCGCTCTAGGTCCTCGCGCCGATGCCGGCCCCGATCCGGTAGCCTTGATCCCTGCTGGGTACGGCGCGAGTGGCCGTGAGCAGCGCGGCTCGCCGAGCCGGGGGAAGGGAGCAGGGGTGGATCGGATGCGGCGAACGTGGCAGGTTCCGGCCACGGTGATCCTGGCGCTGACGCTGGTCGCGCCGGCCACCGTCGTGGGCGCCTCCAGCGGGGTCCCGGTCAGCGAATCGGGTCGCTCGACGACGACAGCCACCGGAGCGATGGATTCCCCGGCGAGCACAGCCGTAAGCCGAGGCAGTTTGCAGCCGCCGCAGGCGGCGAGCACAGCCGTTCGCCGCACCACTCGGAAACCGCAGCCGCCGCAGGCTGCGAGCGCCGTCATCGTGAAGTTCCGGTCGGCGATGCCGTCGACGATACGAGCGACCAGTCGTGGTCGGGCGGCTGTCGCGCGCGTGCGGGCGCTTCGATCGATCGGCGCCGAGGTCGTTCGGCCGCGGGCCGGCCAGTCGGTGGCCGAGGCGGTGGCCGAGCTGTCGGCGGATCCCGCCGTGGAGTACGCCGAGCCGGACGCCCCCATCGTGGAGGCCGGCGATCCGGCAGCCGAACCCTTCCTCGGTCAGTACCAGTGGGCGCTCGAGAACGACGGCGGCTCGTGCATCGACGGCATCCCGTGCCGTGCCGGCGTGGACATCGATGCCACCGAGGCCTGGCCGCTGGCCACCGGGGCCGGGGTCACGGTCGCGGTGCTCGACGATGGCGTGGACTTCTCGAACCCCGAGCTTCAGGGCCAGGCGTGGGTCAATCCGGGCGAGTCGGGCACCGATGCCTCGGGGGCCGACAAGGCGACCAACGGTGTCGACGACGATGGCAACGGGTTCGTGGACGATGTCAACGGGGTCAACCTGTGCGGCGATGCCGCATCCGGGGTGCTGCACGTCCCCGGGACCGACTGGCACGGCTCGGCGGTGGCCAGCGTGCTCGCGGCCGCGGCGGACGGGGCCGGGATGGTCGGCGTGGCGCCCGACGCCCGGATCATGGCCGTCCGCTGGCTGGAGCCGGCCTGCTCCACCGTCAGCTACGCGATCGACGCGATCGACTATGCGATCGCCAGCGGCGCCCACGTCATCAACGCCTCGTGGGGTACCTACGAGGACAGCTTTGCCCTTCGCGACGCCATTCAGCGAGGCGCCGACGCCGGCGTGCTGATCGTCGCCGCGGCCGGCAACGAGGGATCGCAGCTGCTGCTGTACCCGGCCGCGTACGACGTACCCAACGTGGTTTCGGTGGCCGCCATCGGGCCCGACGGTAGCCTGGCCGACTTCTCGAGCTATGGCCCGACCGTGGATCTGGCAGCGCCCGGCCTGGCGATCCTCGCGATCGACGTCATCGACGACGGCTACGGGCTGGTCGACGGGACGTCGTTCGCAGCTCCCCTCGTTGCGGGCGTCGCGGCGCTGGTGGGACAGTCGCATCCCGAGCTGCTCGAGGATCCAGCGGTGCTCGGCGCCCGGCTGATCGGATCCGGCTGGCGCGATGCACAGACGGTCAGCCCGATCACCTCGAGCGGCCGGGTCGTCGACGCCCGCCGCGCGCTCGACTTCGACGCCCCGGCGGCCCCCGCCTGGCTGACGGGGGAGGCCCGCAAAGGACAGACGCTGGGGAGGTCCAGCGTCCCGGTCCGGCTCAGCTGGCCTGCGGCAACGGACGACCTCGCGGTCGACGCCTACCGCGTCCGCTACCGGGCGACAAGCACCGCCTCCTGGTCGGCGCTGACGGGCTGGACGACCGCCCGTTCAGCGAACGCGAGCCTGACTCGTGGAGTGGCGTACGACATCGAGCTCGCGACGCGGGACGCCGGTGCCAACACCACGTCGATCGTCGTGCCGTTCCGGGTCGCGCTCCACCAGGAGGGGTTTGCGACGTACCACGGGCGATGGCGGCGGACGGCCTGGAAGAGCGCCTCGGGCGGACACACGCGGTACGCGACCAGAGCCGGAAGCCGGGCGAAGTTCCGGATCACGGGGCGATCCGTCGCCCTGGTGATGCCCAAGGCGCGGTCGAACGGTCGGGCGAGGGTCTACGTGGACGGTACGTACGCGACGACGCTCAAGCTCCACGCCAGGTCCACCCATGCCCGCCGGATCGTGTTCCAGCGCTCATGGCCGTCCACGGGAACGCACACGATCAAGATTGTCGTGGTCGGGACGCGCGGCCATCCACGCGTCGACCTGGACGCGGTCATCGTCGGCCGCTGACGCGAAGATCGCCCATGGCGCAGCACGCCGGTGTGTTGCCGGGGCGCCGCTCAGTCCACCTTCAGCGAGGCCACGACGACGTCCTCGTGCTCGGAGAACGAGAAGCCCTCCGACGCGAGCAGCTCGTGCATGCGTGCGTTGTCCGGCGTGAACTCGGCGAGCAGGTGCGCCACGTGCTCGCCCCGTGCGACGTCGACCGTGCAGTGCACCAGCTGCGCCCCGATCCCGCGTCCCTGCCAGCGATCGGCCACGCTCATGGTCAGGGTCCGGTCGTTCGTGGCATGGACCCGGGACACGCGGGCGACGCCCGCGATCTCGGAGCCATCGGGTCCGGCCGCCTCGGCAACCAGCGCGAACTGCCGGTCGTAGTCCGCAAAGCAGATCCGGGTCAGCCGCTCGTGCGCGGTTCGCTCCGATAGCGGCCGATCCTTGCCGTAGCGCGCACGCACGGTGGCCTCGGACAGGCTCGCGTGCCACGCGGCAACCGCCGGCTCGTCCTCGGGCCGGATCGGCCGGACCGTGAACGCGACGCCATCGTCGGTCATGACCTCGCGGATGTACTCGTGGGGGTACGGCCGGATCGCGAGCCGGGGCAGGTCACCATCGGCGACGGTGGCCGGATGGAGCATGACGCGGGCGTCGAGGGCGATGATCCGCTCGGGCGACGCGAGCAACGGGTTGATGTCGATCTCCGCGATCCGCGGCTGCTCCGCGACCAGCTCGCTGAACCGGACGAGGAGCGCCGCGAGGACGTCGATGTCGATCGGCTTCCAGCCGCGCACGCCGCCCAGCGCCTTGGCGATCAGCGTCTCGTGGATCAGGTGGCAGGCAAGGTTCGTGTTGAGCGGCGGCAGGGCGAGCGCCCGATCGCGGAACACCTCCACCAGCTGGCCGCCCATCCCGAACAGGAGGACCGGCCCGAACTGCGGATCGGGGCTGCTGCCGACGATCAGCTCGTAGCCGCTCCAGTTGATCATCGGCTGGATCGTCACGCCCTCGAAGTGCTCGGCGCCCACCTTGTTGGTGACCGACTCGCGGATGCGGTCGAAGGCGTCGCGGACGGCCTCGCCATCGCGCAGGTTGAGGACGACGCCGCCGACGTCCGTCTTGTGGGTGACGGTCCGGCTCAGCAGCTTGGCCACCACCGGATAGCCGATGTCCTCGGCGGCGGCGACCGCTTCGTCGGCGCTCTGGGCGAGCTCCGTGTCGGTGATCGGGATCCCGTAGGCTGCGAGCACCTTCTTGCTCTCGTACTCGGTGAGCAGCGTGCGACCCTCGGCCGCCACCTCGGCGATGATCGCGTCCACCTCTTCGCGGAACTCGCCGCGCTCGGGAGCGACCGGCAGGCGCGGCGTCTCGTACAGCGAACGGAGGTTCTCCGCGTATCGCCACAGGTGATTGAACAGCACGCACGCGGTGTCCGGGTAGGCGAATGTCGGGATGCCCGCCTCGCGCAGGATCGCGGCGCCCTCGGCCACCTCCTCGCCGCCCATCCATGAGGCCAGCACGGGCTTTCCCTCGATCCTGGCGTGCTCGATCAGGGCCTTCGCCGTCGCCGTGGGATCGGTCATCGCCTGCGGCGTGAGGATCACCAGCAGCCCGTCGGTCTCGGGATCGGCGGCGGCCACCTCGAGCGCCTCGGCGTAGCGCGCCGGCGCAGCATCGCCGATGATGTCGATCGGGTTGTTGTGGCTCCAGACCGCCGGCAGGACGGCGTTGAGCCGCTCCATGGTCTCGGGGGTCAGCTCCGTGAGCTCGCCGCCGCCGCTGATGAGCGCGTCGGTCGCGAGCACGCCGGGGCCGCCCGCGTTGGTCACGATCGACAGCCGGCGGCCCTTCGGCCGCGGCTGCTTGGCCAGGATCTCCGAGACCTCGAACAGCTCGCTGATCGAGTTCACCCGCAGCACCCCGGCCCGCCGGAAGGCCGCCTCGAGCACGTCGTCGGAGCCGGTCAGCGAGCCCGTGTGGGATGCTGCGGCCTTGGCCGCCTGCGCCGTCCGGCCGGGCTTGATCACGATGATCGGCTTGGTGAGGGCGACCTCGCGAGCCGCGGACAGGAAGGCCCGGGCGTCGCCGATCGTCTCCATGTAGATCACGATGCTGTCGGTGTTGGGGTCGTCGCCCAGGTAGTCGATCGCGTCGCCCCAGCCCACGTCGAGCATCGAGCCCAGCGAGACGATGGAGGAGAACCCGACGTCCTCATGGGCTGCCCAGTCCAGGATGGCCGTCAGCAGGGCGCCCGACTGCGAGATGAGCCCCACCCGCCCGGGGTTGGCGATCCCGGCGGCGAATGTGGCGTTCATCCGGACCACCGGGTTCATGACGCCAAGGCAGTTGGGCCCGATAACCCGGATCCCGTGCTTGCGGGCGGCTTCGAGCACGCGCCGCTCGAGCTCCACCCCCTCGGGGCCGACCTCCTTGAAGCCCGCGCTGATGATGATCACGCCGCGGACTCCTGCCTGGCCGCATTCCTCGACGAGGCCCGGCGCCGTCTTCGCCGGCGTCACGATGACCGCGAGATCCACCGGCTCGCCGATCGCCGCCAGCGACGGATACGCCTTGACCCCCAGGATCGCCGGCCGTGTCGGGTTGACCGGGTAGACCGTGCCGCCGAACGGCGACGAAAGCAGGTTCCACAGAATCGTGCGACCCACGGACCCTTGCTTCTCGGTCGCGCCGATCACGGCGATCGAGCGCGGATGGAAGATCGCGTCGAGTGGCCGGGCGTCCCGGAGGATGTCGGTGGTGGGATCTGGTGCGGGCGAGATGACGGTCATCGGAGACCTCGGAGCGATGGGCGCGGATGGACGACTGCGGGGTGCGATCCATAGGGTCCACCCGTCCGGCGGCCGCCGCAACGGGCCGTGTGGCGCCGAGTTCCCGTGATCGGCCCGTCGTTGACGGGCCATCGGGCCGGGGCCGGTGGTCGCGATAGGATGTCTCTGCTGCCATGTCATCGAGCGTCGCCCGCCTTCGCCGTATCCATCCGGGCTGGATCCTCGCCGTGCTCGACGTCGTGGGGCTGTCCATCGCGGGCTACCTGTCCACGGTCGAGCTCGAGGGCGGCGTGCCCTACTGCGGGGCCCTGCACGGCTGCGAGACCGTGGCCCAGAGCGAGTACGCGAGGATCGGCGGGATCCCCGTCGCGGTCTACGGCGTCGTTCTGTCGCTGGTGTTGCTGACGCTGGCGGTCGCGTGGATCCGGACCGACCATCCGACGCTGCTCGACGCCCACTACGGGCTGTCGCTGATCGGCGTCATCTTCGAGATCTACTTCCTGAGCCTGCAGCTGTTCGTGATCCACGCCGTGTGCGTCTGGTGCACCGCCTACGGCCTGTCGCTCATCCTCCGGTTCCTGGTGGCGATGGTCATCTGGCTCCGGCGGGGGCGGTTGTCGGCGCGCCTTCGCTGAGGCCCGGATCCAGGTGCGCCGCAGTTGAGGTCGAAAGGAGCCACCACGAGCGGTCAACGCAACGGCCAGCCCGAGCTCGGTGAGGTCCTCCTGGCCGAGCTCCCATGGCTCGTCCGGCTGGCCACACGCCTCACCCGCGATGTCGATGCGGCCGAGGACTGCGCCCAGGAGACGCTGGTTGCCGCGTGGCGCCGACACGATCAGCTCCGGGATCCGGCCGCGCTCCGCGGCTGGCTGCGCCGAACCCTGGTCAACCGGATCATCGACCGGTCGCGGGCCCATCACGCGGAGCTCGACATCGCGGCGGTCGAGCAGGACTGGGCGGACGACGCGTGGACCGTGGCGCCCGAGCGGGTGCTGGAGCGGGCAGAGCTGCGCGACGACCTGGAGGATGCGCTGGCCCGGCTGCCCGTCATCCTGCGGGTGCCGGTCGTGCTCCACGACGCGCTGGGCTGGACCGGCCCGGATATCGCGGACACGCTGGGCATCGGGCTGCCCGCGGCGAAGCAGCGCCTGCGCCGCGGCCGGATGATGCTGGTGAGCGCCCTGGCCGACGACGATGCTCGGCGCCGCGCAAGCCTGGCCCAGCCGCTGCGCTGCTGGCGAGCGCGACGGCACGTATCGGCGTACCTGGATGGCGAGCTGGATCCTGCGACCCGGAGCGCGGTCGAGACCCATCTCGCATCATGCCCCACCTGTCCGCCGCTGTACGCCTCGCTGGTCGGGGTTCGGGCACGCCTGGAAGGCCTCCGCGACCCGGATTCAGTGATCGAGGCGGCCGTCTCGCAGCGGATCCGGTCACGGGTCGGTGCACCAGCGCCGGAAACGGCCAACCGGGACGATCCAGTCTCCTGAGCCCCATCGTCGCGGCTCGCGACGATGGCTCAGCGCGGTGGCCCGGCCTCGATCCTGGCCGACAGCGCCTCGAGCGAGGTGTCGGACCAGTCCGCCTCGATCCACCAGGTCGCGCCGGCAGCCTCGTGAGCGCGGGTGATGGCGCTTGCGGCCGCCGCATCCGACGCCGGTGTGACGCCATCGACGATCACCTCGAACGGCGCGCCGGGCGCGCTGGCCGATCGCTGGTTGCCCTGTGCCAGCCGCTCACCGCGGAGCCAGGCTGTGACGTCCGCGAGCACCTCGGGTCCCATCGCCGACGCCCCATCCGGCCCCACCGCCTGCACCACGATCCCGTCCCAGCGTGCAGCCCGGCGCATCGAGCGCGCGTGAGGCCAGGCGCCGACCACCCAGATCGGGATCCTCGGGCGCTGGACGGGCGTGGGACGGAAGGTCATCGGCTCGAATCGATACTCGGTGCCCTCGAACGCGAACGGCTCGCCCGACCACAGGCCATCGAGGATCTCCAGCGTCTCGTCCAGGCGAGCCGCCCGTGACCGCGCATCGACCGGCTCGCCGACGTTGCCGAACCCCGCATCATCGAGCGCGCCGAGGCCCACCGGGAGCACCAGGCGTCCGCCCGAGAGCACATCCAGTGACATGGCCTCCCGCGCCAGCTTCCACGGCCGTCGCCGCGGGGGTGCGAACACCAGCGCCCCGAGCGTGACCCGCTCGGTCCGCATCGCGATTGCCGCGAGCAGGACCCACGGGTCGTACATCGGATCGTCGCCGATCGCGATGGCGTCGTAGGTGAACACGCCGTCCCAACCCGCCGTCTCCGCCCGTGCCGCAAGCTCCGCGACGGTGCGAGGGTCTCCGCTGGTGAGCACGATCCCGTAGCGCATCGGTCCATGATGGGCCAGGCGGAGCCGTTTGGATCGACGGCCGGGTGTGGGATCGGCCGTTGACCGCGCTTCAACTGCGCTTCAACTGCGCTAGCGTGTTGCGCATGATTCCGCGACGAGCCGGCCGTCCGATCGGGGTTGGCATCCAGCTGCCCGAGGTAGAGCGAGAGGTCAGATGGCCGGAGGTGCGCGCCATCGCCCGCCTGGCGGAGCAGGCGGGCTTCGATTCGATCTGGCTCGGCGATCACCTGCTGTATCGCTACCCGTCGGGCGAGACCCGTGGTCCGTGGGAGGCGTGGACCACGCTCGCGGGCCTGGCCGAGGCCACCGAGCGCGTGGCGCTCGGTCCGCTGGTCGCCGCGGCCGCGTTCCACGCGCCATTCATGCTGGCCAAGCAGGCGGCGAGCGTGGACGAGATCTCGGGCGGCCGGCTGGTGCTGGGGCTCGGGGCCGGCTGGAACCCGGCCGAGTTCGGGGCGCTGGGCGCACCCTTCGATCACCGGGTGTCACGGTTCGAGGAGTCGTTCACGATCGTGCGAACCCTGCTTCGCGACGGCGCCATCGACTTCGCGGGGGATTGGTTCACGGCACGCGATGCCGTGCTGCTGCCCCGACCGGCGCGTGCCGGCGGCCCGCCGCTGCTGATCGGCTCGAGCGGGGCCCGGATGCTGGCGACGGCGATGCCGCACGTGGATGCCTGGAACTCGTGGTATGCAGATACGGGGAACCAGCCCGCGGGCGTGGCACCATTGCGGGCCCGCGTCGACGAGGCGGCCCTGGCCGCCGGTCGCGATCCGGACGACATCGAGCGGACGACGGCGGTGCTGGTACACCTGCCGGGGGGCACCGGACGGATCATGGGCGACACGGATCCGCGCCAGGCGGTCCGGCCGCTCGATGTCGGACCGGGGGACATGGCGGCCGAGCTCCGAGCCTATGCGCGCGAGGGTATCGGCCACGTCCAACTGGTCATCGATCCCATCACCGAGGGCTCGGTCGCCGCCCTGGCCCCGATGCTCGAGGCGCTTGACGCAGGCTGAGCTGGGCTGAGCGACGCTTCCCAGGGCCGTCCCGGGGACGGCGACAGGCACCCGGCGACGCCTCGCCGCGTGCTAGCATGCGCGCCCAACGCGGCCCCGATCGGCCGCCGATCCGCCATCCGGATCGGCGGCCTCCCCACCGGAGACGCCCATGAGGCTTCTCGCCCCGGACGAGGGCCACGCCACCCATCGGACTCGATGATGACCGACCGAAGCGAGCGGACGCAGCACACCCAGGCGACGCGCCCCGCGACTCGCCAGAATGGCCGTGGCTATGAGGTGTCTGACCTCGACAAGCGGATCGTCGAGCATCTCCAGGAGGACGGGCGAAGGCCGTTCACGCAGATCGCCGCCGAGCTGGGCGTGTCCGAGGCGGCGGTCAGGGCGCGGACCAACCGGCTGATCGAGAAGGGGATCCTCCAGATCGTGGGGGTCACGGACCCGCTCAAGCTCGGGTTCCAGGTGTGGGCGATGGTCGGAGTGCGGGTCGAGGCGGCGCGGCTGATCGAGGTGGCCGAGGAGATCGCCTCGTTCCCCGAGACCGACTACGTCGTCGTCACCGCCGGCAGCTACGACATCCTGGTCGAGGCGGTGGCGGAGGACAACGAGGCGCTGCTCCAGTTCCTGTCGACGCGCCTGCGCAAGATCCCCGGTGTTCGCGAGACCGAGACGTTCGTTTACCTGCGGCTGATGAAGCAGAACTACCAGTGGGGCACTCGCTGAGGTCGGCGACAGACCCACCCGGGAGCCGGTCCGTCCGGTGAACTCGACCATCACGGGCACCTGGTCGGGGATCGGGCCCTGCGCCTGGTGGGGGACGTGATCCTGGCCGGCATCCGGCGGATCGACACCGGCGCCCGGTTCGATGGCGACGAGTTCCTGGTGCTGCTGCCCGAGACCGATTCCACGGGCGGTTGGGTGCTCGCGGAGAAGATTCGCCAGGGCGTTGCGGAGGGAGAGCTGACCGCGGAGGGCGTCGCGCTGTCGACCTCGGTGGTCCATCGGCATCGCGGTGTTCCCGTACGATGGCGAGACCGTGGGCGAGCTCCTGGAGCATGCGGACGCGGCCATGTGCGGCCAAGCGCTCGGGCCGCGAGCGCGGCGCCCGGATCCCGGTGATGGACGTGTCCCCCGAGCGGGCGGGTGATCGGGCCCACCCGGTGTAGCATCCGCCGGGTGACCAGCGAGCGCCCCGGACCCGGACCCTCGACGCGCGCCATCCGCGCGTCGTCGCGCGTGCCCGACGTACGGCAGGTTCCGACCGCGGTGCCGATCTACCAGACAGCCACGTTCGCTGCCGGGGACGCTGAGGAGCTCGCTGCCGTCCTGACCGGCGAGCAGCCGGGATACGCGTACAGCCGGATCGACAACCCGACCGTCGTGGCCCTGGGCGACGCGGTGGCCGAGCTCCACGGGGCGGAGGCGGGCATCGCCCTGGCCACCGGGATGGCCGCGATCCACGCGGCACTCCTGTCGCTGCTTCGAGCCGGCGACAGGCTGCTGATCGGCCAGGTCGGCTATGGAACCACGCGAACCCAGGTGGAGGCCGCGTTCGGCCGACTGGGCGTGGACCTCGGCTACGTTGACACCACCGACGTCGATGCGGTTGAGGCCGCCCTGGCGGCGAAGCCGACCCGTGTCCTGCACGTGGAGACCATCGCCAACCCCACCTGCGTGCTGGCCGATCTGCCGGCGCTCGCAGAGGTCGCCCACCGTCACGGCGTGCTGCTGACGGTTGACAACACGTTTGCATCGCCCGCGGTGTGCCGGCCGCTGGAGCACGGCGCGGACCTCGCGATGGAGTCGGCGACCAAGTATCTGTCCGGGCACTCGGACGTGATGGCCGGGGCGGTAGTCGGCGCCCGCGACCGGATCGCCGCGGTTCGGTCGGCCCAGATCGACACCGGCGCGACGCTCGGGCCGTTCGCCGCGTTCCTCGTCCTGCGGGGGATCGCGACGCTCGCCGTCCGCGTCGAGCGGCAATCCCGGACGGCGGCTGCCCTGGCCACGTTCCTCGAAGGGCGCGAGGGCGTCCACCGCGTCCTCTACCCGGGCCTTGCGAGCCATCCCCAGCGGGAGGTCGCGACCCGGATCCTCGACGCGGGTGGCGCGATGCTGTCGGTGGAGCTGACAGGCGGCCGAGAGACCGGGCGAACGTTCTTCGACGCGCTCCGCATCCCGGAGCGGACCGCCAGCCTGGGCAGCGTTCACACGATGGTCGTCCATCCCCCGACGTCGTCGCACCGCGCGCTCGACGACGCGGCGCTGGCGGCGGCCGGGATCGGCGCCGGCCTGCTCAGGGTCTCGGTGGGCCTGGAGGACGAGGCCGACCTGGTCAGTGACTTCGCCGCCGCGCTCGAGGCGGCCTGCGCGCCAGGGGCCCGGGCCGCGAGGCCGACGCCGGCGGCGACCGGGTAGGAGGCTGTCATCGCGACCATTGCCGTTCGCAGCGCGGCACGGCCGGCACCGGGACCCTTCGCCAGGGTCGGCACGGCCGTCTGGGGGCTGCTGACCTCGGTCGACTTCGCGGTGCTCCAGATCATCGTGCTCGGCCTGCTTGCGGTCATGGGCATGACCCTCCGCCAGATGCCCGGCTTCGCGTTCCGTTCGCCCACGGACTACGCCAACGAGATGGACAAGCTGCATGCGGTCTACGATCCGGTGCTGGGCACCGGGATCGTCGGCCTGCTGGAGCGGCTGCAGTTGTTCCAGGTGTTCAGCTCCATCTGGTTCAGCGTGGGTCTGGTGGTGCTCATCCTCTCGATCATCGCCTGCACCATCGACCGGACGCCGCGCCTGTGGCGCCAGTCGGCCGACATCCGGGTCGTCCAGCCCGACCCGTTCTACGATCCGGCGCTGCCCGAACGGGCGGTGGTCGCCGGTCTCGACGCCGGTGCCGTCGAGGCCGTCCTGCGCCGGCACCGGTTCTCCGTGCGGCGCCAGGACGTCGGCTCGACGAGCTACCTGTACGGTGACCGGAACCGATGGGTCAAGATGGCGACCCTGCTCACCCACACCGGGCTCGTCCTGTTCCTGGTCGCGGCCGCCGTCACCACCCGGTTCGGCGACGAGCAGGGCCTGGTGGTCGCCGACGGCGGGGCGCTCACCGTCCAGCCGATCGGGACACCGGGGCTGCTGCTCGTGCGCAATCTCGGCTTCGAGGCGCCCGGCTTCGATACGGGGCACCCGACCGACTTCACGACCCACCTCGCGGTGTACCAGGACGGGCGCAGGATCGCGGACAAGGTCATCCGGGTCAACGACCCGCTGACCGTCGACGGCTACACGTTCCACCAGAATGGGTTCGGGCCCGCGCCTGACGTGCTCATCCGCGACCAAGCCGGGCAGCCGCTGTGGTCGGGTCCGATCCCGATGACGGACCAGGCCGCCGGCTTCCCGTTCACCGAGTTCGCCGTGCCGGGGCGCGCCGTCGCTCTCCAGCTGCTGCTCCAGCGCCAGGCCGACGGCACCGGCATCCTGGTGGTCCTGCCGTTCCAGCGCATCCGGCACCAACCCCGACGGCTCGGCGCAGGTCCAGGGCCTGCAGCCCATCGCCCTTGCCCGGGGCGAGGCGGCGACCCCGGGCGGCACCGACTTCTCGGTGGAGCTGCGCGGGTTCTCCGACTACACGCTGCTGATCGCCAAGAACGACCCGGGACAGGGGATCGTGTGGGCGGCGTTCGCGAGCCTGATCGCCGGCATCCTGATCACGTTCTGGATGCCTCGCCGCCGCGTGTGGGGGCGGCTCGAGGCGGGCGGGCGCCTGGCGCTCGTGGTCCGGGCGGACCGGTACGTCGACGTGACCCGCGAGTTCGGGAGGTGCTGACGATCTCGTCGGCGGCCCGGCGGACCGACGATCGTTCCGTCACGTCGGCGCCGACGGCTTGAGGCGCGCCGGGTGACCACGCTGCCGGAGGTCCTCGAGGCGCTCGCACCCGGCGCCACCGCCGCCGGTGCCGGGATCGAGCGGGGACCGGACGCGCCACAGGTCGGCTGGGTCCGCGTGCTCCGCTCGCGAGTCCCTGCGCTCGACGTTCTCGAGCCGTCGGACCTCGTGATCGTGCCGGCGTCCGCGATCGCGGTCGTGGCTCCCGCGCCAGCCGACATCGGCGATCTCGTCCAGACGCTGGCCCGAAGCGGGGCGTCCGGGCTGCTGCTGGTGCCGGCGGGCCCGGCCGCCCCGGCCGGGGCATCGACCACGCGCGACGTGCTCGCCGAGGTCGAGGAAGCGGCGATCGAGGCCGGGATCCCCGCGGTCAGGGTGGAAGGCCTCGACCCCGGCTCGCTGGAGCGTCGCCTGATCGGGTTCCTCGTCGACCGTCGCGGGGAGCTGGAGCGGCAGGCGGCCGTGCTCGAGAGCGACCTTGCTCAGCTGGCGATGGCGGGCCGCGGGCTCGACGCGCTGGCGGCCGCGATCGGCAGCTTCCTGCGTCGCGCGGTGGCGATCGAGGGCAAGCGCGTCGGACGCGCTCGCGGTCCATGCGCCGGCCGACGTCCCCGGCGCCGCGGCCGCCGTCGCCGGCCTACCTGTCGCGGCCGCACAGCACCGGGCAGCGGGTCGCGCTGCCCGGGAGCGCCGGGCGAGACGTCGCCGGTAGGCTGGCTCGTGCTGCTGGGCGATCACCCGGCCGGCGATCTCGAGGCCATCGCCAGCCAGCGGATCGCGCCGCTGCTCTCGCTCGAGCTCGTGCTCGAGGCGCAGGTCCGCCGGGCGCGCGACGAGGCCGGGCCGCGGCGAGGCGCTGCCCACCGACGGTCCGCCGTGGGTCGTGCTCGTCGCCCGGCAGCCCGAGTCCGAGGGTGATGGCCCGAGTCGCGAGGACGTGCGCCGGGAGCTGCGCTTCCGGTTCGCGGCGCGCCGGCTCTCGCTTCGAGGCACGAGCGAGAGCCTCGAGCTGCGGGCGATCGCGGCGCTCGAGGCCGGCGACCCGCTGGGGCTCCGGATCGCCGGTCGTGTCGCGGAGTTCCTGGGTCGGACGGTGGCGCTGTCGCGCCCGTTCGACGACCCGTCCGGGCGACCCGCCCAGGAGGCGGCCGCCCGGGCGACGCTCGAGGCGGCGGAGCGGCTGGCCGAGCCGCCGGGCGTCGCCCGCGCAGACCGGACCCCCGTGTACCGGCTGCTCGCTGCACTGGGCAACCTGCCCGACGACCGGGTGCAGGCGAACCGCGCTGCTCGAGCCGCTGCTGGCGGGCCGTCCCACGAGCGTGCGCGAGCGATTGGCGACCCTGCGCGCCGTCCTCGACCACGGCACGGGCGGCGAGGCGGCGTCCGCGCTCGGAATCCACCGCAACACCCTCGCGTACCGGGTCCGCAACCTGGAGGCGCTGACGGGCTGGGATCTGGCGGACCCGGACCTTCGGCTGGCGCTCGCGGTCAGCGTACGTATCGTGCAATCTGCACAAGAGGAAGGCCGCTAGACGCGGCATTTCGCTACTGCTGCGGCGCTCACCCACGGATAGACTCGGGTCGAGCAGGGGACCGGCGGCGGGCGCCTTGGTGCCGGCAGCACAACCCGCGCCGAAGAGCGATGGAATCGGTCCTGCCGGCGGGCGGCGCAAGGTGGAGGCGGCATTGGCGATCGTGCAGCAGGCGGACCTGGAGCTGATCGAGTCGGCAAGGGCAGGCGGGATCCGCTTCGTGCAGCTCCAGTTCACGGACATCCTTGGCCTCGTCAAGGCGGTCACGATCCCGGTCCACCAGCTCGAAGGCTCGGTGGCCCACGGCACCTGGTTCGACGGCAGCTCGATCGAGGGCTTCACCCGGATCGCGGAATCCGACCAGTACCTGCAGCCCGACATGAGCACGTTCAACGAGATCCCATGGCAGCCTGCCAGCGGCCCGCGCGGCACGGCCCGGGTGATCTGCGACGTCTACACGCCTCGTGGCGAGCCGTTCGCCGGTGATCCGCGCTACGTCCTTCGCCGCCAGGTCGAGCGGGCCAGGAAGCTCGGCTACGTCGTCAACACCGGTCCCGAGCTCGAGTTCTTCCTGTTCCGCCGGGGCGACGACGGCCAGATCGCGCCGCTTCCCCACGACGAGGCGGGCTACTTCGACTTCTCGACCGACCTCGCGCAGGAGGTCCGCCAGGACATGGTGGACGCGCTCGAGGCGTTCGGCATCCGCGTCGAGGCTGCCCACCACGAGGTCGCCGAGGGCCAGCACGAGATCGACTTCGAATATGCGGACGCGCTCAAGACCGCCGACAACGCGGTGACCTTCAAGTTCGCGCTCAAGGCGATCGCGCAGCAGCACGGCCTGTACGCCACGTTCATGCCCAAGCCGATCCACGGCATCAACGGCTCGGGGATGCACACCCACCAGAGCCTGTACTCGATCGCCGAGGGCCGGAACGCGTTCGCCGACCCGTCGTCGCCGTACGGCCTGTCCGACGTCGCCAAGTCCTACATGGCCGGGATCCTGGCCCACGCCCGGGGCATGATCGCGGTCCTCGCCCCGCTCGTGAACAGCTACAAGCGCCTCGTCCCCGGCTACGAGGCGCCCACCTACATCACCTGGGGCCGGACTAACCGCTCGGCGCTGATCCGGGTGCCGATGATCTCCCCCGGCAAGTCGATCGAGGGCACCCGCTGCGAGGTCCGCTGCCCGGACCCATCGTCCAACACCTACCTCGCGTTCGCCGCGATGATCGCGGCCGGTCTGGACGGCGTGGAGAAGGGCCTCACGCTCCACGAGCCGGTCGAGGAGTCGCTGTTCGAGATGGACGCGACGCGGATCGCCGAGAAGGGGATCGGCGAGCTGCCGGGCACGCTCGGCGATGCGATCGACGAGATGGAGAAGGATCCGGTGATCTGCGAGGCCCTGGGCGACCATGTGCTGTCCCACTACGTGGCCGCCAAGCGAGCCGAATGGAATGAGTACCGGACGCAGGTGACCCAATGGGAGCTCGACCGGTATCTCGAGGCGTTCTGAGCCCATCGCAGCTGCCGCCCACGCCAACCAGCCCGCAGCAGGAGCCCACATGTCAGCCCGCCAATCCGCCGTCGCGGCCATCGCCAGCCACAAGGTCGCCTCGACCGAGGACTACCTGGAGCACGCCGGCGCGGACATCTACGGCCAGTACGTGTTCGACGAGCGCGCGCAGCGCCAGTACCTGGCCAAGCCGATCTTCCATCGGCTCCGGCGCACCGTCGACGGTCTCGAGCCCTTCGAGCCGATGATCGCCGATGCGGTCGCGCACGGGGTCAAGGAATGGGCGCTGGCGCACGGCGCCACCCACTACACCCACTGGTTCGTGCCCATGACCGGCTCCACCGCCGAGAAGCACGACTCGTTCCTGGCGCCCCATCCGGACGGCTCGACGATCGCGGAGTTCTCGGGCAAGAACCTGCTCCAGGGCGAGCCGGACGCCAGCTCGTTCCCGTCGGGCGGGATCCGGGCCACGTTCGAGGCTCGCGGCTACACCGCCTGGGATGTCACCAGCCCGATCTTCCTCCAGGTCGAGCCCAACGGCGTGACGCTCACGATCCCCACCGCCTACGTGTCGTTTACCGGCGAGGCGCTCGACCACAAGATCCCGCTCCTGCGATCACAGGAGGCGCTGGGCAAGCAGGCCCTGCGCGTCCTGCGCTGGTTCGGCAACACGAGCGCGAGCCGGGTGTTCACCAACATCGGTCCCGAGCAGGAGTACTTCCTCGTCGACCGTCGGCTGGCGCTGCAGCGGCCCGATCTCGTGCTCACCGGCCGCACCCTGTTCGGGGCTCCGTCGCCCAAGGGCCAGGAGCTGGAGGACCAGTACTTCGGCCCGATCCGCGAGCGGATCCTGGCGTTCATGATGGATCTCGATCGCGAGCTGTGGCGGCTGGGCATCCCGGCCAAGACCCGCCACAACGAGGTTGCGCCCGGCCAGTTCGAGATGGCGCCCGTGTACGAGGCCACCTCGGTCGGCTCCGACCACAACATGGTCGTGATGAGCACGATGCGCCGGCTGGCGCCGCAGCACGGGCTGATGTTCCTGATCCACGAGAAGCCGTTCGCCGGGATCAACGGCTCGGGCAAGCACAACAACTGGTCGATGGGCACCGACGAGGGCGAGAACCTGCTCGACCCGGGCACCGACCCGCATGCCAACGCCCAGTTCCTGGCGTTCCTGCTCGGGGTCATTCGCGGCGTGAACGTCCACGCCGACATCCTCCGGGCGAGCATCGCGGACGCCGGGCAGGACCACCGCCTGGGCGCGAACGAGGCGCCGCCGGCCATCATGTCGATCTTCCTCGGCTCCCAGCTCGAGGACGTCATCGCCCAGATCGAGAATGGCGGCGCGTCCGCGTCCAAGCGGGGCGGCTCGCTGGAGCTCGGGGCGACGTCCCTGCCGGTGCTTCCCAAGGACGCCACCGACCGCAACCGGACGTCACCGTTCGCGTTCACCGGCAACAAGTTCGAGTTCCGGGCCGTGGGCTCGTCGGCGCCGATCTACTGGCCGCAGACCGTGCTCAACACCGCGGTCGCGGACTCCCTGTCCCAGCTCGCCGACGAGCTGGACAGGCTGACGCCGAGCGACTTCGACGGGCTGGCCAAGATCCTGTCGGGCATCGCCAGGGCCAACAAGCAGGTGCTGTTCGAGGGCAACAACTACGCCGAGGAGTGGCACGCGGAGGCCGCCCGACGCGGGCTGCCCAACAACCCGACCACGGTCGACGCGCTGCCGTCGCTCACGACGGACAAGGCCAAGACGCTGTTCTCGTCGTTCGGAGTCCTGTCCGAGCGCGAGCTCGCCTCCCGCGTCCACATCTTCTGGGAGCGGTACGTCACCGTCTCGGACATCGAGGCGAGCTGCGCCCTCGACATCGCGAAGACGATGGTCCTGCCGGCAGCCGCGCGCTACGTGGGAGAGCTGTCCGCGGCGTCGTCATCGCGCGGCGCTGCTGCGGTGTGCACGACCGTCGCCGGGCTCACCGACCGGCTCGTGGATGCGATCCATGCGCTGGAGCACGCGCAACACGAGGCGCACGAAGGAGACTCGCTCGAGGGTGAGGCTCGGAAGTTCGTCGACGAGGTGATCCCGGCGCAGGGCGTCCTGCGCGCGGTCGCCGACGAGCTCGAGACCCTGGTGCCGGACGATCTGTGGCCGATGCCCAAGTACCGCGAGCTCCTGTTCCAGTACTGATCACCCGAGCGCAGCTCAGGGGCCGCCGGCCGGGAGCCCCTGCTTCGTCCGGCAGAGGCCAGGCCCCGCCTGCCTGGACCAGGTCGCTACCTCACGAGCGGGTGAGCGCCGCGTGGCGCCGTCGGTGGGGTGTGGGTGATCCGCGAGCGCACCAGCCGAGCGACGTCGGCCGGCTCCACGATGCCAAGAATGCCGTCGGCGTCCACGACGAGCAGCTGGCGGCCGGCGGTACCGCGAGCCCGCTCGAGCGCGGGCAGCAGGGGCTCGTCCGGGGTGGCGGTCGGGACGGAAGCGATCGGCTCGGCGATGTCCCGGACGCGCGTCTCGCGGCGTGCGGCCGGCTTGAGCGCCCCGACCCGCGCCAGCCGGACCACCCCGTCAGGGGTCCCGTCCGGTCCGACGACGAGGGCTGAACCCAGCCGGTCGGGGGCAAGGACCGAATCGACGAGCACGTCCACCGTGAGGCCTCCCGGGACACGTCGCAGATCGCCCTGCATCGCGTCCCGCACCCTCACGCCGTCGAGGGCGCTATGGGTGAGCTCGTGCTGGCCCTCCGCGGCCGCCGCGCCGCTCATGAACATGCCGACGATCATGAGCCACAGCCCGCTGGGGTCGGTTGCGACGATCAGGTCGAGGACGCCGAGCGCAATCATGCCGAACCCGAGCAGCCTCCCGAGCCGGGTAGCCAGCAACGACGCCGCCAGGCGGTCACGACCGAGCTTCCACGCCAGCGCGCGGACGATCCGACCGCCGTCGAGCGGCGCGCCCGGCAGCAGGTTGAACACCGCGAGCATCAGGTTGACCCCGGACAGCCAGCCGACGGCCTCGACCACCAGCAACGGCGCATCGAGAACGATCAGCGCCATGGCCAGGCCGCCGAAGCCGAGCCCAAGCAGGCCGCTCACGATCGGTCCCGAGGCCGCGATCCTCAGATCCTCGCCGGGTGAGCCGGCGACGCCGTCCAGCTTCGCCACCCCGCCCAGGAGCCACAGCGTGATGCCTTCCACGCGGATTCCTGCTCTTCGGGCGAACAGCGCGTGGGCGAGCTCGTGGGCGAGCAGCGAGGCGAAGAACACGATCGCCACGGCCACGCCCGTGATCCAGTAGGTGACGGCGGGCAGACCTGGGGCGGTGGCGGGCAGGATGCCGGTCGCCAGCCCGGAGGCGAACAGCCAGGCGATCAGCAGGACGCTCCAGTGGACACCGAGCCGGATCCCGAACGGCGAGCCGAGGCGGAAGGTGTCGTTCATGTCGAGCTGTCGTGTTCGTCGGGAACGGCGACGCTCGGCTCGATTCCGGCCGTCCCGCTGGAGCACGTCGCACAGCGCAGCGCCGTCGAAGCGGCGTGGGCCGCGGTAGGGATGGTGGTCCTCATGGGATCCATCATCCACCACGCGGGTGAGGGGAGGATGAGAGGCTCCGGCAGATGCGCCGCGGGCGATCGACCCGAGCGAGGGTCGCCGGGCCGGGCGAGAGCGCGAGCGTGCGGTCAGGACGCAGCGTCCGGCCGCCGGCGGCACTCGATCGTTCGGGGGCGATGGGGTATCATTCCCCGGCCCTCAGGGGCGCTTTCGGTCGGGGCGTGGCGCAGCTTGGTAGCGCGCATCGTTCGGGACGATGAGGTCGGAGGTTCAAATCCTCTCGCCCCGACCAGATCACCTTCTTTCACGCGGACGACGCCGGCCCCGAAGGCCGCGTCCCAGCCTCGCGCCTTGGCGTGAGGGACGCCGATGCGGGGGATGTGGACCTGGATCCCGTTGAGGGCGCGCACCATCCCGTTGACGGCGTCGATGAGGACGTTGATCGCGCCCTTCACGATCCCGGTGATCCCGTCCCACACGACCTTGATCCCGCGCTGGAGGCCGGAGAACGCGTCGCCGATCCCCTTGGCGACCGCGGACGCGACGTCCCACGCCGCCTGCCAGACCGCGCCGATCGCGTCGAAGGCGCCGGACATGACCTCGAGCAGGACGCTCGCCGCCGCGCCGAGGGCCGGGAACACGACGTCGCCCACCTTCGTGATGACCGGCATGACGGCCTTGAACACCTCGGCGACCGCGTCCATCGCGCTACTTCACGAAGCCTGCGACCTGGCCCACCACCTTGCTGATGAGCGGCCAGTTGTCGGCGATCCAGCCCTGGACGAAGGCGAAGGCGCGCTGGAGCGCCGGCAGCATGGTCTAGGCCCAGGTCTCGAAGATGCTCTGGAGCGGCGGGAGGATGTTCGCGGTCAGCCAGTCGAGCACCGCGCCTAGGGCCGGCACGACGTCGTCGGCGACGACGGTCAACGCGTCGGTCGAGTGGCGGGACGACGTTGGCGGTGAACCAGTCGATGGCCTCGCCGAGCGCGGTGAACGCGGCGTCGACGGTGGCCTCGATGGCGGGCAGGTTGTCGGTCACCCAGCCGAGCGCCGCGGTCAGCACGGGCATGAGCCGCTCGCCGACCGCGACCGACACGGTGTTCACGACCTGGCCCCACAGGTCGCCGAAGTCGCGGGTGTCGGCCGTCGCCGCGGCGATCGTGTCGGTGCCGTTGACGATCGTCGCGACGAGGTCCTCGGTCGCGAAGCGGCCCTCGAGGATCGCCGCGGCGAGGTCGGGTCCCGCGCGCAGGCCGAACGTCTTGATGCTCTCCCCGACCGGATCCGCGGACTTGCCGATCGCCTCGATCCGGGCTTTCAGTCGTCCCCCATGTCGGCCGCGGCGACGCCGTCCTTGGCGAGGGTCTTGACCCCGTACTTGAGGCCGGCGAGGGCGGTCTCGGTGTTGACGCCCTCCTTCTCCCACTTCGACAGGAGCGCGATCGACTGGTCGAAGGAGAACCCCAGCAGGCGCATCGGCGAGCCGAAGTCGACGACCTTCTCCATGAGGTCCGACACGCCGATCCCGGTCGCCTGGCGAGGCGCGGAACACCTTGTCGAGCGTCCCCGCCTGGTCTTCGGTCTTGATGTCCAGTCGCCGAACAGCCGGGTCGCGTCGCGGACGTTCGCGTTGACGTCCGTCTTCGTGATCCGGCTGAAGTCGAGGAGGTTGACCGCGAGGGCCTCGAGCGTGTCGCCGGTCGCGCCGGTCCGGGTGTTGAGGTCGGCGACGACCTTGCCCACGGTCTGAAGGTCGTCGGGCACGCGCTTCGCGGCGCGGTCGTACACGTCGACCAGGGCGTCGAGCGCCTTGCCGGTGGCCCCGGTCCCCGTCCGGATCTCGTCGACGCCCGCCTTGTAGTCGGTG
>CAVUCC010000007.1:0-316327 GCA_963739885.1 uncultured Chloroflexia bacterium | reverse complement strand
AGTGCAGGGGCACAACCCGTGGTCCGGCCCACCAGGCGGACGAGTTCCACCTCACGCAGCAGGGTAGCGAGCGTCTGGTCGACCTGATCGTGGCCCTTGGATTCGAACCCCTCAGGTAAGGGACGCTCGGCACCTGCCGGCAAGCGGGTGTGCCGATCGGCATCAGCGGAGCAGTGCCGGATCTGGCGTTGTTGTTCTGGTGCCCCCGGACGGACTCGGGGGACTCGGGACCGACGCTCGGTCGGGACAACCTGATCTGGTATGCCGAAGGCGTCGGCTGAACGAGACGCCGATACCGCAGCAGATCGATGCCGGGCTTTACGCGACTGAGGTCGGCCGTCCGAGTCCCGAAGCCGGCCGCCGACCCGTTCGAGGAGTTCCTGGCCGGCAACAGGGCCCCGCGGGAGGGCGGAGTGTATACACCCAAGCCGAAGGAGAGGCGTCCTGATGGCGACCACATTGGCCGCCGACCAAGCCGTCAGGGACACGCCTTCGAGGCATCAGCCGCCCTGGTCCAGGCGTCGATCGGACTGTTCCCCACGACGGGCTAGCCGACGCAGAGGTAAGGCAGACGCAGAGGTAAGGCAAAGGCGTATGGTCTCTGTCCATGGATGCGACTGTGGGGAGGGACCGATGGACTCATCGCCTCCCCCCGACGTAGCCGGCGTACGTGACACGACATACGCGGCGCTCGGAGCGTGGCGGCAGAGGGCCGCACGCGTCGGTCACCAACCACTGATCCGCGAGCACGGCTGGACGCTCGCCTTCGTCTGCGTAGCCGCAGTCGCCTTCGTGGTCCTGTTCATGGCCGGACGACACGGCACGTTCTACGGCGACGAGTGGTACTTCATCGGATCCGGGGCTTCGGCACGTTCGACGACTGGATGCGGCCGTGGGGTGTCCACGGTCATTCGTGCCGCTCGATCCGTCTATCGAGCCATCTTCTCGGTCATCCAGCTGCACTCCTACCTGCCTTACCTTGCGGTCCTCCTCACGGTCCACGTGGCCGGCGGCGCCGCCCTGTACATCCTCATTCGCCGCGCCAGCGGGCCATTCGTCGCGCTCTGCGCGGCAACCGTCTTCCTGCTCCTCGGCAGCGGGGTACCGCTAAACCTCCTCTGGGCGTTTCAGCTTGGGTTCGTGATCTCGACTGCCACCGGACTATGGGCGATCGTCGCATTCGAGCGGGGCTATCGACGAGGCGACGTCATTGGCGCGATCCTCGTCATGCTGTCGCTCGCCCTCGTCGGGCAGGGGATTGCCTTCGCAGTCGCAGTGGGCGTTGAGCTCCTGGCCCGGCTTCCCGGGCGGTCGCCTGGCTCGTGCCCGTCGGGCTCGCCTTCGCTGCTTGGTTCCTAGTCTGGGACAGGACCGCTACGGCAGCGACATCGGAAACCACGGGTTACCGACCCGAACACGATCGTGGCGTTCGTGGCATTCGGTCCACTGTCGTACATCGACGCCCTTACGGGGTTCGGTCCGAGCGCCGGGGTCGGGCTCTACGCCGTGGCGCTGCTGGTCGGCGCGGCCAGCATCCTGCGACACGCGATCGCTCCCCGCGCAGTCGGGGCGACAGCTGGGTTGGCCATGATGCTCGCCCTGATTGCGGTCGCTCGAGGTGTTTTCGGCATTAGCACGACGCAGCAGCCCCGGTACGTGTACGAAGGCGTCGTGTTCGTCCTGCTTGCCGTGTCGGCACTGCTCGGACGGCGGGCCGCCACCGTGCCCAAGTCGCCGACCGGAGGCGTCGTCCTCGCGAGCATCGTGACGCTAACCCTCGTCGCGGTCGTCCGGAACGTGGGCATGCTCGACGGCGGTGCTGCCTACCTCGTCGAGGCCGCCGGGGATCTCCGTGCCGTCGTCGCGCTCACCGAGCGGTACGGCCCGGAGCAGCTCAACGCGCCTCCGCCCGCGATGAAGACCTGGTACATCCCGGCGCCCAAGGATCTGGTCAGGATCATGGCTCGATACGGCCGGCTCGACGATGATGTGTTCCGACCGACCGTCGTCGTACCAACGACGCCGGCGCAACGCGACCGAGCGCTGTGGCGCGTCCTGGGCGGTACCGTCCTGCCCTCGCCAACGTCACCGCCGACGGGTGCACCGCCTGTCAATGGCGGTGGGCAACCGCCCCCGCGGATCCTCATGGCAACCGGTCCGCTCACGCTTGACGGTGGCTGCCTTCTCCTGGAGGGGCCATCTGTCACTGTTGAGGGCAGCGTGACTGTCATCGGCCCTGGCGCTTGGACGATCGGCCTCGGTCGTGAGTCGAACCCGCAGCCCGTGGATTTCCTCGACCGCGACCATCGCGGCCGGGTGGTACCGGATCTTGGTGCCCGACCTCGGCGACGGTGCGACCTACAAGTTGGCGCTCCATCCACCGCCTGGCGCTCGGATCTGCTCGCTTTGATCCGACCGCGGCGAGCCCATGTAGGCGGTGGCGGGTCCGCGCGCTCTACGCCGACCCATTCGTGAAAGGCCGCAAGGGGATCTTCGAGTTCATCCTCGGCGGCGGGACAGACACGAGACTCACCTCATCGACCGGGTGGAGACCGCCGACCGCGCGGTGGTCCGGGTAATCTCGACGGGGTGGGGCCGGGCGTTCTTCGAGGCAGACATGTCCGCGGAAGATTGCGCTGGCCTGGCGCGCCCGGAGGGCTTCAAGCCCCCAACAACGTGGCCACCGTCAGGCTCATCCTCGCGCCTGCACCTTGGCCCAGGTGTCCTTGAGCGTCAGCGTCCGGTTGAACACCAGCGCGCCCGGAGCTGAGTCCGTGTCCGGGGTGAAGTAGCCCAGCCGCTCGAACTGCACCGTCTCGCCCAGCGGTGTTTCCGCCAGCGACGGCTCCAGCATCGCGCCGGAGACGATCGTCTCGGACGCCGGGTTCAGCTCCGCGAACAGGTCGTCGGAAGCGCCCGGATCGGGCCGGCTGAACAGCTGGTCGTACAGCCGCACCTCGGCCGGGACGGCGTGCGCCGCGGACACCCAGTGCAGGGTCGCCTTGACCTTGCGGCCGTCGGGCGCGGAGCCGCCCCGGGTCGCCGGGTCGTACGTGCACCGCAGCTCGACCACCCGGCCGGCGTCGTCCTTCACCACCTCCTGGCAGGTGATGAAGAACGCGTTCCGGAGCCGCACCTCGCGCCCGGGCGAGAGCCGGAAGAACTTGGGGACCGGCGTCCTCCATGAAGTCGTCGCGCTCGATCCACAGCTCGCGCCCGAACGCCACCTGCGCGCGTGCCGGCCGACGGGTCCTCGGGGTTGTTGACCACCTCCATCGGCTCGGTCACGCCCTCGGGCCAGTTGGTGATCACCACCTTGAGCGGGTCGAGCACGCCGAACCGCCGCGCGGCCGTCCGGTTGAGCACCTGGCGCACCGCGTACTCGAGCTGGCCGTACTCGATCACCGAGTCCGCCTTGGACACGCCGACCATGGTCGCGAACTCGCGGATCCCCTCGGCCGGGAAGCCGCGCCGCCGCAGCCCGGCAGATCGTCGGCATCCGGGGATCGTCCCAGCCGCGCACGTGGCCCTCGTTGACGAGGCGCAGCAGCACCCGCTTGGACAGCACGGTGTGGGTGAGGTTGAGCCGCGCGAACTCGTACTGGTGGGGGACTGCGGGGACGGGCAGGTGCTCGATCAGCCAGTCGTACAGCGGCCGGTGGACCTCGAACTCGAGGGTGCAGATCGAATGGGTCACGCCCTCGATGGCGTCGGACTGGCCGTGGGCGAAGTCGTAGGTGGGGTAGATGCACCAGGCGTCGCCGGTGCGCGGGTGCGCGGCGTGCACGATCCGGTACAGGACGGGGTCGCGCAGGTTGATGTTGGGGCTGGCCATGTCGATCCTGCGCGCGCAGCACGCGCGAGCCGTTGGGGAACTCGCCCGCGCGCATGCGCGCGAACAGGTCGAGGTTCTCGTCGACCGGCCGGTCGCGGAAGGGGGAGTTCGCGCCGGGCTCGGTGAGGGTGCCGCGGGTCTCGCGGATCTGGTCCGCGGTCTGGTCGTCGACGTAGGCGTGGCCGTGCTCGATGAGGTGGACGGCCCAGGCGTAGAGCTGCTCGAAGTAGTCGGACGCGAAGTACAGGTGCTCGCCCCAGTCGAAGCCCAGCCAGCGGATGTCGGCCTCGATGGAGTCGACGTACTCCTGCTCCTCCTTGACGGGGTTGGTGTCGTCGAACCGCAGGTTGCAGTGGCCGCCGAACTCGCGCGGCGATGCCGAAGTTGAGGCAGATCGACTTGGCGTGGCCGATGTGGAGGTAGCCGTTGGGCTCGGGCGGGAAGCGGGTGACGACGTGCTGGACGCGGCCCGGCCGCGATGTCGGCGGCGACGATGTCGCGGATGAAGTCGCGCCGCTCGGGGGTGGGGGAGGGGGCGTCGGGGGTCGATGCGGTCGGCTCGGCGGTCATGCGGCGGCTCCTGCTACCGGTTCGAAGGGGAGGAGTCGCGACTCACGCGAGGGCGCACCACACTCCCAGGGGAGTTGGCTGACGCGCCGGGAGTCGAACCGCGGTCCTCCCGGCTCAGCGCCGGACGCTCACCGTGAGCCACGCATCAGCGACCGGGCCCCATCTTCGCATGAACCGACGCGGACTGGGCGTCGGCTCGTGGCCGGCCGGACACCGTAGGACGCCCGCGACATCGAGGCTGGCCTCCGGTTCTACCGGGACGTGCTCGGGTTCGAAGAGACCTTCCGAACCCCCACCAGTGGCATCCCCGAGCATGTCGAGCTCAAGCTCAACGGGTTCGGGATCGGCCCGGGCACCGTGGAAGCCGCGCAGCGAGTGCATGGCGTCGACGCGACCCCCGGCAGCCAGGCCATGGTCATCGTCGTCTGGACGCGCCCCGCTCAGTCGTTGGCGATGGCGCGTCGGTACACGGACTGTTCGGCGGAGCCCATGATCGTGCGCACGGGCGCGCTCGACACCTGCTCGAGACCCGCCGCCTGCATCAGTGTCGGCAGCATGCCGGGCGGCAGCGAGTGCCGCGACCCAACGGGCTCGACCACCACGAAGCGTCCATCGGCGCGAAGGGAGGCGGCCAGGGCCCCGAGCGTGACCGGCAGCGCCTCACGATCGACGTCGTGAAGGACGAAGTTGGCGACGATCACGTCGAACACGCCGATCGGCAGCGCGACGTCGGTCGCCTCACCCAGCAGGAACTCAACGTTGTCGTGGTGTCGCAGCCGTCGGCGCGCCTCCGCGAGCCACGTTGGAGAGACGTCGAGACAGGTCAGCCGGCCGCCACGCGCGAGCGCGCGGGCCAGCAGATCGGCCTCGGAACCTGCTCCCGATCCGAAGACCAGGACGTGCTCGGTGCCCGCCAGGCCGAGCGACTGCACCAGTGCGCGCAGCTCACCTCGGCGCAGCGGATCGTAGATGAACCGGTAGCCGAGCAGCGTCAGTCGCGACGGCTGCGTGTAGTGATGGCTCATGGACGTGCTCCCGGCGTGCCGTGCCCTTGATGGCCCTCATCATCCAACGCCGCGACACGCAGCCCACGATCGGGCTGGAGAAAGATCCGGAACCGGACCGTATGCAGGCCGAACAGGGCTCCGACGGCCGTCCGGCGCAACCCCTCGAACGGGTCGGGGCGCGGATCCACCGACCGCCTCCGGGTCTCCGGGTCGAGCACCAAGCGGAGGCTGAGGAGCGCGGCGACCAGGGCGACGGCCGTCTCGAGCCAGAGCAGGATCGCGGGTGCTCTGCGGAGTCGGTGGGGCGCGCCAGCCGCAACCATCGCCACGTCCCGAGTCAGCAGGCCCGCCAGGACCAGCTCGACCAGCACCGCGTCGCGCCGTTCGCCGCGACGGAGCACCCGCTGCGTCAGCGGGAGTCCCATGCTGCTCAAGGCGAGCACGATCTGTCCGACGGGACGTGGCATTGCGATCGCTCCTCTTCGTACGGCTGGTTTCTGCGCAGCAACGCGTGGCCCGGACCGACAAAGCCGTACGCTCCGGGCATGGTGCGCATCGTCGGCCGTGCCTGCCGCAACCTGCAGAGCCGGACAGATCCAACCGCCAGGGACGCGCGTCATTCTTGTTCCCCAGCGCGGGCCACGCGGCCTGTTCGAGCAGGAGCCCAGGCGAGCCAGGCGATCTCATCTACATCGTCGAGCCCGGGCGCCGCGATGTGGCGGCGAGCCCACGGGTCGCGGCCGAGAAGTTCGCAGCGCTCGACGACACGCTCCGGGCCGCCGGGCGCGAACCCTCCACGCTGGTCCACTCCGTGTTCGTTCCCCTGCTCATCGGTCGCGACGCGGCCGAGGTCCGCCGCCGGGATGCCGACCTGCTCCGGGCCCTCGGCCCGGACGAGGCCGGCGATGCCTGGTTCGAGGAGCGCCACGTCAACTGGATCCGCGGGACGCCCGACGAGGCGCGGGCCACCGTCGCGCGCTTTGCCGAGGCCGGCGCACAGCGGATCGTGCTCCAGGCCTTCCTGCCGCGCGATCTCGACATGATCGACCTGGCGGCGGAGGCGCTGTTCGGCTCCGGTGCCCGATTTCCACCCTGCGCCTACACCGAGGCCATCGATTGCCCGATCTCGTCTTGAGACCGCCGACGCATCAGCCCGTCAGGCGCCGGGCGACATCGTTCGCAGTCCGGCCAGTCGCGCGGCCGCGGCTTGCCGCTCGTCATAGGTGACGAAGCCGTCAATGGGCGCGACGTCGACCGCCGCGGCGACGTGGATCGCATCCAGCGCGCGGAGCGCCGGCTCGGACAGCGCGCCCGCAGCCAGGAGCAGCGCCCTGTCGACGGGCAGCAGCCCGAGTGCCTCGACGACCTCGCCGGCGCGACCGATCAGCAGGTCCAGGTTCAATCGGGGATCGCGGGCTGTCGCGCGCCGGATCGCCCGCGGGATCTCGGTGAGGACGAGCTCGCACGACACCAGGTCAGCGTCGGCGAGGAACGTCCGGAGCGGGTGGCTCTCGGGTTCGTCGCGCACGAGCTTCACGAGCGCCGACGCATCCGCGTAGAAGAGCGGCACGCCTCAGCGCTCGCCGCGGATCTCGTCGAGTGCGCGACTCAGGGCGTGGGGGTCGGCATCCATGGACAGCGGTGCCGGCAGCCCCCGACGGATGGGCCGGGCGACCCTTCCCTCCGCGATCAGTCGATCCAGGGCCGCGCCGACGCTGGGTGGAGGACCGAGCTCTGCGACCGGCCGGTTGCGGTCGGTCACGAGCAGCCGCTCGCCGTTCTCCACGCGCCGCAGGTAGCGACTCAGGTTCTGCCGTAGTTCGGCGATGCCAACAGTCCGATCCATGTACACGAATGTAGCATGTCGTCAGGCCAGATGTGCACTGACCCCATACGGCTGCCCGACGGATGGGCATCCAGTCCGTCCGTGTCTTGACCGAGGTCCGCGACCTCGGCCTAGGCCGACGGGCGTCGCACGATGTCGCGGAGCGCCGAACGGCGGCCCTCGACCCACGTCTCGCGAGCGCGGATCGCGCGCACGAGGGCCGCGGCATCCTCGCCCAGGAAGCCGGTTCGGCCGCGGCCCAGGGCCTCGGCGCGGTGCGCATCCGACCCCCCGACGACGCCATAGCCGCATCGGCGAGCGAGCCGATCGACGCGCCGCCGCCAGCCCGGGATCCAGGCGGCGACCGGGTTCATGGCCTCGAGCGCGTCCGGCCGACATCGCTGGTCACCGTCCCCCAGCCGGGCCAGCCGGTCGCTCGTCGCGGCCAGGTAGGGCGGCAGCAGCGGGTGCGCGACGACCGCGAGGCCGCCCTGGTCGTGGATCGTGGCCACCGTCTCGTCCAGGGGCATCCCGGCGGGGACGAGCGACGTCAGGCCGATCCCCAGCAGGTGGCCCTCACGCGTCGTGATCTCCTCGCCCACGATCAGCTCGATCGAGGCACCCTCGTCACGCGACCGGGCCACCAGCTCCTGGGCGACATCGATCCGGTCGTGGTCGGCGAGCACGGCGACGCGCAGGCCGCTGGCCAGGAGCGCGGCGTAGATCGACGCCGGCGTCGATGGCGGGGGAGCGGTCGCGGAATCGCCGCTGGGATGAACGTGGAGGTCGGCGAACGCCACCGGAGGCCGGGAGTCCATCGACGTCGATCATCGCACCGTTGCCGGCTCGGCGGTGAGCGTCGCGACCGCCGCTGCGGCCGAGTCCCCGCCAATGGATACGCGACCCGCGAGTCACAGGCACGGAGCTGGCTGACGAGGGAGGTACGGGCGACCACCGAGCTGGTCGTGATCGCGCCCGCGGAGCTGGCCGCGCGGCTTTCGTGAACGCCGTCCGACTCATCGCGATCTTCCGTGGCTCAGCGATCCTGCGCCGGTATCAGTCGGGCCGCTGACCATCCCGCGATCGTGACCCGCGATCGCGACTTCCGACGCTCCCGCCACGTATCGATCGAGGACCCGTTCGACGTGGGGATCGGCGCGCGAGAGCGGGACGTCGTGGCCCCGGCGTCCGGTCAGGACCCGATGGCAAAGGCCTCGAAGGACGTGGTGCACGGATGACCGGGCGCCACCCACATCGAGCGCGTCTCCGGCTCGCAGATCATCGCGAACAGGATCGTCGAGCCCTCGTCGCCTTCGGCAGGTTCCGGATGCACGCAGATGTCCTGTCCGTCGGCCCCATGGTCGGCGAGGATCGCGCCCATGGCTTCGAGCGTTGCATCGGCGGAGGCGGCCAGGACGCGAGCCCGGTCCAGGCGCGATCGGCTACCCGGGGAGGCGGCACAGGTGACCGCCCCAACCGCCGGATCGAGCGCATGGTTCGTGTGGGCGTCGCACTCGACGACGGCCTCGCTTGCCGCTGTCGTCTCGATAGCGAACGCCCTGCCCCCGGGGAAGGCGGCGAGGTAGGAGTAGCCCCCGGCACGGCCCGCCCGGGTCGCGCGCGCGATCGCGTCGTCCGGATCGCGGGAATCGAGGACGTCGCGCGCGATGAGCGAACGAGGCACGCCGACACGCTCATCGGTCGCCGACAGCGACATCGCGCCGAAGGCGGCTCCATGCTCGTTGATCCCGGTCAGCGCCAGCGAGGCCGCCACGACCGGCGCGAGCAGTGCCGGACCGCCATCCGGCAGGTCGAGCACGACGATCGGCGTGCCTTCGTCGCCGGCGTACCACTGCTCGGTGTGCCCGAGGAGGGTGCGGCCGGGTGCGCGGAGCACGACGTCCGTACACCGTTCGAGGGCGATCGGGGACGCCGCGTTCAGCTCGATGATCCCGTAGATCTCTTCGAAGGCGTTGGCGAAGAAGACGTCGAGGAACGGCAACCCGGCGCCATCCGCCATCCCGTGGATCTGCTCCACGAGATGCGGGAGCGCCGCCCGCGAGGAATCGAGGTACGGGGCGAGGATCGCATCGAGCGTTTGGCGATCGAGCCCGTGCATCTCGGCGTACCGTCGGTTGAAGGCAACAGATCGGGCGGCGGAGGCCGCCATCGCGCGCCCGATCGTCGCCCCACGCTGGTACGGCGTTCCCTTCGCGACGACGAGCTCCACAGCTGCTCCAATTCGGTGTCCCGGCGCCCCTGGAGGGAGGTGGGCGCATGTCCCGCGAGGTCAGCCTCACCTTCCTTCCGGGGATCATGCGCCTTCCCCGCGAGGAATGGCCCTCAGGCGCGCAGGCCATGGTGGCCGCTCCGATTGCGATCCCGGCCGTGACAGCTCTTGAGGTGTCGCGGACCGGTCAGGTGCAAGGAATGCTGCCACCGCCCGAGATGAGCCGGATCCCGACGCGCGATGAGCTCGACATAAGGGGCCATCTGTAACGTGTCGACTGTCGAGACCCCAGGTCGCCCGCCTTGATTCTGGATTTGTGGCGTACATAATTCGGACATGCGATGGTCATCCGGTTCCACCGCTCAGCCTCTCGCCACGGATGTTCCTGGGGCCGGACCAACGAGGCATCCCGCTGGAGGTCGTCGCCGTTGAGCTCGTCGGAGGCGACCTCCTCGTGATCCACGCGATGGGGATGCGGGCGAATTACGCCGGCCTGTACGCCGAGGTGGTGCGATGGCGGTGACCGCGAAGGACCGGCGCACCCTTTCGAACGCAGACCTCGATCGTCTTGCCCACCTTGCTGAGGCAGGGTTCGATCCCTCGCGGCTCCGGCCTCGGCGAGGACGCCCATCTCTCGACGCCGACGCGGCGGAGCAGTCGCCGCGCATGACCGTTCGAGTCCCGGCCCGGCTGCGCGACCGGGTCCGTGCCAGGGCCGTCAGCGAGGGTCGCACCGTCAGCGAGGTGCTCCGGTCCCTCCTCGAGGAGTACGCCCGAGCCGCGGACACGGGTCAGGCCCGTCGCGGCTCACGGTAGTCCCGGCGGCGGCCGAACCGCCGCCCCCTACCCCTCAGCGAAGTCGGCCTCTGGAGACATGGCAGGGGCCGAGCGGCGAGGCGCTCAGCCGTCGGACTGCGCGGGTGCCGGCGCGGGTTCGCCGGGTCCACGGCGGACCGGCTGCTCGGCGAGGTGTTCGTCGGCGACGTGCGGGTGGCGTCGCTCCAGCGCGGCGCCCTCGACGTCGACGTTGGGGATGAGGCGGTCCAGCCATCCCGGCAACCACCAGGCGCGCTCACCGGCCAGGTGCATCAACCCGGGCAGGACCAGCATCCGAACCACGAACGCGTCGAGCAGGACGCCGAACGCGAGCGCGAAGCCGATCGGCCGGATGATCGAGCTCTCGGAGAACACGAACGCCCCGAACACCGACACCATGATGATCGCAGCCGCCGTCACCACCGACCGGCCGGCCAGGAAGCCCAGCACGACGGACGTCCGGGCCGACGCGCCGTGCACGTACGCCTCTCGCATCCCGGATGCGAGGAACAGCGTGTAGTCCATCGCGAGGCCGAACAGGATGCCGGCGAGCACGGTCGGCAGGAAGTCGAGGATCGGAATGGGCTGGCCGATCCCGAGCACGCTCGAGAACCAGCCCCACTGCAGGATCGCAACGAGGCCACCCAGCGTCGCCAGCAGCGACAGGACGAAGCCGCCGGTCGCGATGAGCGGGACCAGCAGCGACCGGAACACCACGATCATGATGATCAGCGACAGCCCCACGACCAGCGCGAGGTAGAGGGGGAGCGCGTCGGCAAGCTGCTGCGAGATGTCGATGTTGCCGCTGGTCGCGCCCGCGACACCAAGCTCGATCCCGCCCTGGAGCGGTGAGGCCGCACGAAGCGAGCTGACGAGCTGCTCGGTGGACGCGCTCGACGGCCCCTCGGCGGGCACGACCTCGAACGCCAGCGTCGTATGGTCCGCGGTGGTGCCGACCGGGGCGACGGCGACGACGTCGTCGAACGCGGCGAGCTGCTGCGCGATCTGGACCTGGGCGCCGGCGGCGTCGGTCTGGCTGGGCGAGCCGGGCAGGTCGGCGACCACGAGGAGCGGGCCGTTCACGCCCGGGCCGAACTTGTCCGCGATGATCGTGTAGGCCTGATAGGCGGTGGATCCGGGCGACTCCCACGAGCCGTCCGGGAGCCCCAGCCGCATGGACGCGACGGGGACCGCGAGCAGGGCGAGCGCGCCGATGCCGACGACGGCCTGAGCCAGCGCCCGCGGGGTGCCGAGCGGCCGGGCGGGAGCGGCCGGCGGCCGTCCTTCGCGTCCCTCGACGTGCGCCCGCTCGCCCCGGCTGAGGACGCGGGTGCCGGCCAGGCTCAGGAGGCCCGGCAGCAGGGTGACCGCGATGACCACCGCGATCGCGACGCACACCGCGCCGACGGTGCCCATCAGGCCCAGGAACGGGATCCCGGTCACGTTGAGCGCGAGCAGCGCGATGAACACGGTCGATCCCGCGAACACCACGGCGTTGCCCGATGTGCCGTTCGCGAGCGCGATCGACTCGTGGACCTCGTAGCCCTCCTTCAGCTGCCGGCGGTGGCGGTTGACGACGAACAGTGCGTAGTCAATGCCCACCGCCAGCCCGAGCATCACGCCCAGCACGGGCGTCACCGACACCATGTCGACGACACCGGCGAGCGACAGCGCGCCGAGGACGCCGATGCCGACGCCCGTCGCGGCGGTCACGATGGGCAGCGCCGCGCCGAGCAGCGTGCCGAGCATGATCAGCAGGACGATGGCGGCCACCACGATCCCCGCCGCCTCGCCGACACCGAAGATCTTCGGCAATCCCTGGACGAGCGAGTTGGAGAAGTCGACCGCGACACCCGGGATGGCGGTCGAGTCGAACGCCGCCCGCACGGCGGCCTTGGTCTCCTGGCTCACCTCGAGCTCGCTGGCCGTGAACTGGATCGGGACCAGCGCCGTGCTGCCGTCCTCGGAGACGAGACGGACCCCCGCCGACACCTGAAGCAGGGCGCTGCCGGCCTCGAGCTGCTTACGCTGGGTGTCGAGCTGGGCACGGCCCTGGTCGATCTGTGTCTGCTGCGCGTCGAGCTGTGCCGCGACCTGGTCGAGCCGTCCGGCGGCCTCGGCCTTGGCTCGCGCGGCGTCGACCTGTGCCTGCGCCTGATCGAGCTTGGCCTGCGCCTGCTCGAGCTGGGTCCGGCCGGCTTCGATCTGCTGTTGCTGCGCCTGACGCTGCGCCTCGACTGCGAACGGATCGGTCACCGAGCGCACGCCGTCGATCCCCGACGCATCGGCGACCAGGGCGCTGATGGCCGCTCGCCGGCTGTCGGTCAGCGCGCTCCCGTCCTCGGTGCGGAAGACGACCGTGCCGCTTCCGCCGGCGGCCTCCGGAAAGTCGGTGGCGAGGCGCTGGGCCACCTGGTCGGTGGGCGTGCCCGGGATGGTGATCTGGCCGGTGAGCGGCCCGCCGCCCACGGCGAACGCCGCGGCGGCCAGGGCGAGGATCAGGAGCCATGCGCCGATGACCGCCAGGCGTCGCCTGGCGGCATAGCGGCCGATACGGAACAGCAGCTCTGCCACGGGATTGGCACTCCGGTTCGTGATCTGGGCGGCATGCGGCGGGCCCGTTGGAGCACGCCCGGCTGCGCGCCGGGGATGGATTGACGTGGAATTGATGGAAGGCGGGGCTCAGGCCCCGATGCAGCTGGTCGTCAGGCTGGCTGCACCTCTGGGTTCTGGAGCCCCGCTCGCAGCAGGGCGAAACACTCGTGAACGAGGCGCTCCCGGTCGGGCTCCCCTGGGATGTCGGATGGGGAGAACTGGAACGCGGTCACCGCGGCCGAGATGGCCGCCGACGTGACGAGGTGGGGATACAGGTCGGTGGCGGCGTCCGTGCCGGTCCGGTCGGCCACGACCTCGGTGACCATGCGGATCGCCTCGTCGAGCAGCACGGAGCGGTAGCGGGCCATGACCAGGCTGGTCCACAGCAGGTCGGTATGTGCCGCCAGGTCGTCCGGACTGCGCACGACGCTCGACACGATCCCCGACAGGACGTGCTCGAGCGACGCCAGGATCGGCTCGCCGGCCGGCCGATCCCGCAGCGCGTCGACATGGACCTGGAACTCCGACTGCCACGCGGCGATGAGCGCCTCTTCCTTGCTGCCGAAGTAGTTGTGGAACGTGCGGACCGAGACGTCGGCGGCGGCCGCGATGTCGTCGGCCGTGACCCCATCGAGGCCCCGTTCCAGCGCCAGGTGCAGGACGGCCTGGCTGATGACCGTGCGCGTCCGCGCCTTCTTGCGCTCTCGGAGACCGGCGGGTTGCTGCATGGCCGCACGATACCCGAAACGTGCATGCCTCGGCAAGTTTGCTGGCTAGTGCAGCATTGGCCGGAGCAGCGGCCGGCTGCCGGCCGGGGACCAGGTGATCGACCGGCCATCTCGCAGCTCCTCCGTGGCGGGCCACGTTCGGAGGAGGGACGTCGCAACGCACGAATTGTCGATCAGACGGCCGGATCAGGACCGAATCGAAGGCGGGGTGGGGAGCTGGCTGGCGCGCCAGGATTTGAACCTGGAACCCCCTGATCCAGAGTCAGGTGCTCTACCGTTGAGCCACGCGCCAGCGACCGCCGCGAATTCTACCGCACCCCGCCGGCCGGGCCGACATACCCCGAACGTGATTGGTTGTCGCCGGACGCCACCGGCACGCGCTTGCCGTGGGGCATTCGGCACTGGTGGCCAGGCCGGGGCGCGCCGATACTGCGCTCGGACCGTCGGGCACGACCGAGGTTCGCTCAACCGGCGATCCGAGGAGGTGTGCCATGCGGACGGCCTTCGTCCTCCTGTCGGTCATCGGGGCGGTCTTCGCGGTGGGCCTGGCGTGCGGGCTGCTGCTCAGCGGTCAGTCGCGTGAACCCCGGCCGACGCGGTTCCCGCGCATGCCCCGGATCGGCATCGATGTCAGGCTCCTTGCTCGTCGTCCACGTCCTGACGCCGATCGCGGGGACCCGGCTGGGTCGGCGGCAGGCGATGCCGATCGAGACTGGGATACGTACGACTCGGGCGCCGCGGACACCGAGCCCGCCTAGCCCTTGCAGCCCACGGTGAGGCCGGACACCGCGGACGAGGAGAAGGGGCCACTGGATACCCTGACGCTGTTGATGTTGCAGTCGACAGCGGAGGATGGCCCGTGGCCCCGGCCGACAGTTTGGCACGCCTGCGGAAGGCGCTCATCGACCGCGCCGAGCGCCGGGAGGCGCCGGTGACCCAGCTGTGCCGGGAGGCCGGCATCAGCCGCAGCCGGTTCTACGAGCTCCGGGCCCGCTACCGGCAGTACGGCGAGGCCGGCCTGCGGCCCAAGCCGACGCCGGCCGAGCGGCCCGACCGCCAGCTGCCCGAGCCGCTGGTCGATGCGATCGTCGCCTATGCCGTCGAGCACCCGACCCACGGCCAGCGGACGATCGCCTGATGCCCTCGCCCACCCCGCGCTTCGGCGGCTGGCGCGGTCAGCCACGGCGGGGTCGCCAACGTCCTGCGCCGGGCCGGGCTCGGGCGGCGCCTGGCGCGGCTTGCCGCGGCCGAGAGCCTGGCCGCCGTCGAGGGCGGCCCGCTTGACCGAGCGGGTCCTCCGCGAGGTTCGCGCGATCGAGCGGGCCCGGACGGTCCACATCGGCTCCGACGTACCCGGCGAGGAGCTGTTCCTCGACACCTTCTACGTCGGCCACCTCAAGGGCGTGGGCAAGGTCTGGCAGCTCAGCGCGGTCGACGGTGCCTCCTCCTTCGGCATCGCCCGGGTCATCGCCGGCGACCAAGACGGCGGCGGTCATGGCCCGCTTCCTCACCGACGACGTCCTGCCCGCCTGCCGCCCGGCCGGCCTGCGCCTGGTGACCGCGACCACCGACAACGGGCCCGAGTTCGGCCGGGCGTTCGGCGAGGCCTGCCGAGCCGCGGGTGTCCGCCACCACCGGATCCCGCCCCGGAGCCCGAACCTCAACGCCTTCGTCGAGCGCTTCCAGGGGACGGTCCTCCACCTCCACTACCGGGTCGCCTTCCGCTACCGCTACTACACGAGCGCGGCGACGATCGACGCCGACCTCCAGGCCTTCCTGCGCTTCTACAACTTCGAGCGGCCGCACCGCGGCTACCGGACGCGGGGCCGGACGCCGGCGCAGCATCTTCTTCAGCGACCAGCCCGAGATCCTCGAGCAGATGGGAGCGTGCGACGATGACCGACATGCAGCCTGACCTGTCCGGCCGGAACGTGGGCCGCAAGGTCTAGCCTGGCAGCGACGAGCTCGCCCGGACCCTGAAGGCTGGCTCACCGGGAGCAGCAGGGTGCTCCGATGCGGCGCGCCGAGCATCGCGTCCGCCTGGCCCGGCGGCTCCGGCGCGCAGACGACCGGCGGCTCCGGCGCGCAGACGACCGGCGGCTCGATGGCCTGGAGGCTAGCGGTGGGACGCGCTGGTGGACGGAGCGGCTGTCCGCCGATGTCCATCCAGGAAGGCGCCGACCACGGCCTTCGGGTCGAGGTCCGCCGCCGGCACCGGGGCGCCCGTCCGGGACCAGAGGCCCGAGGCCAGGAGGGGCGCGATCAGGAGCATCACCAGCTGCAGTGGGTCACCGGGCTTGATGCGCCCCCGCTCCTGGTGCGCCGCGATCACCTGTGCCGCGTTCCGGAGGTTGGGCAGGAGGGTTGTCATCGCCTCGCGCAGCTCGGGGTGGCGTGGCGCCTCGGTGAGCAGGGTCAGCACGGCGCCGCCGTACGAGCGGAAGGTCTCGGCGTAGGCCTGGACCAGCGCAGCCAGGTCCGCCTCGACGTCGTCGGTGACGGCCAGATGAGCGAACGGCGCCTGCGCGAGCTGGTGGGCGAGCGCCGCCGTGATCAGCCCGGCCTTGCTGCCGTAGCGGCGAAACAGCGTGACCTCGTTGATGCCGGCCCGCCGGGCGATCTCCTGGGTGGTGGCGGACTGGTAGCCGTTCTCGGCGAACACGTTGATGGTTGCCTCGAACAGCACCTCGACGTCGATGACCTTGGGCATGAGCCTCCTCGCTGCGCTCGCCGGGCCCCGGCGCCCTCCATCTTATAGCAAGTGTAGACTTGCAATAAAGCACGGAAGGCACTAGTGTTACCGGCGCGATGACGACGCAGGCGGGACTCCGACGGGACGGGGGCGAGCGCCCCACATCGCGGCTCCAGCGGTCCGCCCTGTGGCGCCTGAAGGTTCGCCTCCAGTTCACCGGCTGGCTCCAGTACATCCCGAACGCGGCAGCTGCGTTGGTGTTCCTCGCCGTCGCCGCCGTGGGCGGGCTGATCGGCGCCGTGCCCCTGCTCCTGTTCTGGCTGCCGGCCGGCATCGGCATGGTGCTGCTCGCGATCCTCGTCTTCGACCTGCTCACCGTGAGGCTGGGGGTCTGCCCGATCGACCTCCATCCCGAGCGCGCGGACGGTCTTGACGCGTTCGATCTGATGCGGTCACGGCGCTCGTGCCGGTCGTTCCAGCGGCGGAACCTGACCGACGCCGATCGGGCGGAGCTCATGGACGCCGTCCGCAGGCACACCCGCCCCGACCGCCTGGTCGGCAGCAGACCGATCCGGCTCGAGTACGTCGCGGCCCCGATCACGGTCTGGCCGACGGTGGGCGCCCACGAGTTCCTGGTCGCGATCGCGCCGCACGACTACGACCGGACGGCGATCATCGACGTCGGCCGTAGCCTGGAGAAGGTCGTGATCGATGCGACACGGATGGGCGTGGCCACCTGCTGGATCGGCCCGGGCGCGGACCAGAGGAGCATCGCCAGGCATCTGGGCAGCCGCTTCGACCCCGAGCGCGACCACGTCGTCTGTGTGTGCGCCGTCGGCTACCGCTCACGGTTCGAGCCGCTCACGACCCGCGGCATGGAGCTGATGCAGCACCGCCGCTATCCGCTTGAGCGGCTGTTCTTCGCCGATCCGCGGTTCCAGGCCTCGCTTCCGGTCGACGAGCCGCCGTTCTCGTCGTTCGGACGCTGCTACGAGGTCTGCCAGTGGTCGCCCTCGTCGTACAACGGCCAGACCACCCGCTGCGCCGCGGTGATGGAGCAGGTGGGGGACCGTGAGCGACTCGAGCGCTTCGATTTCTGCGCCGCGACGGACTCCCGCTACTACGCGCCGGTGGCGCTGGGCATCTGGGTGGCCAACTGGGAGACCGGCTGCGAGGCGCTGGGGATCCCGGGTCACGTGGCGGTGCTGACGCCGGGGCAACGGGGGGTTACCGGGGCGCCGGCGCTGCCGCGCTACGACGTGAGCTGGGTCGCTGATCGTCGCCTCGCCACGTAGCGGTTATCCTCAAGCGCGTGCCGCGCCCGAGCTCGTCCCCCGACGGTGGCCTCCCAACTGGAACGCCCGAAAGTGGACCCCCGCCAGCAGAACCGGCAGCAGAACCGGCGGCTGATCAGCGACGATCGAGCAGCTCGTAGGTGACCGCTGTACCGAGCCCGTAGGCGAGGTGGGCACTGAGGTCGTGCCCGAGGGTGACGCGATCGTACTGCCAGATCGGCTTATAGAGCCCCATGGGCGCCAGCATCGCATAGCCACTGACCCACACGACGGCACCGAACGGCAGACCGAGGAGCGTCCGGCCGCGCGCGTCGATCGATCCTGCGACCAGCCCGTACAGGCCGGCCCAGGCGATGCCAGTGCCCCAGTGGACGACGTTGTTGTAGAGCGGGGCCTGGTCCTTGCCGGGCTCCATCTGCAGCATTCCTTCGACCAGGCGCTTGCCGACATGGGCCGGCGCGGGAGCCGAGTCCCAGGTCAATCCGGCTGAGAACTCCCAGTCACCGAACGAGCTCGTCCCACCTCCGCCTCGATAGCGCCGGAACCAGACCAGATCCATGGCCAGGGTCCCGAGGGCGCCGGCCGCCAAACCTCTCGATAGCGCCCCGATGGGCGTACGTCGTCGAGCGCTCATGTGGCGCATGGTAGCGCTCACCTCAGTCATGGCCTTTGTTGCCCGGTTTCGCCACAATACGCGCGCGATCTACCCGGTGCGGGGGACACGGCTCAATACGCATCCCGGTGCCAGCTGCTGCGTCACCGGGCAGCGCCGATCGTGCGCTTGACGTGAGCGGAGACCACGGGTCGAGCTCCCGTCGGACGGGCCCTGTCGGACGTCGCGGCACGCCGGACGGCGATGTGGCTACAGATGCACCGAGGCCAGGTGGTCCAGGGCGCGTCCCAGCGCCGCCTCTCCCTGCGGGGTCAGCCGCTGCTCGAGGACGGGCAGGTACAGCTCCCACTCGTCGAGGTGCGTCCTGAGCATCATGTGCAGCCGCAGCATCACCCGCCGCAGCGCCAGCACGGAGTACCGGTCCACGCCTGCCTCGGTGCTGTCCAGGAGGCTGCGGGTCCTCGCAACCAGCTTGCGGATCTGCTCGTGCTCGTCGCGCATCGGGGCGCTGGCACGCCGGTCATCCATGATCCGCTCGAGAGTCGGATAGACGCCGGCCTCCACGGCGTCCATGTGCGGGATCAGCATCTGCTGCAGGTCCTGCGCCAGGGCCCGGATCTCGGGCAGGGCCGCCAGCGTCCCGGAGGTGTCAAGGCAGTCCGGGCACAGGCGTTCAGCCAGATCGTGCAGGCGCCCGACGCGGTCTCGTAGCCGCGCGTGGTGCTCGCGAGAAACCTGGGACAGCGCGTACATGGCTCACCTCCCGGCAGGCAACGGGGCCAGCCCCGGTGACCCGATCGCGTCGTGTGTCTCCGCCGGCCGTCCGATGGCCTCCACCAGGTACTCGGAGATGTCGCGGAACCGAATGCTGCCGGGCGGCGCCGCGCCGTCGGCCCCCTCCGTCGCGCCGCCCGACGTCGCGCCGTCGGCGGCCTTGCGCAGGTTGATGAGGCAGATCGGACACATCGTCACGCAGTCGCAGGCGATCTCGCGCAGCTGCGCAACCCGGTCCGCCGCCACGGCCGCGGCCTTGGCCGGATACAGCGCCTCGGCCGGACCGCCACAGCACCAGGTGAGCTGTCCCGCGCTGTCGGGCTCCGCGACGTCGATGCCCGCTGCGGCGAGGAGCTGCCGGGGCGGCTCCACCACGTTCTCGTAGCGGGCGTACACGCATGGATCGTGGATGACCACGCGGCGCTCATCGGGCGGCGAGAAGGGCATGTCGCGCTCGGCCAGCACCTCCAGGTAGGTGCGAACGCGCACGTCAAACCCGTCGACGAGCCTGGGGTAGACGCTGCGCAGCATGTTCGTCGTGTGGGGGTCGATGGTGATGACCTCGCGCACGCCATGCTTGCGCAGCAGCGCTGCCACTCGGTGGGCGTGCGCCGCGACCGCATCGTCGGCCCCGAGGTCGTAGGCGAGCGCCCCCGCGTACAGGTCGTCTTCGTACAGGTAGCCGAACTCGACCCCGGCCGCCCGCAGCAGCCGGGCCACGTTGGCGGGCACGCGGTCGTACTCGGCGCGTTCGCGGACCGAGGGCCGGGCCACGAAGGCCACGCCGTTGACGAACCGGTTGATCCGCCGGCCGATCCCGGCGAAACGGGCGAGCGGGGTGTCGCCCAGTCGCTCCTCGAGGGCCACGAGGCGCTCGATGTACGGGACGAGCTGGTACATCAGCCCGGTGTAGATGACGGTCTCGCCGCCCCGCGGGAGGTCAAGGTCGCGGGCCCAGCCGGTCGCGGCGCCGGCCGGGATGGGCAGGACCGATCCGCGCAGACGCAGGTTGTCCGCAAGGATTCCCACGACATCGCGCGTAGGCAGCGCCATCAGCGACCCTCCCGGAGCAGCCAGCCGCGCACGGCGCGCACGTTCTCGGTGATGTGCACGCCCGCCGGGCAATTCTGCTCGCAGGCGCGGCACAGCAGGCACGAGAACACGGTCTCGTTCTCGGCCCTGACCGCGTCCTCCATGCCGAACAGGACGTACCGGAACAGGCGTCGCGGCAGGACGTCGATGCCCAGCGGGCAGGTGGCGCTGCAGTACCCGCAGTTCATGCACGCCTCGGCATCGAACTCACCGTGGCGGCGCATCTCCGGCCCCAGATCGGGTGCGATCACGGCGTTCAGCGCGCTCATGGCTGCTCTACCGCCGCGTAGCGGTACTCCCAGACGCGGCCGGTGCCCTTGTGCTCGACGACGTAGCCGTACTTGCGCATGCCCATCACCCAGACCATGACCTCGGCCGAGGGAAGGCCCGCGGCCGTCGCCAGCTCGGGGATCGTCAGCGGGCCGTCCCCGAGGAGCGCCAGCAGGCGATCCCGCATCAGCGGCTCGTCCCGGACCACCTCGCGCATGTCGCGCATCATGTGGCGCTCCCCGCGAGCAGGCCCACGATGGTGGCCCTGACCTGCGCGTCCGTGTAGCCCTGGAGGTCGATGGCGTTGGTCGGGCAGACGGGGGTGCACGCGCCGCAGCCCTTGCAGCCGGCGGCCACGATGCTGGCCACGGACTGCCCGTTGCTGCCGTGCATCTCGATCGCCGAGAACGGGCAGGCGGCCACGCACTCGCCGCAGCCGTCGCAGGCGTCGGCATGCACGATGGCGACCTGCGGGTCGAGCGATGCCACGCCACGCTTCAGCACCGCGGCCGCCTGCGCGGCAGCCGCGAGCCCGGACGCGACGCTCTCGGCCACGGTCTTGGGGGACTGGCAGGCACCCGCGATGAGGGTGCCGTCGACGACCGTCTCGACCGGCCGCAGCTTGGGGTGGATCTCGTTGAAGAACCCGTCGCGGCCCACCGGCAGCTTGAGGGTCGCGATCAGCTCGTCGTTCTGGCGGGGCACCATGCCGGTGACCAGCACCAGCAGGTCCGCCTCGACCGTCAGCTCCGCGCCCGCGGTCAGCAGGTCGTGGGTGGTGACGCGGACCACGTCGCCCTCGACCGCGACCGCCGGCGGATCGTCGTCCGCGAAGCGAAGGTAATAGGAGCCGCGCTTGCGGGACTCGCTGAACAGCAGCTCGTTGCGGCCGTAGGTGCGCAGATCGCGATACAGGTGGTACTGGCGGACGGTCGGATCGCGATCGGCGATCAGCAGCGAGGCATGGACGGCGGCGCTGCAGCAGTAGCGCGAGCAGTAGCTGTGATCGCCATCGCGGCTGCCGACGCAGTAGATGTAGGCCAGCGTCCGCACCGGCCGTCCATCCCGCTGGATCGGGCCGTCGGTCGCATCGAGCATCGCCCGCAGCTGCGGAAGCGTGACCACGCCCGGCAGGCCATAGCCGAGCTCGCCGGCCGTTGGCTCATAGGCGTCGAACCCGGTGGCGACGAGGATCTGTCCGACGGCCACCTCGCGCCGCGACCCCGGACCGCCGATCGTGATCTGGTAGTTGCCGTACGTGCCCTCCTTGGCGACCACCTCCGAGTCGGTGAACACCTCGATCTCCGGACGGCGGGCGATCTCGTCGCGCATCCGCTCCACCAGCGCGTCGCCGGTCACGTGGCGGGGGTACAGCACGCCCAGCTCGCGGACGTGACCGCCGAGCTCGGGGGTCCGCTCGATCAGATACACGCCAAGCCCGACGTCGGCGAGCGCGATCGCCGCGCGCATCCCCGCCACCCCACCGCCGATGACGGCAACCCGCGGCGCGGTCTCGACCTCGATCGGCTCCAGGGGCTCGGTCAGGTTTGCCCGGGCGACGCCCGCGGTGACCAGCCGGATCGCCTTCCTGGTGGCGCCCTCCGGATCGTCGGTGTGCGTCCACGAGCACTGCTCGCGGAGGTTGACCTGGGTGACCTGATAGGGGTTCACGCCCGCCCGCTCGGCCACGCCCCGGAACGTGAACGTGTGCAGCTTGGGCGAGCAGCAGGCCACCACGAACCCGTCGAGCTGCTCCCGCTCGACGTCGTCGATCATCTCCTGCTGGTTCGTGTCCGAGCAGGTGAACATCGCGTGCCGGGCGATCTGGACGCCCGGCAGGTCCTTCACCGCGTTGATCACGCGGTCGGTGTCGACGTAGTCGCCGATGTTGCCGCCGCACTGGCAGACGTAGACAGCGATCCGCGGCTCGCTCATGCCGGTACCCTTCGCCGCTCCAGATCGCCGGCTCGTCGATCCAGGTGGGCGGCCACCTGGATCGCGGCCGCGCCCGCGTGCAGGATCGACTCCGGGATGTCGCGCGGACCGGAGACCGCGCCCGCGACGAACACGCCCGGCAGGCTGGTCGCCGCGGGGCTGAAGTCCTCGTCCACCTCGTCCACGTAGTCGAAGTCGTCGAGGGCCACCCCGTCGCCCGCGAACAGCCGGTTGGCGTCGCGGTTCGGCTGGACGCCGACGGCCAGGACCACGAGGTCGTACTCGGCCTCGGAGATGACGCCGCCGTGGTCGACGTCCTCGTAGCGCAGGATGAGGTTGCCGTCCGGCGTCTCGCGGATGGATCCGACGCGGCCCTTGGTGAAGGTCACGCCCATGCCCTTGGCCTGCTCGAAGAACTCGTCGTAGCCCTTGCCCACGGCCCGCACGTCGATGTAGTGGACGGTCACCTCCGCGAACCGCAGGACGCCCATGATCAGCTGGTTCTGCTTGATCGAGTACATGCAGCAGAACTTCGAGCACAGCGGGTTGCCGACGCTCTCGTCGCGCGATCCGGTGCACATCACGTACGCGATCCGGGCGGGGATCTTGCCGTCGCTCGGCCGCAGGACGCTGGGGTACGGGCGAGTGGGCGAGAGGAGTCGCTCCATCTGCATCCCGGTGATCACGTTGGGGAACCGGCCGTAGCCGTACTGCGGCTTGGCGTCGGCGGCGAACAGCTGGTACCCGGTGGCCACCACGACCGCGCCGACCTCGATCGCCTGCTCGTCGCCGCGCGCACCCAGGTCGATCGCGTTCGCCGGGCATGCCGTGAGGCACTGACCGCATTCCGAGCACACCCCGCAATCGAGGCAGCGGCCGGCGGCGGCTCGAGCCTCCTCCTCCGTGATCGAAGGTTCGAGCCTGGCGAAGTCGCTCGGAGCTGCGGCCAGCGCCGGCGGCGGAAGCTGTGGATCGCGCTGCGCGTAGGTCTGCTGGCGGTCGAGGACCTCGGTCCTGTCCACCGCGGGCAGGCGATCGTCGAGGACCGGGAACGAGTCCAGCTCCTTGCCCTGGAGCCACCGATCGATCATGTACGCGGCGCGCCGTCCCTGCCCGACCGCATGTGCGATGTCACTCGCGCCGCTCACCACGTCGCCGGCCGCGAACAGCCAGCCAGCCCTGGCCTGCAGCGTCCGAGCATCGACATCGGCGGTGCCGCCCGCGGTCGCGGGCAGCGAGCCGGCGAGCTCGTCCGTCGCGGGGCCGAGCCCGACGGCCGCGATGACGAGGTCACAGGCGATCTCGAGCTCGCTGCCGGGAACGGGCACCGGCCGGCGCCGGCCCGACGCGTCCGGCTCCCCGGGCGCCATCCGCTGGCAGCGCAGCGCGACGGTCCTCGCTTGTGTATCGCCCAGCACCTCGACCGGCGCGACGTGGAACAGCATCTGGACGCCCTCGGTCAGCGCATCGTCGACCTCGCTGCGGTGCGCGGGCATCTCGTCGCGGCTGCGCCGGTAGGCCACGAGGGTCTCGCGGGCGCCCAGGCGGGCGGCGGTGCGTGCGGCGTCCATCGCGACGTTGCCGCCGCCGACGATGACGACGCGCTTGCCCTCGAGCCGAGGCGCTCGCCCGGCGCGCACGTCGCGCAGCAGATCGAGCCCCGCCACGAATCCGTCGAGCTGCTCGCCGGGGATCCCGAGCGACTGCGACCTGGGTGTTCCGGGCGCGACCAGGACGGCGTCGTAGCCGTCTGCCTTGAGCGCGGCCAGGTCGTGAACCGGGGTGTCGGTCGTGATCTCCACACCGAGCGCGGTGACGTTGGCGATGTCTCGCTCCACCACCTCGACCGGGAGCCGGTAGCCCGGGATCGCCTGGCGCAGGAAGCCGCCGGGCTCGTGGCCGGCCTCGAACATGTGAACGCCGTAGCCCGCCCGGGCCAGCTGCCAGGCCGCGGTGAGTCCGGCCGGCCCCGAGCCGACGATCGCGACGCGCTTGTCGTTGGGCTCCGCGGGCGTGACGTGTGGCCCGCCGTCCAGCGCGTCGTGCCGCTCGGCGACGAACTGCTTGATTCGCCGGATCGCGACCGGTCCCTCCCGCTCGCTTCGCGTGCAGGCAGCCTCGCACGGCGCGTAGCACGCGGCCCCCAGGGTCCCGACGAGCGGCGTCGCATCGAGGACCAGCTGGTAGGCCTGCTCGTACAGCCCGGAGCGGACCAGCGAGACGTAGCCGTGCGCCTTGATCCCGGCCGGGCAGGCGTCGGTGCAGGGCGAGGTGCCCGGACGTTCGATCAGCGCCTTCTGGGGAATGGCCTGCGGGTAGGCGATGTAGGCAGCCCGGCGGGAGACCATGCCGCCGTTCCACTCGTCGGGAACCGCGACGGTGCAGGCCTCCTCGCATTGCTTGCAGCCCGTGCACGCGGCGAGATCCACGAACCGCGGCCTGCGGCGCACGTCGGCGTGCATCAGACCGCCGCCGTCGCGCGTGATGGACGCGACCTCCGCATCGGTCCACACGGTCACGTTCCCGTGATGGGCCGTCGCCGCCATCTTCGGGGTGGCGATGCAGCTGGCACAGTCGAGGGTCGGGAAGACCTTGCTCAGCAGGACCATCCGGCCGCCGATGCTGGGCTCCTTCTCGACGACCAGGACCTTGTAGCCCATGTCGCCGAGCTTGAGCGCCGACTCCATGCCGCCGATGCCGCTGCCGACGACCAGCACGTCGTAGTCCATCTAGGCCGCCTTCAACGCCGTGAGCGTCTCGGTGAACTCGCGGATCTGGCGCGTGAACGACTCGGCGCAGACCGAGCAGATCGCGGCCATCTTGAGGCGCTGGTCCGCGATCCCGTGCTCGGCGAGCAGGTCCTGGGCGCGATACATGATCTCGGCCGACCGCTTCCCGCAGTCGGCGAGGTAGGGACACTCGTCGCCGTCCGAGGCGATGAACACGCCGTCGAAGCCCTCCTGGAGCGCGAACAGGATCCAGTCCGGCCTGATCGCGCTCGTGCAGGGGAGGCTGTACACGACGACCTCAGGTGAGTAGTGCATGTGCAGGCTGCCGGCGAGGTCGATCCCGGGGTCGGAGATCGCGTTCGTCGAGAACACGAGGACTCGCGGACCCTGTGGGATGACCGCCGGGCCGCCTGGCACGGCACGAGCTTCCTGGGCTGTCGTCATGTCCGGGGCTACGTCACTTGCCGCGGCGGATGAACAGCCGCTCATACCCGCGTGCCGGGATCACGCCCAGGAAGGTATGACTGGCCATCTCGGTCCAGTACCCGATGTCCTCCTTGGTCTGGGAGTCGCCGGACCACAGCTCCATGACCTCGCCCACCGCGATCCCGCTCATCGCCTTCTTGGCCTCGATCATCGGGCCGGGGCAGGCGACGCCGCGCGCGTCGACGACGGTCGTCTTGCCGAACTCGGTAGCTTCAGCGTCGTTCAGTACGGTGACCACAGCAGCCTCCTAGTAGAACAGGGTGTTGGTCGCCGACGCGATCTCGGCGACGAACCGGCCCGCGGTCACCACATGCGCGCCCTCGACGAGGTCGACCTCGCTGATGGCACGGCTCTTGATGCACGGGCCGCCGACCAGGAACGTGCCGCCGAACTCGCGGATCGCCTGGAGGAGCTCGGCCATCGGCTTGAACCCGGGCGACGTGACGGTCTCCGCGACGCCGCACTGCATCAGCCTCACGCCGTCACCCTGGAACCCCATGACCACTTCCACATCCGCGGCGGCGGCAGCGCCGGCCATCACGAACGGAAGGGTCGCCATCTCGGGGTTGTCCGGGCCATGGGTCGCCATGATCAGGAACTTCTTGCCTTCGGCCATCGAGTTGTCTCCTTGTCGGTTTGGCCGACCAGCACCATCTGACCTGGCCACCAACGCCTATCCCGACAGTACGCAGGCCCGTCGGTGCCCCACGGAACCAGGCGGGAGCAACCGTCCCCTACACTGGCGCGGCGTCGACACGCAGGCGCCCGGAGGAGCAGGAAGGCGGATGGCGGAAGCGGACCGGCTACGAGGCAACAAGCTGCTGGCTCACGTGCCGGCATCGATGCTCGTGGATGTCGCTCCGCGCGTAACGATCCGGACGGCGACGCGCGGCCAGACCGTCTACCAGCCCGGTGAGCGGATGGACAGCGTCACGTTCCCGCTGAGCGGCCTGTTCTCGCTCGTGGTCACCGATCCCCTGGGCAGCTTCACCTCGATCGCGACCGTGGGCCGGGAGGGGGCGATCGAGATCGCGCCGGCCCTGGGCTCGGTGCCGGCGCCGACGGAGATCGCGTGCCTGATCGTCGGCCAGGTCGCGCAGATGGAGACCGACGATCTCCGCGGCCTCCTCGACAGCAGCCCGCCGTTCCGCACGGCCATCTTCCGCTACCTCGGGGCCCGGTTCGTGGACTGCGTACAGGTGTCCGCCTGCCATCGCCTGCATCCGCTCGAGGCGAGGATGGCCCGGTGCCTGCTGCTGACGCGGGATCGGATCGAAGCCGACGAGTTCCAATGCACGCATCAGCTGCTGGCCGGGCTGCTGGGGGCGTCCCGGCCCAAGGTCACGCTCACCCTCGAGGCGCTGCAACAGGCCGGCGCCCTCCGGCACCTGCGCGGCGCAGTCAGGATCCTCGACCCGGCGGCCCTCGAGGCGATGACCTGCGGGTGCTACACGACGATACGGGACGCATTCGAGGCGACGGAGTCACCACCGCGCTGATCGCCGAATCGGCCGACGAGCCGGCCGATCCCGGGCTCACGGGGCAGGTCTCGGCCGTCGATCCCCAGTTCACGGACTCATCGCTGGACCGATGAGATTCCGCGACTGCGGTCGTTGCATGGGCAGAACGTCGGCCACACTGAGCGTCCGACGCCGACACTGGAGATGCGAACCATGGACTGGACCCTCGAGCTGATCGTGGTGCCCGTTTCCGATATCGACCGTGCGAAGGCCTTCTATGTGCAGCAGGTCGGGTTCCTCGAGCTCGTCGACGTGATGGTCGGCGAGAGCATGCGTGTCGTGCAGCTCACCCCGCCCGGCTCGGGTTGCGCGATTGCGCTCATGACCGACACCCCGATGGCGCCGGGCTCGATCTACGGCCTGCACGTGATCGTGCCCGACATCGTGGCCGCCCGGTCGCAGCTGGTCGGGCGCGGCGTCGACGTCAGCGAGTTCTTCCACTTCGGCCCCAAGGGGCAGGAGCCCGGGCTGGCCCCGGACCGCAGCAACTACAACTCGTTCGCCTCGTTCCAGGACCCGGACGGGAACACCTGGCTGGTCCAGGAGGTCGATCGGTCGCGGGAGACGCCGTCCGCCCACGATGCCACGGGCGCGTGACGGCGCGGGTGCTGTGACCATGACGGGCCTGAACGCCGGGCGGGACGCGATCGACACCGCGAGAGCCGAGGCTGCCCCGGGCGCGGTTACCGCGGCTCCACGGCTGCCGCAGTGCCGACGGCCGCGCGGGCAGGTGCACCTCGAACGAGAGGCCTGCCACGAGCGAGCCGTCCCGCGGGCCATCACCAGCCGAACAGGCCGTTCGGCTCTTGGGGTGGACACTGGCACGGACATGCTATTGGCATATGCATGCGGATCATCACTCGCACATCCATCACGATGATCACAGAGGCTGGGTCCGTCCCGGCGGCCGGCGCGGTCGGTGGGTCGAGCCATTCCTGCTCGCGCTGATCGGCGCGGACGAGGAGGTCCACGGGGGGGCGCTGATCGCCAGCTTGGACGAGCTCTGCCTGGCCCCCAACGGCGTCGATGTCGGGATGACCTACCGCGCGCTCCGCGAGTCCGAGGCGGAGGGCCTGGTGACCTCCCGTTGGGTCGCCGATAAGGGTGCACCGCGGCGCGCCTACCGGTTGACCGATGCCGGTCGGGCGGCGCTCGACGAATGGACATCGGTGATGTGGGAACGCCGGAGGTTGGTGGAGGCGTTCCTTGGACAGGCTGAGCGCCTCACGCGAGGCAAGGAGGTATGACATGAGCTGCCGGCACGGCTGGCATGACTGCGGGCCCTGGTACGGCCCGCCGTATGACATGGGCTGGTACGGCCCCGCTGACTGGTACGAGCCGGAGGAACGACCGGTCCGCCGCCGCTATGGCCGGACCCGGCGTCTCGACCGCGGGCCTGCCGACGAGGACCTCGAGGCACGGCTCAGCGAGCTGCGCGACGAGATCGGCCGGCTGGAGGCCGAGCTCGGCGACATGCGGGGTGCGGAGGCGAAGGGCTCGTAGTCCGTCGGGCCCGCGACGGTTCGGAGGAGTCCATGACGCACACGTCGCGCCCTCCGGCCACACCCGACCGGGAGTGGCCGGTCGATCGGCAGCCCGGGCTGCCGATCGCCTTCGGACCGGTTCACTCGCGGCGGTTGGGGTGGAGCCTGGGCATCAACAACGTTCCGCCCAAGACCTGCACGTACTCGTGTGTGTACTGCCAGGTTGGGGCCACGGACCGCGCATGCCTGGAACGCGAGGCGTACGTCGCGCCCGGGGAGATCGCCGCCGTCGTCGGCGCGCGCCTCGCGCAGTGCTGGGCCGCCGGCCAGCCGGTCGACTACGCGACCTTCGTGCCCGATGGCGAACCGACGCTCGACGGCCACCTCGGCGAGGCGATCCGGAGCGTGGCTGCCCTCGGTCTCAAGGTTGCCGTGCTGACCAACGGAAGCCTGCTCTGGCGCGATGACGTCCGAGCCGAGCTTGCCACCGCCGACTGGGTGTCGATCAAGGTCGACACGGTCGATGGGACCGCCTGGCGGCAGCTGAACCGTCCGATCGGCAGGCTACGTCTGGAGGCGGTTCTCGACGGGATGCGCCGGTTCGCCGCGGAGTATCGCGGTGATCTGGTGACCGAGACGATGATCGTTGCCGGGCTGAACGACGACGACGCCGCAGTCTCGGCGACGGCTGCCTTCGTGAGCGCGCTTGGGCCGCTCCAGGCGTACGTGGCGATCCCCACCCGCCCCCCGGCCGAGCCCTGGGTGCGGACCCCGGCTATCGAGGCCGCGCGGCGCGCGGCCGACATCTTCCGCGCGGCGGAGGTGCCCACCACCTGTCTCATCGAGGAGCTCGTGGCGCCGTTCGCCGTCTCGGACGACCCGGCCACGGGCCTGCTCGGCATCGTCGCGGTCCACCCGATGACCGAGGCGGACGCCCGAGACTACCTCGCCCGGTCGGGGGCCGACTGGTCGGTTGCCCAGGCGCTGCTCGACCAGGGGCGGATCGTCACCGTCCGGCACGGTCGTCGGACCTACCTGCGGACACGGAGGTGATGTCGGATGACCCGTCCCGTCGTGACGCGGCACGGGGTACTTCGGGTGCTGGTCGGGGAGCGGCCGCCCGGTCACCAGAACGCGGCGACGAGCGCGAGCGAGAAGAGGACGCCCAGGAGCAGCCCGCCAGCCGCCTCGGCGACGTAGGAGTGGCTGAACGCCTCGGGGATGAGCTCCGTCGACGCCAGCACGATCATGGCCCCTGCGGCGAGCGCCGACGCGACACCCGGCGGGAGGATCGGGCCCAGGACGGCGAGCGTGAGGATCCCGCCCAATGGCTCGCCGAGGCCGGAGGCGAGCGTGAGCCCCGCGCACCGCCACGGCCCCAGGCCCGCGCGGCGGAGGGGTTCGGCGACCGCAAGGCCCTCGGGGACGTTGTGGGCGCCGATCGCGACCGCGACGCCGACGCCGACCGAGCCCCCGAGCTGGGAGAAGGTGGCGACGACGGCCATGCCTTCGACGACGTTGTGCAGGGTGACGACGAGGGCGACACGAGCACCACGCCCCAGCCGGGACCCGCCGCCCGCCCCTTCCACGGCGGCGACCCCTCGCAGGCCCAGCACCACACCGCCGCCCACCAGTGCGGCGGCGATGATCTCGGGGGCTCCCGGATCCACCTCGACGAGGAGGGCGCCGGCGCTGATGGCGAACATGACGCCTGCCGCGAACCCGAGCACGCCGTCGAGCACCCGGTGGGGGATCCGGCGCCCGAACAGAACCGGAAGGCCGCCAAGCCCGGTGGCGAGCCCGGCAATGAGGCTGGCGATGACTCCCTGTCCGACCGGGTCCACGCTCCGCCGCCGATCACGCTTCGTGAGATCTTGAGGGCAGCATGCGGCTCGTGTCCGACGCTCGACAAGGGCCGGTTGCCTCGACACGCGGGGCCCGAGGCGGCGCGTCGTCGGACGCTCGATCCAGCCTTTGGACCCGCCCGCCCATGACGTCGGGCCCTCGAGGAATGCTCTCAGCATCTACATGCTGGAAGCCAGCATGTAGCGGGTTGCCCCGCGGAAGGTGGCGATGCAAGCCCTGACCAGGATCTCGCATGAGCACCACGATCGCATGTGGCGCTACGTGAATCACCTCAACGATCTGGCCGAATGTCTGAACTGCGACTGCCTGGACAGCGGCCGGCTGGCCGCCCAGCTGCCGGAGCTGCGGGAGACCATCGACGGGCTGAACAGCCTCCTGATCCCCCACATGGAGGCCGTGGAGGCCGCCGTTCACCCGACCCTGGAGCGGATCCTCGCCGATCACGATCGTGTCGTGCCCATGGCCGCCGAGCACCAGGAGGTCCGCCGCCTCGTGACGATGCTTGCCGGGTTCGTCGATGATCCGGGGGCGCATGCCGATCGGGTCGCTGTGCTCGCCCTGCGGCGCGTCCTGCTCCGGCTGTACACCCTGCTCAACACCCATCTGGCCGAGGAGGAGATGTACATCCCGATTCTCGAGGACCGCCTGACGCCGGCCGAGGAGGGAGCGCTCGCGAGGGCCCTCGATCACCTGGCGGCGGAGCGGCTGTAGTCGATCACAGCTAGGCCACGCCGGCGGCAACCTCCGCCGATGCTCGCGAGGTCTGGCGCCCGATGCCATCCGCCAGCGCCTCGCCCAGCAGCCGCGTGAGCTGGTCCCACTCGGTCAGGAACGCGTCGTGCCCCTTGATCGAGCTGAGCTCCCGGTAGGTGGCGTCGACCCCGGCCGCGGCGGCCTCGTCGACCAGCGTCCGGACCTGGTTCGGGCCGTACAGGATGTCGCCCTCGATCCCGATCCCGGTGAGGCCCATGCCGGCGTTACCGAGCCGGCCGAGCGCGGGCAGGATGCCGCCCCGATCGCGCCCGATGTCGTGGCCGTCCATGACCCGGACCAGGACGCGGTAGGTGTCGGCATCGAAGCGGTCGATCAGCTTGCCTCCCTGGTGGTCGAGATAGGACACGACCGAGAACCGGCCGTCGGGCTCGTGGGCTCGACCGAACCGGTGGTCGAAGTCGGCCTCGGAGCGGTAGGTCGTCATCGCCAGCTGGCGGGCGAGGGCGAGGCCGTCGTCGCCGAGGCGATCGATGAGCTCGAGCTGGATGTGGTCCCAGGCGATCGCCATGGCGCCGGTTGCGGGCGGGGCGGCGATGGGGACGACGTGGTCCACCTGGTCGGGGCGGGCCAGCGCCACCTCGAGCGCGATCATGCCGCCCAGCGAGCCGCCGCTGACAAGCGCGAACCGCTCGATGCCGAGCGCGTCGGCGAGCGCCCACAGGGCGCGGGCCTCGTCCCGGGCGGAGACGGCCGGGAAGGTGTCGCCCCATGGCTTGCCGGTCGTGGGGTCGGTGGAGGTCGGTCCGGTCGACCCATAGCGGCCACCGACCAGGTTCACGCACAGGACCCCGACGCGGTCCGTGTCGAACGCGAGCCCGGGCCCGATGAGCGGTGCCCACCAGTCCCCCGCGGCATCGGCGGAACCGGTCAGGGCGTGGATCACCAGGACCTGCGGCGCGTCGGGTGCCGGGCCGTCGTGCCGGTAGGCCAGGGTGAGGGGCAGGGGAGTGCCCCCGGCCTCGAGCGCAAACGGCCCGAGGTCGGCGGCGATGACCTCCCCGGTGCCCAGCGGATGAGACCGGGACCGGGGAGTGCCGGGACGCCGTTCCGAGGCTGGCGCCATGACCGCCACCTCAGGCCGTCACGAGCTCGCGCTCGGGCGAGGGTCCGGTCGCGGCGCGCAGCGCCTGGTCGAGGTCGGCCAGGATGTCGTCGATGTGCTCGATCCCGATCGAGAGCCGGATCAGGTCGGGCGTGACGCCGGTCGCAACCTGCTCCTCGTCGCTGAGCTGCTGGTGGGTGGTCGAGGCGGGATGGATGATCAGGCTCTTCGCATCACCCACGTTGGCGAGCAGGCTGAACAGCTTGACGCCGTCGATGAGCCGCCGGCCGGCATCGGTGCCGCCCTTGATCCCGAACGTGACCAGGCCGCCGAAGCCGCCAGTGAGCGTCCGCGTTGCGACCTCGTGGCTGGGGTGCGAGGCAAGGCCCGGGTAGCTGACCCATTGGACCTCCGGCCGGTCCTGGAGCCACTGGGCGACCGCGAGCGCGTTCTCGCTGTGGCGCTCGATCCGCAGCGGCAGCGTCTCGAGGCCCTGGAGGAGCAGGAAGGCGTTGAACGGGCTGAGCGCGGAGCCGAGGTCCCGCAGGCCCTGGACCCGGAGCTTGAGGATGAACGCCAGCGGCCCGAACGCGTCGGTGTAGGAGACGCCGTGGTACGAGGGATCGGGCGCGACGAAGTCCTCCCGGAAGCGGGGCGAAGCCGCCCAGTCGAACTTGCCCGAGTCGACGACCACGCCCCCGATCACCGTCCCGTGCCCACCGATCCACTTGGTCGCGGAATGGACGACGATGTCCGCGCCGAGCTCGATCGGCTTGGCGATCAGCGGGGCGCAGGTGTTGTCGACGACGAGCGGGATGCCGGCGGCGTGCGCGACGTTGGCGATGCCCTTGATGTCGGCGACGTCGAGGCGCGGGTTGCCGATCGTCTCGAGGTACAGGGCGCGGGTGTCGTCGTCGATCGCGGCCGCCCAGGCGCCGAGATCGGAGCAGTCCACGAACTTCACGCTGATGCCCAGCTTGGGCAGCGTGTAGTGGAACAGGTTGTAGGTGCCGCCGTACAGGCTCGAGCTGCTGACGATGTTCTGGCCCGCGCGGGCCAGGTTGAGGATCGTGAGGGTCTCGGCCGCCTGTCCCGAGGCCAGGCCGAGCGCACCGACCCCGCCCTCGAGGGCTGCGACGCGCTCCTCGAACACGCCGGTGGTTGGGTTCATGATCCGGGTGTAGATGTTGCCGAACTCCTGGAGCCCGAACAGGCGTGCCGCGTGCGCCGCGTCGTCGAACACGTAGGACGTGGTGGCGTAGATCGGGACCGCGCGGGCGTGCGTGGTGGGATCGGGGACCTGGCCCGCGTGAAGGGCCTGGGTCTCGTCGCGCAAGGGGGGCAGAGCGCTGGGGTCGAAGCTCATCTGGGTGGTTCTCCGGCTGTGGAAGCGGTGGGTTGTCGAAGCGTCGAGGGGCCCCTTCGGGGTCGGGCTCGGCGGCTCCCGTCGTGTGTGCCGGAGAACAGAAGAGCCGCGAACCCTCGTGGTTCGCGGCCCCGGGACCTCGGCTCCGAGATCCCCGCTGTCACTCGCTGCTGGTCAGCGCGGGGAGACTCGGCGCCCGTCCTCCGAACGACGGGGCCGCCCACGCATACACATGGACCAGCTAACGGTTGTGTGACTCATCAGGACACGAACAATGGGGGAGCGGCCGCCGTTCCGTCAAGCCCTGAGCCCGGCTCGCCACCGAAACGCAACCTGGCGTGGCGGGCCGCATCGGGCCCGGCCCCGCTCAGGCGCTCCGCGCGCCGTCCCTCCCCGAGCGCCAAGAACGGCCCCCTCAGCCGGCGGCCCCCCGCCGGCTTGTCTCCCAGATAGAACCTCCTGCGATTGTTCGGAGCCGTCACGCGCCTCGTCCGAACGGGCGAGCGGGCCGAATCGCCCCATCCATGACACAGGGCTCATGGATGGATGAGCGGAGGGGCCGATGGCGAGCCTCCTCCCGCCGCGCGGACGCCCTGCCTCACCGCGCAGACGTCCCGACGCATATCTGGTTGAAACCCGCGCGGTTCTCTCGGCGCCGTGGCGGAAAGGCTCACGGCCGGGAGATCAGCCCGGCCGACGGGAGGCGCGAGCCGGTGGATGAGACGCGTGGGGCCGGCCGATCACGCGCGCGGCGCGCGGCGAGGTCCGCAGATATCGAGCGGCCCACCGTTTCCGGCGGGCCGCTCGTGCGTCGCTGAGGAGATGCGGGTTTCAGCCGCTGGTGCCGGCGGTCGGCGCAGGCGAGGCGTTCGGAGCGGCCCCACGGCCTCCGCCGAAGAACCCGTGGCCGAAGCCGAAGCCGCGGCCGCCGAACCCCCTGAGGCCGCCGAGGTCACGAAGGATCCCGTTGCCGAGCGTGCGTAGCTCGTCGATGGTGATCTTGCCGTCGCTCATCAGCGAGGTCAGCTGGCGCAGCGGGCTGTCGGCCGGGAGCTGGTTGAGCTCGTCCTGCGTGATCTGGCCGTCGGACAGGAAGTCCTTGATCTGCTGCCGCTCGGCCTTGAGGGCATCGGCCGCGGCCTTGCGGTCGGCGGCGATCTGGTCGCGCTTGGCCTGGAGGGCGTCGAGGACGGCCGTCTTCTGAGCTGCAGTGATGGTCCCCTTCGACACGAGCCCGTCGAGGACATCCGAGAGCACGGTGTCCTGGGCGGACGGCCTCGCGGTCGGGGTCGGCGTGGGCGTCGCGGTCGGGGCGGCGGGCACCACGCCGTCAGTGCCCGCGGGGGCGGGGGTGGCGGTGGCGGCCAGCACGGCGCCGGCGCCGACGATCAGGAGCACCCCGATGATCGGGATCGCGAGAGTCTTGCTGAGCTTCACGGATGACCTCCGATTGGACGGATGGCAGGCGGGCACTTCGTTGGAGTGGTCACATCGTCGACGGGGCGGCTGAACCCGACCCGGGAGGCTGCTGTGAGAATACTGAGATTGGCAGCCGGATCACGAAGGTTGCACCCCCTCCGGGCGTTTCGTGGTGCCAGATGGCACCCTGGTGCGCGGCCAGGATCGATGCGGCGATCGACAGGCCCAGACCGATGCCGCCGTTGTCCCGCGAGCGCCCGAGGTCGGCCCGGTAGAAGCGGTCGAACACGCTGGCGCCGTGCTCGGCGGGGATGCCCGGTCCGTGGTCGACGACGCGCAGCTCGCCCGACTCCACGGCCTGCGCGCCGTCCCCGTCCCGCGCCCGCCGGACGACCACCTCGAACGGGGCCGTCGCGGGTGTGTGGACGCGCACGTTGGCGATCAGGTTGCCGACGACCTGGCGCAACCGGTCCTCGTCGCCGACCACCACCACGTCCGGGTCGATGGCACCCACGATCGGCCGGTCCGGTTCGAGCGCCCGCGCATCGGCCACCGCGTCGGTCGCGATCCGGGACAGGTCCACCGCGTCCTGCCGCACCGGCCTGCCCTGATCGAGACGGGCCAGCGTGAGCAGGTCATCGACCAGCGAGCCCATGCGCCGGCTCTCCGTCCCGATCCGGTTCATCGCGATCGCCAGCTCACCGGGGTCCGACAGCCCGCCCGCCCGGTACAGGTCCGCATACCCGCGCACGACGGTCAGCGGGGTGCGGAGCTCGTGCGAGGCGTCGGCGGCGAACCGGCGAAGGCGCTCCTCGCTGCGTGCCTTGGCGTCGAGCGCCGCCTGCTGCTGGCCGAAGCTCGTCTCGATCTGGTCGAGCATGGCGTCGAACGCCGTGCCCAGCCGGCCCACCTCGGTCTGGTCGTGCGGCACGCCCGCGCGGTGCGAGAGGTCGCCGCCGGCGATCGTCCCGGCAGTCTGGGCAATGCGCTCCAGGGGGAGCAGGTCCCGCCGGACGATGATCCAGGCCACGACCAGCAGCCCGGCCAGGGCGAGGAGGCCGACCAGGAGCAGGGTCCTGATCAGTGCACCGGTCACCGCGTCCACCCCCGACAGCGGCGCGGCGATGGCCACGATCAGGTTGGGTCGGACCTGCTCGACGAGGACCCGGTAACGCATCGAGCCGTCGACCGACGGCCGTTCCTCGACCGTGCCGTACGCCGCTGACGGGATGCCGTTCGCGTAGACGGGCATGTTCGGCAGCGGGTCCGGATCGCTTCCGAACCCCGACGGGATCGCCTGGACGACCTTGCCCTGGCGGTCGAGGCGCATGACCGCGAGGCTGCGCCCAGCCTCGTTGTTGGCCACACTCAGATCGGCGAGCCGGAGCAGCCGGCTGCTGGTGGATGCGACGTCCCTGAGCTCGGTGTCGACGCGCGCCACGAGGCTGACACGGGTCAGGCCGACCAGCAGGATGCCGGCCAGGATCAGGGCCACCGAGAGCATCGCGGCCAGCGAGATGAGCAGCCGCGCTCTCAGGCTCATCCGGGCGGGCCGTCGGCGCGGAGCACGTAGCCGAACCCGCGCACCGTGCGCAGCATCCTGGGCTCGACGTCGTCGACCTTGCGGCGCAGGTAGCTCACATAGGTCTCGACGACGTTGTCCTCGCCGTTGAAGTCGTACTGCCAGACGTGGTCGAGGATCTGCTGCTTCGACAGCACTCGTTCCGGGTTGAGCAGGAAGTAGCGCAGCAGCCGGAACTCGGTGGGGGAGAGCTGGATCTCGCGGCCGGCCCGCCAGACCTGGTGACGATCCTCGTCCATCTCGAGATCCCGGTAGCGCAGCCGCGAGGCCTCCTCGTCGAGGCCGCCCCGGACGCGGCGGAGGAGGGCACCGATGCGGAGCGTGAGCTCCTCGAGCGAGAACGGCTTGGTCACGTAGTCGTCGCCGCCCCGGACGAAGCCGGTGATCCGGTCGTCGTCGGAGTCGCGCGCGGAAAGGAAGATCACCGGCACGAAGTCGCGCGCGGCGCGGAGCCTGCGGCAGACCTCGAAGCCGTCGATGTCGGGCAGCATCACGTCGAGCACGACGAGGTCGGGAGCGGCGGTGGCCGCTTCGTCGAGGGCGGCATGCCCGGTGGCGGCGGTTGTCACGCGGTAGCCCATGTAGCGGAGCGCCGTGGACAGCAGGTCGGTGATCGCGGGCTCGTCGTCGACCACGAGGATGTGCGCGGGACCGCTGGGCGGCGTGTGCATGCGCCCATGACACGACTCAGGGCTGAGAGTTTGCTGTGAGTTTGCCCTGAACTGGTCCGAACGATCGGCCCGTGGTGCGCGGGAACAACTGATGGAGCTGATTGGCGGCGCCCTAAGATCGGGGCATGGCAGAGCTCCCGAGCACCTTCCGTGCGTACGTCGTCGACCGGCCCGAGGGAGGGGCGTTCTCGCGCGGGCTCCGCTCGCTCACGCCCTCGGACCTGCCGGGAGGCGAGGTCACGGTCCGGGTCGAATGGTCGAGCGTCAACTTCAAGGACGGCCTCGCTGCCCGTGAGGACGGCCGGGTCGCTCGCACCTACCCGCTGGTCCCGGGGATCGACCTCGCGGGCGAGGTGGTCGCCTCGGAGGACGCCTCGATCGAGGTCGGTACCGCGGTGCTCGCCAACGGCTACGAGATCGGAACCGGACGGCATGGTGGCTACGCGGAGCTGGCGCGGCTGCCCACGGGCTGGGTGGTGCCGATGCCGGCGGGGCTCACCGCGCGCGAGGCGATGGCGATCGGGACGGCCGGGTTCACGGCAGGGCTGAGCGTCGAGGCGCTGGAGCGACACGGCCTGCACCCTGGCGTCGGGCCGGTGCTGGTGACGGGGGCGTCGGGCGGGGTGGGTTCGGCGGCGGTCTCGATCCTGGCCGCGCGGGGTCACGAGGTGTGGGCGGCGACGGGGAAGCCGGGCGAGCACGATCGGCTGCTGGCGCTGGGGGCGGTGGGCTTCCTGACACGGGACGAGGTGTCGGCGCCGGGACGGCCGCTCGAGCGGGCGCGCTGGGCGGGGGCGGTGGACACCGTCGGCTCGGCGGCGCTGCCGTACGTGCTCCGGACGCTGCGGGTCGGAGCCTCGGTCGCAGCGTCGGGGAATGCCAGCGGCGCCGAGCTCCAGACGACGGTGTTCCCGTTCATCCTGCGCGGGGTGTCGCTGCTGGGGATGGACAGCGTGAGCATGCCGATCGACGAGCGCAGCGCGCTATGGGCGCGTCTCGCGGGTGACCTGCGGCCGCGGGGCATCGAGCGCGGCATGACCGAGATCGATCTCGACACCCTCGAGCCGGCCCTGGACGCGATCGTCGACGGGCGGGCGCGGGGTCGCTGGCTGGTACGCGTCAGCGGCTGACCGCCGACCGGCGCCGCCGGAGAGCCCTCGGTCAGGCCGCCGGCGAGCCTCGATCAGGCCGGCGCGGGCGGCGCGTCCAGCTCGCCACGCAGCTGGGCCAGGGCTCGCTCCAGGGGCTCGCCTGCTGCGTCCGCCGGGTAGGGCGCGATCCCGACGCCTCCTCGAGCGACAGCTCGCCGGCGTGGATCCGCGCGGCCAGCGTCGGCGATCGCCCGGAATGCCGCCAGCGAGCGCTCGACGAACGCCCGGCCGGCGGGATCGCCGTGGCCCGGCACGACCACCGTCCGCTCGCCCACCAGCCCCAGCAGCGCCTCCACGGTCACCGGCCAGTCGATCGGGAAGCCGTCGCCGAAGTAGGGGGGTGCGCCGTTCTCGAGCAGGTCGCCCGCGCACAGCACGTCGGCGTCAGGGATCCGGACGACGATGTCGTTGTCGGTGTGGCCGCGTCCCAGGTAGTCGAGGTCGATGCGCCGCCCGCCGAGATCGAGCGTTACCCGCTCTGCGAACGTCCGGTCCGGCGGATCCAGCACGACCTCCGCGAGCTCGGCGGCCAGCAGCGGCATCTCGGCGGTCGCGAGCGCTCGCTGTCGCTCTCCACCGTCGCGGATCATCGTGGCGCATCGCTCGTGGCCCCAGATCACGGCGGGTCGGAACACCGAGTTGCCGAAGGCGTGGTCGTGGTGGCCGTGGGTGTTGACGACGAGCCCGACTCGTCCGATGCCCTGCGTCCCCAGGTCGTCGAGCAGCTCACGCGCCTGCCGGGGTGTGGAGCGGGTGTCCACGACCAGCGCCTCGTCGCCGCCGAGCACAGCCACGATGTCCTGGTCATAGAAGCGATAGCGGCCCACGAGCACGCGATCGCCGATCTCGGTCCAGATCCCCGTCATGCACCTGATCGTAGCCGCAGTGAGCCCGAAACGGATACGCTGATGCGACTGGAGGTCCTCGATGATCGATCATCAATCACTGCCGGAGGATGGGGATGGGGGGGACGGCCCGCCATCCCATGCCCCGGTGCGACCCGCCGAATCGACGGCCCGCATGGCGGACGGCACGCTGCTGCGCACCCTCCACTGGCAACCGGACGGCGAGCCATGGGCGGTGGCGCTGATCGTCCACGGGCTGGGGGAGCATGCCGGCCGGTACCTCACCGTGGCGGCGGCGCTCGATGGTGACGGCATCGACGTCTACGGCTACGACCACCGAGGGTTCGGCGGGTCCGCTGGACAGCGTGCGTACGTCGATCGCTGGAGCCAGCTCCACGACGACCTCGAGGAGCGGGTGACCGCGTTGCGGGCCGAGCACCCGGAGCTGCCGCTGATCATGTGGGGCCACTCGATGGGCGGCCTGATCGCGTGCGGGTACGTGCTCTCACCCCCATCCTCGCCGCGTCCGCTGCCCGACCTGCTGGTCCTCTCCTCGCCCGGGCTCGACGTCGAGGTCCCGGGCTGGAAGAGGACGCTGGCGGTGGCGCTGGCCGGCGTGCTTCCCCGGATGCGACTGTCCAACGGCCCGGTCGGCGAGGGTTCGTCGCACGATCCGGCGGTTCGCGAGGCCTATGCGAACGACCCGCTTCGGGTGGGATTCTCGACCACGAGGTTCGCGGCCGAGACCTTTCGGGAGCAGGCCAGGGTCAGGGCGGCCATCGCGGCGATCGACGCGCTGCCGGTGCCAACCTACGTGTTCCATGGGTCGGCCGACCCGATCGTGCCGCTGGCGGCGTCGGCATCGCTGGGCAACAAGGCCAACGTGACGCGGCGGGTCCATGAGGGGCTGCGGAACGAGACGCATCATGAGCACGAGCACGAGGCCGTGCTGGGCGAGGTCGTGGCCTGGCTCGAGGCGCAGCGCTCCCGGCCGGGCGCGGACGCGACCCCGATGGCCGCGCCGGCGGGGGTCCTGACGGCCGGGGTGTAGACTCGCGCCACAATCGAAGAGTCGCCTCCGGGGAGCGCGAACAGCGCTGAGAGTGTGGTTTCGGACCACAGACCCGCGGAACCTGATCCGGTTCGTACCGGTGTAGGAAGCAGGCCCGCCCGTCGACGCCGTCCCCGGCCCCGGGGGCGGCGCTCATGTCTGCTGGAGGACTCTGATCGATGACGACAATGGTGTCGAGCCAGGGCGCGGCGACGCCCGACGCGACCACCTGGCGAACGCGCGACATCGTGGTGACGGCGATCATCGGGGTGACGTTCGGGGTCGTGTTCTGGGCTTGGGGCGTGCTGTGGGACGGTTTCACGCCGCTGTTCGCGTTTGCCCCGCCGGCGAAAGACCTGCTGTACGCGGTATGGCTGGTTCCGGCAGTGCTGGCGCCGCTCATCGTGCGCAAGCCGGGTGCCGCGCTGTTCGCGGAGATGGTCGCGGCCGGGGTGTCGACGATCATCGGCAGCCAGTGGGGGCCGGACACGCTGCTGTCGGGGTTCGTCCAGGGCGCGGCGGCCGAGATGGTGTTCGCGTTCACGCTGTACCGATCCTGGTCGTACCCGGTGCTCGCGGCGGCGGCGGTGGCTTCGGCGGCGGGCGCGTGGGTGCACGACTGGGTCCTGTACTACGCCGACGTGTCGCTGGAGCTGCAGCTCCTCCGCGGGGCGATGATGGGCATCTCCGCCGTGGTGATCGTGGCCGGCGGCTCGGTGCTGCTGGTGCGCTCGCTGCGGCGTGCCGGCGTCCTCGAGGGCTTCCCCGCTGACGGCTGACCGGCCCCCCGGCCGGCCGGGAGCGATCCGGGCCGACGGGCTGCGGTTTCGCTACGCCGCCCGTCCACAGCCCGCGTTCGCCGACGTGTCGTTCGAGGTCGAGCCGGGCGAGTGCCTGCTCGTCATCGGGCCCTCGGGCTCGGGAAAGAGCACCCTCGCTCTTGCCCTCGCCGGGCTCGTCCCGCGCGAGCTCCCCGGGGAGTGGCAGGGCTCCCTGCGCGTGGATGGCCTCGACCCGGTCACCGCATCGGGCGCCGAGGTCGCCGCTCGCGTCGGCCTGGTGTTCCAGGACCCCGGCAGCCAGCTCGTGATGGACCGGGTCGAGGACGACGTCGCGTTCGGCCTCGAGAGCCGCGGCTGGCCTCTCGAGGCGATGCGGGTCCGCGTGCCCGAGGCGCTCGCCGAGGTGGGTCTCGACGGCATGGAGCGACGGCGGACGACGCGCCTGTCCGGGGGTCAGCAGCAGCGTCTCGCGCTGGCGGGTGCGCTGGCCCCGCGGCCCGGGATCCTGGTCCTCGACGAGCCCACCGCCAACCTCGACCCGCCTGCGGCGCGCGCCCTGGCCGCCCGCCTGGCGGCGCTGCGCGCGGCGCGCGCGGTTACGATGGTGCTGGTCGAGCACCGGGTGGACATCGCCTGGTCGCTGGCCGACCGTGTGCTGGCGCTCGGGCCGGACGGGCGCCCGATCGATGTCGGTCGGCCGTCGGAGGTGCTCTCACGGTCGCGGGACCGGCTGCTCGCCGCCGGCGCCTGGCTGCCCGACGAGCCTTCCGGCGGCCCGCACGCCTGCGGCGACGCTCGACGGACCCTCGTCCGGAGGCGGACCGGTCGTGGCAACGGCCCACGACGTCGCCTTCGCCTATGACGGTCCGGACGTGGTCCACGGCGTTGAGCTGGCCCTCGGCGCCGGGGAGCGGGTTGCCCTCGTGGGCACCAACGGCTCCGGAAAGTCCACGCTCGGCCGCCTGCTGGTGGGGCTGCTGCGCCCGGACCGAGGGGAGGTGCGGCTTGGCGGGCGACGCCCGTCCCGCCTGTCGCCGGCCGTGCTGGCGAGCCACGCCGCGTACCTGTTCCAGGACCCCGAGCAGCAGTTCGTCACGCTGCGCGTCCACGACGAGGTCACCCTCGGCCTCGACCGCGCAGGCCGCCGGAGCGCCGGGGCGCTGATGGATCGCATCGACCTGCCGCTGGCCGAGTTCGGCGACCGGAGCCCGTACACGCTGTCGGGCGGCGAGCAGCGGCGGCTGTCGCTGGCCACCGCGCTGGTCCGCCATCCGGAGCTGCTGGTCCTCGATGAGCCGACCTTCGGCCAGGACCGGCGCGGCCACGAGGCGCTGCTCGAGATCCTCGCCGAGCGCGTGGACGCCGGCGCGGCCGTGCTCGCCGCGACCCATGACGAGCGCTTCATCGACGCGTTCGCGAGCCGGATCGTGCGCCTGGAGGCCGGCCGGATCGTCCGCGTCGAGGCGGCAGTGGTGACGGCACCGGCGGGGCGGGACCTGGCGGAGCGCGCCACGGATCCGCCTTCGGGCCGCCTCGCGAACCCGATCGCCGGCAGGATCGGCCGATGATCGTCAGCCGGATCGAGCCCTCGGAGGTCCAGCTCACGAGCGTCCTCGGCCGTGTCAGCCCGCTGACCAAGCTCACGATCGCGCTCGTCCTGCTGGCCGGCCTGACGCTGACTCGCGCCATCTGGCCGCCCGCCCTGATCACCGCGGCGGTGCTCGCCGCCGGGGCCATCCTCGGCAGCGTCCCGCCCACCCGGCTGCTGGCCGGCGTAGCCCCGCTCTGGCTGGCGGCTCTCGGGATCGGGTTGTCCAACGCGCTGTTCTCGGGCTCGAACACGGATCCGGCGCTGGCCGTCGCCGTGGTCGTGGGGCCGTTTCACGTCACGTGGCCGGCGGTTGCCGCCGGGGCGGGCCTTGCCGCGCGGGTGATCGCGATCGCGTCGGTCGGCGTGGTGTTCGCGCAGACGACCGACTCCACCCGCCTCGTTGACGCCCTGGTGCAGCAGGCGCGTGCACCGGAGCGGTTCGCGTACGGGGCCCTGGCCGCCTACCAGGCGATCCCGCGGCTCGCCGAGCAGCTCACGTCGCTCCGCCAGGCGCGGCGCATCCGCGGCCTGCGCGGCTCATGGCACCCCCGGATCCTGGTTGCGCTCCTGGTGCTCGCCATCCGGCACGGCGACCGGCTGGCGCTGGCGATGGACGCGCGGGCGTTCGGCTCGGGCCCGCGCAGCCGCTACCGCGAGGTTGGCTGGACGTGGCTCGACGCAGCCGTCGGCGCCGGATCGGCGGTCGTGCTGGTGCTCGCCCTCGCCATCGGCGGGGCCTGATCGATCGGCGCCCGATCGGCTACATGCCCTCCCGGAGGAGCCGCCACACCGTCCGGGCACCCGGACGCTGTCCGTACAGGAGCACCCCGGCCGCGTAGATCCGGGCCGCGATCCAGACCGCCAGGACGATGGCGCCGACAAGCAGTGCCAGCGACACCACGATCTCCCACGGCGCGGCCTGGCCCACAGCTACCCGGCCGAGCATCATGAACGGGCTGAAGAAAGGCACCAGGGACAGGGTGGTGATCCAGCCCGATCCGAGATCGAGCAGCCCGATAGAGGCGTAGACGCCGACGAAGTACCCGCCCATCGACAGGAAGGTCATCGGCATCACCGCCGCGCTGACGTCCTCGATCCGGCTGACCAGCGAGCCCGCCGCGGCGTACAGGGATGCGTAGAGCAGGAAGCCGAGCACCCCGTACACGCCGAACGTCAGCAGCAGGCCGGGGGTCAGCCCGCTGGGCAGTGACAACGCCGAGGCGCTCTCGCCAAGCACCAGCGAGCCGATCGGATCGAGCAGGGCCAGAGACGCCAGTCCCGCGACGACGACCGCGCCGTACTGGGTGAATGCCACGCCGCCGACACCCAGGACCTTGCCGGCCAGCAGCTGGAACGGGCTGGCCGCGTTGAGCACGACCTCCATCACCCGCGACGACTTCTCCTCGACCACGCTCATCGCGATCCAGTTGCCGTACATCACGATGATCATGAAGATCAGGATCGTCATCCCGAACCCGAGCATGTCCTCGCCGACGGATGCGAGCGTGTCCTGGGTCGGGTCCGTCCGCGTCGGATCCGGCCAGCTGACCCGGAACTCGGCCGGGCCGAACAGGGTGGCCTGGTCGGCCGGTTTGACGCCTGCCTGCTGGAGACGGTCCGAGATGGCGATCGCGTTGGCGGCCTGGCGAACGAGGGTGGCCGTTCGACCGGTCGCGCTGTCGTTCGTGTAGAGGACGAAGTCGAGCTCACCGCTGGCCGAGCGGGTGATGGCCAGGCCGGCTCCCGCATCGCCGTTCATGACGGCCTCGCGCGCGGCCTCCTGGTTGGCGACCACCGTGACCACGTAGGCCGGGTGGCCATCGTCGGTCGCGCCCTCGGTGGGCGGGTTCAGCAGCTGGTCGAGGGTGAGGGCCGCGGCGGACGCCGTGTCCTGCGTCTCGGCCGAGACGGCGATCCGGGTCTCGTCCAGCCGGTCGAGGGCGCGGATGATGACCGGCAGCAGCGCGATGACGACCACGCCCAGCACGAGCAGCGCCGTGCCGAAGATGAAGCTGCGGGTCCGGACGCGAACGCGATACTCGCGCCGGGCGATCGTGCCCACGTTCCCGATGACGCTCACGACCGCACCTCCCCGACCGTCGCCAGGGTTCGTTCCGTGGTGTCCACCTCGCCGACGTGCTCGACGAACACCTCTTCCAGCGACGAATCGGCGACCTCGAACCGGAGCACGTCGCCACCGTGGGCGATCGCGGCCCTCAGGACGGCCTGCGGGTCCGCCCCGGCGCCGACGAGCAGCTCCGTGTAGTCACGTCCATTCCGGGTCACCGTCACGTCCGGCAGGTCCGCGAGCCAGCCGCCGTCCCCGTCGCCGGCCGTGGCGACCCGCACCACCTGGTGGCCGGTCGAGCGCTTGACGTCGCGGGTCGTGCCCGAGGTCACGATGCGCCCGCGGTCGATGATCGCGACCGAGTCGCACAGCTCTTCCGCCTGCTCGAGCTGATGGGTGCTGAACAGCAGGGCCTTGCCCCGGTCCCGAAGCTCCAGGAAGGCCGCCTTGAGCAGCGCGACGTTCACCGGGTCGAGACCCGAGAACGGCTCGTCCATCAGCAGCACATCGGGGTCGTGGAGGATGGTCGCGATGAACTGGACCTTCTGCTGATTGCCCTTGGACAGGGTCTCCGCCCGCCGGTCCGCGTACTCGGCGATCCGGAACCGGGTGAGCCACGCGAGCGCGTCCAGGCGCGCCTTCGTCCGCCCCATGCCATACAGCGAGGCGAAGTAGACCAGCTGGTCGATGACCGGCATCCGCATGTACAGCCCGCGTTCCTCGGGCAGGTACCCCCAGGTGCGACGCGGCCATTCGCGGGCGGGTCGCCCGTCGAGCGTGACGGTGCCCTCGTCGGCTCGGAGCAGGCCGAGCGCGATCCGCATCGTGGTCGTCTTGCCCGCCCCGTTGGCGCCCAGGAACCCGAACACCTCGCCCGGGCGGACCTCAAACGAGACGCCGTCGAGCGCCTGGACCTCGCCGAACCGCTTGCGCAGGCCGGCGATCGTCAATGTCATCGCTTGTGTCCCTCTCGCGTTCGTGTCCCTCTCGCGTTCGTGCCCGCCCGCGCGGCACGCGGTCGCGGCCACCCACGCGGCCGCCTGGGACGGGACCGAGTGTCCGGTCAGCGCGGCCGCGCGACACGTGCCAATCCGGCCGATCGGGACGGGCCGGGCGGTCGGACGTGACCGGGCCGCCCGCCATCGCAACAGAGGCCATCGACGGCCCTGGTCCGTGCGATCATCGAGCGCAGGAAGCGACCGAACAGCACGAGCTCGCGAGGGGTGCAGTGGTGGCCGACGGCCGGACGATCGTGTTCTTTCCCGAGGGCGCCTACGGGCCGACCAACAACTGCGTCGGCATCGGTGACGTCCTTCGCCGCCGGGGACACCGCGTGGTGTTCATCGTCGAGGAGTCGTTCGCCGGCAACCTCGAGGCCAAGGGGTTCGAGGAGCGCCTGATGCGCCTCGGCCCGCCGCCCGCCGAGCCCGAGGTCCCGGGGCAGTTCTGGATCGACTTCATCCGGGATACCGCACCCGTGTTCCGTAAGTCGACCCTGGAGCAGATCGGCGAGTTCATCCAGCCCACCTGGCAGGCGCTGATCGACGGCGCGAAGTACGTGAACCCTCGGCTGACCGAGATCATCGGGGAGCTGGAGCCGGACGCGATCGTCGAGGACAACGTGGTGTCGTTCCCGGCCGTGATGGCGTCGGGCCGGCCCTGGGTCCGGATCGTGTCCTGCAACCCGGCCGAAATGCCCGACCCGATCGTGGCGCCGTTCTCGTCCGGATACCCGGCCGCGGACCCGTCCCGGTGGACCGCGTTCCGGGCCGAGTACCGTCGCAGCCATGCGGACTCGTGGGTCGACCTCGACGCCTTCTGCCGCGACCAGGGGGCGGGCGGCCTCCGGCATACTGACCTCGGCCCCGAGTTCATGCACGAGTCCCCGTTCCTCAACCTGTATGCGTATCCCGCCGAGGCCGACTACCGGCGCGCGGAGCCGCTGGGTCCCACCTGGCACCGGCTCGATTCGACGATCCGGGCGACCGACGGCGACTGGACGCTGCCGTCGTCGCTGGCCGGCCGACCGGGCGCGCTCGTCTACCTGTCGCTGGGCTCGCTGGGCTCGGCCGACGTCGAGCTCATGCAGCGGCTGGTCGACGTCCTGGGGCGGTCACCGTATCGAGTGATCGTGTCCAAGGGCCCGCTGGCCGACCAGATCCACCTCGCCGACAACATGACCGGCGAATTGTTCCTGCCCCAGCCCGCGATCCTGCCCCAGGTCGATCTCGTGATCACGCACGGCGGCAACAACACCGTGGTCGAGAGCTTCCATCACGGCAAGCCGATGATCGTGCTGCCGCTGTTCTGGGACCAGGTCGACAACGCGCAGCGGGTCGACGAGACGGGGTTCGGGCGGCGGCTGTCGACGTACGGGTTCCGGGACGAGGAGCTGCTGGGCGCGATCGAGAGGCTGCTGGGCGATGCGGAGCTGCATTCCCGGATGGCCGCCATTGCCCAGCGCATGCAGGCGGCCGCCGGCACGGTGCGCGCGGCGGACCTGATCGAGCGCGTGGCGACGACCCACGCGCCCGTGACGCGCTAGCGAGGAGCCGGACCGTGCCACCGCTCAGCGAAACCGGCGGATAGTCCAGGCACGACTGCGAGACCGCCCGGAGCACCCGGCCGGGCAGCCCCGAGGCCCGGCCCCTGGTTCACGGAAGGCATGCTCGTGCGTGAATTGGCCAGGTCCGCTGGCGTCCGGGCCGGCTCGGTGGCCCGGACCGGACGATCGCGCACCGAGGCGGCGACTTCGACGCGTTCTCTGGATAGCTGACCGGAACGGGTGACCCGTGGAGGTGGACGGCTGCGGCGGCCCGGGCCGCGCGACGCGCGTCCCGCCGGATGCGTTCCGGGTGGAAGCGCCCGAGCGGTAGGCGCACAATCTGCGGACCACCACCTGGTTCCTCGATCGATCCCATCGGGACCACCTCACCAGCGGCAGAGCGCACCCAGCCCGCGCGCATGGAGGCCCACGTGACCGAGACCCTCAACCCCGTCAAGTCCTACCAGCAGCTCATCGGCGGCAAATGGGTCGACGCCGTGTCGGGCAGCACGCTCGACGTCGAGAACCCCGCGGTCGGGGAGGTCATCGCGACCGTCCCCGCGTCGTCGCAGGAGGACGTCAACCGGGCCGTGGATGCGGCGGCCGGGGCATTCGAGACATGGTCGCTGACCACGCCCCAGGACCGCAGCCTCGCGCTGCTCAAGGTCGCCGACATCCTCGAGGCCAACGGCGACGAGCTCGGCCGCCTCGAGTCGCTCCAGACAGGCAAGCCGATCGGCGCCGCCATCGACGAGATGGCCGTGTGCGCCGACCTGTTCCGGTTCTTCGCCGGTGCCTGCCGCGTGCCGGAGGGTCTCGCGGTCACCGAGTATCTCGAGGGGCACACCTCGATGATCCGGCGCGACCCGGTGGGAGTCGTGGCCTCGATCGCGCCCTGGAACTACCCGCTGTACATGGCGGCCTGGAAGCTCGGACCGGCGCTGGCGACCGGCAACACGGTGGTGCTCAAGCCGTCTGCCCGCACGCCGCTGTCGGCGCTTCGGTTCGCCGAGCTGATCGGTGACCTGCTGCCCGCCGGCGTGCTCAACGTCCTCGCCGGGTCGGGCGGCGCCATGGGCGACATGCTCGTGGGTCATCCCAAGGTGCGCATGGTCTCGATCACGGGTGACACGGTCACCGGCAAGCACGTGGCGGAGATCGCGGCCGGGACGGTCAAGCGGCTCCACCTGGAGCTCGGGGGCAAGGCGCCGGTCATCGTGTTCGACGATGCCGATGTCGACCTCGCAGCCGAGATCCTCAAGTCATCGGGCTACTGGAACGCTGGCCAGGACTGCACGGCGGCCTGCCGGGTGATTGCCGGGCCCAAGGTCTACGAGCCGCTGCTGGCCGCGCTCGAGGGCCAGGTCAAGACCATCAAGTGGGGCAACCCGGCCGATGCCGAGGACCTCGACATGGGCTCGCTCATCGCCCAGGCGCAGGCCGACAAGGTCGAGGGCATGGTCAACAGGGCGCTCGAGGGAAAGGCCGAGCTCGTCCTCGGTGGCCACCGACCCGACCGCCCTGGCGCCTACTTCGAGCCGACGGTCATCGCCAACCCGGACCAGAAGAGCGAGATCGTCCAGGACGAGGTGTTCGGCCCGGTCGTGACCGTGCAGCGCTTCTCGGACGAGGAACAGGCCGTCAAGTGGGCCAACGACGTGAGGTTCGGCCTGGCGTCGTCGCTGTTCACGGGTTCCATCGGCAAGGCGATGCGGGTGGCTCGCCGGCTCCAGTTCGGCACCGTGTGGATCAACGAGCACTTCACGCTGGCGTCGGAGACGCCGCACGGCGGCGTCAAGGAGTCGGGCTATGGCAAGGACGGCTCCAAGTACGCGCTCGAGGACTACACCACCATCAAGCACATCACGATCAACACCGGGATCTAGCGTAGCCAGGGGGCGGTGGCCGGCGCCAGGCGGCCCAGGGCCCTGACGGTCGTCCGGCCATCAGCGGTTCGTGACCCGCCTGGCCAATCGCCGCGCGGCCCCCAATCAGCCGCGCCCGAAGAGCATCGCCCCACAGGCGCCTGTCCGGATCCTTCCACTCAAACGGAAGTACCGCGAGATTCGGTGCATCCGCCACGCAGGCGGGTGCCCAGGGCCTGGCGGGGGCGACATCAGCTCCTGCGCTTCGCGGGCCGACCACCCGCCGTGGTTGTCGATCGGCCACGCCGCCGATCGTTCGGGCGGCACGGCAGGCTCAATCGGGGCAGCCAGGGTCAGGCACCGTGCAGCTGCGTTGCCTCGATCATTCCGCTTGATTGGAAGGATCGCGGCATCGACGTCGTGGGCGACGCTGGCGGCGTAAGCGGCGTCGATCGCGTCGCTGACGGCGCGCGCGGGCAACGACGATGGTCCGGTCGACCTCGAGCGGCTCGGCGACGACGACCGTCTCGGCGACGACGACCTCGCGGGACCGACGGCGGCGTCCGCGATGAATGGCGGCGCGCCGGAACCATCACGCGATGCCGAGCACCCGGGCGAGGACGACGCCGACACCGAGAGCGAGAGCGAGCGAGCCGGCGCTGATGCCGGCAGCCGCGCGCGTGCCGAGCTCCCCTCGAAGGGCCGCCAGCGTCGCGATGCACGGGACCGACACGCTGGACACGACCGCGTACACGAACAGCTGGGCGGGTGACATCAGCTCTCCGAGGGACGCCTGCCGACCGAGCTGGACCGCGGCGAACACGAGCAGCAGCTGGAGCGCCAGCTCCTTGCGCAGGAAGGCGAACACCAGCGCGATCCCGGCGATCGCAGGCAGCCCGAGCAGGGCCTCGACACCGGGGCCGATCGCGGTCGCGATGCCCTGCCAGGCGCCGGCTTCATAGATCAGACCGAGGATCAGCGACCCCGCCAGCATGATCGGGGTGGCGGTGATCACGAACGACCGGAACCGGAACCACGCCTTGGCGACGACATGGCGCGGAACCGGCCACCGCAGCGGGGCGAGCTCCAGGACCAGCGAGGGCTGGCGGCCCGGGATGATGGCATTGGCGCCGACGCCCGCGGCAACCGTGGCGAGCCCGACCACCCCGAACGCCGCCAGGGCGGCTCCGATGCCCGCGAACGGCGCCAGCGCCGCGATCACCACCGCAGACCGCGCCGAGCACGGTGTGAGTGTCACCAGGAACGATCCCAGGACGCGCTCCCGTCGCGTTCGCAGCGCCCGCGTGCCGTAGATGGCCGGCACGTTGCACCCGGCGGCGGCCAGGAGCGGAATCGCCATCCGGCCGGGCAGCCCGAGCGCGCCGAACAGCCGATCCATCAGGACCGCCGCGCTGGTCAGGTAGCCGGAGTCCTCGAGGACCGCCAGCAGCAGATAGAACGTGAGCACGTACGGGATGCCGACGGAGAGCATCGATAGCAGCCCGCCGTCGAGGGCCCACAGCAGGGCGTTCGCGAGCACGGGGATCGGCACGACGGTTGGCACGCTCGAGCCCAGGAACGGGGAGACGGTGGCCGCCCAGGCCGTCGCGAGCCCCGTCGCGAGCCAGCCGCCCATGAGGATGACCAGCAGGAACGCTGCAATGCTGACGCCCAGGAACAGCGGGACACCCGGCAGGGGGGCGATCGACCAGCGGGCGAGGCGGTCGGCCAACGGCTCGGGGGTCGCCGTTCGACGCTCGATCTGCCGCACGAGCGATCCCGCGCTGGCCCATCGGAGTGGCTCCAGCTGAGCCGCGAGCCGGATCGTGGCTCCCCCTCGGCGCGAGATCCGACCACCGAGCACGGCGGCCTGAAGCGGATCAAGCACGGCGGCCGCTCCCAGGGATCGTGGCGCGGTGGCCAGCACGGCCGCCGCATCCGCCAGCTGCCGCTCGACCGGATAGGGATAGCCGAGCGCAGGCGAGGTCGAGCGAGGGGAACGGTCGTGGTTCCTCACGGCGCGCCGATGGTGGGCGAGCCGGACGGCGTCGGTGAGCGCGGCATCCACCCCCTGTCCGGTTCGGCCGCAGGTCGGGTGGACCGGAACGGTCAGGAGCTGGGCGAGGCGGCCGGTATCGACGCCGATACCGTGCCGCGCCGCCTCATCGGTGAGGTTGGCGGCCACGACCACCGGCAGGCCGAGGTCCCGGCAGGCGAGGACAAGAGGAAGGTGTCGCGCGAGGTTGCCCGCGTCGGTGACGACCAGGATGGCGTCGGGCGCGGTCTCGACGAGCAGCTCCCAGAACGGCTGCTCGCCGGCCGGGTCGTCGTCCAGGGACCGAGTGCCGGGCAGATCGACGAGCCAGGCTGCACGCGCGCCGGCCTCGATCCGGAGGCGCTCCCGGGCGACGGTGGTGCCCGGAGCGTTGGCCGTCTCGACGAAGCCCCCGCTCGCGCGGGCGAGGAAGGTGGACTTGCCGACGTTCGGGCGCCCGACCAGCGCGACGATCGGGAGGCCCGCCAACTCCCGGACACCGGCCGCCGTGGGGGTCCCGTGGCACGAGGTCGGGAGTGCCGTCATGCCCGCCCGGGTGCTGCGCTGCGGGGGCTGGTCCGCACCTGGGCCGCGACGTCGGCCGAGATCGCGAGCCGCGCACCGCCCAGGTCGACCACGAACGGACCCCTCAGCGGTGCCCGCGAGACGACGGCGACCTCGACACCGGGAAGGATGCCTTCCCGGGCCAGCTCGTCGGCGGCAGGACCGTCGATCGACGCCACCGTCCGCCGATCGCCGGGCCGCATGGTTGCGAGGGTGGTGGACGGGTCCGCGTGGAGGATGGCCGGATCCGCGTCGCGCGTGGACCGGTCGGCGAGTGGAGTCGTCGGGGACGCGGACGGGGTCATGTACCCATGTGACCCGTCGCGGCCGGGTGGGCGAAAGGGACCAACTGCCCGTGGTTGGCAGGACGCTCGGCCCGGGCTGCCGGCGACCAGCTCGCGCCTGGCGGTCGCGGATCGGGCGGTCGTACCCAGATATACCCAGATTCCAAGGCCTCCGGACGGCACGACGACGACCCCGGGCCCGGGCCGTTCGGGCGGGACGCGGAGCCGGATGGCCCTGTCACGTCCGGTCCGATTCGGCGGTAAGATCACGGAACCTTCGACCACTTTTGGCAGATTTGGGAGGTTTTCCGCGCCGATGGCGCCCCGGGCGACAACGAAGGATCCCGGTTGGGTGACCCTGACCGAGGCATGCCGGCTCCTGGGGGTGTCGCCGTCGACCATCCGTCGCTGGGGCGACACGGGCATGGTGCGGACCTTTGTCACGCCGGGCGGCCATCGCCGCTTCTCGAGGGCGGGCCTGGAAGCGCTGTTGCCCGACCAGGCCCCCACGGCCCGGCTGTCGCTGGTGGAGATGGGGGAGACACCCGGCCGGATGGCCCGCGGCTACCGCCGCGCGGCCGAGGGCGCGCCCGCGCGGATGCCCTGGGTGGCGGAGATGGACGAGACCCAGCGCGAGCGGTTCCGGACCTACGGTCGCGGCATCGTCGCGGCGCTCATGTCGGCGCTCGACGCCGACGACCCCCGCCGCCGGGATGCCCATCTTCGCGAGGCCGAGGACGTGTGCGGCGAGTATGGACGGCTGGCCGGCCGCGAGGGCCTCGCGTCCGCGACCACCGCCGACCTGTTCCTGCGCTTCCGCCGGCCCTTCCTCGCCGAGCTGGGTGCCCTCGCGCGACGCCGCGAGTTCGACGCCGTCGCATCCATCACGCTCATCGCCGACGCCACCGCGGCGCTCGACGACCTGCTGCTCGCGACGCTGCGCGGCTGGGAAGCGGCGACTCGCAGCGGAGACCGCGTGCCCGAGCCATCCACCTCATCGATCACCGGGAGCTCAACTTGACCGTCCCCGTCGCCGCCCCCGATCCCACCCTGGATCTGGTTGCCCTGGTGGCGCACGCCCGCCATGTCACGAGCGAGGCGCGTGAGGCATTCGCGCAGGCGGCCGCACCGATCGCCGGCGATCCGCGCGTGATCCTCGTCCGGACCTGCCACCGGGTGGAGCTGTACGTCGCGGAGCGCGGGGCCGGCCGGCACGAGGGCCGGTACCACCCCGTGCTGCCGCTTCCCGCGCTGCCCGAGGGCGGCGGCCGATTCGACGGTGTCGCCGCGGCGCGCCACCTGTTCAGCGTCGCAGCCGGGCTCGACAGCGTCGTGGTCGGCGAGGATCAGATCCTCCACCAGCTTCGCGAGAGCCTGTCCGACCGTCACGTCCCGGCGGCCGATCAGTGTCCGGTCGAGGTCGGCTCCCACGAGGCCCGCGCGAAGGGCCTCGACCCTGTGCTGGAGCGGCTGTTCCAGATCGCGCTTCACCTCGGCCGCGAGACCCGATCGTGGCGCGAGGGACCACCCCGCTCGCTGGCGGACGTCGTTGTCGACCGGGTCACCCCGCTCACCGGCCCCCTGACCGGGCGCCGGCTCCTGGTCGTCGGCGCCGGCCGGATGGCGCGGCTGGTGGCCCTCGCCGCCGACCGGCAGGGCGCACGAGTGCTCGTCTCCAATCGAAGCCCTGAGCGAGCCGCCTCGCTGGCCCACGACGCGGGCGGAACCACGCTGCCGTTCGGGGCGGACGCACTGCTGCCGGAGGTCGATGCGGTGGTGCTGGCCATCGGCGCGCTGTGGCCGCTCTCGCCGGGCGCGCGTGCGGATCTACTCGCAGCCGACGTGCCGGTCATCGATCTGTCCTCGCCGCCGGCGGTCGCCCCCGAGCTTCGAGAACGGCTGGGATCGCGCTACACCTCGATCGACGACCTGGCGCGCAGCCCACAGGATGCGCTCCAGTCCCGGTTGATTCGCCGCTACGAGCGGCTCCTCGACGACGCCGAGGCGAGCTTCACCGGCTGGGTTCGAACCCGGTCCACGGTGCCCGCGATCCAGGCGTTGAGCGAGCTGGCGGAGCAGCGCCGGGCCGAGGAACTCGAGCGGCTGTTCCGGCGGGTCGAGCTCGAGGACCGCGAGCGGGAGCTGGTCGTCCAGATGAGCCATCGGCTGGTGGCCGGGCTGCTGCATGGTCCCCTCGTGACGCTTCGCGAGGACGCCAGCGGCGATCTCGAGCGGGCCACCCGCGCGCTGTTCTCGCTGTAGGTTGTGGGCCGTCCAGTGACCTCGCGTCCCGACGCCGGCCGCCCCGCACGACGGGTGCTGCGGATCGGCACCCGGGGCAGCGCCCTGGCCCTGGTCCAGGCACGCTGGGTGGCGCAGCACCTCGCCGAGCACGACGTGCCGACCGAGCTCACGATCATCCGGACCGAGGGTGACGACCGGCCGGTCGACACCGCCTGGGGCGAAGGCGCGTTCGTGGGCCGGATCGTGGCCGCGCTGCTCGACGGGACGGTCGACCTTGCGGTTCATTCAGCCAAGGACGTGCCCACCGACGAGCATCCGGGGCTCGTGATCGCCGCGTATCCGGGGCGCGAGGACCCGCGCGACGCGCTCGTGTGCCGGGTGCGGGGCACGACGCTGGCGACGCTGCCGAGTGGCGCCCGGGTGGGAACCGACAGCCCGCGCCGGACCGCGTTCCTGCGCGCGGTGCGCCCCGACCTCGTGATGCATCCGCTCCACGGCAACGTCGATACCCGCCTCGCCAAGCTCGACCGCGGCGACAGCGATGCGCTCGTGCTCGCCGTCGCCGGTCTCACCCGGCTCGGCCATGCCGATCGGATCGACGAGGTCCTGCCCTCGTCGATCGTGCCGTCCGCTCCAGGCCAGGGCTCGCTCGCGCTCCAGGTTCGCGCGGGCGACGAGGAGGCGATCGAGGCCGTCGGGCGGCTCGACGATGCCGCCACCCGGACAGCGGTCGAGGCCGAGCGGACGCTGCTCAGTGCCGCTGGTGGTGGCTGCCGCTCGCCGATCGGCGCCGTGGGCGAGGTGATCGAGGGACGGCTGGAGCTGGTCGCGGGGGCCGAGCGCGCATGGGCGCACGGTCCCGGAGCTGCCCTGGCTCCGTCATCGGTGGCGTGGGTCCGCGGTGCAGTCGCCGCGGGGGAGCACCGGGCGCTCGCGGAGCGCCTGGCGACGCGGATCGTCGATCTTCGACAGCGTCCGCGCGTGCTCGTCGCGCGGCCGGCCGGCCGCGCCGGGGCGCTCATCGATGCCCTGCACGTGGAGGGCGTTGCCACCGTCCACGTCCCGGCGATCGAGACCGTTCCGGCTGCGCCCGAGCCCATCGATGCCGCCTTCGGTGCGACCGGGCCCCGTGACTGGATCGTCGTCACCAGCGTCACCGCGGCCGATGCCGCGATCGCGTCCGTGCGTCGCACGGGCATCGACCCCGCCGACAGGCGCTGGGCCGCCGTTGGGGCCTCGACCGCGGAAGCGCTCGCCGACGCTGGGGTCGCGGACACGTTCCAGCCGTCCGGGGCGTCCGGGGCGAGCCTGGGTCGCGAGCTGCCGATCGAGGCGGGTGCCCGGATCCTGCTGCCTCGGGCCGATATCGCGGACGCGGGGCTGCCCGTTGTGCTGCGGGCCCGCGGAGGGACCGTGACCGAGGTCGTCGCGTACCAGACCCGTGAGGGGCCGGAGAGCTCCCGCGCCCTGTTCGCCACCGCCCTCGACGACGGCCCGCTCGATGCCGTCGTGCTGACCAGCGGCTCGACCGCCCGCGGGCTGATCGCGCTTGCCGCCGACGATGCGACCCGGGATGCCCTGCTGGCCACCCCGGTCATCGCGATCGGGGAGCCGACCGCCGGCGTCGCGTCCTCGCTGGGCTTCGCCACCGTGCTCATCGCATCAGGGCCGCAGGCTCCCGCCATCGCCGCGTTCACTGCCGCCGCGCTGGGCCTGCCCGGCGTCTCCCCGCAACCCGAATCGCCGGCGAGCGCCGTGCCGGCGTCACCCGGAGGATCCCGATGAGCCTCGTCACCGACCAGCCTCGCGCCCTCGAGCTCGAGCCGAACCTTCCGCCGCCCGCTCACCGGCTGCGGCGCACCCGGCGAACCGAGGCCCTGCGGGCCTTCGTCCGCGAGACGAGGATCCATCCGCGTCAGCTCGTCGCGCCCCTGTTCGTGTATCCGGGCCGCGAGGGTCGCGAGCCCGTCGGCTCGATGCCGGGCGTTGATCGGGTGACGCCCGACGAGGCGGTTCAGGACGCGCGGAAGCTGGCGGCGCTCGGTGTCGGCGGGTTGATCCTGTTCGGCCTGCCGGCCGAGAAGGACGCGGTCGGCACCGGTGGCTGGATCGCCGACGGCATCGTCCAGGAGACGCTGCGCCGGCTGCGCGATGCGGACCTCGATCTCGTGCTCATCGCAGACACGTGCCTGTGCGAGTACACCGACCACGGCCACTGCGGCCCGCTGATGGCCGACGGCCGGGTCGACAACGACGCGACCATCGAGCTGTACGCGCGCACGGCGGCCTCACAGGCGGAGGCGGGCGCCGACATCGTCGCCCCCAGCGGGATGCAGGACGGCCAGGTGGCTGCGATCCGGGCCGGGCTCGATGCCGCCGGGGCGCACGACACCGCGATCCTCGCCTACGCCGCCAAGACCGCTTCCGCCTTCTACGGCCCGTTCCGCGACGCCGCCGGATCCGCGCCCGCCTTCGGCGACCGGCGCGGCTACCAGATGGACCCGGCCAACGCGCGCGAGTCGATGCGCGAGATGCAGGTCGACCTCGACGAGGGCGCCGACATGCTGCTGGTCAAGCCGGCGATGCCGTCGCTCGACATCCTGGCCGCGGCCCGGGCCCGGTTCGACGTCCCGATCGGTGCCTACCAGGTCAGCGGGGAGTTCGCCGCGCTCGAGGCTGCCGCCGAGCGCGGCTGGCTGGACCGCCGGCGCGTCCTGACCGAGAGCGTCACCTCGATCCTGCGGGCAGGCGCCGGGTTCGTGATCACGTATGCCGCGGCCGATCTCGCGACCTGGGCCCGGGAGGCCTGAGATGACCAGTCCCGCAACGAGCACCCTGCAGGCGGATCTCCGGGAGCGAGCCGCGTCGCTGTTCCCGGGTGGCGTCAACAGCCCGGTCCGCGCCTTCCGCTCGGTCGGCCGGCCGCCGCTGATCCTCGACCGCGGCATGGGGCCGCGGGTCCGCGACGTCGACGGCCGCTGGTATCTCGACTACATCGGCAGCTGGGGTCCGGCGATCCTGGGACACGGCCGGCCGGAGGTGGTCGAAGCCGTGCGCGCTGCCGCCCTCAACGGGTTCGCGCTCGGAGCGACCGGTCCCCTCGAGATCGATCTCGGCGAGCGGATCCGGGCGGCGATGCCCTCGATGGAGCGGATGCGCTTCGTGTCGTCCGGGACCGAGGCCGTGATGAGTGCCATCCGCCTCGCCCGCGGCGCCACCGGCCGGGACCTGATCGTCAAGTTCGCAGGCGGCTACCACGGCCACGGCGACAGCCTGCTGGTCGAGGCGGGCTCCGGGCTCGCAACGCTGTCGATGCCGGGCTCGGCAGGGGTCACCGCAGCCACGGCCGGCGACACTGTCGTCCTCCCGTACAACGACGCCGACGCGGTGGCGGCAGCGTTCGCCGCGCATCCCGACCGGATCGCCGCGATCATCGTTGAGCCCGTGGCCGCCAACGTGGGCGTGATCCCGCCGGCGCCGGGCTTCCTCGAGGCGCTGCGGGAGCAGACGACCGCCAACGGCGCGCTGCTCATCTTCGACGAGGTCATCACGGGGTTCCGGGTGGCCCGCGGGGGAGCGCAGGAGCGCTTCGGCATCGCGCCCGACCTCACCACCCTGGGCAAGATCATCGGCGGCGGGATGCCCATCGGCGCCTACGGCGGACGCGCCGACCTGATGGCCCGGATCGCTCCCGAGGGCGGCGTCTACCAGGCCGGCACGCTGTCCGGTCACCCGCTGGTGATGGCCGCGGGCGTGGCGACCCTCGACCTGCTGACACCCGACACCTACGAGGGCCTGGAGCGGACGGCGTCCGGCCTGGAGACCGGGCTGCGGGCCGCGGCTGCCGAGGCGGGTCGCGAGGTTGCGATCACCCGGGTGGGGTCGCTGCTCACCGTGTTCTTCCGGTCGGGCGAGCCGCGCGACGCGGCCGAGGCGCTCACGGCCGATCGCGACGCGTACGCGCAGTTCTTCGGCGCGATGCTGGACGCGGGCGTGCTGCTCGCGCCATCCCAGTTCGAGGCCTGGTTCATCTCGGCGGCTCACGGTGCGACCGAGGTTGCGGACACGCTGACCGCGGTCCGAACGGCGATGGCGGCATGAGCACCCCCACGGCGACGGTCACCGCTTCCGCGGACAAGGGTCCGACCACCGCCGAGCCCGGGGCTCGGTTCCTGCGCGCCGCCCGCAGCCTGCCGGTCGACACCACCCCGGTGTGGTTCATGCGCCAGGCCGGCCGAGCCCTGCCCGAGTACCGGGCGATCCGCCAGCGCGCGACACTGCTGGAGATCACCCGCGACCCCGCGCTGTGCGCCGAGGTGACGCTGCAGCCCGTGCGCCGGCTGGGCGTCGATGCAGCGATCCTGTTCGCCGACATCACGACCCCGCTGGCCGCGCTGGGAGTCGCGTTCGACATCCGCGAGGGCGTCGGACCCGTGATGGAGCATCCGGTGCGCTCGATGGCCGACGTCGCGGCGCTTCGCGCGGCGGAGCCCGAGTATGCCGCCGCCCCGATCATGGACGCCATCCGGCTGATCCGTGCCGAATCTCCCGTCCCGCTGATCGGCTTCGCGGGCGCCCCGTTCACCCTCGCCTGCTACCTCGTGGAGGGCGGACCGTCGCGCGACTTCGCCCAGACCAAGCGGTTCATGCACGCGCAGCCCGAGGCATGGGCGGCCCTGCTCCATGTGCTCACCGAGAGCACCATCCGCTATCTCACGGCCCAGGTCGACGCCGGTGCCCAGGCCCTCCAGCTGTTCGACTCGTGGGTGGGTGTCCTGAGCCCGCTCGACTACGGGCGACGGATGCTGCCGTGGATGCGCCGCCTGTTCCATGGCGTCTCGAGGCTCGACGTGCCAACCATCCACTTCGGGGTCGGCACGGCCGGGATCCTGGGCATCCAGGCATCGGCCGGCGGGGACGTGATCGGGCTCGACTGGCGCATCTCGCTCGCCGACGGGCGCCGGATCGTCGGCGAGCGGGCCGTCCAGGGCAACCTCGATCCCGCCCTCCTGCTCGGACCCTGGGAGGGGGTCGAGGAGGCGACCCGCTGGATCATCGGCCAGAACCACGGCCGTCCCGGCCACGTGTTCAACCTCGGGCACGGGGTGCTGCCCGCAACCAACCCCGAGCACCTCGCCCGTCTCGTCGATCTCGTCCACGAACAGGGAGCTTCCCGATGACCCGCGATGCCGTCCTGCTGATGGCCTACGGCAGCCCCGACCGGCTCGACCAGGTCGAGGCCTACTACACCGACATCCGCCGCGGTCACCCGCCGACCCCGGAGCTGCTCGAGGAGCTGATCGGTCGCTACCGGGCGATCGGCGGCGGCTCGCCGCTGTCGCAGATCGTCGAGGCGCAGCGGGCGGCCGTCGCGGCCGAGCTCGCGTCCCGCGGGGCGCCGCTGCCCGTGTACGCCGGGATGCGGCACATCGAGCCCAGGATCGGCGACATCGTGCGGGGCATGGCCGCCGACGGCGTGGGACGGTTCGCGGCGATCGCGCTGGCGCCGCAGGCGTCGTCCAATGCCGCCGGCTACCGACGCGCGGTGGATGAGGCGCTGACAACGCTTGGGGACGAGGCGCCCACCGCGGAGCACGTGGTCTCCTGGCACGACCAGCCCCGGTTCATCGAGGCGCTCGCGACGACGACCAGGGAAGCCGTCGCGCAGTTCCCCGATCCCGCCCCGGTGCGGGTGATGTTCACCGCCCACAGCCTGCCGGCCCGTGTTCTCGCGCAGGGCGATCCCTACCCCGACGAGCTGGCGGCGACCGCCCGGCTGGTCGCCGAGGCCGTGGGCCTGGACCGCTACGAGTTCGCGTTCCAGAGCGCCGGCCGGACCGGCGAGCCATGGCTGGGACCCGACATCCTCGACGAGATCCGGCGTCTGGCCGCCGATGGCGTGACCGAGCTGGTGATCCGGCCGGTCGGCTTCGTCGCCGATCATCTCGAGGTTCTGTACGACATCGATATCGAGGCGCAGGGCGTCGCTCGGGAGGTGGGGATCCGTCTCGAGCGCGCCCGGTCGATGAACACCGATCCCGTGTTCATCGCGGGGCTGGCGGACGTCGCGCAGGCGGCCCTCTCGCCCGCTGCGGCCGCCCCAGCACCCGCAGGAGGCTGAACATGACCACGATCACCGGCAACGCCCCCGGCCACCCCGGCTCCGGCCATCCCGGGGGGCCGCCCCGGGGGGCACCCGGGCGGCATCACCGGCGTGGGTGCCGTGCGCGCGGAGGGCTACGTCTATGGGCGCGCCCCGATGCTCGTGTACTGGGAGACGACCCTCGCCTGCGGGCTCGCCTGCCGCCACTGCCGGGCATCCGCGATCTCCGAGCGCAACCCGCTCGAGCTGACCACCGACGAGGGCTACCGGCTGCTCGACGAGATCACCCGGTTCGGACGGCCGTACCCCCACGTCGTGTTCACGGGCGGCGACCCGCTCAACCGGCCCGACCTCCACGATCTCGTCCGCGGCGCGACCGAGCGCGGCATCGGCTGCTCGCTGGCGCCTGCCGCCACCAGCCTGCTGACCCAGGACGCCCTGTTCTCGCTGCGTGAGGCGGGCATCCAGAACATCTCATTGAGTCTCGACGGCTCGAACGCGGAGCGCCACGACGGCTTCCGAGGTGTGCCGGGCACGTTCGAGACGACGCTCCAGGCGGCCCGCTGGGCCCGGGCCGCCGGGCTCCCCATCCAGGTCAACACGCTGGTCACCGACGAGACCCTCGCCGACCTGCCGGCCGTGTACGAGCTGCTCAAGGGCATGGACATCCTGCGCTGGGCGCTGTTCATGCTGATCTCGGTGGGCCGCGGCACGGACCTGCGCGAGATCAGCGCGGTCGAGTCCGAGAAGCTCAACCAGTGGTTGCTCGGCCTGTCCAAGACGGCGCCGTTCCAGGTCAAGACGACCGAGGCCACCCACTACCGGCGGCTCGCGATCCGCGAGATGGAGGCGGCCGGGATGGACGCCGATGCCATCGCCGCGACGCCGGTCGGGCGTGGGTTCGGGATCCGCGACGGCAATGGGATCGTGTTCGTGAGCCACGAGGGGACCGTCCATCCGTCGGGCTTCCTGCCGATCCCGCTGGGCAACGTCCGGACCGAGAGCATCGTCGACCTGTACCGCGACCACGAGGTGATGCGCGGGCTTCGCAACCCCGAGGGCTTCAAGGGCCGCTGCGGCCGGTGCGAGTTCGCTCGGGTGTGCGGTGGCTCGCGGGCACGGGCGTACGTCTGGACGGGCGATCCGCTGGAGTCCGATCCGCTGTGCCCGTACATCCCGACCGGCAACGTGCCGGCGTACGGGATGCCGGTCGTGGCGAGCGCTGCCGGATCCGGCGCGTCCACCCCGGCCTGAGGTCACGCGGTGGGCGTCCTCGTCGTCGGCGGCGGCATCGCGGGGCTTGCGGCATCGCGCGCCCTGGCACGGGACGGGGTCCCGGTCATGGTCGTCGAGGCCGGTGACCGGCTCGGTGGCAAGGTGTCGACCGAGCGCGTCGACGGCCTGGTCATCGAGCGCGGCCCGGACTCGTTCCTGGCCACTCGACCCGCCGCGGTGAACCTCGCCCGTGAGCTGGGCCTGGGCGACGACCTGGTCGGTACGCAGGATCCCCGCAAGGTGTACATCCGCCACCGGGGCGAGCTGATCCCGATGCCCGAGGGCCTGGGCCTGGTGCTGCCGACGAAGGCGATGCCGTTTGCCCGGACCCCGCTATTCTCGTGGCCCGAGAAGCTGCGGATGGCCAGGGACGTCGTCTGGCCCCGGCTGCTGGGGTCCGACGACGTGGCGGTGGGGACGTTCCTCCGGCGACGGCTCGGCGATGCGCTGGTCGACCGGCTTGCGGGACCGCTGGTCGGCGGCGTCTACGGCACGCCGATCGACGAACTGTCGCTCGATGCGGTCGTGCCCCAGCTGCGGACCGCCGAGCGCGACCACCGCAGCCTGCTGTTCGCGGGCCTCGCGGACGGGCGCGCGATGCGACGGGCGATCCAGGCCCGGGCGGCTTCAGCCGCGGCATCGCCGCCGGCACCCGGTACGCCGGAGCAGCCCGTGCGCAAGCCCCTGGGCGTGTTCGTCTCGCTGCGCGGCGGCATGGACGGGCTGACCGACGCGCTGGCTGAGTCGCTGGCCGGTGCGGGGGTCGAGGTGCGGACCGGGCTCGGCGTGCGGTCGCTGTCCCGGGCCGGATCCGGTGTCCAGGCACGGTTTGGGGACGGCACCAGCGGCCGGTTCGACGCGGTCATCCTCGCGGTCCCGGCGCCATCGGCCGCGACGCTGCTCGAAGGCGAGCTGCCCGCCGCGTCGCGGGCCCTGGGGGCCATTCCCCACGGCACGAGCATCCTGGTCACGCTTGCCTACCAGCGCCGGGACGTCGACCGCGAGCTCGTCGGGCACGGGTACCTCGTCCCGCCCTCGGAGGGTGGCGCGATCGCCGCCTGCACCTGGTCTTCGGAGAAGTGGCCCGCCCGCGCGCCCGATGACACGCTCCTGCTCAGGATGTTCGTCCGCGACGAGGGCGCCTGGACCTCCCTGTCCGACGAGAACCTCGTCGTCGCCGCCCGATCCGACGCGCAGCGCACCCTCGCGATCGCCGGCGAACCCATGCTGGTCCGGGTCGCGCGGCACCAGGGCGCGATGCCGCGCTACACGGTCGGCCACCTCGATCGGGTCGCCGCCGTCGAGTCCGCGGTCGCCGCCTGGCCGGCCGTCGTCACCACCGGCGCCTCGTACCGTGGCGTCGGCCTGCCCGACTGCATCACCCAGGGGCTCGCGGCCGCCGCGCAGGTTCGAGATCGGCTGGGATCGAGTGCGCTGGTCGGCCCATCCGCGGAGCCCGCCGCCGTCGCCTGACCCAACGCCCGTTCCGCCCGGTTCCGGACGCGCTCGTGCGGCGGCGACATGCCTGTGACGCCTATCGCGACGTCAAACGGCGCTCACGCCTCGAGTGCGGACCGCAGCTCGGACAGGCGATCCATCGTCTCGAAATCGAACGGGGTCCGGAAGATGAGCACCGGGTGCGCGGAAGCCGACGTCCCGATAGGCGGCGAGCGTCGCGGCCACGTCGTCGAGCGAGCCACCAGCCTCGAGGTCCCGCTCATCCTCCTGTGGCAGGTGCGAGTCGCGCCAGCCGGCCCACGCGCGCTCGGCCGACGCCCGGTCGGACCGGATCACCGTGTTGAGGTTCACCGTGCGCTCGATCGTCGATGGATCCCGCCCCACCGCATCGCAGGCTGTCCGAAGGACATGATCGGCGGCCGCCACCTGCTCGGGCGTGCCGTACATGTTCCACAGGTCCGCGTACCGCGCGACCAGCGGCAACGTCTTCTTCGGGCCCGAGCCGCCGATCAGGATCGGGAGGTGTTGCTGGATCGGTCGCGGGGCGCACACAGCGTCGCGGAAGCGGTAGAAGCGGCCGTCGTGGGTGACCGTGTCGCCGTCGAGCAGGCGCCTGATGAGCGGGACCGCCTCCCCCAGGCGGTCGAGACGCTCACCGAACCCGGCGCCGAAGTCGAACCCGAACGCCTCGTGCTCGCGCTCGAACCAGCCACCGCCGATGCCCAGGATCGCGCGACCGCCCGAGACGTGATCGAGCGTGGTCGCGAGCTTGCGCGGTCAGCCCGGGGTTGCGGATGGTGTTGGCGGCGACCATCAGGCCAAGGCGCGGTCGGGACGTGACCGCGGCGATCGCCGTCAGCGTCGACCAGCCCTCGAGCTTCGGATCGCGCCAGTCACCCTCGTCCGAGAGGAGGTGGTCGTCGATCCACAGGTCGTCGAAGCCTGCCGCCTCGGCCCGCAGGACGCCCTCACGCAGCTCGGGCCAGCTCGTCCGCTGCACCCAGAACGTCGCTCCGAACCGCATCGTCATCGACCGCCTCCTCGCTCTCTCCGCCCGTATCGTACGGAGATGACCGCCGAGCCTGACGCCTCCGACGCCGTCCCGCCCGCCCTGCGCGACGCCGTCCCGCCTCTGCTGCGCGACGCGATCCTGGCCTGGTACGACGGGTCCGGCCGCCGGCTCGCGTTCCGGGCCACGCGGGATCCGTACGCGGTCCTCGTCTCGGAGCTGATGGCGCAGCAGACGCAGGCAGCCAGAGCGGCCGAGGCCTGGACCGCCTGGATGGCCCGGTTCCCGACCGTCGAGGCTCTGGCAGCGGCTCCTGTTGCCGACGTCCTCCGCGCCTGGGCCGGCCTCGGCTACAACCGCCGGGCGATCAGCCTCCACCGAGCGGCGCGGGTGATCGTCGAACGGCATGACGGCCGGGTGCCGGACACGGTCCACGGGTTGCTCTCGCTGCCTGGAGTCGGGACGTACACGGCCAGGGCGGTCGCCGCGATCGCGTTCGGGCGGGCCGTGGGTGCGGTCGACACCAACGTGCGCCGCGTCCTGGGTCGGGTGGCAGCCGGCGACGGCGGCGCGCTCGCCCCGTCCGAGATGCAGGCGCTCGCCGATGCGGTCGTGCCGGAGGCCAGGGCGGGGGACTGGACCCACGCGCTGATGGACCTCGGGGCCGGGCCGTGCCGGCCGGTGAACCCGCGCTGTGGCGATTGCCCGGCCAGGCCGTGGTGTCGATATGCGGCTGAACGCTCTCGTTCCACGCGTGCCCGCGCTCCTCGAAATGTGGTGAGACGCCCGGAGCCACCGTTTCCGTCGACCAACCGCTGGCTGCGCGGCCGCATCCTCGCTCGTGCCCGCGACATCACCGAGGATGGCTCGTGGGTTGGGTACGCCGAACCGATCGGGACGCACGACGCGCGGTCCGTCCGCGAGGCGGCGATCGCGCTTGCGGCCGACGGCCTGCTCGAGGTTCGCGAGACGCCGGAGGGTATCGAGGGCGCTTGCCCGCCGGTTAGCCTCGCGCCTCGCAGACCTCGCCCGGACAAGGATCCGCGGTCGCGAAGATGCCGCCCCTGGGGGCGTGGCTTGCCGTCGCAGCTGTGACTCCCGGATGCGGCTCGTGCGCGGCACGTCCCTGGTCGACACGGCGGGCACGATGCGCCACCATCGCGCCATGACGCAGATCTCGACCAGGCCCACCCCTCCCGGGGAGGCGACGACACCGCCGAGCGGACCCACCGACGGCCCGCTCACGTTCGACGAGCTCGAGCTCGCCTTCCGCAACCGCGGGATGCCGCTCGAGGCCATGGCGCATGACACCACGCCGGTGGGGCTCCACTACCTCGTGATCCACTGGGACATCCCGGTCGCGGACGATGCCGGCTGGCGAGTGGCCGTCGAGGGCGCCGTCGGGCGCCGCCTGCTGCTCTCGATGGATGAGCTGCGGGCCCGGCCGCGACAGACGATCCCGGTGACCATGGAGTGCGCCGGGCAACGGGCGGGCGCGACTGAGCCCCCGTCCGATCAGCGTGCCCTGGCTGACCGAGGCAATCGGCACTGCCGAGTGGACCGGCACGCCTCTGTGGCCGATCCTCGAGGAGGCGGGTCTCGCCCAGGGCGCCGTCGAGGTGGTGTTCGAGGGAGCCGACCGCGGCATCCAGGGCGAGCTGGAGCAGGCATACGGCCGGTCGCTCACGATCGAGGAGGTTCGCCGGCCCGAGGTCATGCTCGCGTACGAGATGAACGGCCGCCCGCTCGAGCCCCAGCACGGCTTCCCGGTCCGGCTGCTGGTGCCCGGCTGGTACGGGATGACCAGCGTCAAGTGGCTGACGCGGATCTCGGTGTCGCGGGAGCCGTTCCGTGGCTACCAGCAGGCCGACGCGTACCGCTACCAGCAGGACGCGGACGACCCCGGCGAGCCGGTCACTCGCCAGCGCGTGCGGGCGCTGATGATCCCGCCCGGCATCCCCGACTTCCTTACCCGGCACCGCTACCTCGATGCCGGCCGCGGTCCGGCTGTCGGGGCGGGCATGGTCCGGCGAAGCGCCGGTCACCAGGGTCGAGGTCGGGGTCGATGGTGCCTGGTCGGACGCCGAGCTCGGGCCGGCGCGCGGCGACTTCGCCTGGCGGGGCTGGCGGTTCGAGTGGCAGGCGACGGCGGGCGAGCATGAGCTGGCCTGCCGCGCGACCGATGCCGTGGGTCGGGTGCAGCCGCTCGAGGCGCCCTGGAACCACCAGGGGATGGGCGTCAACCACGTGCAGCGGGTGGCCGTCACCGTCCGCTGAGCTCAGGCCGCTCGCGGCCGCCGAGCGCCGTAGACGGCCCGCCACCCGGACGATCCGCCGCTGGATCGCGTGCTGGGCCCGCGCGACCCCCGGTACCCTGTAGCCGATGCCCACCGACACGGCCCCGCTGCCCGCGGACGATCCGGACCTCGCCGCGCTGTCGCTCGACGAGCTGGCCCAACGCTGGGCCGACGCCGCCTCGCGCACCGCGATCTCCGCCGAGGCGATGACCGGCACGGACCGCAAGGCCCAGGCGCAGGGCATCCCCGGGGAGCGGCTGATGGAGCATGCGGGGACCGCCGTCGCCGCCGCAGCCCGCGCCCTGGCCGTTCGCAATGGGCGCGAGGAACGGCCCGTGCTGGTGCTCGCGGGGCCCGGCAACAACGGTGGCGACGGGTTCGTGGCGGCGAGGCGTCTGGCCGGCTGGCGCATGGCCGTGATCGCCGTTCTGGTGGCCGCCGAGCCACGACCGCGCACGGCCGATGCCGCGCGCAACTGGGACCGCCTGGGTGGTCTGGCCCTGGTGACCCGGATCCATGCCCCCGTGGCGCGCGACCTGGCGATCCTGGGTCAGGGCATCGAGCGGGCCGGCGTGATCGTCGATGCGCTGCTCGGAACGGGGGTGCATGGCCAGCTGCGGGAGCCGATCCGGACCGCGGTCGAGGTCGTGCGCCGCGCCCGCGAGGCGGGGGTTCCCGTGCTGGCGGTTGACACGCCCACGGCCGTGGACCTGACGTCGGGCGACCCATCCGATCCGGCGGTCCGGGCCGACCTGACCGTCACCTTTCACCGCCCGAAGAGCGGCCTGCGGACGAGGCGCGGTCGTGCGTTTGCGGGCCGTGTCCTGGTTGCCCCGATCGGGATCCCACCCGAAGCGGATCGCGGGTGATCGGATTGGGTGACGAGAAGCGCCTTCGGCGACGAGACGCCCCGTGGCTGAGGCGACACCCGATGGCCGACGAGCCGAACCGTGCCTGATCCGCGACAGCCCGGCGTCCGCGAGGTCCTCATCGTGGCCGCCATCGTCGTGATCGTCGTGCTGGCCGCCGCTGCCCTGACGGCCGTCCTGCCCTCGCAGGGTCAGGAGGTCGTGTTCCGCACACCACTGCTCATCGCCGTCCTCGTGGTCGGCACGAGCTTCGTCCTGTGGCGGATCCTGCGCAGCCCACGTCCCTGAGGGTCCTATGATCGGCGCGTTGCCGGAACCGCAAGCTGCGGCAATGCTCACGTGCCAGGCCCATCGGCGCCTCCGCCGTTCACCCGCAACCGGGGCGCTCCCAAGCCTCGACGCGCAAGCCTGAACGCAGGCTCCACGAGCACGTCTGATCCTCTGCCCTGATGATCCTGGCGAAAAAGGGGGACAAAAGGTATCGCCACGGTTGCGGTTTGCCCTTACACTCCGCGCGTGCATGGATCGCCATGCACGCTCACACCTGATCGCACGCGCGAAACTTGGTCTCCTCCGGCACAACTCGAGGACCCGGGCAAGAGGCGGCGAGAACTGGAGGAGATCGGCACGTGGCCGACAAGACCCTGACCTGTTCGGATTGCTCGATGGAGTTCGCCTTCACGGAGCGCGAGCAGGACTTCTACGCCGAGAAGGGATTTCGGAGCCTCGCCGGTGCCCCTCGTGCCGCGCAAGCCGCAAGGCCGCGCGCTCGGGTGGTGACAGCGGATACGGTGGCGGCTCGTACGCGGGCGGCTACGACTCCGGGTACGGCGGAGGCGGCGGCTATTCCGCCGGCGGATACGGCGGTGGCGGTGGCGGTGGCTTCGGCAGCCGAGGCGGCGGGCCGCGCGAGATGTTCAGCGCGACCTGCTCCAGCTGCGGCAAGGAGGCTCGCGTCCCGTTCCGGCCAACCAACGGCAAGCCCGTGTACTGCTCGGATTGCTTCCGCACGGTTCGCGGCGGCTGAGGAGAGACCCTCGGACCGGGTCGCGGGTTTCCGCGGCCCGGTCCTTGCGTTAACGAGGGATCATCCCCTGCTGGTGGCGAGGGCGCCCACCAGGCAACGTTGCTGCAGCGGCCTCGCCGCCACCCTCACGGGGGGAACGCGCCGGGCCGAGCAAGGGATCGGGGGGTTGGGGTTCCGGGCTCGGATCGGTGCTTGCGGCGAGCGGCAGGCCACGCCCCCCCCGACCCGTTCGATCGCCACGCGGCCGTCGTCGTCGCGAAGTCGATCTGCATCAGGGTCCCCAGGACCCGAGCCTGCAGCTGGCGACGCCGGTCCCGCTCCAGGGGACCCGTAGTACGATCGACCGCGATGTCCCGTTCCCTCCACGCCCGCCCGCGACAGCCTGCCGCCCGACGCGTGACCCCAGCGGAGATTCCCTGACCGATGGCCGTCGGCTCCTCAAACGATTTCGACCTCGTCGTCCTCGGCGCGGGCACCGGCGGCTATGCCGCGGCGTTCCGCGCCTCGCAGCTGGGCCTGAAGGTGGCCCTGGTCGACGAGGACAAGCTCGGTGGTACCTGCCTCCACCGCGGCTGCATCCCGACCAAGGTGCTGCTCGAATTGGCCGCGTTCAACGAGCGGCTGCGCCACGCGGTCGACTTCGGCCTCGTGCTGGGCGGGGAGACGAGCATCGACTACGCGCAGATGGCCAGGCGCCGCGACCAGGTCGTCAACCGGATGTGGAAGGGCGTCCAGACCCTGGTCAAGAAGTACGGCGTGACCTGGGTCCAGGGTCGCGGCCGGCTCGAGGGCGCGACCAAGGTACGCGTGCAGATGGCGGGTGACGATGGCACGCCGGGCGCAGGTGGCGAGCGCGTCCTCAACGCGACCGACGTCATCCTGGCCACCGGCTCCCGGGTGAAGAGCCTGCCCGGGCTGGATCCGGACGGGACCCGGATCGTGACCTCGGACGACGTGCTGCGCGCGGACACCCTGCCGGCCAGCGTGATCGTGATCGGCGCCGGGGCGGTCGGGGTCGAGTTCGCCTCGATGTACCACGACCTGGGCGCCACCGTGACGCTCCTCGAGTACCTGCCCGCGGTGGTGCCGCTCGAGGACCGCGACGTGAGCAAGGAGCTCGAGCGCACGTTCACGCGGCGCGGGATCAAGGTGATGACGAACGCCCGCTTCGACCCGAAGTCGGTCGTCGCCGGCAAGGATGGCGTCCGGATCACCGTGGGTCCGGAGGGCAAGGAGGCGGCCGAGCTCGGGGCGGACATGCTCCTCGTCGCCACCGGCCGCGCCACCAACGTCGAGGACGTCGGGCTGGATACGACGATGGCGCAGGTCGACCGGGGGATCGTGAAGGTCGACGGCCACATGCGCACCGCCGAGCCGCACCTGTACGCGATCGGCGACATCGTGGGCGGCCTGATGCTCGCCCACACGGCGGCCCACGAGGGCATCATCGCGGCTCACACGATCGCGGGCGAGACCGACGTCCATCCGATGGACTACGTGAAGCAGCCGCGGGCGACCTACTGCCGGCCGGAGATCGCGTCGGTCGGGCTGACCGAGCAGCAGTGCGAGGAGCGCGGCCTGCCCATCAAGACCGCCAAGATCCCGTTCCAGGCGATCGGCAAGGCGATCATCGGCGGCGAGTACGAGGGGTTCGGCAAGATCATCGCCAATCGCGACACCGACGAGACGCTGGGCGTGCATCTCATCGGCCCGCACGCGACGGACCTCATCGCCGAGGCCTCGGTCGCGCTCACCCTGGAGGCCACGCCCTGGGAGATCGGCGCGGCCACCCACGCGCACCCGACGCTTTCGGAGATCATGGGCGAGACCGCGATGGCGATCGACGGGCGGTCGATCAACTTCTAGCCGGCCACTTCCAGACGGCCAGGCGTGACCGGCCCGGCCGGACCGGCGCAGCACCGGCCAACAGGAGGACGCGATGACCGTCACCGGCCACGGCGATGCCGCGACGAGCCCCCTCGCCGCCTCGGTCGGCCTGACCGATGCCGACCTGCTCGCGATGTACCGGACGGTCGCGCTTGCCCGCGCGGTCGACGAGCGGATGTGGATCCTCAACCGCGCGGGCCGGATCCCGTTCGTGATCAGCGGCCAGGGCCACGAGGGCGCCCAGGTGGGCCTTGCCTGGCCGCTCCGCCGGGAGCACGACTGGATCGCGCCGTTCTACCGCTCGATCGCGACCTGCCTCACGTTCGGGATGACCGCCCGGGACCTGATGCTCGCCCAATATGCGAAGGGTATCGACCCCTCGTCCGGTGGACGCCAGATGCCCGGCCACTACGGCCACGTGCGCCATCACCTGGTGTCGGTGTCGTCACCGGTGGCGACCCAGATCCTGCACGCGGTGGGGATCGCGCTGGCGGCCAAGATCCGGCATCTCGACCAGGTCGCGGTCGCGATCATGGGCGAGGGGAGCTCGAACCAGGGCGACGTCCACGAGGCGCTCAACTTCGCCGCCATCCACCGGCTGCCGTTCGTGTTCATCGTCGAGAACAACGGGTATGCGATCAGCGTCCCGGCCGAGAGAGAGCTCGCGGTCCGCGACGTGGCCGACCGGGCGAGCGGGTACGGGATACCCGGCGTGGTGGTCGATGGCACCGACGTGCTCGCGTGCTACGTGGCCGGGCGTGACGCCGTCGAGCGCGCGCGCCGTGGTGACGGACCCACCCTGATCGAGGCCAAGGTGACCCGGCTCACCGGCCATTCGTCCGACGACCAGCAGACGAAGTACCGCACCGAGTCGGATCTCGAGGAGGGCAGGACGCTCGATCCCCTGCCCATCTTCCGGGCCCGGCTCCGGGACGCCGGTGTGCTCACCGACGAGATCGAGGCGGCCCTGGCGTCGGAGATCAAGGCCGAGGTCGACGACGCCACCGACTTCGCGGAGGCCGAGCCCGATCCCGATCCGGCGACGGCTATTGACTGGGTGTACGCCGAGCACTGGCCGGGCGAGACGGCGCCGCCCTGGCATCAGGGTTCTGGTGCGGGCGGCACGGGTGGTGCCGGTGGCTCGACCGCGCCGGCCGGGAGCCCGGGCTGATGGCGGTCAAGACCTTCATCGAGGCCGTCCGCGAGGCCCTGGCCGAGGAGATGCGGCGCGATGAGTCGGTCGTGGTGCTGGGCGAGGACGTGGGCAAGAAGGGTGGCGTGTTCCTTGCCACCGATGGCCTGTGGACCGAGTTCGGCGACGACCGGGTGATCGACACGCCGCTGACCGAGTCGATGATCGTGGGTGCCTCGATCGGTGCCGCGCTCAACGGCCTGCGGCCGGTGGCCGAGATCCAGTTCGCGGACTTCATCCACCCGGCCTTCAACCAGATCGTGTCCGAGGCCGCACGGATGCGCTACCGGTCCAACAACGGGTTCACGGTGCCCGATGGTGATCCGGGCACCGTACGGCGGCGGTGTCCACGGCGCGCTCTACCACAGCCAGTCGGTGGAGGCGTTCTTCACCCACGTGCCGGGCCTCAAGGTGGTCATCCCGTCGACGCCGCATGACGCGAAGGGGCTGCTGCGGACGGCGATCCGGGACGATGACCCGGTTCTGTTCTTCGAGCACAAGAAGATGTACCGGAGCGTCCGGGGCGACGTCCCGGACGGGGAGTACACGGTACCGCTGGGCCGGGCCGTGGTCCGTCGTCCCGGCCGGCAGGTGACCCTGATCGCCTACGGCCTGATGGTCCACTACGCGCTGGAGGCAGCAGAGCGGGTCGCCGGCGAGGGGATCGACGTCGAGGTGATCGACCTGCGAACCCTCCGGCCACTCGATCGGGACGCGGTGCTGTCGTCGGTGCGCAAGACCGGCAAGTGCCTGGTCGCGTACGAGGACAACCGGTTCGGCGGCTACGGAGCCGAGATCGCGGCGATCGTCGCCGACGAGGCGTTCGATTACCTCGACGGCCCCGTGTCGCGGATCGCGGGTCCCGACGTGCCGGGCGTGCCCTACAACCACGCTCTCGAGGACTGGTTCATGCTCAACCCGGTCAAGATCGCGGACGCGATCCGGAGGCTGGCGGCCTACTGACGGCGGCCTGACGGCAGGTCCGCGGAGAAGCGATGGCGGCCCCACGACGGAGCAGCTGGCCGCGCTCCCGTTGACGAGCGGCTGCTGGACGAGCTCGAAGCGTTGGTCGCCCGTGCCAGGGCCGTAGCGTCATCGTCACCCGCTTCGGTGTTGCCTCGTGGGTCCGGGTTCCGGCGACGCGGCCACCATCGAGCGGCACGGCGCTGATCCAGCCCGCGGTTCGCGCCTCGAACGGTGCCGCGCCAGCCCGCCGATACCTGTCAGGTAAGGATGGTCACGCATCCTGTGGTCGTGGACGACGTGCGCCTCGGTACCCGGGTTCGAGCGGTCCGGCACCGTCTCGGATGGCGTCAGGGGGATGTTGCCGCAAGGGCAGGGATCAGCCAGGACCAGGTGTCCCGCATCGAGCGTGGCCGGATCGATCGGATGCCGCTGCAAACGATCCGTGCGGTCTTCGCGGTGCTTGAGATGAGCCTCGCGCTCGATGCGCGCTGGCGTGGCGGCGAGCTCGATCGGATCGTGGATCATCGGCACGCTGCGCTGGTCGGGCAGCTCGCCCGCAGGCTCGAAGAAACCGGCTGGGTCGTGCACGCGGAGGTCTCGTTCTCGGTCTACGGAGAGCGTGGATCCATTGACCTGCTCGCGTGGCACCTCGGGATGCGGGCACTGCTCGTGTCAGAGGTGAAGTCGAGTCTCAACTCGGTCGAGGAGACGCTGCGTCGCCACGACGTGAAGGTGCGGCTCGGCCCAACGATCGCGCGTGAGCGGTTCGGGTTGAGGGCGACCACGTGTGCCCGGCTCCTGGTCCTGCCTGACGAATTCGACGGCCCGTCGACGCGTCGCCGCGCACGCGACCGTGCTCGCTCGCTCGTACCCGATCCGGGGTTCGGCGGCGCGGTCCTGGCTTCGGGCGCCGATCAGTGATGCCGCGCTGCTGCTGTTCCTGTCACCTGCGCGCGGGGGGCGTAGTGTCCAGAGCGCCGGCGCCGGTCACCGGGTGCGAGCTTCGAGAAAGACCGTGCTGGACGGTCGTTCGCGCGCCGGACGCGTACCTGGCTGACGCTGGCTCGCGCAGGGCGTCTTGTACGCGTTCCTGGCGTGCGTGACGGAGAAACCGGCGACCGAGGTCGTTCGCGCGCATCCAGCCCGCAGGTTGCGTGGCCCGGGTGCTGCTGCCCAGGGTGCTGCCGCCGTGGTGCGCGCAGGTGATGCGGCCGTGATGCGCGCAGGTGATGCGAGGCCGTTCGCGGAGCCCAGGCGCGACGCCGTTGTTGCGGCATGGACGGGCCGGATGCGCAACACTAGGCGCAGCGACCCGGCGCCCCACGTGCCCCATCGGAGGAACACACCCAGTGGCCAAGGTGACGATGCCCCAGCTCGGTGAGAGCGTGGCCGAAGGCACGATCGGGCGCTGGCTCAAGCAGCCGGGCGACACCGTCGAGAAGTACGAGCCGCTGGTCGAGGTGATCACCGACAAGGTGAACGCGGAGGTCCCGTCGCCGTTCGCGGGCGTGCTCAAGGAGATCCTGGCCGAGGAGGGCGCGACGGTCCCCAACAACGCCGAGATCGCGGTGATCGAGACGGCCGACGACGGAGCGGATGCATCGACCGCTGGGGCAGGAGCCTCGACCGCGGGGGCAGGAGCCTCGACGCCGGCGGCAGCCCCCGACCCCGGCGAGCCCGGGTTCGAGGTCGCGCACGGTCCGGCCGGATCGGATGAGCGCCCGGTGCCGGAGGCACCGGAGCCCGCTCCTCAGGCGGCTGCACCGCCGGTCGAAGCCTCAGTGCTGCCGATCGCCGCAGCCTCCGCGCCCGCCGCCGTCGCGGCACCACCCGCGATGGGCGACCCGAATGCGCGGATGACGCCGGCCGTCCGGCGGCTGCTGCGCGAGCACGGGCTCGAGGCCTCGCAGGTCCCAGGTACCGGGGGTGGAGGCCGGATCACCCGCGAGGACGTGCTGGCGGTCGTCGAGGCGATGCGGACCGGCACCCAGCTCCCGGCGTCGCCGGCGGCTGCGTCTCCCGCAACGTCTGCCCCGGCGGCTGCGTCTCCCGCAACGTCGGCCCCCACCTCCGCGCGACCGGCGCCCGCTTCGACCCCCGCGACCGGTCCCGCTATCGCGTTCCCGCCCGGCGCCGACGAGGTGCTGGTGCCGATGAGCCAGATGCGCAAGGGAATCGCCGCGCAGATGACTCGTGCCCTCCAGGCGCCGCACGCCTACGTGCATATGGAGGTGGATGCGTCGCACCTGGTCGCGCTGCGCGAGCGGGCGAAGAAGGCGTATCAGGCGAAGGAGGGGGTCTCGCTCAGCTATGTCCCGTTCGTGGTCAAGGCGTCGGCGGAGGCCCTCAAGCGCAACCCCAGGTTCAATGCCCACTGGACCGACCAGGGCCTGCTGGCCAAGCGCAGGATCAACATCGGGGTGGCGGTCGCCGTCGAGGATGGGCTGATCGTCCCGGTCATCCGCGACGCCGATCAGCTCTCGATCCACGGCCTGAACATGGCCATCAACGATGTCGCGGTTCGCGCCCGCAACAACAAGCTCCGGCTCGACGACTTCGGCGGCGGCACATTCACCGTCGACAACACGGGCTACCTCGGGACCAACCTCGTGATGCCGATCCTCAACGTCCCGGAGGTGGGCATCGTGACCATGGAGGCGATCACCAAGCGGGCGGTCGTGGTCAGCACCGACGACGGCGACGTGATCGCGATCAGGCCCGTCATGAACATGGTCCTCGCGGTCGACCATCGAGCAAACGACGGCGCGGGCGGCGCGGCCCTGCTCCGCGACATCAAGGCGTGGCTCGAGGGCGTTGGCCCCGAGACCACCGTCTACTAGGCACGAGGACGACCGAGCAGCCCATGGCCCGCGAGCTTCCGATCTTCGACTCCAACCCCGGACACGGCCACCACGCGTCTCCGGCTGACATCTCGATCGCCGTCGGTGGCGGTCCGATCGAGCCCGCGGCCGATGGCGGTCGGGCGCTCCGGCGCCATCCCGACTGGATCCGCTCGCGAATGCCGTCGGGCGCCAACTACCACGACCTCAAGGGGCTGCTCCGGGGCCTGAACCTCAACACCGTGTGCGAGGAGGCCCGCTGCCCCAACGTAGGGGAGTGCTGGGAGCAGCGCACTGCCACGGTCATGATCCTGGGCGACGTCTGCACCCGTGCCTGCGGCTTCTGCGCGATCAAGACCGGCCGGCCCACCTGGTTCGACGACGACGAGCCGCGACGGGTCGCAGAGGCGGTGTCGGCGATGAACCTCGACCACGTGGTGGTCACCAGCGTCGCCCGCGACGACCTGCCCGACGGGGGCGCCGGTGCCTTTGCCGCCACGATCCGCGAGATCCGCGCCCGCAGCCCGCTGATGGGAGTGGAGGTCCTGATCCCGGACTTCAACGGCGAGGAGGCCCCACTGCGCGCCGTGATGGAGGCGGGGCCGGACATTCTCAACCACAACCTCGAGACGGTGCGCCGGCTGCAGCAGCCGGTCCGCAAGCGTGCCCGCTGGGACCGCACGCTCGGGGTGCTCGAGCGGGCCAAGGCCTATGCCGCCGAGTATGGGCACGCGGCGCATACCAAGAGCTCGCTGATGGTGGGCCTGGGCGAGACACGTGCCGAGCTCAGCGAGTGCTTCGAGGCGCTGCGGACGGTCGATGTCGACATCCTGACCATCGGCCAGTACCTGCGCCCCACCGAGCAGCACCTGCCGCTCGAGCGCTACTACCACCCCGACGAGTTCGCGGCCATGCGGGCAGAGGCGCTGGCGCTCGGCTTCAAGCACGTGGAGTCGGGGCCGCTCGTGCGCTCGAGCTACCACGCTCGCGACCAGGTCCCGGGCGCCGAGCTGCGCAACCTCCGCCGCCGGGCCACGCTCGATGCCGACGGCCGGGTCGTGCCGGGAACCCTGGCCGGCTGACCGCCGGACGACGCCCGGCATTCCGGTCACGCGCGGCCGGATGACGTGCTGGCCTGAACCGCTCGGTGTTCTGGCCGGCGTGGCGGGCGGCCGGCTCAGAACAGCGGACCGGCCGCCGCGATCGCGGCGGCCGGTCAACGGCACGGTGTGAGGTCGGCGGTTTGCTCCGCCGGCCCGGGCTGCTACGGCTGGATCGGGAGCGAGCCGCCGAAGGTCTGCATCAGGGTCATCAGCAGCGGCACGATCGGGACGTCGGTGGACGTCGCCGGTGCGTCGAACGACGTCGAGTCGGGGACGCTGACGAGGATCGTGAGGTCCGTCTTCGAGCCGTCCGAGGAACCGATGTGCAGGTCGAGCTCGTTGAGGCGGCCGTCGGACCGATCGAGCCACATGTCGACCGACAGCGTGTCGCCGGTGGCCAGGTCCTGGATCTGGCCGAGCTGCCCGGCCGGGATCTCGTTGGCCAGCGGACTCGAAGCGAGCTTCGAGGCATCGACAGATGCCGTGAGGTGGTCGGAGTCGACGCCGTTGCGGCTCTCGCTGCCCACGTAGGTGAGCGTGACCCCCGAGCTCTCGAGCTCGGTCTTGAGCTGTGCCGGGTCGAGGTTGCCCAGCGGGGACGGCGCGGCTGACGCATCCGGTGCGGTGCTGGCCAGCCCGCCCAGCGAGTCGGCGAGGCCGGCGAAGTCGTCGGCGGTGCCGAGCTTCAGCCAGCCCGTCAGGTCGCCGGTGATCGGCTGGCCCGACTGCGCGGTGAGCATCGGGATGAGCGTCGCGGCGAGCGGGCTCTTGGCGTACAGGGCGGTCCCGTCATAGATCACGTCGAGATCGAGGGTGTCGCCGGTCACGCCCAGCGCCTGGAGCTGGGTGGCATCCGATCCGAGCGCCGCCACGGGCAGCGACAGGTGGATGTTCGCCTTGCCTGCCTTGGTATCGAGCACGAACTGGATCGCGCTCGGGTCGATGGAGATGTCGCTGCTCCCGCCCGAGCTCTGCACGCCCAGCTGGACCTTGACCTGGTCCATCGGCGCCTGGAACGCGCGGCCGACGGTCTGGTAGGCGTCGGCGGGCGACGGCGAGGGCGTGGCTGACGCCCCGCACGCGGCGGCGACAAGCATCACGAGCAATAGGAGCAGGCCGGGGCGAACAAGAGGGCGCCCCCGGATCAGGTCGAGTCCCCGGGTCATCGTGTCGTCTCCAGTGAGCGGTCGTGGTCGGTGGCCGCCTCGGGCGACCGCCGCCGCACACGGTATCCGTTCTCGGCCGCTGGGACACTACGTCGAAGGTCCCGGTCCGGATCCCCCACGACCGCTATCCTTCGGGGGATGGCGTCCACTCTGAGCCGCAAGGTTCCGCTCGCAGAGCTCCACTGCCACCTCGGCGCGGCCGTCACCCCCTCGATCATGTGGTCGATCGCCCACGCCCAGGGAATCAAGCTGCCCACCCGCGACTACTGGGAGTTCCGCGACCTCATCACGGTCCATCCGCGGCAACCCAAGAGCTTCGACGGCTACCTGCAGCTGTTCCACTGGACGGAGCTGATCCAGTCGAGCCCGATCGCCGTCGAGCGCGCGGTGTACGAGGTCATCGGCGGCGCCTACCGCAAGAACAACATCACGACGATGGAGCTGCGCTTCAACCCGATGAAGCGCAACCGCGGCGGCGAGCAGGACCTCGACCACATCATCGCGGCCGCGGTGCGCGGGATGGACAAGGCGACGCTCGAGTACCCGGTCAAGCCGGGCCTGCTGTTCTGCCTCGATCGGGCCTTTCCGTACGAGCTCAACGAGATCATCGTCGAGAAGGCGATCATGTGGCGCGACCGCGGGGTCGTCGGGCTCGACATCGCCGGTCCGGAGTCGGCGACGTTCCGGGTGGCGGACTATCGGCGGCTGTTCCGCCGCGCGCGCCAGTACGGGCTGGGCATCACCGTCCACACCGGCGAATCAGGACCGGTCGAGGAGGTTGCCCGCGTGGTGGAGCTGCTCGAGCCTGATCGCATCGGTCACGGGGTCAAGGCGGCTTACGACCCTCGGACCATGGCCATGCTCCGCGAGCGCGGGATCGTGCTCGAGATCTGCCCCACGTCCAACCTCAACACGGGCGTCGTGTCCGGCTGGGACGAGTTCCGCTGGATCTTCGACCAGCTCCATCGGAACGGGGTCCGCTACACGATCAGCACCGACGGGCCCGAGATGCTCAAGACGTACATCCGCGACGAGCTTGCGACGCTGGGCCGGCTGGGCATCCTGGACCTCGACCAGCAGCGCCAGATCGCGGCGACCTCGCTGGCAGCCTCGTTCGTGCCCAACGTGTCGGACGTGCCGGCACCGTTGCGCGAGCCGGCACGTCGCGAGGTAGTCGAGCGCGAGGAGGGCTGACGCCCATGGACCTCGACCTGTCGCCCGATCACGTCCTGCTCCGGGACACCATCCGCGAGTTCATGACCGATGAGGTCGCACCACTGGTCGCGGAGCACGAGCGGGAGCGCCGGTTCCCGGCCGAGGTCGTACGCCGGATCGCGGACATGGGCTGGCTCGGGATCAACGTTCCCGAGCGCTGGGGCGGCGCCGGCATGGACACGCTCGCGTACGCGATCGCGGTCGAGGAGATCGGCCGGGTCTGGGGGTCGCTCGGGCTGATCGTGGCCGCCCACACCAGCCTCGGCTGCGGCCCGCTGCTGATCGCCGGCAGCGACGAGCAGCGCGATCGGTTCCTGCCGCCGCTCGCGAGCGGGCAGATGCTGGGCGCGTTCGGTCTCACCGAGCCCGGTGCGGGCTCCGATGCCGGCGGCACCCGTACCACCGCCCGGCGCGAGACGGGACCCGACGGCGACCAGTGGGTGCTCGATGGCCGCAAGCGGTTCATCACCAACGCCGGGCAGGCCGGGCTGTACGTGGTCACGGCGCGAACCGGGACCCGCCCCGACGGCGCTGCCGAGATCTCTGCGTTCATCGTCCCGGCCGGCACGCAGGGGTTCGTGATCGGCCGCCTCGAGGAGAAGATGGGCCTCCACGCATCGGCCACCGGGGAGCTCCTGCTCGACGGCGTCCGTGTCCCCGCCGACAACCTCCTCGGCGCCGAAGGCGGCGGGTTCCGGGCCTTCCTGCAGGTGCTCGACGGCGGTCGTATCTCGATCGCGGCGCTCGCCCTCGGGATCGCGCAGGCCGCCCTGGACGCATCGGTGCCGTACGCCAGGGAGCGTGAGCAGTTCGGACGACCGATCGGCACCTTCCAGGGGGTCGCGTTCATGGTCGCCGACATGGCCACCGAGCTCGAGGCCGCGCGATCCCTGGTGTACCGGGCAGCGTGGCTCAAGGACCAGGGCCGCGACTACGCGCTGGCGGCGGCCCAGGCGAAGCTGTTCGCGTCCGAGGTGTCGTCGCGGGTGACCAACGCCGCCATCCAGGTCCATGGCGGGTACGGCTACGTCGAGGACTACCCGGTGGAGCGGTTCCTGCGCGACGCGAAGCTGACCGAGATCGGGGAGGGGACCAGCCAGATCCAGCGGCTGGTCATCGCGCGCCGGATCCTCGGCCTGCGCATCGTCTGAAGGATCGGTCGCCGCATCGGCCGGGGATCGGCGTCGCCGGAGCTACCCCGATACCTCGACCAGGCGAACCATGAGCCGGTAGGCGCTGTTCTTGCCCACGCACGTCTGGAGCGTCATCGACGGCCGGCTCTGCGCAGCCCACGCCCAGCTCGCCGCCGTGGTCGGGGCGGTCACCTTCCACCACTTGACCTTGAAGGCGTGGACCCTGCCCTTGGCATCCGCGTAGTAGGCCTTGAGGCCGACCCGCAGGCGACCCGCGACGTACGCGTCGTGGAGCGGCTTGAACACGCTGTAGGCGTGGCCCAGGAGGTACACGTTGTTGGTGCCCGCGCAACCCCAGCGGTAGACGTAGTTGTCCGGCGGGCGCTTGCGGTCGCAGGAGAACCAGGACACGGAGCGGTCGATCCCGAGGCTCGGGATCCAGACGTGATTGCGACCCGTTCGCTGGGCCGGGGCCCTGGTCTCGGTCGATGGCGCCCTGGTCTGGGTGGCCGGGGCCCTGGTCTTCGTCGAGGCGTTGTCGGCGGTCGCGGCCGCCTTGGCATTCGCGGCCGCGTCGACCACCGTGGCCGGCCTGGGTGCCGCCGACACCGCAAGCCCGGTGACCGCCACGCTTTCGCCGGCGGCGGCGGCGGCCCGAACCCGCGCGAGCGCCGCAGCGGGGTTGGCGATCGCGGCAGCGTTCGCCTCGGGGCCCGACTCCGGACTGGTGGCGTAGCCGACCGTGGCGCCCTGTGCGGACGGCTCCGGAGCCGGCGGCTGGGCCGCGGCGACGGGCTGGATCGTCGGATGGTCCGGCGTCCCGTGTTGGACGGTGATGCCCGCGGCGGCGACGACCGAGACGGACTCGGCGGCAAGCACCAGGGCGAGGAACGTGGACAGGGCGCGTCGGCGCCGGGGCGTGACCTCCATGCCCCGAGCATCGGAGGGGCGGGGTTCCGTCTCGACCGCCCGGACGTCACCCCGGGCATGGGAGGGAAGCCCCGGTACCGGTGCGGTCGGGTGCGCTCAGGATGTGAACGGTGCAGTACGCGCGGCAGGACCCCTCGTCCGGGCCTGCCTGCGATCGGTCGCGGGCCCGTGTCCTGCCCGACGCCGGATCCAGCCGCTGTTCCTGGATGCGAGGTCAGGCGATCATGGTCGGGCCGCCCGCTCCGGGTCGAGGTTGCGTGGTCAGCCGCCCGTGCCGGCCGCCTCCGCGAGCGTGGCGCGCAGGGCGGCCTCGAAGGCCACCCCCCACGGGCCCTGCCCGGCCACAACGAACGGCGACTGCTCGATCTCCTCGAAGGTCTGGGGGTCCGTGATCCACGACTGCGCGCACGGCCCCACCTGCGCCCGATGGCGCTCGAAGGCCGGGCGGTCCTTGAACATGTACAAGTACAGCTTCACCGGCTGGACCTGGTCGAGCCCGCTGGCCTGGAAGCTGACCGACGACGACACCAGGTCCGGGTCCGTGCAGCCGGCGTCCCCGGACACCCAGCTGCGGGCCTTGATCTGGGCGACGTTGAGGCGTCCGGTGATCCCCGCAAAGTCGGTCGGGGTGGCGGGTGGCGGCGAGCTCGAGATCGTGCCGCAGCCTGCGGCGACGACCGAGAGCGTCACGAGCAGCGGGACGACGCGGCGCAGGCGGGCCCGAGGTCGGAGGACGGCGGGGAAGCGTGCCACGCCGTGGAGGCTAGCACCGGTTCACGCCGGCCGCCGGTGATGCCGGGGAGCTGCGTGGCTGCCCTGATCCGGGTGGCTCAGCCGCGGGTGCGTCGCTTCGCCTCGTGCAGGCGGCTGAGGGTGTCGGTGCCGGACGCGTCGGGAGGGGGCGCGGTGGCGGCGTCGGGCGGCGTTGGCGCCGGCGTTGTCGCCATCGGGCCCTGGACCCCGGCACCGGAGCATCCGGCACCGGAGCATCCGGCGCGGATGCGCCCGTCGACGGTGTCCGCGGCGCCCGGGCGACGGTCGTCGCGGGAGCATCAGGCGAGGGGTTCGTCCCGGACGGGCCGGCGTCGGTCCGTCGCTCCGTTGCCTCGCGCAGGATCGCCGTCCGGGCGCCGGCTGCACCCGCCCGGTCGCGAGCGGCGAGCATCCCCGCCACCGGTGCCGTGCGCGCGGCCAGGCGTCGCCTGGCGATCCGCTCCGCCAGCCAGCGCCGCCCATCGGCCAGCTCGCGCCGGCCAACCGACACGCGGCGAAGCGCGATGTCCAGCGGCCACAGGAGCAGCGCCAGCACCAGCAGCCATGGCCACAGGTCGGTCAGCTCGCGGTCGTCCGCAGGTCGTGGACCCAGACGGCAGCCGGCGACTGAATCGCAGTGCCGCCGGTCGCGCTGCGGATCGCAGCCAGGAGCGGCTCGTTCGTCGCCCAGCAGCCGGTACTCGGCGGCCGTTGGCGCCACCAGCCCCAGCGTCCGGCCCAGCGCCGTCGCGCCGGGCTTCGTCTGCGTCACCCGGACCGCATAGGCGCCGCTCAGGCAGCGACGACACCGGCGCCTCGTAGACGCCCGGCGCGACCTGGCTGAGGCTGACCGTCACCGGCTCCAGATCGGGCCCGACCATCGCCGCCGAGGTCGAGTAGAAGTCGCGCGCCGAGCCGTCGCTGTCCTGGCTCTGACGCGCAGGTAGGTGCGCCCGGCGCGGTCCACGAACGAGGCCTCGATGCCGCCGCTCTCCTCGCCCGGGAACGTCCAGGCCACGAGCTGGCTGAAGAAGCGCGAGAAGCCGCTCCAGCCGACCCAGCTCCTCGCCCAGCGGCCGGTGGAATCCGAGGTCCAGGCGACGGCCCGGCCAAGCCCGTACTGCCATTGCGCGAGCAGCGGGTCGTCGCGATCGGTGACGAGCACCGTCTGGGCGGCCGGCTTGGCGGTGGTCCCGTTGTAGCCCAGCAGCTGCGGGAAGCCGCCGTCGATGCCGCGCAGGATCGGCGAGCTGGAGGTCTGGATCGGGTAGAAGGGCTCCTCGACGATCTGCTGCCCCGAGACCTGCTGCGTCTCCTTGAGGAAGATGTCGGGGATCGAGGCCGGGTTCGCCGCGGCGTAGTAGCGCCCGCCGCCCTGCCTGGGCGAGCTGCTCGCAGGAACGGGTTGGCGCCGCCGCCCGCGCCGACCGTCGAGAGCGTGATCCCGTCGGCCTTCATCCGGGCCAGGATCTCGATCGTACTGGCCGCTGGTCGACCAGCCGTCGGTCAGCAGGATGATGTGCCGCCGGGTCGCGGTCGCCTGCTCCAGCGACTGCGACGGCCTGGTCGAGCCCAGAGAAGATGTTCGTCTGGCCGTTGGGCTGGATCCCGGCGATCTGCGCCTGGAGGTCCTGGAGGCCCGCCGAGCGGCGCGGTCTGGACGACCCAGTGGGCTGTCTGGTCGAACGCGACCACGCCCAGCTCGTCCTGCGCGGTGAGCGCGGAGGCCGCGCGCAGGATCGCCTCCTTGCCGATGTCCACCTTGCGCACCCCCGAGATCCCGGAGCTCCCGTTGTTGATGCCGTTGTTGAAGCTGTTGCAGTGGCAGGCGTCCATCGAGCCCGACTTGTCGATGACGACGACCAGCGCGACGTCGGGCTGCTTCTGCCGGTCGCGTACGCCCATGTCGACCGGCAGCGCCGTCCTCGAGCGGCGTGCTCGGTATATCCCCCGGCACCATACGGCCTCGGACCGCCGATCGACGACCAGCCCCCGGCCGAGGTCGCGGACGTAGACCTGGAGCGCGGCCATGGCCTGGTCGGTAAGCCGAAGGCGGGGCACGTCCACGAGCACGATCGAGTCGTAGGTCGGCGAGCTCTCGCGATGTCCGGTCGGCAGGCCTCCGGGAGCGCTGTGTCGACCATCTGCGCTCTGCGTCCGCAGCGCCGACACGAGCTCCGCCGCGACGGTCTGGTCACCCTGGACGACGAGCACCTTGGGCTCGCCCTTGACGATCGTGCTGGCGTCGGCGCGATCGTTCTGGTTGAACGTGTCGCGGGCCGCCTCGACCACGATCCGGAACCGGAGGAAGCCCGGCGTCGCTCGGCCTGAAGGTGAAGGTGACCTGCCGGTCACCCCGCGACGAGATCGACGGCCTGGTGTCGCGCCAGGTCGCCGTTCACGAACAGCCGCACGGTGGCCGGCTGGGCGACCGTCGAGCTGATGTCGCCCGACGACGTCGATCGATTCGCCCAGGTGGGCGGTCGAGGGCGCGGTCAGCCGGTCGACCAGGACCTCGTCGCTGCTGCCGAGCCCGGTGCGATCGTCTCGACCTGGATCCCGCGCGCTGCGGCCAGCGCCGCCTCGGTCTGGCCCGAGCCCGTCGTGTCGTTGCCGTCCGAGAGCAGCACGATCCGCTTCTGGGCATCGTCGGGGAACAGCGCCGACGCGAGCCGCAAGGCGGCCCCGATGTCGGTGGCGCCGCGGACCGGCGTGGAGGCGATCCGGTCGATCTCGGCCAGATCGGACGGCAGCCGCTCGACGAGGGCGTCCTCCGCCGAAGGCGACGATCCCGGCCACATCGCCGTCGCGCCTGCTCGCCAGGGACTCGCGGATGTCGGCCAGCGCCGCCTCGCGGCCCGCCGGTGCCGACCGAGTCGGACAGGTCGACCACGTACACGACCGCCAGGCGGTCGACCGGCAGCACGAGCCGGAGGCCGGCGAGCGCACCGACCAGGGCGGACAGCACAGCACCCGCACCGCCAGCGCGGCACGCCGGCGCCCGAGGCCCATCCGCCGCCGCGACGCGACATGAAGCGCCACCACGAGCGCCAGCAGCGGCAAGAGGAGCAGCAGAGCGCGCGGGTCGTCGAACGCGATGCCCATCAGCCGCCCCGTTCGGCGGCGCCGCGCCGGCTGAGCCCTGTCGCGATGGCGCGCCGCAGGCGGGCGACGGTGTCGCGCTCGTAGACCAGCCACTCGGCGGTCAGCGCGACCAGCGCGAGCAGCAGCAACGGGCCCCACAGCTCGTCGCGGGCCTGCGGTCGATCTGCAGCGGTGGCCCCTGCGCCGCTGGCCCCTGCGCCGCCGGCGTCCGGAGACGCACCGGCACCCGGCGATGCGCCGGGGCCGGCGGCGTTCCGGCCCAGCGCCACCAGCGACGCGCCGTCGCCGGGCGCGATGTTCGACTCGCCGACGTCGAGCAGGTCGACCGCGAACCGCACGGGGCCCGAGGAGATGGCAGGGCCGACCGTGGCGTCCGTGCCAGACGACGCATCGGCGAGGGCGGATGGACCGGCCGACGCCATTCGGTCGCGGAGGCCGGGGCCGACGGCGCGTGCGAGCTGTCCGGGCCGGGGAGCGGCGTCACGGTGTAGACCCCGAGCAGATCGGTCCGGGCGAACGTCACCGACGCGGCGCCGGCAGCCGGGGCCACCAGCTCGTCGACGCTGCCATCCGGCCGCTCGACCCGCACCCCGGCGGCACCGGCCGGGATCGACAGGGTCACGGGCGTGCCGGGGGCGATCGCGTCAGCCGGGGTAGCCGAGCCACCCATCAGCTCGCCCGCCAGGTTGGCCATCAGGACCGGGAACGCCACCTGGAGCGGCAGGTCCGAGCGGCGCGGCTCGAACGCCAGCACGGCCGCCGGGCGGCCGTCGATCTGGCCCGCGTACAGCAGCGGCGAGGATCCGGTCCCCGGGATGACGGCCCGGGCCCAGGCCGGCAGCTCCAGCTGCTGGGCTGCGGCGATGTGCGTGGTCGACAGGTCGACATAGCGCAGGATCGGGTCGGTCGGATCCAGGGTGCCGATCGCGGGGTCGGTGAGGGTGCCCGTGACCGTTCCCAGGGCCGAGGTCGACGGCGGCGCGATCGCCAGGATCGGCTTGGCCGGGAGCTGGTCGGGCAGGAACCCGTTGAAGATGACCAGCTCGAACTTGTCGAGCCCGGTCAGCGACGACCAGTCGGCGCCGTCGCGGAAGTAGAGCTCGGTGTTGGGCAGGTAGCTGAGCGCGGTTTCGAGATAGGGATCGGGCTGCCCCGCGAGGAGGATCTGCCGCGGAGCCGTCGACGGCACGATCGCCCAGGCGCGATCGTCCACCGCGAGCGCATCGGGACTGCCGGCGGATCCGGCGCCCGCCGCGGCGCCCGCGTCGGCGGCGATCAGGCGGACCTCGATCACCGAGGCCGGGTGCGCGGCGTCGTCGATGTCGTCGATCGAGACGTCGGTCCGGCGCTGCGGATCGAGCGTGAGCGTGCGGGCCTCACGGAGCTGGCCGTCGGCGTACAGCTCGATCCGGCGCTGCGCCATCTCGAGACCCGTGTTCGCGACCGAGATGAAGGCGCCGTGAGACAGGCCGCTGGGGGCGGTGCTCACGGCGAGGGCCACGATCGCCTGGTTGGTCGCATCGCGGCCCACTCGCAGCACGCGAACGGGTGCGTCCACGACCCCCGCCGGCGGCGTGGCCAGGGCGGCGTCGGTGGCGACCAGGATCTCCGCGTCCCCGGACCTCGCGGCCAGGGCCGAGGCGAGCCGCATCGCGTCGCCCAGGTCGCCCACGTCCGACGTGGGCTCGATGCCCTCGATCGCGTCCCTCACGTGATCCAGGTCGTCGGTGCCATTGGCCACGACGCGGGCCGTTCTCCCGGCGGCGATCACGCTGACCTTGCCGCCGGCAGGGAGATCCCGCAGGGCGTCGATCGCGGCCGCCTTGGCCGCCTCGAGCCGGTTGGGGGCGACATCGGTCGCCTGCATCGAGGCCGACGTGTCGACGACCACGACGATGTCCCGGGCGAGACCTGCCGGCCGCTCGACGAACGGCCTGGCGGCAAGCAGGACCAGGATCACCACCAGCAGCAGCTGGAGCAGGAGCAGCAGGCTCCGCCGCAGCCGCTGCCAGGGCGCGTTCGCCTCCACGTCGGCCACCAGGCGGTGCCAGAGCAGGGTCGATGGCACGACGGTCCGGTCGCGCCGCAACTTGAGCAGGTACATCGCGATGACGGCCGGCAGGAACAGCAGCCCGGCCAGCGCCAGCGGCGCGAGGAAGCTCACCGGCTCACGCCTGCCCCACCGTCGATCCGACCACGCGCCGTCGCCGGAGCTCGGCGAACACGAGGTCCGCGAGCGGCATGTCGGTGGACAGGGCACGTACGCCGCTCGCCGCTTCGCGGCCAGGCCGGCCAGCGACTCCTGCCATGCGGCGAGCCGAGCCTTGTACGCATCGATCGTGGCAGGTCGGCCGTCACGTCGATCCCGTCGCCAGTCTCGCTGTCCACCAGCCGGAGGTCGCCCTCGAGGCCAGGCTCGAGCTCATCGGGCGAGAGCAGGTGCAGCACGATCGAGCTCGGAGCCGGTGGCGGCGAGCTCGCGGATCACGCGATCGGCACCCGGGTCCAGGAGGTCGGACAACAGGACCACCACGCCCCGCCCCGACAGCATCGCGCCGGCATGCCGGGCGGCCGCGACCAGATCCGTGGGTCCCTCGGAGGGTTGGATCGAGGACAGGTTCGCGAGCAGCCGGAGCACCCGTCCCGAACCGCGGAGGCCGCCCTGGCGGCGGGCCGTCCGGCCGGTCAACGTGGTCACCACCACCCGGTCCTCGGACGCGAGCCCGATGTACCCCAGAGCGGCGGCCGCTCGCTTCGCGAAGAGCAGCTTCTGCGGCCGCCCGAACCCCATCGACGGGCTGGCATCGACGAGGAACGTGATGGTCACGTCCTCCTCCTCGATGAACAGCTTGACGAACAGCCGCTCGAGCCGCGCATAGACGTTCCAGTCGAGCTGGCGCAGGTCGTCGCCCAGCGCGTAGTCGCGATAGTCGGCGAACTCCACGGACTGGCCGCGCTTGACGCTCCGCCGGCCGCCCTTCAGGCCGCCCCGGACCGGCTGCTTCATCAGCAGGCCAAGCCGCTCCAGCTGGCGCAGGAACCCCTCGTCGAACACGGTCGGGTCGAGCTCGTTGGGCAGGAACGCCGTGACGCCGCCGCGCGGCTCCGGCGGTGCCGGGGTGCGGTCTGCGTCGCCCGCTGGCTCGGCCGGCGGGGTGGGGGACAGGGTCATGGTCGGTCGCCCGCGTCGCGTCGCCTACTCCACGGCGGGCGGCGCCACCTCGTCGAGGATCGTCCGGACGATCGCTTCCGATGTGATGCCCTCGGCCTCGCCCTCGAAGTTGAGGATCACCCGGTGGCGCAGGGCCGGCATGGCCGCCGCCCGGACATCGTCGATCGCGACGTTGAAGCGGCCGTCCATGAGGGCCAGGATCTTGCCCGCGGTCACCAGCGCCTGGGCGCCTCGCGGCGAGCCGCCGTAGCGCACGTACTGGCGCACGAGTCCCGGCGCCCGGCCGCTGTCCGGATGGGTGGCGGCGAGCAGCGACACGGCATACGCGGTGACGTGGGGCGCGATCGGGACGGCGCGGGCAAGCCGCTGCATGTCGACGATGTCGGCGGCGGTGGCGGCGAGCCGAGCCACCGGCGTCTCCGATCCGGTCGTGCGGTCCAGGATGGAGACCAGGTCCTCCTCGGACGGGAAGGGGACCATGACCTTGAGCAGGAAGCGGTCGAGCTGTGCCTCGGGCAGCGGGTAGGTGCCCTCCATCTCGAGCGGGTTCTGGGTCGCCAGGACGAAGAACGGCGGATCGAGCGGATAGCGGTTGCGAGCGACCGTGACCTGGTGCTCCTGCATCGCCTCGAGCAGCGACGACTGGGTCTTGGGCGTGGCCCGGTTGATCTCGTCGGCGAGCACCAGGTTGGCGAACACGGGCCCCGGCTGGAACCGGAAGACCCGGCTGCCGCCCTCCTCGACCAGGATGTTGGTGCCGGTGATGTCGGCGGGCATCAGGTCGGGCGTGAACTGGATCCGGCTGAAGCTGCAGTCGATCACGTCGCCGATGGTCCGGATCAGCATCGTCTTGCCCAGGCCGGGCACGCCCTCGAGCAGGACGTGGCTGTTGGCGAGCAGGCCGACCAGGGTCTGCTGCACCAGCTCGCGCTGGCCGACGATGACCTTGCCGACCTCGTCCTGGATGCGCTGGGCCCGCTCGGCGAACCCTTCCGGCGCGAGCCGGGCAGGACCCGTTTCAGCGGTGGCGTCGGGGGCGGCCGATGCGTCCATATGGTCCTCCGGGTGCGCGAGCGTCGATGGCGAGAGGTCGGTCACTGGCTGGGGTCGAGCGAGCTGAAGTAGTCGTGGACGTAGTCCTTGATCGAGAGCGGGACGTAGGAGCGGTCCAGCGTCGTCTGCGCGTACTGGTAGAAGTCGCCGAACACCTGCTGGTACGGGACGTACGAGCCGTTGTCGGTTCCCTGGCCCTGCTGGTTGCCCTGCCGGGTCTGGCCGTCGCCCCCGGTTCCGGCCACATACGACGGATCACCGGGCTTGCCCAGGCGGTCGAAGGGCGCATACACGGAGCTGATGTCTCCGCCCAGCTGATAGGGGCGGTTGGGGTTCGACGGTCCGGCCGCGCGGCCGGCGGAGGTGCCGCTGCCGAGGTAGGCCGCGTTCGAGCCACCGCCACCGAGCGAGCCACCGCCGGCGCTCTGCCCCTGACCGCCCTGGCCACTTTGACCGCCCTGGCCACTCCGCCCTGGCCACTCTGACCGCCCTGGCCACTTTGACCGCCCTGGCCACTTGACCGCCCTGGCCACTTTGACCGCCCTGGCCCTGTCCCGATCCGGCGGACTGCCCCGGCTGGCCGCTCGCGCCGCCGCTCGCGCCTGGCGACTGCCCGGGACCCGGTGACGGGCCCTGGCCACCTTGACCGCCCTGCCCCTGCTGCCCGGTCTGGCCGGCCGTCAGCTGGCCCGGGTGACCGCCGGCATCGGCCAGGCTGCGCCGGGCATCCTGGAGGCTCGACGCCGCGCCGGCCAGATCGCGGTTGACCTGGACCCGGCTGCTCGCCGCGTCCAGCGCCTGGCCGAGCCTGTCGAGCGCCGTCCTGGCGCCGGCGGCATCACCCTGGGCGAGGCTCGCCGCCGCGTCCTGCAGCGCCTGCCCCGCGGACCCGTCCGCCTGGCTGGCCTGACCCTGGAGCGCCGTCAGATCGCGGGCGAGCGCCTGCTGCTGGTCGCGGGTCATCGTGTCGAGACGATCCGCGAGATCCTGGAGATTGGACTTCGCCTCCTTCGGGTCGCCACCCGCGTTCGCCTGCGGATCGCCGGTCGCCGCTCGTGACAGGGACCGGGCGAGCGACGCGAGCGAGGCCGCCCGTTGCTCGTTGGCCGGATCCAGCTGGGACCGCACGGTGTCCTCGACCGAGCCCAGCTTGGCCAGGTTGAGGTCGAGGTCGGTCGGGTCAGCGCGCAGCTGCGCGGCGAGCTGATGCAGCTCGTCCGCCAGCCTTGTTCGGGGGTCGTTGACGTCGGCGCCCTTCGTCTCGAGATCGGCCGCCACCCGGTCGATCCGCTCGGCCTGGCGCTGCGCCTCGTCGCCGATCTGGCGGCGCTGGGCGATGACGGCATCCTGGGGGTTGGGCAGCAGGGTCACCGGGACCAGCAATGCGGCGGCGGCCAGGGTCACCAGCACGGGCCGGACGGCCAGCCTCGGACGGAACAGGCCGGGATCCACGGCCCGCAGCCTGGCCAGCGCGTCGCCACGCTGCCGTCGGATGAACCGCACTCGTGCGTCCCCCAGGTCGAACGCGTCCCCGACGGCAATGGGTGGCCCGTCCTCCATCGACGATGGCCCCGGGCCGGGCGCCGACGGTGCGAACGCGAGCGCCGAGGCAACGGCATCGTCCGTTCCACCCTCGGCATCCAGGGCGAGCGCCGTCTCGCCCAGCGTTGGCCGGACGCGCACCACCAGGAGCAGGAGGGCAACCGTGCATGCCACCGGGACGGCGGCCGCCAGCTGCGGGCCAGCCTCGAGCGGCTCGAGCCGCATCGCGACCGCCAGCGCGAGCTCGACCAGGGTTCCGAGGGCGAGGGCGTACAGAGCGCGTCTGACGGCACGCCGGAGCCAGAGCCGCCGGCGATGGGCGAGCAACCCGGCCCGGAGCGCCTGCAGCCGGGGGTCGAGCGCGACGCCGAGCGAGCCCGGATCCGGCGGCACCACCAGGTCCACGGGTCGCGTTCCGGATCGCGACGATCGCCACGGCCAGCGCCCGATCATCGCCGTCATGTTGAGCCTCCCGCCACCCCGGACCGCCGGCGACGGAGCCGCCATCGGCGGGTGGGTGACACGAGCTGGACCGCCAGGATGACAAGGACTGCCGACACGATCAGCATGGCCGCCATGGCCCGCGGCCAGTACGAGTCGCGCCGCCCCGCGAAGGGCTGGCTCACGATGCCGTTCGAGACGTCCTGGCCGAGGGTGTTCGCGCCTGTCACCGCATCGATGATGGAGCAGGTGCCGCCGCCTCCCGACTCTGTCCCGCAGATCACGTCGACCTGGGTGACGAACGGGTTGAGGTACAGGAGCGCCTCGGGCGGCCGTCTTGTGATGGCGGCCAGCGGCGAGGAATCGCGCGTCGCGGTCGTGTTCGGCAGCAGGCCGTTCTGGGTCATCACCGACCAGAATGCGAACAGGAACGTTGCCCCGACGGTGACCGCGATCGTCGTCACCAGGTTGATCACCGTGGCGGCCTGGGTCCGCTTCACGAGCGCCGACACGAACAGCCCGATCGAGCCGAAGGCGATCGCCGTGCCCAGGAGCACGACGTAGGCGCGGATCATGTCGTCGGGGCCCACACCCCCGAATGTGAACACCAGCGCCGTGACCGGGACCGACGCCAGCAGCAGCAGGAGCAGCCAGCTGAGCGCCGAGAGCAGCTTGCCCAGGATGATCGCGAGCGACGAGATCGGGGTCGTCGTCAGCAGGTCGAGCGTCTGCTTCTCGCGCTCGAGGCTGATCGCACCGGCGGTCGACGCGGGCGCCAGCACCAGCACGATCAGGGTGAGCAGCATGATCAGCGCGCTGAACAGCTGACGCCCGATGTCCGCGGAGGCCGACAGGCTGCCGCCGAAGCCGCTCGTGTAGGTCCGTTCCGCGAACGTCTCGATCATCCAGGCGAAGCCCGCAACGACCAGCAGATGGACCGTCAGGACCACGAACGTCCGTCGCCCGCGCATCCGCCCGCGTAGCTCCTTGGCCCCGACCGCCGCGATCCCGCTGCCCACGTCACGCAGGGCACCGAGCCGTCGCCGACTGCCGGCCGGGCCGGTCATCGCCCTGCCTCCGTCGCAACCGGGCCGGCCGCCGCCGTCGCGTCCGGTTCCGTCGCGTCCTCCGCCGTCACCTGGAGGAACAGCTCCTCGAGGTCGCTGGCCGCTCTCGAGAAGGTCGCCACCCGCAGGTCCGCCCCGACTGCGGCGGCGAGCAATCGTGCGGCTCCTTCGTCGTCGCCGTGGAACCCGATCTCGATCGTCGCGTCCGCGACGAGCTCGGCGGACACAACGCTTGGCTGGGTCACGAGCCATGTCCGCGCGCTCTCGATCGCGCCCTCGTCGCCCAGCACGTGCATCCGGAACACCGCGCCCACGCGCAGCCGGCGCTCGATGTCCGCAACCCGGCCGTGGGCCAGCACCCGGCCACGGTCGATGATCGCGACCGACGTGCACAGCTCCTCGAGCTCTGGCAGGATGTGCGACGAGACGAGGATCGTCTTGCCCAGCGAGCGCAGCTCGCGGAGCAGCTCGCGAAGCTCGACCCGCGCGCGCGGGTCGAGGCCGGACGCAGGCTCGTCCAGCAGCAGCACCGCAGGATCGTGGACCAGCGCATGGGCAAGGCAAAGCCGCTGCTGCATCCCTCGTGACAGGCCCTGCACGTAGGTCTCGCGCTTGGGGCCGAGGTCGACCAGGTCGAGCAGGTCCCCGATCATCCGCCGCCGACGATCCGCGGGGATGCCGTAGCAGCGGGCGAAGAAGTCGAGGTACTCCCAGACCTTCATGTCGTCGTAGACGCCGAACGAATCGGGCATGAACCCGAGCGCGCGACGCACGGCGTTGGGGTCGCGCCGGATCGAGGCACCGGCGATCTCGGCGTCACCGGCATCGGGGACCAGGAGCGTGGCCAGGATCCCGAGCGTCGTGGTCTTGCCGGCCCCGTTTGGCCCCACCAGCCCGAAGATCTCACCCTGGGCAACCTCGAGATCCAGGCCACCCAGGGCCAGCGTCCGGTCGAAGCGCTTCACGAGACCCGAGGCACGAACGATGGCCGTCATCGCACCGTCCCCGTGAGCGCCATGCCGAACTGGAACCCGATGTTGTCCTGCCGCTCGTTGACGAACTTGACCTGTACCTCACCCGTCGCGGGGTCCACCCAGCGGGCGGGATCGGGCAGCTCGTACGCGAGGCCGGCCTGCATGTGCGCGAACTGAACCCATTCGCCGGTGCCGATGTCCAGCACCTCGAGGTCCGGCAGGCCATCCTGCGGCGGAGCGCAACCAGGGGCGGACGGATCGCAGCGCACCGTCTCCTGGAGCGGGGAGGGGTTGCCCGCGGGCATGGTGACGTCGCCCCCCTGGTTCATCGCGACGACCACCGACCCGGGGTCCAGCGCTCCATCGAACGCGATCGGCCGGTAGGCCATTCGCACGTCGCCGATCCCGATCGTGATCGTCCAGGGGTCCTTGCTGAACCAGCTGGCGTTGACCTCGATCGGGTTGGTGCGAAGGAGGTCGTTGCTGAAGGTGACGCGCCCCCGGATGGTGAGCGGCAGCGGAACCTCGTACAGCACGTTGGCGACCCGGCGGACCTGCGCGCCCTCGATCTCGGCCGTGACGACGGGGTCCGTGCCCCAGGCCAGCAACGTCACGGCGTCGCCCGGGAGCGAGCCGCTGTAGCCGGTGTTCGGATCGTAGGTGAGCTGGTCGATCACGTTGTGCCGGACCATCGTCCGCTGGGCTGCCTCATCCACCGGTCCACCATCGAACGGGAATGACCCCACGACCCGGTCGGAAAGGTTCATCTGGTTGACCAGGTTGCCGGACAGGGCGAGCTGGACATCCGTCGAGCCACCCGGCGGGATGTCCGGCAACCGGACCGCCGACGTTCCCAGGACCAGGGCGGGCGCCAGCAGCGGGATCGAGCCCTCGTTGGTGATGGTGCCCCGGATGCTCCCGCTCTCGAGACGCAGGCTCCCCGACACCATCGGTCCGCGGGCGCTCGCGTCGGCCCGGATCGTGCGCAGCGAGCCGTACCCCACATCGAGATTGCGGATCCTCGAGGGGTCACCCTGGACGACGTCGAGTGAGGTGGTGGGGGTGAAGAGCGCATCGCCGTTCATGGGTGCTGCCAGCAGCGCGTCGCCCGGGACGCGGACCTGGAACACGGCGCGCGACGGGCTGAAGATCCCGAGGTAGGACTGGGCCACGGCCTGGTCGGTGCCCGGTGCTCCCCGGACGATCGACACCTCGTTGACGATCACATCCGATCCGCGCAGCAGCGCGCCGATGCCGAACGACCCCACGGTGAACACCGCTATCAGGGCCGGCACCGTGACCCACGCCCATTCCCGGCGGTCGATCCACCGCAGGACGAGGTAGTTCACGGGTCCCACCAGCACGATGTAGCCGAGCAGCAGCACCAGCAGCCCGCCGATCGGCGGCAGCGCCAGGCTGGGCAGGTTGGCCAGGGTGCTCACGATCCCCTGGTCGTCGGCCAGCGACACGGCGCCGCCGGTCCGCGCCGGCAGCAGGCGGCGCCACATCGGCGCGTCCAGGGCGTCGCCCTGCGCGATCCACGAGGTGGTGGGGTCGAAGCCGAGCAGGGTCACTGATCCCGAGCCGTACGGCTCGTCGGCGGCGATCACGCGGCCGCCCGAGGTCGCCAGGGCCCGCCCCCGGGACAGCTCACCGGCATAGGCGGTCAGGGGCGCCGCCTGGTCGGGCAGATCGCCGAGCACGGGTCGCAGCACGGCCGGATCGACATCCAGCATCCCTGTCGGACGGTAGGGAAGCAGGTCGTCGGGGAAGCCGGTCAGGACGTCGGCGCCCGCGGTTCCGCCCACGATGACCAGCCGCCCGCCACCGGCGACCCAGGTCTGGAGCGCGGCGATCTGGCCAGGCGCCAGCGACGCGGCGTCCACGTCCTGCCAGACGAGCCGATCGAGCGGCGCCCAGGCCTGCGGGCGCTCGGGCAGATCACCGGGCTGGAGCGGGACGATGACCGGCTGCAGGCCGTTCTGTCCCGGCAGCAGGTCGAGCTCGCCGACGAGCTTCGCCGGATCATCCGAGACGACCCCCACCACGAGCTGGGACTGGTCGTGGAGCGCGATCGCGACCTGCGCCTTGCCCAGCACCCGGTCGCCGTCCACCAGCTGGACGGTCAGGTTGCCGCCGAACGTGGGCGGCAGCGCGTACAGCAGGTATTCCTTGCGCGACCCGGTCGCGAGCTCGACAGGCGTGCTGAACCTGGTCTGTGAGTCGGTCCCACCCGCGATCTGGAGCTCGCCGGTGACCGTGGGGCCCGCGTTCTCGAGATCCACGGCGATGGCAAACCAGGACCCCGCCCGGACATGTCCCTGGAGCAGGGCCCGCGCCTTCATCGTCGGGCCGTCCGCCGCTCGGACCGGCCCCGGCGGCAGAAGCATGGTCAGGGACAGCGCGAGGGCCGCGACGAGCGCCAGGCCCGAGACGAGCGACCGCGCCGCGGCGACGGACCGCGCGACGGTCATCAGGCGCGCCAGGGACCGGGGGCAGGCATCGACGGCACGCTCACTCCTCGACCGTGGGCGGAGGGCTGGACGAGCCTTCGACGTCCACTCGGCTCGAAAGGTTGCACCCCGACCCTCATGCCGGCCACCGTTGCCACCGTCGCAGTGGCCGCCCGACCGCGCCTATCGTACGATGCTTCCGCCCCGGGTCCGACGGTCTGACCCGCTGCGCCCCGCGGCACCGCTGTGCCCAGAGGAACCCGTGCCTGACCTCCGCTCGTTCCGTGCGCTTCGCTTCGACCCATCCCTGGTGGGCGATCTGACACCGATCGTCGCGCCACCCTACGACGTCATCGGCCCCGAGCTGCACCGGACCCTGCTCGCGCGCCATCCGCTCAACGCCGTCCGACTCGACCTGCCTCGATCCGAGCCCGGCGAGGATCCAGACGAGCGGTACCGGCGCGTCGCCCGCACGTTCGCGGCCTGGCGATCTGATGGGAGTCTGCGCAAGGATCCCCGGCCCGCGGTCTATGTCTACGAGCAGACGTACCTGGTTCCCGGCACGCGGCTCGAGCGAACCCAGCGCGGCTTCTTCGCCAGGCTGCGGCTGGAGCCGTTCGGCGCCGGCGGGGCGGTGCTGCCCCACGAGCGCACGATGTCGGGCCCGAAGGAGGACCGGTACCGGCTGCTCCGGGCGACGGGCGTGAACACGTCACCGGTGGTATGCATGTTCGAGGATCCCCAGCGCGGGGCTGCGGCGATCCTGGCCGGCGTCGCAGCCACGCCGGCGGCCGCCGATGTGACCGACGACGACGGGGTCCGGCACCGCCTGTGGGTCGCGCCCGACGGCAGCACCGGCGGGGAGGGGGCCGATCGGGCCCCCGAACCTGATGCGCCCGAGAGCCCGGCGCTGGGGCTGCTCCGCATCGCCGGCGCCGGACCGGTGTTCATCGCGGACGGGCATCACCGCTACGTGACGGCCCTCCGGTACCGCGACGAGCGGCGGATGACGCGCTCCTGCGAGCCGGATCCGCCGTTCGACTTCCTGCTGGTGCTGATGCTCGACGCCGGCGACCAGCTCACGGTGCTGCCGACCCACCGGGTGATACGGGGGCTGGGCGACGAGGGCCTCGCGATCGTCAGGGACGGTCTGGACCGCCTGTTCTCGGTCGAGGCCGTTGACCGCGCGGAGCTCGTCGAGCGGTTCGAGGCGGCCGGCGAGCTCGCCGGCGGTGGCGGGCGGATGGGCCTGCTGACGCGCGACGGCGCCTGGCAGCTGACCGCTCGCAGGCCGGCCTTCCACGGGCTGCTGCCGCCCGGCGGCGAGGCGATCCGGTCGCTGGATGTCAGCCTGCTCGGGGCGGCGCTGGAGTCCCTGGCCGGCATCGATGACGCCGCCGTCGCCGCGGGGCAGCGGATCGGCTACACGAAGTCCGCCGCCGAGGCGGCCAAGCTGGTGGCCGGCGCCGTGGATGGGGCGGACACCGCCTTCCTGCTCGAGCCCACGCCGGTGTCGTCGATCATGGCGGTTGCGCGCGACGGCGACGTCATGCCCCAGAAGTCGACGTATTTCTACCCCAAGGCGTTGACCGGCCTGGTGCTCAATCCCCACGAGTGGTGAGCGACCGAGCGCGAGCGAGGAAACGAAATCTTGAATGAGGGCTGCCCATGACCGACCTGACCGCCTCGGACCGCCTGTTGGCCAGGTCGGCACCGTCCAACGGCCGGCCGGTCCGCAAGGATGAGATCGAGATCGTCGACCGCGGCCTGTACATCGAGTCCTGGTTGCCCGAGCGCCGCTCGCGCCGGAAGCCGATCCTGTTCGTTCACGGCGAGCTGGGCGGCTCGTGGGTCTGGGAGCGGTATCTGCAGCACTTCGCGGGTCGCGGCTGGGAGGGGCACGCGCTCAACCTGCGCAACCATTTCTGGAGCCAGACGGCCGACCCCGACGACGCTCGACATCGACACCTACACCGAGGACGTCGTTGCCGCGATCGAGCGCCTGGGTCCCGCAAGTGTGGCGGTCGGCCATGGTCTGGGCGGGCTGCTCGTGCTCCGGGCGATCGAGCGGGCGCCTGTGTCCGCGTACGTGCTCATCGCGCCCGAGCTGCCGAGCGAGATACGCGAGCCCGCGCGGCCGCACGTGATCCGCGACATCCCCGACGCGTACGGCCTGGCCGAGCTCGGCTGGGAGACCCTGCCCGAGAAGCTGCTGCGCGACCATCGAGACCTGACCCTTGCGGACGTGCTGCGCATCCAGCACCTGCTGGGGCAGAAGCCGTTCGAGTCCGGCCGCGCCAGGCGCCAGGTGCTGCTCGGCGTGCCGGTGGACCGGGCCGCGCTGCCCGACGTGCCGAGGCTGGTCATCGGAGCCGGTCTCGACACCCGGGTCCCCGAGCCGGACGTCGAACGGCTGGCGGAGTGGCTGGATGCGCCGTACGAGCCGTTCGGGGCCCATTCGCACTACGGCCTGGTGCTCGGCGAGCAGAGCTACCTGCAGGTCGCCGAGACGCTGCGCCGATTCCTCGAGTCGAACCGGCTCTGACCGCATGGTGTCCCGCGGCGGTGCCCGTCCGCCGCCCGGGTCCTGACCCACGATCGTCGGGTTGGCGGGATCCGCGGCCAATTGGTATCCTCCGGCACCGGGTGCGGCCTCGCCGTGACCCCGACGCCGCATTCGTCTAGAGGCCCAGGACACCGCCCTCTCAAGGCGGAGATCACCGGTTCGAATCCGGTATGCGGTACCAAGTCCGTCACGCCGGGCCGATCCACGCTCGGATTGGCCCTCATCGGCGCCCGCTGCGGCCTGTCTGAACCCTTCCCGCGGTTCGGAGGTCGCGCTGCGGGGGCGTCGGGCTCGCCGTCGTGCCATCGTCTCCAGCAGGCGGTGAGGAGCTCAAGGCGGTCGGCAGCCTACGGCCCTCCGAGCCCGGCCGGTCCGCGCATCCCTGGCGGCGGAGCCTCCCTCGTCGAGCTCCCTCCGCGGCGTCGCGGCGTGCTCGCTGAAGCCGCCTGTTGCGCCGATCCTCATGGCGGGATGGGCCGACGGCGACGCGCCTGCCAGCTCGGCTCGATCCTCGGAGAGACAGATACACTCGCCCGCAACGGCCGTACCTGCTGTTGTGGTGGCGAAGCCGGAACCTCGCGAACGGTCCTGATCACACCGGACCTCGCTTTCGTCCCTGACCACGGGCTCCGCGGGCGGAGGTCCCGTGTCGATGAGCGGTCCGCGCGGTTTCGGCGTTGAAGCCAGCGCGAACGTATCCGGAGGCGCCTCGCCCGTTGCACGCACTGCTCGAGGGGTGGCGGGTCAGCCTCAACCGGACCCGTGCCGATTGGCCGATCGTCGCGGCCGCGTGGCTGGTCACGCTCCTCGCCGCCGTCCTGCTGGCAGCCGGACCGATCTACTCGTCGGCCGCATCGGTGGCCGGCCTCCATCGGGCGCTCGCGGACGCGCCGGTCGCGGATACCAGCATCGAGGTGTCGCTCTACGGCGCGCCGGCCGATGCCGAGGCCGCGGACGGTCGCAGTCGGGACGGAGCTGCAGCGAGCCATCGCGCCCCTGAGCGGCAGCATGGTGCGCGACGGGCGCAGCACCGGGACCCTCGCGCTTCCCGACCTGGCCGCGGGCGAGGCCGGTGACCAGGCGATCCTCGGCTTCCTGGACGGGCTGCCCGACCACGCGACGCTCGTCGACGGCACCTGGCCGGCCGACAAGGCCGGTCCGTCCGAGCCGCTCCAGGTCGGGGTCGTGGACGCGGTCGCCAAGGCGCTGCATCTTGCGGTGGGTGACGAGCTGTCCCTCGTTGCCCACCACCTCGACCAGACGTTGGCGGTGCCTGTGCGCGTGGTGGGCATCTTCGCCGTCGACGGCGGCAACCGACCCGTACTGGAACGGGGACGAGCAGCTCATCACGGGGATCGCGGACAACGGGCACTATCGGACCTTCGGACCGTTCCTGACCACGCAGAACGGCCTCCTGCAGCAGGCCGGCGTCGCTTCGATCCACATGCAGTGGCGCATGTACCCGAACTTCGACGCGCTCACGGTGGACGACGCGGGGACGCTGCTGAGCCGCCTTGATGCCCTGCCCGAGCGCCTCCAGACCGCCACCGGCGCGACCCTCGCCGTCAAGACCGGATTGCCCGCGATGCTCAGCGATTCCGAGCGATCTCTCCTCGTGAGCCGGACCGGCGTCCTGCTGCTCATGGCGCAGCTGGCGGTCCTGGCCGCCTACGCGATCATCCTCACCGCCGCGCTGCTGGTGGACCACCGGCGGATCGACACCGCCCTCCTTCGCTCGCGGGGCGCGGGAACCTTGCAGGTCGCCCTGCTCGCCCTTGGCCGAGGGGCTGCTGCTCGCGATCCCGGCGGTGCTCCTGGCCCCCTGGTTGGCGGTGGCGGCCCTGACCCTGCTCAACGTCGTGGGGCCGCTCGCGGACGTGGGCCTGACCATCGTCCCCCGGGTCACCGTGGAAGGCTACCTGGCCGCCGGTGCCGTGGGTGTCGTGTGCGTGGCCCTGCTCGTGCTGCCGGCCGTGCTGGCCGCCCGCGGCTTCGCCGCCGAGCAGCGAGAGCTCTCCCGGCAGGAGACGCGCACCTTCGGGCAGCGGATGGGACTCGACATCGCGCTCCTGGCGGTCTCCGGCATCGCGCTCTGGCAGCTGCGCCTCTACGGTGCTCCCCTGACCCGCACGGTCCAGGGCAGCCTTGGCCTCGACCCCCTGCTCGTCGCCGCGCCGGCCATCAGCCTGCTCGCCGGTGGCGTCCTTGCGCTGCGCATCCTGCCCCTCCTGGCCGAAGCGGTGGAGGCCGCGGTCTCGCGCGGACGGGATCTCGTCGGGTCGCTCGGTTCCCGGCAGCTGGCGCGCCGGCCGTTGCGCTACACCCGCGCCGCCCTGCTGCTCATGATGGCCCTGTCGATGGGTGTCTTCGCCCTGTCCTACGGCGCGACCTGGTCGGCATCCCAGCGCGACCAGGCGAGGTATCAGACAGGCGCCGATGTGCGGGTGCTGCCGGGTCGCTCGCTCGGCGGACTCCCCGCATGGGCCCTGCCAGCCGCCTACGCGGGACTGCCGGGCATCGCGCGAGTGTCACCGGCAGAGCGAATCTCGAACGGCGTCTCGTTCGCGGCAGGGTCGGGCGACCTGCTGGCGCTCGACGCCGACACGGCGTCCGGCATCGTGCTCCTCCGCGCGGACGAGTCGGCCAGGCCGCTCAGTGAGCTGATGCAGGCGTTGCGCGATGGGCGGCCGGAGCCGGTCCTCGCGACCCTGCCGGAGGGGGCAGCGGACCTGCGCGTCCTGCCCAGCTTCGACGTCTCCTCGATCGGCCAGATCGTGTTCGACCCCGACACCGGCGAGGAGCACACCGAGAAGCTCGACCCGGCCACGCTGCGCGACGTCAGCGTGAGCGTCAGCGCGGTCGTGCGCGACGCCGCCGGGCTCCTCTACCGGATCGAGTCGCAACCCGTCCCGGTCCAGGGCTCGGCGGCAGCCATCGTGCTGCCGCTCGAGCCCACCGGGGCTGGCGGCCAGCTCGCGACCCCGACGGGCGCCCGGCTGGACGGGCCCGTCGAGCTCGCCGGGCTGGGCGTCGAGGTCTGGCTGCCCAGGGACACCGTGGTGACGGACGGCCTCTTCGGGGTGGCCACGGTCTCCGCCGGCAACGATCCCGATGGGCCGTGGACCGAGGTGCCGCTGGCCGCCACCGGCGGCTGGAGTGCCCAGATGGCTCCGGGTCGCCAGGTGCTCACCGCCGTGCCCGCCGGCCGGACCCGTGGCACCGCGGTGCAGCTCACCGGGCAGCAGGGCGCAATCTTCGGCAACGGGACCGGCGACCCGGCCGCGCGGCTCAGCTTCCTGCCCGCCTCCATCGCCTCGATAGACGCCCCGCTGCCGGCGATCGCAAACCAGGCGTTCCTGGCGGCCACCGCGTCGGCACCCGGTGACACCGTCACGGCCACCGTGGAGGGTGCGGTCCGAACCCTGTCGATCATCGGGGCGGTCGACGCCTTCCCGACCACCGACCCTGCCCGTCCGCTGCTGGTTCTGGACGAGCCCACCCTGGGCCTGCTGCGCCTGCAGCAAACGGGCGATGCGCGCAGCGCCGACGAATGGTGGATGGCCCCGACCGGCGCCGACCCGGAGGCACTGGCCGCCACCCTGCGCGCCAGCCCCTTCGAAAGCGCCGAGGTGGTGACCGTGGTCGACCGCATCCGGAGCCTCAGCACGGATCCGGTGGCGCTCGGCATCATCGGGGCCCTGATGCTCGGCTCGGTGGCCACCGGCCTGTTCGCCATCATCGGCCTCACCGTGAGCGCAGCCGTCTCGGCCCGCGAGCGTCGCACCGAGTTCGCGCTGCTTCGCGCGCTCGGCCTGTCGGGACGACAGCTGTCCGGCTGGTTGTGGCTCGAGAACGGGAGCCTGGTGCTTGTCAGCCTGCTGGTGGGAACGAGCCTGGGTCTCCTCGTCAGCTGGCTGGTCCTGCCGTTCGTCACGGTGACACAGCAGGCGGCGGCGCCCGTGCCGTCGGTCATCGTCCAGGTGCCGTGGGAGCGCATCCTGATCCTCGACGTCGTGAGCGCCGTGGCGCTCGGCATCGCGGTGGTGGTGATCGGCGGCGTGCTGCGCCGCCTCGGGGTGGGCAGCGTCCTCCGCATGGGGGAGGACTGAGCGATGCGTTCGCTGTGGGCTGCGGGACTGCTCCTGCGCCGGATCCGCTCCGAGCTGGGCATGATCCTGCTTTTGTTCTTGGTCATCGCGGCGACGAGCTTCCTGTTCGCTGCTGCGCCACGCTTGTTCAACCGCGTCTCCGACGACGGGCTGCAGTACGCGGCACGATCCGCCCCCCCGGCTCAGCGGAACCTGGCGCTGGGGCTCGTCGACAGCCTCTCGCCGGGCCGCGGGGGCGGTGTCTCGGAGGTGCGCACCTACGGCGACCAGCTTGCGGGACACTTTCCTGCTTCGCTCGCCGCGCTGATCTCCGAGCGCTCGCTGCGCTTTACCAGCGTCCGCTTCGGGGTCAGCGATCCGCCGAGCTACGAGACGTACATCTCGCTGCGTTACCAGGACGGACTGACCGAGGCGACCCGGCTGGTGTCCGGGCGCTGGCCCGTGGACCGGGGGGTGGCGCTGCCCCGGGCCAGGTTCGCGACCGGGACGCCGGCGCCCGATGGTGGTGCCCAGGCCGAGCCCGTCATCCTGGAGGCGGCCCTCTCGACCGCCGAGGCCGCCGAGATCGGTGTCCATGTCGGCGATCGCCTGGCGGTCACGCTGGACGGCACCGATCCGCTGCTCAGAGGCGTTCCCCTCCAGATCATGCCCACCGAGATCCAGGTGGTGGGGCTGTTCGAGCCGATCGACCCGAACGCGGAGTACTGGTCCGGCGACGCCGGCCTGTTGCAGGTGACGCAGGCGGGCACGGACACGCACCCGGTTGCCCAGGCCACCGCATACGTCGCCGCCGAGACGTACCCCAACCTGTGGAGCAGCGACCTGCCGTTCCGCTACGAGTGGCGCTTCCGGATCGACCCGCAGCGCCTCGACGCAGGGCAGGTGGCACAGCTGCAGGCCGATCTGCGGCACCTGGACTTCCTCACCAGCACCTCGGAGCTCGCGGTGGCCGGCACGATCGTGCTGCACACCGGCCTGCTCACGATCCTCGACAAGTACGCCACCCAGCTGTCCACGTCGGAGTCGGTCCTGTCCATCGCCGCCATCGGCCCCCTCGGGCTGGCCGGCGGCGTTCTGGGCATGCTTGCCATCCTGCTCGGCACGCGCCGGCGCGCCACCCTGGCGCTGGCCCGCGGCCGGGGAGCATCCGGCTCGCTGGTGCTGGGCACGCAGCTATGGGAGGCCATCATCCTCGCCGGCGGTGCCGCGCTGGTGGGGCTGCTGGCGGCGGTGAGCGTGATTCCGGCACGCGCCAGCCCGCTCTCGCCGGATCTGGCGGTCGCGGTCGGCGGGGCAGCAACGCTGCTCCTGGTGGGCGCCAGCTGGCCCATGGCCAGGCGCCCGCTCGGTGAGCTCGAGCGGGACGATCCGCCTGGGCTCGGGGTGACGCCGCGCCGGCTCGTGATCGAGATGACGATCGTGGGCGTCGCCGTCGCGGGTGCCCTGCTGCTCCGAGAGCGTGGCCTGACGGTCGGAGCCAACGGAGCCGCCGGAGCCGCCGGCTTCAACCCCCTTCTCGCGGCTGTGCCGGTACTCAGCGGCCTTGCGGCAGGGATCGTCGCCCTGCGCCTCTACCCGCTGCCGGTCCGCGGTCTCGGCTGGCTCGCCGCCAGACGTCGCGACCTCGTCCCGGTGCTCGGCCTGCGGACGATCGGACGGCACCCGGCCGCCGCGAACCTCGCGCTCCTCGTGCTGATGCTGACCGCCGCCTTCGGAGCCTTCGCGTCGGTGATCGTGTCGAGCATCGGCCGGGGCCAGGTCGTCGCCTCGTACCTGGACCTGGGCGCCGACTACCGGATCGAGAAGATCGGCATCGGCGCGCTGGCGCCGTCGCTGGATCCTGCCGCGCTCCCCGGCGTCGAGGCCGTGGCGCCCGGCGTCGTCGACACCTTGGCCGACTTCGAGAGCGTGGCGAACCAGCGAGCTACCATCTACCTCGACGCGGTCGACCCGAAGGCCTACGAGGACGTCGCCGCCGGCTCGCCCGCCGACCCGAGCTGGCCCGATGCATTCCTGACCGAGCCGACGGGCACCGGCCTCGGGACGGAGCAGAACCCCATCCCGGCCATCCTCTCCCCGCGGCTGCCGGCGGGTAGCGCCAGTCTCGCCGCGGGCGACACGTTCCAGATCACGGTGCTCGGCCAGAGGATGACCTTCCGGGTCGTCGAGCGGCGGGCCAGCTTCCCGGGGATCGGGCAGCCTGCCTCGTTCGCGGTGGTGCCCTTCAACTGGGTCCGGGCCGCGTTCGGGAGCCCGGCCCGGCCCCCATCGGTGATGTGGCTGCGCGCTCCCGAGGACGTCGCGGGAGCCCTGGCGGCGGCCGTCGCCGAGGCGGGTGGGTCGGCCCACATCGACTCGCGCCACGACGCCTACGCGGCGCTCCACGATGCGCCCCTGGGGGCAGCCATCGCCGGCGGCTACGATCTGGCCCTGGTCGTCGCCGCGATGTACATGGCGCTCGCCGTCATCGGCGCGCTGGTCCTGTCCGCAGGCGCGCCGAACCCAGGACCTGGCATACCTGCGGACCCTGGGGGTCACCGCTCCCCAGGCGCTTGCGCTCACCGTCATGGAGCACGCACCACCCGTCCTGCTGGCGCTCGTGCCCGGGGTGGCGCTCGGGATCGGCGTCGCCTTCCTGCTCGAGCCCGGACTGGGCCTCGCCACCTTCGTGGGGACCCGTGGCCTCCCGTTGTTCGTCGACTGGGTGGCGCTCGCGCTCCTGGTCGTCGGCGTTGATCGGCGTCGTGGCGGTGGCGGTCACGGCCGGGACCTGGCTCTCGCGTCGGGCCCGGTTGGTGGATGCGCTGCGAATCGGCGACGATTGATGCTCCATGGAGGACGCATGACCCAGGACCGTCACCGGGCTCATCGACTCTGCCGGCCGGTGGTCTTCCGCCCAGGCACGCCTCGGGCCGCCCGGCGCCGCCCCGCAGTCGCGCCGCGCCCACTAGGAGGGCGCGCTGATCGTGTGCGACAACCTGGTGAAGATCTACAAGGTCGCCAACCTCGAGGTCGTGGCGCTCCAGGGGCTGGACCTGGTGGTGGAGCCGGGCGAGTTCATCGCCCTGGTCGGCGCCTCCGGCAGCGGCAAGAGCACGCTGATGAACATCCTCGGCGGGCTGGACGTCCCGTCGGCGGGTCGGGCCGTCGTCGCCGGCCACGTCCTGGGCGAGATGGGCGGCCGCGAGCGCACGCACTACCGGCGCCGGGTCATCGGCTTCGTGTGGCAGCAGACGGCGCGCAACCTGCTCTCCTACCTCACCGCACGCCAGAACGTCGAGCTGCCGATGCTGCTCAACGGGGTCGGTCGCCGCGAGCGTGAGGAGCGGGCAACCGACCTGCTGACGACGGGTCGGGCTCGCGGAGCGTGGCGACCACCGGCCCGGGCGGCTCTCGGGCGGCGAGCAGCAGCGCGTGGCGATCGCGGTCGCGCTCGCCAACGAGCCTGCGGTCCTGTTCGCCGACGAGCCGACCGGCGAGCTCGACACGGTCACCGCCCACGAGGTCTTCGACCTGATGCGGACCGTCAACCAGGAGCTCGGGGTGACGATCGTGGTCGTCACCCACGACCCGCTGGTCAGCGAGCAGGTGAGCCGCACGATCGCCATTCGCGACGGGCGGACGAGCAGCGAGACGCTCCGCCGGCGCGCCATCTCCGAGGAGGGCGACCATCAGGTCATCAGCGAGGAGTATGCGGTCCTCGATCGCGTCGGGCGCCTCCAGCTGCCGCGCAGCCACGTCGAGGCGCTTGGCCTGGAGCGGCGGGTACGGCTGGCGCTCGAACCTGACCACATCAGCGTCTGGCCGGACCGCGACCGCGCCAGGGAGGGCGGTGGCGACGGCGGTCGCGGGACGGGTGGCGGCAGCGACGACCGACATCGCAACGATGGGGGCCGGGGCGGCGATGGCGGCCTGGGCGGCGACCGCGGGAGGGGCGCGTGATGGGCGACCTGCGGTTCGCGCCGCCCGAGCTGCGACTGAGCGATGATCCGCGCGTCCCGGCCATGGTCGAGACGCGGGAGCTCTCGCGCGACTACCCGATGCCCGGGGGCGCGGTCCACGCCGTGAGCGACGTGAGCGTCCGCGTCGGCCGCGGCCAGCTGGTCGCGCTGCGTGGACGGTCCGGGTCGGGCAAGACGACCTTTCTGTCCCTGGTCGGCGCCCTCGATCGGCCGACGCGCGGCAGCGTGTCCGTGGACGGCCTGGTGGTCTCCGACCTGCCGGAGTCACAGCTCATCGGCTTCCGCCGGCGGAAGATCGGCTTCATCTTCCAGGCCTTCGGCCTGATGCCCATCCTGTCGGCCGCAGAGAACGTCGAGGTGCCGCTCCGGCTGGTGAGGACGGAGCCACGAGAGCGCGACCGGCGCATCCACGAGCTGCTCGAGATGGTCGGCCTGGGCGGCCGGGCCAACCACCGCCCGCACGAGCTGTCGGGCGGCGAGCAGCAGCGGGTGGCGATCGCCCGCGCGCTGGCCAACCGGCCCGACCTGCTCCTGGCCGATGAGCCGACCGGGCAGCTCGACTCGCAGACCGGGCGCAGCATCATGTCGCTGCTCCAGCAGCTCGTGCGCAGCGAAGGAGTGACCGCCATCGTGGCGACCCACGACCCCACGCTTATCGACCTGGCGGACCGCGTCATCGAGCTGCGGGACGGCCGGGTGGTGGGCGGCGATGGACCGATGGGAGCCGTACACTTCGTGCAATCGGGTGCACCCGAGGTCCCGGGGCGTCCGTCCGGCGCGCCGGATCGGTAGGAGGAAGCCGTGCCGACCGCCGAGGTCAACGGAACCAGCCTCGCCTACGACGAGGCCGGCAGTGGCCCGCCGCTCGTGCTCCTGCACGCCGGGATCACCGACCGCCGGATGTGGTCGGATGTCCTGCCCGGCTTCGCACGCGACTTCCGGACCATCGCTCCGGATCACCGCGGCTACGGTGACACGCCGATCCCGAACGCGACGTTCAGCTGGACTGCCGACCTGCTCGGCCTACTGGACGCGCTCGAGATCGAGCTCGTACACCTGGTGGGGGTGTCGATGAGCGGGCACGTCGCCATCGACCTCGCCCTGTCGCATCCCGATCGCGTTGACCGAATGGTGCTGGTGGGTGCCGGTCTGGAGGGATGGCGCCACGACGCCGAGATGGAGGCGGCCGACCAGGCGGAGATGACGGCTGTCGGGGCCGGCGACCTCGACGCCGCGGCCTGGGGACAGGTTCGCTTCTGGCTCGACGGTCCGGAGCGCGTCGCCGCTGACGTCGACCCGCGTCTTCGGCAGCGAGTGTTCGAGATGCAGCGGGACGCCTACGCGATCGACGAGCCGGCCGCCGAGCTGACGTGGTTGGTGCCCGACTACCGGCCGCGGCTGGGTGAGATCGACGCGCGCACGCTGGTGCTTGCCGGGAGCCTGGATCGAGCGGACATCCGGCGCATGGCCCCGGTCCTGGCGGCCGAGATCCCGAACAGCCGCTACCAGGAGCTCCCAGGGGTGGCGCACCTCCCGCCGATGGAGGATCCCGGGTCGTTCGTGGACGTGGTACGGGGATTCCTGCTCGGGGTGTGAGGTGGGTTCTCGGCGGCCCTGACTGACACGAACTCTCGGACCTCACGGACCTCGCGGGGTGACTGCCTCGGCGTAGCTGGCGTCGCAACCCGATAGACTCGCCCGGACCGGGCCAACCACCGTCACGGAGGACGCATGCCGCCGACCGCCGAGCGTCGTCTCGTGATCCTCGCCGAGGGCAACTTCGGCTTCCATCACGGCAAGACGGCGATGGGGGTGATCCGGTTCGGACGGGACCGGGTCGTGGCCGTCGTCGATTCCACGCAGGCGGGACGCAACGTCCGCGAGTGGCTGGGAGACTCGGGCCGCTACGACATCCCGATCGTGGCCTCGCTGAGCGACGCCCTGGGGTTCCTGCCTCGGGCCGACACGCTGCTGGTGGGCATCGCACCGACCGGCGGCAAGCTGCCCGACGAGTGGCGGCAGGTCATCCTGGCCGGGATCAGATCCGGCCTCGACGTGCATGCCGGGCTCCACACGTTCCTGGCCGACGACGCCGAGCTCGCCGAGGCGGCACGGGCCGGGGGCGTCCGGCTCGTCGACTACCGTCGCCCGCCGGAGCGCCTCGAGACGGCCGTCGGGAGGCGCCATCTGCCGGACAAGCGGGTGATCCTCACGGTCGGAACCGACTGTGCCGTCGGCAAGATGTCGGTGGCGCTGGAGCTGCGCCGCGCCGCCCAGGCGATGGGCCGGTCCGCCGTGTTCGTCGCCACGGGCCAGACCGGGATGATGGTCGAGGGCTGGGGCGTTGCGGTCGACCGGGTCATCGCCGACTTCCTCCAGGGCGCGGTCGAGCAGCTGGTCGCGGACGGGGAGGAGCGAGGCGACTGGGTGATCGTGGAGGGCCAGGGGTCGCTCGACCACCCCGCCTACAGCAGCGTCACGCTGGGCCTGATCCACGGCGCCACGCCCCACGCGATGGTGATGATCCACAAGCCGGGCGTGGCAGACCACGATTTCGAGCACCTCCCGGAGGCCCGGTTCCCGATCGGGGACCTGCCGGGCCTGATCGCCGCTCACGAGCTGATGGCGGGGCTGGTCGCCCCCTCGAAGGTGGTCGCGATCGCCCTCAACACGTCGTTGATCCACGATGACACCGAGGCTCGCCGGATCATCGCCGCTACCGCGGCCGAGACGGGCCTGCCCGCGGCCGATCCGGTCCGGTTCGGCGGCGAGGAGCTGTGGGCCACGATCGAGGCCGCTGTCGACGCGCTGCCCTGGGTCACGCTGAGCTCTCCGCCGGAGCCCGAGCCCGGAGTGGCGACGGCATCGGCCTCGGAGCCACCCACGTCCGGTACGCCTGCGTGACGTTCTCGCTGTCGCTGCGGACCCTGGTCCTGCCGCTGCGGGATCCATTTGTGATCGCTCGATCCGTGGCCGACAGGCGGACGGTCACCACCGTGGTTGCCCTGCTGCGCGACGACGCCGATGGTCCGGACGGCCCGGTCGGGCTTGGCGAGGGTTACCCGGATGCCTACTACGGCGAGACGCCCGAGACGATGGCCGCGGTCGGGCCGATGCTGCTGGCGGCGCTCGAGTCGATCGCGCCCGACCTCCGTGGCTCGCCGGATGAAGCGCGCGCGGCCCTCGAGGTCGCCGAGGGGCTGATGACCGCCACGATCGGGCGCCACGGCGCGATCAAGTGCGCCATCGACATCGCGCTCCACGATCTGGTTGGCAGGCGGCTCGGGCTGCCGATCGGGCGGCTGCTGGGCGTCGAGGGCGAGATCCCTCCCACGGACTTCACGCTCGGCATCGACGAGCCCGCGGTCGTGGCCGAGCGTGCCCGCCGCGCCGGTGACTTTCCGGCGCTCAAGGTCAAGGTGGGTGGTCCCGCCGATGTCGCCACGCTGGAGGCCGTTCGGGACGTCTACGAGGGACCGATCCGCGTGGACGCGAACACGGGCTGGACGACCGAGGATGCGGAGGCGTTGCTCCCGCACCTGGTCCGGCTGGGCGTCGAGCTGATCGAGCAGCCGTTCCCCGCCCGGCGCCTGGATCAGCTTCGCTGGCTCCAGGAGCGCTCGCCGCTGCCGGTGATCGCCGACGAGAGCGCGGTCACGATCGGGGACCTCGATGTCCTGGTGGGCGTGGTGGCCGGCGTGAACGTCAAGCTCGCCAAGTGCGGCGGCGTGGGGCCGGCGAGGCGGATGCTGGAGCGCGCACGCGAGATCGGGTTCCGGACGTTCCTCGGCTGCATGGAGGAGACCTCGGTGGCGATCGCCGCGTCGGTCGCGATCGCGCCGCTGGCTGAATGGGTGGACCTCGACGGCTGCCTGCTGCTGGCAGATGACCCGGTCGACGGCCTCGAGCTCGGGCCCGACAAGCGATGGCGACCGGCCGCAGCCCCGGGACTGGGGCTCACCCTCAGGGGGCCGGCTGCCGGGTAGCGGTCAGGGCTGCCGGGTAGCAGGGCGCCCGACGTGCGGAGAGCTGGGGGCGCGTCCACAACCTGGGGCGGTCCCGGGACTGCTGTCCACGGATGACCCGACCCGTGTGGACAAGTCGCCGGGCCACATCGTGGAGAAGCCCCTTCCGGACACCACCGCGACCTCGTAGGATGGACGGGTTGCCGGTGCCCGAGGGAGGGTCGAAGGACCCGCACCGGCTGCTCAGCACTCATCCTGCTGGTGGTCGTGGCACGTATCGCCACGTCATCGGTGGTACCCCGAGCGTCCCGGGACCGGAGGAGATTGATCGATGCTGCCTGTCGGCACCGCCGCATGCCTGACATCGCCCGAAGCCGAGGCCTTTGTGCGGTTCTGCTACCAGCGCCGGCGAGTGGGATGGCCCGAGCTGTATGACGAGATGTGCGCCGTGGCGACGCGGGGCCTGTTTCTCGGCATGGGTCACGACGAGCTGGCCGAGGTCGGCGTCGGGTTCAGCCTGTTCGAGACACCGACGCTGGCGGCGCTGGTCAGCCGGGTCGTGAGCGAGGAGCAGGCGGCTCGCCGGGCTGCCAGGGCCGCGGCGCTCGAGGCGGCGCGCAACACCAGCGAGGAGCCCGAGCTGGCCGGGTCGATGACAGCGAGCGCCGCCTGACGAGCCGTACCCGCCACCGGCAACCGGGCGCCACCGCCGGCTGAGGGTCAGGCGCGGATGCGCCGCCTCGCCATCTCGCTCTCGATCTGGCGCTCGGCCTCGACGTAGCGGTCGATCTGCTCGCGCAGCTGGTTGGCTTCCGGCGTGTACAGGTGGACCTGCTGCTGCAGGATGTACGACAGGCGGCGGCTGGTCATCCGAACGTGGTCCAGGTTCTTCAACAGGACCAGGGGGTCCATCGCGGCGAGATCGGGCGGCGGGTACATCTGGTTCATCGAGGCGTCATGCTAGCCCAACCGGGACCTTTCGCGGAGGCATCGGAGGCAACGGTGCCCGGAGGGGCGTGACCCGCGGCGACCCGTGTGGGTCACCGCGGGTCGGTTGCGCCGTCGGGCTCGGGTCCGGCTACGGCTTCGCCTTCAGCTCCGCCAGGCGAGCGTCGACCTCCAGCGCGTCCTCGTCGGACTCGAGCTCCGCGAACTGGTTCTCCAGCGAGGACGCCGCGACCTCCTCCATGCCCCGGGCCTGCGCCTCCTGGTGGCGGATCTGCTCCTCGAACCGGTTGAGCTCCGAGGTGGGATCGAGCACGGAGACCGACTTGAGCGACTGCTGGACCTTCACCTGGGCCTGGGCCATCTTCGCCCGGCTGACCAGCTCGTCACGCTTCTGGACCAGCTCCTCGCGCTTGACGCGGAGCTTGTTGAGCCCGTCCTTGAGCTTGTCGGTGAGCTCGCGCTGCTGGGTGATCTGGCCATCGAACGTGGCTACCTGCTGCTCGAATGACAGCTGGCGACGGAGGGCCAGCCTGGCCAGGCCGTCGAACCGGTCGGCCTCGGCTGCGTTGCCCTGCGTCCGCAAGGCGTCAGCGCGATCAGAGGCGGCCTTGGCCTTCGACAGCCACTCGGTCGACGCCGCGCGTGCCTCCTTCTCGTCGTCCTCGAGCAGGCGCAGGTTGCCGATCGTCTGGGCGACGGCCTCCTCAGCCTCGGCGATGTTGTTGGTGAAGTCCCGGATCAACTGATCGAGCATCTTCTCCGGGTCTTCGGCCTGATCGAGCATGGCGTTGACGTTCGCCCGCACCAGCTGTCCGATCCGGCCAAGGATCGTGGTCTGCGCCATTCCTGGTTCCTCCCGCTTGCTGGACCTTGATCGATCGTCGAGTCGAGCGAAGGCATCGCCGACCCTGCATCTCGTCGGGGCATCACCACCGCCCGCCGCGCACCCGCCCCCCGCCTCCGCCGCCAAACCCGCCGCCTCCGACCCGGCCGCCGCCACCCCCGAACGGCCCGCGCGGCGCGCCGAACCCGCCACCGTGGCGGCCGCCACCGATCGGACCGCCCCAGGGGGTGCCGCCCCACCCGCTGCCGCGCCCGCCGCCGCGCCCGCCGCGCCCGCCGCGCCCGCCGCCGGCGAGGATGCCGCCGATGATCCCGCCCAGCACCGCGCCTGCGACGTCCGATCCGGCAGGGCCGCCCCGGCTGTAGGGACCCGCGACGGGACCGTTCCCGGCGTCCCACGCGTCGAACTGGCTGGTCGCGAGGCGGTAGGCCTCGTCGGCGAGCTGCGTGGCACGCTGGGCCGCGGCGACGGCGCCATCGGGGTCGGAGCCGGCGAGCCGCTCCGCATCGGTGAGGCTCGCATGGGCCTCGGCCGCCCGGGTTCGGGCCGTCTGGCCGACACCGTGCCGTCGGGTCGTGATGTAGTCCGTCGCGCGGTCCACGTGGCCCCGGGCCGAGGTCACCGCCGTGGCTGCGACCTGGAGCCGTCGAGCGCGACGCACCTCGCGCTCCTGGATGCCGGCGACGATCGCGTCGGCCGATGCGTTCGCCCGGGTGGCGAGCTCGAGCGCGGCGAGAGGGTCCAGCGGCCGAGCCGCGGCGGCCTCGCGGGCGTTCGCCAGCAGCTGCCGGGCATCCGCGAGCGCCCTTGCCTGATCGTCCGTCGCCGCGCCGTCCGTCGTCGCGCCAGTCCGGGCCGAGCCGGCCTTGGCCACTGCGGTGGTCGCGGTCTCGACATCGGCAGCGGCGGCGTCGATCTCGGTCGGAAGCCTGGCCGCCGCCTCGTCCAGCCGCTGTGCCAGCCGCTCCACCGCGTCCAGCAGCAGGGTCGCCCTGGCGACGCCGTCCTGGGCCCGGCGAAGCGCGACCACCGCCTGGGGCCGCTGGGTGTCCTGGAGTCCGGTCCCCCGGGCCGCCTCGCTCGCCGCCGACTCGAGCGCCTTGTCCGCTTCGGGCAGGTTGCCGGTCACCGACCCGATCGCCGAGGGCGCATAGGCCGCCGTGAGGCGGTCCATCAACGGGCCGGCCGCCTGGCGCCGCTGGCGCTGGGCGTCGATTGCCGCAGGCAGCGCCGCGAGCTGCTCGGGAGCCGCCTGCTCCAGGTCTCGCAGCTGATCGAACCGATGTTCCTGCTCGTCGAGGAGCTTGCCGGCGTCGGCCGTCCGGGCCACGATCTCGCGCAGCATCCGCTCGCGCTCGGCCGGGGTCTCGGGCTCGGCGTCGTCGAGCCGCTGGCGGATGCCGAAGGCGGCCCTCACCGTATCGTCAGCCTGCTTGATCGCCTGCCGATAGGCGGTGACCTCGTCCTCGCCCCACTGGGCGGCGGCGAATTCCACGTCGTTGGCCGCGTCCTTGAGCCTCTCGTCGGCGGCCAGCAGCGCCCGGTTGGCATCGCGATTGAGCCGGTCCAACGTGGCGGCTGCCGCCCGTGCGACCTTTCGACGGGTCCAGAGCGCCCAACCGACAAGGAGGAGCCCGCCGCCGACGAGCACGATCGCGATGATCGGGGTCAGGTCGATCCCCGAGCGCTCAGGCTTCCCGGTCTGCCCGGCGGGCACCGCGGTGACCGCCGCCGCCGTCGGGGGAGCGGCCGTCGCCGGCTCGCTCGCGAAGGCGGCGCCGATGGCCGCCGCGCCTTCGATCATGGCGTCCGCGAAGTCGCCGTCGGCCAGCCGCGGTTCCACCGCCGTGGTCAGGATGGCGTCGATCTCGTCGTCGCTGATGGCGCCCAGGGAATCGCCAACCCACAGGGCGTCCGAACGATCCTCGACGGCGACCAGCAGCAGGGCATCGTTGCCACCGAGCGAGTTCGCCTCGGCCGTGGACCGGGCGAAGTCGGTGACCGTGGCCGGTCTCGTGGTGCCCACGAACGCCACGAACAGCTGGACGCCGTGGGCGTCACGCAGCTGCTGGAGGGCGTCAGCGACGTCAGCCTCCTCGGCAGGCGTCAGGACGTCCGCCAGGTCGGTGACGCTGTCGCGGAGCGTGGGCTCGCCGTCGGCGAGGGCCGGCCCGGGGACCGCGAGCATGATGGTCAGGATCGCGATCGAGAGCCACGGCCAAGGGGCCGGGACCACGCGTCTCGAGCGGCCTGTCGCGATGCGCCGCGCCTGCCGGCCGGGCTCCCGGCACGCCCGCGGGAGGGGCCGAGCATCGGGTTCGTGGCGTCGGAGCCAGGCTCCGGGCGACGCCGTCTGGAAGCGAGCCATCGTGCTTGTGGATCGTACCCCGGGTCACCCGGCCGCCACCACCGTGACAGCGGCGGATCACAGGCGGATCGGGAGCGAGATGACGCCAGACCTGCGTCTCGAATGCCGGACCTTCTAGAGCGCCCGGAGCCTCGTCGGGGGCCAGGTCCAGTCGACCGGCAGGGTGGCCGCGGCCAGGGCGCGCCGCCGGCCTGCCTCGGTCGAACCGAGGACCAGGATCCGGTCTGTCTTGGTCGCCCGCCCGGCCTCGTCGCCCCACAGGCGGGTCATCTTGCGGTTGGCGGCCACCTCGTCGCGCACCAGGCCGGCGAGCCGGAACCCGGCCGGGTAGGCTGCCTCTTCCCAGACGCGCTCGGCCAGCCCGAGGCCGGTCGTCGACGGCTTGCCTCGATCCCGCTCGACATCGCCGATCACGAGCGCCGCGATGCCGTCGTCGGTCATCGCCGGGCGGAGATCGGTGAGCACCTCGCGCAGGAACGCGAGATACGGCTCGCGCTGGTGCGCGTCGTCGAGCGTGGCGTCGATCTCGTGCGCGTCGAAGCCGAGCAGCCAGGTCCGAAGCCAGTTGTAGTAGCCGTACTTGAGGACTCGAAGGTAGGGCGGAGAGGTGATGACCAGCCTGGCGCGATCCGGCAGCCCGCGGGCCCGGAGGGCCGCCCTGGCGCGGCGTCCTGCCGTCCGGGCATCGCCCAGCAGCGGGACGCCGGTCGTGGATGGGGCCGGCTGGCGGTACAGGCGATCCAGCTTCGCGGACAGGGTGTCGAACACGTCGCGCTCGGGCGGCTGGAAGTCCGTCCGGGTCACGAAATCGCGTACGTAGCGCGGCGCCATGCTGAACGTGTTGGGCATGATGGTCGAGAGGTAGGACGGGGTCTTGCCGTGGAGGGCCCCGGCCAGCGCCCCGGCCAGGAACCGGTCGGTCGGGTCGTCGAGGCGGAGCCGTGAGCGGACCATCAGCAGCTGGCCAAGGGTGCGCGGGTGGAACGAGATGGCGACCTCGGCCGGCACGGGTTCCCGGCCGGCATCTGGGCCGGAGCTGCTCCCGGCAGGCGGGACCAGGATGGCCGGATCGCCGGGGGAGGCGACCACCCGTCCGGCCAGCCCCAGCCACCCGGTGGTATCGGCGGCCCAGGCCAGGCGCAGCGCGGTGAGGCGGGTACGGGACTCCGCCGGGGTCGCGGGCTCGAGCTTGGCAGCGGTCAGCACGTGGGCCAGCGGGTTGAGGTCGTTGCCGACCCCGATCCGGCCCTCCGCGGCGGCCTGGACCGGAGCGGTGCCCCGCCCCGAGAACGGGTCCAGCACGACGTCGCCCGGACGGCTGTAGCGAGCGATGAACCCGTGAGCGAGCGCCGCCGGGAAGCTCGCGAGGTACGAGCACATCGGGTGGAGGCTGTGGCCCCACAGCCTCGGCTGCCCCTTCCACTCGGGTTCGATCGCCAGGCCCGGCAGGGCGGCCGGCAGCTCCAGCGCAAGCTGGCCGGCGTCGGATGCGCGGGTGACGGTGATCTGGTCGGACATCCCGGGCTCGGCGATCGCGCGGGCTGGGCTGCCCGTGCTCAGGGGCCGCGGAGCATAGCACCGCGATACCCCACAGGACGAGTCGGTCATTCGCCGGATCGGACCCCTGACCAAGGATCGGGCAGGCTGGCTACCCTTTGGCGATGGGTTCCTCATCGGCGGCAGCGCGCCACTCGGGCCGGCTCGCCGGGGCTGTTGCCATCGGCATCGGCATCCTGATCGTCGAGCTCGCGGCCGGGCTGGCCGCCAACTCGCTCGCGCTGCTCGCCGATGCCGGACACATGTTCGCCGACGTGTCCGGGATGGCCCTCTCGCTGGCCGCCGTCAGGCTGGCCGCGCGACCACGAACCGACGAGCGCACCTACGGCCTGTACCGGCTCGAGATCCTGGCCGCCACCGCGAACGGCGTCATGCTGCTGATGATCGCGGGCGTGGTGGCCTGGGAGGCGGTCCGCCGGCTATCGAGCCCGAGCGACGTCCAGGCCGCGGTCGTGACGATCGTCGCGGCGGTCGCGCTGCTCGCGAACCTGATGTCGATCCGACTCCTGGCTGCCGGCCGGGGCGAGAGCCTCAACATCCGCGGGGCGTACCTCGAAGTGCTCGGCGATCTGATGGGCGCAGCGGCGGTGCTGGTCGCCGGCGTCGTGATCCTGGTCACCGGCTGGCGGCAGGCCGATGCCGTCGCGTCGCTGGTGGTCGCTGCGCTGATCGTCCCCCGAACGGCCGCCCTGCTGCGCGACAGTCTCGACGTTCTGCTCGAGGCCACGCCCAAAGGGGTCGATCTGGTGCACGTACGGGGCCACATCCTCGAGGCGCCCGGTGTCATCGACGTCCATGACCTCCATGCCTGGACGATCACGAGCGGGATGAACGTCGTCTCGGCGCACGTCGTGCTGGGGAACGAGGCGCAGCCGGGCGATGTCCTCGACCACCTTGGAACATGCTTGTCCGAGGACTTCGACGTGGACCATTCGACGTTCCAGCTCGAGACGCCCGAGCACGTGACCTGGGAGGCGCGGGCGGCTCGCCCACGCCACTGAGCCGCCGCACCGCTCCGGTCATGGGCGATGTCGCACGCCATGTGGGATTGTCGCGGCTATCCGCGAGGTCGCGGCACCTCGATCCGAACCCGGGCGTCGACCACGACCGCCCCCTCCGGCAGCACCATCACCGGGTTGCAGTCCATCTCGACGATCTCGGGGTGCGCCTCGACCATCGCGCTCACCCGCAGCAGGGTCTCCTCGAGCGCCGCGATGTCGGCGGGCGGGGCGTTGTGGTACCCCTCGAGCAGCGGGAACATGGCCAGCGAGCGGACCATCTCGCCGGCGTCCCGATCGGTGAGCGGCGTGATCCGGACGGCCACGTCCTTGAGCAGCTCGACCTCGGACCCGCCCGCGCCGCATGCGATCACGGGCCCGAACAGCCGGTCGTGGACCACGCCCACCAGCATCTCCACGCCTGCGGGAACCATCTTCTGGACGAAGAAGCGCTCGATCGGGTGGCCAGCCTGCTCGAGGTCGCGTGCCATCTCGAGGGCCACCCGCCGGACCTCGGGTCCACCCTCCAGCCCGACGACGACGGCGCGCGCCTCCTTCTTGTGAACCACACCGGGCGCGACCGCCTTGAGCGCCACCGGACCGCCGATGTCCTCGGCCGCTCGGGCAGCGGCATCCGGACCGTCGACCAGACGCCACTCCGCCGTCGGGATCCCGTAGCAGGCGAGCATGCAGGCGACCTCGTCGGGGCGGAGCCAGCGTGAGGCCTCGCCCGTCTGGGACTCGGCCAGCGACGATCCAGCAAGGGTGCCGGCGGTGGTGCGATCCTCCGGTCCGATGTGCGCCAGCGCAGCCGCGATGACCCCCGCCGCCTCGTCCCCGCGGAGGTCGTCGAACCGCGGAAGGTTGCCCGGCGGCGTCGTCCGCCACGCGGCGTACGCCGCGGCGTGGGCGAGCGCCCGGACGGCCTCCTCCGGGTAGCTGTAGGCGGGAACCCGCCCGGCGGCGTCGCACAGGGCTGCCGGCCCGCCCTCGGCCGACATGAACACGGCCAGCACCGGGATCGTCCGGGGCAGGTTGACCACCGCCTCCCGGATGGCGGTCGCGACGTCCTCGGTCCTCGCGCCCAGGGGCGGCACGAACAGGACGATGATCGCGTCGATCCCGTCCCACGCCGCCAGGGTGGAGATCGCGCGCCGGAACGACTCGGGCGCAGCGTCGATCGTGTCGACGGGGTTGTTGAGGGCCGCTTCGGCCGGCAGGAAGGTCGCGAGCTCGAGCCGCACCTCCTCGGGGAGCTGGGGCACGCTCAACCCATCCGCCTCGCAGGCGTCGGCGGCCAGGATCCCCGGGCCACCGCCGTTGGTCAGGATGGCCACGTTGCGACCGCCCGGCAGCGGCTGGTTCGCGAGCAGCGAGGCGACGTCGAAGAACTCGGCGAGCGTGTCGGTGCGCACGACGCCGGCCTGGCGGAACAGGGCATCGACGGTCACGTCCGAGGCGCCGATCAGCGCGCCGGTGTGCGATGAGGTGGCCCGCGCGCCCGCCGCCGACCGGCCGCTCTTGACCGCGATGATCGGCTTGCTCCGGCCCACCCGTCGCGCGATCCGGGAGAACTTGCGCGGGTTGCCGACGGACTCGAGGTACAGGGCGATCACGGCGCATCGGGGGTCGGACTCCCAGTACTGGAGGAAGTCGTTGCCCGACATGTCCGCCTTGTTGCCGATCGAGATGAAGGTGGACAGGCCCAGCCCCAGGCGGTTTGCATGCTCGATGATGGCAAGGCCCAGAGCGCCGCTCTGCGACAGGAACCCGACCCGCCCCTCGATCGGCAGGGTGGGGGAGAACGTCGCGTTGAGCCGGCTCTCGGGCTCGAGGCTGATGATCCCCATGCAGTTCGGTCCCACCAGCCGCATGCCGGCGCCACGGCACACCGATACCAGCTCGCGCTGGCGCTGCAGGCCGTCGGGACCGATCTCCGCGAACCCGGGGGAGACGACGACGACGCTCTTGACCCCCTTGGTGGCACAGTCGCGGGCCGCATCGACGACCCCCGCCGAGGGAACCACGATCACGGCGAGGTCCACCTGGCCCGGGATGTCGATCACCGAGCGATAGGCGGCGACCGACTGCACGACGTCGGCGGCCGGGTTCACCGGATAGACGGGCCCGGCGAAGCCGCTGGAGAGCAGGTTGTGGAACAGCTCGCCGCCGGTCGTGCCCCGGCGACGGGAGGCGCCGATCACCGCGACGGCCGACGGGTGGAGCAGGGCCCGAACGGCCGCCGCGGCGGCCTCCTGCTCGCGGCGCTCGAAGTGCTCGCGAGCCGCACCCGTGAGCTCGGTTGGGAACTCGACCACGATCGATCCCGGCTCCGCGTGCACCCGGACCGGAAAGCCGCTCGCCCGGAACACCGCCAGCATCCGCACGTTCTCGGGTAGCACCTCGGCTACGAAGGTGGTGATGCCGGCCTCGTGGGCGCGCCGCGCGAGCTCCTCGAGCAGCAGCGTGGCGACGCCGCGACCCTGGAACTCGTCGGCGACCACGAACGCGACCTCCGCCGCGTCGGAGCCCACCCGATCGTAGCTGCCGTTGCCGATGATCTGGCCGTCGATCCCGGACTCGGCGACCAGCGAGCAGTCGTCGGGCCGTTCCGGTACCGCCCAGAGGTGGGCGCGAGCCGCCAGATCCGTTCCTTTGCTCGCGAACCGGAGCCAGCGCGACTCGGCGTCGAGACCGTGAAGGAACGCCTCGAGACCCGCCGCGTCGGCGGCGACGGCATCCCTGATGCGGATCGAGGCCCCGTCCCGGAGGATGGTGTCCCGTGCCCGATCTTCGGTCGTCGCGGGGCTGACCCGGTGCACGTTCATGTCCAACCCGAGGCCTCCGGGTACGTTGCGTGCTACTTTCGCCCGACCCGATCCGCCCGGGCCTGCGCTCGTCGCGATGGTAGCGCGATCGACGTCGGACCCCGCACGAGGGCCGCCCCAGACCATGCCGCCCCCCTCCGGCAGCAGCCAGCCCCAGCCGCTCGTGATCTATGGGTCCGCGTCGCACGAATACGACTTCGGGCCCGACCATCCGTTCACGCCTCGCCGCTTCGGACCGTCGATCGACCTGCTGCGCCAGCTCGGTGCGCACGCCTTCGAGTCCCCTCGGCCGGCGTCGGATGACTGGATCGCGCGCGTCCACGACGAGACCTACATCGCCACGGTGAGGATGCTCTCCGACTACCCGGAGGCCGCCGAGATGGCCGGTTTCGACAGCCGCGATACGCCGGCGTTCTACGGCATGCACAGGGCGGCGGCGGCAGTGGTCGGCGGGACGCTGGCCGGTATGGAGCACATCCTCGCCGGTGACCGGAGCCACGTGTTCCACCCGGGTGGCGGGCTCCACCACGCGTTTCCGGCCCTCCCCAGCGGCTTCTGCATCTACAACGACCTCGCGGTCTCAATCCTGCGCGCCCTCGATGCCGGCCACCGCGTCCTGTACGTCGACCTCGACGTGCACCACGGTGACGGCGTGGAGGCGATCTTCTGGAACGAGCGCAATGTGCTCACCCTCTCGTTCCACGAGACGGGGCTCGCGCTGTTCCCGGGAACCGGGTTCGTGGAGGAGCGCGGTGGCCATGAGGCGTACGGCAGCGCGATCAACATCCCGCTCCTGCCCGGGACGTCGGATCCGTCCTGGCTCGCGGTGATCGAGCTCGCGCTGCCGCGTGTCGCGGAGGTGTTCCGACCGACGCTGGTGGTGAGCCAGAACGGGTGCGACAGCCACGTGTTCGACCCGCTCGCGCATCTCGAGGTGACCACGGCCGCGATGTCCCGGGCGGCGCGCCTGGTGGACAGGGTCGCGCACGAGCATGCGGGTGGACGATGGCTCGCGACGGGCGGCGGTGGCTACGATGTGTACCGGGTCGTGCCCCGCGTCTGGTCACTGGTCTGGCTCGCCCAGGCGCACCGCGACGTCCCGGAGGCAATCCCCGCCCCCTGGCGCGAGCGTTGGGCGGACGAGGCGGCCCGCTTCCGGCAGGGCCCGCCGCCGGCAACGATGCTCGACGTCCCCGACGTGGCGGCGCCAGAGCCCGACGGCGTCATGGAGACCAACCTCGCAACCGCGCATCACGCGCTCGAGCACACGCTGGGCATCCTGGCCGAGCGCAGCGGACGCTAGCGCGACGGACACCGGCGCGACGGACGCGCACACCTGCGTCGCCCGACGAGCTCACGCGGATCTCACATCGTGGATGTGCCAGATGCGCACTCGTTCATTGGTTGCCAGTGGGCAAGCACTTGACATCTTCAGGGCACTGATTAGTGTTCGCAACATGGCCCCGCGCGAGGGCGTGGAGCCGGTGGCCCCAGAACGCAGTCGTGGCATATCCGTGTATGACCGCGCCCAAGCGTGGCTCACGGAGAAAGGAGAGTCTCGCGTGGCTCAGGCGCAATCGGTGTCACCTGCACCCAAGGAGGCGAACCCCGCCCCACTCGGGCTGGCGGGCTTCGCGCTCACGACGTTCGTCCTGTCCCTGACGAACGCCGGGGTCATCGGAGGGTCCACGGTTCAGGTCGTGCTCGCGCTCGCGCTCGCCTACGGCGGGTTGGCCCAGTTTGCCGCAGGGATGTGGGAGTTCAAGAACGGCAACACGTTCGGGGCGACCGCGTTCAGCTCGTACGGAGCGTTCTGGTTCAGCTACGCGTTCTTCGTGTGGTTCTTCGCGGCGAACCTCGCCAGCGGCGACGCAGCGGGGGCGCTCGGGACCTACCTGCTCGCGTGGGGCATCTTCACGTTCTACATGTGGATCGCCACGCTCAAGCACGCGCGACCGGTCATGATCGTGTTCCTCCTGCTGTGGATCACGTTCCTGCTGCTGGCGCTGGGTGAGTACTCGGGCAACGACACGATCCACAAGCTCGGCGGAGTCGTCGGCATCCTGACCGCGATCGCGGCCTGGTACGCGTCGGCGCGCACGATCATCAACGAGGCATTCGGCCGGGAGGTTCTGCCCGGCTAGGCCCAACGCGACTCGGGCGCCATGATGCGAGAGACCGGCCGGATCCCGGCCGGTCTTTCCGCGTTCGCCCCGGCATCGACGCTCGGGCCCGGCGCCGGGCTGCCGCGTAGACTGGCAGCCGCGCCCCCGTAGCTCAGCGGATAGAGCAGCCGCCTTCTAAGCGGTAGGTCGCAGGTTCGATTCCTGCCGGGGGCGCCAACAACCGGCTTCTAAGCGGTAGGTCGCAGGTTCAATTCCTGCCGCCGGAGCCACTCGCGTGCCGCATCCGACCGTTGATCCCCGGCGTCGGTCGTCGCCTTCCACCGATGGCGAGCCCCGATTCAACGTTGAATGGTTGGGCGTCGTACAATTCGCGCCTCTGGCCCAGCCGCGACGAAGCCCCGACACCTGGTGGCCACCCAGTCTGATCACGGGGCGGGACCAGGGATGTTCACCGGTGCGGCGCGCGTCCTCCCCCTGTTCGCACGCGACCGACCAGATCGGTCCGGCGCGCCCGACGCGCTCAAGCCACCGGCAGCCATCGTGAGCCGAGACGGCTCCGCGAAACCGGATTGCAGGAGGCTGAACCTTGGACACTAACGTCGGAGCAACCGGTACCCAGGTATCGGAGGCGCAGATCGCCGTCCATTGGCGGGAGGAGGAGTACTACGACCCGCCCCCGCGCATCAAGTCGGTAGCGAACGCGAACGACCCGGCAATTCGGGAGCGCTTCTCGGAAGAGCACTTCCCCGAGTGCTTTGTCGAGTACGCGGAGCTCCTGACCTGGGATCGCAAGTGGGACACCATCCTCGACACTTCGAAGCCGCCGTTCTTCAAGTGGTGGGTGGGCGGCAAGCTGAACGCGTCCGTCAACTGCGTCGACCGGCACCTTGAAGCACGGGGCGACAAGAACGCGATCATCTGGGTGCCGGAGCGCGAAGAGGACGCGACGCAGGAGATCACCTACCGCGATCTGCACCGGCGCGTGAACGAGTTCGCGGCGCTGCTGCGTGACTTCGCCGGCGTCAAGACCGGTGACCGGGTGACGTTCCACCTGCCCATGGTCCCGGAGCTGCCTGTTGCGATGCTCGCCTGCGCCCGCCTCGGCGCGCCGCACTCGGAGGTGTTCGGCGGATTTCAGCGGAACCGCGTGCGGACAGCGTATGGCCGACGCGCAGAGCACGATCCTCGTCACGATCGACGGCTACTACCGGAACGGCACGCTGATCGACCACAAGGTCAAGGCCGACGAGGCGATCGAGGCCGCGCGCAAGGAGGGGCTCGAGGTCGACAAGGTCCTGGTCTTCCGGCGCATTCCCGGCGAGTACCACTCGGAGAGCCCGATGGTCGAGGGCCGAGACTTCTTCGTCGATGAGCTGCTTGAGCGGTACAAGGGTCAGCAGGTCGAGCCGGTCTCGATGCGGGCCGAGGACACGCTGTTCCTCATGTACACCAGCGGCACGACCGGTCGTCCCAAGGGCGCCCAGCACTCGACCGGCGGCTACCTGTCCTACGTCACCGGCACCTCGAAGTACTACCAGGACATCCATCCGGACGACACGTACTGGTGCTTCGCCGACATCGGCTGGATCACCGGGCACTCGTACATCGTCTACGGTCCGCTCGCGCTGGGGACGACGAGCGTCATGTACGAGGGCGTTCCGACCTACCCGGACGCGGGGCGGCCGTGGCGGATCGCGGAGAAGCTGGGCGTGGACATCTTCCACACGGCGCCCACGACGATCCGCATGCTGCGCAAGCTCGGCCCGGACGAGCCGGCAAAGTACAACTACCACTTCAAGACGATGACCACGGTCGGTGAGCCGATCGAGCCCGACGTCTGGCGCTGGTACTTCAACGTCGTCGGCAAGGGCGAGGCGGCGATCACCGACACCTGGTGGCTGACGGAGACCGGCGGCTTCCTCGGCTCGACGCTGCCGGGGCTCGAGAAGATGAAGCCGGGAAGCTGCGGGCCGACGGTGCTCGGCCTCTACGGCGTTCTCTACGATGAGAACGGGCAGGAGGTCCCGAAGGGTTCGGGCAAGGCGGGCAACATCTGCATGCGCAACCCGTGGCCTGGCCGGATGCTGACCATCTGGGGCCAGGACGAGCGATACATCTCGACCTACCACGCGAAGTACAACCGCGATCCGAAGAGCACCGACTGGCACGACTGGCCGTGGCTCGCCGGCGACGGCGCGGTGCAGGCCGCGGACGGCTACTACCGGATCCTGGGCCGGATCGACGACGTCATCAACGTCGCCGGCCATCGGCTCGGGACGAAGGAGCTGGAGTCGGCCGCGATCGAGGTCGAGGAGATCGCGGAGGCAGCGGCCGTGCCGGTGATCGACGAGCTTCGCGGCCGAGCGGTCGAGATGTACGTCTCGCTCAAGCCGGGCTACCCGAGCGACGGCGTCGCCCAGAAGGTCATGGCTCAGATCGAGAAGGACATCGGCAAGATCGCTCGCCCCAAGAACGTCTGGATCGTGGCGGACATGCCGAAGACGCGCTCGGGCAAGATCATGCGCCGCGTGATCGCGAGCATCTCGAACTTCGCCGACATCGGCGACATCACGACCCTGGCGAACCCGGACATCGTGGAGAGTGTTCGCCAGCACGTTCAGTCCGAGAAGGTCTCCCACGGGGAGACGCCGCGCAAGCTTAGCGAGCAGGAGCTTGCCGAGATCAAGGCCTTCGGTCAGGCGGAGTAACCGACTCCAGCCGCGACATGAGCCCCCGGCACCGCCGGGGGCTCATCCGTGTCCGCACGGCCTCGGCCGCGCTCGACGGTGACGCAGGGCCCGAGCGATCGGCGGTCCCGGCCGGCGGGTGAGCAAGCGGTCGCATGGGACGACGCCGCCAGCCCCTGGTCCGGGTATGGCGGCCCCGCCCCGGGCGCGGGCCGGGTGGCCGTTGGTCCCGTCCGGCCGGCCCGGCCGGCCCGCCGCGGGCATCGAACGACTCCCGAGGTCGGGACCTGCGGCAGGGGTCGCCCGGACCGGCATTGCCTACCGTGTCCGGAAGACGGGTCGTCTCACGCGATCCGTGCTCGCCGACACGATGGGCGCCGCTCCCGGGCGCCCATCGGCCACGTACCGGAGACAGGGATGCCCGCCCTCTATGCCAAGCCTGCGCCGCCCAGCGACGACAAGCGCTGGAAGATCGTCGCGACTCGGATGCGGCGAATGGGCGACCGGCCGGCAGCCTTGATCGAGGCGCTGCACGCGGCCCAGGAAGCGTTCGGCTATCTCGACACCGATGCCCTCACCTTCGTCGGCGACACGCTGGGCGTCCCCCACTCGCGGGTGTACGGCGTCGCGACCTTCTACTCGTTCTTCACCCTCAAGCCGAGCGGCGTGCACACCTGTGTCGTGTGCACCGGGACCGCCTGCTACATCAACGGCGCCAAGGACATCCTGGCCGGCGTCGACGCCCACCTCGGCGTCAAGCCCAAGCAGACGACTGCGGACGGCAAAGTGTCGCTGCTCACGGCGAGGTGCCTCGGCGCCTGCAGCCTGGCGCCGGCCGTGATCGTCGATGGCGAGGTCAGGGGCCATGTGGGCGCGGACGAGCTGGTCGCGCAACTGGAGGCGATGTGAGCGAGATGCCCGCCGCTGGGCGGCCCACCGGGCGCCGCGCGGTCAGCGAGGAGTCCCGAGAAACCCCGGTCCGCGCGCACGCCTACGTATGCGAGGCGGCCAGCTGCATGTCGGCGCAATCGCATGACATCACCAGCCGGCTGGGCGAGCAGGCCGCCGCTGCCGGCCTGACCGACGTCGTCGTCAAGCGCGTCGGCTGCCTCGGGCTGTGCGCTGCCGGGCCGCTGGTCGAGATTGGCGAGACGGGTCAGCTGTTCGAGCGGGTGAAGCCCGACGCCGTGGAGCCGATCGTGTCGGCGCTCGAGGCCGTCAAGGAGACCGACACCCGGCAGCCGCAGGGACCGTTCTTCGAGAAGCAGGTCCGGGTGGCTACCGAGAACTTCGGGCGCGTGGATCCCGAGAGCCTCCAGGACTACCTCGGTCGCGGCGGCTATACCGCGCTCCAGCGCGTGCTGTCCGAGCTGACCTCCACCGAGGTGCGCGAGGAGATCAGCCGGAGCGGCCTGCGCGGCCGCGGCGGGGCCGGCTACCCAACAGCGCTCAAGTGGACGACCGTCGCCAAGGCGCAGGGCACCCAGAAGTACGTCATCTGCAACGCGGACGAGGGCGACCCCGGGGCGTTCATGGACCGCAGCGTGCTCGAGAGCGATCCATATCGGGTGCTCGAGGGCATGACGATCGCGGCGTTCGCGGTCCACGCCACCGAGGGCTACATCTACTGCCGCGCCGAGTACCCGCTCGCGGTGACCCGGCTGCGGAGCACGATCCGGGCCGCCCAACGGGCCGGCTGGCTGGGCGCCGGGATCGGCGACACCTCGTTCAGCTTCGACATCCAGGTGCGGCTCGGAGCCGGTGCCTTCGTGTGCGGAGAGGAGACGGCGCTGATCGCGTCGGTCGAGGGCAAGCGGGGAACGCCGCGTCCGCGACCGCCGTACCCGGCGGTCCAGGGCCTGTTCGACTGCCCGACGCTGATCAACAACGTCGAGACCTTCGCCAGCGTGCCGACCATCCTTCGCGAGGGCGCCGACTGGTATGCGGCGATCGGCCAGGGCAAGAGTCGCGGGACCAAGGTGTTCGCGCTCGCCGGCCGGGTGGTGAACACCGGCCTGGTCGAGGTTCCGATGGGCACGACGCTGCGCGAGATCGTGTTCGACATCGGCGGCGGGATCATCGACGGGCGGCCGTTCAAGGCGGTGCAGACCGGTGGTCCATCGGGCGGCTGCATCCCCGCCGAGCACCTCGACACGCCGGTGACCTACGAGTCGCTGATCGAGCTCGGCTCGTTCATGGGCTCGGGCGGGATGATCGTCATGGACGACACGTCGTGCATGGTCGACGTCGCCAAGTACTTCATGGACTTCTGCCGCGACGAGTCGTGCGGCAAGTGCGTCCCATGCCGGGTGGGAACCACGCAGATGTGGATGCTCCTGGACCGGATCACCCGCGGCCAGGCGACGCCGGCGGATCTCGCCCAGCTCGAGCGGCTGGCGGGGGTCGTCCAGCGGATGTCGCTGTGTGGCCTCGGCCAGGGTGCTCCAAACCCGATCTTCAGCACGCTGCGTTACTTCCGTGACGAGTACATGGCCCACATCGTGGACAGGGTGTGCCCGGCCGGCGTCTGCACGATCGAGGAGCCGGCGGAGGTGATGGCATGACCACCGTCCACACCCTGACCATCGACGGCAAGGACGTCGCCGGCGCCGAGGGTCAGACCATCATGGAGGTGGCCGAGGAGAACGGGATCGACATCCCGGGACTGTGTCACCTGCCGGGCGTCCACGACCGCGGTGCCTGCCGGCTGTGCGTGGTCGAGATCGCGGGGTCACCCAAGCTGGCTGCCGCCTGCGTGACTCAGATCGCCGAGGGGATGGAGGTCACGGCCCATTCGGACGCGCTGACCGAGTACCGGCGCAGCGTGACCGAGATGATCTTCCTCGAGCGCAACCACGTGTGCGCCGTGTGCGTGGCCAACAACCATTGTGAGCTCCAGGACCTCTCGGCCGACCTGGGCATCACCCACTTCGACCTGCCGCGGATCAGCCCCAGTGTCGGCATCGACGCCAGCCACAAGCTGTTCGCGATCGATCACAACCGATGCATCCTGTGCCTGCGCTGCGTCCGGGTGTGCGACGAGATCGAGGGCGCCCACACCTGGGACGTCATGCACCGTGGGCTCGAGACCCGGGTCCAGACCGACATGGGCATCCCGTGGGGCGAATCACCGACCTGCACCAGCTGTGGCAAGTGCGTCCAGGTGTGCCCCACCGGGGCGTTGTTCGAGAAGGGCCGCCCGGTTGCCGCCGGCAGCAAGGACCGCCGTCCGTTCCTGCCCTGGCTGCGGACCGTCCAGGAGGAGCGCGGGCTGTGAGCAAGCGTGCCGTGAGCAAGATCGACGCCCCGGCGGCGGGCACGCCCCACGAAAAGTCTGCGACCAAGCCGCGCGTCGCCACCATCTGGCTCGACGGCTGCTCGGGCTGTCACATGTCGCTGCTCGACATGGACGAGCGTTTGCTCGACATCTTCGGGCGCGCAGACCTCGTATACAGCCCGCTGGTCGACTTCAAGGACTATCCGGAGAACGTCGACGTGTGCCTGGTCGAGGGCGCCGTGTCCAGCGAGGAGGACCTCCACAAGATCCGGCTGGTCCGCGAGCGCACCAGGACGCTCGTCGCGTTCGGCGACTGCGCGGTGACCTCGAACGTGCCCGGCATGCGCAACCCGATCGGGGTCGAGCCGTTGCTCGACCGTGCCTACGTCGAGAACGTCACCCTCAACCCGGGGATCCCGGATCGAGGCGTGCCGAAGCTGCTGCCGACCGCCCGCCCCGTCCACAAGGTCGTCCCGGTCGACGTGTTCCTGCCCGGCTGCCCTCCGCACGCGGATCTCATCTACACCCTGCTCGACGACCTGCTGTCCGGACGCGTCCCCGACACGACCGGCGCCCGGTTCGGACGCTGACCGAGGTAGCCACCGTGAGCCAGACGATCGTCATCGACCCCATCACCCGGATCGAAGGGCACTCCCGGATCACCATCCAGCTCGACGACCGGGGCGAGGTCACCGACGCCCACTTCCACGTCACCCAGTTCCGGGGCTTCGAACGGATCACGCAGGGCCGTCCCGTCCACGAGATGCCGGCGCTCATGGCCCGGATCTGCGGGATCTGCCCGGTCAGCCATCTCATCGCCTCGGCCAAGGCCGTGGACGACATCATGGCCGTCGAGCCCACGCCCACCGGGGCGGACCTGCGTCGGGTGATGAACCTCGGTCAGATCGTCCAGTCGAACGCGCTCTCGTTCTTCCACCTGTCCTCGCCCGACCTGCTGTTCGGCTTCGACGCCGATCCGGCGATCCGCAACATCCTGGGCGTGGCACAGAAGAACCCGCAGCTCGCCCGGGACGGCATCGAGCTCCGCAAGTGGGGCCAGCAGATCATCGAGTGGCTGGGCGGCAAGCGGATCCACCCCGAGGGGATCGTGCCGGGCGGCGTGGCCTTCCAGCTGACCGAGGACATCCGTGACCGGATCCTGGCCGGCGTGCCGGGCGCCATCGCCGCCGTCGAGCGCGCGATCGCCTGGTACAAGTCCGACATGCTGCGCTGGGAGGACGAGGCGGCCACCTTCGGCAACTTCCGCTCGGCGTTCATGGGCCTCGTCGACCGCCAGGGCAACGTCGACCATTACGGCGGCTGGATCCGGGTCGTGGACGCGGATGGGCATCACCTCGCCGACAAGGTCGACCCCAAGCTGTTCAACGACTACATCGGCGAGGCCGTGGAGCCCTGGTCGTACCTCAAGTCGACCTACTGGAAGCCGATGGGCTACCCCGACGGGATCTATCGGGTGGGTCCGCTTGCGCGGCTCAACGTGGCCGAGCGGACCGGGACGCCGCGCGCCGACGAGGAGCTCGAGAAGTTCCGCTGGCGGGTGGGTCGCGTGGCGGGCTCCTCGTTCCACTACCACTACGCCCGCCTGATCGACACGCTGCACGCGATCGAGAAGGTGGAACTGCTGCTTCGCGGCCCGGACATCCTCTCCTCGCACGTCCGGTCCGAGGCCGGCATCAACCGCAACGAGGGGATCGGCGTGTCCGAGGCCCCGCGCGGCACGCTGATGCATCACTACAAGGTCGACGACGACGGGATCGTGCAGTGGGTCAACCTGGTGATCGCGACCGGCCACAACAACATGGCGATGAACCGAGCGGTGCTCCAGGTCGCCCGCCACAACGTGAAGGGCGATCGGCTCGAGGAGTCGATGCTCAACCGGGTCGAGGCCGTGATCCGGTGCTACGACCCGTGCCTCAGCTGCTCCACCCATGCGCTGGGGCAGATGGCGCTCAAGATCGACCTCCTGGCGCCCGACGGCGCGGTCCTCGACACCCTGGTCCGATGATCGAGGCGAAGGTCGGAGTCGAGGCGCCGTCGTCGGACGTCCTCGTCATCGGCTACGGGAACTCGCTGTGCACCGACGACGGGGTGGGGTGGGCCGTCGCGCGGCGTCTGGTCGATGACCCGCGCTTCGCTGGCATCGACGTGCGCGCCGAGCACCAGCTGGCACCCGAGCTGGCGATCGATGCGAGCCGGGTCTCGCTGGTGGTGCTGGTCGATGCGGCCGCGGATGCCGTTCCCGGGACCGTGCGGGTCCGGGCGCTCGACGCCGACCTTCGCTCGGCGTCGGCCTGGACGCACCACATCGAGCCGGAGGATCTGATCGAGCTCACCCGCGAGCTGTGGGGCCGGGCGCCGGTGGTGGTGGTCGTGAGCATCGGGGCCGCGTCCCTCGAGGTCGGCGACGTGCTGACGACGACCGTCGAGGTGGCCGTTCCGAAGGCGGTCGAGGCCGTGGCGGCGGTGATCGAGGCGCATCGTGCTCCCCGGAGCCATGGCGATGCATGAGGTGTCGCTCGTCGAGCGGCTGGTCGAGGCCGCCGCGATCCATGCCGGCGGCCGGCCGGTCTCGGCGATCCGGGTCCGCCATGCGACCACGATCCCGGATCCGGTCCTGCGCCAGGCGTTCGAGATGCTCACGGTCGACGGGCCGCTCGCCGGTGCCACGCTCGAGGCCGAGCCGTTCGACATCCACCTGCGCTGTGACTGCGGCTTCGACGGTGCGCTCGGCCACGACGATGTGATCGGGCGCACGATGGCGATCTGCCCGTCGTGCAGCGCGCTTTCGGCAATCCCGCCGACTGCAGAGCTCGAGCTGGTCGAGGTGCGGATCAGCGGCTGAGTCGCCGACCCACCGCTCCTGTGGGGGAGACGACGCCCGGGGGCCAGCGGTCGTGGGATCGACGCGTGGCAGTGCCCCAAGGCGTGGGTTTCCGACGCCGGCCCCGGGCGGCTGGTACCACCGGGCAACCGAGAGTACGGCTTGATGCGACCGCCTCTTACCCGGATGCTCCTCTCAGCAACGAGCCGGACCGCACCGCAGTGCCCTCAGGGCAAGCCCGGCTCTCCAGGCAGCAGAGGCAACTCCCTGATGGCGTCAATGGCGATCTCTGAACTCGGGCCCATGCTCACCGCGAGCGAGGTCGCCGAGATGTTGCACCTCCACGTGAACACCGTGAAGCGCCTCGGCGATCGCGGCGAGCTTCCCTACTATCGCGTCTGCAAGCGGGGCGACCGCCGCTTCCGCCTCGAGGACGTGATGCAGTTCCTGGCCCGCAACCGCTAGTCCGACCGCGCTGGGGGGCACAAGAGCCGCCCGGCGACCCGCTGCCGCAGGGGCAGCCCCGTCCCGCTGCCTCGAACATCGCCCGGGGTGTTCTGACCCCGGGCTACGTTGCGCCCCCGGTCGCTCAGCCGCTCAGCCGCTCAGCCGCGTAACGCTGCCTCGAAGATCCCCAACGCATCCTCGATCTCGGGCACCGTCACGTCGAGCGGCGGGATCCAGCGGATGACCTCGTGGTGAATCCCGCAGTTGAGCAGGAGCAGGCCGGCGTCGCCGGCCCGTGTCGCCACCGCCTCCGAGGTCGCTCCATCCGGCTCCCGGGTCGCCCGGTCCTTCACGAACTCGACGCCGATCATCAGGCCGGGCCCCCGAACATCGCCGATCGCGGGGAAGTCGGCCATCAGCTCCCGCAGACCGCCCGAGAGCTCCGCGCCGCGCGCGCGGGCGTTGGCCACCAGGTCCTCGTCGTGGATCGTGTCGAGCACGGCGATCCCCGCCGCGCAGGCCACCGGGTTGCCGCCGTAGGTCGTGCCGTGGGCGCCCCGGCCCCAGCGCTCCTGGAGCGCTCGGCGGGTGACGATCGCCGACAGGGGCAGGCCGTTGGCAATCGCCTTGGCCACGCACACCACGTCGGGGACGATGCCCGCATGCTGGAACGCCCACATCTCCCCCGTGCGCCCGTAGCCGCACTGGACCTCGTCGGCGACGAGCAGGATGCCGTGCTCGTCGCACACTGACCGAAGCTCGCGCAGGAACGCTGGCGGGGCCGGGTGGTAGCCGCCCTCGCCCTGGACGGGCTCGATCACGATCGCGGCAACGTCCGTGGGCGCGACGATGGTCCCCAGCAGAGAGCGCAGGACACCCATCGAGGCCGCGGTCGCCCGGTCCTCGTCGCCGTCGAACTCGGGATACGCGGCCGGGAACGGGGCGAAGTACACGCCCGGCAGCAACGGCTCGTAGCCCGCCCGGTAGTTGAGGCTGGAGCTGGTGAGACTGGTGGCGCCGATCGTCCGCCCGTGGAAGGCGCCCCGGAACGCGATGATCGCCGGCCGGCCGGTCACCCGGCGGGCAAGCTTGATGGCGCCGTCGATCGCCTCCGAGCCCGAGTTCAGGAACAGCACGGTGTCCAGGGGTGAGGGAAAGGTCGCAGCCAGCATCTGCGCCAGCCTCACCGTGGGCTCGGCGAAGCCCATCGCATGGACCGGGCCGATCAGCCGGTCGACCTGGGCATGGATGGCCCCCGTCACCCGCGGGTGCGTGTGGCCGAGCGCGGTGACCGCGATACCGTTGGCGAAATCGAGGTAGCCGCGTCCCGCCGTGTCGAACAGCCGATGCCCGACACCATGGGACCAGCTGCGATCCATGTACCGGCCCAGGACGGGCGACATGTTGGGTTCCGCCATGGCGGCGAGGTCGAGCGATCCGGGAGCGGCGTCAAACGTGTCCACGCCGCCGAGTATAGGGAGCGGCGGCTGGTCCCCGGAGGCTGCACCCGACGGCGGTAGCATGGCCCGGAGGACATCCCATCCCGCGCCGAGGCCACCGCACCACCGTGATCGACTTCACCCTCACCGACGAGCAGCGCCTCGTGCGCGACGCCGCCCGGGCGTTCGCCGAGGCCGAGATCCTGCCCCACATCCGCGAGTGGGACGAGCGCGGCGAGGTCCACCGCGAGCTGTTCGACACGATGGGGGAGCTCGGGCTCCTGGGTGCACCGATCCCCGAGCGGTACGGCGGGGGCGGGATGGACTACATCTGCTTCGCGCTGCTGTGCGAGGAGCTGGAGCGTGCCGACACCTCGTTTCGCGTCGTGCAGAGCGTCCATGTCGGGCTCAACAGCCTGACCCTGCTCCAGTGGGGGACCGAGGAGCAGCGCCAGCGCTGGCTGGTGCCCCAGGCGAAGGGCGAGCGGCTGGCCACGTTCGCGCTCACCGAACCCGGTGTGGGCACCGACGCCGGCAATCTCGCGACGACCGCGCGTCGCGACGGCGACAGCTACGTCCTCAACGGGCACAAGATCTGGATCAGCCTGGCCGACCTGGCCGATCAGTTCCTGGTGTTCGCGACGGTGGACCGCGCGAAGCGGCACCGTGGCATCACGGCATTCGTGGTGGAGCGGGGGATGGCGGGCCTGACCACGGGCACCCTCCACGGCAAGATGGGCGTCCGGGCCGGCAACACCGGGCTCATCGACTTCGAGGGCGTCCGGGTGCCTGCCGAGAACCGGATCGGTGAGGAGGGCGAGGGTTTCCTGATCGCGATGAGCGCGATCGACCAGGGCCGGTACACGGTGGCCGCGGGAGCGGTCGGGCTCGCGCAGGCCTGCCTCGACGCGTCGCTCAGGTACGCCCACGAGCGCGAGACGTTCGGCGAGGAGATCGGCCGCCACCAGCTGGTCAAGCAGATGATCGCCAACATGGCCAGGGGAACGGAGATCGGCAGACTGCTGGTCTGGCAGGCCGGGGCGCTCAAGAACCGCGGTCTGCGCAATACGCGCGAGACGTCGCTTGCCAAGTGGCACGCCACCGAGCACTCGGTGCAGGCCGCCCTCGACGCGATCCAGATCCACGGGGCCAACGGGTACTCGAACGAGTTCCCGGTCGAGCGGTACCTGCGCAACGCCAAGGCAGCCGTGATCTACGAGGGAACGAGCCAGCTCCACACCCTGATCCAGGCCGACTACGCCCTGGGCTATCGCGAGGATCGGCCGCTCCGGTGCGAACCCTGGCCGGCGCAGGGGTTCGAGCGGCCCGCCTGAGCGGTCGGGGTCAATCTCATGATCACGACGATGCTCTGGGCTCGGCGCCTGGCTCGCACGGTGCTCGCAGAGGGCCGCGCCGGCTGACCTACGCGGCGGCTGAGGCGGGACGGCAGACGCGGCACGGTCGGTATCCGGCCGCACGAGCCTCGTGGGACGAGCGGAACGAGACGCGGTGCCGGTCCTGCACGCGCCTCGCGTGGCGGCAGGTCGGCCAGCAGAAGATGTGGGTGGTGCGCGAGCCGGTCAGCCGCTCGCCCCGCCGGGCGGCCGCCTCCATCGCGTCGGGATCGAGGCCCTCGGCGGACAGGATCGTCCGCTTGTTGTGCGGGCCGCCCAGGCTGTACTGGCCGATCGTCCCGTCCGTTCGAACCACGCGGTGGCAGGGCACGATCAACGGCACCGGGTTGTGGCCCAGCGCTGTCCCAACGGCGCGAACGGCCCTCGGCCGACCGATCTCGGTGGCGATCCAGCCATACGGGCGGACCTCACCTCGCGGGATCTCGAGCGCCTTGGTCCACACGGCTACCTCGAACTCACTGTGGCCGCGGAGGTCGAGCGGGATCCGAACCCGTCGCTCCCCGGAGAGGCGCCGAGCGATCGCATCCCCCAGTGGACGGGGCAGGGCCGCGGCGACGCTCGTCTGGCGGCCCACGCGCGCCTGGTGGCGGGCCGCCGCTTCGGCACCGTCCGAGCCCTCCTCGACACCGGACACGCCACGGCCGTTCCAGCCGATCCACAGCGTCCCGATGGGGGAGTCGATGGGCGCCACGCGGTCGGCAAGGCCGACCTCCACGAGCACGTTTGCGGCGACTCGGTGCGGGGCTGGAACGGCGAGCGACGCCAGCGACCCGGCGCGATCGGAATCGGGGTGGTGGTTCGGCGTGGCTCGGATCATGCGCTCAGCTCCTGAAGCTCGGTGCCCGCCGCCGCCCGCAGCAGCGCGAGACCGCGAGAGACCTGAGCCTTGACCGTCCCCTCGGGCCGTCCCAGCACCTCGGCCAGCTCGGCATAGGAGAGGTCGTCGACGTGGCGGAGGACGACGGGGATGCGGTATCGGTCGGGCAGGCCGGCGAGGAGGGCGCTCAGCTGCTCCCGGTCGGCGGTCCGGATCGCCGTCCCTGCCGGATCGTCAGCGACGCTCGCCCTCGGCTCCAGCCCCTGCTCCAGGAGCGGCGCCAGCGACGTCGTGGGCAGGACGTGTCGTCGTGTGCGGTTTCGGCACAGGTTCACCACGATGGTCGCCAGCCAGGGTCGGAGCCTCAGCTCGCGGATCCGCTCCGGCGGGTAGTTCTGGAGCGCGCGGTAGGCTCGCACCAGGGCGTCCTGGGCCACCTCCTCGGCGTCATGCGCGTTCCCGAGCACCCGCAGCGCGATCGCATAGCAGCGGCCCACCTGCGAGCGCACCAGGGCCTCGAACGACCCGTCGAGGTCGCTCGCGAGGCCGTCGAGCAGCATTGCGTCGTCCATCGCTTCCTGTAACCCGTCGTCGGGGGGAGCGGTTGCAGCCAGGGACCGCGAGACGCACATCGTGCCTCACGCCGAGGTCCGATGCGACCGCCGTTGGTGCCCGGACGGCAGTGCCTGCAGCCGGAGACCGCGTGTCACAATCGGGCCATGCGGATCGACGACCGGTTCGACGACCTGGTCATCAGCCTCGGTGGCTTCTACCGCACCTGGTACATCTATGCGGGGCTCGAGCTCGGGCTGCTCGCTGCCCTGGACGAGGCCGGCAGCCAGGGGCTGACGATCGGCGAGCTGGCGGAGCGAACGGGTACCCGGCCCGAGCTGGTGGGTCGGTGGGCGTGGGGGGCCGATGCGCACGACCTGGTGGAGCTCACCGACGATCGCGTCGTGGTCCCCGCGGACATCGCGGATGTCCTGCTCGAGGCCCACAGGGCCGAGTACCTGGGCGGCCAGTTCCTGTACGCGGCCATCGGGAGCCTGGACTTCGTCGGCCTGGCGGAGGTGATGCGGACGGGCCGGCCGCTGGATATGCGGCCGGATCGGTACCGCGCCGCGATCGAGCGCCTCACCGTGCAGGACATCGGCGTGTTCTTCAAGGAGGTCCTGGCCGCCCTGCCGCAGCTGGTCGTGGATCTTCGCCCCGGGACGCGGATCCTCGATGTCCACTGTGGCGGCGGGCGCTGGCTGACGGCGATGGCCCGCCAGTTCCCGGACACGTTGCTGACCGGCATCGAGTTCGAGCCCGACTCGTTCGTGCGGGCCGGTGCCAACGTCTCGGCAGCCGGGCTCGAGGACCGGATCACGATCGAGGCCGGTGACGTGGCCGCGGTCGGCCACGAAGCCGAGATGGAGCTCGTGTACTTCCAGTACGCGCTCCACCTGCTGCCCGACGCGACCGCGGCGCTCCGGTCGGCATGGGCGGCCGTCCGGGACGGCGGTTGGCTGATCGCGCTCGAGTGGTACGTGCCGAGCGAGCCGGATGAGCTGCGGACGAGACATGCGGAAGTGATCGCGGGGATCCAGCTGGACGAGATGCTCCAGGGGACGCGGTTGGTGACGCGCGCCGAGGCGCTGGGCTGGTTCGACGCAGCCGGCCTGCCGGTACCCGATCTGGTCGAGCTTCCGTCCGGCGCAACCGCGATCGTGGTTCGCCGGCCCTGACGAAGGCCCACACACGGCGGTTTCGCCAGCCGGGCCATGCTGGCCCATCCCGGCCCGATGGCTATCGTGGACCTCGTGATCCCGGCCATCCGCGTCGACGACGCGACGATCCGCGCCCTGGAGCGGCACGAGACCTGCGCTCACGCCATCCCGAACCGGGTGGTGCGCGATCTCGGCGACTCGATCGTGCTGTTCGATGAGCGCGATCCCGATCCGTTCTGGAACCGGATGGCGAGCATCCGCTGGCCCACCTCCCCGACGGCGTTCGATCTGCGGTTGACGGAGACCATCGCCCTGTTCGCGCTCCGGGGCCGGCAGCCGCACCTGTGGCCCTCGCCCGATCACTCGCAGCCCGCGGACCTCATCCGGCGGCTGGTCGACCATGGGTTCTGCGACATCGGCGGCGGCCACGTGATGGTGCTCGATCGGCCCGAGGCGTGCCCCCCGGTCCGCCCGGAGGAGCTCGCGAGGGGGGTGACGATCCACACGATCCGGCAGGTGACTGACGCTGGCGCGGACGACACCCATGACATGGCACTGGTCCTCGCCGAGGCGTTCGGCGCCATGCCCGGGCGCGAGGTCGAGCTGGCCGCGGACCTGGACCGCGTGCTGGACGATCCGCGGGTGTCGCTGGCAATCGCGCGGGTGGACGGTAGGCCCGCGGCGGTGGCCAAGGTGACCACCTTCGACGGCCTGACCTACCTGTCGTCGGTCGGCACCCGCTCGCAGTTCCGCGGGCGGGGTCTGGGCAGCCTGGTGACCCGGCAAGCGGTCGCGGTCGATGCCGGTGCCAGCCGGCGGCTGACGTACCTGGGGGTGTTCAGCGGCAACGCGCCGGCACAGCGGATGTACGCACGGCTGGGCTTCGCGTCGATCGGCGAGGCGCCGGACATGCTCCTCGAGTGACGCACGCGTGAGCGGGTCCCGGCGGGCGCCCCGGTGGGCGAGGCTGACCTGGCAGGTCGCCGATCCAGCCGCCCTCGCCGCGGACCTCGAGCGATGGCTGGGCGTCCGGTCCATCCCGCATCATGTGATGCCCGAGGCACGCCTGTTCGGGCTCGGCGATGTGCTCGAGCTCGTCCCGTGGCGGGCCGAGCAACCAGGCGACGTGCCGCGACCGGGCGGCCGTCTCGTCCTCGAGCCGATCGCGGACGGCATCCCGGAGCGCACGACGGCGGCCGAGTTGCCGTCGACGCCCGACCCAGGCACGACGCCCGTCCCCGACACGGCATCCGACCCGGCCGTCGCCCGGCTGGAGCTCGTCGCGGTGGGCTGGGCGACCGTGGACCTCGACCAGGCGGCGATCGATCTGGAGCCGTGGCTGGTTCCGCTCGACGACCCGACCGTGGTGGTGCCCGAAGGACAGGATCCGCACCTCGGCGCACGAACCCGTGTCTGGACCACGGCCGGGTTGCCCGGAACGCTGCTCGTGCTCGCCGAGCCGAGCACCGAGGGCCGGGTGTCGGCATCGCTGGCCAGGCACGGTGAGGGACCGTGCGCGATCTACCTGCGTCCCTCGGCAGGGCTGGAGCCATGGATCCGCGGCGCGAGGGCGCGGGGGGTGGATCTGAGCCCGCAGCGGGCCGGACCGCTCGGAACGTCGGTGCTCGTCACCGCCGCGCCCACAGGCAGTGCCGCGCCCAGGGGGCTCGCCACCGTCCGAGGCGCCGCCACGTTGACCGGCATCGGCACGTCCGCCGGCCCGCAGATCATCGTCGTCGACGTGCGATCGCCCACCTCCGGCCCCGCCGCGAGCGGTACCATCGGGTCATGAACGACGTGGCTGCGGTCTCGATCCGCCCGGCGACCGCGGACGATGCGGAGCGGCTGGCGACGCTGCTGACGGACGAGGGCTATCCGGCCGGGCCCAGTGATCTCGCCGCCCGCATTGCGGCCTTCTCCTCGCCGGCATCACGTGTTCGGGTGGCAGAGGTGGCGGGCGTGGTCGTCGGGTTCGTCGCTTTCCACGTGATCCCACGCTTCGAGACCGTGGAGCGGTTCATCCGGTTGATCACGCTGGTCGTCGATCCCGGCGAGCGGGAGCGGGGGGTCGCGCGCCTGCTGCTCGCCGACGTGGAGCGGATCGCCGTTGAGGAGGACGTGTCGTTCCTCGAGGTCACCGCCGGCCACCACCGACCCGAGGCGCGTCAGCTGTTCGAATCGCTTGGCTACGACGCCGGCGTGACCGCGTACCTTCGCAAGCGGCCCTGAGCCGCGGGCGACGTCTCTCGCCATGTTCGGGCCAGGTCGCTGATGCTTCCCCGGCTCGTCCTGCGCGACGAGGTGGCGAGCCTGCTCGACCTGCCGTGGGAACGGCCGCTCGCCTCCTGGGACGCTGACGGTCAGCAGTTCCGCGAGCTGCCGGTCGGCCCGTCGCGGCACCTCGTCCGGTTCCTGGTCTCGGGCGGGATCATCTACGCGCTCAAGGAGCTCCAGGACGACATCGCCGCGCGCGAGTACCTGGTGCTGCGCCATCTGGAGGAGGCCGGCCTGCCGGCGGTCCGGGCGGTCGGCCTCGCGGCGCGTCCCGACCGCGGCGACGCCATCCTGATGACCGAGTACCTCCGCCACTCGATGCAGTACCGGCGGCTCCTGATGCGCCTGCGGTCGGCGAACACCGCGTACCGGGAGCGGTTGCTCGATGCGATGGCGCTGCTCCTGGTCGACCTCCACCGGGCAGGCGTGTACTGGGGCGACTGCTCGCTTGCCAACACGCTGTTCCGGCGCGACGGAGACCGGATCCAGGCCTACCTCGTGGATGCCGAGACGAGCGAGGCCCACGAGGCGCTCTCGGACGGCCAGCGGGGGTACGACCTCGACATCCTGGTCGAGAACGTGGCGTTCGGCCTCGCCGACCTCGCCGCCTACCTGGGCCAGGATGACGAGATGGACGAGGCGATCGATGCGGCCGAGTCGGTCAGGACCGGGTACCAGGCCGTATGGTCCGAGCTCCACGATCAGCCCGACATCATTCCCGGCGACCGGCAGGAGATCAGGGCTCGGCTGCGTCGTCTCAACGAGCTCGGCTTCTCGGTCGATCTGGAGGTCGATCCCATCGGACCGCACGGCTCGGTGCAGCTCCGGACCGCGGTGACCACGCGCCGCTACCACGCCAACGAGCTCGAGCGCAGGACGCGCCTGCGGACCCTCGAGGGCCAGGCCCGGATCCTGCTCAACGACCTCGCCGAGCACCACGCCTGGCTCGAATACACCGAGCGGCGCGTCATCGACGCCGACGAGGCGGCCGATCGGTGGTTGCGGGGGGTGTACCGGCCGACGCAGGCCAGGATCGCGCGCGCGGTCGGCCCGGACCGCGACCTGGTCCAGGCCTACTGCGACGTGCTGGAGCACAAGTGGCTGCTCTCGGAGCAGGCCGGGCGCGATGTGGGGCTCGACGTCGCCATCGAGTCGTATCTGGCCGAGGGTGCCCCGGCGCCCGAGCGCCCCGAGGACACGTCAGATGACGGCGATCCCCTGGGCGCGCTCGATGTCGAGGCCGACGACCTGCCCTACGAGGGCCCGCCGAGCTAGGCTAGGCTCCGCCAGCCGAGCCGGGCGTCAGCCCGCGCGCCCGCCCGATCATTCGAGCGCCCCTCCGGCACGGGTCGCTCGGCAGGGTCGGTAGGGCCATCGGCAGGCCGGAACACGGACCGTCCTCCCTATGCCCCGCAGCCCGCGGACACGACGATGGTGCCGGGCAACCGTGCGACCGTGATCCCCGCGGCCGCGCCGAGTCCGGCCCATGGACCCGGGCTGCCCGCTGTATCGGTGGTCATATGCACTGCATCGTTCTCGTCAAGCAGGTCCCCGACGTGTCCAACATCCCCGAGGATGCCTGGGACCGCGACAAGGGAACGCTCCGGAGAGCCATGCTCGAGAGCGTGCTCAACCCGCTCGACCTCCACGCGTTGAGCTTCGCCCACCAGGTGACCGCGGGCGACCCCGATGCGAAGACGGTGTACCTGACCATGGGCCCGCCGCAGGCCCGGGACGTCCTCGTGGACTGTCTGTCGCGCGCGGGTGGCGAGGCGATCCTGCTCACGGATCGCGCCATGGGCGGCGCCGACACCGTGGCCACGGCGTACTCGCTGGCCCTGGCCATCCGGCGCATCGAGCGCGACATCTTCAAGGGCAACCACGACTACCTCATCGTCACCGGGATGCAGTCGGTCGACGGTGACACGGCACAGGTCCCGCCGCAGATCGCCGAGGACCTGGGGATCGAGCAGGTGGCCTATGCGCAGGGTGTGCGCACCGAGCCCGAGCTCACCTTCCGCCGGATCGGCGCCGAGGGCACCGAGGACATCGTGCCCCGCCGGTTCCCGGTCCTGGTCACGGTCACCTCGTGCACCGACACCCTGTACCGCGGGTTCCATGCCGCGCGGGCTGCGCGCGGGGCGACGATCCACACGTGGTCGGCAGCCGACGTCGACGCCGTCCCCGGGCGGATCGGCATCAAGGGCAGCCGGACGCAGGTGTATCGGATCTTCTCGCCGTCCGAGGACCGCGAGAAGACGTGCCAGATGGTCGCCGATCCGGCGGACCTGATGCGCCGCGTCAAGGCCAAGTACCGCCTCGCCGGCGGGGGTCCCGCCGCGCACGAGGAGGGTGCGTACGTGCTCGACGGCCGGGAGCCCACCTATCACGGTGAGTTCTGGGTGCTGGCCGAGCGCGAGGGAGCGGGCCTGCGGTCGGTGTCCCTCGAGCTGCTGGGCAAGACCTGCGAGCTGGCGGCCTTCCTGGGCGAGAAGGTCGGGGTGGTTCTGCCCGGCGTCGAGGCGGGTGACCTGCCGGCCGAGCTGATCGCGCACGGCGCCGATGTCGTGTACGCCCTCGAGAACCCGATGCTGGCCGAGTTCTCGCCCATCCCGTGGAAGAAGGCGATCGCAGACCTGGTGCGCGAGCGCAAGCCGCAGGTGATGCTGTTCGGGGCCACCCCGATGGGCCGCGAGCTCGCGCCGCGGGTGGCCTACGCGTGCGACTCGGGCCTGACGGCCGACTGCACCAAGCTCGAGATCGGCGACCACGCCAAGGGCGGCCAGACGCTCACGGCCATCCTCAAGCAGACCCGACCCGCCCTGGGCGGCAACATCATGGCCACGATCATGACCAAGGACTCGCCGACCCAGATGGCGACGGTCCGGCCGGGCGTGTTCAAGATCCCGCCCCGCGATGATGCGCGGGCCGGCGAGGTCGTCCGCATCGTGCCTGAGCTCGAGGGGCAGGACCTGGGTGTCGAGATCACGGCCGTCGAATCGTTCGCCTCCAATGTGAGCATCCGCGACGCCAAGATCATCGTCGCCGGCGGCCACGGCATCCGGTCGAAGGCCGAGTTCGAGAGCTATCTCGAGCCGCTGGCCGAAGGGCTGGAGCGGCTGCTGGGTGACGAGGCAAAGGTCGCCGCGTCGCGGCACGCGGTCGAGGACGGCTACACGAGCCACGACTACCAGGTGGGGCAGACCGGCCAGACGGTCGCCCCGAAGCTGTACGTCGCGATCGGAATCTCGGGCGCGGTCCAGCACGTGTCCGGGATGCAGATGTCGGACACGGTCGTCGCGGTCAACAAGGATCCCCGGGCCCGAATCTTCAACTACGCGGACTTCGGCGTGGTGGGCGATCTCGAGACGGTCGTCCCCGAGCTCGTCCGAGCGACCCAGGAGGCATGACGTGGAGCGCATCGACGTCCTGATCGTCGGCGGCGGTCCCGCCGGCCTCGCCGCGGCCATCCGGGCCCGACAGCAGGCGACCGAGGCGGGCCGCGACCTGTCGGTGGTCGTGATCGACAAGGCACCCGCTCCGGGCAATCATGCGCTGTCGGGGGCGGCGTTCGAGGCCGCCTGCCTCGACGAGCTGGTCCCGGGCTGGCAGCAGATCCGTCACCCGTTCACCGAGCACCTCGTGCCGGTCGAGCGGGACGACATGATGTTCCTGCTCGCGAAGTCGGCGCACCGGATCCCGTCAGCCGTCGTGCCGGGGCGCATGCACCACACCGGCGATTACGTGATCTCGATCACCCGGCTGGTCGCGTTCCTCACCGATCAGGCGGTGAAGGCGGGCGTGGAGCTGTACGAGGGCTACTCGGCGCGCGAGCTGATCGTCGAGGACGGGGTCGTCCGGGGCGTCCGGCTGGCCGAGCTGGGGTTGGGCGCCGACGGGCAGCCCAAGGGCAACCACATCCCGGCCGAGGACATCCGGGCGCCAGTCACCATCGTCGCCGACGGCACGCACGGGGTCATCTCCACGCAGTTCGCCGAGCGGTTCGGGGGCGGTGTCAACCCGCAGGTCTACTCGCTGGGGGTCAAGGCGGTCGTCCAGTTCCCCGAGAAGAGCCCGTTCGGCAACAACCGGGTGATGCACACCCTCGGCTATCCCAACAAGCCCAGCACGTTCGGTGGCGGGTTCCTGTACTCGCTTGGCGAGCAGACGGTCGCGGTCGGCCTGATCCTGGGGCTGGACTGGAAGTACGGCGACCTCGATCCGCAGCGCGAGTTCGAGACGTTCCGCGCGCACCCGTACGTCAGCCGGCTGCTCAAGGGTGGGGTCACCGTCGCCACCGGCGCCAAGACGATCCCCGAGGGCGGCTGGTTCTCGATGCCCAGCCTGTCGGCGCCGGGCGCGATGCTCGTCGGCGACGGCGCGGGTCTCGTGAACATGGAGAAGATCAAGGGGCTCCACTACGCGATCCTGTCGGGGATGGCGGCGGCGGACACGGCCGTCCAGGCCCTGGGCAACGACGGGTCGGTCGGGGCGCTCGACGGCTACCGGTCGCGCCTCGACGCTCGGGGCGTGCTCGCGGAGTTGCGTCACGCCCGCAACTACCGCCAGGTGTTCCGGTGGGGGCTGTTCGTCGGGACGCCGCTCTCGGTGGTCCAGTCGCTGGTGCCGCGCCGGCTGGGGATGCATCGGGACGGGCCCGCGACGAAGAAGGGTGTGAGGCTCAACCGGCCCGACCCGGGTCGGATGGACGGCGCCACGTTCGTGTCGCTCACGGGCGCCCTCCACCGCGAGGACGAGCCGTCCCACATCACGATCACCGACCCGGCCGTGTGCGTGGCATGCGAGGTCGACTACGACAACGCCTGCACTCACTTCTGCCCGGGCGACGTGTACCGCTGGAGCGGATCGCAGATCGTGCTCTCGCCGTCGAACTGCCTCCACTGTATGACCTGCACGGTGAAGTGCCCCACGGGCGTCATCAAGTGGGTGCCGCCCGAGGGCGGTGAGGGGCCGCACTACAAGCTGATGTAGGCGACGGCCTCACGTCGCGGGCGACGGCCGGCCGCTCTCGGGCCCGTTGCCGTCATCGAGTCAGAGCACGTGTACGCGACACGCGTCGGCCGGCCCGATGACCTTCCACGGTCGTCCAAGCCGCGATCCCCGGCCACATTCGCCGTCGCGTGACTCGCTGGCACGAAGCCCTGCCTCGTGTGCCCCCCCGCACGTTGCCCCCCGCACGTTGCCCCCCGCACCTTGCCCCCGCACGTTGCCCAGCAGTCGTGCTTTGCCTATCCGGCGGGACTGACCCTCGACTGCGCCGGCGGAGTCTCAGCCGCCCTGCCAGCGCTCCTGGTGGACGATCTCCTCCAGCACGTGCCGCCCCCGGGCGCGGTTGGGCCGGGTCAGGCTGGCGGGATCAGCGGGATAGCCGAACGAGAGCATGAACTCGCAGTGCATCCCGGCCGGGTAGCCGAGGATCTCGCGGGCGCGCTCCGGTTCGTAGACCGTGGCCGGGCAGCTGCCCACCCCGAGCTCCCAGGCGACCAGCATCATCTGCGCGGCGACCCCGCCGAGATCCCAGGTGATCGAGAGCGGCGCGTCCGGCGCGTGCGGATCGGGCGTGACCAGGGCGACCGCGACGGCGGCGCCGGCGACGTGTCCGGCCCACGGCCCGAGCGTCGAAAGGGCGCGCAGTCGGTCCCGGTCGCGGATCACGATGAACGTCCACCGCTGACGGTTCTTCGCGCTGTGGGCGCGACGCCCCGCGTCGAGGATCGCGTGGAGGTCATCCGGGGCGATGGGACGGGTGTCGAACGTGCGGACCGCGCGCTTGCCGTGGACGGCGTCACGAACGTTCATCCGGGGAATCCGGGCTCCGCGACCCGATCGGAGGACGCGTGGCGGCGGCCGAGGATGCCGATCAGCGACCGGATGCCACCCGGCTCGCGGTCGACCGCGGCCAGTCGCTCCGGCTCGGGCAGGCGCCGGGCATCGACGGGCGCGGCCAGGGCGGCCGCTTCGTCGGGCGACACGGGTCCACCCAGCGACTCGGCGAGGAACCGGGCGATCGCCGCCCGATAGGCGGGCAGCTCGTATAGCCATGAATGCTGGCCGCCGGGCACCATCAGGGTCCGGGTCACCGCTCCGGGCTGCGCCCGGCGCCTGGCGTCGGCCAGCCGGTCCAGGTGGGCCGCCGGCACCACGGCGTCGTCGGAGCCGTGGGCGAGCATGACCGGAACCCCGATCTTGCGGATCGCACGGGTCGCACTGATCGATGACACCGCGTGCCGGCGCGGCTTGAGGTAGACGCGCGTCGTGAGCCACGCCAGCGGCCAGGCGATCGGGTCGGGGATCGGCAGCCGCGCCAGGCGGAACGTCTGACGGGTGAGGCGGTACGGATCCGCGGGCGCCGCGACCGCGACCACCGCGTCGACGTCCGGGTTGTCCGCTGCCGCCACCAGCGCGCCCGCCGCCCCCATCGAGTGCCCGAGCAGCCCGATCCTCGTCACCTCGGACCGTCCTCGCATGGCGACCACGCCGGCCCGGGCATCGGCTGCGTACTCGCCAACCGACATCGGCAGCGGCTCCGGCAAGTTTGCCCCGTGTCCTCGGACGTCGAACGTGAGCACGTGGAAGCCAGCGGCGTGGAGGATCTGCGCATGAGGAAGGGTCCGGTCCCGTGCCGACTCCCAGCCGTGGACGAGCACGACGCCCGGCGCGAACGCCGGGCCGGCCGGGATGAACCAGGCCGGGAGCGCCACGCCGTCGGTCGACGGGATGTGGATCTCCTGGAACGGCAGCCCCAGCTCATCCGGAGTCCACGTCGACGGATGCCGGTGCGGGTACCCGGCCCGGACGCGGTAGACGAGGGCGAACCGGTAGGCGAGCGCGAACGGGAGCGTCGTCAGGCCGGCGATGACGCCGGCCCGCCGGACGCGGTGCAATCGGGACATGGCACAAGAGGAGCGCGCCTCGGCGACGATGTCAAGGGCCCTGCCCGGGCCGCAGCGGCGAGGGCGGCGAAGTCGTCGCCGCCGAAGGCGTCGCAGGCGTCGCCGCCGCCCACCGGGTCCCCGACGGTGGACGGGCGCCGATCCCGCGTCGGTACACTCATGGGATGCCCGTGAAGGATCCGTATGCCGTGCTCGGCATCGAGCCCGGCGCGAGCCCCGATGACATCAAGGCGGCCTGGCGGAGGCTTGCCCGAAGGCACCACCCCGACCTGACCGGCGACGAGCCCGAGGCCGCGCGGCGGGCGACACGTCGCATGGCCGAGATCAACGCGGCGTATGCGGCACTCACCCGGGCGGGCGAGACGCTGGAGGGGCGTCGGGACCAGGCCCAGGGACGGCCATCGGGACCCGGACGCGGCCGGCCGATGAACCGTGCCTCGGGACGGGCGGAGCGTCGTGGTCAACCGCCGCCCGATCCTCCGACGCGTCCAGTCACGGGGCGGCTCGATCTGAGCGGCACCGTCCGCCCCCGAAATCAGACCATCACCCCACCGGGAGTGCGACTTCCGCTGACCGGTCAGCCGCCGCTCCGCGTCAAGCGCAGGACGCCCGAGCTCCGCGCCTCGCAGCCGTCCGGGCCGCTCGAGCACGACATCCTCGCCGGGCACGTCCCGCCGCCTGTGCCGGACCTGGGCGAGGCTCTGGACGTCGAGGTCGGCTTCGGCAAGTTCCATGGGCACACGTTGGGCGAGATCGCGGCCTTCGAGCCCTCCTACATCGATTGGCTGGCGGGGACGATCGTCCGCGATCCGGAGTTGGCGATGGCCGCCCGCGTGATCCGATCGGAGCTGGATCGACGCGGGATCCGCCGGGTGCATCGGCCGTCGCGGCCCGGCTGGCAGTCGAACCCGTTTCGCTAGCGCGCCGGCCGCCCACGGGCCGCCGCCATCGTCCGGCAGCGCCGAGCAAAGGAGGCGCCCCCGGTGAAACCACCGGGGGCGCGATGAGCGCGGATGAGTGCACCCGCCCCGCGACCGGGCCTGCCGGCCGCCTACGCTGTCACTCGGCTCGTGATCCCGGACCCAGAACCCCCGGGCCGTCGAGCGTCCCCGACGGCCGGGTCGTCCGGCCCATGATCCGTGGCCGACGCCCCAGGTTGTCCCCCGGTGCGTCGCGGGGTCGGTGCGTTGCGAACGCGGACTACACCGTAGGGGGCGGGGCATCGGAACTCAATGGCCCTCGGGTCCCGGGTGGGTGGTGGGCGATGGTCAGGCGCATCTCGGCACCGCCGGGACCATCGGATCGAGCTCAGCTGCGACCATCAGCGGCATAGGGAATCATCGCTAATGGGACCCCCGGCGGGTCCGGCAACGCCCCGAACTCGCGCCGCCGGTACGCTCACTTCGTGCGCCTGACCAACCTCCGTTGCCACCGACGCCGGCCGTCCGTCGAGCGTCGCCGCCTGCCGGCCGTGGCCGCGATCCTGCTGACCGTCATCGTCGCCGGGGCGTGCGGTTCGGCGATCCCGGTCGTGACCTTCGATCCATCGACTCCGTGCACGACCGATGGCCGGCAACCCGGCGCCTACCCTGACCTCGAGGCGCTGCTGCCCACCACCTACCAGGACCGGACGCCGGACAACGTGGACTCGGGTCGAAGCTGCACACCGGCTGCGCTTGGGACGCTCGCGGATCACGGGATCACGGGCGTCCGGTTCGCGGGAGCCACGTGGGACCTCGACGGCACGACGGCGCTGACGGTGGCCTTGTTCGAGGCCGATGGGCTGACGCCTGGCGAGATGATCGACTTCTATCAGGCGGGTGCCGTCGGCAACGGGAAGGTGGACAAGCTGGTCACCGCCGACATCACGGTCGGCGGACGGCCGGGATCGCGACTTGACGTGCTCCTGAGCGATGGCACCGGCCAGACGATCGTGGCCTGGCCGGGAGTGGAGAACGGACGCGTGTTCGTCCTGCTCGCCTCGGACCTGGGCGACGCCAAGGTGATCAAGGCGCTCGAGTCGTTCGGCTCGCTCTGAGCGCGGCGGCCGGGCGCCCCGGCCGAGGTGCTGGAGGCCCCAGAACTTCCCCCCGGCCCCGCTGGGTCGGTGGCGTGCCCCGGGGTTGCGAGCGCGCGCTAGAGGGTGACGCGGAGGTCCTCGAGATCGGACGACATGCATCGACGATAGCGGCGGTCGCAGGTGGGCTCCGGTCCATGGCCTCTCCGGCCCGGTGCTACAGTCCCGGCCATGAGCGACCGTCCCGACGCCTGGTCCGAGCGCCGCCGGGCCTGGCGCATCGAGCGGCTGGCGCCGTCGCTCGACCGGCTCCCGGAGCGGCGACCGCGGTTCAGCACCATGGGCGACCTCCCGGTCGAGGGGCTGTACGGCCCCTGGGACTGGGACGCGGCTGACAGCCTCCAGTCCACCGGGCCGGGCGGCCCGACCAGCGTCGACCATCACGGCGATCCGTTGCGGGACGGCGACGGCGGGTATTCGACCTTCGATCCCGTTCGCGATGTCGGCATGCCTGGGGAGCCGCCCTTCACCAGGGGGATCCACCCCACCGGGTACCGGAGCCGGCCGTGGACCATGCGCATGTTCGCGGGCTTCGGCAGTGCGGAGGACACCAACGCCCGCTTCCGCCAGCTGCTCGACGCCGGCCAGACCGGGCTCTCCGTCGCGTACGACATGCCCACGCTGTACGGCTACGACACCGACGATGCCGAGGCCGAGGGCGAGTTCGGTACCTGCGGGGTCGCCGTCAGCAGCCTGGCCGACATGGAGCTCCTGCTCGCCGGGCTGCCGCTCGAGCGGGTCAGCACGTCGATGACGATCAATGCCCCCGCGGCGCCGATCTGGGCGATGTACATCACGGCGGCCGAGAAGGCCGGCGTGCCGCGGGCCGCGCTCGAGGGCACGATCCAGAACGACATCCTCAAGGAGTACGTCGCCCAGAAGGAGTTCCTGTTCCCGCCCGAGCCGTCGATGCGCCTGGTCGTCGACACGATCGAGTTCGGGACCCGCGAGCTGCCCAAATGGAACACGGTCTCGATCAGCGGCTACCACATCCGTGAGGCCGGCTCGACCGCGGTCCAGGAGCTGGCGTTCACGATCGCGGACGGGATGGCCTACGTCGAGGCGTCGATGGCGCGTGGCCTGCGGGTCGACGAGTTCGCGCCCCGCCTCAGCTTCTTCTTCAACAGCCACTCCGATTTCTTCGAGGAGATCGCCAAGTTCCGGGCGTCGCGCCGGATCTGGTGGAAGCTGATGAGCGAGCGCTACCGGGCCGAGAACGAGCGCTCGGGCTGGATGCGGTTCCACTCCCAGACGGCCGGTGTGTCGCTTACCCCGCAGCAGCCGCTCAACAACCTCACCCGGGTGGCGACCCAGGCGCTGGCCGCGATCCTGGGCGGGACCCAGAGCCTGCACACCGATGCCTATGACGAGGCGCTCGCGGTGCCCACCGCCGGGGCCGCCCTGCTCGCCCTGCGGCAGCAGCAGGTGCTGTTCGAGGAGACGGGCGTCGCCTCCACCGTGGACCCGCTGGGTGGCTCGTGGTATGTGGAGGCGCTGACCAACCGCGTGGAGCGCGAGGTCTGGCGGTATCTGGACGAGATCGACCGCCGGGGAGGGATGGTGGCGGCGATCGCCGAGGGCTACCCACAGCACGAGATCGCCGATTCCGCGTACCGGTTCCAGCGCGAGCTCGAGGCCGACGATCGCGGCATCGTGGGCGTCAACCGGTACGTGCAGGCCGAGCCGATCACGGTGCCCGTGCTCGAGGTGCCGGAGGGCTCGCTCGATCGGCATCTGGCCCGGCTGGCCCGCGTTCGGGCCGAGCGGGACGCGGAGGCGGTTGGTGCCGCGCTGGCCGGCCTTCGCGAGGCGGCGTCACGGCCCGGATCCGCCGGATCGAACCTGATGCCACACCTCCTGCGCTGCGCCGCGGCCTACGCGACCCTGGGCGAGCAGTGCCAGGTCCTGCGCGAGGTCTTCGGTGAGTACCGGGAGCCCGTCTCGGTGTGAGGCCGCGAGCTCCGGACTCTCGGTGCGACGGGAGTATCCACAGCGTCGCATGCCGGATTACGATGCCCGCATGTACCTCGATGCTCTCTCGTTCCTAGAGGACGAGCGCGACGGCTTCCGCGCCTACGAGGCCCTGGCCGACCTGACCGATGAGCAGCTGGAGCAGCCGGTAGAAGCGGCCCACGGCTGGACGGGCCGCGACCTCATGGGCCACATCGTGATGTGGCAGGAGGCGGCGCTCGCGAGCGCAAAGGAGCTCGCCGTCAACGAATCCAGCCCGACGATGCAGCAGCTCGAGGCCGAGTGGGACGCCGCGCCCGACGCCGGCGAGCGCATCAACGCGGAGGCGATCGAGCGCTTCCGGGCGATGCCGCTCGACGAGGTCCGCCGCCGGTTCATGGAGACCGCCGGCGAGCTCCGCGGCTACCTGACGGTCGTCCCCGAGACGCGCTGGATCAAGAACGCCGATCACCAGGAGTGGTTCTTCGGCGAGACGACCGAGCACTACGAGGACCACCAGGCGGACCTTCGCGCGATCCTCGAGGCCGCGGGACGATGACCCGGCACGGCCCCGGAGATGACGACGAGCCGCTCGACGACGAGGCGCTGGATTCCGAGCCGCTCGATCCGGCGGAGGCGGCGTCCGGCTCCGCGCTCGCCGGGGAGGGGACGGGGGAGTCGCTCGAGGAGCGCCTGCGCACCGTGATCGCCAGCCTGGCTGCTGTCATCCGCGATGTCGAGGGGCCTGCCGAGCGGCTGTCCGCCGACGGAAGCGTGTTCGCGGTGGTGAGCCCCGGGCTGCTGGAGGTCGCGCTCGATCAGCGCGTCGCCCGCGCCGCGCTCGCCACGCAGGACACGCGACCTTCCTCGCGGGGCGCAGGCTGGGTCGCGTTCACACCGGGAGCCGCCGACCGGTTCGCTCTCGACCGCGCCGAATCGTGGATCCGGTTCGCGTACCGCCGAGCGCTCGATCGCGGACGATCCTGACGCGGAGGATCTGCGAATCGAAACGACCCCGGCGGCTGGCCGGGGTCGTCGTTGATGCTGAGAGGTCTAGGTCAGGAGACCTTCGGCGCCGACAGGGTGGTCAGGCCGAACGCCTGCTCCAGCTGGTCGAGCGGCCGGAAGCCGATCACGCCCTGCGGCTGCGCGCCGGGCTTGAAGAACGCGATCGTCGGGATGCTCATGATCCCGAAGGTCTGCGAGAGCCGCGGGTTGGCGTCGACGTCCACCTTGACCACGTCGACGACGCCGTCGTACTTGGCGGCCAGCTTCTCCATCTCCGGTGCGACCATCTTGCAGGGTCCGCACCAGGTGGCCCAGAAGTCGACCACGACCGGCTTGTCGTTGTTGAGCACCAGCGTCTCGAACGTGTCGTCGGTCGCTGCCTTGATCTCCGCCACGAGGCGGCTCCTTTCTCCCACCGGCTCGGCGGGACGTCAGCGCCCGCTCAGCGGGCGATCGTCTGAAGAAGCTTGTAGGCCTCGAGGACCTTGGGGTCCGCGAGGCGGTAGTACACGGTGTTCCCGTCACGACGGGTCGTGACGAGCCCGGCCGAGCGCAGCACCGCGAGGTGCTGGCTCATGTTCGGCACCTGACAGCTCACGCGCGAGGCGAGCTCGCCGACGGAGGCTTCTCCGCCGGCGAGCGACTCCAGCACGCACAGGCGCTTGGGGTCGCCGAGGGCTCGGGCCACGACGGCGGACCGTTGTCGCTCCGTCTCGTGGCTGATCCCGGTGTCGATCACGAGCTCAGTCTCTCACTAGTTGCGCAATAACGCAAGTGGCAGCATCGATGCCCGCGATCGCAGACGCGCCCCGCGCACGTGGGCAGGGCATACTGCGGCCGTGGCCGACGCAGCGATCAATCTGGGCGCCATCCGCGCCATGCGGACACGCCTGCGCGGGAAGATCCATCACACGCCGATGCTCTCGTCGGCATCGGCGGCGGCGATCGCCGGAACCGTCTCGAGCGTCCGTCTGGGCGACGCCCGGCTGTACCTGAAGAGCGAGCATCTCCAGAAGACGGGATCGTTCAAGCCCCGGGCGGCTCTCGCCCGGATCGGGTCCCTGTCGGCGCCCGAGCGGATGCGTGGTGCCATCACGATCTCGGCCGGGAACGCCGGCCAGGCATACGCATGGGCGGGTCGCGAGGCGGGCGTGCCGATCACAGTCGTGATGCCCGAGGACGCGGTCGAGGCCAAGGTGGCCGCGTGCCTGGCCTACGGAGCGGACGTCGTGCTCCACGGCGCGCACGTCGGGGAATCGCTCATCCACCTCGAGCGGCTCCGGACCGAGCGCAACCTCGTCCTGGTGCACCCCTACGATGATCCCGAGGTGCTGATCGGCAACGGCTCGTGCGGGCTCGAGATCCTCGATGACCTGCCCGATGTCGACGTGGTCGTGGTCGCGGTAGGTGGCGGGGGGCTGATGGGCGGCGTCACCACCGCGCTCAAGGAGGCGCGCCCGACGGTGCGGGTCTACGGCGTCGAGCCGACCGGATCGAGCGCCATGCGGAGCGCGCTCGATGCCGGCGTGCCGGTCGCGGTCACGCCGCGAAGCGTGGCCGACGGGCTGGGAGCGCCGATCGCGGGCAAGCTGGCGTTCGACGTCGCCCGTCACTATCTCGACGGTGTGGTCCTCATCGACGACCAGGCAATCCTGGCCGGCGTGCGGTTCGCGGTCGAGCGGCTCAAGCAGGTACTGGAGCCGGCCGGTGCGGCCGCGCTGGCGGCGATCCTGACCGGGGCGGTCCCGCTTCGGGACGGCGACCGGGTGTGCGCGATCCTGTCGGGCGGCAACGTCGCGGTCGAGCGCCTCGGCGAGCTGATCGCGGCCGCGGGCCCGCTGCCGGCGCGCGCCAGCTGAGCATCGACGCGGCGCAACCTGCGGGCCGGCGCTTCCCTGGCGATCGGGGCAGTCCCGTCGGTGCGGTTGGAGCTGCGCTCGTCGGATCGAACCGCGTCGGCTACTCGATCCCGAGCTCGGCCAGGCGGTCCTCATCGTCGATGCCGAGGTGGTGGGCGAGCTCGTGGAGGATCGTGACCCGGACCTCGTCGGCGAGCTCGTCGGGATCGGGGAAATCCTCCTCGAGCGGCAGGCGGAACACCAGGATCCGGTTCGGCTCGGCGGACCAGTCGGCCCCCCATTCGCTCAGCGGCACGCCCTCGTATAGCCCGTACAGGGTCTCGTCGGGAGCGAGGCCGTTCTCGCGCAGCTGCTCGGGCGTCGGCTCGTCGGCGATCACGACGGCGACCTCGTCGAGCGCCGACCTGAACGGTGACGGGATCCCCGCGATCGCGCGATCGAGGAGGCGCTCGAACCGCGCATGGACCGTCGCACGCGGCCGCCTCGATGCGCTTCGGGATCCGCGACGGCGCTTGACCATGGCGTCCGTATGCTAGCCGCGATGGCACCTGTTCCCGACCCGATCGCGTCAGATGGCCTGGTGCGGTGGATGCCCGACCCAGCCCGCAGCCCCGCGCCCGATCCGGCTGCCGAGCCCCAGGGCTTCGTCGTTGCCGGCGACGACGTCCAGGTCCACTTCCTCGACTGGAGTGACGCGGCGGACCTGGACGTTGGAGACGGGGAGGGACTGCAGGCAGGATCGCCCGGCGTCCTGCTCGTGCCCGGGCTGCTGCAGTCGGCGTGGACCTGGGCCCCGGTCGCGCGCCGTCTGGGCGGGACACGACGGACGGCCGTCGAAGACCTGCGGGGGCAGGGCCTGTCCGATTCGCCACCCGATGGTTACGACCTGGACACGCTCGCCGCCGATGCCATCGCGGTCGCGGGGGCGGCCGGGCTGCCGTCCGGGGGCGAGGGCCCGATCATCGTCGCGGGCCATGGGTTCGGCGGGATCGTCGCTGCGGCAGCGGCGGCCCGGCTTGGGCAGCGGTGTGCGGGCCTGGTGCTCGTGGACGGCGGCTGGGAACGGCTCGAGACCACGACCGGGCTCGACGTCGACGAGTTCCTGCGCGGTCTCGACGAGCCGCCCGAGGTCATGCGCTCGATGGACGCCTGGCTGGCCGATCGCCGGGGCTTCGATCCGCCCTCCTGGGACGCGGACCAGGAGCGGGCCACCCGCGAGGCCGTGGTGGAGACGGCCGCCGGTCGCGTCGTGCGGACGGTTCGGCCGTTCGTGGTCGAGGCGCTGGTGCGGACGATGTTCGGTTACGAGCCGGCCGAGACCCTCGGGTCGGTCGAGGCGCCGGTCACGGCGCTGGTCGCGTTGGGTGGCGCGGACGGCTTGGTGCGGCTGGAGGAGCTTCGGCGGGCCGCCGGGTCCCGCACGGGCCTGGGCGGCCTTGCTCCGATCCGGTGCGCCACGTTCCCGGGGGACGCCCACAACCTGATGCGCTACCGGCCGGCCGAGGTGGCGGCGGCGATCCTGGGCTCCACCGGCTGAGCGGCGCAGCCGGTACCATCGATCGACCATGGACGACCGCACCTCAGACCGCCGCCCGGTTCGCGACCTGCCCGAGCACATTCGCCTGATCGTCGAGGAGATCGAGAACGAGATCGGCGACGACGAGCCGGCGCCGTCCATGGCGGGCGCGCCCAACGGCCGGATCGAGGCGGCCGTGCGCGAGATCCTGATCGAGATCGGCGAGGATCCCGAACGCGAGGGCCTCAGGGCCACGCCCGAGCGAATGCACCGGATGTACTTCGAGCTGACCGCCGGCTACCACGTCGACCCGGAGCGGCTCATCAACCACGCGGTGTTCGAGGTCGATTACTCGGAGATGGTGGTCGTCAAGGACGTTCCCTTCTACTCGCTTTGCGAGCATCATCTGCTGCCGTTCTTCGGCTCCGCCCATGTCGCCTACGTGCCCAACGGCCGGGTCATCGGGCTGTCGAAGATTCCGCGGATCGTCGAGATGTACGCGCGACGGCTCCAGGTCCAGGAGCGGATGACGCAGCAGGTGGCCGAGTTCCTGATGGATCGGCTGGAGCCCCGCGGCGTCGGCGTCGTGCTCGAGGCGACCCACCTGTGCGCCGCGATGCGCGGGGTGCGCAAGCCGGGCACGGTGATGACCACCGCGTCCGTGCTGGGCCTGTTCCGGCGCAACGACAAGACTCGCGCCGAGTTCTTCGCTCACCTGGGCCGGAGCGCGCCGGGCGCCTGACCGGGCAGGACTGCGCCGGGCGCCTGACCGGGCAGGCCACCCGGGCCTCGGCGGGTACGATCCCCGCCCCGGATCGCGTGACCGCGGCCGGATCCGCGTTTCCCGGCCCCGGTCCCGGCGCGGCCGCGTCCGTCGCTTCCGTCATCCAGTACGAGCACGACTGCTCGACCGGCTGGATCGGCCGGAAACCCGCGCGACACCCCCGGCGCCCGGCGGTCTCACGCACGAAACGCGCGATCGACGACCGAGGACATGCCTCCGGCGTTGCCTCTGCAGCCCGATGATCGGTCTTTGAGTCGTCCTCGGACTACGTGGCGAGAGGGGCGTGGCGAGAGGTACGTGGCGAGAGGGGCGTGGGGCGAGAGGTACGTGGCGAGAGGGGCGTGGCGAGAGGGGCGTGGCGGAGGTCCACCCGGTGCGAGGACGGCCCGGCGATGGGCCGGAGGCGCTCGGGACCGGGTGCACATCCAACTACAATTCGCGCCATGACCGACCGACCGCTCAAGGTGCTGATCGCGAAGCCCGGCCTCGACGGCCATGATCGAGGGGCCAAGGTCCTCGCCCGCGGCCTGCGCGACGAGGGCTTCGAGGTCGTCTACACGGGGCTTCGTCAGACCCCCGAGATGATCGTGACCGCGGCGCTCCAGGAGGACGTCGACGTCGTCGGGCTGTCGATCCTGTCCGGTGCGCACATGACGCTGGTGCCAAAGGTCTGCCGCCAGCTCAGGGAGCGTGGTCTGTCCGACGTGCTGGTCACGGTCGGCGGGATCATCCCCGATGACGATGTCGAGCCGCTGAAGGCGGAGGGGGTTGCGGCGGTGTTCGGCCCCGGCACCACCATTGGCGAGGTCGCCGAGTTCATCCGTGCCAACGCCACGCCCCGCGAGTAGCGGCGGAGCGGGGGCCGGCGCCGGGGCCGCCGCCGCCCAACCCGCGGATCGCGCCGCCCAACCCGCGGATCGCGCCGCCGCCCTGGCCGAGGGCACCCGGGCAGGGGACCGGCGATCGCTGGCACGCCTGCTGACCGCGGTGGAGAACCGGACGGCCATGGCCGAGCACGCGATGCGCCGCCTCTACCCGCTGGCCGGGCACGCGCACCTGATCGGGATCACCGGCGCGCCCGGCGCGGGCAAGTCCACGCTGGCCGCCGCGCTCGATCGCGGAGCTGCGACGAGCCGGCCGCTCGGTCGCCGTGGTGGCGGTGGACCCGTCGTCACCCATCACCGGAGGAGCGTTGCTCGGCGATCGAGTGCGGATGCAGGCGTATGCGGGGGACGACGGAGTGTTCATCCGCTCGATGGCGTCGCGCGGCCATGCGGGGGGGCTGGCCGCGACGTCCACGGCCGCCGCGGCCGTGCTGGACGCCGCCGGGTTCGACGTGGTGCTGCTCGAGACCGTGGGCACGGGGCAGAGCGAGGTGGAGGTGGCGGCTGCGGCGGACACCACGGTGGTGCTCGAGGCGCCCGAGATGGGCGATGAGGTGCAGGCGATCAAGGCCGGGCTGCTCGAGGTGGCCGACATCGTGGTCGTGAACAAGGGCGACCGGCCGGGCGCCCAGCGCACGGCGTCGCAGCTGCGCGCGATGCTGACGCCGATGGCCGGCCGCGGGGCCGACGGCTCATCGCGCCCGGCCCCGAAGCGGCCCGATGTCCTGATCACGACCGCTGCGACGGGGGAGGGAGTTCCGGAGCTCCTTGCCGCGCTCGATCGCCACCGCTCGGACGGACCGGTGGTCCACGAGGCCAGGGTGGCGCGCGCCGAGGCCCAGGTCGCCGAGGTCCTTGCGGAGCGAATGCGGGCGCGGCTTGCGGAGCGGGCGGGCGCGGATGTGGCGCGCGAGGTCTACGACCTTGTGGCGCGTCACGAGCTCGACCCGTATGCGGCCGCCGACAGGCTGCTGGCGCAGGTTGATCAGGATCGGTCCCCGGCATGACGGGACCGCCCGTCGTGCCGGCCTGGGGTCAGCGGTCGCTCGCCGACCTGCTGCCGTCGGTGATCGCGGCGATGGGGGCCGGGCCCGCGAACCTTGGCTCGGGGCTGCCGTCCCCAGGGGTCGCCGTCGATCGCCCGGCCATCGAGCTGCCGGCTGCGGACCGCGTCTGCCTGCTGCTGGTGGATGGCCTCGGCCTCGACCTGCTCGCGGACGCCGCCCCGGCGGATGCTCCTTTCCTTCGCTCGCTGCTGACGTCCGGCTGCGAGCTCGACGCCGGGTTCCCGTCGAGCACGCCGATCAGCCTGTGCTCGCTGGGCACCGGACGTGCACCGGGCGAGCATGGGATCGTGGGCTTCGCGATGCACGTCCCGCCGGTGCCCGCCGTGATGGAGTGTCTGGGGTGGACGCGCTACGGCACCGCTGAGCCGCTCATCGGCGTGCTGCCGCCGGAGGAGCTCCAGCCGCACGAACCGTGGGCCGGGCTCCGGGGTGACGCGGCGGCCGTGGTCACCGTTGTGTCACTTCGGGAGCACATGGCGACCGGCCTGACCCGGGCGGCATTCCGAGGCGCCCGGTTCGACCCGATCGCCACGTTCACGGACGCTGACGCCCGCGTCGCACGGGTACGGACCGGGCTCGCCCGTGGGGAGCGGGCGCTCGTCTACACCTACGACGGCAGGCTCGATACGGCTGCCCACCAATCGGGCGTCGGGTCGGAGGCGTGGCGCGGCGCCTTGCGCGCGGTCGACGCCATGGCCCGGCGCCTGGTCGCGGCGCTGCCCGCGGGCGGCATGCTGCTGGTGACCGGCGATCACGGTGGCATCGATGTGCCTGCCTCCGCGCGAATCGACCTCGCGGATCGTGCCGACCTGTCGGCGGACGTCGCCTGGCTGAGCGGTGACCCGAGGGCACGCCACGTCCACGCTCGGGAAGGGCGGGAACGGGACGTCCTTGATGCCTGGCGCACCGGTCTCGGGAACGCCTGGACGGTGCTCTCGCGCGACGAGGCGATCGCCGCCGGCCTGTTCGGTCCTCGCGTCCTGGACGCCGTCCGCCCCCGGATCGGCGACGTGGTTGCGATCGCTGGCACCACCGGTGGGATCTTCGATCTCCGCAGGTTCCCCTGGGAGCAGCGGCTGGTCGGGTTCCACGGTGGGCTCAGTCGCGGCGAGCTGAAGGTCCCGCTGCTTCGCGTGGTCGGCTGACGACCAGCGCCGTACCTCGCGGCGCAGTACGCTCGCGGCTCGACATAGGAGCAGCTCATGACGATCCAGCGAGTGTTCGTGGCGGGGGCCGGGCTGATGGGCCACGGGATCGCCCAGGTCCATGCTGCCGTTGGCAAGCACGTGACGATCTACGAGCCCGGACTGGCCCGGGCCCAGGCGGGACGCGACCGCATCGCCGGGAACCTGGAGCGGGCGGTATCGAAGGGCCGGCTCTCCCCGGAGAACCGCGACGCGACCCTGGCCCGGCTGGAGGTGACCGATGACCTGGGCGCGGCCGAAGCTGCCGACCTCGTCGTCGAGGCAGTGTTCGAGGACGTCGACGTCAAGACCCGGCTGTGGGCAGACCTCGACGCCGCCGCTCCGGCTGCCGCGATCTTCGCGTCCAACACGTCGTCGATCTCGATCGACCGCCTGGCTTCATCGGTGGGCCCGAGCCGTCGGGAGCAGTTCGTCGGGATGCACTTCTTCAGCCCGGTGCCGGTGATGCCGCTGATCGAGCTCATCCGCGGCTCGGCCACCTCGGACGGGACCGAGGCGACCGTCCGCGAGCTGGCGGGCGAGCTGGGCAAGCAGGTCATCGTGTCGGCTGACCGCCCCGGGTTCATCGTCAACCGGATCCTGATGCCGTTCCTGGCCGAGGCGATGCGCGCCTACGAGGAGGGGTTGGGCACGGCCGAGGACATCGACACCGGGGCGAAGGTTGGGCTCAACCATCCGATGGGCCCGCTCGAGCTCGCCGACTTCATCGGGCTCGACGTGTGTCTCGGGGTCATGAAGGTGCTCGAGGACGGCTTCGGGCAACCGCAGTTCGCGCCGCCCAGGGTGCTGCGGGACCTCGTCGCGGCCGGGCATCTGGGCCAGAAGTCCGGTCGAGGCTTCCACGTCTATCCGCCCCGGGGCCTCGGCTGATCGCTTCGCCCGATCCGTCGGCGGATCGCCGCGTCCGCCGGCCGGCCGCCGAGCAGGCCCCCCGCACCGACCACGTTCCCGGCGGTGAGGGCGCCATGCCATGACGGCGCACCCACCGGTCGCGATGGCCCAGGTGTACCCTCGCGGGGATGCAGGAGGTCAGTCGTCCGGGCGGTCAGGCGTTCCTCGTGAGCGCGGCGCGGACCCCCATCGGCAGGTTCGGAGGCGCACTCGCGGACGTCCCGGCGGTGGAGCTGGGTGCGGTCGCGATCCGAGCCGCGGTCGAGCGTTCCGGGCTGCCTGGGGACGCCCGGATCGACGAGGTGTTCATGGGCCAGGTCCTGCAGGCGGGGGCCGGGCAGGCGCCCGCGCGCCAGGCGCTGCTCCGGGCCGGCCTGGCCGACACCACGCCCGCGACCACGATCAACCGCGTCTGCGGATCCGGGCTCAAGGCGATCATGCTGGCGGCCGCGGCGGTGCGCGCCGGCGATGGCGACGTGTTCGTCGCCGGCGGCATGGAGTCGATGAACCGGGCGCCGTTCCTGCTCCGCAGAGCGCGCTTCGGCTACCGGCTGGGCAACGGCGTGCTCGAGGATTCGACGGTGCTCGATGGGCTGTGGTGCTCGGTGGAGGACTGCCACATGGGTACCCACGCAGAGCGCGTCGCGATCCACGCCGGCGTCAGTCGCGAGGACCAGGATCGGCTCGCCCTCGACAGCCATCGCAAGGCGGTCGAGGCGATCGACGCCGGGCGGTTCGACGCTGAGATGGCGCCCGTCACGATCCGCGACGCCAAGGGCCGCGAGACCGCCGTCACCGTCGACGAGGGTCCCCGCCGGGACACGACAGCCGAGGCGCTGGCACGCCTGAAGCCGGTGTTCGAGCTGCCGGACGGCGAGGACCGGGGATCCGCGACGACCGGAACCGTGACCGCGGGCAACGCACCCGGGATCACGGACGGCGCCGCGGCCACGGTCGTGGCATCGGAGCAGGCGGTGGAGCGGTACGGGCTCACGCCGCTGGCCCGGATCGTCGGCTACGCCCAGGCGGAGGTGACGCCCAAGTGGCTGTTCCTGGCCCCGGTCGAGGGCGTCCGCGGGCTCGAGGCGAGGACCGGGCTGGGGCCGGCCGACTTCGACCTGATCGAGATCAACGAGGCGTTCGCTGCCCAGGTACTCGCCGACGGCCGGGAGCTCGGCTTCGACTGGTCGAAGGTCAACGTCAACGGCGGCGCCATCGCGCTGGGTCATCCGATCGGGGCGTCGGGGGCGCGGATCGTCGCCACGCTGCTCCACGAGCTGCAGCGGCGTGGCGGCCGATACGGCATGGCCACGCTGTGCCTGGGCGGCGGCGGGTCCGTTGCCATGGCCTTCGAACGGGTCTGACTCAACCTCCGACACTGGCACGAACAGGGGCGCGGAGGATCCCGACCTCTTGCGCGTCGCCTGAACCGTCGATCACGAGCGGCGGCCCGCCCGACGCCTGGCACCCCGGTTGACGCATCGTCGGCGACCCCGGAGCATCGCGCTGCCGGCATGCTGTCGATCTCCATCCCGCGCTGGTCCCGGCTTGAGGTTCCGATGTCCGGGACTGCCGCCCCGCCCGCCACGTACCAGCTGTTCATCGCCGGCCGCTGGGTCGACGGCGTTTCCGGGGCCACGTTCGAGAGTGTGAATCCGGCCGAAATCCGAGACGTCGTGGGCCGCTTCCAGGCAGGCTCGGCTGCGGACGTCGTGATGGCGATCCGCGCCGCGGACGCTGCCCTGCCAGCCTGGAAGGCGACGCCGGCGCCCAAGCGCGGCGAGATCCTGTACCGCTTCGGCGCCCTCATGGCGGAGCACAAGGAACGTCTCGCCCGGGCCATGACGCGCGAGATGGGCAAGGTCCTGGCCGAGGCGCGCGGCGACGTCCAGGAGGGGATCGACATCGCGTTCCTGATGGCCGGCGAGGGCCGACGGCTGTTCGGCGACACGGTGCCGTCCGAGCTGCCCGACAAATGGGCGATGAGCATCCGGCGGTGCGGGCGCGGCAGGCATCGAACCGGCGACCGGCGCCAATCTCGACCGCGGATTCTTCTTCCAGCCCACCGTCTTCACCGGCGTCGCGCCGATGGCGACCGTCGCTCAGGACGAGATCTTCGGCCCCGTGCTCTCGATCGTGGCGGTGGACGGATACGCGGCAGCGATCACGGCCGCCAACCAGGTGCGCTACGGCCTGTCCGCCGCCATCTTCACCAAGGATGCGAACACGGCCTTCCGGGCGATGCGCGACTTCGAGACCAGGATCGTCTATGTCAACGCCGGGACGACCGGGGCCGAGACGCATCTCCCGTTCGGCGGCTGGAAGGACACCGGCAACGGTCACCGCGGGGCTGGGCACGCCGCGCTCGAGTCGTTCACCGAGTGGAAGGCGATCTGCGTCGACTTCAGCGGCCGCCTGCAGCGCGCCCAGATCGACAACCAGTAGCCGACGGTCGAGTCCGACGGTCGGCGCGGAGGCCGGGTTCGGACACCCGCGTGCGGCGTTGTGCGATATCCTTCCGCGGGTCCGGGCCGGTAGCTCAACGGTAGAGCAAGTGACTCTTAATCACTAGGTTCAGGGTTCGAATCCCTGCCGGCTCACCACCCATCGCACCCGCGTGATGGCCCCTCCGAACCGGTCCGGAGGGGCTTTCGAGTCCCTTGCGTCGGTTCCGGCGGCAGCAGGGACGGTGGTCGTGGATCGGTCGAATGGAGAGGTGGCCGGGGGACCCGCCGGCCAGACCATGGCGGGCGGGGCCACGGCTGGAGCTCGGCCGCGTTCCCGCGGTTGGGGCCGGCGTCAGGGTCCGGACCTGGTGCGTCCGCGCACGTGCCATCGGCGGGACCCTCGACGGCCAATCGGGGGCCGGATGGCGGGTGGCCGGGGTTCCGGCCGCAGTGCATCGTCTTGAGGCGGGGGTCCACTCTGTGTTGACCAGAGGTCTGCGTCCGATGATCCGCCTCACCGTCGCCTTTGCGGATCGCGAGCATGCGCGCGTCGCCGTGCGGTTCCTCGCCGGCTCGTCGCTCTCGGTGACCGCCGTCGAGCGCCCGATCAACGACGACGCGGACCTGGCGCTTGTCGACATCCAGATCCCGGACCAGGAGCTCACGCGTCTCGAGACCTTGATCGCCGGCGCTCACGGCATCGTGATCCGGGAGCCGCTGCAGACGGCCGCGAGCGCGGCCTAGCCTCCCGACCCCGGGTCCAGGCTATCGCGAGTCGCGTACGAGGCGATCCGCTGCCCCCGAACCGATCACAAGACTCTCACCTTCCGGATACCCCATTCGGCCCCTGCGCTCGGCTGATCCGCGTGCGTACGGTCTGGCCGCGCTCCGGTCGTATCCCCCCACGGCCGGAGCGCCATCGATCGCGCCGGATTCCTTCTGGGGCCTTCAGTCCGAGAAGGGCAGCGTGACCTCGTGGAGCACGGCCTCGCGGTCGGCGACATCCTCACGGGCACACGTCATCCACAGCGCCCAGGCACCCGCTTCCGTGTCGATGTAGTACTGGAGGTACACCTGGACGCCGTCGGACCCGTCGGCACCGGCCATCTCGAGCCGCAGGGCTTCGCCCAGCGGGAGTTCGACGCGACTGATCGAACGGACCTGCGAGCCCGTCGCGGCCGGATGGATCCCGTACCGCCAGCCGCGCACCGGCACCCCTGACAACTCGGTCACCGCCGTGCCTCCCGTTCCTGGTCGCGCCTCTCGTCGATCATCACCCCAAGCAGGAGCCGCGCTCTCGGGCAGATCATGGCCCTCGCAGCCAGGGCCGCTCAACGTGGCGATCCGCAGGGCGCGAGATCCGGGGAGTACGCGAGGTTCCACCCCGACTTCCGGCCCATTCCGGTTCTTCGGCCGAACGTGCATCATCAGGATCAGGCGCTTGTGGGCGTGACGAGGATTGGAGTCGCAGGGCTTGTCCAGATCGGTTCGGGTCATCGGTGTCCGCCTCGCGGTGGCGCTCTGCCTGGTTGGCTCCCTCGGGCCGGGCGCGGCGCTGGCCGGCCAGCCGCAGAGCGGGTCCGTCGATGCGCGGAACCTCGGCACGGGGCCGCTGGAACGCGTCGTCGTCCGCTGGCGCACCGGGCATGCCTCCATCGCAGCCGGCGAGCGAACGGCACATCTGAGCGCTGTGCTGCCGGGCGTTCGCAAGGCGGCCGAGCTGGGGGACGGCACCACGGCCTACTGGCTCCCGGAAGCCCTGACGGGCGTCGCCGCGATGGCCGAGCTCCACGCGATCGCCGCGGTCGGCGGCGTCGCCGAGGTCGTCCCGGACGTCCGGGTGACCGCCGACCTGACCCCCAACGACACCTACTACGCCTCGTATCAGGGGGACCTGTTCGGCACCTACGGCATCGACGCACCCCTTGCCTGGGACACGACGACCGGCAGCGCCTCGGTGACCGTGGCCGTGATCGATACCGGGATCACGACCCACTCCGAGCTCGCGGCTCGGGTGGTCTCCGGGTACGACTTCATCAGCGATCCCGGGATTGCCAACGACGGTGACGGACGCGACGCCGACGCGTCCGATCCGGGAGACTGGATCACGCCAGCCGAGTCGGCGAGCGGCGATTTCGCTGGCTGTCCGGCCGAGGACTCGTCATGGCACGGCACGCATGTCGCGGGCACCATCGGGGCAGCCGGCAACAACGGGGCCGGCGTCGCCGGGATCGCATGGTCGACCACGATCCTTCCCGTCCGCGTCCTGGGCAAGTGCGGTGGCTACCTGTCGGACATCGACGCGGCCATCCGCTGGGCAGCCGGTGGCAGTGTGCCGGGCGTGCCCGCCAACACGCATCCCGCCCGCGTCCTGAATCTCTCGCTGAGCGGTCCCGGCATCTGCGATTCGACCACGCAGTCGGCGATCGACGATGCGATCTCGCTCGGCGCCGTCGTGGTGGTCGCGGCCGGCAACAGCGGTGCCGACCTCGCCGACTACTCGCCAGCGAGCTGCTCGGGCGTGATCGCGGTCAGTGCGACGACCAACGCTGGCATGCGGGCCTCGTTCAGCAACTATGGACCGGGCGCAACGATCGCGGCGCCCGGTGAATCGATCGCGTCCACCTGGAACAGCGGCACGACGACGCCCGCCGGTGAGAGCTACGCCCAGATGTCCGGCACCAGCATGGCCACACCCCACGTCAGCGGCGTCGCGGCGCTTGCGTTCGCGGTCGATCCGGGCCTCACCCCGACGCAGGTCAGGGCGCTGATCGTGGACCACGCCAGGAGCTTCGCCGCCGACAACGGCCCGACCGGCTGCCAGGCGGTCGGCTGTGGGGCGGGCATTGTAGACGCCGGTGCGGTCGTCGATGCGGCGAAAGCGGTGGCCACGCCGACGCCGACACCCGCACCGACACCGACACTGACGCCCACGCCGACACCGACGCCTGCACCTACGGCTACCCCGGCTCCGACAGCCACCCCCTCGCCGCTCCCCACGGCGACCCCAGTCCCCACGCCGACACCGCCGGCCGACACCACGCCGCCCTCGGTCTCCTCGTTCGTGCCGACCACCGCCTCGCCGTTCGCCGGGACCACCGTCAAGTTCTCGCTCGCGTTCAGCGAGCCGGTCGTGGGACTCGCGGCCGGCGACTTCGCTGCCGCCGGGACGGCGGTTGGGTGCTCGGTTGGGGCGCCGTCGGGTTCGTCGGCCAGCTACACGGTCAGCGTGACCGGATGCTCGGGCGGCACGGTTGCCCTGCGGCTCAACCCCGCCACCGTCAGGGACGCGGCGGGCAACGCAGGCCCGGGGACGGCGACGACGACGGCCGCCATCACCATCGACCGCACCGCGCCGGTGACCTCGGTTCCGACGGTGGCCCTGCGCACGGGAGCGAGGGTGAACGGATCGTCGCTGCCCATCCTCATCACCTGGTCGGGCGCGGACACGGGTGGCGCCGGCGTCGCGAGCTACCAGGTGGCTCGCTCCACCGATGGCGGCTCGACGTGGGCATCGATCGCGACCGGGCTCACGTCGCCGTCGATGGCGACCGCCGCGACCGCATCGGGCACGGTGCGGTACGAGGTTCGCGCGATCGACCGGGCGGGCAACACCGGCGCCTGGACGTCCGGTCCCGCGCTCCAGCCGCGGCTTCGGCAGCAGGGGAACCACACGATCCACTATCGCGGCACGTGGAGAACGAGCCGGTCTGCGGCCTACTCGGGCGGCTCGCTCAAGGATGCCACGGCGCGTGGCGCGAAGGCGACCACCACCTTCACGGGACGCTCGATCGCCCTCGTCACCACGCGAGCACCCAAGCGAGGCAAGGTCCGCATCTACGTGAACGGGAAGCGGGTCGCGACCATCGATCTGCGGCGGTCCTCGCGGCTCGCCCGGACCGTCGTCTGGCAGCGGACCTGGGCCACGAAGGCGAAGCGGACGATCAGGATCGTCGTTGTCGGCACCGCGGGCCGGCCTCGTATCGACCTGGACGCCTTCGCGGTCCTCCGCTAGCCAGGCGGGGCCGCCCCTGCCGAGCGGCAGGCCGCCAACCGCCATCCGGGCCCTCCGACGGTGCCCTATGCCACCTTGGGGGGCGACCTGTGGCTCGTTGCCCCGGGCCTCTGGTGGTGGATCATCGGTACGGGCGTCCCCAGGTACTGTCGCGACCGCCGCAATGGCCGGCGTTCCCGCCGACGCGACGAAGGAACGTGACTGAGACGTGATGAGCGAAGACGGTCTGTATGCCGCGCTGGTCCGGCGCGGGATGTCCCGTCGCTCGTTCCTGCAGTTCTCGGCGGCGATGGCGGCGGCGCTCGCCCTGCCGGCAGCCTACGGCCCGCGGATCGCCAGGGCCGTGGAGGCCGCGCCGCGGATCCCGGTCATCTGGCTGCGCGGCCAGACGTGTGGCGGCAACACGGAGGCGCTGCTGCGGTCGGCCGATCCGTCGGTCGCCTCGATGCTGCTGGACGTCCTGTCGGTCGAGTACCACGAGTACCTCATGGCGGCGGCGGGCTCGGACACCGATCTGGCTCGCACGTCCGCGATGGACCGCTACCCGAACGGCTACCTCGCGGTCGTCGAGGGGGCCATCCCGACCGCCGCCGGAGGTGCCTACTGCCTGGTCGGAGGCCGGCCGCTGACCGAGGTCGCGCGCGAAGTGTGCGACGGCGCGCTGGCTACGATCGCGGTTGGGTCGTGCGCGTTCGACGGTGGTGCTCCCGCCGCGAACGGGGGATCGACCGGTGCCGGCGGGGTCCGCCAGGTGGTGACGGATGCGCGGCTCGTGACGCTGCCGGGCTGCCCGTTGAACGTCGTCAACCTGGCCGCCACGATCGTTCACTACCTGGCGCTCGGGAACCTGCCGCCGACCGATCTCGGTGGACGCCCGTTGTTCGCCTACGGCGCGCTGATCCACAACCAGTGCGAACGACGACCGCACTTCGAGTTCGGGGAGTTCGCGCTCAGCTGGGGTGATGAGGGTGCCCAGAAAGGCTGGTGCCTGTACAAGCTCGGCTGCAAGGGCCCCGAGACGATGGCCAACTGCCCAACCGTGCGCTATGGCGACGGCGTGAGCTGGAACGTCCGGGCGGGGGTCGGCTGCGTCGGGTGCACCACGCCCAATTTCTGGGACGCGATGATGCCCGCGTACAAGCGGCTGGGTTCCCCGGCCCCGTTCCTGCCCAACCTGACGGTGGATCAGGTCGGCATCGCGGTGGTCGGTGCCGTGGGCGGCGCGGCGGTGCTTCACGGGGCAGGCATGACCGCCCGCGAGCACCGACGGAACGTCGTGGCCCGCCACGCCGAACAGGCGGCAGCCAAGCGACACGCCACCGCCCAGGCTCGACACGAGGCGGAGCTCGCCCGGCTGGCTCCGACAGCCGCGACGACGCCAGCGGCCGCGACCGTCGACCAGACGCCAGTCCAGCAAGCACCGCCTGTCGACACCGAGCCAGCACGGCCTGTCGAGACCGAGCCCGCGCCGCCGGTCGAGCCCGCGCCGCCGGTCGAGCCCGCGCGCGTCGACAACCGGGGGCCGGTCGACGACCAGCCGGCGACCGACGACCAGCCGGCGACCGACGACCAGCCCGCGACCGAGCAGCCGGAGGGTCGCTGACATGGCGCGAATCGCGATCGACCCCGTGACCCGGATCAACGGCCAGCTGCGCGTCGAGGCGGATCTGTCGGGCGGGCGCGTGCGAGACGCGTGGAGCTCGGGAACGATGTTCCGAGACATGGAGGGCGTGCTTCGCGGGCGTGACCCGCGGGACGTATGGCTGCTGGCCGAGCGGATCTGTGGGACCTGCTCCACCGTGCATGGGCTGGCGTCCGTGCGTGCGGTCGAGCGCGCGCTGGGGATCATGATCCCGGCCAACGCCCGGGTGCTCCGCAACGTGATCGCGGCGTCCCTGCTGGTGCGCGATCACGTCCTTTCCTTCTACCAGGCGCAGCTGCCGGACTGGGTCGACCTCCATTCGGCGCTGGGGGCCGACCCGGCGGCCACCTCCGTCCTGTCCCAGAAGCGCAGCGGCTGGTCGAAGTCGAGCTCGGACTACTTCAGGGGGATCCAGGCGCGGCTGGCAGCCGAGGTCGACGCCGGCCGGCCGGGCCTGTTCGGCGTGGGTTGGTGGGGCCACCCTGCCTACCGACTGTCGCCGGAGCAGAACCTGCTGCTCATCGCGCACCTGGTCGAGGCCCTCGACTGGCAGCGCGCGTTCATGCGCATCCATGCCGTCCTCGGCGGCAAGGACCCCCACCCGCAGACATTCCTGGTGGGCGGCATGGCGCTCGCCTCACCCTGGGGTGGTCCCTCGGCGCGCCGCACCCAGGGGCATCCCGATGTTCCGCAACGCAACTCGCCCGACCCGCTGAGCGAAGAAGGCCTCAACCTGATCGACACGCTGTTCAGCGATGCGAGCACGTTCGTGAACCAGGTGCTGCTGCCTGACGTGCAGCTGCTCGCGGCCGCGTACCCGGACTGGGGTGCCATCGGGGCGGGCCCCGGCAACTACCTCGCGTTCGGCGAGTACCCGCTGGACGACAGTTCCAGCCCCGCGCTGGGCCTGCCCCGTGGCCAGCTGGCGGGCGGCAACCTCGAGCAGGTCCAGTCGATCAACCAGGGCAACATCGGCGAGAGCGTGGTCCACTCCTGGTACCGCGGCAGCGTCAACGAAGGCGCCCGGGGCTTCCTGACCCCGGCCAGCGGGGAGACGTCGCCGGCCTTCGACGCGCAGCTGCCACTGGCCTCGCTCGACGGCGCCGGCAAGTACACCTGGATCAAGGCGGCTCGCTACGCGGGCGTCCCGATGGAGACCGGCCCGCTGGCTCGGGTGCTGGTCGGCTACGCGCAGGGGAGCCAGGAGACCGGTACCGCGCTGGGCGAGGTGCTGCGCGCTCTTTCGCTGGGGCCCGAGGTCATGCCCAGCGTGCTGGGCCGCCTGCTCGCCAAGGCGATCGAGGCGACGGTCGTGGTGACCAAGGCTCGCGGCTGGTTGCTGGCGCTGCGGCAGCACCTTGGCACCGGCGACCTGGCCGTCGCAGATATCAGCTTCTGGGATCAGGGCTCCTGGCCGCCCGAGGCGGCCGGCTACTCGCTCGGCGAGGGACCTCGCGGTGCCGTGGGCCACTGGATCTCGATCCGCGATCGCCTGATCGATCGGTACCAGGTCATCGACGCCAGCACCTGGAACGCCTCGCCCCGGGACTTGAACGGCCAACGCGGCCCGATCGAGGCCGCCCTGACCGGCGTCGAGGTTGCCGACGCCATGCAGCCGCTGGAGCTGCTGCGTGTGATTCACAGCTTCAACCCGTGCGCGGCGTGTGCGGCGCACGTGCTCAACCCGAAGGGCACCGGCCCCTTCGATCTCCGCGTCCGTACCCGGGAGGGGGCTGGATGACCGTCGTCGACAGGCCGCTCCCTGACGCTGCCTCTGAGGAGGCGCTCGACGCGATGCCGGCTCCAGAGGCCCCGGTCCGGCCTGAGCCGCAGGAGGCTGTCAAACCCGGCACCGTGGTCGAGTCGGTGCCCGAGCCGGAGACGATGACCCAGGCCGAGATCGGGATCGAACCCGAGGTGACCTCCAAGCCCGTTCACGAGCTCGAGATCGAGCGGCCCCACGAGCGGGTGCCCCTGTATGTGTGGCAGATCCCCGTTCGCGTCACGCACTGGGTGACGGCCACGTGCATCGTCGTGCTCGCCTTCACCGGTGGCTACATTGCCGACCCGTTCCTGATCCCTCCCGGTAGCAACGTGATGTCCACCATCCGCCAGGTCCACATCATCACGGCCCTCGTGTTCATGGTCTCAGGCATGGTTCGCACGTACTGGCTGCTGGCGGGCAATCGCTTCTCGCGCTGGTCCGCGTTCATCCCCACCACCAGGTTCCAGGCGACCGAGCTGTTCCGGCAAGCCGGGTTCTATGGGTTCATCCGAAAGGAGATCCCCAAGGTCCTGGGCCACAACCAGCTCGCCGCGACGGCCTATCTGGCGCTGTTCGCCCTGCTGTTGATCGAGGTCGTGACCGGGTTCGCCCTGGACGGGCTGACGGGCGCCGAGCCCGGGGCCACCTTGTTTGGCTGGATGCGCGAGCTGTTCGGTCCCCAGCTCTTGCGCCTCATCCACCACCTGTCGATGTGGCTGATCCTGGCGATCGCCCTGTTCCACGTCTACAGCTGCATCCTGGTGGACCACCTCGAGAAGAACGGACTGGTCTCGAGCATCGTCAGCGGCTTCAAGTTCCCGACCCGGGAGGAGCTGGTCGAGTCGCGTGACGGCGGCGCCGAGCTCCTGGAGCGCGTCGAATGAGCGGCGCAACGGGCACGCTGAGCGTCGTCGGGTTCGGCAACCCGTTGCTCGGGGACGACGGCGTTGGCTTGCGGGTGATCGAGGAGCTGGGACGGCTCGCGCGCCACGACCCCCGGCTGCTGCCGCCCGACACCCGCCTGGTCGCCGCCGGACCACCGTCGCTCGACCTGCTGGAGATCATGGACGACGCCCGGGCGCTGCTGCTGCTCGACGCCGTCGATCGCGGAGGCAGGCCGGGCTCGGTGGAGGTGGTGCGCGGCCATGCGGTCGAGGGGGTGGTCGGGCGCGGCGACATCGGCGAGCTCCTGGTGGCAGCGCGGCTGATGGGCTGGTTCCCGGACGCGATCTCGCTGGTGGGTATCCAGGTCGGGCTGGTCGGGGTCGGCGCCGGCCTGTCCGCGCCCCTCGAGGCCGCGCTGCCGGCGGCCCTCGACGTCACGCGCCGGGAGCTTTGCGGGCTCGCAGCCCGGATCCGTGGAGCACGGCCCCAGGTGGGACCGTCGCCGCTGCTGGCTGAAGGGGTATGCGCATGAGGCGACGTGTCGATCGGACCATCCGCCTGCTCATCATGCTCAACATGGTCGTGGTCACGCTGCTGGCCGCCACCATGGTCGCTGAGTGGATGCGGATCATCCCGGCTGTGGCTCCGTCCGACCTGCCGGGACCGTCGGCCTCGGCGTCGTCCGAGACGATGCAGATGGGTCTCGCCCACGTCCCCACCTCGAACGCGTGCGTGCTGTGCCACTACTCGGGCGGCGAGGCGGGCCTCAAGCCAATCCCGGCGCTCGCGCATCCGCTCGAGGGCTGGACCGCCTGTCTGACCTGCCACACGGACGTGTCGCTCGGGCGCGCTGCCCCGGGCCACCAGGGGATTGCCGAGTCGGAGTGCCTCAACTGCCACAAGGAGGCGCCGCAGCTGCCGATCACGCAGGCGCACGCGAACCTGAACAAGCCCTGCCTCGACTGCCACGGGACCGTCGCCCACCTGCCGTCGAGCATGGTCGGCCGCAACCAGGACGACTGCTCGCTGTGCCACAAGCCCAACCCGTCCCCGCCGCCCGTCAACCCGCATCCGGACATGGGCGACCTCAACTGCCGGAGCTGCCATCAGGCCGGCAACGCGGGCGCGCTGCCCATCGACCACGCGTTGCGCGGTGACGACACCTGCCTCCTGTGCCATGCGGTGGGCCAGTCACCGGCGCCCGGAGCGGAGGCGTCCTCGACGCCCACACCCGAGGCCTCCGCGGCCGGGGGCTGACGGATCCCGAGACCCCGTCGGTTCCCGGTCATCGCCGGGCGCCGTCCCCGCTCCTTCAGGGACCGGGCCGGCTGCTTCATGAGCCTCGCCGATGCGCGAAGATGGCCTCGATGCCGGAACCACTCGTGCTCACCTGGGACGCGCTCGATCGCCTGGTCGCCGATCTCGCTGCGTCCGTCGGCCGCGACTTCGACCTGGTGCTCGCGATCACGCGAGGTGGCCTGGTTCCCGCCGGGATGCTCGCCTACCGCCTCGATCTCCGCGAGATCCTGGTCACGGGCGTCGAGTTCTACCGCCCCGGCGGCGGTACGCACGAGGCTCCCCGGGTCGGGCACTTTCCCGATGCGTCGCTGCTGGCGGGACGCCGCATCCTGGTCGTCGACGAGGTGTGGGAGACGGGCGAGACGATGACCGAGGTCCTGGCCAGGGTTCGCGCAGCCGGAGCGACCACCGTGTCGGCGGTGATCCACTACAAGCCCGCGAGGTCGCGAGTGAGCGGCCGGCCCGACCACTGGGCGGCGTCGGTCGATGCCTGGGTCACATACCCGTACAAGGCGGGGGCCTAGCGTCGTCGGTCAGTCCCGCCGCCCACGACTCACCGTCCGATCTGCGGGCTGACTCGCCCGGTTGTCTCGCCCATTCTCAGGATCCTCTCAAGAACCGGCGCTTGAATGAGCCTTGACGCGGCGCTCCCGGTGACTCCTCTCCTCCACACCGAGAGCGCCGTACGTCGTTCCCTGGGCAAGAATTGTCGCCCGAAAGGAAGCCGTCGCCGGGCCCTGGTCGCCAGCGGTCTCAGCCGGCTCTCATCGTTGCCACCGACGATCCGCGATGGCCTCCGCCCCCTTCGTCCGACCGCGGACAGTGCCGCTGCCCCGCGTGTGGGGCGTTCGTGCGACCGACGTCGTCGCGCTGCTGGTCGCGAACGGCGCCCTCATCGTGCTGATGTGGGTTCGTCATGGCGGACCGGACCAGCTGTCGACGCCGGGTGGCCCGTTGACCGCAGCGGGCCAGCTCGCCGGGCTCCTGGGCGCCTACCTGGCGCTGATCCAGCTGGTGCTGATGGGCCGCAGCCCGTGGCTGGACGAGGCGTTCGGCATGGATCGGCTGGCCTGGGCCCACCGCTGGCTGGGGTTCGCGACGGTCTGGCTGATCGGCGCCCACGGCGTGCTGATCGCCGCCGGCTACGGGATGGGCGACGGCCAGGGCGTGATCGGGGAGGCGGTCACGCTGCTGACCACGTATCCGTACGTGCTGTGGGCGACCGCCGGCTTCGGGCTGTTCCTGCTGGTCGGCGTGACGTCACTGCGCGCCGCGCGTCGACGGCTGACCTACGAGACCTGGTTCTACCTCCACCTGTACGCGTATCTGGCGATCGCGCTCGCGTTCCTGCACCAGCTGTTCACTGGCGCGGACTTCCTCCACGATCAGCTGGCCGCGATCTACTGGATCTCGCTGTACGTCATCGCGACCGCGCTGGTCATCGTGTTCCGGCTCGGGCAGCCGCTCGCGACGACCCTGCGCCACCGGCCACGAGTCGCCGCCCTGGTCCAGGAGTCGCGGGCGTCGTGTCGATCTACATCGCAGGTCGCGACCTCGATCGGCTCGCCGTCCGCTCCGGCCAGTACTTCGTCGTCCGGTTCCTGACCCGGGATGCGTGGTGGCGCGGACACCCGTATTCGATCTCCTCGGCGCCCAACGGCCAGTGGCTGCGGATCACGGTCAAGGCGATGGGCGACGACAGCGCCCAGATCCACCGCGTGCCGTCGGGACGCGCGTGCTCCTCGAAGGACCCTACGGGGTCCTCACCGGCGCCCGGCGAACCCGGCGTGCCGTCACCCTGATCGCGGGTGGGATCGGGATCGCTCCGCTCCGTGCGCTCCTGGAGTCGCTGCCGGGCCGGCCCGGCGACCTCACCCTGATCTACCGGGTCAGCCACCCGTCGGACCTCGCGTTCCGGCAGGAGCTCGAGACGCTGGCCGGCTATCGCGGCGCCCGGGTGCACTACGTGGTCGGCCACCGGCACAATCACGCGGCCGACCAGCCGCCGGCGCCGCCGTTCGACCGCGCGGCGATCGCGCGTCTGGTGCCGTCGGTCGCGGACCAGGACGTCTACGTGTGCGGCCCAACCGGGTTCATGCAGCTGGTCGAGCGGGCGCTCCGGGATCTCGGCGTGCCCGGCCGGCAGATCCACGCGGAGCGCTTCAGCTACTGAGCACGCCTTCCGGTCGGGCGCGGCCGCTTCTCATTGGCCTCTCAGGGGGAAGCCCGATGGTTGGCCGCCAGGGGGCGTCACCGCGCGCCCGCGACAGCCGATCCCGCCCGTCACGGAGAACCGCTCCATGCCCAAGCGAGGCGCCGTCGCCGTCGGGCTGACCGCACTGGCCCTGGCGCTGCTGCTCAACTTCCAGGTTCCGGCCGACACGCTCACGGTTGGCCGGCTGCCGGGCCCGAGCGGCGCAGGTGGCGCCGGTGGCGCCGGTGGCATCTCCAACGGCGGCGCATCCATCGGCGGCGCATCGAGCGGGCCAGACCGCAGCACCGGATCCGGTGGCACATCCGGCGACCAGGGAGGCGGCGCGACGGGTCAGCGCACCGTCACGGGACCGGTCGTGGACACGCGCTGGGGACCGGTTCAGGTCGCCGTGACCATGAGCGGCAGCGAGCTCGTCGACATCGCAGCGCTCGAGCTGCCCTCGGGCGGACGCTCGAGCCAGATCTCCCGCTTCGTGGAGCCTATCCTGCGCAGCGAGGCGCTCCAGGCGCAGAGCGCCAACATCGACGGCGTGTCCGGTGCCACGTACACCAGCACCGCCTACGCTCAGTCGCTCCAGTCCGCGCTCGACAGCGCCGGAATCTGACGGCCATGCCGGGGCGCCCGGACGGTGTCGCCCGGCAGGTACGGGTGGAGCCGGTGATGGGGACGACGGTCTCCATCGATGTGCGCCCGCCGTTCGTCGGCGCCGCCGCGATCGAGGCCGCGGTGGCGTGGTTCCACGCGGTCGACGAGAAGTTCAGCATGTATCGGCCCGACAGCGAGCTGAGCCGGATCGCCGACGGCTCCCTGGCCCTCGAGGATGCGAGCCGGGACGTGCGGACGATCGTGTCGCTGTCCGACTCGTTGCGCGATCGCACGGAGGGCTACTTCGATGCCGGCCGTCATCGCGACGACGGCCGGCTCGACCCGACTGGCGTGGCCAAGGGATGGGCGGTCGACGAGGCGGTGACGATCCTGCGAATGGCCGGGGCCAGGAACCTCCAGGTGGGCGCCGGCGGCGATCTGGTGATGGCGGGCGAGCCGGAGCCGGGGCGCCGCTGGCGGATCGGGATCCGGCATCCCGAACGAGCGGACAGGGTCGCGGCGGTCCTCGAGATCACCAGCCTCGCCGTCGCCACCTCGGCGACGTACGAGCGTGGCGCTCACATCCGGGATCCATGGACGGGACGGCCACCGACCGGCCTGCAAAGCCTGACGGTCGTGGGTCCGACGCTCGCGATGGCCGATGCGTTCGCGACCGCGGCGTTCGCGATGGGGGAGCGCGGCATCCCGTGGGTCGGTCGCCAGCCGGGCTTCGGCGCGCTGGGGATCACGAGCGACGACCGGGTCGTGTGGACGCCGCTGGTGGACGAGTTGCGGATCCCCGATCCGACCGTCGGGACAGGCACTCGGGGCCGGCCCACGGCGGGCTCCGCTCTCACGTCGCTCTCAGGCGACGAGCGTTGACTGGTGGCAATCCGGTCCAATCCTCCTCCACGGAGCCCAACGCGATGACCTCGCCATTCCCCCCGACCGACCCGGAGCCCGAGGCACCCGGGCCCGCGTCCCCCGCGGGCGTCCCGCCGACGCAATCCATGCTCACCCCGCCGCCCCCGATGGGCGGCTCCGGCTGGGAGCCGCCCGCACCGGTCCAGCCCTTCGACCCCCTGGCGCCGGCCAGCGTTCCGCCGGTGTCGTCGATCACGCCCCCGGCCGATGGGCCCGGCCCGGGCGCTCGTCGTTCTCGAGGTCGTGGGCTCGGGCCGGTGCTGGTGGCGGCCGTTCTGAGCGCCGTGCTCGCGTCCGCCGGCACGGCCGCCATCGTTCACGAGGTCGTACCCACGACCACCGTCGTCGAGCGCACCCCGGCTGCCTCGGTCACCAGCGCCAGCACCGGCACGACGACCGTCGAGACCGCCGACCTGACCTCGGTCGTCTCGGCCGCCCGGCAGTCCGTGGTCACCATCACGGCCGACGGCCAGGCGGTGAACGGCTTCTCCCCGTTCGGCACCCCCACCGGCGGCATCGGCTCGGGGATCATCGTCTCGAGCGATGGCTACATCCTCACCAACCGGCACGTCGTCGAGGGAAGCCAGACCCTCAGCGTCGAGCTGTATGACGGCCGGACCTTCCCGGCCACGATCGTCCAGCAGTCCACCACCAAGGATCTGGCCCTGATCAAGATCGACGCGACCGGCCTCCGTGCGGCGCCGATCGGTGACTCGAGCAAGACCCAGGTGGGCGAGACGGTCCTCGCGATCGGCAGTCCGCTCGGGACCTATACGGAAACCGTCACCAAGGGCATCCTGTCGGGCCTCGGGCGCGAGATCACCGTCCGCGACGAGATCACCGGACGCCCGACCCAGCTGACCGGGCTGATGCAGACGGACGCGGCCATCAACCCGGGCAACAGCGGCGGCCCGCTGCTCGACTCGACGGGCGCCGTGATCGGCATCAACACCGCGGTCGCGACCAGCGCCCAGGGCCTGGGGTTCGCGATCCCCATCAACGACGCCAGCTCGCTGATCAGCCGTGCTACGGGCGGCCAGGGCGCCTGATCGCCAGCCGCCGGCAGAGCCGGCACAGCCGCTGACCACGGCGCCGCGTCCGCGAGGGACCCGGCGCCGTTTCCCCCGCTCTCATCTGTCTTTCATCTCCATCTCAGATCCTGCCTGACGCCCCAAGCCCCTGGGCTTCGCGCTTCCATCCGGAAAGGAATCGCATGCGCCTCCGAGTGGTTGGCATTCTCCTGTTCGCGGTCGTCGGTGTCGTGGCGATCGTCGTTGCCCTGTTCCCGCCCGGCGGCACGTCGGGCGCCGACGCCAGCTACCAGACGGCTGCCGCCACGACGACCAACGTCGTGCAGCAGGTCGTCGCCACCGGCAGCGTCGGTCCGGTGGCCGTGTACGACCTCGCGTTCGGCTCGCCGCCCGTGCTGCAGTCGTCATCGAGCAGCTCGTCTGCCGCCAGCTCCAACAACGGCAACAACGCCGTGTCGTGGCGGGTGACCAACGTGACGGTGACGCCAGGTCAGTCCGTCGCCAAGGGCAACGTGCTCGCCACGGCCGATGACTCGGACGCGAAGCTCGCGCTGACGGTCGCGCAGGCCAACCTGGCCTCGGCGCAGGCGAAGCTGTCGGCCGACAAGAAGGGCCTCAGTGCATCCGACAAGGCGGCGGCCAAGCTGTCGGTCACCCAAGCCGAGCAGTCGCTCAGCCAGGCGAAGGCCAGCAAGACCCAGACCGCGAAGCAGAACAGCCTCAAGCTGTCCCAGCAGAAGAAGGCCGTGTCGGCCGCGAAGGCGCAGCTCGCCGCCGATAAGGCCGCCTCCCCTCCGGTCTCCACCACCCAGCTCGCGCAGGACAAGAACAGCGTGACCCAGGCGGAGAACAGCCTGGCCACGCTCAGGCTCCAGATCCAGCAGTCGAACACCCAGGCCGCCAACCAGGTGACCTCGGCGCAGAACCAACTCAAGTCCGCGAAGTACGCGTACCAGTCCAAGATCCAGGGCGCCACCGACGCGCAGATCGCATCCGACGATGCTGCCATCGCGACGGCCCAGCAGTCGGTCGCGAGCGCGCAGGCGACCGTCGATGCCGCCTCGCTCGTCAGCCCGGTCGACGGGGTCGTGGTGACGGTCAACATCACGACCGGGGTCGACGCGCCGTCGGGTGCGGCGATCACCGTCCAGTCAACCGCGTTCCAGGTGTCGGCCAGCATCGCCGAGTCGGACCTGCCGTCGCTCAAGCTTGGCCAGGCGGCCGACATCTCGATCACCGCGACTGGCCAGACCACGACGGGCAAGGTCATCGAGGTCAGCCCGATCGGCAGCAGCGGTACCGGCGGCGGCGTGGTCAGCTATCCGATCGTCGTCTCGCTGCCGACGCCGCCTGCGGGCACGGCCTCCGGGATGAGCGCCCAGGTCAGCGTGACCACCGCATCCGCCGACAACGTCCTTGCGGTCCCCTCGATCGCTCTCGTTGGCGGCAGTGGCAACTACAGCGTCCGCGTTCTCGACGGCTCGGGCCAGCCACAGCTCGTGGCGGTCCAGGTCGGCCTCATCACGTCGTCGCTGGCCGAGATCCAGGGCGGGATCTCCGCGGGCACCGCGGTCGTCGTCGGCACGTCCTCGACGCGCCAGGGCACGTCCGCCGGGCTGGGCGGCGGGGGAGGCACCTTCATCGGCGGCGGCACCTTCCGGGGCGCCGGACGGTGACCGTCGCCGTGGACGCGCCGACCGAGGGCTGGGGCGGCCAGGGCTGGGCGCCGTCGTCGACCCCGGTGATCGAGCTGCGGGGCATCACGCGCGTCTACCGCAGCGGCCGGCTGGAGGTGGCGGCCCTGCGCGGCGTGGATCTCGACATCTGGCCGGGCGACTTCCTCGCGATCGTCGGGCCGTCGGGCAGCGGCAAGTCCACCCTGATGAACATCATCGGCTGCCTGGACCGCCCCACCAGCGGCGTGTACCGCCTTGGCGGGACCCCGATCGAGTCGCTCACCGACGACGACCTGGCGCGGGTCCGGGGCCGGGCGATCGGGTTCGTGTTCCAGTCGTTCAACCTGCTGCCCCGCACGAACGCGCTCGAGAACGTGGCGACGCCCCTCCTGTACCAGGGCGTGGGCCGCAGGGAGCGCCACGCGCGGGCGGAGGCCGTGCTGGAGCGCCTCGGGCTGGCCGATCGGGCCACGCACGAGCCCTCCGAGCTCTCGGGAGGCCAGCAGCAGCGGGTGGCGATCGCGCGGGCGCTGGTCGGCGAGCCGGCCCTGATCCTCGCTGACGAGCCGACCGGGAACCTCGACAGCGCCTCGGGTGCCGAGGTGATCGGCCTCCTCCACGAGCTCAACGCCGCGGGCACGACCATCGTCCTCATCACCCACGACACGGACGTCGCCAACCATGCCCGCCGGCAGGTCCACGTCCGCGACGGGCTGCTGCTCCAATGAGCCCGTTCGAGCTCATCCGGCTGGCCATCTCCAGGCTGGGGACGAGCCGGCTGCGGGCGGTCCTGACCATGCTCGGGGTGATCATCGGCGTCGGGTCGATCGTCGCGCTCGTCGCTGTTGCCGAGGGCGCAACGAGCGGCATCACCGACCGCATCCAGGGTCTTGGCACCAACCTGCTCACCGTCACGCCCGGCGCGACCTTCACGAACTTCACGCGGGGCGCGGCCGGGTCGGCCACGACACTGACGGTCGAGGACGCCGACGCTCTCGCCAAGCTCACGGGCGTGGCCGCCGTGGAGCCCGAGGTCGACACCCAGAAGACGGTCATCGCCGGGCTCCAGAACACGACCACCTCGATCATCGGCACGACGCCCGCGTTCCCCGCGGTGCGCAGCTACACGATGTGGCAGGGCTCGTTCCTCAACCAAGCGTCGGTCGACGGGAGCCTGCGGGTCGCGGTGCTGGGGGCGACCACGGCCGACGACCTGGGCCTCGACGGCTCCTCGATCGGCAGCTACATCGAGATCGGCGGGCTGCCGTTCCAGGTGATCGGGATCCTCCAGCCCAAGGGCTCGACGGGCCCGGTCAGCCAGGACGACCAGGTGCTCATCCCGATCTCGACCGCCCACCACTACTTCGTCAGCGGCGATTCCGTCCGCTCGATCGGGGTCAGCGTCGCGAGCGCCGACCAGATCGACGCCACCCAGGCCCTGATGACCGTGACCCTCGAGCAGCGCCACGGCACCAATGGCACCAACGACGACTTCTCGATCCAGAGCCAGGCCCAGCTGCTGTCGACGTTCTCGTCGGTGACCGGTCTGCTCACGCTGCTGCTGGCCGGCATCGCGTCGATCTCGCTCGTGGTGGGCGGGATCGGGATCATGAACATCATGCTGGTCTCGGTCCGCGAGCGGACGCGTGAGATCGGCATCCGCAAGGCCGTCGGCGCGCGCAGCGGCGACATCCTGTTCCAGTTCCTGGTCGAGGCCCTCGTCCTGTCACTGCTGGGCGGCCTGATCGGGATCCTGGTCGGCGTGGCGGCCTCGGCCGCGATCGGCGCCGTTGCCGGCTGGGGCTTCGTGTTCAACCCCCTCACGGTTGTCGTCGCCGTCGGGTTCAGCCTGCTGGTCGGTGTCGTGTTCGGGGTATGGCCCGCGCGGCAGGCTGCCCGCCTGGACCCGATCGCGTCGCTCCGGTACGAATGAGCAGCCACTTGAGCAGCCACCGAGTCTTCCCGGCAGCCCAGACGGCCGACCGGCGGTCTCCGTCCGATCCCGCTTCGACCGCTCCGCGTTGGCCGACGCCTCCCCCCATCCACACCGCAGCCGCCAGCAGCAGGAGCCAGCGATGACGACACCTCCGTTCAACCCTTCGAGCGACGACCCGGGAGCGGCCGGTGACGCCACCCAGCCCGTGCCCGAGCCAGCGGCGCCCGGGTACCAGCCCGGACTGCCGCCCGGGTCTGGAAGCCCCGCAGGCACCCAGGCCTGGCGACCACCCTCCCGGTCGGGTGAAGGCGCGACCGCCCAGCCGGGACCGCCGCCGATCCAGCCAGACTCGACCTACTCGCCCGGGGTGACCTTCGAGCCCGCTCCCTTCCGGCCCGTCGGGCCCGAGCCCGCCCCCGTGCTGGTTCCACCCGTGACCGGGAGCCGGTCGTCGGGCTCGTCACGCCTCCTCAACGTGGCCCTCGGGGTCGCGGTCCTGGTGGCCGCGGCCGGCGTCTCATTCGCCCTCGGCCGCGCGACGGCACCAGCTACCGCGGCGGCGACGGGTCGCCTCGGCTTCGGTAGCGGCGCCGTACCGAATGGCAGCTTCGCACCCGACGCCAACGGCGGCTTCCGCAGCGGCAACGGGGCCTTCGTAGGCCGGGGTGGCTTCGGTGGCGGCCTGACGATCCAGGGAACGGTCGCTTCGGTGACCGGTGACTCCATGACGATCACGACCACGAATGGCCAGACCATCACCATCGGGCTCAATTCCAGCACGACGTACCATCAGCAGGCGTCGGCGACGTCGTCGGACGTCCAGACGGGCAAGACCGTGATCATCGACGTCACGGGAGGGCTCCGCGGGGGCGCCGCCGAGGGCAACGGTGGTGCCAACAGCAACGGCACGTTCAGCCTCGGTACGGCCAGCGACGTCACCGTCGTCCCGTGAACGAGGAAGGCTGACCCAAGCATGCATCTGCTCCTGATCGAGGACGATGAGCGCCTCGCCCGCTCGCTCACCCGCCTGCTCGTGGAGGACCGCCACGTCGTGGAGCGTGCTCCGGACGGGCGGACCGGCCTCGAGCTTGTGGCCGCGCTCGAGGGCCTGGACGCCGTGATCCTCGACATCGGTCTGCCGGACATGTCCGGGCTCGATGTCGCCCGCCGGCTTCGCCGTGATCGGGTGGACGTCAGCATCCTCATGCTCACCGCTCGCGACACCATCAACGATCGGGTCACGGGCCTCGACGCGGGGGCCGACGACTACGTGGTCAAGCCGTTCGCCTACCAGGAGGTGGCGGCCCGGCTGCGGGCCCTCGCGCGGCGGGCCGAGCCGGGTCCCAGGCGGGCCGAGCCGAGGCTCGAGGCGGGCGCGATCGTTCTCGACGAGACCGCACGCCGGGTGACCGTGAGCGGCCGCAACGTGGACCTCAGCCCGCGCGAGTTCTCGCTGCTCGAGGCGCTCATGCGCCACCCTGGTCAGACCCTGACTCGCGACCAGCTCCTCGACCACGCCTGGCCGTTCAGCGTGGCGGTCACGCCCAACGCGGTCGACGCCTACGTCCACTACCTGCGAACGAAGCTGGGCGAGGCAGGGTCCCAGGTGGAGACGGTGCGCGGGGTGGGATACCGGATGGGCGACGGCGGATGGGACTGACACCGCTCGACGGCGACCCGGGACGGCTGCGAGCACACGATGCCTGACGGCCGGCGGATCGATCTTGCGGACGACGACGCGGAGCGGACGGCGCTCGCCGGCGAGGGTCGCCTGATCAGGCGCGTCCGGTGGCGGCTCGTGGCCTGGAGCGGGATCTCCACCCTCGTGGTGCTGGTCGTGCTCGGCGCGGCGCTCTACGCAGCGGTGGCCAACACCCTTGCGACCGCCTCGGCGGCACAGCTCGAGGACCGGATCGATCCGGCCGTGCGCCTGCTCCAGGGCACCGACACGCCGTTCCGGCGTCCGGACCTCGGCTATGTCCTGGGAAGCGGCAACACGTTGCTCTACCTGTTCGATGCCAATGGCCAGCCGGTCCAGTCCGAGCGCCCGGTCGCCATTCCGGTGGGGCTGCCCGCGCAGGCGAGCCTGACCGCGGCGCAGGCCGCTTCCGGCGGCACCGACGTTCGGACCGGCAGCCTCCAGCTCAACACCACGACCGGCTCGGATCTGCCGGTCCGGGTGATGACCCAGATGGTCGTTGCCCAGGATGGCAACACGTATTTCCTCCAGGCGCTGCAGGACCGCTCGACCGAGGTCGCGACCCTGGATGCCGTGCTGGCGGTCCTGCTCGTCGGTGGCGTGCTGGTCGTCGCCGTCTCGCTCGGCTTCGGGGCGATCTATGCCCGTCGCGCGCTGGTGCCGATCCGGGAGTCGCTGGGCGCCCAGCGCGAGGCCCTTCGCCGCCAGCGCGAGTTCGCCGCCGACGCCAGCCACGAGCTGCGGACCCCGCTCACGGTGATCCGCTCCTCGGTCGAGCACCTGAGCCGCCACAAGGACCGACCGATCGGCGAGGCGAGCGAGGCGCTCGAGGACATCGATGCGGAGGTGGCCCACCTCAGCGCACTGGTCGACGACCTTCTGCTCCTTGCTCGCTCCGACTCGGACGCCGTCGCCCTGGAGCAGACGCCGCTCGACCTTGGCGACGTGGCGTTCGAGGCCGCGTCCGCGGTGGGCCGGGCGGCCGAGGACCGGGGTGTCCGGGTGCTCGTCGACCCGGAGCCGACGATGGTCGCCGGCGACACCGCGAGGCTCCGGCAGCTCGTGATGATCCTGGCCGACAACGCGGTCCGGCACAGTCCCAGGGAGGGCCAGGTTCGGGTGACGGTGCGGGGCGCGGGCCCCCTGGCCTCGATCGAAGTGACCGATGAAGGCCCGGGCGTGCGCGAGGAGGACATGCCGCACGTGTTCGACCGGTTCTGGCGGGCGCCGGGCGCGCCGAGCGGAGGGACGGGGCTGGGTCTGGCCATCGCGCACTGGATCGTGGACCAGCACCGTGGCCGGATCGGCGTCGCCAACCGCCCCGAGGGCGGTGCGGCGTTCCGCGTCGAGCTGCCGGCCATGCCGAGCCCGGTCGCGGCAGGCGAGGACGACCCCACGGCCTCCCCGGTCCAGCCGCAGCTCTAGCTCGGCCAGGCTCTCCTCGCGCCACCTGCACGGGCTTCCGGGCACGCGCGTCCCCGGCACGCATGTCAGGCGCGAGGGACCGGCCGCGGTCACGCCTCCCGCCGCGCGTGCTAGAGTCACGACGTCCTTTAGAGCCGGTCCCGAGAGGCCGGTGTACCGGTCCAGTGAGGCCGGCGAGGAGGCTCGATGCACGTGCGCATGTCCGCCTGCGGCGCTCGCCCGCCGCGGCCCGCCGGGATCTGAGTGATCGCCCCACCGTCTGTCGGCCATCCGCCGCTGCCGCGTGCCCGCGCGATCGTCGATCCGCGCGTCGGTGACGCGGGTCCGGCGCTCCTGGCCCTCGAGGATGGCACCTCGTTCCCGGGCATCGCCTTCGGCGCCCCCGTCGCCGCGGGCGGCGATCTCGTGGTCAATACCTCGCAGACGGGCTACCAGGAGATCGCGACCGATCCCTCGTACGCGGGTCAGGTCGTCGTCATGACCTACCCGCTGATCGGCAACTACGGGCGGTTGGAGGCCGACGACCAGTCCGAGCGGCCGTGGCTGCGCGGCCTCGTCGTGGCCCATGCCACGGCCGCCGTCCTCGAGGACGCGCGCCAGCTGGCGACGATGCTGCGCACCAGCGGCATCCCGGCCATCGCCGGCATCGACACCCGTGCCCTGGCCCGCCACCTGCGGGCGCACGGCTGCCTGCGCGGGATCATCACCGAGCCCGGCCGCACGGATCCGGTCGAGGCCACGGCCCGTGCTCGCGCCGTGTCGCGCTGGGAGGACCAGGACTTCGTGGCCGAGGTCTCGCCGGCGGCGGTCCGCGAGGTGGGCGACGAGCCCGGCACGCCACTGGTCGCGATCGTGGACTATGGGCTCAAGACCAACATCATCCGGTCGCTGCGGCGGCGTGGCGTCCGCGTCCGTGTCCTGCCCCATACCGCTCCGGCGGCCGAGGTCCTGGCAGCCGACGTCGCCGGCGTGGTCCTGTCGCCCGGCCCGGGGGACCCGGCACGCCTCGCGGGTCCGGTCGCCGTCGCCCGGACGGTCATCGACGATGGCCGGCCGCTGCTCGGGATCTGCCTCGGGCACCAGATCGTCGCGCGAGCCGCAGGCGCCGAGACGACCCGCCTTCGCTTCGGCCACCATGGGGCGAACCACCCGGTGCAGGATCTCGACACCGGGTACGTCCAGGTGACCGCGCAGAACCACGAGGTCCAGGTCGTCGGGGACAGCCTGCCGGCGGGCTCCGGCTTCCGGGTCAGCCAGCGCAATCTCAACGACGGCTCGGTGGAGGGGCTGCGCCACGCCGAGCTGCCGATCGAGACGGTCCAGTACCACCCCGAGGGGGCGCCCGGGCCGCTCGACGCGCTGGCGGTGTTCGACCGCTTCGTGGACGCCTGTCGGGGCGGCGCGTGACGACGCCACCGGTTGCCACCGCGCGGCCAACAGACCGGCCGGTCCGGGCCAAGCCGGCCTCCGTGCTCATCCTGGGCAGCGGCCCGGTCGTCATCGGCCAGGCGGCCGAGTTCGACTACGCGGGGACCCAGGCCTGCCGCGCGCTGCGCGCGGAGGGCGTGCGCACGATCCTCGTCAACTCCAACCCGGCCACGATCATGACCGACCCGACCGTGGCCGACGCCGTGTACCTGGAGCCGCTCACGGTGGACGCGATCGAGGCCGTCATCGCGCGCGAGCGACCCGAGGGCCTGCTGGCCGGGCTCGGCGGCCAGACGGCGCTCAACCTGGCGACGGCCCTTGCGGAGGCGGGCGTGCTCGACCGGCACGGCGTCCGGCTGCTGGGCACGCCGCTCGAGGCGATCCGGATGGCCGAGGACCGGGAGGCGTTCCGCGACCTGCTGGACCGGATCGACCAGCCATACGCGCCGTCCGCCATCGTCGAGGGTGCCGACGATGCGGCACGCCACATCTCCGCCGAGGTGGCCCTGGCCGAGATCGGGCTGCCCGCGATCATCCGGCCGGCGTTCACGCTGGGTGGCACCGGCGGCGGGATCGTCGAGACCGAGGGTGCCTACTGGGAGCGCGTGCGGTCGGGGCTGCGTGCCAGCCCGATCAGTCAGGTGATGGTCGAGCAGTGCCTCGTCGGGTGGCAGGAGGTCGAGTACGAGGTCATGCGCGATGCCGAGGACACGTGCATCGCGGTGTGCTCGATGGAGAACGTGGATCCGCTGGGCGTCCACACCGGCGATTCGATCGTGGTCGCCCCGGTCCAGACCCTCACCGACGCCGTCCACCAGCGGCTGCGCAGCGCCGCGCTCGCGATCATCCGCGCCCTGGGCGTCGAGGGCGGGTGCAACGTCCAGTTCGCGCTGTCGGCCGACTCCACCGAGTACGCGGTGATCGAGGTCAACCCGCGCGTGTCACGCTCGAGCGCGCTGGCCTCGAAGGCGACCGGCTACCCGATCGCCAGGGTCGCGGCACAGATCGCGACGGGCCGGACGCTGGCCGACATCCCCAACGTCGTCACCGGCACGACCGTGGCCGCGTTCGAGCCCGCGCTCGACTACGTCGTGGTCAAGCTTCCCCGCTTCCCGTTCGATAAGTTCCCGACCGCCGACCGCCGGCTCGGCTCGCAGATGAAGGCGACCGGCGAGGTGATGGCGATCGACCGCACCTTCGGCGCCGCGCTCAACAAGGCGCTCCGGGGCCTGGAGCAGGCCGGAGCCGGGCCGCTGGGGGAGGACCCCTCGTGGCGCCCCACCTTCGACTACCTGGCCGCTGTGTACGCGGGCGCCGAGCCCGGCCCGGACGGCGAGGACGGCGGTGCCGGCGCGGACGGCGGTGCCGGCGCGGGGTTGGGGCGAGACGAGGACGCGGTGATCCGCTGGATCGACGAGCACGGCGAGGCGTGCGAGAGCACGCGCTTCGCCCAGCGCTCGGCCGCGCCCATCGTGCTCCGCCGGTTCCTGGAGCCCTCCGACTCGCGGCTGTGGCGGATCCTGGGGCTGCTCCGCCGGGACGTGCCGCAGGAGGTCATCCGCCGAACGACCGGCATCGCGGCCTGGTTCCTGGCCGAGATGGGCCGCAACATCGAGCTCGAGCACGACGTGCGCGCGATCGGTGGCCGGCTCGCCGATGTCGATGATGCGGAGGGCGCGACGCTGCTCGCGACCGCCAAGCGTGCCGCCTTCGCCGATCGCGACCTGGCGATCCTGGCCGGCCTGCCCGAGGCGGCCGTGCGCGACGCGCGATCCGCCCTCGGTCTGGAGCCCGGCTACGCGATGGTCGACACCTGCGCCGCCGAGTTCGCCGCCGAGACGCCGTACTTCTACTCGACCTACGCCTCGGCCGGGTCGCCGCCCGAGGCGCCGCCGGTCGAGCGGCCGGGCGCGCTCGTGATCGGCAGCGGTCCGGTCCGGATCGGGCAGGGTATCGAGTTCGACTACTGCGCCGTGCAGGCCTCCGACGTGCTCCGCCGGGAAGGTTGGAGCGCGGTCATGGTCAACTCCAACCCCGAGACGGTGTCGACCGACTTCGACGCCTCGACCCGTCTCTACTTCGAGCCGCTCGACCCCGAGAGCGTGCTCGGCATCATCGAGTTCGAGGCCGACCCGGTGCGAGGGCGATGCTGCCCGCGGTCGTCGCGTTCGGCGGCCAGACGCCGCTCAACCTCGCCGCCCCGCTGGTCGCTGCCGGCGTTCGCTGCTGGGATCCAGACCTCGAGGCCATCGACCAGGCCGAGGAGCGCACCCGGTTCTCGGCGCTGCTCGACCGGCTGGGCATCCCGCAGCCCGAGGGCGGCATGGCCGAGTCCATCGAGGAGGCGCTCACCCTCGCCGAGCGGATCGGCTACCCGGTCATCGTCCGGCCGTCGTTCGTCATCGGCGGCCTGGCCATCGACTTCGCCTACTCGCCGGAGGACCTCGTCCGTCACCTGGCCGCGGCGGCGGTCGTCGACCCGGACCGGCCCGTCCGCATCGACCGGTTCCTCGAGGGGATCGAGGTCGACGTCGATGCCATCTGCGACGGCGCCGAGGTGCTCATCCCGGGCCTGCTCGAGCACGTGGAGCGGGCCGGCGTCCACTCTGGCGACTCCATCGCCTGGTTCCCGCCCCAGAACGTGTCCGAGGGCGACCGCGAGCTGATCGTCGCGACGATGGAGCGCATCTGCCTGGCGCTTGGCGCGGAGGGCCTGGTCAACGCCCAGTTCATCGTCCGGGACGACGGCGTGTACCTGATCGAGGTCAACCCGCGGGCCTCACGAACCGTGCCGTTCCTGTCCAAGGTGACCGGGGTCCCGATGGTCGAGCTGGCGGTCCGGATCGCGCTCGGTCGGAGCCTGCGCGACCAGGGCTGGACGGGCGGCCTGCGTCCGCCGCCGCCGTTCGTGGCCGTCAAGTCGCCGGCCTTCTCGACGGCCAAGCTCAAGGGTGTGGACCCGTCCGTCGGGCCGTTCATGCAGTCCACCGGCGAGGTCATCGGCATCGCCGATGATCCGCGGGTCGCGATGGCCAAGGCGCTCACGGGGGCCGCGCTGATCCCGCCCCGCGCCGGTGAGGGCGACCCGCCGCTCGCGCTGCTCTCGATCGCCGATCGCGACAAGTGGGGCCTGCTGGACCTCGCCCGGGCCCTGCTGCGCGCCGGCTACCGGCTGGCCGCGACTGCCGGCACGCGGGCGCATGCTGGAACAGGCGGGCATCGGTGGGCATCGCACCGGTCGCGAAGCTCGGCGCGAACCCGGTGGGTGACGAGGTGGGGATCCTGGACCTCATCGCATCCGGGGACGTTCGCCTGGTCGTCAACACGCCCACCCCGCGCTCGGGTCCGGTCCGCGATGCGGCCGGCATCCGGCACGCCACGATCGCCGAGGGGATCCTGTGCTTCACCTCGATCGAGACGGGGGTTGCGGCCGCCGAGGCGCTCGATCCGGAGATCGTCGGGGGCATCGGCCAGGTGCGCTCGATCACGGACTGGGTCCCGCCGGCCGTCCCGGCCGCATCGCTCGCCCCGAGCGCGTAGGGGGCCAGAGGATCAGCGGGCTCTAGGGTGCCGTGTCCGCCGCCGGGGTTGCCAGGTTGGTTCCCTGGGTCGCCGGCTGCTGGACGATCGACTGGCCCAGCGACCACAGGGTGAGCGTGGTCAGGGCCACCATCACCACCGCCAACGGGACCTCGCGCTGGCGAACGTTCCGCGGCAGGGCAGGCATCGGTCCCGGGATCTTGCGATGGCGCAGGTCACGGGGCGGTCTGGCATTGGCCAGCGCCTCCATGTCGCGCTGCGCGGTCACGTGGCCCGCCCACGCGCCCAGCATGTGCCCACCGACCACGCTGGCCAGCTGAACCGTCCACACGAGCCCTGGCGGCAGCCAGCCCGAGTTCACGGTGTAGAAGGCCGTGCCGAACAGATCGGCGCCGGTCTGGAGGGGGTCGGAGATGGCGATCACGATCCGCTGGCCGTCGATCGCGAGGTAGGTCAGGTAGTGGGCGACGAGGTAGCCGACGGCGATCGGGACCAGCCCGGCGCCGATCGCCCCCGGGCTCACGAGGCGTGCCACGATGACCGCGGCCCCTGCGATCAGGCCCAGGAAGGCGAGCAGCAGCAGCGTCTTGGGGCCGGCAGCCGGCGCTCCGAACACGGCCCCGAACGGCACCGTCTGGCTGAGCCCGTCGAACAGGATCGAGCCGACGCCGATCGCCACCAGGATGATCCGCGGGATCTCCCAGCTGGCATCGAGCAGGCCGCTCGCGAACGGTCGGCGCACGGCTACCGTGACGTCCACCGCGTCGGGATCGAGCTCGTCAAGCGTGTCGGGATCGAGCGCCTCGGGGGGATCGGCGGTCTCCGCGGTTTCGACGGCCGGGACGACTCCGTAGGGTGCCAGCCGGTTGAGGGTCCGGAACCAGACCGTGAACGTCTCACCCTGGGCGCGCCATTGGTCGCGGCCGAACTGCGCCATCATCGCGAGCGTCAGCAGGGTGTAGCCCGCAAGCACGACGCTGAGCGTGGCGTTGCCGGCCAGGGCGACCAGCTCCAGCCAGGTGAAGAAGGCCAGCCCGGCCGCCGCTGGCCAGAGCCGGATCGCCTCGGGTATCTCGGACACCGCCCAGCCGCGCACCCCGACCAGACGAAGGCACCAGGCAAGGATGTCGTGGATGGTGACGAACGGGTCGAGCCACTCCCAGATCGGACCCACGAGGGCTGACACCGCAGCGACGCCAACCCACCCGTACACCCACAGGAACAGCGTTGCCACCGCGGCGTCCGACGAGCCACCTGCGATGCCCTGGGCGATGATCCAGACCCAGCCGACCAGCCCGACCGCACGCAGCACGAGACGCAGGACCGCCGGGACGCGGACCAGGCGCCCGGGCGGTGCCGCGGCTGCGCGCATGTCTCGGGCCAGGACGAACACGAACGACAATGCCACGGTGGCGGCGGCGCCGGCGAGGTAGACGGCGAGCGGGAGGGGACTCTCGTAGACGGTCGAGAGGTTGTGTGCGGCGACCGTTGCCGGCACTGCGGCCACGACCACGGCGGCGGCGCCGAACCCCGCGAGCCGGGCGAGCGACGCGCTCCTCAGCCCGGTCATCCTCAGGCGGTGCGGCTGCGCCGGATCACGTAGATGCCGACGACTGCGACGAGGACGAGGGCGATGATGATCGGCAGCGCGATGTCGCCGTCGCTGGTGGCCGACGTCGTCCCGGCGTCTGCCTTCCCGGGCCCGCTCGAAGCGGCCGGGGACGGGGCGTCCGACACCGTGAAGGTCAGCGTGCCGCGCAGGATGTCGGTGTCCAGCGACACCGATGTCCACTTGATCGTGTACGCTGCCGGCCCCGAGCGCGAGCCCGCCGAGCGTCATGGCCTCGTCGCCGTCCTTGGCCGCCGTGCCGGTTCCGACCTCGGAGCCGTCGGGGCCGACGAGCTCGAAGTGACTCTCCGACGCATTCAGCCCCTCGCTGAAGCTCAGGGTGACCGTCGCCGGCGGAGTGGCGAGGACAGCGCCGTCGGCCGGATCGGACGACACGAGCTCGGCATGCGCGGCCACCGGTCCGGCCGAGAGCATCAGCAGCAGCACGGCGACCGCCAGCGCGGCAACGCGGCGGGACGCGACGGGACCACGCAGCGGTGCGCCGCGCTCGACGCGCCTGCCCTCGGCGGGGATGCTCACGGCAGGGGAGTCTAGCGGGACACGGGATTCACTGCCCGCGAGACGTCAGCCGGCAGTCGGAAACGGCGGCGGCGTCGATGGCGTGTGATGCGTCGCGGGCGAAGTGATCAGCCGCCGACCACTCGGACGGACGCCGCCCCGCCCGTCACGTTGACCGTCACCCGGTCCGTGGCCGCGCCGTAGCCCGCCGTCTGGGACGGGCCGCTGGTCGTGACCAGCCCGGTGCTGGCCACCCGCGCCTCCACGCCGCTCGGGATCTCGAACGTGAAGGTCGCGGCCCCACCCTCGACGTGAATGGGGACGTCGCCCCGCGGTCTGGGCAGGATCACGCGCAGCTCGGCGGCGCCGATCGTCATCGAGGCGCGCGCGATGGCGATGCCCGACAGGTCGAGATCGAAGCGTCCGGCCCCCGCCTGGACGTCGAGCTGGGTCGGCACGCCGGACGCGACGCCGATCATCCAGTCCCGGTCACGCCCCCAGCCCCGGACCCAGGAATCGCCCGACGTCGACAGGCGGACTCGGGCGAGGTCGCCCCGGCGGTCGATCGTGTGGTCGATCGTGGCGTCACTGGCCGTTGCTTCCACCAGCGCCGCCCCGCCCTTGCCCAACCGGTAGCGACCCGCGCCGAGCCGCAGCAGCAGCTCGAGCCGGGATATGCCATCCGCGGGGACGACGACGTGCGCCGAGCCATGGCCGCGGGCGGGCCCGCGCAGGGCCGCGACCAGCACCACGGCGCCGGTGATCAGCAGGATCAGCGGCCACAGGATCCCCCAGTCGAGGCGGACCACGCCCAGGTTGCGAAGCAGGAACGCACCGCCGACCAGGAGCAGCACGACACCGAACACCAGCGGCCACCAGGCGCTGCCGCCGCGCGAACCGGTCACGACTCCCTCCTCCTTCGGCACCCGTGCACGGCATGGTCGCATCCGATCGCGTCCCCGGCGCGATCCATGGGGCACGGGGACGGTGGGCCGATGGCCCTCCCACCGTGGGTCGATGGCTGCCCCCCAACCGCCGCTCGACCGCCGCCGAACCCGCCGTTACGGGGTCGCGCCCTACAATTCGCATCCGACCCGCAGCTCGCATCCGACCCCCAGCTCGCCCGAGGACCCACCCGCATGCCCGTACCCGTCGTCGAGTTCAGCGACGAGCGCCTGGCCAACGGCCTGCGCCTGATCGTCGTCGAGGATCATGTCGCGCCCGTCGTGGCTGTGAACATCTGGTACGGCGTCGGGTCGAAGCACGAGGTCCCCGGCAAGACCGGATTCGCCCACCTGTTCGAGCACGTGATGTTCCAGGGCTCGGCGCACGTGGCCAAGGCCGAGCACATGTCCCTCATCCAGGCTGCCGGCGGCACGCTCAACGGCACGACCTGGCTGGACCGCACCAACTACTTCGAGACCATGCCGTCGCACCAGCTTGAGCTCGCGCTGTGGCTCGAGGCGGACCGGATGGGCTCCCTGCTCGACGCCCTCAGCCAGGAGAACCTCGACAACCAGCGGGACGTGGTCAAGAACGAGAAGCGCTGGAGCTACGACAACCGCCCGTACGGGACGTGGAACGAGAAGCTGCTGGCCCACCTCTACCCGGAATCCCACCCGTATCACCATCCGACGATCGGGTCGATGGCGGACCTCGACGCGGCCTCGCTGGACGACGTCAGGGCGTTCTTCCGGACCTACTACGTCCCCAACAATGCCGTGATCTCGGTCGTTGGCGACTGCGATCGGGCGCAGGTGCGGGCCTGGGCCGAGCGCTACTTCGGCCCCATCGCGCCCAATCCCGACATCCCGCCGCTGCCGGACCTGCGCCTGCCCGCCGTGGTCGGCGAGGAGCGGCGCGAGACGGTGACCGACCGCGTGCCCCTGCCGCGGGTGTATGTCGGGTTCCGCGCCCCCGTGTTCGGGGACCGCCGGCTCGACGCGCTCGACCTCGCCTCGCAGGTGCTGTCGGGCGGCAAGGGGAGCCGGCTGCATCGCCGCCTCGTCCGCGAGGAGCGGATCGCCCAGGATGTGGCCGTGTTCACGCTGCCGTTCGTGGGCGGGGCCTCCCAGTTCCTCGGCTGGGCAACCGCGCGCCCGGGGATCGACGTCGGCCGGGTGGAGGCAGCCCTGGTGGAGGAGCTGGAGCGGCTCGGAGCGGAGGCGCCAACCGACGACGAGCTCGCCCGGGCGAAGGCGCTGACCGAGGCCGACGAGCTGGGGGCGCTGGCACGGGTCGAGGAGCGCGCCGACCGGCTGTCGATGTTCGCCACCCTGTTCGACGACCCGGCGATGATCAACACCCTGCTGCCGCGCTACCTGTCGGTGACGTCGGAGCAGATCCGGGACGTCGCCGCCGCCGTGTTCCGAGCCGACAACCGGGTCGTGCTGACCTACCTCCCGGTCGCCGGAGGAGCGGGCGAGAGCGGGAGCGACGAGTCGGGCGAGGTGGCGGCATGAGCCCCCGGAGCGATCTCGTCGCCGACCGACCGGTCCCGGGCCAGCCGCGGAGCTACGAGTTCCCCACGACGGTCCGCACCGTCCTGGCGAACGGCCTCCGGGTCATCGTGACCCCGATGCCCGGCCGCGGCCTGATCTCCGCCTCGCTGATCACCCGGATCGGCGCAGCCGACGAGCCGGACGACCTGGGCGGCGCGACGGTTCTCTCGGCCCGCGGCATGACCGAGGGCACCGATGAGCGGGACGCGATCGCGCTGGTCGAGGCGGCCGAGCGGCTGGGCGCCTCCCTCCACAGCGAGGCCGGCTGGGACGCAACGTCAGCCGGCGTGGACGTGCCGGCCAGCCGCCTCGAGTCCGCGCTCGCGCTGGTGGCCGAGATCGTCCGCGAGCCCGCATACCCGCCGGCCGAGGTGGAGCGCATCCGGGACGAGCGGCTCACCGATCTGCTCCAGGCGAGGGCCGATCCGCGGCGCCGTGCCGACGAGGCGTTCGTGGGCGCCATCTACGCTCCGTCCAGCCCGTACCACCGACCTGCCGGCGGGACGACGGAGACGGTCGCAGCTCTCCAGGCGAATGACCTCCGCGCCGTCCACGCGCGGGGCTTCGTCCCGGCTCGTGCGGCGATCGTGGTCGCGGGCGACATCGATCCCGACGAGGTCGGGCGCATGGTCGAGTCGCTGTTCGGCGACTGGTCCGGGGACGTGGGGGGCATGACAGCCCCGATCGACGACGCCTCGGCCGTGGCGGAGCGGTTCGTCCGGGTCGTCCACCGCCCGGGCGCGGTCCAGACCGAGATCCGGATCGGCCACCCGGGTCTGCCACGGCGTCATCCGGACTTCCACGCGATGTCGGTGATGAGCGCCATCCTGGGCGGGCTGTTCAACTCGCGGCTCAACATGAACCTGCGCGAGGAGAAGGGCTACACCTACGGCGCCGGGGCCGGGTTCGATCTTCGCCGTGCGCGCGGGCCGTTCTCAGCCCGCGCCGCCGTCGACACCGACGCCACCGTCCCGGCCCTCCGGGAGTTTCTGCTCGAGCTCGACCGAATCCGCGACTCGAAGGTCACCGGGGCAGAGCTCAAGGCCGCCCGTGACTACCTCGTGGGCGTGTTCCCGCTGCGCTTCGAGACGCCCGGCCCGGTCGTAGGCTCGCTGGCCGGCCTGTTCATCCACGATCTGCCCGACGATGAGCTGGCCCGGTATCGAGCGGCCATCGAGTCCGTGACCGCGGACGATGTGCTGCGGGTCGCGCGCGACCAGATCCATCCCGATGCGGCGGCGATGGTGCTGGTCGGGGATCACGACCGGTTCGGCGGCGACCTCGAGGCGGCCGCGCTCGGTCCGGTCGAGGTCGTCCGGGACCCGGATCCGGCCACGACGGCGGACCTGCAGGCCGAACACGGCGGGACGGCGCGCTCGACGGGTTGAAACCTTTGCGTGGGACCGGGCCTCGGACAGGATGAAGCGACCACCAGCGAGAGGGTCGCCCACCTGACGGAGCACGAATGAAGCCCTCCCACCGCATCGCCCAATCGATCGCCACCTCGATCGTGGCCCTGTTCCTCATCGCCGGCGCCGCGTTCGCGACCACGGCGTTCGTCGGCGGATCGCCCGGTGCCGACACGGCCCCGGCCGCGCTCGACGCGACCGAGACGGCCGAACCGACGGAGACACCGGAGCCGACCGACACCGCGGAACCCACCGAGGCCAGCGCGACGGCGGAGCCCACCGAGACCCCACAGCCGACCCAGACCGCGGAGCCAGCCGGGACGGCCGGGCCGACCGAGACGCCGGAGCCCACCAAGGACGCCGCCACGCAGCACGAAGACCTCCCGTCGGCGACGGACTCGCATCACGCGACCCAGGCTCCCGATCAGCCCGCCGCCACCCCGTCCTTCGATGACTACCAGGGGGACCAGGACCAGGACAGCGGGTCGTCGAGCTACGGCGATCAGGGCGATCAGGGTGGCCAGGGGGACCAGACAGGCGACCAGGGCTCCGGAGATGGCGCCCAGCCACCCTTCGACAACGGCGGTGACCATGGAGGCGACGGCGGGCACTGACACCATCGGTTCTGCCGGGACCCATGACCACCGATGTGCGATGGACACCGACACGATCGTCGATGATGTCCGCGAGCGCCAGACCGGCGTTCGCGGCATCACCCGAGCGGGTGCTGTCCGCCTCACGCGGGACGGAGAGCGGGTCAACGGACCGGACCTGGATGGCCGTGCGAGACGCCGGAGCCACGATCGATGAGCGCCAGATCGTCGCGGACGTGCTGGCCGGGGACCGTGATGCCTTCCGTGCCCTCGTCGAGCGGGAGAGCCGCCAGGTCGTCGCCGCGTGCGCCCGGATCCTCGGGGATCGCCACGAGGCCGAGGACGTTGCCCAGGAGGCGTTCGTGATCGCCTACCGGTCGCTCGCCTCCTGGCGTTCGGACGGGCCCTTCGGCGCCTGGCTGGCGCGGATCGCCGTGCGCCTCGCGACTCGCCGGGCGGGGCAGCGCAGACAGGTCGTGTGGCTGGACCCGCTCGCCGCCGATGCCGACCAGCCCGGGCGGGACCGCTTCCGGACCTCGGGGGCGCACGACGCCGTGGATCCGGCCCACACGGTGCTGCGGTCGGAGCGCGACGCGCAGCTCCGAGCGGCCGTTGCCGCCCTCGACGAGCCGTACCGTGAGGTGGTGGCGCTGCGGTTCTTCGCCCAGCGATCGCTCAATGAGATCGCCCAGACGACCGATCGTCCCCTGGGAACCGTCAAGACGCATCTCCACCGTGGTCTGGCGCGCCTGCGGCGCTCGCTCGAGGAGTCCGACCGATGACCGGCCCCGGACCCGACCACGGGACGCGCCCGTTCGGCGTGCGCGACCTCGGCGACATCCCCGACGCGACGCCGGACGAGCTGGCGGCCGAGGCGAGTGTCGCGCGCGAGCTCGAGGGCCTCACCGAGCGCTCGGGTGCCGCTCCGGGCACGGACTTCGCCGAACGGGTGATGACCGCGGTGTCGCGGGAACCGACGCCGGCACCGGCACGCGCGGCCGGGATCGCCCTCCGTCGAGGCGCGCTCGCTGCGTTCGTGGCGTCGTTGCGGGACGCCTGGCGAGTCACGACCCGGTCGGGCTTCCCGATCGCCGTACGCGCCCAGGCGATGGCGCTCGTGCTGGTGGTCGCCGGCCTCGCGGCGGGCTCCGGCCTGGCGACGGCGGGTGCCCTTGGACTGTTCGATGCCGATCACGGCTCGCCCTCGCCGGAGCCCACGGTCGAGGTGCCGTCGCCAACACCCACGATCGACACCCCATCGCCGACGGTTCCGCCTTCCCCTTCCACCGAGCCCAGCGATTTGGCTGAGCCCACGGTGACCACCGACACCGAGACCCCCGAGCCATCGGGTCCCGAGGAGACCGACGGCGGCGAGGACCAGGGCGGAGCGACGACCTCGCCGACGCGCGCGCCGTCGCCCACCAGGACGCCGTCGCCCACCGGCACCCCGCCGGCGACGGCCACGCCTTCGCCCACCCACGAGCCCGACGACGGGGGCGACCACGGCAGTCCGAGCGGGACGCCCGGGCCGTACCCCAGCGCGCCGCCCACCCCGGGACCGGGGGAGGACAGCCTGGGCCTCGGCTGAGGCGCCCGTCGCGACCGGACGGCCGTTCGGGCGCAGCGGTCAGGCGGCCGGGCGAGGCCACTGCCGGGCTACCCGGACCGGCCAGGGGCGCTGGCCGGGTCTGCCCGGAACGCATTGTCCCCGGGCTGGTGGCTCGACCTCCCGGCGGCCGGGCAGGGTAGGCTGTCCCGGTCAGCGTCCCAGCCCGCGCACCGTGGCATGTGCCTGGGACCGGCCGAGCCGAGCTGGAGGTGGACGATGATCGCCGTCGTGGGCACCCCAGCCTGGTGCCCGGACGAGCCCGGGCGGGCGACCGGGCGGGCGTGCGAGATCGCGATCGCGGCGGCTGGCGCCGGGTCGGCGGTCGAGCTTGTTGGCCGCACCGGCGACGATGTGGCGGGCGATGCGCTGGTGCTGGCACTGGCAGGGGCGGGCGTGGGGCACGTGGCACTGCTGCGGGATCCGTCGAGGCCGACCAGGCTGGACGCATCGCCGGTGCCCCCGGACCTCACGGCGTTGGCGGAGCCTGAGCCCGATCCCGCCCGTCGGCCGGAGCCCGAGCACCCGCGTCTCGAGCCCGCCGACGTCGCCCTCGGTCTGCGCTACGTGTCCGCCTTCAACGTCGTGGTCGTGAGCGACGACGCCCCTCCTGACGTCGTGCCAGCGTGCATCGAGGCCGCGACCTACGCCGGCGCACATCTGCTGATCGCGCTGCCGGCACGCGACGAGCTGCCGCAGGATCTCGAGCCGGCGCTCCCCGCCGACGCCACGGTCATGATGGCCCCGGCGGCAGTGGACGCGGCGGCCGATGCGGCGTTCGCTCGCATGCTGGGCACCTACGCCGCGGAGCTGGATCAGGGGAGGGACCCGGATCGGGCGTTCGCGGTTGCCGTCGACCGGGTCGGCTGGGTCTCGGTCGCGCCCGGAAGCTGATGCGCGCCTCGTGAAGGTCGGCGCCCGGCCGGGCTCCGCACCGCGACCTCCTGTACAGTCGCCTGCGTGACCGAGCCATCCTCGTTCGATTTCCAGGCCGCGATGGCCCATGACGGGCCGCTGCCCCGCGAGGCCGCCGTGGCCGCCCTCGATCACGCCGCCGAGCTCATGGGCTCGGCCGATTTCGTCGATGCTGCCCGCCTCTATCAGCGCGTCATCGGGTTCAACGACCCCGGGATCACTGGTGCGGCGATGCTGGGCCTGGGCGAGGCTTTGTACCGGCTGAACGAGGAGGACCAGGCGCTCGCCACCTGGGAGGAGGTCACCCGGCTGCCCGAGAACGCGGCCACCTACCCGGCCTGGCGCAACGTGGCGGCCGCCCGGGTCCGGGCGGGCAACCTGGATGGCGCCCGGGCCGCCTACCGCGAGGCTGATCGGCGTGCCCCGCGTGACGACAAGGCGGAGATCGCCTCCCGGCTCGGCTGGCTGTCCAAGGAGCTGGGCGAGCAGCGGACGGCGGGACGGTACTTCGCCCGCGCCCGCGGTGACGCGGGCGCCTCCGCCGCGATCATCCTCATCGCGGTTACGACGATCGTCTCGCTGGTGGTGGACCTGGCGGGTCCGGCCGGCAACGATCTCGGCAACCTGCTGTTGATGGACAAGGTGGCGATCGCCAACGGGGAGATCTGGCGGCTGTGGACCGTCACCCTGGTCCACGCGCCGATCGGCCAGAACCCGCTCCACCTGATCTTCAACATGTACGCGCTGTGGCTCGCCGGCCCGTTCGTGGAGCGGATGTACGGCCGGGTCGCGATGCTCGCCTTCTACCTGCTGGCCGCCGCAGGCGGCTCGCTCGCCTCGTTCGCGCTGGGCGGGGCGCAGTACGCCGTTGGCGCGTCGGGCGCGATCTTCGGCCTGTTCGGTGTCCTCGTCGCCGTCCGGTTCGTGCATCGGCCGGTGCTCGATCGCCAGAGCCGTGGGTTCCTCGGCCAGATCGTCGCCCTGGCGGTGCTCAACGTCGCGCTCGGGTTCCTCGAGGCGGGGGTCGTCGACGTGTGGGCCCACCTCGGCGGACTCGCGACCGGCCTGTGGCTGGGCGCGCTGTTTGCCCCGACCAACGTCCCGACGCTCCGGTCGTTGTGGATGCGCCCGGGTCCGACACCCGGGACGATGGCGCCCGCTTTCGGCAGCAGCGGCATGCAGGCGCTGCGGCTCGCCGGGCTGCTGGTGATGGCCGCCGCGTTCGTCGCGCTCTGGACCCAGGGTGTGGCGGTCTGGGGCTGACGATCGATGTTTGCGATGCTCAGCGGCCGCTGGCCGCGGATCGCCGCCGATGGCACCCACCTCGCCGCCCTCGAGCAGGAGGTGGCGTCGTTCGAGCTGCCGGTGCCGGCTCAGCAGGCGGCGCAGGAACGGGTGACGGCCGCGGTGGACCGGTTGGTGGAGGAGGTCGTCCGGGCCCAGGAGGCCGCCGGGCTCGACCTCGTGACCGACGGCCAGGTGCGGTCCGCGGATCCGGGCGGCGACCTGCTGCGGGCGCTCCAGACGGGTCAAATTGGTGACCGCGGGCTCCTGGTCGAGTCGTGGCGGGCGACCAGCGCGCTGACCGATCGCGCCGTGGCCCAGACGGTCCCCGGCCCGTATTCGCTCGGCCGGCGGGTTACCGAGGGCCAGGACGAGGAGACGCGGGCCGAGCTCACGCTCGAGCTGGCCGGCAGGCTCGGCGGGGAGCTGGGCGCCCTGGCCGCCGCCGGCTGTCCGATGGTGCTGGTGGAGGAGCCCGCGGCGATCGCGATCGGCGCCGACGACACCGAGCGCACCCTGTTTGCGGACGCCCAGGCACGGCTGCTCGCCCCGGCCCCCGATCTCCACGCGATGCTCGTGATCGCCGGTGGATCGGCGTGGGAGGCTGGTGCCGGCACGATCCTGACGGCGCCCTACCGCTCGTACCTGTTCGACCTGATCGCGGGTCCCGACAACTGGTACCTGGTCCGCGCGACGCGGGGTGATCGGGGAATCGTGTGCGGCGCGCTCGACCCAGCGTCGAATGCGGACCAGGCGCCGATCCTGGACTGGGCGGCCAGGTACGCGGCGTCGGGCAACGGTCGCGGTCCCGAGCGGGTGGGCGTGACGAACGCGTCGTCGCTGGAGACGCTGGCCCCGGACGCTGCACGGGATGTGCTCGCGACGCTCGCCCGCGCGGCGCGGCTTGCCGTTCGGTCGCCGACCGAGGCGGTGGCCGAAGGCATGGATCCCCGCGCCTTCCCGACGGGTCACGGCCGGGCCAACCGGCGCCGTCGCCGGGAAGGCTGATTTGCGGGTCTCTGGCCCCCATCCTCGCCGCCCACGACGATCCCCGGCCCGCCGTTCGACCGCGACGCGGGGGCCTGCTCCCGCAACCCGGTTGCGCCGAAACCGTCACGGTGCCACCATCCGGCTCTCACCCGCCCGCGCGCCACCCCGTGGGCGCCCGACGACAGGCCGGCCAGCCGGCCGAACCGCCGGGCGCGACGGATCGCGGCTCGTCCGGCGGCCCAGCGCGTTGCCACGGCGTTCGACCAGCGCGATCCACAGAACGGCGGTCGCGCGCCACTCCTGCGTCGCCACCGGCCCGGCTGGGCTGAGCGCCACCAGAATTCGGAGGGCGGGATGCGGCTCGAGCAGATCGTCCCGGGCCACCGTCCGCCGTCCGGGCTTGCGGGAGCCGTGCTCGCGCGCGATCTGCGGGTGGGCGGCGAGCGCTGGTCGAAGGGCCGGCGTCTGACGCCTGCGGACCTCGATGCCTGGGCGGCGGCCGACGCCGTGTCGCCGGGCGCGTCGCCGGTGACGGTCCTGGTCATGGAGCCGGGCGACCTCCACGAGGACGAGGCCGCCCTCCGGCTCGCGGCGGCGGTTGCCGGGGCGGGGCTCGAGCAGCGGGGGCCGAACGAGAGCCGGGTCGACCTCGTGGCCGCGGCCGACGGCGTCCTCCACGTCCGGGTCCGCGAGCTCGAGCTGCTCGACCGGATCGACCCGCTCGAGGTGTTCACCGCCTTCGACGGCTCCGTGGTCCGCTCCGGGCAGCTCGTCGCGTCGGTCAAGGTGGCACCGCATGTCGTGCCGGAGGCGACCGTCGAGGCCGGCCTGCGCGTCACCGACTGGGGCCGGCGGCCGATCGTCAGCGTCGCTCCGTTCGTGCCCCGCCGGGTGGGTGTCCTGGTCAAGGAGTCGATCCAGGCGGCGAACCGGGCCAGGTTCGAGCACAGCGTCCGGGCCAAGGTCGAGCCGCTCGGCTCATCGGTCACGGCGATCAGCTACGTGGCCGATGCCGTCGATGCGGTGGAGGTCGAGCTTCGCCGCCTGACCCGGCAGCCGGATGCCGTCGACATCGTGCTCACGGCCGGCGGCCGCTCCACCGATCCCGGCGACCCGTTCTTCGTTGCGCTCGAGCGGGTCGGCGGGCGCCTGATCCGGCGCGGTGTGCCGGCGCACCCGGGCTCGATGCTGTGGCTGGGACGGGTAGGGCGCACGGCGGTGCTCGGGCTGCCCACGTGTGGCGCCTACTCCCGGGCCACCGCCGCCGACCTGCTGCTCCCGCGGCTCCTCACCGGCGAGCCGCCCAGCCTGGGGACGGTTTCCCGCCTGGGCCACGGTGGGATCCTGACCCGCAGCCAGCGGTTCCGGTTTCCGGCGTACGCGCAGGATCTCGATGCCCCGGACGGCTGACTTGCCCACGAGCCTCGCCGCCGAGCCGCGTGGGCGGGCCCCGGTCCTGTCCGGTGTAGCATCGCCTCTCATGGATCCCGATCGGCCCGCCTCCGACACCGCCGCCAGCCCTGCCGACCGCGCGCCCATCGCGCCGATCGAGCGTCCCGAGGCGACCCGCACCATCGAGGGCATCGCCGATGTCTTCCGCAGCCACGGCTATATCGCGGAGCGGTCGATCGCGACCACGGTGTTCCTGGCCCTCGAGCTCGGCCGGCCGCTCCTCCTCGAGGGCGAGGCCGGCGTCGGCAAGACCGAGCTCGCCAAGGTGCTCGCGGCCTCGCTCGAGACCCGGCTGATCCGGCTCCAGTGCTACGAGGGCCTCGACGTCAACACGGCCGTCTACGAGTGGAACTACCCGCGCCAGATGCTCGAGATCCGGCTGCTCGAGGCGCGCGGCGAGATCGCCAAGGCGACGGCGCACGACATCTTCGGCCCCGACTTCCTGCTCAAGCGCCCGCTGCTCCAGGCGCTCGAGGCGGCCGACGGCGCGGCGCCCGTGCTGCTGATCGACGAGATCGACCGTGCCGACGAGGAGTTCGAGGCCTACCTGCTGGAGATCCTGTCGGACTTCCAGGTCACCGTGCCCGAGATCGGGACCATCACCGCGGTCCAGCCGCCGCGCGTCGTCCTCACCTCGAACCGCACCCGCGAGGTCCACGACGCGCTCAAGCGGCGCTGCCTCTACCACTGGATCGACTTCCCGAGCGCGACCAAGGAGTTCGAGATCGTCGCCACCCGTGTCCCGGGCGCCCCGCCGCGACTTGCCCGCGAGGTGGTCTCGTTCGTGCACCGGCTGCGGTCGGCGGACCTGACCAAGGTGCCGGGCGTCGCCGAGACGCTCGACTGGGCCGCCGCGCTCCTGTCGCTGGGGGCGACGGAGCTCGCGCCGGACATGGTGGACGAGACCCTGGGCGTGGTCCTCAAGTACGAGGAGGACATTCGCCAGGTCCGCGGGGCGGTCGCCCGCCAGTACCTCGCCGAAGCCACGGCCCAGGCCTGAACGCGCCGAAGGCGCACGTTGACCAGGGCGCGGCCCGGGGTCCGCGCAAGATCCCGAACGCGCAAGATCCCGAGCTGGCTCCGCGTGAACCTGCGCCCGCTCCGCGTGAACCCGCGTCCGGGCTCCGGTGGAATCCCCCAGGTAGTCAAAGCACGCGTGCCGGGCGCCAATCAACCGCCCGCTGGCCCTGATCCGGAGCGCCAATCGTGCCGGATACGCGTGTCATGACTGGCCGGCACGGAGTTCGGGCTCAGGGCCCCGTTGGTCGCGGTCGAGCAGTCGTGCCTGGACTGGCTGGCAGAAACGGGGCCGGGTCCAGAAACGGGCAGGGTCTAGGGACGGGTGGGCCAGGAACGGACCTGATCCCGGGACGGCCATGACCAACGAACGTCCAGGCTCGCGACCGGACCTGATCCCGAGACGGCCATCGCCCGCGACCGCCGGGCGCGGCGGTCGGGTTCCGCGACGTGGTGGTCAGGCAGGCGACGCGTGCCCTGTTCGCCGAGACAACGGGGTAAGCGCGACCGGACATGGTCCAACGCGCTGCGACCCAAGTCGTGGCAGAGTCTCCCCATGCGAGGCCCCGAACCGAGTCCGGCCATCCTGCGCGCCCCGACCGGGGAGCTGGTGGACGGGCGCCGCCTGCTCGCCGAGGCCGTGGGCTTCGGGCGGGCGCTGCGAGCCGCCGGTCTGGCGGTCGACCTGGGGGCTTCGATCGATTTTGCGCGAGCCCTGACGCTGGTCGACATCGGCCGGCGGGAGCTGGTCCGCGACGCGGGCGCCGCGGTGTTCGTGCGCCGTCGGGACGAGCGGGAGGTCTACGACCGCGTCTTCGACCGGTTCTGGCGCCGGCGCGGACGATCGCTGCCCGGGCCGAGGCTCGAGGGGGTTGCGCCCGATGCCGAGCGCGAAGAGGGGGGCGAGCCCGGACCAACCGAGGAGGGGGGCGAGGGCCGCGAGGCCACGATGACCGAGCTGGCGACGATTGGGGTCCAGCTGGCCGCCGATGCCGATGACGGCGCCGAGATCGAGGGTGAGACGATCTCGCCCGACGCCTACTCGCGGGGTGAGGTGCTCCGCCACCGTGACTTCGACCGGATGACCTCGGCCGAGCTGCGCGATGCCGAGCGGCTGGTGGATCTCCTCCGGCCGCGCCTCGAGCGTCGGCGGACGCGCCGCCATGAGCTGCATCCGCACGGCCGCCGGCTGGCACCGCGGGCGATGTTCCGGCAGAACCTGGCGACCGGCGAGCTCACCGAGTGGGTGTGGCGGCGGCAGATCCGCGAGCCTCGCCAGCTGGTCGTGCTGTGCGACATCTCGGGCTCGATGGAGCGCCACTCGCGGCTGCTGCTGCGGTTCATCCAGGCGCTGTCGCGAACGAACGAGGTCCGGACGGAGTCGTTCGTGTTCGGCACCCGGCTGACCCGGGTTACCCGGCTGATGCGCGATCGGGATCGCGACCGGGCGCTGGCGCGGGTCTCGGACTCGGTCACCGACTGGGCGGGCGGGACCCGGATCGGGGAGTCGTTCCGGGACTTCAACCACCGCTGGGCGCGGCGGACCCTGCGCACCTCGGGCGTGGTGATCGTCGTCTCCGACGGCTGGGATCGCGGCGATCCGGCGCTGGTGGCCGCGGAGACGGCGCGTCTGCGTCGCAACTGCCACCGGCTGGTGTGGCTCAACCCGCTCGCATCGACGCCCGGCTACCAGCCGCTGGCCGCCGGGATGAAGGCCGCCTATCCGTTCATCGACGACTTCCTGCCGGCGGGCACCGTGGCCTCGCTCGAGCGCCTGGGTCAGGTCCTGGCCGGCGCCTCGCAGGGCACCGCCCGGCGGGGGACGGCCGTGACCCACGCGACCACGGTCACGCCGTCGCTCGGGCTGTTCGCCCCGGAGGCCGAGGTGCCGCTGCCGCTTGACGAGAACCCCGTCGACGCCGGGCAGGCCCGCCCGCTGGCCTGACGGCCCGTTCGCTGGCCTGACCCCCGCGACCCAGCGCCGAGAACACCACGAAGGAGCCGAAGATGCAGGAGCTGCTGGACTCGCTGGAGGCGTGGCGCGCCGAGGGCGCCGGCGTCGGCCGGGCGGTCGTGGTGCGCACGTTCGGCAGCGCCCCGCGGCCCGAGGGCGCAGTGCTCCTGGTGACCGATGACGGGCGGCTGGCCGGTTCGGTCTCGGGCGGCTGCGTCGAGGGTGCGGCGGCGGAGGAGATCCGGGCTGCGCGCAAGAACGGCCGGCAGCGGGTCATCCGCTACGGCATCAGCGACGAGCAGGCATGGGACGTCGGGCTGGCGTGCGGCGGCACGATCGACGTCCTCGTCTCGCCGGTCGTGCCGGAGGTGGCGATCGCGGCTGCCCGTGAGACCCGCGAGGGACGTGGTGACGGGCGGGCGATCGTGACCCTCCTGCCCTCCGATGCACCCCCGTCCCAGTTCGGCGCCCATGCCCCTGGCGAGGGCGCGCCACCGGCCGAGCCGCTGGTCGTTCACGACGACGGCTGGCTGGATGGCACGCTGGGAGACACGGCCGCAGATGCCGAGCTGTCGGCCGCGGCGACGGCGGCGCTGGCCAAGGGCGTGTCGAAGACCGTGGACATCGCGGGCCGCCAGCTGTTCATCGAGGCCTATCCGGTGCGGCCACGGCTGGTCGTGGTCGGGGCGGTCGAGGTGGCGCGCTCGCTGGTCCGCCTGGCCCGGGAGCTGGGCTACGAGACGGTCGTGGTCGACGGCCGGGCCGCGTTCGCCACCGAGGCGCGGTTCCCGGACGTGGACCGGCTGCTCGTCGGCTGGCCGGACGAGATCGCGGACGAGATCGGCCTGGGGCCGGCGGATGCCGTGGCGGTGCTCTCCCACGACGTCAAGTTCGACGAGCCGGCGATCGTCGAGGCGCTCCGGCGAGGCTGCCGCTACGTGGGCGCCGTCGGGTCCCGCAAGACGCAGGCCGATCGCCGAGCGCGGCTGCTGGCGGCAGGCGTGTCGGAGGAGCAGCTGGACCGGCTGCGCGGACCGATCGGGCTGGACCTGGGTGGGCGGCTGATGGCCGAGACGGCGCTCTCGATCATGGCCGAGGTGGTCGCGGAACGGCGATCCGGCACGGGCCGGCCGATGCGCGACCTCGCGCGGGCCCGCGAATTGTCCGTCGCGTCCCATGCCTCGACGCAGCCCGAGACCGCTGGCGAACGCCGGGTATCGGCGGGATGAAGGTCGTCGCCATCGTCCTGGCCGCCGGGGCCAGCAGCAGGTTCGGATCGCCCAAGCTCCTGGCATCGATGGGGGACCGACCCGTGCTTCAGCACACGCTGGACGCGGTCGCAGCGGGCGGTCTCGATGACACGGTGGTCGTGCTGGGGAACGACGCCGCCGCGATCGAGTCGGGCATCAGCTGGCGCTCGGAGCGGCGCGTGGTCAACCCGCGCCCGCAGGACGGGCTGTCGAGCTCGCTTCGCGTGGGTCTCGACGGAGCTGCCGAGGATCTCGCGACCGATGCGGTCCTGATCGTCCTCGGTGACCAGCCGGCCCTCCGTCCCGAGACGATCCGGGCCGTGCTCGACGCAGCGAGAGCGACCGATCGTCCGATGGTCCGCGCCAGGCATGCGCACGACGGCGCTCCCAACCCGGTCCTCGTCGGCCGCGGCGCCTGGGCGCTGGCCGCCGGCCTGGAGGGGGACCGGGGGCTGGGCCCGCTGCTCGAGACGCGGCCCGATCTGGTCGCGGAGGTCGCCGTCGAGGGCGCGAACCCGGACGTGGATACGCCCGACGACCTCGCACGCCTGTCGGGCGTATCGTGAGCTCGATGCCGAGCGTCGACGCCGCCCCCGCCGATCGCCTCGAAGCCCTCTGGTCCGAGCGCGTGCTGGCAAACCGCGAGCAGGCAGAGCGTCTCCGCGAGACGCAGCTGCCCGACTTCTACGCGCCCGTCACCGCCCACTTCGTCGCCGATCCGAGGCGGACCGATGAGCCGGCCCTGGACGTCCTGCGCGCCTCGGCCCGTCCCGACCACGTCTGGCTCGACATCGGAGCCGGCGCGGGCCGCTACGCCCTCCCGCTCGCGCTCGCGGTGCGTGAGGTGGTAGCGGTCGAGCCATCGGCGGGGATGCGCCGGGCGCTCCAGTCCGGGATCAGCGAGCACGGCATCGACAACATCCGGATGGTCGCCGGCACCTGGCCGGACGCGGCGAGCCAGCTCGGGTCGCTGCCGGCGGCCGACGTCTCGCTGATTGCCCACGTCGCGTACGACATCGAGCCCATCTGGCCGTTCCTGGCCGCGATGGAGGCGGCCGCTCGCGAGCGCTGCATCGCGGTCCTCACCGACCGCAGCCCTGCTTCGCTGGCCGACCCGCTGTGGCCGCTGGTCCACGGCGAGGCGCGGGTCCCGCTGCCCGCGCTCCCGGAGCTGCTGGCGATCGTTCGGGCGCACGGCCGCGACACGGAGGTCATCCGGGTCGAGCGCGTGTCGCGAGTCTTCGAGACCGTGCCCGCGCTCGCCGCCTACCTCCGCCGCCAGCTGTTCATCGCCGAGGGCGGGGCGAAGGACCGTCGGCTGCTGACGCTGCTGCCGGACCTGGTGGCGCCCGACGAACGCGGCTGGACCCTGGCCGAGCAGCCCGAGGCCACGACCGGCATCATGACCTGGATGCCCAGCCGCTGACCTGAGCGCCGCCGGCGAGCGGGGCGTCCCGGCGCACGTCGGTACGCGCACCGTGCAACCCCATTGACGCCCCGCCGACCCCGCGCCGATACTCGGCCTATCGCAGCTCCCTGGGGGCAATCCCCACCACCGTGGCGATCGGCGGCAATCCGGCGGCGACCGCCACCCGCATGTCCTGGCATCCCCGAGCTCGTCCCCTCGGTGGCGAGCCCGACATCGGTCCCGCGCCCGGCGCGCGGGAAGGAGGGTAAGCGGCGCATGATCCCCGGCCAGTTCGACTACGTGCGTCCAACGTCGCTGGACGAGGCGCTCCAGATCCTGCGGGATCGGGAGGGGGAGGCCAAGGTCCTGTCCGGCGGCTACAGCCTCCTGCCACTGATCAAGCTCCGCCTGGCGCAGCCGGCGCTCCTGGTCGATCTCCAGGCGGTCGGCGGGCTCGACACCATCACCAAGGCCGACGATGGATGGCGGATCGGCGGCCGCGTGACCCATCGCCGGATCCACGAGCACGACCCGCTGGCCTCCCACTGGGGGATCATGCGCGACACGGCCGGTGGCATCGGCGACCCGCAGGTCCGCAACTGGGGCACCATCGGCGGGTCCTGCGCGCACGCGGACCCGAGCTCGGACTGGCCGGCCGTGATCCAGGCCCTGGGCGGCACGTTCGTCTGCCGCAGCACCACCGGGCGAGCGGCAACTCCCGGCTCGCGGTTTCTTCACCGACACGTTCCAGACCGCGATCGAGCCCACCGAGGTGCTGACCGAGGTCCGGATCCCGCTCGCGGGTCCGCGGACCGGCAGCGCGTACGTCAAGCTCGAGCGTCGAGCGGGCGATTTCGCGACCGTCGGCGCCGCGGCGATGCTCGTGCTGGGCGCCGACGGACGGATCGAGCGAGCTGGGGTCGGTCTCACGGCCGTTGCCGATGCGCCGTTCGCCGCGACCGAGGCGGAGTCGGGCCTGGTCGGCTCGGCTCCGACCGACGAGACGTTCGCGGCTGCTGCGGCTGCTGCGGCGGCGCAGGCTCGACCGGTGTCCGACAGCCACGGGCCGGCGGAGTACAAGCGGGCGATGGTCCGCGAGATCACGACCCGGGCGCTGCGTCTGGCGGCCTCGCGGGCGCAGGGCGCGTAGGAGGACCGATCGATGACGACGCAGCACATCTCGGTCACCGTCAACGGGGTTGTGCGCGAGGCCGACGTCGAGCCTCGCCTGCTCCTCACCCACCTCCTGCGGGACGTGTTCGGCCTGACCGGCACCCATACCGGGTGCGACACCAGCAACTGCGGGGCGTGCACCGTGCATGTCAACGGCGAGAGCGCGAAGTCGTGCACGATGCTCGCGGTCCAGGCCGACGGCGCCGCGATCGCGACCATCGAGGGCATGGAGCAGGGTGGCAAGCTCCATCCGCTCCAGCAGGCGTTCTGGGACCAGCACGGGCTCCAGTGCGGCTTCTGCACCCCCGGCATGATCATGGAGACGACCTGGCTGCTCGCCCGGAACCCGGATCCCACGGAGGCCGAGATCCGGGAGGGGATTGCCGGCAACCTGTGCCGGTGCACCGGCTACGTGAACATCGTCAAGGCGGTCCAGCAGGCTGCGGCGGAGCTCCGGGCGAGCATCCGCCGAGCCCGAGCCGGCCGCGGCATCCGCCTGAGCCCCGGAAGGAGACGACGATGACGGAGGCACAGGCGCCCACCACGACCGCCGAGGTCTCGGGCATGGGCCATTCGATGAAGCGCAAGGAGGACCCGCGCTTCATCCGTGGCCAGGGTGAGTACATCGAGGACGTCATCCTGCCCAACATGGTCTGGATGGACATCGTCCGCAGCCCGTACGCCCACGCGACGATCAAGTCCATCGATGCCAGCGAGGCGCTGGCCATGCCGGGCGTGCTGGCGGTCATCACCGGCAAGGACCTCGAGAAGGCGGGGCTCCACTGGATGCCCACGCTCGCCGGCGACAAGCAGATGGTGCTGCCGGTCGACACGGTCATGTACCAGAGCCAGGAGGTCGCCGCGGTCATCGCGGAGACGCGCTACCAGGCGGCCGACGCGATCCAGGCCGTGTACGTCGACTACGAGCCGCTGCCGGTGGTGATCGATCCGTTCAAGGCGCTCGAGCCGGACGCGCCGGTCCTGCGCCCGGACCGCGGCCCGGACAAGGCGAACAACCACATCTGGCACTGGGAGTCGGGCGACAAGTCGGCCACCGATGCCGCGCTCGCCGCCTCCGATCGGATCGTCCCGATCGACGTCTACATTCCCCGGATCCACGTCTCCTCGATCGAGACCTGCGGCTGCATCGCGGACTGGAACCCCGTCCGCGCCCACCTCGACTTCCACGTCACCAGCCAGGCGCCCCACGTGTACCGGACGGTCATCAGCCTGGTCTCGGGCCTGCCGGAATCGAGCATCCGCGTCAAGACCCACGACATCGGCGGCGGGTTCGGCGGCAAGGTGCCGGTCTACCCGGGCTACGTGTGCGCCATCGTCGCGTCGCTCACGCTCGGCCGGCCGGTCAAGTGGATCGAGGATCGGTCCGAGAACCTCCAGGCGGACTCGTTTGCCCGCGACTACCACATCCACGCGGAGCTGGGCCTCGACAACGACGGCACGATCAAGGGTCTCCGAGTCAAGACGCTCGCTGACCACGGCTACACCGACGCCGCGGCAGACCCGTCCAAGTTCCCGGCCGGGCTGTTCAACGTGATCACCGGCTCGTACGACATCCCGCAGGCGTTCGTCGAGGTCGACGCCGCCTACACCAACAAGCCGCCGGGCGGCGTCGCCTACCGCTGCAGCTTCCGGGTGACGGAGGCCGTCCACACCATCGAGCGGCTGGTCGACGAGGCGGCCCGCGAGATCGGCATGGACCCGGCCGAGTTCCGGATGAAGAACTTCATCCGCAAGGACCAGTTCCCGTACCACACGCCCACCGGCTGGGACTATGACTCCGGCGACTACCATACGGCGCTCCAGAAGGCGCTCGACATCATCGGCTACGACGAGCTGCGCAGGGAGCAGGCCGAGAAGCGCGCCCGGGGCGAGCTGATGGGCATCGGCATCAGCAGCTTCACCGAGATCGTGGGCGCGGGTCCCTCGCACACGTTCGACATCATCGGCATCAAGATGTTCGACTCGGCCGAGATCCGGGTGCATCCAACCGGCTCCGCGATCCTGCGCCTGGGCGTCCAGAGCCAGGGCCAGGGCCACGAGACGACCTACGCGCAGATCGTCGCCGAGGAGCTGGGCATCCCGGCGTCCAAGGTCATGGTCGAGGAGGGCGACACCGACACGGCGCCGTACGGCCTGGGCACGTACGCGTCGCGGTCCACGCCCATCGCCGGCGCGGCCACGGCCGTCGCCGCCCGCAAGATCCGCGAGAAGACCCGGCTGCTCGCGGCGCACCTGCTCGAGTGCTCGCCCGACGACCTCGAGTGGACGAACGGCCAGTGGAGCGTCAAGGGCTCGCCCGACCGGGTCAAGACCATCGCCGAGCTCGCGTTCGCCGCCTACACCAACCTCCCCGACGGGATGGAGGCCGGGCTCGAGGCCGTCGACTACTACGACCCGCCCAACCTGACCTTCCCGTTCGGCAGCTACATCTGCGTGGTGGACATCGACAAGGGCACCGGGCAGGTCACCGTGCGGCGCTTCGTCGCCGTCGACGACTGCGGCAACATCATCAACCCCATGATCGTGGACGGGCAGATCCACGGCGGCCTGACGATGGGGTTCGCGCCCTCGCTGTACGAGGAGATCCCGTACGACGAGCAGGGCAACAACCTCGCCGGGACGTTCATGGACTACCTGCTGCCGACCGCGATGGAGACCCCGTCCTGGGAGACGGGCAAGACGATCACCCCCTCGCCGCACCACCCGCTGGGCGCCAAGGGGGTGGGGGAGTCGGCGACGGTCGGTGCCCCGCCGGCGATCGCCAACGCCGTGGTCGACGCGCTGTCGCACCTCGGCGTCACCCACATCGACATCCCGCTCACGCCTCAGAAGGTGTGGCAGGTGCTGCACGAGAAGGGCGTGGCCTGACCCGATGGCCGGTCGCACCCTGTTCCACCGTATCGCCGAGCTCGAAGCCGCCGGGGGCACGTTCGCCGTCGCCACGGTGGTGGCGGTGCAGCGGCCGACGTCGGCCCGCCCGGGCTCGGCGGGCATCGTTCACCCGGACGGCACGATCGAGGGCTGGGTCGGCGGCAGCTGCGCCCAGCCCGTCGTCGTCCGCGAGGCGCTGCGGGCGCTGGTCGACGGCCATCCCCGCCTGCTCCGGCTCTCGAAGGAGGCTCCGGCGGAGGGCCGGCGCGGCGACGGTGTCGTGGAGCTCGTGATGAGCTGCCACTCCGGCGGAACCCTGGAGATCTACGTGGAACCGCATCTTCCCGCGCCCTCGCTGTGGCTGGCCGGCACGACGCCGATCGTCGGGGCGCTGGCCGCCCTCGGCGCCGCTACCGGCTGGCGGGTGACCGTGTTCGATCCGATCGCGGACGCCGAGGCCTTCCCCGATGCCGAGCGAGTGTCCCCCGAGACCGCGCTCGGCCAGGTGGACCCGGACGTCTCACCCTACGTGGTCGTGGCCACCCAGGGCGTGTGGGACGAGGAGGCGCTCGCCGCCGCGCTCCGGCGCGACGTCGCCTACGTTGGCCTCGTTTCCTCACCGACCCGGGCACGTGTCGTGCGTGCCTGGCTTCGCGACGACGCCGGGGTGCCGGAGGAGCGGCTCGCCGCGCTCCGCGCGCCATGCGGGCTGGACCTCGGCGCCGAGACCCCCGAGGAGATCGCGCTCTCGATCCTGGGCGAGCTGATCCAGGTCCGGCGAGGGCGAGCGGAGTTCGTGGCTCGCCCGGGGCCGGCGACCATGGCCGGCTCGGTGGCGGCCGATGCGGCTGCCGCGTCCGGGGCTGGTGAGGCGGGCGCCACCGTCGACGACATCGTCCTCCTCGACCCCGTGTGCGGGATGACGGTCGATCGCGCCCACGCTCGACACCTGGCCGAGCACGAGGGTGTCGTGTACGCGTTCTGCTCGATGGGCTGCCGGACCGCCTTCATCAAGGAGCCCGGCGCCTACGTCACGGGATCGACGACAGCCGGGGCGTGAGGTCGCCGCTCCGTCCGTCTCTACCGGTCCGTCACTGGAGATCCGAATGCAGTTCAAGGGCACCGTCCAGATCACCGCATCCCGCGACCGCGTGTGGGCGTTCCTGATGGATCCCAACGAGGTTGGGTCCTGCGGGCCTGGCGTGGAGTCGATCGAGGTGATCGACGCCGATCACTTCAAGGCGAAGGCCAAGGTCGGTGTCGGGTTCATCTCGGCCCGGTTCGTCGTGGACATGACCGTGGCCGAGCGCAACGAGCCGGAGCTCGCGGTGCTCAAGGCGCACGGCCAGGCACCCGGCTCGGCCGTCGATGCCTCCGCGGACATGCGGCTGTCCGGACCCGCCGAGGGTCCGACCACCATGGACTGGTCGGCCGACGTGGCGATCGCCGGCACGCTGGCGTCGGTTGGGGCGCGCCTGATCGAAGGGACGGCCAACAAGATGATCGGCCAGACCTTCGACTGCATTCGCACCAAGCTCGAGGCAAGCTGATCGGCGCCCGGCTGGCGGCCGTCCTCGAACGCTTCGCGCGCGGACGCGTCGTCGACGGGCCACCTGAGCCGCCGGACCGGAGCTTCGGGGCGCCGGATCCCGGATGCGCTAGGCGTCCCGGGTCACGAGCCAGTGCGACGTGTGCTCGAGCGCCTCCTCGACTGTCCGGTCCACCTCGACCCGCGCGTTCGGGAACCCGGCCTCACGTAGCATTCGCTGGACCTCGGCCGCGGCCGGCGGTCCCTCCGGGCAGCAGCCGGACCGATCCATCTCGGCTCGCGCCCGCTCGAACGCCCCGACGAAGTCCGGGTCGTCCCAGGGGGTGATCTTGGTCTTGATACGGACAGTGGTCGCCATCTCGGTCACCTCTGGGGTCGATTCTGCAGCCACCGGTCTCTCATGACGAGAGCCGGACGTCCCGGTTCGCCGTGCTCACGGTTCGCCGTGCCCGAGGCCCGCCGTGCGAGACTGAGCGCATGGATCGGTTGCATGCGGTCGTGGGTCCCCTGGCGACCAACGTGCACGTGCTCGCCGATCCGAGGAGCCGCGAGGCGATCGCGATCGACACGGCGACCCCGTCGCTCGCCTGGATCCGGGACGCACTCGACGAGCGAGGCTGGACGCTCAAGCTGATCGTCAGCACGCACGGCCATTGGGATCACACCGGTGACAACGCGGCCATCGCTGCGCACACGGGGGCCGAGATCGCGGTCCACGCGGCCGACCGGCACCGGCTGACGAACCCTGAGCCGCTGTTCGCGCCGTTCGAGATCGTCCCGTCGGTGCCCGCGGTCGAGCTCGCCGACGGTGGCGAGGTCCGGTTCGGCGAGATCCGGCTGCGCGTGCTCCACACGCCTGGCCACACGGAAGGTTCCGTGTGCCTGCTCGCCGGCGACGACGGGCTCCTGTTCAGCGGCGACACCCTGTTCCAGGGCGGCTGGGGCCGGGTCGACCTCCCCGGGGGGTCTTCCGGCGAGATGGTGGTTTCGATTGCGCGTCTCACGGACCTGGAAGACCCGGTTCGGGTGTTCCCGGGACACGGGCCGGACACGACGATCGGCCGGGAGCGTCCGTGGATGGACATGGTCCGTCGCGAGGGCCGGCTCCTGCTCTGATCGACCCTGGCTGGGTCACCGGATCGCGCTGCCAACCGCCCGGGTGCCTCTCGCGGCCCGTTTGGAACGCGGGCCGTTCACTCGGGCGGTCAACCGCCGCAGTGAACGCGTCGCGCTCCGCAACATGCGCGCCGCGTTCGCCGACGGCCGCGCGGGGCATGCTCAGCCGCCGCGGTGGTAGCGCGCCTCCAGCACCGTCGTGTCGAGCACCTGTGCTTTGGCAAGGGCCGCGCGGACGGCCTTGCCGTCGGGTGTCCCGGGCAACGCCAGCGGTGCCCCCAGCGCGTACAGCGTGAACGTGTACCGGTGGGTTCCCGACGGCGGGCAGGGGCCGCCCCAGCCGATGCGCCCGAAATCGTTGCGACCCTGCGCCGGGGCGCCAGGCGAGGCGGCGACGCCGTGCGGCAGTGCGCCGCTGGCGGTTCCGGCCATGTCCAGGACGATCCAGTGGACCCAGCCGCGTGCGTCGGGATCGTCGACCAGCAGCACGAGGGAGGCGGTACCGGACGGCGCACCCTCCCAGGCGAGCTCGGGTGAGATGTCCTCGCCGTCGCAGGTGTACCGCTTCGGGATCGAGCCACCGGCGTCGAACGCCGTGGACGTGAGGACGAAGTCGGGCATGGTGGCCTCCGGTGTGGGCGATGGCGACTGGGTCGAGGAAGCGGTGGCAGCGGCCGACGGCGTGACGGCATCCGACGCGGGCCCCGAGGTCGCGGAGGTCGTGGGCGCGAGCGACGCTGAAGGCGCTGTCGGGAGAGGCCCGAGCGTCACGGTCGGAGAGCCGGCGACCTGCGCGGGACCCGCGCAGCCCGTCGCAACGATTGCCGCCATGGCGATGACGCCGAGGCATCGAGGCAAGTGTGAGCGTGCCACCGGACCATCGTCCATCGTCACAGCCGGACGCGCAATCCAGGGTTGGCCGGACGCTTCCCACCGCTCGTGCGCGGCTTCGTCGTGCTCCAGCCGAGGCGTCACGTCGATAGCCTCGCCGACCTGAATCCACTCGAAGCGGCCGCGCTCGGGGTCGTCGCGCAACGGCGGCTGGCCGCGATGCGCACCACGCTCGGCCCGGAGCGCATCTACATCTGCTCGCTGGGCGAGTCACTGCGGCACCTGCACTTCCATCTCGTGCCCCGGTACGCGGACATGCCGCCCTCCGGCGCCCAACTCCTGGACGCCGTGTTTGCCCAGCGCTGGCTCGTCGCCGAGGACGAGGCTGCCGAGGCGGCGCGGCAGATCCGGGCCACCCTGGACGCAGCCTGAGCCGCGCCCCGGGCCGACGCGCGGCGAAGTCATCGGCTGCCCGTGGATCCCTCGCCCGTCAGGTGGGTCGGTTGCCGGCGGGGCGCCACCCCGCGGGGGCCGGAGCGTCCACCGGGCGTCCGTACGCCTGCCACCGTCGCGCGACCTGGAAGCCAAGCCCTTCGTAGAGCGCGAGCGCCCCCATCGGGTTCTCGCCGTCGACGCCCAGCCACGCCTCGTCCATGCCCCGCTCGCGCAGGGCCCGCATCGATGCCGCGCACAGCGCCTTGGCCACGCCACGACCGCGCCACGGGCGCCGCACCGACACGTGGTCCAGCCAGCCGCGACGCACGCCCAGGCGCTCGTTCTCGGTCGCAATGATGGCGTTCATCACGACGCCCGCGACCTGGTCGCCGTCCCAGGCCACGCACCACAGCGAGGTGTCAGCCGACGGGCCCTCGAACTGAGCGACGAAGTCGCCTTCGCTCGGCGGCCGGTGGCCCCAGTGGTCCTCGAACGCCTCGTTGTCGGCGTCGAAGATGACCCGATGCTGGTCCTGGGTCACGGGCCGCATCTCGATCCCGGCCGGCAGCGCCCGGTCGGGCAGGGTGCCGGTGAGGAAGCGGCGCATCTCGAACCCGAACCGGATCGGCACGAAACCCCGGCCGGCGAGCAGCGCGCGGGCGCCCGTCTCGATGTCCATCGCGAACGAGCGCAGCTCGCGGGGGCCGGGACGGGGATCGGCGGCAAGCTCGGCGGCCAGCCGGGCCCGGGTCGCCTCGAACAGCGCCGTCCCAAGGCCACGCCGCCGGAGCGCGGGGTCGACCGCGCCCCAGGTCTCACCGACCAGCACCTCGTCGCGGACGACCCGTTGCCCGGACGCAAAGCCGATCACCGTGGCGTCAGCCTCGGCCACCAGCACGTCGCGTGCGACGTCGAAGTCATCGATCTTCGCGTGCTCGGCGGCCAGCTCCTCGCCCGACTGTGCCTCCTCGACACCGTCGGCCGCGTTGCCCCGGTTCATGACCTCGGCCAGGGTTTCCCAGTCATCCGTGCGCCCGCCACGGAACGTCAGCCCGGAGATCGCCGGGGACTCAGGGATCCCCGTGTCGGGCGTGGTCATGGATGGCTCCAATCGGTCATCGATCGCTCCCGTACTTGTGCTTCATGTGGATGACCACCGACTGCTGGATCGCCTTCCAGCGACGGCGCTCGGCCTCCCGCAGCAAGGGGTCGGCAGATCGCGCGACGTGGGCGGCCTCCCGCTCCAGCTTGCGATGACTTGCCAGCCGATCGGGATCGAGACGACCGTCGGCGATGGCCGCATGGACCGCGCAGCCCGGCTCGCCGTCGTGGCGGCAGTCGCGGAACCGGCACGCTGCGGCGATCTCGGCAATCTCGGCGAAGGTCGGATCGAGGCCCTCGGCCGCACCGGCGACGCCAAGCGAGCGGATGCCCGGGGTGTCGATCAGGAGCGCGCCGCCCGGGAGGCGGATGAGCTCGCGGCGGGTTGTCGTGTGACGGCCTCGTGCGTCGTCCTCGCGGACCGCGCCGGTGCGCTGGCGCGCGCTGCCGAGCAGCGCGTTGACCAGGGTCGACTTGCCCACCCCCGACGAGCCGAGCACGACGGCCGTCCGGCCGCGCGACAGGTGATCCGTCTCGAGGGCCGTCACGCCATCGCCGGTCAGGGCGGAGATGGTGCGCACCTCGACGCCCGGCGCCACCGCCTCGGCCGCGACCCGCAGGCCGACGAGATCGGTGGCGACGTCGGCCTTGTTGAGCACGATCACCGGTTGCGCGCCACCCGCGTACGCCACGGCCAGGTAGCGCTCCAGTCGCCGGAGGTTGAAGTCGCCGTCGAGCCCGGCGACCAGGAGCGCGACGTCCACGTTGGCGGCCAGGATCTGCTCGTCCTGGGGCCGGGCCCCGGTGCGCCGGCCCGAAATCGGCGGTGCTGCGCCCGAAGGCCGCACGCCTTGGCACGGCGGCCTGGATCACGGCTGGCCCCGCTGCATCGGACCGGTCGTCCGTGTCGGTCGCGGCCCTCGGGCTGGTAGCGACCCAGTCACCGACCGTGGGAAGGTCGGCCGGTCCGACGGCTTCGTGCCGTAGCCGCCCGGCGACGACCGCGTCCCGATCGCCGGCCCGGTCGGCGACGACCCAGGCGTCACGATGCGCGGCCACGACCCGGGCCGGACGCCACCCCGCCGCATGGAACGGCGCGAAGGCCGCTTCCCAGCCGGGGTCCCAGCCGAGCTCGGCCAGCGCGTCGCTGCCGCCGGGCAGCGGATCGATGTCGATGGGTTCGTTGGGCTCCATCTCAGCCGACCCGCTTGAGCTTGCCGGTCCGCTTCGCGTACCGCTCGGCGCGGCCGAAGGCCCACAGGCCCGCCGGGATGAGCACCGCGCCCATCACGATCAGCGGCAGGATGTCGCCGACCAGCGCGGTCACCGGCGTGCCGTCGAGCAGGCCGGCGCGGACGCCGTCGAGCACGTAGGTCGCCGGGGACGCGTGGGACAGCGCCTGCATCCAGCCGGGCAGGATCGAGACCGGGTAGTACACGCCCGACACCAGCAGCAGGCAGGACTGGAGGACGAACGTCATCTGGGCGCCCCGCTCCACGTACAGCAGGGGCAGGATGGCGGCCATCATCCCGATGCCTACGAAGCTGAACGAGCCGAGCGCGACGAACAGGACCGCCGTCGCCAGGTTCATGGACCCGGGCTCGAGCTGCGGGAAGAACAGCACCAGCACGACCAGGATCGCGGCCGTGTGAACCAGCCCGTACGCCATCGCGTACAGGCACGAGCCCAGCAGCTGCGTCCAGCGGCGCACCGGCGCCATGAACGTGTACTCGAGCGTCCCTTCCCAGCGCTCCACCGAGATCGTCTCCGCGATCCACGAGAAGACCACCGAGAGGTAGTTCCAGAACACGGCACCGATGATCAGCGTCAGCAGCAGGCGGTCGTTGCCTGACGCCGCGCCGATGAACGAGATCGAGAGCGCGCTGGCGACCGAGTAGACGAGGAACGCGACCTCCCAGCCCCAGTAGCGGCGGGTGAGGAAGAAGTTGCGCTCGATGAAGGCGTACGAGGCCTTCATCTCCTGCGCGAGTAGAGCCAACGGAGGGTTCCTTTCGAGGTTGAGGGCCCCTGCCCTGACCGGCTCAGCCGGTCAGGGCAGGGGAGGAGCGACGGTCGTCGGACAACCGCTCGCCGAGCCTGATGACCGATTCACCCAGACGTCGCCGGATCGGGCGAGCCTGTCGGCGGGCAAGCCGCTCGTCGGCCAGCTGCCGTCGCTCGAGGGCCTGATCCTCGAGGCGAGCGGCCAGGTACAGCTCCCTGTCGTACATGTCAGCGTTCCTTTCGAGAGGTGGGGGTGATGGCGGGTGGTCGTGGCGGACCGGATGGTCATCGCGGCACCTCCTTTCGGCTGCTGTGGGTCAGTCGGTCTCGTCGTCTGGCTCGACGTCCTCGTCGAGCGAGCGACCGGTAAAGGTCATGAACACGGCTTCGAGCGTCGGCGGTTGCCCGTGGTCGTCAGCGACGAGTCGCTTGAGCCCCTCGGGCGTGTCCTCCGCGACCACCCGACCCCCGTCGAGGATCGTGATCCGGTCGCACAGGCGCTCCGCCTCGGCAAGGTCGTGGGTGGTGAGGACGATCGTCGCGTCGTGCGCGGCGTTGACCTCCTCCACGAATGCCTGGACGTCGAGCTTGCTGCGCGGATCGAGGCCCGTGGTCGGCTCGTCGAGCAGGAGCAGCGTCGGGCTCGTCAGCAGGGCTCGCGCGATGGCGACCTTCTGCTGCATCCCCCGGCTCATCTGCTCCACCGGACGGCCGAGGCGGCTCTCCGCGATGCCCAGCCGGGCCAGGATCGCCGTCGCCCGCCGCTTCGCCTCGCCGGCATCGATGCCGTAGAGGCGGGCCGCGAACAGGAGGTTCTCCATCGGGCTGAGCTTCTTGAAGAACGCCGCGTCCACGCTGACCCGGTTGATGAGCCGCTTGACGGCGAGCTCGTCACGCTCGATGTCGAGGCCGAATACCTCGACCCGGCCCGCGTCCAGGGTCAGCAACCCCGAGACGAGACGGATGAGGGTCGACTTGCCGGAGCCGTTGGCACCCAGGATCCCGTGGATCGCACCACGCTCCAGGTGGAGCGTCACGTCGTCGATCGCGAGGACCGGGGGCTTGCGCCGGTCGACCTTGAAGCGCTTGGTGACGTGCTCGACGAGGAGCGCCGGCGGGCCGGCCGGCGTCCGGGGCGAGGGACCGGTTGCGTCCCCCGCACCCGGGGCGGCCTGGATCCGCTCGGCGGACTCGCGGTCGGCGAGAGGCGCCGGCAGCGGGCTCGACGTCGGAGTGGTCGCCTTCGGTTCGGGTGTGAGGGTCGTCGCCATGGGACTCTCCTGCGGTTGATGGAGTGGCTCGAGTGGTCGGGCCGGTCCGCGGCGTCCCAGACATGGGACGAGCCGCGGGCCCGGTTGTCGGGGGCCTGCGGCCCGTGTCGACGGGCATCGAACATGCCCGAGAAAACACTTGAGCCGCGGGCCCGGTGGCCCACGGCTCGGTGGTCGCTCCTGGGGCGCTGGGCCCCGCGTCCTACCTGCTGGTGGGCACACCTCTCCCGTCGACAGCGCCGGAGATGGGCGCCACCGTTCGCGGGTTGAAGAGGGTCTTGTGCACCATCTGGAGATGCGCCTCCGCTAGTGGACACGGCGAGCGACCTGCTCGACCGCCGCGCAGTCTACGCGGCTGCCATTGACCGCGTCAAGAGGTTCGTCGTCACGGGCGAGCTCGAAAGGGGCCGAACGACCCTTGCGCTGCCGCTGCAAGACGGCGTCTGTCCGTTGTCCCGCCCGGTGATGCCCTTCCACCAGGGCATCGCCGGCGATGCCATCCAGGCACATCGCCGCGCTGCCACCCAGGCGCCTCTCCGGCGATGCCACCCAGGCGCCTCTCCGGCGATGCCACCCAGTCAAAGGACGCTTGCGGGCCGCGTACCGGCCGGCCCAGGGCACGGGAATCGCCCGGCATCGACGCGCCAACGGACCCTGACCGCGCGGCGCGGCAATCGCTCGAGCGGGGCCGGGTCGGGCCTGGCGGACGAGGCTCGACGCGACCCGGCGAGCGGGCCGGCGAGCAGTCGTGCTCTGACTGGATGACGAGAAACGCGGTGGATGATGTGCCAGGCGCTCCGCGTTCGATGGAACTTGGTCCGGAACGCGGGCGTCGGTGCGATGCGTCCCTCGACGAGGTATCGATCCATGACCGCTCACCTCCGCCTCGCGACCGTCCTCGGGGCCGCCCTGCTCATCGCGGCCTGTACCGGATCCGCCGCCTCACCCGGTGCTGTCACGACGGCCACTCCGGATGTCTCGCCCGCGCCCGCGGCAGCGACGTATTGGCTGCGGATGACGACCTGGCAGGCCATCGCACCGCTCGACCAGTTCGCCGGCCAGCCACTGCTCGTGATCACCGGCGACGGCGTGGCCGTCAGTCCAGGCCCGGTCCCCGCCATCTACCCGGGTCCGTTGCTGCCCAACTTGACCGGGCGGTCGATCAGCGCGGCCGGTGAGGCGTCGATCGTCCAGGGCGCAACCGATCTCGGCCTGCTGGGCGGTCCGACCGACTTCCAAGGGCAAGCCAACCCGCTCGGCGCTGTGACTGGTCGGATCGAGCTCATCGTCGACGGAAGCCGGGTCGTGCTCACCGGCAACCCAGACGCGCACATCGAATGCATCACCACGCCGTGCGAGCCGCAGCCGGGCACGCCGGAGGCGTTCGGCGAGCTGTGGCATCGGCTGCTCGACCTGCCGTCGTGGCTGGGTGACGAGCTTGGACCCGAGGCGCCATACGCGGCCCCGGCGTACGCCTTGCTGGTGCGGCCTGCGCAGCACACGGATCCCGACCTGCCGCAGGCGCCGGCCGACTGGCCGCTCGACCAGCCGATTTCCACGTTCGGTGGGCCCGTCGCCAACGGCACGGCACGCTGCGGAACCGTCTCGGGTGCCGACGCGGAGGTGCTGCGTCCAGCCCTGACCGCCGCCAATCAGCTGACGCCCTGGATCCAGGATCCAGACACCGATGCCGCCTTCACGCTCGTCGTCCGAGCCCTGACGCCGGCTGAGGACGCCTGTCGCGAGGTGTTCGCCGGTGGCTGACACCCCGGGGTCGTCGGCGCATCGCCACCCGCGACATACGCGAAACGACCCGGCGTCAGAGGTCGGAGGAGGCAGGGACGATCTCCGTGCCGTCGATCACGAGATCACGGTGCCCTGGTGATAGACCAGGACCCATCCGTCGGCCGTTCCGCGCCACACGGAGACGCGACGCGAGTTCCGTACACCCTGCCGCAGGCGGTAGGTCGCCAGCCACGCCCCACCGCCCGCCTCGCGTACGGCGAAGTCGCCCACCTCCAGGCCCGCGAGCGGGTCGTAGGTCGGATCCGCGTATCGGCTCTCGAGCTCGTCGAGACAGGCCTGGCGGTCGTAGATGCTCCCGGACGCGCCCACCTCCCAGTAGTCGGGAACGGTCATCGCCTCGAAATCGGCACGGGTCGTGCCGTGCTCCGGCCGATGGAAGAGCGGCTCACGGTCGCGCAGCTCCCGGGCAACCGACCTGGCGTCCTGCTTCATCGGCGGAACTCTGGCGCCGGATCCACCTTCGCGCAAGCGACACCGGTCTCGATGGTGCTTGACACGAAGACGACGATCGAGCGCAAAGCCCATCGGCGCGTCCCGTTCGAGCGACGCTGACCTCGCGCCGGGGGGCGGTGGCCAGGCGTGACCGGCGGTGGCCAGGCGTGACCGACGACCGGCGGGACGAGCTCGCCGGCGCCGCCCGAGGTGCCTATCCTTAACGGATCGCGACATCGCCATCGGACGGCACGTGCGTGCAGTGCGTGGGTGCGGCCGACGAGGAAGGAGTCGGAATGCTGCGTCGCCTGCCTGCCGTCACCCTCGTCCTCGTGGGCGTCATGAGTCTCGCCGCCTGCGGCGGCTCGTCGCCCACGGAGCCACCGGCCTCGCCCAGCTCGGCACCGAGCGCGAGCCCGGCCGTGTCTCCCCAGGCCTCGTCTCAACCCAGCACGGCGCCGACACCCGCGGATGCCCTGCCCAAGACGGTCGTGGCTATGTGCAACGGCGTCGCCCTGCGGACGAGCGCGTCGACGAGCGGCAACCTGGTCGCGCGCGTCTCGACGGGCGTCAACGTCCGCGCCGTCGAGATCGTGACCGGCGACAGCTACACGACGGGCTCGTGCGGCACGGCCGGCGACACCTGGTACCGGATCCGCAGGGTCGGCGGCAAGACGGTCAAGTCGCTGTACGGCGTGACCGACGTGTACGCGGCTGCCGGGTTCTTCCAGTAGCCGAAGCGACGGCTCGGTCCGCGACCATCGGCGGCGCCGCCGCGACTCGCGACGGCCCCACGACTCGTCAACGCCGCGCGATAGGCTCACGAGCGTGAGCCATCAACATCAATCGACGTTCCGCCCGGACGCGCCCGTCGGGTCGAGACTCGTCCGCGTGGCGTGGCTGATCCGCGATGGCTCGCTCGACCCGGAGCTGGCGGCCCTGCTATCGCTCCTGGTGGAGGCCGGGGTTCCGGCCGTCGTCGCGTCCACGGACAGTGCGACCTCCGACGCGGTTCGGGGCGCGTTGCTCGACCTGCTGCCGGAGGACGCCACCGTCGTCCGGCTGGCGGGCGCGGGCGAGGCGTTCGGCTGGCTGCCGGAGGCCGCCGACCTGGGCTGGCTGCCGGACCCGCCCGGCGACGGGGCCGGCGACCGGAGCACGGCTCCCGAAGCCGCCGCGAGGGCCGATTCCACGGTGCTCGTCGCGGACCTTGACCCGGACGCGCCGGCCGGGACCTGGGGCGAGCGGGCGCTGGTGGCGATCCGCGCGCTTTCGCTCGGCTATGGGATGCTCGCGACCGCGCGCGGAGCCAGGCTGGAGGAGGTCCTTGGCCGTCTCGCGGCCAAGCCGGTGGGGGCGCTGGATGACGAGCTCACGAGGCTGGGCGTGGTGCTGATCCTGGCGATGGACGCGACCAGCCGCATGCGGGTTGCCGCCGCCCACTACGTGCGCCCGGTCTCCCGGGATGCGGAGGGCCATGTGCGCCGCCTGCCACCGGCGGTGCTCGCCACCTGGAACCCGACGACCGGCCGGTGGGAGCACTTCGCCTGGGGAATCGTCGACGAGCTTGCGGGCCGGGTCGGGAGCAGCCCTCGCGAGCTCGAGCGCGAGCAGGCCCGGCGCGCCGGCATCCTGGTCCGGCTGGCGATCCGCCTGGGGGACGGCACGGAGAAGGCACGGTCGACGGACCGATCGACACCGGCCGACCGGGCACGCGACGCCGGGTAGCCGGACCGTTTGACGCTTTCCGGTCCGCGTGCCACGCTGGCCGCCCGAGTCGCAACCGCCTGCATCCCGGAGTCCCCGCCGTGGTTCGCTCGTCCTCGACCTCCTCCCACGCCGCCGATCGTCCAGCCAGCCTGGGCGCGCTCCGCGCGTCCGGCTGGAAGCCGCGAACCGTCAAGGAGGAGTTGCGCACCAATCTCCTGAGCCGGCTCGCCGGCGGGGAGCGCGTGTTCGCGACGATCGTCGGCTACGACGAGACGGTGATCCCCGCGATCGAGAACGCGATCGTCGCCGGCCAGGACATCGTGTTCCTGGGCGAGCGCGGCCAGGCCAAGACGCGGCTCGCGCGGCTGCTGGTCGGGTTGCTGGACGAGTGGCTGCCGGTCGTCCGCGGCGGCGAGCTCAACGACGACCCGTTCGCGCCCATCAGCGCAGCGGCCCGCGGGATCGTCACCGAGCAGGGCGACGACACGCCCATCGACTGGATCCCGAGGGACCGGCGGTACGCGGAGAAGCTCGCCACTCCCGACATCACGATCGCCGACCTGATCGGCGAGGTTGACCCGATCCGGGTGGCCGAGGGTCGCTATCTGTCAGACGAGCTCACCCTCCACTACGGCCTCATCCCTCGCGCCAACCGCGGCATCTTCGCGATCAACGAGCTGCCGGACCTCGCGGAGCGGATCCAGGTGGGCCTGCTCAACATCCTTGAGGAGCGCGACGTCCAGATCCGCGGCTTCCAGGTGCGCCTGCCGCTGGACCTGTTCGTCGTCGCCTCCGCCAACCCGGAGGACTACACGAGCCGGGGCCGGATCATCACGCCCCTCAAGGACCGCCTCGGATCGCAGATCCGGACGCACTACCCGCGATCGCTCGAGCACGAGGTCGCCATCGTCCGGCAGGAGAAGCAGACGTTCCCGCCGTGCGATGGCATCCCGCCCGTCGTCGTGCCCGGCTTCATGGAGGAGCTGGTCGCCGAGCTGACCCATCTCGCCCGCCGGTCCCCGGACATCAGTCAGCGCAGCGGCGTCTCGGTCCGCGTCTCGGTGTCCAACCTGGAGGTCCTCGAGGCCGCCGCGATCAAGCGTGCCGTCCGCCTGGATGAGCCGGTGGCGGCGCCACGGATCTCCGACCTCGGCGCGATCCTCGCCTCGACCTCGGGCAAGGTCGAGGTGGAGACGGTGGGCGAGGACACGCCGGAGGACCGGATCGTGGAGCGGCTCGTGACCAAGGCGGTGTTCGCGACCTTCAACCGGCACGTCTCGCTGGACCGCCTGGCACCGGTGATCGAGGCTTTCGACGACGGGCTGGTGATCGAGACGGGCGAGCTCGTGCCGTCGGGCGGGTACGTCCGCTGGATGCGCGAGATCCCGGGCCTGCGCGAGGCGGTGGAGCGGCTCGGGACCTTCGACGTCTCGGACGGAGCGCAGGATCCGGCGCTCGTCGCCTCGGCGGTGGAGTTCCTGCTCGAGGGCCTCCACCTGCAACGCCGGGTCAACAAGGATCGCGGCCACGCCGGCGTCACCTACCGGCGCTGACCTGCACGCAGGCGACCGATCCGATGACCTTCCTGACGCCCGACCCCCGCCACCTCGGCCGGGCCGATCTGCGCGTGTTCGACGACGGGCAGGCGCTCACCCCGGCCGCCCGGTACCGCCGCTGGGATGGCAGCCAGCAGCTGCCCGACCTCACCGCCGATGAGATCCTGGACGCGATGGCGGACGATCTCCTCGAAAGTGGCGATCTTGCCGAGGCGCTCCGCAACCTCGCCCAGCAGGGGCTTCGCAGGGACGACCCCTCGCGCACCGATCTGCACGGCCTGCGCGACCTGATGGGGCGGCTGCGACAGCGGCGGCGGGAGATGCTCGAACGAGGCTCGCTGGCGGACCCGCTGGCGGACGTGCGCCAGGAGCTGGACGACATCGTGGCCACCGAGCGGGCAGGCGTGGAGCGCCGTCTCGATGCGACCGAGCCCGAAGCGGGCGGTGATGCGTCCGACGGTTGGACCGAACTCGGAAGCGACGATGCGGATGCGGCTGCGGGCGTCGGCGGGACGGCGTCGAAGGACGATGGGCCGACGAAGGACGATGGGCCGACGGATCCGCCGAGCGCGGAGCTGCGCCAGATGCTCCGCAGCGTCGCCTCCAGGCGCCTTGACCGGCTGGATTCGCTGCCCCCCGACGTCGGGGCCAGGATCCGCGCCCTCGAGGACTACGACTTCCTTGAGCCCGAGGCGCGCGAACGCTTCGAATCACTGCTGGACCGCCTGCGCGGAGGGGTGCTCGACCGCATGACGAGCGGCCTTGCGGACGCCGTCAAGGGCCTCAAGCCAGAGGACCTGGACGCCCAGCGCTCGATGGTGCGGGATCTCAACCAGCTGCTCGATCGGCGGCTGGCGGGCGATGAGCCAACGCCGTCCGAGCTCGACGACTTTCTTCGCCAGCACGGGATGTTCTTCCCGGGCGCGTCGACGCTCGACGAGGTCATCGAGCAGCTCGCCGACCGGATGGCGACGATGCAGTCGCTGCTCCGCTCGCTCTCGCCCGAGCAGCGGGCCGAGCTCCAGGACACGATCGACGCCCTGCTCCGGGACGATCGGCTCCGGTGGGACCTCGCCAGGCTTGCCGCCTCGCTTGATCAGCTGCTGCCTGATGGCCTGGGCGAGCCGATTCCGTTCTCGGGCGATCGCCGGCTGGGCCTCGAGACGGCCCTCGAGGAGATCGAGCGCCTGCAGGCGATGGACCGCCTGGAGTCAGACCTCGACGCCGCGGCTCGATCCGGAGACCTGGCGGCGATCGATCGCTCCGCGCTGCGCGAGCTGCTCGACGAGGACGCCGTGCGGAGCGTGGACGCGCTCGACGACCTGACCGACCGGCTAGAGGCTGCCGGCTACCTCGAGCGGTCGGGGCACCGGCTCGAGCTGACCCCGCGCGGGACCAGGCGGATCGGCCAGAAGGTGCTCGACGACCTGTTCTCGCGGCTGCGCCACGATGCGCTGGGCGGCCATCGTGAGGATCGATCCGGGCGTGGCGGCGAGCGCGAGGAGACATCAAAGCCGTTCGAGTTCGGCGACCCGTTCCACCTTGACCTGCGATCGACGATGGCCAACGCGCTGACGCGCGAGGAGAACGTGCCGCCTCGAGCCGGGGCGGCACGGAGCGTCCGGTTGCGCGCCGACGACTTCGAGGTGTTCCGCACCGAGCGCACGACCTCCGCGTCGACCGTGCTGCTGGTCGACATGAGCCGCTCGATGCTGCTGCGCGGCTGCTTTCTCGCGGCCAAGAAGGTGGCCCTGGCGCTCGAGACGCTCATCCGCACCCAGTACCCGCGCGACCGGCTCGCGATTGTGGGCTTCGCGTACGACGCCCGCGAGATCCGGCCCGAGATGCTGGCGGGGCTCTCGTGGCACGAGTACGAGTACGGGACCAACCTCCAGCACGGGCTGCAGGTCGCCCGCCGGATCCTGGCCCGCCAGCGGTCCTCGAACCGCGAGATCGTGGTGATCACCGATGGCGAGCCGACCGCGCATGTGGAGCACGGCGAGGTCGAGTTCAACTACCCGCCCACCAGCCGCACGATCCGGGCGACGTTGCGCGAGGTGATGCGCTGCACCAGGGACGGGATCACCATCAACACGTTCATGCTCGAGCGGACGCCGGCGTTGACCGATTTCGTGGGGCTCGTGACGGAGCTCAACCGGGGCCGCGCGTTCTACGCCGAGCCGGAGCGGCTGGGCGAGTACGTGCTGGTCGACTTCGTCCAGCGCCGCCGCAGGCGCGTGTCGTAGAGTCACGCCACAGGGCGCGTCCCCACTTGCTCGCGAGTGACCGGACCTGACGCGCACCACGAGGGAGGTCGCATGCTCCAGCTGTTCCTGTTCCTGCACGTGCTCGGCGCGATCGCCGTGTTCGGGCCGACGTTCGTCTTCCCGCTGATCTCCGGTCAGGCCGGCAAGGCACCGCAGCACGGCCACTTCGCGGCGGTGGTGATGGATCTGATCGAGCGCCGGATCGTGATCCCGGGGGCGATCGTGCAGGGAATCACGGGTGTCGGGCTGATCCTGATCATCGGCCCCGACCTCACCAGCCCCGCCTGGCGCTGGCTGATCGGCGGGATCGTGCTGTACGTGATCGCCGTCATCTACGCGATCCTGGTCCAGGCGCCCGCGGCCGAGAAGATGGTCGAGCTCACCGCCGGTGGCCCGCCGGCGGGTGCGCCGCCTGCCGGAGCTCCGGCCGGTCCGCCGCCCGAGATGGCCGCGACGGCGCAGCGGCTCCAGCGCGGCGGCATGTTCCTGACCGTGCTGATCGTGCTGATCGTGGCCCTCATGGTGGCCAAGCCGGGCGTCTGATCGGGCGCTGGGGCGCCCCACCGGACGTTCCGGCCCGTCACCGGGGGCCAAGCGACCCCCGATCCGCGACAGCCGACCCGTCCGCCTTCGCTCCGTTGCGCCTGTTGCTCGTCAGGCACATGGGGCAGCATCGGGTGTGCCGCCGATCTCCGCCCCGGCGATCCCGTCCGGGTGCGCGCCGCCCGGCTACCATCAGTGTCGACACAAACAGGAGACCACCTGATGCCCCACGTCGCCACGTCGCCCGCCGACCTCATCGCCCGCCTGTCCGGGATCGCGCACATCGAGGGCGGAAGGCTGGTCATCGATGACGAGCCCCGGTTCCGCTCCGAGGCCGCCTACGATCTCGCCTGGACCGCGGCCCTCACCACGGACGATCCGACCGCCGAGGCGACGCGATGGATCGTGTGGGAAGCGAGCCAGGCCCTGGGAGCACGCTCGGCGAGCATCCAGGAGCTGTACATGGCGCGGAGCCGGGGCGAGGTGTCGGGCTTCACGGTGCCGGCGATCAACCTGCGCGCCCAGACGTTCGACATGGCCCGCACGTTCTACGAGACCGCGGCGCGCGCCGACGTGGGCGCGGTGATCTTCGAGCTGGCCCGCAGCGAGCAGACCTACACCTACCAGCGCCCGATGGACTACGCGACGTCCGTGCTGGCGGGCGCGATCGCGGCAGGCTGGAAGGGTCCCGTGTTCATCCAGGGCGACCATTACCAGTTCAACGCCAAGAAGTACGCGGCCGACCCCGAGGCCATGACCGAGGAGATCCGTCGCGCGTGCCGGCTGGCGATCGATGCCGGCTACCGGAACATCGACATCGACAGCTCCACGCTGGTGGATCTGTCCCAGCCCGACCTGGACGCCGAGCAGCGTGAGAACTACATGCGCGCCGCCGAGCTGACCGCGCTCATCCGGAGCCTCGAGGTCGATGGTGTGACCGTCAGCGTGGGCGGCGAGATCGGCGAGGTCGGCAAGCAGAACTCGACGCCCGAGGAGCTCAAGGCGTACCTCGACGGCTACAACCGGGAGCTTGACGGCCGGGCGCCCGGCGCCAGGGGTCTGTCCAAGGTCAGCGTCCAGACCGGGACCTCGCATGGCGGTGTGCCGCTGCCGGGTGGTGGCGTTGCCGAGGTCAAGCTCGACTTCGACGTGCTGGGCAAGCTCGGTGTCATCGCCCGCGAGTACGGGCTGGCCGGGGCCGTCCAGCACGGCGCGTCGACGCTGCCCGACGAGCTGTTCCATCACTTCCCCGCCGTCGAGACGGCCGAGATCCACCTTGCGACCGGTTTCCAGAACGCGCTCTACGACCATCCGGCGTTTCCGGCATCGATGACCAGTGCGATCAACGACTGGTGCCGCGCGAACGCCGCCAACGAGCGCAAGGCCGGCCAGACCGAGGAGCAGTTCCTGTACACGACCCGCAAGAAGGCGATCGGCCCGTTCAAGCGCGAGCTGTGGGAGCTGGAGACCAAGGACGAGATCCTCGCCTCGCAGACGACCAAGATCGCGTTCCTGTTCTCGAACCTCAAGGTCAACGGCTCGATGGCGCTCGTCGACCGGTACATCACGCCGGTGGCGGTCTCGCGGCCGATCCCGAGCGCGCTGGGGGTCGCGGTCGCCGGCTGATGCCGGGGATCGGCGTCCCGTTGCGTACCCGGCCGGCCGTGCGGTGCCGGTCGCGGTCGTCCTGGCGACCGGCCCGTGGCTGATGGACCCGACGAGCTGTTCCGCCTCCGGCCCGCGCCGCTGCCCATCTCCATCCGGCTCGAGGCGCCCGGCGACGAGCCGGGTGTGCGGGCCGTGGAGCTGTCGGCGTTCACCGGACCCGAGGAGGCCGCGATCGTCGACCGGATCCGCTCCGAGGCGCCCGACGGCTGGCATTCGCTGGTGGCCGTCGACGAGGGTGGGCGGATCGTCGGCCACCTGCTGCTCTCGCCCTGTCCGGTGGAGGATGCCGCCGGCCGACCTGTGGCGCAGGTGCTGGCGATCGGCCCGGTGGCCGTCCAGCCTGAGTCACAGCTGCGGGGCGTCGGGTCGGCGCTGATGACCGCGGCCCTGGGCCTGGCCGTCGCCCGTGCCGTACCGGCGCTGGTGCTCCTGGGCCAGCCGTCGTACTACCCACAGTTCGGGTTCGAGCCCGCCCGCGGCGTGGGGTTGGAGCCGCCGGTGGCAGCGTGGCCCGACGCCGCCTGGATGGCCCGCCGGCTGCCGGCGTGGACTGACGTGATGAAGGGGACCGTGCGGTATCCGGAGGCGTTCGAGCCGCTCGCCTGACCGGATCACGACAGCCGGCCCGGACCATCATCATCCGGGCGGCAGCAACTCGCCCGACGTCAGGTGGCTGCGCGCCGACCTGGCAGCCAGCGGGGCACGGGCATGCTCGCGATGTGGCACCGGCCGCGGTTCCGATTCGGGGCGACCGACAACTCCTTCGGCGATGCGGCCACAGGCACCTGCCACTGAGGCATCATCAGCGCATGACCGCCTTCGACTTCGGGCCCGTGTGGTCCGCATCCCTGGCTCGCGCCTCCCAATCCGCGCTCGACGCGTGGCTGGCGTTCGCGCTCGAGGCCTGCGACGCCGCCGACCGCATGGCCCTGGCCGGCTTCCGGCGGAACCTGAGCATCGAGCGCAAGCCGGATCGCTCGTTCGTGACCGCCGTCGACCAGGCGATCGAGCGTGAGATCCGGGGTCGCATCCTGGCGCGGTTTCCCGATCATGGGCTGGTCGGCGAGGAGTACGGCGAGGAGGCCGGCAAGGCCGCCACACGCTGGTTCATCGACCCTATCGATGCCACCCACAACTACATCCGCGGCATTCCGCTGTTTGCGACCCTGCTGGCCGTCGAGCACGAGGGCGAGATCCAGGTGGGCGTCATCTCGGCTCCCGCGATGCGCGAGCGCTGGTTCGCCTGGCGCGGTGGTGGCGCCTGGAACCGCGGCTCGGACGGCGAGCGGCGGATCACGGTCTCGGGGGTGACGGCACTCGAGGACGCTCAACTCCTCTACGGCAGCGCTCGCGACACCGTCGCGAGCGGCCTCATGCCGGGCTTCGACGCTCTGATCACCGCGGCCTGGCGCGAACGCGGGTTCGGCGACTTCTGGGGCTATGCGCTCGTCGCCGAGGGCGCCGCCGAGGCGATGCTCGAGACGGGGATGCACAGCTGGGATCTGGCCGCACCGCAGGTGCTGATCGAGGAAGCCGGCGGGCGGGTGACCGATGTCGACGGCGAGCGCCGGATCGACACCCCGTCCATCGTGGGTTCGAACGGGCGGCTGCACGAGGAGATCCTTCGGCGGTTGCAGGAGGCTCCGCGGGGGTAGCGGCGGTCGCGAGCTCAAGCCCAATGCTCGTCGTCCAGTCCAGGCACGACTGTCTGGCGCGACGGGGGAAGGATTGCGGATCCAGGTTCGCGCAACCTGGTGAGGGATCGTGCTGCGCCGAGCACGAATTGCGCCGTGACAGGCCCGACCGCGTGGCTGCGGGACGGCTCATTGGAGCGTGAGGGCGGTCTGCCAGTCGTCCTCTGGCTGAATGGCGATCGCCGGCGCCAAGGTGATCGCCGGCGCGGAGGTGCCCGCCGGCGCCAAGGTGCCCGTCGGCGGCACGGGACGATCGGTGACAACGCGAGTCACGGCACAGCCGTGCCACCCGCTCGGAGGGGCTCGAGCGGGTCACCTGGTCCGCTCGCCTGACCTGTGGAGCGTCGTGTCCGGGTGCAGCTCGCCGCTGATCGCTACCTCGGCTCAGCCGAACAGCCAGGCGAGGAGGGCGATCGCCGCCACGATGACGACGATCAGCGGGAGCTGATCGGCCCCGAACCCGCCCGCGACGGCGCCCGGGATCGCCACCGCGGCAACGATCGCGAACACAGCCGCTCGCCGCGAGCGGGCATCCACGCCCATCTCGTCGGCGTCGCCCATCTCGTCGCCATCAGAAAGCTCGTCGGGATCGTCCGCTGCTTCGGCAGCAGGGGGCTTGTCCCAGACGCCCGGCTCGTCGCGGGAGGCCGCCCATCCCGGCCGGCCGTCGCCCGTCGCGTGGCCGGCCGCCTCACCCGGCAGTGGCTCGAGACCCAGCAGCCACCGGCCGGGATTGGCGAGCGTCGCGGCTGCGGCGGGCTCCAGCAGGTCCTCCGCCACGGCGACCGACACCGCGTCCTCGATCGCCAGCACGAGCTGGACCTCGTCTTCGGGACGGGCGCCTGTCCCGACGGGCATCATCCTTGAGCCCGACGTCCAGACCCAGGCGGCTCGCTTGAGAAGCCCGTCGCGCAGCCATGTTCGCGACTCATCGAGCAGCGGACCCCGGCCATGCCCATCGGCCAGGCGCTCGAGCTCGGCCAGGAGGATCTCGCGCTCCTCGAGGTCGCGCCGTGGCACGACGGTGCGGTGCAGGTCCTCGGCGCTGAGGCTGTCCGCCGCGGCGAAGATCATGTTCGCCCGCCCGCGGGCCGCCCGCTCGCCCGGCAGCGACAGCTCGTTGGGACGAACGGCCCAGGGCTCCCGGGTCATCGAGCCCAGGCCGGGGCGGACGGCTGGCGAAGCGTCGCCAGGCGATCGCGGTCGGTCATGGATCGGCCGGTTCGGACGGAACCGGTGCGCGGATCAGAACGCGGCGGATCAGAACGCGATCGTTCGGGGTGACGGCGGCTCACCCCCGGATCGTGGCGGTCAGGCGCCCGCGACGTCCAGTGCTTCGGTCATGATCGCGAGGGCCCGATCGACCTCCTCGGCGGTCGTGACCAGCGGTGGGATGATGCGGATCACGTTGACGTACGTCCCCGCCGTGAGCACGAGCAGCCCGCGATCGAAGCAGGCCTGCTGCACGCGCTTGGTCAGCGCCGCATCGGGCACCCGGCCGTCCCCCTCGCCGCGGCGTACGAGCTCGAGGGCGATCATCAGGCCCAGACCCCGAACGTCGCCCACGGCCGCCCGAGCGTCGCACGCAGCTCGAAGCCCGTCGAGCAGCTGGGCGCCGCGATCCCGGGCATTGGCCACGAGGCCCTCGTCCTCGATGACGTCGAGCGTGGCCAGCGCGGCGGCGCAGGCGACCACGTTGCCGCCGAACGTCCCCCCATGGCTGCCCGCCGGGAACCGGTCCATGATCTCGGTCCTGGCCAGGATCCCCGACAGCGGCAGGCCCGACGCGATCCCCTTGGCCATGACCAGGATGTCCGGCTCGACGTCCCAATGGCGGACCGCAAACAGCTCGCCGGTTCGCCCGAACCCCGTCTGGACCTCGTCCGCGACCAGCAGGATCCCGTGCTGGCGCGTGATCTCGCGCAGACGCGGCAGGAAACCGGGCGGCGGCACGATGTAGCCGCCCTCGCCGATCACCGGCTCGACGATGATCGCCGCGACCCGGTCCGGGTAGACGAGCTGGTGGAACAGCAGGTCGAGCTGGGCCTCCCAGTCGCAGGTGCAGTGCTCGTCGGCGGCATGGGCGCCACCCGACGCGCGGTAGCAGTACGGGTACGCGGCGTGGTAGACCGAGCCGGGCAGCGGCTCGAACGCCCCGCGGTAGACATCCTTGGCTGCCGTCAAGGCCATCGCCTGGCCGGTCCGGCCGTGGAACGCGTAGCGGAACGCGATGATCGCGGGGCGGCCGGTCGCCACCCGGGCCAGCTTGACCGCGGCCTCGACCGCCTCGGCGCCCGAGTTCGACAGGAACGCCGACCACGGCCCGCCCGGCAGCAGCCCGGCCAGCCGCTCGTACAACCGCAGGCCGGGCTCGTGATAGACGATGTTCTGCTGGCCGTGGAGCAGCTTCGCCGCCTGCTCCTGGACCGCGGCCACCACCCGTGGATGCGCGTGTCCGGTGTTGGTGACGCCGATGCCCGACGTGTAGTCGAGGTAGCGGTCGCCATCGGTCGTCACCAGCCACGATCCCTCGCCGTGATCGACGACGAGGTTGGTGATCCGGCCCCAGACCGGCGGCACGACCGAGCGGTCGGGCAGGGGAGTGGTGGGCGGCGCGTCGACCATCGGGTGGCTCCTCGGCGGGCTCTTCGGCGAGCAGGAGGATCGGTGCTCAGGCTCCCTGTCGACGCCGGCCGAAGACGACGCTCAGGAACACGAAGCCGATGCCGATAAGGAAGATCATCGTGCCGATGACGTTGACCTGGACCGGCACGCCGATCCGTGCCGAGCCCCAGATGTACATCGGGAAGGTCACCGTCCGGCCGGCCGTGAAGTTGGTGACCACGAAGTCGTCGATCGAGAGGCTGAACGCGAGCAGGGCCGCGGCCACGATGCCCGGCACGATGAGCGGGAACGTCACCCGCCAGAAGGTGACCCACTCGTTGGCTCCGAGGTCCATCGCCGCTTCCTCGAGGTTGCGGTCCAGGCCTGCCAGGCGGGCACGCACGGTGACCACCACGAAGCTGATGTTGAACATGATGTGGGCGATCAGGATGGTCAGCCCGTTGAGCGGGAAGAACGGGGGATGGGCGATCGCCACGAACAGGGTCAGCAGCGAGGCGCCCATGACGATCTCGGGCGTCGCCATGGGCAGGAAGATGATCGCGTCGATCGGCCCCCGGCCCCGGAACCGGTAGCGGACGAGCGCGAGCGAGATCAGGGTGCCCAGGGTGGTGGCGATGATGGTCGACGCGAACGCGATCTGGAGGCTGGTCACCACCGCGTCGCCCAGGCCGGGAACGCCGAACGGATCGAGCCAGTACTTCACGGTGAAGCCGCGCCAGGCAAGGTTGCTCTTGCCGATCGGGTCATTGAAGCTGAACAGCGCGATCACGGCCACCGGCAGCATCAGGTAGGCGAACGCGGCGAACAGGTACACGAACGCCAGGTACTGGTTGACGAACCGCATCAGTCGCGCGCCGACCGACGGTCGGGGCTGGGCGGTGAGGGTGACCGCGGTCGCGCTCATCGGCTCACAGCCCGCGGGTGGAGGTGAGGTTCTCGGTGCCCAGGATCCGGCCGTAGATCGCGACGGCCACCAGGATCATCGCCATCAGCATGAAGCTGAGCGCCGACGCCGTGGGGTAGTCGTTGTTGGTCAGGAACCGGCTCTGGATGACGTTGCCGATCATGTTCGTGCTGGGGTTGCCCAGCAGCGAGGCGTTCACGTAGTCGCCCATCGCCGGGATCATCACCAGCAACGACCCGGCGAACACGCCCGGCAGCGACAGCGGCAGCGTGACGCGCAGGAACGACTGGGACACGAACAGGGTGCCGATCACCGTGCCCGCGATCGCACCGGCGGCGATCATCCCGATGTAGTCCCAGCCGAACGCGTAGGCGAGCACGCCGGCCAGGCCGCCGCCGATGAGCAGCCCGGCGATCGTCCCGCCGGGACGCCAGGGCCCGGCGTACAGGTCCTGGGCCGCCTCCACCAGCCGCCGGTCGATCTTCTCGATCGACACGTAGATCGGCAGCGTCATGAACGGCAGGAAGTTGTAGGTGATGCCCGAGATCACCGCGACCGGCGTGGCCAGCACGCGGAAATCCTCGCCCAGCAGCCCGAAGTCCTTGAGCGGGCCGAGCAGGATGCCGGTGTCGCCCAGGATGATCTTCCAGCTGATCGTCCGCAGCAGGAAGCTGGTGAAGAAGGGGGCCACGATCATGAACAGCAGGAGGTTCTTGTAGCGCCCGCCGCGGAACGCGATGGTGTACGCGAGCGGGTAGGCGATCAGGAACGTCAGGATCGACGCCGAGCCCGCGTACAGGATCGAGCGCAGGAGCTGCCCCTGGTAGCGGTCCAGGGCGTCCGTGTACGTGGTCCAGTTCGACAGCGAGAACGTGAAGCCCGTCTCGAGCGTCCCCGACCAGAACGAGGCGATGAGGATCTGGAGCGCCGGGTAGGCGTAGAAGACGATCAGCCACAGGATGCCGGGGGCCAGCAGCAGATACGGGACCGCGCCCCGGTATCGCTTGATCAGGACCCCCATCGGCCGCTCCCTGCCTCCCCGGCGTCGGCGGTCAGACGCCGATCAGGTTCGAGAACTGGTCGTTGTAGCTCGACTCCTCGGCCTCGGACAGCGATCGGAACTTCTTGAGCCGCGCGGTCACATCGGCGGGCGGGAAGATCAACGGGTTGTTGGCCAGGTCCTTGTCGATCTTGAGCATCTCGTCCTTGGCGCCCTTGACCGGGCAGATGTAGTTCACCCAGGCCTCGACCTCGGCCGCGATGGACGGCTGGTAGTAGAAGTTGATGTACAGCTCCGCGGTGTACTTGTGGGCGGCGCCCTTGGGGATCAGCAGGTTGTCGTACCACAGCAGCGCGCCCTCGTCGGGCACGGTGAACCTCAGCGATGCGCGCTCCAGCTGCTTCTGGATGATGTCTCCGGACCACGCCATGGCCAGCACGACGTCGCCGGACACCAGGTCCTCCGCGTAGGAGTTGCCGGTGAACTGGCGCACGATCCCGGCATCGACCGCCTTCTTCATCTCCGCGATCGCGTCGGCGAACTGCGCGTCGGTGACCTGCGCCGGGTCGTCGCCCAGCTTGAGCAGCGTGAGCCCGACCGAGTCCCGCATCTCGGTCAGGTAGGTGATCTGGCCGGCCCACTTCTTGTCCCACAGGGCGGCGACCGAGGTCAGGTCGCCGGTCTTCTTCCTGTCGTAGCCGAGGCCGGTCATGCCCCCCTGCCACGGCGCGTGGTACTTGTTGTCGGGGTCGAAGTCGGGGGCCACGTAGGCGTCCTCGAGGTTCGCGACGTAGTTCGGCATCACCGACTTGTCGAACTCCTCGAGCCAGCCGAGACGGACGAGGCGGGCCGCCATCCACTGGGTGAGCGTAACGATGTCCCAGCCGGTGTCCTGGCCCGCCTGGAGCGGCGCCTTGATGGTGCCGAAGAACTCCTCGTTGTCGTTGATGACCTCGGAGTAGTTCACCTTGGTGCCGTACTGGGCGGTGAACGCCTCAAGGCTGGCGTGCTTGGTGGGGTCGTTGTCGTCGGTGTCGATGTACAGCGGCCAGTTGGCGAAGTTGAGGACGTCCGAAGGGGTCGGCTGCGCCGTCGGGCTGGGCTCGGGCGTCATCGACGCCGGTGCCATCGATTCCGGTGCGGTCCCGGCCGGCGTCGCCGGCGCGGTCGTCGGTGCCTGTGTGGCCGTGCCGCTGGTGCCGCAGGCGGCCAGGAAGGCGCTGACGCCCACCAGGCCCGTGCCCTGCAGGAAGCGGCGGCGACTGACAGCCAGTCTGTCGATCGGGCTCGTCTGGTCGGTCATCGGTCTCCTCCGACGGTGACCGCCGGGTCTGCGCCCGGCGGTAGCTCAGCGTCATCGCCCCCGCTTGCGATGACGAACGTGTGGTCGGGCAGCCAGGTCAGGAAGACCTGATCGCCCTGGTGATGGAGCGACCCCCGGACGGTCTGCTCGACGTTCTGCTCGTAGACGCTGAGCGTCTGGCCGGCCCTGGTTCTCACCTGGTACTGGGTGCTTACCCCGATATACGATGCGTCCGCGATGGTGCCCTGGAGGCGGTTGAGCGCCGCGTCGGGGGCGGCACCGGTTGCGGCGGTGAGCCTGATCTTCTCGGGACGTACCCCGATCTCGACCTCCTCACGTCCGTTCGCGAGGTCCGCCGGGATCCTGATCGAAATCTCGTCGTCCAGGCGGACGACGCGATAGCGGCCATCGGCGCCCGCGAGACGACCGGGCAGCAGGTTGCTCACCCCCAGGAAGCCGGCCACGAACCGGGTCGCCGGCCGCTCGTACAGGCTCTGGGGGTCCCCCAGCTGCTCGTAGTGGCCTCGGTTCATCACGGCGATCCGATCGGACATCGTCATCGCCTCCTCCTGGTCGTGGGTCACGTAGATGAACGTGATCCCGACCTCCTGCTGGATCCGCTTGAGCTCGACCTGCATCTGCTTGCGCAGCTTGAGATCGAGCGCACCCAGCGGCTCGTCGAGCAGCAGCACCGCCGGCCGGTTGATCAGCGCCCGGGCAAGGGCCACGCGCTGCGCCTGGCCACCCGAGATCTGGTTGGGCCTGCGACCCTCGAACCCGGGCAGCTCCACGAGGTCGAGCATCTCGGTGACCCGCGTCCTGATCTCCGCGTCCTTGGCCTTCCGGCGGCGGAGCCCGAAGGCGACGTTCTCGAAGATGGTCAGATGCGGGAACAGCGCGTAGTTCTGGAACACCGTGTTCACGTTGCGCTGGTATGGGGGCAGCCAGGTCACATCCTGGCCCTGGAGCTCGATCCGGCCGCCCGTGGGCTGCTCGAAACCGCCGATCATGCGCAGCGTCGTGGTCTTGCCGCAGCCGGATGGACCAAGGAGGCTGAAGAACTCGCCGTCCTGGACTTCGAGGTCGATGTGGTCGACCGCCAGGACGTCCCCGAAGGCCTTGGTGACCTGGATCAGTCGGACATCGACATCGGGCACGGGAGAGACTTGCTCCTCATATGCAACCGGGGGCTGCCGGGTTGACCGACCCGGCGGCCGTGCGGACGCTGCACGTCGACGCCCCTTGGGGGCTCGAACGATAGGCGGGCGGGGACAGGGGTGTCAAATCGACGATCCATGTGGTTTTCGAGCGCGCGGGATGCGAGATTCGCAGGACGGGCACCGACGTGCATCTGGATTCGCACTTCAGAGGCATTGAGCGCAAGGCTGTCGGGCGCACCGGCCCGCTCGGTCCCAGGAGCGCGCGCGGTGGGCTCGATGCACTCGGGCGGGTGGTCCGGGGATCACGGGTAGGATTAACCGAGCGTAGTCATCACCGGCCCACGGCCGCCTTCTCGATCGACCAGGAGCAGAGCAGCAGCGTATGACCGCCATCACCGAGTCCGCCGTCATCGACGCCCTCCGTACCGTCCAGGAGCCCGAGCTGGGCGGCGATCTGGTGACGCGCAACATGGTCCGCGACCTCGTGATCGATGGGTCGAGCGTGTCGTTCACGATCGAGCTCACGACGCCGGCCTGCCCGCTCAAGGATCAGATCGAGGCCGAGGTTCGGCGTGCGCTCCAGCCGCTGGGTGTGACGGAGGTGTCGGTCGAGTGGGCCGCCACCGTCCGTCGGGCAGCGCCGCGGAGCGCAGAGCAGCTGCTCCCCGGTGTGAAGAACGTGCTGGCGGTCGCCTCCGGCAAGGGCGGCGTGGGCAAGAGCACGGTCAGCGTCAACCTCGCGGTCGCGCTCGCGCGCGCAGGTGCATCGGTCGGCCTGCTCGATGCCGACATCACCGGTCCCAACATCCCGATGATGATGGGCGTCGAGGGGCAGCCCACCGCCAGCGAGAACAACCGCATCGTGCCCCTCGAGAGCCACGGCGTGAAGGTGATCTCGATCCAGTTCTTCGTGCCCGAGGGGCAGCCGATCGTGTGGCGTGGACCGCTGATCGGGGGCGCGATCTCGCAGTTCCTGCGCGACGTCGAGTGGGGTGAGCTGGACTACCTCGTGGTGGACCTCCCACCGGGCACCTCGGATGCCCAGCTGACGCTCGCCCAGGCGGTGCCCATCAGTGGCACGGTGCTGGTGACGACGCCCCAGGACGTGGCCCTGTCCGATGTTGCCAAGGCGCTCGCGATGCTCGAGCGCCTCAACGTGCCGATCATCGGGATCGTGGAGAACATGAGCGCGTTCGTCTGCCCGCACTGCGGTGAGGCGACCGAGATCTTCGGCCACGGCGGCGGGGAGCGGTTCGCCCAGCAGCACGAGCTCGACTTCCTGGGCAAGATCCCGCTCGACGTCACGGTGCGCCAGGGTGGCGACGCGGGCGTGCCCGCGGTCGCCCAGCGCGAGCCCGGACCGGCGGCGCTCGCCCTGGAGGTGGTTGCCGGCCAGGTCGCGGCCAGGATGAGCGTCAGGGCCGCCACGGCCCAGGCACCGGTGCTCTCGGTCTCCTGACGGCCCGGCCGTTCCGCGATCGGACGGGCGCTGCCAGGCATGCGAGCAGGTCCCAGGGGCGTAAGCCACACCCGCCAGCCACCCGACGAGTCGACGCTGCGCGCGGCCCTGGAGGGGATGCCGCTGTTCAGCGAGCTTGGCGCCGACGACCTGGCCGCCCTCGCGGCGACGGTCGGGACGCGTCGCTACCGGCGAGGCGAGGTGATCTTCCGCCAGGGTGACCCGGGCGACGCCCTGCACATCATCCTCGGCGGCCGGGTGAAGATCTCCACCCTGAGCGAGAGCGGAGGTGAGGCGATCCTCGCCACGCTCCGGCCGCACGAGTTCTTCGGCGCGCTCGCGCTGTTGGACGGTGCGCCGCGCTCCGCATCCGCGACCGCCGTGGAGGCGACCGAGACGCTGATCCTGCCCCGTGACCGGTTCCGGCAGCTGGTGGATGAGGTGCCCGGGATCCGTGATCACGTGCTCACCCAGATCGCCCACGAGATGCGTCGCCTGACCAGTCACGTCGAGGAGCTGCACTTCCTTGACATCGCGGGCCGCCTGGCAGCGCAGCTGGCACGCATGGCCGGGGAGCAGGGCCGCCAGCCTGACGGCGGCGAGGTCCGTCTCGACGGCCCGATCACGCAGGGGGAGCTGGCGGCCATGGTGGGCAGCACGCGCCAGAGCGTGAACAAGCTGCTCGGCTGGCTGATCGATGACGGCCTGATCCGCCTCGAGCGGGACGCGATCGTGATCGTGGATCTGCCGGGGCTCCAGCGGGCGGCGCGCCGGTAGGCTCCGTGTCGGCCGGCCCTGCCCGGCCGGCGCTGCCCGGGCAGCCCGGGCAGCGAGGTTCGGTCGCCATTCGGCGCGCCCATTCGGCGCGCCCGGCTCAGCGCACCGGCTCGGCGCGCCCGGGGAGCGCGCCCGGGTACCGTCCTTCGGGGTCAGGGCTGCTCGCGGAGGATCGAGAGCAGCACCGATGCCGCCGCGATCGCGGCCCGATCGGCCCCCTGGCTGCCGCGCATGAACGCGAGCCGTCGCTCGCTTCGGGTACCCGCCGGCGTGGCCACCGAGACGCGCACCGCCGAGTCCTGGCCGACCGGCTCGACCCGGATCGCAAGCCCGACGTCGGCGCCCGCGTCGCGCCGGACGCGCCCCGCCTCGGCCTCGTTGTCGATCGTCGCTCCTGCCGGATCGACGCGCACCTCGGCCAGCCGGATCGCCCCCAGCCCGCGGAGCAGCCCGATCAGCGCGCCAGCCGACCCGCGCTCGCACGTCGCGAGCGTCCAGCCGCGCGACGCGAGTGCGGCCTCGATCGCCGCCGCCCAGGTCGTATCACCCCGGGCCCACACGTGGTCGCCGACGACGGCCAGGACCGCCTGCTCTGCGGCATCGGCCAGCTCGGCCGCCGTCCGGCCGTCCGCGGCCCGGGCGGAGATCCGCACGTCCACCGCCTCGTGCCGGGCATAGGTCGCGACGATCGGGTTGGTGGCGCGAAGCAGGGCCTCGCCCAGGTCATCGACCAGCTGCGATTTGCCGATGCCCGTCAGCCGCAGCGTGCGGACCTCGCTGTCGGCGCCCAGGCCGCGCTCGGCGAGCCGGGGCATCACCTCGGTCGCCCACATCGGTCGCATCTCGCGAGGCGGCCCGGGCAGCAGCACGAGGACGCGTCCATCGGGGCGGTCCACCCACCAGCCGGGAGCCGAGCCATGCGGGTTCGGGAGGCTCGTGGCGGAGGGGATCCGCCACGCCTGCTTGACGTTGGACTCGGGGAACGGCTGGCCGCGGCGGCGCCAGCGTTTGTGCAGCCACGCGAGCGTCTCCGGGTCGATGACGAGTGCTTCGCCACAGGCTTCCGCCACCGCCTCGCGCGTCAGGTCGTCCGGCGTGGGACCGAGGCCACCGGTCGTGATCACGAGGTCGGCGCGCGTGAGCGCGACCCGGAGGGCGTCGACGACGACCTCGAGATCGTCGGGCAGGTTCGCGATTTGGGCCACGGCGGCGCCGTGGGCGACGAGCGATCGAGCCAGCTCGCCGCTGTTCGTGTCCGTGGTCTCGCCGACGGTGAGCTCCGTGCCGACGGCCAGCAGCTCCGCGGTCAGCAGGCTCCGGGAGCTTGGCGTCGAGGCGTGATGGGACATCTCCCGGAGGGTACCCCGCCGTGGGAGCCCCTGATGGCGCTGGTATGATTCCGGGGCTCCCCCGAACCTGCCCAACCCAACCCGGGAGGACGACCACTGGATCCCAACCAGACCGATCCCGAGCCCACCGGAGCCCGAGCGACACCCGACGAGACGGCGCCCGGCATCCGCGAGCAGCTGCAGGCGACCCGTGACGCGGTGATGCGCGTCGTCCGGGCGCACCTCGATCTGGCCCGTGCGGAGGCGGACGAGATCAAGGGCGAGGTTGCCCGGGCCGCCGGCCTGGGCGGCGGCGCGATCGCGCTGCTCGTCCTGCTCGCCCTCCTGCTGCCCATCGGACTGATCATGTTCATGGGGGAGTGGATCTTCGGGTCCATGGGCTGGGGCGTCCTGCTGGGCAGCGAGCTGTTGATCGCGCTCGCCGTGGCGCTCGTGCTGGCAGCTCTGCGCGTCTCCCACCTGTGGGTCGACCTGCTGCTGGCCGTCGTCATCGCGGTCATCGTCTCGGTCGTGCTCGGGCCGAACCTGAGCAACGAGCTGTGGCGCCGGATCGGCGATGCGGCGAGCCTCGGCGAGCCTGCGTGGAGACCGCTCGCGACCGGCATCATCGTGGTCGGTGTGGTCGGCGCGCTCCTCGGCCTCCTGCGGGGCGCCATCTCGGGCGGCGTCGGCGGCGCGGTCGCCGGGCTGGTGGCCGGCCTGATCGTGGGCGCCCTCCTGGGTGCCTTGCTGTCGATCACCTACGGCTGGCGGGCCGGCGTTGCGGTCGGCGTCGCGGTGGGCTTCGTCGCCTGGCCGGTGCTGATGGGGATGCGCGTGGCCCGACAAGGCATCGACGGCGACGCGCTGAAGGCGCGATTCATGCCGCAGACCACGATCGACACCACGAAGGAGACGATCGAATGGGTGAAGGCCAAGAAGGCGCGGGTCCCGTTCGTGCCCAGGTCATGACCGTGCCCGAGGAGATCCTGGCCGCGCGTCCGGGCGTCGTGGCGGCGCGCCACGAGGCGCGAGCCGCGCTTGCGGCACTCGACGACGAGCTGGACCGGCTCGAGGCATCGGCACTGGCCGCGGTGGACATTCCGGCCAAGATGCGCCGCAATCCCGTGCGCACCGCGGGTGTCGCGGCCGGCGCCGGCTTCATCCTCGTCGGGGGGCCGATCAAGGTCCTGCGCCGGGCTCGAAACGCGGTCTTCGGCAAGCCGGACCCGCTGCCCCGGTCGATGTTGCCCAAGGAGATCGACAAGGCCGTCTCGGAGCTGGGCACCGATGGTGCCCGGGTGCGCGGCACGATCGAGCGCGAGTTCGCCTCCTACCTCCGGGAGAAGGCGCCAGAGCGCAAGGAGCGGGACTTCGCGGGCACGGTGACGTCACTGCTGTCGCAGGTCGGCACGCCGCTCGCGCGGCGCTTCGGCCGGCAGCTCGCAGAGCAGGTGCTCGCCCCGGACGGACCGGGCTTCCAGGAGCAGCTGGCGAAGGTCAAGGCCCGGCGGGCACAGGCCGGCGATCCGGGCGACACGGGGCGGGACAAGTAAGCGGGCGCAGCGGGATAGCCCTCGGCGCACCGTACCCCGGCGGCATGGCGTCGGCTCCCTGATCGCCTTTGCCGTCCCGCTTCCCGCGCTGTGGCTACCCCTCCAGTCCCGCCACACACTCCGCGAGGTCCAGCCGAGTGCACGGCCGGCCACGACGACCATGCGTCGTATGAACGGAGCACCGGTAACGGAGCCGGGCCAACATGACCTACGCGGACGGCGTCTGACTTCCGGGTGATGGTTCCGGCGCCCTTGGGTGCCGTACGTTCGCCTCATGTCCCGCAGTCTGTCGAAGAACAACCGTGCTCTCGGCCTGATCGCTCTCATGGGCGTGATGGCGTTCGTGGTCGGCGGCGCGGCGTCCGTCGTCGCGTCAGGCGAGGCGTCCTCGCTCGCCGCGGCCAAGACCAGGTTGGCCTCCGTGCAGGGGATGACCGCTGACCTTCTCGCGAGTGTCCTGCAGGAACAGACTGCCCTCGACGACCATGTCTTCTCCGGGACCGCCGCGACGCTGACAACGTTCACGGACGCGGTCGCCCGTGAGGAAGCCATCGCCGCCCGGCTCTCCCAGCCCGCCGGTGAGAGCGTGGCCGACGTCCTCACCGCCCTCGAAGACCTCGAGGCTGCGAACCTCGAGTGGAAGGTTCAGGTCGCGAACCGGGCGATCCGCGCGGTCGGATTGCATGACACGGCTGCCATCGCCCTGTTTGGGCTCCGCGCCGGGCAGGATCATGCCCGCGTGGACGCCGCCATCGCGGAGGTCGACCAGGAGTTCGCGCGGGCCGAAGGAGCCATCGTCAGGCAGGAAGCCGCGGGGGACAGACGACGATCATCTCGATCGGGGTCGCCTTCGGGTTCCTGATCATCGCCTTCGGCGTCGCATTGATCATCGTCCGGCGCTTCGGTCGCGCCCTCGAGCACGACGCGCGCGAGGCCAGTGTCCTCAACCAGTTCACCGATCTGACATCGTTCGCCGACAGCGACTCCGAGGTGGCGGAGAAGAACCTCGTCGCGCTTGGTCGCCTCGTGGCACCAGACGCGTCAGTCGTCCATCTCCTCAATCGGTCGCAGGAACGCGCCATCCCCGAGGCATCAACGGGCGACGCGGTCGCCGAGGTCCTGCCCCTCCGGGCGCTGGATCGATGCGCCGGTGTCCTGCGCGGATCGATGTTCGTGGTCGACGACCTGTCCGACGACCTCAGCGCCCACTGCCCCGTCTACCCCGCTGCGGTCGGGACCCTGGCGTGCGTGCCGCTAGACAGCGGCGAGATGGTCGGGTCCGTGCATCTCTACTGGCGGCGACCGAACGCCCTGCCGTTCGACCGTCGCCCCAGCGTCGCGCGGATCACCGAGCATGCGGCGCTCTCGATCGGAAACCGGCGACTCGTTGCCGCGTTGCATGGGCAAGCCAACACGGATGCCCGGACTGGCCTGGCCAACACGCGGGCCTTCGACCTGGCGCTCGAGGCCGCCCTCGCGGCCCGGATCGGCAATGAGCCGCTGGCCGTCCTCATGCTCGATGTCGACCACTTCAAAGAGTTCAACGATCGCCAGGGACACCCAGCCGGCGACGAGGCACTCAAGGCGTTCGGAGCGGTTCTGCGCTCGTGCATGCGCGCTGGCGACACGGCCGCACGCTACGGCGGAGAGGAGTTCGCCGTCCTGTTGAAGGGGGCCGACGGCACCGTCGCCGCGACCGTTGCCGAGCGGATCCGGGCGCGGACCGAGGCGACGATCATCTCGCTCGGGCCGGGTATCACGGATCACATCACCGTCTCGATCGGGATCTCGATCGCGCCCGACCAGGGCCTCGACCGCGTCAGCCTCATGCACATCGCGGACGAAGCGCTCTACCGCGCGAAGGAAGAGGGGCGCAACCGTGTGGTCGGGGGTGAGCCCACGGTTCCGGCACTGCCGTCCGGCGCCTCGGCCCCACGTCCGAAGAAGCCCACGCCGATCGTAAAGAGGCTCGCCTCCTGAGCAACCGCGCGCTGAGAGGGGGTGATTAGCGACTGAGCCGGGGCCGCATTGCGGCCCCGGCTCAGTCAACGTGCCGGCGACGCGCCGGCTTCAGTTGGTCCCGGCGAACGCCCGCGCTACACGGGGTGATGCGCCGGCGGTGCGGCGGGCATCGGTTGGGCAAGGGCGTGCAGCGCGCCCCACCACATCGTTCCCAGCAGCGCCAGGCCCACGACGAGCAGGCCGACTGTCGTGACGTCGTATCCCGGCCCGTGGAGGGCGGGGTTGACGAACACGAAGATCAACCCACCAACGAAGGTGACCGTGCTACCCACGATTGCGGCCCATCCGATCCAACCCTGGTGGCGCGGCGCGACGAAGCGCTCGACGACGAGCATCACGAGCACCAGCGCCGGCATCAGGAACAGGCCGATGTCCTGGTGGAGCCACGTGTAGACGGCGTCGTTGACCGCCGCGGGCGCCGCTCCACCAGCTCCGAAGTGCACCTCGTTGAGCTCGATGGCATAGCCGGCCACGACGACGGTGACGAAGCTCAGGACCCAGGACCACACGGCCGCCAGGCGGACCGGGTGCCCGGCCATGGTCTCCGCCTGATTGCGGGCCACGAACAGGACCGACACGAGGGCGATCAGGCCACCCGTCATGACGAGCACTCCGGTCACGATGTCGTCGCCGGCGATCCCGTTCGTGCCGCCGGCGGATGTGAAGTAGGTGCCGGGGTCGAAGGTGGTGAAACCCATCGCCACGTACATGACGGTCATCAGCGCCGCGCCAGCCGCGACCATCGTCAGGCCTAGCTGCGCTACCCGGCGGGCGGCACCGGCAAGTCGCTCGTACCCGAATTGGCGAACCGCGATGGCCACCGTGAGGGCCATGACCCCGACGACCATCTCGTGCGAGTGGGAGCCGATCAGGTTTGCGCTGAGGTCGTCGAGGCTGAGGCCCACCGAGGCGGCGTATGAGCCGATCACACCGGGCGTATCACCGAACTCGAGGATCCAGCCCGCCAGGTGACCCATCAGCGCGGCGACCAGCATCGAGGTCGCGCCCAGCCCGGCGGCCCAGAACGGCAGCGTGCGCGAGACCGGGGTTCGGCGCCGCCACTCGACGACCAGCCCGACCAGGAGCGCGATGAGGATCTCATCGAGGGCGAAGAAGCCCAGGATCTGGACCCACATCGGGACCTCGGCGCCCGGGATCTGGCGGTCCCAGATCCCGCCGATGGCGGTCACGATCGTGGCGAACAGGACGCCGCCGACGATCAGCGCGCGAGTGTGGCGCGATGTCAGCTGCAGGACGCTGCAGGTCAGCAGGGCAAGCAGCCCGACCATGCCGATCAGCAGGCCATGGAGGTACATCACCCGCCAGTAGTCGGGCGTCGCTCCGGCGCTCGACTCGCTCTGGAACGGGTTTGAGACGAGGAGGCTGCCCAGTGCGAACAGCACCAGCCAGCCGATGACGAAGAAGATGAGGTGACGTTGCGTCAGCCAGGGAAACCGCCCGAACGGCGGCTCGTCCTCTTGAGTGGAGAGGGGCGAGTGTCGGTCGGAAGGCCCCTGCGCCGTCGATTGCACGGCCACGGGTCGGCCCTCCTTTCAGAAGTCACCCTTAGTTAACGCGTGCACGCGGCGCATGGGCAGAGGGCTGCGACCCGAAAGAGCGGCCGTCGGGTCGTCCTCCGTCCTGGTCCATCTGGCGGCTCGATACCTGCCAGATGTCACACACGGCCCACTGGTCGCCTCCGGCGACGTTCCCCGACCGGATCCAGCGAGCGCTCGAGGTCTGCACCGCCCATAAGGTCTTCGAGACCGCGGCACCAGGCCTTTGCTCCGGTGCTGCCAATTCCAGGCTCCGGATCGCCTCCTGCAAATCTGCTCCATCCGTCCGGCGAAGGCCCCGGGACGTTGGCTGTCCATGCATCCGATTGGTAGGCGAGGTCGGGGTCGAACCGACACGTTCCTCACGGAACACCGGCTCCTAAGGCCGGCGCGTCTGCCATTCCGCCACTCGCCCCACGCGAGTCTAGCGGGCCCGCGGGCGGCGGCTCGACCTCGCGCGCACGACCCACCCTATACTCGGCCGGCGATGCAAGTGACCGCTACCCCCGCCCCCAAGAGCTCCATCCTCCTCGAGATCGAGGTTCCCCCCGATCGCCTCGATCGCGCCGTGCGCGACGCCGTTGGCCGCCTGTCCCGACGGACCCGCGTGGCCGGGTTTCGTCCGGGCAAGGCGCCGCGGCCCATCCTGGAGCGCATGCTCGGACCCGGTGCCGTGCTCGATGAAGCCGTCGATCATCTCGTCCAGGACGCGTACCGTGAGGCGGTCATCGAGCAGGGGATCGTCCCCCTCACCAACGCCGACGTCGAGGTGGTCGAGGCGGTCGAGGGCAAGCCGCTCCGGTTCAAGGCGACCATCCAGGTCCGGCCCGAGGTCGAGCTCGGGGACTACGCGGGCTTCAACTTCGGGCCCCAGATCGAGGCGGTCGACGAGGAGAAGGTCGACAAGGTGGTCGACGAGCTGCGTGACCAGAACGCGACCCTGGCCGCCGTCGAGGATCGCGGCGCCCGCAACGGCGACTGGGCGGTGATCGGGTTCGTCGGGACCCGGGACGGCGAGGCGTTCGACGGCGGAACGGCGGAGCGGATGCCCCTGATCATCGGCGAGGACCGCCTGATCCCCGGGTTCGAGGCGAACCTCCTCGACCTCAAGCCGGGCGACCAGAAGGGGTTCGACGTCACCTTCCCCGAGGACTACGGGGAGGACAGCCTGGCCGGCAAGACGGCGCACTTCGAGGTCGACCTCAAGGAGCTCCGCGAGAAGATCCTGCCCGACGCGGACGACGAGTTCGCTCGCTCGATGGGCGAGTACCCGGACCTCGCCGCTCTCCGGGCGGAGGTGGACCAGCGCCTGAAGCGCAGCGCGCTCGACCGGGCCCGTCACGAGTTCAGTGACCGGATCATCGACTACGCCGTCGCCAACGCCACCATCGACCTCCCGGACATCCTGGTCGACCAGGAGGTGGAGGTCATGCACGACGAGTTCCAGGCCACCCTGGCAAGACAGGGGATCGGCGAGGAGGCGTACCTCAAGGCCACCGAGCAGACCGAGGCCGACCTGCACGCGGAGTTCCGCCCGCGGGCGGAGCAGCGGGCCAAGGTGTTGCTCGTGCTCTCGAAGATCGCCGAGGCCGAGGGCATCGAGGTGCCCGAGGCGGAGGTCGAGGCCCAGATCGAGCTCGCCCAGGCTCGATACAAGGATCAGAAGACCCTCCGATACTTCGAGTCGGATCGCGGCCGAAGCTTCATCCGGAGCACGCTGCGCCGGACCCGGACCGTCGAGACGCTTGTCGACCGCTGGCTGGAGGCTCACCCGGAGCACCCGGCCCTGCCGCACCTCGAGGACGACGCGCCATCGGCCGCCGGGGCCCCCCAGGCCGAGGCCGCCGCGTCCATCGACGCCACCGATCCGGGGGCGATCCCCGGCTCCTCATCCGCCGGGGCGGATAGCTGACAACGGCGCTCGATCCGTCGAGCGCGACCGAACGCAGGGAGACCCACGATGCTCGTCCCGATGGTCATCGAATCCACCAGCCGCGGTGAGCGCGCCTATGACATCTACTCGCGGCTGCTGCGGGAGCGGATCATCTTCCTGGGCGACGCGATCGACGATCACCTCGCCAACCTGGTGATCGCCCAGCTGCTGTTCCTCGAGTCCGAGGATCCCGAGAAGGACATCAGCCTGTACATCAACTCGCCCGGCGGCGTGGTGACGAGCGGGCTTGCGATCTACGACACGATGCAGTACCTGCGGGCACCGGTGAGCACGATCTGCATCGGCATGGCGGCATCGATGGCGGCCGTCCTGCTGGCGGCGGGCGCGAAGGGCAAGCGGTACGCGCTGCCTCACAGCCGGGTGATGATCCACCAGGGATCGGGCGGCTTCCGCGGCAACGCCCCCGACGCCGTGATCCAGATGAAGGAGTGGGAGCACCTGGTCCAGGTGAACAACGAGATCCTCGCCCGCCATACCGGGCAGCCGCTGGACCAGGTGATCAAGGATACCGATCGGGACCATTTCATGGGTCCCGAGGAGGCCCAGGACTATGGCATCATCGATTCGGTCTACACCCTGACCGGTGATTCGCTCATCGCGCAAGCGCACGATGCCGAGACCACCACCGGCAAGGGCTCAGGCCCACGATCGGCGGCACGGGACGAACCCGGGCCGGCGACGGAGCGATAGCGCGGGAATGCCATGCCGGTGACGACCTCGGGCTCGAAGGGGACGAAGGTTCCCTATCGCTGCTCGTTCTGCGGCAAGAGCCAGGAGCAGGTTCGCAAGCTCATCGCAGGCCAGGGCGTGTACATCTGCGACGAGTGCATCAACCTGTGCCAGGAGATCATCGAGGAGGAGATGCTGGAGGCGCCCAAGTCGCGCCCGGCCCAGCAGAAGCTCCCCAACCCGCGCCAGATCACCGGCTCCCTCGACCAGTACGTCATCTCCCAGGAGAAGGCGAAGAAGGTCCTGTCGGTCGCGGTCTACAACCACTACAAGCGAATCAACGCGGGCTCCACGGTGGACGAGGTCGAGCTCCAGAAGTCCAACGTGCTGCTCGTCGGCCCGACCGGATCAGGCAAGACGCTGCTGGCCCAGACCCTGGCGCGCGTCCTCGACGTGCCGTTCTGCATCGCCGATGCCACCTCGCTCACCGAGGCCGGCTACGTCGGTGAGGACGTCGAGAACATCCTGCTGCGGCTCATCCAGGCCGCCGATTTCGACGTGGCACGGGCGCAGCGCGGGATCATCTACATCGACGAGATCGACAAGATCGCGCGCAAGGCCGACAACCCCTCGATCACGCGCGACGTGTCGGGCGAGGGCGTGCAGCAGGCGCTGCTCAAGATCCTCGAAGGGACCATCGCCAACGTGCCACCCCAGGGCGGCCGCAAGCACCCGCACCAGGACTTCATCCAGATCGACACCACCAACATCCTGTTCGTCTGCGGCGGTGCATTCGACGGGCTGGAGAAGATCGTCGAGGAGCGGGTGGGAAAGCGGTCGATCGGCTTCGGTTCCGAGGGTGGGATGTCCGCGTCGGACCGGGCCAAGATCATCGAGCGCCTGATGCCCGAGGACCTGCTCAAGTACGGGCTCATCCCGGAGTTCATCGGGCGCCTGCCGGTGATCGTGACCCTGTCGCCGCTGACCGCCGAGGACCTCATGCGGGTCCTGATCGAGCCCAAGAACGCGGTCACCCGCCAGTTCCAGAAGTTCCTCCAGCTGGACAAGGTCGAGCTCGTGTTCACCGAGGCCGCGCTGCTCGCGGCGGCCGAGGTCGCGATCGACCGCAAGACCGGCGCCCGGGCGCTCCGCTCGATCGTGGAGGAGGCGCTGCTCGAGGTGATGTTCGACATCCCGGAGCGCACCGACGTCCGCAAGTGCATCATCACCGAGGAGACGATCCGCGACGGTCGGGCGCCACTGCTGCTCACCAAGTCGGACCTCGACAAGGGCGTCGACGAGACGAACTACGCGGAGTGGCTGGCGGAGCGCGGCGCCAGCGCGTAGCGCCGTCGCGGGCCTGACCCGGCTCGGCTCGCTGGCCCACCTCCGTGGCGGCCGGTCCGGGAGCGGGTCAGCCGGTCTGGAACAGCCGCAGCACCAGCAGCGCGAGAGCGGCACCACCGACCCCGACGGCCAGGGCGCGGTGACCGGCGAGCCGGTCCAGGAACCGGGCGACGGGCAGGACCAGCAGGGCGACCACGGCATACAGCAGGTGCAGCGCATCGTCGGGATGACCACCCGTCCCCAGGATCACGAGCCCGCTGGCGGCGGCCACGGCGACGAGCACGATTGCGACCAGGATCACCCGGTCACGCGCGAACCGGACCGGGCGGTGGAGGACGGCGCCTGCCGCGATCACCAGCACGAGCAGGCCGCCGCAGGCCGCGGCCAGGATCGCCAGGATCAGGTGAATGCCGGCCAGCAAACCACGACCTCCGTTCGGCGAGGTGCAACAGGCAGGCCGCCCGGGCACCACATGCAGCGGCGAACCCGCGGCGCAGGTAGGATGGGTTCCCCTCGATCGCCGCCACTGGAGCTGATGGTAGACCGACTGAGCGCGTCCCCTGCCGGTTCCCCGCCAACGCCGCGACGGCGCGTCCCTCGACGCGCTCCGTCCGGTCGTGGCGTGCTGCTCGGCTACGGTGCCGTGGTTGGCCTGCTCGTCCTGGTGCTGGCCGTGGCGGGCTCGGTGGCCGGCGCCTCCTCGCCGACGGCGACGCGGGCGGAGAGCGGTCCCGCGGTCACGGTGGCGGCCCGTGGCGAGCAGCTGTTCCTGACCAGCTGCGCCGCATGCCACGGGCCCCAGGGCGCCGGCACGGCCAACGGGGTCGACATCCGGACGGCCGGTGCCGCGCTGGCCGACTTCGTGCTCCGGACCGGGCGGATGCCGCTCGCCGATCCGGCGGCGCCCGCACGGCGCGGCACGCCCCAGTTCGACGACGCGGACATCAAGGCGCTGGTCGCCTACGTCGCCAGCCTGGGTAACGGTCCGGCGATCCCGACGGTCGTGGTCAGCGGCGCGGACGTGGCCCAGGGCCGTGACCTGTTCGTGGCCAACTGCGCGGCCTGTCACGGGCCCGCCGGTGGCGGCGGATCGGTCGGTGGCGGGTTCGTCGCCCCGAACCTGACCCAGGCGGACCCGACGACGGTGGGCGAGGCCGCGCTCACCGGCCCGGGACCCATGCCGAGGTTCTCGTTCTCGCCCGATGAGCTGGACAACCTGGCCGCCTACGTCCAGTTCCTGCGCAATGCCCCGCATCCAGGTGGCGCCACGGCCCCCGCGGTGGGCCCCGTGACCGAGGGCTTCATGGCCGGCATGGTCCTGCTTGTGCTGCTGCTCATCGCGCGCTGGGTCGCCGTGCGGCGTGAGCCGAAGGACGCCCCGTGAGCGGGCCCGTCACGGGCACGCGGCGGACGGAGCGGGTGATCGCCGCGATCTTCGGCGTGTCCGCGATCGCCGGGATCGCGCTGCTCGCCGTCTACCTCGCCGGCGGGCAGACGCAGCTCGAGGCGGTGCTCCTGGCGATCTGCCTGGGCGGCATCGGCATCGGGATCATCGCGTGGTCGCAATGGCTGCTGCCGGGCGCCCTGCACGTGGAGCCTCGCCATCCGGTGGCCGAGTCCGCCAGTGCCGACGCGGAGCGCGAGATCCTCGAGGAGGAGCACTCCATCACGCGCCGCTCGTTCCTGGTGCGGGCCCTGGGCGGGGCCCTGGGCGGCCTGGTGGCGGCGCTCGCGATCCCGGTCCTGTCGCTGGGCCCGTCGCCCGGGCGAGGCTTGTTCGAGACGCCATGGCGGAAGGGCGGCCTGCGACTCGTCGGCCTGGACGGGACGCCGATCAAGGCCACCGACCTGCCGTTGGAAGGGATCGTAACCGCGTTCCCGGAGGGCTATGTCGGGACTGCGGACGCCCAGACCCTGCTCATCCGGGTCGCGCCAGACTTGCTCAAGCTGGCACAGGACCGGATGGCCTGGGCGCCGGAGGGCTACGTCGCGTATTCGAAGCTGTGCACCCATGCCGGCTGTCCGGTGGGCCTGTACCGGGCCGCCGAGCACCGCCTTATCTGCCCCTGCCACCAATCGACGTTCAACGTGCTCGACGGCGCACAACCGGTGTTCGGTCCGGCCGGCCGGCCGCTGCCCCAGCTGCCGATCCAGCTGCAGCCGGACGGGACGTTCATCGCGCTGGGCGACTTCTCGGCGCCGGTCGGGCCGGCCTTCTGGGACATGACCGATGGCTGAGCCGGACGAGCGCACGGCGGCGCCGGACGCGGCGCCGATGGAGGCTGCCATGAAGCCGTCGGAGGCCGGCGGGAAGCGCGCGGACACGTACGCGACACCGGCTGACGGCGACGCGGCGAAGGAGCGCGACACCGAGCTCGAGCGCCTGGTGGGCTGGGTCGACCGGCGCACCGGGCTGGCGAGCCCGGTCCGCGTCGCGATGCGCAAGGTGTTTCCCGACCACTGGAGCTTCCTCCTCGGCGAGATCGCGCTGTTCGCGTTCGTGATCCTGCTCGCGACCGGCACCTTCATGACGTTCTTCTACACGCCGGACGCCCGCCAGGTCACCTACCAGGGCACGTACCAGACCCTCGACGGCGCCCAGATGTCGGCGGCCTTCGCGTCGGTGATGCGGCTCTCGTTCGACGTCGAGGCCGGGCTCCTGATGCGCCAGGTCCACCACTGGGCGGCCCTCATCTTCATCGGCGCGATCGCCGCCCACCTCGCCCGCATCTTCTTCACGGGCGCGTTCCGGCGGCCGCGTGAGGTCAACTACCTGATCGGCATCGGGCTGCTGATGTTCGCCCTTGGCGAGGGCATCACCGGGTACTCGCTGCCAGACGACCTCCTGTCGGGCACCGGCCTCCGGATCATCGACTCGGTGATGCTCTCGGTACCGTTCGTCGGACCGTGGGTGGCGTCCCTGTTCTTCGGGGGCGAGTTCCCCACGCCGGACATCCTCAGCCGCCTGTTCGTGTTCCACGTGATGCTCCTGCCCGGGCTGCTCGTGGGCGGCATCTCGGTCCACCTCGGCCTGCTGTGGTTCCAGAAGCACACCCAGTACCGTGGTGGGGCGGCCCGCGAGGACAACGTGGTCGGCCTGCCGTTCTGGCCGGGCCAGGTGTTCCGCTCGCTCGGCCTGTTCTTCCTCACCGCCGCGGTCATCGTGCTGGTCGCCGGCCTGATCCAGATCAACCCGGTGTGGTTGTACGGGCCCTACGTGCCCTACCTCGCGACGGTCCCCGCACAACCCGACTGGTATGTCGGCTGGCTCGAGGGAGCACTGCGCCTGGGCCTGCCGATCGAGCCGACGATCCTGGGCGTCACGATCCCGACGACGTTCGTGCCAGGCGTCCTGATCCCCGGGCTGCTCGTCGGCGCGCTCACGATCTGGCCGTTCCTCGAGGCGCGCCTGACCCATGACCACGCCGAGCATCACCTGCTCGACTCCCCCTGGGGCACCCCGATACGGACGGCGACCGGCGCCGCGGGTGTGGTCCTGTTCCTCGTGCTGACCCTGGCCGGCGGCAACGACGTGCTGGCCGTGATCTTCGACATCCCCGTCGAGAGCATCACCGGGGTGTTCCGCGTGCTGCTCGTGGTCGCGCCCGTGCTGACCTGGCTGATCACCTACCGCGTGGCCCGCGAGCGGCATGACCGGGGGGGCACCCCCGAGGAGCCCGAGAGCATCCTGCTGGTCCGGAACGCGGCCGGCGGGTTCAGCGAGGCGGAGGCGGACCAGTGAGGCGGCACGCGATCGGTGGTGGGTGGCATCCGCGGCGCCTGATCGCGCTCGGGCTGGGCATGCTCGTGGTTGTGAGCGTCGCCGGCTGCATGCCCGCGCCGGCAACCACCCAGGCCCAGGACATCTCGAACCTCTACCTGGTGTTCCTGGGCGGCGGCGTCATCGTCGCCGCGATCGTCTGGGGCCTGGTGACGTGGTCGATCATCCGCTATCGCCGCCGCGACGACCGGTTGCCCGCCCAGACCAGCGGCAGCCTGAAGATCGAGGCCATCTGGACCCTGATCCCGCTGGTCACGGTGTTGGTGCTGTTCGGGCTGACCGTCCGGACCCTCGAAGCGGTCGATACCGTCAACCCCGGCGGCGTGAACCTCCACGTGACCGCGTTCCGCTGGCAGTGGCAGGCAAGCTATCCGGACAGCGGGGTGACGGTCACCGGCACCGGCGGCCAGCCGCCCGTGATCGTGCTCCCGGTCGACACGCCGATCCACGTGACCCTGGAGTCGCTCGACGTCAACCACGCCTGGTTCGTGCCCGCCTTCCTGTTCAAGCGCGATGCGATTCCGGGCCACCCCTCCCTGTTCGACATCCGGATCACGGCGCCCGGTGACTACCCAGGCGCCTGCGCCGAGTTCTGCGGCATCGGCCACGACCAGATGCTGTTCACGATCCGGGCCGTCGACGCGGCCCAGTTCAACACCTGGCTGGCCGACCAGGCCGCCAGCGGGAGCGCTGCCCCATGACCGCCATCGACGCCCCCGTCACGACCGTTGCCGCGCCGAGGGTCGGCCTGCTGGACTGGTTGACCACGACCGATCACAAGCGGATCGGGATCCTGTACATCACCTCGGCCTTCGGGTTCGCGCTGATCGGTGGGGCTATCGCCGAGATCATCCGGCTCGAGCTGGCGCAGCCCGGCCAGCAGCTCGTGAGCGCCTCGACGTACGACCAGCTGTTCACCGTCCACGGCACCCTGATGCTGCTGTTCTTCGCCGGACCGCTCGCCATCGGCTTCGCGAACGCGATCACGCCCCTCCAGATCGGCGCGGCCGACATGGCGTTCCCGCGGCTCAACGCCCTGTCGTTCTGGCTGTTCCTGTTCGGCGGCCTGATCGTGATGTCGGGCTTCCTGACCACGGGCGGCGCCGCGGCCGCCGGCTGGACCGGGTACGCACCGCTGTCCGGACCCACCTACTCTCCCAACGTCGGCATGGACCTGTGGATCGCCGGCGTCGCCCTGGTCGGGGTGTCGGGGATCCTCGGCGCGCTCAACTTCCTGGTGACGATCTACACCCGTCGCGCGCCCGGGATGCGGATGTTCCGGATGCCGATGTTCACGTGGACCATCCTGGTCACCGCGGTGCTCATCCTGTTCGCGTTCCCGTCGGTCACTGCCGACCTCGCGATGCTGTTCATCGATCGCCATTTCGGCGGTGGCTTCTTCGATCCGAGCCAGGGCGGCGATCCCGTGCTGTGGCAGCACCTGTTCTGGTTCTTCGGCCATCCCGAGGTCTACATCCTGATCCTGCCCTACTTCGGCATCGTGAGCGAGGTCATCCCCGTGTTCTCGAGCAAGCCCCTGTTCGGGTACCGGGCCCTGGTGTTCGCCACGATCGCGATCGCCGGGCTGTCGATGGGGGTCTGGGCCCACCACATGTTCACCACCGGTGAGGTGGACCTGCCGTTCTTCTCGATCATGTCGCTCCTGATCGCGGTCCCGACCGGGATCAAGATCTTCAACTGGACGGCAACGATGTGGCGGGGCAGCCTCCGGTTCACGGTGCCGATGCTGTGGTGCCTGGGCCTGCTGTACGTGTTCACCACCGGCGGGATCACGGGCGTCATGCTCGCGTCGCCGCCGATCGACTTCCAGGCCCAGGACACCTACTTCGTGGTCGCCCACCTGCACAACGTGCTGATCGGCGGCACGATGTTCGCGGGCTTCGCCGGCGTCTACTTCTGGTTCCCCAAGATGACCGGCCGGACGCTGGACGAGCGCCTGGGCCGCATCCACGTGGCTGCCTGGGTGATCGGGTTCGCGCTCACGTTCATCCCGCAGTACATCCTGGGCGCCGAGGGGATGCCGCGGCGGATCGCCGACTACCCCGCCTCCACCGGTTGGGAGGCGCTCAACATGGTGTCCACGGTCGGTGCCCTGGTGCTGGCCGCGGGCATGCTCCCGTTCCTGCTGGCCGTGTACCGCGCGCTCCGGCGCCCGGCCGACGCCCCGTCCGACCCGTGGGGCGGGAACTCGCTGGAGTGGGCGACCACGTCGCCGCCGCCGCACCACAACTTCGACCGGTTGCCGCCGATCCGGTCGCTGCGGCCGGTGTTCGACGCCCGGATCGCGGCCGAGGCGGAGCGGCGCGAGGCCGAGCGGCACGAGGCGGGCGGCAGCTGATGCCCGAGGAGGTCCGGTTCTTCGGCCGCCTGTCGCTGTTCGCGCTGGCTGCCGGTCTGATCTACTGGTTCCTGAGCTACGAGAACGCCGGGACGGTGCTCCTGCTGGGCTTCGGGGTGGCGACGGGGGTTGCCTTCCTGGTCCTGCGGGGCGGCCAGCGGCGGGCGGCACCCCACGCTGCCGGCGGCGCGTCGGATGGCGACGCCGAGACCGACACCGGTCCGGACGGGCCGTTCGGCGACGAGTCCGCCCCCGTGCCCACCCGCAGCGCCGCGCCCCTCGCCGTCGGGTTCGGGCTGGCGGTGGTCGTGCTGGCCGGCGCCTTCGGCCCATGGTTCGTCATCGTCGGGGCCGTGCCGCTTCTGGCCGGAGCGATCGACTGGCTGCGTGCCGCGAACCGCGAGCTGGACCAGCTCTCGGCAGCGACCCACCGAGACACGACGGACCGGTCGCCCGGGGCGTAGGCGGCCGGGTGCAGCACGCCGACCATCTCGCGCTGATCCGCGGCGGCGTGGCCGGGGCGGGTCCACGCTGGCTGGAGCTGGGAGCGGGTGACGGCGAGTTCACGCTCGCGCTGGCCGACATCCTGGGGAGCGGGGGCCATATCCTCGCCCTGGATCGCGATCGCTGGGCGCTGGCCGACCTGGCCGAGCGCGTCGCAGCTCGATACCCCGGCACCCCCGTGCATACCCTGACCGCGGACTTCACCGCCGAGCTCCCCTCGGGACTGTTCGACGGCGTGCTGGCCGCCAACAGCCTCCATTTCGTCGCGGACCTGGCGCCTCTGCTCGCTGCCATCCGCACGAGGCTCGTCCCGGGCGGCCGCCTGGTCCTCGTGGAGTACGACTCGGAGCACGGCAATCCGTACGTCCCGCATCCGATCTCGTTCGCCAGCTGGCAGGGACTGGCCGCGGAGGCCGGGCTGTCGGAGCCGGCGCTGCTGCACCGGGCGCCGAGCCGCTTCCTGGGTTCGATCTACGGCGCGGTCACGACCGTCCCGGCGCCCGGATTGCCGCGGACCCCGTGCTAAACTCCGGCCCTCACGGCGGAGACCGAGAGGAGTAGGTCCGGGGGACGGCCCCAAGCGAGCGCGGGACGGTGCGAGCCGCGCGGGTTCGGCGGACCGAAGGTCGCTCGCGAGCCGTGCGCCTGGCGCCCGATAGCGCGCCGAGAGCGTGACCGGAAACAGGTCCGCGGCGATGACCCGCGAGCCCCGGTCGCAGAACCAGCAGGTGGTACCACGACCCTGTTCGTCCGCTGGACGAGCGGGGTTTTCGATCTCTACCGGAGCATGACCGAGATGACCCAGCCGACGCCCCAGACGCTCGCCAAGGCATTCGTGCCGGCCGAGTTCGAGCGCGACATCTACGAGCGCTGGCTGGCCGCGGACGTGTTCGCGCCCGACGGCTCCGGGTCGACGGCGGATCCCGAGCTCGAGCCGTTCGTGATCATCCAGCCGCCGCCCAACGTCACCGGAAGCCTCCATCTCGGCCACGCGCAACGGACCACCGTCGAGGACCTGATGATCCGCCACGCGCGGATGCTGGGCCACCCGGCGCTGTTCCTGCCCGGGCTCGACCACGCCAGCATCGCCGCCCAGTTCGTGCTCGACGGGATCCTGGCCGCGGAGGGCGAGAGCCGCGCCACGCTGGGTCGCGAGCGCTACCTGCAGCGGATGCGCGGGTTCGTGGAGGAGACTCGCACGACGATCCTGACCCAGCAGCGCCGGCTGGGGGGCAGCTGCGACTGGGGCCGGCTGCGGTTCACGATGGACGAGGTTTCCGCCCGGGCCGTTCGCGAGGCCTTCCTCCGGCTCTACCGGCGGGGGCTGGCCTACCGGACCGAGGCGCTCATCAACTGGTGTCCGGGCTGCCGGACCAGCGTCAGCGATCTCGAGGTCATCCCAACCCCAGAGACGGGTGCGATCTGGCGGGTGCGCTACCACCTCGTTGACGAGGCGAGCGGCCGGCCCGACCCCGACGCGACCATGACCGTCGCGACGACCCGACCCGAGACGATCCTGGGCGACACGGCGGTCGCCGTCCATCCGGGTGACGAACGGTACCGGGCGCTCGTCGGACGTCAGGTGCGGATCCCGTTCGTGGACCGCAACGTGCGGATCATCGAGGACCCGGTGGTGGACCCTGCGTTCGGCACGGGCGCGGTGAAGATCACGCCGGCCCATGACCACGACGATCATGAGACGGGACGGCGGCACGGCCTGGCCATGCCCACGATCCTCGACGATCTCGCCCGGGTGGCGAACACGGGCACCGCCTACGACGGCCTCGATCGTTACGAGGCCAGGAGGCGGATCCTCGCCGACCTGGCGGCAGCGGGCGACCTCGAGGGCGAACAGCCGCACGAGATGGTGATCGGTCGCTGCCAGCGCAGCAACGACGTGGTGGAGCCGCGGCTCAAGACCCAGTGGTTCGTGCGCACCGGTCCGCTGGCGGAGGCCGCGCTCGAGGCGACCCGCTCGGGGCGGACCCGGTTCCTGCCCGACCGGATGGAGAAGGTCTGGGAGCACTGGATGACCAACATCCGCGACTGGAACGTGTCCCGCCAGCTGTGGTGGGGCCACCGGATCCCTGCCTGGTACTGCCCCGACGGCCACGTCACGGTCAGCGCCGATCCCGACGGCCCGGCGGCCTGCGACGTGTGCGCCCGCCCGGCCGCCGTCCTCGTCCAGGACCCGGACATCTTCGACACCTGGTTCAGCTCCGGGCTGTGGCCGTTCTCGACCCTCGGCTGGCCCGAGGCCACCGACGACCTCGTTCGCTACTACCCGGGCTCGGTCATGGAGACGGGCTACGACATCCTGTTCTTCTGGGTGGCCCGGATGATGATGCTGGGCCTCGAGCTTGCCGAGGACATCCCGTTCCACACCGTCTACCTGTCGGGCCTGATCCGGGACCCGAACGGCGCGAAGATGTCGAAGACCAAGGGCAATGTCGTCGACCCGCTCGGGATGATCGAGGAGATGGGTGCCGACGCGCTGCGGTTCGCCGTGGTCCACGGCACGACGCCCGGCAACGACCAGCGGCTCGGGACGGCCAAGGTCGAGAACGCCCGCAACTTCGGCAACAAGCTGTGGAACGCGACCCGGTTCGTGCTCGGAGCACGACCCGCGAGCATCCCGGCAACGTCCGAGCGCCGCCTGCCCGACCAGACGCACCTGGGCCCAGCCGACCGCTGGGTGCTCTCGAGGGCGGCGGCGACGGTGGCGGCGGTGGACCGGGCCATGGCCGATTTCAACCTCGGGGAGGTGACCCGTCTCCTGTACGAGGCCATCTGGAACGAGTACTGCGACTGGGGTCTGGAGCTCGCCAAGGTTCGCCTGGCGGACGATCGACGCACCGATGCCGAGCGCGAGGCGACGTGGTGGGCGCTGGTCGAAGCGCTGGACACCTACCTTCGGCTGCTGCATCCGGTGATGCCGTTCGTGACCGAGCGGCTGTGGCAGGCCCTGCCGCATCGGGCCACGGACCCGGATCTGCTGATCGTCGCGCGCTGGCCCGGTGCCGGCGAGCGCGACGAGGAGGTCGAGTCGCAGGTGGGGGCGCTCGTGGAGCTCGTTCGGGCTATCCGCAACGCGCGGGCGGACGCAAAGCTCGAGCCGGCAGCATACCTGCCGCTCGACGTGTACGTGGAGCCTGAGCTGGGCCACACGCTCGAGGCGCTGCGCCCGGCGCTCGAACGGCTGACGCGGGCCCGCCCGCTGCGCCGGCGCCTGACGCGGGAGGAGCTTCGCGACGGCGCCCAACAGGGCCTGGCTGTCGTGGCGGGTCCGGCGGAAGCGGTCATCGGCCTGGCGGGAGAGGATCCGGCCGCAGCCGAGGCGGACCGGGCACGGCTCGAGAAGGAGCTCGGGGACGCCCTGCGACTGCTCGATGCGGCGCGTGCCAGGCTGGCCAACGAGGCGTTCGTCTCGAAGGCCCCCGCGGCCATCGTCGAGGGCGCCCGGGCACGCGAGGCCGAGCTCGCGGACCAGGCCGACCGGCTCCGTGCGCGCCTGGATCGCTGAGGGCGGTCGGTGACCCCTGTCGCGCTCGCTGCTACGATCATGACGGCCAGCGAGTTGGCCGTGCCCCGGAGGACCCTGTGCCCCTCGATTTTCTGAAGCGCCGCGGCGGCGAGCCCGAGAAGTCCGCCCAGCCAGCGAAGCCGAAAGCGACGATCGCCCTGCCCGAGGAGGTCGTTGCCCAGGACTATCAGCTCAAGCTCTACTACGGCGGCAAGAGCACCGAGGGTGTCCGCATGCAGGCGGGACCGAACGCGATGGCCGAGCTGCCTTCGATGCTCGCCGGCATCGCGCAGGGCGACGTGGAGGTCGTGGAGCCGCTGCCGCTCGAGTACAGCCAGGCGGTGCCCCAGATCGCTCGACCATCGGAGGCGATGCAGTGGCTCAACGCCCACCACCAGCTGAGCCCGATCACGCGCCACGCGCTGGTGGTCCTGGAGTCGATCGATGCGATCGACCTTGCGTTCGACACCTTTGCCGGTGCCCTGCTCGACGGCGAGACGGACACCTCCGGATACCCCGAGTACAACGCGATCATCGGTGGCCTGGCGTCGCACTGGGACGAGGCGACCGGCGACATGATCGTGCGCGGGGTGGTCGGCTGGGGCGGTCGAGGCGTGCGCGGCGACACGGACCGCATCGCGCAGCGCATCCTGGGCGGGATCCTGACCAACATCCTGGCCAGCCAGTTCGCCCTCGGTCTGACCGCCGTCGACCGCCCGGTGCCCGCAGCCGGGCGCGGCGGCCTGGTCTGCGCGCATTGTGGCTTTGCGTCAGGTCACGAGCGCGCGTTCTACTGCCCCAAGTGCGGCATGCGGCTGCTGCGCGGTTGATCGGATCCACGGACCCACCATCGACATGCCCATCTACGACTACATGTGCACCGCCTGCGACCACCGATCGGACATCCTCCACGGGATCAATGACCCCGGGCCGCACTTCTGTCCCTCGTGCGGCAGGGAGGGGACGATGCGCAAGCAGTTCGCGGCACCGGCGATCCACTTCAAGGGTTCGGGTTGGGCGAAGAAGGACCGGGGCAGCTCCTCGAGTGGCACGAAGGCCGCGAGCGGATCCTCGAGCACACGGAAGGGCGACGGATCGGGCGACGGCTCCACGGGCTCAACGGGTGAGGGCGGCGCAGCCGCGTCGAACGGCGAGGGTGCGGGTCGATCGTCGAACGGCGAGGGTGCGGGTCGATCGTCGAACACGTCGAGCAGCGGCCGGGAGGACTGACGCCGTGCCCGCAGCCGCCGACTGGATCACGCTCGCGGAAGCATCCGAGATCCTGGCCGCAAGCAATATCCGGTTCCGCCCGTCCACGATCGGCAGCTGGGCCCGGACGGGGCGACTGTCGAGCATCAAGCTCGGCGGCCGGCGGTTCGTTCGTCGGGGGGAGGTCAGGGCCCTGGTCGCCGGGCCTCGTCGGGTGCGTGCCGACGACGTCCAGCCAGGGTTGTTCGAGGACCTGAGCCGCTGACCGCATGAGCGAATCCGACGGGACCGGCCGGATCGACCGGGTTCGAGTGCTTGCGGAGCAGCTCGTGCGGCAGGTGGGGGGAGCCCCGGCGGTCCGGACGCTGCGCTCCGTCCTTGCCGAGTTCGATGCGGCGGGCGGCGGTCTGGTTGCCGGCGGGCTCGCCTACAGCGCCCTGCTCGCCCTGCTGTCCGGTCTCCTGCTTGTCCTCTCCGTGGCCGCCTGGGTCATCGGCGACCCGACGGTGCGCGACGAGATCGTGAACGCGATCGCCCAGGCCGTCCCGCCGCTGGCGGACGTGTCTCGCACGGCGCTCGAGCAGGTCTCGGCGGGCGCGGTTCCGACCGGGATCGTTGCGCTCGTCGGCCTGGCCTGGGGGTCGAGCCGGTTCTATGCGGCCCTGGACACGGCGATCTCGCGGATCTTCCGGTCGGTCCCCAGGCGCAACCTCATCGAGCAGACCGTTCGCGGGCTGCTCGTGTCGGGGCTGCTGGTCGCGACGCCGGTCGCGGCACTCATCGGAGGCTCGGTGCTCTCGTGGCTGCTCGATCTGGCGCCCGCGGGAGTCGCGGTCGGGGGGATCGTCCGCGGCGCGCTCCAGATCGTGTCGCCGCTCACGTCGTTCGTGGTGTTCGTGGTCGGCACGATCGTCGTCTACCGGTTCGTGCCTGCCCGGCGGGTTCCGATGCGGGCGTTGATGACACCGGCCGCCGCGGTCGGGTTGGTGCTCGCGGCGTTCGCTCAGGTGTTCACCTTCCTGGCACCCCGGCTGGCCGGGACGGCGGCGCTGTTCGGCGCGTTCGTCGCCGTGTTCGCAGTCCTTGGCTGGCTCTCGATCAGCTTCAACGTGCTGCTGCTGGGGGCGTGCTGGACGCGGGTCAGGGTGCTGGCCGAGCCGGGCTCGCAGACGGAGCAGGTTCGAGGCCGCTGAGGTCGGCCGCGGTGCGACGCGCCGCGGCGTCAGCCCTGGCGGGTGCCGCAGCGCCGGCAGAACCTCGCGTTCGCCGACAGCGACAGGCCACATTGCACGCACGGCTGCGGCGACGGCGTGGCGGGTGCGACCGGCCCGCTCGCGGGCGCCGGGCCGAGGACCTCACGCGCTGACGCCGCCCATAGCGCGGAGGCGTCGTCGCGCGGGAGGAGCGGTCGTCCCGCAAGGGTGGTCGGGTACTCCCGGTCCGCGCTGGCGCGCCAGGCGGGCGCTGCAGGCCACTGCGGGCTGGGCGCCGCGCCGCCGTCATCGGGCGCCACCCGCAGCCAGGGTGCAGGCGCCGGCGCGGGCGGGACGCCCTCTGCGGCCGGGACGCGATCGGTGGTCGCCGGTTGAACCAGCGGGCGCACGGGCCAGGTGGGCTGCTCGATGACGTCGTCGGGTGCGGCAGTTGGCGGTGTCGCAGCGGCAGGTGCAGCCTCGGCCGGCGCCGCGGCCGGTGGAAGCTCCACCCGGTCGGGCTCGGTGCCGGCGGCCTCGGCCATTGCTGCGGCGTCGGCAACGTCGGGCCGGGCCGCAGCCGGTTGGGGCGCTGGCACCTCGGCCTCCCGTGACGCCTCGGCCTCCTGCGGGAACCCAGCGGCCTGCCCGATGTCCGCCTCGGGGACGGCGCCCGTGACCGACCCGGCCGCAGCGGGTGCCCCGGCCTGGCCGACCACAGCTTGCTCGGCCTCCTCTTCTGCCGCAAGCCTGGTCTCGTAGGCGGCGACGGCATCCTCGAGGCTCTGACCCGGCTCGACGCCGATCAGGTGGCTGTCGACGGGTTCCGCGGCAGCGGCCGCCGCAGCCGCGGACCATTCCGTCGCGTCGACGTCCGAGGTTGGCGAAGCGATCGGCTCGGGCGAGGCTGTGAGATCCGCCAGCGGTGCCGGCAGCCCGGCAATGCCCTCGCCGGCGGACCCGGGCGGCAGGGTAGACAGGTCCCCGGCCGGCGAGGCCGCCACCTCTCCGCCCACCGGCCCTTCGGCACCGGTCGTTTCGTGGGTACCCGAGTCGGCCAATGGGCCGTCGAGCGGCAGCTCGAAGCGTGCCTGGTCCTCGCTGCCTGGCTCGAACGGCGATGCGGGCTCCCCGAGCACCTCGGCGATCCGGGCCAGGTCAGCCTCGGGCCAGGTGTCGTCGACGCCGACGTGGGAGTGGCCGTTGCCGTCGACCGAGGGCGCACCCGCCACCGCCGGAGCGGCCGCCGCGTCCTCCATCCCCGGGATCGGCGCGCACGTCAGACACCTTCCCTCCGACGCATTCCAGCACGTGGCGCAGGTGTACTGGCGGCAGGTCAGGCAGAAGTTGAACGTCTGGTGGAACGCGTCGAGCTGCCGCGTGGTCGCGCTGAGCTCCTGCTCGCTCCGGGCCTCGGCCATCGCCTCGGAGAACGACGCCTCGTCGGACATGACGAAGTTGCGGACACCCTTCGAGAACGTCCGCATTCGGCCAAGGCGCGATCGCCGCGGCGCACTCGATTCGAAGGTGTATCGGGTGCCGCACCGCTCGCAGAATGACTCGGTGAGGATCTCCGTCATCGGACCCCCGGGGGGACGCAGGACAAGTCGCCCGGACGTCGCTGCCGGGCAGGGCCCAGAGTATACCCACGCCTTGCGATCGCCCCCTCACACCGTGGTACCCGCGCCGGGCGCCGTTGGTCCTCCGACCGCCCTCGTCCGGCTGTCTGATACGGTTCGCTCCGCCATGGCTTCCATCGCGGATATCGAGCAGTTCCTGGAGCAGGTCTTCGAGCGCTCCACGACCCGGCTGTTTCGGACGCGCGTCCAGGGGGTGCAGCTCGAACGTCGCGTCGAGCGTGCGATGGAACGGGCGAGGGTCGGGCATGGCGCCCAGACGACGGTTCCGGCGCGCTACCGCGTCAGGCTTCACCCCGTCGATATGGAGGATGTTGCGCCCGACCGGTCGGCGGCCCAGGCGCTGGCCGCCCAGCTGGCCGACGCCGCCCTCGCGTTCGCACGGGCGCATGCGTACCACCTGCCCGGCCGCCCGAGCGTCGCGCTGCTGGCGGACCCGTCGCTCCAGCGCGGCCGGGTGGAGGTCGACACGGGCGAGGATCTGGCCGCGACCGGCGCGATCCCCTCGGTCGACCGGCAGGCCGTCGCCAGGCGATCGTCCGGGCTGGGCGGTTCGTCCGCAGCTGGTGCGGCCAGCCCTGTGGAGCCGGTCAGCCACGCGGCTGCGGCCCCTCCCGTGTCCCGGGTCGCCCCGACCGGGCCATCAAGGATCACGGCGCCCGCCGCCGACGCGGTCCCCGGAACGTGGACGCCCGACACGGGGGCGGCGGCCCACGTCCCGGCGCCGTCTGGGCCATCGGCCCCGTCCGATGTCGCGGACCGGCCCGACGAACCTGACGCCTACGACCCTGCGCCCGGTGGCATCCGCGGCGACGGCACCCAGACGCTCGTGTTCAGACGTCCGTTCCCGGAGGCGGCCCGTGCGGTCGTCCGGGTGCTCGCGCCGGACGGGCGCGAGACCGCCATCGAGGTCGATGGCCGTCCGCTGACCCTGGGCCGTGCCCGCGACAATGTGCTCGTTCTGTCCGATCCACGCGTGTCGCGTCATCATGGCCGCGTCCAGGCCAGGCAAGGAGCGCTGGTGTATACGGATCTTGCGAGCACCAACGGCAGTCGCGTGAACGGCGTCCAGGTGGACGAGATCGCGCTGGGCGTCGGCGACCGGATCCTGCTGGGCGACACCGTGCTGGTCGTCGAGTCGCTGCCGGACTGACCGTGGACGGGTTCGTCCTGACGTTGTGGCTGGTCCGGATCCTGTTCCTGGTGCTGCTGTACCTGTTCCTGTTCGCGGTCGCGCGCGTTCTCCTGCGCGACCTCCGAGTCGCTGCGCGTGGCCCCGTGGAGCTCGGACGGCTGGTAGTCATCGCCTCGCCGCATGCCGAGCCGCCGCCCGGCTCCACCTTCCCGCTCGACGCGGTCACCAGCCTGGGGCGGGACGTGAACAATGCGATCGTCGTCGACGACCCGTTCGCATCGTCCGAGCACGCCGTCCTCACGTTTCGGGGGCGCGCCTGGTACGTCGAGGACCTCGCCAGCACCAACGGCACGTTTGTGAACGGCGTTCCCGTCGAGCAGGTGGCACCGCTTGGGTTCGGCGACGAGCTGCAGGTGGGCGAGGTTCGCTTCCGGCTCGACCGGGGCCGCGGATGAGGGTCCATCCGTGAGCGTGATCGCGCAGGCACGGCCCATGTCGGGACGGTGGTGGAGGATCCGGCCTCGCACGCGCCGGACCGAGCTGCAGCTGCTGGTGCTGGTATCGGTCACGCTCGTCGTCGGCGCGGCGTCGCTGGGAGCCACCCTTCGCTATCAGGCGGCCCTGGCGGCGGACAAGACCGTGGGCACCCTCGATCTCCTCCCGCCCGACCCGCGCGCGCTCGCCATCTACATCGGAGCGCTGTTCGCGGTCCACGCCGCCTTCGTGCTGGCCGGCCGGCGCATCGACCAGGTGCTGATGCCGGCGGTGGGCATGCTGGGCGGGCTGGGGCTGCTCCTCATGCAGCGGCTGCCGCAGAGCCTGGTCAGCCAGTCGTTCGGCGACGCGGTCCTGGGTCTTGGCCAGCTCCAGCTGGCCTGGCTCCTGATCGCGCTCGCGGTGATCGCGGTGCTCGCCGTGGCGGTCCGCTCGGACGCCTGGCTGCGCACCTACAAGTACACCTGGGCGGCCGCCGGTATCGCGCTCCTGCTGCTGACGTTCGTGTTCGGCAGCGACGTCAACGGCGCTCGCCTGACGCTCTCGATCGGCCCGCTCTCCGGACAGCCGTCCGAGCTGCTCAAGGTGATCCTGGTGGTGTTCCTCGCGGGCTATCTGTCCGAGAATCGGTCGCTGCTGGCCGACGAGAGCACCCGGATCGGACCGCTGCGGCTGCCGCCCATCCCGTATCTCGCGCCGATGGTCGCGATGTGGGCCATCGCCCTCGGCATCGTTGTCGTCCAGCGTGACCTGGGCGCTGCCCTGCTGTTCTTCGCGGTGTTCCTGGCCCTGCTCTACGTCGCCACGGGCCGGCCCTCGTACGTCGTCGGTGGCGTGATCCTGTTCGTCGTCGGCTCGTGGGTGCTGTACAACCTGTTCGGCCACGTCCAGCAACGCGTCGACAACTGGCTCGACCCGTTCCGGAACCCCCTCGGTTCGGGCTTCCAGACCGTCCAGGCGCTGTATGCCTTCGCCCGCGGCGGGATCCTGGGCGTGGGTCTCGGAGCGGGGCTGCCGACGATCGGCGGGCGGTTGCCGGTTCCGGCGGTCCACACCGACTATCCGCTGGCGGCCCTGGGGGAGGAGCTGGGCCTGATCGGCCTGCTGGCCATCCTTGGGTTGTATCTCGTGGTGGTCGAGCGTGGCCTCCGGATCGCCGCCGCGGCCCACGATGACTTCCGGGCCATCCTGGCCGCAGGGCTGGCCCTCGTGGTCGCCGTCCAGGCGTTCATCATCGCGGCGGGCAACCTCAAGCTGATACCGTTGACCGGGATCACCCTGCCGCTGATCTCGTACGGAGGCTCCTCGCTGCTGGCCAACGCGCTGGTGATCGGGCTCCTGCTTGCCCTCTCGGACCCCGGCGTCGAGCCACCTCCACCGCCACGGCCGGCGCGTCGCTGGCTGCGACGTCCCGGCCGGCGAGCGGCACGTGCCGGTGGCGTGGACGCGCCGGCGATCGGAGACGCGGTCCTCCCCGGTGCCGGCCGATGATGGGCCACACGACCCGCGCGCCGATCGGCGACAACGTGCTTCGCACGGGCCTCGCGCTGGTCGCGGCGTTCGCGGTGCTGGCGCTCGGGGCGACCTGGTGGCAGGTGGTGGACGCGCAACGGCTTTCGCGCGCAGCGGACAACCCCGCGGTGATCGCGGTCGCGAGACGTGCATTGCGCGGACCGATCGTCGACCGCGACGGGCGCTGGCTGGCGCGCAGCTCGCGCGACAGCAACGGCGAGGCCGTCCGTGAGTACCGCGACGACACGATCAGCCCGGTCGTCGGCTACGCATCGCGCCAGTTCGGCACCGCGGGCCTCGAGCGCACCTACAACGCCGAGCTGCTCGGGCTGGCCGGATCGGACCCGTTCGACGGGCTGCTCGACAAGTTCGGCCAGGGCTCCCAGACACCGCTGGGGCTGCGCCTGACGCTTGACCTTCGGCTGCAGCGGGCCGCGGTCAGCGGTCTGGGCAAGGATCGCGGCGCGGTGGTGATGCTCGATCCGACGACCGGGGAGATCCTCGCCCTCGCCTCCACACCGACCTACGACGCGTCCGCGATCGCCAACCCGACGACCGCTGCCGGCACGTTCGAGGCGCTCCGGAACGACAAGTCCGACCCCCTGCTTCCGCGAGCCACCCTGGGGCGCTACGTGCCGGGCTCGGTGTTCAAGATCCTGACCGCGATCGCGGGCCTGAACACGGGCGCAATCACGCCCCGGACCAGGTACCCGCAGCAGCCCGCCGCCGAGAAGAACGGGTTGCTGGTGAACGGGTTCCGGATCAAGGACGGTCACCACCCGCAAACCGGCAGCACCCCGCTCGATCTGGTCGGGGCGACCGAGGTCAGCTGCAACATCTGGTACGCGCTGACCGGTCTCGCCATCGGGGGCGGGAACCTGGTCGACCAGGCGTCGCTGCTCGGGTTCGGGGCGCCGATCCCGTTCGACCTGCCCACGGCCGTCAGCCAGGTCACCTCGGGCACCGGGAGCGCGCCGGGCGGGTTCCAGGACGACGTCGAGCTCGCCTCGGCCGCATTCGGCCAGGGCCAGACATTCGTGACGCCGCTGCAGATGGCGCTGGTGGCATCCGCGGTGGCCAACGACGGGGTTCTGATGCGGCCACACCTGGTCAGCGCGCTGACCGGTGACGGGCCCGGGACTCGTGCGATCGACCCGCAGGTGTGGCGACGGGCGATCTCGGTCACGGATGCGCGATCCATCCAGACCGCGATGCAGGCGGCGGTCGAGGGCGACCTCGGCCGGCTGTTCACCTCCGGTGCCAAGGTCCCGGGGGTCCCGACGGCCGGCAAGTCCGGGACAGCCGAGCTTGGCGGCACCGGCGAGCCACATTCGTGGTTCATCGGCTTCGCCCCGGTCGAAAACCCGAAGGTCGCGATCGCGGTCCTGGTCGAGCAGGGCGGCCGGGGCGGGGCCCGCGCGGCGCCGCTCGCCGGCAGCCTGCTCGAGCGATACTTCCAGCTCTACGGGCAGCCCTGATGACCCCTTCGCCCGAGCCGACCCCTTCGCCCGAGGCCCCCACGCGCGATGGCGATCACCGGCCCCGCCCGTTGCTGGAACGGCTCGGGCTGGCGCTCGTGGCCCTGGTGCTGGCGGCGATGTTCGCGTTCGTCGGCATAGCGTCGTTCCTCGGCGGTGAGCCGTTCCTGGGTGTGATGGGCGTGATCGGCTGCCTGATGGTCCTGTGGGTCGGTTCGCTGACGCTGTTTCGCGGCTGACTTGGTGCACGGAGCACGTCGTGCGTCCGGGCCGGACGCGGGATGGACGCGCCTCTGTCATGAAAGGGTCAAGAACCCAATCGAGCATCCGGTCGTACACTGCGGCAGGAGGCACGACGTCGCCGCGCCCAACCTCCGTCGTGCGACGTCACCGGCGTCCGTAACCGGCGTCCGACGTCGGGCGGGACAGCCGCCACGGTCGGCGGCCGCATGACGACGGGAGTTCGATGAGCAACATCCAGCAGGTTGGCGACAGGGTCCTCGCAAACGTCGAGCGCGTCATCGTCGGCAAGCACAAGGAGGTGCGGCTGGCGCTGGTGGCCCTCCTGTGTCGCGGCCATCTCCTGATCGAGGACGTGCCCGGGACGGGCAAGACCATGCTCGCCAAGGCGATCGCGCGCAGCCTGGGCTGCTCCTTCCGGCGGATCCAGTTCACGCCCGACCTGTTGCCGTCGGACGTGACGGGCCTGTCGATCTACAACCAGAAGACCCGTGAGTTCGAGTTCCGGCCCGGCCCGATCATGAGCCAGGTGGTGCTCGCCGACGAGATCAACCGCGCTACGCCCAAGACGCAGAGCGCGCTGCTCGAGTGCATGGAGGAGCGCCAGGCGACGATCGATGGGATCACTCACCCGATGCCCGACCCGTTCCTCGTGATCGCGACCCAGAACCCGATCGAGTACGAGGGCACGTTCGCGCTCCCCGAGGCGCAGCTCGACCGGTTCATGCTTCGGATCCGCCTCGGCTACCCACAGCTCCTCGACGAGATCGTGATCCTCGACGAGCAGAAGCGCACCCATCCGCTCGAGGACCTGAGCGAAGTGTGCTCGGTGGACGAGCTGCGGGCGATGCAGGCGAGCGTGCGTGAGGTCTACGTCGACCCAGCCGTCAGCGAGTACATCGTCCGTCTCGTTTCGTCGACCCGCACTCATCCTGACGTCTACCTGGGCGCCAGCCCGCGCGGCTCGATCAGCATGTATCGCGCCTCACAGGCCCTGGCCGGCCTGCTGGGCCGCGACTACGTCATCCCGGACGACGTGAAGTCGCTCGCCGAGCCCGCTCTCGCGCACCGCGTGATCATCAAGACCAGCTCGTCGATCCACGACGTGAGCGCCGCCCACGTCGTTCATGAGCTGCTGGACACCATCCCCATCGAGGCCGTCACCCGGGCTGGCGGACCACGGGAGGTCAAGCCGAGCCCGACGGCCGGCTGACGCCACCGCGTCCCACCGCACACGGAGAAACGACCCCCTTGTTGCGTCGACTCCAGCTCCTGGTCCTCGTCGTCGTCCTCGTCGTCGCCGCATTCTCGACCGGCCTGCCCTTCCTGTTCTTCCTGGTCTACGTGGGGCTGCTGGTGGGTGGCGGCTCGTACGTGCTGACCCGGCTCGGCCTCTCGGACCTCGAGGCCGGCTATGCCGTGTCGCAGCTCACCGGCCACGTGGGCGACCGGCTGCGCGTCACCTACACGCTGCGCAACACGGGTCGGATGCCCAAGCCCTGGCTCGAGGTCCACAACCCGACGACGCTGCCGGGAGGTCTGACGGGCCGGGCCCTGTCGCTCGGTGGCCGGAAGGAGCGATCCTGGCTGGTCCGGGCGCCGCTTCTTCGGCGGGGGCACTTCCGCATCGAGCCGCTCATGATCCGGACCGGCGACCCGTTCGGCTTCTTCGAGGCCACGGCCGCCGTGGGGCAGGGGATCAGCCTTGTCGTCTATCCGCGGATCGACGCGCTGCCGCTGTGGCGCCTGCCGCCGGCGAACATCGAGGGTGCCCACGCGTCGCCCGAGCGGACCCTGCAGACGACGCCGCTCGCCACCGCGGTCCGGCCCTACGCGCCGGGCGATGCCATGAACCGGATCCACTGGCGGTCGACGGCAAGGCTGGGCGAGATCCAGGTCAAGGAGTTCGACCTTGAGCAGACGGCCGACGCGTGGCTGTTCCTCGACCTTGAGGCCGCGGCCGAGACGGGCGAAGGTGATCGCTCGACCACCGAGGTCGGCGTCCGCGCGGCGGCGTCGATCGCCGCCAAGGCGCTGGGCGAGAATCGGGCCGTCGGGCTGACCGCCAGCGTCCATCGACTGACCGTCCTGCCGGCCGACCGGGGCGCGCGGCAACGGCTCAAGATCCTGCAGTTGCTGGCAGCCGTCGAGGCCGACGGGCCGGTGCCGCTGTCCGAGGCGCTGCTGACCGGTCTCAACCGCTTGCGACGGGGGATGACGGCGATCGTGGTCACGGCGACCGACGATCCGGCGTTCATCCGCCCCCTGGCGACGCTCCGGAGCCGGGGGATCGGCTGTGTCGTCGTGCTCCTCGACCAGTCGGCCTTCGCCGACGACACCGATCCCGCCGCGGCCGAGACCCGCCGACAGCGGGTGCGCGCGGTCCGCTATACGCTGGCCGAGTTCGAGCTGCCGACGTACATGATCGGACCCGATCAGCCGCTGGAGGAGGCGCTCGCGTGACCGTCAGCACGCGCCGATCCCTGCGGCCCGAGGAAGGCTGGCTGACGCTCGGGCTGGTGCTCCTGCTCCCCCTGGTGGTCGCCTCGGCGCTTGACGACCCGGCCTGGGTCAACGGCCGCCCCGCGCTGACCGACGGCCTCGCGTGGTGCGCGGTCCTGGCCGTCGCGGTCGCGTTCGTGGGCGCGAAGAGCGGCTGGGGCCGCTGGACCACGCATCTGGTGGGCGCGGTGTTCGCCGCCCTGCTGATCCCGATCATCGCGGGCTGGGCCGAGGCGCCCGGCTCATCGATCGGCGAGGCCTTCCGGATCACCGCCAGCGGTAGCGTCCAGGCCTACCTCGACCTCGCCTGGCGCGGCCGCCAGTTCACCAGCCAGGAGGTGCACTACATCCTGGTGCTGGGCATCCTGGTGTGGGCCACCTCCCAGTTCACAGCCTATTCCGTGTTCGGGCATCGGCGCCCGCTGGGCGGGGTGATCGTCACCGGGCTGGTGCTGCTCGCCAACATGGCGCTGACGGACAAGGACGAGCTGCCGTACCTGGTCCTGTTCGCCGCCGCGTCCCTGCTGCTGCTGATCGAGATGCACGTGTTCGAGGAGCGCTCGACCTGGATCCGGCGCCAGATCGGCGACCCTGGGGCGATCTCGGGGCTGTACCTGCGCGGCGGTGCCGTGTTCATCGTGCTGGCGGTGGTCGGATCGCTCGCGCTGACACAGCGCGCGGCCTCGGCGCCGCTGGCCACGGCCTGGCGCGGCTTCACTCCCCAGCTGGTCGAGTGGGGCGAGACGCTCAGCCGGCTGTTCCCCTCGGGTCCCAACGTGCGCAGCGGTGGGAGCGTGGTCTTCGGGTCGTCCGCGCGGATCGTGGATCGCTGGTTCAGCGACGACGGGGTCGCTTTCACCGCCACGGTTCCGGCAGCCCAGGTTCCGATCTACTGGCGCGCGGCAACCTACGACGCCTTCGTGCTCAGCGGCTGGCAGCAGACGGACGTCACCACCGTGCCTGTCGCCGCCGGGACGCCATTGCTGTCGGGCACCGCCGAGGACCCTTCCCCGATCTGACGACACCGGTCAAGGTCTCGGTCACGCCCGACACGTTCGTGGACCGGTCCCTGCTCAGCCCGGGTACCCCGGTCGCGGTGAACACCGCGACCGACGTCCTGCTGACGGGCGATGCTGGCTGGTTCGAGGGTGTCGACCTGCCCAGCTCCGGGGTGCCGTACACGGTCGAAGCCCGGGTGCTCCGGTTGTCCGACCAGGACGTCATCAGCGCCAACCGTCTCCGGGCCGCGTCGCGCGACTATCCGCAGGAGATCCTCGATCGCTACACGCAGGTGCCCCCGGACGCCATCGGCCCGGAGGCAGCCAAGCTGCTCAACACGATCCTCGACCAGGCGCGCACGGACAACCCGTACGACCTGGCGGTGGCGTTCGAACTCTACCTGCGGAACAACGCCAACTTCACCTACACGACCGACGTCCGTGACGTCGACTGCTCGTCACCCAGCGCGGTGGAGTGCTTCGCCAGCTCGCGCCGCGGCTACTGTCTCCACTATGCGTCGACGATGGCGATCCTGCTTCGGGCCGCGTTGCCTGACAACCCGATCCCCACCCGCCTGGTCCAGGGCTTCCTGCCCGGAACCCGGATCGGCAACGTCGAGACCGTGACCAATCGCGACGCCCATGCCTGGGTCGAGGTCTACTTCCCGGGCTATGGCTGGATCCCGTTCGATCCCACCGGCGGTGGGGTCGGGCTTCCGTCGGTGATCCAGACCGGCCCGCCCGTGCCGAGCGCCACCCCCGGGTCGGGCGCCAGCGGCGGCGTGCTTCCCGTGATCACGCCTCGTCCGCCGAATCTCCCCGAGGACAACGGCACGGGCGGCGGCCAGGCCTCGACCAGCCTGACAGCCGACCGGACCACCTACATCGTGATCACCGTCCTGCTCGCACTGCTCGTCGGCGGCCTCGCCCTGGCTGCCTGGCTGCGTGGCCCGCGCGGCGAGGTCAGCCCGGACGCGGCCTGGGGGACGCTGTCGCGGATCGCAGCGAGGCTCGGCTTCGCGCCGCGGCCGACGCAGACCGTGTACGAGTACGCGGCATCGCTGGGCGAGCTGGTGCCGGTCGCGAGACCGGACCTCGAGATCGTGGCCGACGCGAAGGTCGAGACGGACTACGCGAAGCTTCGTCTGGGTGGCGACCGTTTGCGTGAGGTCCGTGACGCGACCCGCCGGCTGCGGGTCTCGATGCTCCGCCTCGCGCTGCGCCGCGGACGTCGCCGTCGGCGCCGCTGACCGGCTCGACCCGGTTTCGACCCTCCAACCCCGCGGCTACAGCGCTCCGGAGCGCCCGCGCTGCTCGGCCGTCGCCATCGCCGCCTCGTCGAGCAAGGGTGCGAGGTGCTCGGTGAGGTTGTGGGCTCGGAGCACCGCCCGGCCGGCGCGGATCTCGACCACCGAGATCCCGCACAGCGCGAAGGTGAACATCCAGAACCGGTCGAGCGGGAGCCCGAACAGCGTCAGCAGCACGATCTTGAACACGCCGTCGTGGCCGACCAGGATCGACCACGGCTGGCCGGGCCCCGCGCCGACCCCCTGGTAGCCGCCGACCTGGGAACGATCGAGGCTGCCCGGCGGACGGCCGTCGCCCAGCCGCTCGAGAACGGTGCGCAGCGCGGGCGCCACCCGGGCCTGGACCTGGGCCAGCGACTCACCACCGGGGGCCCAGGCCTCGGCCGGCCGGCGGCGCCAGGCGGCGATCTCCCCCGACCAGCGCTGCATGATCTCGTCGTGCTTGCGGCCTTCCCATTCGCCCTGGCCGATCTCCAGGATCCCCGGTTCGGGCCTGACCTCGACCGCGCCGGCGGGCGCGCCGTCCGCAGCGTCGATGGCTGCGCCGACCGCGGCTGCCGTCTGGGCCGTGCGTGCAAGCGGCGAATGGACGATCTCGAGCGGGTGCCCGTGAGGCACTGGAAGGGGAGGGGGGGCGTCGGGCGCGGCGAGGCGCTCCGCCGCCAGCGCCGCCTGACGCCGGCCAAGCGTCGAGAGGGGCGTCTCAGCCTGGCCCTGGAAGCGGCCTTCGCGGATGAGCTCGGACTCTCCGTGACGGAGCAGAACGAGCGTGGCGTCGAGACCGTCGGGGATGGGCGGCGTCGCCACCGGGAGGGGGCCCCGGACGGGCGAGCCTTCGCTCATCGATCACCGCCCAGCCTGATCGTCCATACGTCCAGCACCGCCGGATCGTCGCGGATGGCGGCGATCACCGCCAGCGGCACGTCGTCGTCGAGGGCGAGGACCATGAACGCGTCCTCGCGCGGCGCCGAGCGGGCCAGGGTCATCGCGCTGATGTTGACGTCTGCCTGACCCAGCAGCATTCCGATCCGGCCCATGGTCCCCGGGCGGTCCTGGTGGCGGGTGACGAGCATCGAGTCCGCGGGCGCGAGATCCATCGTGTGCTCGTCGAGCAGCACGATACGGGGCTCGCCGTTGGCGACGGTCCCGGCCACCGTGGCGGTCCGGCCGTCCACCTCGGCGGTCAGCGTGAGCAGCGACGCGAACGTGCCAGGCGTGGACGTCTTGCGCTCCACCACGGCGATGCCCCGGGCCTTGGCCATGGTGGCGGCGTTGACCAGGTTCACCCGGTCCGTGGTGGCCGTCTCGAGCAGCCCCCGCAGGGCGGCGGCCACCAGCGACGAGGCGTCGTAGGCTGCCGGCTCACCGGCGATCTCCAGGGTCAGCGTCCGGGGGGCCGTCCGGGTGAGCTGGGCCAGGAACCGGCCCAGCATCTCGGCCAGGGGTAGATAGGGCGCGATCGCCTGCGCCGTCTCGGGCGTCAGCAGCGGCGCGTTGACCGCGTACCGCGCCGGCCTGCCGTCGAGCACCTCGAGGATCTGCTCGGCGACCTCCTCCGCGACCGCGATCTGGGCCTCGGCCGTGGAGGCCCCGAGATGCGGGGTCAGCAGCGTGTTGGGCGCGGACAGCAGCGGCGAATCGACGGGTGGCTCCTTCTGGTACACGTCGATGGCGGCACCTGCGATCCGGCCGGCGGTCAGCGCCTCGGCGACCGCCGCCTCGTCGAGGATCCCGCCACGGGCCACGTTGAGCAGCATCACACCGGGCTTCATGCGCTCGATGGCGGCTGCGTCGATGAGCCCGCGAGTCGCCCGGCTCATCGGCACATGGACGGTGATCACGTCAGCACGGGCGATCAGGTCCTCGAACGACACCAGCTCGACCCCCAGGTTGGACGCCTGCTCGGGGGTGACGAACGGGTCGGACCCGAGGACAGTCATCTCCATCGCCCGGGCACGGACCGCGATCGCCTGGCCGATCTTGCCCAGACCCACGATCCCCAGCGTCTTGCCCCGCAGCTCGACGCCCGTGAACTGCGACCGCTTCCACTCGCCGCGGCGCAGCGAGGCATCGGCGGCCGCGGTCTTCCGGGCCAGACCGTAGAGCAGGGCGAGGGTGTGCTCGGCGGCCGCGATCGTGTTTCCGGTGGGCGCGTTGACCACGGTGATCCCGGCCCGCGTGGCGGCGTCGAGATCGACGTTGTCCACGCCGACGCCCGCACGCCCGATCACGACCAGCCGGGTGCCGGCGGCGATCATGTCGGCGTCGACCTTGACCTGGCTGCGCACGACCAGGGCGTCGTAGCCGGGCAGGATCGAGGCGATCTCCTCCTTCGGCAGCCCGAGCTTGACATCGACCTCGTGGTGGGCCTGGAGCAGCTCCACACCCTGCGCCGCCAGGGCTTCGACCACAAGGATCCTCATGCCGGCACCGCCTGCCGGGTGCGGGTGGCGACGAGCGCCCGCTGCGCCGCCGTGACCGCGACGCCAGGCTGCACCTCGAGCCCCTGGAGGATCGCGACCTCCTCGAGCACGCCGATCGCGGCCAGCACGTCATCGGTGGTCACGGATCCCAGGTGACCGACCCGGAAGATCTTGCCCTTGAGCTTGCCCTGGCCACCGGCGAGGACGAGCCCGCGTGCCTTCACCTCGGCGTTGAACGACTTCCAGTCGAGCCCTTCCGGGACGCGGGCGGCCGTGACCGTCCGGGAGGCGACGCTGTCGCCGGCAAGGAGCGCGAAGCCCAGCGCACGCAGTCCCGCCCGAACCATGTTCGCGCATGCCTCGTGGCGGGCGAACACGCCATCGCCCTCCGCCTGCATGAGTCGCAGGCCCTCATCGATCTGGTACAGCACGGCGACAGCTGGGGTCCACGGCGTCTCGCCGTTCACAGCCGAGTCGCGGTGGCGCTTCAGGTCGAGGTAGAAGCGCGGCATGCGCGCGCTCTCGGCCGCGGCCCACGCCCTCGGCCCGACGGCAGCCATGGCCATGCCGGGCGCCGCCATCCACGCCTTCTGCGACCCGGTGACCACGAGGTCGAGCCCCCACTCGTCCATCGCGAACGGCACGGCGCCCAATGCCGAGATGGCGTCGACCAGGAGCAGCGCGTCGGGCGCCACCTCCCTGATCGCCGCTGCGAGCTCGCCGATCCGGTTGGTCACCCCGGTGGAGGTCTCGTTGTGGGTGAGCAGGACGGCCCTGAGCCCCGGGATCGCCGCGGCGGCCACCCGGACGTCCGACGCGACGGCCGCCTCGCCCCATTCGACCTCGAGCCGGGTCACGGCTGCCCCGTAGACCTCGGCCACCTTGGCGAACCGGTCGCCGAACGCGCCCATCGACACTGAGAGCACCGGGTCGCCGGGCGAGAGCACGTTGACGACCGCCGCCTCGAGCGCGCCGGTCCCCGCGCAGGTGAGCAGGATGACCTCGTGCTCCGTTCCGAAGTACGGCTTCATGCCCGCCTCCACGCGCCGCAGCATGGCCCGGAACTCGTCGCCGCGGTGGTTGACCATCTGGCGGCCGCCGGCCTCGCGGACGGAAGGGGGAAGGGCCGTAGGCCCGGGAATTCGTAGGTTGGGCTCGAATCGGCTCACGGGGCCCTCCTGGGATCGCGAATGGTGCCCCTTGATGGTGATGGACGTGACAACGATCTGTCTACCGTGGTAGATATGACGTCATATGGCAACCGTCCGAACCACCATCCTGCTCGATGCGGACCTGCTCGACCGTCTCGACCGCCACGTTCGCCGTCAGCGCACGACCAAGACGTCGGTCATCTCGGCGGCGCTCGAGGCGTGGCTCGACGGCCACGAGGCGACGCCGGAGTTCCCGTTCCTGGGGATCGGTCGCAGCTCGCACGGCCGGCTGTCGCTCGACGGGCGGTCCATCGCGCGGCGCGAGGCCGGTCGGCGCGAGATCCGCCGCTAGGCTCGGCGGTGGCGATCCTGCTCGATCCGTCGGCCGTCGTCGCCGCGGCCGATGCCGCCGACCTGAACCATCGCGCGGCGGTGACCTGGTTCGAGCGTGTGGACGAGCCGCTGCTGCTGGGCGCGCTCGGGCTCGCCGAGCTCGACCTGCTGCTCCAGCGCGAGCTGGGGCCCACAGCCACCTTGGCCGTGGTGGACTCGCTGGTGGCCGGGTCGATCCGGCTCGTTGCGCCCACGCCGGACGATCTCGCGCGCGCCGCGATGCTGATGGCCGACGCAGCCGAGCATCGCCCACGCCTCGTGGATGCGCTGCTGGTCGCGACGGCGGAGCGCCTTGGGGTCAGGCGTGTTGCAGCGTTCGACCGCCGGCCGCTGGCGGTGTTCCACCCGCGGCACGTCCGGGGACTCGACTTCGAGCCCTGAGATCGAGGAATCAAAACGGGACCGGTGTTACCGGCCCCGTTTCTCGCACTGGGTGGGGATGGGTCAGGCCATCCGCTTGATCACCACGGTCCCAGCCTGGACGTCGTGGAACCCTTGCCGCTTCGGGCTCTGTGACGCCGAGTACAGGAGGTAGATCGTGTAGATGAGCGCTGCGAGCGACACCAGTGTGCCGAGGATCGCGATGCTGGTTCCGCCCAGCGCGAAGTTGGCGACAGTGCCGAGCGCAGACGGCCCGAACAGGAACGCCCAGCGGCGGATCGCCTGGTCTCGAGTGAGCGTCGCGCCGTCGGCAGCGTTGACCGTCTCGAGGTTCAGGACCTTCTGCCCGGGCGAAGCCCGCATCGTCGTCCACGTGTAGATGAAGTAGATGGCGCTGCCGACCAAATACAGGACCCCCAGGACGAGGAACCCGATGATGGCGCCGGCGACGCCCCCGGTCAGGAGCAGGCCGCCGAGGATCGCGATCCCGACCACCCAGAACACGATCGACAGCAGAACGGCATCGATGATGTAGGCGATGATGCGGGTCACGAGGTCCGAGTACGCCACGCCGGGGGCGGGGCCCGCGGCGACGGGCGCCTGCTGGAACTGAGGCTGCGGGGTCGGCGGCGGCGCCTGCCAGCTCCCTGGATCCTGCGGCGGCGGCGGTGTGGGTGCGCCCCCGGTGGGTTCTGTCATCAAACACCTCTCCCTCGGCGGCGCGGGCGCGCCAGCTCCCTGTACAGCATACGGCGCTCGGGCGCGACGGGGAACCCCCGTACCGTTCCCTATCGGGCAAGGGTCGGTGTTCAGCATTCATGTGCAGTGAAGGCCGGTTCAAGGTGAATCACGAGGCGTCAGCTCCGCAAGGCTGTGGATGCTGCAAATCGATGCCGTGGTCTTCGGTCGATCGTTTGGCTCGAGCGACCAATTACGTGTCATCATTCACGGCGCCCACCGCCGCACCCCGTGTCAGGAGTGGAGAGCAACATGCGAATCCGCGCAGCAAAGTTCGAAGAGCTCGCGCCCAAGCCCAAGGAGCGCGCCCTGTCCCCGCGACAGCTTGCAGCGCTGCAGCGCGAAGAGGAAATCCGGCGGGCGCTGAGCAGGCTCAAGTCCGACGAGGATCTGATTGCCGTCGAGCTCGATTCGGCGGAGAAGATCCCGACCATGCGCGCCGCCGTCAAGAAGGCGATCGCCGCCTACAAGCCGGGCACCAACATGGCGATCCGGGGGCACACGATCTACCTGTCGATTGGGAAGCTCCCGGGCGGGCGAGGGCGGCGTCCCAAGGCAGCCTGAGGCATCGGGCCCGCGCGTCGCACCGGCATCCGGCCGCGCGTCTTCTCCGGCAGTCCGTCTCCCCGGAGTGGCCTGATGATCACCATTCGACGTCGCAGGGTTCGCCGGCGCTTCGTCGCGGTTGCTGTCCTCGCTGCGCTGCTGGCGCTCGCCGGGTTCGTCGCTGTCGTCAACCCGGATGGGATCCGGACGCGGCTTCACACTCAAGTGATGCTGCTCGTCGACCCGCCCCCCGACCGCCCGATCGCGGACACGGTGCTGATCACCCCGCGCCCCTTGCTCACTCCGGCACCGACGCGTCGGCCGCGGGGGTCGCCCCGGTGGCCGCGGGCGGATCCGCGCCGCCCGCCACCCCGAGCCCAACCCGCCACGCCGATGCCGCAGCGGGTCGCGGTCGACGTCAATCTGCTCAAGAACCCGGCTGCGCATTTTGTGAGCGAGCAGGCGAACGACACCTGGTGCGCGGTCGCGGGCACGCAGATGGTGCTCAACATCTGGGGCAAGGCACCGACGACGCTCGCGTTCGAGAAGGAGCTGGCGTCGCGCATCCGAGAGTGGGAGAGTCGCCGCGACAGCCTCAACGGTGGCTGGGGACCGTCCGCAATTGCGACTGCGCTCGGCGCCTACGGGGTTCCCGGGTACCAGGTCCGCGCGTACCAGACCCGGGCCGATGCGCTGTTTGACGCCGCGAAAGCGATCGAGACCGAGCATGCGCCGGTGCTGCTCATGGCCTGGCGCGGCGCCCACACGTGGGTGATGAGCGGCTTCCGCGCCGACGCCGACCCGCTCGTGTTCGATGATGCGAAGGTCACAGGCACCTACATCCTCGATCCGTGGTACCCGCTCATCTCCTCGATCTGGGGGGCCTCCGATCCGCCGGGCACCTTCGAGAACCTTCAGAGCATGCGCGACAACTACCTGCCGTGGAAGCGGCCCGAAGGTCACTACCCGGATCGTGACGGCCTGTTCATCGCCGTCGTTCCCACCAAGCCCCTGACTGCGGTAGGGCTCGGTCAACCCGATGGTGCGGCTTCCGCGGGTGGCCGACACTCGCTCGCGTCCCGGCGACCTGCCCGTCCATGCGGGCCCGATGCGCATGCGCGAGACGAGGGCCGCACCCTGCAGCCCGGCCCTCGACGGCGGCTCCGGCGGTGAACCCGAGTCCGATGGCGATGATGCCGAGCGAGCCGACCAGGGCCGTGGTCACGCCGGCCGTGACGCCCAGCCCGACCAGCGAGGCGAGCACCGGCAACAGCGTGTTGTGCGTCGCATACAGTCCGCGCGCAAGCAGGTGACCGAGGGACTCGAACGGCGTCGCCAGCGCGAGCGCCGCCAGCACCACCGACGTCCGGCGGACGGCCTCGGCGTCGAACGCTCCGCCGCCCAGCAGGACCTCGATGGCCAGCGGACCAACCACCGCGAGTGCGATCGCAGCCGCCACAGTGAGCGCGGTGATGCTCAGGGCGCCGGTCCGAACCTGGCGCCGGAACCCGCCCAGGTCGCCGGCGGCCCACGATGCCGACAGGCCGGGGAACGCGGCGAGGGCGATCGCGATGCCGATCATCGACACCGGGACACTCTGGAAGTTGCGCGCGAAGCTGAGCGCGGTGACGCTGCCTGCCGCCATGGTGCTCGCGACCCTGTTGAAGAACAGAAACGTCAGCGGCTCGACGGGTTGGCTGGCCATCTTGGGCGCCATCAACCGCAGGAACTCGTGCAGGGCGGGCATCCTCAGCTCGAGCCGCGGCCTGAGGCGCATCGGGCTGCGCGCGATGCCGAGTACTCGTATGCCCAGGTGGAGCAGGGCGCCGACCACGGCGCCGATCGCGGCCGCCCGGATCCCCAGCTGGCCATGGAGCAGCAGCGTTCCGCCGGCGATGCCGACGTTGTAGAGGATGGGCGCCAGGGCGTATGTGAGGAACCGTCGCTCGGCCACCAGCATCTCGCCCAGGGCGATCGACGCGGCGAACAGGACCGGCGTCACGAGCATGATCCGGTACAGCTCCAGGTAGCGCGCCTGATTGGCCTCGTCGAACCCGGGTGCGATGATCTGAATGGTCGCCGGTGCCAGCACGAGCAGCAGCAGGCACACGGCGGACATCACCAGGACCGCGAGCGTGAGCACCGTCTGGGCGAACCGCGTGGCGGCCTCGGCGTCGGCGCGGCGCAGCGTCGTGAACACGGGCACGAATGGCGCCGTCAGTCCGGCGGCGACCAGGACATCGAGCGCGAGCTCGGGTAGCTGGAACGCCGCGTTGTAGGCATCGAGCTCGGGGCCCACCCCGAAGGTCTGAGCGAAGATCCGATCGCGCGCCAGACCCGCCAGGTAGCTGGCGAAGGTCAGAACCGCAAGCAGGATCGCGCCCTGCGGCAGAAAGCGCGCGAACAGGCCGCGGATCCTGTCGAGCAACGGAGCCTCCCTCGTCCCGACGCGAACCTCGCGCCGGTCGTGTGACGCCCGACGCCCGATGGTGGGACGGTAGGGGAACCGCCGCGAACGTGCACGTCACGGCGACAGGGCCGCCCGTACCAGGGGTTGGCGAGCAGGCCCGATCACCTGTCAGGCCGCCGGCTGCTCCGGCAGCGACGCCTTCACCGCCTCCGCGCCCGGCCGAATCCCGGGCCACCGAAGCCACGACGGCCTGGAGCGGGTTCTGAGGCTCCCAAGCTCGCTCGGGAGCGGGGGGTCGAGGTACATCGCAAGACCCATGACGGCGGGCACGAGGCACAGGAGCAGTGCCGTGGTGAGATCCACCACATGCGCCTGGATGAGGCCGGTGGCGATCAGGGGCATCGCGACGCCCCGAGCGCCGGTCAGGCCGTTCCAGCCGGCCATCGCGGCCGCCCGGTCCTCGAGCTGGCGTGTGGGCGGCGAGTGCGCCCTGGATGCCGACATCGATCGCGGCGTTCGAGAGACCGTTGGCGATCGCCGCCATCCACAGCAGTCGGACGTCGGGCGCGACCGCGTACAGCGCCAGACCCACCACCCCGAACAGGGCGCCCGACCGAAGCCCGAGCGTGTAGCCCCGGCGATCGACGAGGGCGCCCCACGCGACGTAGGACGACGTGGTGGCGACGGCCGCCAGCACGGCAACCAGGCCCACGTCGGCCAGCGACAAGTGGAGGCGGTCCACATACACCAGCGCGAACAGCGGCGCGGCGGCGATCTGACCACCGCCGAAGAATGCCTGGGCGAGGACGACATGGCTGAGACCGGGGCGCGAGACGAGGGCTGTGACCGCCTCGCGGGCCGAGAAGCTGCGACGGGCCAGCGGGGCGGAGGCCCGAAGCCAGAGGGCCGCCAGCGCGCACGCGGCCCCGACCATCCCGGCGGCTGACAGCGCGATGGGGGCGCCGAGCCTGTCGGCGACGACGCCGACGCCCAGCGCGGCGACACCGGCGCCGGCCGCCTTGGCCATGCCCAGCGTGCCGATCACGCGGCCCCGGATGTCGGCCGGGTACATCGCTCCCCACAGGCGCGTCTGGAACGGCACGCCGAACGCCCAGGCCAGCCAGAACAGGCCGACCGCGAGCACGATCAGGGCCGGGTTCGGTGCCAGGGCCACCGCAACGAGGAGCAGCGCGCCGGTCATCCGAAGACCCGCGAAGCCGCGGACGCCCTGCGGACCCACGCGACCCGAGAAGGCGCTCAGGAGGTTGCCAAGGTAGGGGGCGGCTGCCAGCAGGGCGATACCCAGTGGGATGAGCCCTGCCTGGCGCGCGATCGACGGCAGGAGGCCGCCAACGACCGCCAGCGTCGCCCCGCCACCGACGGCGAGCGCGGAGTCGAGAGCCACGTTGCGGCGCAGACCGCCGGGCCCGGTGATGGAGGGTTGCCGAATGGCGACCACGTTGACCTCGCTCGTACACGGCGAGGCCTACGAGGTGAGCTGTCGGGCTGGGCCGGCCTTGGTTCGGCCCTCGCGGACGCTCCGCGATTCGCCCCGTGGGGATCGGGTCCCCCGTCCTCAGTCACCTGAGGTTCGGCCACTCATGAGTGTACGCCCGACCGGTCATCCCCGTGGCTGGGCCGATGGTCATGGCCCGGTCGGCGGTCGGCGCAGGACGCAACGGTGCGTGGTGCAGGCGCTACGGTGCGTGGTAGAGGTCGGCGCGCGCGTCGCGGGGGAAGGTCGTCTCGGTGTCGCCGAGCTGGAGGCAGCGGAACGTGTTCTGCGCGGCCTCCTCGAGATTGAGCGCCCGCCGGTAGGCCATCGCGATCGTGTCGCCGAGTGTCGAGCAACCATGGTGGGCCAGGATGATCGCATCGCAGTCCCGGGACGCCTCGGCCGCGGCATCGGCCAGCTCGTCCGATCCGTTGGGCAGGAACGGGATCCGGTTGACCTTCCGGACGTAGAACGCGTGGTCGAGGGTCAGGAGCCGGATCGGGTGGCCGAGCGCGTCGAGCACCACGGCCATCTGTGGATGGAGGTGGATCACCGCGTTGACGTCGGGCCGGACGCGATACGTCCGCTGGTGGAGCTTCCATTCGCTCGACGGAACCGGGTTGCCGTCCACGACGCGCCCGCTGAGATCGATCACGGTGAAGTCGGCCGACACGAGCCGGTCGAGCCAGGTCCCCGCAGCCGTGACCACGAACGCGGCGCGGTCGGGGATCCTCGCCGACAGGTTGCCACCAGAAGCGAGCACGAGGCCGCGCCCGACCGCGTTGCGGCCGATGTCGGCCAGCTGCTCAACGAGACCTTCGACCACGGGGTCCATGCGACGGCGGCGCTCCTCTGTTGTCTGGCTGGCGATCAATCCGATCGCGGCCACAGCCTACCCTCCGCCGGCGTCGCGCTTCTGCGTGTCGGCGAGGCGCTTTCGGGCCGCGCTATGAGCTTTCATGCCCTCGCCGATCCCCGACATCCCGTTGCCGCCCGGCTGGGGCACTCGCTGCGGGCGCCCGGCGCGCCGTGACCGGCGCTCGTCCATGAGCTCCGCGATCCGCCGCTCGGCACCCTGGTCCGAAGGGACGTAGTAGCGCCGGCCCTGCGCATGCAGCAGGTCCGGCAGGTACTGTTGCTCGATGTCGGCACCCGCGAATTCGTGCGGGTAGCGATAGCCGGCGCCGTCACCCGTGTCGTGGCGCTGGCGCCCGGTGGCGCTTCGCAGGTGCCGCGGCACCGGCTGCGAGCCGTGCCGGATGACGTCGTCCATGGCGGCGCCGTACGCGGTGCCGGTCCGGTTGGACTTGGGCGCCACGGCGATGAACACAGCCGCCTGCGCGAGCGCGTACTGGGCTTCGGGAAGGCCGACGTGGTCGAGCGCCTGGGCGGCAGCCACGGCGACCTGGAGCGCGCGAGGGTCCGCGTTGCCCACGTCCTCCGACGCGCTGATGATCAGGCGGCGGACGATGAACCGTGGATCCTCGCCGGCGGAGATCATCGCGGCCAGCCAGTACAGCGCGGCATCGGGATCGTTGCCGCGCAGGCTCTTGATGAATGCGGACACCGTGTCGTAGTGGCCGTCGCCCGCGCGGTCGTACGCGAGAACCCGCTGCTGGGCGGCAGCCTCGATGTCGGCCAGGGTGGGGGAGACCGCGCCCTCGGACGACCGATGCTCCTCGTCCTCGGCCAGCGCGACCGCACCCTCGAGCACGTTGAGCGCCTGGCGGGCATCGCCACCGGAGAGGTCCACGAGATGCTCGAACGCGTCCTCGGCCAGCGCGACGCCACCGACGGGTCCGAGCGGACCGGCCAGGCCGCGATCGGGGTCGGCCAGTGCCCGGCGCACGATGAGCGCGACGTCGTCGTCGGACAGGGGTTCCAGACGCCACACTCGCATCCGCGACAGCAGCGCCGAGTTCACCTCGAAGTACGGGTTCTCGGTGGTCGCGCCGACCAGGGTGATCGTCCCGTCCTCGACGTGGGGCAGCAGCGCGTCCTGCTGGGCCTTGTTGAAGCGGTGGATCTCGTCGATGAACAGGACGCTGCGCCGGCCGTGCAGGCTGAGCAGCTCCTGGGCGGCGGCGATCGTGGCCCGGACCTCGGCGACTCCGGACATCACCGCGGACACGCTCCGGAGCTCGGCGCCGACGGCGTTCGCGAGGAGCCGGGCGAGCGAGGTCTTGCCGGTGCCGGGCGGACCCCACAGCAGGAGGCTGCCCAGATGTCCGCGGGCGACGCTGCGGCGCAGGGGCCCGCGCTCACCGACCAGGTGGGCCTGGCCGACGAACTCGTCGAGGTCTCGGGGCCGCATCCGCGCCGCGAGCGGCTGGCGCTCGGGCGGTGGCCGGAACAGGGACTCGGGACGGGCGCCCGCGGGATCGCGCCGGGTGGGCATGAGCCGATGGTAAGCCCGCGCCGGTGCGGAGGGACCGCCCGATAGCCGTGGATCAGACGATCTTGACGACCCTCACGACGTCGATAGCGATCCACAGGCTGAACAGGACCACCAGCAGCAGCGTCGCGATGCGCACGATGTCCCGGACGTCCCGGGCGACGTAGGCGTATTCCTGCTCGGGCTTGAGGGATCGGGCCCCGGCGTTCTCGCGGACCGTGCTGATCCGCTGCTGCGAGCGACGGCGCGTCGCCTCTGCGGCCCGCTCATCGGCCAGCAGGGCAGCTTCGATCTCCGCAGCACGCGCGACCTCGGCTTCGGTCAGGCCGCTGGGCCGGGGCGCGACCGAGCGGCGCTCGGGGGCTGCCGGTACCGCGGGAGTCGACGGAGTCGAGGGGGTCGGTGAGGTTGACGAACGTGAACCGGCGGACGCGGAGCGGCGATCGATCGGCCGGCGCTTGCCGGGCCGGCTGCTGCCGCGGACACGTTTCGCCATGGCGTGATCGGGCCTCCTGCATGCGGGCCGGCGCCGCGGGCTGACGGCGCCGTCGGCGGCAGAGGATACACCTCGCCGCTGGTTCACCCGCTCATCCGGCGGGCCGCGGAGCTCGTGGCCGTGGCCACGGGGGCCGCAGAAGAGTGGCCGGCAGGTGAGTGGCTGGCCATGGCCGACTGCTAGACTCGCAGCGGCCCGACCCGGAGGAGACCTTGGGCGATCTCAACTCGTTCGTCACGTCGAATATCGGTCTCATGGCGGCCGTGTTCGGCGTCGTCGGCATCGCCCTCGTCGTGGCCCTGGCCCTGGTCGCGCGACGTGCGTCGCGTCTCGACCGACGCCTGGCGTCCATCACCCGCGGCGCGGACGGCAGGAGCCTCGAGTCCATCCTCGATGCCCACCTCGACAAGGTGTACTCGGTGGCGCACGATCTCGATGAGCTCGCGTCGAGAACGGCGGTCGTGGAGGCTGCGCAACCGCTCGCGTACCAGCGGATCGGGCTGGTGCGCTTCAATCCGTTCGAGGACACCGGCGGCAACCAGAGCTTCGCCATCGCGCTGCTCGATGCCCGGGGTGACGGGTTCGTGATCAGCAGCCTGCACGCCCGATCGGGGACGCGCGTGTACGGCAAGGTGGTGGCGCGCGGCGCTTCGGAATCCACGCTGTCCGCGGAGGAGGCGGAGGCGGTCAAGATCGCGTTGGCGTCTCGCCCGGTATCCGCCCAACGCACCTGATCGTGGTGCGGGCCGTGACATGTGAGCTGGCACGGACCTGCGGGATGGTGGGCGCATGCCCGCCGCTCGACGCCCCCGGACGCATCGGTCGACCGATCGCCCGCCCGCCACAGCCTCGCTGGCACGCTCGGACCGTCGAGTGAGACGTTCGAGCGCGCGTCGGGATCCGCACCCGCTCGTCCAGATCCCCGTCTGGGACCGGATCGAGGCCGATCCCGGTGAGCCGGACGGGTCGCCCGACCAGGGCCTCGAATCGCTGCTCCAAGGTCTGAACCCCGAGCAGCGTCGTGCCGTCGCACACGGCGATGGGCCGCTGCTGGTCGTCGCCGGAGCGGGCACCGGCAAGACCCAGGTGATCACCCGGCGGATCGCGTGGCTCATCGCCACCCGGCGCGCAAAGCCGTCCGAGATCCTGGCCCTCACGTTCACCGATCACGCGGCGGACGAGATGCAGGTTCGCGTCGACCAGCTCGTCCCGTACGGCTACACGGACACGGCGATCTCGACGTTCCATGCCTTCGGTGACCGGCTGATCCGGGAGTTCGCGCTGGAGGTGGGGCTGCCGTCGGACGTGCGGGTCCTGTCGCGGCCCGAGACCGTCGTCTTCCTCCGCGAGCACCTGTTCGAGTTCCCGCTGGACCTGTACCGTCCGCTGGGCGATCCGACCCGGTTCCTCGATGCGCTGGCGACGCTGTTCTCGCGCGCGAAGGACGAGGACGTGTCACCGGAGGCGTATCTCGCGTACGCGGGGCGACTGCGTGTCGAGGCGGAGCGGGTGGCAGCGGCCGCGCCCGGGGAAGGGACCGCGGACGGCGATGATGCGGGGAGCGCGGCGATGGCGGAGGAAGCCCGCCGGCAGGGGGAGCTCGCCGCCGCCTACGCGCGCTACCAGGCGCTGCTTGCGGCCAACGGGGCCATCGACTTCGGCGACCAGGTCTCGCTCGCGCTGCGGTTGCTGCGGGAGTCGCCGGCGGCGCGCGAGACGGCGCAGCGCCGGTTCCGCTACATCCTGGTCGACGAGTTCCAGGACACGAACCGGGCCCAGGCGGAGCTGGTCGCCCTGCTCGCCCAGCGGCATCGCAACGTGACAGTGGTGGGTGACGACGATCAGTCGATCTACAAGTTCCGCGGCGCGGCGATCAGCAACATTCTCGAGTTCCGCGAGCGGTACCAGCACGCGAAGGTTGTCGTGCTGCGCCGCAACTACCGCTCGCGCGAGCCGATCCTCGAGTCCGCCTATCGCCTCGTCAGGCACAACGATCCTGACCGGCTCGAGGTCCGGGCCGGGATCGTCAAGCGGCTGGTGGCCGAGCGCGCCGGAGCAGCGCCGGCCGTTCGCCACGAGGCGTTCGCCAGCGGTGCCGAGGAGGCCGACTGGATCGCTGCCGACGTCGCCCGCCGGATCCGCGACGGCGTCCGGCCGCGGGACGTCGCCATCCTGGTCCGGGCCAACGCCGCGGCGGACCCGATCCTCCGGTCCCTGAACCTCGAGGGGATCCCGTGGCGGTTCTCGGGCACCAGCGGCCTCTACGCGCGCCCCGAGGTCCGGCTGCTCCTTGCCTTCCTCCGAGCGGTCGCCGATCCATCGTCGTCGGTGGATGTGTACGCCCTCGCGGCCTCGGAACTGTACGGTCTGGGCGGCGCGGACCTGGTTGCGATCGTGAACATGGCGCGACGGCGAAACCGGTCCGTGTGGGAGGTGCTGGAGGAGCTCGGGCGACAGCCGGGGATCCTGCGGGTCACGCCCGAGACCCGGACCGCCGCAAACCGGCTGGTCGAGGACCTGCGGACGTACATCGCGCTCGCCCACGAACGGCCGGCCGGCGAGGTCCTCTACGCGTTCCTTCGGGGCACGGGCTGGCTGAAGCGGCTGGCCGGAACGGCATCCGTCGCGGCCGAGGAGGCCCTGTCCAACATCGCGCGGTTCTTCGACATCATCCGGGCCCAGTCGGCGCTGCTGGCCGACGATCGGGCGGTGTTCGTCGCCCAGCACCTCCAGACGCTGATCCGGGCGGGCGACGATCCGCCCACCGCGGACATCGACCCCGACGTCGACGCGGTTGCCGTCATGACCGTCCACAAGGCCAAGGGCCTCGAGTTCCCGATCGTGTATCTGCCCGGCCTCGTGGCGGGGCGCTTCCCGGCGATCGGCCGGCGCGAGCCGCTGGCCCTGCCCCTGGAGCTCGTCCACGAGACGCTGCCCGAGGGCGACTACCAGCTCCAGGAGGAGCGCCGCCTGTTCTACGTGGGGATGACCCGTGCACGGGATGAGCTGGTGATGTCGCACGCCGCTGACTACGGCGGCCAGCGCGCGCGGCGTGTCTCACCGTTCGTGCTCGAGGCGCTGGACCTGCCGGTCGCGGCCGGTGCGGCGGGCGCAGGTGCGCGGGCGTCGACCCCGATCGAGCGGCTCCGGGGTCTCGAGCGGACCGAGGCGGCGGCGCCGGCGCGCGCGCGTCGTGGTGACGAGCCGCTGATGCTCTCGTTCTACGCCATCGACGACTACCTGACCTGCCCGCTCAAGTACAAGTACGCGCATCTGCTGCGGGTGCCGCTGGCACCGCATCACTCGATCATCTACGGGGCCGCGCTGCACGCGGCAGTGGCCGAGTTCCACAAGCGCCACGCGCGCGGCGACGTGATGACGCTGGAACAGCTGTGGGCCTCGTTCGAGAGCGCCTGGTCGAACGAGGGGTTCCTGTCGCGAGAGCATGAGGAGGCGAGACTGGCGGCCGGGCGGGAGGCGCTCCGGCGCTTCCGCGATGAGCAGCTCGCACCGGGTGCGGTGGCTCCCGCCTATGTCGAGCGCGAGTTCTCGTTCCTGCTCGACGGCGACCGCGTCCGGGGCCGGTTCGATCGGGTCGACATCGTCCCGCGCGCTCCGGACGATCCGGTGCCGGTCATGGAGGACGGGCCGGGATCGGGTGCCGACATCATCGAGCCCATGCTCGAGCTGTCGCCCGAGCGGGTGGTGATCACCGACTACAAGTCCTCGGACGTGCGTGACCCGGCCAAGGCGCGGGAGCGGGCCAGGGACTCGCTCCAGCTCTCGATCTACGCCATGGGCTACGAGGCGATGACCGGCCGGCTGCCCGATGCCGTCGCGCTGCACTTTCTCGAGTCGGGCCTGGTCGGCACCACGCCGGTCGACCGGCGCCGGATCGACAAGGCCCGCGCGTCGATCCGCGCGGCGGCGCGGGGGATCAGGGCGCGGGAGTTCGAGCCCCGTCCCGACTATCTCGCCTGCACCTGGTGCGCGTTCCGGGAGATCTGCCCGGCGAGCGTCGCCCGCTGAGCATGGGCGCCACGTCGGGCCCGGTGCTCAGCGGGGCGGACCGGGCTGCCATCCGGGCCGTGGTCGCCGGGCAGCAAACGGGTGCGGTCGTCAACGCCGACAACCTCGATGCGCTGCGCGCGATCCCGGACGGCGCCGTCGACCTGGCCTACGCGGACCCGCCGTTCGCGACCGGGGCTCGGCGGCGGCTGTCGGCGATCCGGACCGGCGACGGTGACCGCACTCGCCGCGGCTTCGGAGGCAGGACCTACCGCTATCGGGTCGTGTCCGACGTGGCCTGGTTCGACGACCTGCCGCTGGATCGTCACCTCGAGGCCCTGCAGCGCCGGCTGGAGGAGATCCATCGGGTGCTCGCCCCGCACGGGTCGGTCTATCTGCACGTCGACTGGCGCACCGTCCACCACGTCCGGTTGCTGCTCGACGCGGTGTTCGGTGCCGAGCGGTTTCTGAACGAGATCGTGTGGGCGTACGACTACGGTGGGCGCGCTCGCGATCGGTGGCCGCGCAAGCACGACACGATCCTGTGGTACGCGAAGGGCGATCGCTGGCTGTTCGACCGCGACGCCGTCGACCGGATCCCATACATGGCGCCCGGGCTGGTCGGGCCGGACAAGGCGGCTCGCGGCAAGCTGCCGACCGACGTGTGGTGGATGACGATCGTGCCCCCGGGCTCGGCCGAGCGCACCGGCTACCCGACACAGAAGCCGCTGCGGCTGCTGGAGCGCATCGTGGCCGCGTCCAGCCGGCCTGGCGACCTCGTCCTGGACCCGTATGCCGGGAGCGGGACGACGGGCGTCGCGGCAGCCCGATCGGGGCGGCGATGGCTGCTGATCGACCGCAACCCGGAAGCCGTCGAGATCTCGAGCTCCCGGCTGGCGGATGAGGGTGTCCGATGACGCGTCGCCCGGCGATGGGCGGATCACCCGCGAGATCCAGGATCGTCGCCGTGACCCTGGACTTCGGCAACACCCTGGTGCCGGTCCCGGCGATCGGGCTGCGGCGGGTCGTCGAGGCGACCACGGGTGCGATCGCCGAGCGCCTCGGCCCATTCCGCGGGGATGAGGTGCTGCGGGCCTGGGACGAGGAGCGCGAGCGGCAGTTCCGGGAGGACGTGCCGCAGTTTCGCGAGGCGGATCTCGGCCAGCGGCTGGCGCGGATCCTCGCCCGGCTGCGGGGGATGTCGCCACCGCCGCCGGACGTCCGATGGGACGATGCGGACGTCGCCGCCTACAGCACGTCAGACGAGATCAGGTGGGCCGTGGAGGTCTATTCGCAGGCGTTCGTCGACGTCCTGCCGCCAGCGCCGGATACCGGGAGGCTCATCGAGCGGCTGGCCGCCCGGTACCGGGTCGCGATCCTGTCCAACTGGCCGCTGGCCGCGACCATCGACCGCTATGCCGTCGCGGCCGGCTGGTCCCCGCATCTGGCCGCGATCGTCGTCTCGCAGCGGGTGGGCGTGGTCAAGCCTCACCCCGCGATCTTCGCGGCGGCACGGAGCGCGCTCGGTGACCCGGACCCCGACGCGATCCTCCACGTAGGCGACGACTGGGTGGCCGACGTGGCCGGGGCCCGGCGCGCGGGATGGCGGGCCGCGTACCTCCATGCGCTGCCCGGGGACTCGCCGCTGCCGCGAAGCGAACGCGACACGAGCGTGGACCCTGACCTGGAGCTCGCGGCGCTCGCGGACCTCGAGCCCGGTCTGGCCAGCCTGGAGCCGCCGAGCGCGTCCGACCCAACCGCTTCGTCCCCACCCCCGACATCCGGGACGGCGCCTTCCGACCGGCGCCCCGCTGGGTAGACTCAGGTGCTGATGGAGCTCCGCGACCGCGCCGCCAACCTTGGCCTGCTCGCGGCTGCGGCAGTCGCGTGGATCCTGGTGGCCGTGCTGGTCACGACTCGCGACCCGTATCAGGACCCGATGGCCGGATATGTCGGCAGCCTGCTGATCGGGCTGGCCGTCGGCATCAGCGCCATCCCGCTGTGCTGGCTCGTCGTGTTCGCCCGGCACCGGCGCATCGCCTACCAGGGCGACTGGTTTCGCGCCGCACGCCGCGGCGGCTGGGTCGGCCTGTTCGTGGCCGTGATCGTCGTCCTTCGCCTCGTCGACGCGTTCCAGTTCGCGATCGTGCTGTTCCTTGCGGCCATCTTCGTCATCGCCGAGATCACGCTCTCGGAGGAGCGCTAGGAGGAATCCGTGATCGAGTCGCTGGTCGCAACCCGTCCCGCCGAGCCATTCGCCGAACTCAAGTCCCGCGTCGCCGAGGCCATCGAGGCGGCCCGGGACGAGATCCTCGATCTGTCGCACCGCATCCACGCGAACCCCGAGCCGGCCTTCGAGGAGCATCAGGCCGCGACGTGGGTGGCGGAGATGGTGGCCCGCCACGGGTACGCGGTGGAGCACCCGGCTGGCAGCCTGGCCACGGCCGTCCGCGGCCGGCTCACCGGGGGCCTGGGGTCGGACGGACCCCGGATCGCGGTCCTCGCCGAGTATGACGCCCTGCCGGGGCTCGGCCACGGCTGCGGCCACAACACGATGGCCTCGTCGGGGGTGGGGGCGGCGATCGGGCTGGCCGCGGTGCGCGACGCCTGGGCGGGGGAGGTCGTGTTCCTGGGCACGCCCGCCGAGGAGCGCGGCAGCGGCAAGGCGATCATGATCGAGGACGGCCTGTTCGAGGGCGTCGATGCGGCGCTGCTCTTCCACCCCTGCGACCGGAACCACGTCGAGATCGCGCCGCTCGCGTCGGAGGACGTCTCGGTCGTGTTCAACGGGCTCCAGTCGCATGCATCGACAGAGCCGTGGTCGGGCCGGAACGCGCTCGACGCGATGATCGCGCTGTTCGTGTCGGTCGGTCTGTGGCGCCAGCAGCTGCCCCCTCACTGCCGGGTGCACGGGATCATCCAGGAGGGCGGGACGGCCGCGAACATCATCCCGGACCGGACTCGCGCGTGGTTCATGCTCCGCAGCGCCGACCAGGCGTACTACGAGGTCATGAAGGCCCGCTTCCGGCGGCTGTGCGAAGCGGCGGCCGAGGCGGCCGACGTCGAGGTCGCGATCGAGTTCTCGGGCGGCGCATCGACCATGAACCACAACCGGACGCTGGCCGGGCGCTGGGTCGCGAACGGAGAGGCGTACGGGGTCGCGGACGAAGGCATGGACCCGAACTCGGGCTCGACCGACATGGCCAACGTGTCGTGGGTGGTGCCCGCCATCCACCCGGAGCTCGCGATGACGGACGTGCCCACCCCCGGCCACTCGATCGAGTTCCGGGACGCTGCCGCCAGGCCTCGCGCCGACCAAACGGTGCTCCTGGCGGCGACGCTGGTGGCCCAGACCGCGATCGATCTGCTGTCCGACCCCGACCTGGTCAAGGCCGCCTGGCAGGAGTTCCGCGGCGCGCACGGTGTCGCTGCGCCGTGACCAACGACGGCCGCCCGGTCGAAGGGCCGTGTCCCCGGCCCTTCGACGGAACCTCGGCTTATCCGGACCACGAAGGCGGCGGCGGCGAGAGGACCGTGATGCGATGCGAGCTGGGCGAGGGGGGCCTGCCGGTCTCGACGGTCCTCCCGGACCTGGCACGAACGCCCCACGGAGCGGGTACGATTTACGGCGGCGCGCCCCGCTGGACGGCAGACCCCGAACCGGCGGCGCCCACGCGCACGCGGTTCGACGAGTCGCCCGTCGCCTGGCGACGATGCCCGTCACCGCCGAAGGAGCATCGTGGCTGAGCGTCCCCACCCACCGGGCGAGGTGGATTTCGCGGCCGACAACGGCTGGGACCGCGACTACGAGACATACGACGACTTCGACCTGCCCACCTACGTCGGCATGCCGACCTTCCAGAAGCTGCCCTGGGTGCCCGATCTTGCCCAGCTTCGGGCGCGCAGGGCGGACATCGCGGTGGTCGGCGCCCCGTTCGACGATGCCGTGAGCCACCGCTCCGGCGCCAGGTTCGGACCGCGGGCCATCCGCGAGGCTCAGTACACGTCGGGGTCGATCAATTCGCTCCAGCTGGGCGTCGAGCCGTTCGAGGTCCTCGACGTCGTGGATGCGGGCGACGCGAATATCGTCCCGGCCTGGATCGATCGGGCGCATGCGCTCATCTACCGCAAGGTCCACGAGGTCGCCGGGACCGGCGCCATCCCGATCGTGCTTGGCGGCGATCACTCGATCACCTGGCCCTCGGCAACGGCCGTGGCGGCGATCCGGCGACCGTCGAGCATCGGGATCGTGCACTTCGACGCCCACGCCGACACCGCCAACGACGACTGGGGCGTGCTCGCCGGGCACGGGACGCCGATGCGGCGGCTGATCGAGTCGGGCGCGGTCAGCGGTCGCAACTTCGTGCAGGTTGGTCTGCGTGGCTACTGGCCGCCGGTCGAGACCTTCGAGTGGATGAAGCGGCAGGGGCTCCGCTGGCACCTCATGCGGGAGATCGAGGAGCGGGGTGCCGAAGCCGTGATCGACGATGCGATCGCCGAGGCGCTCGACGGACCGGACGCCATCTACCTCTCGGTGGACATCGACGTGATCGACCCGGGCATCGCGCCCGGGACGGGCACGCCCGAGCCGGGCGGGTTGCTGCCCAGGGAGCTGCTGCGTGCCGTGCGCCGGATCGCGTCGGCGGTGGACATCGCGGGGATGGATGTCGTCGAGGTGTCGCCACCCTACGACCACGCCGAGGTGACGGCCATGGCCGCCAACCGCGTCGCGCTGGAGGTCATCTGTGCGCTCGCTGTCAAGCGGCAGGCGGGACATCCGGTGCGCTTCGAGAGCGGCGGCGCGGGCGGCACGCGACCGTGACCCACGAGTCCGCAGCGCAGGCGCTCGCCCGTCTGTACGACCTCGATCTGGCCGAGGACCCGGGAGACATCGACCTGTACCTCGCGCTCGCCGCGCGCACCGGCGGCCCGATCCTGGAGCTGGCCTCGGGCAGCGGCCGGATCACCGTCCCGCTCGCGGCGGCGGGCCACGACGTGACCGGCGTGGACCTGGAGCCCGCCATGCTCGCCCGGGCGCGGTCCGCGGCCGAGGCGGCCGGCCCCGCGGTTGCGAGCCGGGTCCACCTCATCGAGGGCGATGCTCGCTCGATCCGGCTGGCCGGGGCGGGTGCCTTCCGGCTGGCCGCGATCCCGCTCAACTCGCTGTTCCTCATGACCACCCGCCCCGACCAGGCGGCAGCCGTCGCGACGCTCGCCGCGCACCTCGCACCCGGCGGTGTCGCGGTGATCGATGCGTGGCTGCCCGACGCTGAGGATCTGGCACGCTACGACGGCCGGTTGGTGCTCGAGTGGGTGCGCGAGGATCCCGCGACCGGCCGGATCGTGACCAAGACGGGCAGCGCGATCTACGAGGCGGCCCCGGGCATCGTCAGGCTGACGACGGTGTTCGAGGAGGGTCGCCCGGGGGAGGCTCCCGTCCGCTGGGTTCGGGTCGACCGGCTACGGCTGGCCGGGCCGGACGAGCTGGTGGGGCTTGCCCAGGCCGCGGGTCTCGAGGTCGAGACGCTGACCGGCGACTACGACCTGACGCCTCTGACACCGGGCGCCGAGCGCGCGATCCTGGTCGCCCGGCGACCCTGACCAGCGCGGGCACCCCACGAGCAGGGCCGCGGATGGGACCAGCGGGTGCGGCGCCACCCGTCATACCGCGTGGTAGAGTCGCGACGATGCCTGACCAGCTCCGCCTCCTCGTCGTCGAGGACGTTCCCCAGGTCGCCCAGTACATCCGTGGGCTGTTGAACTCGCAGTCGACGATCAAGCTGCTCGACGTGGTGAGCGACGGCTCGCGCGTCGTGAGCCTGCTCTCCGAGCTGCGCCCCGATGTCGTCCTGGTCGACGCCCTGCTTCAGGGACGGGTCAAGGGCCTGGCGCTGGTCGGGCGGATCCACGAATCCACGGCGCGGGTGCCGGTCATCGTGCTGACGGTGCCCCAGCAGCCCGTCGCGGTCGACCCCGCCAAGGGGATCGACGGCGTGCTGTCGATGCCGTTCACGGGCTACGAGCTGGTGACCCGCCTGCAGCAGACCCACCAGGCGGCGTCCATCGCCGAGAACGTGGGCACCGCGCGGATGATCACCGTGTTCGCGCCCAAAGGCGGCGTGGGCAAGACCACGATCGCGTTCAACCTGGCCGTCGCGGCCGGTCAGCTGGGCCCGAAGACGGTGCTCATCGACGGCAGCCTGCAGTTCGGCGACCTGCGGGCCCTGCTCAAGGTGCCGATCGACGCGCCGTCGCTGCTCGACCTTCCCACGGATCGGATCCAGGAGTCGGACCTCCAGGATGTCCTGTGGCGAGACCCGTCGGGGATCGACATCCTGCTCGCCCCGCCGCGGGTCGAGATGGCTGAGATGGTCACGGCTCGCGACCTCGAGAAGACGCTGTCGCTGCTGCGGCGGGTGTACGAGGTCGTGATCGTCGACACACCGGCGGTCGTGAATGACATCAACCTCGCGTTCCTCGATGCGGCGGACACGATCCTCGAGGTCGTGACCTACGATTCCACCACCATCCACAGCACGATGGTCATGGCCGACGCGTTCCGGATGATCGGCTATTCGCCCACCAAGGTCCGCTACCTGGTCAACCGCGCCGACTCCACCGGTGGCTTCGACCCCCAGGTCCTCAACCGGGCGCTGGGGCGCGAGCCGGAGCACGCCGTTAGCTCGGGTGGCGCCCTGGTGGTACGAACCAACAACGAGGGGATCCCGTTCGTTCTCGCGGATCCCACGGCGACCATCAGCCAGGACATCATGCGGGTTGCGTCGGAGCTGATCGGCGCCGGCGTGGCCGTCGCGGGCCGGCGGTAGCCAGGGCACGTGTCCGACCCTCGACCGATCGGCATCTTCGATTCCGGCGTCGGCGGCCTGACGGTCCTGCGCGAGATCCTGCGGCGGTTGCCCCATGAGTCGACGATCTACCTGGGCGACAACGCGCGCGCCCCGTACGGGACGAGGATCGACGACGAGGTGCGCCGCTTCTCGGCCGAGGCGCTCGACGAGCTGGCCGCTCGCGCCGTCAAGGCGCTGGTCGTGGCCTGCAACACCTCGACGGCGGTCGCGCTCGGCGACCTTCGGGCCCGGTACGACCTGCCGGTGCTTGGCGTCGTCCGTCCCGGTGCGGCGGCGGCTGCCCTCGCCACGCGCAACCGCCGGGTCGGCGTGATCGCCACACCGGCGACCGTCCGCTCGCACGCCTACTTCAACGCGATCAAGGACGAGAACCCGGCGGTCGAGGTGTACGAGCACGCGACGCCCCGCTTCGTGCCCATGGTCGAGGCGGGCCTGCTGAGCGGTCCGGAGGTGCGCGCCGCGGTTGCGGACGGGCTCGCTCCGCTGCTGGGCGAGCGGGACGGCGCGGGGGAGTTCGTGTTTCCGCGACCCCCATCAGCCAAGATCGACACGCTGCTGCTGGGCTGCACCCACTACCCGCTCCTGCGAGGAGTGCTCGCGGACGCCGTCGGAGACCGAGTCGCGATCGTGGACTCGGCGACCGCCACGGCGTCGTCCCTGGCGGAGCTGCTGTCGGTCAATGGGCTCGAGGTACCGGGGACGACCCGGGGCACCGCGGCGGATCCCGGGGCGGCCGGCCACTCGCGGCCCGCCGAGCGCTACGGTGCCCCGGCGACGCACATCCAGCTGACGACGGGCGATGTGGATCGCTTTCGATCGATCGCGTCCCGAATGTTCGGAGACGCCTGGCCCGAGGTGCAGTCGGTCGAGCTCAGGACCCACCGCGGCGGCGATCCGCGGGACAGCGATCCACACGACGGCGATCCGCCGAAAGCGCCGGCCGGGCTGAAGGGAGCCGGCTGATGCCTTCGACCGACCAACCGGCCGGTGGGGATCGGGGCTCCGGAGGCGGTCGGCATGACGCGGCTCGCACCCGGGCGATCCGCGAGGAGCGGCTGTGGCAGGTCGGGTTCCTGGTCGGATCGGTGCTGGGGGCCGCGGTCACCGTTGCCGGCCGTCGGATCGAGCGCACCGCGCGGCAGGCTGGTCTGGTCGATTGGGGCCGTGTCGAGGACATCGCCATCGGACGCCTCCGGCGGGCCCCGGGCGCCCTCGATGCCACCATGCTGCGGGCGACCGAAGGCGCCTACGCGGACGCGATGGCCCGCGTCGTGCCGGCGCTGGCATCGCACCTCGAGACGGACCTGCCCGGCGTGGTCGACCGCGTGTCCGTCGTCGACCGCGCTGCCTGGGTCCGCGCCAACACGACCGCCTTCGCCACCCTGATCGGCAAGCTCGAAGGCCAGCTGCTGGAGCAGATGCTGCCGCCCGGGAGCGGCCTGACCAAGGCGACCGTCACGCTCGCCAACCGGTGGATCACAACCCGCCAGCTCGGCCTGCTGCTGGGGTTCATGGGCCAGCGGGTGCTGGGCCAGTACGACCTCGCGCTGCTCAGCGCCGAGACCACCCCGGGCCGGCTGCTGTTCGTCGAGGAGAACATCCGCTGGACCGCGGCTTCCATGGGCGTGCCGCTGGGGCCGTTTCGGACCTGGATCGCGCTCCACGAGAGCACCCACGCGTTCGAGTTCGAGGCGCATCCCTGGCTCCGGCCCTATCTCGCGGATCGCCTGGAGCGGCAGCTGTCGATGTTCTCCGACGACACGTCATCGCTGGGCCGGGGTGCGGTCCGCAGCCTCGGTGCGGCGCTCCGCGGTGAGGGACGGGGGGACGATCAGCACTGGATGGAGCGCCTGATGTCCGACGAGCAGCGTCGGCTGTTCCGCGAGACCCAGGCGGTGATGAGCCTGCTCGAGGGGTTCGGCGATCACGTGATGGATGCGGTCGGACGCGATCTCGTCCCGGGCGTCGAGCAGATCTCGGCGCGGTTCCACGGACGCCGCGAGCAGCGGACGCCGTTCGAGCGCGCGATGCTGCGGATCACCGGCATGGACCTCAAGATGGAGCAGTACCGTAAGGGCGAGGCGTTCGTGGCCGCGATCGACCGCCTGGCCGGGCCGCCGGCGCTGCGCCGGCTGTGGGATGGACCCGAGACGCTGCCGACGCCCGGGGAGATCGAGGCGCCCGAGACCTGGGTCGGACGGATGGGCCTCGGCAGTGGCGGAGGAGGGGAGTCGTGACGGACGCGGCATCGCGGGCACCCGGCCCCGGCTCGGGACCGGACGGGGTGCCGGCGGCGATCGCGCTGACGCCGATCCTTGCCGCCCGCTACCGCACTCGCGACCTGGATGCGATCCGGGCAGCGGCGCCGGGGTCGCGGATCGTGACGATCGGTTTCGACGGCCATCCCGACGGCCCGCTCGAGGAGGTCGAGGTCATGCTCCGCGGGCGGCTGCCGGCGGACACCTTCGACCGGATCCTGCTGCGTGCACCCGACCTCCGCTGGGTCCACTCCGCGACCGCCGGCGTGGAGCGCGTCCTCACGCCCGCCAGTCGGGCCCGCGGCCTCGTGATCACCAACGCCCGCGGCGTCTTCTCGCGGCCGATCGCCGAGTACGTGATGCTCATGATCCTCGCGATCGCGCGGCGCCTGCCTGAGCTGCTCGAGCTCCAGGCGGAGCGAACGTGGCAGCCGCTGGAATCGCGCGAGCTGCGCGACGTCACCGTGGGCATCGTTGGCCTGGGTTCGATGGGGCGCGCCGTGGGCGCCCTGGCCACGGCGTTCGGGTGTCGGGTCATGGCCACTCGCCGCCGTCCCGAGGCCGGCACCGCCGCGACCATCGGGGGGCCTGACGCCGCTGCCGACGAGCCATTCCTGGGCTCGCTGATGCTCGACCGCGTCCTGTCGCCCGAGCGCCTGCCCGAGCTGCTGGCCGAATCTGACTTCGTCGTGCTGGCGGCCCCCCTGACCGCGGACACGCACGGGCTGATCGGGGCCGATGCCATCGCGCACCTCAAGCCGGGCGCCTGGGTCATCAACGTGGCCCGCGGCGAGCTGGTCGACGAGCGCGCCCTGGCGCGGGCGCTGCGCGAGGGACGGCTCGGCGGCGCGGTCCTGGACACGTTCCGCGAGGAGCCGCTGCCGGCGTCGTCCGGGTTGTATGACCTGCCGAACGTGATCCTGACGCCGCACACGTCGTGGTCGTCCACCCGCGTGCTGGACCGGTCGGTGGGACTGTTCTGCGACAACCTGCGCCGCTACGCGGCAGGTGAGCCCCTGATCAACGTGGTGGATCCGGCTGCCGGCTACTGATCGATCCGGGGCACAATCAGTCCATGCAGATCGCCATCGTCGGGCTCGCGGGGGCCGGCAAGACCACCGTGTTCAACACGCTCACCCGTGGCCATGCCGAGACGGGCGGGTACGGGGCGCTCCAGCTCAACGTTGGCGTGGTCAAGGTGCCCGACTCGCGGCTCGACCGGCTGGCCGAGCTGTTCCACCCCAAGAAGATCGTCCACGCCGACGTCACCTACGTCGACCTGCCGGCACCACCCGCCTCGTCGGAGGGGCGAGTCGGCACCGACGAGCTGCCCGCCGAGCATCTCGCCCGGCTCCGCGAAGCGGATGCCCTGATCCACGTCGTCCGCGCCTGGGACGACGTCCATCATCCGCACCCGGATGGCTCGGTCGATCCGGCCCGCGACCTTGAACGGCTCGACCTCGAGTTCACGCTCGCGGATCTGGCCCACATCGACCGTCGGCTGGAACGTCTCCACGCGGGGGGCGGTCGTCACGGCACGGCGGCGGAGCGCGAGGCGAACGAGCGCGAGGAGCAAATCCTGCTGCGGCTCAAGGCGGTCGTGGGGGCGGGCCGGCCGATCCGCGACGAGGAGCTCGATCCGGACGACGAGAAGGCCATCCGCGGCTTCCGGTTCCTGACCCAGAAGCCGGTGCTGGTGCTGCTCAACGTGGGGGAGGGGGACATCGCCGGGGCGCCTGCCCTGATCGAGCGGATCGCCGCCGGTTACCCACACCGCCACGCGATGGTCGACGCGCTGTCGGCCAGGATCGAGATGGAGCTGGGGGAGCTCGAGCCCGATGAGGCGGCCGTGTTCATAAGCGAGCTCGGGCTCCAGCGAGTCGAGCCTCGACCGGGTGATCGCCCTGTCGTATCGGCTGGTGGGCCTGATCTCGTTCCTGACCGCTGGGCCCGACGAGGTCCGCGCGTGGCCGATCATCGACGGCTCGACGGCCGTGGACGCCGCGGGCACCATCCACACCGACCTGGCACACGGCTTCATCCGCGCCGAGACGATCGCCTACGACGAGCTGCTCGCCGCCGGCTCGATGAGCGACGCGAAGCGACACGGCAAGGTGCGCTCCGAAGGCAAGACCTACCAGGTCCGCGACGGTGATGTGATCGAGGTCCTGTTCAGCCGGTAGGGCGCCTGCTCGGCCGGTTGCGCGTTCGCTTCCTCGATCGGCGCGCCGGCTCGGCCCCCGACAGACGGCCCGTTCGGCTCCCCGCGGTCGGTCGTCAGTTGGGACGCGTCTCGCCGGTTCGGAGGTCGGCCAGGATCGAGGCGTAGTCCAGGTTCTCCTGCGGGGCGTCGAGGTCGGCCAGGAAGTTCTCGTCCTCCTCCTTCGAGACGTTGATCGCGGCGGTCAGGCGGTCGTCGGTGACTGCCACGAATTCATACTCGTTCTCCAGCTCCGCCGCGATCGCCTCGATCAGCGAGTCGTGCTCGTATGAGTCCTGGATGCGCCGCCGGATCGACTGCACGACTTCGAAGAACTCCTCGGGCTCCATCTCCTCCTCACGGACGAGGAGGAGGTCCGCGAACACGTCGGCGTCACCTTCGTGCAGCTCGTAGAAATGCATGATGTAGAGCTCACCTCGGTCGTACACGGCGGATGGGCCGCGAATTTGCCGCGGGCGTCAGGGGCCGCGGCAGACGCGGATCTCGCCGCCACGCGAGGCTGGCCAGTATAGGCTGGTGCCCGACCGGGACCGAGGAGGGTGGATGAGCGACGTACCGACGGTCGTGGTGGTTGGGGCTGCCTGCCGGGATCTCGTGGACGATGACGATCGTGGCTGGCGCCTCGGCGGGGGTGCCTCATATTCGGCGTTGCTGCTGGCCAGGCTGGGCCTGCGGGTCGGAGCCCTGATGGTTGCCGATCCGCTTGCCGAACGCTCGCGCGAGCTGGACCTGGTGCGCGACGCCGGCGTCGAGGTGGTGGTCGTGCCCGGCACCCGCGGGCCCGTCTTCATCAACACCGAGACGCCGGACGGACGCATCCAGCACACGCCGCAGGTGTCCGATCCGGTCGACCGCGGCGCCCTCCCGGCTTCCTGGCGGGCGGCCGGGGCCTGGATGATCGCGCCGGTGGCGTCCGAGATCGGTGGCGACTGGGCCGACGTGCCGCCACCGGACGCCCTGGTCGCCCTGGGCTGGCAGGGACTGCTGCGGGTGCTGGGGGTCGATGCGCTGGTCCGGCACCTCGCGCCCGGACCGTCGAGCGTGGTGCGCCGGGCAGATCTGGTCGGTGTCGGTCGGGATGACATCGACGCCAGCGTCACGGTCGCCAGGCTGACGTCATTGATGCATCCCGGTGCCACGCTGCTGCTCACCGACGGCATCCACGGTGGCCTTGCCGTGGATGCCGCCGGGGGCGGCCCGGGCGCCGAGCGACGCTGGCACAGCATCCCGATCGAGCACTACGTTGATCCTGTGGGCGCGGGGGACACGTTCCTGGCGGGTGTCTTCGCGGCCTGCGTCGATCCGTCGATCACCGCCGGCTGGACGGGTGACGACCCGGCGCTTCGGCTCGGGGCGGCCTGCGCGTCGCTGGTCCTCGAGGGACCGGGGTTGCTCGGCGTGCCGGACCTCGAGACCGCACGCAAGCGGATGTCCGGGGGCGACAACCCGGACTGACCGCCGATCGCCGCAGCCGGGACGGAGAGGCGACGGCTATCCTCATCCGTCGCGGAGGCGGGACATCCAGCCAGGCCGACGCATCATGGGTGCAAACGCTTGCGCCGCCGTGGCAGCATAGACGCTGCCAGCGGGCGATCGACGCGACGAACGGGTCCCGATAGAAGTGCGTCCGCGCGGCGGACAGGGGAGCGTCAGACGTGCGGCGATTGGGCATCGGGGTCGTGGGTCTCGGCCGGATGGGTGGGATGCATGCCCGTTACATCGAGGGCGGGATCCCGGAGGCGCGTCTGGTCGCGGTCGCGGATGCCGACGGCGACCGTGCCCGGCTGGTGGCGGGGGAGCTCGACGCGCCTCGCTTCTATGCCTCGATGGAGGAGCTGGTCGCGAACCCGGCGGTTGACGCGGTGCTGATCGCAACCCCGTCCGTGCGCCATCCGGACGACGTCCTTGCCGCGGTCGCAGCCGGACGGCACGTGCTGTGCGAGAAGCCGTTGGCGCTCACGGTGGACGGCTGCCGGTCGGCGATCGCCGCGGCGGCCGGTGCGGGGGTCCGGCTGCAGGTGGGGCTGATGCGCCGCCACGACGCCGACTACCGGCGTGCCCACACCCGCCTTCGGGCCGGCGAGTGCGGCCGGCCGGTGCTGTTCCGGTCGCTCCAGTTCGATCCCGAGCCCCCGCCGCCGGCCTTCTGCGACCCGGCCGTGTCCGGCGGAATCTTCGTCGACATGGGCATCCATGAGTTCGACCTGGCCCGATGGCTCGTGGACGACGAGGTGGCGGAGGTCCATGCCTACGGGTCGACGGCCGGCGTGCCGGAGCTGGCAAGGGTCGGTGACTACGACAGCGCCGTGGTGGTCCTGCGCTTCGCGGGCGGCGCGACGGGCGCGGTCGAGCTGGCACGGACGGCCGTGTACGGCGAGGATGTCCGCACCGAGGTCCTGGGCACGAGCGGAACGGTGTTCGTCGGCCGGCTGCCCCTCACGCACGGGGCGTTCGGCCGCACGGGCGGCGTGGTGAGCGACACGATCGATCCCTCGATCCTCCGATTCGCGTCGGCCTATGCCGAGCAGGTCCGGGCATTCGTGCGAGCCGTCCTCGAAGGCAGGCCGGTCGAGCCCGACGGCGAGGCGAGCCTGGCGGCCCTGCGGATCGCGCTCGCGGCCAGCCGGTCGGCGGCCGAAGGACGCCCGGTGTCCGTGCCGCGCGGATGAGCCAGGGAGCCATCCGGATCGGGTTCCAGGTGTGGGGTCAGCACACCTCGTGGTCGGAGTTGGCCGCCACGGCGATGCGCATCGAGGCGCTGGGCTTCGACAGCCTGTGGGCCAACGACCACTTCTTTCCTGCCGCCGGAGCGGCGGCCACCCGTCAAGACGCAGCCCCGGGACCGTTCCTCGAAGGGTGGATCACCCTGGCCGGCTTCGCCGGGCTGACCTCGCGCATCGCGCTGGGCATCCTCGTCAGCGCTGCGGGCTACCGGAACGTCGGCCTCACCGTCAAGCAGGCGACGGCCGTGGATCACGTGTCCGGAGGCCGGATGACGTTGGGACTGGGAGCCGGCTGGCACCCGCGCGACCATGCGGCCTTCGGCTTCGAGCAGCTGCCCATCGGCGACCGCCTCAGCCGGCTCGACGCACAGGCAGCGGCGGCACGAGCCCTGCTCCGCGGGGAGACCGTCACCATGGCCGGTCCGTACGTCACGCTCGATCGGGCGGTCAACCTGCCGGGAGCCGTTCGGGGACAGATGCCGCTCCTCATCGGCGGCAGCGGCGAACGCCGGACGCTCCGGATCGTCGCCCGACACGCGGACGTGTGGAACGGTGAGGGCGATGTCGAGACATGGGCCCGACGCAACCGCATCCTCGACGAGCACTGCGCCGCGATCGGTCGCGACCCGGCGGCGATCCGGCGCACGGTGGGTCTGCCGCCGGTCTCGATCCGCGCAACGCACGGGGCTGCGGTGGAGGCCCTGGCCGTTCGCCTGGAGCACAACGGCCTGCCGCCAAACGAGGCGCTTGCGATGGCCGCAGCGTCGCCCCTGGCCGGCACGCGGGCAGAGGTCGGCGACGTGCTGGCGGCGTATATGGCCGCCGGGGCCGTGGAGGCGATCGCCGACTGGCCGGCCCCATTCGACGAGCAGACGCTCGAGCAGCTGGCGCACCGCGCGACGTCGTGAGGGGTCAGCCGGGCCGGGCGTCGCGAGCTCTGGCGTGCTTGCCTGAGACCACGTTGACACTGCTCAATCACGATGTTAGGGTCGCAGCGCAATCGCTTGCGACGGGTCGGACTGATGTCGCAATGCAGTCGCTTGCGACGGGTCGGACGGATGCGGAGACGCGCGTGGGTAACTGGCTCGAATTCGGCATCCCGGCATCGGTTCTGCGGTCCCGCCCCGGCTGGGCGCGTCGAGTGGGCTTGGTGACGACATTCGCTGTTCCGGGGGCCGCCGCCGCGCGGCCTGGGGTGCCGCCCGACACACGAACGCCGGCCATCGAGCTGGTCGGTGTGAGCAAGCGCTACGGCGAGACGGTCGCGCTCGACAACGTGTCGCTGCGGATCATGCCCGGCGAGTTCTTCTGTCTTCTCGGGCCGTCGGGCTGCGGCAAGACGACCACGCTCAACATCATCGGCGGGTTCATCCCGCTGACATCGGGCGAGCTGTGGATCGAGGGCAAGGTCGTCAACGACCTGCCGCCGCACCGGCGAAACGTCAACACGGTGTTCCAGAACTACGCTCTTTTCCCGCACATGAACGTGAGCCAGAACGTTGCCTTCGGGTTGCGGATGGCCGGCATGAAGGGGTCCGCGGTCGACGCACGCGTTCGCGACTACCTCGAGCTCGTCGGCCTGGAGGCCTTCGGTGACCGCCAGCCGGGCCAGCTGTCCGGCGGCCAGCAGCAGCGGGTCGCCCTGGCTCGCGCCCTCGTCAAGGAGCCGGCCGTGCTGCTGCTCGACGAGCCGCTCGGTGCGCTCGACCTCAAGCTGCGCAAGCAGATGCAGGTCGAGCTGGCGCGCATCCACCGCCAGGTTCGAACCACCTTCGTGTTCGTGACGCACGATCAGGAGGAGGCGCTGTCGATGGCCACGCAGGTGGCCGTCATGTCGGGCGGCCGGATCGCGCAGCTGGGCGTTCCACGCGACATCTACTACCGGCCGCTCACCCGCTTCGTCGCCGACTTCATCGGCGAGTCCAACTTCCTGGCGGGCACGGGCGAGGTCGATGCATCGGACGGATCGCCCAGGCTGCGGATCGGCGACGCGGCCGTCCCCGGACCGCAGGAGCTTGAGCCGGGTCCGACGACATTGATGATCCGGCCCGAGAGTGTTCACGTGGACCCGGACCAGCCCGAGGGGAGCGTCGCGAGGCTGCCGGGGCGCGTGATCGGAGTCAGCTTCCTGGGCGCCTACACGCGCCTCACGATCGACACGCCGGCCGGCCACATCGTGGCCGCGCCGCCCAATGTGGAAGGGTCGCGGTCCGCGGCCCGATCCGAGCTGCTGGACCAGGAGGTGTGGGTTTGGTGGACGCCGTCTGAAGCTGTTGTCACGAGCCAGGAATAGGAGGAGGGTTTCCAGTGGACCGAGCCATCTCGCGTCGTAATTTCCTTAAGGTCTCCGGACTGTCGGGCGCCGGCCTGTTCCTGGCCGCGTGCAGTGGCTCGACGGCGACCCCGTCGCCGTCGTCGGCGTCGTCGGTGCCGACGACGGCCCCGGCCAGCGGGGCCAGCATGGCTCCCGCCACGAGCGCGCCTCCGGCGGGCGGCACGCTCAACTTCCTGACCTGGAGCGATCACTGGAGCAAGGACGAGCTGGCGGGCGTCAAGTCGACCACCAACATCGACGTCCAGATCACGGAGCTGGCCGACAATATCGACGGCTTCAACAAGCTCAACCAGGTCCACGGGCAGCTCGACCTTGTCTCGGGCGATGCGCTCTGGGTGCCCAAGTACTACGACGCCGGGCTCATCGACGCGGTCGACATCAACAGCTTCGAGGTTGCCTCGCAGCTGTACTCGATGGCCCGCACCTTCGACTTCTGGACGAAGCCCGACGGCTACCTCGCGTATCCCTGGGGCTGGTCGCCCATCCAGATCGTCTACAACCCGGCGGACGTGACGCCGGGCGCCACCAGCTGGCAGCTCCTGGTCGACCCCAAGTACAAGGGCAAGATCGTCATGGAGAACCAGCCCACGGACATCATGCTGTTCGCCGGGATCGCGACCGGCGCTGCGGACATCTACAACATGACCGATGCGGAGCTGTCCGCGGCCAAGGACTGGCTGACCAAGCTCAAGCCGAACCTGCTCAAGCTCGTCCAGCAGAACAACGAGACGATCACGGCGCTCGCCAGCGGCGAGGCCTGGATCTCCACCCAGAACCTCGGCGCGCCCGACCGCGTGAAGGCCGCCAACGGGCCCGAGGTGATCGCGTTCGTGCCTGACGAGGGAACCACCGGGTTCATCGACGGCGAGATGACGGTCAAGGGTGGCACCAACCAGGCGCTCGTCCATCCGTACCTCGAGGCCGGCGCGCAGGCCGAGTACGTCGCCCAGAACTTCCTGGACAACGGCCGGCCGCTGTGGAACGAGAAGGCCTATCAGCTGCTCGTCGACGGCGGCCACAAGGACCAGGCGGACCGGTACCTCTACAACCAGCCCGAGCAGGCCCTCAAGATGCGGCTCAAGGGTCCTGCCGGCAACGTCGACGCGTACGTCCAGACGTTCAACTCGGTGTTCGGCGGCTGACCTTGTTGCCGTCGCGCCTGAGGGTCCGACGATGACCGCCTCGACCGGAGGCCTTTCCGAGAGCCCACCGGTCGAGGCGCAGGCCGGCGCCAGGACCACCTGGCGCCGCTACTGGCCGTTCACGCCGGCGGCCATCGTCCTGGCCGGGCTGTTCTTCATCCCGCTCGCGATCGTCTTCGTCTACTCGTTCTGGTCCATCGACAACAACACGTTGCTGGTGGTGCCGAAGTGGACACTGAAGAACTACACGACGTTCTTCACCACCGACACTTATGTCCGGACGTTCTTCAAGACGATCCTGATGGCGGGGCTGGTGACCGTCACCGGGCTCGCCTTCGCGTTCCCGTTCGCGTTCTTCCTCGTCCGCTACATCGGCGGCCGGTGGCAGCGGATCGTGCTGCTGGCCGTGATCATCCCGTTCTGGACGAGCTACCTCGTCCGGATCTACGCGTGGCAGGCGATCCTGGGCGAGAAGGGCGCGCTGAACAGCCTGCTCCTGGCTCTTGGTCTGATCTCCCAGCCCCTCGACGTGTTCGTGTACAACGACGTCGCCGTCTACATCGTGCTCGTGTATCTCTACTTCCCGTTCGCCGCCCTCGCCCTGTACACCTCGCTCGAGAAGTTCGACTTCACCCAGCTGACGGCCGCTCAGGACCTGGGGGCGGGGCCTCTCCGCGCGATCGTCCGGATCATGCTGCCCCAGGTCCGGCCGGGGATCATCACCGCCTGCATCTTCGTGTTCATCCCGGTGCTTGGGGAGTACCTGACGCCCACGCTCGTCGGCGGCACCCGCGGGGTGCTGATCGGCAACCTCATCTACAACTTCTATCGGGGTGGTGCGTTCCCGGCCATGGCCGCCGCCTCGTTCATGGTCGCGCTCGTGATCGTCGTGCTGCTGATCGTCTTCCGCCGGTATCTCCAGCTCAGCGACGTGGTGACGAGAACCTGATGGCCAAGGCCATGGACCGCCTCGACACGATGCCGGTGAGCCCATATGCCCGGCTGGTCCGCTGGGTGCTGCGCGCCTGGACGGCGATCGTGCTCGGCTACCTGTACCTGCCGATCGTGTTCCTCATCCTGTTCAGCTTCGAGGACGGCAACTCGGTGGGATTTCCGGTCACCGGGCTCACGCTCCGGTGGTACCAGGGCCTGCCCGAAAACACCCCGTTGCTGGGCGCGATCTGGCAGTCAGTGACCACGGCCGCCGTGGTCGCGGTGGCGGCCACGCTGGTCGGCGCCATGGCCGCGTTCCCGCTGGTCAGATCCGGGATGCGCTTCCCGAACGCGGCGCGGATCCTGTTCACGATGCCGATCATGATGCCCGGCCTGATCATCGGCATCGGGATCCTGATCTTCCTGGCCAACTACCTCAAGATCCAGCTCTCGCAGCTGACCGTGATCGCGGGCCACCTGGTGCTCACGATGCCGTTCGTGGTGCTGATCGTGTCCGCCCGCCTCCAGGGCTTCGACAGACGGCTCGAATGGGCAGCCGCCGATCTCGGGGCGAGCCCGCGGCAGGTGCTTCGCCGGATCGTGCTGCCACTCATCTTCCCGGCCATCCTGGCCGGGGCGCTCATCAGCGTCACCCTGTCGATCGATGAGTTCGTGGTCACCTTCTGGACCGTCGGCCCGAAGCTGACGCTGCCCATCTACATCTACACCCAGATCAAGTTCGGGGTCACCCCCGAGGTCAACGCGGTCGCCACCCTGGTGCTCGTGTTCACCCTCGGGGCGCTGGCGCTCGGGAGCATCGTCGCGCTCGGTGTGGGACGGGTCCGGCGATCGATCCGCCGCCGCCGGGCAGACGCCGGCGCCGGCTGACATCAAGGAGGCCACGCACTGATGCGAGCCGCGGTGTTTCTGGGCCAGGGGCGCCTGGCCATCGAGGACCGGCCGGAGCCGGCTCCCGGACCGGGCGAGGTTCTGGTGGAGGTCGAGGCATGCGGGATCTGCGGCAGCGATCTCGCGGTGCTCGACGTGCCTCCCCGGCATCCGGCCACACCGGGCGTCATCCTGGGACATGAGTTCGTGGGCCGGGTCGTCGGCACGGGCGACGGCGTACAGGACGTCTCGATCGGGAGCCGGGTGGTGATCGACCCTGATCCCAAGTGCGGGGCCTGCGGACCGTGCCGCGCGGGCCGGCCCGCGAACTGCGAGCGGATCGTGGCGCTCGGTGTCTATCGGGACGGGGCGCTGGCCCGTCTGGTCACGGCGCCGGCGGCGACGTGTCAGCCGATCAGCGACGATGTGCCCGCGACGCTCGCCGCGCTGGCGGAGCCATTGGCGTGCGTGGTGAACGGCACCAACCGTGCCGCGCTGCGACCGGGCGAGTCGGCCGTGGTATTCGGGGCGGGCGCCATCGGGTGCCTGTTCACCGCCGTCCTGGCGGCCGGAGGTGCCTCGCCGCTGGTCGTGGTCGAGCCAAACGCCACACGAGCGCCGATCGCATCCGCGATGGGAGCGACACACGTGCTGGCGCCCGAGACCTGGGCGGAGGTCAGGGCGGACCTGCTGCCGGGCGGCGCGGACGTGGTGGTCGACGCCGTCGGCCGTGTGCTGCCGCAGGCGATCGACGCCGCGGCGATGGGCGGTCGCGTCGTGCTGTTCGGGATGGACATCAATGCCCGACCCGAGGTTCACCAGGTCGAGATCACCGAGAGGGGGCTCACGATCCTGGGCTCGTACATCACAAACTTCACGTTCCCCCAGGCGATCCGGTTGATCGAGGGCGGGACGCTGGATCTGGCCCCGCTCGTGACACAGGTGCTGCCACTCGAGCGGGTGGAGGAAGGACTGGCCGCGCTGAAGTCAGGGGCGGCCACGAAGGTGGTGATCACGCCATGACGACGATCTCGGCGGCCGTCGAGGAAACCGGCGTCCGGATCCGCGTTGGGTCGGCCCCCTGCTCGTTCGGGGTCGACGAGGTCATGGTGAATGACACATGGATGCCGGAACCCGACGAGATGCTCGACTGGATGGCCGCCCTCGGCTATGAGGGCACGGAGCTCGGACCGCCGGCCTTCCTCGGCGATGGCGCGTTGATGGGGGAGCGCCTCGCCACCCGCGGCCTGACGTTCATCGGCACCTTCCTGCCGCAGACGCTCACCGACGATGAGCGATGTAGCGTGACCGCGCGTGGCTCGCCGGGCTCCTGACCGACCTTCGACGGGGCCTGCCCGAAGGCGCGGCGCCGTTCGCGGTCCTATCCGATGCGATCGACCAGCCGGTCCGTCAGCAGGCGGCCGGCAGGGTGGCCCGGCGCCCGAGGCACAGCTCGACGAGGCCGGCTGGCGACGCCTGTTCGACAACCTCCATCGCTCGGCGGAGCGGGCGGCATCGCTCGGCTTCCGGCCGGTCATCCATTCCCATTGCGGCACGTACCTCGAGACAGCCGGCGAGATCGACCGGCTGGTGGCGGGTATGGACACGTCGCTGATCGGGCTGTGCCTCGATACCGGCCACTTCCGGTTCGGCGATGCGGACCCGCCGACGTGCATCCGCGCCTACCGTGACATCGTGCGACACGTTCACGTCAAGGACTGCGCGACCAGGTCCGGGACGCGGTGGTGGGTCGCGATGAGGACGTCGTGGCGGCGCTCGCGGGCGGCGTGTTCTGCTCGCTCGGGGCCGGCGATGCCGACATCCCCGGCGTTGTCGAGGCGCTCCACGAGACGGGCTACAGCGGCTGGGTGGTGGTGGAGCAGGACCAGTTCCTGGCTGCGACCGTGACCCGCGATGATGTGGTCGCCGGACAGCGCGCAAACCGCGAGTACCTGGCTCGACTCGCGCTCTGACCGGGCCGGGCTTCGACTCCTTCATGCTGGCGGCCTCGACTGCCTCTGGTGCGCGGCCGGCCCGGCCGGCGCGTCTCTCAGCGCCTGGTGCGGATCGTGCTCTCGCGCACGACCAGCCGAAGCGCCAGGACGCGCCGAGGGCGCGAGCGCGAAACCGAGTCTCGATCGCCTCGAGCAGGGCTCCGGCCACGGCCCAGCTCGCCCATCTCGCGCCGCTGGACGACCGTCGGTCGGCCTCGGTTGGAGGATCGACGGCGAACGGGAGTCGTCGAACCCGGGAGCGCGGCGTCGTTCGGGGACCCGGAGCCGACGTGCAGAAGCCATCGAGCGCTCACGCCACCCGTCATCATCGCCGATGACCGCATCAGCCTCGGCATCGCGCGGCCGCCGCGAGCTCGGCGCGCTCCCCGGCGCCCCCACGACAGCGGCGGGATGGGCTCGACGCCCAGCCGTCGTCGCCCCTCGTGCCGCGACCGCCTCCTGGCGGTACGTGTTGGACGCGCCGCGGTTGTTCGCCGACATACGCGAACCCGATCGGCATCCCTGCGCGACCGATGCTCGACGAGGGGCCGGATCCCTTCCGGGCTCGTCCGGCCGCAGGACAGCCGCCTCGAAGGTCCGCCAGACGGCCGTGGTCCAGCGCTCCGCTGCTTGAGGAACACCACCGGGCTTCGGTTGGGCCATCCGCTGATCGTCTCCTGGTGCCATTCTCATCAGCGAGGCCGTCGGCACAATGGGCGCTGAACTCCAGGATCGCCCGCCTTCGCGACCGCGTCCCCGACTGTTGCGACGATCACAGTGTACCGGCCGCGTGCGCCGCCTGCTCGAACCCGGCCACCACCGTGCCATGGATCGGGTCGGTGGCATCGGGGACCATGAGGCCGAAGGTGCGGCTCACGCGGACGGCGAGGCTGCGCGCCGCGAGGTCGGGGACGTAGCCCAGCGCCTCGGCGGTCGCGGCGACTCGCTCGCGAGTAGCCACGCTGATCTGCGGGTCCTCGTTGAGCGCTCGCGCAACCGTGGCGATCGAGACACCGGCGGCTCCGGCCACATCGCGCAGCGTGATCCGCCGGTCCATGGTCATGCTACGAGCGTCCATGACAGGTTCACGGCGCACCCCGGAGATCGCGAGGCGCGGCGAGCTCGGGCGACGTCCGGCCCGGGTGTCCGGCACGGCACCGACGGCCTCGTGCGGTCAACCGTCCGGGCTCGCGGCTGATCACGACGTTCACGGCACCTCCACGACAGGCATTGTGAAGGCAATTCGCCACTTTGCCAACCTTTCGCCGTGGCGCAGGCGTTGACAACAGCGGATCTCACGGGTACGGTGCAACAAGTTTTTGCGCTACGGGAGGACGGGATGCCCGGGACCGGGGCTCGACCTGATCGGGGAACAGGAGATCGCCGGGTGCTGGAGGTCCTCCGGAGCGGGTATCTGGCTCGCTTCGGGCCCGATGACGACCCGCGGTTCGGGGAAGGTCGCCGCCTCGAGGAGGCCGTCTGCGGCTGGACCGGGGTCGACCACGCGGTCGCTATGAACGGCGGACGCGCGCGTTGCTTCGCTGTTCGCCTGTCTCGGGATCGGGCCCGGTGACGAGGTCATCGTCCCCGGCTTCACCTACGTCGCCAGCATCTCGTCGATCGTGTACGCACGTGCAGTACCGTCATCGCCGAGGTTGACGAGACGCTGGACCTGGATCCGGTCGATCGACCGGATCGCGCCGCGAACGGGCGATCCTGGTCGTCCACATGCTCGGCGACCCGGCGCGCCTCGACGAGCTCAAGGCAGTTGCCGACCGTCACGGGCTCGCGCTCATCGAGGACTGTCGCAGGCGTTCGGCGCCTCATACCACGGCGAGAAGGTGGGTCGATCGGTGTTGCCGGCGCCATCTCGTTCAACATTTTCAAGACCATCACGTCGGGCGACGGCGGTATGGCGGTCACCGACGACGAGGACCTGTACCGCCGGCTGTTCACCTTCCACGATGAGGGGCGCATGCCGCTGCGCAACGGCGTGGAGGTGGGGGCGCGCTCGATGCTCGGTCTGAACTCCGGATGACCGAGCTCTCTGGTGCCGTGCTGCTCGCCCAGCTGCGGCGGCTCGACCATCTGTCGACGCTGCGCGCCAACGAGAACCGGCTGAAGTGCCTGATCGCGGAGCAGCCGCGGCGTCCGTGCGCATCTTGTCCGATCCCGACGGCGACATCGCGACGCATCTGGTGGTGCAGCTCCCCACGACCGAGATGCGCGCAGGACCTCCGCGGATCGATCGAGGGTGTGGCGGACTCCGGCTGGCACATCTACACGCAGATGGAGCACCTGCTCGCCCGGAGGACCGCTTCGGGCAGGGGTGTCCGTTCAGACTGCGCCCAGTTCTACCCGGAGCCGATCGAGTACCGCCCGGGCATGCTGCCCCGGACGGAGGACATCGTAGGTCGCTCGATGTCGATCGGGATCGGCGTCGCGGATCCCAATCTGGGTCGGCGTTCGGCGTCACGATCCGGGATGGCGCGTCGAAGATCGATGCCGTCGCGGACCGGTTCCTGGAGGCGGCCGGCCACTATCTCGACTGACCGGCGCCGGAGCGGCCCAGCCGCGCGGCGAGCCGCCGACCCCGCCGGGAGAGATCGGCCTCAGTCTCGGATATGGTCGTCCCAGCAGCCGGGACCGCTCCAGCACCCGCCAGGCCGCGCGGGTCGCGGCCAGCGCGCCTGCGGGATCGGCGAGCTGATGCTCTCGCAGCTTGGCGACCTCGATCCACGCGATCACCCCTCCTCCTCCGGCCGCCGCCGCCGTCTGCCAGGCCTCGGTCGCCTCCGCCCGGCCGCCCGGGCCGCCGCGGCGCGCGCGCCCGCTCGGCGGCGACCCGCTCGTCGGTCCAGCGCCCCCGCGTCCCAGGCCCCGGCCGCCGGCGACGGACCCAGGGGGCCGCCGCGGCCGTTGGCGAGCTCGCCGCGCCATCCGCATCGCGGGTGGGCGCCCGCCGAAATGCGGGCGCGTCGTGGCGTCCACCAGGGCTCTCGCTCCTCGGCGACAAGCCTCGAGCCGGGCTCGCGGCATCCGCCGAGCGGCCGCCCGAAGGGTCGCGCGCCGGCCCGGCGGACGCCAGCGCGTCATCCAGGCATTCGAGGGCCTCCGCGTGCCGCTGCTCGCGGCCGTAGGCGCGGGCGAGCCCGCAGGTCGCCACGTGGCGCGCCCTCGCGAGCCGTCGATCAGCGTACCGGCGCTCGATCAGCGCCAGCAGGAGGCCCAGCGACCGGACGTCGCGCTCGTTGTGGACCACCACGCCGGCCAGGGGCTCCACCGGTCCGCCGCGCAGCACGTCAAGGTAGATCGACGGGATCTCCCAGCCCCCGACGTCGCCGCCGGGTCACGCCCGAGCAGCTCGGTCTCGACGCTCTGGAGGCGCGCATCCGCGATCCGGTGACGGAACACGCGGCGAACGAACGGCAGCAGGTCGAGGTGGCCGGCGTGGGCCGGTGGCGGCCGCCCGGCCAGGCGGAAGCGAGCCTCGATCAGCGGCCAGTCGAACCCGCGCCCGTTGTAGCTCACGAGCCAGGCATCGGGCGTGACCCAGGCCTCGATCTCGGCGAGGATGGCGGGCTCCTCGGCGTGATCGGGCAGCACCAGCTGCACCTGGTGGAATGCGATCGCCCTCCCATCGCGCAAGCCCGACCAGGAACGCCGAGCGTGCCGGCCGCCGTCGCGAGGCCCGTCGTCTCGGTGTCGAGGCACAGGAGGGGCACGTCCGGCGGGGGCTGGCCCGGCAGCCGGGCGAGGCGCGCCCGGTCGAGCGGGATGGAAGCGGCGCCACGATCCTGCGCACCAGGAGCCCGCCGGCCTGCTCGTACACCTCGGCACCCACGCCGCCGCCAGCCGGGCGGCGAGGAGCGGGCTGCGCCGTCCGGCGAGCGGCGCCCGGCCGGCGGCTGATCGGGGCCCGCGGCGGCCCGCCCGGCGAGCCAGCGTGGCTCGCCGGTTCGCGAGCCGTCGCTGCGGCTGACCGGCCACGCTTCAGCGTCATGCGACCGCGGCGTGCAGCCGCGATCCGGTTGCTCGCTCCGGGCCGAGGCTCGAGCAGCGGAGCGCGAGCGCATGACGTTGATGTCCGGCTCCGGCCGCGGACCCGTGCAGGCGGGGCAGCCGCCCTCGCAGGCGCAGGCGGCAATCAGTTCCGTGGCGCCATCGAGGAGTTCGTCATGGCGCGCGAACAGCCGGGACAGGCCGATGCCGCCGGGCATCGCCTCGTAGAGATAGATCGTGGGGGCGTCGGTGCGGCGAACGGACCTGGGCGACGAGGCCGAGGTCGCGTGGGTCGACCATGAGGAGGACCGCGACTGCCTGCATCGCACGACCCGCGCCGACGAGCGCCAGGTCCAGCTCCTCGCGCATGCCCGTCGGCCCGGCGCCCCGGCGTAACCAGTACGCGGTCGTCTGGAGCTCGATCTCGGGAAGATCGATGCGCCCCCAGCCCAGGTTCTCGTTGGTCCGAACTTGAGCTTCTTGTAGATGGTCGCGAGGCTGGCAACCATGACCTCGCCGTGGAGCCGCGTGCCCCCGGTGACCGGCGCCTCCGAACACGTCGAGCGGCTTGAGGGTCACGCCCGATCCGCCTCCGTGTAGTGGTCCACGTCGACGCGCTGGACGTACGCCTTGCGCTCGTCCCAGTCGAGGCGGTCCACGTGGTACTGGGCGGACTCGTGCATGTAGATGGCGTCCTCGTGGACCAGCGTCTGGGCGGCGAACAGATCCACCTCGCCGATGACGCGCGCCGGTCGGGCGTCGTGTCGATGATCACGACGTTCTCGGGGGCGGCCGACCGGAGGCGAGACCGCGGAGGCGGGGAAGTTCTCCTGCGCTCCAGTTCCACCGGCCGTCGGCGACCTGCACGGATGGCCTTCCTCGCGCCAGGAAGGCCAGCAGCTCCTCCGCCGGCCAGGGCCCGAACCGCTCGCCGGGCTAGAACGGCAGCTCGAACGTCGCGCACTGATGTGCGCGAGCAGGACGTGCAGGTTGTCGGGGTTCCAGGCGCGCCTCCTCGGGCGAGCCGGCCGACAGAACTAGGATGGTGGATCGACGTACTGGTCGAGCGGCGCGCTCGACGCCACCAGCACCGCGCGCTGACGTCGCCTCCGCCGCCCGGCGCGGCCCGTCTGCTGCCAGGTGGCGGCGATCGAGCCCGGGTAGCCCGCCAGCACCGCGACGTCCAGCGCGCCGATGTCGATGCCCAGCTCGAGCGCGTTGGTGGAGACCACCGCGCGCACCATGCCGTCGCGCAGGCCGCGCTCGATCGCGCGCCGGCGGTGCGGCAGGTAGCCGCCGCGGTAGCCGCGCAGAACAAT
>CAVUCC010000006.1:0-80437 GCA_963739885.1 uncultured Chloroflexia bacterium | reverse complement strand
GCCTCATGCCGCAACGCTCGGGGTCGAATGGTGGACCTCGGCGTTGAAGCGCCAGGGTTTGGCGGGGCGTGCGTTGCGGTTGTGCCAGCGGAGGTAGGCGTGGATGGCCCGGTCCTGCTCGGCGTGGCTGGCGTAGTCCGTCCCGTTGAGGGCGAACCGCCGGAGCGCCTGGAACTGGCACTCGATGAGGTTGAGCCAGGACGAGTAGGTCGGCAGGTAGACGAGTTCGATGTCGTAGGCTGCCGCCCAGGCGCGCAGCTCCGGCTTCTTGTGCGGGCTGAAGTTGTCGCAGATCACGAGCAGGTGCCCACGGTAGCGGGCCCGGAGCGTGCGCAGGAGCTCACGCACCTCGCGCCAGGTCTTGGTGGCCCGGATGTGCCCGCTGAGCCTGCCCGTCGCGGGGTCGTAGGCGGCCAGCAGGTGGCGCACCCCGGCGGTCCGCTTGTAGGTCGCGCGGAACCGGCCCGGGCGCCTCGAGTGATGCCAGCCGTGCCCGAGTCTGGGCTGCAGGTTCAGGGGACCGAACTCGTCGAGACACAGCACGCGGCAGCCGGCCGGCGGGTTCGCGTACAGGTCGAGGACCCGGTTCTTCTTGGCCTCGAACTCGGGGTCGGGCGAGGTCTTCCACGTCTTGTGGTGGGTGAAGCGGATCCCCTGTTCGTGCAGGATCCGCCACAGCTGGCTGCGGCTGATGGCCGGGACGACCCGGCGCCGCAGCAGGTGGGCGCGCAGCTTGGTCAGGCTCCAGCTGGTGAACGGCTCACCCCGGTCGACCGGGCGGGCGAGGGCCACCTTCACGATCTCCGCGCGCTGGGTGAGATCGATCCGGCGCGGACGGCCCCCGCCCGGCCGAGGGTCCAGGGCCGTGAACCCCTCGGCGTTGAAGGCGTGGATCAGCTCCGCCACGTGGGTCGCGCTCGCCCGGTGGAGCTCCGCGATCGCGGTCACCGACAAGCCCTGGTACGACGCGAACAGCAGCATCGCGCGGTGCTGCACGATCGGATTGCGGCTGCGCCTCGCGAGCTTGAGGAGGTGGTCGGCCTCCCCGTCGCTCAGCTCGCGGACGAAGAGTTCGGCCCGGCGCCCCATCGCCACCTCCTCTGCTCGGAAGCGATTACCTCCCGAGCATTGTAAATCGGGGCACTGGATAGCGGACTCGCCTGCAGCGCCTCCAGCCGAGGCCTCCAGCCTGACCACCGGCGGCAACTCGCGCCCCCGGGTCAGGTGGCGGACTCGCCTGCGGAAGCAACCGCCTCGAGCCGGACGGCTAGCGGCACCCGCCACGGCCAGCGGAATACCGAGCTCGTTGCCTCCGTGAACCCCGCCTCGGCGGCGGAGTCCGCCAGCGGTCCGGCTCCTCGTTCGAGCCGTCCCCACCGATCGGGAAGGTCGTAGACGATCGCGCTGGCGCCCGGCCGGAGCACCCGGCGGATCTCCGCGAAGCCGGCCGCGGCGTCTGCCCAGTGGTGAGCCGAGAAGGCGCTGGTGACGAGGTCGAACGATCCATCCCGGAACGGGAGCTTGGCCGCGTCGCCAACGAGGAAGCTGACCCGGTCACCGAGACCGGCTCGCTCGGCCCGGGAGGTGGCGCGCGCCACCATGGCGGGGTCGACGTCGACACCGGTGACCTGTACCGACGGGGCCAGCCGCGCCAGCTCGACCGCCATCACGCCCGGCCCCGGCCCGATCTCGAGCACGTCGCGCACGCCGTCCTCGGCAGTCGAGGCCACGAGGTCAGCTGCGATCTGCTGGTGAAGCCCGCGCATCCGTCCGCCCATGACGGCCTCGTACCAGCCTGCGCTGGGCGCCGAGCACGATGACCAGCCGAAGCTCGATGCCCGTCCCGATGCTGCCTGGGACCGGCGAACGAGCACCGCGGCGGTCAGGCCGGCCCCAGCGAGGACGAGAAGGCGCGTGCGCACGGCAACCATGATAGAAGGGGCGACGGGTCCCGGCGGCGGTCAGCCGGGCTCAACGAGCTCCACGCGACGAGGTTCGTCCGGAGCCAGGAACGCCGCGAGCGACGTGGCTTCGCGCTCGACCGCCTCATGCTCCGGGCCGGTGAGCCGGGCAAGCGGTTCGACCCGCAGCACCGTGGCGGCGCCGGCTCCGCGCCCGCGACCTGCGCGGTCCAGGCGCCAGAACCCGCCCAGAAACCCGTCGACCAGGAACGCCGGGCGCCCGATCCGTCCGCCGACGATGCGCCGGAGTGGTTCCGGCACGATCCGGCCGCGATCCGCGTGGCTCAGCAGCACGTTGTCGTAGTCCGGAAGGAACCGCACCGGCGCCGGCACGTCCGCCTCTGCGAGCAGCCAGTCGGGGACGTCGAAGAGCTCGAGGCCGCGATCGTCGAGATACGTGGTCAGCTGCGGCCGCAAGCGTTCCACGGCCTCGCGGAGCCCGCTCAGTCGCGACCAGGCCTGCATGTCGGCGACGCTCGCCGGTCCGAAGGCCACCAGGTAGCGCAGGATCGCGGCGTCGGGTGACGGATCCGTCGACGGTGAGCGACCCACCCAGCCTTCGATCGTGGTGAGCCGCGCCTTTCCCCTGGCACCCCACACGCCACGGGGCGTGACCTGCACGGTCGGGAGCAGGTTGCGAATGGTGTAGGCGAGCGTGGTTGCATCGCGATCAGGCCACCGCGCGGCCATCGCCTCGCGGAGCTCGCCGAGGCTGCGTGGCTGCTCGTGGACCAGGGCTCGTCCGAGGTCCAGGACCGGATCGAGATCCACGCCCTCGAGGTGGACGCTGTACGTGCGGTTCCGGAACAGCTCCCAGTCGAGCACCGGCTGGACGACCGGACGCAGGGCGAGCGCGTCCTCGGTCGAGACCAGGTGAATCGTGCTCCGCATCAGCGCCATCCGCACAACCTGGCGCTCCAGCAGCAGGTTGGCGAGATCGGAGGGCTCGAAGGCGTCGATGCGCGACCAGAGCCCGACGTAGGGTGACAGGGGCACCTGGGCCTGCAACCCAACCAAATGCTCGATCACCTCGAGCGCAGGCCGCGTGACGCGGGTCAGCAGCAGCTGGCGGGCAAGCAGGGTGCGGTTGAGATCGCGGATGGAGAGGCGCGGCGAGGGCACGCCGGTCAGCGTACGGGATCCGGGTCGTCCGGAGGGCTCGTTGTGCGCCACGGAACCACTCGCCGGCTGAGCGGCGGCGCTGCCGGCGCTCCAGGGCCACACAGCGGTTGCCGCCGGCCGCGCCGGTCAACCCCCAAATCCCTCTGCTATCGTGTCGACGCCGAGCGGGAGTAGCTCAGCTGGCAGAGCGGCAGCCTTCCAAGTCTCCCGTTCGCGAGCGGTGTGCTCTGAGCTCGCGGTCATCGCACGACTCCGCGGATTTCGAGCAAATCGGGCGCTGTCGCCTGTCGGGTCCGGCTCATCGATGCCCGGACGCTGGGACGGTCTGTCGTCCTCCGTCTCACCAACCCCGGGAACCACAACCCGACCCTCGTCCGGATGTCCTCGCCCGCAGGGTCAGGCGAGACCACCGGGCGTTGCGAGCGCGCAGACGATCGCCGTCCGGGCCAACGTCAGCGCCTTGCGGCCAGACCCGAAGCCCACGCGATTTCCGATCACGCGAGCATTGGCGTGCCGGTCTCCGGGTCGGCGAGTGACCGAACCCTGTCATCGAGGGGCGCGGTGGCTGGCAAGGTCCGACGTCAACGGCCCGGCGGGATCTCGCCGCTCCCGCGCACGATCAGTGTGGTTTCGATCACGTGACACCTGGTCGGGCTGCGATCGCCGTCCATCCGCGCGAACAGCAGCTCGGCGGCGCGGGTCCCGATCTTGCGCGGGTCCTGCGCGACCACGGTCACCGGCGGGTCGAGGAGGTCGGCGAGCACGACGTCATCGAAGCCGACAAGGGCAACTCGATCCTGGAGCTCCGCTCGCCGCAAGGCCCTGATCACGCCGATCGTGATCAGGTTCTGGCTCGCGAAGAAGGCGCTCGGCGGACTGTCTGCTTCCAGGAGCCGCATCGCAGCTGACTCCGCGGCCCCGCTGTCACGAAGGTCCTGACACACCAGGGATGGGTCCACCGGCGCCGCCGCCGCAGCCATCGCATCGAAGTAGCCCGCGTGGCGCTCGCGCGTGCTTTGCACCGCCGCAAGGTCGCCCAGAAAGGCGATGCGCCGATGGCCGAGACCGAGCAGGTGCCCGACGGCTCGGGCTGAGCCCTGGCGGTGATTCGACACGACGGCGTCAACGTCGAGGAAGTCGGGCCGTCGATCGATGAACACGATCGCCATGCCCGCCTGCTTGTGTGCCAGGAGATAGCTGTGATCGTGGCTCGCCGGCACGACTGCCAGGCCGTCCACCCGGCGGGCTGCGAAGTTGGCGACGAGACGCCGCTCACGGTCCGGGTTCTCCTCGACGCTGCCGGCGAACACATCGACGTTGCGGGCCGCCGCCACGTCCTCGATGGCCCTGTGCAGGGCGGCCGAGAACGGGTTGGCGACGTCTTCCAGGATGACCCCCAGGGTGGCCGTTCGGCCACCAATGCGGCGGAGCTGACCGGCGGCCAGGTTCGGGTGGTAGTCGAGTTGTCGGGCGGCATGGCGGACTCGGGCCTGAAGCTCCAGCGAGACGCCCGGCTCGCCGTTGATGACCCGGGAGACGGTCTTGAGCCCGACCCGGGCAAGCGCCGCGACATCGCGCATGGTCGGGCGTGGGAGGTCCGCCCCATCGCCTTCTGACAAGGTTGTCTGGCCGTTCACGCGCAAGATCATACCCTTCGAGATCGCCGAGATCAAGATCGCTCTTGACACCCCAGTGAAAGGGGCCTATCGTGTGCTGACAACGTTGTCACAGCCCCATCCGAGAGAGGAGGCAGAGTCGACATTCCCAGACTGAGACCGACACGACGAAAGACCCGTGCATCCGATCGCGTCGCGGAGCATCTTCGGGGCAGGTTCATCACGAGTTGGAGGAGAACGACTTCGATGTCTCACAAACGGATCATCCCGTTGCTCGCCGTCGCCTCGCTGCTCGCCGCGTGTGGTGGCGGCTCGTCGGCGACGAGCACGGCCGCGGCATCGGGCGGCGGTGGTGGCGGCCAGATCGTGGTCGGCCTGATCACCAAGACGGAAACCAACCCGTTCTTCGTCAAGATGAAGGAAGGCGCGCAGGCCAAGGCTGACGAGCTGGGCATCAAGCTGCTGACCGGCGCCGGCGCCAAGGACGGCGACAACGCGGCCCAGGTCACGGCCCTCGAGAACATGGTCAACGCCGGGGCCAAGGGCATCCTGATCACCCCGAGCGACACCAAGGCCATCGTGCCTAGCATCCAGAAGGCCCGCGACAAGGGCTTGGTTGTCATCGCGCTCGACACGGCGACCGACCCACAGTCCGCGGTCGACGCACTGTTCGCAACCAACAACTTCAATGCTGGTCTCCTGATCGGCGAGTGGGCCAAGGCCTTCATGGCCGGCAAGACGCCCGTCATCGCGACCCTGGACCTCCAGCCCGGCATCACGGTCGGCGCCCAGCGCCATAACGGCTTCCTCCAGGGATACGGCCTCGTGAGTGACATCGACCCCAACTCGACCGACCTGGCCACGAACGCCGCAGTCGTCTGCTCACAGGACACCCACGGCGACCAGACCGAAGGTCAGACGGCCATGGAGAACTGCCTGAGCAAGAACCCCAACATCAACCTCGTGTACACGATCAACGAGCCGGCCGCGTTCGGTGCCTACACCGCGATCAAGAACGCGGGCAAGCAGGATGCCATCATGATCGTCTCGGTCGACGGCGGCTGCCAGGGCGTCCAGGGCGTGGTCGACGGCAAGATCGCTGCAACCTCGCAGCAGTACCCTCTGAAGATGGCGTCTCTGGGTGTCCAGGCGCTGTACGACTACGCCACCAACGGCACCAAGCCGAGCGGCTACACCGACACCGGCGTCACCCTCATCACCGACAAGGCGCAGACGGGCGTGGACAGCCAGGACTCCACGTATGGTCTGGACAACTGCTGGGGAACGAAGTAGGACCAGTCTGACGGAGTGGCGGCGGGGTCAAGACTCGCCGCCGCCCCTCGCCGTGGAGGATGGCCCATGAGCGCAGTTGTGAGCCGGATCACCAGGCGCCGTTCGAGCGTGCTGGCCGTGTTTGGGGGCTCGCAGATCCTTGGCCCCCTCTTGGCACTCGTGCTCGCGATCGTCGTGTTCTCGACCCAGAGCGACAAGTTCCTCTCGGGCTCGAACTTCTCGCTGATCCTGCAGCAGGTGATGGTCGTCGGCACATTGGCGATTGGCCAGACGCTGATCATCCTGACCGCCGGGATCGACCTTTCCTGCTCCATGATCATGTCCCTGGCGACGGTGTTCATGACCGGGTTCGCGATGCGGATGGGGTGGGATCCCGTTCTCGCGATCTTCGTCGGGCTCCTGGTCGGTGCGGCGTTCGGCTTGCTGAACGGCTGGCTGGTCACCGCCATCAGGCTCCCGCCGTTCATCGTGACGCTGGGCACCTTCAGCATCGCCTACGCACTGGTCCACATCTACACCAGTGAAACCATCAACAACCTGCCCGCCGTCCAGACGTTCCTCGGCAACACGTTCTCGATCGGTGGCACCGACGTCACCTACGGCTCGGTGGTCATGCTGGGCTTGTACGTGGTCGTGTGGTTCGTGCTGCGCTCGACGGCCGCAGGGCGGGCCGTCTACGCGGTGGGCGACAACCCGGAAGCCGCGCGACTCGCGGGCATCAACACGAACCGCGTGCTGCTCGGCGTGTACGCCACGGCCGGCCTCTTCTACGCCCTTGCCGGCCTGCTGCTCGTCGCCCGGACGGGCGTGGGCGATCCAAATGCCGGAGGGGCGTCGACGCAGGACAACCTGGCCACGATCACGGCCGTGGTGCTGGGAGGTACCAGCCTGTTCGGCGGTCGCGGCCTGATCTTCGGCACGCTGATCGGCGCCCTGATCGTGGGGGTGTTCCGAAACGGCCTCCAGCTGATGGGCGTCGAGTCGAACTACCAGGTCCTGATCACCGGCGTCCTGGTGATCCTCGCGGTGGCCGTCGACGCGCTGTCGCACCGCAGGCAGTAGCAGGACGGGAGGCATATCGCGATGAATGCACCCACGTCCGCAGGCAACGTCCTCCTGGAGATGAAGGACATCGGGAAGACATTCCCGGGTGTCAAGGCGTTGGAGGGTGTCCAGCTGGCGGTCAGGGAGGGCCAGGTCCACGCCCTCCTGGGCGAGAACGGAGCCGGCAAGTCGACGCTGATCAAGATCATGTCGGGTGCGTACCGGAAGGATGAAGGAGAGATCCTCTTCGAGGGCAAACCGGTCGAGATCCGTGGCCCGCACGATGCCCAGGCGCTGGGCATCTCGACGATCTACCAGGAGTTCAACCTGGCGAAGGATCTGTCGGTGGCCGAGAACGTGTTTCTCGGTCACCTGCCGACGAAGCGAGGGTCGATCGACTGGGGGTTGGTCAGGTCCCGCACTCGTGAGATCCTCGACACCCTGGGCGTCACCTTCTCCGTCGACACGAAGATCTCCGGCCTCTCGATTGCCGAGCAGCAGCTCGTCGAGATCGCCAAGGCGCTCAACCGCAAGACGCGCATCCTGGTCATGGATGAGCCGTCCGCCCTGCTCGGCGAAAAGGACCTCGACAACCTGTTCGCGGTCGTCCGCTCCCTCACGGCGCAGGGGATTGGCATCATCTACATCTCCCACCGCCTGAAGGAGATCTTCGAGATCGCCGATGAGGTGACCGTGCTCAAGGACGGTCGCTACGTCGATACCCGTCGCGTCGCTGACGTGACCATGGACGACCTCGTCAAGCTCATGATCGGGCGCGAGCTCAAGGACGTCTATCCGGAGCGGGCGGCCCAGCCGGGCGAAGTCCTGCTCGAGGTCAGCAGCGTCTCACAGGCGAAGTTGCTGCGCGATATCACGTTCCAGCTCCGCGCCGGCGAGATCGTGGGCTTCGCGGGGATCGTCGGATCGGGCCGGACGGAGCTGGCGCGAGCCATCTTCGGCGCTGACCCGTCGACCGGCGAGATGCGGATCGACGGCAAGCCATACAGGCCGCATTCCCCCTCCGACGCGATCCGCACTGGGTTGGCCCTCGTCACCGAGGACCGCAAGTCGCAGGGCCTGTTCCTCAAGCTGAGCGTGCGGCTGAACACGACGATCGCCGGGCTGAGGCAGCTCACCCGGATGGGCGTGATCCAGTTCGCCAAGGAGCTTGCCCTCGTCCAGCGGATGACCGAGGAGCTGAGCATCAAGACGCCCGGCCCGAACTTCCTCGTCGTGAATATGAGCGGCGGGAATCAACAGAAAGTCGTCCTGGCACGCTGGCTTAGCGTCGGCACTCGCATTCTCTTGATGGATGAGCCGACGCGCGGCATCGACGTCGGCAGCAAGTCCGAGATCTACCAGATCATGGACGAGCTGACCGCGCGGGGTGTCGGAATCATCATGATCTCGTCGGAGCTGCCCGAGGTCCTGGGCATGAGCGACCGGATCATGGTGATGCGGAACGGCCGCATCGTGAAGGAGCTCGCGCGAGCCGAGGCCAATGAAGAAGCAATCATGAGCTATGCGGTGGGATCCGCCGGCGCGTGATCCCACTGCCCGGGAGGCGCTCGCGGTGAGAGTCATCACGATATCGAGCGAATTGGGAAGTGGCGGCAGCGAGATCGGCGCGCAGGTCGCACGTGAGCTCGGCTTCGAGTTCGTCAACGAGCGCCTGTCCGACGACGTCCTCCGCCGGTACGGGCTGACGAAGTTCGGCAACGTCTACGACACGGCGCCGAGCTTTCTGGACCTGCTCCGCACCGAGAACCTGCTGATCGTCTCGATGCTCAACGAGATCGTGGAAGCGCTGGCCAAGCGCGGCCACGTGGTCATCCTCAGCCGGATCGGGTTCGCGGTGCTCGCGCAATGCTCCGATACTCTGAACGTCCACGTGATCGCGCCACTGGACCAGCGGGTGGCGCGCGTGGCGGCCGCCAAGGGCCCCGAGCGTGCGGCCGCCGCGGCCGAGCGGGTGCGCGAGGACGACAACGTGCATCGCAAGTTCGTCCAGCGTTTCTACAATCGGCACTACGACGATCCGTCCGGGTTCGGCCTCGTCGTCAACACCGGCACGCTGTCCTACGACGCCGCCGCGAAGCAGATCGTCCAGGCTGCGTCGGCGGCACCCCAGGAGCCGGCTCCGCCGGACGCGATCACGTCGGAGGATCTGTCCGTTGACAAGGTCCTCGCGGATGCCGTGTCCGAGGTGCTCGCCACAGCGTCGTGAAGCGGCACGCGACCGGCCGGCAGGGGCGGTCGGGATACCGGCGACCCCTGCGCCTCGATCCTCGAGTGTCCGGCAGGCGTCCGGACGGGCGTGCGGGTCGGACCGGCGACGATCCTGGTGGAGGAACCTGATGTCGCGGGCCAGCTCGTACCGGGCCGAGCTCGTCGGGGCGTTCGGTGACCCCATCGCCGAGAACCCAACGGTCGTCCTGCAGGAAGCTGCCTTCCGTGCTCTCGATCTCAACTGGCGGTACCTGACCATCGAAGTCCACGCGGCCGATCTCGCGGCGGCCATGGCTGGCATGCGGGCGATGAACTTCCGCGGGATCAACCTCACCTCCCCCACAAGGTCGAGGTCATGCGGTATCTCGACGAGCTCGCGCCCGATGCGGGACTCATCGGTGCGGTCAACACCGTCCGCTGGGCAGGCGACCGCCTGGTGGGCGAGAGCACGGACGGCAAGGGGTTCCTGCGCTCGCTCCGGGATGCCTCGATCGATCCGCGCGGTCGGAACGTGGTGATCCTGGGCGCCGGCGGTGCCGCCAGGGCCATCGCGGTCGAGCTGGCCCTCGCCGGGGCGTCGCGCATCACGGTCGTGAACCGTTCGATCGAACGCGGCGAACAGCTGGCGGCCGCGCTCGATCGGAACACGTCCGTCGCCGTGGACTTCGTCCCTTGGACGTCCACCTACGACGTTCCCGACCGGGTGAGCATCCTGGTGAACGCCACGTCGATCGGGCTGTTTCCCTGCGTTGGAGGCGCTGCCCGACGTCGATCTCGCCACGCTGCGACCCGGCCCCGCCGTGTGCGACGTGATCCCGAACCCGCCACAGACCCGCTTCCTGACCCTGGCTCGGGAGCGTGGCGCGACGACGCTGGACCGGCTGGGGATGCTCGTCTACCAGGGCGCAATCGCATTCACGATGTGGACCGGGCTTGAAGCGCCAACGGAGGTGATGCGCCGGGCGCCGCACGAAGCCGTTGCCTGACCGGCGAGCGCCCTCGAGCGCCGTCGGGCGCCCCCGGGACCCGGCCCACCCCTGGGACCCTGGTTGTGGAGGAGTCTGAGCAGCGAATGGCTGATCGCGAGTCGGATCTCGACGTCTTCCTGGGCGTCGATCTCGGCACGTCGGGTGTGCGAGCTCTGGCGATGGATTCGAAGGGCCGGCGCCTGGGCGTGGCTCGGCGGGCGGTGACGACGCTCACGCCGGCGCGGGATGCGGCCGAGCAGGACCCCCAGGCCTGGTGGGAGGCGACCTGTGGCGCCCTAGGGGAGCTGGTCGGTTCAGCTGCCGGCGCCCGGCGCCGTATTCGCGGCATCGCGCTTGGGGGTCAGATGCACGGTCTGGTGCTGCTCGACGGCCGTGGAGAGCCGGTCCGGCCCGCGATCATCTGGCTCGACGGCCGGTCTCGCGGCGAGCTGCCCGCGTGGCGAGATCGGCTTGGCGAGGGTGTCGTCGACGAGATCACGGGCGTCCCCCTCTCGCCGGGCATGCTCGGACCGTCGCTCAGCTGGGTCGCCCGGCACGAGCCGGCGACCTACGCGCGCTCCGCTGTCGCGCTGCTGCCGAAGGACTACCTCGGTCTCCGGCTCACCGGTGTCGCGTGCACGGATCCGACCGACGCGGCCGGGACGCTGCTGTTCGACACAGCCGACCGGCGATGGTCGAGCCGGATCGTCGATGCGATGGGCCTCCGCAGTGAGCTGCTGCCGGAGGTTGTCGAAACGTTTGCCGAGCGCGGCAGGGTCACGCCGGAGGCCGCCGCTCAAGCCGGTCTGCCCGCCGGCATCCCGGTCATCTGCGGCGGGGCCGACACCGCACTGGCGGCGCTCGCGCTCGACCTCGCGCCCGGACGCGTGTCCGTCGCCGTCAACACGGGCGGGACCGCGTGCACGATCTCCGAGAGTCTTCGTGTGCGGCCGACCGTCGGGCTGCACACCATGCCCTACGCGCGGCCGGGCCAATGGTTGCTGATGCAGCCCGTGCTCGTGGCCGGGCAGGCCCTGGTGTGGCACGTGGGCGTGTGCTTCGGTGCCGCCGAGCGGCCCCAAGACGGCATCGACACGCTGCTCGCGGAGGCCGCGCCGGTCGCGCCCGGATCAGACGGCCTTCTGTTCTTGCCGACGCTGCTCGGTGAGCGGACCGATCCTCGCGGGCTGGGTGCCTTCATCGGCCTCCGCCTCGCACACACTCGCGGGACCCTGACACGCGCCGTGCTCGAGGGCGTCGCGTTCGAGCTCCGCGCGGCGCTTGAGATCGTCATCGAGAGCCAGACACATGCCGTCGAGGAGGTCATCTGTTCTGGTGGCGGGTTCCGCAGCGCACTGTGGCGCCAGATCCAGGCCGACGTGCTGGGCAGGCCGGTCACGGTCGTCGACGATGACCAGCACTCGGCGCTCGGGGCGGCATGGGCCGCGTGTCGAGGCGTGCTCGGCGCCGACGTGCCGCCGCCGCAGCTGAGCCGTCACCTCCTGTTTCCCGATGAGGAGCGGGCGGTCACGTACGAGGCCACCTACGCGCTGTATCGCACGGCGTACGCCGACACGCGGCCGATCTCCCACGCGATCTCGCTCGCGACGTGGTCGTGAGCCGCGCGGCGAGGGGTCGGCTTTGTGCTGTTGGTGGTGTACTGCGGCGGGACCGGCGCTGGCCACCGGCAAACGCGACCCCTCAGCGGATACGCGTCCCTCGGCTATAGTGACAACGCCCGAGCGGGAGTAGCTCAGCTGGCAGAGCGGCAGCCTTCCAAGCCTCACGCTCGCGAGCGCTGTGCTCTGAGTTCGACGGCTGCCCGCCATCCGCGGATTCCGGGATCACGCTTGCGCTCACGGCCAGAGCGCATAACGTCGGCCTCATCGTGAGCCTGCATGCCCGCGCCGACCCGTGGCCGCGGCGGCCTGTGCGCTGTGCTCCTCTTGGATCCGCGAAGTGGTGCGTCGCGGGCCAGTGGGTCAAGTCGGGGCTGAGCTGCTCGGCCACTACCGCCTTGAGCCTCCGCGTTGCTCGTCGTGCTCGCAACCCTACCGACGAGACCGAATTCGCTCGCCGCGGACAAGCGATCACCGCACTCGGTCAAGCCAGCGAGTGCCATGCGACCGAAAGGCTCAAGGTGGTTCTCCCTGACGATGTCGATCATCGTGGGGCCCGAAACATGACCAGCCCAGCTCACCCGCTGCCACTGCACCGGCTCAAGGATCTCGTCGCCCTGCTCGTCGTACCCCAGATGGAACAGTGGACCCCTCACCACCACCACCGGCCAGTAGATCGACCAACCGAGCTTGTCGCGAGCCCGCATTCCCTGTGCGGGGCTCACCACCTGAGCGAGAGCGGCCTACCCAGCGTCAACGCGATCATCGTCGCGTTTGCGCTCCTCGCTTCTTCGCCGGGTGGCTGATGGCGGACGCGACTCAACGACGCTGAAGCCATGACGCTCCGGCGTGGTCAGGGAGTCGGGCACCGGTGCCCACGCTTGGCGTGCGGCGTCCGTGAGCGTCTCGATGGCTTTCCTCGAACCAATCGCTCGGGCTAGCAGCTGCGACGGGTGGATGCTCGCCCTGCGCGTCAGAACCACCCACGGAACACGGAGCACCTTGCACTCGACGATCATCTCGACCGCAACGACATCATCTGCAGGGACACTCTTCGCGATCTGGCGGACAGGAGCCGCCGCGACCACATCGACTTCCCGTGACTTGGTGGAGTCTCCCGGACTGACGTAGTGCAGACCCTGAAACGTCCGGTATCCGATGCGCTTGGAGTGTTCGCGCGACGGCGTACTCAAGCGGATAGCCGGTCTCGTGGAGCCAGCGTCGAACGCCTTCGATGCCTTCGTGCCCGCCGTCATCCCTAACGAGGGTGCCGTCGGCTTGGTCATCAGCGGAAGTCATGGGCGCTTCGTCTCATCAGACAACATCGACAGCTACGCGCTCAGGCGGGCGATCGCCGCGAGGCGGTCGACTTCCACCTGGTCTGCCAGGCGGCCACACCGCGCCATGTCGGCCTGGACCACCTCGTGTGCTGGCGCCCTCGAGAACGCCTCGATCTCGGCGCGGCGAGCGAGCAGGAAGTGCCACTCGTTGAAGCCGACGGCTCGCGACGTCGGGGTCCGGCGCGTGCTGCTGCCCCACGGGATGCGCATCTCCTCGAGTAGCAGGTCGAGCGGGTGCTGTCCGCTGTCGAAGAAGCCCATGCAGAGGGTGCAGTCGCAGAACAGGTCGGCGAACTCGGTCCTGTTCAGGCCCCCGCCGAGCTGGCGCGCCCGCTCGAAGCGGACGGGGTGGCGAACGCCCGGGACGTACGTCTGGCACGAGCGGATGCCGCCCCTCGGCAGATCGGCGGGCTGCCCCTTGTCGATCCAGCCGAGGTGGTGGGCCACGGCCGACACCCCGACGTCGCGGAGGGCCATCGTGACGTACGTGGCGTGGAGATGGCCGACCGGCACGCCGCGCGCGGCCATTGCGTTGACGAGGCGGATGAGCCCGCCCAGCAAATCCGGTTCGGCCAGCAGCGAGTCCTCGGACACCCACGGCGTCCAGAGGAAGTAGGCGGCGACGCCGTCCTGGGGGACGGACCGAATGAGCGCCGCCAGCTCGGCGGCGTCCCGCAGCCGCGCGGCCGGCACCACGACCGGCACGCTGACGGGCGTCTGGGCGACGTCGATCGCGCTCTGTGCGAGCAGCCAGTTGGCTCGGTCCTCATCGGGGCCGTACGCAACCAGCGCAGGCGCGAAGACCCGCACCGGCGTCAGCGGCGCGTCGAACAGCGCCAGCTGGGCCGAATGTCCAGGAGCCGCTGCTCCTGGTACCGGATCACGTTCTGCGCGATGAGCTCCCAGTCCGCGGCCGAGGCCACGAGGTTCATGAGGGGCCCGGACGGGAGGTTGATGCCCGTCCCGTCAACATAGGCTCGGCCGAGGCGTGTGTAGTTGCCCTTGAACTCCCCTTCGTCCGTCTGCCACCACCCCGGCAGCTGGAACCGGGTGAGGAGGGGGTCGATGCTGTACGGGACGCCGGCCGCCGCGATCGCCTCAGCGGCCGCACGCGGCTGGTGCTCGAGCAGGTTGGCGTTGATCAGGAGCTCGTCCTCAAGGCCGGGCCGCGCGTACGAGAGGTCGCCGACCGTGCGGACCCGAAGGAGGTGGTGAATGTGGGCAGGAGGCATCACTGACCGCGCTTTCGACGCCTCGCTCGCTCCGCGACCTCGTGGCGGATCACCGACCTCTCGGCGTACTCGGGGTACTCCTCGTAGACCTTCTCCACGAGCTCGTCGAGAGACTGCAGGTCCCACCGCCGCCGGATCCGGCCGACCGCCGCGAAGAGCTCCTCGTAGACCGCCGCAGACCGCCGCAGGCGCTCGGCGGCGTCATGGCCCTCCGGCGTGAGGGTGAAGACCTCCATGGCGTCTGCGCGGGGGCCCGCGCGGCGCTCCACCTGCGAGACCATCTCCACGAACGACGGCTTGGCGGCCTTCGAGCGGGACTCACCGATGAAGCCGGCGATCCGAAGCGCCTCCGCGGCGTCGAGGACTTCGGTGCTGAACGGTCCGTAGTTGTGCGCGTAGAAGGCGTTCCCAGCGCCGAGCTCGCGCTCAACCACGAACAGCAGTTTCTGGAGGCGCGTGATCCCCCGGACCGCCTCGCTGCCGTTCGGCCCCTTCTGGTGGAGCAGGAACACCATCAGCGCCTGCACGGTAGGGCGGCGAGCGTGGGCGATGCCAAGTGCGGACCTCTCCCTGGCGACCGCCGCGTGGATGCGGTCGCGAGCCAGGCGGTGGTACGGACTCCGAAGGCCGTGCGCGGCCGCCTTGAGCTCGTCCAGCTGCTCATGCGTCAGCTTGACATTCAGCTGGACGGCATTCGGCCCGACCTCGGCGGTCGGAGCGGCGTCGACGCCTTCGTCGAGCATCCAGCCACGCACGAGCACGTGGTACGGGGTGTGGCGCGCCACGCCAATGCGCTTCGCATCGGTGACGAGGGCGGCGGGCAGCCGGAGCGTGATCTGGGCGGTCTTGGGCCTGGGGACGAGCTCGGGGGCGTCAGGAAGATCGTCCCAGGCGCTGCCCCAGTCCCTGCCAAGCAGGTCGCGATCTCGATCCGTCGTAGTCATCTCGCATTCCGCCGGTAGGCGCGTCGCTCCCCAGGTTCCATGTCTCGGCCGCTTATCACCCGAATCGTCCCGTCTGGTCGCTGAACGTAGACGAGGAACAGCATCCGGTCCTCGTCGGTCTTGCCCAGCAGCAGGAAGCGATCACGCCATCGCTTTCTACTGTGCGGGTTCGCGAAGCAGCTCTCCGCTTCGTATGCCGTTACGTGGTGCGCCTCGAGTAGGTGAGCTTCGTTGTCCTCGTCCCACTCGAAGACCGGCAGGACCCGCCCTGTCACGGTCGAGAGACTGAGCCGGGTTTGGCGTGCACGGCTAGAGTATATCTCCCGGATATACATCGTCAAGGCTGCAGACCCCGCGGCGCGTGCGGGCGTGCCTGCCAGGCTTGGTGCGCCCGGCTCTGCCGGGTGGGCAGGGAGCGTCGGAGCGCTATGCTCAGGCCGGAATACAGTTAGACGCTGTACCGGAGCATGAACCGGGCGGGAGTAGCTCAGTTGGCAGAGCGGCAGCCTTCCAAGCCCCCCGCTCTGGAGCGTTGTGCTCTGCGTTCGCCGGCCACCCGCCACCCACGTGATTCCGGGTTCACGCTTGCGCTCTGGGCGAGAGTGTACAAATCGACTTGAGCGTGAGCCTGCGGAACCGCGCCCGCGGCGGACCTGAGCGATGCGCTCTGCCGGGATCCGCGAAGGCGACCTTGGCTGTGCTGTCGGGCCCGCGTTCGCAAGGGCGCCGCCTATCGTCGTGACCTGCCCCACCACGGGCGGAGCGGCGGCAGGTCCGAGGTGCCGGGGTTCGCGGGTCGACGTGACTCCCCGTCGTCGCCGTCCCAGCGGCGCCCGTACTGGTCCGGGATGTCGCCCCAGCCCCAGAAGGGCGTGGGCTTGGCCGGGATGATCCCGACGGCGTCGAGCGGGTCGATCCGCTCGGGCTCGACGGTGCACAGGTGCGCCCAGTCGTCGCCGAGGTCGAACACGTACACGAACTGCTCGCCCGGCCCGAGGCGGCTCAGGCGCGTCCGCCGATCGTCGGCGGCTGGCCCGACATCGTCCGATCCGTCGTAGGGCGTGGTCAGCCGCGTCCCGTCGGCCAGCTCGAACTCGTGGAGGTGCGCGCGGTCCCAGCGCGCGAACGCGTCGTCGATGGCATCGGCCAGCTGGGCGAAGGTGTGGCTTCGGGCGGCCGCGAGGATCCGCCCCGGCCTGGGCCAGAGCCGCTCGCCACGGCCCTCGACGAGTTGGACCCGGATCGACAGCCACGTACGCGCCACCTTGAGCCCTCCGAGGTTCATGCCCCCTGTGTGTCGGCCGCCCAGGCTCGACGGCCGGGGTCCCATTGTCCGCTCACCGTCGCACCGGACAGGACCGCGTCGAGGAGCCGTGCCGCCAGCGCGTGGCCCTCATCGAGGCCGAGCGGGAGGCCGATCTCCGTCGCCAGGCGGCGGAATGGCACGGACCAGTCGGACGGCGGCGGAGGGAGGGCCGCCGGGATGTCGCCCTGGCCCCGGCGCCCGAACGTGTCCGCGATCGCCCGGCGGACGTCCGCCGCGTCGAGGCTTGCCGTTGTCGCGACCAAGGCGAGGTCGACGAGGTCCTTGACCCTGGTGCTCCCGATCCCCCCGGCCCCGTACACCCGCGAGTACGCGTGGACCTTCTCGGCCACCTGCAGCGCGAGCGGCAGCGCCGGCGCGACGACCGGGCCAATTCCGGCGAACCCGAGCAGGTCGGGGCCGACGAGCACCTCCGGCGCCCAGCCGGGCGGCAGGTCGAAGCCGACGTCGACGACGAAGTCCTCGAAGCGCCGGCCGGCGAGGTCGACGCGCACGCGGTACCGCACCGCCGAGCCCTCGAGGAGCCCGTCGAGCCCGGCGGTGCGCTCGAAGGTGAACGCGAAGAAGTCGCCCAGGTCGAGGGCGGCGGCGGCGAGCAGGTCCTCGGTCGCCGCCTCCTCGCCGGCGGGCACCGCGAGGTCGACGTCCCTCGTGGGGCGGGCGGCCGCGCCGAACCGGTAGTCGAGGGCCAGGCCGCCCTTGAGGACCCAGCGGCCCGGAGCGGCGGCGACGAGCCGGGCCAGCAGCCGGTCGAAGGCGACCGCCTTGCGGAGGCGGGCGGGCGAGGTCCCCTGGTCCCGGCTCACGGTTCGCAGCCGCGCCTCGAGCGCCTAGCGGAAGGCCGCAGCCGACTCGTATCTCAAATTGACGACTCCGCCAGCCCGGCCTCGACGAGGCTCCTCACCCTGCGGGAGCGGCGGCCGGCCGCAGCCCGCATCCGCGCCGGCGTCGTCAGGCCGCGGCCGAGCCCCTCGCGGACCGCGGCGACCACCTGCTCGGGCGCGACCCCGGCCTCGGCGACGTCGACGACCGTGCGCTCCGGCGCGGTCACTCGGACGCCCTCGCGCGTCACCACGTCGGCGGCGCCGAGCGGCCGGGTGGTGGTGTGGACCGTGACCCCCGGCTGCCGAACGAGCCTCCGCCGCCCCCGGGGCACCGTGAGGTGGACCGAGCCCGGGACGACGTCCGAGAGGCCGAGCAGCTCGAGCGCCGACTCGTGCGAGACGACGGCGTCGGGGGCGAGCCGAAGCCAGGCGGCGACCACATCCTCGCGCGGCGAGGACGGGTAGTCGCGCAGCCGGTACAGGCCGTTGGCCACGCGGACGAAGCGCCCCCGCCCCGCGTGGTAGGAGAGCAGCGGCCAGCTGTAGCCGGCCGCCCGCGCCTGCGCGGCGGTGAAGTACCCGGCCTGCCCGCTCGCGGTGCCGAACAGCGCCTCGAAGTCGGGAGCGCTGTGCTCCTCGGTGTCGTCCATGCCTTCAATGCTACTTCAGGTGTGGACGACATGATCGCGGACATTGACCAATGACCGTCAACGAGCCGAGAACGGGGAATCGAGGGATCGATCGTCCCCCTCTGCTATCGTGTCGCCGCCGGGCGGGAGTAGCTCAGCTGGCGGAGCGGCAGCCTTCCAAGCCCCCCGCTCTCGAGCCTTGTGCTCTGCGTTCGACGGCCACCCGCCGCCCACGCGATTCCGGGTTCACGCTTGCGCTCGCGGCCGGAGTGTACAAATCGGCCTCAGCGTGAGCGTTCGGACCAGCGCCTGGAGGCGACGCCATGCGCTGTACTGACCGAACCCACCGCCCGAACACAGTGTCGAGGTTCCCGATGCCATCCAACATTCGGCGAGGAGCGCACCTCTGGGCCCTCGCGCCGGCCCTCCTTCTGGCCGCCTGCACACAGGCTCCACTGGCCTCCGGCCCCGCGGTCCAGCCATCCACGGCAGGGCTGCCCCGGTCTTCAGTTGCGCCGTCGGTGGAACCGGGCCACCTGGGCCGAAACGGGTCGATCGCCTGGCTCACCAGCCCTCAGGGGCTGAAGCTCAGCACGGACGCCGGGCGCACCTTCGCCACGGTCGCGCTGCCGGCCAGCGTCAGCCCGACGGCGATCGCGGCCGTCGACGCCGTCCCGGGCACCATGTGGCTGGCCTCGCGGGGGCCCGGACGATCTGTTTCGGTGTACGCGCGAGACGATGCCGCAGGACGGTGGTCGGCCGGTGCCAAGCTCACGCCGAAGTGGCCGACGGACCTGGGTGGCGCCGAGGCCCAGCCCCCTTCGTCCGTCTGGATCGTCCCGGGCGCGTCGAGCCAGGTCCTGGTGATGACGCAGCTCGTCCTCAGCCACTCCGTGTCGATCCCGCGCCTCTTCGTGTCTCGCGATGACGGGCTGACCTTCGCGCAAGAGGCGCCACCGACGCCCAGCGACCTCAACACCCCCTGGGACGCCATCGCCATGTCGGGCTCGGACGGCGTGGCCGTCATCGGGGAGCGGTTCGATCAGGTCGTCCACACGAGCGACTCCGGCTCGACGTGGACCGCCTCAGCGGTGAGCGGCGTGGCGCAAGGCGCCGACTTCGTGCTCGGCACGCCGGTGTTCGCCGGGTCCACCGTCTACCTGCCCCTCACCGAGTCGCAGGCCGGCGACCAAGCGGCGTTCGTCCTTCTGAGCAGCACCGACGGCGGATCGTCGTTCAGTTCCCTCGGTGCGCAGACGCTCGCCATGGGCACGCTGGCGGTTGACGGCACGCCCCCTGTTGCCTCGGCGGGCGAGGCGTGGTGGCTGGTGTCCCCGATGGACGGCTCCGTGTATCGCTCGTCCGACAACGGCCAGACCTGGTCGAAGGCAGCCGCCGCACTCCCGCAGGGGGTCGTCGACATCGCCGCGACAGACGGCCAGAACGCAACCGTGACGGTGGTCGACAACACGTGCGCGTCTGGCAAGAGCGACTGCTCCACCTCGCAGTACTCCGAATCCACCTCGGACGGCGGCAAGTCCTGGACCCGCTTCTGAGAGACGTCCGCCAGAGCCGAGGCACTGGTCGCGCCTCGACCGCGAGTCCGCGACCAGTGTCTGCCGTCTTGACGCCGTGGCGGGATCGATCATGCCCTCTGCTATCGTGTCCGCCGCCGGGCGGGAGTAGCTCAGTTGGCAGAGCGGCAGCCTTCCAAGCTGCATGTCGCGGGTTCGAACCCCGTCTCCCGCTCCATCCGCCTCCGAAGGGTCCGCGCCCCGGGTACCGCCGAAGGAGATCCCAGCTGGCAGTCACCTCTGCGACCGCTCGGCCGGGCGACGGCAGGCGGTTCTGGTCGGCGCTGAAGGCGGCGGTCGGCACCGCGGTGGTCGTCGGCGACGAGCCGCTGCGGCTCCTGGCCGTCGCCCTCCTGGCCCACGGTCATGCGCTGGTGGAGGATGTCCCCGGGGTGGGCAAGACGCTCCTGACCCGCGCCTTCAGCCGCTCCCTGGGCCTGACCTTCGCGCGCGTCCAGGGGACGCCGGACGTGCTGCCCAGCGACGTCCTGGGCGCGAGCCTGCTCGAGGGCGACCACTTCCGCTTCGTGCCCGGCCCCGTGTTCACGAACATCCTGCTGGTCGACGAGATCAACCGCGCCACCCCGCGGACGCAGTCGGCGCTCCTCGAGGCGATGGAGGAGCGGCAGGTTTCCATCGAGGGTGAGACGCGGCCGCTGCCAGACCCGTTCCTGGTCCTGGCGACCCAGAACCCGATCGAGCTCGAGGGCACCTTCGCGCTCCCGGAGGCGCAACTCGACCGGTTCCTGGTGCGCCTGCATCTTGGCTACCCGGACCCCGTCCAGGAACGCCGGATCGCGAGCCGGTATCGGGCCTCGGCCGACCCGCTCGCGGCGGTGGAGCCGGTGCTGCAGGCGGAGGCCGTGCTGCAGATGCGCGATGCGGTGCGCACCATCGGGGTCGCCGAACCGGTCGAGGCGTACGTCGTCGCGCTCGTGCGGGCCAGCCGCGAGCGACCGGAGCTGCGGCTCGGTGCCAGCCCACGCGCGAGCGTCGCCCTCTATCGGGCCGCCCAGGCGGAGGCCTTCCTGTCCGGCCGCAACTTCGTCCTGCCCGATGACGTGAAGTCGGTGGCGGCTGCGGTCCTCGGCCACCGGGTGCTGCTGGACCTCGATCGCCAGCTGCGCGGGATGACGGCCGAGTCCGTGATCGAGGACCTGCTGGCCGTGGTCGAGGCCCCCCCGGCGCCCGAGCTCCATTCCGGTGGGGGCCAGCCCGAGCCGTGATGGGCATCGGCGCGGGCCTGCTCCTCATCGCGGCCGGCGCCGTTCTGGGCGCGTGGGGGCTCGTGGTCGTCGGGGTCGTGGTCCTCCTGATCTGGCTGTTGCGGAACCTGTGGACGCGGTTCGGCCTGCGGCGCCTGACGTATGAGCGCCGCCTCGGGTCGACGCGGGCGGTGGTGGGCGAGGAGATCGGCTTGGAACTCACGGTGCGGAACCGCAAGCCTCTGCCGATCCCATGGCTGGCTGTCGATGACCTGATCAGCCGGCCGGCGGCCGTCGCGGGCCGGCACCTCGATCCGGCCGAGGTGCCCGGATTCGCCGTCCTGCGCACCACGTGGACCCTCGGCTGGTTCGAGCGTGTGACCCGGCGAATGCGGATCCTCGCCGACCGGCGCGGCGTCTACGACTTCCGAAGCGTGCGACTGCAGGTGGCCGATCTGTTCGCCCGCGACCTCGTCGTCGAGGAGCGCCCGGCGCCGGCGCGCTACCGGGTCATCCCGAGGAGCGTTCCGGTCCGGGCCGCCACGCCCCTGAGCCAACTTCCCGGGTCCGCCCGGGCACCGCGAGGCCTGTTCGAGGACCCGGCGCTGTTCGCGGGCGTGCGTCCGTACCTGCCGGGGGATCCGTACCGGCGGGTCCACTGGAAGGCGACGGCCCGGCTCGGGCGGCCCGTGAGCCGACGCTACGACCCGGGGCACGAGCGGGAGCTCGTCATCGCGCTCGACGCCCAGACGATCCCGGGGCCGTTCTGGCGGATGCACTACGACGACGAGCTGGTCGAGGAGCTGTGCACCGCCGCCATGTCGCTTGCGCGCAGGGCCATCGGTGAGGGTGTCGCCTGCGGGCTGGCCGCCAATGCCTACTCGCTGCACGGCCGCCGGGTGGTGCACGTGGCACCGAGCGCGGCATCCGGCCAGGTGCTGCGCATCGCCGATGAGCTGGCGGCGCTGAGCCGGTGGGCATCGATGCCGTTCGGAACCCTGCTCGGCCAACTGGTCCACCGCGTCCGGCCGGCGACCATCATCCTCGCCGTCTCCGCACGGGACCCGGCCGAGTTCCTGCCGGTCATGCGGCGCCTGTCGGCATCGGGTCATCCGGTGCGGCTGGTCGCGCTCGGTCCGGAGGCCCCGGGGGCGGTCGCGTCCGCGCGCGCGCTGGGCATCGCGGCCGACGTCGCCCGGCTCCACCCCGACTGGAGATCTGCCGATGCGCTCGAGCTGGTCGGCTGACCGACTCCTCGCCCTGCTGGCTGCCGCCAGCCTCGAGGCGGCCTGGCTGACGCTCGCCTACCTCGCCCTTCAGTGGCTGGCGGGCAGCCACCAGCAGTACCTGGGGATTGCCCATCTCGCGGTTGCCGCCATCGCCGGGCTCTTCCTCGGCCGCGTGCTCCGCCGCCGGTCACCATCCGTGTACGCCGGTGTCCTCGTCGTGGTCGCGATCCTGGTCGCGGCCGCGGGCATCTGGCTGGCAGCCGCGCCCCGCCTGTCCGCCCCGGACCTGGCCGCAGCCGCGACCACGAATCCCGCGGGCTGGCTCCTGGGCGTCGGGGTGCTGCGGGGCAGCATCCACGCCGACCTCGACGACGAAGCGGGCCACGTCGAACGATTCCTCAACGCTGGCCTGGCAGGGCTTGCCGTGTTCTGGCTGTTCGCCAGCACGTCGGGGCTCACCGGTGGCGAGGCGTTCCGCAGCACGGCCTTCGCGGCGACGCTCACGTCCGTGAGCGCCGGGCTCCTCTCGCTGGGGCTCGCCCGTCTGACCGAGCTGCGGGTCGAGGGCGTGGACCGCGCCGCACGCCGGCGCTGGCTGATCATGCTGGTCGCGGTGAGCGGCGCCGTGCTCGCGATCGGCATTCCGCTCGCCGCCCTGCTGGGGGTCCCGGTCTCCGCGGCGCTGGCCGGCATCGCGGGCCCGCTGGCGCCGGTGGTGCTCCTGCTGATCGCTCTCATCGTGGTTCCTCTCGGCCTCCTCGCCGAGCTGCTGCACCGCCTGCTCCCGCCCATGACCGGCGCCCCGTTTCCGTCGCTTGGTCCATTGCCCGGCACGGGGGCTCCTTGATCAGGCCCGGGCCCGACAGCGGGACTCATGCTCGATCTCAGCTGGCTGATCTGGGTGATCCTCGCGGTCGGTGCCGCGCTGGCCCTCCTGTGGGTCGCCAGCGTCCTTCGCCGGCCCGTGCTGGGCGACGAACCGGACCGGGAAGCGGAGGTCCGGGAGACCGAACCGATCGGCGACGGTCCTGCTGCCTCGTCTGCCCCGGCTGCGGATCCGGCTGCGACGATCGCGACGACCCGTTCCCCGCGACCGCCCCCGAGGCGTATCGACTGGCGCTCGCCCTGCTGGTCGGGCGCGATGAGGAGCGCCGGGCGGGTGAGACGCCGCGCGAGCACGCGCACCGGATCGCGCCGACCGCGGCTGGGCCCCAGCGTCGGGCGGCTGGCCGCCGACTACCAGCTCAGCGCCTTCGCGGGGCGATCCCTGACGCGCGGCGGAGGAACGCCGCGCTCTGGACCGATGGCGGCGGGTCGAGCGCGTCGAGCCGTTCAGCGCCCCGGCACGATCGAGGGCGGGACCGTTCCGGCTGAGGCGGTCCGGTCCTCCATTCGCCTCGTGCCGCGCTCGACCGGACCGACTAGCCTTGTGGGACACCGCGTCCCCAGACCGCAGGGAGGTCCGCCGACGTGTGCCGCAACCGGCAAGGTCGCGCTGTTCAGCAACGAGTACCCGCCGCACGTGTATGGCGGGGCCGGCGTCCACGTCGAGTACCTGAGCCGCGAGCTGGCGAAGCTGGTGCCGGTCGAGATCCGCTGCTTCGGCGACCAGGACGTCGATGAGCCCGAACCTGCGCGTCCGGGGCTACGGCCCGTGGCGAGGCGGCGCAGGACACCGACCCGCGGTTCAAGGGCGCGCTCGACGCCTTCGCTGCGCGACCTCGCGATGGCCAAGGACACGCTCGACGCCGACGTCGTCCACTGCCACACCTGGTACGCCGACATGGCCGGGTGTCCTGGCCAAGCGCCTGTGGGGCGTGCCGCTGGTCCTGACGACGCATTCGCTCGAGCCGCTGCGGCCGTGGAAGGTCGAGCAGCTGGGCAACGCCTACCACCTCTCGTCCTGGATGGAGCGGACGGCGATCCTCGACGCCGACGCGATCATCGCCGTGTCGCAGGAGACGAAGGCCGACGTGCTCCGCTTCTTCCCGGTCGACCCGGACCGGCTCCACGTCATCCACAACGGCATCGACCTCGACCAGTACCGGCCCGATCCCGCCACCGGCTTCCTGGAGCAGTACGGCATCGACCCCGACCGCCCGTACGTGCTGTTCGTCGGCCGGATCACGCGCCAGAAGGGGATCATCCACCTGGTCAACGCGATCCCGCGACATCGACCGCGCGCTCCAGGTGGTGCTGTGCGCCGGCGCCCCCGACACGGCCGAGATCGGGGCCGAGATGACCGCAGCGCGTGGCCGAGGTCGAGCGCGGACCGGCGACCGCGTGATCTGGGTCCGCGAGATGGTGCCGCCGCGAGGCGGCGATCCAGCTCTACTCCCACGCCGCGGTGTTCTGCTGCCCGTCGGTCTACGAGCCGTTCGGGATCATCAACCTCGAGGCGATGGCCTGCGAGACGGCGGTCGTCGCGTCGGCGGTGGGCGGCATCCCGGAGGTGGTCGTGCCCGAAGAGACGGGGCTGCTGGTCGATCCGCGGATCCGCGAGGGAACGTTCGATCCGACCGATCCGGCGGCGTTCTCGGCGGCGCTGGCGGCCGCGATCAACCGGGTGGGGCTGGACGAGGAGCTGCGGGAGCGGATGGGACGCGGCCGGCCGCCGGCGCGCCGTGGAGCATTTCAGCTGGGCGGCCATCGCCCGGCAGACGCTGGACCTGTACGGGTCGCTGCTCGGAGGGCGTGAGCGCGGCCGGGAAGGAGGCGGCGCCATCGTGAGCAGCTTGGACGGCTGGAGCCGGGTCGCGATCGCGGAGCTGACGCCGAAGATCGACGGCGGACGGTTCCCGATCAAGCGCATCGTCGGCGATCCGGTGGTGGTCGAGGCCGAGATCGTCGCCGACGGGCACGACCTGGTCGGCGCGGTGCTGCTCCACCGGCACGACGACGAGGAAGCGTGGACCGAGGTGCCGATGGAGGCGCTGGGCTACGACCGGTTCCGGGCCGAGTTCCGCGTGGACGCCATCGGCCGCCACCGGTACACGATCAAGGCCTGGGTCGACCGGTTCCACTCCTGGGCGCGCGACCTGGGCAAGCGCCTCGACGCACGGCAGGACGTGTCGGTGGAGCTGCTGATCGGGATCGGGCTGATCGAGACGGCGGCCGAGCGGGCCTCCGGGGCCGGGGCGGCGCGAGATGCGCGGACGCTGCGGGCGACGGCGAAGGCGCTGCGCGCCGGCGGGTCGGCGGGGGCCGCCGGTGCCCTGGATCCGGAGCTGGCCGACCTGATGACGCGCCACGGCGAGCGGCCCTTCGCGACCGTCCACGAGCCGGAGCTGTCCGTGACCGTGGACCGCGAGAAGGCGCGGTTCGGCGCCTGGTACGAGCTGTTCCCCCGCTCCTGCTCGCCGGTGCGGGGCCGCCACGGCACGCTTCGGGACGTTGAGGCGCGACTCGCCTACGTCGAGGCCATGGGCTTCGACGTGCTCTACCTGCCGCCGATCCACCCGATCGGCCGAGGTCAACCGCAAGGGGCCCAACAACGCGCGCGACTGCGAAGCGCGGCGATCCGGGCAGCCCGTGGGCGATCGGGTCCGCCGAGGGCGGCCACAAGGCGATCCACCCGGAGCTCGGCACGCTCGACGACTTCGCGCCAGCTGGTCGCCGCCGCCGAGGCGCGAGGGATCGAGCTCGCGCTCGACATCGCGTTCCAGTGCTCGCCCGACCACCCGTACGTCGACGCGAGCATCCGGAGTGGTTCCGGCATGCGTCCGGACGGCACGATCCAGTACGCGGAGAACCCGCCCAAGAAGTACCAGGACATCTACCCGTTCGACTTCGAGACCGATGCCTGGCAGGCGCTGTGGGAGGAGCTGCCGAGCGTGGTCCTGTTCTGGGCCGAGCAGGGCGTCCGGATCTTCCGCGTCGACAACCCGCACACCAAGCCGTTCGACTTCTGGGAGTGGCTGATCGCGCGAGATCAAGGCCGAGTACCCGGACGCGATCTTCCTGGCCGAGGCGTTCACCCGGCCCGCGGTCATGTACCGCCTGGCCAAGCTCGGCTTCACCCAGTCGTACACCTACTTCACGTGGCGCAACACGAAGGAGGAGCTGACCGAGTACCTGACCGAGCTGACGACGACCGAGGTGCGCGAGTTCTTCCGCCCCAACCTGTGGCCCAACACGCCGGACATCCTGCCCGAGTACCTGCAGTTCGGCGGCCGGGCCGGGTTCGCGACGCGGGCTGGTGCTGGCCGCCACGCTGGGCCCGAGCTACGGCATCTACGGCCCCGCGTTCGAGCAGTGCGTCGCCGAGCCGCTGGGCCCGGGCAAGGAGGAGTACCTCGACTCCGAGAAGTACGAGATCAGGCGCTGGGATCTCGACGCGGAGGGGAACCTCTCCGGGCTCCTCGGCCGGCTCAACCGGATCCGGCGCGAGAACCGCGGCGTTCCGCGCAAACCACGACCTGCGCTTCCACGAGGTCAGCAACTCGGAGCTCATCGCGTACAGCAAGGCCAGCGCCGGACGGCTCGAACCAGGTGCTCGTGGTCGTCAACCTGGACCCGCACCACGTGCAGGCAGGTTTCGTCGATCTGCCGCTGGACGAGCTGGATCTCGATCCTGTCCGGCCGTACCAGGTTCACGATCTGCTGAGCGATGTCCGGTTCCTGTGGCACGGCCGCCGCAACTACGTGGAGCTGCACCCGGACGGCGACCAGGCGAACATCTTCGTGATCCGCCGCTGGACGCGGTCGGAAGCCGACTTCGACTACTACACCTGAGCCGCCGCGTGGACGCCGGCCCCAACGGTGATCCTGCGGTGGTCGATACGACAACCACGGCTGCCACGCGTGGGGCATGATGGCGGTCCTTCAGACGCGGCTCGCCGCGACCGGAATCTGCATCGGCTGCCGGCTGTGCCTCCTGCGCCGGTTGGTCCCTTCGCAGGCCGCTTGGGTGTTCCGTCGCGCGGAGGCCGTTTACCCGCACGACGTCCGCGCGCTCCGCCGGGTGGGGTGACGCATGGACGGCGCGCCGCATCGGTTCGCGGGTCGGATTCCCCCGGGCGTGACGCCGGTGGTGCCGGGCCCCGGTCAGGAGTCGGTCTGGGACTACCCGCGCCCACCGCGGGTCGAGCCCGTGCCCGACCGGATCCGCGTCATCGTCGGCTCGACCACGATCGCCGATACGACACGTGCGCTGCGGGTGCTCGAGACGGCCGGCGCGCCCGTCTACTATGTGCCGCCCGACGACGTTCGAGTCGATCTGCTCCGCCCGTCCGCAACGACGTCCGTCTGCGAGTGGAAGGGCGGAGCCTCGTACTGGTCGCTCGACACGGGAGACCGGAGGGTCGCCGACGTCGCCTGGTGCTACCGGCGGCCGAGCCCGGGTTTCGAGGCGATCGCCGGCTGCTTCGCGTTCTATGCCGGCCGGGTTGACGAGGCGTGGGTGGGCGGCGAGCGCGCGACGCCCCAGCCGGGCGGCTTCTACGGCGGCTGGATGACGAGCCGGATCGTCGGCCCGGTCAAGGGCGAGCCGGGCAGCGTGGGCTGGTAGTGTGCAGCGCGGCGAAGCGGTCGAGCCCGACGGTCCCGATGGCGCCCGTCAGGCGGATCAGCGCCCGGAGCGGTAGACCAGAACGTGCACCCGTTCGAGCGTCACCAGGCCGCCGTCGATCATGGGCTCGCGATCGTCATGGCCACCCCTCTGCAGCCGAGCCGTGGCCGGGCCGCCTGCGCCCCGTCACGAGTCGACGACCAGGGTACCGAGCGGGAACGCGGTCGGGTTTCGGTTGCTGATCCACCCGTCCATCAGCCAGCGCGCGACCGTGCCCGCGAACCCGCCGAGACCGACCATGACCAGCTGCATGGCGATGAGCCTGGCGGCGCGCCACGATCCGCGCCGGCCCTACTCAAGGGTCGGGACGCCCAGGATGTTGAACCCGCCGTCGACGTACACCGTCTCGCCGGTGACCGCGCTCGAGAGGTCCGAGCCGAGGTAGACCGCCGTCCGCCCGACGTCCTCGATCGTGATGTGGGCGCGCAGCGGGGCCAGCTCGTCGAACGGGCCGTGGAGCTTGCGGAAGCCGGCGATGCCCGATGCCGCCAGGGTCCGGATCGGGCCGGCGGAGATGGCGTTGACGCGGATCCCGTCCGGGCCGAGGTCGGCGGCGAGGTACCGGACCGACGCCTCGAGCGCTGCCTTGGCAACGCCCATCACGTTGTAGTGGGCCACGACCTTCTCGGCGCCGTAGTAGGTGAGGGTCATGATCGAGCCGCCGCGATGGAGGTACGGACGGGCCTCGCGGGTCATCGCGACGAGCGAGTAGGCGGACACGTCGAGGGCGAGCGCGAAGCCGTCGCGGCTGGTGTCCACGAAGCTGCCATCGAGATCCTCGCGCTTGGCGAACGCCAGCGCATGGACCAGGATGTCGAGATCTCCGTAGGCCTCGCCCCACCTCGCGAGCACAGCCCGGATCTGCTCGTCCGACTGGACGTCGCACGGCTCCACGAAGGTGCTGCCGATCGACTCGGCCAGCGGGCGAACCCGACGCTCGATCAGGCTCCTGACCGAGGAGAAGCCGACGACCGCACCCTGGTCGTGAAACGCCTTCGCGATGCCCCAGGCGATCGAGTGGTCGTTCGCGACGCCGAACACGAGCGCCTTGCGCCCCTCGAGCAGTCCCATCCGCAGCTTCCTCCTTCGGTACCCTGACGTCCATCATGCCCGAGTCCGCCCCGACCGACGATCCTCTGCGTGCAGCGTTGCACGGGGTTCGCGGCCTGATCCTCGACGTCGACGGCGTGCTCGTGCTCCGGGGCCAGCCGCTGCCCGGCGCGGAGGCCGCACTGCAGCGGCTGGCGACGCTGGCCATCCCGTACCGGATCGTCACCAACTTCTCCACCGCCCATCGCGGCTCGCTCGCCGTCCGCTTCAGCAGCGGGGGCATGGTCGTCGATCCCGACCACATCATCACCGCCGCCTCGGCGGCGGCCACGTACACGGCGGACACCTACCCCGGCCGGCCGCTGCTGGTGCTCGCCGCGCCCGACGCGATGCGCGAGTTCGCCGGGCAACGGCTGCTGACGCCGCCAGAGGCGGATGCCGAGGATGCGGACGTGGCGGCCGTGGTGATCGGCGATGCCGGCGACGACCTGACATTCGCCGACCTCGACGTCGCGTTCCGGGTGACCCGACGCGGGGCGGAGCTGCTCGGGATGCACCGCAACGCGTGGTGGCTCACCACCCGCGGCGAGACGCTCGACTCGGGCGCGCTGGTCGCCGGGCTGGAGTTCGCGCTGGGTCGGCGGGCACGGATCCTGGGCAAGCCGTCGCCCGTCGTGTTCCGTCAGGCGGCGGCCGGGCTGGCCGAGGACCTGGGTGTGCGTCGGCTGCCGGCCAGGGCGATCGCCATGGTCGGCGACGACCTTCGCTCGGATCTCGCGCCCGCGCGGCGCCTCGGCATGCGGACCGTGCTGGTGCTGACCGGAAAGACGCCGCATGACGAGCTCGCCGACGCGATCAGGCTCGCGCGGTTCACCCCGGACGCCGTCGCCCCGTCGGTGGTGGAAGTGGTCGCGGCGCTGGGCTGACGACGGCCACGAGCGATCGGACGCTGGTGATCTGGCGGGCGATCCTGCGCAAGCTGCGTGGCACACTCCGCGCATGGAACAGAGAGCGCCCACCCTGACCGACGGCGTGATCAGCCTCCGACGGCCGGTCGACGCGGACGCCGCGCCGCTGTGCGCTGCTGTGCTCGCATCGCTGCCGGAGCTGACGCCGTTCATGCCCTGGGCAACGGCCGCCTTCGACGACGCCGCAGCGCTCGAGTGGATCCGTGGCGAACGGGAGCCGGACGAGGTGCAGTACCTGATCGTGGGCGATGACGGCGAGGTTGCCGGCGGGTGCGGGCTCAACCTGTTCAACCAGGTCAACCGCTTCGCAAACCTCGGCTACTGGCTCCGGTCCGATCGCACCGGGCGGGGCTGGGCGACGCGTGCGACGGTGCTGCTTGCCCATCACGGGCTCACCCGGCTCGGGCTGGAGCGGGTGGAGATCATGATGGCCATCGAGAACGAGGCCAGCCGGCGGGTCGCCGAGCGCGCGCGGGCGACCTTCGAGGGCACCCTCCGACATCGGTTCCTGCTCCACGGGCGGTACCACGATGCTCACCTGTACTCGCTGATCCGCCCGGATCTCGACTGAGCGACGAGGCGAGGCCGAGCGACGAGGCGGGCGCCGAGCCCGTCCTCAGCCGGTCGGGCGCGTGACCCGCACGTCGTCCACGCCGGCCTCGACGAGCGAATGGCCGCCTCCGTCCTCGGCCTCGAACCGGAGGTGGATCGTCTGGCCGGCCCAGGCATCGAGGTTGACCGTCGCCGTCCGCCATCGGCCGGCGAGCAGGGTCGGCTTGCCGATGCGCTGCCAGACCACGGACTGCGTGCCATCCTCGGCCTCGACGATTGCGCGCAGATGGTCCGCGGCCGTCGAGCTCGTCTTGTGCGCCCACAGGTAGCGGAAGCTCAGCGTCCGGCCAGGCCCGGGCGGCAGGGTGATCGCGGTGGAGCGACCGTCGTGCGACCGTCGAGGTCGTGCGACGAGGCCCTCCGCCCGGCCTCGAGGCCCGTGACCAGGGCCGCTCGCCCAGACGGCGTCGTTGTCGGCTGGATCGTCACGCCGGCCGCGATCGTGCGGGCCGGGTTGCCCCGCGCCCAGCGTCCGCTCGCCGGCGCCGTGTCCGTCCCGTCCGGGTTCACCGTCCATCCCCGGGCAACCTCGAGATCGTCGTGGAACGCGCCGCAGCGAGCCTGCCTGACCTCCGCACCGAGCACCGCGAGCGGGCACCAGGCGTGCTCGGCGAGCCACAGCACGGCCTCCTTGTTGCGCCCGGTCTCCTTCGCGATCATCGGCGTCTTCGGGTAGTCCTTGATCGACAGGTCGAAGGTGTACGAGAAGATCCGGTACTTGCCGTACTCGTAGTCGCGCGACGTGCCCGAGGTGATGTACAGGTCGCTGGCCTGCTCGGGGCGATAGCCGTTGGTCGCGGCCGTGTGCCGTCCGATCCTCGCCAGTGCGGCGCGGTCCTGGGACGTCATGTCGGGCGGCACGTTCCGCTTCGTGTAGCCGTACGGCCACATCACCAGCCGCCCGTACTCGTGGAACGTGATCGCGACCCGGACCTGCTGCCGGCCGTCCACGACCCGGCTGGCCAGGAAGTCACGGAGCGCGCGGGTCTCGGGTGCCGAGAAGGGCGCCGGACCACGGTAGGTGATCGCCAGGGGGTTGCTGCTGGTCCGCCCTCCGCCGCCCCACCTGTAGCCGTAGTTGCGGTTGAGGTCGGTGCCGATCGCCGTCGAGCCCGCATTTGGCTGGCGGTTCCTGCGCCAGTAGCGAAAGCGTCCGTTCCTGATGTCGAACTGGCCACCGTCGAGGTTGACCGCGAACACGATCCAGATCTCGCGGGTGTTCACGATGTTCGTGATCCTTGCGTCGCTGCCGTATCCGTCGGCGAGCCAGTGCAGGATCTGCAGCGTCATCTCGAGGCCCATGTGGTCGTCGCTGTGGTGGAGCCCGTCGTACAGGACCTCGGGCTCGCTCTCGTCGACGGCGACGCTGTCGCTCACCTTGGCCGCCCACAGCTGGCGGCCCTGGTAGCTGGTGCCGATCGAGAGCAGCCGACCATGTCCGGGTGGGCCGCCTGGACGGCCTGGATGTCGGCGACCATCTGGGCGTAGGTGTGGAACCCCTCCCAGCCGGCCGCGAACTCGGACGAGGCGCGGGTGCTCGCCCCAATGAGCGGCGCCAGCGGGCCCACCGGCGGGACAGCGATCGCCATTGGCGTCGCCACGGCAAGGGCGGCGACCAGCGGCGCGATGCGGTGTCCGATCCGGCTCGTCATGGGCCGATCATGCGCGCGAAGGCTGCCGCTGACGATGCTCGACGGCTCACCGCCGACTGCCGTCTCGCACCCGGTATCGGGCGGATCCGGGCAGGCCGGCCTCCGGGGGATCGCCCTTCCCGCTGTGCCGTTGCGCCGTGCCATGCGTTCCTCGCCCGGCACGGTCGGGCCGGACTACACTCGATCCAACGATCGACCGTTCAGTCGCGCGCCCGCCGATCACGCGGGTCGCGCCCCACGGGAGCACTGCGATGACCGCCCAGCGGATCAAGATCACATATGCGACCCTGCGCGCCGACAACGAGGAGCTGCACGCGCTCTACGAGGCGGGCCTCGAGAAGGCCAAGGCCCGGCTGGGTGCCTACCATCGCAACTTCGTCGACGGTGCCGAGCGAGACGGGGACGGCACGTTCGAGATCCGCTCGCCCATCGACACCGACATCCTGGTCGGCACCTTCTCGAAAGGCACCCGCAAGGACGTCCAGGACGCGATCGCCGCGGCACGGCGAGCGCAACCGGCCTGGTTCCGCCTCGGCTGGGCCGAGCGCCTCACGATCCTGCGGCGCGCGGCGGAGCTGATCTCCGAGCGCCAGATGGAGTACGGCGGCCTGATGGCGATCGAGGTCGGCAAGACCCGGCTCGAGGCGCTGGGCGAGGTCGAGGAGGCGGCCGACCTGATCCGCTATTACGCGAAGACGGCCGAGGACAACGCGTTCTACGACCACCCGATGGACAACCTGGGCGATGCCACGGTCCACACCCGGACGATCCTGCGGCCGCACGGCGTGTTCGCGGTCATCAGCCCGTTCAACTTCCCGATGGCGCTCGCGGTCGGTCCGTCGGCGGCCGCGATGATGGCCGGCAACGCGGTCGTGTTCAAGCCGGCGTCGGCGTCGGCGATGACGGCGATCGCGATCATGGAGGCGTACCGCGACGCCGGCGTCCCGGATGGTGTGTTCAACCTGGTGATGGGTCCCGGCGACACGGTGGGCGACGAGCTCCAGACGAACCAGGGCATCGACGGCATCGTGTTCACCGGCTCGTACGAGGTTGGGTTCCAGCTGTTCCGCAACTTCTCGACCCGGTTCCCGCGGCCGTGCATCGTGGAGATGGGCGGCAAGAACCCGGCGATCGTGCTCAAGAGCGCCGACCTCGAGGAGGCGGCCGAGGGGATCATGCGCGCCGCCTTCGGCTACGGCGGGCAGAAGTGCTCTGCCAACAGCCGGGTCTACGTCGAGAAGCCGGTCCACGACGAGCTGGTCAAGCTGCTGGTCGAGAAGACCGAGAAGCTCACGGTGGGCGACCCGCTGCCGCGCCCGGCGTTCCTGGGGCCCGTCATCGACCAGCACGCGGTCGAGCGCCACCAGCAGGCGGTCGCCGAGGCCCGCCGCGACGGGACCGTGTTCACCGGTGGCGAGCACCTCACGGACGGCGCGCTCGCGCGCGGCTACTACGTGGAGCCGACGGTGGTGGGCAAGCTGCCCGCATCGCACCGCCTGTTCCAGGACGAGCTGTTCACGCCGTTCACGGCCGTCCACGCGGTGGACTCGCTGGACGAGGCGCTGACCCTGGCCAACGACAGCGTGTACGGCCTGACCGCGGGCGTGTACTCGTCGGATCCGGCCGAGGTCCAGCGCTTCCTCGAGGAGATCGAGGCGGGCGTGCTGTACGTCAACCGCCGCGCGGGCGCGACCACCGGCGCCTGGCCGGGTGTGCAGGCGTTCGGCGGCTGGAAGGGCTCGGGGTCGACGGGCAAGGCCGGGCTGTCGATGTACTACGTCGCCCAGTTCCTGCGGGAGCAGAGCCACACCGTCGTCGACTGACGCCGGGGCACGTCGCGCCCCACCTGGGCGCGGCGCCGGTCGGGCACGTCGCGCCCCACCTGGGCGCGGCGCGGGTCGGGCACGTCGACTGGTCCTGGGCCTCGGACGGGCACATGCCGTCGTGGTTCCCGATGGCGGCCAACTCGTTCCATCTCAGCGTGTCCGCACGGCGACCGCGAAGGGATCGGCCTCCGCGGGCGCCCAGAACGCTCCATTCAGGCCGCATCGCGCGACCGGGGCGCGACCCATGGCAGGGTTCGGCAGATCCTGGGAACGGGGTGGTCGACGACGGTCAAAATCCGGCGCAATCGCGATCCGGGACGCACGTGGGCCGGCACGGCACCGACCGAATGCACGGCACGTTCGGGCACCGGGCGCTCGGGCCCCTCTGCTATCCTGCCGATATACAGACTGCATAACCTCTATGCGTCCAGGCACCTGTCCCGGTGACCTGCGGGCGCCCGTCGGGCTGCGCTGGACGCTGGAGCATGGCACCGGCCCAGCCGGCAAGGAGGCCCCGTGTCGACCCCGTTCCAGGCGCGTCCCGTTCCCGATATCGTCACCGCGCCGCCGGGTCCCAAGGCTCGCGCGCACATCGAGTTCGATCACGCCTGGACGAGTCCCAGCCTGCCCCGTGCGTACCCGATCGTGCCCGTGCGCGGGCGCGGCTGCGCGATCGAGGACATCGACGGGAACCTGTTCCTCGACTTCACCGCGGGCATCGCCGTCAACAGCACCGGGCACAGCCACCCCGACGTCGTGGCCGCGATCCAGCGGCAGGCGGCCGAGCTCCAACACTACAGCGCCAGTGACTTCTACCTGCCGATCTACGCCGAGGCTGCCGCCGAGCTCGCCCGCATCTCACCGATGGAGGACGGCGCGCGCGTGTTCATCGGCAACTCGGGTGCGGAAGCCGTCGAGGCCGGCCTGAAGCTCGCCCGCCACTACACGCGACGGTCGAACGTGATCGCGTTCCTGGGTGGGTTCCACGGCCGGACGATGGGTGCCGTGAGCCTGACCGCGAGCAAGGCGAAGTACCACGACCACTTCGGCCCGATGCTGCCCGGCATCTACCACGTCCCATTCGGCAGCGAGGGGCTGGACGAGATCGAGGACCGGATCTTCAAGCGCCTGATGCCGGCCGACGAGTTCGCTGCCGTGATCGTCGAGCCGATCCAGGGCGAGGGCGGCTACGTGGTGCCGGACGACGACTTCCTGCCCCGGCTCAGGGAGCTGTGCGATCGACACGGGATCCTGCTCATGGCCGACGAGGTCCAGTCGGGCGCCGGTCGCACCGGCAAGATGTGGGCGATCCAGCACTGGGGCGTCGAGCCCGACATCCTGCTGACCGCCAAGGGCATCGGCTCCGGCATGCCGGTGGGGGCGATGATCGCCAGGACCGACCTCATGACCTGGGGTCCGGGAGCGCACGGCAGCACCTACGGCGGCAACCCCGTGGCGCTGGCGGCCCTGCTCGAGACGATCCGGCTGCTCGAGAACGGGCTGATCGCGAACGCGGCGATCCGCGGCCGTGAGATCATGGACGGCCTGCGGCCGCTCGTCGATCGCTTCCCGGCCTTCGTTAAGGAGGTCCGCGGCAAGGGCCTGATGATCGGCATCGAGCTCGACTCGGGCGAGACGGCGGCAGCGGTCCAGCTGCAGGCATTCGAGCGCGGCCTGCTCGTGCTCGAGGCGGGCGAATGCGCGGTCCGGATGTCACCACCGCTCGTCGTCTCGCAAGCCGAAGCCAGCACGGCGGTGCGGATCTTCAGCGACGCCGTGGCCCACGTCGCCGGTCACCGCCGCCATGACCTCCGCGAGGTGCAATCGGAGATCCGCGCAGGACTCGCCACCGGCGGCTTCGGCGCCGAGGGCTGATCGGGCACACTCTCACCAGCGGCCCGTGCACCCGGTGACACCGCGGGCCGCCGGACCACGAAGACCCGGAGGCAGCGCCACCCGATGCCCGGCAAGGTCTGCACGATGCACGATGCCGTCTCGGATCTGGTCCGTGACGGTGATACGGTCGCGATCGAGGGCTTCACGCACCTGATCGGCTTCTCGGCCGGGCACGAGATCATCCGCCAGCGCAAGCGCGACCTCACCCTGGCCCGGATGACACCGGACCTGATCTACGATCAGATGATCGCGGGCGGCGTCGCCCGCAAGCTGATCTTCTCCTGGCTGGGGAACCCGGGCGTCGGAGGCCTGAACGCCATCCGCCGCCGGATCGAGCCGGCCGCGGTCGGGGAGGGGACCCCGCTCGAGATCGAGGAGTACAGCCACTTCGGCATGGTCGCCCGATACACTGCGGGTGCCGCCAACCTGCCGTTCATGCCGCTCCGATCGTACTTCGAGACCGACCTCCCGAAGGCCAACCCGCTGATCCGCCCGATCCGCTCGCCCTACTCCGACGAGACGGTGTATGCGGTGCCGCCGCTCAACCCGGACGTGACGATCGTCCACGCCCAGCGAGCCGACGCCGACGGCAACACCCAGATCTGGGGGCTCCTGGGCTGCCAGAAGGAGGCCGCGTTCGCCGCTGACCGGGTGATCGTGGTGGTCGAGGAGCTGGTCGACGAGGCGGTGGTCCGGGCCGATCCGAACCGGACGGTGATCCCGGGCCTCATCGTGGACGCGGTGGTGGTCGAGCCGTTCGGCGCCCACCCGTCCTACGTCCAGGGCGCCTATGACCGGGACAACCGCTTCTACCTCGACTGGGACCCGATCAGCCGAGACGAGGACGCGCTCCAGGCCTGGCTGCGCGAGTGGGTCTACGACCTCGACGGGCGGGCAGCGTACCTGGACAGGCTGGGTGCGGAGCGGGTGGCCTCGCTGCGACCCGGCAGCGCGCCCTCGGGATCGGTCGAGTACGGAGCCTACCGATGAGTACCTGGGGGCGCGAGTCCGTGCCCTGCTTCACCCCACGGCTGGATCGCCCGGCGTTCACTCCAGCGGTCGACGGCCCGTTCCGCCGCCGGATGGAACGGGCCGCGTACCGGGTGGGGGCCGAGCCGACCCTTACCCGCTCGCCGGAACGCACGGCGTTCCAGGCGTCGGGGGCCGGGGCGGGAAACCGCCGCAGTGAACGCGCCGCGCCCCAGGGCTTCGCGAGATCCTTGCGATGACGTTCTCCAAGTCCGAGATGATGATCGTGGCGGCCGCGCGCGAGCTGGCCGGCCAGCGCGTCTGCTTCGTCGGCGTCGGGCTCCCGAACATCGCCGTCAACCTCGCCAAGCGCACCGTCGCCCCGGATCTCGAGCTCGTCTACGAGGCAGGCGTGTTCGGTGCCCGGCCGGCCCGGCTCCCCCTGAGCATCGGCGATCCGACCATCGTCACCGGCGCCACGGCGGTGGTTTCGATGTTCGAGCTGTTCGCCTTCTACCTGCAGCGCGGCCTGGTCGACGTGGGCTTCCTGGGCGCGGCGCAGATCGACCGCTTCGGCAACATCAACACGACCGTCATCGGCGACTACGCGGCCCCAAAGACACGCCTGCCCGGATCGGGCGGTGCGTGCGAGATCGCGATCAACGCCCGCCAGGTGTTCGTGATCATGCGCCAGTCGAAGCGCAGCTTCGTCGATCGGATCGACTTCCGGACCTCGCCCGGCAACCTCGGCGGGGCCGAGCAGGCCGAGGCGATCCGCCGCGCGGGCGGCTGGCACGGGCGCGGACCGAGCGTGGTGGTCACCGACCTCGGCATCTGGCACTTCGACGAGACCGGCGAGATGCGCCTCGACTTCCTGCATCCGGGGGCGACGTTCGACGAGGTGCGGGCGACGATCGCGTGGGAGCCCAGGATCAGCCCGGACCTGGCGACCACACCGCCGCCGACCGACGCGGAGCTCCGCCTGGTCCGCGAGGAGCTCGATCCGGAGGGCGTCTACACGAAGTAGGGGTGCCGGGCGGGCCAGAGGTGCGGCCCGGGAGCGCGGCCCACGAGCGCGGCCCAGGAGGCCGATCCATCGCGCGGGCCCGGCCTATTCCTGCTCCCGCGTGCGGACGACCAGGACCGGGCACGGCGCATGCCGCACCACGTGCTCCGAGACGCTGCCCAGGAAGAACCGGCCAACGGCACCCCGCCCGTGGCTCCCGACGAGCACCAGGTCGACATGCTCCGCCTCGGCCGCTTCGACGATCATGTCGCCCGGGTCACCCTCCCAGACCAGGAACGACACCGTGACTCCCTCGGTCCGGCCGCGCTCGACCAGGGTCTGGGCGACCTGCTCCCGCCGATCGCGCACCTGGTCCATCCGGGCGCCATACCGGCCGCCGGGCCGGAGCAGCGTCCCCGGGTCGATCACCGACACCACCAGCAGGGCCGCCCCGAGCCTGCTGGCCAGCTCGAACGCCTCGTCGGTCGCGGACACCGACGCCTCGCTCAGATCGGTCGCCAGCAGCAGCTTGTCGTGCCGCGGCGGCGGTCCCTGGCGGCCGGCCGCGAAGGCCACACTCGTCATGTCAGTCGGTCCATCTGGATCGGCCCACGATCGGCGTCTCCATTCAGGTCGCCGGCAGGACGGCGAGCGCGGTCACCATCCCGAACATCCCGTCAGGCCCCTCGGCCTGGGGCAGGACCTGGCAGTGGAAGGCCCATACACCGGGCCGGGTGCAGTCGATGATGGCGTCCCAGCGCTCGCCGGGGTTCACGCCCAGCGTGTCGCAGTGGAAGGCGGCACGGCCCAGGTCGGCGCCGTCCCGGGCGACGACGTTCATGCGGAAGCCGTGCAGGTGCCACGGGTGCGTCATCGTGCCTTCGTTCATGAACCGGATCAGGACCTTGTCGCCGACCTGGGCCACGATCGGCGTGGTCGCGGGGAAGCCGTGGCCGTTGATCGTGAACCCACCCAGGGCGTCGTTGTGGATGAGCACGACCTCCTGGGTCACCCCGTACCGCTCGTCGTACCGGTCCGCGGGCTTGCGGGGATCGACGATGAACGCGCCCAGCAGGCCCCGTCCAACCTGGTCCGTGGCGTTGCGGTGGGAGTGGTACGTGTGTGACCCGGCGGGGGTCGCCACGAACTCGTAGCTGTACGTCTCCCCGGGAACGAACGGGATCTGGGTCACGAAGGCGACCCCGTCCTGCGTGAAGTCCGCGGGCTCGAGCCCGTGGAAGTGGACGCTGGTGGACTCGGTCAGGTTGTTGGTGAAGTTGACCCGGACCTTGTCGCCCTCGACCACCCGCAGCAGGGGTCCGGGCCACATCCGGTTGTACCCCAGCGCCTGGACTGGGGGGGTCAGCGCGTCGATCGGCCAGTCGATCTCGTCGATCGTGAGGCTGAACACCCTGGTCCCGTCGGGGTCGATGCCCGGGTCCAGCGGCAGGTTGCCCTGGGCCACGGTTGCGAACTCCGGCTCGTCGGTGTTGGGCCCCAGGACGTTGTCGAGGATCGCGCTCATCCCCAGCGGCCCGGACAGGTTGCCCATGAACCGGCGAACCTTGATCTGCGCGTTCAGGTCATGCTGGGTCCAACCGGCCGGCAGTGGGACCGAGGGCGATGGAGACGGCGCGATCGAGGGGGCGATCGAAGCCGAGGCCTCAGGCGCGGCCGACCCCGATGCCGACGGTGACCCGGACGGGCTGTTGGCGGGGGTCGACGGGGCGGTGGGACCCGGACCGAAGCTCCACGAGGGAGCCACGGACGTCCCGCACGCAGCGACGCCGGCCGCCACCAGGCCGCCGCCGGCGAGTCCGGCCGCGCGCAGGAACCCGCGCCGGCTGAGCGCGCCGGTCGCCGGACCGCCGGGCTCCCGGGCCGGCTCGGCCGGGGACGTATCGGTCGACGGGGTGACGGTGGGTTCCACGAGCACGCGTTCTCCGGTGCGGCGGGGACGGGTGGTCTGGGAATGGTCCGGGTGGGCGGACGCTCGTGCGAAGGGGCCAATGGCCCCAAGGGCGGGGACCGAGCGTCCCGCGCCGTCCGGCAGGCTGCTAGTCTCCCATCAAATGTCCGCCCGGCCTCCGTCCATCGCCGCGTTCCCGATCGTCGAGATCCTTGAGGCCCTGGACGGCTGGCAGCGCGATCCTGGCCCCGACCAGCGGGATGCCGTTGCGGCTGCGCTGGCGCGCGTCCTCGACGCGGCCAACGTGCGCGGCGGGATCCTCGAGATCACGGCGTCGCCGCTGCTGCCGCTGATCGTCGGCGCGGGCACCCTGGCGGGCCTGCCGGAGGATGCGGACAAGGCACGGCTCAGCCGTCATGACCTTGCGCCGGGTGGCGATCGCGCGCCGCTCGGGCGGCTGCTCCTCGATGCCACCGATGTCGGCGCCGCTGCCGACGCCGTGGCCCGTGGGATCGCGCTGGCCGTCGACGGGGCGTGGTCGCGGGCGGTGGCCCACAGCCGGGTCGAGCAGCTGGCCGCCCTCGAAGCGGCAACCCGGGCGGTGGCGGCCGAGCTCGACATCGATCGCGTGCTGCAGCTGATCGTCGATCGCGTGCGAGACCTGATCGGCGCCCGGTTTGCCGCCCTGGGGATCGCCGACGCGCAGGGGCGGATCGAGCGGTTCATGACCAGCGGCATCTCGCCCGAGGGTCGCGCCGCAATCGGCGACGTCCCCCGGGGGCACGGGCTGCTGGGGCTGATCATCCGCGAGAGCCGTACGGTTCGGGCCGAGGACATCAAGCGCCATCCGGCCCGGTTCGGGTTCCCGCCCCATCACCCGATGATGACGTCGTTCCTTGGAGCGCCAGTCCTCGTGAAGGGAAGGTCGGTCGGCAACCTGTACCTCGCCGACAAGCGCTCCGGCGAGCCGTTCAGCGATGACGACGAGCGGCTGGTGGAGATGTTCGCGGTCCATGCCGGGATCGCCATCGACAACGCCCGTCTCCACGATCAGGTCCAGCGCCTGGCGGTGGTCGACGAGCGTGAACGCATCGGCAAGGACCTCCACGACGGGATCATCCAGTCGATCTACGCGGTGGGGCTGTCGCTCGAGGACGTGCCCGAGCTCGTCGAGGGCGAGCCGGGGCGCGATGAGGCCATCGCAAGGGTGGATCGGGCGATCGACGCGCTCAACCTGGTGATCGCAGATATCCGCTCCTACATCCTGCGGCTCCGAACCTCGGGCGGCGACGAGGAGGATCCCGTGGCCGCGCTCGCCAGGCTGGGCGAGGAGCTCGGGATGCACGCCGTGGTGGACCTCGAGATGGACCTGGCGGGCGGGGCGACCTCGATCCGATCGCTGGTGCCGGATCGGCGGTCGGACCTGCTGTTCATCGCGCGCGAGGCCTTGTCCAACGTCGCGCGCCACGCCGACGCGACACGCGTGCAGCTCACGCTCGACGAGGAGGGCGGCCAGCTGGTTCTGGTGATCGAGGACAACGGGCGAGGGTTCGATCCGGCCAAGGTGCCCGGACCCGATGCCGTTGGCCACCACCAGGGCCTGGCCAACATGCGCGATCGTGCGATCGGGATGGGGGGAACGTTCCCGATCGGCCGCCCCGATGGGACGGGCACGCGTATCATCGTGCGAGTGCCGGTGACGTCCAACACCGGCTCCGGGGAGCACGCTCCCCCTGCGCTCTCGGAGATGCTTGACCGTGACTGACCTGACCTCGCGCCCCCTGCGACTCCTCGTCGTCGACGACCATGAGGTCGTCCGGCAGGGCCTGGTGGCGCTGCTCGATCGACGCGAAGGTTTCCAGGTCGTGGCCGAGGCCGGAACGGCCGCCGAGTCCATCGAGCAGGCGCGCCGGTTCCAGCCCGACATCGTCGTGATGGACGTCCGGCTGCCCGACGGATCGGGGATCGAGGCGTGCCGCGAGATCCGGGCTGAGCTGCCCGAGACGCGGGTCGTGATGCTCACCTCGTACCCGGACGAGGAGGCGGTGCTGTCGGCCATCGTGGCCGGTGCCTCGGGGTACCTGCTCAAGCAGATCCGCGCCCGGGACCTCGTCGCGGCGCTGGAGTCCGTGGGTCGCGGCGAGTCGCTGCTCGACCCGGCCGTCACCGAGAAGGTGCTCGAGCGCGTGCGCCGGATCGCGACCGGCGCCTACACCGACGAGATGGCGCAGCTCACCGCCCAGGAGCAGCGGATCCTGCTGCTGGTCGCGGAGGGCAAGACCAACAAGGAGATCGCGAGCCGAGGTCTTCCTGTCCGACAAGACGGTGAAGAACTACGTGAGCTCGATCCTGTCCAAGCTGAACCTCGAGCGACGCGCCCAGGCGGCGGCCTTCGTCGCCAAGCACCGGCTGGATCGCGGCGGAGGCTGAGTCGCCCGCTTGGAGGACGATCTCGTCGGCTGGGGGCGGGTCCTCCGGATCGAGACCCGCGGCCGCGTCACCGGTCGCACGGCGCGCGCCGTGGTGGGTTTCGTGGAGCGTGCGAACGGCTCGCTCGTGGTGGCCGCCAGCTCACCGTACGCTGGCTGGGCGCGCAACCTGCTCGACGACCCGCGGTGCCGGATCACGATCGGCGACGCGGCCTGGGAGGCGACCGCACGGCCGCTGGAGGGTACCGAGCACGCCCACGCGGTCCGCGACCTGATCCTGCGCTACGGCACCCCGTCCGAAAGCCTGGGCTCGGGGCCGGCGTTCGAGATCGAGCGAGCCGACGACTGAGCGACGGGAGGCGATCCAGCCTCGGTGCCGGTGCCATCCGGCCTGTCGGGTCGCGGCGGGGCCGACCTAGACTCGCGGCATGCGTATCGTCAGCCCCAATGAAGCCGTCGCCGGCATCAAGTCCGGCGACCAGATCTACGTCCAGTGCGCCGCCGCCACGCCCGAGGTCCTCCTCCAGGCGCTGGTGGATCGGGCAGAGGATCTGCACGACGTCGGCATCGCGCACCTCCACTGCGAGGGGCCGGGACCGCACCTTGCCCCCGAGATGGCGCCTCACTTCCGTCACCGGGCCCTGTTCATCGGACCCAACGCCCGGAAGGCTGTGAACGAGGGCCGGGCCGACTACGTCCCGGTGTTCCTGTCCGACGTTCCCGAGCTGTTCGCCTCCGGCGTCCTGCCGCTCGACGCGGTGTTCGTCAACGTCACGCCGCCCGATGCGCACGGGTTCTGCTCGCTGGGCGTCTCGGTCGAGGCGATGCACGCCGCGATCGACGCGGCGAAGACCGTGATCGTTCAGCTCAACCGGGCGATGCCACGGACGCTCGGTGAGTCGTTCATCCACGTCAGCCAGATCGATCTTGCGGTCGAGGTCGACGAGCCGGTCCACGAGGTCGCCAAGCCCGCGATCGGCGACGTCGAGCGGCGGATCGGCCAGTTCATCGCCGACCTCGTCAAGGACGGCGCCACGCTCCAGTTCGGCATCGGTGCCATCCCGACGGCGACCGCGGAGTTCCTCGTCGACAAGAAGGACCTCGGCATCCACACGGAGATGTTCACCGACGCCGTGGTGGACCTGGTCGAGGCCGGCGTGATCACCGGTGACCGCAAGGCGCGAAACCGGGGCAAGCTCGTCGCCGCGTTCATGATGGGCACCCGCAAGCTGTACGAGTTCGTCAACGACAACCCGATGGTCGAGATGCGGCCGGTGGACTTCACCAACGACACCCACGTGATCCGGTCGTTCACCAACATGACCGCCATCAACTCGGCGATCGAGGTGGATCTGACCGGGCAGGTGGTCGCCGACTCGATCGGCCACCGGCTGTACTCGGGCATCGGTGGTCAGATGGACTTCATCCGGGGCGCGGCGCTGGCGCCGGGTGGTCGCCCGATCATCGCCCTGCCTTCGTCGGCCGGCGCGGATGGCTCGGTGTCCCGGATCGCCCCCGCGCTCAAGGAGGGTGGCGGAGTGGTGACCACGCGCGCGCACGTGGGAGCCGTGGTGACCGAGTGGGGGGTGGCCGAGCTGTGGGGCAAGAGCCTGCGCGAGCGGGCCGCGGCGATGATCGCGATCGCGCATCCCGATCACCGGGACTGGCTGACCCGCGAGGCTCGCCTGCACAACGAGCTGTAGGCCGGCGACGCGCTCGCCCGGGAATCGAAAGCCCTCGCCGCACGGGCGAGGGGCAAGGTTTCGGGCGGGTGCCGGGCGTCCCCTCCGGCACCCGCCTCAGGAGAAAGTCTCGGGGACGGCGCTGACGCCCGTGAGTGCCGATCGGACCCCGTTCCCGGGACCTGCGGCACCTCCGGTGGGGCGGCCCGGCCGGGGACCGATCGTGGCTTGACCCCTCATGCTGTGAGCAACGCGGAGGTGGAGACCGCCGCGTCCGCCTGCTGGTCCGCAGATCGGCATCGGCGCGGGCGTTCGCGAAGGCCCCTCCCTGCGAGGTGATCATGCGCACCACACGCGTGCTGATCATGGGCGCGGCTGGACGCGACTTCCACGACTTCAATGTCGTCTACCGGGATGACCCCGGTGTCGAGGTCGTCGCGTTCACGGCCACCCAGATCCCCGGTATCGCCGATCGTCGCTATCCGGCCGAGCTCGCCGGTGAGCGGTATCCGGCGGGCATCCCGATCCACCCGGAGGCCGAGCTCGAGACGCTCATTCGGGAGCTCGCCGTGGACACCGTCGTGTTCGCCTACAGCGACGTGAGCCATGAGACGGTGATGCACGCCGCCTCGCGGGCGCTGGCCGCCGGTGCCGACTTCGAACTGCTCGGTCCCGCGCGGACCATGCTCGCCAGCAGTCGCCCGGTCGTCGCCGTGTGCGCGGTGCGGACCGGCAGCGGCAAGAGCCAGACCAGCCGCTACGTCGCCAGGGCGCTCGAGGCTCAGGGCCTCAGGGTGGCGGTCGTCCGCCACCCGATGCCCTACGGCGATCTCGTCGCGCAGCGGGTCCAGCGCTTCGAGACGTACGCGGACCTCGACCGCTACGACACCACGATCGAGGAGCGCGAGGAGTACGAGCCGCATCTCGACGCGGGTCGCCTCGTGTTCGCGGGCGTCGACTACGAGCAGATCCTGCGGGCCGCCGAGGCCGAGGCCGACGTGGTGCTGTGGGACGGCGGCAACAACGACCTGCCGTTCTATCGGCCGGACCTGCACGTCGTGGTCGTCGACCCGCTCCGGCCGGGGCACGAGCTGCGCTACCACCCGGGCGAGGCGAACCTGCGCATGGCCGACGTGGTGGTGATCAACAAGATCGACTCGGCGACGCCCGAGGCGCTGGCGGCGGTCCATGCGGACATCACGTCCGCCAACCCGGGGGCGCTCGTCGTCGAGGCGCGCTCGTCGCTGGCGCTCGAGGGTGGCGAGATCCGCGGCCGCTCGGTCGCCGTCGTCGAGGACGGCCCGACCCTGACCCACGGCGGGATGACGTACGGCGCCGGGATCGTCGCCGCGCGGCGGTTCGGGGCGTCGGAGGTGGTCGATCCTCGGCCGTACGCCGCGGGCGAGCTCGCCGCGACGCTTGCGAAGTACCCGGCGCTGGAGCGGCTGCTGCCGGCGATGGGCTACGGCGAGAAGCAGATCGGTGAGCTCCAGGCCGCGCTGACCGCGATCCCGGCCGACGTGGTGCTGGCGGCGACGCCGATCGACCTCACCCGGGTGCTCTCGGTGCCCAAGCCGATCGTCCGCGTGCGCTACGAGCTGGAGCCCCAGACTCAGACCCTGGACGAGGCGCTGGCGCCGATCGCCGAGGGCGCGAAGGCGTCCGTTCACCTCAGCCCGCTGAGCCGCCGAGCTCAGCGGGCATTCCGGCCGGCCGCGCCGGGGGGCGCGGCCGGCCGCTTGATGCCTCGGCTAGTTGACGACGCCGCCGAACCAGGCGCCGATCACCGCCGGCGAACAGGATCCCGTCGCGCAGCAACGTCGGCGTCACGCTGCCGGCGTTCGCGGCAGCGGTGTCACCGGTGAGGGTGAGCTTGCTCCAGTCGTGGCGTCGGTCGAGGTCCAGTACTCGGTCGGCTGCCCGTCCGCCCGGATCCCGTAGCCCAGGAGCCTGGTGCCGTCACCGGTGAACTGCCCGTTCGGGTTGCCGGCACCCTCGCCCTGCTGCCACACACCGAGCGGGGAGTCGCTCGGCTGCCAGGACCGACCGCCGTCGGGGCTGGTCCAGAAGGTCGTGACACCGGGGACATCGTTGGTCTGGCTCATGGCGATCAGGCCGGTTGCCCCGGCGTGGACCTCGGTGAACGCGTCACCCGGGTGGCTCGGCACGGTGGCGAGGTTCCAGGTGAGGCCATCGCTCGACCACCAGGCAACCGGCGAGCCCTGGCCGCTCGGGTCGTTGCCGACAGCGACGAAACCGGAGCCGAACGCGGTCAGCGCGGTGACGATGGCGGTACTGGCGCCGGGCAGCAGCACCGGCTGCCAGCTGGTGCCATCGGTCGAGCGCTCCAGGCCTGGGGGCGAGCCCTGGTCGATCACGACAATGCTGTTCGAGCTGCCCGCGATATCGCCGGCCTCCAGGGCCCTTGGTGCCGACGCCTGGCTTGAGGTCCACGTCACGCCGTCGGTCGAGTGCCACGCCTTCGCGGTGCCATCCTCCCTGACGGCCAGGACCACGACGCCGTCGGGCGCGGGCGCGGCGGCCGCACTCGTCGGTGTCCCAAATGTGGCGTCCGGCAGCTGTGCCCAAGTTCGGCCATCTACCGAGACCCACGCCGCACCAGGACCGAAGCCCACCACATCGCTGCCTAGCGCGAGGTAACCGCCGGACCAGGCGACGACCGGCGCCGGCTGAGGATTGCCCGAGGCCGGTACGAGGTCGAGCGTCGACCAGGGCTCGGTTGAGATTGGCGGGATCGAGCCGCCCGGCAGGCTGGGGGCCGCCGTCCGCGTGGGTGCGAGCGACCCGCTGGCTGAGGGCGCAGGCGTCGGGGAGGCCGTCGGCTGGGGCGTCCCGACGGAGGGCGTCGCCCCAACCGGGGCAAGCAGCCCGCCCGGCCGGAACGCGATGACCAGGGCCACGACCGCGACCGCCGCCAGCCCGGTGGCGATGGCCGGCATCCTGCCCAGAAAGGCCCAGCGGCTGGCCTCCCGATCCATCGCGCCGTCGATCCGGGCGGCGAGCCCATGGGGAGCCACGGTGGGATCGATCGAGCGGTAGTGGTTCCGCAGACGGATCTCGAGGTCGTTGTCGTTCATCGTGTCGCCTCCTCCGACCGCCGCTCTGCCTCGAGCGCGGCACGCAGGTGCTGGAGCGTGGAATGGAGCCGGGACTTGACGGTGCCCTCGGGCACGTCGAGCCGCTCGGCGATCTCGGGGACGGTCAGGTCCTGCCCGAAGCGCAGGGCGAGGAGCGCCTGCTCGTCGGAGGTCAGCCGCCGGATGGCGGGACCGAGGTCGAGGCGATCGCCGGTCTGGACGCCACCCGGCTCGATGGCCGGATCGAGCGGGACGACCCGTGGCTGTCTCGATCGATGCCGCAGCTCGTTGCGGCACACATTGACGAGGATGCGGGTGAACCAGCCGTGGACCGCCTGGCTGTCGCGGAGCGACCGCCGCTTGCGCCATGCGAGCAGCGCGGCCTCCTGGACGGCGTCCTCGGCGGCGGCCGGATCGCGAAGGATGAACGTCGCCAGCCGGAACGAATCATCCACGCGGGCCAGAAGCATCCGCCGAACGGCGTCGTCCGTCGTCGCGGCTGCCGCGGCCTGGTTGAGCATGCGACTCCCTCCCGGGGTTTCAGATTGTCGCCGAAGGGACGCCACATGCCCGCCAACCGTTCGATCTTCATCGGCGGATCCCGCGTGGGGACCTCGGCTGGTGTCATCAGATCGAAAGACTTCGCGGGCCATCCTTGGTCGGCGGGCTGTCGGCTTGGCCGCCCCCATAGCGATCGCTCGAAGTCAGAGGAAGAAGCTGATGCCACCTGCAGCCCGAGCTGGCGGCCGCCGCGCCCTCGTCATCGGCCTCGCCGCCGTGATCCTCGTCGTCGTCGTCGCCGGCGCCTACGGGCTGTGGTACCTGTTCCTTCGGCCGTCGGGTCCGGCGGCCGTTGGGGCTCCGTCTCTGGGCTCGGTCTCGACCGCCACGCCCTCGAGCGCTTCGGCATCGGTCTCGTCGTCGGCCCCGGCGAGCTCATCGGCAGCCAACGCGACCGCCAAGGGTGGGTCGGGTTCATCGACCGGCGTCGACGGGACCTGGACGGTGAACACTTCCATCGGGTCCTTCGCGGACTTCAGCGGCTCGTTCGTCGGCTACCGCGTGCAGGAGCAGCTCGCGAGCGTCGGCGGCAACACGGCCGTCGGGCGCACCCCGAGCGTGAGCGGCTCGCTCACGATCTCGGGTACCACGGTGACCGCCGCCGAGATAACCGCCGATCTGACCGGCCTCAAGAGCGACGATGGCCGACGTGACGGCCAGCTGAGTCGCCAGGGCCTCCAGACCTCGCAGTACCCGACTGCCACGTTCACGCTCAGCAGCCCGATCGACCTCGGCTCGGTCCCGTCGGATGGTGCGAAGGTCACGGTCAACGCAACCGGGCAGCTCACGCTCCACGGCCAGACCCGGGACGTGACGATCACGCTCACGGCCGTGTGGTCCGGCGACACGATCGAGGTCACCGGGAGCACGGAGATCACGTTCGCGGATTACGGCATCCAGAAGCCGTCGTCATTCGCGGTGCTCTCGATCGCGGACACGGGCACGCTCGAGCTTCAGCTGTTCTTCACCAGGAGCTGAGGCTCGCCGGCCGGATCGATGCGCGGCAATCGGGCTCCGTCCGCTCCACGCTCTCGGCGTCGCTAGCCGACGGTGAGCACCGCCGTCCCGGCCACCTGCCCCGCGGCGAGCCGCGCGAGGGCGACGTTCGCGTCTGCCAGCGGGTGGGTCTCGGTGTCGGTCTCCAGGGCGATCCGCGCCGCGAGGGCAAGGTACTCGCGGGCGTCCTGGCGGGTGACGTTGGCGACGCTCCGGATCGAGCGCTCCCACCACAGGTCGTCGTAGGGCATCTCGGGCAGCTTGTCCAGATGGATGGCGTTGATCGCCACCACGCCCCCGCGGTCCAGTGCCCGGAGCGCAGACGCGACCACGGAGCCGACGGGTGCGAACGTCACGGCGGCATCGAGCGGAGCCGGGGGCCGGTCGTCGATCGCGCCCGCCCATGCGGCGCCCAGCTCGAGCGCACGCGTCTGCTCGGCCGCGGAGCGGGTAGCCACGTACACGTCGACATCCCAGGCCCTCGCCACCTGAAGCGCCTGCCGCGCCGAGGCTCCGAACCCGTACAGCCCGAGCCGCGCCCCCGCGGAGGCCGGGCCGATCCCGGCGACTCCCAGCGCCCGGTAGCCGATGACGCCGCCGCACAGGAGGGGCGCCGCGGCGAGGTCCGGGTAGGACTCGGGCAGCGGGACGGCGAACGCGGCCCGCACGAGGACGGCCTCGGCGTAGCCGCCGTCACGGTCCCAACCGGTGAAGGTGGCGGCTTCGCACAGGTTCTCGCGGTCCGTGACGCAGAACCGGCACGTACCGTCGGTCGAGGCGAGCCACGTGATCCCGGCACGATCGCCGAGGGACCAGCCCGCCGCCTCGGGCCCGATCGCGTCGACGACACCGACCACCTGGTGGCCGGGCACGATCGGCAGCCGTCGGGCTGCGAGGTCGCCCTCCACGATCTGCAGGTCGGTCCGGCATACGCCGCAGGCGGTCACCCGCAATCGGATCTCCCCGGCCGACGGCTCGGGGTCCGGGCGATCTTCCCCCACGAGGGGCGCCTCGGACGCCGGCGCCGGTTGGCGTAGGACCATCGTGCGCATGACCCAAGGCTACCGCCGCCGGCCGATATGATCGATCCGGTGGACACCTCCGTTGCCCTGCGCGATCTCACCGACCACGATCGGCCGCTGATCGAACGGCTGTGGCAGCTGTACTCCCACGACATGTCGGAGGTCCGGCAGACGCTCCCGAACGCCGAGGGCCTGTTCAAGCCCGGCCGCCTGCCCACGTACTTCGGCGATCCCGACCGGTGCGGCTACCTGATCTCCTGCGACGACGCGCCGGTGGGCTTCGCGTTCATCGAGGGGCTGACGGACGACACCCGGATGATCGGTGACTTCTTCGTGGCCCGGGGGGTCCGGCGGCAGGGGATCGCGTCCCGGGTGGCGAAGGACCTGTTCACCCGGTATCCGGGCCGATGGGAGATCGGGTTCCAGGAGGGCAACCCCGGTGCGCCCGAGTTCTGGCGTCGGGTGGTCTCCGACACCGTCGGAACGGCATGGAGGGAGGGGCTCCGACCAGTCCCCAACAAGCCCCACATCCCTCACGATCACTTCATCACCTTCAGCCTCGGGACCGGCTGAGGGACCGTCGCTGATCGCCCGGCTGCGCCGGCTCGCCTGATCGCCGCCGCCCCGCCTGTACGAACGTCGGCGAGCCTGGCGCGATGCGTCGCGAGTCCTGACGCGGGAGCCTCGAGTGCCTGCGCCGGTGTCGGCCGAACGCGCCGGCCGTCCCGACCGGCGCGGGCCGTCCGGCAGGGGGGTCCGGCCGACCGGCCCGCAGGCCCGGCGACCGACGGCACTCCCGCGTCGAGGCCGCAGGATCGAGCATGAGCGTGCGGCCCGGTGTGCGATATCACGTCGTGCCCGGCGCCTGCTGCGCCACTTGGGGTCAGCCTCGATGACTTCCTCCTCCGTCTCGCCCTCCCTGTCGGATCCGGTCGCGGCCCTGAGCAACTCATGGTTCGGGACAGGTCTTTCGCCCGAGGCCATCTCGCGGCTGGCCGCGATCGCCACGTTGCGGGACATCGATCCGGGGGTTGAGCTCACCCGGGAGGGGCAGATCACCGAGGACCTCTCGATCGTCCTGACCGGCCGGGTCGCGCTGCGGACGCTGGTGCCGGAGCGCGGCATGGTCACGATCCTGACCGTGGAGCAGGGCGACGTCGTCGGCTGGTCGGCGATCGTGCCGCCGCACCGCGCGACCTCGACGTCGATCGCGATCGAGCCCGTTCGCGTCCTGGTGCTCCCCGGCGACGGGCTCCGGAACCTGCTCCGCAGCGATCACGCGCTTGCCGCGTCCGTCTACCCACGGGTCCTCCAGACCGTCGCTCGGCGCCTGTCCGCCACGCGGCTCCAGCTGCTGGACCTGTTCGCGCGCGAGGCATGGGGCCGCGGGGAGGGCCAGTCGTGGTGACCGACGAGCACCTTCCGTACGCTCCCTATCCCGGCCCGTCCGGGACTGCCGTTGCCCCGACGCCATCGGCCTCGCCGCACGGGACCGGCCCGTGGTTCCTCGCCCGCGCCAACCTGGGCGTCCTGATCGACCTCCTGCGCGAGGACGGCCGGACGGTCATCGGGCCGACCGTCGAGGACGGCGCGATCGTGTACGACGAGATCACCTCGGTCGACCAGCTGCCGACGGGTATCGGAGACGAGCAGTCCCCGGGCCACTACGGGCTCGTCGACCACCACGACCGCCGCGTGTTCGACTACACGGTGGGCCCGATCAGCCCCAAGCGCTGGACGTTCCCGCCGACGGTTCCGCTCAACGTGGGCCGCCGCGACGGCAAGGCCGTCTCGTTCGAGCCCGCCGAGATCGATCCGCCCAAGCTCGCTTTCCTCGGCGTCCGCGCCTGCGAGCTCGCGGCGCTTGGCATCCAGGACCGCGTGTTCCTGGGCGGCCCGTACACCGACGAGGACTACCGCGCGCGTCGCCGGAACGCGCTCGTAGTGGCGGTCAACTGCACGACGGCGTCGTCGACCTGCTTCTGCACGTCGATGGGCACCGGCCCCGAGGTCCGGGGCGGCTACGACCTCGCGCTGACCGAGCTCGATGAGGGGTTCGTCCTGCGCGCCGGGACCCCCGAGGGAACCGACCTGGTCGCCCACCTGCCGGTCCGCGGCGCGGACGCCGGGCAGATGTTCCGCGCGGCCGAGGCGGTGGGCAAGGTCGCCGCGACCATCGGCGACCCGGTGCCCACGGCCGGCCTCCACGACCGGCTGCTGGCCCAGTTCGACAGCCCGGAGTGGGCGAACATCGCGGAGCGCTGCCTGTCGTGCGCCAACTGCACGATGGTCTGCCCCACCTGCTTCTGCAGCAGCGTGGTGCAGCGCTCGGACCTCGACGGCGACGTGTCCACGTCGGATCGCGTCTGGGACTTCTGCTTCACGGCGGGCTTCGCAAAGGTCGCGGGTGGCAACTTCCGCAGCCGTCCGCGCGACCGCTACCGGCAGTGGCTGACCCACAAGTTCGCCACCTGGGTCGACCAGTTCGGGACCTTCGGCTGCGTCGGCTGCGGCCGGTGCATCGCGTGGTGCCCGGTCGGGATCGACATCCGGGCCGAGCTGCTCTCGATCGCCCCGCCGCTGGCCGCCCGGCCCGAGCCGGCGAGGCTCCAGCCCGTCGCCGCGACCCCCGGCTACTATGCGACCGCGCGGATCGTCGCCGTCCGGCCCGAGACCGCGGACGTCACGACGCTCACGATCGGGGACGTGGACCCGGCGTTCCTCGCCGGCGAGTTCGGGCAGTTCGCGATGGTCGCGGTGCCCGCGTTCCCGCCGCTGCCCATCTCGATCTCGCGCTTCGGACGGGACACGATCGACCTCACGATCCGGGCCGCCGGGCCGGCCACGGCCGCGATCATCGGCCTTGGTCTGCGCGACGAGATCGGTATCCGCGGGCCGCTCGGCTCCTCGTGGCCGATCGAGCGCGCGATGGGCCACGACGTGGTCATCGTGACCGGCGGCATCGGGCTCGCGCCGTTGCGGCCGCTGATCGACGGGCTGCTGGCCCGGCGCGACAAGTTCGACGACATCCGGATCTACTACGGCGCCCGCACCCCCAGCGACAAGCTGTACCGGGAGGAGCTCCGCGGCTGGGCCGCGCGCGGCGACATCGACGTCCAGCTCACCGTCGACCGGGCAGGCCCGGAGTGGACGGGCCCGGTTGGGGTCGTGACGCACCTGTTCGACCGGGCGGAGTGGGATGGCTCGCGCTCGCTCGCCTTCGTGTGCGGCCCGGAGCGAATGATGGAGGCGACGGTCGACGCGCTCGAGGTTCGGGGCCTCACCCCGGACCGGATCTTCGTCACCCTCGAACGCCACATGGAGTGCGGGATCGGCCTGTGCGGCCACTGCCAGACCGGTCGCCTGTTCGTGTGCCGCGACGGTCCCGTGTTCTCGCTTGCCCAGGTGGGTGACGTGTTCGGCAGGGAGGGCATCTGATGACGGCCGTTGCCGCACGTCCCCGGCTCCGGGTCGGGGTCGCCAAGATGGCGTCCTGCGATGGCTGCCAGCTGACGCTGCTCGATCTCGAGGACGAGCTGCTCTCGCTCGCGGACCGGTTCGAGATCGTCGAGTTTCCCGAGGCCAGCTCCCTTCGGTCCGCCGGACCGTACGACGTCCTGCTCGTCGAAGGCGCGGTCAGCACGCCCGACCAGGCCGCCGAGATCGTCGAGCTCCGTCACCAGGCGAAGCTGCTGGTCACGATCGGCGCCTGCGCCAGCTACGGCGGCATCCAGGCTCTGCGCAACTGGTCCAGCCACGACGCGTTCCGCGATGCGGTGTACGCGCACCCTGAGTTCATCGAGTCGCTCGACTCCGCGACCCCGGTGTCCGAGCACGTGAAGGTGGATGCCGAGCTCCACGGCTGCCCGATCAGTCCCGAGCAGCTGCGCGAGGTGCTCGTGTCGGTCGCGGTCGGCCGGCGACCCCAGATCCGCGAAGAGGCCGTGTGCCTCGAGTGCAAGCGAAAAGGCACCGTGTGCGTGATGGTCGCAAAGGGGATCCCGTGCCTGGGGCCGGTGACCCAGAGCGGGTGCGGCGCGCTGTGCCCTTCGTTCGGTCGCGGCTGCTACGGGTGCTTCGGGCCGCGCGAGCAGGCGAACACCGGGAGCCTCGCCCGAACCTTCGCCGGCGATGGTCGCGAGGGCACCGAGGTGAGCCGCCTGTTCGCCGGGTTCACCGGCTGGGCGCCGTCGTTCCGGGAGGTGATCGGCGCCTACGGGGGCCCGCCGGGCATGACCGACGGCGGTCGGACGGCTGACAGCGGCCGAGCAGACGAGGCCGCCTCGGGAGCCACGGAAGGAGTCGGCGATGCACGCGGGTGACGGCATGGTCGCCGTGGGAGAGCCGGCCACCGAGCGCGAGTTCAAGGTCGGCTACCTGACCCGGGTCGAGGGCGAGGGCACGCTGCAGCTCCGCGTCCGCGGGCGCGAGGTCGTCGAGGCGCGCCTGAAGATCTTCGAGGCGCCGCGCTACTTCGAGCGCCTGGTCGTCGGCCGGACCGGCGACGAGGTGATCGACATCGTGGCCCGCATCTGCGGGATCTGCCCGATCGCCTACCAGATGTCGGCCGTCCACGGCTTCGAGCACCTGTACCGGGTCGAGATCGATCCGTCGGTCCGGGCGCTGCGACGGCTGCTGTACTGCGCCGAATGGATCCAGAGCCATGCGCTCCACGTGTACCTGCTGCACGCGCCGGACTTCCTGGGCTACCCGTCGGCGCTGGCCATGGCCGCGGATCATCGGGCGGTGGTCGAGCAGGGCCTCGCGATCAAGCGGGTCGGCAACCGGCTGATCACGGCCCTCGGCGGCCGGCCGGTACACCCGATCTCGGTCCGGGTTGGCGGGTTCTCGCGGGTCCCGCGACGGCGCGAGCTGGACGACATCCGGCACGAGCTCGACACCACTGTCGAGCAGTCGCTGGCCACCGTGCGGCTGGTCGCCGGATGGGAGCCGCCTGCACTCCAGCACCCCCAGCCGCTGGTCGCGCTGCGACATCCAGCCGAGTACCCCTACAACGACGGCCGGATCGTCTCCAGCGATGGCCTGGACCTGGATCCGGGTGCCTGGGGCGACGCGTTCGAGGAGCACCACCTCGAGGGCACGAACGCCCTCCACGCTCGAACGCACGACGGTCAGGTCTATCTCCTGGGGCCAACCGCCCGGATCGCGCTGGCGTCCGAGCAGCTCCACCCGTTGGCCGCTGAGGCGCTGGCGGAGACGGGGCTCCAGGACGAGATCCGGACCAACATCCATCGCTCGATCGTTGCTCGCGCGGTCGAGCTCCTCCATGCCGTGGCCGAGGCGCGTGACGTCATCGACGCGTATCGGCCGCCGTCCGAGCCACGGGTGCCGTTCACCCCGCGGGCGGGCGTCGCGGCCTGGTCCACAGAGGCTCCTCGCGGGCTGCTCCACCACCGCTACGAGGTGGACGAGCAGGGCCATGTCACCCATGCCCAGATCGTGCCACCCACCAGCCAGAACCAGGGAGCGATCGAAGCGGATCTGGCGGCGTTTGCCCCAACCGTGCTCGATCTGCCACACACCGAGGCGACGCATCAGATGGAGATGCTGATCCGGGCATATGACCCGTGCATCAGCTGTGCCACCCACTTCCTCGATCTTCGGATCATCGACGACCGGGGAAAGGAGGGGACAGGATGACTCACCTTCCGCCACCCTCAGTGAGGCTCCTGATATGCGGCAACGCGGACCGCGGCGATGACGGAGCGGCGCTGAGCGCCGTCGCGACCCTGCTGCCATCGCTGCCGCCGTCGATGCTCGAGTGCCTGGAGGTTCGCCGCTGCGGCCATCTCCGGGTCGAGGACCTGCTCGACGTCCCGAAGGGCCAGGTCGCCGTGGTGGTCGATGCTGCGGTCGGCATCCCGCCGGGCCATGTGATCACGCTCCCGATCGGGTCGATCACCGCGGACGAGTCGTCGCCCACGCCACGGTCGTCGCACGAGCTGCCGATCGACCAGGTGCTGGGCCTGGCCGAGGTCATGCGGCCGGGCGGCCTGCCGGAGGGCACGTTCGTGGGCATCGGCGGGCGGCGGTTCGGCTACGGCCGGCCGCTGTCGCGATCGGTTCGCCTCAACATGGCCGCGTTCCAGTCGGCCATCGCCAGCGAGCTGACGCGACTGACCGGGATCCGCAGCGGTCCCGCAACGCCGGCCTAGGTTCGACTCGCGGGCAGCGGGACGCATCTCCGGGGCGTGCCGGGTGTGGCCGCGGTGAGGTCGCCGGCCAGCGCCGCAGGTGGCTGTGCCGGGGCCGCGGGCGACCATTGGCCCGTCGGGTTCGGGCCCCCTCGCACTCGGGTCGTCAGCGTCGTCGCGGCACCCTGTCGGCATGGATACCGTGCCCTTCACCCCCCGGCTGGTCGGCGACCTCATGGCCCTGGAACCGGTCCTGGTGCGTGCCGACGCAGCCCTGGCCGAGGCCGCCAGGCTGATGGACAATCACCGGATCGCCGGGCTGCCCGTGATCGACGGCGCCGGGACCCTGGTCGGTGTCATCAGCCAGACTGACCTGCTCCGTGCTCGGGCGACCGAGTACCTGTGGGCGAACTGGAAGGGGTTGCGCGTCAGGCACCTGATGACCAGCCCGGCGCTCACCGTGCACCGCGACCAGCCGCTCACCATGGCGGCGCGCAAGATGGAGCGGCATCACGTGCACCGGCTGGTGGTGGTAGCCGACGAGGACGAGACGGTCCCGATCGGGGTCATCTCGAACTCGGACCTCGTCCATGCGATGTCGGCGAGCGTGACCGCGGGCCCGCCCGCCCCAAAGACGGGTGACGATCCGCAGGGCACCTCGAACGTGGACACGCCGGCGACGTAGGCGGTCCGGGCCGCGTCAGCCCAGCACGATCGTCGTGCAGGCGGCCGGCCGGCGCTCGCTCATGTCGCGAAGCCGGGTCTCGTCTGCCGCCACCGCGACCACCACTTCTCGAGCTCGACGGCCGCGAACCCGGCGGTCGATGCCGCCAGCACCACCAGCAGCTCCATGACACCGAGCGTCTCGGTCTCGAACAGACCGTGCAACGGGACGACATACACCAGGGCCAGCTGCAGCGTGATGCCCGAGACGACCGCGATCGCCAGCGGCAGGTTCGACCGAATGCCCAGATGGAGCGCGCTGTCTGTCGTGGACCGCACCGCGACCGCGTTGCCCAGCTGGAGCAGCGCGAGCGTCGTGAACACCATGGTCTGCCATGCCCAGCCGGCCGCGATGGCGAGCGCCTGGACGCCGAGAGTCACGGCGGCCATCAGCAGGCCGACCCGCACGGCCTGCTGCCACAGCCCGTCGCCCAGGATCGACTCGTCGCGCGGTCGCGGCGGGCGCCGCATCGCCGACGCATGGACGGGTTCGACCCCCAGGGCCAGGGCAGGCAGTCCGTCGGTCACCAGGTTGACCCACAGGATCTGGACGGCGATCAGCGGGATCGGCAGCCCGATCACCGGGGCAAGGGCCATGACCCAGACCTCGGCCGAGTTGGTGGTGAGCATGTAGCGCAGGAACCGCCGGATGTTGTCGTAGATCCGGCGGCCTTCCTGGACGGCAGCGACGATCGTGGCGAAGTCGTCGTCGGCGAGGATCATGTCCGAGGCTTCCTTGCTGACCTCGCTCCCGGTGATCCCCATGGCGACGCCGATGTCGGCGAGCCGCAGGGCCGGAGCGTCGTTGACGCCGTCGCCGGTCATCGCCACGATGGCACCGCGCCGCTGGAGCGCCTCGACGATCGCCACCTTCTGGTCAGGCCCGGTTCGCGCGTAGACGGCGATCCGGTCCGACGCGTCGGCCAGCTGGTCCGGGGTCATCGCCGCCAGCTCACGTCCCGTGACGGCGATCCGGTCCTTTCCGAGGATGCCCAGCCGACGAGCGATCGCGGAGGCCGTCAGCAGGTGGTCGCCACTGATCATCACGGGCGTGATCCCGGCTGCTCGGCACGCCGCGATGGCGGATGCTGCTGTCTCGCGCGGCGGGTCGGCCATCGCGACCAGGCCCAGCAGCCGCAACCCGGTCTCCGCGTCCTCGAGGCTGTCCGGCCGGCCAGGCAGGCGCCGCTCGGCGAGCGCCAGCACCCGATAGCCGTCCCCGGCGAATCGCTCGGCAACGGCGAGAGCCTCGATGCCGGCTGCCCGGTCTTCGACGGCCAGCAGCGCGATCACCGCCTCGGGCGCACCCTTGGTCACGACCAGCACGCCACCGCGATCGGCGTGCAGCGTGGTCATCCGCTGGCGTGAAGCATCGAACCCCAGCTCCGCGAGGCGCGGGTAGCGCGCCCGCGTGCCGGCGACGTCGACGCCGCTCTTGCCCGCGAAGGCGAGCAGCGCTCCCTCGGTCGGGTCACCGCTGATCGTCCAGTCCTCGGCCGTCGAAGCGGGCGGCACGAGGATGGCGTCATTGCACAGGGCAGCGGCCCGAGCCATGGCCGGCAGCTGCCCATCCGCACCTGGATCGGGCTCGATCCGACCCGCCGGGCTGGTAACCGTGGCCGCCCACCGTAACCTGGCCGTCCGCCGTCCATGCCCGCTCGACCAGCATCCGGTTCTCGGTCAGGGTGCCGGTCTTGTCCGAGCAGATCACGGTCACCGACCCCAGCGTCTCCACCGCGGGCAGCCGGCGGACGAGCGCGTGTCGGGCGGCCATCCGGTGGGCGCCCAACGCGAGAGCGATCGTGATCACCGCGGGCAGGCCCTCGGGGATGGCCGCGACGGCGAGGCTGACCGCGGTCAGGAACATCGTCTCGATCCGCTCGCCGCGAAGCAGGCCCATCGCGAAGACAAGGACACACACGGCGATGGCGAGCGCCGCCAGCTCGCCACCCAGGCGGCGCCAGCCGCCGCTGGAGCGGCGTGACGTCCATGCCGGGTCGCTGGACGAGCTCGGCGACGTGACCCAGCGCCGTGCCCATCCCGGTCGCGACCACGATGCCGGTGCCGCGGCCGGCGGTGACCGCCGTCCCCGCGAACGCCATGTTGCGCTGATCGGCGAGCTCGTCCGGCCCGATGTCGGGCAGCGGATCGACGGACTTGTCGGCAGGCTCCGACTCACCGGTCATGGCTGCCTCGTTCATGCGCAGGGAGTGGCTCTCGAGAAGCCGAAGGTCCGACGCCACGAGATCGCCCGGGGCGAGGACGACGAGGTCACCGGGTACCACCTCGGGCGCCGGAATCGTGATCGGGCCCCCATCGCGGATGACCATGGCTCGAGGTGACGTGAGCCGGCGCAGGGCCGCCATCGCCTGCTCTGCCCGGTACTCCTGGACGAACCCGATCAGCGCGTTGAGGACCACGATGGCGAGGATGACGACGGTGTCCTTGAGGTCGCCGATCGCGGCCACGATCCCGGCGGCGACCACCAGCACCAGGATCATCGGGCTGGTGACCTGTCGGGCGAGGACGCGCCACGGCGAGACCGCATGCCGTTGGACGAGCTCGTTGCGCCCATAGCGTCCGAGACGCTCGGCAGCGTCGGTGGCCGCGAGCCCGCGTGCAGCATCGGTTCCCAGCCCGGCCAGGATCAGGTCTCCCGGGTGGCGCCACGGATCGGCGAACGCGGGCATGCCGGAAGCGGCGGGTGAGGGCTCGGGCTTGCGAGACGCGCGGATGGGGGTGGTCATGGCACCAGGATCGGGGGGTCCATCGGCGTGGGTGCCGAGGGCCTCTCGATCAGGATCCGCTACCCGGGATGCGGGCCCGAGGGCTGATCGTCACGACCGAACGGGTCCGCGTACCCGACCGGACCCCGGATCGAGAGGCCGCGCGCGGCCCCCTTCTGGGCCGGCCCGCCGCGCTACGCGATGACCGCCTCGAGGCCGGCCTCGTAGCCGCGGTCGAAGGCGGCCAGATCGGCCGCCATCAGATCGGCGTGCCTGGGGCCGATGACCACCTCGAGCGCCCGCCGCACGCTGTCGGGCTCAACGAACGCGCGCCGGCCGACGAGCGCGCCCAGCGCGACGACCGAGACGAGCTTGTCGTCGCCGGCCAGGCGGGCGAGCGCGGTGCACGGAACCTCGAGCACGTCGACGTCGTCGCGCCCGGCCTCGGCCTCGATCAGCGTCGTGTTGACCACCAGCAGTCCACCGGGAGCCACCAGCGGGGCGTACCTGGCGAGCGAGGGCGGATTGAGCGCCACCGCATGGTCAGCGCGATCGACGACCGGGGAGCCGATCATCTGATCGGCGACGATCACCGTGCACGACGCGGTCCCGCCGCGCATCTCCGGGCCGTACGACGGGATCCAGAGGACCTCGCGACCCTCGAGCATGGCTGCCTCGGCGAGCACCTTGCCCGCGAACAGGATGCCCTGACCGCCGAACCCCGCGAAGATCGTGGACCATTCCATGTCACGCCTCCGCCGGCTGCGGCCGGTTCGCCCCGCCAGCCGCCGTGCGCTTCCCCGCGGGTGCCGGCATCGCGGGCGCGATCCCCTTGCCCCGATCCGTGAACGTCCCGGTCGGGTAGGCGTCCATCACCTCGTGGGCCAGGTGGTCCATGGCCTCGGTCGGGGTCATGCCCCATCCGACGGGGCAGGTGGACAGCACCTCCACGATGGCCAGCCCCGTGTCCTCAAGCTGGACCTCGAACGCCCGCCGGATCGCGGCCTTGGCCCTGCCGATCAGTCCCGGGTCGGCCACCGAGACCCGCGCGGCGTACGCGACGCCGGGCAGCAGCGACAGGAGCTCGGTCACGGGCAGGGGATAGCCGGCGACGGCCGGATCGCGGCCTGTCGGACTGGAGGTCGTGCGCTGGCCGATCAGCGTGGTCGGCGCCATCTGGCCGCCGGTCATGCCGTAGATCCCGTTGTTGACGAAGATGACGGTGATCCGCTCGCCCCGAGCCGCGGCGTGCAGGATCTCCGCGCTCCCGATCGCAGCGAGGTCGCCGTCGCCCTGGTAGGTGAACACCACCCGGTCGGGACGGACCCGCTTCACGCCGGTGGCCACCGCGGGCGCCCGGCCATGGGGCGACTCCACGGCGTCGAGCGCGAGATAGTCGTAGGCGAACACCGAGCAGCCGACCGACCCCACGAGGATCGTCCGCTCACCCAGACCCAGCTCCTCCAGCACCTCCGCCACCAGGCGGTGGATGATCCCGTGACCGCAGCCCGGACAGTAGCTGGTGGGGTTGGACAGCAGCGACGGCCGGCGGTAGATGGTCCGCCCCTCGCTCTCGGCCGGCTGCCCGCCGGCCTCGGTTGTCTCGAGTGGACCGGTGCCCTTGAGCGCGGTCATCGCACACCTCCCGACGCTCGATCCGGGTCGCCACCCGGCGTCACCGACCATGCGCGCCGCATCGCGGTCACCACCTCGTCCGGGCGGGGCACCATGCCGCCCATCCGGCCGTGGTGGAACACGGGCACGGCGCCCTCGATCGCGAGCCGCACGTCCTCGACCATCTGGCCGGCGGACAGCTCGACGGCGAGCACGGCGCGCGCCCCGGCCGCCGCGGCCCGAAGCGCAGCGGCGGGGAAGGGCCACAGCGTGATCGGCCGGAACAGCCCCGCACGGAGACCATCGTCCCGGGCGCGCTGCACGGCCGTCCGAGCCACCCGCGCGGCGGTCCCGTAGGCGACCACGATCACCTCGGCGTCGTCGAGCGACTCCCCGGCCCAGCGGGATTCTCGAGCGGCGATCTCCGCGAAGTTGGCCTGGAGGATCGAGGTTCTGCTGCTCGAGGTCCTCCGCACGGAGGCTGAGCGACTTGAGCACCCGCGGCTCGCGGCCCGAGGCGCCCTCGACAGTCCAGTCGGCCGGCAGCCTGGGAATGGATCGGAAATGCGGGGCCACCGGCTCCATCGCCTGGCCCAGGATCCCGTCGGCCAGGATCATCACCGGCGTCCGGTAGCGCTCCGCGAGCACGAAAGCGTCACCCACCAGGTCGATCGCCTCGGCGATCGATGCCGGCGCCAGAACCGGCACGTTGTAGTCGCCGTGACCGTGACCCTTGGTTGCCTGGAAGTAATCGCCCTGGGCGGCGCCGATGCTGCCCAGTCCTGGACCGCCGCGCATCACGTTGACGAGAACGACCGGCAGCCGTGACCCGGCCATGTACGACATGCCCTCGGCCATCAGGCTGATGCCCGGGCTGGAGCTGGAAACCAGCACCCGGGCCCCGGTCGCCGCGGCGCCGAGCGCCATGTTGATCGCCGCCAGCTCGCTCTCGGCCTGGACGAATACCCGGCCCTCCTCGGGCATCCGGCGGGCCATCCATTCCAGGAGCTCCGCCTGGGGGGTGATCGGGTAGCCGAAGTAGGCGTCGCAGCCGGCGGCGATGGCCGCCTCGGCGATGGCCTCGTTGCCCTTCATGAGCACGCGATCGGGCAGGGGCGAGGCGGGAGACGCCTCGCCTCCGGTCTCGGGCGGCGAGGCGGCGGCACGCTCGCGGTCGGTGACCGCGGACCGATCCAGGACGGCCATGATCAGGCCTCCCTGGGACGAGCGAAGATGGTGAGCGCCGCGTCGGGGCACACCCGCGCACACTTGGCGCAGCTGGTGCAGCCGGCCGGGTCGATGAGGTGGACCGGGTGATGGCCCATCGCATTGACCAGCGTGACGTCGAGCTCGAGGACGTGTGGCGCGCACACGTCGACGCACAGGCCGCAGCCCTTACAGCGCTCGTGCGCAACGAGGACCGGTCGGAAGCCCGGGAGAGCGCTCGCCAGGCGTCGAAGTGGGGCGTCGACGAGCGGAGTGGACATGGCCATGCAGGCACCTCCGACATCGAGGATGGCTGCGGCGGTCAGGCGCCGTCAGGGCCGAACCGCATCCCCAGGCGGGCCGGTTCTCCCTACCCGGCCCCCCGGTCAGGCGGGCACCCCGCGCCGTCTGGGGGCGTCACCGGCCGACCGCTCGCGGACGCGCGCGACCAGGGTCCAGCTCGCTGAGCCGATCGGCGGCCGCCGAGTGGACCCGGCGATGGCGGCTGTGCCGGCGATCGTCCGCACGCAGGATGCGCTCGAGGCGCTCGCGGACGAGGCCTGGGCCCACGACCGTCACGTCATCCCGCTCGGGGACGTGCGTGACGACGTCGTCGAGGAACGCCCGCAGATGCTCGAGTCTCGCACGCTCGAGCGCCTCCCCGCTCGGACCACCGCCACCGTGGCGCACTCTGGGGTCCACGCGGACGTGGCCCGTCGACCGGTGGCGCCCTCGGGACGTCCGACCGCACCCGCTCGACCGTCGCACGGTCGGCCCAGTGGACGATGATGGCCTCCTCGCTGTCGATCCAGACCAGCGTCGTGGTGCCCTCGATCGTGCGCAGGTTCATGGCCGCGCTCCGCTCAGCGAGCCCAGGCCGGTCGTCCATCACCCTGCGCCAGATCGGCGTAGGTGATCCCCGCCGCCCGCTCCCAGGCTTCCCGGTCCACGTGGACCGAGTACCGATGGCTCCCGGCATGGAACGCGATCTCGGCCGAATCCCGGATCGCGAAGTCGGCGCAGACCGGCACCCCGAACAGCTCCGGGATCGGTGGGATGGTCCCCGCCTCGCAGTCCGGGGCGAGTGCCGCGAACTCGGACTCGGTCATGACCCGGACGTCGTCCACGCCCAGCGCCCGGCGTGCCTTCACGAGGTCGACGTGGTCGTCGGCGTCGACCAGCAGCAGCACCTGGCGGCCATCGCTCGCCACCACACCGACCGCCTTGGCAAACAGGTGGGGATCGAGGTGCTCCGCCCGTGCGGTGGCTTCGGCCGTGAACGTCTCGGGATGCTCGTGCAGCTCGTGCTCGACGTGGCGTCCCGCGAGCCAGTCGAGCAGGCCCGCGTGCGGACCCGTTCTGGGGCTTTCGACAGCCATCGCGTGCCTCCTGTCCGGGGGCCCTCGCCCGGAGCCGGAATGTCCGGGCGTCCGATCCGCCACGAGCATGTGCAGCCGGCCTGCCGAGGGCGAGTGGCATCCGTCGGCACCGGCAGGGGCGGATGGCCTGTAGGCGGTGCCGGGATGGTGGACGCGGGTACCGCCGCGGCCGTCTGTTGACATGCGCCGCGCATCGGCCCGGGCCGGACGACCCCCGCCGGCAGCCCAACGGCCCGCCCGGTCGTGACACTCGGCACTCATTCGCATCTGCGCATGTATTGATACTTGTGCCTATGGACGAGATCACGACCCTCCAGGCGGAGGTGCTCCGCACGCTCGCGAACCCCCGGCGCCTCGAGATCGTCCATCGTCTCGCCCAGGGGCCCTGCGAGGTCGGAAGGCTCGCCGAGGAGCTGGGCCTCAGCCAACCCAACGTCTCACAGCATCTGGCGGTCCTCCGCAGCGCCGGAATCGTCGACGCGGAGCGCGACGGCCGCGAGATGCGCTACCGGCTCACGGACGCCGACGTCGTGATGGCGTGCTCGATCATGCGCGGCGTCCTCCAGCGCCGTCTGACCCGGCTGGGCCGCCTGTCACATCTCGACCAGGCAGCCGCCGAGCTCACCGAAACGCAGTAGCCAGCCGCACCCGAACAGGGAGGGATCGAACTCGATGGACGAACCGCTGAACCTGGTCCTGTTCTCGGGCACCGACGACAAGCTCCAGGCTGCCGCCGTGCTCGCCGCGGGAGCGGCCGCGCTCGGCAAGCCCGTGAACATCTTCCTCCAGTACTGGGCGCTCGACGCGTTCACCAGGGCCAAGATCGACGACGACCATGGCCTCGCGCCCGAAGCGGGCGTCGAGGGCCGTGCCGCGGTCGACGACCTGGCGAAGGCCGGGCAGGTCAGCTGGGCCGAGACCCTCCGTCAGGCGAAGGAGCTCGGGTCCGTCGACATCCAGGCGTGCTCGCTCTCGATGGACTTGCTCCATCTGGAGCCCGAGGACCTTGACCCGCTCGTTGACGGCACGGAAGGTGTGACCGCGTTCTACCTCAATGCCGGCGAGGGTCAGGTCGTCTTCATCTAGCGGTACACATGCGGCGCTTCAGCGCCGCGGGAAGGAGCAACACAGATGGCAACCGTGCCCGTGGATCTCACGGTCGACGCGCGGGGCTTGAACTGCCCGATGCCGATCGTGCGGACTGCCCAGGCGGTCAAGGGCCTGGCCGCCGGCCAGACCGTCGAGGTGATCGCCACCGATCCGGGGTCCGTCAAGGACTTCGCCGCGTGGTCGAAGACCACCGGCAACGAGATCGTTGAGCAGACCGCCGACGGCGGCGAGTTCCACTTCGTCCTGCGCAAGAAGTGAGGGCAGCGTCGATGACCGTCGCCGAGACACCCATCCCCGAGACCATGGCGGAGCCGGCGGCCGAGCCGGGGGAGCCCGCCAAGCCCAAGGACATCCTGATCATCAACTACAGCGGCGAGCTGGAGAAGGTGTGGGCAACGATGCTCCTCGCCTCAACAGCGGGCGCCATGGGCATGACCTGCCGTGTCTTCGTCACGTTCTGGGGCCTCCAGAACTTCGTCAAGGACGAGCGGCGGATCACCGGGCAGAACTGGATGCAGAAGATGCTCTCGTTCATGTCTCGGCCCGGGATCAGCCACCGGAAGCTGTCGAAGATGAACTTCCTCGGCATGGGCCCGTGGATGATGGGCAAGCTCGCCAAGCAGTACAAGAACCCGAGCCCCAAGGAGCTGCTCGAGGTCGCGCAGTCCATGGGCGTGGAGTTCATCCCGTGCCAGATGACCCTGGAGATGTTCGGCCTCACGCGGGACGACCTGATCGACGGCATGGCCGAGCCCGTCGGCGCGGCCACCGTCCTCGGCCTGATGAGCGAGGGATCTGCTCCGCTGTTCATCTAGCGCCGGCCATCGTCCGGCATGGTGCGGGACCCCTCCGCACCGGTTCGGGCCGCCCTGCGGCCCATGGAAGGGAAGCTCTGATGACCGAAGTCACCACACCCCAGATCACGACCACGCTCGACGGCCGCGGCAGCTTCTGCCCCGGCCCGCTCATGGAGCTCATTCGCGGCATGCGCGAGGCCGAGGTCGGCGATGTCCTGGCGGTCCTGTCGTCGGACAAGGGCAGCAAGACCGACATCCCCAAGTGGATCGAGAAGGCCGGCCACAACCTGATCGGCGTGTTCACCCGCGACGGCTACGACGAGATCATCGTCGAGAAGGTCCGGTAGCCCCGATGCAGCGGGTCGTCGTCCTGGGCGGCGGGGTGGGAGGCACCCTCGCCGCCAACCTCATCGCGAGGAAGCTCAAGCGGGCGATCGCGCGCCAGGAGGCGAGGGTCGCGGTCGTCGATGCGACCGGCCGCCACACCTACCAGCCCGGCTACATGTACATCGCGATGGGCAACGAGCGACCAGAGCGGCTCGTGCGGTCTGAGAAGTCGCTGCTCGACGGCAACGTCGATCTCGTGGTCGACAAGATCGCCGGCATCGACGTCAAGGAGCAGTCTGTCGCGCTCGCCTCCGGCGAGACCCTCCCCTACGACCAGCTGGTGATCGCGACCGGCTCGCGGATCATGCCCGAGCTGATCGACGACTTCGACACTGAGGCCCACCACTTCTACACCCCGGGCGCGGCGGCCAGGCTGCGCACGGCGCTCGACGCGTTCAAGGGCGGCAGGATCGTGATCGGCATCGCAGGGATCCCGTACAAGTGCCCGCCCGCGCCGCTCGAGGTCGCCTTCCTGATCGAGTCGGAGCTGCGCGAGCGCGGGCTGCGTGACAAGACCGAGATCACGTTCCTGTCGCCGATCAACCGGGCGTTCACGATCGAGAGCGTGTCCGAGATGGCCGCTCCGATCCTCGAGCAGAAGGGGATCCACCTCGAGCTGCTGGCCGGGATCGCGCAGATCGACGCCGAGCGCAAGGTGGCGATAACCGACGCGTTCGAGGAGCACCCCTACGACCTCCTGATCGTGGTCCCGCCGCACAAAGGCGCCCAGATGCTGATCGACTCGGGCCTGGCGCCCAAGTCGGGCTGGCTGCCCACCGACCGCCACACCCTCCAGGTCAAGACGGTCGCCAAGCCGGCGCCCGGGCAGGCGGACGAGGACATCCCGCGCTACGCCAACATTCACGCGCTGGGCGATACCACCGACCTGCCGCTGTCCAAGGCCGGCTCGACGGCCCACTTCGAGGCGCCCATCGTGGCCGAGCGAGTCGCCGCCGGCATCGAGGGCCGCAAGCCCAGCGGCAAGCACGCCGACTACACGGGCAAGGTCATGTGCTTCTTCGAGGTCGGCGACGGGAAGGGCACCCTGCTCCAGTTCGACTACGAGCATCCGCCCAGGCCACCGAAGCCCAACAAGATCTGGCACCTGGGCAAGACCGTGTTCAACAAGACCTACTGGCACACGGTGCCCAGAGGCCGCGTCTAGCGTCCCGCGTTCCACATTCCGCGTCCCGCACCCAGGCATCGCGCCGGGCGGGCACTGTCGCAGCCCGGGCCACCGCCCCGGGCTCCTGGACCGTCTCCCTTCACGCGGTTCGAGGAGATCCCGGGGCGTTGTGGCACCCGTCCCCCGACACAGGCCGGCGAACCTACAATCGGTCGGTGACCACCTTCATCCGGCGTGACCCATGAGCGGGCGCGTCTTCCATCGCTCGTCCTATCCGAACCCGGCGGTCGCCGTGGAGGCCCACGGCTCGACCATCGTCGATGCCGATGGGCGCGAGTACCTTGACGCTGCGGGCGGGGCCGTGGTGGTCAACGTGGGGCATGGCCGGCGCGAGATCGCCGCCGCGATCGCCGACCAGCTCGGTCGAGTCTCGTACGCGCACGGGAGCGCGTTCACCAACGAGCCGCTCGAACGGTACGCGGTCGAGGTCGCGCCCCACCTGCCGGTTGACGATCCGGCGATCTATCCGGTCTCCGGCGGATCCGAGGCGATGGAGACGGCCGTCAAGCTGGTCCGGGCCGCGCATCTGGCCCGCGGCGAGCCCGATCGCCTGATCGTGATCGCACGCTGGAGCAGCTATCACGGCAACACGCTGGGAGCGCTCGACCTGTCCGGCCGTCGGCCGCTTCGCCGCCCGTATGAGGGTTGGCTGGGCCGCTTCCGTCACGTCAGCGCCGCGTACCCCTATCGGGCCGGCGACCCGGGAGCGCAGGCCCTGGGGAGCACGCAGGAGCTGGTCGACGAGCTGGATCGCGTGATCACCGCCGCCGGCCCCGGCACCGTGGCAGCGTTCGTCGGGGAGCCGATCGTCGGTGCGTCGCTCGGGGCGGTCGAGCCACCGCCCGGCTACTGGCCGGCCATCGCCGAGGTGTGCCGGCATCACGGGGTGCTGCTGATCGCCGACGAGGTGATGACCGGCTTCGGGCGCACCGGTGCCTGGTTCGCTCTCCAGCACGATGGCGTTCGGCCCGACCTGCTCGTCGCAGCCAAGGGCGCCACCTCCGGCTACTGGCCGTTCGGGTTCGTGGCGGCGTCGGGGGAGATCCACGACACGATCAAGGCAGCCGGCCCATTCGTCCACGGGTTCACGTACTCGCACCAGCCCACGGGGGCGGCGGTCGCACGAGCCGTGGTCCGGATCCTCGAGGAGGAATCGCTGGTCGAGGCATCGCGGGTGAAGGGCGAGCGGCTGCTGGCCCTGCTGCGCGATCGGTTCGGCGACCATCCGGTCGTCGGCGACGTTCGGGGTCGCGGCCTGATGGTGGGCCTCGAGCTCGTGCGCGACCGCGAGACGCGTGAGCCCTTCCCGCGCGGCGCCAGGCTCGTGGAGGCTGTGGTTCGGACCGCGCGCGAGCACGGCCTGCTGATCTACTCGGGGACCGGGAACGCGAACGGGGTCGACGGGGACGTGGTCCTGCTGGGCCCGCCGTTCGTGATCACGGACGAGGAGCTGGTCCGGGTCGCGGACGGGCTGGCCGAGGCGCTGGATCGTGCCCTGAGCGAGATCGGCGAGGTGTCCGCGGGCACGTCCTGAGCGACGGGACGGGCCGGCGAGTCAGTCGCGCCCGGTCGAGGCCCGGATCAGCAGGATCCCGCCGAGCACCACGAGCAGGATCGGCCACACGAGATCGTTGAACCCGGGTAGCGTCAGGCTCGAGCCGCCGATCACGGTCAGGATCACGCCCAGCCCCGCCTGCCAGCCCCAGCCGCCCCGGCTCCCGACGCGGACGGCCGCGATGAACAGGAAGGCGATCCCCAGGCACAGCGTGCCGACACCGGAGCCGTCCACGATGTTGGCCGCGGCCAGCAGGTCGGGCGCAGCCAGCGCGGTGATGATCGAGCCCAGGTACAGCGAGCCCACCCCGCGGTTGATGAGCCAGGACACGAGGAACGCGAGCCCGACCGCGAGGAACAGGAGCGAGCCCGCCGTCTCGAGCGCAGGGAACACCTGGCGAAGAAGGAGCAGGCCGCCGAACACGACCAGGAAGATCCCGAACCACGGCAGGCGGCTCCGTCCCCTGGGTCCGCCGACGTCGTTCCACTCCCACCCGTAGACGTGGACGCCCCCCAAATCGATCACGTCACCGGCCATCGGCCGGTCGCGCCGCTCGCTCATGCCCACCCTCCCTGCCACGACGTGGCAGGGAGGAGCGTACCGTGGGTTGGGTCAGGCTGGCTCGGCATTCGCGCCGGGGTGCTACCCGGCGTTCGCGCCACGCTGCTGCCCGCTCTTCGTGTCCACAACCGGCCTCGCGGTGCCACCTTCCGCGGGATCCAGCTCGGCGGTCGGGACGGTGATCTGGTCCTCGACGTGGCTGAACCCGACCCGGTCGGCGATCCGGCCCATGAACCCGGGCGCCCACCAGTTCCAGCGACCCAGCAGGCGCATCGTCGCGGGCACCAGCAGCACGCGCACGATCGTCGCGTCCACGAACACCGCGATCGCCATGCCCACGCCGATGCTCTTGATCGTGATCGTCTGCGCGAGCGCGAACGCCGCGAACACCGAGACCATGATCATCGCAGCGCCGGTGATCACCCCGGCGGTCCGGGCGAGGCCCTCGGCGACCGCCGCGCGATTGTCACCCGTGCGCCGCCACGCCTCCTGGATCCGCGAGAGCAGGAGCACCTCGTAATCCATCGACAGCCCGAACAGGACGCTGAACATGATGATCGGGTTGCCCGCGATCGTGAACCCCGGGCTGGTGAAGCCCAGCACGTTCGACAGGTTGCCCTCCTGGAAGATCCACACCAGGGCCCCGAACGAGGCGCTGATCGAGAGCAGCGTCATCACGATCGCCTTGGCCGGCAGCACGACCGAGCCGAACAGCAGGAACAGGATCGCGCCCATCGCGATGATCACGACCGCGATCGCGATCGGGATTCGGGCCGTCTGCGCCTCCAGGAAGTCGTAGCCGGTGGCCGCGAACCCACCGACGCTGGTCCTGATGCCGGGTCCCGGATCGACGGCACGGACCAGTGGGATGACCGCGGTGCCCTCGGGCGAGGAGGCGAGCAGTGGACTGATGGCGTCGAACCGCACGGTCGAGCCGTGGACATAGCGGTCCCACAGGCCGGCCAGCGGCGCGGGCCAGGTCGAGCGGGGGGCGGCATACAGGGCAGTCAGCTGGTCGGTGGTGAGCGGCTGACCGGTGGTGGGGCTGGCGATGCCGCTGAACGGGCTCTCCACCCGCTCGATGCCGTCGATCGCCGCCAGACTGCTCGCATAGGCCGCCAGCGCCCGCACGTTGGCCTCCGACGCCGGGTCGCCGGTCACGTCGGCCAGCACGACGATGGGCGAGGTCGTGCCGGGCTCGAACTGGGTCTGGAGGGCGACCGCAGCCTCACGGCTCTCGAGACCGGGTGGCAACGTGAAGGCGTCGGGGATGCCCTGCTTGAGGGCGAAGAACGGCGTCCCGGCGAGCACGAGCACGGCGAGCGTCGGGACCAGGACCAGGACCGGCCGTGCCATGACCGCGTTCGCGATCCGCTCCCAGCGCGAGCCGGTCACGCGTGGATCGGTCACGCGCGGCGGCCGCCGCAGGAGCCAGCGCACGCCGTCGACCAGGCCGGCCACCGACAGCGCGTTGACCCGATGCCCGAGCATCCCGAGCAGCGCCGGCAGGAACGTGAGCGCGTACAGCAGCGAGGCCGCGACCGTGAGCATGCCGCCGATGCCGAACGATCGGAGGGCCGGAGAGCTGAATGCCAGCAGGCCGCCGAGCCCGGTGGCGACGGCGATCCCCGAGAACGTCACCGCCTTGCCCGAGGTCGCAACGGCGATCTCGACCGCGTCGCCGACCTCGCGGCCGCGGCGCAGCTCCTCGCGGAACCGGCTGACCATGAACAGGGAGTAGTCGATGGCGAGCGCGAGGCCGAGCATCGTCGACACGTTCTGGACGTAGATGCTGAGCTCGACCTGCTGGCCGACGAGGTACACGAACGCGAGCGTCGTCGGGATGGCCAGCCCGGCGACGAGCAGCGGGATCCCGGCCGCGAGGACGGACGCGAACACCAGGATCAGGACGAGGGCCGCGATCGGCAGCGACACCGACTCCGCCTGGATGAGATCCTGCTCCGACTGGGTGGCCGAGTCGCGCGTGAGCGGAGCGTAGCCGCCCAGCTGCAGCACGATGCCGTCGCCCGGCCGGTGGATCTTCGCCTCGAACCCGTCGAGCAGGGGCACCGATTGCTCGTCGGTCACCTTGAGGTCGACGACGACGTAGGCCGAGTGGCCGTCGGTGGAGATGAACCGGTTGTCGCCCGTCTGCGCGTAGCCGACGACATCCGCCACGTTGGGGTCCGAGGCGAGACCGGCCAGCGACGCGGCGACCTGGGCCTGGAACGGCTGGCTGCGCGCATCGGCCGTCTCGGGCCCGCGGAACACGGCGATCAGGGCGCTCTTGCCGGTGCCGAAGTCCTGGGCCAGCCGGTCGCCGACGATCGCCGACTCCGACCCCGGGTCGAACCAGCCACCCGCGGACAACACGGATGACGCGCGCCCGGCCGCGGTGCCGGCGGCGATGCCGAACAGGACGGCGAGGACGAACACGACCCGGCGCCGTCGGTAGACGAAGGCTCCCCAGCGACTGAACATGGCGGCTCCACAGAGGATGGTGGCGGGACGCAGGCCGCGGCAGGCGCAACCGGCGAACAGGAACGATAGAGAGCAGCCATTCTCTTTGTCAAGCGCCGTTTCTGGATCGATCTGAGAGCCCGCGCGGAAGGTTGCGGAAGCCTTGCAGAACGACCGTTCGCTCTGTTAGCGTAGATGCATGCCGCGCGTCACCCCCGCCCACGAGCAGGCCGTTCGTACCCGGATCATCGAGTCGGCGCTGCGCGTGTTTGCCGAGAAGGGCTACCACGGGGCGACCATCGCCGACGTGGTCCGCGACAGCGGGTTGTCGGTCGGGGCGATCTACACCTACTACCGCGGCAAGGACGAGCTGTTCCTCGCGACCTGCGACCTCAGCTCCGGGCAGGGTCTCGGGGAGCTTGGGACGCGTCTGGCGCACGGGCGTTCCGCGGCCGAGAAGCTGGCCATCGCGATGGGCTTCTTCCTCGATGCGCTGGGGGGCAAGGCACACGAGCCGGACATGGCCTCGGCGCTGGTCATGCAGTGGTCCCGGGCCGAGGCCGAGCCGGCGATCCGCGCCTCGCTGACCCGCCGCCGGGACCAGATCGCGACCGTGGGCGAGCTGCTCCTGAGCGAAGCCATCGCGAACGGCGAGCTGCCCGGCTGGATCGACGCCCCTGCGCTCTCCGGCGCCCTGGTGTCGTTCCTCGATGGGCTGCTGCTGTGGCGGATCGAGCTGGGAGACGCGTATCGGCGCGATCTCGCCGAGCGGCGTGCCGTGGCGCTGCTGCGCCCGCTGCTGGCGTCGACATCGGCTGCCCAGGCCCCGGCCCTGGATCTGCCGCCCGCGCGCCCGTGGAGCGTTCTGGGCAGCTCGGGGTCCAGGGAGCCTGCCAGGGTGCCCGTGCGGCACTGACCGAGCCGCTTTGGTGGGGCTAGCATCACGCCATGCCGCATGTCATGACCGTTCTCGGGCCCGTGGAGCCTGGCGCCCTCGGGTTCACCCTGCCCCACGAGCACACCCAGATCGCCCTGTGGCAGATCCAGAACCGCTGGGACTACTGGGAGCTCACCGCGGACGAGCCGGTGATCGCCGAGGAGCTCCGGCTGTTCCGCGAGGCAGGGGGCACCGCTCTTGCGGACCTGACCCTGCCGGGCGTCGGCCGCGACCCGGCCTGGCTCCGGAAGATGGCCGAGACCTCGGGCCTGCACATCATCATGGGCGGTGGCTGGTATCGCACCGCCTACTACCCGCCGGAGACGCTCATCGACCGGCGGTCGACCGATGCCCTGGCCGAGGAGCTGGTCGCCGAGGCTACGGGCGGGGTGGGGGACTCCGGGATCCGGACCGGGATCCTGGGCGAGATCGGGACGGACAAGCCCTGGGTCTCACCCGCCGAGGAGCGGGTGTTCCGGGCCGTGGCGCGCGCCTCGCGCCGGACAGGCCTGGGAATCATCACCCACGCGGTCATGTCCGACGTTGGTGCCGCGCAGATGACGATCTTCGAGGAGGAGGGCGTCGACCCGGGCCGGGTCGTCATCGGCCACGCCGACAGCTATCCGATCCTGGACCACTACCTGTCGCTGATCGCCCGAGGCGCGTCGATCGAGTTCGACTTCCTGGGCATGTCGTTCTCCCCGATGGAGGAGTATGGCGAGGGCCGGGTCGTCGAGCTGCTGCTCGAGCTGCTGCACCGCGGACACGTCGACCGGGTGCTGCTCAGCCAGGACGTATGCCACAACAGCCAGCTTCGGCATTATCGGGGCAACGGCTACACGTACCTCCAGACCACGTTCCTGCCCAGGCTCCGTGAGGCCGGCGTGTCCGAGGCTGAGATCGAACAGCTCACCGTCCACAACCCGCGCCGGATCCTGACGATCGGGTAGGGGGCTTTCGCCCGCGCCTCCGGTCCGCTCAGCGGACGACGAGGTCCCGAACCTGGTCCTGAGCCCCCGGCCCCGACCAGTGTCCGGGAGGTCAGCCCTCGAGCTTGGCGTCGACCAAGAGTTCGACGTTGCCCTTGAGCGCACGCGAGACCGGGCAGCCGTCCTTGGCCGCCTCGGCCAGCTCGGCGAACTTGGCCTGGTCGATGCCGGGCACGGCTCCCCGGACCGTCAGCGCGCTCCTGGTCACGGTCCACCCGCCCTCGAGCTTGTCGAATGAGACCTCGGCCTTGACGTCGAGGCTGGTGGGCGGCGTCCCGTTGCGTCCGAGCCCCGCGCTGAAGGCCATCGAGAAGCACGACGCGTGCGCCGCGGCGATCAGCTCCTCCGGGCTCGTCCGCCCGTTGTGGTCCTCGGTCCGCGATGCCCAGGTCACGGGGAGCCGGGCGATGGCGCCCGACGTCACGTAGTTGATCGAGCCTGAGCCCGTCGCAAGGTCACCGGACCAGGCCACCTCGGCGGATCGCATCGTCATCGTCGTTCATACCTCCACTTCAGGAACCAAGACTGCCACGCGTCGGCCAACTCTGCGCCGCGGTGCGTGAGGCCGCGCGGGTCACCTGACGGCCGATTCCGTCAGGTCGCCGGAACCGTCGGTGCGGGGCTCGCCGCTTCGCCACGTTCGCTTACCCGGCGCCGGACGCCGTCGACCAGCGAGTACACCACCGGGACGACGATCAGGGTCAGGAACGTCGAGCTGAACAGGCCGCCGATGACGACCGTGCCCAGCTCGGACGCGATGATCGACCCATGGCTGATGCCCGCGGCGAGCGGGATCAGGGCGAGGATGGTGGCGATGGCCGTCATCAGGATCGGCCGCACCCGCGTCCGGCCACCCTCGATCAGCGCGTCCGTCGTCGACATGCCCTGCGATCGAAGCCGCTCGACGAGATCGAGCAGCACGATCGCGTTGGTGACCACGATCCCGATCAGCATCAGGAACCCGATCAGGGCGCTGACCCCGATCGCCCGGCCGCTGACCAGCAGCGCCGGGAAGGCGCCGATCGTGGCCAGGGGCAGGCTGAACATGATGATGAACGGTGTGATCAGCGAGTTGAACGTGAGCACCATCGCGATGTAGACGACGAGCATGGCCACGGCCATCGAGATGAACAGGCCCCCGAACGCCTCGTTCATCTGCTGGGTCACGCCGGCAAGGGTCACGTCCACCCCGGACGGGATCGATCCGTCCGCGTACAGCCCGTCGATCATCTTCTGGACGTTCTGGCTCACCTTGCCGGTATCGACGTCCGCGATCTCGGCTGAGATGGAGGCGGCCGGCGACTGGTCGATCCGGGTGATCGACCCCTGCGCCTCCACCTGTTCGACCGTGGCGATCCGGCCCAGCGGCACCTTCGTGACCGTTCCGACCGGCAGCTGCTGGAGGTTCTCGAGGGAGGTGATCTGCGCCGGATCGAGCTGCACGAACACGTCCACCGGACCGTTCTGGCCGGACAGCTGGACGCGGGTGGCGACGGTGCCCACGAGAGCGGCCCGGACCTCCTGCGCCACCTGCGCTGCGGTCAGCCCGACCAGGATGCTCTTGTTGGAATCGGGTCGGATCTGGATCTCGGGGGTGCCCTTGGACAGGTCGGACTTGAGGTTGAGTAGGTCGGGGTCGTTGGCGAGCGCGTTCAGGACGACGTCGTTCGCCTGCGACACCTTGGCCGGGTCGTCACTGGACACGATGACGTTGAGGTTGTTCGAGCTGAAGCCGGCCAGCTGGGCGACGGCGACGTGATAGCCGCCGGTCCCGACCGGGGCGAGCTCGTCCGAGAGCGCCTTCGAGAAGGCGGTCAGGTCAACGTTGTCCTGGAGGCGCACGGTCATCCGGGCGCTGTTGGCCGGCTGGCCGGACATGGCGGCGACGACCGTCTGGAAGCCTGCGTCACCCTCGCCCGGGATGGAGGTCTGGACGAGCAGCACCTTGGGGTCGGCGAGCAGGAGGTCCTCGGCCTGCATCGCCCGCTGCAGGACAGCCTCGGAGGTGGTGCCGGCGGGTGGGGCGAGGGTCACCGAAACCAGCTTCTCGCCGCCCGCGTTGATGAACTGGGTCGGCAGCAGCGGCGCGATCAGCGCAGTCGAGAGGAACAGCACGATCGCAACCGCCAGCACCCCGAGCTTCGTCCACCGATTGCGAAGCACGAACGTGATCGTGGGCGTGTAGACGCGGATCCACAGCGAGTTCTTCGGCTCGCCATCCTCGTCGACGTTGGCCGGCACGTTGTGGATGAGCAGGTAGGCGAGGACCGGGACCACGGTCAGCGCGCACACGAGCGAGGCGACCAGCGCGAAGGTCACGGTCAGCGCGAACGGCAGGAAGAACTGGCTGACCAGACCGCCGACGAAGCCGAGCGGCAGGAACACCCCGACGGTCGTGACGGTGGCCGCGGTGATGGCCCCAGCGACCTCGCGGGGACCGTTGATGGACGCAGTCAACCGATCCTCGCCGATCGCCCGGTGCCGGTAGATGTTCTCGAGCACGACGATGGCGTCGTCCACCACCCGCCCGACGGCCACCGCCAGGCCACCCAGGGTCATGATGTTGAGGCTGATCCCGGCGCCCTGCATGACCACCAGCGCGGTCAGCAACGAGAGCGGGATGCTCACGGCCGCGACGATGGTCGAGCGCAGGCTGAACAGGAACAGGAAGATCGTGAGGACGGCGAACAGCGCGCCGGTGCCGCCCTCGCGGAGCAGCCCGTCGCGGGACTCCTTGATGAACGTCGACAGGTCCGACACGATCGTGATCGACACCGCGTCGCTGTGCTGCTGGCCGAGCTCGACGAGCTTGGCCGTCACCTCATCGGCGACCTCGACCGTGTTGGCGTTCGACGTCTTCGAGACCGACAGCGAGAGGGCCGGGTTGACGCCCGCGGCCGTGGTTCCCGTTCGCGCGTAGCCGGTGGTCGCGACACCCTCGAGCGCGACCGTGCCCAGGTCACCGATGGTGACCGGCGTCGGCGCAGCGGGTGCTGCCGGCGCAGCCGAAGCGCCTGGAACGGCCGAGGCACCGGCACCGGGCGTGGTGGCGACAGGCGACCTCACGCCGACCACGAGACCCTTGATCTGGTCGATGCTGCCGATCGCGGCGATCGTGGACACCGACACCTTGGACCCGTCGCTCCTCACCTCGCCCGACGGGATCGTCAGGTTGTTGGCCGTGAGCACCCCGGTCACCTGCTGCTCGGTGATGCCGGTCGCCGCCAGCTTGGCCGGATCGAGCGTTATCGTGACCCGCTGGACCTCGCCACCCGTCAGATCCACGCTGGCCACGCCGTCGAGGGCCAGCAGCGCGGGCACGATGTCGGTCTCGGCCACCGTTGCGGCGTCCGCCAGGCCGTTCTCCGACGTCGCCGCCACCGACGCGATGATCACCGGCGAGGCGTTGATGTTGAGCGCGCTGACCTGCGGCGTCACGGTGCTCGGCAGCCCTGCGCTCTGCAGGTTCTGCTCGATCGTGCTCCGCGTCTCCTTGACGTCGGTTCCGTACGAGAACTGGGCGACGACCAGGGCGATCGAGTTGGCCGAGGTGGACTGCAGGTTCTTGAGACGCGGCACGCCCGAGATCGCCTGCTCGATCGGCTTTGCGACCTGGTCGGCCACGTCGGCGGCGCCAGCACCCGGAAGGGGCGCGATCACCGTTATCACCGGGAACTCGATGTCGGGCAGCAGCTCCTGCTTGAGGCTGCCCCAGGCTGCGATGCCGGCGATGAACAGGGCGCCGGCGAGCAGGAGGGTCACGCTGCGCTTGGCGACCGCGAACTCGGAGAGGCGGCTCATGCGGGTTCCTTTCGGTCAGCTGGGAATGCGGAGGCAGGCAGGGGTGGGGGTGCGGTCGGGGAAGGCGATGTCGCTTTGACGTCGGGCGCGGATGCGGCCACGAGCCTTCCCGCAGCATCGCTCAGGACCGCCAGAGCCCCGCCCACGATGCGAAGGCCGTCATCGTCGAGCAGCTCGAGCAGATCGCGCACCTGGCGGGCGTTGAGCTCGCGGAACCGATCGACGAACGTTCGGCCGGCCGGCGTCAGCGAGACGACGACGTGGCGGCGGTCGACGGCGTCCTCGCGACGGATCGCAAGCCCGTGGTCCACGACGCGGTCGACCAGCCCGCTGACCGTGGACAGCGAGACCCCGAGCTGCGCGACGAGATCGGACATGCGCAGATCGCCGGCGGCCGCGAGCAGGTACATCACCTTGGCCTGAGGCATCGTGACGTCGATCTCGACGAAGTCAGGGGCGTGGCTGCCCGCGAGACGCTGCATCATCGTGTCGAAGCCGGCAACCGCTCGATCGATCGCCGCCGAGCGGTCGAAGGTGGTGATGGCTGTAATCCTTCGTTCTGAGCTGATGGTTCGGTCAAACCGAATGATCAGGCAGGGACGATACACCGGATCGATTCCGCGCGCTGTAGCCCATTTGGGGATACCTGACACTCCCAGTCGCGCAGGAGCCCTACGATCGGGGCGTGAGCTCCCAGCCCCGTCAGGTGTCCGCCCAGACCGCGCGGCGGTTCCTCGTCCAGCGCCACCTGCTCGCCCCGCCGCGCTCGCTGCCCGCCGGGCCGGCGTCCGTGATGCGGGTCGTCGACCGGCTCGGGTCGCTCCAGTTCGACCCCCTCGAGGTCGCGGGCCGCAACCACGACCTGACGCTGCTGGCGCGGATCGACGGCTACCGGCGCGAGTGGACCGAGGACCTCCTGTACCGCGACCGGGTGCTGTACGAGACGTACAACAAGCAGCTGTCGCTGGTGCCGGCCGCGGAGCTGCCCTGGTACCGGATCACCTGGGACGAGGCTCAGGTCGAGCACCGTGGCGGCGCGTTCGACGACCACGCGCCCCTGGTCGAGGAGCTGCTGGACCGCGTCCGTGCCGACGGCCCGCTGTCGGCGACCGACGTCGAGCCGCGGGCGGCCATCGACTGGTACTGGCGGCCCACCAATCAGGTCCGCGCGCTGCTCGAGGCGCTGGCCGAGGCGGGGATCCTCGCGATCGCGCGGCGTGAGGGCAACCGCCGCGTGTACGACCTGACCGATCGGCTGTTCCCACCGGACTTGCTGGCCCGCCGGGTGCCGCCCGAGGAGCAGCTGCGTCACAAGCTGCTGTCGCGGTACCGCGGCAACGGGCTGCTGGGGGCCACCGGCGACTACACCCTGTGGATGGGCATGGGCAGGGCACCGGAGCGGCGTCGAGTCCACGAGCACCTGGTCGACGCAGCGTGCATCACGCCGGTCGGCGTCGAGGGCTTCCGCGGTCCTCGGTACGTGCTCACCTGCGAGCTGCCGCTGCTCGACGCTGCGGAGGCCGGCGGGAATGGCTCGGCGCCAGGCGTCGCGTTCATCGCGCCGCTGGACCCACTTGCCTGGGACCGGGACCTGCTGGCGCGGCTATGGGGCTTCGACTATCGATGGGAGGTCTATGTGCCCGCGGCGAAGCGGCGCTGGGGCTACTACGTGCTGCCGATCCTGTACGGCGACCGCTTCGTCGGCCGCATCGAGCCACGCATCGACCGGGCAGGGCGGGCGCTGCGGATCCCGGGCCTGTGGTGGGAGGAGGGCTTCGATCCGCTCGATGACGATGGCACGTTCGTGCCGGCATTCGCGACCGCGCTCCGCGCGCACCGCGACTTCGCCGGCGTGGACGGCATCGCGCTGCCGACGGCAGGCCGCCATCGCGCGCTGGCGAAGGCGGTCCGCGCGCACCTGTAGGTCGCGGGGGGCTGGCGGCCTGCCGTCGAGCTGGCGTCTTCCGCGGAGCTGGCCGCGGCGCCGTCGAGCGTCAGAAGCCGGCTGCCAGACGGCCGATCATGCCCGCGGCCACCGTCCGGTTGGTGCCCTCGTCGACCAGGATGAACGACCCCGGTCTGGCGGTTCTCGACGTACGGGTCCACGAACAGTGGCTGAGTGGAACGCAGCTGGACACGCCCGATCTCGTTGAGCGACAGCTCGGTCGCCTGCTCGTCGCGGTGGAGGGTGTTCACGTCGACTCGGTACTCGAGCGCCTTGACCAGCACCCGCGCCCAGCGCGTCGTGTGCTTGATCGCGTACTTGCGCCCGGCCGCGAACGACGCCGTCTCATCCATCCAGCACAGCTGGGCGTCGATGTCCTGCACGACCTTGGGCACGTTGTGCGGCCGGCACAGCATGTCGCCCCGGCCGAGATCGATATCGTCGGTGAGCGTGATCGTCACCGCCATCGGTGGGAACGCCTCGGCGACCGGGCCGTCGGCGGTGTCGATGGTCGCGATCGTCGACTCGAGGCCGCTCGGCAGCGCCAGCACCCGGTCACCCGGCTTGAGCACGCCCGACGCGATCGTGCCTGCATAGCCCCGGTAGTCGATGACGTCGAACGACTGCGGGCGCACCACGTACTGGACCGGGAACCGGACGTCGATGAAGTTGCGGTCGGAGGCGACGTGGAGCCGCTCCAGGTGGCTGAGCAGGGGAGAGCCGTCGTACCAGGGCGTGTTGTCGGATCGGGTGACGACGTTGTCGCCCAGCAGCGCCGAGATCGGGATGAACGTCATGTCCCGGACCCGCAGCCGGGTCGCGAACTCCTCGAACTCGTCGCGGAGCTCATTGAACCGCGCCTCCGAGAAGTCGACGAGATCCATCTTGTTGACGCACACGACCAGGTGCGGCACGCCCAGCAGGGTGGCCAGGAACGCGTGCCGGCGGCTCTGCTCGGTGATGCCCCTGCGGGCATCGAGCAGGATCAGCGCGACGTCGGCGGTCGAGGCCCCGGTCACCATGTTCCGCGTGTACTGGATGTGCCCCGGGGTGTCGGCGATGATGAACTTGCGCCGAGGCGTTGCGAAGTAACGGTAGGCGACGTCGATCGTGATGCCCTGCTCGCGCTCCGCCCGCAGCCCGTCAGTCAGCAGAGCGAGATCCGTGTAGTCGTCACCCCGGTCGCGGCTGACCTGCTCGACCGCCGCCAGCTGGTCGATGAACAGGGACTTGGAGTCGTACAGCAGGCGTCCGATCAGGGTGCTCTTACCGTCGTCGACGGACCCCGCGGTCGCAAACCGCAGCAGCTCGCCGGGCACTAGAAGTACCCCTCCTTCTTGCGGTCTTCCATGGCCGCTTCGCTCACCTTGTCGTCGCCGCGCGTGGCCCCACGCTCGGTGATCCGGACCGCTGCGATCTCGGCGACGATCCTGTCGACCGTGTCCGCGTCCGACTCGACCGCCGCCGTCAGGTTCGCGTCGCCGACCGTCCGATACCGGACGCGCCGG
>CAVUCC010000005.1:0-243687 GCA_963739885.1 uncultured Chloroflexia bacterium | reverse complement strand
GTCACTCCGCGCAGGAACGAACGGGCGAACGGGATCAATAGGATCGCAACTGCGCCGTAGGGGAGGTGCAATCCGTCGGCGGGCCGGCCTCCCGCCGGCCGTCCTGCCACTCGTCGTCCTGCTCGGCGAGGATCATGCGCGCCAGCAGAATCGCAAGAAATCAAGCGAACTCATTGGCGCCGGACCGCTCTTACCCCGAACCGACCACGACTCCGTCAGGTCACGTTGTCGGTTCGGCCGGTCAGGGTATCGAGCGCCGCAGGACGAAGGTCTCGCAGACGGTAGCGGCACTAAGGTTTCGGCGCGGGCGTCGGAAGCGGAGCGGGCGCGTAGACAAGGGCGAGCGCCTCGGGAAGGCACCCGTAGAGATCGAATACGAGACGCTGCTGCGGGTTCGCATTCGTGATCCCAGGGGTCTTGGACATCTCTATGATCCTCGACGCTCTTGCGACGAGATACTCGACCTCGGAGTCGAGCCCGCCCGTCGTAGCGCACCCATGGTATGGAGGGTCAATCTCGGCAAAGGCTGCGAGCGTCTCATCAAGCTGACCGACGGCGCCCGTGGTCTTGGCCGGGTCGAATCGCTCGGCGACGACAAGCGGCCGAAGCGATGCGATGTCGCGGGCCAGCCGCTGTGCGTATGCCGGCACTCGCGATTTGGCGGCCACGCAGGCGGCACTCTGGTCTTGGCTGAAGGTCGACGAGGTAGGCTCCGGGGCGGGACGAGCCATTCCGGGGGTTCCATCTAGCAGGAGCGACATCTGGCCCCGATAGGTCCCGAGCATCGCGACAACCTCAGGATCCGGGGTGACGGCCGCGGCCGTCGGGATGACGAACGTGTTGCTTGCCGTGGTCAACCGCGCCGCGAGTCGATCGTACGTGAGGAGCGTCTTCGAGTAGGTCAAGCCCCTGGAGCGGTTCTCGACGACGAGCTGACCGTTGACCGTGCCCGAATACTGGATGTCGGTATCACCGCCGAAGATGACGTCGAAGCCGCTGACCGCGTTCGCGAAGTCGATCAGGGCACCCGTGGGGTCGGCGCCCGAGCCGTTGGTGACACCCTTGTCGGTGAGCGCGATGAACACGTCCGCACCCGCCGCCTCGGCTGCCGCCTTCGCAGCCATCGCAGCGGCGCCGCCATCGGTCGGGATCATGGTGCCGAAGCTGCCAGGCGGGACCAGCGTCGGTGCGTCTTCGCTGACCACGCCGATGACTGCGTATCTCACGTCGCCGTATCTGAAGATCTCGTAGCTCTCGGTGCCCTCGAGGTTCGCGTCCCGGTTGCTGAGGTTTGACGCGACGTAGTGGAACCGGGAGTCCCCGCCACTCGCGTTCGCGTAGGCCAGGTCGATCTGGCTCTGAAGGCGGCCGATGCCGGCATCGAAGTTGTGGTTCCCGAGCGCGCCGACCTGGATACCCATGATCCGCTCGGACAGGATCGCCGGCGTGTCCTGGAAGAACGTCGACAGCCGTGGGCTCGCGCCCACGTCGTTGCCAGCCGTCAGGGTCAGGATCCCCTCGCCGGTGGCTCGACTGGCGGCCCGATCCTGCTTGAAGTAGGTCGAGAGGGCTGCCGCTCCACCGACGCCGGAAAGCGGTTCGAGCTGGCCCTGCCAGTCAGCGATGCCCAAGATCAGGAGGGTGCCGATCGCTGAGCGCAGCGGGCGCGGGTCCGGTGGAGACGTGGAGCCATCGAACAGCGCCCGGCCCCCGAGCGGCTCGCTCAGCTGGACCGTGCCGCTCCAATTCGTCGTATAGAAGCTGGTGCAGTGCGCGTGGACGTACGCATCGGTCTTGTGCATCGTGATGATGACGGACGACCGTGTGTACGTGATCTTCGGCGTTTCCAGCCATGAGGCCGCCGGCGCGTAGCACTCCGCGGGGGCATACTCGTCGACCGAGATCGGGATCACGGTCGCCGTTTGGGCCGTGACAGGGTCGAGGTCACCGAGCCGCCATTCGACCAGCCGCGACGACGGAGACGGCGACGATCGCCCCTGGACGAACAATTGGCCGACGACTGCACCGACGATGGCCAATGTGACGAGCACGATCCCGACAGGCACGAATCGACGGAGCCTCGTCCGCGATGCGCGGGCGCCGAGCGACGTGGTCACGTGTCGGTTGCGGTCGGGTCGACCACGGGCGGCGCCTCAGTTCGACAGGGCGGCTCCACCGGTTGCTCCCGACGTGGCGCCAAGCCCGGGAACAAGGTCGTCGGCCCGCCAACGCACTACCCATCCCCCAGTGGTTCGGACCCGTGAGTACTTCCGAAAACGCGAGGCGAACATGGCGCTCCGCCGAGCGGAGGTGTATGACGCCAGATGGGGTACGAGACCGCCCGTGAACCAGTCCGACCGGACCACGGTCGCATCAAGAGCGGAGATACGCGAGCACGGCCAGCACGCGCCGGTGACCCGATGGCTCGGGCTCGAGCCCGAGCTTCGAGAAGATCGTGCGAATATGCCCCTCGACGGTCTTCAGCTCAAGGACGAGCCGCTCGGCGATCGCCTGGTTGGAGCGACCCTCGGCCATGAGCGCGAGCACATCGCGCTCCCGCGGCGTTAGCTCGTCCAGGGGCCCGTGGGGCCGGGCGCGACCGAGCAGCTCTCCGACGATCTCAGGGTCGATCACCGAGCCGCCCGCGGCCACCCGGCGGATCGCATCCAGCAGGTCCGCCTCGCGCATCACACGGTCCTTCAGGAGGTAGCCGACACCTGCGGCGTCGGCCCGCAGTAGCCGGATCGCGTGGCGTGTCTCCACGTGGGCCGAGAGGAGGAGGATCGCGGTTGTCGGGTGGCGTTCCCGAATGGCGATCGCGGCCTCAAGGCCCTCGGTCCGGTGCTCGGGCGGCATCCGGATGTCGAGAATGACCACGTCTGGGCGTTCGCGCTCGACCAGGTCGATCACGCCGGCGGAATCCCCTGTCTCCCCGACGACGTCGAACCCCTCGTCGGCAAGCAGATGGGCGAGGCCGGAACGGAACAGGACGGAATCGTCCCCGAGGACGACCCGGAGCCGCCGGCCGACTGATGCGCTCACGACAGAGGGAGCCGTGCCCGGATGGTCGTCCCGCCGCCAGGCGGACTGTCGATCGCGAGGGTCCCCCCGACCGCCTGCGCCCGGTCGACGAGCCCGCGGACCCCCGAACCGCCGCGGACGTCGTCCGCCCCACCGCGTCCGTCGTCGGCGATCTCGAGGTCAAGGGCGTCACGCTCAATCCGTCCACGGATCGTCACCCGGGTCGCCTCGGCGTGCCGAAGGACGTTCGTCAGGGCTTCGGCGACGATGAAGTAGGCAGTCGTCTCGATCGATGTCGGCAGCCGCCGGTCCTCGACCTCGACATCCACCGGGATCGGGAACCGGTCGGCGAGGTCGCGCACGGCCGGCGCTAGGCCGCCATCGGCGAGTGCGGTGGGATGGATCCCGCGGGCGAGCGCCCGCAGCTCCCGGAGGCCGTCCTCGAGCTCACGGTTCGCGTCGCCCAGCAGCTGCGCGAGCTCGGGGTCGGCGTCGGCACGCCGGTTCGCGCGCCGCAGCGTGAAGCCGAGGGCGACCAGCCGCTGCTGCGCTCCGTCGTGCAGATCGCGCTCGAGCCTGCGCCGCTCCTCGTCGGTCGCCTCGACGATCCGGGCCCGCGACGCCCGGACCCCGTCGAGCTGGGCGCGGAGCTCGGCGGCGAGCCGCTCGTTCTCGAGGGCGAGCCGGGACGCCGCCGCGGCGCTCTCCATGAGCGCAGGGTCGACCGCGGGGTCGTGAACGAGGATCGCGATCGTTCGGTCGGCCCCCTCGATCCGGGTGATGTCGCGGCGATCGTCGCCAACCGGCAGCTCGACGGGCCGTCCCGCCGGGTCGACGAATCCGGCACCTTCGGGCGTCGGGAAGGCGAGCCACAGGGTCGGATCGTGCACGGCGCGCGCAAGGGCGGATTCGAGATCACCGGTCCTGACGCCGTCGAGCTCGCGCACCAGGTCAGCGATCAAGCCGCGCTCGAGCCGCGTCTGTAGCAGCCCGATGAGGAACGCGATCGGCAGCAGGAAGTTCGAGAGCTGCGCGAGCGGCCCCGTGGACACTGCAAACAGCGTGTCGGAGTCGGTCACCAGCGCGACGAAGAAGGTCCCGACGACGACGAGGGTGATGGGGGTCACCCAGAAGACGGGCGCCAGCGCCCGACGCGCGACCGGCGACCCGCGGCGCCAGCGATCAAGGACCGTCACCGCCACGAGGACGGATAGCACCAGCGCTCCAAGGCTATCCACGCGGCCCAGCGCATCGGCGAGACCCTGGTTCGGCCAGACCAGGAGTGGGTTGGTGATCGGCCAGGTCGCCGGGTAGGGGTCCACAAGGCGTTGGCCGACGGTCAGCAGGAAGAACCAGGCGTAGACGGCGATGACCAGGCGCCGGGACCAGCCAGCGGTCTTCCCCTCCGGGAAGGCGAGGTAGACGTTGGCGAGAACGACGAGCCCGAGCACGTTCCACATGTCACCGATCGTCCAGACGAGCGCGTCGCCCCCATCCCAGCTCAGGAAGTTGGTCGTGCCCGCGAACCCCAGGAGGATCACGAGCGGCCCGACCCGGTTGCCCGGTCGCGCGTGCCACATGACCAGCCCCACCGCAACGGTGAACAGGTTGGCGGCGAGCTGGACGGACCAGGTCCCGGCGTCGCCGCTGTCCGGGTTCGCCGCCATGAGCGCGAGGCAGATCGCCCCCACGAGGACGCCAGCCGCCACGACACCGGCCGTGACGACGGGACCGGGCCGGTCCGCCACCTGGCTTGCGCGCACGGCCGACTTCGCGACCACCCGCTCGACGCTCACCAGCACCCAACCTGGCGCATCCACTGAGACGACATGCCGGCCATCGTGCCATCGAGGCCAAACCGTGACCACCGTGCAGACCCTCGACCACGGAAGAAAGGTGCAGGGTCCGCACGGGCGACGGCGCTCGTTTGGCTGCAAAGACTTCTCGCAGTTGGTGTCGCATGACGGCTGTGGAGGAATGAGAACAGATGGGCACGCGAGTCCTTCGGATCCAGGAGTCCGATATGCGGCGTCAGGCTGGCGTCAGGCAAATCGTGGATCCGGCGGGCACTGCCCTGATGCTCGCGATCTCGGGCACCATCCTCGCGGCCACCCTGCTGGTCGCATCGATGTCGACCGCTGGCGAGGGTCGGAGCCTGACCGCTGCCCAGCGTCCTGAGCCTGCGCCGCCGCCGACGCTGGCAACTCCCCAGCCGGGTGAAGCGCCCGGGTCGCGTTGACCTGCGCCGATGGGACGGGGACGTTCCGGATCACTGTGATACGGGAACCGTTGCCGGGTGGCCGCAAGACCAGGGCGGCTGGCGTGTCGTCGATGGCTCCGGGGCTTACGCGTCCATCAGTGGCGGCGGGAACCTTGTCGGGACGTATGACGCGGAGGGAGTGGACGACACGTATTCAGGTTGCGTTCAACCCTGGGAGTGGCGTTCAGGCTCGGCTCGTGGATCGACACCCGGGAAGCACGAAAGCCGGCCGCAAGGCCGGCTTTCACGTTCAGATCACCTGGAGCCGACACTCGGATTTGAACCGAGGACCTGCTGTTTACGAAACAGCTGCTCTACCGCTGAGCTATGTCGGCGCGCGGGCCACTATAGCCGATGTGTTCTCGCAGCGGCCCCTGGGCCGCCGCACATCGGAGCACGAACAGCCGGCAGCTCGCTTCGCCACAGCGCGATACAGCACATGACCTTGGGGCCGCCCTGGCCCTCGGGCCGCGCACGATACGGAGCCGGCGAATGCCGCAGAGATCGTGCCCGACGTCCGGCTCGAACTCGATGCCGGTGTCTCCCCCGCGGAGCGCCTTGGGCGCTGCCGCTGCGCGAGGTGCACGGGTCCGGACGGTCGAACCGCGTGGCGCCAGCGGATCTGACCGGTGGCTCTACGCGGCCAGCTGCGCTGAAGTCAGGATGGGAGCGCGATCTGGACGGCGGCGAACGGATCTTCCTGTTCGGCCTGGCGGTCGCGCTCGCGCACCGAGTCGCCAAGCGCGAGCAGGTGTTCCGTAGCCAGGTAGTAGCGGCCACGTTTCTCACCCCGCGGGTAGAGCAGTCCGGCTTCGACCAGTCGCTTCAGGTCGCGCCCGCCCGCGTAGTCCGAAACATCTGCATGCTGCTGGTAGATGCTGTTTCGAACACGGAACCGCTGCGCCGCGTCGAATAGTCCGACGACGACCCGATCGGGCAACCCGTGGCGTTGCGCCTCAGCGCTGAGGGCCTCCCAGAGGCGCTCGGCCTGTGCCACTCTCCGCGACAGCGTGCGCGCCTGGCGGAAGTGGGCCGTCAGGCAGAACCGAACCCACTCGCGAGCGTCCCGCTGCGGTTGCCACGAACCACCGCCCGTGGAGCCGAGAACATCGTAGTAGGCCTGAGTGTTGCGGCCCAGATACTCCTCGATGCTCGCGAACTCAGGCGCAAGGATGCCTTCGCGAGCCAGGACGAGGGACTGCAGGATCCTCGCCATCCGGCCATTCCCGTCCCGAAACGGATGGACCATGACGAAGTTGAGATGAGCCAGCGCGGCGCGCACGAGCGGGGGCACGTCGTTCGCCGCCTGGAGCTCGCTGACGAGCTCGGCCATGAGGCCCGGGACAAGTTCGGCGTCGGGTCCCTCGTACACGATCTGCCCGGACGGCTTGTGATGCACGTAGACGTGGCCTGGGCGCCAGAGACCGGGGCCCTTCGTCATGTCGTACTTGAGCATCATGAAGTGCAGGCTACGGATGAGCCCATCCGAGTAGAGGAAGTGAGGATCACTGGCGAGCTGGAGCACATAGGTCATCGCGTCGCGATATCCAGCGACCGCCGTTCGAGTCTCGTCAGCGGCCGCAAGTGGTTGCTCCCCCTCGGCCAGCTCCATGGCGTCGGCGAGGTCGACGTCGTACCCCTCGATGGTGTTGCTGCCCTGGATGGCACGCGCGAACATGGCGCGGCGCAGAGAGCCAGTCCATCGACGAGGATGGCCAGAGACTTGGAACCTCAGGGTTCGTCGAAGGTCCTCGATCCGAGCGATGACGTTCGATTCTTCAGCTGTCAGGGTGGGTGTCGCGAACAGCACCGCCGACTCCTTTTCCGCGATATGCTGGAGTGTATCCAGCACCTTGCAGGAATGCAAGATGATTACCGAGCGAATCTCGTACTGGAGCGACAAGCCCACAGGGTCAGCTTCCCGGGTGCGGTGGTGGCGAAGACCGGCAAACACCCAAGAGCACATAGCTTGTGGGCGGCTTCGCTCCGGCTGGACCGCCTGCAGCGAATGCTGGGCGAGGAGCACGAGGGTGCGACACGCGGCCTTGAGGGCAGGCCGGATGCCCCAGCCGCCAGCGGTTAGCCCGACTCGGACCCGGCCACCGGCACCCTCGGCCGGCGCTCGAACGCCTCGACCGCCACCGGCAGCGTGGGGTAGATCCGCCCTTCATCGATCGCCTCGAACAGGCCGCCCCTCGCGAGCTGCGCGCGGAAGTCCTGCTTGACCCGCGCCATCGCGAAGGTCACCTGCCGGGCTGCGAGGTCGTCGACCAGGGCCCGGAGGGCATCGGCGGCGGTGACGTCCAGCTCCACGATCGCCTCGGCGTTGAGCAGGAACCACTCGACCTTGACCGGCTGGGCATCGACGGCTTCGAGCGCCCGGGCGCGGAAGTCCTCGGCATTGGCGAAGCACAGCGGGGCGTCGTAGCGGAACACCAGCAGCCCGGGGATCTGCCGGGCCTCCGGGTAGTCTTCGATGTTGTGGAGCCCGGCGAGATCGGGGACCCGGCCGAGGACCGATGCCGGCGGCCGGGCGACACGGGCGAACAGGTCGGCGACCGACAGCCCAACGGCGATCAGGATCCCGGCCAGCACGTCGAATGCGAGCACCCCGAGGAGCGCTGCCAGCGCGAGCCCGAGCTCCGTGGCCCGAAACGCGGCCAGCCGGCGCAGGGCCGCCAGGTCGATCAGCTGGAGTGCCGCGTACACCACGATCCCACCCAGGGCCGCCCTGGGGATGAGCGCGATCAGCCCAGGGGCGACCAGGACGACGACGATCACCGACGCGGCGGCCACGAGCCCTGCCGCCTGGCTGCGCGCATGCATGGCGCTCACGATCGCGGTCCGGGACCCGGATCCAGTAGGCGTGAAGCCGCCGGTCAGCCCGACCGCCAGGTTGGCCGCCCCGAGCGCCAGAAACTCGCGGTCGGGATCGATCGTCTCGCCGTTGCGGGCGGCGAAGGCGCGACCGGTGAGCACCACCTCCGAGTAGCCGACCAGCGCGATCGCCGCGGCTGACCCGAGCAGGGCGGTGACGTCCGATGGCTGGATCGCGGGGAGCGCGGCGGCCGGGAGCCCGCCAGGGACCGGTCCGACCAGGGCGATGCCCTGCGACTCGAGACCCATGATGGACACGATGAGGGTCGCGCCGACCACGGCCAGCAGCGTGCCTGGCGCGAGGGGTACCAGCCGCCGCAGGGCGAGCAGGAACCCCAGCACGCCGATTCCGAGCACAACGGTCACCACCTGGATCTGGTCCAGCCGACCACCCAGCTCGAGCACCTTGCCGATCGCCCCCTGTTCGGCCAGGTCTGTCCCGGTCAGCGTGCCCAGCTGCGAGCCGATCATGACCAGCGCGACACCCGCCATGTAGCCCACCAGGATGGGCTGGGACAGCAGGTCGGCCACGAAGCCCAGGCGGAGCACGAAAGCCGCGAGGCACACGAGACCGACCAGGATCGCGAGCCCGGCCGTGAGCGAGAGGTATCGCTGCGGGTCACCGCCGGCCAGCGGCCCGACTGCCGCCGCGACCATGATCGCGGTCGCAGAATCGGGGCCGACCGACAGCAGCCGCGAGGTGCCCAGCAGGGCATAGACGACCATCGCCGTGACTGCAACCCACAGCCCGGTGGTCGCGGGTACGCCGGCCAGATCGGCGTAGGCGAGGCATTGGGGCACGAGGTAGGCGGTGACCGCGACGCCGGCCAGGACGTCCGCCCGGAGCCACGACGCGCGGTAGCCGCGCAGCTGGGCAAGACCGGCCGCTACCTCGCTCGTTCGTCGTGTGCCGCGTTTGGCGCTCATCCGGCGTTTGTCGCGCTGTGGATCGCGACGCTGTGATTCCGGGGCGTTGTGCCGTCACCGACCATCGACGCTCCTGGTGTCGCTCGCCCGGGGATGTCCCACCAGAATGGGACCTTCGACCCTCCGCTCGTGAGTCTCCCGGTGCGATGGTAGGACCACGCGAGGCTCGCGGCCCGACGGTACGAGCAGACCGACCGCCGGCTCCGACAGGCCGAACACCGCTCCGGGTGGCCCTCGAGGCACCGGATGACAGGGACCACCGGCCGACCGGAACCACTTGGCAGGACCGCGAGCCCGCCGCCTACCCGTTCTCCCGGCACGTTGCGCACGTCGTAGGCTGTCGTCGTGGAACGCGCCGTGGAACCCGCTCAGGTCGGCATCCGTCTTCGGCCCATGCGCGCACGATCGATCCTGGTCCCGATGCTGCTGAGCGTCGGTCTCGTGGTCAGCGCGTGCGCCAGCGGCGCCACGGGTACCGTCTCCGGGCCGTCCGGCACGCCGGTCGCGTCGGGTGAGCCGTCCGGCACCAAGGGACCGTCACCCATCCTGTCGGCGGGCGATGCCGCGGCCGCGGTCTCGGCCGTCAACCCGCTGTTCGCAGGCATCGGGGCCCAGGATCCGAACCTCATCGGCCAGGCAAGCTGGTGGGAGGCCAACCCGACAGAGGCCGCCAAGCCACCCGTGCCCTGGAAGGTGACCTTCCGGATCGGCTGGGGCGATTGCCAGGCCGGCTGCATCGACGAGCATGCCTGGACGTACAGCGTGAAGCCGGACGGGACGGTGACGCTCCTCTCGGAGACCGGGTCGCCGCTGGCCAGCGATGTCCTGACGCAGCGCGCCGCGGCCGCGACGTGGACGGGTGTCGGGGGTCTGGTGACCGCGGGGCCCACCTGCCCGGTCGAGCGCCCCGGCGATCCCGCGTGCGCACCGCGCCCGGTCGATGGTGCCGAGCTGCTGGTAACCGGCGCGGATGGGTCTCAGGCGGGCCAGGCGACCACGGACAAGGGCGGGCTGTTCCGCCTCGACCTCGCGCCCGGCGACTACACGCTGGTGCCGCAGCCGGTCCAGGGGCTCATGGGCACCGCGCAACCGGTGCCGTTCAGCGTACGGTCGGGCGCGGAGACGTTCCTCGAGATCGCCTACGACACCGGGATCCGCTGAGCCGCCGCTCGCCAGTCCCCCGTCCCCAACGCGAGAGAGCCGCGACGGTCGTCGCGGCTCTCGTCGACCCGGGCCAGGTCACCTACCTGATGAGCTGCACTGCGAGCTGCTGGAAATCCTCGCCCTTTGTGGCCGTGGTCGGCCCCAGGAAGAACCCCTTGCGCCAGACCCCCTCGATGTCCTTGCCACCGTCGCAGGCCGTGATCTGGAACCCAGCGAACCCGATGATGTGGTACCAGGCGCCGGCCCCGGTCCCGCCCGCGAGGTCCCACACCGGCACCGTCACGGTGAGCTTGTTGTCGATGTAGTAGCTGCAGTCGGCACTGGCCTTGTTGCCGGGCAGGCTGCCGATCCGGTCGATCGGGTTGGCGTCCGTGGAGGTCCCGCCGTTGACCTGGTCGCAACAGCCGAAGCTGTTGGGCGGCGGACCGATCTCCTTCTGCAGGAAGTTCTTGTCTTCGCTGCAGCCGTCAGTCGTGCTCATGCCGAGCCCGAACCCGGTGCACTTGCCGGTCGCCCCGAACTTGAGCCAGCCGAACCCGCCCGGGACGTTGAGGTTGCCGGGCGTGAGGTGCTGGGGCTGGCAGTCGGCGCTCGATCCGACGTCGCCGGTGCAGAACGGATAGTGCTGGAAGAAGGCGAGCGAGATGCCGGCCGGGAACACGTCACCGCCCGGCCCGCCGGCGGCGTAGCCACCGCGCGCCGTCGCGGTCGACGATGCCTTCATCGAGCCCACCCCGATGATGCCCAGGAAGTAGGTGCCGAACGTCCGGTTGGTCGAGACCTTCACCCCTACCGTGTTCGCTGGAGGTCCCGACCCGGGCGCACCGTCCCCGACATAGCCGAGGATGTTGCCGGCGTCGTCGATGTAGGCCGGACCGTCGGGTGAGCCGAACGTGATCGGATCGCTGCCGTTGGCGGTGGCCGTGGTCGTGATCGCGGCTTTCACGTTGGCGTCGGTGCCGTTGACCGTGTCGCTATCGATCCACTCTGCCACGATCCGGGCGCCGGCGAGCGCCGCGAAGTCCGAGGTGTTCTGGGAGTCGCGCCGCTGGGACAGCGCGTTGCCCCCGTCGACGACCAGGGCCACGGCGAGGATGATGACCGTCGCGCTCAGGGCAAACAGTGCGAGGACCTGCCCGCGCTCCGCCCGGTATCTGCTGATGAATCGGTTCATGTCCGTGCCCTTCAGTTGATCGTCATGGTGGCGGAGCCGGCCAGCGTCATCGGCCCGAGCAGCTGGCTGATCACGGGCGTGATGGCCACGAAGGGGGCCGTGACCCGGACCGAGATCACGTTCCCGGGCGCATGGTTGGAGCACGTCGACCCGGTCCAGCTGCCGGTCGGCGGGGTTCCGTCGGGGGGCGCCGGCACGCAGCTCATGTAGCTGCTCTTGACGGTCCCGAACGGGGCCATCATCCGGTTTGCGGCGCCGGTGACGTCGGTAAGCAGCGCCGCATCGTTGGCTGGGCAGATGGGGCCGCCCGCGGTGCCGCAGGCGAGGTCGGAGCTGCCACGGTAGCTCGCCTCGACGCTCCCCAGGCGGGCGCCCTCGCGGGCGGCCTGGGACAGGGTGGAGTTGAGGTACACGAGGCGGCCGACATCGATCAGGCCGAACAGCATGAACAGGAAGACCGGGATCACCACAGCGAACTCGACCAGCGCCTGGCCGCCGGCTCGCGGGTGGTGTCGGCCTAGCATCGGGTTGAGCCGCCGCGCCGTCATGTGTGCACCTGGTGGCTGACGGTGTCCGTGCCCCCGGCGTTGGTGACCTCAAGGGTCACGGTGTACTGCTTGTTGTTCTGGGCGAAGTCATGCGTCGGGTTCTGCGCGTTCGTCTGCGACATGTCGTCGCTGAAGGTCCAGAGCCAGTCGGTGATCGGGCAGCCGGTCTCGTACGTCGACTCGTCCTGGAAGTCGATAATCTTGCTCGGGCTGCCGTACGGGGTGCCGGGGGAGAAGGCGGCCACCGGCGCGGAGCATGGCGTCGATGTGGGGGTCGGCGTGGGGGTCGGCGTGGGGGTCGGCCCTGGTGTGGGGGTCGGCGTGGGGGTCGGCCCTGGTGTGGGGGTCGGCGTAGGCGTCGGTGTCGGCGGGACCGTCACCGTCCGTGACGTGGTGAGCGGTCCGCCCTGATTGGTGACCTCGAGCGTGATCGTGTACGTACCGGGCGCCCCGTATGTGTGGGTCGTCGGCACCGTCCCGCCCACGGCGCTGTCGTCGTCGCCGAAGTCGTAGTTGTAGCCGGAGATGGCGCACAAGCCGGAGTCCGGCGACGAGCCCGAAGGATCGAGCGTCACCGTGAGGTCGTCGGTTGAGACCGTGAAGGTGGCCACCGTCGGCGCCGCACAGCCGCTCGGGTTGGACCCACCCGGATCGGCCGCGGAGTTGAGGACAGCAACCGTCGACGCTGTGCTGATGTGGAGGTTGTTGCTGAAGAACCCACCGATCAGCGGGGTGAAGAAGTCGAACGGTGCGGTCAGGGTCACCGTGAGCGTGTTCCCGGCCCCCGCGCCGCCGGGCGACTCGTTGCACGGGATCGTCACCCCGGCCGGGGTCGCGCAGCGGGTCGACAGGTTCTCGGGATACGTCAGCACGGCCTGCTCGCCCGCCTGGCCCTGCGCGTTCCGCTCCTGGTTCGCGCGCGCGAGCATGCCGGTCGTGTCGAGCGGGTTGGTAGCCCCGTAGTTGGCGGCCTCGCGGACGGCGTTGCTGAGCTGCACGGTGGTGAAGAAGATCCGACCAAAGTCGACCGCGATCAGCAGCAGCATCATGAACGCCGGCAGGAGGATCGCGAACTCGACGAGGCTCTGGCCGCGGGAGCGGCCAGTCGTGGCGGCACGAAGGCGTCGGAGCTGCGTAGGGAGCATCTCGATCCTGCTACGGGGGTGACACAGCTAGATGCTCGGCGTCACGGCTTACAGCCTCACTTGAAACGGTGCGCCCGCGCATAGCCCATCGGTCCCGACGCGCGGCAGCAACTGGTACCAGACGACGGCAGCGGTGGTGGTGCTCTCTGTCAACCGAGATGGGGCGGCGTCCCGTTCGACCAGCCCGCCGCAAGGCAGTCCGCAAAGTACCGGTACTAGGCTCCAACGCGGACTCGGGCGGACCCGTTCAATGCGGGTCCGATCGCGGCGGGGGCGCAACGATGCCGAGCCGTCAGGTGAGGTGGTTCCCACCATGCGCTTGAGCGAAGCCCCCGCGCGGCCCAAGCATGATTCGCGCGACTGGTCGCGTGGACAGAGCGTCGTCGAGCTCGCACTGATCGCGCCGGTGCTTCTGTTGATGCTCCTCATCACGCTTGACTTCGGGCGGCTGTTCCTGAGCTACGTCACCTTGAACAACGTCACCCGAGTAGCCGCCAACTTCGGAGCCCTGAGCCCCGACTCGTTCACCGGAACGCCGGATACGACAACGTATGACGCCGTGGTGGATCGCGAGTCTCAAGGACTCAACTGCGACCTCCAGGGAGCGGGCGGCTACAACCCACCGCTCCCTCAGTACCCGGACGGAACGCAGCTCGGCGGTACGAGCGTCGCGACCATGACCTGTGACTTCTCGCTGCTGACGCCGCTCATCAGCTCGTTCTTTGGGGCCAAGCTCCCCATCACGGCCCAGGCCGAATTCCCGATCCGTACCGGCGCCATCGCGAACATCGGCGGGTCCACCAACCTGCCACCACCCGGCAGCCCGGTGGCAGACTTTTCGTTCAGCGGGGTCACGAGTGGCAGCGTCGACGGCTCCGGCAATGTGACAGGGACCGCTCCCCTCAGCCTCAATGTCACCGATTCCTCGTCAAACGCCCAAACGTGGCGGTGGAGCTGGGGCGACGGGACGGCGGACGACTTCACGCAGACTCCGTCCACGCATACGTATGCGGTGGCAAACACCTACACCGTGACGCTGACCGTCTCGAACACGATAGGCACATCTCAGCGCACCCATACGGTGACACTCACGCCTGCCGCGACACCGCCGCCAGTTGCGAGCTTCTACGGGACTCCGGAGGGGTCACCGCCCCAAGCGCAGGGCGGTGGGTCGGATGGTACGGCGATCCGTGGCAGCGCTCCCCTGACGGTGGACTTCACGAATCAGTCCACGGGCGCCAACGCCTACTCCTGGGACTTCGGCGACGGTGGTACATCCACGCAAGGGGATCCCCAGCACCAATTTGCCGATCTTGGTGAGTTCACGGTCGGTCTCACAATCACGGATCCGGCCGGTGGATCGGCATATATCCGACAGAACTACGTGACGATTGGCTGCGTTGTGCCGAACTTCGCGAACGCGATGACCGATACGGCCAATTCCACATGGACGGCCGCTGGGTTCACAGGAACCCTGACCTTCCAGCCGGTAGGCGCCAATGGTGGGAGCCAGAAGTCCACGACACCACCGTCGACGCCGAAGTTGATCCAGTCGCAGGAAGGCCTCACTGGCGGCGATCTCGTTGATCCGGTGCAACAGAACAAGAACTCTCCCTGGTTGTGCAGCCAGGCCATCAATCTGCGGTATGTACCATGAACGGTCGTCGGCCGCATGGTCAGGCCCTCGTCGAGTTTGCGCTGGTGATTCCGATATTCCTGCTGTTCATCTTCGGGATCATCGATGCAGGCCGGCTGATCTACACCTACAACACGGTCTCGAATGCTGCGCGCGATGGAGCGCGAGTTGCCATCGTCAACCAGTCATCGACCGGGACCGACACGTGTGACACGACGGCGGCAACAGCCTGGCCAACGGGCTGCGCGATCCAGTCCGCGATCGCTCTCGGTCTCACCGACGCGAATGTCCAGGTCGACTATCGCGATCCGACGGATACCTCGGCGTGTACGACGCCCGCCATCGGCTGCATTGCGGTCGTCAAGGTCACGGGCACCTATCAGGCCCTGACCCCCGTGATCGGCCAGATCCTTGGCACGATCGACGTCTCCTCGACGACGAAGATGCCGATCGAGCGCGTCTGCACAAATCCGACCATCGCACCCATTCCGCACTGTTGAGAGGCTCTGAAATGTTGAGGACAAGGGACCGGCGTTCTCAGGGTCAGGTGCTGCCGATCTTCGTGGGTGGACTGATTGCCCTGATCGTCGGCGTGGCCTTCGTTGTGGACGGCGGGAACGTCATGGCGCAGCAGCGAACGACACAGAACGCCGCGGACGCCGCCGCCGAGGCAGGCACGGTGGTCATCGCCCAGTATCTGATGGGAGGGAGCTCGTCAACGGGCGCCACCGGGACATGTCCGACGGGCACGGTCGACGCGTGGGACCTGGAAGTGTGTCGCGCGGTCTACGGGTCAGCTGCCGGCAACGGCGTGACCGTTGACACGGCCAGTTATGCGGACTTCAAGGGTGATGTCGTCGCAACCGTGGGCGGAGGTGTGTTTCCGGCAACCGCCCAGGGTGTGCAGGTCGTCGGCTCAAGGAACTTCGGGACTTACTTCGCTCGCGTCGTTGGGCAGGACACCTTCACCGCGACGACCCAGGCAACGGCAGTGACGGGCATCATCACGACCCTCTGCCAGCCTGGTCAGCCCTGTGGCTTGTTCCCGATCACCGTTCCGTACGTGACCTCAACGTGCGATGGAAGCGGCACGCTCACGCCTGGGACCGGCGACTGGCCGTATCTCGGTGACGAAGACACCAGCCCTGAAAATGAAGCGATCGTGCCCTTGTGCAAGGACAAGAACGATGACATCGGCGGCGGATCGGCTGGTTCGGTGGGGTGGCTCGACTTGTCCACGGCGCTCGGTGTCACAACGACCGGAACCTGCCAGAGCACATTCAAGGGCGCCATCGAGAATCCCTGCATCGAGTCGCTTCCGTTCCCGACCTGGATCCAGACATTCCCGGGCGGTGTCGGCAAGGGTGGGCCGGCTATCCAGACGGCAATCGATAGCTACCACAACGATGTGGTTCAGATCCCGCTGTTCGACGGGACCTGCAAGGTCCAACCCTCAGGGACCGGTCTCGGCGATTGCCCGGCTGGTGAGATCGGTGTCGGCAGCAACACGTGGTACCACGTTCCAGGGTTCGGGAGCTTCAAGTTCGACTACATCTACATCAGCGGCAACGACAGGAAGCAGTGCGATCAGGATCCCGGCAGCCCGTTCGTCAGCGGCAATGGGGCCAACGGGTGCCTCAAGGGCTGGTGGGTCGTGGGCCTCCCGGGACCGGGCGCAATCGACCTGGGGTCGGTAACCCCGAGCACAAGCAATAGGCTGGGCGTTCAACTGATCAAGTAGCGTTCGCGGGTGCCAGGACGCCGCGCACCGCACGCCGATCGCGGCAGGTACGAACGGGCCATAGCGCCACGGGCGTCGGTCCGCGACGCTGCCCGCATGAAGAAGCGAGTCGTCGCGGGAGCGCTCTGGTTCTTTGCGGCGTGGTATGCGTGGAATGTGATCGCGGCCTTCGCCGGTGTCAGCAGCGCGCCGGGACCCGTGTTTGGCGTCCTTGCCGCTCTGCTGCTCGCAGCCGACCCGTTCGGTCGATCTGGGCGGCTCGATCAATGCCCGCTTCCCTGGCCGCTGCACCGTCGACCGAGGCTGGCTGACGCAAGTCGGTCGCTGCTGCAGTCACGTGCACGCCCGCCCGAGAGATCGGGCGGGCAATTTGGTTCTCCGGGTGCCCCGCTCCCGGCCGTGGGTGAGGGGGGCACAGAACATGCGGTCGAGATCGACTGGCGCCCGGCAAGAGCAGACGCAGGATCGCGGGTAATGGCGCGGACTCCACCACTGCCACACGCACGCGGGGCGAACGCGTGCCGTGCCTGGCCTCTCGATCGGGTGTCGTGGCGGGCGCTTGATCGGCGCCGGCGCAGGTCGCACTAGCGGATGAGCTCCACCTTTCCGGTTGCGCCCAACTGGGACGCGTTGGGCGTGTTCCCGATTCCCGACACGCGGACGCCCGTAAGCCACTTGCCGTGTTGCGTGTCCAGCCCGTCGAAGATGATCGCTCCGAACCCGACGATGTGGTACCAGCCGTTTGCACCCGTGCCGCCGTCGTAATCCCAGATGGGTACCCAGACCACAACTTGGTGCTGGACGTAGAAGGAGAAATCGGCAGGTTGTTCCCGGTCATGCTGCCGATCCGGCGCCAGTCCCCGGAGTGTCAGTGGTCAGCGTAACGTCGGTGCAGCACCCGTAGCTATTGGCTGGCGGCCCGACCTCCTTCTGCAGGAAGCCCTGGCTGCTCTCGCAGCCATCGACGATCATGCCGAGGCCAAACCCCGAGCACTTGCCGGCGGCCCCGAACTTCAGCCAACCGAAGCCGCCCGGAAGGTTGAGCGTGCCCGGCGTCAGGTGCGATGAGTCGCAGAGGGACAAGTCCTCCGGGTGTTCGCAGAGCGGCAGGGCGTTGAACGCGGAGTCATTAACACCGACGGGCATCACACCGGCTGATGCAATGCCGGGACTGACCGCGGTGGCGTCGGCGCTCGCCGTCCAGCCCGACACGCCGATGATCCCCAGGAAGAATGGCTGCCAGGTCAGATCGACGTTGACAACAATCCCTTGGGCGCCGACCGGGATCGACCCATTGCCGACGCTTCCAAGCGGCACTCCCGTGGCCGACACATATCGGGCGTCCGCGAGTTGGCCCTGATTGGCGGCAAGGATCGACTGGATGGCGCCATGCACGTTCGCGTCGGTTCCTGCCCCGGCAGGCTTGCCCGTCAGCGACTCCCCCACGATGCGCGTCCCGGCGAGGGCCGCGAAGTCAGCGGCATTCTGCACGGCCCGTCGCTGGACGAGCGCGTAGCCGCCATCCACGGCCAACCCGACGAACAGCAACAGGGCAGCAAGCGACAGCGTGAACAGCACGATGACCTGACCGCGCTGCCGCCCGTTCGGATGAGACACCAGCATCCTCCTAGTTGATGACCATCGTGGCGGAGCCGCTCAGCGGGATCGTGCCGAGCAGGGAGCTGAGGATCGGCGTAAGCGTGTGGTACGTGTATTCGATTCGGACGGACACCAGGCTCCCCTGGTTTGTCGGGGGTCGGTCGCCTGCAGCGTCAGGGCCACACTGCGGGAAGTTGACCGTGGACTCTGTCCAGTTTCCGGTTGGCGCAGTGTCGTCCGCCGCCCCGGAGTCGCAGGCGAGCCAAATGACGGAGATCGCGCCAAGGCCGACGGCCATTCGATTGGCGGCGTTTGCCACATCCGCCTTGAGCGCTGCCGTGTCGGCAGGGCACACGTGTCCACCGGGCCTTGTGGTCGCGATCTCCGCGGCTGTCGCGCATGCGGGGTCGATGAAGCCCACCCAGCTTGCCTCGACTGACGCCACTCGCGCAGCTTCTCGGGCCGCCTGTGACACTTGGCTGTTGATGTAGACGAGGCGCGCCCCGTCGATCACGCCAAACAGGATCAGCAAGAAGACCGGCAGCACAAGGGCAAACTCGACGAGGCTCTGGGCACGACTGGATCGGAGGTTCACCGGTAGCCAGATCATGGGTCGAGGGTCACGGTGGCTGTACCGACACCGGTGCACCCCGGGGACGTCATGACGGTCAGGGATACAGGCCAGGTCTGCGCCCCGGTCCCATGGCCGTTGTGCTGCAAGGGCTTGGTATAGGTGTACGTGTGGTTCGGAGGAGACTGCAGCGAGCTCGTGCCTCCGTCGCCAAAAGCCCAAGACCAACTGGTAGCCAGGCCCGGGGTCACCATCGCGCTGAAGCTAACGACGATGGTCGTCTTCTTGTTACCTCCCTCACTGGACGCGGGCTGAATGCGAACAACCGGGATCGAGCAAGTGGGTGTGGGCGTTGGTGTGGGCGTTGGTGTGGGCCCGGGTGTGGGCGTGGGTGTGGGCGACGGCGTTGGCGCGGGCGTCGGCGTCGGCGTGGGCGTCGGCCCGCCCGTGAGTTCCGCGACCAACGGGTTCAGCACTGGCGCCGTTGCCGACGCGCTGAGCGTCACGCGGTCGCCAAGGATTGACCCGATGATCGGCGTCAGGAACGAGAAAGACTGGGTTGCCGTCACAGTGACCTGATTGCCGATGCCGCCCGCGAAGTCGGAGGCGGAGTCGCACGGGATCGCGGTCGGGGGGCTCCCGGGCGCAAAGCAGGTGGGATCGCTTGCGGTGAGCTCGCCGGCTCCGCCCTGACCCTGCGCGTTCGATTCGCCCACCGCGACCGCCTTCACGGCGTTGTTGTAGGCGGTGAGGTCAAATGGCGTGTCCGCAGCATGGAATGCGGCGTAGCTGGCGGCTTCGCGGGCAGCGTTGTTGACGGCGATGTAGGTGAAGAAGAGTCGCCCGAAGTCCACCGCGATCAGGAGGATCAGGAGCATTACCGGCAGGATCAGCACAAACTCGGCCATCGCTTGTCCGGATGGGCGGTGGCCCGACCTGGGATGGTCATCGGCATTGAGGCGGGCCCCGCGGGCGCACTCGCGTGAGGGGAACCTCAGGGCGGCTCGCCATGCCCGATCGCGGCATACCCGAACCAGAGCCCTCGCGGGCCCGAAGGACGACATCGACGTTCTCCCCCGGCGATGCAAGTGTTGCAGTTGGCAGCTGGGAAGATGGTACGCCGACCTTGCACCTGGCCTTACGACGGTGACAGCAGGCCACGTCCGGAACGTCGAGTCCCATGACCTGACCAGGACCAAAGTCCTACGTCTCCTCGGCGCGCTCCGCGGGCAGATGGACGGTCAACGCCGCCCCTTGACCGGGGATCTGCTGCTCGAGAATGAGATCTCCGCACATCGCCCGACATAGCTCGCGCGAGACGTAGAGGCCGAGACCTGACCCCTCGCCGGTCGGCCGCGCGGACCTCGCTCGAACCGCTGGAACAGCCGCGCACGATCGCTCTCGCTGACGCCGGGCCCATGATCGGCGACCGTCACCGCCAGGTCCTCTTCGGTCTCGTCGACGCTGACCACGACCTCGACCGCGGTTCGGCCCCCGTAGTGCACCGCGTTGTCAAGGATCGCCCACAGCACCTGGTCGAGGTGATCCGGGTCGGCCAGCGCGAGCCAGCCCTCGGCGCGGTCCTGCATCGTGAAGGGCACGTCGGTCGCGCCGAGCGCCTCCCACGTGCGGCGGACGTGGCCCGCGAGGTTGAACACCTCCAGCCGCGGCCGAAGCGCGCCCGACTCGATCCGGCTCACGGTCAGCAGCTGACGGACCATCTTCGACAGCCGGTCGGCCTGCTCGGTGATGATCGCGAGACGCCGATCCGGTGCCTCGGCGGCCAGCTGCTCCGCGTAACCCCGGATGCTCGCGAGCGGCGTCTGGAGGTTGTGCGAGACGCCGCGCAGGAAGTCGTCCTTCGCCTCGTCGAGCTCGATCAGGCGGCTGTTCTGATCCTGGACCCGCGCGTAGAGCTGGGCATTCCTGATCGCCGCCGAGATCTCGATCGCATACAGCTCGAACAGGTCCTGGTCAGCGCGCTCCCAGGTGCGGGTCGCCGTGACATGGCCCGCGACGACGCCCAGGGTGTCGCCGCCGGCGACGAGCTCGGCGCGGACCTGGCGCAGCTCACCCGGGACGATCTCCTCTTCCGGGACCTCGGTTGGCTCCACGAGCAGGACCGCGCAGTCGATCATGCCGAACGCCGCCCGGGCTCGTTCGCCGGCGCGCCGGGCGAGGATCTCCGGACGCTCGCCGAGCGTCGTCTCCTCGAGCGCCTCGAGGATTTGCCGTAGCTCGCGGTTGCGTCGCTGGAGATCGCTTGCGAGCCGGTTGTGGCTGTCGGCCAGCCGGCTGATCTCGTCGTCGCCCGGCAGCTCCAGGCGTGTCGTGAGGTCCCCGGCCGACACCCGCTCCACGGAGGCCGCGATGGTCCGCAGTGGGGCGCCGAGATCGGCCGCGAGGAGGGCCGCGAGCAGGACGGCCAGGACGACCGCAAGCGCGGCTGCCAGCAGGAGCACGCGGGTGAGCGTGGTGTCGGCCTCGCCGCCGGCACCCGTGATCAGGAGCACGACGGTGCCGAACCCGGCCACGGGGAGCACGGCCGAGGCGATGAGCGCGATGGTCAGGCGGGTGCGGAACCCGACGCGCGGGCCGCGGTAGATCCTCGGCGGGGAAGGGCCCTGGTCCGGAGGCGGCATGCCCCCCGGCTCGTCCGGATCTGCCGGCACGGCCGTTCGACGTGCCAGCCGCTCCGAGAGCGCGCCACCAGGCGGGGTGCCGTGAGCAGGCTCGGGTCGCGGCTCGGTCACGGCTCTGCGCTGTTCACGGCGCCGACCAGCCGGTACCCGATCCCGCGGACCGTCAACAGGTGGACGGGCTTGTTCGGATCGGTCTCGACCTTCTGTCGCAGCCGCCGCATCGTCACCCAGACGTAGCTCGGGTCGGCATCCTCCGTGTCCGCCCAACCCCGCATCAGGAGCGTCTCGGTCGTCACCGTCTGGCCCAGGTTCGCCGCCAGCGCGTACAGCAGCCGTGACTCGGTCGGCGTGAGCGAGACGGTGTTGCCGGCGACGATGGCCTCGCGGCGATGGAGCTCGAGCGACAGGTTGGGGCCGAGATCCAGCCGCTGGCGCGGGACCCGGTCACCGAGCCGGCGCAGGACGCGAGTGACCCGCGCCCGGAGCTCCGGGTAGTGGTAGGGCTTGGTGACGTAGTCCTCGGCGACCTCGTCTAGGAGGTCGGCCTTGGAGTCGGCGGTGTCGATGGCCGACAGGACGATGATCGGGAGGTCGGCTCTCGCCTTGATCTCGCGGGCAAGGGTCAGGCCGTCCATCCGGGGCATCAGCATGTCGATGATCAGCAGGTCCGGCCATGCCTGGTTCAGGCGGCGCAGGGCCTCGTCCCCGTCGCGAGCCGTCTGAACGTCATAACCGTCGGCGCGCAGCTGCTCGGCGAGGATGACGAGCAGGTTCGGGTCGTCATCCACGATCAGGATCCGGGGCGCCGTGACGCCGTACGGGGCGGATCCGCCGTGCAGCATGGGTGGCTCCTGTCTCGAGCGCTCGTCCGGCGCGGGCCGCCGGCCGACGTCCCGAGGATAGCAGCGGGCTCGGGCGGCCTTGCCAGGTTCCGGGCCTCGGCCGGCTCCCAGGGCTGGCGGTCGCGCCGCCGCTGCGCCGGGCCGGCGACTTGGCCACCCATTCACCGGGCGGTTGGCAAACCTTCGGCCCGGACGCCGAGGTGGCCAGCCACCCATGCCACGCATGCGGCGACCCCGGGACGGTCGCCGGTCTCGTCACTTACCCACTCGGTGGGCACCGGCGCATGTTCGCCGCCCTCGACGTGCGCTAAGACCCGCCCGTTGGGTATCTGGCCGAGTCGGCCCGCGGCGGCGTGCGTGGCATGAGCGGGCTGTGTCGACCGAGGTGAACAGGGATCCGCGCAGTACCCGCCCCACGGGTATTCGACAAGGTCCGGCGACCCACGGCGGACGACACGCACCGCCCGCGACACCCGACGATCGACGGCGGATCGTCACCTACACTTCGGTCGATGTCCGACCTGCCCATTCGGCCATACACGCGCCTGCCCGCCGCGTTCCACCCCTGGGACCCGCGGACCGTGGAGATCGCGGCGGTCGTGTCCCGCCTCATCGCCTCGGCCTGCCCGGGCGTCGAGGTCGACCATGTCGGCAGCTCTGCCGTTCCTGGGCTGCCCGGCAAGAACGTCGTCGACCTGGGCATCGAGGCGGACCCGGCCGAGATCCCCGGTCTCACCGACGCGCTCCTCTCACTCGGCTTCCAGCGGCAGGCGGGCCTCGCCCCGTTCCCGCCCACGAGGCCGCTGCTGCTGGGTGTCGTCGATCACGACGGGACGCCGTTCCGGATCCACCTTCATGTGATGCCGCCCGCCCGCCACGAGCTGGCCGAGCTGCGCGGATTCCGGGACGCCCTGCGCACGGATGCCGCGCTGCGGGACGCGTATACGGCGGCCAAGCAGCGCATCGTGGATGAGGCACCGGACGGCGAGGCAAACCTGCTGTACACGGTCCGCAAGAGCGACTTCGTCCAGGACACCCTGTACGCGCGAGGGATCCGGCCCGGTCCCGCCGACGCCCCGACGCCGCTGGCCCCCGGCGCCACGATCGGCATCCTGGGCGGCGGACAGCTGGGCCGGATGCTCGGGTTTGCGGCCCGGGAGATGGGCTTCCGGGTGAAGGCGCTCGACCCAGATCCGCACTGCCCGACGGCCGCGGTCGCTGACGAGATCGTGGTCGGGGCATACGACGACGCGCTTGCCGCCGTCCGCCTGGGCGCAATGGCGGACGTGGTCACCTACGAGCTGGAGCACGTGGGGATCGAGGCGGCCGCCGCTGCGCTGGAGGTTGCACCGCTCAGGCCGGGGCTGGCGGCACTGCGGGCCACCCAGGACCGGCTGGCCGAGCGCCGGGCGATCCGGGACCTGGGCGAGTGGGCCGCCCCCTGGCGCGAGGTCCGCGGGGTTGCGGAGGCGCGGGCCGCGGCGGATGCCCTCGGCTATCCGGCCAGGCTCAAGGTGCCGCTGGGTGGGTACGACGGGCGGAGCCAGGTCCGGATCGCGGCGCCGGACGAGGTGACTGACGCCGTGGCCCGGCTGGGCGGCACCGAGGCACGGCCCCTGCTGCTGGAGCGGGAGATCGACTTCGAGGCCGAGCTGTCCGTCGTGTGCGCCCGGGATCGGGACGGCCGCACGCTCAGCTTCCCGATCTCGCGCAACGTCCACGACGAGGGCGTGCTCATCGAGAGCGTCGCCCCGGCCCCGATCCACCCGCTGGTCGCCGCCGACGCCGTCGAGATCGCCGACAGCCTCGCTCGCGGCCTCGATCTCGTGGGGCTGCTCACGGTCGAGCTGTTCCAGCTCCGGGGCGGTGGGCTGATGATCAACGAGCTCGCGCCTCGCGTGCACAACTCGGGCCACTGGACGATCGAGGGCGCGGTCACCTCGCAGTTCGACCAGCATGTCCGGGCGATCGCCGGGCTGCCACTGGGCTCGGTCAAGCCACACGCGACGGCGGCCATGGTCAACCTGCTCGGCACGGGTCACGATCGACCGGCCAGGCTGTCCGGCCTGGACCGCGCGCTGGAGGATCCTGACGTGCACGTGCACGTGTACGACAAGCAGCGCGTGTTCGAGCGACGCAAGATGGGGCACGTGACGGTGGTCGGCCGCGATGCGGACGAGGCGCTCGACCGGGCGCGCCGCGCGCGCGAGGCCCTGACCTGGGAGGAATGAGGAGCTGGGAGGCCTGAGGTGAGCGAGTCGCGGCCAGTGGTCGGCGTCGTCGGGGGCAGCCGCTCGGACTTCCCGTTCCTGGAGAAGGCGGTCGCCGTGCTCGAGGAGCTGGACGTGCCCTGCGAGCTGCGGGTCGTCTCGGCGCATCGAACGCCCGACCATCTGTTCCGCTACGCGGAGACCGCGGCCGGTCGCGGGCTCCGGGTCATCATCGCCGGCGCCGGCGGAGCCGCGCACCTGCCGGGCATGCTGGCCGCCAAGACGGCGCTGCCCGTGATCGGGGTGCCGATCCCGACCCAGCACCTGGGCGGGCTCGACTCCCTGCTCTCGATCGTCCAGATGCCGCGCGGCATCCCCGTCGCGACCGTGGCCATCGGGAACGCAGACAATGCGGCGCTGCTGGCGGCGGCGATCCTCGCGCTGTCCGATGCGGGTCTGGCACAGCGGCTGGCCGCGCACCGGGCCGCGCAGACCGATGCGGTGATGGGCGACCCGTCGAACGAGGAGCCCCTGCCAGCCTGAGGCCTCGACGCGCTGCGACCGATAGACTCGGGGGCGCGATGGACGATGAACGCTGGGAAGCCGGCATGCCCGCGCTCGATCGGCAGCCTGTTGCGGCCGCGAGCCGCGGCCTGCCTCCGAGCCTCGCCGCGCTGCCGCCGAGGAGCGTGCCCGAGATGGCTCCCACGCCCCTCCAGAGGCACTACGTGCTGCTCTCTGCCCCGGCCCTCGTCGCCGGCGCGCTCGGGATCACCGCACTCGAGATGGGGGCGGGGACGGGGAGCCTCCTGGTCAAGTTGTGCGTCCTGGTCGCGTCGCCGCTGCTGCTGATCACGACCGCCGATGCCACGGTGCGCATCTGGCGCTCGGCGTGGGCATGGATGCCGGTGGACCGCGGCCGCGGGCTGTTCCGGCTCAGCTGGGTCCTGACCAGCCTGGTCTTCCTCGCCGTGATCGTGGTCGCATCGATCCTCCTGCTGGTGGCCTGATGGTGGAACGGCGGCTGACCGACGATGAGCGAGCGCTGCTGGCGGCGGCGGGCCGCGGACCGGACGGCCGATCGACCGACGTCGCATCGGGAGGTGGTCCGCCGATCTGGCTGTCTGCGACGGTCCGCTACTGCTCCCGCTGCGGTGCGGAGCTCGCCTTCACCGCGCTGCCCGAGGAGAGTCGCGATCGGCTGGTCTGCGCGTCGTGCGGGTTCGTCGCCTACATCAACCCGAGGTTGGTGGTGACCGCGATCCCCGTCACCGATCGTGGCGAGGTGATCCTGCTCCGCCGGGGGATCGAGCCCGGTCGTGGCTGGTGGGCGCAGCCGGGTGGCTTCCTCGAGGTCGACGAGACCGTGACCGAGGGGGCCGTTCGCGAGACCCTGGAGGAGACCGGGCTGCTGGTCGAGCCGGGTGCGATCGTCGGCCTGTACGCTCGGCTCGAGGCGGCGGTCGTCACGCTGGTGTTCGAGGCCCCTGTCGTCGGTGGGGCGATCGTGGAGACGCCCGAGGCGCTCGAGGTGCGCCCCTTCGCGCCGGACGCGGTGCCCTGGGATGAGATTGCGTTCAAGACCACGTACTGGGCGCTTCGCGACTGGCTCGCCTCGCGCCACCCAGCGGTGCCGGTGCCCGCCGCCTTCCACGGCCGAACGGCCTTCTGATCACGGAAGGCGGTCGGGCGTGGTCCGGCCGTCGGGGTCCGACCGCGCCGGAACCGCACCTGCGGCGTTCGTCCCGCTGCTAGATTCGACGCGTGGGTGGCTGGCCGATCCGAGCCGAGACGCGCCGGTGGCGCGTGGCGCACGAGCTGGCCGAGGCTGTGCGCGGGCGCCACGTCCAGGCCTGGGTGGCCGCGGTGGTTGGGGTCACGCTCGTGGGCACGCTCGGATACGTGCTCGCGTTCGGGTGGTCGATCTCGGACGCCGCCTACATGACGGTCATGACGCTCACGACGGTGGGCTTTCGCGAGGTTCGCGCGGTGACCGAGGTCCCGGAGCGTCTGTGGACGATGCTGCTCGCGATCTCCGGGGTCGCGATCATCTTCGGGTCGATCGGCATCGTGGCCGAGACGATCCTGAGCGAGGCCGCGAGCGGCCGGCGGGAGGCGAAGCGAATGCGCGATGCGGTCGATGCCCTGCGCGATCACTACATCGTGTGCGGCTACGGGCGGGTGGGGTCCACGGTGGCCCGGGAGCTCGTGCAGTCAGGCCAGCGCCTGGCCGTGATCGATATCCTGCCGTCGTCGCTGGAACGAGCGGCCGCCGACGGGCACCTCGTGGTCGAGGGCGACGCGACCAACGACGCGACGCTGCAGGCGGCCGGGATCGCCCACGCCCGGGGTCTGGTCACGACGATCGATTCCGATGCCAACAACGTGTACGTGACGCTGTCCGCGCGGGCGATGCGCGAGTCGCTGTTCATCGTCGCCCGCGCCAACCTCGATGGGTCCGAGGCCAAGCTGCTGCAGGCAGGGGCGAACCGGGTCGTGTCGCCGTACACGATGGCCGGGCGCCGGATCGCCGAGCTTGCCAGCCGTCCGCGGGTCGTCGACTACATCGATGCCGCCCTGTCGCACGGCAACCTGTCGTTCTCGCTGGAGGAGATCGAGGTCACCTCGGACGGCCCATTGCAGGGCGCCACCGTCGGCTCGCTGCGTGACGACGGCGTGGTGACCCTGGCGATCCTCCAGCGCGATGGCGCGTACGAGGCGAACCCGAGCCCGGAGCGCGCGCTCGGGTCGGGCGAGAGCGTGATCGCATCGGGCTCGACGGAGGCGCTGGCCGCGCTTCGCGCCCGCGTATAGGGCCCCGTCGGGTCAGGGCCGCTCCGAGCGTACCGTCGGCGAACGGCTCGATCAGAGCTTCGCGAGCTCCGTCTCCGCCGCCCCCATCGCCGCGCCAACGATCCCCGCGTCGTTGCGGAGCTTGGCCGGGATTACCTCCGCGCGGACCGTGAGCCGCGGGATGAACTGGTCGGCACGCTTGGAGACGCCGCCGCCGATGATGAACAGCTGGGGTGAGAACAGGCGCTCGATGGCGAGCAGGTGCTCGTCGAGGTCGGCCGCCCAGGCCTTCCACGATAGCCCGCGGCGGGTCCGCGCGGAGGCTGCCGATCGTCGCTCGGCGTCGCGGCCGCGGATCTCCATGTGTCCCAGCTCGCTGTTGGGCACCAGCATCCCGTTATAGAACAGGGCGGAGCCCGTTCCCGTTCCGAGGGTGATCAGGAATACCGTGCCCCGGCGGCCCACCCCGGCGCCGAACCGCATCTCGGCGACGCCCGCCGCGTCCGCGTCGTTGATGAGGTGAACGGGGCGGCCCAGCACGCGCTCCATCGCGGCGTCCGCGTCGAAGTCGATCCAGCCAGGGTCGACGTTGGCGGCGCTCCTGGTGACCCCCTCGATGACCACGGCCGGGAACCCGACACCAACCGGGACGTCCGGCGTGAGCACCACCTCGCGCTCGATCTTGCGGATCATCCGGGCGATCGACGCGATCACCGCGGCCGGCGCCGAGGGCTGGGGCGTGGGGACGCGGTGCCGCTCGGACACCAGCTCGCCAGTGTCCAGATCCACGGCAGCCGCCTTGATCCCGCTGCCCCCGACATCGACGCCGATGGCCAGGCGCCGCGACCCGGGATCGATGGGCGCTCCGGTGACCGCCGGTGCCTTGTCCTGGTCATCCTCGACGGGCTTTGACGCCAGCTTCTCGGCCTTTTCGGCGATCTTGACCACGTGCTTGTCGAGCTCGCGTGGCTCGTCGGTGGCACCGGAGTCCTCCTCGGGTGGTCCGTTCTCGCCGAGGCTCGGGTCCGTGGTGCCCTCGTCGCTCGATGACGGATCCGGTGCGGGCTCTTCATCGGCCGCGGGCCCCGGATGCTCGCTGACCGGCTCGGAGGAGTTGTCCTCGTCCTCGGTCTCCGCGCTGCGTCTCGATCTTCGCAGCAGTCTCATCCTCCGCGACGGATTCGCCCAGCTCAGCGTCCTCGCGGTGCGGCGTTGCGGTGTCGGTGTCCACGAGAGATCTCCCAGAGCGAGGTCGGAGGTCGTTCACGCTGCCCCAGCCGTTCGAGCACAACGTTAGCGCCGTTCGTCCACCCTCATCGGACGAGCCCGAGCGCAGGGGCGTCATTCGAGCGAGCGGCAGGCGTCGCCCGGTTGCCGGCACCGCCATGGCGAGGCCGGCCAGGACTTTGGTACCGATGCGGTCCCGGGTGGTGCAGGAGTACAACAGGCTGAGCGAGGACCCCCCGCTCTTGCGGGGGCATTGGGGTGGCCTGGATGCACAGACGCACCAGCAATTCGAGCACGCGGACGGCGCGGGAGCTCCACCGCGCCGTGGTTCGCTGGTTCACGGTGATCGCCATGCCGTCCGTCGTCCTCATCCCCTGGGTTGCGTGGCAGCTCACCGACTCGGTAGGGGTCGCGGTGGGCGCCACGCTGGGATGGCTGACGAGCGTCGTGCTCGTCGGCGGATACGGCCTGGCCGACGTGCTGACCAGGGTCGATCGTCTGGACGAGGAACGCCACGGTCTGCGAGAGGCGTTCGACCGGGCTCGACTGGATTCGCTGCGCGACGGCCTGACCGGCCTGGGCAACCACAGAGCGTTCCAGGAGGAGCTGGACGAGCAGGTCGTCATCGCCCGGGAAGAGGGTCGCCCGTTCGCGCTCCTGTTCATCGATATCGACGACCTCAAGAAGGTCAACGACACGCGCGGCCATGCCGCCGGCGACGACCTGCTCCGCGCCGCGGGCCAGATCCTCACCAGCAACCTTCGCCGGTTGGACCGCGGCTTCCGGATCGGCGGCGACGAGTTCGCCGCGGTGCTGATCGACTGCGGACCCGAGCAGGCACTCGCGACCGGCCGGCGGATCCTTGCCTCGGCGCTCGATGCCGGCGCCGGGACGTCCGGCGTGGATGCGTTCTCGGTCACGGTCGGGGTGTCCTCGTTCCCGCACCTCGCGGCCGAGCGTCAGCAGCTCCTCCATCAGGCCGACGCGGCCCTGTACTGGGGCAAGCGCCACGGGCGCACCGATGTCCAGCTGTTCGACCCGGGCCGCCATGGCGTCGCGGACGACGCGCGAAACATCGAGGAGCTGGCCCTGGCCGTTTCGCGAGTGGCGTCGACCCGGGGACTGAGCGCTGTCTACCAGCCGCTCTACGCGCTGCGAACGGGCGAGGTCACCGGGTACGAGGGTCTCGTCCGGCCCGGCCCAGGGTCCGGCTTCGCCAATGCAAGCGCCCTGTTCGTGGCCGCCGAGGCGACCGGGCGCACGGTCGAGCTCGACCTGGCCAGTCTCGAGGCCGTGCTGGCCGGTGCGCGCGCGCTCGACGAGCACTGCTACCTGTCGGTCAACCTGTCGCCCCGATCGCTCGAGGCCGAGGCGTTCAGCCCGTTCGAGGTGCTGGCGATGGCTCGCCGCTACGGCATCCATCCCGAGCGCATCGTCGTCGAGCTCACAGAGCGCGAGGCGGTCGAGGATCTCGACCGCTTGCGCGCGGCGCTCGCCTCGCTCCGCCGGCACGGCGTGCGTATCGCGGCCGACGATGTGGGAGCCGGAAACGCCGGGCTGCGCCTGCTGACCGAGGTCGAGTTCGACATCATGAAGATCGACCTCTCGCTCGTCCGGGCCGGCGCCGCCAGCGAGTCGTCGGACGCGGTCCTCCGGGCACTCCGCGACCTCGCCTCGCGACGCGGCCAGACCATCCTGGCCGAGGGCGTCGAGACACCCGTCGCAGCTCGAGCTCGTGATGGCCCTCGGCTTCGACACGGCGCAGGGCTACCTGCTGGGTCGTCCGGGCCCCCGGCTCGATGCCCGGACCCTCGATCTCGGCCGGCTGATGGGTGTCGAGTCGCCGTCAACGGCGCGTCTGTCGCTGCTCGCCAGCTAGCGGGGTCGATCGCCTCCGCGCGTCCGCTGGCCTATCCTCGTGCGGGATGGACACGGCACCGCTCGTCCTCGACATCGGCCTGGTGCTCCTGCTCGCCGCGGCCTTCGGGTGGGTGGCACGGCGCCTCGGGCTGCCGGCCGTCGTCGGGTATCTCGCGGCCGGCCTGGCGGTCTCGCCGTTCACGCCCGGGTATGTCGCCGATCGGGGGCAGATCGCATTGCTCGCCGACGTCGGAGTGGTGCTGTTGCTGTTCGAGGTTGGCATCGAGGTGGACCTGGGGCGGCTCCATCGGGAGCAGCGGGGCCTGCTGTGGGCATCGCCGATCCAGATCCTCCTCTCGACGCTGCTCACGGCGGGCGTCCTGCTCGCGCTCGGGTTCGATGCGTACGGGGCCGGCCTGCTTGGGATCGCCGTGGCGATGTCGTCATCGGTGGTCGTCGTCAACGTCACCCGGTCGCGGCGTCGGACGACAGACCGGCCAACCGAGGAGGCCCTGCTCGGATGGAGCGTGCTCCAGGACGTGACCGGCGTCGCCCTGAGCGTGGTGCTGCTCGCCGCGGCCGGGATGCAGGATCGTCCGCTATGGCAGTCGCTCGTCGGGCTGGGTGCCTTCGGGCTGCTTGCCGTTGCCGGGGCAAGGTTGCTGCCCTCGGTCCTGGCCCGATTGCAGACCGAGCACGACCTGTTCCTCATCGTCTCGGTCGCCGCCGGGCTGGTGATGGCGGCGATCGGCGCCGTGTGGTTCGGCGTGCCGATGGCGCTGGCCGCCTTCATCGCTGGCCTGACCATCAGCGATCGAGCCGAGACGTCGGAAGCGCGCCGCCGGCTGCTGCCGTTCCGCGACGTGTTTGCCGTCCTGTTCTTCGTGGCCGTGGGCAGCCTGATCGACCCGGGTGTGGTCGATGATGCGGCGCCGCTGGCAGCGCTGCTGGTCGGGCTCGTCGTTCTGAAAGTGGTCGTGGCCTGGGCGATGGCGCGCCTGGCGCGGCTGCCCGTCCGATCGTTCCAGCTGGCGGTGGGGCTCGGCCAGATGGGCGAGTTCGGCTACGTGCTGGCCGGCATCGGGCTGGCGGCCGGCGTGGTCAACGAGGAGGCCTTCTCGGCCGTGCTGGCCGCGATCGTGATCACGATCGGCGGGTCTGCCATCCTGGTCCGGCTCGTCGGCCGCGCACCGGAGCGCGTCGCCTCGACGGCCGCGGGGATGTAGCGGGGGCCCTCGGCCGGCGAGGTCAGTAGATGCGGGTGGTGCCCGGAGGGAGCCGGAAGTCGAACGCGGACGGCGGCAGCACGACGTTGGCTCCGTAGTCGGTCACCAGCGCGTCGCGCGTGACCCGGCCCCCGATCGACTCCTCGAGCCGAAGGATCACGCCGTCGCTGCGGTCGACCGCGATCCGGACACCGAAGTCCGGCCGGTCCGCAACCCTCTCCACGGTTCTCGGGTGATCGCACTCGAGCACGATCACCTGGCGCTCGGCTACCAGCGTCGTCCCGGTCACGCGGCAGCTCCCCGTCCCGAGGACGTTCTGGCAGTAGCCCGCAGGATGGATGAACAGCTCCGGCAGCGACTCCATCGGGAGCTGCGTCCGCGACACGTAGAAGCGGGAGCGTCCGGGAAGGTCGCGATCATCGGCGACGCCGCGCACCGTCGGCCGCACGGGGCGTCTGGTGCCAACCTTGCGCGAAGCGACGTAGGTCTGGACGGTGGTCCCGTCGGACATCCACACGTCGTACCCGGTCTCACCGCCGGGCGTTGACGTGGCTGTGAGCACCTTGACCATGCCCGGGTGGCGGATCGCGACGTCGATCTGCGCGACCTCCTCGCCGCGGCTGGTCCAGGCGTGCTCCTCGATCCGCATCCGCAGGGTCTCGAAGCGCAGCTCCGCGTCGCGCATGAACGTGAACAGCTGGTCGACCGACGGCAGCTCCTCACGCAGGGCGGCAAGCTCGGGCGAGCGGCGCGCCTCGGGCGAACGGTGCGCCGCGCCGGCTGCCGCGGGGACGGGGAGGGATCCGGCGCGATCCCAGGTGGGGTGGGCGGACATGGCGGGGATTGTAACCGTCCGCAAGGACGTACCGGTGACCGCATCGCGCGTCGCGAACCCTCGCGCCCAGTGCGGAAATCCGCGCCCCTTCGCGAACCCTCAGACCCCGCCAACCTCGGCAGCCGTGACGTCGCCGGCGATCGCGGCCACCCGCCGGGGATCGGCGATCAGCCGCCCCCGGGCCCACCCAGACCCGGCTCGGTCATCCTGGCCGGATCCAGCAGCTCGTCCAGTCGGTCCGGTGCGATCCCCTTCTCGGCAGCCAGGTCGCGGATCGTCCGCCCCGACTTCAAGGCCTCCTTGGCCAGCGCCGCTGCCGCGTCGTAGCCGATCTCGGGTGCCAGCGCCGTCGCCAGCATGAGCCCCTGCTCGACCAGCTTCGGGCCGCGATCGGTGGCCTTGACGCCCTCCACGAGCCTGATCCGGAAGTTCCGCGCCGACGCCGCGAGCAGGGCGATCGACTCGAGCATCGACTGGGTCGTCACGGGCAGCATCACGTTGAGCTCCAGGAACGAGCCGGTCTGGCCGAACGCGACGGTCGCGTCGTTGCCGATGACCCGGGCCACGACCATGGTCAGGCTCTCGACGATCACCGGGTTCACCTTGCCCGGCATGATCGATGAGCCGGGCTGCGTCTCCGGCAGGGCGAGCTCTGCCAAGCCCGCCCGAGGGCCCATCCCCATGAGCCGCACGTCCGAGGCGATCTTCCACAGCCCGAGCGCGATCGCCCGCAGGCCGCCGTGGGCCGCGATCGCCGCATCGAGCGTGGCCTGGGCGTGGAAGTGGTTGGGCGCCTCGCGAACCTGCAGCCCGGTCAGCTCCGAGAGCCGCACGCATGCGCGGGCGGCGTACTCGGGATGGGCGTTGATCCCGGTCCCGACCGCCGTCCCGCCGAGCGGCACCGTGAGCAGCTCGTCACGCGCGGCCTGGGCGCGGCGGACCGCCTCCTCGACCTGGCCGGCATACCCCGCGAACTCCTGGCCGAGACGGATCGGCGTCGCGTCCTGGAGGTGCGTCCGCCCCGTCTTCACGACGTCCCACAGCTCGTCGGCCTTCGACGCCAGGGCACCCTGGAGATCGATCAGCGCCGGGATCAGCTCCTCCTCGATCGCCATCGCGCCCGCCAGCTGGAGCGCCGTCGGGATCGTGTCGTTCGAGCTCTGGCACTTGTTGACGTCGTCGTTGGGGTGCACCTTGGCCCCGCCCAGGCGCGCCGACGCAAGGTGCGAGATCACCTCGTTCATGTTGGTGTTGGTGGAGGTGCCCGAGCCCGTCTGGTAGACGTCGATCGGGAAGTGCTCGTCGTACCGCCCGTCTGCGACCTCGCGCGCGGCGGCCGTGATCGCCGCGGCCTTCGCGGCATCGAGCAGGCCCAGGCCGGCGTTCGTCTCCGCGGCCGCGATCTTGACCAGCGCGAGCGCTCGCAGGAAGCGTCTCGGCATCCGCTGGCCGGAGACCGGGAAGTTGAGGACGGCGCGCTGGGTGGACGCGCCGTAGAGGGCGTCGGCGGGGACCTCCATCTCGCCCATGGAATCCCGCTCGATGCGGGTGGCCGCGCTGGCGGCAGGGATCTCGGTGTCCATGGGTGGGATGGTACGGCGACGGCGCCTGCGTCGGAACGGGCCGGATGGCCCGAGCGCCAGGCAAGCGCCCGGGCCATCCAGGACAAGGGGCGACCGGTCGTTCCCTGGCGGGAGCGGCCGACCGCCCGTTAGCTGAAGATCGCCCCCGCCAGCCAGTACATCCAGAGGGCGATCGCGGCCGCGAACGTGACCACGGCCATGGTCAGCACGATGACGAACATCGTGGCGGGCGTGACGGTCCGCCGCGGCTTCTCCGCCGGCTGGCGCGACTCATCCGTCGGGTCGCCCCGGTCGGGCGCGGTCACGGCACCACCAGGTGGACCGGGTTGCCTCGGATGCTCACGGTCCAGGTCGTAAGGTCGGTCGAGAAGTCACTGGTGCGGCCCCCCATCGCGTACCGGATCTTCCACCATCCGCGCTCGCCCGAGACGGGATCGACCGGCGCGTCGTAGCTGGTTGGCAGGACGACCTCGATCGTCAGCCAGCAGCCGTTGTACAGGCTGTTGCCCCCGGTGTTCGTGGTCACGGACGTCACACCGCTCCCGGACCGACCGGCGCAGTTGGACCGCCCCGGGTTCGATGTCCCCGGGGTGGCGTGATAGCTGAACTGGGTCGGTGCGAACCCGCTGCCGGTCGGGTGCAGGATCGAGAGTGATGCCGACAGATTGCCGGTGTCGCCCGGATCCCAGAGGTTGATGACCATCGTCTTGCCTGCGTGGACGGCGTCGATCTGGGCGAGGTAGAACTCCGATGCTCCACCGCCCGGCAGCCGCACGTACGCCTCCATGGCGCCGATCCCGTAGATCCGAGGCGTGCCGGATGCGGAGGCGGCATACAGTGCGAAGGCGTTGAGCGCGGTCGTGTTGTTCTGATCGTCGAGTGCGCTGAAGTCCGTGGAGTAGGTGTGGACCCGATACGTCCCCTCCACGAGGCCCGTGGCGAGCTGCACCCACCCGAAGTGCCCGGGCTGGCTCGAGCAGTCGGGCTCGTGCGTCGCCTCTCCGAGGGCGTCGTAGATCACGTGGTCCTCCCCGTCGACGTGACGGAAGCTGGTGCCCGTCGAGGCGACCGGGATATCGTCGGATTCGTCGAGCAGGGTGCCCCGCGTGTCGAGCAGATCGTAGAAGGCGCTCACGGGCTCGCGGGTCGGGTTGCCGTTCGGGTTGCTATCGCCGAAGCTGCTGACGGTCCAGTTCTCGCCGGTACCGGCCTCGGTCGTTGCGTCGCAGAAGCCGGGGTCGAAGACCCAGACCGTCCCGCCCCCACCGGCCGGGATGTCGACCCCATAGTCGTAGAACCCGTTGGGGTCGTAGTTCGCGTCCGGATCGGTACCGTCCGGCCCGTTGAGCGTGCCCCCACCCCCTCCTCGATGCCGTGTCTCGTACTTGGTCATGTAGGCATCGCCCTGGATGCTCGGCGCCCCTTGGCTCTGCATCGCGCCCCAGAACTTCTGGGGATGGGCGATCGCCGGCTGACCCGGCGGAGGCGGAACGGGAGCGTCCTGGACCAGGGCGGTCGTGGTCGTGGTCGTCGTCAGGTCCCAGCTCACCCGCACACGAAGCTCATCGAGGTACAGCGTCCCGGTGCAGCCGCTGAGGATCGAGGTCAGCCGGACCCGGAAGTCGGAGTCCGAGAAGTCGCCACGGTTCCATGAATGCGAGCCCCAGGCGCTGGTCGAGCTGCTCGACCCGAGCGTGTAGTCACCGCTGGAGCTGCTCGACCCGAGCGCCGGCGTTGCGACTGGCGAGGACCACGAGCTGCCGCCGTCCCAGGACACCGCGGCGCTGATGCTCGACGTGTTCGACCCGCTGCACGAGCCCGACAAGAATGCGTCGTCGAGCTGGACCTCGAGCCCGGTGATCTCCAGCGACTGGTTGCCGGCGGGGTTTGGGATACCCGAGAGCAGGCCGAAGGCATACCACTGCTGCTGTTGCCCATCGGCGTTCGCGGTCGCGTATCGATTGTTGTTGGATTGGACGACGCGTGTGATGTTCTGGCGCCTGGTCGGGGTATACGCCCAGCTGCCACCCGGCGGAGCGGAGCCCGGTGCGTCGAGTCCCGTGTCACCGGAGCTATGGTGGGTTGTGGTCGTCGTCTCGACCTTCACGTAGTAGCCGACGCCGTAGTAGTTCTCGGGGCTGCCCATTGGCACGGGCAGCACGAACTCGGCCTTGGCGGTCCTCTTTGCCGGGAACGAGTCGATGCCGGCGACCCGGGCGAAGAACATGCCGACCGGGCCTGTGATGACCACCTTGAGCCGTCGCGCGTTGGCGGGATCCTGGACCGGCGTGACGCTGATCCCGTCCACGCCATCCGTGTAGCCGTTCTTGCTCGCCTCCGCCCTGGCTGTCGCATACGCCTGGCTGGGATCACCAGGAAGCCAGACCACGCCGGCGAGCGCGGCCGCGTCCGCAGCGCGCTGCATGCGGAGGTTGTTCGTCCAGTACCAGGCCAGGTCCACCACGACGGCGCACATGAGCGTGAACATGACGATCGACATCGCGAAGATGACGACCACCTGGCCTTTGTCGCTGGCCCGGCGCGCGCCGCGAGGAGGCCGATCCGACATCGACGCCGACGGGCGGTGGAGGAGATCGAGGCGGTGGTGCATGGCAGACCGGCTCATCTCGACGGGTTCATGGCCATCACCGTCCGGTCGCTGATGTCGAGACCGGCCGGCCCGCTGCCACCCACCATCGACATGATCAGGCCAACCGGGGTGGCGAACACGTACCGGTACTTGAGGCTCACGCCAACCGATTGCGGCGGGTGGGCGGTCCGATCGCAGGCGGACCAGCCCACACTGGTGACCGCGAAGTCCAGCTGCTCGCCGTCGACCGTCGGGCCGTGCGTGGGGTCGTACCGCCAGATGTTGACCTTGCCACTGGTCTCCGCCCCCGTGGCTGTGGCCTCGTAGATCCGGATCTCCGACACGCGTGAGATCGCCACCTGTGAGCCGGGTGAGGTCAGCACGCGCTGGACCGCGGCGACGATGCGCGGATCAACCGAAGCGCAACCCGACGCTCCGCCGTCGACAAGGGCGCTGCCGGTGCGTGCGCCCTCGCGCGTCGCGTAGCTCACCGTGATCGTGTGGTCGAACGCCATGCCGAACTCGAGCAGCCCGAGCAACAGCAACATGAACACCGGAACGATCAGCGCGAGCTCAACGACGGACTGCCCGCTCTGGGCGGCGCGCCGTTCGCTCACAGGACCGGCTCCATGCGGGTTGCGTTGGCGCGATCGAACGAGAGGGTGCCGCCACCCGCGGTCCCGCCGAGTGGCGTTACCCAGTGGTGCGTATATGAGATCCGCACGCCGACGGTGTCGATGGGATGCGCGGTCCCGCAACCCGCCAGGACGTTGCATCTCGTTGTCTCTGGATAGCCGTCCGCCGTTCGCGTGTACGGGACGGTGACCGTGGTGCCGCCCGCGTACGTGCAGGTGGTGCTGCCTCCGTCGCGCACGTAGATCGTCGGGCTCCCGAGCACTCTGCCGTTCTCGTCGGATCGATAGACCTCGACCCGGGTCACCCGGGCCTGATCGGTGGGCCCCGTAAGCTCGTCGTCGATCGACTGCAGGACGATGCAGTCGGTTCCCGCATCCGAGCCACCCTCGGCCGCGAGCAGGGCGGCGTTCCGACTCGCGTAGTTCACGGCGAGCACGGCGTTGAACACGAATGCGAACTCGATGATCCCGAGGGTCATTGTCAGGAGGATTGGGAAGGCCAGCGCGAACTCCACCAGTGCCTGGCCGCGCATGCGGCGTTGCCGCCCATGGCCAAGGGCCCGGCGACGGAGCGGCGCGCAACGGATGTCAGGGAAGGGCATGGTCTTAGAAAGTGCGGGCCCGGCTGCCGGCAACGTACGGCGGGCGCCCTAACAAACGCCATAGGTGTCCGCCCTCGCCCCCGGCTCGTGGGCCCTCCCCTGCGGAGCCCTTCGCGGGCGTCGAAGACGACCGGGCAGCGTTCACGGGGACGAGGGCTTCCACGTCGCGGGCCGGTCACGCCTGGTCCCTTCGGGCCATGACGTTCTTCTGGGACGCGCTCTACACTCGGTCTCGGGAACGCCAGCCCGGGGGCCAGGGCGATCCCGTGTGGCGCTGTCCGGGCAAGACCGGGCGGTGTCCGGTGCGTCCGCGCGCCGCATTTGGTGCCCCCAGGCTGAATCTCGAAGGCCGAGCGTGGGGCTGATGCATCAATCGCGCGCGGGGGCCATCGCAGCGGGTGTCATGAGCCTGCTGCTGGCCGCGCTCCTGGTCGGCTGCGGCGGGCCACCCAGAACTCCGGCCGCGCCGGATCTGTACGCGATCCCGACCCCGCCTGCAGCATCGGTGACGATCGGCGCGGATGCGCCGGGGCTGGACGGCGGTCGGCCGTTCCTCGCGTTCGAGTCTCAGGATCCACCCGCGACCGCATCCGCGGCCTACGATGCCCGGCTTACCGCCGCCGGGTACGTACGGCTCGGGACTCGCGAGGGCTGGCGCGAGTACCGGAACGGCAAGCGCGTCCTGTGGGTGTTTGTTTCCAGCGATGGTCCGCCCACATCGATCCTCGTCCGGCTCGGGCAGCCTGATGAACCCGATGCTACCGAGACGCCGTCGAGCCCTGACGTGACGCCTGCCACCAGCGGCTCGGCATCACCGGTGGCCGATCCCTCGATCGTCGGCTCAGGAACACCCGAGCCGGCGACGCGACCCGGCGGGAATCCGTTCGGCACGCCGCCCGGACAAGCCAACGGCAACGGCAACGGCCAAGGGAACGGCAACGGTGGCTCGACCGGTCAGGGGAACGGCAACGGCCAGGGCAACGGCAACGGCCAGGGCAACGGCAACGGCGGCTCGAACGGCAACGGCAACGGCCAGGGCAACGGCAACGGTGGCTCGACCGGTCAGGGGAACGGCAACGGCCAGGGCAACGGCAACGGCAACGGCCAGGGCAACGGCAACGGCGGCTCGAACGGCAACGGCAACGGCCAGGGCAACGGCAACGGTGGCTCGACCGGTCAGGGGAACGGCAACGGCCAGGGCAACGGCAACGGCAACGGCCAGGGCAATGGTGGCTCGAACGGCAACGGCAACGGCAACGGCCAGGGTAACGGCAACGGGAACGGCAATGGGAGCGGTTCGGCCGCCTCACCGGCCCCGGCGACACCATCGCCGACGCCCACCGCGTCGGACGGTGGCGGCAAAGGCAATGGCAAGGGAAAGGGCAACGGAATTGGAAACGGCACGGTCGATGGAAGCGGCTGATATGCGCGTCGAACCATCGGCTGCGGTACGGGCGACACGCGATGGACGAGCGCGAACCCCCACCTCGGGGCAGCCGTCGAGATGACCCCCCCTTCGATCTCCTCCTCGCTGACGACGACATCCGGCTCGTCGGCTTCCTGGCGGATCGGCTGCGCCGCGACGGGTTCGAGGTGCGGATCGCGACCACGGGCCGCGATGCCATCGCTGCCGTGGACGAACGATGGCCGGATCTGACCGTCCTGGATCTGATGCTTCCTGACATGGCCGGCGAGCGCGTCGCCGACGAGATCAAGAAGCGCGCGGACCTGCCGATCATCGTCCTGTCCGCCGTGTCGGAGGTGTCGTCCAAGACCGTCCTCCTCCAGCGTTTCGCCGAGGACTACCTGACCAAGCCGTTCCATTACGCCGAGCTCCGTGCGCGCATTGACCGAGTGCTGCTGCGTCTCCAGGACCGCATCCCCGTTCAGGAGATCGAGGTTGGCTCCGGTTTGCGGCTGAACCTGCGGCGTCGGGAGGCGCTTGTCGACGGCCGATTGGTACACCTGACGCCCACCGAGACGCGGGTGCTGGCCACGCTTGCCGCCGCCGCGGGCAGCGCCGTGAGCACCGAACGCCTGCTTGCGCGGGTCTGGCCCGGTGCGGACGGCGCCGACCCCGTGTACGTCTGGGTCACGATGCGGCGGTTGCGGCAGAAGCTCGAGCCCGACCCGGGCTCCCCACGCTTTCTCCACACGGAGCGGCGCGGCGGGTACCGGCTGGGTGTTGCCGAGCCGGGCGCGACCGGGTGACCACGTTGCGGCCGGCGGGCGGCCGTGGCCGGCTGGCGTTCAGCCGGCTGACCGTCGTCGTGCTGATCGCCGCGACCGCGCTGCCGGTCCTGACGCTGGGCATCCTCGTGTTCGGTCAGGTTGAACGGGCACTTGCGCAGGATGCGGTGGACCGGACCGAACGTGCCCTCCAGGCTACCGATGGCATCGTCCAGCAGGCCGCCCGAGATCTCGAGAAGTTGACCCGAAGCTATGCGGAGTGGGCCACCTTCGCACAGGAGGCTTCCGACTCGGACCTGCAATCGATCCGCACGGACGTGCTCGAGTTCCTCGTCGATCGAGGTTCCGTGGCCGCAGGCATCGTGGATACGCCGCACGCCACCGTGGCCGCCGGCGATGCCTCCGTCACGGCCGCGCTCTCGTCGATCGCGGGGATGGGCGGCACGACACCACGAGTCATCACGATCGGTGGAGGCCTGTACCTCATCGACGACCGCCCGATCGGAGCTCCCGACGCACCCGGAGCTGCCGTTGGCCGGCTGGTGCTCGCTCGCCGCCTCGATGCTCGCTTCGCTGCCGACATCAGGCAGCTGACGGGATACGACGCGGCATTGCTCGACGCCCGGGGAAACGTGTCCGTCTCGACCGATCCAGCGGCGACGGACGCTGCGGTCAGCGCCAACGTCGGTGCCGCCGACCGCCAGGTCCTGCGGGTGGGCGATCTCGTGACCAGCATGCGGCCTCTGGGCGACTCACCTGCCGGTGGCTCCGTCGTCCTGGCGACCCGCGTGTCCGCGCTCCAGGCGACGGCCGGCGGGCTGCCAGCGCTCGTGCTGGGGCTTCTTGCCCTCACGGTCGCCATGGCGGGAGTCCTTGGCCTGGTGCTTGCGCGGGTGCTGAGCCGGCGGCTCCGGGTGATCCACGACGGCCTCGTGGCGATCGCCGATGGCCGGGTGGCGCCGGCCGGGGCCGTGCCGGGCGATGATGACATCGCGCGGCTTGCGGCGGGCCTCGATCGCCTGGTGGGCACGCTCGACCGGCGCGAGGCCACGCTGCGGCGCTGTCTCGCCGCGGCGGCGGCAGTCCCGGCGTCTGCGACGCCCGCCGAGGCGGCCCAGTCACTGACGGCCGCTGCCAGCGAGATCTTCGCCACGACATGGTGCCGGGTCGTTGCCGCCGACAGGAGCATCATCGCCGCCACCGGCCGCGACGAGTCAACCGGGATGCCCATCGACGGTGACGACGCGGACCGGCCGAGCCCCGCGAGCTCCTCGCGGGGCCGGGTCGTGAATGCGCCGATAGCCCTGGAAGGGGACGGTGCCCGCCTGGACGCGGCGGTGTCACTCGAGCGGGACTGGACGGATGGCGACCAGGCAGGATTCGAGGTCATGGCGCTGCTCGCAGGCACGGTCATCAACGAAGCCGAGCAGTACCGGCTCGCGATCAGCCGTGCTGACCGGCTGAAGCGGCTCAATCGGCTGCAGCGCGAGTTCCTGCGCGGGATCAGCCACAACCTGCTCGCACCGCTCGCGACCATCGAGCTCGCCGCGTCCGATCTCGTGGACGAGTCGGCAGCCGACTCGTTCGTGCACGCCCGTGCCGCCGCGATCCAGATCGAGGAGCGCCGACTCGCCAGGCTCGTCAACCAGGTGTTGATCCTGAGTCGGATCGAGACTGGCGTGCTGGAGCTCGACGGCGCGCCGCTGGCCGTGGTCCCGCTCGTTCGGCGGGTGGCGGCCGAGCTCGACATCGAGGCCCTGGTGACCGTGGCCGACCGAACCGACGGCGAGCTGGTGTTCGCGGATCCTGCATCCACGGAACAGGTGGTGTGGGTCATCCTCGACAACGCCGCACGGTACGCGGGGATGCGCCCGATCAACGTCGAGGTATCCCTGACCGGGGCCGCGAACGCCGCCAGCTGCCCATGGGTTCAGCTGGCGATCGAGGATCAGGGACCCGGAGTCGCCGCGGATGAGCGGCGGAGCATCTTCCGGCGGTTCGTCCGTGGGTCCAGCGCGCAGGGCCTCGGAGGGTCTGGGCTGGGGCTCAACATCGCCCGGGGCCTGGCGCGGGCGATGGGCGGCGACGTGACCTGCCGGGCCGGCGCGGTTGGGGCGCGGTTCGAGGTGTCGCTTCCGCGTGCCGGAACGGGAACGAAGGCCGACAGGGTGGCTCGCGACGAGCCACGGCCGGCGGTGGCTGCCCAGCCTCGCGATGGGTCGCTGGCGGGCGGCCTCGCAGCGCAGGAGGCCGGCTGACCCGCCTCGCGGCGAGCCAGCCGGCTCCAGTCCCCCGGCTGTGGCTGGCGATCCACTCGACCGCCGGATGCCGACGGCGGAGGTGAGGCGGGACGCCCGGCGCTCAGGGTGTCCCGCCTCCTGGCGAAGTCAGGTCAGCGGCGTCCCCTGCCGTCGGCGAGGTGCAGACCGCCGGCCATGACCCGGCCTGCAGGTCCGGGGACCACCCGAGTATCGGATGGGGGGTGTCCCGCATCCATAGCCGAGGCCCTAACAAGGGCGAGATTGCCGGGCTGATCGCCGACGTCCGGCCGGTGACCATCGGGTCGGGGGACCGTCCCCAGGGTCGCTCGCCGTATCCTGCATGCGATGAGCGCAACGACCAGGCGTGACAGGGGCGCGGACAGCGGCGGCAACACCTCCCCGGCCAACCATGTCTCCATCGCGGACTTCCGCACCGCGATCGGCCATTTCGCGACCGGCGTCACGGTGGTGACCGCCTTCGATGGCGACCGGCCGCAGGGGATCACGGTCAACGCGCTGGCCTCGGTGAGCCTCGATCCTCCGCTGGTCATGGTCGCGCTCGACCATCGCCGGTTCATCGTGCCCGCGATCGAGGCGAGCCAGCGCTACGCGGTCAACATCCTGACCGAGCACCAGCAGCATCTGGCCGACTGCTTCGCCGGAGCGGCCGTCACGCCCGCGCGAGACGCGTTCTGTGGCGCCGCCTGGCGGCCGGGCGAGACGCACGTCCCCCTGCTCGAGGGCGCGATCGGCGCGCTGGAGTGCGCGGTCGCCGAGCGGTTCGAGGTCGGCGACCACCTGCTCTTCGTGGGACGCGTCGAGGCCACGTCGCTCGCGGATCCGGACGCACCCCCGCTGCTCTACCTTCGCCGCCGCTACCTGCGGATCGAGCGGGCGATGTCGACGGTCGTCGCCGGCAAGCCCGAATTGCCGGCGGGCTGAGCCACGGACCGCCAGCCCGTGCACCGCGTCTCGGCCAACGGGATCGAGATCGGCTACGTGACGGAGGGTGCCGGCCCGCCGCTGGTCATGCTCCACGGCGCCAGCTCGTCGGGGCGCGAGGACTTCGCCGCGCAGCTGCCGCTGTTCCGTCGCGCGTTCCGGTGCCTGGCGCCCGATGCGAGGGGCCATGCGAGCACACGCTGGGATGCGGCAAACGGCTTCCGGTACCAGTGGCTGGTGGATGACCTCGAGGCGTTCGCCGACGCGCTGGGTCTTGCCACGTTCCACCTGCTCGGGTTCTCGATGGGCGCCGCGACGGCCCTCGGCTTCGCGGTTCGTCACCCGGAGCGGCTGCGAACGCTTGTCCTGGCCGGGATCAGCCCGGAGCACGAGCCCCGGGCGTCGGTTGCCCGCCGGTTGTTCGATCCGGACCGGATCGAGCGCCACGACCCCGCCTGGGCCGCTGAGCTCGAGCGGCGTCATGGTCCGGTCCAGGGCCCGGGTGCCTGGCGACGCCTGCTCCCCGCGATCGCGGACGACGTCGCCTCGCAGTCGCTGCACGCGCCCTCGGAGCTGGTTCGGGTCGATGCTCCGACGCTGGTCGTGGTGGGCGATCGGGATCCGTTCGTGCCGGTCGGGCAGGCCTGGGCGCTGCGGCGCCAGCTGCGCGACGCCCGGCTGTTCGTGGCGCCGGATTGCGGCCACGAGGTGATGGTCCGCCGGCCGGCGCTGTTCAACGAGGCGCTGGCGGGTTTCTACCGATCGACCGAGCGGATCGCTACCGAGCGCGCGTCGACGACCCCGTCCTCGCGCGTCGGCGCACGCACCGGCGGGCGAGGGTGCGCAGGCGCACCGCGGCCCGGCCCTGGACGTCGTCGCGGGGCGAGGCCGTTCGCCCCGCGGATCCGGACACCGACTGGCTGAAGGAGGCGTCGCGATGACGGACACGACGGACGGCGGGGACCGCAGGCTGGTCCGGGTGGAGCTCCCGGCGGGTAATCCGCCGCGAGACGGCGTGGCGCTCGTCACGCTCGATCGGCCTGAGGCGCTCAACGCGCTCTCCTTCACCCTGCTTGCCCAGCTCGATGCGGCGCTCGCCGGGCTGGATGAGGACGAGGCGTGCCGGGCGATCGTGATCACCGGGTCGCGGACCCGTGCGTTTGCCGCCGGAGCGGACATCCGCGAGCTCGCGGAATCGACCACGGCATCGCTTCACGGCGCCGATCCGTTCGCGGTCGTGGACCGGGTCGCCGAGCTGCGGACGCCGACGATCGCCGCGGTTCGCGGATACGCATTGGGCGGCGGGGCGGAGCTCGCGATGGCGTGCGACATGCTGGTCGCAGGCGACGATCTGCAGCTCGGCCAGCCGGAGCTGTCAATCGGGGTGATCCCCGGGGCCGGCGGAACGCAGCGGCTGGCGCGTGCCGCCGGCCGGGCGCGGGCGATGGAGCTCGTGCTGACGGGTCGCCGGATCGACGCCCAGGAGGCGAGCCGCCTGGGGCTGGTGACCGCGGTCGTGCCTGCCGCCGAGGTGGTTGCCGCTTCGCTCGAGCTCGCGGCGCGGATCGCGGCGATGCCCGTGCTCGCGGTGCGGGCGGCGAAGGCGGCCATCAACGCCACGCAGGAGCTGCCGCTGACCGCTGGCCTGCGGTTCGAGCGCGACCGGTTCGAGGCGTTGTTCGGGACCGAGGACCAACAGGAGGGGATGGTCGCCTTCGCCGAGAAGCGCCCGCCCGCCTGGCGAGGTCGATAGGCGAGCCGGCGCGCGCTAGACAGCGCGGCCAGCGGCGGGCCTTCGAGCTGCGCTCCAGGCGGCCGCGTCGACCGGCGGCCGGGTGCCACAATCAACACATGCCTCGAGATCAGCACCGCCCGCTCCGCGAAGCGTGGATCGTCGACGCCGTGCGAACCCCGATCGGGCGACATGGCGGCGCGCTCGCCTCGATCCGCCCGGACGACCTGGCCGCCATCGTCATCCGCGCGATCGTCGACCGGACCGGCGTCGATCCGGCATCGATCGAGGACGTGATCCTCGGCTGCGCGAACCAGGCGGGCGAGGACAACCGCAACGTCGCCCGGATGGCGGCGCTGCTGGCGGGGCTGCCGGTCGAGGTCGCCGGCCAGACGGTGAACCGCCTGTGCGGGTCGGGGTTGCAGGCGATCAACGCGGCTGCGCACGCGATCGCGTTCGACGACGGCGATGTGTTTCTGGCGGGCGGCGTGGAGTCGATGACGCGCGCGCCACTGGTGATGCTCAAACCCTCGTCTCCATTCCAGCGCGGCCCACGGACGATGGAGGACTCGGCGCTCGGCTGGCGCTTCGTCAACCCCGAGATGCAGCGCACCTACCCGCCGATCTCGCTGGGCGAGACCGCGGAGGTCGTCGCCGAGCGGTGGTCTGTGTCCCGGGAGCGCCAGGACGCGTTCGCGCTCGACAGCCAGCGACGCGCGGTGGCGGCGATCGAGGGCGGTCGGTTTGCCTCGCAGCTGGTCCCGGTAGCCGTGACCGGGCGCAAGGGTTCGGTCACGATCGTCGATCGCGACGAGCACCCGAGGCCGGACACGTCGGCGGAGGCGCTGGCGGCGCTCAGACCGGCCTTCCGCGACGGGGGGACGGTCACCGCGGGCAACAGCTCGGGGATCAACGACGGAGCCGCCGCGCTGCTGCTGGTCGAGGCGGAGCGCGCGCGTGGCCTGGGCCTGCATGCGATGGCTCGAGTCGTTGCCACCGCGGTCGCCGGGGTCCACCCGGATGTGATGGGGATCGGCCCCGTCCCGGCTGTTCGCAAGGCGCTGGCCCGAGCGGATCTCACGGTCGACGACCTCGACCTCGTCGAGATCAACGAGGCGTTCGCCAGCCAGTCGGTGGCCTGCGTGGACGAGCTCGGGCTCGATCCGGCGCGCGTGAACCCGAACGGCGGTGCAATCGCCCTCGGTCATCCGCTTGGGGCCTCCGGGGCGCGACTGATGACGATGCTCGTGCACGAGCTGGCGCGCACGGGCGGGCGCTACGGCCTGGCCACGATGTGCATCGGCGTCGGCCAGGGGATCGCCACGGTGGTGGAGCGGGTCGAGGGATAGCGCCGTACCCGAGCGACAGGCGGCAACGAAGGCGCTGGACGAAATCGGTTGACCTGCGTACGATCGCGGTGACTCGCAGGCCATATGGCCCGCGATCCGCAGACCAAGGAGACCCCAGGACATGATCGACGCCCAGTCGACGGTCGTCTCGCTGACCGACGCGGCCGCCACCAAGCTGCGCGAGCTGACGAAGGAAGAGGCGAGCCCGGAGATCGGGCTGCGCGTGTACGTGTACTCGGGGGGCTGCTCCGGGTACCGCTACGGGATGATGCTCGAGGACCAGCCCACCGCGGATGACAACGTGCTCAACGCGAGCGGTGTGCGCGTCTACATCGACAACAGCAGCGTGGGGCTCATCCAGGGCAGCGAGATCGACTACGTCGACACGCTCATGGGTGCCGGTTTCACGGTCAACAACCCGAACGCGGTGGCCGCCTGCGGCTGCGGATCGAGCTTCCGGACCGCCGATGACGCGGGCCAGGCGCGCTCCTGCAGCCACTGACCGGGCGCCTCCTCCGCCGTCCCGACGCCGCCGGGCAACCGGCGGCGTTGCTGTACCCCGCACCACCTGGTCCTGAGGCCTGACCCGCCGCACGGCCCGTACGATCCGGACAGGGTCCGATGACGGTTGGGCCACCGACGACTGGCCTCGTGACCGACAGTCTGATAGGGATCGGCGCCGTTCAGGAGCGCCTGTCGATGCGAGGTGGCCGAGTGCCAGGGCGGCATCCAGACCCACGACCGTGGCTGCGACGCGAGCGCCCGCTGCTTGCGTTCGCGCTCGCAAGCGCGGTTGCCATGGTCGTCCATGTCCTGCTCCCGTGGGGCTCGCTCCCACATCCTGTACGAGCTGGTGGTCGACCGTGAGTTCACCGAGCACCTGGACCGCGACGAGGAGCGGAGCCTCGCGGCCGTCGTGATCCGGATGGGCGAGACGTTGAGCCTGGAGATCGTGGCCGAGGGCATCGAGCGGCCCGCCCAGCTGGATATCCTCCGACGCCTGGGCTGCCAGCTCGGGCAGGGATCCCTGTTCGCGTCCGCCGATGTCGAGGGAGCAGTTCGAAGCTGCGTATACGGTTCAGCCCGGCTCCGGTGCCCAGCGCGAGGAACGGGCGACGCGGGTACCCAGCCTGGATCCCTCGACGGTCGGCGCCTGACGTCCCAAATCCCGGGAAGTCCCGGGGTCGACCGCCCGGGCGAAACACCTGCCGTCGATTGTCCTCCGCCAACCGCATGACGGCGGCGGTCGCATCGCTCGCAGTGACGGCGTACCCTTCGCCGCGGATGCGGATTCCCCTGTTCCCCCTCCACGCCGTCCTCACCCCGGGTCTGGCCCTCTCGCTCCACGTGTTCGAGGACCGTTATCGGGTGATGGTCAGGCACTGCCTCGACACCGATTCCCCGTTCGGGATCGTGCTCATTCACGAAGGGAGCGAGGTCGTGCCCCGCCACGGGCGCGGCGCCGAGCTTGCGATCGCAGGCGTCGGGACGTTTGCCGAGATCCGCGAGGCCAGCCGGCACAGCGATGGCCGCTGGGACCTGCTGACAGTCGGCTCCGGCCGGTTCACGATCGAAGAGGTGCACACGGAGCTCGAGCCGTACCTCGTGGCCGAGGTGCACCGGCTGGACGACGCCGTGGGTGACGCGGACACGGCCGACGCCCTGGTGCAACACGTGATCCGTCGGTTCGTGGAGTACCTGCGCCTGCTGCAGCCGCGTGACGGTGAATCCGTCCCGCCGATCGACGTCCAGGTCGAGGTGGAGGTGTCGGCCCAGCCGGCGGCCGGCGAGGCGTCCGAGCTCGAGGCATCGCCCGACCAGCCCGCCGACACGGACCAGCCGGGCGCCCCGTCCGACCTCGCATCGAGCCTGCGGATCCCGGAGGATCCGTCGCAGCTCTCGTTCCTGCTCACCGGAATCGTCCAGGTGCGCCCTGACCGCAAGCAGGCGCTGCTCGAGGCCGATTCGGCAGAGGACCGGTTGCGCGAGCTCGATCGGCTGCTCGACGGCGAGCTTGCCCTGCTCCGGAGGCGGCTGGCACCCTACCTGGCGGACCGCCGATCGCTCGCCGATCGCGTCAGCTGATCGTCCCGGGGCGGCTCGGCTGTCCCGGGGACGCTGCCCGGCGTCGGATCACACCGGTTCGGGGACCTTCGCCGTCGCGTTCGCCGGCAGGCACCAGCGCCATCGGGCCAGGGTGGGTTGGTCGGGTCACGGGTCCCTCCGCGTGAGGTCGCCCCGCCGCGTCCGCTCCTAGGGTCGATCCGGGCGCTCCGCCATCGGCACCTGTGCCCCGACCCACCCGTCCACGATCGCGGGCAGGGCAGCGTCGAGACTTCGGATCTCGTCGGGCGTGATCGGCGCGTCTGCGATCGCACGCGGCTCGACCGGACCCTCGAGGAACTCGACCCTGTCCAGCGCCCGCTGGGGCTCCAGCTGCGCGAGCGTGACCCGCTGGCCGCGCCAGGTATCGAGGTTGAGCGCACGTCCGCGGTGGCTGAACGTGGGCCGTTCCACCGGCGTGTGGCCGAACACGACCCGTTCCAGCCCGGCGTTCCGGTAGGGCGTCCAGGCGTCGGCGGCGGGAAACGGATCGGGCGAGTCGAAGAACGCGCTGCGGATCCACAGTCGGTCGGCGCTGCGCCCGAACTGGTCCAGCGGCTGGTACGGGACAGGTCCGCCGTGGACGAACAGCACGTCCTGCCAGCGCGCATACGGCGAGAACGACCACAGTGTCGGGACGAGATCGGGCGCCAGCTCATCGACGCGAGCAGCGATCTCGGCCGGCGTCCGGTCGATCCACTCCTCGGGCCGCAGGCCGGCCGACAGCAGCGTCGCCCCCCCGCCGAACGCCATCAGTGCCCGGAACAGGCTCGGCTCGCCGCCCAGCCCGCCCAGGACCTGCGCCTCGTGGTTGCCCTGCAGCAGCGCGACCTGGCTGCCGGCCATGGCGGCCTGCCTCCGCAGCGAGGCCATTCGCCGGACCAGCCCAACAGAGTCGGGCCCGCGGTCCACGAGGTCTCCGGTGACCACGAGCGCCGTCGCCGGCGGTGCGATCCACCGCTCGGCGCCGTCGGTCAGACCGGCGTCTGCGAGCAGCCGGTCGAGCGCGCGCAGCTGTCCGTGGACGTCGCTTGCGGCCCAGACCGAGAAGTGATCGGGAATGTGGATGGGGGCGGGGACAGGTGTGGGGACGGGTGACGGCATGACATGGCGAGGCTAGCATTCACCGCTCGATCGCCGACTCCTGGCAGTGGGCGCAGCGGCCAACGATCGTGAGGTGACCGACGTCAACGCTGAACCCCCGGCCGACCCTCAGCGCCGCGACCAGCGCCTCGGCCTCGTCCGGCGGGATCTCCCAGCCGCCGCCGCAGTCGAGGCAGCGGAGATGCCCATGCTCGTCCTTGGGCATCACGTGGTATTCCTCGCGCCCATCCGCGCCGTGGCTGTGGTGGACGTAGCCGACGTCCTCGAGCACATCGAGCGTGCGGTACACGGTGGACGGGGTGATCTCGGAGTCCTTCGTGCGGCATTGTTCGACGACCTCGCTGCCCGTCACGTGGCCCTCGGTGGCGGCGAGCACCTCGAGGATGAGCCGGCGCTGCGGCGTCCACCGCAGGCCCCGCTCGTGGAGCACGTCGCGCGCGTCGTCCCAGCGCAGCTCCGGGTGACCGACGCTCATCACCGATCCTCGTCGTGTGGGGCACCGCTCGTGCCGTCGACAGCGACGACGCCACCGTGCGGGTCGTCGCCCGTGGTGTCTCGACCGCCTGCGGCTCCGTACCCGCCGCCGCCTTGCGGCTCCGTCACGGGGTCCACGTGGTGCTCGGCGTCGTGGACGTGCGAATGGGCGACCCCGGCGTGCTCGTGGAGGTGCTCGTGGATGAGGTTGGCCCGGATCAGCAGGTCGCGGTCGGCGAGGATCTCGGTCGCCGGCCCGTCGGCGAGCACCCGGCGGTTCTCACCGAGCACCACCGCACGGTCCGCGATGATCGGCACGATGTCGAGCTCGTGGGTGGCGGTGATCAGCGTCTTGCCACCCTGGGCGAGCCGCCGGATGAGGTTGACCAGCACCCATTTCGTGCGTGGGTCGAGCGCGGCCGTCGGCTCGTCGAGCAGGAGCACGTCGGGTCGCAGCGAGAGCACCGATGCGATCGCAGCCCGCTTCTTCTCCCCGCCCGAGAGCTCGAACGGCGCGCGGTCGGCGAGATGGCCGATCTCCATCTGGCGCAGCGCCTCGTCGACGGCGGCGGCGACCTCGTCCCCGGGCAGCCCGAGCTGGAGCGGCCCGAATGCGACGTCGTCGCGCACCGTCGCGCTGAACAGCTGGATGTCCGGATCCTGAAACACCAGTCCCACCTCCCGATGGAAGCGGAACGCATCCATGCCATCGGCGACCGCCGCCACATCGCGACCCAGCGCGCGCAGGGTGCCCGCGGTGGGCGCGACGATGCCGTCGAGCAGCTTGAGCAGGGTGGACTTGCCGGAGCCGTTGGCTCCCAGCAGCGCGACCTGCTCGCCACGCTCGATTCGCAGGTCGATGCCGTCGAGCGCGGTCTGCCGGCCGTGGTACACGTAGCGGACGTCGTGCATCGAGAACACCGGCTCCGAGCGCGGCACGGCCGGCTCCACGAGCAGGGCGTCGGCGGCGGGCCCGATCGGCTCGCCCGTCAATGCACGATGGTCCCGGCGACGACGGCGACGATCCCGACGGCCACGCAGCCCCCCAGCGCGGCCCAATCGGGCGGTCGCATCCGGTAGTCGTTGAGGGTGCGCATCTCCCCGCCGAAGCCGCGCGCCACCATTGCCGCGTAGACGTCGTTGCTCATCTTGAACGAACGGTTGAGCAGGTTGCCCATCGATCCGGTGATCCAGCGTCGCTGCTCGCCGCCCGCGGTCCTCGCCACGGTGCGGCTCTTGCGTGCCTCGAACATCCCGTTGGTGAGGTGCAGGAACAGGAAGATGTAGCGGTAGGTCATCGCCAGCACGAGGATGAACAGCTGTGGCACGCGGATGGCTTGCAGGCTCTTGAGCACGTCCGCCCAGGGCGTGGTCATGACCAGCAGCACCGCGAGCGAGACGCTGACGCCGACCCGGGACACGAACAGGATCGCGCCCTCGAGACCGGGCACGGACGGCGCGATCGTGACCGGCCCGACACCCAGCTCGAACAGCCGCGGCCCCGGCACGAAGAAGATGGCGGGGACCACGACGATGCCCGCGAAAAGCGGGATGCCGAGCCAGACACGGCGGACGAAGAACTCGAACGGGACGCGACTGATGCGCGAACCGGCAAGCACCACGCCATACAGGACGGCGAGGACCGCCAGCGAGCTCGACAGGCTGGCCGCCAGCACGAGCGCCAGGAACATGCCGAGCTTTGCTCGCGGGTCCACCCGCTGGAGCCAGCCGGCGGCCCGCGCGTGCTCCTCGGTGAACACGGCCCGCTCGATCGAGCCTGTGATGCCCGCGATCGTCTGCTCGAGCCAGCCGATTCGATCGCCGCGACCGCCGCGCGTGGAGGCGGCCATCAGCCTTGCCCTTCGGCGGCCGCTGTCTCGGTGCCGCCGCCGACTCGCTGGATCAGGCGAGCGATGACGTAGACCACGACGCCCAGCAGCAGGATCCCGAGCAGGCCCGCGATCTCGTACCCGATGGCGTGCTGCCACAGGCTCGCGTTCGCGCCATCGAAGAAGGGCAGCGGGATGCGGTAGTCGGCGAGCGGCGCGCTGAACGTCGCCGACAGGTCCTGCAGGCCCCGGGGCACGTACCCGAAGGCTGCGTTCACGTCCGCCACCGAGCCCTCGCCGTAGGCGAAGCCGGGTGCGATCAGGCCGAGCGGCGCCAGCACCGCTGCTGCGACCAGCGCCGTCCCCGGCCCGCGCATCCGTTTCGGCAGCACGAGCCACGCAAGCGGGATGAGCACGATCGCGATCGCGGCGACCACGAGCAGCATCGCACCCACGCTCGCCCAGTCGACCTGCCCCCAGTCGGCTCCGAACGCCCGGCCGATGTCACCCCCGCCCGTGACCAGGGCGGTCGCAAGCAGGACAGCCAGGCTGACCGTGACGATCGCAACCCCCGTCTGCCACAGCGGCCTGCGGGAGGGTGCACCTTCGTCCACGTCCTTCCCCGCGAACACGTTGCGCAGCGAGGTCAGGTACTCGGGATGCCGCTGCTGGAGGTACGCCACGCCGAGCGCGGTGATCAGCCCCTCGACGATGGAGGCGCCCAGCAGATGCGCGATCAGCATCGCCGGGATCGCCTCGGACAGGCCATATGGGCTGTACAGCGCGTGCCCGTTCTCCGTGAACAGGATCGGCTGGACCCCGAGCTCGATGCCGACGGCGAGCGCCGACACCGTGATGCCCACGTAGGCGCCGATCCCGGCCGCCCACACCCGCCGGTTGGAGAGGATCGGAGATCGACCGGCCAGCAGCCGGTAGGTTCCGTAGCCCACGAACGGCAGGATGAAGGCCATGTTGAGGCAGTTGACGAAGATCGCCAGCACACCGCCGTCACCGAAGAACAGCGCCTGGATGATGAGCGCCACGCTCACCACGATGGCGGCCGCCCACGGCCCCAGCACGATCGCGGCCAGCGTGCCGCCGACGCCGTGCGCGGTCGTTCCGCCGGGAACCGGGATGTTGAACATCATGATCGTGAAGCTGAGCGCGGAGAAGATGGCGAGCAGCGGGATCGTCCGGTTCGAGAGGACCGTCTTGACCTTGCGGCTGGCGATGGCCCATGCCGGCACCGTCACCGCGCCCATGCCCATCGAGATGAGCGGGCTCAGGTAGCCGTCGGGGATGTGCACGTGTCGATCAGCCTCCGTTGGAACGGCGCAGGCGAGGCGCATCTGCGCCCTGCGCACGGATGATCATCGTCGTTCTTGCAACGATGTGCAATAGCGGCCTGCTGCAGCCACGGCGCGGGTCACTCGCCGGACGCGCAGGCGACGCTATTCGGAGAAGCGCTCCTCTTTCCAGGGATCGGCGTCGTTGCTGTAGCCGTAGCGCTCCCAGAAGCCCAGCATGTCGCGGGTCAGCAGCTCGAGGCCCCGGATCCACTTGGGGCCCTTCCAGAAGTAGCGCTTGGGGACGATCAGCCGCAGCGGGTAGCCGTGATCCGGTTCCAGCGGAGCGCCCTCGAACGTGTCGGCCAGCAGGACGTCATCGTCGTCGAGCACCGAGAGCGGCAGGTTGGCGGTGTAGCCCTGCTCCGCGTGGCCGACGACGTGGGTCGCCGCCGGCCGGACCTGGGCCAGCTCGAGGATGGTCTGGATCGCGACGCCTTCCCAGTGGGTGTCGAGCTTCGACCAGCGGGTGACACAGTGGATGTCGGTGGTGACCTGCTTGCGGGGGAGGGCCTTGAGCTCGTCCCAGCTGAGCGTGATCGGGTTGTCGACCTCCCCGTAGACCTTCAGGTCCCAGGTGGCGAGATCGACCTTGGGCACGCTGCCGTAATGGAGGACGGGGAACTTCTCGGTGAGGTACTGGCCGGGCGGGACGCGGCCGGCGATGGCTGGATCGACGTGGCGATCCCCGAACAGGCGCTCGAACATGGTGATCTCCGGTGCGGGCAGGGGCGCCCGCCGTCAGGTTGCCAGATGGGACGCCGGAACGGTAGCGGGGAAACATGACGGCTCTGCGACTGGCGCGAGGGCCCGCGAAGCCCCACGGCCCCTGGCCCCGTGGCGAGAGGAACCATTGGCGGGTCGCCCGATCCTGGCGGGCTGCACTACCCTTCCGCCATGCCGGACGAGCCGCGCGTCGTAATCGTCATGCCCGCGTACAACGCTGCCCGCACGCTCGAGCGGACGTACGCGGATATCCCCCATCAGCTCGTGGACCACATGATCCTGGTCGACGACGTGTCGAACGACGAGACGGTCGACATCGCCAAGCAGCTCGGTCTCGAGGTCATCGTCCATCGCCAGAACCTGGGCTACGGCGGGAACCAGAAGACGTGCTACGACCGGGCGCTCGAGTGGGGCGCCGACGTCGTGGTCATGCTCCATCCCGACTACCAGTACGACGCAACGCGCATCCCGGAGCTCGTGGCCCCGATCGCCGCCGGATCGGTCGACCTCATGCTGGGCAGCCGGTTCCTGGGCGATCCGATCGCGGGCGGGATGCCCAAGTGGAAGTACGTGTCCAACCGGTTCCTCACCGGGCTCGAGAACGCCGCGTTCGGGCTCCACCTGTCCGAGTACCACACGGGTTTGCGCGCCTACAGCCGAAAGCTGCTCGAGACGATCCCGTATCACCTCAACTCGGACGACTTCGTGTTCGACCAGGAGCTCGTCGCGCAGGTGGTCGCCGTTGGTGGCCTGCCGATCGGCGAGATCGCCGTCCCAACGCGCTACTTCACCGAGGCGAGCTCGGTGAACTTTCGCCGGAGCGTGGTGTACGGGCTGTCGACGATCCGGGTGGTCGCGCGCTTCCTGCTTCATCGAACCGGGCTGCGCCGGTCCTCCAAGCTCAGCCCCACGGTCGCCTCCCGCGAGTCGGGCGCCGCTTGAGGATGCCCCGCGTCCGAGGCCTGGGGCGCGCCGCGCTCGGCATCGCGATCTCCGCGGTCGCGCTCGCCCTGGTCGTCCGGTCGGTGGACCTTGCCACCGCCTGGGAGGTGCTGCGAGGCGCCCAACCCGCGTGGATCGTCCTGCTGGTCGTGTTCGTGTCGGCCGACGTGCTGATGCGCGCGGTGCGGTGGCGGGTGCTGCTGATGCCGCTGGCGCGCGTTCCGCTGCGAGCCACGCTCGCGTCGCTGCTGGTCGGGTATCTCGCCAACAATGTGCTGCCGGCCCGGCTTGGCGAGGTCGTCCGGAGCCACGACCTCGGCGAGCGGACCGGCGTCTCGAAGGCCGCGATCCTGGGCACGATCGTGGTGGAGCGGGTGGTCGACACGCTGGTCGTGGTCTCGATCGCCTCGGTCGCGATCCTGGTCCTGTCGGTGCGGGGCGTCGTCGCGTCCGCGGTGCTGGTGGGCCTGGCCGTGACGGCGCTCCTGGTGGTCGGGATTGCCGCCGGGATCGCCGCGCACCGCTTGCCGGGGGCGGCCCGGGTGGCCGGGTTCCTGGACCGCTGGCCGCGCGTTCGTGCGGCGCTCACCCGCCTGCGCGACGGGTTGCGGGTCGCGTCGAGCGTCCGCGTCATGGCCGCGGCGGTGGCGTTGTCCGTCGGCTCCTGGTCATGCACCGTGCTCGCCTTCGCGGCCGCGGCCCAGGCGGTGGGCGTCGAGCCGACGATGGGCCAGGCAGCGCTGCTGGCGGCGGGGACCAACCTTGCGACCGCGATCCCCGCGGCGCCCGGGTACGTCGGCACGTTTGAGCTCGCGGCCGTCACGATCGCGGGGTCGGTCGGGATCGACCCCGCATCGGCGCTTGCGTTCGCGGTCCTGGTCCACGCAACCACCCTGGTGCTCACCTCGATCGGGGGCGCGACGGCCCTCGTCCTCGGCGGCGGGCGCGTGGACAATGAGGCTCTCGAGCCGCCGACCGGGCCGCGACATGACGCGGAGCCGGGTGCGGTCACCACGGGGACGACGACCGGGCCATCCCCGTCTCGCGTCACGGGAGGCGATGGTTGACATTCGCTTCGGCATCCCGACCTTGGCCGGGCACGCTCGACTGGGGGAGTGACTGGTTCGCCGAGGCGGCTGCGGATCTCGCCCATCTCGGCTTCGAGTTGCGCGACGGGAGCCGGCCGCGCTCGATCCCCGGTCCTCGGTTGCTGGTGGCCTTCCGCGACGTGCCGACGCTCGAGCACTTCGACCCGGAGGAGGCGACCTACTGGGAGGCGAACGCGGGTCGATGCCGGCTCGCGACCGTCAACGCCAGGCACCCCACGCCAGCCAGCGTGCCCTTCGCGTGGGGCCGGATCCGGGTCGCCGACCGGGTGCCCGTGTCCAACGAGTTCCTCGCCTTCGGTGGCACGCTCCTGGTCGGTGCCCGTGACCAGCACACCGTGCTCGCCGCGTTCACCTCCCGGGCGCCGATCGTCCGCTGGGCCGGTCACTCGCAGGGCGTGGATCCTCTGACCGACGAGATCGGCGCCTTCTTCGCCCGGCTGATGGTGCCGGTCGACTTCCAGCAGGACGCGGAGACGCGGATCGCGGCGACGGCACCCGAGGCGCTCTATGCGGCATTCCTGGCGCACACGTTCAGGCGGCTCGGGCCGGGCAGCCGGCTGCGCGCGTCCGACCCGGCGTTCAGCACGATGATCAGCCACGAGTCCAAGCGCCTGGAGCACGATGTGCCCGCGGCCTGGCAGGCGGGCGAGGAGCTGCTGGGCTGGCTGGAGCTGGGCTAGGGTCAGTCGGGAGCCAGGCCCTGGGCAAGGGCCCCCACGCTCGGCCAGGGGCCTCCCACGCTCGGCCAGGGGCCCTTTGCCGCAGCTCCCCGATACGCGAGGGCCCCGGCGGGTGCCGGGGCCCTTGGTTCGAGTTGGCGTGGGGTCTAGTTGATCAGGCCCTGCGCCTTGAGCCACGTGGACACGACATCCTTGATGTCCTTCTTGTCCACGCTCACCTGCTTGTACAGGTCGGCCAGCGTCGGGGTATCGATCTTGGCCGACAGGTCATTGAGCAGCTTCTCGAACGCCGCCTTGTCGCCCACCTTGGCCAGGAGGTCATCCCTGACCAGCGGGGCGATGTTGTCAGCAGGCTGGGTCATCTTGTCGTCCTGGAGCAGGACGAAGTTGTCCACGATGATGTCCGGCTGTGTCGAGCACAGCTCTCCCAGGTCGATCGTCTTGCCCGCCAGTGCCTGCGCCATGGGCGTCGAGCACGCGTCGAGCAGGGTGGCGTTGGAGGTGTCGATGCCGTAGGCGTCCTTGAGGGCGCCGGCACACAGCGGATTGGTCGGGCAGTCCTTGGCCAGGCCGAGCTTCAGCTGGTCCTGGACGGCGGCCACGTCGCTCATCTTGGTCAGTGACAGGGCGTCGGCGGTCTCCTTGCGGACGACGAACGCGTTCTGATCCTGGGCGGGCGTGTAGTCGAGGACCGTGATCCCGCCGCCCTTGGTCTTGAGGATGTCCTGCAGGGCCTGCTGGTTGTGGGCAGGGTCCCCGGTGGGTGTTCCGCCATACCCGGCGCCGAGACCGGAACCGATGTACTCGGGCTGGAGATCGATCTGACCGCTCTCGAGGGCCGGCAGCAGGACGGACCGATCGCCGAGGCCGATCCCGTCCCGATTGACCGTGTACCCCGCGTTCTCGAGCACCTGGGCATAGGCTTCGGCCATGATCCGCGCCTCATCGAAACCGACGGATCCGACCTTGATGGTGGGCTTGCTGCCCCCTCCCGACGAGCAGGCGCTGACCATCAGCACCAGCACCGTCGCCCCGAGGGCGAGCGTGCGGGAAAGCCGCATTGGGTCTCCTCTCCTGGCTGCTGCCGGCGGGCACCGGCGTGTGGGAACCATACCAGCGGCGCCGCCAGATCCTGTCTGGTACCCGGACGCTCCGGCGTGATCACCGGTCGGCCGAGTCAGAGCCCGGCCATCTCGGGGCCGTCCCGCGACCGCTCGACCGCCTCGCGCAAGGCTCCCGACCGTGCCACCATCACTCCCGGGCGAGGTCAGCGCCCGGCCCAGCAGCGTGAACGTCGCCTCCGCCGCCAGTGCGAGCACCGCCACCAGCACGACCCCGCTGAACACCATCCCGAATCGCGCTGCGAGATCCCCTCGGTCAAGTAGCTGCCCAGCCCGCCGAACCCGAAGATCGCCCCCAGGGTCGCGGTGGCGATGACCTGGACTGCCGCGGATCCGAGACCGCCGGCGATCACCGGAACCGCGAGCGGCAGCTCGACGCCGCGCAGCACCTGGAGCTCGGTCAGGCCCATACCCCGTGCGGCCTCGGTGAGGTCACGGTCGACCTCGGCGACCCCCGTGAAGGCGTTGACGAGGATCGGAGGGATCGCCAGGGCGATCATGGCGATGAACGTCGGCAGCACGATGAAGCCCAGTCGCGGGTCCAGTGCCTGCGTGAACGGGACGACCATTCCGATCAAGGCGAGCGAGGGGATCGCGCGCCCGAGGTTCGCCGCGTTGATGGCGATCCGGGCGCCCCGCCCGGTGTGGCCGACCCAGACGCCGAGGGGCAGCGCGAGCAGCCCGGCGACCAGCAACGCGCCCAGCGACAGCGCCAGGTGCTCGCCCACGCGCACCGGGATCCCGGACGGCCCCGACCAGTGGACGGGGTTCGTGAGCCAGGCGATGGTCTCGCTCGCGATGTCCATCACACGCTGGCCACCGCACGCGCGGTGACGGAGTCGCCCTGGACTGCCGCGCCAACCGGCTGGGACCAGGGTGTGGCGCGACGCTGGACGGCCACCAGCACCAGGTCAACCACGACCGCGAGCACCATCGCCGGCACGGCCCCGAACAGGATCTCGGTTGGGAACCCGCGCCGATAGCCCTCGAAGATGAAGAACCCCAGGCCGCCGAAACGATCGCCGATGGCGCCCGACACGGTCACCAGGCCGATCGTGGACACGCTCGCCACGCGGACGCCGGCGACGATCAGGGGCACGGCCAGCGGCAGCTCGACGCGCCACATCCGGAGCCCGCGCGGGTAGCCCATGCCGTCCGCGGCCTCGATCACCTCGGCCGGCACGGCGTCGAACCCGGCCACGATGTTGCGCACGAAGATCAGCAGCGTGTACAGGATCAGCGGGACCTCCGCGGTCAGCAGTGACAGGCCGGTGATCGGGACCAGCGCGGCGAACATGGCAAGGCTCGGGATGGTGTACAGGATCCCGGCCACGGCCGTGACGGGCGGGTAGAGGCGCCGCCGGCGGACCGCCAGGATCGCGAGCCCGAACGAGATGACGAACCCGACCGTCAGGGCGATGAGCGCCAGGTAGAGGTGCTGGACGAGCCGCGAGGCGAGCTCGTCGACGTGATCGCCCATCCACCCCCAGTCGATCATGGCCGCGACGCGGTGGAGGTTGCCGAGGTGGCGGCAACCGCCTGGTCGTCCACCTCGGGCGCAGTGGCGGGGAACTCGGGCTCCACGGCCGTGTCGCGCATCCGCGCCATCACCGCCTCGATCGTCACCAGGCCGCGGTACGCGCCCTGGTGATCGACGACCACGCCGGCCTGGACGAGGTCGTCCAGCAGCATCGACAGCGCGTCCTTGAGCGTGGTGCGGCGGTCGAGCAGCGGAGACGTGGAGTCCACGAGGTCGGCATGCAGCGGGCCTGACGCGGGGACGTGGTTCTGGTCTATCCAGCCGATCGGACGATGGGACGCGTCGAGCAGGAGCAGGTACTGGAACGGGTCCGCGCGGACGCGGCGCCTGGCCTCGGCCCCATCGTCTCCCACGTGCGCGGTCACCGCCGGTTCCAGCGACAGGTCGTTGACGCGCATCAGGGACAGCCGCTTGAGGCCGCGGTCGGCGCCCACGAAGCGGGCCACGAACTCGGACGCCGGCGCGGCCAGGATCTCGGCCGGCGGCCCGAACTGCTCGACCACCCCGCCGCCGCGGAACACGGCGACGACGTCGCCCATCTTGATCGCCTCGTCGATGTCGTGGGTCACGAACAGGATCGTTCGCGCCAGCTGCTCCTGGATCCGCAGGAACTCGTTCTGGAGGTGCTCGCGCACGATCGGGTCCACCGCGCCAAACGGCTCGTCCATGAGCATGATGGGCGGGTCCGCGGCGAGCGCCCGGGCGACGCCCACCCGCTGGCGCTCGCCACCCGAGAGCTGGGCCGGGTAGCGCCCCGCATAGGTCGTGGGCTCGAGGCCGATGAGGGCCAGCAGCTCCTCCGACCGCTCCCGTTGCCGCTGCTTCGGCCAGCCGAGCAGCCGCGGCACCGTGGCCACGTTGTCGCCGATCGTCTGGTGCGGGAACAGGCCGGTCTGCTGAATGACGTACCCGATGCCCCGCCGGAGGTCGGTGACGTCCCGGGTGGCGGCGTCCACGCCGTCGAGCAGGATCCGCCCTGACGTGGGCTCGATCAGCCGGTTGACCATCTTGAGCGAGGTCGTCTTGCCGCATCCCGACGGGCCGACCAGGACGCAGATCCTGCCGGCCGCCACGGTCAGCGAGAGGTCGTTGACCGCTCCGGGGGTGCCCCGTTTCGGGGCCTGGGCACCGTAGACCTTGGTCACGTGGTCGAACTCGACGGTCGCGGCGTGTCCACCCGCCTCGGTGGCTGTCATCCGGCACGCGGCTCCATCGCGGCTCATCGGCGACGGGCGGTCAGCCGCGATCCACGAGCGGCTTGACCTGACCGATGAGGCGCTCGAGCGTCTCGGTGTCGTACGGGGCTGGCTGCTCGGTGATGGCGGTCGTGAAGCCGAGCTCGAGGTACGGCGCGAGCCGCTCGGCGAGCTGCTCCGGCGTGCCGTTCCAGAACGTCTCGTCGGACTCGACGTCGGCCATCGGCGTCTGGTTGTGCTCCATCGCCGCCTTCCATACCCGGACGGCTTCGGCCTCCGAGTCGCGGATCGTGGCCTTGAGCCCGAGCGTGAACTCGATCTCGGACGGATCTCGCCCCACGTCCTCGCAATGCCGGCGGAGCACCGCCACCTTGCGGGTCATCGTCTCGAGCGTGCCCATGCCGTTCCACATGTCCGCGTAGCGGGCCACCGTGCGCAAGCGTCTTCTTCTCGCCGCCGCCCCCGATCATGATCGGCAGCTGGGCCTGGATCGGACCCGGGACCATGCGCAGGCCATCGAACGCGTACCGGCCGCCCGGTGCCGAGGTCACGTCTCGCCCGCGAGCAGCGAGCGGCAGGCGGCCACCGACTCGTCCAGCCAGTCGAGCCGCTGTCCGAAGCCGGACGCCGAACTCGATTCCGAAGGACGTGTGCTCGATCTCGGCCCACGCGCCGCCGAGACCGAGGATCGCCCGACCCTCCGAGATGTGGTCGAGCGTGACGACGATCTTGGCGACAAGCCCCGGGTTGCGCAGGGTGTTGGCACCGACCAGCAGCCCGAGCCTGGCGCGGGCTGGTCGCGGTGGCGAGCGCGGCGAGCGACGCCCAGCCCTCGAAGATCGGCTGGTAGGGGTCGCCGAAGATCGCGTACACATGGTCCCAGGCCCAGATGTGGTCGTAGCCCAGGTCGTCGACCTGTTGCGCGGCGGCCAGGTACGACGGCCAGTCGGTGGCCTGGTTCCAGAGGAGAACACCCAGCTTCAGATCACTCATGGACCAATGGTCGCATGGCCGACGATGCGACCGCCAGCATGTCGCCGAGGGCGCGCCTCCGCCGCCCCGTGGCAAGCCGGACCGGGCCCTGCCCCACGGGCCGAGCCGGATGGCACTTGGATCCGCGGCCCGTCTGGGAGACCGTGGGAGTGACCGGTGTGGACGGTGCGTCCCGTGAGCCGCACGCCGCGCCGACCCCGGAGGTCAGTCCGATGCTCGAAACACGCCCCCCCACAGTCCATTCGCGGGCGGCGCCTTCGGTCCTGCACGTACCGGGACCGAGCTCGTGCCTGTCGCGCGACCTCCGCGACATCGCCCGGAGCCTTGCCGGCCGGCTTGACCGCGATGCGATCCAGGAGACCGAGGAGCGCGCCCTCGACGAGGCACTCGATGCCACGGTGGCCGCCGTGCTGCCGCAGATCGTGACCACGCTCGACGCCGAGCTCACGCCGCGGCTCGAAGCGCTGCCGCTCCACACGCGCCTGGCCCTGCTGGACGCGCGCCGCCGCTTCGACCTCGGGCTGGACCGACCGGCGCCACGCGCTGCCGGCACCGCCGTCATTCGATCCCGAAGCGATGTCTGGTAGGCATGGCGCGATGACCGGGCATCGCTGCGGCTGGCGTGCGTGGTCAGCGAGGCCGCGGCCCGGGCGGCGTCGTCGCTCAGGCGTTGTCGAGCTCACGCGAGATCGCGCGCAGGATGAACCGCGCCGCCTCGGCGCTCTTGCCACCCAGCCTCTGGCCCTCGTCCTGCTCGAGCGCGCAGCGAGGTCCGCCAGCATCGCGTCCAGGGCGGGCGTCCGGCGCAGCGCGCCCGCGGAGAATGCCCCCTCGAGCCCATCGACCGCCTGACGCGCGTTCTCGACCGCATGACCCTTCGCGTCCATCTGTTCCCTGAAGCTCGCGCGAGCCGCGCCGCGGCAGCGCCCTCGCTGACCATCGTCAGTCCTCCGCGCGGCGTGATCGGCGTGCCGCCACGCGAGCCCCCGCGCCATGGCCGCTCGACCCCCGGTGTCGGTCGGCCCTCGGCGTTCGTCCCTCCGCGCCGCCCGCTCCTGCCACCGCGCCGCCCGCCAGTCGGGCTCGATAACGCTCATGTGGATCTCGTCCCACCAGCGGCCGTCGCGCCAGATCGCCTCCCGGGCCTGGCCCTCCGTCACGAACCCGACCCGTTCGTAGGCCCGAATGGCGCGCTCGTTGAACGCGAACACCGACAGCGCCACGCGATGCATGCCCAGCGTGCCGAACGCGTGGTCGACCATGAGCCGGGTGGCCTCGCTGCCATAGCCCCGGCCCCACGCATCGTGCTCGCCGATCGTGATGTGGAACAGGACCGAGCCGTTGTCGGCGTCGAGCTGAGAGAAGGCGCACGTCCCGATCAGCCGATCCGTTGCCCGAACGTGGATCCCCATCGCCATCGCCTCGGGACCCATCGCCCGCATCATGAAGAAGCGCTCGACCTCGTCGGGTCGCATCGGGGCGTCCTGGTAGCGGGTCAGCCGGGCCACCTCGGGGTCCTGATACCAGCGCAGGAAGTCGCGCAGGTTCTCCCGCGTGTGCCGGCGGAGCACGACGAGGTCACCGTCGATGTGATCCGGGAACCAGCGCCGATGGAGCATCGGCGACACCCTATACCATCGCCATCATGCGCCGCTGGAGCGAAATCGCCGAGAGCGTCGCGGCGACCACCAGGACCTCCGAGAAGACGCACGATTCTGGCCGCCTATCTCGCCGATCTGGGGCACGACGAGCTTCCGATCGCGGCGGTGTTCCTGACCGGACGCCCGTTTCCCGAGGCGGACCAGCGGGCCGTCGGCCTCGGCTGGGCGGGGCTTGCGGGCAGCGTGCTCAAGGTTGCCGCGGCGGACCCCGAGGCGCTCCGGCGTGCCTACGACCGCTCGTCGGATGTGGCCACGGCGGTCGGGGAGATGCTGGCCGAGGCCGGGCACGCGCCGCCTCCGGCCGACGAGCCCTCCCTGACCGACGTTCGCGCGGCCTTCGAGGCCATCGAGGCGGCGTCCGGAGCGGCCGCGAAGAGCGAGCTGCTCGAATCGCTGCTGACCCGGTCGTCGCCGGCGACCGCTGTGGGCATCGTGAAGGTCCTGTCGGGCGAGCTCCGGATCGGTCTCCGCGAAGGTCTGCTGGAGGCGGCGATCGCCAAGGCGTTCGATCGGCCGCTCGCGGCCGTCAAGCGGGCCGGCATGCTCACCGGCGACGTCGGCCGGACCGCGCGGCTGGCAAGTGAGGACCGGCTGGCCGAGGCGGCCCTGGCGCTGTTCCACCCGCTCAGGTTCATGCTCGCCTCACCGGCCGAGGATGCGGCCGAGATCATCGCCCGGCTGGGTCCGACGGTCTGGGTCGAGGACAAGTACGACGGCATCCGTGCCCAGCTCCATCGGACCGGGTCGGACGTGCGGCTCTACTCGCGCGACCTCCACGACATCAGCGGCCAGTTCCCCGAGGTGATCGGCGGCGCCCGTGACCTGCCGTGGGCCGGGATCCTGGACGGCGAGATCCTGGCCTGGAAGGACGGCATCGTGCTGCCGTTCCTCCAGCTCCAGTCCCGGCTCGGGCGGAAGAACCCGTCCGCGGCCATCCGGTCCAAGGTTCCGGTGATCTTCGTGGCCTGGGACGCCCTGGGGTTGGACCGCGACGCGGATGGTGTCGTCGCGCCGCTGCTCGAGACACCGCTGACCGAGCGGCGCCGGAGGCTCGAGACGCTCCGGCTGCCGCTGGCCGCCGACGGCGGGCGGTTCGCGCTCAGTCGCCTCGCGACGGTTGGCTCGGTCGAACGCCTTGAGGCCGAGTTCACCGATGCCCGGGCTCGGCGCAACGAGGGGCTGATGGTCAAGGACCCGGACAGCCTCTACACGCCCGGCCGGCGCGGGCTGGGCTGGCTCAAGATGAAGAAGGCGCTGGCGACGCTCGACTGCGTGGTGGTCGGCGTCGAGATGGGGCATGGCAAGCGCCACGGTGTCCTGTCCGACTACACGTTCGCGGTCCGCGACGATGCCACCGGCGAGCCGGTGACGATCGGCAAGGCGTACAGCGGGCTCACCGACGCGGAGATCGCGGACATGACCCGCTGGTTCGAGGCGCACACGGTCCGGTCGTTCGGCCGGTACCGGGTCGTCGAGCCGTCCATCGTGATCGAGGTTGCGTTCGACGTGATCATGCGGTCGACCCGCCACAAGTCGGGCTACGCGCTGCGGTTTCCGCGCATCGCCAGGCTGCGCACGGACAAGCCGGCGGCCGAGATCGACACGCTCGCTGCCGTCGCCCGGCTGTACGAGGGTCTGCAGCAGGGCGCAGAGCACCTCGTGGCCGCGAGCGCCCGCCGCTAGGACCCCGGTCGACCGTTCGCGATCCCGTTTGGGTATCGAGGTGGCACGCGGACACGTATCCTGTGCGGTACGCGCACGCGCGCTCCGGGGGGCGCCCTGCACGGAGGATCCGGATGTTCGAAGCATATGAAGGCGGTCAGAAGGAACTGGTCCTGTACACGGACGCGCTGATCACGCGCGGCTCCGTTCGTACCCGGCAGCATCGGGTGACCGACATCCTCAATCAGGGCGACGAGCCGTTCCTGATCCTCGAGGACGTCACGGTCGAGGAGTTTGGTGGTCGTGGACAGCCGATTCGCTCGGACTACGCGCAGGTCAACCTCGAGGCTGTGCTGTTCGCGGTCGCCAACGAGCCGGTGCCCTCGATGCCGGAGCTGCGGACTCCCAAGTCGCCGGAGCAGGCGATCATCTCCGTCCCGCCGTTCAACGTGGTGGGCACAATCCACCTGATGCCGATGGGCGGCAGCCTGCGCGACGCGCTCCGCGAGCTGACCGGGCGGTTTCTCCCGGTCACCGACGCGACCTACTGGTCGGACCGCATGGGTGAGGCGCGCGAGCAGGCGTTGCTGGTCGCGATCAATCACCACCGCGCGCACATCCTGGCCCCGCACCGCGAGGTCGATCCGTGGGCTGGCCTCGATCGAGGCGCAGCTCCGGGCGGCGCCTCGCGGACCGAGGGGGAGCCGTTGGAGGGCTGATCTCGACGGTCAGCGGTCCACCGGCAGGTCGAGCCGATCCCCCCATTCGGCCCAGCCGCCGTCGTAGACCGCCACATCGTCGTGGCCGAGCAACGTGAGCACGAACGCCAGCTTGGCCGCCGCGACGCCGGACCCGTCGTAGCACACGAGGCGCCGGCCGCGGGTGATGTTCGCCTTGAGCAGCAGCGAGCGAAGCTCAGCGGCATCGCGAAGGCGCTGCGTCCCCGGGACGTGCATCGAGGCAACGGGAACGTTGACTGCACCGGGGATGTGACCGAGGCGCCGCACGTTGCCCTCGAACCCGTGATACTCGGCGGGTCCTCGCGCATCGACCAGGAGCACGTCGGGCGCTCCCAGCAGGCCCCGGACGTCGGTCGTCGTGAGCCGCTGCCGGACGACGGCGCGCGGCGTGAACACGGCCGCGGGCGCCTCAACCATGCCGCTGGCCACCGGCTGGCCGGCGTCGACCCAGCCGGGGAAGCCGCCTTCCAGGATCCGGGCGGACTCGTGGCCGTAGGCTCGGAGGCTCCACCACACACGAGCCGCGAGGTATGAGAGCGTGTCGTCGTACAGCACCGCCGAGGTGCCGTCGCCCACACCGGCGTGCGCCATGGCGGCCGCCATGTGCTCCGGCGCGGCCAGCAGCGGAGTCTCGCCTTCCTCCGGCACGTCGACGACCGACGTGCGCCACTCCAGGTGAACGGCTCCCGGGATGTGTCCGGTGCCATACACGGTGGCCGATGTCCCGTCCGGACGCCATCGTACGTCGAGCACGCGGAGATCCGGGCGACCGAGGTTCTCCCCCAGCCACTCGGGTGAGGCGAGGAGCTCGGGGTGGGCGAAGCCAGCCAGATCGGCCTCCAACATGAGTGGCAAGGTGACCAGTCGCCAGGTCGGGGGCAGGCGCATGCGACGCCGATATCATACGGAGGTGGTCGCCCCGTTCATGCCCGAGTCGGCGAAGATCGCCGCCGTCCGGGAGGTCCTGCCCGCGACGGGCGCCGGGATCTACCTCAATGCGGGCACGGCCGGCCCCCTGCCGGCCGAGACCCAGCGCGCGATGGACGAGCAGGCCGCGCGTGAGCTCGCCGTCGGTCGTGCCCATCCGGACCTGTGGCCCGAGACGCAGCAGCGGATGGCCGAGGCCCGCGCGGCCGTCGCGGCCATTCTCGTTGCCGACCCCGCCGACGTTGCCCTTACCCACTCCACGACCGACGGCGTCAACATCGCCGTCGGCGCGCTGCCATGGCGCCCGGGCGATCGCATCCTGACCACGCACCACGAGCACCCCGGCGGCATCGGGCCGCTGATCGCGCTGCGGGACCGGTCCGGGGTCGAGCTGGAGTTGGTCGACGTCGGCGACGGCGGCGATGACGACCGGACGATCGAGGCCTTCACCCGGGCGCTCGAGCGGCCGGCCCGCGCGATCATGGTCAGCCATGTCCTGTGGACCACCGGGGCCGTGCTTCCGGTCGCCCGGCTGGGTGAGCTCGCCCGTGCCGCTGACGCCGTCTCGGTCATCGACGGCGCGCAGTCGGCGGGAGCGATGCCGGTCCAGCTCGATGAGCTCGGGGTGGATGCCTATGCCGTCCCTGCCCAGAAGTGGCTCCTGGGCCCGGAGGGCATGGGCGCCCTGTGGGTCCGGCGACAGCTGGCCGAGTCGGTCACGCCACCGACGGCCGGGTTCCTGTCCTACGAGACGTTCGATGTCGCCGAACCCAGGCTCCACCACGGCGCGCGGCGTTTCGAGGCCACGGGGTTCCACCGTCCGTCGCTGGTCGGGTTCGCTCGCAGCTGCGGCTGGCTGTCCATGTATGTCGGGCTGCCCTGGGCGCTCGAGCGTGCGGGGCGGTTGGCGGCCTCCACGGCCGAGCATCTGGCTGCGATCCGGGGCGTGACCCTGATGACCCCGCGGACGTCGATGGCCACCCTGGTGACATTCCGGATCGACGGCTGGCCCGCCCGGGCCGCTGTGGACGAGCTGGAGCACCGGGCCTTCGCGATCCTGCGCGATCTGCCCGCACTGGATGCGCTCCGAATCTCGGTCGGCTGGTGGCTGACGGAAGCCGAGCTCGATCGGTTCACGGAGGCCGTCGAGCTGCTGGCCGGCCACACCCCGGAGACGCTGCCACCGCGGCGCTCGCTCGCGGTCCTCGGCGCCGACGGAAGCCCGATCCGGTAGCCGACCGAATCGAATGTTCCACCCATCGGAGCGTCCGGCTCGGCCGGAGGTCCGCCGGCGTGGCTGGCTCGAGGTCCGCTGGCGGCAGCTCCGGCGAGCCCCTCGCCCGGTCGTCCGTGCGGTCGCGAGCAGCCTCAGCGTGGCCGTCGTGCTCGGGACCCTGTTCCTCGCCTACGACCTCGCGCTCGACGCCGGCATGTCGCTTCCGGGCGGTGATCTGCGACTGCTCGCCGTGACCGCCTACGTGGTGGTCGTGCTCGTCGCCGGTTCGCTCGTGACCTGGCTGGTGGTGCCGCTGCCGACGGGCTCTGGACGGCGTTCTGCGCGCACGCCCTGGAGCGCGGCGCTGGGGCTGTTCGCAGCCGTCCCCATCGCGTACCTGGTGCTCGTCGTCCTGCACGAGATCGTCAAGCCGCTGCTCCGCTGACGAGCGTGATGGTGCCGGTCGACGCGGTGCACCCGGGCAACGGAGCGTCGCCCGCCGGGCAGAGCAGTGACGTCCGGGGGTTGCGATCGAGCCGATCGCGGTGGATCCTGTAAGGCGGCGATTATCGCCAACGGGACTTATCCAGCCCGGTATCATCGGCACTGGCCACTGGCTGGCCAGCGAAGCTGCCTGCATCGAGGATGCGTGTGGCCAACGAGGACCACGGGCACGTTGCCCTGCCAAAGCTGTACGGAGCGCCGGCGTACGCTCGACCTCTCGTCGAGCCGGTTGTGCGGACGGAACGCCCCGTCAACCCGGACGACCTGCCGCTCGAGGTCGAGCAGACCGAAGAGGAGCGCCAGCTCGCCAGGGGGCTGACCCTGAGTCAGGGTGATCCCACGGCGTCCGGTGACCTGGTGAGGGCTGGCACGAATGGCCGTCACCAGCGGCGCGGGCCGACATTGGGCCTGCGTGCCATCACGGGTCGTGTCCGTGGAGGCAAGCAGGACACCACGACGGACGCCGGCTGACATCGCCAGGGCGCGCATGCGACGGACTCTCGCGCATGCGAGGGACTCCGCGGCCGATCGGCCCCGTCCGCTGTACGCTAGGTGTGCCGATGTCGGGCGAGCCAACGTCGGCATGACTCCGTGGGGGAGTAGCTCAATCGGTTAGAGCTGCGGGCTTATATCCCGCCGGTTCCAGGTTCGAGTCCTGGCTCCCCTACCACGTTCGGTGCTCCGATGCGACGACCAGTCGATCGTGCCGCCCGCGACCCTGCACGGCGCTCGCCCGGCAACGGCGGCGTGGTTCGCTCAACCCGCCGCGGCGACCGACCTGATGAGCTCGACGAGTCGCGTCATGCGCGCGGGCGTGAGCCCCCGCTGGGTCGGCAGCGCGGCCATCCAGCCCGCGAGTTCCTCGGGAGCCACGACCGCGCACGTCGGGGTGCGCTGGATGCGCCGGTCGTCGGTGACGATTGCCGCGTATACGCGGACGAGGAAGTCACGGTCGTCGGTGGTCAGCCAGCCGCGGACCCGCTCGGCGTCGCGGGCGGCCCGGTCGGTCGGTGCCTCGATCGGGATCCAGCGCCCTCGGCCGTCGCGGATCTCCCAGCGGCTGCCGACATGACGGCTCATGCTCGGGGGGGGAACCTCACCCAGGATCGCGATGCCGAACGGCCCCAGCACGAGCTCGTGGATCCGTCGACCACCCGGCAGCACGAAACTGCTGGCCGCCAGATGGTCCGGACCCAGCGACTTGGCCAGGCGCGATGCGACGGTGCCGGGACGGAGTGACAGGACCGCATCGATCGTGGCTGCCACGCGCGCGACGCCGATGAGCAGAAGCCCGGCGGGCACGACGATCGCGAACGCCCAGGCGACGATGCCCACCGTCGTCTGAGCCGCGGTCGGCCGGCCCTGGGGCTGGACGGCGCTGATCAGCGGCGTGCCCAGGCACAGCCAGCCGACGAGGAGGCCGACGAGCAGCAGGAGAACGGCGGACAGCGCGGCCCGCGCGATTGCCAGTCGGTCCGCGCGCCTGATCGCATTGGTGGCTATGACCTGCATGGGGAGATGATCGGACACCCAGGATCTCGCCGGAATGGCTACATCCGGCTACGTAGGAGGATGCGACCGTCCGGGTGCGCCGCACGCGCCTGCGCCGGTGGACGCGGAAGTGTCGACTCAACGCACCGGCAATCGCGATCGGTGAGCCGGCGGTCCTCGCCACGCGTGGGGTGCCGCCTCCGGTCCCGCCCCGAGCGGGACCCCAGTACCATTGCGGACCGTCCGTCTGGCTCCGATGCTCCGAGCTACGGGGATCGACACGTTCGAAGCGTCGAGGAGGCGGATACCGCATTGGGTCCTCGCACGGGCATCGCTCGCGCCATCGCCCCGGGACCGGGTCTCGCCCCGGTCCGGGCCCTGGTGGCGGCTGCCCTCCTCGTCGCCGTGACCGTGCTGCCGGCGTTCGCCGGCGACGGACCGACCAGCCTGTTCGATCCGAAGGTCACGCCGTCGGGCGGAACGACCCGGACCCCGATCACCTTCTCGGTCATGTATCGAAACGCGGGCGGGGACACGCCCGACTACGTGCGGGTGGTGGTCGCTGGCACGACCAAGGCCATGCACCTCGCGTCGTCGAGCGAGGACCTCAAGAAGGGCGCCCAGTACACCGTCACCATGACGCTTCCGGCCGGAACCTGGAAGACCGCCTTCGAGGCTTCCGACCGCGAACGGTTCAAGGACTCCCTGCCGGGTCCGATGATCACGGTCACGCCGCAGCCCACCCCAAAGCCCACCCCAAAGCCCACCCCAAAGCCCACCCCAAAGCCCACCCCAAAGCCCACCCCGACACCGGCACCGACCCCGAAGCCGACCCCGAAGCCGACCTCCACCTCGGCACCGAAGTCCACGCCTGCGCCCACCCCGAAACCGACCCCGCGGCCGACGCCGGCGGACACGCCGCAACCCACGGTCTCACCGCTGCCTCACGGCGTCCTGGAGCCGGGGACCTCGCCGGGATTGACGGTACCGGCCCTTGTCACTCCGTCCCCGGATGGCAGCGGCGCCATGGCCGCCAGCGCGGCACCGTCATCCAGCCCTGGCCCGCTCACCGGTGCCGTTCTCCCGGGCGATCCCGGTTCGACGGGCGGTGGTCAGGGTGGGCCCGGTGGGAGCGTCGGTAGTGGCGGAGGATCGGGTGGCGGCGCACATGGCCCGTTCGGCGACAGCTCAGCCAGCAGCCTCAGCGGCCCTGCTTCGATCCTGTCCGTGCTGGCTGGCGTGATGCCGACGGCGGTCGTGACCACGGGCGGCGTGACGATGCTGATGGCCTTCCTGATGTTCGGCAAGCGCCGTCGCGACGAGCTGCCCACGGCGCCCGATGACGTGCTCGCTGCGGCCTCGGCCACCGGCAGCGGCATCGTGCCCAACGCCCGGCTCGCAGGGTCCGAGTCCATCGTGATGCCCCGCGCCGCGGATGCCAAGCAGGCCGTCCGGGCAGCCATGGGCGTGGTGGCAGCGGACCCGGACGTCGATTCGAACCTGCCCCGCTGGCGGCGCCCATCCCTCATGCAGGCCCGCAAGGCCGACCCGCTTAGAAGCGTGTCGAGCGACGTCCGGCTCTCGTTCGAGGGGGATGTCGGCGCCGCGGTCGACGGCATGGAGCGGCGGTTCATTCGCTACCGCCTGGTCAGCCTGCTCGACACCCCGGACGAGGTCAAGGGCATCGAGATCGGGGTCCTCGACGAGGGCGACGAGGTCGTGCTCATGGAGAAGCGCGGTACCTACTGGCGCGTGCTGTGTCCCAACGGCCAGGAGGGCTGGCTCCACAAGATGACCCTGGGCGATGTGGTCATCGACGCCTCGACGGCCAGTCGCGGCAGCTGGACGTCGGGCGACGACGGTCCGGGCCCAGGCGGGTTCGAGGACGTGCTGCGCGCCTATACCGAGCGCAGGCAGCAGTTCGGCGAGGCCAACTAGTTCCCGCGGGGCCCGGCACCGCGCTGAGCCCTGGCCACCCGCCCGGCGGTCGATCCCGACCGCGGAGCCTCCGGCGCCTTGCGCAGCACCAGGATGTGCTGGTGGGTGATGTTGGGCACGAACGAGCGCGGATAGCCGTAGGGCCGAAGCCTCGTCCCCGCCTGGTACCACGCGATGTCGCCCTTGGGAACCAGGCCCGCCTGGTCCGCCCGTGCAGCGAGGTCGGCCGCGGTGAACAGGTACCGACCGCCCTGGTACGCGTCGCGCACGATCAGGACCGCGTAGCGACCCGGACGGAGGACGCGCCGGAGCTCGCCCAGGACGCCGCCCATCGCGTCGAGATACGCCGCGTAGTCGGGCAGGTTGGCCAGATCGCCCTCGAGCTCGGACACCATCGCGTAGTCGGTGCGGCGATTGGCGTGCGTCCTGGCCAGCCGGCCGCCGGCCATGGTCATCGGGAGCTGGACGTTGTAGGGAGGGTCGGTTGCCACGAAGTCGACCGAGGCCTCCGGGATCGCAGGCAAGAGCGCGCGTGCATCCCCCAGCCGCAGCTCGAGCGCCGATGGATCGAAGGTGCGCGGACCGCCCGGGTCCGCGGCGCCGAGATCGGCCAGCTCGGGGCCCAGGCCGTCGCGCTCGGCCCGCAGCGCGGTCACCGTGTCCGCGAACACCCTGGCCCAGCGGGCGTCGAGCTCGATCCCGATCGCCCGCCGAGGTCCTCGGGCGATCGCCGCCCCCAGGAGCGTCCCACCGACGCCCGCGAACGGATCGAGCACGAGCCCCCCGGTGCGTGTGAAGAACTCGATCAGCCGGGCCATCAACCGCGGCGGCTTGTTCGCGCCGTGAGCCCGGCGCCGATCGTGCCCGAGCTCGGAGGGGTACGCGGTCGTCCAGACCGACTTGGTGAAGTACAGCCACTCTTCGCCGGACAGCTCGTTGAGCTCGTTGGCAGGATGAGGCTGACGTCGGGGCTGCACGGGCCCAGCGTACCCGTCCTCACCGGCGCGAGGCTCGATGCTACGGGCCGGATCGCGCGCTCGTGGCGGTCGCGGCCATCTCTACAATGCGATCGATGCCCAGCAGGGTGGTGAGCCGCCGCTTCATTGGTCGCGAGCCCGAGCTCGCACGGGTCGAGGCCGCCCTCGACTCGGCAGCGGGCGGTACGGCGACGACCGTCGCGATCGCTGGCGATGCGGGCCTCGGGGTCGGTCGCTTCCTGGACGAGGCGCTCGAGCGGATCTCGGCTCGAGGGCCCGCTGCCCCGCTCGTGCTCCGCGGCCGCGCCACCGGCCCGGTGGATCCCCCGTGGGCTGCGGTGCTCGAGGCTCTGGCGCCGCTCATCGCGTCCCGACCACGCGACGAGGTGCGCGGGCTGCTGGCACACGATGCGCGGCCGATCCTGCTCGGGCTGCCGGGCATGACCGAGATCGCTGCGGACGTATCCGGGCAACGCGCCAGCGAGCTCGCGGACCCGGAGCGCCGGCAGCCGAGGGCCCTGGAGGCGCTGTTGCGATGGCTCGGCCGGGTCGCCGCGGAGCGACCGATCCTGCTCGCGCTCGAGGACCTGCACGTTGCCGATGCGGCCACCCGCTCGTTCGCCACCTTTGTCGCCCGGATCGCGCGCTCCGAGCGCATCTGTCTGGTCGTCAGCTATCAGACCGATCGGTTGACCCGCGAGCACCCGTTGCGCGAGAACCTTGCGATCATCGAGGCGGGCCTCCGGCCACCGACACGGATCGACCTGGGACCCCTCACCAGACGCGAGATAGCGGGCCTGATCGAGGGTATCGAGGGCGAGCGGCCGTCAGCGTCGATCGTGGTCCTGGTGGCCGAGCGATCGGCCGGTTCGCCGCTCGTGGTCGAGGAGCTCGTCGCCGCCCGCCGCGAGCTGCGCAGTACCGCCCTGACTGGCACGCTCGCGGATCTGGTCGCGGCACGGCTGGCCCGGCGATCCGCGGACTGTCGGCACGTGCTGCGGCTGCTGGCCGCGGCAGAGCGCCCGATGGATCGTGGGCGCCTCCTGCGAGCCGCCGCGGCCATCGGTGTCCCGCCGGCGAACGCCCTTCCTGGCGGGGACGATCCGTCGCCCGCCGGCTCCTCGCCGCGTCGCGCAAGTGGCGGGCTCGCCGGGGATGTCACCGGAGGGCTGGCCGAAGCGATCGAGCACGGGTTCATCCGCGGTGAGCCGGACGGGCGGATCGAGGTCCGCCATGAGCTGGTTGCGCGCGCGATCCTGGCCGATCTGCTCCCGGGGGCGAGCCTCAGCTACCGCGCCGCCGCGGCGGAGGCGTTCGAGGACGTGCCCATGGTTGCCGCCGTTCACTGGCGGACGGCCCATCGCCTGACCGAGGCCCGCAGAGCCGCGATGGAGGCTGGCCGGCTCGCGCTGCGCCTCGAGGCGCCACTGGACGCCCTCGCCGCGTTCGAGCTCGGGCTCGACCTGCCGGCTCCCCCTTCACCCCTTGTCGCCGAGGCAGCGTCGACCTTCTCGCCTTCATCGACCTCATCGCCCGGCCCGGCCGCCACCGCGGCATCGGACGCCCCAGTGGCCGTGAGCGTCCCGATCGGATCGGTGTCGGCAGAAGCGGCCGGTACGTCGCATGGAGAAGGCGGCCCATCGCGGCGGCTCGCGTCGACCGACGATCCCGACGTGATCGCTCAGCTTGCGGCACAGGCCGCACATGCGGCCATGCGACCGACCCGGGCCGTGGCCTACGCGGAGAACGCCCTGAGCGCGTTGGTCGACCATCGCGCACGGATGGCCCACGCGGTGCTCGAGGCACAGCTCGGCCGGTACCGCCTGGCGGCCGGCGACGCGACCGGCGCCACCCGGGCGCTCCGGCGCGCCGCGGACACGGTTCCCGCCGGCTCGTCGATCTGGCGCGCGCGCATCCTCGCGCTCCTCGCCCAGGAGCGAATGATCGCCGGGGCGTTCGCCGATGCCGAGCGCGCGGCGACGGAGGCGCTCGAAATCGCCCGCCGCATGGGAGCCGAGGCCGAGCCCGAGGCCATCCACGCGACGACCACGCTGGCCGTCGTCCGCGGCTGGGGCGACGAGCCGGAGACGGCGGTCCCGCTGCTGGAAGCGGCCCTCCAGCGCTCGAAGGCGCTGGGTCTGGTCGAGGAGTGGTGGCGGGCAGGGGCGAACATGGCCGTCGTGCTGGAGCAGCTGGGTCGATCTCGCGAGGCGGTCGACCAGGCGTTCCAGGGCATGGCCGAGGCGCGGGACATGGATCTCGATGCCGTGTACGGGAACCTGCTGGCCGGGAACGTGGCCGGCGTTCTGGTGGACGTCGGTCGGTGGTCGGAGGCGCGCGAGCTCAGCCTGCGGGCGCTGGACTGGAGCCCGGCGGGCATCCCGTTCGTCAACGCGATCCTCAACCTCGTGATCGTCGAGATCGAGTCCGAGTCGGGAGAGGAGGCCGGGCGCCTGCTTGGCCGCATCCTGGTCGAGCTCGAGACCGGCGGGGATCTGCAGTTTGCCGTCCCCGCCTGGCAGGCGACCGCCTCGTACGCGATGTGGAGTGGCGACCTCGCCGACGCTCGCCGCGCGGCCGAGCGAGGCTGGGCACGCCTGCGGGGCACAGAGGACTGGGTCCTCGTCGCCCGGATGGCAGCCACCGCGCTCGAGGTCGAATCGGCGATCGTCGCCGAGGCGCTCGAGCGGCGCCGGATCGGGGACGTCGCGGCATCCCGGGAGCGAGCGGGTCGGATCCTCTCCGAGGCGGAGACGACCGTCGCCAGGGCGCGTGCCGAGGGCGACGGCACGCGGCGGGGCGAGCCCGAGGCGAGCCTCGCGACCGCTCGAGCGTTCAACGCGCGCCTCCACGGACGGGACGATCCCGCGCGCTGGGCGGAGCTGGCGGCCCGATGGCACGACATCGGGGACCCGTACCGGGAGGCGAAGGCGCGCTGGCGGCAGGCCGAGGCAATCATGGGCGCGGCGGCGGCGGGTGGCGGGCCGGGGACCAGGGCCCGGACGGACGCGCGCGTCGTCCGGGTGGATGCTCGGGAGCCCCTGATGGACGCGGTCGCCCTCGCGATGCGGCTCGGTGCTCGGCCGCTCCTGCGTGAGCTGCGCGAGCTCGGGCATCGTGCGCTGATCCAGCTGCCGCCCGAGGTGGACGAGCTGCTCGCCCGCCCGGCAGTCGCCCGCACCGACCAGCGGGCGGAGGTCGCGCCCGGGCCGGTCGCCGAGGTGGCTCCGGTGCTCGCCGGGCGGCCAGCCTCGCGCGCCGCCGCGGGCGGCGACACGTTCGGTCTGTCCCGCAGGGAGCTCGAGGTGCTGGCGTTGATCGCTCGCGGTCGGACCAACCGGGAGATCGGCGACCGGCTGTTCATCAGCCAGAAGACCGTCGGCGTCCACGTCGGCAACATCCTGGCCAAGCTGGGCGTATCCGGCCGGGTGGAGGCCGCCGCGGTGGCGATCCGGCTGGGTCTCGAGGAGGGCCGGACCGGCACGTTGGGCCGATGATGGAGGGACGCCCGATCTCCTGACCGGCGGATGCCCGGTCGCGATCCTCCGTCTGCCGGGCCTTCTAGGCGGCCGTCGTCGTGACCTCGGCCGCCTCGGGCCCGCAATCCGACACCGTCTCGACCGCGACCTCGGGGCTGTCCGGCGAAGGGGCCCGGTCCATCTCGTGCCACACGGGGAACACGAACGGGGCGAGCGTCGTCACGAGGTACACCGCGCCGGCAAGGGCGAGCGCGCCCTGCAGCCCGAGGCCGTCCACCAGCACCCCGCCGAGGAGCGCTCCGAACGGGATCCCCGCCCATGCGGTCGCGCCGAGCGCGCCGAGCACGCGGGTCTGCAGATGGCGGGGCACGCGCTCGTACTCCACGGCGCTCAGGATCGGGTTGATCCCCCCGGCACCGAACCCGGCCACGAAGGTCATCGCCAGCACCGGCGAGACGGACGAAGCCGCGGCGAGCACGAAGAACCGAGGGCCGCCGGCCAGGAGGAATCCCCATGCGTAGGCTCGTCTTCGTGGCAGCCGGGGTCCGAGCCAGGCCGTCGACCCATTGCCGATCAGCGCTCCCACGCCCATGGCGGCGCCCATGAGTCCCAGGACCAGGGGGCTGCCGGTCGTCTCGTTGGCCCACACCGGCGCGAGCACCGACGAGAACGCCTGGTCGAGCAGATTGGTCACCAGCACCATCAACGCGATCCCGAGCAACAGCCGGTCCGCAGCGAGGTGCGCGAACCCTTCGCGGAGCGAGGCAAGGTAGCCGGTGCCCTCGTCATCCGGGACGCCGTCGCCTGACGGGGCAGGACGTGGCTGCGCGGCGCGTGGCACGGCAAGGGCAACAACCGCCGCGGACACGGCGAACGTCGCCGCATCCACGGCGACCACGGCGGGAGCAGAGGTCACGGCGATCAGCACTCCCCCGAGCGGTGCGCCGATCATGCTCGCGGCGCGGCTCACGCCGTCGTACCAGCCGCTGGCCCGTTCCAGCGGGGTGGCGGCCGCGTCGGCCAGGCCGGGAACCAGGACATGGCGCGCAGTGTCTCCCGCTCCTCGGGCGGCGCCGGCCACGGCGACCAGGGCCGCCACGGCTCCCAGCGACAGCCCGTCGGTCAGGTACAGCACGGGCACCAGCGCGAAGGTGACGGCCGCGATGACGTCGGTAACGATCGACGCCCTCCAGGTCCCGAGGCGGTCCACGATGGGGCCGCCGAGGGCCTGGACCAGCACGTAGGGCACCATCTCGGCAAACACGACCAGCCCGGTCTCGCCGGCGCTGCCCGTCGTGACGAGCATGAACCACGGCAGGGCCAGCATCGACATCCGGGTTCCGAGGATGGACACGAAGTTGGCCGTCAGCAGGCCGGCCAGCCCCCGGCGGGACGGGGACGGCACCTGATCCAGGGCGGTGTCATGCATCAGCGTGCTCTTCGGCAGGGCCCGGAACGGGAGCGACTCCGGACGCCGCAGGCAGGACCTGGAACTGCAGCACCACGCGCTGCGCGTCGGGCGGGTCGGCAGCCCGATCGTCCGGGTCCTCGCGGCGATAGCGCACGGCCACGGCCTCGAGCTCGGCGATCAACACGCGAGCCTCGGGCAGGGTCAGCCGCAGCATCAGGTCGCTCATCGTGAAACCGTCCCGCCACCCGGGACCGAGGTCGTCCTCGATCGTGGCCAGCCCGCTGATCGACGACTGGACGCGGCGCGCATTGGCGTCGGCGACGATCCGCAGGTACTCCTCGCCCAGCGCCTGGCTCTCCTCATCCGCGTCCGGTGACTGGTCGAACATCGTCGTCCGGTGCGCAGCTCGCCAGTACCGCTCACGACGGCCCGTGGTGCGCTGGGCGTCCTCGAGCACGAAGCCATACGCGGAGAGTTGCCGGAGGTGGTAGCTGGTCGCGCCGCTGGACTGCCCGGTGCGCACGGCGAGCTGGGTTGCAGTCGCCGGCCCGTCGACCCGCAGCAAGCCCAGCAGCTGCAGGCGCAGCGGGTGGGCCAGCCCACGGAGGGACCGGGCGTCCGGCGTGACCACATCGTCCCGCCTCGGATCGAAGGCCGTGCCCGGATCGCCGGGGCGGGGGTCAGGGGGTGTCGCGTTGGAGGGGGGCCGCTCGTTCATGGGCCGGAGGATAGACCACAAAGATCATTTTGCATAGTCTGTTTTGCAAAATAGTCTTTGGGATTGGCCGTGAGTCGCCTGATGCGGGCCTCGAGCGCAGGATGTGCCAGCGTTCGCTAGCATCGCCACGTTCCGCGTTGCTGCCATCCGAGGTCTTGATGCGCCGCCCCTTGATCGTCCTGTCCATGGTGTTCGTCGCCCTGACCGCCGTTGCCTGCACGGCGTCCGCGGCGCCCGGCTGGACGTACGCACCGCCCACCGAGCCCCCGGCATCGCAGGCCGCGCCGTCCGGCGGGGCGTCGGCTGCGCCGTCCGTCGCCCCTTCCGCCGCGCCCTCGGTCGAGACACCCACCGAGGTTCCCGGTGGTGGAGGTGGAGGCAACGGCACCGTCGTCCAGGTGTCCGCCCTCAACATCGCCTACGAGCAGTCGCAGATCTCGGCGCCGGCCGGGACGGCGTTCACGATCCACTTCGACAACAAGGACCCGGGCGTGCCCCACAACGTGGCCATCAAGGACGCCTCGGGGGCCGAGGTGTTCAAGGGTGACATCATCACCGGGCCCGCTCAGGCCGACTACCAGGTGCCCGCCCTGCAGCCCGGTACCTACACGTTCACCTGCTCGGTGCACCCCAGCATGACCGGCACCCTCACGGTGGGGAACTGACGCCCGCTCGGCCGAGCGGACGGGATCGAGGCTGATGACGAGCCGGGTCGATGAGGTCTTCTCCCGCGATTCCTACGCGCAGGCCGTCGACGCACGCGTGCTGGAGGTGTCGACCGCGGACGGCCCACCGATGCTTGTGCTCGACAGCACCGTGCTGTACCCCGGCGGCGGCGGGCAGCCCTCGGACCGGGGCGTCGTCCTGCGCGCTGATGACGGCCGGTCGTGGACCATCCGGTCCGCGCGACGGATGGGCGGCGAGCTGGTCCACGAGCTCGAGCCGTCACCGGACGGCGAGCTGCCGAAGCCGGGCGACCGGGTCCACGTCGACGTCGAATGGGCACGCCGGTTCACCCTGATGCGGACCCACACCGCGCTGCACGCACTGTGTGGCGTCGTGTGGCGTGACCACGGAGCGCTCGTGACGGGCGGCAACATGGAGCCGGGAGCCGGGCGCATGGACTTCGAGTTCGAGCGCATGTCCGGCGATCTCGTGAGCGAGATCGAGGCCAAGGTCAACGAGGAGCTTCGGGCCGCCCGCGAGGTGAGGGTCAACGTGCTGCCCCGCGCCGAGGCCTTCGCGATCCCCGACCTCATCCGGACAAAGGTCAACCTCCTGCCCCCGGGGATCGAGCAGATTCGGACCATAGAAATCGTCGGGCTTGACCTGCAAGCTGACGGGGGCACGCACGTCGCGAACACCCGGGAAGTCGGGCAGATTCGTGTTACGGGCTACGAGTCCAAGGGCCGGATCAACAAGCGGATACGGATCGCGCTCGAGGACCCCACCTGATCCGAATCCCTCAGCGTCGGACCACGACGCTCCGGGCTTCCAGTGCTTCCTTTCGGATGTCGGCGCCGGCAGCATCGTGAGGCGAAGCAGACGGCGATGCGTGAGTCGCTTCGCACCCCCGCCGTGCGTCCTCGGCCTGCGACCCTGCGATCTGCCCGGTGAGGCACCGCTGCGTGCCCGATCGTCGGCCCCGCCGGGCTCAGCGCCGGGCGGCCCCCCTGACCGACGATCTCATCATGGGTTCGTGGATCAAGCGCCCCGTGCGTGCCTGACGTGGTCGAGCACGCACGGACTCGCGCCAGACGGTCGGGCGACGGCCGGGCCGGCGGATCGGCTTCCAGGGCGGACACGGCCGACGTTCGCGAGGCGACACCGGATGGGGAGGCGGCCCGCGCGGTCGAACGTGGGAGCGCGGCCAGGCCGCAGGACGTGCTGGCGCTTCAGCGCGCTGCCGGCAACCGAGCCGTTGTCGCATCGCTCGAGCGGGAACGGTCCGGCCGGGCTCGCCGCCCGGGCGTCGCGGCACGGCCCGTCGGGTCGGCCGTCGCGACGCATCGGGCAACGCGCTCGCTGCAACGAGCACCCGCAGCGCACGCGGCCGCAAAGGCGGCCCCTCCGTCCAACCTCCGCAACGACTACGTCGACCTGATCAACGGGTTCGAGGATCTCGCGGGTGCCGCCGTCGGGAAGGGTCGCGTGCATCTCGGCGGCGTGCGCTTCGGGAAGGACCTCAGCCGCTCGCACCGCTACCTCCTGCTGCGGATGCGAAAGGCGTTGATCGAGGCCAAAGGCTCCGAGCCCGACGCCCGTCGTGCCGCCAGGACTCGCTGGCCTGCGCTGGCGGCCAGGCTGGGCAACGAGATCGATCGGGCCACGCACCTGGGCCTCAGCGCCGACGTCCTCGCGACCGTTCGCCAGAACCTGGCGGCGATCAGCGAGTATGTCGTCAGGGTGAAGCCTCGCGGTCCGTCGCAGGTCGAGACCGACGAGGACTACGGCGAGCTGTACGACGGCATGAACCAGCTGCTGTGGGCGATCAAGCAGGCGGGCATCGACAAGACCGACGCGGTCGTGCCGCTCAACATCGCTGACATCAACCAGAAGCAGCGAAACGAGATCAACGCCGTGTCGTTCGGCTCCCACCTCACGTCCCGGCACCGGCGTCTGCTGACCGATCTCCAGCGGGCATTCCTGCTCGCCCGCGACGAGGATCCGGGCTCGGCGACGAACGCGCTGGCGACGTGGCGCTCGGTCCATCCCAGGCTCCGGCTGGAGCTGCGGCGCATGAAGACGTTCCTCGTCGATCCCAACGATCGGGCGACCCTCCACTGGGGCGACGACATCGACAAGCTTCGCAGCGGGCTCGAGGTCCTCGACAAGAAGCTGTTCGTAGGCGGGGTGTACGCCGCAGGGCATCGGGAGGCGGTCGTCGAGACCCACCTTCAGGCTCCCGACCAGGCGTTCCAGGAGCAGCGGCTCAAGGAGGTGGGCGAGGAGTTCGAGGAGGTCAACAAGCTTGCCGAGAAGGCCGAGGAGCTGACCGGCAAGAAGCTGCTCGACATCGTTCTCGCCGAGGACCCGCGGTTCCGCGACAAGCTCGGCACGGCGGTCATCGAGCTGGTCCGGAACCCGCGCGAGATCCTCAAGGCCTATCAAGAGTTCCGGGAGGGGGACGTTCTCGACAAGACGGTCACGCTGGCCGAGGTCACCGAGAAGACGCTCGCCCTGCGCAACGCATTCATCAAGGTCGGCTGCACCGTCCTGCGCGACTACGCGGACAAGGCGCTCGACCTGGCCCGGGAGGCGGGTGACGCCGGCGCCGTGGCACGCTGGGGCAAGCTCGCCGACTGGGCCGAGGGAAAGCTCGAGCTGGTCGAGAAGGTCGAGGATGTGGCCAAGGTGATCGGGATCGCGGTCAGCGCGGTCAAGATCATCAACGCGCTGATCCATCGGAAGTGGGGTGAAGCGCTCGAGGAGGCGGCGATCACCGGCGCCGGCATGCTGGCCGACGTCGCCATGAAGGGCAGCGTCGCCGCGAGCGGCGAGGGCAGCGCGTCGATGGCCGCCGGGGGCGCGGGCATGATCGCGGGAACCATGGTCGTAGTCGCGGGCGAGGTCGAGGCGCTCAAGGGTGCCGCGGCGATGATCGAGTGGTGTGAGGAGACGAACGTCCGCGACGCCGCGACCTCGTTCATCGACGTGTGCACGACCGCCGCCGGCATCGAGGCCAAGGCCCTGGTGGCTGACGTCAAGCTGCTCGCCCAGACCAGCGATCCGGCTGAGCGGGCCCTGATCGAGGAGAAGCTCGCCTCGGACACGCCCTACTGGCAGCGGCATCTCCGCGAGCTGAGCAAGCAGTACCTCAGCGACCGAGAGGTCTTCATCGGCGGCCAGCCGGCTCTGCGCGACGCGCTCGGCGCGGACGTCCGAAAGATCCTCGAGACGCCGGACCAGACGGTGGACTGGCGGGGGATGGCAGAGCAGATCCGCATCGTGTTCGCCGGCGCCAACGCGATGGCGAAGTACGTCGTGGCCCACTATCCGAGGCAGAAGCCGACCGAGCACAAGGGCGGGGAGGAGTAGGTCCCCGTCCAGCCGGTTCGCCAAGGGGCATGCGGACCAGGGCGGCTCCACGAGACCGGATCGCCCGGCTCCGGAGAGCACCGAGCGGATCAGCCGGCTGTGGCTGCCTTGCCTTCGTCGTCTGCGGCGAACTTCGCAGCGTGGCGATCCTTGGGGAAGGCGCGCATCAGGCGCCGAAGCAGCCGGTGCAGCTCGGCGCGCTCGTCCTGGTCGAGCACCGAGGCGAACAGCGCCTCGCGCTGGGCCTGCACGTCCACGGCGCGGTTCCACACGGCATGCCCGTGTTCGGTCGGCTCGACGAGCGCCCCTCGCCGGTCGTTCGGATCCGGCAATCGCCGGATCAACCCCGCTGTCTCCATCCGGTCGAGACGGTTGGTCATCGCTCCGCTCGAGAGCCGTAGCCCCCGGGCCAGCTGGCCAGGAGTCCGTCGATAGGGAGCCCCCACGGCGCGAAGCTGGCCGAGCAGATGGTAGGAGCGACGATCGAGGTCGAACGAGCTGAGCGTGTCGTCCAGCGACGCGTCGAACTCGTGGGACAGGATCCCGAGCCGCTCGACGATCCCCTCGGTGAGGGGGTCGAGCGCCGGAATCTCGCGGGCCCACACCACGAGCATCCGGTCGAGCGAATCAGGTAGATCGGGGTCTAGCTCGTCCGGTCCGCCGCCCTCCGATCGGGCTGCGTCCGGCTTTCGTGCGCGGGCCATGGAGCGAGTATCGGCCTACCTGCTTCTCGATGTCAAGCGACTTTAGTCCAAATGGCTTGACATCAAACGACTCGTCCGCTAGAGTCAGGTCACTTCAGATCAAGAGTCTTTACCAAACGAGTCTTCAATTCAAGGGACGTGGACCGTCCTCAGGAATGGTGGAGGGCCAAGCGATGATGCCGGGCATGGCGTTCGAGCTCGAAAGGCAATGGCACCGAGACACAGCCGACACGATGGCCAGGGACGAGACGCAGTATCGGGCCGCGATGGAAGCACCGGCGGCGCATCGATCGGCGGCGCATCGATCGGCGGCGCATCGATCGGCGCACCCGAGCCGCCGGGAGCGGCTGGTTGCATCTCTCCAGTCGTGGGCCGGCGTCAGCACGTTGGCTCGGTAGCTCGGTAACGAGACCCAGCGGCGGCACTCAGCGGCGGCCTCGCCTCGCGGGCGGAGCCGCCGCTTGTTGCCTGGTGTCGCTGGTGACCGGCCGCACCAGATGCCGCCGCCCGGACCGCTCGCTCGACGATCAGAGCCGCGACCGGACGGTCAGCCGGGGATCTGACCGAGGGTCACCTGGACCGTGGACTGGGTCCCGTTCGCCTTCTCGACGACCACCGGCACCGTCTGCCCGGGATTGAGGCCCGTCAGCACAACCGACAACGTGTTGCTGTCAGGGGTCGGCTTGCCGTCGATCGACACGATCAGCTCTTGCGCCGTGATGCCGGCCTTGTCCGCGGGGCCCCCGGACTGGACCGCGTACACGAGCACGCCCTGGGCGCCGATGACGTTGGCTGAGCGGATCCCGAGGTAGGCGCGATGGGAGTTCGTGACGTGCCCGCTGGTGATCAGCTGGTTGGCGAAGTCCCGGGCGTCGTTGCTGGGGATCGCGAACCCGATCCCGGGTGCCGAGCCACCGATCTGCTGGTCGACGGCCGCGAGGGTGGGGATGCCGACGACGTCGCCATTGACGTCGACCAGGGCACCACCGCTGTTGCCGGGATTGATCGCGGCGCTGGTCTGGATCGTGCCGGGCAGCGTCACGCCACCGGGCTCGGTCACGGTCCGCCCGAGGGCGCTCACGATCCCCTGGGTGACGCTGGTCTGGAGGCCGAGCGGGTTGCCGACCGCCACCACGATCTCACCCACGACGAGCTTGGACGAGTCGGCGAACGTGGCCGGCTGCAGGTTGGGGGCATCGATCTTGATCACCGCGATGTCGTTGGCTGCGAACGTACCAACCAGCTTGCCCTGGAACTGCCGCCCGTCAGCGAGGGTGACCGTGAACGTGCTCGAGCCGCCCACGACGTGCGCGTTGGTCACGATGTCGCCGTTCGCGTCGAACACGATCCCGGAACCCAGCCCGACCGGGGTTTCGATCACGACCACGGACGGGGACACGCGCTGCACCACCGACTCGTAGTCCTGCTGGAGCTGCTCGAGCGCGCCGTTGCCGTTCGCCGACGGGCCGGACGCGGGGGTGGCGCTGGCGAGCGGGGCGACCGTCGCAGACGGCACGGCGGACGGCGATGCTGCGGATACCGAGGCCGACGAGGGACCCGACGTCGCCGACGGGCTCGATCCGCAGGCTGCGGCCACCAGCGCCGCCGCGACGATGAAGGACGGCAGCAGCGCACGCCGCCGGCGGGTGGACGATGGCCTGCTGGAAGACCGGCCAGGTTCGGCGCGCCGCTCCAGGCGCGCGCTGAGGATGCGCATGCGTCACTCCGATCACGCGGCGCGCAGCAGCAGGGGGTGCCCGGAAGGCAATCGGTGCCCGGGCGCTCGCAGCGCGCGTTCCGCGTCGCTAGGTCGTTCTCGCGCGGCTCCCATCGGACCGCGTAGCGGACGACATCGACTCTCGCGTCTTGTTGCGATGTGCCGCGAGCGTAGGCGTCCTTCCTTTCGGGATTCTGAGAGTCCTCTGTCGGATCCCTGAGAGCCGCTCATGAGCGGGCGTCGCCCGCGGAGAGTGGCCCGGACCGGGGGCCCGCCACCGCCACGGCACGCGCAGGCCCGTCTTCCGGATAGGACCGGTCGAAATGACCGACGCTTCGGGCGACATGACCCTGTCGTGGTCCTTGCGGCCATGCGGAACGACGCGATGCGGCCCCACGGGCGTCCCGGTAGTGGAGGCGGAGATCGGATGCTCATCCATCGGGCCACGCGCAGCGGTGGGATCGGCGGCGCGATGGTGGCAATCGCCGAACGCTACCGCCACAGATCCGGGGGCGACACGGTCGCGCCGATCTCGGACGCGAGTCGTTCCAGGATCGCGAACCAGTCGAACCGGCTGGTGACCTCCGAGGCGCGCAAGGTTACCGGGCGGCCGGCGGGCAACAGCGCCGGCAGCACACGATCCAGGATCGCCTCCACCTCGTCCCGGAAGGCATCGCTCGTCGACCGCACGCCGTCGGCCTGGAGCGCGACATCCGGCAGCAGGCGGACCACCAGGTCATAGGTCTCCGACCAGCGGCGTACCAGGGGCTCCACCGCATAGCGGTCCTCGCCACCGCACGACCGCAGGTAGTAGGCGAAGTTGTCCATGACGCCGCGGTCGGTGGCCAGGATGTCCGCCTTGCGTGCGAGCTCGAGCTCCTGGCGGATCTGCGACACCAGCACCCACAGCTGCGCCTCGCCAGTCGCTCCCTCGTTGATCCCGAGCGGGTTGTCGCGGACGACCTCCCGGCCGAGCTCGACCGACCGGCCCGCACGCTGGGCCTCGGCGGCGAAGGCCAGCAGGGCCGAGGTCTTGCGGATGCCGTGGGAGCCGATGAACGCAACCTTGGCCGGACGCGGCCAGGCTGCTCGAGCGACGCGCTTGCGGGGCATGGGCAAAGGGTATGTCGCGACGCGTCGGTCGGGGCGACTCGGGCATCATCTCCCGATGCCACACCTCCCCGATCTCTTCCCTGATGTCGACCAGCGGTTCGCCCGCGTCCAGCGCGAGTCCCGGGTTCCCGGGGTCGCGTGGGGCGTCATCCGAGACGGCGAGCTCGTCCACGCCGGTGGCGCGGGGACGATCCGCGACGGCGAGGACCGGCTGCCCGACGCCGGCTCGGTGTTCCGGATCGCTTCGATGACCAAGAGCTTCACCGCGCGCGACGATCCTGCTGCTGCGCGATGAAGGCCAGCTCCGGCTGGACGACCCGGTGGCCGCGCACGTGCGCGAGCTCGACGCCTGGCGACCCCCCACGAAGGACAGCCCGCCGGTCACGCTCCGCCAGCTGCTGACGATGTCGGCCGGCCTGCCAACCGACGATCCGTGGGGTGACAGACAGCAGGGCCTTGCCCTCGACCGGTTCGCGGAGCTGTTGGCAGCGGGCCCATCCTTCGCCTGGCCGCCCGGCACGACCTTCGACTACTCCAACCTCGGTTACGGGATCCTGGGCCGGGTGATCACCGCCGCCGCTGGTGCCGAGTACCGCGAGGTCGTCCACGACCGCCTGCTGCGGCCGCTGGGCATGACCTCCACGACGTATCTGGCCGAGGACGTGCCCGCGGAGCGGCTGGCGTACGGCTACGTTCGGCGTGGCGACGCCCTGGTTCGGGAGGGCACCGACGGCTATGGCGCGCTGGCGTCGATGGGCGGCGTGTTCTCCACCGTCCGCGACCTCGCCTCCTGGGTGGCCGGGTTCCTGGACGCCTTTCCCGCCCGCGACGACCCCGAGGGCCCGCACCCGCTCCGCCGGTCGTCGCGGCGCGAGATGCAGCAGGTCCAGCGCGCCGATCGCGTGGTTGTCGCCGCCCAGGCGCCCGACGCCGAGCCGGCCGATCACCGGCGGTGGCTACGGCTTCGGGCTGTTCGTGCTCGACGATCTCGAGACCGGGACGACGATCGGTCACGCGGGTGGCTATCCGGGGTTCGGCTCGTACATGGCGTGGCATCCGGCCACGGGACTGGGCATCGTCGCGCTGGGCAACCTGCGGTACGCGCCGATGCGCCCACTCGCGAGCGATGTCCTCGCGACGCTGGTTCGCGCCGATGCGGTCCCCCGACACCGCGTCCGGCCGCTGCCCGAGACGGCTGCGTTGCGGCCCATCGTGGATGGGCTGATCGATCACTGGGACGATGCCATGGCGGACCGCGTGTTCGCGATGAACATGGATCTCGACGAGCCGCGCGAGGCCCGTCGGGCATCGGTGGCCGCCATCGTCGGGGATCTCAGTCCGTTTCGGGCGGACGGCGCCCGACCGGCAACCTCGGACTCACCGGCGCAGCTCACCTGGTGGCTGCGTGGCTCGCGGGGGTGGCTGCGGGTCTCGATCCTGATCACGCCGGAGCCCTCGCCGCGGATCCAGACCCTGGGCCTGCACCCCGTCGGCGATCCGTCGCCGGCGATCTGCGCCGTGGCCGAGCGGCTGGTGGCGGGTGCGGCACCCGGTCAGACCGGGCCCTGGACCTGGCCCCGGGACCTCGACGCGGGCCCGGACCTGGACGTCGGCCGGGTGGAGCGCGAGCTTCGGGCGGCGCCCGTCCGTCTCGGCTCGGTTCGCCTGGGCCGACCGATGGCGGGTGACGGTCGGTCGGCCTCGACGTTCGAGCTCGAGGCCGACCGAGGGCGGGCGTCGCTCAAGGTGGGTCTGGATCCGCAGACGGGCGTGGTCACGACGGCGTCTTTGCTCATCAGCGAGCGATCGTCACCGCCCGAGCCCTGGTAGCGGGGCCAGGGCCGGGACGTATGCCGCGCGTGCGGCTACAGCCCCTTGACTGCCCCCACCAGCTCCGCCAGCCCGGCCTTCGCATCCGCGAACAGCATCCCGGTCTTGGGGTTCGTGTACAGCTCGTTGTCGATCCCCGCGTAGCCGCGACCCATCGAGCGCTTGATCACGATGATGTTCTTCGCGTGGTCCACGTCCAGGATCGGCATCCCCGACACCGGCGAGCCGGGCCGGCGAGCCGCCGGGTTGGTGACGTCGTTGGCCCCGATGACCAGGGCCACGTCCGTGCGCTCGAACTCGGGGTTGATGTCCTCCATCTCCCGCAGCTGCGGGTAGGGGACGTTGGCCTCGGCGAGCAGCACGTTCATGTGCCCGGGCATCCGTCCCGCGACCGGGTGGATGGCGTACTTGACGTCGACGCCGCGATCCTCGAGCTGCTCGGCCAGCTCGCGCACAGCATGCTGCGCCTGCGCCACGGCCAGGCCGTAGCCCGGGACGACGATGACACTCGAGGCATAGGCGAGCTGGATGGCCGCATCGTCGATGCTCACCTCGCGGACGGTGCCGCCGCCAGCGCCGACCGCCGCGACCGAGCCTTCGGCGCCGCCGAAGCCGCCGACCAGGATGTTGAGCACCGAGCGGTTCATCGCGTCGGCCATGAGCTTGGTCAGGATCGCGCCCGACGCCCCGACGAGGGCGCCGGCGATGATCAGGACCGGGTTGTTGAGCACGAAGCCTGCCATCGCCACGGCCGTGCCGGTGAACGAGTTGAGGAGGCTGATCACGACCGGCATGTCGGCGCCGCCGATCGGCAGCGTCATCGTGACGCCGAAGATGAGGGCCGCGGCCAGGATCGCCGCCATGACCGCGAGGTTGTAGTTGCCCGCGAACAGGAAGATGGCACCGGCCACGGCGATCAGGGCCAGCAGCCCCGTCACGAGCTGGCCGCCCGGGATCATCACGGGCCGGGACGGGGTGATCCGGAGGCCCATCAGCTTGCCCGACGCGATCAGCGACCCGGTGAACGTGACCGAGCCGATGACGACGTCGAGCACCGTGGCCACGTTCTCCTGTAACCCGGGGACGCCGATGACGCGCAGGTACTCGTTGATGGCGATGAGCGCGGCCGCGCCGCCACCCACCGCGTTGAACAGCGACACCAGCTGCGGCATCGCGGTCATGGGAAGGGTGCGGGCGGAGTAGAGGCCGTAGCCGCCGCCGATGACGACACCGGCCAGGATGATCACCCAGCCGACCGGGTTGAACGACCCGGTCGGGGGCAGGATGAGCAGCCAGACGGCCGTCGCGCCGAGGGTCAGGGTCATGCCGCCGGAGGACAGCAGGTTGCCGTTGCGGGCCGTGGCGGGGGAGTTCATCCGGATCAGGCCCAGCACGAACGCGACGGCGCCGGCGAGCCAGATCAGGCGGACGATCGGATCGATGGTCTGGGCGTCCACGGCTACGCCTCCACCTTCTCGGTCTTGGGCGCCGCGGGCTTCCGCCTGAACATCTGGAGCATCCGGTCCGTCACGACGTAGCCGCCCACGACATTGAGCGACGCGAACGCAACGGCGACGAACGCCAGGAAGTACGAAAGCGGGTCGTCGGCGGAGGTCGCGATGATCATCGCGCCGACGAGCACGATCCCATGGATCGAGTTGGCCCCGGACATCAGCGGGGTATGGAGGGTGGCCGGGACCTTTGAGATGACCGCGAACCCGCACAGGATCGCGAGCACGAAGATGGTGAACGCGAGGTCGATGTTCATGCGTTCCCTCCGGCCGGTGCCAGCAGCTTGCGCACCGCCTCGGACACCACGCTGCCGCCATGCGTGATCACCGTGGCCTTGGTCACCTCCTCCTCGAAGTCGAGGTTCAGGGCACCTTCCTTGACCATGTTGAGCAGCAGCGACGAGATGTTGCGGGCGTAGAACTGCGACGCCGAGGCGGGCATCGATGCCGGCAGGTTCTCGGGGGCCTCGATGACCACACCGTTGTCGGAGATCACGGTCTCGCCCGCCTTCGACAGCTCGCAGTTGCCGCCCAGCGCGCTGGCCGCCATGTCCACGATCACCGAGCCTGGTCGCATCCTGTCCACGGCCTCGGCGGTCACCAGGACGGGGGGCTTGCGGCCCGGGACCTGCGCGGTCGTGATCACGATGTCCTGGTTGCCGATCACGTCGTTGAGCTCGGCCTGCTGAGCGGCGCGCTCCTCCGGCGTGAGCTCGCGCGCGTAGCCGCCGGTGCCGGTCGCGTCGATCGTGGTCTTGAGCCGCACGAACCTGGCACCCAGGCTCTCGGCCTGCTCGGCCGTCTCGGGTCGGACGTCGTACGCCGAGACGACGGCCCCCAGCCGCCGTGCGGTGCCGATCGCCTGCAGGCCGGCCACCCCGATCCCGAGGATGAGCACGTTGGCGGGCTTCGCCGTGCCGGCCGCCGTGGTCAGCAGCGGAAAGTAACGCCCGTACGTGTTGGCGGCGATGAGGACGGCCTTGTAGCCGCCTACGTTCGCCTGGGACGAGAGGGCGTCCATGGTCTGAGCGCGCGACAGCGTGCGAGGGATGGCGTCGAGGCTGACCGCGGTCACGCCTGCTGTCGCCAGCGTCTGCATCAGCGCCGCATCAAGCAGCGGCGACAACAGACCCACCACCATCTGGCCGTCGCGCAGCATCGACACCTCGGGTCCGGTCGGCCGCTGGATGCGCAGAATGGCGTCCGCGTTCGCGTACAGCTCGACCGTGGCCACGACCGTCGCGCCGGCATCGACGTACGCCTGGTCCGGGATCGCGGCACCGGCACCGGCACCGGCCTCGACGAGGATCTCGACCCCGGCGGCCGTCAACTTGCCGAGGGCTTCGGGCACCAGGGCGACGCGCCGCTCTCCGGCCGCGGTCTCCCGGGCGACGCCGACCTTCATGGGCATCACCATTTCCAAGCGGGACAAGGGGGGTTGGACGCCGCCCAGTCTACCGGAGCGAGCCGCGAGCGGACGCAGGGGCCCCGTGGCCGCCACCGTCCGGCCACCGTGCACTGGATCAGCCGCCTTGGTCGCCGCGCTCCGTGACCTCACCGCACTCCGCCGCGTCGCCCCGCCGACCTTCGCTGCTGCTGACACCTGGCCAGTTCCAGGTCCCGGCCCGGGATGTGTCCACCTGCCCGTGCCGGGTACCAGGGGCAGAATCCGACCACGGACTTCGCCAGCTACCCGCGGCATGGGTGTTGGCGCAACTGGGTCGATCGCGGACCTGTCCCACGGCCCGCCCCACGGGTATCTGGCCAGGTCGGGCAACGAACGGGCACGGCTGGTCATGGTGATCCGCACGGCCGGTTCGCGTGTCGCGCACAAACCGGGCACCATGGCTGTGTGAGCGACACCTCTCCCAAGCCCGAGCCGGACGGCGTCCAGGATCCGGAGCGTCACTCGGGCACCGAGGGACGGCTTGAGGCTGGCCCCGAGGTTGGTGAGACCACCACCGAGCCCCCGACGCACCCCGAGCCCGCGGCCGCTGCCCAGCCCGCGCTACCGACCCATACCGCAAGGTCGGCCCAGCCGGAGCCACCGTCAGATTCAATCCGGCGCCAGAACCACGTGGCTGGAGTCGGGATGGCGCTGCTCGTCGTCGCTCTCGCGTTCGGTGCCGGGTTCGCCATCGGTCGGGCCAGCGCGCCCGCCGGCCGCTCCGCGCTGGCCCCCGTGTCCACACCCGACTCCTCCCCGGCGCCGGGCGCGTCCGCCGGCGCGTCGGCGTCATCCCTCCCCTCCGATGGCCCGCGCCTGGGCAGCGCCGACGCCCCGGTGACGATCGACTACTGGGCCGATTTCCAGTGCCCGTTCTGCGCCCGCTTCGCCCAGCAGGTCATCCCCCAGCTCACGTCACGGATCGCCGATGGGACCGTCGCGCTCGTCCATCGCGACTTCGCGTTCATCGGCGCCGAATCGGTCGATGCCGCCGTGGCCGTCCGATGTGCGGGTCGCCAGGGGCGCTACTGGCCGATGCACGACGCCGTGTACGCGGCCCAGCAGGGCGAGAACCAGGGCGCCTTCTCTCGAGACCGGCTGGAGCAGATCGCCGACTCGGTGGGCCTTGATGTGACCGCGTTCACCAGCTGCCTCGATGAGCGTGCGCCGCTGGTCGAGGTGCTCGACGACACGGCAGCCGGGGTCCGCGCCGGGGTCCAGTCGACCCCGACGATCGACGTCAACGGGACGCGCTTCCTGGGCGTGCCCGACGTCAGCCGCCTCCTGGCGGCGATCGACGAGGCAGCCGCCGGGGCATCGCCCGGCATCCTTCCCACGCCGGCACCCACGAGCGATCCGTGGTCGGCGGTCACGACCTCGGGACGGGAGGCGGGCGATCCGTCAGCACCCGTCACGGTGGAGCTGTGGATGGACTACCAGGCTCCGCTGTCCACGACGATCGTCAACGACCTCGAGCCAGCGCTCCGCACGAGGATCGGGACCGGTCGCATCCGCGTGGTCCAGCGGGACCTCGCGCTGCTCGGGGATGAGTCGATCGTCGCCGCCACCGCCATCCGCTGCATCGCCGCGCAGGACGGTCCCGCATGGCTCGCCCACGACGCCATCGCGAGCGCCGCATCGGGAGCCGGCTCGGGGATCTTCACGCCCGAGGTCGTGCTTCGCTTCGGGGCCCGCCTGGGCCTCGACGTGTCGGCGCTGAGCACGTGCATCGACGATCCATCGGTGGCCGCCGCCGTCCGCAGCGAGACCGCAGCGGGAGGTGCGCTGGGGCTGACGGCCGGCCCGGCCGTGATCGTCAAGGTGGGGGACACGGAGGTCGCGCGGTTCACCGGGAACCTCGACCCGGTCGCGATCCTCAAGGCGATCGACGCCGCCGACTGACATCCCGATACCGACGGGACCGGCATCGACTGCCCGAAACCTATTTGGGGGTCGCGTGCATCGACTGCCCGAAACCTTCTGGGGGTCGCGTGCCTCGGAAAGGCTGACGGAGGCAGCGCCTTCGCTCGACTGCCCGCTTCTGCGACTCCCCCTGTCCTCCCCCCTGGGGGAGTCGCGCCCTGATCGGGCCACAGGGCGCCGCGGCAGGATCCGGGGAGCTGCCCGCAGGGCCGCCCGCTACAGGTCGGCGACGCTGATGATCCCCCGCCGTATCGCGAACTTGAGCAGCTCCATCCGGTCGTGGAAACCGAGCTTCTCCATGATGTTCGCCCGGTAGTTGTGGACGGTCTGCTCGGACAGGTGGAACACCTTGGCGATCTCGCGGTTCGTGTGGCCGACCGCCGCGAGCAGCAGCACCTCGCGCTCGCGATCGGACAGTGTTGCGTACGTGTCCTCGATCGGGACGTCGCCGCTGCGCAGGACATAGGTGTTGACCATTCGGGTCACGATCGCGGGCGAGACGTAGGTCTGGCCCCGGGACACGCTGCGCAGGGCCGTGACGATGTCGGCTGCCTCGGCCTCGCGCGTCAGGAAGCCGTCCGCGCCGGCCTTGAGCGCGAGGCTGAACTGCTCGCTGCCGCAGCGGCACTCAAGCGCGATGATCCGGCTGGTGGGGGCCAGCGCGTGGATCCGCTCGATCGTCTCGAACGTCGCGCAGCCGGGGGCCGAGAGCGACAGGCACTCGGCGATGATCACGTCCGCGCCGACGCTCCGGACCGTGTCGTCGAGGGCGTCTCGATCGACCACCTCGCCCGCGACCCGCATGTCCAGCTCGGCACCGATGATCGAGCGGAATCCGGCCACGAGCATCGGGAAGTCGAAGATGGCGAGCAGGACCGACAGCTTGCCGCCACCCGTCCCCGATCCGTTCGCCTTCACCAGGTCCCTTTCGCCGTGCACGCGTAGCCCGTGCGCCCTAGGACGCACGGGTTACTGTGGCGTGTCAGCATCCGTCCCTGAAGGGGCCATCGGTCGCGTTGCCGACCCGAATCGCGACCGACCGATCCGGGACCCTACCATCGCACGGCCCGGGCCCTTCGGGCAGGGCATGGCTGGCCAGAGGCCGACGACGAGGTCTAGCGATCCTCGATCGGAACGAACGCTCGCTTCGGCTGGCCGACGTATAGCTGGCGCGGTCGTCCGATCCTCGCCTGCGGGTCGTTCATCATCTCGCGCCATTGGGCGATCCAGCCGGGCAGCCGGCCCATCGCGAACAGGACCGTGAACATGCGGGCCGGGAACCCCAGGGCGCGGTAGATCAGGCCGCTGTAGAAGTCGACGTTCGGATACAGCTTGTGATCGACGAAGTAGGGGTCGTTGAGGGCGACCTGCTCCAGCTCGATTGCGATCCGCAGCAGGTGGTCGTCCTGGTGCATCTTGTCGAGCAGGGGCTGGGCGGCGGTCTTGATGATCCGCGCCCGCGGGTCGTAGTTCTTGTAGACGCGGTGGCCGAAGCCCATCAGCCGGAACGGGTCGTCGTGGTCCTTCGCGCGCCGGATCGCCTTGTCGACGTCGCCGCCGTCGGCGGCGATCGCCTCCAGCATGTTCAGGACCTCCTGGTTGGCGCCGCCATGGAGCGGACCCCACAGCGCGGCGATGCCGGCGGAGATCGAGGCATACAGGTTGGCATGGCTGGAGCCGACCATGCGGACCGTGGAGGTCGAGCAGTTCTGCTCGTGATCGGCGTGGAGCACCAGCAGGATCCGCAGCGCGCGGATGGCGTCCGGATCGCCGACGTAGGGCTCGCTCGGGACCGCGAACATCATCTGCAGGAAGTTGGCCTCGTAGTCGAGGTCATTGTCCGGATACACGAACGGCTGACCGATCGACTTCTTGTAGGCCGCAGCCGCGATCGTGGGCAGCTTGGCGATCAGCCGGATCGTGGCCAGGTCGACCGCCTCCTGATCGAACACATCGCCGCCGTCCTGGTAGAAGGTGGACAGCGCGCTGACGGCCGAGCCGAGCATGGCCATCGGGTGGGCATCCATCGGGAAGCCGTCAAAGAAGTGCTTGAACTCCTCACGGATGAGGGTGTGCCGTTTGATCTCCGTCGTCCACGCGTCCAGCTGCGAGGCCGTGGGCAGCTCGCCGTGGATCAACAGGTAGGCGGTCTCGACGAACGATGCGCGCCCGGCGATCTCCTCGATCGGATAGCCGCGATAGCGCAGGATCCCGTTCGCGCCGTCGAGATAGGTGATCGAACTGCGGGTGGGCGCGGTGTTCGCGTAGCCGTAGTCGAGGGTTACCATCCCCGCGTCCTTGAGCAGCGCAGAGACGTTGATTGCCGGCTGCCCGTCGGTCGGATGCTCGATCGGAAGCTCGAACTCACGCTCGCCAATCTGCAGCCGGGCGACCGAGGTCTTCGAGGCCGAATCCGGCCGCTCCATCGTGGTCATCGATGCCTATGCCTCCTGCGTGGCGAGGTCGCCGGCTGGCGGGCCGCTCGCCCGGGATGGAAGATCCTGATGCCGACGCGAGTCATTGTCGCCGACCTGGGAACTTGCCCTACGTTCGGCCTCTGATCCCCAATCTGGCAAGGGCCATTGGCAGGGGCCATTGGCCACCCGGTGACGTGACCCTTGCCCTGGGCCGCGGGGCACTTGTCCGCCCGCCGTCCGCGGCCGCCAGCCCGCCAACACGATCGCGCATTGACGCCACGGACGGCAGCGATCCAGGGTGAGCAACGCCTGATGCCCACTCTGCCCGGCGATCTGCCGAATGGCCGCGATCAGCTCAGGCGGAACGATCGTTGGGACCGAGCCGCAGCCCGCCGTCGGTTGCGAGTTCGCCGGCGGCCGCGGGCCGCCATCCGCCACCCACCGCCGGAACCCGACGCCGCCAGCCGTCGCGGAGGCGGGCGGCGATCGTCTGCCACCCGGGCACACCGCTGGTGCCATCAGCCATCTCGGTGCTCGCGCCGCCAACTGCACACGCCGCCGTCACGGCATCCTCGGGTGACCAGCCGTTGAGCAGCGCGTACAGGAATCCGGCGATCGTCGAGTCGCCGGCCCCGATCGTGCCGGCAACCCGCGTCTCGAACACGGTCGAGTGGAGCTCCCGCTCGATCCAGCCGGCACCGAGCCGACGCAGCTTCGCCGGCACCGCCGCGATCCTGGGGCCGGCTGCCGAGCGGACGTACAAGCCGTGCTCTCCCAGCTTGAGGCCTGCGATCCCAACGCCCAGGTCGAGCAGCTCGCGGACGATGGCGGCGACCGACTCGAGGTCCGGCCCGCCAGGATCGCGTCGAACCCGGCGCCCCAGCAGCTGGACGGCCTCGTCGATGCTGGGCAGGAACACGTCCACGTCGGGCAGCACCCGGCTCAGCAGCGCGGGCCACTGGACCCCCTGCGCGCCCGGCCCGAAGGTCACGTTGGCGAGGTCGAGCGAGGTGGCCAGGCCGTGGCTGTGGGCACGGGTCATGAGCTGCGCCAGCTCCCGGCCGTCATCGGCCACCATCGCCGCCATCAGCGGCGGATAGCCCACGTGCAGCAGCGCGGACGATGCGAGCAGCGGCTCGGGCACATCGTCCGCCACGAACGTGTCGTTGACGCCGGGGAAGTGGCTGATCGCGCGATCCTGCCCGGGTCGATTGAGCACGATGCTGTATGACCCGGCCGCTCCGGCGATCCGGCGGAGGTGCGTCTGGCTCGCGGGGACCGTCTCCCGGATGAGCCGGACCAGCGCGGCGGCGGCCACGTCGTCGCCGACCCGGGCGACGAGCGTGGTTCGGGCGCCCAGCCGGTGAAGCGCGATGCCCGTATTCCCAACGCAGCCGCCCACGCCGAACAACGCCGGTCCGATCATGTCGAGCGACCCGGGTCGCCAAGCTCGGGCGGCGACGCCCGGCGGGAGGCTGGGGATGATGTCGAGGCAGACGTGCCCGGCGACCATGACGCCCGCCGATGGGGAGGCGTCGGGCTCCGGCGAGGTGGCCTGCGCCGAGGGCGCCGACTCCGTGGTCGGTTCGATCACCCGACCATCGTAGATCGCCCATCCACGATGGCCCTGCTCGACCACGGTGTTCCCGGGCGCCTCCCTCAGCGTCGCTCGCGGACGTCCACGCTCATGTCGAGGTGGGCACGGAGGCTGATCATCGCCTCGGCCCATGTCGCGATCGCGGTGGCCCAGGCATCGAGGCCGCCGGGCGCGTCGAGCGGAAACGGACCGTCCTTGAGCATCACCCGGCTGCCGTAGCCGACCGGTACCACCGACACCGTGACCGTCGTGACCAGCCGCTCGTCCGGCGGCCACGGCCGGCGGAAGCGGAAGGTCTGGTTGGGGTGGACCTCGATGACGTCCCACCAGGTGCGGGTCCCGGGCCAGACGAGCGTCGTTCTGGCCCCGACCGCGAGACTTCCTTCGAGGTGTTCGGGAAGCCAGCGTGCCAGCTCCTCGGGATCAGTCCAGGCGCGGAATGCGCGCTCCGGGGGCGCGTCAAGGCGCCGCTCCATCCGGACCCACCGCTCCGGCTCGCTCCCCGGCGCCAATCGTGCTTCCTGATCGCCCATCACGGCGGACCTCCGACATGGCTCTCTCGGGCTGGCGGTTCGACCGCCGTGACCACCCTGCCATATCCATAGCAAGGGTTGCACAGGCCGGCAGACCCGACCTCGGGCCGGGGGTCCTGGCTACCCAGCCCCGTCCTTTCCCGGCCCCAGCAGGCCCAGCGCCTCGAGCTCTCTCCGCAGCTGCGCAGCATTGACGAACTGGATCGCGGTGAAGCCCAGCCTCGCTGCGGCCTCGACGTTCGCCGGCTGGTCGTCGATGAACACGCTCTGCCGCGGCACCAGGCCGAAGCGGTCGATCAGGTGCTGGAAGATCCGAGGATCGGGCTTGACCACCCCGAGCTCGCCGGAGATGACGACGCCGTCGAACCAGTCGAGGAATGGGAACCGGTCGTGCGTGAGTGGAAACGTCTCGGCCGACCAGTTGCTGAGCGCGTAGACCGGAACACCGGCGGCGTGGACGTCGGCGAGCACCTGGACGGCCTCGTCAATGGCGCCCGCGAGCATCTCGGGCCAACGCGTGTGGAACGCTTCGATGAGCTCGCGCCGCTCGGGGTGCGCCTCGATGAGCAGGGCGACCGCCTCGGCAAACGGGCGCCCGGCGTCCTGCTGGAGGTTCCATTCCGCGGTCGTGACCTCGGCCAGGAAGCGCTCCATCTCGTCGAGGTCGTCGAACAGCTGCCGGTAGAGGTGGCGCGGATCCCAGTCGATGAGGACGCCGCCCAGATCGAACACGACGGCCGACGCGGAGCGCGGCCCGGAGGACGGGTGCATGAGTCCATTCCAGCACGGATCACGCTGTGGGGCCGGCGAGGGACCCGCCCGTGCCGGTCGCCCGCGTCGAGTCGGGGCCGGCAGCGGCGCGTGGCGTGACGGTTGCGTCGCGTCGTGCCGTTGGCGCACCATGCACGCTCCGGTCATCGGAGAGACTGGCTCGTGGGCACCGCGTCGAGGCACTTGAGGAGGGGTCGATGGACCGAGTGACGCCAGCGACCCGCGACGACCGCGTGTTCACGGCCACGCGCCTGCTCGCGTTCGTCATCGTCCCAATCCTGACCGTGGCGTGGGCCATGCTCTGGATCTCTCCGGATCGATCGGGCGACCTGTTCGCCTGGCCGGTCAAGCCGCCGATGACGGCGATGATGCTGGGCGCGACCTATCTCGGCGGTGCCTGGTTCTTCGGTCGGGTCGTCGTCGCCCGCGCCTGGCACACCGTAACCCTCGGGTTCCTGCCCGTCACCGCGTTCGCCGCCATCCTCGGCCTGGCCACCATCCTGCACTGGGACAAGTTCACCGCCGGGCACCCTTCGTTCATCCTGTGGGCGATCCTCTACCTCTCGCTGCCGTTCCTGATCCCGCTCGTCTGGCGGCGCAACGCCCACCGGGATCCGGGACCGCTCGTCGCTGCAGGCTGGCGCGTCCACGGTCCGACCCGGTGGATCGTCGGCGGGCTGGGCGCTCTGCTGGCTACGGTGAGCGTGGTCCTGGTCATCGCGCCCGACGTCCTCATCGCGACCTGGCCGTGGGTCCTCACGCCTCTCACCGGACGTGTTCTCGGGGCGATGTTCGCGTTGTCGGGCATCGTCGGCATCGAGATCGCGATCGACCGGCGGCCGGTCGCCGCGCGTGCCATCGTCCAGGCTCAGGCCATCGCGATCGTCGGGATCCTCGCGGGTCTGGCCCGAGCGTCGGGCGACGTCCGCTGGGACGCGCCCGGTGCCTGGCTGTTCGCCGGCGGCATGGTCGTCGTCCTGCTCGCGAACGCGTTCGCCGCCTACGGCGGCGCGGGCCGAAACCCTGCCGATGCGGCCGTCGTGTCCGGAGAGGAGAATCCGGGGACTCCCATCGAGGCCGACGTTCTCGAGCGCGCCTAGGTTGGGGTCAAGCGCTGTCCGGAGCGAGGCCGGCTCGATCGGCGTGCAACGGCTGGCGAGCGACATCAACCCGTGGGCGGATGTATCCCGTGGCGGGTACCCGATGCGGGCACCGGGCATGATGGGCGCATGCGGATACGTGACTTCGGCGTCGAGCAGTGGATGAATCGGTGGGAGACCCGGTGCCGGTACAACCTGGCCGAGACCTGCGTCGCCTCGCTGACGGTGCAGGAGCTGCTCGAGCTCGCCGGTACCACGCCCGCCGCCCTGGCATCGGAGCTTGCCCCGATCCGCCTTACGTACGGAGCCATCGAGGGGTCGGAGCGGCTCCGGACCGCGATCGCCGGGCTCTATGAGACCGTCTCGCCCGACGGCGTCCTGGTGGCCCACGGCGCCATCGGCGCCAACGCCCTGGCCTACCAGGCGCTCGTCGAACCCGGCGACGTCGTGATCTCGCTCGTTCCCACCTACCAGCAGCACACGGCAATCCCCGAGAGCCTCGGAGCCGAGGTCCGCGAGCTTCGTCTGCGTGAGGAAGACGGCTGGCTCCCTGACCTCGACGAGCTGCGGCGCCTGGCGGATCGGGGTGTGAAGATCATCGCCCTGGTCAACCCGAACAACCCGACCGGATCGCTGCTCGACGAGGCGCGCTTCGCGGAGATCGTCGCCGTCGCTCGCAGGCAAGGGGCATGGATCATCGCCGACGAGGTCTACCGGGGGCTGGACCAGGACGGAGACGGCACATCGCCATCGTTCGTCGACCGCTACGAGCGCACCATCGGCGTCGGCAGCATGTCCAAGGCCTTCTCGCTGGCCGGCCTCCGGCTCGGCTGGATCGTGGCACCGGCCGTGGCGCGCACGGCGGTCACCCGCCACCGCGACTACTCGGTGATCAGCGTCGGGCTGGTGGACGACGTCCTGGCCGCGATCGCACTCGAAGCCAGGGAGGCGGTGCTCGCGAGGAGCCGGGCGATCGTCCGCGAGAACCTTGCGATCCTCGACGACTGGGTAGCCGGTCAGCGCGCCGTGGCCTACGTGCGGCCGGCGTCCGGGACCACCGCGCTGCTGCGCCACGCCGTCGATCTGCCGTCCGAGGACCTGTGCGTCCGCCTGCTGGAGGCGGAGGGCGTCATGCTCACGCCGGGCAGCGCGCTGGACATGGACGGGTATCTGCGCATCGGCTATGCGAACCACGCCTCGGTGCTTCGGGCAGGGTTGGGGCGGACCTCCGCGTTCCTCGAGACGCTTTCCGCCTGACCCGCAGACCTCCGCCTCGACGTGCGCGTTTCCTGGAGCACAATGCCCGTCCCGGCGGTCGTCTGCGTGCCAGGCCCATATGGAGCAACCGATGTCACATCCTGACCCCAACGGGCCCGCCGCCACGCAACCCTGGCGCGTCGGCGATCAGCTCTGGAACCCCGTCACCCGCGAGCGCGCCGTGATCCTCGAGATGCCCATCGACAATCCGACGGGCCGCGCCCGTGCGGAGATGACCGCGCTGGTGGGGTCGCGCGTCCTGGGCGAGCACCTCCATCCCGGGCTGATCGAGCGGTTCACGGTGCTCGAGGGCGAGCTCACGGTCCGCCTCGACGGGAAGACCACCAAGCTTCACGAGAGCGGGACGTCCGAGGTTCGCTCGGGCCACTGGCACGACTGGTGGAATGCCTCCGATCGAGACGCCCGGGTGATCGTCGAGGTCGAGCCGGGCGCCCGGTTCGCACACATGCTGGAGACGCTGTTCGGACTTGCGCAGGCGGGGCACGTCGATGCAAAGGGCATGCCGAACCTGCTCCAGATGTTGCTCATCGGCCGCGAGTTCTTCGACACCGTCCAGTTCAAGTCCCCGCCGCCCGCCATGCAGAAGCTGGTGTTCGCGGCGATGGCGCCCCTCGCCCATGCGTTGGGCTACCGCGCGACGTATCCGCAGCTGTCGCGTTCGCTGCTGATGCCTGCGGCGAGCGCCGGACCGGCGGGTCCCGGCGAGCAACCGGCCCAGGAGGGCGCCGAGGCTTCGCCCCCCACTTGACGATGGTCGACATCCTGTCGCGCTACGACGAGCAGGTGCGGCGGCACCCCCAGGGGGACGGCGTCGAGCTCGCCGATCGGGTCACCCGCTTCGTCACCGACGCCTGGCGCGGCGTCGTGTGGAGCGATCTCGACGAGACCAACGCGGATGCGGTCATCGCACAGGAGATCGAGCGTTTCGCCGGGCTCGGTGAGTGGGAGTGGAAGCACTACTCCTTCGACACGCCGCCCGATCTTGGAGACCGGCTGCGCTCGGCGGGGTTCGTTCCCGAGGACGAAGAGACGCTGCTGTTCGCCGATGTCACGAACCTCCCCCTCGATGGCCCACGACCCGCCGGCGTCGACCTGCGCGCGGTCGAGGACGAGCCGGGCGTGGAGCTGCTCGTGCGGGTTCACGACGAGGTGTTCGGGGGCGACAACCAGGCCTACGGCCGGTGGCTGCTTGGCGAGCTGGAGAGCGGCCGGGAGCAGGCGGTCGTCGCCCTGGCAGGGGATCGGCCGATCGGCGGTGGCCGGATCGAACTCTACGACGGCACGGAGTTCGCGGGCCTCTACGGCGGCGGCACGGTGGCCGAGTGGCGCCACCGGGGCATCTTCCGCGCCATCGTCGCCCACCGCGCGGCCCTGGCCTCGGCCCGCGGCTTTCGCTACCTCCAGGTCGACGCGTCGGACGACAGCCGGCCCATCCTGCAGCGCCTGGGCTTCGTGCGTCTGGGCACGACCACGCCGTTCATCCGTCTCTGAGGGGACGACCTACCCGGCTCGGTGGACCGATCCGACCGGGTGCCCAGAGCTACTCGCCGCGATTCCGCTTCGCTTCGATCAGGGCCTCATCGGCCTTCGCCGTGAGCTCGTCGATCGTCTCGTTCGCCGTGAGCGAGGCCAGCCCGGCCGTGATCCCGACGCCGGTGGCGCTGCGCAGCGACTGATCGATGACACTGATCCGGTGCCGCACCTCGCCCGTGTCGATCGACCCGATCCCGCAGATGAACTCGTCGCCGCCGAACCGGATGATCGGGTCGTACGAGCGCAGATTTGCCCGCATCGTTGCCACCAGCGTCCGTAGCACGCGATCCCCGGCCGCGTGCCCGTCCCGGTCGTTCACCCCTTTCAGCCCGTCGACGTCGATGAAGGCGATGACGAAGCTGCCATCGGCGCGCCGTGCCCGGTCGATCTCGTTCCTGAGCGCGAGCCGCCCCATCTCGCGCCGGAAGGCTCCTGTCAGGGCGTCGAGGTAGGCATGCTGGAGCTGGGCCTCGAGCCGGGCCTGTTCGACCGCCGTGTCGTTGCCCGCTTCAGGCGTGCCATCCCGTTCGGCGGTGAGGCGCGAGCCCGTGATCTGGTCACGCTCGATGGCGGCCCGATCCCGTGCGTTGGCGATCTGGTCACGCTCGACGGCGGCCCGATCCCGTGCGTTGGCGATCTGGTCACGCTCGATTGCGGCCCTCTCGCGCGCCCGCGTGTCCTCCGCGTGTCCCGGAGCCTCCGCGTGCCCCGGAGTCTCCGCGTGCCCCGGAGTCCCGTCCTGCCGCCCTGCGGCCGCCGTGAGCTTCGCCTCGGCCCGATCGGCTCGCTCCGCTGCGGTCCTGTGCCTGGCTTCCGCGATCTCCGCGCGCTGTGCGGCCGCCGTGAACGTGGCCTCAGCCTTCTCGACCCGCTCGACGGCCGCCCTGTAGCTGGCCTCAGCGATCTCCGCGCGCTGGGCGGCCGCCACGTATCCGGCCTCGACGAGCTCGGCACGCTCGGCCGCTGCCGCGTACCTGGCCTCGGCCGCCGCCGCCAGCTCTGTGAACCTGTCGAGCCCGTCGGCCGCCGCCGCGTACCTCGCTTCCGCTCGCTCGGCACGCTCCTCCCGGGCCACCTCGCTGCGGGACCCAGTCAGGGTCGTCGCGGTCGCTTCGAGATCGTCCGCCGCCGGGTCAATCCCCGGTATCGGTTCGACGGCCGGGCCTCCGGCCAACGCGTCCGCAATCACGTCGGCCTGGGCGGCCTTCTGTGCCTCCCGTGCCTCCGCCTTCTTCCTCTTGCGCAGTTTCACGGAGCCCTCGTTCATCCGGATGGATGCCGCACCGCGCAGATGCACTCTCTCGCGCGGTTGGCAATGTGGTAAGTATTGCGCCCAGGCAGGCCTCCGAGGGCCCAAATCGGTGCATTGGACGCACCGCGTGGTGCCGGGACGCGCCGGTTTCGTCGTCGCCCGCGTGTCGGAAGGATCGCATCGGCTGCTCGGACGCCCTGGGGCCGCGGGCGTCGCACTCATGCGACGGGCCCGAGCCATCATGCGGCGCGCATGAACCACACAACAGCGATCGCGGCGCCTTCCGGACCCAGGCCCCGGATCGCGGCGCCCAGGCCGGTGTGACGGGCAGCTGGCTGGACACCATGTGTCAGGCTGGAATGAGCAGATGTCACGAGGCCCACGGCCCATGGGGTCGGCGATTGCCCCGGCAGCGCGACCGGAGGCGGGGAGGGAACCTTTGAAGATCGGCCTATACATCCGCCTGCTCGGACGGCCCGGCACGGAGCCTCCGCCCCCGTCCTGGCGATCTGTGCGAGACCAGGCGCTCGCTGCCGAAGCCGCCGGCTTCGACCTCGTGGTGCTCGAGGACGGGCTGCTCTACCCGGACGAGGGTGGGTCGATCGGCCTCTGGGAGAGCGTGTCGATGGTGGCGGCCGTCGCGGCGGCGACCTCGACGATCGGCGTCGGCCATGCCGTCATGAACAGCCCGTACCGACCGCCGGCCCTCGTGGCCAAGATCGCCACGACGCTCGACGAGATCGCCGGCGGTCGCTACACGTTCGGGATCGGCCTCGGCAACACGCCCGACGACTACCCGCTGTTCGGGATCGACGCGGATCCTCGCTACTCTCGGTTCGCCGAGGCGATCCAGATCATCCACGGGCTGTTGCGCGAGGGCCGCGTCGACTTCGACGGCACGTACTACCGGGCGAGAGGAGCGGAGCTCGTGCTTCGAGGCCCACGGCCGGTCGGCCCGCCCATCGTCATCGCCGCCGGGAAGCCCCGGGCCATGCGCCTGGTCGCGCGCTACGCCGATGAGTGGAACTGGTGGATCGGAGAGCGGGACGGGACCCTGAAGCTCCGCGAGCTGGTTGCCGAGATGGAACAGGCGTGCGAGGAGGTTGGGCGTGACCCCGCGACGCTGCGACGCTCCCTGGACCTGTTCTCGGTAGCGGTCCCGGGAGTTCCGGAGCCTCCGGCAGGCGGCAACGAGCTACAGATCAGCGGCCCGCCGGCATCGATCGCGGACACGCTCCTCGCCTATCGTGAGCTCGGCTTTGCAGAGGTCCGGCTCGACCTGCGCGCGCCGGCCGACACGCCTCGCACCGACGCGATTGCGTGGATGGAAGAGGTCGTCTCGCGAGTCCATGCCTGATCCTCCGGCGTCGGCGCGCTGTGGTCCGCTCGGCGGAAGCGAACACGTGCCGGCCGCCTCGCCGGCGACGGATCAGCCGAGCTGGCCAGTCCGCTCCGCGGCCGCTGCGGCTTCGTAACGGGAGAGGGCCCCGAGCTTGGCCATCGCATTCGAAACGTGAACGCTGGCGGTCTTCTCGCTGATGAACAGGCGATCACCGATCTCGCGGTTGGTGTGACCCTCCGCGACGAGTCGCAGGACATCGCGCTCGCGCGCGGTCAACAGCGAACGGGCGACCTCTGTTGCCGGAGGGCCCGCGGATTTGTCCGCCGGTACGGCAGCCTCCGGCCCGAGCGCGATCTTGGCGTGGCGGGCGACCGTCTCGATCTCGTCCCGAAGGGGCACGGCCCCAAGCGTGATCGTCGCCGCGTACGCCCCACGCAGGAGACGTGCGACCTCGTCTCGATCAGCATCCAGCGCGAGGAGCACCTCAGCGAGCCGGAGCTCCGCGTGTGCGGTCCCGTACGGATGCGAGAGCGCACGCCACTGGCGTGCGGCGCTGCTCCAAGTCGCGGGGTCAAACCGTTCCTCGAGCCGCAGGATCTCACCTTCCGCCGTGGCGAGCGTGGCCTCGCAGAACCTGCCGGCTCCGCCGTCTGCCCGCGCTTCGTCCACGATCTCCCGCAGCTGATCGAGCCAATGGTGGCCGAGCCTGCTCGCCTCGCCTGCCTCGGTCAGGCGGCGACGTCGGCGTGCCGCGGCCGCGTGATCTGCGGCGGCCCCGATCCCGGTGCCGAGGAGTAGCCACACCGGAGCGACGAGCTCCGAGCTCCGGCGCTGGGTCTCGGCTTCATCGATGCCGGCCAGAACGCCGTCGAAATTGCCTGCGGCACGCTCGACGAAGATCTCCGTCTCGAGTCTCCACAGCGGGCTGTTCCACAGGTCGGACGTGCTCAGTGCCCCGCGTGCGGCGTCGAGGTGGCCGCGGATGGACTCGACCTTCGCGATCACCGTCCACATGCCCAGGTATCGATGCTCACCGACCGTTCGCGCGAGCCGCTCGGCGTCATGGAGGCGACCCAGCTCGAGTGCCGCGTGGGCTTCGTTTGCCAAGTGCCACCGGGCGAGTCGGCGCTCGACGCCGTACCGAATCGCCGCCCGTCCGGCATCGGCAGCGACCCGCGCGCTGTCCTCGAAACGCCCCACGTGCCACAGCGCCCAGCAAGCCGAGATCGCCGACTCCAATGGACTGAAAGTGCCATCGAATCCCGGTGACAGCCCGGCAGCGGCGTCGACCAGCGCCTCGGCCCGGCCGGCCCGGCCTGCGGTTGCCAGTCCGGCCGCGGCGTCGCGTGCGGCCACGGCCCAAACGAACTCGTCCTCGAGGGTCCTGGCGCTCGCCATTGCCCGCTCATCCAACTCGACGCACTCGCGCAGGTGCCCAGTAGACCAGCGCTCGTCGGACACGACGAGGAGCGCATACACCTGGAGCCTCGATGGCTGGAGTCCATCGACCAGGCCATGCAGTCGCCTGGCGGTGGCCCACGCGGTGTCGAACGCCTCGGCAGCGAACGCGACCTGGTAGATGTCGATCAGGAGCGCGGCGAGACGCTCGGGCGAAGCGGACGCTTCGAGCTCCTCGAGCGCTGCCTTCGCGTACGCCAGGGCTGGGCCTGCGACCCCGGAGCCGGCCCCCACCTGCCCGGCAACGGCGAGCAGTTCGCCGTGGCTGATCCCGGCGCATGGCTCGGCATCAGCGACGTGGGGCCACAGCTCGAGGGCGTGTTCGGCATGCTCGAGCGCCTCGCGGAACGCGCTCGATTCGGCGAGGGCCCCGACGGCGCGGACCGCCGCCGCGAGCGCCCGTGGCTGATCACCCGCGTGGTAGGTGTGGATCGCGAGGTCTGCCATCAGTGCAGGCTCAGGTCCTGTTGAGCCTTCCAGCGCGTGGGCGAGATGGTCCGCCAACCTCGCATGGAGACGGACGCGCTCGGCGGGCAGCAGCTCCTCGTATGCCGCCTCGCGAAGGAGCGCGTGGCGGAACGCATACGTCGGCCCGCCCGTACCATCGGAGGACATGAGGACGCGGGCGTCGATCGCGCCGCGGAGCGCGGGGAGGAGTGCGGTCTCGTCGAGACCCGCGACGGCGGCGAGCCGATCGAAGGTGAACGAACCGCCGATCACCGCCGCAGCCCGAACGAGGGAAACCGATCCGTCCGGAACGGCGGCCAGGCTCATCGCGACGATGTCGCGGACAGACCCGGGGAGGGTGCCGTCGGCCGCGTCCGTGGCGAGGAGCTCCTCGACGTAGAACGGCAACCCGTCGGACCGCTCAACCACGCGGTCGACGATCTCAGCCGGCGGTTGGTGCCCGAGGATCGCGGTCGCCTGCTCGACGATCTCCAGGCGATCGAACGGGGCCACGTCGAGCCGCTCAACCCGGGGCGATCGCTCAAGCTCCGAGAGCAGCCGCATCAGCGGGTGTCGCCGATGCAGCTCGTCGCTTCGAATGGTGGCCACGATCAGGAGGCGTTCGTCGCGGACGTTGCGGAGCAGGAAGCGCAGCAGATCCCGGGTCGAGCCGTCCGCCCAGTGGAGGTCCTCGAGCACCAGCAGCACCGGCGACACCGCGGACAGTCGCCCGATGACGTCGATGACCGCATCGAAGAGGCTGGCCTGTCGGCGCGCCTGATCCGGGGGATCGACCGGCTGGGCATCAGCGGGCGCCACCTTGCGAAGATCGGGGACAAGCCCGGCGAGGGCCTGCTCGGACGAACCGAAGACAGCCGCAACGGCTGCTTTGGACTCGCGACCCAGGTCCCTGACGAGAGCCTTCAGCGCCTCGGCGAATGGCGCGAACGGGAGCCCGCCACCGCCCAGATCGAGGCAGCCGCCGGCGAGCGTTCGAGCGCCAGTCGCGTGTGCCCGGGTTGAGAACTCGGCGATCAGGCGGCTCTTGCCGACGCCCGCCTCACCCGCAACGAGGACGAGCGACGGCCGACCGGAGGCGGCCGCTTCGAGCGCCGCCTGCAGGCGCTCGAGCTCGGGCCGCCGGCCCACGAAGATCGGACTGCTGGTACGCCGACTCACGCGCTCCATCATGGGTACCGCGTCCATGCCGGACAAGGGGGACGGGAGAGCCGGACGATCGGCCGGCCGCGCCGCGGGGAGCCCGATCACGGGTCCATGGCCAGGATCGGCGCGTGGCGTGCCTGGGGTCCGCCGGCGCTGTACGCGCGATGAGTAGGGACCCGACCGGGGCCCCCACTCATCGAACGGGAGTGGACTCCGGCTGTAGAGAGTCCGGATTGGCGCGATCCGTGCTGCACTGCCGTCGCTCCTGCCAGCACGAACGGGTGGGTCACCCGTCCTGGCCCTCGATGGGCGCGACCTGGTGCGGCACGCCGCTGTCGACGAGGGAGGGGAGCGGGTCGATCCGGGGAGCCGGGAGGAAGGTGTCCGGGCCCTCGATGGGCGCGACCTGGTGCGGCACGCCGCTGTCGACGAGGGAGGGGAGCGGGTCGATCCGGGGAGCCGGGAGGAAGGTGTCCGGGCCCTCGATGGGCGCGACCTGGTGCGGCACGCCGCCGACCCAGCCGGAGTCGGTCAGGGCGTCGTGCGCCATCGGCATCGCCGGGACGCTGGCTGCAGAGGTCGCGAGCACCGTGCCCGCGAAGGCGATGCTGAGACCCAGCGTCCGCAGCGGGTTGCCGACGGTCTTGTGTGCAGTGCGGTTCCTCATGTCAGCTTCCTTTCCTGCCCGGCATCGGTCGAGCTCGTTGGTGGTTGTCCGATCATCACCAGACCTGCGAGGTTCGCGGGCCGGGGCGACCGTCTGGTCCGAAGGCCCCCCCGGACAACATCCCCCGGCAGACGACGTTGCGGACCGGGGGTCAGGTCCAGGGGGCTCGGTTCAACAGCGATCACGATGGGACTAAGGGGTCGAAGGGCGGAATCGGCAGGACCCTTAGACGGGTCCTGACTGCAGCCCCCTCCCCGCGCTCCTCTGGCGCGCCTTTGTCGTGTGCAGCCAGTCAGCCGCACCGGGCCCCGGGTCTTCTCAGTCGGCGGCCGGCGGGAGCCAGGGAGCGCCACGACGCGGCCACGTGAAGGCGACGACCCTGGTGACGGGCGACGGGTCGAGACCATGAGCTCGCCGCAAACCGATGGACGGCAGGTCCAAGCCGGCTGCTGGGAAGCAGATGAGCCTTGCGGCGCGGCGGGACCGCTGGTGCCGGCCTCAAACCACTGGCGCGCGCGGAGGGCCTCGCGCGCGCAGGAACCGCAACAAGCACAGCCTCGTCACGACGCATTGGGGCGGACCCGTTCCCGTCACCAGGATGCCCGGGTCCTGGCGGATGCGGTACACGGCGTAGTCGCTGGCCGAGACCCGGACCGAGCCGCCGGGCACGGCAGACGGCGGCCATATGAGGCGCCCCGGGATGCCAGACGTACGGATAGCCTGAACACGTGCCGATGCTCCGCATGGCGTGCGTCACGATCGCCCGATGCCGGTGGCGCGTCGTGGGTGAGGTGATCAGCTCGCAGGCCTGGCCGATCCCATCCTCTCATCGTCCCCGGCGGCGATCCCGGCACCGGTCGTCGTTGCCTTCTTCGTCCTCAACGTCATCGGCGTGTCATTGACCGCCTACCTGCTGCTCCAGTACTCCGTCCGCGAGCGGGACGCGGCGCTCGCCGTCTCGGATGGCCCTCTCCTGAACGTCCTACCTCGATCGATCGCCGATCGACTGAAGCATGCCCCGGGCGTCATCGCCGACCGGCACGACGATGTCACCGTCCTGTTCGCCGATATCGCCGACTTCACGCCGTTTACCGAACGGACCAGCCCTGAGCGTGTGGTCGGCGTACTCGACGGAGTCTTCAGCTCCCTCGACGAACTGACGCGGCGGCTCGGACTCGAGAAGATCAAGACGATCGGCGACGTCGTGCTCTGCCGCTCCTGCAACTCCAGCAGCGCGATGAACAGGGTCCTCCTCACCGGTCGCCTCACGCGCGACCCAGAACTCCGCACCACCGCCGGCGGCAAGGCGGTGGCCCAGTTCTCCATCGCCTCCCACGAGTTCGTGGCCGGGAAGGAGAAGCCGGAGTTCCATTGCAGGGGTCAGGTTTATCCCCTGCCCCCGACGTGGAAGCGCCCACTCCGCGACCGGGCGCCGGCGCGGGGGGTGGGTATCGGAGTAGCGCGGGCTCAGCGACTGATGGGCGTCTTCACGACCAACCCCGTGGCGGAGCCGGGGGCGAGGCCGAGGGTGGCAGCACCGCTTGCTTAGCGGTTTATGTCAGCTGACCTGTCACGCCTCCCCGCCTAGCATCCGAGCTCGACCCTAGTCCAGACGGCCGCGAGGTGCAGGGTTGCAGCCTGCTGCGCGGTCAGCTTGCCTGCGGCCTCGAAATCGCCCACCTGCCCTAGCAGGCCGCCGAGTTGGCCACACGCCGCGGCGACATGGCCCAGCTCGTACGAACGCTGTGCGCTCTTGACCTTGGCCACCAGGCCCTTGCTGGCGGCGGGAGGCTGGACTTCCAAGTCCGTGACGATCGTCCTGAGGTCGTCAAACCGGGCGGGCACACCAAGAACCGCCCAGTCCAGCCAGGTGTAGTCAGGCGAGTTGTCCCCGGTCTCGTCGACATCAAAGAGCTCAAGCCAGCCCGTCATGCCCTGCTGGAGGTCGAACCCCAGCTCGCCGAGGTCGACGTACCATCGCTCGCTGGCGTCCGCGGTGACGGTCGCCACCGTATCCCACCTTTCAGTTCTTCCGGCGACCACCGGCACGTCGGTGGTCGCGCGGGCCGCACCGGCGATCAGGTCGGCGGCAGGGTCGAGGACGTCCAGGGTCACGTACTTGGCGATCATCTCCTTGGCGAGCCCGTTGTCGTCGCTGAGGCGCACACGGTCGCCGTCGGCGACGGTGAAGTGACCGGCGGCGCCGAACGCCACATAACCGAAGCCGAGGTCATCGGGCCATAGGATGCCCTGGTCCTGGTACTCGACGGACCCGTCGGCGCCGTGGTCGATCTGCAGCGTGGCAATGCTGTTCGCCGTGAAGTTCCAGCCGGCCACGTAGAGCGTGGTGAAGTCAGGCCCGACGAAGACACCCATGCCGGGGTTCGGATACGTGGACTCGCACACGAACGGGAGCGTCGATGCGCTGCCGTCGTCCTCGTACTGCCAGTCGATCCACTGCATCGGTCCGCTTTGTGCCGAGGGGCCACCGATCGCCAGGTAGTCCTCGCCGAGGCCCCACCCGTCGTCGTCCGGGTTGTCTTGGGCCCAGTTGGTGTAGACGAACGGCTCGCCGGTGACCCATTCGAAGGTTCCTTCGGTCTCCTCGTCGCCTCCGCCCAGCCACCAAAGGTCCGAGACCTCTGGCGTGGGGGCGATGAGGTTGTAGACGAACTGGTTCTCCTCGACGGAGTTGATGGTGACGAGGTGTTGGTCGCGCTCCTCGCAGATCGCCTCCGCTTCGGGCCACGTCGCAGAGGTGGGGATCACGGTATAGCAGGAGTCGCCGAAGCAACCGCCGATCTCCCCAGCTGCAGCCGGGGGGCGGTCACCGCCGAGGCGGCCAGCAGCAACGCTGCCATGGTGACTGCGGTCTTGCGCATGTCACGTCCTCCCGGGACGCCTCGAGGCGGGTCGGTCTCGCCAGTGGCTCGGCACGGTCCCAGCGGCCGTGGGTGGTGGGCCGCGCGTCAGAGCCTCCCGCGCAAGCGCTAAGGCTCCGCTGGTCCGGCTGACAATGTCCAAGGGCAAGTGGCCCCTGATCGCGGAGGATCGGTCCCAAGGCGGACGCGTCAGCTGGGCGGGCCTGGAACGGTTCCCTGGCACGCCCGCCCAGCCACGCGGCCCCGATGAACCAGTTCTCCGTGGCCAGCCACGAGTACGTCGGCGGCAAGGAGCGCGCCGAGTTCCACAACATCGTGACCTGGGATTGACGTCCACTTGGTCGTATTCCCCCAGTCATCCTCGGCGAGCCGGCAGGACGCCTGAGCGGCGCCCGCGCTAGGCGCCCGGCGGCGAGAAGCGTTCCACGAACCCTGCCCGCCATGCCGGCGCCTCGAACGGTGCCGCGTACCAGGACGTAGTCTTGGCGATCTTGCTCTGGTGAACCTCGACGATCTGGATCATCTGCCACGTCTCGCCGTTCGCGTACGTGGCGGTCCCGACGTAGGTGTAGACGTCGCCCGAGCCCTCGATCCGCAGCGCTGCGAAGGTCGGGGTCAACACCCAGCGGTCCTCTGCGCCGACGAGCCGAGTGCTCTGCCTATCGATCGTTCCGACTCCACCCGGGTAGTTGCGGACGACGGCGAGCTGGTTCGCCTTTCCGCGGACGCGCTCTCCCGACTGGGGCATCTCATCCACAAAGTCGTCGGTGACGAGCGGCGCCAGCGCGTCGTGATCCTTGTCCTGCAAGGCGCGCGCGTAGCGCTCGACGATTGCTCGACCGCTGGGCTCAGTCATCCTGTCCTCCACCTCGCGCCCTCGCTGCACCAGCGAGTCATGGCCATTCGATGGTGCGGCCGCCGGGCTCCCGGGTTCGTGTGATCGGCGTTCTTTGCCACGGCCACAGCCAGCCGCGCCAGACCAGATTTCAGAGCGGAGTGACCTGGGTCAACGCGGCGTGGTACTCCGTCAACCTGCCTCCACGCGATGAACGGAGCGTGTTCGGTCGACCACCTGTGATGCCTACCGAACCCTGAGCGACTTCGTGGTCGACCTGGACAGGCTTCCCTTTGAGCACGTGATCGTCACCGGCCATGACCCGGCTGTCGTTCTGCTGCCGACCCTCCAGGTCCACGACACGACGCCTGACGCGTTCGCTGTCTTGGCCCCAAGGCCGGCGGCGGTCGCAGACCCAGACTTGTACTCGACGTCGATCGAGCACTTCGCGCGCGACGCGGTCTTGACCGTGACGGTCGCGTTGGCGCCGGCGGTGATGGGTGAGGTGAACCGCGTGATGCCGAGCTTCAGCGTGGCCTTCGCGGCCGGAGTCGCCGTCGGCTCGGCGGTCAGCGCCGGCGTTGGCTCTGCCGGCAGGGTCGGCGAGCTCGTCGCGACCGGTGAGGCGCTCGGCGCAGGTTCAGGGGTCGCGGCAGGCGTCGTCGGCGCCGAGGTCGCGGGTCTCCACGGCGGCGACGTCAGTCGGGCCGGGCTCCGCGGTGCGCGGCTCGCCACCGGCGATCGAGCTGAGCGCGATCACGCTGATGAGACCGGCCACAATGATCGCGGCCCTTTGCCATCCGGTCGCCTGACCCCAGGCCGTCTTCAGGAAGGTCATCGGACCCCCCCTTCTCGGCCTCGTCACCTGCGCGGGATCGATGGGATCCGGGTGTTCCCACAGCCCGCGGCATCCGCGAGCAACGCCCGCCGCTCGGTCGGGTCGACCGAGAGCCCCCAGCGGATCTTGACCGCGACCCAGTCGACGACGTAGGTGCAGCGATCGGACTTGAGCGGTGGCAGCCATTCCGCGGGGTCCTGATCACCCTTGCTGCGGTTGGATGACGCTGTGACCGCGAACAGCGCCCACGGGACACCCAGGTCGTTGGCGAACGCCTCGCGACGGGCTGCCGTCCACCGATTGGCCCCCGAGTCCCAGGCCTCCGCCAGCGGCACCAGGTGGTCGATGTCGAGCCCCGAAGCGTTGGTCACGACGACCCCGTCGTAGGGGCTGATCCATTTGCCGCCGGTCAGGCTGCAGCCCGAGCCGACGTGTGGGGCCTTCACCGCCTCGTCGATCAGGACCTCGTGGCGAGTGTCGCAGCCATCGCCGTTGGCATCGATCCACAGGCGGAACAGGTCGCGCGAGTAGCCAGCGCGATGCTCAGGCGCCTGCGGGAGCCGCCTGATCAGGGCGACCAACGAGTCCGCACCGGCTGGCTTCAGCGTGGCGGTCGGACGTGGCTTCGCGGTTGGCTGCGGCTGAGCGGTCGGTCGCGTCGTCGGCGGGACTGTGGCAACCGGCGACTCGGGGCCCGACGACGTGGGTGCCGCCGAGCTCCCGGATCCATTCGATCCAGCAGATGGACCGGCCGTCACCACACTGGCGGTTGGCGTCGGCCCGACATCGGCCGTCGTCGGCGCCCCGCTCCGCGGCGACACGGCCACTGCGACGAGGATGACCGCGACGACGAGCGATGCGAGGACGAGGCGACTGGACAACGATAGACGGGGCACGTCGGGGCCCCCAAACGACTCGATTCCCGATCATTGTCGCCGATCAGATCTCGCGGCCGTGGACGCGACGGCACGCCGTGACGTACCCGCCGAGCGGGCGGTCGAGTGGCTCCGCGTCCTCGGCCGCACGTGGGCCAGTGCAGACGTGCCCGAGGCGAAGGCTGACCTCCTCCACGCGATCTACGACCGGATCGTCGTGGCGGGGCCCTCGATCGTGTCGGTGCGGCTCACCCCGGCGGCCTATGCGAATGGTCTCGCGCTGGCCCTGCCTCAGGTGGTTATGGCGCGCCCGGAGGTGGCGCGCCCGGAGGTGTCTGAGTTCAAGACATAGGTGACACCTGATAGGCGACAGGTGAGTCGGGACATGGGTGACAGTCCCGGCCATGTCCAAGCATCGGGTGGCCGTCCTCTGAGGTCGTCACAGCGCAGCTGTCCGTCACCGCCGCGGCGTCGCAGTACGGGATCAGCCGTCAGCACCTGCACCGCCTCCTGGTCCGCTACCGGGACGGCGGTCTCGACGACCTCGAGCCGCGGTCCCGCCGGCCGCACACCAGCCCGCAGCGAACCTCCGGCATCGTCCGCGACCGGATCACCGCCCTGCGCCGGGAGCTTGTCGCGGCTGGTCTCGACGCGGGTCCCGCCACCATCGCCTGGCACCTCGAGCGGGACGGCCTGCCCGTCCCGTCGACCTCGACCATCCGGCGCATCCTCCATGCCGCCGGGCTCGTCGTGCCCGAACCACGGAAGCGTCCACGCAGCTCCTGGATCCGGTTCGAGGCCACGGCGCCCAACGAGGTCTGGCAGTCCGACTTCACCCACTGGCAGCTCGCCGACGGCACCGAGGTCGAGATCATCGAGCTGGCTCGACGACCACTCCCGCTTCCTGCTCGGGTGCACGGCCTGCCGTCGGGTCGCCGGCGACGACGTGGTGGCCACGTTCACCGCGGCGGGTGACGCCCACGGCCGGCCCGCCGCCACGCTCACCGACGACGGGGCGGTCTACACCTCGCGCTTCACCGGTGGTCGGAACGGGTTCGAGTACCTGCTCGCCTGGCTCGGTGTCCGTCAGAAGAATGGGGCGCCGGGTCACCCGCAGACCCAGGGCAAGGTTGAGCGCTTCCACCAGACGCTCAAGCGCTGGCTCGGCCGACAGCCGGCGGCCACGGACCTCGCTGCCCTGCAGGCACGCTCGATGCCTTCCGCGCGCTCTACAACGAGCAGCGGCCCCACCGGGCGATCGGGCGCCGCACGCCGGCCGACGGTCTACGCCGCCGGGCCCAAGGCCCATCCCGCCGGGCGCGGCGCACCGGGCCACTTCCGCCTCCGCTACGACACCACCGATGGCAAGGGCGCCATGACCCTTCGCCGCGGCGGCCGCCTGCATCACCTCAAGGTGGGCGCCGCCCATGCCCGCCGGCGCGTGCTGGCGATCGTCGACGAGCACGAGGTCACGGTTGTCGCCCTCGACACGGGCGAGCTCCTCTCGGTCCACCGCATCGAGCCCACCAAGGGGTACTGGCGCAACCAACGACGAGACCCCGGCCGATGGCCGGGGTCCCGGAAGACCGGCTGATCACACGTGTCGCCGATGACGCGACTCATGTGTCACCGATGTCGCGACTCAAGACAATGGCGCGCCCGGAGGGATTCGAACCCCCGACACTCGGTTCCGAAGACCGATGCTCTGGTCCACTGAGCTACGGGCGCGCGGCCCGGGCATGATACCGCCGGGTCAAGGGGCCGGAGGGCGATCCCGATCGATCGCATTCGCCCGGGCGAGGTTGCAGCCCCCGTGCCCTCCGTGCCGCGGCGTCGGCGGAGCTGCCTGCGACCACCGAGCGCCAACCTGAGTTGCGGCGGGCATCTGCTCTGCGGCACACTCCGGCGGTGCCGTACCTGTACGCGACCCCGTCGCGCCCTCGTCGCCGCGCGCGTCGCGTCCCCCGCGTCGTGTTCGCCGTGCTCGTTGCAGTCGCGGCGATGCTCGTCCTGCCGGGAGCGGGACCCCACGGCGCCGTGCTGGAGGTTACCGGCGTCCCCGATGGGCAGGTGGGTGCCGTCGCGCAGCAGGTCGCGCCCACCCCGACCCCGCCGCCGGCCCCCACGACCCCGTCACCCGCTGCGGCGCCCACGCCCACGCCAGCGCCCACACCGGCTCCGATCGACACCCTGACCGGCTACCAGTGGCCGATCGCGCACCCCCGGCTGACGCTTCCATTCGGTCCAACGGACTGGGGGACGCGTGTCGTCCACGGCCAGCTGTTCCACGACGGCGTCGACCTCGCCACGTTCTGCGGCGACCGGATCACGGCCGCGCACGACGGCATCGTGATCGCCGCCGGGCGGCACTTCGACCGCCTCCTGGGCTGGGTCGGCGATCTGGGGCCGTACTTTCGGCGACTCAACAACAAGCACCTGTGGTTCGAGCTGCCGATCGTGGTCGTGATCGATGACGGCAATGGCTATCGAAGCGTGTACGCGCACTTTGAGCGGATCAAGGTGCAGACCGGGCAGGAGGTCCACGGCGGGCAGCTGCTGGGCTACGAGGGGGCCACCGGCCATGCGACCGGCTGCCACCTCCACTACGGCCTGTTCTCGCCGCTCGAGACGGCGACGTTCGGGATCCAGAAGGACGTGGTCAAGCGCATGAAGGTCCCCGACACGGAGATCGCGCGGATCGATCCGCTCCGGGTGCTGCCACCGAAGCCGGGCATCAACGCACCGAAGGCGACGAAGACGCCAGACGACAGCCCGACCGCGACGCCGGCCCTGCCGCTGGACCAGGCGTCGCCCTGACCTCGGGGCTTGACCGTCAGCTCACCCGGCGGTAGCGCCGACCGATCAGCAGCCAGGCTGGAAGTCTCGACAGAGCCGCCTCCAGCCCGGGACCCGGACCGCCGTCCCGCCGCTCGATGACCAGCTCCGGCGGCCGGTCTGCCCCCGGTCGCGCGTCGACGCCGGTCAGATCGACGTGCACGCGGCCCGGCTCGCTCTCGCCAAGCTCGGCCAGCGCGTCGGCGGGCCAGTCGCCGGTCACGGACTCAACCCGCACTTCGTGCTCGGATCGCCAGCGCGGCCGCCGGAGGAGGATCGCCCGCCAGGCGTCGCCCACGGCAGCGGTGACCCTGCCGTCGCCGGGTGCCGGGGAGGCCGACAGCCGCTCCCCCCGCGCCCACAGCGCGGCCTGGTGGAGCAGCGCGTACTCGTCGAGATCGGCGAACGCGCCCAGCCGCTCGGCCGGCGACGCATCGCCGAACACGGCCCGGATCGAGGGCGCGAACACCTCGGCCAGGTCGAGGTCGATGGCGCGCACGGTCCGGTGGAGATACACGTGCTGGTACATGAACAGCCGCGCGGTGAGGAACATCTCGAGCGCGCCCACCCCGGACTCGTACAGGGCAAGGCCCCGCTCCGACACGAACGTGTACCGCCGGAGCCGCTCGGCGTCCACCGGCCCCATCGACACGCCGGTCAGGTAGGCGTCGCGACGGACGTAATCCAGGTTGTCGACGGTGAACACGCCCGACAGCAGCGGCTGGAGGAGTCGCACCCAGGCCGGCATCGAGGCGTCCACGAGGGGCGGCTTCGAGACCAGGAACGACACCCAGCGAGGCTCGATCGTCTCGCCATCGGCGAACCTGTCTCGCGCGGCGGTCGCGCCCGGGGCACGCCGCAGGGCGCCGATCAGCGGCCCCAGCTCGCGCTCGATGATGAGCTGCGACAGGTCCTCGTGGCTGAGCGACTTCGCGCCCGGCCGTCGGGGGTCGGCCGGGGCGGGGAAGGCGGACAGGACGTGATGATCGAAGAAGTGCGCGAACGGCCCATGCCCAACGTCATGGAGCAGCCCCGCGATCCGGAGCGTCTCCACGACAAGGCCCTCGGACGGGACGGCCTCGCGCGGGTCGAGCGCGACCAGCGACGCTCGCAGGCTCGGATACAGCGACCGCGCCCACAGGCCGGCCTCGTGCATGACGCCCAGGCCATGGGTAAACCGCGAATGCTCCGCCGTCGGGAACACCCAGCGAGCGCTCTGGAGCTGGCTGATCCGCCGCAGGCGCTGGACCCAGGCCGTGTCCAGCAGGTCGTCCTCGGCAGCGTCCTCGGGCTGCAGCTCCGCCGCGCGTGCCTCCGCCGCCGACAGCCGCTTGGTGAGCTCGATGTAGCGGTGGACCGGATCGCTGATGAGGTTGACGGCCGCGAACGGCAGCCGGCGCCCCGGCGCTGGTGCGGGATCGTGCGCTACGGCACCCAGACTCGAACCGGAGTCGTCCACCTCGAGAGGTTACCGCGCCGGTCCTTGGACTGGACGCGGAACCAGAACCAGTGGCCGTGCTTGCGATGGCGCTTCACCAGCGACGTCGAGGTAGTGTCGTTGCGGATCGTGCGCCAGGCCCCGTTGTCGCGGCGCATCTGGACGTCGAATGACGCGAGGCCCGCAGTGTGGGTCTGGAGCTTGCGGTCGTGACCTCCCCAGGTGAACCGGATGGTCGTCCCGCTCCTCGACAGTTGCCTGTTATGGGCCACCGGGCGTGTGTGATCGCGCGAATCCACGAACACGACCGAGGCCCACGTGGTCCCGTTGCTGGCGCGATGCACGAACCCGACGCCGACGTAGTTGTACGACCTGCTGTACATCAGGTCCGCGTGGAAGCTGCTGGCCTTCCAGAGCTTGTAGATGTAGTCCGCCGCCTTGCTCCAGTCGGCGTTCGCCGTTCCGATGATCTCGCCGAACGCGTACCACTGCAGCCCCCGGCTGTTGAGCGCGCTGCCCACGCTGCCACCGGCCGCGTCGTGTGACAGCGTGTTGACGGCTGCCATGTTCTGCGCCCGATCGAGCGCGAGCGAGTTGACGGCCGACCATTGCCGGTAGGGCCTGAGGCCCCGGGCCTTCCGATCCCGGTTCATGAGCGTCAGTACGCGGCTTGCCAGATCCGACGCGGTGGTCGCGGATCCTGCCGATGCGGTCGTGGACGGGGGGTTGGGCGCAGCCGACGCCGCCGCGGTCGCGGCGCTGGTCGTGAACAGGGTCGCGACGGTGGCTGCCGCGATGATCAGGAGGCCCAGCCGGCGACGGACCGACGGACGCGTGAGCATAGAGGGGTGTTCGGCAGCGTGGATGTCTCGACCTCCAGGTGCGTGCGGCCCCCCGGCTCTGTGCAGCCCCGGCTGCAGCACTGAGACCCAAAGCCTACCGGAGGCTGGCGGGGAGCGGGGATGGCCCACTCGTCACGGGTCCGGGGCCCAGGGGTCACCAAGGGCAGGGGCTGCTTGTGCCCGGTCCGAGCGGGACTCCGGCTCAGTCGTCGCCGGCTGCAGCCGGGTACCGAGCGGCCGCCCGTCGCAGCGTGGCCGCGACGTCGGCGCGGAGCAACTCGGGCGCCAGCACCTCCACGTCGTCGCCCCAGGACAGGATCCACACCCGGATCTCGATCGTTCCGGCCACCGTGGCGCGCCATTCGAGTGCGCCGTCCCCGAGCTCACGGACCTCCTGGCTCGGATGCCACGCGGCTTCCCTGACGCGAGCGGCCACCGCCGGGGTGAACCGGAGCACGACCGCAGCCTCCGGCTGGTCCGCGATGATGTCCCAGGCGCGGCGGAGGGTGGCCGCGAGCGCGCCGGCGTCGGGTGCCTTGAATGCGCGGGGCGTGACCGACAGGTCCAGGATCCGCTCGACCTTGAAGGTGCGGATGGCCGCGCGCGTCTCGTCATGGCCGATCAGGTAGAGGGCGTGCGTCGCCAGCGATGGCTCCAGCAGGTACGGCCGGACCTCGGCCCATCGAGGCTGACGCTCGGCGCCCTCGTAACGCCCGGGCGCGTACCGGAAGCGAACGACGCGTCGCTCGGCCCACGCTCGCGTCAGATCCTCGACGTGGCGGTTGAATCCGGTGTCGATCCGTCGCTGGGAGAGATCGTCAAGCGTTCGCTCCACATGCTCGCGGAGCGCATCGGGCAGCCCCTCCTCCAGCTTCTGGAACGCCGAGGCCAGGTTCGGCTCGTACTTGTCGGCGTAGCGCGTCACCAGCCTCGCCGACAGGAACACGGCCATCGCCTCGGGGAGCGTCAGCCGGAGCGGCGGCAGGAACGCTCCCGGCTGGACGCCCCAACGCCCGCCCTCGCTCCACAGCGGCACCTGCATCTCCGTCTCGAGAGCTCGGAGGTCCCGATAGACCGTCCGCGTGGCCATCCCCGTTCGCCGCGCGATCTCTCCGGGCCGGACGCCAGCCTCGCCGTGGGCATGGAGGACGCGCAGCACGCTGAGCAGCCGAGCGAGTCGGTCACGCTTGCCCTCGAGGCGCTCACTGTCGCCCGGGTCCAGGGGCTCGTCGCGTCCTGGCTCGTCTCGCGCCGTCATGCGCGGACCGGCGCCGACATCGACGCCGACATCCGCGCAGCCGTCCGGGTCCCGATCGTCGGCGTCGCCCTCGAGGCCGGCCCGGTCACGGCCCACGTTGCGGCCCGCATCGGTCGACGAGGCATCATGCGACGTCGGGATCGCGGCATCAGCCGGCCGGGCGGGTGACCACAACCGGCCGGCCCCGGTCCACTGCGGTCATCCGAAACCGGATGGTCGCCAGCAACGCGTCATCGGACAGCTCACCGGCGGGTCCCTGGGCACGCCCGTCCGCCTGACCCAGCTGCCCGTCGCCGAACACCCAGTAGTCGAGATCGCAGCGCCAGCGGCTGATGTCGGCCTGGCCGATCAGCAGCGACACCTCCGGCAGCGCCCTGCGGAGGGTGTCGCCGTCGATCGTGATCCGGCAATGGCGAGCCCGGGCTCCCTCGATGTAGGCGAACCCGCGGTCCTCGGCGACCGACCGGTTCGGCGGCGCCAGCGCCGTCACCACGAGCTGGCGATCCAGATCCTGCCCGGCGACCCGGTTGAGCGAGTAGGGGACCCAGCCGGTGCCAGGCGAGCGTTGCCATGCCTGGTCACCGAGCCGGATGACGCCCACCTGACCGACCATCTGCGAGGTGGTGGCGAACCCCGTCCATCGCACGTCGTTGCCATCCCGCACGCCCTCGATCACCACCTGCCCCGCGAGGCGGTTGTCGAGCGAGGCGTCCATCTGCAGCTCGATGCGGGCGGTGGTGCCCGCCGCAAGGCGGCTGCTGCATTCGGGCGGCTCGAGCGCCTGATCCGTTGGCCCGAACCGGGAGGCGATCGCGGGACGGTTGGCGAGGGCGAGCTCGTTCACGACCGCCGCCGCGCCGAACAGGGAGCCGGCCGCGAGCACCATGATCAGCGCCAGCAACGTGCCCAGGACCAGGCGCCGGCTCCGGATGGCAGAGTCACCAAGCCGCCGGCGGGCGAGACCCAGCCCCGCGAACAGGGCCGTGCCGAGGAGCGCCAGCAGCCACGGATAAGCGGCCTCGGGCGATGGCAGCAGCGTCTGGGGGCCAAGGCCGGCCAGCTGCGAGACGATGCTCGCGATCGATGGCACGAGCAGCAGGATGGCGCCCAGGGCCAGCCAGGCCATGCCGGCGAACGCGCGGTCCCCATGCGCGACGGGCGGCCATGCGACCGACGCCAGCGCGATCAGGATCGGGCCCACCGCGGCCAGCGCGACCAGCTCGTCGATCGGGCCGCCCGGATGGTAGCCGGCGACCAGCAGCGCGAACACGGCGAACCACAGGGCCACCAACGCGACCCCGAGGATCCGGAGCTCGACCGTCCGCACGCGCACGTCAGGAGTCTAGCGATCCGCGGCCGTGCGTCCGGCAGCCCGACGGGGCTAGGTCGCGGATCCGTCGCGGTCGCGTACCGCGCATTGGATCCCGGTGCAACGGCACCTCTACGGTTGGCGGCCCGGGCCGGCGCTCCCCGGCCGGGGCGCCGCCAAAGTACCCCGGCCCCCGGACTCCCGGGTCATCGATCGGGTCGGCCCTCGCGACCGATAGTGAGCACACCGCACCACGGTGCAGTACCCGGAACCGAACAACCCGTGGCTGCTGCGGGCTCTCCCTCCTCCGCCGCAGCCAACCGCCCACCGAAGCGACGCCGTACTCCTCCCGGCGTCGCTTCGGCCGTCCCGGCGACCGATTGGGGCCGCCGATGGGGACCCGGCTCCCGGTACACTGCGGCCGGGTACCTCAGGAGGAGATCATCAGCATGCGAACCGTGAAGGGGCTGACCGCCCTCGCCCTCGTCGCCGCGGTTGCCGCGGCCTGCTCGAGCGGCGGCTCGACGCCGACACCCGTTCCGGCCACCGCCAGTCCGGAACCGACCATGGCACCGTCGGCGACGCCGGCCCCGACCGAGGCCCCGACGCCGACTCCGGATGCCTGCGCGCCGGCGAATCTGGCACTTGTCACCGCCGGTATGTTGACCGTGGGCACCGACAACCCGGCCTACGCGCCGTACTTCCTGCCGCGCGACGGCGGCAACATGCCGCCCTGGGACACCGACTATTCGGGTGACCCCACCACCGGTACGGGGTTCGAGAGCGCGGTCGCGTACGCCGTCGCCGACAAGCTCGGCTTCACCAAGGACCAGGTGACCTGGATCCCGGTGAAGTTCGACAACTCGTACGCGCCCGGACCGAAGCCGTTCGACTTCTATCTCGCCCAGGTGTCGTACAAGCCGGAACGCGCGCAGAGTGCCGACCTGTCCGATGGCTACTACTGGCTCAACCAGTCACTGGTGGGGATCGACGGGACGCCGATCGCATCGGCGAAGACGGTCGCCGACCTCAAGTCGTACCGGTTTGGTGCGCAGGCCGGCACGACCAGCTACGACACCATCGTCAACGTCATCCAGCCCGACCAGGAGCCGCGGGTCTACGACAGCAACGATGCGGCCATCACCGCGCTCAACAACAAGCAGATCGACGGACTCGTGGTCGATTTGCCCACGGCCTTCTACATCACCGCTGCCCAGATGGACAACGGGGTGATCGTGGGCCAGTTCCCGCCGACCGGGGGCGAGCAGGAGCACTTCAGCCTCGTCTTGGCCAAGGGCAGCTCGCTCACGGCGTGCGTCAACCGGGCGCTTGCCGACATGAAGGCCGACGGCACCCTGGATGCGATCACGCAGGAGTGGATGTCCGACAAGGCGAACGCCCCGATCATCCAGCCCTGACGTGTCCATGCGGACGGCGCATGTCCGCGACGCGCGGCCCGAGGTGAGCTAGGGTGCGCCGGGCGCCGGGCTGGGCCGAGCCCACCGCGTTCCGCTCAACGCTGGTCGCCCTGATCAGCACGGTCGTATTCTTCGGGTTCATCGGCTGGGTCGCCGTCAACTCCCCTGGTTGGTCGGCGATCCAGGAGTCGTTCCTCAACGGCCGGGTGTTCGCCGAGTCGTTCCCCGCGATCGCCCGATCGTTCGCGGTGAACGTTCAGCTGTTCCTGATCGCCGAGGTTCTCATCCTCGCGCTCGGGCTCGCGATCGCAGTGCTCCGGAGCCTGCCGGGCCCGGTGTTCTTCCCGGTCCGGCTGCTCATGACGGCCTACGTCGACGTGTTTCGCGCTCTGCCCGGCGTGCTGGTGATCTACATCCTCGGGTTTGGGATCCCCGGGCTCGCCCTGCCCGGCGTGCCGATCGAGCCGTTCTTCTATGCCGTAGTGGCGCTGACGCTGATCTACTCGGCGTACGTGTCCGAGGTCTACCGGGCCGGGATCGACTCGATCCATCCGAGCCAGGAGGCTGCCGCTCGCTCCCTCGGGCTGAGCCGCTTCCAGTCGCTGCGCCACGTGATCGTGCCCCAGGCGATCCGGCGCGTGATCCCGCCGCTGCTCAACGACTTCATCGGTCTCCAGAAGGACACGGTGCTGGTGTCGTACATTGGCGTCGTCGAGATCTTCCGTCAGTCGTACATCAAGCAAGCCGGCAACTTCAACTTCACCCCCTATCTCGCGACCGCGCTCGTGTTCTTGGCGGTCACGATTCCGCTCGCCCGGTTGACCGACTGGCTCATCGCTCGCGACAAGCGACGCCAGGCCGAAGGTGGACTCGCGTGAGCGTCGGTGGTCGGGTGGACGGTGGCGGAAGCACGCCCGCCCTGTCGATCCGGGACCTCCACAAGTCCTTCGGCAAGCTCCAGGTTCTGCGCGGGATCGACCTCGATGTCGCCGAGCACGAGGTCATCGCGCTCATCGGCGCCTCGGGCAGCGGCAAGTCCACGCTCCTGCGGTGCATCAACCTGCTCGAGCCGATCGACGCCGGCCGGATCCTGATCCAGGGGGATGAGATCACCGCCAGGGGCGTGAAGGTCGACCGCATCCGACGGCGGGTGGGGATCGTGTTCCAGTCGTTCAACCTGTTCCCTCACATGCGGGTCATCGACAACGTCACCCTTGGGCCGCGCAAGGCGCTGCGGCGATCGCGGGACGCGTGTGAGGCCGACGCCACCGCGCTGCTCGACCGCTTCGGGCTGGCCGACAAGGCGCGGGACTTCCCGGACCGGCTGTCGGGTGGCCAGCAGCAGCGGGTGGCCATCGTCCGCGCGCTCGCCATGCAGCCCGACCTGCTGCTGCTCGACGAGGTGACGTCGGCGCTGGACCCGGAGCTGGTCGCCGAGGTGCTCGACGTCATCCGGGAGCTGGCGTCGGGTGGGATGACGATGCTGCTGGCGACTCACGAGATGGGGTTCGCGCGCGACATCGCGACCCGGGTGTGCTTCCTCGATGACGGCCGGATCCTCGAGCAGGGACCGCCGGCCCAGATGTTCGCCGCCCCTCGCGAAGGGCGAACCCGCCAGTTCCTCAACCGGATCATCGAGGCCGGCCGGCTGTAGACGCCCGATCAGCGCGAGGCGGCTGGTCCCCGGCAGGCGTCGACGAAGAACGCAAACAGCCGCTCGAAGGCCGGTGGGGTCGACTCCCTCCGCTCCGGGTGGCACTGGACGGCGATCCGGAACGGGCCGGATGCGGTCTCGAACCCTTCCACCAGGTCGCCGGCGGGGCTCGGCGACAGGGCAGCCACCCTGAACGCCGGCGCGAGATCGGCCGGTCGGATGGCCTGATGGTGGTAGCTGTTGACCACGAGGACCCCGCCGCCGACGTTGACCGGCGACAGGATCCGGGAGAGCCGCGTGCCCCGGACAAGCCGCAGCGGATGGGTGCGGGCGGGGCCCTGCTCCCAGCTCGGGCCCGCGTGTCCCTCGACATGCTGGACGAGCCTGCCACCGGCAAACACGTTCATGGCCTGGAACCCGCGGCAGATCCCGAGCACCGGGACGCCACGGGCCTCGGCCGCAACCCAGGCTGCAGCCTCGAGCTCGTCTCGGTCCGGCTCCATGCCGTGCGATCCGTCGTTCTGCGCGCCGTATCTCGCCGGGTCGACATCCGCGCCGCCGGCGAGCAGCAGGCCGTCCATCGTCTCGAACGCCCGGCTCCGGTCCGTTGCCGACGCTGTGGCATCGAGCCGCGTCGGCGCCGCGCCGTGTCGCGCGACGCCGTCGAGGTACAGCTCGTTCTTGCGCCTGGCCAGGGCAGGATCCGGCTGGCGCTCGGCGACCATCAGGGTGACCAGGATGCGCGGCGCGACGGGTTGCCCGGACATGCCGAGCAGGATATCGACTTGGTGCCGGCTACGGGCTCGCGCTGTCCCCCGGCAGCGGGGACTCCTCGTACTCGTCATCGGGCGAGGGCGTGACGTCGATCCCCGTCTCGAAGTCGCTCGGGGAGGGCACGTACTCCTGCCCGGGCAGGATCCGCAGGACCCATCCCACCTCCAGCCGGTTCGGCGAGTAGTCCGCCGACTCCGGATCCAGTGACGGGTACTTGTCGCGGTTCCAGTACGCGATGCTGCGAAGGGTCGTGCTGAAGCGCTTGGCGAGGGCGGTCAGGGTGTCGTTGGGCCTGACCTTGTAGAGGGCGAAGGTAGGGCCCGGGGTCGGTGTGGGTGGACCGGCCGTGGGGGTCGGCGTGGGTGGAGCGGTCGGTGGTGGCGTGGGTGTGGGGGTGGGCGCGGGGGTCGGGCGGACCGAGGCCGGCAGGCACCCCCCCAAGGCGATCGAGACGGCCAGCAGCGAGGCGGCCACCATCTTCCGGGATGCGACCGCGGTCAGCCTTCGGATCGGACGCTGACCGGGCGGCCCGTCGAGGGGCCGGTCAGGGGGCGTGGCGCTCATGCCTGGCTGACGCCTTGCGCGCGCGTCGCGCGCGGCCGGAATCCGCCGGCGCGTGCCGACCGCCGATCGGGACCCCGGTTTCGGGACTCGGCGGGTCGACCGGGGTCGGCTCGGACAGGGTGAACTCCCGGGCGAGTGCCAGGCCATCGGCCGCCGTCGCCACGCCTCCCCGTCCCCGTCGCTTGGCGACGAAGCAGGCGCGATCCGCCGCCAGCAGCACGTCCTCCGCGTCGGGCCCATCGGCCGGATATGACGCAACGCCGACCGACGCGCCGATTCGCACGCCGCCGTCGTGCCAGCTGGTGCCTTCGGCGCCCACGCCCGCCACGGCGGCGAGGATGCGATGAGCGGCCGCGGACAGCCCGTTGCCGTCGCCGTTGGGCAGGATCACCGCGAACTCGTCCCCGCCATAGCGGAACACCGCATCGGATTCGCGCGCCGTCGATCGGATCACACCCGCGATCTCCCGCAGCAGCCGATCACCCGCCTGGTGACCGAGCGTGTCGTTCACTGCCTTGAACTCGTCGAGGTCGATCATCACCAGCCCGAACGGCTCTCGCTTCGCCGCCCCCCGCTCCAGCCGATCCTTGAACGTGCGGTAGTTGAGCAGCCCCGTCAGGTCGTCCGTCCTCGCCTGGACCTCGGCGGCATGGTAGATCTCCGCGTTGCGCAGCGCGATCGATACCTGGCCTGCGAACAGCTTGACCAGCTCGAACTCCTGGTCGTCGAACGGCGCCTCCGAGCTCGATCGCTCAAGCGTCAGGACGCCGGCGACACCCAGCGGCCCGAGCAGCGGAACGACGATCAGGCTGCCGCCGATCCCGTCCGTGATGCGAGGGTGGTCGATCCGATCGTCCTGCCGCTCGTCGGCGATCAGGACCGGCTCGTTGTTCCGGACGACCCAGGCCGCCATTCGAGCTGCGCCCGGCCCCCACGGCCGGTCCTGATCGGCGGCGTGGGAACCGCGGGCCGTGACCGGGATCAGGCGACCCGCCGACCCGTCCACGACCCGAATTGCGACGTGGTCGCAGTGGACCAGCGCTTCCAGTCGATCGGTGATCTGCTCGAGCACCGCTCGCTGGTCGAGCGTCGTGAGGATGGACTCGGTCGTGCGCAGCAGCTCGCGCTGGGCCAGGAGCTGGCGCTGAAGAGCCTTCGATTGATCCTGCAGGCGCTCAGTGGCATCGGCGTTGGCCATGGCCTGGGCGGCGAACGATGCGTAGATCACGAGCAGGCGCAGGTCATCCTCGGTGAACCGCCGAAGACCGGTGCTGACCAGCACCAGCACGCCCAGGCACACCCCCTCGTGCACCATCGGTGCTGCGAGCATCGACTCATCGATGTCGGGCTCCGACCCGGGGACCGTGATCGCGCGCGGGTCGTTGGCCGTGTCGTCGACGAGCTGCGGCACCCGGAACCGCGCAACCCAGCCGGTGATCCCCTCGCCCACCGGAACCCTGAGGCTCTCGACGCTCTCCTCGGAGTAGTGCTCGCCCTCGCCAAGGTTCGCGACCGGCACGAGCTCGTTGTCCCGAACGCGGTATACGCGGACGTTCTGGTAATCGATCAGCTGTCGCAGCTCGGTTGCGATCGCCCGCCCGATCTCCGGGACACCAGCGAGCCCGGACAACCGTGCTCCAAGGCGCTGGATCGACTGCAGCTGGGCCGCCCATGCGGCCATCCGCCCGAACGTGCGGGCCGACCGGATGGCGATTGTGGCGTCGCTGGCCAGCGCTTCCGCGCCGTCGAGGTCGGCCTCATGCCAGGGGTGGGGTCGATCGTGGCCCAGATAGAGCATGCCGATCAGGTCGTGGGCATCCCCGAGCGGGGCAGCGAGCAGCACGCTGACCCCTTCCTGGACCGCCGCGGCCCGCACCGGGTTGACCGAGCGCGGGGCGTCGCGCCCCAGTACCAGGGTCGCTCGGCGGGGTGGCAGCTCGCGGTGACTCCGGCCGGTCTCCTCGGCAGCACGGGCCGCGGCCATGAAAGCGTCCGAGAATCCACTGCCACCCGGTGAGGAGACCCGTCCGTCGGCATCCCGGAGCACCACCCCGACGCGGTCCGCACCGAACAGCACCCGCGCGTGATCGCCGAGATCGCGGACCACGTCGCCCACGTCGAGCCGTGAGGCCAGGTCAGTCGCGACGCGCCGCAGCGCCTCCGATCGACGAAGGCGGCCGGTCGCCTGCTCGGTGGCGTTCGAGCCGCGGATCAGCACGCCCAGCGCTCGGGCGATCGCGGCCGACAGCCGATGGCCGTCGTCCGGCCCCAGCTGGACCGCGCCCGCGATCACGAGGACGCCCCACGCCATCTCGCCGCCGGGGATCCGAACGATCAGCTCGTCGGTGCCCGTGCCGAGCAGCGGGTTGCGCGTGCCGGCGCCGGGTCGGACGTGGATCGGGTCGAGGGAATCGAGTGCCTCGGCGAACAGGTTGTGCGCGCTCGGCAGTGCGCGCCCGGCGCCGATGCCGGGGCCCTCCACCTCGACCGCCCTGGGGACGAGACCGCCCGGTCGCCGTTCCCAGACGCCGACCAGCGCCGCACCGGTGGTCAGCCGGATGCGGTGGCAGGCCTCGTCGAGCGCGGCGTCAAGGCCGCTCGGGAACGAAGCGATCTCGGCCAGGTCGGCGAGCAGGTCGAGGCCGGCCGGCGATTCGGTCAGGGTCGCCGAGCGAGCTTCTTCGTGGCGTGGCACCCGGGCGCCGGAGCCGCCGTCGGGCGCCGCCGTCGCCGCCGACGACGCGGCCGCCAGGAAGCGCTGGAGATCCGCCATCCGGTAGCGGCGATCGCCGCGGTCGTTGATCCGGTAGTAGTCCAGCCGCCCGGCGTCGCTCCATGCCCGAACCGTGTTCGGATGCACGCCGAGCACACGCGCAGCCTTGGTGACCGACAGAGTCGCGTCGCCCGGGCGCGCAAGTCGATTGGAGGGTGCCGGAATGTGGGATTTGGGAAGCATCGGCCGTCTCGAAGGACTGTCGCCTGCTTCACAGCAATTGACAATAGGACGAAGGTCTCACCCTGTTTGCGCGGACACGAAGGAGGGCTGGGGCGGACCTGGGGTTCGGCGCGTTGACCTCAGCGGCGTCGCGTGGACGTCAGTCCCGGGCTGCGGTCGCGCGCACATACGCCAGCGTTGCGGCCATGCTGAGCAGGGCGATCGCAGCCACGATGATGATGGCCGTCAGCGGGTCACCCACCAGCCCCGGACCCTGGCCCGAGCTGCGTGGATCGCCGACGCCCGCCTGGCTGGGAGCCGGGGAGGCGGCGAGCGCCACGGAAGGGCAGCCGACCACGACCGAGATCGCGATGCCGACGGCGATGCCGACGATGGCGGCGATGCCACCAGCGACGGCGCACAGCGAGCGGGCGATGCTCCGGCGGCCGACGTCAGGCGAGCGCATCGACCACCCACCAGCCGATGCCGGACACTGCGAGGACGAGCCCTGCGGCCAGCAGGATGGCGGCGGTGCGGGTTGTCCAGCGATGGTCCACGGCCAGGACCCGCATCGCCTCGGGCCGCTCGAGCGTGGTCAGGATCAGCGGTCGCCCGAGGCCGGGACGCAGCACGGGACCATGCTCCGGATCGGGGCTCGGGACGCCCAGGGCAAGCACGTGATCCACGCTGCTGACCTGCTCGACCCGCAGCCGGACGGGCGTGCCCGGCGCAATGTCCGCGCCGATCCGGTCAGGGATATCGGCGGCGGTTCCCTCGGCTTCGCGGACGACCACGACCAGCCCAATGTCCAGCCGCTCCGCGTCCACGGCCAGCCGATCGAGCCCATCGACGATCTCGAACGGGACCCTCTCGCGGTTGTCCTCGACGGCCGACCAGGCCGACCCCGCTCGCACCTCGATTCGCGATCGTCGAAAGACGAGCGGGCGGTGGAGCTCGTCCTCGAACTCGTCGTCGGCGTCGATCCGGCCAGCGACCCCGACGTAGCGAGCCTGGCCGCGTGTCGCCAGCTCACGTGCCGCGGCGACCGACACCACCGGTGTCGTTGCCAGGATCCGACCGACCCGAACCCCGGTGCCCAGCGGGCGCAGCAGCAGCCAGCCGACGCCGACCAGCACGGCACCGCCGACAACGAGCATCACGGGGATCACGTCGGGATGATAGCGACCGCTGCGGGTGTCACCCGGCGCTGGGAATCAGTAGCCCGAAGAAACCTACTCGACGCATGGGCGTTGAGGTGATCGCCGCCGTTAGCATCGCTCGGCCCCTTCGGGCTGAAATCCACGCTACGCCGCGCCGTGGACCGGGTCAATCGCCTTATCCACCCCGGACGGCCCAATCGGAGGCGAGTTGTCCACCGGGCATCCACGAAGGCAGCGGGCGGCGCGTGCGGCGGGGCACACCGGCCCGTCGTCAGGGGGCACACCGGCCCGTCGTCAGAGGGCGTCTCGTCCGGTTCGGGGGTCGATCGCGCGCACCTGGCCCCCGAAGCTCGTCAGGACCAGCTGACCGCCCACCAGCTCAGCGCCGGTCACCACATCCGAATGCGCCACCCGCCAGGCCACCTCACCGTCCGGGTCGATGGCGAACGTCTCCACCTCGGCCTGGACCACCACGTGGGGCAGCCTCGAAGAGGCGAACGAGGCAAGGATCGGCGATGCGGACCGGTGGCTCCAGCGAAGGCGCCCGGTCCGAGCGTCAAACCCGTAGGTGTGGAACCCGTACTTGAGGACCAGCAAGCCCTCGGAGTCCCACAGGGCGCCGGCGGGCTCGTCGCTGATCAGGGAGGCGAGGCGCACGGTCCAGGGACCGGATGGCGTGTCGACCCTGATCTCGGCCCGGCACCGTCGGTCCGGGTCGCGACCGGCCAGCTCGCCGAGATCGGTCAGCGACCCGCCGGCCTCGCTCAGCGCAAACACGGCCGCCGCGCCTCCGCTGCCCGCCCATCGCAGATTGGCTCGCAGGCCGCCGGGAAACGCGACCACCGCGTGGCGTGGCTCTGCTGTCATCGGTCGAGCTGGGCGAGCGCCTCAGGCTCCGGCGTTCTGGGACGCGGTCCGGGGACCGGTCAGGCCCGCACCGTCGGCCAGGATGTCCGCCGGCCGGCGTTCCTCGCAGATCGGCGCGACGTGCGCATTGGACAGCATCCGCAGCGTGGCCGGCGGGACCGGGAAGACGGCGGTCGGTGTCCCCGCCGCCGCCCATACGACCTGGAACCGGCCGAGGTCGGGATCCATGATCACGCGCACCGCCCGCACGTGCCCGATGGGCGGGATGCCGCCGATCGTGAAGCCGGTCAGCTCGCGGGCCTCGTTGGCGCTCGCCCGACGCACGTCCGGCTCGCTTACAACCGCTGCCAGGCGCGCCACGTCGACCCGGTTGGGTCCTGAGACGAGGCACACGATCGGATCGAGGGCGTCGTCCTCACCAGGGGCCACGAAGACCAGCGACTTCACGATCTGGCCGAGCTCGGCGCCGACGGCGGCGGCAGCGTCCTCGGCGGTATGGGTCGACTCGGAGAACACGTGAATGTCGAGCGTCACGCCCTTGCGCGCGGCGGCATCGACCACCCGCTGGATCGGCGCAGGATGCGGCGTCTCGCACACGGCCGGAGTCTACACGAGCCAACCCCCGCGAGCGCCATGACCACCGGAGTAGGATCGCGGCCATGACACCGCTGCGACCCGGTGCCGATCCCGGCAACGCGACGGCCGCCGGGTCTGCCATCGAGCCCGTCGTTCGCGGGGCGGGGACGCTCCGTCACGTCGTGGTGGTCGCGGACGGCGACGTCGGCCCGAGGCCGGCTCTCGATGGAGCCTGGCCCGGCTGGGATGCGCGGGTGGACCGGGTGATCGCTGCCGACGGCGGGTTCGCCCGGGCCGAGGCTCTGGGTCTTGTGCCGGACCTTCTGGTCGGTGATCTCGACTCGATCGACGCGGTGCGGGTGAGCGAGGCGGAGCGCGCCGGGGTCGCTGTTCGGCGCGCGAAGGCTGACAAGGACGAGTCGGACACCGAGCTCGCAGTGCTCGAGGCCATCCGGATCGGCGCCACCAGGATCACGGTGCTCGGCGCTCTGGGCGGCGGGCGGCTGGATCACGCGCTGGCCAACATCTGGCTGCTGGCGCATCCGGCGCTGCGCGGAGCCGAGGTGACGCTGCTCGACGTGGGCGCGCGGATGTCGATCGTCACGGCTCCCGGCGCGGCCGGGGACCCCGTCACGAGGCGCCTCGATGGCCCGATCGGCGCGACGATCTCGCTGCTTCCGTTCGGCGGGGACGCCCTGGGCGTCACGACCGATGGCCTCCGCTATCCGCTCGGTGACGAGCCGCTGACCGTCGGTCCCGCTCGCGGTCTGTCGAACGTTCGCGTGGCCACCCAGGCGACCGTCACGGTACGCAGCGGCCGTCTCCTGATCGTGGAACCCGCGGCTGCGGCGAGGGGGCTATCCTCGCGACGATGAGGAGTTGGTCACGATGACGCTCAGCAGACAGCCCGACGCGACGGGCACCCCCAGGGTCGGCGACCGGGCACCCGCGCTGGAGCTACCGGACGATCGAGGCGAGCTGCACCGGCTCGCGGATCGCCGCGGGTCCTGGACAGTCGTCTACTTCTACCCCGAGGACGACACACCCGGCTGCACCACGGAGGCCTGCGGCTTCCGCGATCTCCACGAGGAGATCGGTGTCGGCGGCGCCGAGGTCTGGGGCATCAGCCCCGACGACGCGGCCAGCCACGCCCGGTTCAGGACCAAGTTCGACCTGCCGTTCACGCTGCTGTCGGACCCGGATCACGCGACCGCCGATGCCTGGGGGGCGTGGCGAGAGAAGAACAGATACGGCCGCAAGTACTGGGGGATCGCCCGGTCCACCTACCTGGTCGGGCCTGACGGGACCATCGCTGCGGCCTGGCCGACGGTGCGCGCGGATGGTCATGCCGAGCAGGTGCTGGAGGCGCTCCGGTCCGCGCATGCCGACTGACACGAGGGCTGATCGGGTGGGTCGACGGCACGCAAAGAGGCTTCGCCCGTGGGGGGAGACGAGCGAAGCCTCGGCGGCGAATCTAGCACAACGACCCTGCGCGCTCGCCACGCAATCCGCAGGCGCCGGCGCCCAAACGCGACAGAGATCGAGAGGTGCTCGCTGATGCCTGACGCCAGTCCCCAGGCGCCGCACACCTGGCGGCCAGACCGGTTCATGGTGATCGTGGCGCATCCCGATGACGCCGACTTCGGACCGGCCGCCACGGCCGCGGCTTGGATTCGCGACGGGTCGACTGGCTGGCTCGTGTGCTGCACGAGCGGCGACGCCGGCGCCGACGACTGGCGGACAGATCCGATCGAGCTCGCGAAGCTGCGCGAGTCCGAGCAACGAGCGGCAGCCGACATCGTGGGCTATGCCGGCATCTCCTTCCTGCATCAGCCCGACGGCGCTCTCGCCAACGATCTCGCGCTGCGCGAGATGCTCGTGCGTGAGATCCGGACCTTCCGACCGGATGCGGTCCTGGCGGTGGACCCCGAGACCCTGTTCTACTCCGACGGCGGGGTGAACCACTCGGATCACCGGACGGCAGGCCTGGCGGCCGTGGACGCGGTCTATCCCGCCGCCCGCAACCCGATGGCGTTCCCGTGGCTGGAACGTGACGGCATGCCGGCACACGTCGTTCGCCGCCTGTACCTGTTCTGGTCGAACCAGCCCAATGCCTGGATCGACGTGACCGGCACCCTGGATCGCAAGCTCGACGCACTCCGGGCGCACCCGAGCCAGATCCGCCGGCCCGAGCAGCTGGAGGGCCGCATCCGGGGCTGGGCGGCTGAGGAGGGGGCGCTCGTGGGGGTGGAAGCGGCCGAGGCTCTGCGCCTGGTCGTGATCGAGGACGACGAGCCGCAGGAAACGGCCGATGGTGCGCCTGATGGGACGACGGTGAGCTGACCAACCGCCTGACGCGCCGCGTTGGGGCGGCTCGCGGTCTCCGTTGACGGCGGGATGTCCCGGCCGCCCTCAGCCCACCGCCAGCAGGGAGGGGCGGAGCCGGCCCCACGCGTTCCACAGATCCGCGAGGTCGCTGGCCCGCCCGCCGAGCGCGTCCACCATCTCGCCCAGGGACAGGTCTCCTGCCTCATGGGCCAGCCACTCCGCGGCGGCGACGCTCGCGTGGGCGTACAGGCCCGCGAGCTCGTTCTCGTGCGGCCAGGCCCGGATCCGCATCCGGTCAAGGCCCGCGTAGCCCACGGCAAGGGAGAGGTCGCGCGTCGCGGGCACGCGATCGTCGGCGAAGCCGCCCATGCCGTCGAATCGGAACCCCAGCGCCGAGAGCGCGCCCACGATCTCCCGACGCTCGCGGTCGGGGAACAGGCCCCAGAAGGGGTCGTCGTCGGGAAGATCGAGATATCCGTCCTCGATTGCGCGCGCGCTGATCGCGTCCACCAGCTGCGCCAGCCGGATCTGCCACTCCCGGCCGAGCTCCGCGTCGTCGCCGGCCATGGCAGCCACGAGGCTCTCGCGCGCCCCGCGATCCCCGCCGAGGACGCGCACGATGACGGGCTGGTCGCCGGCATCGATGGGCTCGGTCGGGGTGGGCTCTGGCGGCGGAGCCACGCTCGCCGGCCAGCTCTGGGCGGCGGCCCAGGGTGGCTTGCCGCTGCCGGCCGCGACGGCCGCAGCTGCTGCCTCTGCCTGCGGCTCCTCGCACCGTGCCAGTGCTTCGCGTGCCTCGCGGCAGGCCACCTCCGCCCCTTCGGCACCGATCCGCGCCGCGTCCGCCTCCACGGTGAGCCGCTCCAGCCGCGGAAGGGCGTCGCGCAGCTGCGCGGAGCCACTCTCGACCACACGTCCCCCCTCGCGGGTTCGAGCATTGAGCGCGTTGATCTGGTTCAGCCACTCCCGAGCCGCCTGCTCGGTTGCCTCCGCGTTGGCGGCTCCGGCGGTTGCGGCCCGGAAGCCCCGGTGCAGCGCCTCCTTCTCGGCCACCACCTCTCGCGGATCGATCAGGGCCTGCGTCTGCTCGACGCGCTCCCGCAGGTCGTCGTATGCCCGTTGCGCGTCACGCAGCGCATCCGCGGCCACCCGGGCCTGTTCCCTGGCGGTGGTTGCGACCGCGCAGCGCTCCTGGACCAGCATCCGGAGCGAGTCGCACGGGTCGGCATCGACCGCCGATCCCGCATCCGGCGTGCCGCCCGCGACCGGGCCCGGCTCGAGACCCCCAGCATCGCTCGAAGCGGTTGCACGGGCGAGCTCGGCGGCGGCACGGGCGAGCTCGGCGCCAGCCCGCGAGGAGGCGGAAAGGGCCGCCGGTGGCGTCGTCGGCGCCGGGGTTGGCCGGGCTTCACCGGTCACCACGCCCACGGCGGCGGACGAGACGCGGACGGGGGGGCGCTCGGCGGGCGGCCGCGCCCGGACCCGATCCGGCTCCGGCTCAGCTGCGCCGGCCAGCACCTTGCGTAGGACCTCACCTGCGGACCCGGGTGCCGGATCGGGACCGGGTCGTGTCGTCTCACCGGGTCTCGAGACCGATGGCGCTCGGCCACCGGCGGACGCGGCTGCGCCGGGCCGCCTGGACGGGCTCGTCGGGTCGAGCATGGTCACCGCGCCATAGGATCCGAGCCGGCCGGCGATGGCGGACGATCGATCGCTCGGACCGGGTCGCGGGTCGGAAGCCTCTCCCGCATCGCGGCGCACGGGGACAGCGGCCGGTCGGTCGACAGGGATCGCCACCGCGGCGTCAGATACGCCGACCGGCCCTGATGGAACGGGCGTTCGCCTCGGGACCATCGGCTGGGGCGCCACCGCCGAATGACCCGTTTCCGATGCGGGGTGAGCCAGGAGGTCCGGCCACGCCCCATCCTCGGGGGAGCCCGGGATCGGTGCATGAGCATCCGACCGCTCGGCATTCGCCAGCGTCACGCCCGGACGTGGGTGGATGGAGTTCGGCGCAATCGTGAGCCGCACCTCGCGTCGGGGTGCGGGTCGGGAACGGATGGCCTCCATGATCGCGCCCCCGATGGCGGAGCCGAACACGAGGCCCACGGCCAGGAAGGCAATCTCGGACGGGCTCACATCACTCCCATGCCGGCGCGCCTCGCGGATCGCCGCGGCGCCAGCGTAGCTGCGCCCCTGCGCGTCGTCAACACGCCGGTGTCGTGCGTCGTGCCTGTACCACATCTCGCCCCCGCGCCATTCACCCACCCCCGCGCCTAGGGTACGCGCACCCCCACGCAGCGGCTGGTCATTGAGGCTCCCATGCTCGCTCGGCCGGGTCGCTGCCGCGCATGGCTGTGTCACACGCGAAGCCGAACGTGGTCAAATTCGCCGACTTCGGCCCACCCGATGCGACACGAGATCGGTTCGGACCGGGAATCAGGGTCCAATGGCCTGCCGGATTGTGCAGCACACGCGTGGGCTTGGTAGATTCCAGCGGTTGGCGGGCGTCTCCTGTCGACATCCCCGTTTGCCGAGCTCACGCACGAAAGGCGCGTCCGCTTCGTGACCCTCGACCAGACCCAGGAGTTCCTCGTCCAGCCGGTCGATGCCGCCTGGCTGCAGTGCAACATCGAATGCCAGGAAGCCTGTCCCGTCGGCACCAACTGCCGCGGGTACCTGAACCTCGCGGCGGAAGGCCGGTTCGAGGAGGGCTACATCCTGGCGCGCGAGCCGAATCCGGTCGCGGCGATGTGCTCGTACGTGTGCTCGGCGCCCTGCGAGCGAGCGTGCCGCCGCGGCGACATCGATCGTCCGCTGGCGATCCGGGCCATGAAGCGGTTCCTCGTCGAGTGGCACGAGGCGTCCGGGATCCCGGACGTCATGCCCGCCATCACTCCCCGTGAGGAGCGCGTCGCGGTGGTCGGCGCGGGTCCGGCCGGCCTCGCCGTCAGCCGCGAGCTGGCGACCCGGGGGTTCCAGGTCACGGTGTTCGACAGCCTGCCGTTCGGCGGCGGGACGATGCTGGTCGGCGTGCCCGCCTTCCGCCTGCCGCGCGAGGCGATCGAGATGGACGTCAGGCTGGTCGAGCGGCTGGGCGTCCGGTTCGTGTTCGACACCACCGTCGGCATCGACGTCCCGTTCGAGGACCTGCAGCGCGACTACGACGCGATCTCGATCACGGCCGGCGCCATGAACCCGGTCTATCTCGACGTCCCTGGCGCGGACCTCGACGGCGTCCAGTACGGCGTCGACTTCATGAAACGGGCCAACCTGGGCCAGGAGCTCGAGGTCGGCCGCAACGTGGTCGTGATCGGCGGTGGCTACACCGCGATGGACTGCTCGCGAACGAGCCTGCGCTACGGCGCCGAGAATGTGACGATCGCCTATCGCCGGACCCGCTCCGAGCTCGTCGTCGACGAAGAGGAGCTGGGCGAGACCGAGCGCGAGGGCGTCAACCTCGAGTTCCTGGTCAGCCCGATCGAGCTGCTGGGCGAGGACGGACACCTGACCGGTGTCCGGTTCATCCGCAACAAGCTGGGTGAGCCGGATGCGTCCGGTCGCCGCTCCCCGGTGCCGATCCAGGGCTCGGAGTTCGTGGTCCCGGCCGACACGGTGATCCCCGCCGTGTCGCAGGCAGCCGACCTCAGCTTCCTGCCGGTCGAGGCCGCGTTCGAGGTCAACCGGGGCCGGATCAAGGTCGATCCGGCGACGTATGCCACCAACGTTCGAGGCGTCTTCGCGTGCGGCGACTTCGTCACGGGCCCGACCACTCTGATCGAATCGGCGGGTCACGGCAAGAAGTGCGCCTATGCCATCGACCGCTACCTGGCCGGCCGCGCCGACGTGACGGTCTCGCCCAACGTCAAGATCACCAGCTCCTGGCGCCATGACATGCCGGAGCTGTACGACGTGCTGCCGCGGCAGCACATCCCGATGGTGGACCTGCCGGCACGGATGCCCTCGACCGACCCGTCGGCCAACTTCACGACCCCGGTGGAGCTCGGCTACGACGGGACCGCCGCGGTGGCCGAGTCAACCCGTTGCCTGATGTGCAACTACAACATCTGGTTCGACGCCTTCCGGTGCGTGCTGTGCGGCGCCTGTGCTGACGTATGCCCCGAAGGTGTCATCCACATGGTGGACGTGAACCAGCTCAAGACCGAGGGGCTGCTGCCCGAGATCGAGGAGGCCTACGGCTGGTCGCAGGGGGCGGCCATGGTCCTCGACGAGGAGCGCTGCATCCGCTGCGCCCTGTGCGTCAAGCGCTGCCCCTTCGATGCCATCACCATGGAGCGGTTCGAGCTCCAGGAGATCTCGAGCGACGGCCGGCTCTACAAGGAGTCGTACCGGGACGCCCAGCTCGCCGGGACCGCCGGCGTCGGCAGGAGGAGCCAGGTGAGTTTCCTCGAGCGGGTCGACCAGAGCATCCGACGGAGCCCCGTCTGGCGCTCGATCTTCCGCAACCCGTACCCCAACGACGAGCGGTCGCGGGCGTACGCGGTGATGAACAACGTGTTCCTGCACCTGCACCCGGTTCGGGTCCGGCAGCACGCGGTGAAGTTCGCCTACACCTTCTGTCTGGGCGGGCTCAGCTTCTTCCTGTTCCTCGTGCTGACCGTCACCGGCGTCTACCTGATGTTCTTCTACGTCCCGTCGGACACGCAGGCGTACTCGAACATCCTCGACATCCAGAGCCGAGTGGTGTTCGGCCTGCTGACCCGCAACATCCACCGGTGGGCGGCCCACCTGATGGTGTTCTTCGTGTTCCTGCACATGATGCGGGTCTTCTACCACGGGGCGTACAAGCCGCCGCGCGAGTTCAACTGGGTCGTGGGCGTGGTCCTGCTGTTCCTCACGATCATGCTCAGCTTCACGGGCTACCTGCTCCCCTGGGACCAGATCGCGTACTGGGCGATCACGATCGGCACCAACATGGCCGGCTACGCCCCGCTGTTCAACACGCCATCGAAGCTGCTGCTGCTGGGCGGGATCGAGGTGGGCCAGAACACCCTGCTGCGGTTCTACGTGCTCCACATCATGGTGTTTCCGCTGGTCGCGGCGATCTTCCTGGCGGTCCATTTCTGGCGAATCCGGAAAGACGGTGGCATCAGTGGCCCGCTTTGATCAGCGCCTGATCGGGAGCGTCCGATGACGGACACCAAGTCCCCCAACGAGACCCGCGTCGTTCTCCCGGTGGAAACCTCCCGCCGATGGCTCGCGGGAGCGTCGTCTCGGCCGTCGGTGAGCGAGTGCCGCGCGATCGTCGAGGTTGCCGAATGACCGATCCGAAGCAGGAAGGAAGGGTCGTCCTGCCGGTCGACCCTGCCAGACGAACGGAGATCGACAAGCAGCGGGTGCCGATGTCGGCGAGGCCGTACCGGCTGCTGGCGCTGGTCAAACAGGACGCCGTGGTGCGGGTCCAGAAGGAGCCCGACGACACGGTCATGACCTGGCCGCACCTGCTGGCGATCGAGTTCCTGGCCGCCGCCGTGATGAGCATCCTGCTGCTGCTGATGGGCCTGTTCATCAACGCGCCCCTCGAGGACCTCGCCAATGGCAACGTGACCCCGGCCGTCGCCAAGGCGCCGTGGTACTTCCTCGGCCTCCAGGAGCTACTGGCCTACTTCCATCCGACGGTGGCCGGCGTGCTGGTCCCGACGTTCGTCCTCGTGGGCGGGGCGCTGATCCCGTTCGTCGACCGTGGCAACGTGCTGGCCACCCGTCCATCCGAGCGCAAGACGGCCGTCGTGCTGTTCTCGCTGTTCTGCACGCTCGGCCTGTTCGTCACCTTCGTGGGGATCTTCTTCCGGGGTCCCGGCTACTCGTTGGTGATCCCGTACCTGACGTTCTTTCCGATTGGGACGCCGGGCCTTCATTTCGCCCTCTGACTCGAAGGATTCCGAGCGATGAGTAACTACCAGGTCGAACCTGCCAACAAGCCCCAGGCGCTGACCACCGAAGCCATCAAGTCGCTCCGCCACGAGCAGGTCCAGGGCATCTCCCGGCGCGAGATCCTGCGCGGCTCGCTGGCCGCGGGCGTCGGGCTGTGGCTGCTCGAGGTCACCGCGGGAACCATCGGGTTCCTGTGGCCCAACCTCCAGGGCAGGTTCGGCGGCGAGGTGAAGATCGGCACGTTCGATGACGTCAAGACCGCCAACTCGGGCCTGCCGGTCGACCAGGGCTTCCCCGCCTACTTCTCCTCCGCCAAGGCATTCGTGGTCCTGATCGACACCTCGCAGCAGCGGTTCATCCCGGGCGCCGACGTGACTGGCGATGGGACGTCCGAGAACGTTCGCGCCCTGTATCAGCGCTGTCCGCACCTGGGCTGCAAACCGAACCCGTGCCTGAAGAACTTCTGGCTGGAGTGCCCCTGCCACGGCTCGCGCTACGACCGGCTCGGGATCAAGGCCGCCGGCGCGCAGTATGGTCCGGCGCCACGGAGCATGGACCGCTTCGCGACCACCGTGGATGCAGGTGGTGTGCTCACCATCAACACGGGCAAGATCACCCTTGGTCCGCTTCCGGTCGCCGTCGGTCAGCCCGGGATCATCCCGCCGCGGACGCCCACTGGATGCATCTAGCCGAGACCGTCACCCGCCAGCCCCTCCACCGAGGAGACCGATGACCGACCAGCCCGGGCACCCGTCCGAGGAGCGCCTGCCCGCCCCACGGCCGCCGTCGTCGCCGGAGCCGGCCGACCGCTTCACCGCGCCTCCGTCGGCCCACCGCAACGACCTCACGCCGGAGCGGGCGGCCGGGATCGTCCGCCAGTCCGCGAGCGCGCGCTGGGTGGGGTTCCTCGCGGTCGTGATCGTCGCGCTGTTCGTGATCGTCTACTACTTCTACGAGCTCGGTTTGCCGGGTGGGCTGACACAGTCCCGACTCAGCGCCGAGACCACCGCCCAGCAGGTCACCGCCGTCGAGCGTGGCTACAACCTCTACGAGGCCAACTGCGCCAAGTGCCACGGCGCCAGCGGCGAGGGCGGGATCGGGCCAACCCTGAACCGGCAGGACAAGCTGTTCGCCCACCTGAGCCCCGAGTACATCCAGACGATGCTTCAGGTGGGCGGGCGCTACGCGTGCGGCAACGCGAACAGCGTGATGCCGGTGTGGTCGAACACGGGGAACCCGCCGGGCCCGCTCAACTACAAGCAGATCGAGGACGTGATCGCGTTCATCCGGGCCGAGAAGGGGACGGAGTACCAGGTGCTCAACCCGAACACGCTTGAGCCCTCGACCGATCCCAGTACCGGAAAGTCGACGTTCGAGGGTTGGGTCGACCCGAGCTACAAGCCGGCCCCGGGGGCGACGCCCTATCCGGCCTGCTGGCAGGATGAGTTCACGAATGCAACGGCTGCACCTTCGGGCTCGCCCGCGCCCTCGGGGTCCGCACCTTCGGGCTCGCCCGCGGCGTCCGGTTCGCCGGGCGCATCCAGCTCACCGACCGGCACCGTCGTCCAGGTGTCCGCCCTCAACATCGCCTACGAGCAGTCGCAGATCTCGGCGCCGGCCGGGACGGCGTTCACGATCCACTTCGACAACAAGGACCCGGGCGTGCCCCACAACGTGGCCATCAAGGACGCCTCGGGGGCCGAGGTGTTCAAGGGTGACATCATCACCGGGCCCGCTCAGGCCGACTACCAGGTGCCCGCCCTGCAGCCCGGTACCTACACGTTCACCTGCTCGGTGCACCCCAGCATGACCGGCACCCTCACGGTGGGGAACTGACGCGATGGCCCAGACCGCTCTCTCGACGCAGCGATCGCAGCCGGCCGCACGCCGCCGGGTCCTGTTCGGCATGCTCGACGCCGACGGTTGGGGCTGGGCATGGGTCAAGGCCGTGTTCTGGTTCTTCCTGATCATCCTGCTGCTCGGCTACATCCCGGACCGCGCCTACTACATCACCGTCCAGAAGACCGTCGACGTGGGGCTCCTCGCCTGGTCGCCGATCAACTTCTGCCCGCCCTTCGACGAGACGCTGCCTTGCCCGGCGCCCACCGGAGCGACGCTGCCGTGGCACAACGCGCCCGAGCAGATCCGGCTCCCGGCGGGCCGGACGGACGGCGCCGGCGCCGTGATCGGCAAGACCTATTTCTATGCGGGCGGGAGTGATGGCCAGGCGGCCGTCGCCAGCGTCTACGTGTCCCATGCGGTCGGCACCGGCAACCTGGACACCTGGACCGAGGGCCCGGCGCTGCCCGAGGCCCGCTCGGATGCGGCGGCGGTGGCGGTGGGCAACACGCTGTACGTCATCGGTGGCTTCGGCCCGGACGGCAAGCCCACCAACACCGTGTACAGCCTCGCGATCGCGAACGACGGCACGCTGGGCGCCTGGAACACCGAGGATGCGCTCGCGCTCCCGGCGGCCGCGCGCCGGCGCGTCGGTCGTGGACGTGTCCGACGGGCTGGTCGTGATGGGCGGCACGGACGGGACGGCGGCAACGGATACCGTCTGGAAGAGCCAGCAGGACAGCAAGGGAGCGCTTGGGGCCTGGGCGCAGCAGACACCACTGGAGGAGCCGAACGTCGACGGCGCCGCGGTCCACGAGGGCAACGTGATCCTGCTGATGGGCGGCACGAATGCGCAGGGGACGGTCGTCGCGACCGTCCAGAAGGGCACGGTGGGCGGGTCCCAGGCAACCGCCGACGACCCCAACGCGATCATCGATCCCTGGGCCGCCAGCGGGCAGACCAACCTGCCCGCCCCTCGAACGAACCTGTCCGCCTTCTCGGCCAATGGCTCGGTCTACGTCCAGGGCGGGTCCGACGGCAATGGGCCGAAGGCGGAGACGTGGTGGGGCGAGCCTGGCGTCAGCGGCGCTGTCACCGAGTGGCACCACCTGGCGCCCACGGATCTGGGTGCGGGCCTGGAAGGGGCCGCGGGCGTGGCGTCCGGGTCGCATGCGTTCCTCATCGGTGGCGCGACGGCCTCCGGGCCGACCAATGACATCGCCCGGGCCAATCTGGCGCCCGAGCCGCCGTTCTTCCAGCTCGGCATCCTGGGAGCGACGATCCCGGCCCTCAAGCTCGACGGCGAGATCGGCCAGCAGATCGGCTACCTGAACGCGGCGGGTGTCGGAACCGTGAACTTCGTCCTGCTGCTCCTGGTCGGCTGGGGTTTCGCCCACAAGGAGCGGGTGCGAGAGATCGTGGCCGCGCGTCGGCGCCGCCGCGACTGACGGGCTCGGGTTTCGCCCGGCCGGTCGCAGCCGCAGCGTCAGCCCGGCAGCAGGCCCTCCCCGGGCTCGACCGGGCCGCGCCGGACCGGCAGGCCCATTCGCATCCAGGTCTCGATGCCGCCGGCGACGTTGCCGACGTCCGCCCAGCCTGACGCCAACAGGTAGCTGACCACGTTGGCCGACCGGTTGCCCGTTGCGCAGATCACCATGACCGGCCGGTCCTTCGGCACCTCGTGCAACCGAGCGCCGAGCTGCGACATCGGGATGAGCAGCGACCCCTCGACGCGGGCAGCCACGACCTCGTCGCGCTCCCGCACATCGACCAGGACGGCGGGTCGGTCCGGATCGTGGTGGCGGAGGTCCGCGTAGAGCGGATCGAGGGCCGGGATCGCCGCGGGTCGGCTCATGCTGGGGTCGTCCTCCGAATGCCCGGGGCCGGGACCGCCTGTCCTGGGTGCTCGAGGCGATCGTCGATGGCGGCCATGAGGGCGGGCACGTCGACCCCCCAGGCGCGCCCAGCGGGTCCGGCGAGCGCCAGGTAGCGTTGGGCGCCGGCCAGGTTCTTGGCGATGCCGGCCGGGTTCGCGCGCACCGCGTGAACGTAGGCGGCGGACAGCTTGATCAGGCCCTGGTGGAGCGCTCGCTCGCCGAGATCGTCGGTGCCCATCCAGGCAGGCTCGAGCGCCTCGTGGGCGGCGAAGAAGTCACCTCGCGCGTACGCCTCGAGCCCATCGTCGAACGCGAGCTGTCGCGCCGCCAGCGAGAGTGGCCGGTAGGCCTTCTCGCGATCGCCCTGGCGGATCCGACCTGGGCGCGGGGCGCCGTCCGAGCTGGGCATCAGGCGCGGGCAACTCCGTCCCTGAGGAACGCCAGCGGCAACCTGCCCGCGAACCCGTCCTCCTGACCATGCCAGAACCCGACCGAGTCCTCGCCCAGCCGCCAGCACAGCCAGACGGGCCGGCCGCCGGCAAGGGCGGGGAGATCCACCAGACCGGTCGGGATGTCGCGGAGCATGATCGATCGCTCGTCGAGCCACGCCACGTCCGCCTGCATCTGGTCGACGATCCCTCGCATCCGGAGACGCAGTCGGCGCAGCTCGACGTCGTCGTCGCCCGACTCGGCGGTCTCGGCGATCACGCCCTCGATCACAGTGCTCTCGCGCAACCGGTACGCGTCCCGCAGCCCGACCAGCTCCTCGCGCTGGTCGCGCAGCCGGCCCGCGACCTGCATCAACTCGGGCAGGAGGTCGTTGGCGTCGTCGAGCGAGTAGAACTGCGTCACCGATCGATTGTAACGGCGTCGGCGTGAGGCCTCCGGATCCGGTGCGGTCGCCCGTTCGCCGCGGTACGTGACGACCCTCGCCAATCAGGGCGAATAGGGCACTCACCAGCCTTGACGGGGGACTGCGTCGTAGGGCATGGTCACATCCGCCGCCAGCCACTGGCCCCAAGGACCCATAGTCCCCAGGTCCCCGGTCGCCGAGTCTAGGGAGCACCTGAAGGGAGGTCCCCCGCCCCCGATGCCCGTCCTTCGCCTGTCTCCGGCTGCCGCCCCGGTTCCCCGCATCCGCATTCGCATCCGCGGCCTCACGTCGCTCGTCGTGGTCGCGTTGGTCGGTGCGCTGGTGCTCACCGGGATCTCGGCCTGGTCGCCGACGCCCACGTTCGCCTCCACGACGCTCGTCACGCACTGCAACGGCGTCGCCCTGCGGACCAGGCCCAGGACCTCGGCCCACCGCGTGGTGAACCTGCCCAAGGGTGCGAAGGTCGTTGCCGTCAAGGTCGTGCGCAGGGGCAGATGGTCGACGAATTGCGGCGGCACCATCGCCCACGGTCGCGCCTGGTACCGGATCACGCGCGTCAACGGCAAGCTCGTGTCGGACCTGTACGGCGTGAAGTACGTGTACGCCGCCAGGAGCCTGTTCAGGAGCAAGTACATCACGCTCACGGCGGAGTGCGACGCCACCCGTCTCCATACCAAGCCCTCGACCAGCTCCCGGACCAAGGTGAAGCTGTCGGCGGGCGACGTTGTGAGGGCGAAGACGGTGGTGAATGGCGGCAGCTGGAGCACCAGCTGCCCGACGTCAACCAGCGGCCGCACGTGGTTCCGGATCGTCCGAATCAACGGCAAGAGCGTGTCTTCGCTCTACGGGGTCAGCGCCCTCTACGGGGCGAAGGCGCTGTTTGCCTCGGCCCCCGACCCGATGCCCGTGCTCACGCCCACCCCCACGCCAACTCCGACTCCGACGCCAACCCCGACACCCACGCCCACGCCGCCGCCCGATCCAACGCCGACGCCGACGCCGACTCCGGCCCCCGCGTACATCGAGGGGATCGACATCAGCCACTGGCAGGGAACGATCAACTGGTCACAGGTCGCCGCGGCGGGCAAGCAGTTCGCGTTCATGAAGGCCTCGGAGTCGACCGATTTCGTTGATACGACCTACCAGACCAACCGCGCACAGGCGAAGGCCAACGGGCTGCTGGTCGGGGCGTATCACTTCGCGCGGCCATGCAGCACGTCGGTACGACCCTGCGATGTGCCCAGCGACCCGGTGGCCGAAGCCGATCACTTCATCGACACCGCGCAGTGGACGAGCGGTGAGCTGCTGCCTGTCCTGGACCTCGAGGACCGAGGAGGCCTGTCGACCACCGCCCTCCAGACTTGGGTGAGGTCCTTCCTTGGCCGAATCTTCGATCGAACGGGCGTCAAGGCCATGATCTACGTGTCCCCGTACTTCTGGTCCACGAACATGGCCGACACCACATGGTTTGCCGTCAACGGCTACAGGACCCTGTGGATCGCACACTGGACGACGGCCTCCGGTCCGAGCGTGCCCGCCAATGACTGGGCCGGCAACGGCTGGACGTTCTGGCAGTACACGTCGAGCGGCAAGGTGAGCGGCATCAGCGGCAGCGTCGACCTCGATCGGTATCGGCTGAGCAACTTCGCGCCGGTCCTGATCCCGTAGCCGGAGCCCGCGGCTGCCCGCAGGTGCGCCCCGGGTTCGGGTGGGCTGCCGGATCGCCTAGACTGCGGCTCCATGGAGACGAGCGGCATTCCGGCTGCGGCGGAGCACGCTCCTGACGGAGGACGGCCTGCACCAAACCCGCTGATCGACCTCGTGCGCGCCTCGCTGATCGGCGACGACGAGGCCGTCGCCGGACCGTACGGCATCCGGCGGGTCACCTACGCGGACTACACGGCATCCGGGCGGAGCCTGTCGTTCATCGAGGACTACATCCGGGACCAGGTGCTGCCGCTGTATGCCAACACCCATACGGAGTCCTCGGGAACGGGCCTCCAGACCACGCGCTTCCGGGAGGAGGCCCGGCGGCTGGTGCTCGATGGCGTGGGCGGTGACCCGTCGCGGCACGCCGTGGTGTTCTGTGGCTCGGGATCCACCGCCGCCATCAACCGGCTGGTGGACGTGCTCAACCTGCGACTCCCGGCCGATCTCGACGACCGCTGGGACCTGCGGTCGCGGATCCCGCCCGAGCAGCGCCCCGTCGTGTTCATCGGCCCGTACGAGCATCACAGCAACGAGCTGCCGTGGCGGGAGTCGATCGCCGACGTGGTGATGATCCGCGAGGATCCCGATGGCGAGATCGACCTCGGCCAGCTGGCCGGCGAGCTCGAGCGGTATGAGGACCGGCCGCTGCGGATCGGATCGTTCTCGGCTGCCTCGAACGTGACGGGGATCGTCAGCGACACGTCCGCGATCTCGCGTCTGCTCCACCGGCACGGCGCGCTGTCACTGTTCGACTTCGCCGCTGCGGCACCGTACGTGTCGATCGAGATGGATCCGCCGGGCGATCCGCTCGCATACAAGGACGCGGTGTTCATCAGCCCCCACAAGCTGATCGGCGGCCCGGGCACGCCCGGGGTGCTGGTCGCGCGTCGCGAGCTGTTCCGCAACCGGGTGCCGGGCATGCCGGGCGGCGGAACGGTCGCCTACGTGAACCAGGTCGAACACGTCTACCTGACCGACATCGAGCACCGCGAGGAAGGCGGCACGCCGGCGATCGTGGAGTCCATCCGGGCTGGTCTCGTGTTCCAGCTCAAGTCAGCGGTTGGCGTGGACGCCATCCGCGAGCGCGAGCAGGACTTCATCCATCGCGCCCTCCACCGCTGGGAGGCCAACCCCTCGATCGAGATCCTCGGCAGTCACCACGCCGATCGCCTCTCGATCGTGTCGTTCGTCGTCCGCCACGACGGCCGGTACCTGCACCACAACTTCGTCGTCGCGCTGCTCAATGACCTGTTCGGGATCCAGTCACGCGGCGGCTGCTCGTGTGCCGGGCCATACGGCCATCGGCTGCTGGGAATCGACATCGAGACCTCGCATGAGTTCGAGCGCGAGATCGCCCGCGGCTGCGAAGGGATCAAGCCCGGCTGGGTCCGGGTCAACCTCAACTACTTCATCAGCGAGGCGGTGTTCGAGTTCCTGCTCGAAGCGGTCGACCTCGTGGCGCGCGACGGCTGGCGGCTGCTGCCGGATTACCGGTTCGAGCCGTCGAGCGGGCTTTGGCATCATCGCGACGGGCGGCCGGAGGCGCCGGCCAGCCTGCGGGACGTCTGGTACGCCGACGGCCGGATGACGTGGCCGCCGCACCACCATCGCGAGCCGGAATCGCGGCTGGTGGCCTACCTGGACGAAGCCCGCGAGATCGTTCGACGGTCACCTCGGCCGGGGTCGAGCGCCGGTCGATCGACCCGGCGGAGGTGGGGCCGGACTTCGAGGCGTTGCGCTGGTTCTGGCTGCCTGAGGAGGTGGTCGCGGACGTCGCTGCGGAGGCCACGCCCGGTGTCTGATCCGTCGCCCCCGGGTCGTGCCGGCGGTCATCGGCCTCGATCTCGGGACGAGCGAGGTGAAGGCGGCGCTGATCGGTCTTGACGGCACGCTGCTGGAGCTGGGGCGGGCCAGCTACCCGACTCGACACCGGACCCGACGGACGGGCCGAGCAGGATCACCGAGCGCCTGGTACGAGGCAACCGGAACGGCGGTGCGGGCGCTGTGGCAGTCTGCGCGCAGGCGGGGCGAGCCGCCGCGGCTCATGGAGGTCCTGGCCATCTGCTGTGTGGGGCAGGGGCCGACGCTCGTCGCCGTCGACGGCGATGCCACGCCCGTCCGACCGGCGATCACGTGGCAGGATCGGCGGGTCGGTGACGGCGGGTTCGGGCTGGCGCCCAGGATGGCGTGGCTGGCCCGCCACGAGCCCGTCTCGATCGCCCGGGCACGCTGGCTGCTGACGAGCTGGGACTCGATGGGGCTGTGGCTGTCGGGTGAGGCCGCACGCCCGGTCCAGGGCCACGAGACGGCGCCGGAGGCGGCCAGTGCTTTCGGCCTCCGGCGTCGACCCGTCCCGCGTCCCGGCGACGCTGCCGTTCGGGTCGCGGCTGGGATCGCTACGGGAGCGGCGGCCGCCGCGCTCGGGCTGCGTCCCGGGATACCGGTGGTCGCCGGCGTCAACGACGGGACGGCGAGCATCCTCGGAGCGGGCCTGCAAGCCGGCGGCGACGCGGTGGACACGGGCGGGACGTCGGGCGGGATCGGCATCTACGCCGACCGGCCGATCGATCTGCCGGGTGTGTTCAGCGCTCCCGCGCCGCGTGCCCGGCCGATGGGTGGTCGGCGGCGCGATGGCCGCGACGGGGGCGGCGGTCGACTGGCTTCGCCGGCAGGTGCTCGACGCCGCTCTGGCGGCGGACGACCTGTTCCGGGAGGCGGCGGCCGTCGAGCCCGGGTCGGGTGGCCTCGTCTTCCTGCCGTACCTCGCCGGGGAGCGCGCGCCCGTGTTCGACGAGGCGGCCCGCGGCGTGTTCGCCGGTCTCACGCTGGCCCACGGCCGTGCCCATCTGGCCCGCGCGGTGCTGGAGGGAGCGGCGTTTGCGCTCCGGGACGTTGCGTCGCCGATCGTGGCCGCCGGTGCGCCCATCCTCGAGCTCCGCCTCGCCGGTCGTGCATCGCCGGGCGACGTCTGGGCCCGGATCAAGGCCGACGTGCTGGGCGTGCCGGTCGCCATCCCGACCGTCGGCGAGACGTCGGTGCTCGGCGCGGCCATCCTGGCGGCCGCCGGTGTCGGCGCCGTCCCCGACCTGGCGAGCGGGGTCAGAGCGATGACGTCGGTCGCCAGGCGGATCGATCCGGATCCCGCGACCCACGGCCGGTACGAGGCGTCGTTCGCGGTCTACCGGCAGCTCTACCCGGCGCTGGCGCCTGCCATGCACGCGCTGGGCGTCTGGCACGCCACATCGAGCGCCTCGCGCGCCGCAACCCGGGCCGCCCCCGGCGGATCGACCTCCGCGCTCAGCGAGTCCTCAGCCGCGGGGTGATAGGATCGCGCCGAGCCTTCGGGGCAGGGTGCGATTCCCGACCGGTGGTAGGGCCCGCGGATGCGGGTCGAGCCCACGAGCGGCGTCCTGGACGACCTCCAGGGTGCGGCAGATCCGAAGCGAGGTCGATCCTCGCCGACCGGAGCCGACGGTACAGTCCGGATGGAAGAAGGCCACGAGCCGGGACGTCCTGCCTGGGACGCCGTCCGAGTCATCTGCCCCGTCGTGCCCGGATCCTGCGACGGAGGTGGCCGTGATGATGCCCGGCGAGCCCATAGGGAACGGTGACGACCGCGATCGGTCGGCTGTGCCTGGCTCGCCGTCCGCATCCACCTCGCCGCCCGCGACCGCCTCGCCGTCCCCGGCCGGCCTGTCCGTCGGCGGCTCCGCACCCGCCGCCGGGGCCTCCGACCATGCTCCCGGCCCCGGTGCCGGCCTGCGCATCGACGGCGTGTCGCTCACCTTCCGTGGCGCTCGCACGACGCATGCGCTCGACCGTATCTCGATCGATGTCGCGCCCCGCGAGGTGGTCGCCCTCATCGGTCCCAACGGATGCGGCAAGAGCACCCTGCTGCGAGTGCTGGCCGGGCTCATTCCGCCCGACGGCGGCACGGTGGCCATCGACGGCGACCCGGTCACCGGCCCGGACCCGCGCATCGGGCTGGTGTTCCAGGAGCCCCGGCTGCTGAGCTGGCGATCGGCCGAGGACAACGTCCGCTTCCCGATGGAGCTGGCCGGCTGGCCGAGGCCTCGTCAGGAGGCCCGAGCCGACGACCTGCTGCGTCTGGTGGGGCTGCGGGAGTTCGCCCGTGCCCGGCCGTCGACCCTGTCGGGCGGAACCCGCCAACGGGTCTCGATCGCCCGCGCCCTCGCTCTCGAGCCCGCCGTGCTCCTGCTCGACGAGCCGTTCAGCGCGCTCGATGCCCTGACCCGCGAGCGGTTCAACGCGGAGCTGCTCAACCTCTGGCAGCGGACGGGCACCACGATCGTGTTGGTGACCCACAGCATCCCCGAGGCCGTGTTCCTGGCGGACCGGGTGCTCGTGATGTCGCCCAGACCGGGCCGGCTTGTGGCCGAGGTGCGGGTCGACCTGCCTCGCCCGCGACGCCTGATCGATCTCGATTCGGTCTTCGTGTCATCGGTGGCGGCGCAGATCCGGGCGCATCTGGTCGATACGACCGATGACCGCATCGCGATGGTCGAAGCGCGGACGGCGGTTCCCGCGGGCGGGCGGCCCGGGGCACCGCGCTATGAGAAGACGGCGCCGGGCGCGCCCGCCTGGTTCGATCCATTCCGGCCGGAGGACGAGGGATGAGCGAGCTGCGAGCCGCCGCTCCTGCCGGCGTGACCCCGGGCGCATCCGCGACCACCCCGGCGCAGCCCGTGCGGCGGCGACTGCTCGGCAGCGCGTGGCCGGTCGTCGTCAGCCTCGTGGTGTTCGTCGCTGCGTGGCAGCTGGTCGTGCTCGTGTCCGGGTTCAAGTCGTACGTTCTGCCGGGTCCCTGGACCGTGGCGGAGCGCTTCGTCTCGGCCTGGACCGGCGGCACGATGTGGCCGCATTTCGAGCAGACGCTGATCGAGGTGTTGCTGGGCTTCGCCATCGGCTCCAGCGGCGCGGTGGCGGTCGGCATCCTGCTGGCCCGCTCCCGTCTCGCCGAGCGGTTGCTCAGCCCCTACCTCGTGGCCGCCCAGGCCACGCCGGTCCTGGCCCTGGCCCCACTGATCGCGCTGTGGTTCGGCAACGGGCTGGTGTCCAAGCTCGTGATCACCACCCTGATCGTGTTCTTCCCGGTCGCCGTGGCCACCATGGTCGGCATCAGATCGGTCGATCCCCGCCTGCTCGAGATGGCTCGGAGCTTCCGTGCCAGCGGCTGGCAGACCATCGGCCGCGTCGAGGTGCCGGCCGCGCTGCCCGCGATCCTGGGCGGCATGCGGGTCGGGGTCACGCTCGCCGTGATCGGCGCCATCGTGGGGGAGTGGGCCGGCGGCGACAAGGGCCTGGGCGTCCTGATCAACATCGCCCGCGGATCGCTGTTCGACACCCCGCTCATGTTCGCGGCGCTGGCCACCCTGGCGCTGATGGGCGTGAGCCTGTACCTGGTCATGGTCTTCATCGAGCGCCGGCTGGTCGGTGACCGTTGAGCCGTAGCAAGCCCCCATCCCTGGAGGTCCATCCGTCCGTGTCTCCACGCCATCGCCTCGCCCAACCGTCCCGCATCGCGTTGTTCGCGACGCTTGCCCTCAGCCTGGCCGCCTGCGGAGGCAGCCCCGCCACGGCGTCCCCATCGTCGGCACCCGTGCCGCTCACCGTCGGCCTGGGCTACATCCCGAGCGTCCAGTTCGCCCAGTTCTATCTCGCCGACCAGGCCGGCTACTATCGCGACGCCGGGCTCGAGGTCACCCTCCAGAACAAGATCGACCCCGATCTGATCACGCTGCTCGGGCAGGGGGCGGTCGACATCGGCAACGGCGACGGCACCTCGGTCATCCCGGCCGTCAGCCAGGGGATCCCGGTGATCTACACCGCGACGGTCTACGGGACCTTCCCCGCGATCGTCGTCGCCAACGCCGCGTCGGGGATCAAGACCGCCGCCGATCTCAAGGGCAAGAAGATCGGCATCCCGGGCAAGTACGGGACGTCCTGGATCCAGCTCCAGGCGCTGCTGAAGTCGGCCGGGCTCACCGTTGACGATGTCACGATCGTGGAGTATCCGGACTTCTCCCAGGCGGCGGCGCTCCAGCAGGGCGTGGTGGACGCTGCCACCGGCTTCGCCAACAACGAGCCGATCATGCTCAAGCGAGCCGGGATCGACCCGGTGGTGCTCAGCTCGGACAACAGCGTTCCGCTGCCGGGTCCCGGTCTCGTGACGGGGACGGCGACGCTGGCCGCCAAGCACGATGCCCTGCGTGCGTTCACGGCGGCCACGCTGCGGGCGATGGACGAGATCGCGGCCGACCCGCAGAAGGGCGTCGACGCCACGTTCAAGGCCGTGCCGGACCTGGCGTCCGACCCCGGGCTTCAGCGCGAGATCCTGGACGCCACGATCGCCATCTGGAAGAACCAGCGGACCGATGCCCCGTACGGCACGATCGACCGCGACGCCTGGCAGCAGTCGCTCGACTTCATGACGACGCTGGGGCTGGTGCCCAACCCGATCACCGTCGATCAGCTGGTCGACGGCTCGCTCCTGCCGTCCTGAGCGCCGGCGCCGTGGCTCGCAGGCACACCAACCGCCACCGCCCGGACCCGATCGAGCCGTCCGAGGGCGCGTATCTCCCCGTCCCAGAGCGGCTCGCGCTGCGCGAGGGATGCGATCGCTCCGTAAACGGGCACGGGGTGTCCACACCGGCCGCGGCGCTTGCGGAGCTGGCGACGCTCCAGGCCGATGAGCTGAGCACCGACATCTATGGCGAGGGCGGCACGGTGGGCCTGCTCGAGGGCGAGGTGGCCACGCTGCTTGGCAAGCCGGCCGCGGTGTTCATGCCCAGCGGCACCATGGCGCAGCAGATCGCGCTGCGGATCCACGCCGACCGCCGCAACCGGTGGGTTGTCGCGTTCCATCCGACCTGTCACCTGGAGCTCCATGAGGACAAGGCCTACCAGCGGCTGCACGGGCTGGTGGGCCGGACCGTGGGCGATGCCCGGGAGCTGCTGACCATCGCGGACCTCGAGGATCTTCGCGAGCCGCTCGCCGCGCTCCTGCTCGAGCTGCCGCAGCGCGAGATCGGAGGGCGGCTGCCGACCTGGGAGGAGCTCGTGGCGCAGGTCGGGTGGGTGCAGGATCACGGTGGCGCCGCCCATCTCGACGGCGCACGCCTGTGGGAGTCCGGCCCGTTCTACGGCCGACCGCTGTCCGAGATCACCGGGCTGTTCGACACCGTCTACGTGTCGTTCTACAAGGGCCTGGGCGGGATCACCGGCAGCATGCTTCTCGGCGACGAGGACGTCGTCGCTGAGGCTCGTCTGTGGCGCCACCGGCATGGCGGCACGCTGTACAACCTGTGGCCGTACGCGGCGTCGGGCCTGGCCGGGCTCAGGCTCCGACTGCCGCGGATGCCCGCCTACCTCGATCGTGCCCGGGCGATCGCCGCCGCGTTGGCATCGATCGACGGCGTCGACGTCGTGCCCGACCCGCCGCAGACGCCGATGATGCACGTCCACCTCCGAACGACGCCGGCGGCGGTCCTGGCGGGCATCCGTCGCCAGGCGAAGGAGCAGCGTCTCTGGACGTGGGCCGGCTCGATGTCGACCGACACCCCCGGCATCCGACGCATCGAGCTGGCGGTCGGCGATGCCACCCTCGTGCTGACGGTCGACGAGGTCGTGGCGGCCGTGCGTGCTCTGGTGCCGACCTGACATCGCGTCGAGCGAGGCGCGACCCTGAACCGGCCGATCCGGACGTGGTAGCGTCCGGACATGGGCCCGTAGCTCAGCGGCAGAGCAGGGGACTTTTAATCCTCCGGTCCTGGGTTCGAATCCCAGCGGGCTCACCAGCAGCTGTGATGATGATGAAGTACGCGCAGCAGGCGCCGCCACGGTTCGGACTCGGTGGCGGCCGGGGACGGAGGCCAGGAGATGGACGCAAACGCTTTGCCGCCTCGTCAGGACGCGACGGACGACGCGGTCCACGAGGTGCTGGAGTACCTGACGCTGACGGGGATGGTCGAGGGCGGGCTCAACGAGGTCCTTTCGGCGATCAGGCACGTGGTCCTCGCGCTGCTGGTCGCCGAGGAGGCGGCCGGCGGTCTCACGCCCTACCGACGGAGCGCGCTCGACCAGATGCGAGGTCCGCACACGGTTGCCGGAAGTGACTGAGGATCGGATCCTGGCTCCGGCCGGGAAGCCCCCGCCGAGAGTCGCAAGAGCTAGCGTGCCTCGATCGAGCGCTTCGAGAGGCCGATGAAGAAGCCCTCGATGGGAGTCCTGGGCGCATCGTCGGGCCTGGATGCGGCCCCCAGGGCGACGAACAGCGGGGCGAAGTGCTCCACGGTCGGGTGCGCGAACGGCATGCCTGGCGCCTTCTCGCGGAACGCGAACAGGGTGTCGAGGTCGCCCGTGGCGAGGGCCTCCGCGGCCCACCGGTCGAACTCGACCGACCACTGCGGCGCCCCGGGTCTGCCCGCGAAGTACTCGCCGATGAACGGCAGGCCGTGGGTCATGAACCCGGACCCGATGACGAGCACGCCCTCGTCGCGCAGCGGCGCAAGACGCCGCCCGATGTCGAACAGGTGCCGCGGGTCGAGATCCGGCATGGAGAGCTGGAGGACGGGGACGTCGGCCGCCGGGTACATCGCCATCAGCGGGACCCAGGCTCCGTGATCGAGGCCGCGTGAAGGGCGCTCGAGGATGGGCTCGCTGGCCGGCATCAGCGCCTTGACCGTCTCCGCCAGCCCGGGTGCCCCGGGCGCCGGGTAGGTCAGGTCGTAGTAGCGCTGCGGAAAGCCATAGAAGTCGTAGACCAGCGGCACCGTGTTGGTCGCGCTGATGGCCATCGGCGCGGTCTGCCAATGGGCGCTGACGATGAGGACGGCCTTCGGGCGCGGCAGATCGCGAGCCCAGCCGGCCAGCTGCGCCATCCACAGCGGATCGTCGAGCAGGGGTGGCGCGCCGTGGCCGAGGTACAGGGCGGGCAGCGGGCGACCGGCAACTGCGTCGCCGGGCAACGGCGTGGAGTCGTCAGAGATGGGACGCGGGTCGGTCATGGAGCCTCTTCGCCGGGTGTCTGGCGCTACGAGCGAAACGGTAGATGCTCCGGTCGGCGGGTGCAATCGGTGGCGATCACCCCGTCGACCGGGCTTGGCTGGCTCAGGCGGCGATGGCCGTCCTCGGAGGGTTGACCAGGACGAACGAGGTCTGCCAGGCGCCCTCGTTGAGCAGCTGCAGGCGGATGTTGAGCCAGGCCATCGCCTCGAGCTCACGGGCCGCCGCCAGCGGTCCCACGCGGACCGGCCTGAAGCCCATCGACTCGGCCAGACCGGCGACCGTGGTCGCGGCCGCGTCATCGTCGGTGGCGAACAGCGCGTCCACCGTGGTCCCGAGCACAGCGGGGTTGGCCTGGACGACGGCAAACAGGGTGTTGAACGCCTTGACGACCGCGGAACCCTCGAGCAGCGCGGCGATGCGCTCCGCACCGGACGGGCCGCCATCGGTTGCCAGGCCGCTGTAGTCGGGCCGCAGCGGGTTGGTGGCGTCGACCACGACCTTGCCCCGCGTCGCCCCCGCGATCCCGTGGGCCACTGCCTCCGCCGCGTCGAACGGCACGGCCAGCACGATGACCTCGGCGACCGTGGCAGCCTCCCGGGCAGTGGCCGCTGAGCGCCCGCCCAGCTCGCCGGCGACCGCCCGCGTCCTGGCCTCGTCCTGGGCGGCATAGATGACGTCGTGGCCGGCCTTCGCGAGCGAGCTGCCGAGTCCCTTGCCGACGTTGCCGGTTCCGATGATCGCGACCTTCATGTTGTTCGGTCCTTCCCGATGCGCCAGGTGCGGCGCGTCCTTGACTTTTGCTGGCAGCAAATCTAGATTGCTGACAGGCCGAATCTGCCACTTATGCGACCAGGAGTCAAGTAGGTTGTCCGTGAACAAAACCCAGCCAGGCGCATCGACGCTCAACGTCGGACGCGAGATCCGTCGCTGGCGCCAGAGCCGCGGCCTGACGCTGGCCCAGGTCAGCGAGCGGAGCGGGCTCAACGCTCGGCTACCTGAGCCAGATCGAGAACGAGAAGGCCGTGCCCTCGATCGAGGCCCTTGCCTCGATCGCCGCCGCGCTCGATGTTCCGGCGGCATGGCTGCTGCTCGACTCGACGACCGCGCCGCGGGTCGTCCGGGCAGACGAGCGTCCGAGGACCGATGGTCCCGGTGGTGCCGTCATGACCGAGGTGGACGCCGGGACATCGCGCGACGTGTGCATCCTCGAGGTCACGGCACCGCCCGGGCTGGCCACCGGCGTGCATGCGCACAACGGGGACGAGCACCACGTGGTCCTGTCGGGGACCTGGCGGATGACGCAGGGCGACAACGTCGTGGAGCTGGGTCCCGGCGACTACCTGGCTTGGGATCCGGCCGTGCCCCACGATGTGGAGAACGTGGGCGATGAGCCGGGCCGGATCCTGATCGTCTATCCGCGGAAGGGACGCAGGCCGGCATGACGGACTCGCCGACGGTCGATGCGCCCGTCGTCCTCATCACCGGTGCGACGGGCCCGATCGGGCGAGCCGTCGCTCGGAGGCTCGGCGCCGGCGGTGCCCGGCTGGCGCTGGTGGGGAGGGACCGGGCACGGCTGGACACGATGGGCACCGAGCTGGCTGCGGCGCTCAGCGCGACGAGGGGGGCGGATGTGTCCGAAGTGGTCAGCGCCTGGACGCGGGTGGTCGGGGATCCGACGGACGAGGCGGCGGCACGGTCCATCGCGGCCACGGTCGAGGCGCGATACGGGCGGATCGACGTCCTGCTCCACCTCGTCGGGGGCTGGGTGGGTGGTACCTGCGTCGTGGATCTCGACCGGGACGAGCTCCGCGAGATGCTGGACCGGCACCTGTGGAGCACGCTCAACATGGTCCAGGCGGTGGTGCCGGGCATGATCGGGCGCAGGCACGGACGCGTCATCGCCGTCTCATCGCCGGTCGCGGCGAACCCAGGCCCGCGGGGCGCCAGCTATGCGATCGCCAAGTCGGCGGAGGAGCTGCTCCTGCGGTCCATGGCGCGCGAGGTGGCGGGCACCGGCGTCACCGCGAACATCGTCACGATTCGGGGGCTCATCGAGCCGGCCGGACCGGCGACCGACCGGGCCCCGCACAAGGTGGGCTGGGCGACGCCCGACGAGATCGCCGAGGCCCTGGCCATCATCGCCTCACCGGCGTCGGCGACCGTGAACGGGGAGCGCATCGCGCTCGGCGGCGGATAGGGCTCGGGCTTCGTGCGGACGGTTTCGCCCGCGTCTCCCCGTCCGCCCCCTGTCGTCCGCAGCGCAGGTCAGCCGCGGCGCAGCCGGCCGAGCAGGGCACGCGGCGACGATCGCGTCCGAAGCCGGCGGGCGAGGCTCTCGGCCAGCGCGGCGTATTCCTCGGGCCGGTTGTAGCGCTGCGCCGAGACGCGAACCAGGAGCTGGTCATGTGCAGCCTCGGCCGCGAGCGCGGCGGGCACCGGGAACGGGTTGATCGGCACCTCGATGCGGTCCTCCTCGAGCAGTGCCATCTGGAGACGCTCCGCGGCCGCCGCGGTCGGCGCGACCCCCGGCAGGGGAACGGCCGCCATCGCTCCGATCATGGCGTCCGGCGCCGGCGGCGGGACGTCGAGCGCGGCACACAGCACGTCGCGGGCTCCGCGGGCGAGCGAGGCGTTGGCGGCCATCAATCCCGACCAGCCGTCCTCGTCGAGGCCCCCGACGTAGCGGATCGCTGCGGGCAGGGCCAGGATGGCCGAGGGGTCCTGGGTGCCTGTCCAGTCGAAGTCGAGCCGGTAGCGCGAGCGATCACGTCGCGTGGTGTTCGCGGCATGAGAGGTCACCAGCGGGTGGATCCGCGGGCGCACATCGGCCCGGACATGGAGCACCGCCGCGCCCTTCGGCCCGCACAGCCACTTGTGACCGTTGCCGGTCCAGTACGCGGCCCCCAGCATCCCGAGATCGACCTCGACCATGCCCGGTGCGTGGGCGCCGTCGACCAGCGTGTCCACACCCCGCCGGTCCAGCTCCCGGACCAGGGCGTCGACGGGCATCACGAGCGCCGTGGGTGAGGTGACCTGGCTCACCAGCGCCAGCCGCGTCCTCGGGGTCACGGCATTCAGATATGCCTCGACGGCCTCCGATGGGTCGTGGATCGGGAACGGGATCTCGACCAGCACGAACCGGGCGCCATCGCGCTCGGCAACGGCCCGCATCGCATTGAGCGTGGCGTTGTACTCGTGGTTGCCGGCGATCAGCTCATCACCGGGCTGGAAGCTGAGCGAATCGAGCACGGTCGAGACTGCGGTCGTGGCGTTCGGCACGAACGCGATGCCGTCCGGGTCGCCGTGGAGGAACTGGGCCATCTCGCGGCGTACGTCGTCGAGATGGCCTTCGAGCTCGCGATCCAGGAACCGCTCGGGCTCGGCCTCCATCCGGTCGCGCCATGCCCGCTGGGCCTCGAGGACGGGCGCCGGGCATGCGCCGAACGACCCGTGGTTGAGGTACGAGATGCCGGGCTCGAGCAGCCACGGCGCGCGGTCAAACGTCCGGTGGGCCACGACTCGACGATAGACGACGCGTGAAGTGCCGTGGGCTCGCGCGCGTCGATCTCGTCGCCCGAGAGCTCGTTGCCCGTGCCTTCACGCCGTCGCGTAGAGCGCGGCCGTTCCGGTCAGTGCCGGGTCCGGGGACGGCGGCTTCGCGGTTGCCCCGTCTCCGGGTTGCCCGTCCGCGCATCGTCATCGAGCACCTCGCCCTCGACGCGGCGCGGTGGCTCGGGTGGCCCCACGGACGGTCGAGGCGTGACATCGATGACCACGCCCGGCCGCTCGGCACGCTGGCGGTTCATCATCCGGGACAGCCGCTCCGGCCCGGCCACGAACGGCGCCACGTAAGCGAGCACCAGGATCGGCAGCAGGAACCGCACGGGCCCGGGGAAGCGAACGGAGACCAGGATCCAGGCCGCATATACCAGCCAGGCCGTCAGCAGCGTGCGCGGCGGCCAGCCGGCGACATGCAGCCGCCAGACGGGGATCAGCGCGATGAGGCCGGCGACCAGGAACGAGAGCAGGAGGGCAGGGGACATGGCTCCGGGATCATAGAGCCGCGCGTCAGGCGACAGGGGTCATGGCCCGCCGAGGACCCGCCGCCTGTCCCGACCGGCGGTGCCGGGCACGGCCAGTCGTTGGACGTCCGATACGATGGATCGCGCTCCCATCCCGAGACTCGCCCGTGACCAAACGCGCTCGCATCTGGCTCGCAACCTGGGGCCCGATCCTCCCCCTGCTCCTTGCCGAGGGGACGGTCTGGGTCGGCTTCGGCGCGCTCCTGCCGGTGCTGCCCCTCTACTTCACCGAGCATGGCGTCGATCTGCCGACGCTGGGGGTCGTGGCCGCGGCCTGGCCGGCGGCGAACCTCGTCGGCGCACCGCTGTTCGGGTGGCTGGCCGACCGGACATCGCGCAAGGCCATGATGGTGGTGGGTCTCGTCCTGTCAGCGGCGTTCACCGTCGGTCCTGTGCTCCTGGTCGGCCCGCTGGCGTTCATGGCGCTGCGGGCGCTGGCCGGCCTCGCGGCGGCGATCTACGACCCGGCGGCCCGGGGCTACCTCGTCGATGCCAACCCGCCCGAGCGCCAGGGCGAGACGTTCGGCCTGTACGGCTCGGCGCAGATGGGCGGCCTGATGATCGGCCCCGCCATCGGCGGAATTCGCTGCCGCCGTCACCAACCAGACCACGATCGTGTTCTGGGTGGCCGGCGCCACGCTCATCGCATCGGCGCTCGTGATCCTCGTTCGCGTTCCCAACCTGCAGCGGATGGTGCACCTGCCCGGGGAGGCAGGCCGCGAGGCGGAGGCCGCCACGCGGCCAGTGGGCCTGATCAACCTGCTGCTCGTCGCCGCGATCGCGTTCAACGTCGGCAGCTACTTCGCCGGCGGCACGTACGAGGTCATCTGGAGCCTGTACCTGACCTCGCTCGGGGCCGGGCTCGGCGCGATCGGCCTGACCTTCCTGACCTTCGCCCTCCCGGTGATGCTGCTGTCGCCCGTCCTGGGCCGGTTCATCGACCACCAGGGTGGCTTCCTCGCGTTGGTCGGCGGCATGGCCGGCGTGGCGATCTGCGGGTTGGCGTATCCGCTGATCCCGGAGGTGTGGTTCGTGGTCGTGCTGGGCCTGGTCGAGGGGACCGCGTTCGCCTTCCTGTCGCCCGCCCTGTTCCTGCTCGTGGCCCGGGCCTCACCGCCCGGCCGAAGCTCGACGGCTCAGGGTCTGTTCGGCGCCGCGGGCACGGTCGGAACGATCGTGGCTTCGCTGGGGGCGGGGCTGCTGGCCGACATCGACCTCCGGTATCCGTTCTACGCCACCGGCCTGGGGGCGATGACCGCCCTGCTCGTCGGGCTGGCCATCGGCAGGCGCCGGCTGTGGGACGCGATGCAGCCTCGACTGGGGTCCCAGGGCCCTGCGGTCGACGAGACCGGGGAGGCGTAAACGGGAGAACCGGGAGACGTGACCGGGAGAACCGGTGGGGCGAGCTCGGGGAAGGTGGACCTCGCCCCGGTCGGCCGAGGACGTCGTCACGGCCCGCCATGCACTCGATCAGATGCGCGGGGACGCGGGCAGTGCCCCAACTGCGGCCAGGGTCGGCGTGGCGTCCCGTGCACGGCAGCGCCTGCCCACTGCGGTCACCACAGCACTCCGGTCAGTTCTTCTTGTCGTTGACCGTCTGCATCTGCGCTCCAGCCGCGGCCGCCGAGATCTGTGTGAAACCCTCCACGATCGCTCGAGCGAGGGGTTGGCTGAGGCGCACTCGCCCAACAATCTGACCGGCGTCCTGGTGGGCACCAGGCTCCAGCGTGGGCTCCGTCCGCGTCAGGGTGAGCGTGACTCCGAACGGACCGGCGGTCAGGCTGAAGCCGTCCGCGTAGATATCCGGGTAGTCGGCCATTCGTTGACCTCCCACTGACTGCGGATAAGCCGGCCCGCAGCGTCTGAGCCAAGTCCCAATGCTAGTCGATCGGGCCGCGACCTCGGCGCAGATCCAGGCGTGTTCCGCGATCGCATGCCGCCGAGCTTTGACGGAATTGGCGATCTCCGGTACAGTACTAAGCCTTCGCGGGGTGGAGCAGCGGCAGCTCGTCGGGCTCATAACCCGAAGGTCAGGGGTTCGAATCCCCTCCCCGCAACCAATCGATTCACCCTGAACCCCGGGACCCGACCACCCGGGGTTCATCTTGTTGTGCGGCCCTGTCCGTGCGGCATCGTGCAGCGCGCGTCGATCGCCGCCGCCAGCTTCGCGGTCAGCCGATGGGCCGCAGCTGCGTCAGCCGGATCGAGTTGCCGGACGGGTCGTGGAAGGCGGCGTCCATCCCGTACGGCCGATCCGAGGGCTCCTCGGCGAACTCGACGCCGCGTGCGCGGAGCTGCTCAAACTCCGCCCGGCAGTCCTCGGTGGTCAGGAACACGGTGCCCGCGAACCCCTTGCTCATGAGCGTGCGCACCTGGCTTGCCGTGTCCGCGTCCATGACCGGAGGGCCCGGCGGCTCCGCGTAGCGGGCGTCGACGAGGTCCCTGGCGCGCAGCAGGTAGCGGGCGAGCGGAAGCGACGCCATCAGGCGCCGCCGACTGGGGACGCGGTCACGGGCGAAGTATCGCCTCGCGACGCTGCGCCTGCCAGCGGCCCCGGAGGGGGAGGGGTTCCGTACACTCACCGCATGGCGCAGCAGGTGATCCTCGACGTCGACACCGGGACCGACGATGCCGTCGCCCTCATGCTCGCGGCGCTCCATCCGGATCTCGAGCTGATCGGCGCCACCACGGTCAACGGCAACGTGGCCGTCGACCTGTGCACGGAGAACTCGCTCCGCGTGTTCGACCACATCGGCATCCCGGTCCCGGTCTACGAAGGTGTGGCGCGGCCGATCGCCCGCCACGACTTCCCGATCCCGCGAGCGTCGATCCGGAGCTCGAGCGCCGTCCATGGCCAGTACCTCGACATTCCAGAGGCCCACTCCCGGAAGCAGGCGACCGGGGCGGTCGAGTTCCTGGTCGAGACCTATCGGGCGGCGACCCAGCCGATCATCCTTGTCCCGGTGGGCCCCCTGTCCAACATCGCCACGGCGTTCACCGTCGAGCCCCGCATGGCCGAGCTCGTGCCGGAGCTGGTGATCATGGGTGGCGCCAACGACCATGGCAACGTCACGCCACGTGCCGAGTTCAACGTCTGGGCCGATCCGGAGGCCGCTCACATCGTGCTCACCAGCGGGGTTCGCAGGATCACGCTCGTGCCGCTGGACGCCACGCACCGGGCGCTGGTGTCACTGGAGGATTGCGCCCGGCTGCGGGTCCTGGGTACGCCGGCCGGCGAGGCCGCGGCCAGGTTCACCGAGCGGCGGATCGAAGGCTACGACGCGACCCAGCCGATGGCCCTCCGGCATGCGGCGCCGGTGCACGATGCGCTGGCGGTCGCGTCGATCGTCGATCCCGCGGTGATCTCGACCCGCTTCCTCCACGTGGACGTCGAGACGCACGGGACGCTGACCGTTGGCGAGACCGTGGTCGACACGTACCGGCGAGGGACGGGCGAGCCCAACGTCCACGTGGCTCTCGACGCGGACGGGCCCCGCTTCGTGGAGCTGCTGCTCGAGACGTTTGCGCGACGCGCGAGCGATTAGGCGGGTCGATCCTCAGTCCCAGCGGAACCGACGGGCCGCCAGCGCGGCCAACGCGACCGCCCATGCGGCAAGCAGGATCAGCGGCTCGGTCGCGTCGCCGGTCTGGTAGCCGAGGCCGATCGACAACACCTGGGTGAGCGCTGCCGCGGGCAGGCCCTCGGCCACGGTCGCGACGACGCCCGGCAGTCGATCGAGGGGCACCACGATGCCGCCCAGCACCAGGAACACGAGGAACAGCAGGTTCGCCAGGGCCAGCGTGGCCTCGGCCCGCAGCGTGCCCGCCATCAGCAGCCCGAGACCCGCGAAGGCGATCGTGCCCACGATGAGCGCCGCGACCGTCAGCGGCCACGACACGCCCGGGCCGGCCACCCAGCTCAGGGCGAAGGTTGCGATCCCGACCAGCAGCACCATCTGCACGATCTCGACCACGATCACCGACACGGTCTTGGCGGCGACCACGACCGAGGAGCCTGCCGGGCTGCCGCCCAGGCGCTTGATCACCCCATACTGGCGCTCGAACCCGGTCGAGATCGCGAGCGAGACGAGCGCAGCAGCGATGACCGCAAGGCTGATGGACCCGGGCAGCAGCCGATCGACGGGGCGGCCGGCCGCCGTGCCACCGGTCATGTCGAATGCGCTGAACACGAGCAGCACGCCGGCCGGGATCACGAACGTGATCAGCAGGCCCTCGCCCCGCCGCAGAACGAGCCGGAATTCGTATCCCGTCAAGGCCATCGCCATGCGGAGCCAGCCTGAAGGTCGCGCCGGGGTTCCCGCCCCCATCGGAAGGAGACCGCTCTCGGTCGTCGAGCCGCTCAAGCCCCGGACTCCATGCCGCCCTCGATCTCGCCCTCGGCCTCGCTCGCCACGTCGCTGCCCACCAGCTCCAGGTAGCGTTCCTCGAGGCTGGCTGCCCCAAGGCGCAGCTCGGTCAGCAGGAGGCCCCGCTCCGCGCACCAGGAGGCGAGAGCCGCCACCAGCGGCGGGTCCGGCGGGGTCGCGAGTCCCTGGATCTCATAGGCGGCGCCAACACCCGCCGGAACCAGCCGCGGAGCGCCACCGGCGAGCCTGGTCGCAACGGCGGCCAGATCGGTGGCGTCGCCCGTGGCGAGCGCGCGAGACAGGCGAAAGCGGATCCTTGGGGCGCCGCTGCCGGTCAGCTCGGCCGGCGTGCCATAGGCGACCAGGCGGCCGCGGTCGAGCACCGCCACGTGATCGGCGAGGCGCTCGACGTCGACCAGCTCGTGGGTCGTGAGCAGGATGGTGGTTCCGGCTCGACGGAGGGCGGCGATTCGATTGCGGGTCGCCTGCTTGGCGGCCGGGTCCATGCCGGCCGTCGGCTCATCGAGGACGAGCAGCTCCGGACGGCCCAGCAGCGCGAGGGCGAGGCTCAGCCGCTGGCGCTCGCCACCCGACAGGCGGCGATACCGGGTGCCTGCGGCGCGCTCGAGATCGACCGTCTCGAGCATGGAGTCCGGATCCTCGGGGTCACGGTAGAAGCGTGCGTACAGGCGGAGCACCTCCCGCGGCGTGGTCCGGTTGTCGATCCCGCCCTCCTGGAGCATCAGGCCGATCCGCGGCCGGAGCCTGGCGCCGTCGCGCATCGGATCGAGTCCCAGCACCCGGACCGAGCCGCCGTCCGGCCGCCGGTAGCCTTCCACGATCTCCACGGTAGTCGTCTTGCCGGCGCCGTTGGGTCCCAGGAGCGAGAACAGTTCGCCGCGATGGACGTCGAACGAGACTCCGGTCAGGATCTCGCGCGTGCCATAGCGCTTGCGGACGTCCTGGACGCGCACCGCCAGCTCGCCATCCCGGCCGGTGCTCCGGAGGTCCGGCCGCCGAAGCACCGTGGGTGAATCGGTTGCGGTCGGCGTCGGCGTGTCCGACACGGACGGTGTGTCGGGTGTGGGGGCCGTGTCAGCCGCTGAGGGCGTGGTGGCCATCAGGGCGCGATCTTCGCGTACTGGGTGTCGAAGTCCGTTCGCTCCACCTGTCCGATCTGCATCCCGCGCAGCACTCCGTCGCTGTCGATGAAGTAGGTCTGGGTGGTGCCACCACCCGGTAGGTCGCGGCGAGCGATCCGTCCGGATCGGTCACCGTCGGCCACGTGGCGCCAAACTGGTCGAGGAACTGGCGGGCGAGCGCCGCCTGGTCCTTGTACAGCACCCCGATGATCACGAGCCCGTCCGTCGGGCCCAGGGCTGCCAGCCGATCGCGGAACAATGGGAACTCCTCGCGGCATGGTGTGCACCACGACGCCCAGAAGTTCACCACGACCGGGTGACCCCGGTAGGCTGCCAGATCCAGCGAGTTTCCGCCGAGCGTGGCGCCCCGGATCGCCGGCGCGGGTTGACCGGTCGCCGCGTGCCCGGCAGCCTCCTGGTTGCTTCCCGTCTCGCCCGACCCCCCGCACGCAGCCGCCAGCACCACGATCAGCAGGCTGACGGCCAGGGTTCGATGGTGGGTTCTGCGGTTCGTGATGTGCCTACTGAACGGTGAGCGTCCCCGTCATGTTTGGGTGGACGGAGCACACGAACGTGTACTGGCCGGCGGGGAGGGCCGGCACATCGTAGACGACGACGTCGGGGCCGGTGATGATCTGGCCCTTGAACACCTCGGTGCCGGATCCGTTCTTGATCGCGACGTTGTGGGGGACGCCCGCGTCGCGATTGTCGAACGCAAGGGTGAACGCCTTGCCTGCCGGCGCCGTGAGCGACGTTTGCTGGTAGGCGATCCCCTGGGCCGTCAGGTTGACGTCCGCCGCCGGCAGGCTCGGAGCCGCCGTGGCCGATTCGCCCGCGGCACCGCCACCCGCTGCGCCGCCGCCCGAGACACCACCGGCCGCCCCGCTGGCCACCGGGGCGACGCCGTTCGAGTTGGGCAGGAGGCCCGAGCTGAGCAGCAGCCCGCCGGCGATGATCACGGCGAGCACCGCGAAGGTCGCGATCGGCCACGTCGGCGCCCGGCCGGGATCGAGGTGCCCCGTCCGATCGGCGTCCTCGACCGCCACGTACTCGCGCCTGGCGTCGCGTAGCCAGCCGAGCCCGGTGATGACGATGGCGACCGCCCCGAACAGCAGGGCCCAGCCGCCCACCACCATACCGGCGACGAGGAGGGTCATCGAGACGGCCACCAGCAGCGGCCGGAACGATGGGGCAGGGATGTGGACGCCCGCGGGTGGGGTGCCCCCCGACGTTGGCAGCGCACCGGCCGGGATCACCGCCGTCGGTATCGCGCCCGTGTCGGCGACCGAGACCCGGTCGTAGTCACGAAGCGCCTCGCGGCCCCAATACAGGAGCGTGATCACCAGCACGGCCAGGCCGACGAACAGCCACGGACCGCCGACCACCATTCCAAACACGAGCATGAACGCCCCGAACGCGCCGAGGATGGGGGCGAACGACGGGCCAGGCAGGTGGGTGCCGGGAGGCGGGGCCGGAGTCAGCCGACGCCGGCCGCGACGGGTGGGCGCCGCGGTCGCGAAGCGATACACCGTCCCGCTCAAATACAGACCGACCAGCACCGCGAGCAGGATCGGGATCAGGCCCACCAGCGACCCCCAGTCGGGGATCACGAGCTTGGACGAGAAGTCGATCAGGCTGCTCCAGAGGTCCTCGATCATCGGCAGTCCGTCAGCTGTTGTCGCGGAGGCCCGAGAACAGGACGATGGCCATGATCGACATGGCGGCACCCAGCGCGATCAGCAGCGTGAACCCCGCAAAGTCCACGCGATCCGGGTCGACCGTCGCGGAGAACGCGAGGTAGAACACCGCGATCGCGATGAACAGCAGGCCGACGAGGGCGACGCGACGGGAGCCCATGACGATCGTTCTCCGGCGCTACAGCAGGTACAGGATTGAGAACAGCAGCAGCCACACGACGTCGACGAAGTGCCAGTACCAGGACACCGCCTCGACCATGTCGTGATGCTTCGCGGAGAACTGGCCGGCCATGCCCCGATACACCACGACGCTCAGCATCAGCGCACCACCGAACACGTGCGCGCCGTGGAAGCCCGTCAGCGTGAAATAGGTCGTGCCAAAGGTGGTCGCGCCCATCGTCAGGCCCTCATGCATCAGCACGCTGTAGTCGAACGCCTGGAGGAGCAGGAAGCTGACGCCCAGGACAAGCGTCACCGCGAAGGCACGCACAAAGCCGCGGCGGTCGTTGCGCCGGATCGCCATCAGGCCCAGCTGGCAGGTGACCGACGAGGACAGCAGGATGAGCGTCGCCGGGAGGATCAGGTTGAGCGCGCCGGACTCGGTGGTGAGCGTGAACGGGTTGAGCAGGTGCTGGAACTGCGTCGGCGGCCACACGTGGGTGCTGACGCTGTTGATGACCTCGGTGTAGCCCGCCCGGATCGAGAAGTAGGCGGCGAACAGCCCGGCGAAGAACATCACCTCGCTGGTGATGAACAGCAGCATCCCGAGGACCGGGTTGCCCATCCCCCCGCTGCCGTGGGTTTCCAGGGCGGGCCCGTGGGTCGTGAGGGCGGTGGCGTCAGCGGTCATCGTGGCATGCCCCTCAGTGTGCGGCCGCCTGGCCGTGGCGGGCGTCGAATACCGGTCGCTCCGAGCGGATCTCCGGCAGATGGTCGAAGTTGTAGGGCGGCGGCGGCGACGACGTCGCCCACTCGAGCGTGTTGCCCTCCCATGGATCGTCGCCCGCGATCCGCCCGCTGCGGAGCGAGACGAGCACGTTCCACAGGAAGGGCAGGATGCTGGCCGCGATCGTGAACCCGCCGATCGTGGCGACGATGTTGAGATCGGTCCAGCCGGCGCTGGCTGAGTAGTCGGCGATCCGCCGCGGCATTCCGGCCAGGCCCAGCTGGTGCATCGGGAAGAACGTCATGTTGAAGCCGATGAACATGATCAGGAACTGGAGCTTGCCCAGCGTCTCGTTGAGCATCCGGCCGGTCATCTTGGGGAACCAGTAGTAGATGCCGGCGAACACCCCGAACACCGAACCGCCGAACAGCACGTAATGCAGGTGAGCAACCACCCAGTACGTGTCGTGGATCGCGAAGTCCACCGGCACGGCGGCCGAGAACGCGCCGTTGAGCCCGCCGATGAGGAACATCGTCAGGAACCCCGTCGCGAACACGAGGGGCGTCGAGAACGTGAGCTTGCCCCGCCACAGGGTCGCGATCCAGTTGAACATCTTGACCCCGGTCGGGACCGCGATCAGGAACGTCATCAGGCTGAAGAACGGCAGGAACACCGCTCCCGTCGTGAACATGTGATGCGCCCACACTGAGAACCCGAGCGCACCGATCGCCACCGTCGCGAACACGAACGCCTTGTAGCCGAACAGGGGCTTGCGCGCGAAGACGGGCAGGACCTCGGACACGATCCCCATGGCCGGCAGGATCATGATGTACACCGCCGGGTGCGAGTAGAACCAGAACACGTTCTGATACAGGATCGCGTTGCCCCCGTTGGCCGGGTCGAAGAAGTGGCCGCCGTAGTTGCGGTCGATGAACAGCATGATGAGGGCGCTGGTCAGGACGGGCGTCGCCATCAGCACCAGCACGCTGGTGACCAGGATCGTCCAGACCATGATCGGCATCCGAAACAGCGTCATCCCGGGCGCCCGCATCTTGAAGATCGTGACCAGGAAGTTGATCGCACCCAGAATCGAGCTGGTGCCGATCAAGGTGAGGCCCATGATCCACAGATCCGTGCCCGGGCCGTTGAACTTGGCGCCCGACAGCGGCGGATACTCGGTCCAGCCGGACGCCGCCGCCCCACCCGTGGCGAGGAAGCCCGAGGCCATCAGCGCGCCACCCAGCGGCAGCAGCCAGAACGAGAGCGCGTTGATGCGCGGGAAGGCCATGTCGGGAGCGCCGATCTGGAGCGGCACGGCGTAGTTCCCGAACCCCGCCAGGATCGGGATGATGAACAGGAACAGCATGAACGAGGCATGCATCGTGAACGCCTGGTTGTAGAACTCGGGCGACACCAGGCCGCCGATCGTGGTGGCGTCCTTGGGGATCACCAGCTGGAGGCGGACGATCAGGGCGAGGATGCCGCCGGCCAGGAAGAAGATGATCGAGTTGATGAGGTACATGATCCCGATCTTCTTGTGATCGGTCGTGGTGAGCCACTCGTAGAGCGCGCTTCGATACGCGGGGGCGGCGGGGTTGAGCGTCGTCGTGGCCATGCCCTGCGGCTCCCTTACTGCACCGTGATCGTGCCGGTCATGGTCGGATGGACCGAGCACACGAACGTGTACGTCCCGGGCTTGAGCGCGGGCACGTCGTAGCTCTTCTCGGCGGGCCCGGTGATGATGTCGCCCTTGAACACCTCGTTGCCGGAAGCGTCCTTGATCGCGACGTTGTGGGGCACGCCCGTGTCGTCGTTCTTGAAGTCGATGGTGAACGGGGTGTCGGCCGGTGCCTGGAGCGCTTTGGTCGAGTACGAGATGTTCTGCGCGGCAAGATCCACGACCGGACCCTGGGCCGCGCCTGACGCTGCCGGGGTCGGGGTCGCGGCGGCCTGGGCGACCTGGGCCTTGAACCAGGTATCGAACGTGGCCTGGTCGACCGCGTGGACGTCGAACACCATCGCCCCGTGGCCGGGACCACACAGCTCGGCGCACTGGCCGCGATAGGTGCCCGCCTCGTCGACGGTGAAGTCGAACGTGTTGAGCTTGCCCGGCACGGCGTCGCGCTTGAACAGGAACTTGGGGACGTAGAAGGCGTGGATCACGTCCTTGGCCAGCAGGTCAACCTGGACCGGCTTCCCGACCGGGATGAACATCCCCCCGTCGTTGCCCACCGGGATGACCTGGGTGAACAGCACGTTCGCGTCCGATGACGGTCCGTCGAGGTACTGGAACGACCACTGGAACCGCTGCGCCACCGCCCGCACGTGAACGTCCGTGGGGACCTTGGCATCGACCGTGTTCAGCGTCTGCCAGGACAACAGAAACAGGAATGCGACGATCGCGGTGGGGATCACCGTCCAGATGACCTCGACCACGTTGTTGCCGTGGATCTGCGGCGGCAGCTCGTCGTCGCCCGGCTTGCGCCGGTATCGGAACACGGAGAAGACGATCAGCCCCTCGACCAGGAAGAAGACCGCGACCGCGATGTAGAACACGATGTCGTACAGCGACTTGGTGCTGTGCGAGCGGTCGGTCGCGGGCGTCACCCCCTGGACCGGGAAGAAGCTGTCCCATACGGACTGAGGCGTCGCGCCGGCCGCGGCCAGCACGATCACCGCAACGGCGGCGACCATGACGATGATCAGGCCGGCGAGCAGCGGGCCGGACCCGGTCCTTGACCGGGGAGGCATCGACATCGGGGTTCCTCGACGTTCGTAGACCCGGCCGTTGGCACGACCGCGTCAGCATTGAGGTGTCGCCGTCCGGGGGACGCGCACCGCCTTGCGGGGGCGCCGGACGCGCGCATCATACCCGAGCGGCCGGTTCGTGGGGGCCGAATGGTCCCATCAGCCATGTCAAATGGCTCTGTGCGACCCACGCGGGGCCTCCCGTCGCGATCGGCGCAACAATGGGCGCGTGACGATCACATCGCGCCGTGCCGCCGGCCTCGGCCTCGCCGGCCTGGTGACCCTGGCCGCGCCCCCGCTGGCGCTCGCCCACGGGGGCTACGTTCCGTCGGGTCCTCCGGACCTGTCGACCATCGTGTTCGGCTGGTCGTTCGACCCCCTGATCTGGCTGCCGGCGATCGTGGCCCTGCTGCTGTGGCGGGCTGGCCTGCTGGCGGTGAACCGCAGCCACCCGGAGCACCCGGTGGCCCGGCGACGGACCGTCTACTGGGTCGCCGGCGTGCTGGTCGTCGTGTTCGCCCTCGATTCGGGCTTCGCCCAGTACGACACGACGCTGTTCTCGCTGCACATGGTCCAGCACCTGCTGCTGACGCTGATCGCGCCGCCGCTGCTTCTGCTGGCCGGTCCGATCACGCTCCTGCTCCAGGCGTCGTCATCCGAGACGCGGCGGCGGTGGATCCTGCCCGTCCTTCACGCGCGCGTCGTTCGAGCCATCTCGTTTCCGGTCGTGGCCTGGATCCTGTTCGCGGCCGTGATGTGGGGGAGCCATTTCTCACCATTGTTCGATCTCGCGCTCGAGAACGACTGGGCGCACCGCTTCGAGCACGCCCTGTTCCTGCTCTCGGCGCTCCTGTTCTGGTGGCCCGCGGTCGGCCCGGACCCCTCGCCCTGGAAGTTGCGGCCGCCCGTCCGGGTGCTGTACGCCGGGCTGCAGATGCCGCAGAACACGTTCCTCGGCGTCGCCGTGTACATGGCGTCGGCGCCGCTCTACCACCACTACGCGACAACGGCCCGATCGTGGGGGCCCACGCCGCTTGCGGACCAGCAGCTGGCCGGGGGCATCATGTGGGTCGGCGGCGCCCTCGTGTTCATGGTGGTCGTGATGCTGTACGTCTGGGTGTGGATGCAGGACGACGAGCGTCGCGCCGTCGGCGAGGACCGGAGACTGGCGGCGGAGCGCGATGCGATCCGCGAGCGCGAGGTGCGCCTCGCCGCGCGAAGGGCGGCCGAGGCCCGGGGCGGGGATCCGGCGCCGGGAAGCTGACCGGCGTCCCGGGGAGCTCTGGCGACCGGTTACCGATGGACCGGGTCAGCCTTCGGGCGGGATAGGCGCCGCCAGATAGTCCCGATACCGGTCCGGGTCCACGTTGCCGCCCGAGATCACTCCCACGATCGGCCCGTCGATCCCGAGCAGACCCGCTTCTCGCGCGTGGAAGCGAATCGCCGCCACCGGCAAAGCTCCCGATGGCTCGACCACCAGCCGCGCCTCCTCCGCGGCGAGGCGAACGGCGGCCGCGATCTCGGCCTCGGATACGGTCACGATCGCATCCAGCTGGGCGCGGAGATGGGCGAAGGTCAGGCGACCCAGCGATTGCGTCCGGGTCCCGTCGGCGATCGTCCGGCTCACCAGCTCGGCCGGCCAGGCGATGATCCGTCCCGCCGCGAGGGAGTCGCGCGCATCGGCTGCCAGCTCGGGCTCGACCCCGATGAGTCGAGCGTGCGGCGCGAGCGCCGTGATCGCCGCCGCGACGCCGCTCGCGAGGCCACCGCCGCCAACCGGGATCAGGACCGCGGCGACGTCGGGGAGGTCCTCGGCGATCTCGAGCCCCACGGTGCCCTGGCCGGCCACGATCCGTGGGTCGTCGTAGGGCGGGATGATCGCGAGGTCACGCTCTCGGGCGAGCCTCTCCGCCACCTGCCGTCGCTCCTCGGATGCGGTCCCCACGATCACGATCTCGGCGCCGTCGGCCGCAACCCGGGCTCGCTTGACGTCGGGCGAGTCGGAGGGCATCACGATTACCGCGGGCACGCCGAACAGGCGGGCAGCTCTGGCCACCCCTTGGGCGTGGTTGCCCGAGGAGTAGGTGATCAGGCCATGTGCGCGTTCGGCCGGCGTGAGTGCCGCAGCGGCGTTGTATGCCCCGCGAAGCTTGAACGCCCCGATGGGCTGCAGCGACTCGGCCTTGAGCCACTGCCTGCGCTCTGGGACCCCGAACGGCACCAGGGGCGTCCGAACCGCGACCCCGCGCAGCACGTCGGCCGCGGCGCGGATCGCGGACAGCTCGACGAGCGGGGGCGTCGCAGGATCGGGCGAGGTCATCGACGCGTGGCGGCGCGCTGGCAGTCGATGCACAGCGCGGCCCACGGCCTGGCCTCCAGGCGTTCGGTCGGGATCTCCCGCCCGCAGGACGTGCAGCGCCCGAATGTTCCGGCATCGAGACGGGCGAGCGCGGCGTCGATGGCGACCAGGTGCAGCTGGTTGTGGTCCCGCAGCGCGAGATCGCGCTGCTGTTCGAACACGTGCGACGCGGCAGCCGCCTGCGAGCCGTAGGTCATCTGACCGGGGGCTTCGACCTCGTTCTCCGCGAGCTCGGCGACCACGCGGGCACGCTCCGCCTGGAGCGCGGCTCGATTGGTTGCGGCCCTGGTCTCGTCCACCGTGCCATGCTAGCGCCGACATGCCTCCCCGGCGGTAGGGCCGTTCGGCCGATCCGCCGGGGATGTGACGGCCAGGTGGCCGCTCGACCCCGACCCTGATCTGGAGACACGCAACGATGGCAATCGAGAAGGATCCCGTGTGCGGGATGGACGTCGATACGGCGACATCGCAGCTCTCGCTCGAGCACGAAGGCAAGACCTACTGGTTCTGCGGCAAGGGCTGCCTGCTGGAGTTCAAGGACGATCCGGACAAGTACCTCGATCCCGCGTACGAGCCGCAGGGGATGTAGGTCGGCGCTCGGATAAGCCGCAGATAAGGGGGCGGCGGCACACTGGCCGCCCGCCCGAATCGATCGGGCACTCCTCGGAGGGATCGAAGGCGGGTGTCGATCACCGGCTGAAGCCGGTGGGAGGATGACTCGATGTCCGCGCGCATTCGCTGCCTGCTCACCGTCACCCGGGCGCTGTTGCCGGTGGGTCTTGCGGCCATGGCCTTCATCGTCGAGGGTGCGAAGCGATGGTGACGCCAGGCTCGGGTGACAGGCCCGGCACCTGCGCGCACGGCCGGCGCTGGTAGCGACCCGGGGACGGCGGCTGCCCTGACGCGAGGCGGACGTCCGCGGGGTGGTCGGCCGCGCTCCGCACCTGCTTCGAGCCGTCGCGGCGGCAGCCTGGCGGGCCGGCGCCCCTCGGATCGGAGTCGCCCCGCCAGCACCGTTGGTCAGGTGCCGCGGCATGGACGGGGATCGCCGAGCGCGCGATGAGCATGACGGCGACCCGTCGTGACGGGTGTCCCGCATCATGGGGCCATGCATGCCGGGCTTCGCCTCACGCTCGCGTTCGCGACGCTCGTGTCGGGAGCTGCGGCATGCGAGGCAGGCGCGCCCGACGCCACCCCGGCGATCACGCCCGGGACGGCGTCCGCGCCCCGCGACGTGAACATCGTCGAGCGCGACTACGGGTACAGCCCCTCGATCGTGGACCTGGTTCCGGGGGAGACGGTGACGCTCCACATCATCAACGGGGGCCTCGAGACGCACGAGGCCGTGTTTGGCTCGCTCGACGATCAACTGGCGTACCAGGCGACGGAGGCGGCGATGGCCGGCGGCCCGCCCGGACCCACACCCGCCATCCCGAGCCCGGCCGGGTTCAGCGGGGTGCGGGTCGTGGTCGGTTCGGGCCAACGTGTGGACGTGACCTGGACGGTGCCGCAGGACGCGGCCACGGCACCGGGCGGCTGGTTCGTCGGCTGCCACATTCCCGGTCACTGGGAGAAGGGCATGGTGGTGCCGATCCGGTTCGTCGGTCGTGACGGGAAGCCGCTCGGCACTCCACCGCCGCTGCCGATCCCCACACCGGGCGGTTGACACGACCGATCCCGCCGGGCGACCGGTGGTGTCGGCGCGACGTGCGACACCGGCACGCAGTGGTACGCTCTGCGTGGTGCACGGGAGCGCTCGCGGCGCCCTTCGGCCAGGCACTTCAGGAGAAGCTTCAGACCATGACCTACGTCATTGCCGAGCCCTGCGTTGACGTGATGGACCAGTCGTGTGTGTCCGTCTGCCCGGTGGACTGCATCCACTACGAGGAAGGCGTCGACCGCACGCTGTTCATCGACCCGAACGAGTGCATCGACTGCGGTGCCTGCGAGCCGGAGTGCCCGGTCAACGCCATCTTCCCCGAGGAGAGCGTGCCGCCCGAGTGGGCCGGGTACACCGAGCCGAACGCCCTGTGGTTCACGGACAAGGCGGCCGCGCGGGCCCAGATCGACGCCCTCAAGCCCGCCTGACCTCGGCCGGCGGCCGCGCTCGGGTCCACCGGACGCTGGACCGGCACAGCCTGGCCCCGCAGCTTGCTGCGGGGCCGCTCGATTCCACCTCGTCCCTGGCCGTGCAGGAGGGGACCGTAGACTGATGCGCATGCGCATCGTGTCCCTGCTGCCGTCCGCCACCGAGATCCTGTTCGCGCTCGGGCTGGGCGACGACCTGGTCGGGGTCAGCGACGGCTGCGACTTCCCACCCGAGGCGCATGAGCTCCCGATCATCAGCCGCGGTGGCGTTCTCGATCGTGAGGCTCTGGCCCATGCCGAGCCGGACCTCGTCATCGCCCCGGTGGTCCGCGGCACGGGGCGCGGTCTCGATCGTGACCGTCGCACCCCTGGTCGGCCACCCGAACCCGCCCAGGACGGCGATGCGGCGCTCGCGAACGCCGTTCGGCGCTTGGGCGATGAGGTCACCCTGCTCCGTCTCGGGCCCACATCGGTCGAGGGGATCCTGAACTCCATCCAGACCGTCGGCGCAATGACGGAATCCGAGGACGCGGCGATGTTCCTGGTCGAAGGCCTGCGCGAGCGGATCCAGGCGGTTGAGGAGATCGTGGTCGGACGGCGCGATCATGGATTCCAGCCGCCGCGGGTGGCGACGCTCGGCGACCTCGAGACTCCGATGACGATGGGACTGTGGGTACCCGAGCAGGTGCGACTCGCCGGTGGCTGGGAGCTGCTCGGCACCGAGGGCGGGCCTGCCACGGACACGAGCTGGGATGCAGTTCGGGAGGTCGATCCCGAGATCATCGTCCTGATGCCGCCCGGTCTCGATCTGCCCGGCACGCTCGGGGCCTGGGAGCGGACGTCACGACCGGAGGGATGGGACGATCTTCGCGCGGTCCACGACGGGCGGGTGTTCGCGGTTGACGGCGCCGCCTGCTTCGAGCGCCCCGGCCCCAGGGTCGTTGACGGCATCGAGGTCCTCACCGAGCTCATCGATCCGGTCGCATTCGACGGCATGTCGCCGCCCGCCAGCTGGGAGCGGGTGGCCTGACCGACGGCGAGCGACGGCGAGCGATGGCCTACCGCCCGAGCTTCGACTGCCTGTGGTGTGGGATGTCGCATGTCTGTCGCGGCCCGGACGACCTCGAGGGCTGGGCGCAGCTGTGTCCGACATGCGTCGGCAAGGCCGGCGACAACGGGTTCCTTCGGTTCCGGCTGCGCGAGGCGCTCGCAGAGCGGGGACGGGCTCGCGAGCGATCCGCGGGCGCTGCGGGCGGTGGGCCTCACGCCGACCGCCGCCCGGCCGAACGGCCCGGCGGCGACGGCGGCCCTGACCAGCTCGTCGCCTACTACGAGGCGCGTGCGCCTGAATACGACGACTGGTACCAGCGGCGCGGACGCTATGCCCGCGGCCCGATCCACGATGCTGCCTGGGGCGCCGAGCTCGACGCCGCCGGCCGTTGGCTCGACGGCCTGCCGATCCACGGACAGATCGTGGAGCTTGCCGCCGGCACCGGCTGGTGGTCCCCGCTGCTCGCAACGAAGGGCGAGCTCTCGCTGTACGACGCGGCAGCGGCACCGTTGGATCGCGCCCGAGAGCGGCTGGTCGCGCACCGCCTGCGAGCCCACATCCATATTCGCGACGCCTGGGCCGAGCCGGACCGCGAGGTTGACGCCCTGTTCACCGGCTTCTGGCTGAGCCACCTGCCGCGAGGGCGCCTGGGCGGGTTCTTCGAGCTGGCGCGTCGGTGGCTCCGACCGAGGGGCACGTTCACGTTCATCGATTCGCTGCCGGACCCGCAGTCCGGTGCGACCGACCACCCGGCTCCGGCCGATGACCTCTCGATTCGGCGCCTTGCCGACGGTCGTGAGTTCTCGATCGTCAAGGTCTACTACGAGCCGGCCGAGCTCGAGGCAGCGCTGCTGGAGGCGGGCTTCGCCGGCGCCGAGGTGACCACGACCGGTCGCTTCTTCCTGCTCGGCCGGGCGACCCGCTGATGGTTCCGCGCCCGGCGGGAGGTGCGATACTCCAGCCGATGTCCCCGCTGGCCGGTTCCACGATCGCCACCGTAGGGTCGGGCGTCATCGCCGAGGCGATGATCGTCGGCCTCCTGCGCGGCCAGCTCGTGGCGCCCTCGCAGGTCGTCGCAAGCCATCCCCGCGCCGAGCGACGCGAGGCCCTGGCAGCCGCATACGGGATCCGCACCGTCACCTCGAACGTGGAAGCTGTGACCGGGGCCGACGTGGTGATCCTCGCGGTCAAGCCGCAGATGCTGGCGAGGGTCGGTCGTGAGATCGGGCCTCATCTGGGTCGAGGCCGGCTGGTGCTCTCGGTCCTGGCCGGGCCGACCACCCACGCGCTCGTGTCGACGCTGGGCCACGACCAGGTCGTGCGAGCGATGCCCAACACCCCCGCCCGGATCGGGAACGGCATGACCGTCTGGTACGCGACGCCGGCGACGACCGAGGACCAGCGGGCCCAGGCGAAGGCGTTGCTGGGCGCGCTGGGCGCCGAGCTCCAGGTGGAGGACGAGAAATGGGTGGCGATGGCGACCGCAGTGTCGGGCACCGGTCCCGCCTACGTGTTCCTGGTCATGGAGGCACTGATCGACGCGGCCGTCCACCTGGGCTTCCCCCGGCACATCGCCCATGACCTGGTGATCGAGACGCTCGAGGGCAGCACCCGGTTCGCCAAGCAGTCCGGCGACCATCCTGCCGTCCTGCGCAACATGGTCACGTCCCCGGCCGGGACGAGCGCGGCGGCCATCCACGAGCTCGAGTCGGGCAGGCTGCGGACGGTGCTCAGCGAGGCGGTGTGGGCCGCGTTCCGTCGCACGGTCGAGCTGGGTGACCAGATGGAGGCGCAGCTGGGTGCTGGTCCGGCGCCCGCGAACGGCATCGCCCCGGGTCGTACCGTCTCGACCGGCGCGGATGGCACCGGCGGCCCGGCGGCCCGGCGCCGGCGGTAGCTCGAAGGCAGCCTCGGGCCACTGAGCGTCTTGCCGCCCGTCGAGGCGCCATCGGCCGGAGGCTGTGACCAGTCCAGGCCACCGAGCGGCCGGGTCGATCAGCCGGGCGACGACGCCCCGGTGTTCGTCACTGGCGGCTCCACCGGGATCACGCTGATCCCGCCGCTGGCTTCGAGGACCGCCAGAGAGACCTCGCCGACCGCGGTGACGTCGTGCTGCCGAAGCGCGGTCATGAGAAGGGACACCAGTTCGAGGATCGACAGCTGGCCGACCTGGCGCTTGCCCGCCGCTCGCAGGATGACCCGGATCGCGACGCAGACGATCGCCTTGCGGGCGACGACCTCGAGCAGTCCCAGGCCCAGGTCGGGGATGGTCAATTCGGCCTCCCGTCGGCTCCCCCTTGGCACGGGACCTGGCGGCCGAGCCTCCCTTCCTGCGCGGCGCTGCAGCGCTATGCTCGCTGGCGATGGCCGATCGATCCGCGGTCAGCGACGTGGCCGAGCAAGCCATGCGCTCGACGCTGCTGACGCTCTCACACCGCCGATCGCTCGGCCGGCTGGCGACGCGCGTCCCGATCACCCGGCCGATGGTCCGCCGGTTCGTCGCCGGCGAGACGCTGGATGAGGTCCTGCCGGCGATCGAGCGCCTCCGTGCGCGAGGGCTGCGAACCACGGTCGACGTGCTGGGCGAGGCGGTCACCGTGGAATTGGACGCGCGCGGAGCGTGCGCCCGGTACCTCTTGACGCTCGACGCGCTGGCGGCGAACGGCCTCGACCGGAACGTCTCGCTCAAGCCCAGCCAGATGGGCCTGGCGATCGATGCCGGCCTGGCCCGCGAGAACGTGACCGCGATCGTCGCGCGCGCGGTGGAGGTCGGCGCGTTCGTGCGGATCGACATGGAGGATCACACGGCCACCGACGCCACACTGGATCTGTGGCGCACGGTTCGCCCGACCGATGCCGGAGATGCCGATGTCGGCGTCGTGATCCAGGCGGCGCTTCGGCGCAGCGCACGCGACGTCGACGCGATCATCGAGGCCGGGGGGCGCGTCCGGCTGTGCAAGGGTGCCTACAAGGAGCCGGCAGGGGTCGCGTTCCCGGACAAGGCTGAGGTCGATGCCGCTTATGAGCGGCTGATGCTGCGTCTGCTGCGTGCGGGCCGCAACCCGGCGATCGCCACCCACGACGTGCGCCTGATCAGGCGGGCGCTCGAGGTCGCCCGTGCCGAGGGGATCGAGCGGGACTCGTTCGAGTTCCAGATGCTGTACGGAGTCCGTCGCGATCTTCAGGAGCAGCTGGTGGACGCGGGCTGGCGGGTCCGGACCTACGTGCCCTTCGGCGGGCAGTGGTACCCGTATTTCATGCGCCGCCTGGCGGAGCGGCCAGCCAACGTCTCGTTCCTGCTGCGCAACCTGTGGCGCGAGCGCGGACGGACCTGACGGAGCATCGACCCTGGCGCAGGCGCCAGCGCTGATGCCTGCTGACCGTGGCAGGTTCCGGGAATCCAAGAGCCGCCGGGTGGGCCCCCGGCGGCTCAGGCCTCGGCGGTGTCGAGGTGGAGGTTGTCAGCTACCAGCGCTTGGCTCCCTCGATCAGGAAGAAGCTGGCCGCGATCGTGCCAAGGAAGAGGGTGGCGCGGTGGGCGTACCACTTGAGTGTCGACTTCATCCTGGTTCCCTTCGTCGATTCCCGGCGAGGTGGGCTGCCCTCGCTTGCGGGGGGAACCAGAAGGTAGCCGGGCGACACCGCCTTAAGGAATGGCCCGTAGGTACTGGTACCCCATGCACTTAAGTGGGGGTGCCGTCGCGCGACGGCCGAGTCCAGCCGAGCGCCGGGCCCCGGGCCCAGCTGATCGCAGCGCCCTCCTCGCCTGCATCGCCGAGGGCCGGATACGGCATGATCTGTCCATGCTGGATCCATCTGCCGCACCCTCCATCCCGCCGCGCCCCGACCTCCGCCGCCGCGTCCTCGCGGGGGAGGTGACGGTCGGCGCGTTCCTCAATCTCGGCTCGCCGGCCTCGGCTGAGCTGGTCGCCCGGGCCGGATTCGACTGGGTGGTCATCGACCTCGAGCACGGGATGAGCACCGAGGCGGACCTCTACCCGCAGCTGCTGGCCGTTCAAGGCACGCCCACCGCGGCCATCGTCCGGGTTCCGATGGCCGGACGGCTGCCTGTTGGGCGGACACTCGACGCGGGCGCGGACGGTCTGATGATCCCTCGCCTCGAGACGCTGGCCGAGATCGCAGAGACGCTGACCTGGATGCGCTATCCGCCCGCAGGCGTGCGCGGCGTGGCGACCGCGACGCGCGGTGCCGGCTACGCGACCGTCCCGCACGCCGAGCTTGCCTCGACGGTCAACGACCGCGTGCTGGGCGTGTTCCAGGTCGAGTCGGCAGCGGCAGTCGATGTCGCCGATGCGGCCGCTGCCATGGACGGCGTGGACGTTCTGTTCGTGGGGCCGGCCGACCTGTCGCACTCGATGGAGATCCCCGGACAGGTGGATGCGCCGGCCTTCCTCGCCATGCTCGATCGAGTGGTGGCCGCGTGCCGCGCCCACGGCAAGGGGGCCGGGATCCTGCTCCAGGACGCATCCGCTGCGTCCAGCATCGTCGCGCGAGGGTTCACGTTCATCGGCGTCGGCTCCGATTCCGGGTACCTCACGAACGGAGCCCGGCGGACGGTCCGCGCCGCTCGGGCCGCGCTGGGCGCCTGACGTCCCAGCCACGCCGGACGCTTGACCTCCCGCCCGTCGACCCTCCGCGCGTTACTCTTCGGCCAGCCGGACCAGGGGTTGCGGAAAGGCAGGCGAATCGTCTTCTTCCGGGCCGCCGCCCCCAGGCCCATCACCCAGCGAGCCGGGCCGCACCCTGGCCCGCCGGTGTCCGGTCTGAGACACGATGACGCCGACCATGATCAGCGCTCCGCCCGCGAGCTGCACCGGCTGCAGACGCTCGCCGTAGAGCAGGGCGGCGGCGGCGATCGTCCACAGCGGCTCGACGGTCGAGACCAACGATGCCTGGGCGGCGCCGATGCGCTGCGCACCCGCGTAGAAGGCCTGGACGGGGACGAACCCGGCGATGACGCCGACCGCGACGATCCCCGGCCACGCCCCCTGCACGACAGCGCCCGGCAGAACCGGATGGCCGATGACGAGACACGTCACCCAGTACACCGCCGCCGTGGACGTCAGCATCACCGCGCCGATCGCGGACGCGCTGGCGCCGTCGTCTGCGGAGCGACCGACCCGGTCGCTCCGCTCGCCCGAATGGCGGGCGGCGAGGATGATCCAGACCGAGTAGATGAGCGGGGCTGCGATGATCAGCAGCAGCCCTTCCACCGGCGGCGCTGTGTCGGCCTCGATCCCGCCCACGGCGAGCACCACGCCCAGCAATGCGATGCCCAGCGCCGTCCAGGTACGGCGCCCCTGCAAGGGACGCCCGAGCCGCAGCGCAAGGACCGCGACCACCGGCGGGTACAGGTACACGATCAGGGCCGACAGGCCCAGCGGGACCGTCTGGATGCCCGCGTAGTACGTGGCCGTGTTGCCGACATACAGGACGCCCAGCCCGATCGTGGCCAGCAGCGTCGACCGGGGCAAGGCGGCCAGCGCCTGACGGGCGGCCGGCCGAACGGCCAGCAGCGCCCAGGCGAGGGCGCCGGCGATCGCGAACCGCCAGGCCATGAGTGTCAGCCAGTCCGTCCCGGTGGCGTACACGGGCTTCGCGAACAGCCCACCCGAGCCGAACGCCACGGCGCTCGCGAGGATCAGGGCGATGCCGGCGAAACGGCTGCGGTCCACGGGCCGAGGGTATCGAAGGTCGGGGGGCGAGCGGACCTTTCCTGCGGATCCCGTGGCAGGGCCCGATCGGCCACCTGCGCGTACACTGGCATGGTGACTGAACTTACCGAGCGCGCCATCGTGGCGCGCGTCCCGGACCTCGTGTCCCAACCTCTGATGATGGTCGGCCGGCGTGAGCCGGTGACGATGCTTCCGGGTACGACCATCGGTGAATGCCTGCTCGCGGTCCAGCGCACCGGCACCGGCGACTCGGTGTTCGTGACCGACGCCGACGGGTGCCTGGTGGGTGTGCTGACCGAGCGCGACGTGTTCGGTCGGTTGGTTGGTCCCGACGTTGCCGCCGGGTTCGACGTCGACGCCGCCGTCGAAACCCTCATGAACACGGAGCCCCGCACGCTCAGGCTGGACCAGACCGTCCTGGACGCGATCAAGCTGATGCAGGATGGTCGTTACCGCAACCTGCCGGTGATCGACGAGGATCGCCACCTGGTGGGCGTCGTGCGCCAGGTGGACATCCTCAAGTTCCTCGCGGAGTCCTTCCCGGAGGAGCTGCTCAACCTCCCACCCCGACCGCACCAGCGAATGGAGCAGGCCGAAGGCGGATGACGACCACGACGCAACCGATCGAGCACGACGTCCAGGAGCTCGATCGGGTAACGATTCGGTTCGCGGGGGACTCCGGCGACGGGATGCAGCTGACCGGCACCCAGTTCACCCGGACGGCCGCGGTGTTCGGCAACGACATCAGCACGTTCCCGGACTATCCGGCGGAGATTCGCGCCCCCGCCGGGTCGCTGCCCGGCGTGTCGGGGTTCCAGATCAGCTTCGCGGCCTCGGACATCCATACGCCCGGCGACGCTCCGGACGTCCTGGTGGCCATGAACCCGGCGGCGCTAAAGACCAACGTCGGAGACCTCACCGCCGGCGGTGCGTTGATCGTCAACAGCGATGCGTTCACGACCGGCAACCTGAACAAGGCGGCCTACGCCTCGAACCCGCTGACCGACGGCTCGCTCAAGCAGTACCGAGTGTTCGAGGTCCCGATCAGCACCCTCAACGCACGCGCGCTCGAGGGGCTGGAGATGACCAGCAAGCAGATCGACCTGACCAAGAACTTCTTCGCCCTGGGCCTGATGTTCTGGCTGTACGAGCGGTCGATGGACCCGACGCTGTCCTGGATCGACCAGAAGTTCGGCGCCCGCCCCGTGATCGCCGAGGCCAACCGGCGCGCCCTCAAGGCCGGTTACGCCTACGGCGAGACGACCGAGATGTTCCACACCGTCTACCGGGTGCCGAAGGCGCGCCTGGCGCCCGGGACGTACCGGAACATCACCGGCAACGAGGCCACCGGCCTGGGTTTCCTGGTGGCCTCCAAGCTCGCCGGCCGGCCGCTGTTCTACGGCTCGTATCCGATCACCCCGGCATCGGACATCCTCCACCAGCTGTCTGCCTACAAGCAATTCGGGGTCAAGGCGTTCCAGGCTGAGGACGAGATCGCGGCCATGGGTGCCACGATCGGCGCGGCCTACGGCGGGGCGCTGGCCCTGACCGGTACCTCCGGCCCAGGTGTGGCGCTCAAGACCGAGGCGATCGGCCTCGCGGTCATGACCGAGCTGCCGATGGTCATCGTCAACGTTCAGCGGGCCGGACCGTCGACCGGGATGCCGACCAAGGTGGAGCAGGCTGATCTGTTCCAGGCGGTCTTCGGCCGCAATGGCGAGTCGCCGCTGCCGGTGCTGGCGCCGGCTACGCCCGGCGAGTGCTTCTCGCTCGCCATCGAGGCGTCGCGCATCGCGCTCAAGTACATGACCCCGGTGATCTACTTGTCGGACGCGTTCGTCGCCAACGGCGCCGAGCCGTGGCGCGTCCCGTCGCTCGATGATCTGCCCGACATCTCGGTGCCCGATGCCGTGCCCGGGAACGGCACCTTCCTGCCCTACGCCCGCGACCCGGAGACGCTGGCCCGACCGTGGGCGCTGCCCGGCACGCCGGGGCTCGAGCACCGCATCGGCGGCCTCGAGAAGGCCGACGGCCTGGGCAACGTGAGCTACGACCCGGACAACCACCACCGGATGAGCGTCCTCCGCGCGCGCAAGGTCGCCGGGATCGCGGCCGACATCCCGCCGCTCGAGACGTACGGCGCCGACGAGGGCGAGCTGCTGATCCTCGGCTGGGGCTCGACCTACGGTGCCCTGCGCAGCGCCACCGAGCGCCTGCTGGCTGCCGGCCACCAGGTGGCCCAGGCGCACCTGCGCTACCTGAACCCGTTTCCCGCCAACACTGGCGAGGTGCTGAGCCGCTACCGCCGGGTGCTCGTACCGGAGGTGAACCTCGGCCAGCTCGCGTTCATGATCCGCGGCACGTACCTGGTCGATGCGGTCAGCTACGGTCGCGTTCGCGGCAAGCCGTTCCGGATCGGAGAGATCGTCGACGAGGCCGAGCGAATCCTCGGCGTGGGTGCCTGACCATGACACAGATGACCGACCCGGCTGAGACCCAGCCCATCGTGCTCACCAGGAAGGACTTCGTGTCCGACCAGGAGGTGCGCTGGTGCCCGGGCTGCGGTGACTACTCGATCCTTGCCCAGACCCAGAAGGTGATGCCGGACTTCGGCGTCCCGCGCGAGAACATCGTGTTCATCTCCGGGATCGGCTGCTCCGGCCGCCTCCCGTACTACATGAACACCTACGGGTTCCACTCCATCCACGGCCGTGCCCCGACCCTGGCCACGGGCCTCAAGGTGGCGCGCCCCGACCTGATGGTCTGGGTGATCACGGGTGACGGCGACGCCCTGTCCATCGGTGGCAACCACTTCCTGCACACGATGCGCCGGAACGTGGACTTCACGATGGTGATGCACAACAACCGCATCTACGGCTTGACCAAGGGGCAGACGTCGCCCACGTCCGAGTTCGGCAAGCGCACCAAGTCAACGCCGCTCGGCTCCGTGGATCGCCCGGTCATGCCGCTCACCCTGGCCCTGGCCGCTGAGGCCACGTTTGTGGCGCGGACGGTGGACACCCACACCGAGCACCTGCAGCACACGCTTGAGGCAGCCGGCCGGCACCATGGCGCGTCGTTCGTCGAGGTGCTTCAGAACTGCAACATCTTCAACGACGGCGCGTGGCGCGAGTTCACCGAGCGCGACGTGCGCGACGACCGGATGCTCCTGCTCGAGGACGGCAGGCCGATGATCTTCGGCAAGGAGCGCGACAAGGGCATCCGCCTGCGCGGCCTCCACCCGGAGGTGGTGACCATCGGACAGGACGGCGTCACCGAGGACGACCTCCTGGTCCACGACGCGCATGCCGAGGATCCCTACCTCGCGCTGATCCTGTCGCGCATGTTCTGGCCCGAGTACCCGGTGCCGGTGGGGGTGCTGCGCGACGTCGAGCGCCCGACGCATTCTGACTTGGTCGATGCGCAGATCGAGCAGGCAATCGAGAAGTCCGGTCCCGGTGATCTCGCCACGGCCCTGCTGGCCGGCGAGACCTGGACCGTCGAATAGGCAGGTTGAACGATGCTCTGTCCCGTCTGCCATTCCGACAACTTCGAGGGTGAGGACACCTGCACCAACTGCGGTGCCGATCTGTCCACGTCACACATGCCCGAAGAGCTGGCCGATTACCACGATCGGTTGCTGGGCGAGCACCTCGACGCGCTCGGGCTCGGACTGCCCGCGCAGGTCGACCCGGGCATGGGAGTGGCCGATGCCATCCGCCAGATGCATCAGCAGGGCGCAGACTGCCTGATCGTGTGCGAGGGCGGGCGCCTGGTCGGGGTGTTCACCGACCGTGACGCTTTCGTGAAGGCCGTCGACAAGCGGCTGGCCCTGTTCAAGGTCCGGGACTTCATGACGACGGACCCGGTCGTCCTGCGGACGGAGGACACGCTCGCAGTGGCGATCCACAAGATGGCCGTGGGCGAGTTCCGGCACATCCCCATCGTCGACGACGAGAAGCGGCCGCTGGCGGTCGTCTCCGCGGCCGACGTCTTCCGCCACATCGTCGCGTCGCTCGGGTGAGCGGCGGCGCCGAGCGACCGGCGCCGCGGGTCGCCATCCTCGCCGACGACCTCATCTGGTCCACCCGGCTGGCGGACGGTGTTCGCCGCGCTGGGGCCGAGCCTGTCGCCGTGCGCGGCGTGCCTGCGCTCGAGAGCCTGCTGCCGTCCGTCGACGGCTGCGTGGTGGACCTCACGGCGCGGGCGTACGACGGCATCGAGGCGATCGCGACGGCCACCCGGTCGGACACGCCAGCGATCGCGGTCGCGCAGCACGACGACAGCGCCCTTCGACGAGCTGCCCGCCGGGCCGGAGCGAGCCGTGTCCACGCCTATCGCGGGCTGTTCGAGCATGGCGATCGTGAGCTCGGCGCATGGGTGAGGTCGTTGTCGCACGCCATCGGCGAGCCGGGATGAGCGACCCGCCGGCGATCCCCGCCGAGCGGTACGCGGAGCGGCTCGGGGCGGCTCGTGTCGCGGCGGCCAGGGCAGGGCTCGATGCCCTGCTGGTGGGCGTCGGGGCGGACCTGCGGTACCTGGCCGGGTACGAGGCGATGCCGCTCGAGCGGCTCACGATGCTGGTGCTGCCCGCGCCGGCCGATGCACCGGCCATCCTCATCGTCCCGCGCCTCGAGGCCGCACCTGCACGTGCGTGCCCGGCAGCCGTCACCGGTGCGGTGGCGGTGGAGGCGTGGGAGGAGATCGACGATCCGATGGCCCTCGTCGCCGGCCGGGTGGCCGGGGCGTCCGATCGGGGCGCCGGCGGGGTCCCTGCCGTCGCGGTGTCGGATGGGCTCCGCGCCGCATTCGTCCTGGGTCTGCAGCGGGCGCTGCCCGGGTCACCCTTCTCGCTCACCTCGGCCGTGCTTCGCGAGCTCAGGATGCGAAAAGACGCCGACGAGGTGGCGCTGTTGCGGGCCGCGGCTCGCGCGGCGGACCGGGTGGTTGCGTCGATCGCCGAGGGACCGCTGGTGGGTCGCACCGAGGCGGACGTCGCACGCGAGGTGCGCGATCGGCTGGTCGCCGAGGGTCACGAGCTGGCCGAGTTCGCGATCGTGGCGTCGGGGCCCAACAGCGCATCGCCGCACCACCAGCCGGACGATCGCGTGATCCGGGCAGGGGAGCCGATCGTGCTGGACATCGGCGGCACGCTGGGTGGCTACGGCAGCGACACGACGCGGACCCTGTGGGTGACCGGCGGCGACGCCGCGAATGGACCCGACGAGGAATATCGCCACCTGTACTCCGTGCTCCAGGGTGCCCAGACCGCGGCTACCGGCGCGGTTCGCCCGGGCGTCGCGTGCGAGCGGATCGACGCCGTCGCGCGCGGCATCATCGCCGCTGCCGGATATGGTGCGAGCTTCGTCCACCGCGCGGGTCACGGCATCGGGCTCGAAGGGCACGAGGAGCCGTATCTGGTGGCGGGTAGCACCGAGGCCCTGGCCCCGGGGATGGCGTTCAGCGTCGAGCCGGGCATCTACCTCGAAGGTCGATACGGCGCCCGGATCGAGGACATCGTGATCTGCGGCGAGCACGGACCGATCGTCATCAACGAGCTACCGAGGGACCTCATGGTGGTGGCCGGTTGAGCGGCGGAACGGCGTCGGCCTGCGTACCCGGCGCCATGCTCGGCGGCGGCCTCGGGTTGCGGGGGGTATCATCCGCCGATCGGTCAGGCGCCGACCGACCCGAGAGCCCAACATGAGCGACCGTCACGCGCGGGCAATGCGCCCGCATCCCCAGGCCCGATGAGCCGGCGCAGCCGGCGCGGCCGATATCCGCATTCGACGCCGCCTTCCCGCCCGACGGGCGCGTCCACCGGTGCGCACGATCCATCGTCGACGGCCCCCCTGCCGGCCGGTCCGGAGCGAGGCCCGCGGGCGGTCGGGCCGGGCCAGCGATCCATCCAGGGGAAGGCCGCCGAGGGCCCGCCCGTGGCCGAGTCTTCCTCCGGCGTGACGGAACGTGCCGGATCGCTGGTGGAGCCGATCCCGGAGCCGATCGCCGTAGCCTCCGAACCCCGGATGCCCGCCCCCGGGTCATCGTCCCGTCCCGTTGCGTCGCACGCCGTCGATGCGCGCGAACGCGAGCATCTTCGACCGGTCGTGCACCGACCGGTCGTGGTGTCCGGAGAGCCCTCCGAGCCTGATAGCACACGAAGAGGCCCGCATGGTCCCGGTGGCGTTGCCTCCTGCACGGTCGCGCAGCTGCGGCGGTTCATCAAGAGCCGTCCGTGGGTGCCGATGCACGAGCTGCGTCGCCGGTTCGGCATCAACGGCAACGAGGACGATGTGACCCCGATCGTGGTCGGGGACCAGCGCCTGTACATCGGGTTGCCGAGCGCGGAGGGACGACTCGTCGCGGAGCTCCTCTCGGGTGGCGACGTCGGCTACGAGCTGTCGCTGGACCCCTCGGTGCCGATCGTCGTCGGCGTGTACCCGATGCGCCCCGTACCACGGGCCTGAACCCTCGAATCGCACCCCCGGGTCGACCGACAGCCGAGCTGTCACGGTGACCTGCGGCCCATCGCGCCCATGGCGACGCCAAATCCGATGCACGACATGACCGGCGCGCGACGCTCACGCAGGATGTGCGACGCCTGCGTGCGTCACCCACAGGCTGGGCAGGGCCGGGAACTGTGGAGGCGTCGGTGCGCTGTCGGTGAGCCCCGGGCCGGCCACCTCGGCGCCAGCGTCAGGTGGCGGGTTGCCCTGCCGCCTCCGGGACCGGCGTTCGCAGCGCGCGCAGCGCGGATCGATCCATCGACGCCAGCCGCGGCAGGTCGGGCTGGTTGGTGCGCATCAGGCGCTCGGACAAGGTGGACAGCAGCAGCTTGGAGACCTCCGGAACCTCCATCACGGACCGCAGCGCGTCGGCCTGGACCTCGAGCAGCGTGCTCGGCAGCGTGGTCACCACGTCGGCGGTCCGAGCGCTGCCGGTCAGCGCCGCGATCTCGCCGAAGAAGTCACCGGCGTCCATCGAGGACAGGCCACGGTAGCCGCCGTCGGGCTCCGGGATGCCGGCCGCCGCCTCGCCGTCGAGGATGAAATACGCGGCCGCGGCCTGCTCGCCCGTTGTCACGACCCGCGCCCCCTCGGGAACCTCGCGCACGACCGCGTCGTGCAGGAAGGCCGTGCGCTGCGCGTCGTTGAGCCGGCTGAAGGTCGCCAGGCGCCCGACGAGGCGGTCGAAGTCTCCCATCGTGGCGGGCCGCTCGACGGCCGCCCCCCTCTCGACGGCCGACGGGGCACGCAGCGCGGAGGCGGCCCGACGCCACTCCGCAGCCGGACGGCCGATGCCGGGCACGAATAGCGCCACGACACCCACGACGCCGACGATCACCGAGGCGACGATCAGCAGCACGCGGACGTTGATCAGATCTGCCAGACCCGCCCCGGCCATCCCGGCCAGGAAGATGATGTCGCGCATCACGAACATCGCCGAGAACACCCGCCCGCGGAGCTCGCGCGGGGTGCTCCGCTGGAGCAGCGTCTTGCGCGCGACCGAGGGTGGAGAGTTGAAGAAGCCGCTGACGATCACCCACACGATCGCGATCCAGATGGTCGGGGATAACCCGTAGAAGACGCCTGCGATCGCCATGCCGATCGAGCCGACGAACACCCACAGGCCGATCTGCAGCCGGTCCGCGTAGCGGGCCATGAACAGGCTGCCGACCACGAACCCGATCGAGGTCAGGCCCTCCTGGAGCCCGTATTCGAACTCCGTGGCGCCCAGCTCTCGGATCGCCATCGGCAGCAGCAGCACGTTCCACAGGCCGAAGGCGAAGAACACCGGAGCGCCCAGCAGGAACAGCGACCGGATCATCGGCGTGCCGGCGATCGTGCGGACGCCGGCCTTGAGGTTCGCGATCACGACGCCGACCGACGTCTCCTCCTCGAACTCGAGCTTGACCCGCACGGCGAGCAGGAAGATGCAGCCGGCCGAGAACAGGAAGGTCAGCGCGTCGATCCAGAACGCGAGCCGGATGTCGATCGAGGCCAGCAGGCCCGCACCCGCGAACCCGATGGCCGTGGACCCGAACGAGGCGATCGAGAGGTATGCGTTCGCGGCGGTCAGCTCCTCGTCGGTCGCGATCTCCGGGATCAGGCTCTCGTAGGCGGGATCGAAGAACTGCTTGACACCGGCGTTGACCAGGATCGCGGCGAATAGCAGCGCCACGTCGACGCCCAGCAGGAACGGGATCATGGCCACCACCACCGCCTGGGCGAGGTTGCTCGCGATCATCACCGAGCGCCGGTCGTAGCGGTCGACGAACACGCCCGCGATGAGGCCGACGATGAGGCTGGGCACCGCGGTCGCCATCAGCGTGACGCCGACCGGCAGCGACGACCCCGTCTTGTCGAACACGTAGATGGCCGCCGCGAGGTCGGTCAGCGAGGATCCTGCGGTCGAGACTAGTTGAGCGGTCCACAGGAGCGCGAAGTCGCGCTTGCGGAAGACCGTGGTCGGCGACACTTTCACGCCAAGCTGCGCGACGTCGCTCACCCAAGCCTTCCTCGCGATCGCTCGATGTCCGTGAACACCGAGCGAGAACCCTCCATCCCCGGTCCCCCTGAACGCCGCTGACCGTGGACGGCACGGATCCCGGACGCGAGGATTGGCGAGCAGTGTACGACCCGGTGAAGCCGCGATTCGGCTCGCGGCACACGTTGTCGCGCCAATGACATGCTGCCCCGGTGGTCGTTGCCGGTCGGTCGGCCCGCGTCAGCGGATGAGGACGCCCTCCAGTGCGAGCAGCCCGCGCTTGACGTCCAGCGCCGCCTCCCGCCCACCCCAGGCCGCCACCCCGTAGCCACCGAGCGACCCGTCGCCCGCGATCACGCGGTGACACGGGATCAGCAGGCCCACGGGGTTTCGGCCCACGGCGCCCCCGACCGCGCGGGCCGCCCCGGTGTCGACCGATCCGGCGCGCGACCTGCCCATAGCCGATGACCTGGCCGCGCGGGATGGCCCGGACCGCTTCGAGCACGAGACGGTCCCAGGCGGAACAGTCGCCGAGATCGACCGGCACGTCGACCAGCGGCGCCGCCTCGCCTGCGAGGAACGCAGTCACCAGGTCCCGGGTCTCGGCGGCGAGGTGGGCAGCGGGACCATCGACCTCCTCCTCGAGCGGGATCCGACGGCCGAACCCGCGCCTGGCCAGCCCGGCGTCGAAGGCCTCGGCCGGCGACATGAGCGCCAGGGCCACGATCCCGTGTGCGCCGGCCGCAATCCGCGCGGGACCCCATGGGCCGTCGGCGATCGAGAGGACGAGCTCCGCCGGAGACCGTGCATCGGCGACGGCCGATGTCGGCCGCCATCCGGCTCATTCGTCTGTGCATGAATGGATGGTTGCATGTTCCGCGGACATGCGGCAGACTGCGCGAGCCATGTCGCACCTGCTACGTCAGCTTCGACGCCAAGAAGAAGCTTCGGCGGCCCTGCCGGAAGGCTCGGGCCCGAAGGCTCTGACGGCGCGCGAGCGACGACACCACGGAGCCTCCGGGACCGGAGGCGCCGAGGGGCCGCGGACACCACCAACGGTGCCGCGGCCTTTGTGATTCTTCGGACCTCCGGAACCCGCCGCGCTCCCCGCGGAGGACGTTCCAAGATGCAGCTCCTGATCTACGGTCCGGGCCGGCTGGGCAGCGCCGTCGCCGCGGCTGCGATGGCCGCCGGCTGGCCGGAACCCCTACGCAATCGGGCGTCCGGCTGGTAGCGTCGCGGCGCCGGCTCCCGCCGTGGACGCCGTGATCGACGCGTCGGCGGGATCGTCCGTTACCGACAACCTGGCCCATGCCATGGCCGGCGGGAACCGTGCCGTTCGTCCTCGCGGCCACCGGCTGGGATGCCGATGTGCCGCGGGTCCGCGATCTCCTGCTCGTCCACGGCGCCGCGGCCGTCCTGGCGCCCAACCTCTCGCTCGGTGCCGCGCTGTTCCTGCGCCTCGACCGCGATCGGCCGCGGGCTGGTACGCAGCGGCGGGCGCTTCGACCCCTCGATCGTCGAGTGGCACCGGCGCGGCAAGGCGGACCGACCCAGCGGCACCGCGCGTGCCATCGCGCGGCGCATCGTCGCGGCCGACCCGCGCTGGGTCCTCCCGGGCCCGGCGGCCGAGCCTCGCCCGGTGATCGAGATGGCCGGTATCCGGGCGGGCGCGACGCCCGGCTCCCACCTGGTGACCTTCGATGGAGCGGGCGAGTCCGTCGAGCTCCGGATCACGGCGCGCGACCGGTCCGCCTACGCGGACGGCGCCCTCGCGGCCGCGCGCTGGCTCGCCGCGTGCAGCCGCGCGAGCCCGGGCGTGCATCCGTTCGACGCCGTCATCGACGACCTCCTGTCCGCGCAACCGCATCCCCGTCCCAGCCTGACCGCGTCCGACAGGAAGGAGCTCCCTCATGACCACGACGAACGCCACCGACCCGACGAACGCCGCGCAGGACCAGCCCCCGCGCTCCGCGGCGCGTTCACCGCGCTCGTGACCCCGTTCACCGCTGACGGCGGTGTGGACGAGCACGCCTATCGTCGCTTGATCGCCTGGCAGATCCTGGCCGGCATCGACGGCCTCGTCCCGGTCGGGCACCACCGGAGAGGCCCCGACGCTCGCGGCGGCGAGCGCGAGCGTTTGATCGAGATCGCGGTGGCCACCGCCGCCGAGCGCGCGCCAGGGCCGCCGGATCCCGATGTCGCCGGCACCGGCACCAACGACACCCGGGCGTCGATCGAGGCGACCCGACGGGCGGCCGCGCTCGGTGCGGACGCCGCGCTCGTCGTGACCCCCTACTACAACCGCCCCGACCAGCGGATGCTCGAGGCGCATTTCCGGGCGGTCGCCGATGAGGGCGGCCTGCCGATCGTCGTCTACAACGTGCCGTCCCGGACCGGCTGCCAACGTCGACCGCCGACACGTTCCTGCGGCTTGCGGAGCATCCCGCGCGTGGTGGCCGTCAAGGAGGCAAGCGGCAACATCGAGCAGATCGCCGTGATCTGCCGCGACCGGCCGCGCCGCGTGGCCGTCCTGGCCGGCGACGACGTGGCGACGCTGGCCGTGCTGGCGATGGGCGGTGACGGGGTCGTCTCGGTCGCCAGCAACGAGATCCCGGGCGAGCTGGCCCGCATGGTCCGCGCGGCTCGACCGGCGACTGGCCGTGCAGCGCGGCATGCGCACGATCGGTGGCTGCCGCTGTTCCGCGCCAACTTCCGGGGCGCGCCGAACCCGGTGCCCGCGAAAGCGGCGATGCTGGCGATGGGACTGCTCGAGCGCGACGACCTGCGCCCGCCGCTGCTGCCGCTCGCCGATGAACCCCGCGAGCGTCTCGGGTCGCTGCTCCGCACGCTGGGCCTGGTCGATGGCGGTGGACGGCAGCCGGGCGGCGTGCGCCGGAGGCCGCGGGGTCGGGGCGGCCGGCTCGCCATGGTCGACGGGGCGCCCGTCGGGGGCCGCGGCGTGACGGCGCCGGACCCGGATGTCCGTCATGCGGGCGAGCTGGCATCCTCGACGACCTGGACGCCGGACGCCGGCGGCTGCGTTGCCCGATCCAGCGGCGCCGGCGGCTGGCGCGTCGATCGGTCGACGAAGGCGGCCATCCTCGAGCGGTTCCGCGGACCGGTCGACGCGGGCCTGGGACCTCGACGGGCCGCCCAGTTCCGTGACCGCACCGGCCTGCCCCTGAAGCGCCTGCTCGACGGCCCCGCACGCCGAGCGCGGCGTGGACGCCGGTCGGCCCGTGGCGGATCGTGCCCGGGGGCACGTCAGCCTGCGGGCGGGCGTCCACCTCGAGCCCGGCGTCGTCGATCATGCCGCCCTCGTACGTCAACGTCGGGGCGTGGATCGGCGGGGACACGATGATCGACTCCCACGTGCTGGTCGGGTCGTGCGCCCAGGTCGGGGAGCGGGTGCACCTGTCGGCCGGGGTCTCGATCGGCGGCGTGCTCGAGCCCGCCGGCGCGCGTCCGGTGATCGTCGAGGACGACGCGTTCGTCGGCGCCGGAACCCTCCTGCTCGAAGGGGTGCTGGTCGGGCCCGGGCGCGGTGATCGGTGCCGGGGTCACGCTGACCGGCACGTCACGCCTGTACGATCTGGTGCGTGGCCGGGTGCTGATCGGGATCCAGCGACGCGCCGCTCGCCGTCCCGCCCCGGGCCGTCGTGATCCCCGGGACCCGCTCGATCGGCGGCGCGTTCGCCGCCCGGCACGGGCTTGGCGCGCGGTCGCGCTGCTGGTCAAGGATCGCGACGAGGGCACCGACGCCCGGGTCGCTCTGGAGGACGCGCTGCGATGAGCACGGTCGGGGCCGCTGCGCCGCGAGTCGCGGCAGACGCCGCCCACCGAGCTCGCGCCGCCGGCCCGCGGCTCGCAACGAGATCCTGCGGCGCGGGCGGCTGGGGGCCAACGAGCCGGTCGAGCTCGCCGCATCGCTTCGGCACGCCCTTCTACGCCTACGACCTCGACGTCGTCGGGCACCAGCTCGACGCGCTGCGGGCGGCGCTGCCCCCTTCATTCGACATCGCCTACGCGGTCAAGGCCAACCCGAACCTCGCAATCCTCCGGCACCTGGCGCGGCTGGGCACCGGCGCCGACGTGGCATCGGGCGGCGAGCTGCGGCATGCGCTTCGAGCCGGGTTCGATCCCGGGCAGATCGTGATCACGGGTCCCGGCAAGCGAGACGAGGAGCTCGCGGCGGCCGTCGAGGCGGGCGTGCGCGCGGTGACCGTCGAGTCGCCGGGCGAGCTCCGGCGGCTGGCCCGGATCGCGGAAGGCCTCGGCCGGCGGCAGCCGATCATCCTGCGAGCCGCCGTCACCGAGCCGGCCAGCCACGAGCGCGGCCGCCTGCTGGGCGACGAGGGAACCGGCAAGTTCGGCATGGACGCCGACGACCTGCCGGTGGCGGCTGGCGAGGCCCTTGCATCCGACTGGCTCGAGCTGCATGGGCTCCATGCCTTCGGCGCGTCCAACCTGCTCGACGCAGGGGCGCTCGCCGATCATGTCGATGCGACCGTCGCGCTTGCGCGCGAGCTGGCGGCGACGGCCGGCTTCGGGCTGCGGCTGGTTGACGTCGGCGGCGGGCTCGGCATCCCCTACCAGCCGGACGAGGACGAGCTGGACCTGGCGAGCCTCGGCTCGCGGCTCGCCGTCACCGCCGCGGCGCTCGATGCGGACCCCGCCATGCGCGAGACACGGGTGCTGCTGGAACCCGGCCGGTTCCTGGTCGCCACCGCTGGCGCCTACGTCGCGCGCGTCGTAGATCGGAAGACGATCCGCGGCCGGCCGGTGGCCGTCCTCGACGGGGGGATCAATCACGTGCTGCGACCGGTTCTCGTGGGCCATGAGAACCGCGTTCGATTGCTGACGCGCGGTGCCGCCTCGTCAGGCAAGTCCGACCCCGCACGCGCCACAACGGGCGGCGGTAGCGGGCGCGCCAGGGTCACGGTTGCCGGGCCCCTGTGCACCGGGCTCGACGTGTTCGCTCAGGCAGCGGCCATGCGCGTACCCGAGCCCGGCGATCTGATCGCGGTCCTCGACGTGGGCGCGTACGGAGCAACCGAATCGATGCCTTTGTTCCTGTCTCACCCGATGCCCGCCGAGATCGCCTTGCGCGGCCGGCAGGCGTGGGTGGCCCGCCCAAGAGTCGAGCCCGAGACGTGGCTGGGCTGGCAGCGCGCGGAGCCCCCCGAGCACTGAGGCCAGCGGCGCGACGACGGCTCGCCCGAGGCCGGCTGCGCGTTGGCGTTGCCCGGTGGCCGGCCGCGTAGGAGAATCGAGGCGCTCATGTCGCCCCGCCGAGTCGATCGTCTTCGCCGCCCACGCTTCCGGGGCATCCGAACGCCCGTCGCCACGCCGAAGCAGAGCATCGTGAGGCTGACCGTCGTGGGGGGAGCTTCGGCGGTGCTGCTGGCGCCGCTGTGGCTCGCCACGACCCAGACGGAAGCAGGGCAGCGGATCGCGGATCTGATCCTGTACGGGCGGGTCCTCGCCGCGCCAGCCGTCCTGGGTGCGGCGCGCGAGACGCTCGCGACCATCAGCCTGGCGATGGGCGCGATGGCGGCGCTGGGACTGGGGATCCTGGCCCTCACCCGCGGCGGCCCCGGGCTCCTGGCTGCCGTGGTCGTTTCGCTCGCGGGGGCGAACGGCACGACCCAGATCCTCGAGGACGGCCTCGATCGCCCGAACCTGATCGGGGACGCCGCGTACGCGATCGGCAACAGCTTTCCGAGCGGGCACGTGACCCTCGTCGGATCGCTCGCCCTGTCCGCCGTGCTCGTGGCCCCCCGGGCCATCCGCACCCCGGTGGCGATCCTCGCGTCCCTGGCCATCGCTGCGGTCGGCACCAGCACGATCGCCGCCGGCTGGCACCGTCTGGCCGATGTCGTGGGCGCGATCCTGATCGTCCTGGCCTGGACCGCGATCTCCACCGCGGCGCTGGTGGTCGCACAGGGCTGGATGCCGAGACGGACGTGGCGGCGCGGGCTCGGCGGTGGGGCGACGGGAGCCGCAGCCTTCCTTGGCACGGCCGCGGTGCTCGCCGGTGCCCTGGGGCTGGCAGCTGCCCTCATCGGCTCGGGGCCGATCGCGGACTGGTCCGCCGCGGGGATGGACCCGTCCCGGACGTTCGTCGCGGCGGTCACCATCTCCGCCGGCGCGGCGTTTCTCGCGGTGGCGGCCTACGTCTGGGCGATGCGGGGCGTCGCCCTGGAGCTGCCACCGCCCCTGCCCTGAGATCCGGCGCCGGGTTGAGGCAGTTGGCCGTGCCAGCCACGCCAGCGTGGCAGTGCCGTCGCCACGCGGGACGTCGTGCGGCGCGGCGGTCGGGACCCTGGTCCCGGGTCCTGTGCCCGGCGGCCCGGCTCATTCGGGACGCGTGGCCCGCCCGGGGCCGACGGATCGCGCTGCTATACTCCCATGGAGTATGACGACCAGCGTTCCCGAGACCAGCCAGCCCATCGAGATCGTCCTGCCCATCGAGGGCATGACCTGCGCCTCGTGCGTGAACCGCATCGAGCGCTTCCTCAACAAGACGCCCGGCGTCGCCCAGGCCGCGGTGAACCTCGCGACCGAGCGGGCGACGGTTCGCATGGACCCCGCGGTCGTGGGCCGTGACGAGCTGGTCCAGGCGGTCGAGGCGGCCGGCTACGAGGTCAAGGCCGAGCCGCCGGCTGCCGACGCGACGGCCGGCGCCCCCTCGCTCGAGGCCGAGATCACCGCCGATGACCTCGACCGTGAGCGTGCGCAACGCGTGACCCTCACCCAGTCGCTGGTTGCGATCACGGCCGCGGCCGTGTTCATGGTCCTCATGTTCGTGCCGCAGACGGCGATCGCGATGGTGGACCTCAACAAGCTGATCCTGTGGCCGGCGACGGCGATCCAGGTGTGGGCCGGCGGCCGCTTCTATCGCGCCGCCTGGCGAGCCGCCAAGCACGGCGGGGCGACCATGGACACCCTGGTTGTCGTGGGCACGAGCGCCGCCTGGGCGTACTCCGTGTTCGTGACGATGTGGCCCGACGTCGTCCACGCGGCCGGCCTTCGTCCCGAGACGTACTTCGACTCGGCCACCATCATCATCGGCCTCATCCTGCTCGGGAAGTGGCTCGAGGCCCGGGCCAAGGGCCGGACGACCGGTGCCATCCGGCGGCTGGTCGGGCTCCAGGCAACCACCGCGCGCCGGCTGCGCAACGGTGTCGAGGAGGACGTCGAGCTGGCGATCGTGGTGCCCGGCGACCTGCTCCGGGTCCGCCCGGGCGACAAGGTGCCCGTGGATGGCGTGGTGGTCGAGGGGACGTCCGCGGTCGATGAGTCGATGCTCACGGGCGAGCCGATCCCGGCCACGAAGACCACCGGCGACGAAGTCATCGGGGCCACCATCAACACGACCGGCTCGTTCGTGATGCGGGCCACGCGGGTGGGGCGGGACACGGCGCTGGCGCGGATCGTGGATCTGGTCCAGCGTGCACAGGGGTCCAAGGCCCCGATCCAGCGGCTCGCCGACCAGATCAGCGCGATCTTCGTGCCGGCGGTGCTGGCGATCGCCGCGCTCACCTTCGTGCTCTGGTTCGCGCTTGGCCCCGAGCCCCGCGTGACGCTCGCGCTCACGGCGTTCATCGGTGTCGTCGTCATCGCCTGCCCGTGCGCCATGGGCCTCGCCACGCCCACCGCGATCATGGTTGGAACCGGCAAGGGCGCCGAGGCAGGGATCCTGGTACGGGGCGGTGAGGCGCTCGAGACCGCCGGACGCGTCGACACCGTGGTCATGGACAAGACCGGGACGCTGACGCTCGGCCGGCCCGCCGTGACCGCCGTGGTCCCCGCACCCGGCTTCACCCCCGATCAGGTGCTCGACCTCGCGGCTTCCCTCGAGACCGGCTCGGAGCACCCGCTGGGCGAGGCGATCGTGCGCAAGGCACGAGAGACCGAGCTCGGGTTCGCGGCGGTGACGGGGTTCGAGGCGATCGTCGGGCGGGGCGTGCACGGCACGATCGAGGGGTCGCGGGTCGAGGTCGGGAGCCGGCGGCTCATGGACGAGGCGGGCGTCGATCTCACGGCGCTCCTGGAGCCGGCCCGGGTTGCGGCCGCCGAGGGTGGCACGGTCGTGTTCGTGACTCTCGACGGGATGGCGGCCGGGTGCATCGCGATCGCCGACCCGGTGAAGGCCGAGTCGCGCGAGGCGGTGACCGAGCTGCGCGAGGCACGTCTCGACGTCTGGCTGCTCACGGGCGACTCGCGGGTCACCGCGGAGGCGGTCGCGCGCCAGGTCGGGATCCCCGCCGATCGGGTGATCGCCGAGGTGCTGCCGGCCGACAAGGACGAGGCGATCACGCGACTGCAGGCCGCGGGCCACCGCGTCGCAATGGTGGGCGACGGGATCAACGACGCACCGGCGCTCGCACGTGCGGACCTGGGCGTGGCGATCGGGACGGGGGCGGACGTCGCGATCGAGGCTGCGGACGTCACCCTGGTGGGCGGCGACCCCCGGCTGGTGGCGTCGGCGATCGGGCTGTCGCGCGCGACCGTGCGGGTGATCCGTCAGAACCTGTTCTGGGCGTTCGCCTACAACGTGGTGCTGATCCCGATCGCGATGGGGGCCCTGTACCCCGCCTTCGGGATCACGCTCAACCCTGCGATGGCCGCCGGGGCGATGGCCCTCTCGTCGGTCAGCGTGGTGACCAACTCGCTCCGCCTGCGCGGCGTCGACGTCCGCCCGGGCGATACGACACAGCTCACCCGCGGCCGGCTCGGCCTCGTCCGTGATGGCGCGTACCTCGTCGTGGTCGCCATCCTGGGCCTGGCGCTCGCCGGCGGCGTGATGGCGGCCAACGGCGCCGTCGATGCCTCGCTGCCGCACGTTGCGGTGGTGGCGGCGCCGTCGAACGCCCTGGAGCCGGCGGCGGTGGGGGTAACGGCGGGCGACTGGACGGTGATCGAGCTCCGCAACGAGGACACCGTCGTTCGCGAGTGGAAGGTCGATGGCGTGCCGAACCTCGACGTCGTGGCCCGGCCGGGGGAGACAGCCAGCCTCCGGTTCGTGCTGAACGACCCGGGGACCTACCCGATCGTGACCTCGATCGACGGGCACGACGCTGCGGCGGGCACGCTGGTCGTCACCGCCCGCTGATCCCGGCTCGAGCTCCGGAACGTAGACTCGGGTCATGACCGACTCACCTGTCGACCTCCCTACCTCCGTCGCGTCCTCGGTGCGCGGCCGGATCCGCGTCCCGCACGATCGGCGAGACGTGCCAGGCGACTTCGGTCACCGGATGCTGGTCGAGGTCCGCTTCGGCGATACCGACGCGATGGGCCATGCCAACAACGCCCGGTTCCTGACGTTCTGTGAATCCGCGCGTCTCGCGTACTGGGAGGAGGCGACGGGGCAGCCGGTCGGCCTGCCGACCCATGGGGCCGAGGAGTCGATGATCCTCGCGGACATCCACGTCTCGTATCGATCACCGGCCGTGTTCGGTGAGGTGCTCACCGTGGAGACGCGGCTGGGCCGCATCGGGCGGACCTCGTTCACGCTCGAGCACCGGATCACGGCCGGCGATTCACCACGCGGCCACGCCCGGCTGGTCGCCACGGCCGGCGCCGTCCAGGTCCTCTACGACTACGCGACCGCACGGCCGATCGCGATTCCTGACGAGGTCGCGGCACGCCTCGAGGCCTACGAGGGCCGCCCGCTCCGGAGCTGAGGTCCCGACCCGGGATGGTGCAGCCCGGCTACGCCTCGAAGCGGCGGAAGATCGCGACCGCGTTCTGGCCCCCGAACCCGAAGCCGTTGACCGCGACCGTGTCGACCTTGGCCCTGCGCGCCACCAGCGGCACGTAGTCGAGGTCGCACTCGGGATCGGGCTCGTGGAGGTTCGCGGTCGGCGAGATCACGCCGTCCCGGATACCGCCCAGGGCGGCCAGCGCCGACGCGATGCCGGCCGCTCCCACGAGGTGCCCGATCATCGACTTGGGTGAGCTGATCGCCCGGGTCGCCGCAGCCGAACCGTAGGCGGCCTTGATGGCCCGCGTCTCGGTCGAATCGTTGAGCGAGGTCGACGTCCCGTGGGCGACGATCCAGTCGATCTCGTCGGGCGCTACGCCGGCGTTGCGCAGGGCGTTGCTCATCGCCCGGGTCTGGCCGCGACCCGACGGGTCGGGCGCCGAGATGTGAAACGCATCGGCGGTCAGCGCCCCGCCGATGACCTCGGCGACCGGCGTGGCACCGCGGGCGAGCGCATGCTCCGCCGACTCGACCACGACGACGCCGGCGCCCTCGCCCAGCACGAACCCGTCCCGTGTCCGGTCGAACGGCCGTGATGCGGTCTCGGGCGAATCGTTGCGCTTGGACAGCGCACCCATGTTGGACAGGGCAGCAACGCCCATCGGGACGACGGGTGCCTCGGAGCCACCCGTGAGCACCACGTCGCATTCGCCGGTGGCGATCAACCGGAGGGCATCCTGGAACGCGATCACCGACGAGGCGCACGCGGCGACCTGGGTCATGACGGGTCCGGTGAGCCGGTACTCCATCGACAGCAGGCAGCCCGCCATCGAGCCCGAGAGGGCCGGGACGGCGAACGGGGAAACGAACCGCGGGCCCTTCTGGTCGTGGACGTGGGTACCCTCGATGATCGCCTCGATCCCGCCGCCGCCGGTGTTGACGACGACCGCGACGCGATCCCGCTCGTCCTCGGTCATCGACGCAAAGTCGATCCCGGACGAGGCCACTGCCTCCTTGCCGGCCGCCATCGCGAGGTGGATGAACCGGCTCATCCGGCGCGCCATCTTGGGATCCATCGCGGTCGCGGCGTCGAAGTCGACGACCTCGGCCGCGATCCTGACCTCGAAGTCCGACGCGTCGAACGACCGGATCAGCCGGGTACCCGTCACGGCCTTCTGGAGGTTGCCCCAGTAGGTCTCGAAGTCGTTGCCGATTGGCATCACCGCACCGAGCCCAGTGACGACAGCACGGCGCGCGAGGTCAGCTGAGGGCACGATCACCTCTTTCGCTCGAATACCGGGGCCAACGCGGGGGACAGGCGGGATTGTACGTTGCGCCGCCGGCCTGGTCGGAGGGCCGCCGCGGCGCTCCCGTGAACCGTTCGGACGACCGAGGCTACGGCTCCCGCGAGCCGTCGGCCGGACGACCTCAGCGGCCGTCCCAGCGCTTGAAGATGATCGCGGCGTTGTGGCCACCGAGGCCGATGCTGTTGGACAGCGCGTGGCGGATGTTCATGCCGATCGCCTCGCTGGACACCCAGACGTCGGCCTCGGGATCGAACTCGCGGTAGTTGATCGTCGGCGGCACGCACTGCTCGACGACCGTCATCACCGTGGCGAACGCCTCGAACGCCCCGGCGGCGCCCATCATGTGGCCGGTCATCGACTTGGTGCCGCTGATGACCAGCGATCGGCGGTCGTGCGCCGCGCGATCGCCGAACACGGTCCAGATCGCCTCGGCTTCGCGCTTGTCGCCCAACGACGTCGAGGTCCCATGGGGATTGATCACGTCGACCTCGTCGGCCGGCACGCCGCGCCGCTCGAGCGCCGCCCGCATCGCGCGCGCCGATCCCGAGCCGTGCTCGACCGGCTGGATCATGTCCCAGCCATCGGCTGCGGAGCCGTAGCCCACGACCTCGGCGTAGATCCGGGCGCCACGGGCCCTGGCAAGCTCGAGGTCCTCGAGGATGAGCGCGCCGGCACCCTCACCCAGGACGAAGCCGTTCCGGCTGCGGTCGAACGGGCGGCTCACGTCGGACAGCGGCTCGCCCGGCCGCGGCGACCCGAGGCCACGCATGTTGGCGAAGCCTGCGTGCGCAACCTCGAGCAGCGGCATCTCCGCCGAGCCGGCGATCACCGTGTGCACGTCGCCCCGACGGATCAGCTCGGCGGCCTCACCGACGCAGTTCGTGCCGGTGGAGCAGGCGGTGACCACGCACAGGTTGTGGCCGATGGCGCCCGTCTCGATCGCGATCATGCCCGAGGTGGAGTCCACGAGGGCATTGGCGATGAACGTCGGGGCCACGCGCGCCGGGCCCTTCTCGTGCAGCACGTTCCAGCTGTCGATCATCAGGGTCTGGCCGCCGGCGCCCGTCCCGAACACGACCCCGATGTCCTCGCGGTTGGCGTCGGTGATCTCGAGCCCGGCATCTGTCACGGCCTGCTTGGCCGCGGCCACGCCGTACCACATCGCGGGCTCGCTGCGGCGGACGGCCTTGGCGTCCATCCACAGCAACGGGTCGAAGTCCTTGACCTCGCCACCCGCCCGGTGGGTGTACGGCGTGGTGTCGAACTTGGTGATCTCGCCCAGGCCCGACACGCCGTTCATGAGGTTCGCCCAGACGGTGTCCTTGTCGTTGCCGATCGAGCTGATGACGCCGAGGCCGGTGACGACGACGCGGCGACTGAAATCGGGTTGGCGCACGGGATCCTCTCGGTGTGCTGTCTCGCGGCCGGCTAGACCGCGGTTTCGGAGGTGGCGTCCATCGCCGCCGCATCCGCGAAGGGGATGGCGAGTCGATCGGCCGCCGCCGCGTCGTCCAGGGCGAGCGCGAGGGCGTCCGGAGCGATCCGCCGGATCAGGCCCGTGAGGACGCGACCGGGACCGATCTCGATGAAGGTGGTGACGCCGGCGGCGCGCATCGCCTCGACCGCGGCGACCCAGTCGACACCGGTGGTCAGGTGCTCGACGAGCTCGGCGCGGCAGCCGTCCCCGGTCGTGATCGCGCGGGCGTCGGCGTTGGCGAGCAGCGGCGGATGCGGGTCATGGAACGCGACGCCGGCCAGGGCCGCCCGCATGCCGTCGGCGGCGGCAGCCATGAGCGGCGAATGTGCGGCGACCGAGACGGCGAGCAGCTGGGCCCGGCGGGCGCCAAGGGAGCGGGCGATCTCGAGGGATGCCTCGACGGCCGAACGCTCGCCGGAGACGACGACCTGGCCCGGAGAGTTGCGGTTGGCGATGCCGAACACGCCCTGACGCGAGGTCTGCTCGATGAGCTCCGGCAGCCGCGCCTCATCGAGACCGATGATCGCCGCCATGCGTCCCTCGCGATCCGCGCCCGACGCCTGCATCCGCTCGCCGCGGGTCCGGACGAGACGGGCGGCGTCCGCAAGGTCCAGCGATCCGGCAGCGACGAGGGCGCTGTACTGGCCCATCGAGTGCCCGGCGGCGAACGCCGGCTCCGGGACGTCGACGTCGAGGTCCGCCCACCTGCGGCGCACGGCCTCGAGATACGCGATCGACGTGGCGAGCAGCGCGGGCTGGGCGTTCTCGGTCAGGTTCAGGCGATCCTCGGGGCCGTCCCAGGCAAGGCTCGACAGCGGCTCGCCGAGCGCCTCGTCGACGGCACGGAACACGGCGGCGGCGACGGGCGATGATTCCGCGAGGGCTCGGCCCATGCCGAGGTACTGGCTGCCCTGGCCAGGGAACACGAGGGCGATCTGGCTCATTGGTGCGAGCGTAGTCGGCGGCGGGCGGACACCGCGCCAGATGCGTGCACGGTTGCAGGAATCGGCGGGCGGACCTACGCTCGGGCGATGGAGGATGACGTCGTGACTGCCCCCGAGCGGCCCGCTCCGCCGCGCCCGAAATCTCGCCGCCCGCGATCCAGCGACCCGGCCGCCGGGCCCGAGCTGCCGGAGGCCCTCGTCCGACGACGGAGGCGCGGGGCGTCCAGCCGCGCCATCGCGCGGATGTTCGAGGCGGATCTGTCAGCTCCCGTCGTGGCCGCCGGCACCCGTTTGCAGAACGTGCGGCAGATCTCGGAGCGCGTGGCGATGGGCCGCGCCCTGTGGCGGGAGCTCGTGGTCGGGTTCGCGTCCCAGCTGGGCGAGCTGAACCTCGGCTTCACGCAGCTGGCCGCGCTGTACGTGCTCGCCGAGGGAGCGACCACCACCGTGGCCGACCTCGCCGACACGATCGGGCGCTCGCCCTCGGCCACGTCGCGCCTGATCGACGGCCTGGTCAGGCGCCGGCTGGTCGAGCGGCGCCGCGAGGAGGACGACGGGCGGCAGCGGTCCGTGTGGCTGACTCCCCGCGGTCAAGCTGTGCTGAGGATCGTGGATCGCGCCCGGGCCGAGCAGTTCCTGGCGGCGATGCGTCCGATGCCGCGCGGCGAGCGGGCCCTGATCGCGATGGGCGTCGCGGCGCTGACCACCCATGCGATCAGCCGGCGCGGGCGGTTGGTCCGGAGCACTGCCTGAGGGGCTCCCGCGCCGCGCCGCAAACATCCACAATGCCTGCACCCCCCGTGAGGAAGGAGTGCGCCGTGGATCAATCCAGCGTTCGCGACATCGAGTTCATGATCCGGCACCGACACACCGACGGCTCCTACGTCGAGATGCGGCCGGAGCCCTCCCACCACGCCGCGGCCGATCACGACCCCGAGCGGTCGTGGGGGCTGCGCCAAATCTTCAGGTGCACGACCTGCGACGAGGCCGTGACCCTCGTCTCCGGCGCCGAGGGTGAGGCAGACGAGCATCGCTGAGGCGGCGCGCACGCGCCCGCGACCCGCGATCTGCGCCAGGGCTCAGCGGCAGAAGGTGGCAACGACGTCGTACAGGACGGGCAGGCCCCAGCGCAGGGCCTCGATGCCCACCCGCTCGTCGACGCCGTGGAACCGCTCCAGGAACCGTTCCCCGGGGTCGAGGCGGAGGGGCGAGAAGCCGTAGCTCGGAACGCCCAGCCGGATCAGGTGCTTGGCGTCCGTCGCGAACGGCGCCATCACCGGGACCGGGATGCCATCGGGGTCGTGGGCCCGGATGGTTGCGGCCAGCAGGTCGTACAGCTCGCCGCCAGCAGCCGCCTCGACGGGCACCGCGCCGTGCGAGTGCTCCACGGTGCAATGCGGCGCGAGATCGCCGAGCCGGGCCAGGATCTCCTCCCGAACATCGCCCTCGGTCGTGCCCGGGAGGGTGCGGCAGTCGATCTCGATCATCGCCTCGCCGGGGATGACGTTGTACTTGATCCCGGTGTGGATCACGTCAGGGCTGATCGTGTCCCGGACCAGCGCCCGAACGGCCCGCGCGTACATCGGGTCGCACAACGCCCGCAGCGCGGCCTCGGCACGCCGCGGATCGTCGCCGCCGATCGCGGCCACCAGCCGGGCCTGATCCTCTGGGAGTGACGCGGCGATCTCGTCGAGCAGGCGCCGGACGGGCCCGGTGACGTTCGGCTCTCCCGGCCGCGCCAGCCGGGTGACCGCCTCCGCAGCCATGACCGCGGCGTTGTCCTCGCGGGGCATCGATCCGTGGCCCCACGTCCCGGTGACCCGGATCCGGTAGATCTCGAACCCCTTCTCGGCCACCTGGATCGGGTAGAAGCGGCGGCCCCCGAGGTCGACGGAGACGCCCCCAGCCTCGTTCAGCGCGCCGGCCGCGCGCACGGCCTCCGGCCGGTTGTCGACCAGCCATCCGGCTCCCTGCCAGCCACCAGCCTCCTCGTCCGAGGTGCACGCGAACAACACGTCGCGCCGAAGGCCTGGGATCGGGTCCACGGCTGGGTCGACGCCAGCAGCCCGAGCTCCGCCGGCCAGAAGGCCGAGCACCGCGACCTCCATCGCGACCATCGACTTCATGTCGACGGCGCCCCGCCCCCAGACGTAGCCGTCCGCCACCTCGGCCGCGAAGGGTGGGTGGGTCCACCCGGCGGGATCAGCCGGCACGACGTCGTGATGTGAGAGCAGGAGCAGTGCATCGCCACCGGTGCCGTCGCCTCGGAGCCGGGCGACGACCGTGCCCCGGCCGGGGAACGGCTCCATCACCTCAGGTGCCAGGCCGGTCGCCCGCAACTCGTCAGCGATCCGGAGCGACGCTGCGAGCTCGGGGCCGGGCGGATCGGGCGGGTTGATCGATGGGATCTGGATCAGGTCGCGGAGGAATGCGATCAGCCGGTCGTGGGCCGCGGCCCAGGTGGCCGGATCGAGGGTCTGCGAGGGCAGCAAGTCCGACTTCGGACGGCGGTCGTGCTCGGATGGCGACGGTGGCGCGGTCACGGTCAGGCGGGCGGCGCGACGATCAGGGCTTCGATGATCCCGAGGCCGAACCCGATCACGACGATGAGCACGACCATCACGATCAGGATGCGGAGGTAGTAGCGCTCACGGCGCAGCGTGGCGTGCAGGTCCGGATCATCCCCGCCGGCGATGTACGCCTGCTTGAGGCCCCGCCGCCGCGCGTGCTCGTTGCGGACGGCGTCGTACTGCTCCGGGTCGGGCGGCAGAGGCGCTGGCGCGTGAAGCTTCTCGGTCACAGCCCCATGATGCCGCACCCGGCAGTCGCGCGGCAGCACGGAGCGACGGCAATGCGGCCGGGAACGTCGGTGCGAGCACGAGCGTCGCTCAGGCGGCGTCGAACCGCCGCTGCAGCTGGTCGCGGTCCGTCTCGCCGGCGGCAAGCGCGAGACGGAGCAGGGTACGCGCCTTCCATGGCTGGAGGTCGCTCGCGGCGATCCATCCCCGCGAGACGAGGGTCGGCACGGGCGGAACCCGGCCCGATCCCACGCGCGACGCCTGGCACACGACGACGCCGGCCGACCTGGCCCGTTCGAGCGCCTCGACCTCGCCAGGTGTCGGGTAGCCGGCCCCCGTCCCCGCGCTCACGATCCCGGCCGCACCGGCCGCGACGGCCGCATCGACCAGCGCCCCGTCGGCGCCCTGGTACGAGATCACGATGTCGACCCGTGGCTGCGCCCGCAGGTCGACCCCGGCGAACCGGCCGCGCAGGTCGGCCGCCCGACCCGGACGATGGGCGATGATGACCCGCCCGTCCCCGTCGGTCCAGCCCAGCGGACCCGAGGCGCCGTCGGCGAACGCGCCGGTTCTCAAGGTGTTGGCCTTGACCACGTCCCGTGCCCCATGGATCGTGTCGTCCAGGACGACCAGCACGCCCAGGCCGCGGGCCGCGGGATCGGCCGCCACCCTCACCGCGTTGAGCAGGTTGAGCGGACCGTCGGCCGACAGGCCGGACGCCGGACGCATGGCCCCGGTGAGCACGATGGGCCGGTCGGTCGCGACCGCGAGATGGAGCAGCCAGGCCGTTTCGTCGAGCGTGTTCGTGCCGTGGGTGATCACGACGCCGTCGGCCTCCCGATCGACGAGGCTGCCGACGAGGGATCGGAGATCCGCGAGGTCGTCGTCGGTCATCGCATGGGCACGAAGCCGCCGAAACGGGACCTCGGTCACGTGGCCGACCCTGGACAGCTCGGGCACCGATCCCACCAGCGCGCCTGGTGCCAGCCGGTTGCCGGTCTCGAGGTAGGCCGCGAGGTCGAGCCGGTCGACACCCAGCGAATCGATGGTGCCGCCGGTGGTGACGACGGCGACCCGCGACGCGCTCACGCGGTCGGGAGGGCGCCAGCCCCGATCGCCGCCTCCTCATCCATCATGGCCGATGGGTCCACCTCGGACCGGTCGACCTCGGCTGCTGCGAGCGCCGGCCGCCAGTGGGGCGCCGTGGCCGGGGGTTCGTACGCGGCCACTCGCGCGATGAGGCGCCGGATCCGGAGTCCCTCGATCGGCCCCAGGGCGTACAGCGGAATCCGCTTGAGCCACACCTCGCTGCCCAGGCTCACCGCATCCGCCCCGGCCCAGACGTACTCTCGGCAGTCGTCGAAGTCGCGGATGCCGCCGTTGGCGATGATCGGCAGCCGGATGCCCGCGTCGCGGAGCTCCGCGACGACCCGCAGCCCGATCGGCTTGATCGCCCGCCCGGAGACCGAGCCGAACCGGTTCTTGAGCCACGGATCGCCGGTGTCCGGGTCGAGCCGGAGGCCCTTGACGGTGTTGATCGCCGTGATCCCGGCACACCCGGCCCGCTCCGCGAGGCCCGCCTGCCACACGTAATCCTCGTCGGGGGAGACCTTGAGGATCACCGGGTGACGGCTCCTGGGAACCGCGCGCATCAGGCTGTCCTCGAGGATCTCGCCGAACGGGAAGTTGACGTTGTGGCACGAGGCATTGAGCTCGACCGCCGCGATCTCGCCGGGCGCCGCCCGCCCGTTGACGGTCTCGATCAGCTGCTCGATCTCATCGACGCTGAAGCCACCCACCGAGATGATCCGGTTGAGGCCCGCGGTGCGCTCGAAGTACTCGTCGAAGTAGTGCTCGATGCCGATGTTCGACCAGCCGAAGGCGTTGATCCAGCCGGCGTCGACCTTGCGCAGCGCCCGCCCGTAGAGGCGGAGCATCTCGGGCAGCTCGGTCGGCCCCAGTCCTCGCGCAGCGTGAAGTGACCCTCGCGCGGGCCGAGGGTCATGGTCCGAGTGGTGACGGCACCGAAGCGCTCGAGCGGTACCCACTGGGCGATGGGGCTCAGCCCGTACAGGATGAGCTTGCGTCTGGACGCGCCGTAGCCCAGCAGGCTGGCCGAGGTGACGAGGCGGTTCCGCAGCCGGATCCCGTTGAGGTCGATGGCTGGCACGCACCAAGTATGCCCGCCCGAGGCGTCCCGGTCCGGTCAGTCGCCTGGTGCGAGCGGCCCCTGCATCTCGAGGACGTCCGGGATCGGTGTGTATCCGAGGGTCAGGTTGACCGCCCGCATCGGGGCGTTCTCCTCGTCGTTGCCGGTCTCGATCGCCTCGAGACCGTTCTCGATCGCCCAGGCGATGGTCGCGCGCTTGAGCGCGGTCGCGATGCCCCGACCCCTCCATGCCGGTCGGACCGCCGTCATGTCGTTGTAGGCGAGCACCCGGCTGCCGGGCGCGAAGATCAGGCTTGCGTACCCGACCACCTCGCCGGAGCCGTCGTCGACCGCGACCAGGAATCCCTCCTTCGGGATGCCTACGCGGTCCACGTCCCGCGCCGTGAAAGCCTCGAGCGAGCCCGGGTCGAGCGGCTCGTCGCTGGTGGGGATGTCGGGGAAGGCCTCGACCGCGGCGACATGCACGCCGGGCACGAGCTCCGGGCGCTTGGCCAGCGAGGTCACCCGGATGCCCTCTGGTGCCGCGATCACGGGTGCCCCCAGGCCACGGAGGTCGAGCCGGACCATCTTGGCGCGTCCGGTCACCCTGAACCCGCGGTTGGTCAGGAAGCGCACGCCCGCCGCATGCGCCTCCGAGACCTCCGTCTGGAAGCCGGTCTTGCCCGCAGTACGGGCCGCGTCGCTGGCGACCTGGTACAGGGCCGAGCCGATGCCCTGGTTGCGCATCCCGGGCATCACCCAGATCCCGAGCCAGTACCGCGGGTAGGCAGGCTGGAACACCCAAACCCGCCCCGTGCTCGCCGTTGCCACCGGCTCGCCGGCCGCGTCGACCAGGTACCGGGTCACCTCACCCGGATAGGTGGCGGACTCCCAGCGCACCTGATCGAGCGACTCGGGGTTGTCGGGCGTGACGGCGGTCCGGATGCGCGCGTGGGCGGCGAGGTCCGTGTTGTCCCCATCGTCGATCCGCCGGACCAGGATGGTCATCCGGGGCTCACCAGCGGCTCGGCGACCTCGTGAGCGACCGCGGCCAGCCCATCAGGGGTGTCGCCGGCAGGTACCCCCAGGATCACGTGGTTGGCCCCGGCCCGCACGAACCTCCGCGATGTCTCCAGGGCCGCCTGCCGCGAGGTGCGGCTGGATCCGCACGACAGCTGTGCCGCGAACGTGAACTCGCCTGGATCGCGTCGCTCGGCCTCGAGCGCTCGCGAGATCTCGTCCCGCTTCTGGGAGAAGTAGGCGACGTCGCCCGGCCGGTTACCGGGCAGCGGCCAGCCAGCCGCATAGCGCGCGGCGAGCGCGATGCCCCGCCGCTTCTGGCCGCCCAGCCAGATGGCCGGCCCGCCCGGCCGGATCGGCGGCGGCTCGTTGGTCGCGCCGCGGAGCGGGAAGAACGGATCGTCGAGGCTGACTCCCGGTGGCTGCCGAGCCTCGTCGGAGAACAGCGCGGTCAGCACCCGCAGCGCGCTCTCGTATCGGTCGTAGCGTTCCGGCAGGGGTGGTAGCGGGATGCCGAACGCCTCGTGCTCCCCCTCGTGCCAGCCCGCGCCCAGCCCGAGCACGAACCGGCCGCCGGTCACCTGGTCCAGAACGGTGGCCGACTTGGCCAGCACCGCCGGGTGACGGAACGTGTTGGACAGGACCGCGATCCCAACCCACCTGCCGGGCAGCTGCCGGGCGAGGGCGGCAGCCATCGTGAGCGACTCGAGGGCGGGTCCGTTGCGCGTCTGGCTCGCGTCGGACAGGTGGTCGCTCATCCAGCCCGCGGCGAACACCCGCAGCGTGCCCGCCATCGCCCAGGTGTCGTCGATCCGGCGCCAGTCGAGGCCGGCCGACTCGGTCGCGGAGATCCGAAACCCGACCAGACCGGGGCGCGGCTCCAGGGGACCGGACTGGGTCATCGGCATCCGGCCCGCGCGGACCGCCCGATCACGAAACCGGCTGGGCGGGCGCGCCCGTTCGGGCTGGCCAGCGCCGTCCGGAGCTGGGCACCGCTCGTGATCGCGCCCTCCGAGGCCGAGGACACAAGCGCGGCGTACTTGGCCATGGCGCCGCTCGTGTACCGCGGCACGGGTGGCGTCCATCGCGTCTGCCGGGCCGCCAGCTCGTCGTCCGGGATCTCGAGGTTCAGCTCGTGCGCGTCGACGTCGATCACGATCGAGTCGCCCTCCTCGACCAGGGCGATCGGACCGCCCACCGCCGCCTCCGGGGCAACGTGACCCAGCATCAGGCCGTGCGTGCCGCCCGAGAACCGTCCGTCCGTGAGCAGGGCCACCGACTCGCCCAGGCCCTCGCCCACGAGCGCTCCCGTGACCGAGAGCATCTCCTGCATGCCCGGCCCCCCGACCGGTCCCTCGTAGCGGATCACGACCACGTCGCCCTCGTGGATCCGACGCTCGCGGACCGCCTCGTAGCAGGCGTTCTCCGAGTCGAACACGCGCGCCGGACCGCGGTGGAACCGGCGCTCGTGACCGGCCAGCTTCACGATCGATCCCTCGGGAGCCAGGCTGCCCCACAGGATCGCGTGGCCGCCGGTCTCCTTGATGGGGGCCTCGATCGGGTGGACCACCTGCTGCCCTGGGGTTTCGACGACGTCGGCGGCGATCTTCGCGATCGTCCGCCCGTCCACCGTGCGCTCGTTGCCGTGGAGCAGGTCTCTCTTCAGGAGCTCGCGCATGACCAGCGCCACGCCGCCCGCGTCGTACATGTCCGAGGCCGCGAACCGCCCGCCCGGCCGCATGTCGGCGATCAGCGGCGTCCGGTCGATCACCGTGGCGAAGTCGCGTAGCGTGAACGGGAGCCCGAAGTCGGCCGCGATCGCCGGCAGGTGGAGCGCGGCGTTCGTGCTGCCTCCGGTGGCCGAGACGGAGGCGACGGCGTTGTCCAGCGATCCGCGGGTCAGGATCGAACGCGGTCGGATGTCGTGGTGGACGAGCGTCATCACGAGCTCGCCGCAGCGGCGGGCCGCATCGTCCTTCCTGGGGTCCTCGGCCGGGATCCCGTTGAGCCCGGCGGGGGAGAGGCCGAGGAACTCGAGCACGGTCGACATCGTGTTGGCCGTGAACTGGCCGCCGCAGGCACCGGCGCCGGGACACGCACCGTTCTCGGCCTCGTACAGGTCCTCGAGCGTGATCTTGCCGGCCCGGTAGGCGCCGATCGCTTCGAACACCGTGACCACGTCGGCCGGCTTGCCCTTGTAGGTGCCGGGATAGATCGTGCCGTTGTAGAGCACGAGCCCGGGGATGTCGAGCCGCCCGAGCGCCATCGCTGCGGCCGGGATCGTCTTGTCGCAGCCGACCAGGCACACGAGACCGTCGAACAGGTGGCCGCGCGCCACCAGCTCGATCGAGTCGGCGATGACCTCGCGGCTCACGAGCGAGGCCTTCATGCCTTCGCTGCCCATCGACACGCCGTCCGAGATCGAGATCGTGTTGAACTCCATGGGCGTGCCGCCGGCCGCCCGGATGCCCTCCTTCACCAGCTCCGCGAGCCGCCGCTGGTTGAGGTTGCAGGGCATCGTCTCGATCCAGGTCGTGGCGACTCCGATGAGCGGCTGGGCCAGATCGTCGTCCGTGAAGCCCACCGCCTTGAGCATCGCGCGCGCGGCAGCCCGATCGGGGCCGTCGGTCAGGGCGTGGCTGTGTCGCTTGCCGGGATCGGTCGGGCGACCATAGGGAACGGCGTGATCGGCGGGCATCGGACGGTCCTCGTGGCGCGGCTGCGTTTGCCGAACAAGGGTACGGCCGCGCCACGATCTTGTGGCGACCGGCAGCGGCCCGTACCCTCGGGTAACGCCCAGATCGGGGCGGCGCGGGCCCGACTGACCGTGCGGCTGCGTGGGTCCGTCGAGTGCGTCCGCTCCAGCCGGTGCGCTAGGCGCCCGCCGACCGGTCGTCGAGCCAGGCCTCCACCGTCTCGCGCAGCACGGCCAGCGGAAGGGCCCCGCCGCCAAGCACCGCGTCGTGGAACTCGCGGATGTCGAAGGCAGCAGCCAACCGGGTCTTCGGCCGCCGCGCCGCAGCCGCAGGAGCTCGAGTTGGCCGGTCTTGTAGGCGAGCGCCTGAGCCGGCAGCACGATGTACCGGTCCACCTCGTTGGCGATGTTGTTGGGCGCCAGGGCGGTATGGGCGACCATGAACGCGATCGCGCGATCGCGCGTCCAGCCCAGGGCATGCATGCCCGTGTCGACCACCAGGCGTGCCGCCCGCCAAGCGTCGAACGACAACATACCGATGCGGTCGAGATCGCTCGTGTACAGGCCCATCTCCTCCGCCAACCGCTCCGTGTAGAGCCCCCAACCCTCCACGTACGCGTTCGGTCCGAGATGGCGTCGGAATGCCGGCAGGTCCGGCAGCTCCTGCGCGATCGCCAGCTGCAGGTGATGGCCGGGGATCGACTCGTGGAAGGCGAGGGCCTCGGCCTCGTATCGGGGCCTGGTCCCTGGCTCCGATGTGTTGATGTAGTAGCGGCCCGGGCGCGAGCCGTCGATCGCAGGCTCACGGTAGTACGCGATCGTCGAGTGCGCCTCCTCGTGGGAGCCCATGCGCACGACCTCGCATGGTGCCTGGGGGAGCCGACCGAACCAGTGGGGGATCGTTGCCGCCGCCCGCGAGAGCGAGGCGGCGGCCGTCTCGAACACCTCCTCGCGGGACGAGAAGTGCAGCGCGGGGTCCCCGCGAAGGGCCGCCAGCGCGTCGGACAGCGACATCGTGCCGAGTGTTTGCCCGGCCAGCGACGCCAGCTCGTCGTCGATGCGGGCGATCTCATCGAGCCCCACCCGGTGCAGGTCCTCGGGCTCGACATCGAGCGATGTATGGGCGCGCACCAGCAGACGGTAGCCAGCCTCGCCTCCCGTGACGTGTCCCATTCCCGGTCGGTCATCGGGCCGGCATGCCGGCAGGATCTCGCCTTCGAGCGCGTCACGCAGCCGCTCGAACGCCGGCCGGATCCCCTCGGTCACGGCCTCGCGGAGGTCCGCCGCGAATCGTCCCCGGTCGCCGCCGCGCCAGGCGCGCAGATCGCCCAGCTCGCGGACCGGAGCCAGCAGCGGCCACGTCTCGTCCGGCGACGCCAGCAGCGACTCGAGGATGTCGATCGTCCGCGTGACGGGCGCTCGGCAGGCGACGCGGCCCTCGCCCAGACCAAGGCGCAGGCGCGCCAGCTGCCGGTCGGTGTACCCGGCCATCGCCCGCCAGCGATCGACCATCCGGCTCGCGTCGTCCCGCGTCTCGAGCCGCTGGTAGTCCGGCACGAGCAGCAGATCTGCGGGCACGCCTTCGATGGGGTCGACGTTCCAGTCGCCGAGCCCGGCATCGAGCTGCTCGATATCGGCGCCGAGCGCCTCGCGCAGCGCGAGCACGGTCGTCCGGTGCGCGGCACCGTGGCCGTCGACCTCGATGGCGTCCGCACGGGCCAGGAGCTCGCTGAGCCTGGATCGGGCCGCCGCCGTCCCCTCGCGGCTCGGGTCGGGGAGCGACCCATCGAACCTTCGGTCGCCGATCGCGGTCGCAAACAGTGGAGCGAGCTCGAGCGTCGCGTCCCAGTAGTCAGCGGCGAGCGTGGCCAGCGCGGCGGAGGGCCTGGTGGTCGTGCCGGCGTTCGCGGGATCGCCGGAGATCGGTCCGGTCAGCTGCATTGCACCATGCTACCGATCCCTCACGGCCCGTCAGCGGATGCAGGGACCGACGCCGACGGCCCTCGTGCGGCCGATCGCCGGCGAGATCCGGGACTCCACGGCGGTGCGGGCTGAGCGCGTAGCCCACGTTCGGATCGGAGCGCGATTCGGCGAACACGAGCCCTCCGACGCTCCCGTCGCTGAGGATCAGCGGTCCTCCCGAGTCGCCGGGCTCGACGGCCGCTCGGAGCTCGAGGATCTCGCGGGTCACCAGGTGCCGGTCGTAGATGTCGCGCCCCGTGGCCTGGTACGAGCCTGCGACCGCGGCAGGCAGGACGGCCAGTGGGCCACCGCCCGTGTAGCCCAGCGCCGCGCCGGTCGTGCCCCGATCCGGGGTCGAGCGAGCCAGCGACAGACCCGCACCCGTCAGGCCGGGTGCGTACAGCAGCGCCACGTCCAGGTTGGGATCGAACAGCACCGGGACGCCATCGACCAGCCTGTCCCCCAGAGCGATCCGGATGGTCGAGGCGCCGGCAACCACGTGGGCGTTCGTCACCATGTACCCCTTGCCGATGAGGATCCCCGTCCCGGTGACCTGGGTCGTGCAGGCCCGGGTTGTGATCCGGCCGGTGCTGGCGAGCGCCGATGCGGCGATCTGCTGCGCCTGGCGATCGGTGGGCGTGTCGACCGCCGGCAATGGCAGCGGGTCGAGGCCGATGAACACGTCCGGCAGGCCCGATGCGTCGAGGGCGCCGGCGATCTGGCCGACGACCTCGGTCGGTGGCGGCAGAACCCCGTCGACGCCACGGACGATGACCGACTGCGTTGCCGTGCGTGCAAGGGTCGGGAACGGACCCGCGGCAAGCAGCCCCCCGGCCAGCCAGATGATCAGGATCGCCTGGCCGAACCCCACGAAGCCGCCCACCAGCCGGTCGGCACCGGACAGCACGTCATGACGGAGCTGCGCCGCCAGGGCCTGGCCCAGGGTCGAGCCGATACCCTCGCCGATGAGCACCGCGCCCAGCACCGACCCGAGCACGATCATGGCGCGCGGGATGGGCTCGAAGCCGCGCGTGACATCGAGCAGCCAGGGCGCCAGGGCGAGGATCGCGACGATTCCGCCCAGGGCGCCCGCGATCCCGCCCACCTGCGGCAGGGCGCCGGTACGGATGCCGGCGATGATCGCGACCGCCAGCACGAGCAGCGCGATGAGGTCGAACAGGTTCACCCGGGGAGTATCGGGGAGGCTGAGGAAGCGTGCCGCGGGCAGACCGAAGGGGCTCGCTCCATCGCTGACCCGAGGCCGCCGGCCCCGTCGGGGTCAGCCCGGGAGGGTGACCCGGACCGGCGGCGCATCACCGAAGGCCGCGACCGTGTAGTCGCCGGGATCGAGCTCGCCAAGGTCCACGATCGTGGCCTTGTACACCGCGATCTCGATGCACGCGACGTCCAGGCGGGAGGCGCCTTCGCGGACGGTGAGCGTGATCGTGTTGCCGTCACGGGCGACGTCGACACCTGCCAGCACGTTGCATGGCTCGACACCGCTCCACCAGGCGATGGTCACGGACAGCCGGCCTCCGTCGACCGAGGTCTCCAGCGCCGCCGCCCCCACCCGGTGCACACCCATCAGGCCGGCCATGGGCGTGACCATCGTTGGCTGCGGCTGCGGCATACCACCGGACCCGTCGCCCCCGCCGGGCTCGATGGGGACCATCACGCCGCTCCCGGGATTGGGTTCGCTTCCGGCGGGTGACGAGGGCACCGGGACCGCCGTGGGTGGGGGTGCGGACGGCTCGGTGATGGTCGAGGATGCGGCGTCCGGCGATGAGCCGGCGGACGTGCAGCCCGAGAGACCGATGAGAAGTGCGAGGCTGCCGGCCAGCACCGGGCGGGAGCGGGTGGTCATGTCCGAAGGACGGGTGCGAGCGCTGCCGGGTTCCGGGCCGCTGCCGCCGCGCTCAGCCTGCAGCCTGCATGCCCAGGGTGGTGTCCACGCGAGCCGGATGGGCGGCCTCCCAGGCCGCGATCGCGTCCGCGCGGGCCAGGACGTAGCCGATCTCGTCGGTGCCGGCGAGCAGCATCGCCTTGGCGAACGGGTCGATCTCGAAGTCGATCGTCGAGCCGTCGGGCAGCAGGATGCCCTGCTCCGCGAGGTCGACGCGGAGCTCGGCCTCGGGATCCGCCTCCACCAGCTCGAACAGCCGGCGATGGGTCTCGGGGTCCACCACGATCGGCAGCACGCCGTTCTTGAGCGAGTTGTTGCGGAAGATGTCGGCGAACGAGGTCGACAGGATCGCCTGCACCCCCCACGCGCGAAGCGCCCAGGGCGCGTGCTCGCGCGACGAGCCGCAGCCGAAGTTGTCGCCGGCCAGCAGGATGCGGCGCCCGGCCATCCCCGGCCGATCCACGACGAACGCAGGATCCTTGCTCGTCCCGTCCTCGTTGAACCGCCAGTCGCGGAACAGGGCGTCGGCGAGACCCGCCTTGTCCGTCACCTTGAGGTAGCGGGCCGGCACGATCTGATCGGTGTCCACGTTCTCCGCCCGCAGCGGGACGACCCTGGAGCTGAACCCGCGGAACCCCTCGGCCATCTCAGTACCCTCCGCCGACCGTCGCCGGCTCCTCGATGCCCGGGAGCGTCCGCGGGTCGGTGACGACGCCGCTCAGCGCCGATGCCGCCGCGGTCAGGGGGGAAGCAAGGAACGTCCGGCCACCCTTGCCCTGCCGGCCCTCGAAGTTGCGATTGGACGTGCTCAGCGCGTACTGCCCGGGCGCGAGCTGGTCGCCGTTCATCGCGATGCACATCGAGCAGCCCGACTCGCGCCACTCGGCGCCGGCCGCCCGGAAGACCTCGTGGAGCCCCTCCCGCTCGGCCTGGGCCTTCACCTGCTGGGAGCCGGGCACGATCAACAGCCGCACGCCCTCGGCCGCGTGACGTCCCTTGAGCACGCTCGCCGCCAGGCGTAGGTCGCTGATCCGGCTGTTGGTGCACGAGCCGATGAACACCACGTCGACCGGTTGGCCTGCGATCGACTGACCAGGCGTGAGCCCCATGTACTCGAGAGCGTGCTCCGTTGCCCGGCGAGCGGCCGGGTCCTCCAGCCCGGATGGGGTCGGGATCCGTCCGCTGATCGGGATTCCCATACCAGGGTTCGTGCCCCAGGTCACCATCGGCTCGAGGGCCCCGGCGTCGATGGCGATCGACCGGTCGAACAGCGCGCCGTCGTCGGTGGGCAGCGTTCGCCAGCGGGCGACCGCGTCGTCCCACGCCGCGCCCTGCGGCGCGTGGCGCCGGCCGTGGATGTAGTCGAAGGTGGTGTCGTCCGGCGAGACCAGCCCGGCTCGCGCCCCACCCTCGATGCTCATGTTGCAGATCGTCATCCGCTGCTCCATCGACAGTGCCCGGATGGCCTCGCCGCGGTACTCGAACACGTGGCCCGTGCCACCGCCGATCCCGATCCTCGCGATCAGCGCCAGGATGATGTCCTTGGCGCTGACGCCTGGCCGCAGGCGCGAGTCCACGCGAACCTCGTAGGTCTTCGGGCGCCGCTGGAGCAGGGTTTGGGTGGCCAGGACCATCTCGACCTCGCTGGTCCCGATCCCGAACGCGAGCGCCCCGAACGCCCCGTGGGTCGCCGTGTGGGAGTCGCCGCACACGATCGTCATCCCGGGCTGGGTCAAACCGAGCTCGGGGCCGATGACATGGACGATCCCCTGCGTGTCGCTGCCGAAGGCGTGAAGCGGGATGCCGAAGTCGCGGCAGTTGGTCTCGAGCTGCGAGATCTGGGCCGCGGCCTGCAGATCAATCATCGGCAGGCCGCGCGGCGACGTGGGCGTCGAATGGTCGGCCGTGGCGACGGTCTTGTCGGGGCGCCGGACCTCGAGCCCGCGGTTGCGGAGCCCGGTGAACGCCTGCGGGCTGGTGACCTCGTGGACGAGGTGAAGGTCGATCGCGAGGATCGAGGGCGCGCCCGGCTCATCGGCGACGACGTGCTCGTCCCAGATCTTCTCGGCGAGAGTACGCGGTCTGGTCATGCGGGTGATCTGCCCTGATTCGGTTGCGGGGGGCCCAAGCGTACCAGCGAGGCCGGTTCCATCCGGCGGCGATCGGTGTTCCTGCCCGGCGGGCGCAGGTTGGTCCTTCCGGGAGACGGTGAAGTGGGAGGAACGGAGCCAGACTCTCGCCGTCTTCGACTGCCAGCAGCGCTGGAACTGATCCGCGGGCTACATGCCCTCCCAGCTACGGGACCGCCGGGACCGCCCGGAGGTCTTCTGCTATCCAGCCCGACCGAGCGCGGCGGTCGGCCGTGGTTGCGCCTTGCGGGATGGGCGGCTATGCTGCGCGGACCCGCTGCCCGCGGGACATGGGAGTCGCGACGCTTGGGCCTCTTCTCGGATCGTCAGCGCAGCAAGGTCGCCGTCGTCGTAACGGCCGATGGCCGCCGCGTGAGCGTTCCCCTGCGCGATCTCGAGCCTCGTGACGTATCCCTTCTCGGCTTGCTTCGCTCGCTTCTTGCCGGCCTCGAGGAGGACCTCCTCCTTATTACCGGCTCCCGGCGGGAGAACGGAGGAACGCGGAGAGACGAGCGCCACTGAGGCGCCGCCCACCGAGCACCGAAGGGACCCTCGCCGGGAGGCGAGGGTCTTTGCATGCCCGGGCGGTCGCGGGACCACCGGGCGGAGGACCGAAGACGATGACGATGACCCGAGGCGAGCCACCGGCCGGTCGCGCCGCTGACGGCTCGGCGGATCCAGCCGGCGCCACCGCGGCCGCGCCCGCCCGGGTGCATCGCAGCCATGTGCCCGGCGACGGCTCCGTGACCGCCGCGGCCGTCGAGCAGGCCCGTCGGGAGATGCTCCATGAGGGCAGGACCCGGAAGCGAACCCGGATCGGTGCCGACGTGCTGATGGAGGCGCTCATCCACCAGGGCACGGACGTCATGTTCAGCTATCCCGGTGGCGTCATCCTCCCGATCTACGACATCCTGGGCGACTACCCGGAGATCCGCCACGTCCTCGTCCGCCACGAGCAGGGCGGCGGTCACGCCGCCGACGGCTACGCTCGAGCGAGCGGCAGGGTCGGCGTGTGCATGGGCACCAGCGGCCCGGGCGCGACCAACCTGGTCACCGCGCTTGCCACCGCGCAGCTCGATTCGGTGCCGATCGTCGCGATCACCGGGAACGTGCCGACGGCGCTGATCGGCAAGGATGCGTTCCAGGAGATCGACATCACCGGCATCACGCTGCCGATGACGAAGCACAACTACCTCGTCCGTGACGCCGACGACATCCCGCGGGTCGTCGGGGAGGCCTTCTATCTCGCCAAGCACGGGCGTCCCGGGCCCGTCCACATCGACATCACCAAGGACGCCCTCCAGCAGGAGACGACCGCCGAGCACCCCTCCAGCGAGGAGATCATCGCCGGGCTGCCCGGCTTTCGCCCGACCCTCGACGGCCATCCCAAGCAGCTCAAGCTGGCGGCGAGGGAGATCGCGGCGGCAAAGCGGCCGTTGATCCTGGCCGGCCACGGAATCCTCATCGCCGAAGCCTGGGATCAGCTCCGAGCGTTCGCCGAGAAGGCGCAGATCCCGGTGGCCTGGACCCTGCTCGGCATCGGCGCGATCGACGAGCAGCATCCGCTCGCCTACGGCTACATGGGGATGCATGGCTGGAAGCACGTCAACCGCGCGATCCAGTCCGCCGACCTGCTGATCGCGATCGGGATGCGCTTTGACGACCGGGTGACCGGCAGCGTCCGGACCTATGCACCCTACGCGCGGATCATCCACGCCGACATCGACCCCGCAGAGATCGGCAAGAACGTTGCGGTCGAGGTTCCGATCGTGGGTGACGCGCGACGCGTCCTCGAGAGGCTCGCCACGCTGGTGCCCGAGGTCGATCCCGCGACCCGGGCCGACTACTTCGCCGAGCTGGCGCAATGGCGCCGGGAATCGGAGGACTCCTCGTGGCACGGCTCGGGTGCCTGGCGCGACGGCCTGCTGTCGGCCGACCTCGTGGTCGAGCGGATCGGCGAGCTCACCGACCATGTTGCCACCTACGTCGCCGACGTCGGCCAGAACCAGATGTGGCTCGCCAGGTACACCGGGTTCCGGCGGCCGCACAGCCACATCAGCTCCGGTGGCCTGGGCACGATGGGCTTCGCGGTCCCGGCCGCGATGGGCGCCGCGCTTGGCAACCCGGGCGCCGAAACCTGGGCCATCACCGGCGACGGCGGCTTCCAGATGACCAGCCAGGAGCTGATGACCCTCGCCGCCGACCGCATCCCGGTCAAGATCGCGTTGCTCGACAACAAGAAGCTGGGCATGATTCGCCAGTGGCAGGAGCTGTTCTACGCCGGCAACTACCACTCCTCGCACCTGCCGGGCCCGGACTTCGTCAAGCTCGCCGACGCCTACGGGATCCCGGGGTTCAGGGCAACCACGATCGACGAGGTCGACCGGGTCATCCGGGCGGCCCAGGCGGTCGACGGTCCGGCGCTCATCTGGTTCGAGATCGCCGAGGAGCAGAACGTGTTCCCGATCATGCCTGCGGGCAAGGGCCTGTCCGACCTGATCGACTCGGCCGTGGTGCCGGAGGAATGAACGTCGACCAGGGCCCCGACGGGCAACACGTGCACCCCGCCCACGCCAGCCCCCCGGACCGCGCGATCCCGGGCAGCGGCGAGGCCCACCGGCACGTCTTGGTCGTGCTGGTGATGGACCGGCCGGGCGTCCTCAACCGGGTCGCGAGCCTGATGCGGGCCCGCAACTTCAACATCGACTCGCTTGCGGTGTCGCGCACGGACAAACCCCACATCAGCCGGATGACGATCACCCTCCACGGCGACGACGTCGCGGTGGAGCAGGCCGCCAAGCAGCTCTACCGGCTGGTGGACGTGCTCAAGGTCCAGGACGTCACCGCGGACCAGCTGGTGGAGCACGAGCTCGCGTTCGTGAAGGTCCGGGCCTCGAACGGCAACCGCGCGGAGGTGATCAAGATCGTCGAGCTGTACAAGGGCAGGATCGTCGACGTCGCCCCGGGCTCGGTCATCGTCGAGGCGACCGGGACCGAGAGCGAGATCGACGCGCTGGTCGCGCTGCTGCGCAGCTACGGGATCAAGGAGCTGGTGCGCACCGGCGCGGTCGTGATGCTGCGCGGCGCCGGATCGATCGAGTCCTCGGACCGATGGACCGCGGGAGCTCCACATCGGTCCTCGGAGGGCGAGGATCCGATCAACGTCGAGGGTTCCGGCACGCCGAACGGAGGCAACATCTCGTGACAGCCAGGATGTACTACGACGCGGACGCGGATCCGTCGGCCCTCGACGGGCAGACCGTCGCCGTCATCGGGTATGGGAGCCAGGGGCACGCCCACGCCCTGAACCTGCGCGACAGCGGGGTCGAGGTCGTGGTCGGCCTGGCCCCGGGGTCCAAGAGCCGGACCCTGGCCGAGGCGGCCGGCTTCCGGGTGCTCGACGTCGCGGATGCGGTCCGCGCGGCCGACGTGGTCATGATCGCCGTCCCGGACACCGTGCAGAAGGCGGTCTACGACGCCGAGATCGGGCCCAACCTGCGACCCGGGGCGCTGCTCATGTTCGCGCATGGGTTCAACATCCGGTTCGATCGGATCTCGCCGCCGGCCACGGTCGACGTGGGGATGGTCGCGCCCAAGGGCCCGGGGCACCTGCTTCGCAGCGTGTACGAGCAGGGCGGAGGCGTGCCGTCGCTGTTCGCGATCGAGCAGGACCCGTCGGGGACCGCCCGGGCGCGGACGCTCGCCTACGCGCGGGGCATCGGCTCGACCCGGGCCGGCGTGCTCGAGACGACGTTCAAGGAGGAGACCGAGACCGATCTGTTCGGCGAGCAGGCGCTGCTGTGCGGTGGCGTCTCGGCGCTGATCAAGGCGGCGTTCGAGACGCTGGTGGAGGCCGGCTACCAGCCCGAGCTCGCGTACTTCGAGACGATGCACGAGCTCAAGCTGATCGTGGACCTGATGTACCGCGGTGGCCTCAACTTCATGCGCTTCAGCGTCAGCGACACGGCCGAGTTCGGCGACTATGTCTCCGGGCCCCGGGTGACGGAGGGCGTCAAGGCGTCGATGCGCGACGTGCTCACCGACATCCAGAGCGGTGCCTTCGCCACCCGGTGGATCGCCGTCCAGGACGCCGGCGGCGACGAGTTCCAGCGGCTCCGCCAGCAGGATCGGAACCATCAGATCGAACAGGTCGGCGCCGAGCTGCGTGCCAAGATGCCGTTCCTCAAGCCGGTCGTCGTCGATGCCGGCCAGGCACAGGCGGTGGCAAGCTCGGTACCCGCGGAGGGCTCCCGATGACCTTCGAGGCCACGCACCCGACCTATGGCGGCGGGGTCGCCGCGGGTGCCGTACGCATCTTCGACACCACGCTGCGGGACGGTGAGCAGGCGCCGGGCGCCGGGCTGACGGCGTCCGAGAAGCTGGAGGTCGCCCGCCAGCTCGCCCGGCTGCGCGTAGACGTGATCGAGGCCGGGTTCCCGGCCGCCTCGCCCGGGGACTTCGAGGCGGTGCGGCGGATCGCCCAGGAGACCAAGGGCGGGATCGCGGTTGCGGCGCTCGCCAGGTGCCGGGACGGCGATCCGCAGCGGGCCGTCGAGGCGATCAGCGCGGCGGAGCGCCCCCATCTCCACCTGTTCATCGCCACCAGCGACATCCACCTCAAGCACAAGCTGCGGCTGTCGCGCGAGCAGGCCCTCGACGAGGCCCGTCGATGGGTGTCGTGGGCCCGCCAGACGCTGGGACCCGACGCCGAGATCGAGTTCTCGGCCGAGGACGCCTCGCGGACCGAGGAGGCGTTCCTGCTCCAGGTCTACCGGGCAGTGGTCGAGGCCGGCGCCTCGACGGTGAACATCCCCGACACGGTCGGGTACGCGATCCCCGCCGAGTTCGGGCGGCTGGTCGGCAGCGTGGTCGATCTGGTCGGGGCCGAGGCCACGGTCAGCGTCCACTGCCACAACGACCTCGGCCTGGCGACCGCGAACACCCTGGCCGCGGTGCAGGCCGGAGCCCGCCAGGTCGAGGTGACCATCAACGGCCTCGGCGAGCGGGCAGGCAACGCCTCGCTGGAAGAGGTCGTGATGGCGCTCCGGACGCGCCCGACCCAGTTCCCCGACCTCGCGTCGAGCGTCCAGACCGATCAGATCACCTCCGCGTCACGGCTGGTGTCGTATCTGACCGGGTTTGCGATCCAGCCCAACAAGGCGATCGTCGGCGCCAATGCGTTCGCCCACGAGTCGGGGATCCACCAGGACGGGTTCCTCAAGAACCCGCTGACCTACGAGATCATGACGCCGCAGTCGGTCGGCCTGTCGGGGAGCACGCTGTCGATCGGCAAGCTGTCGGGCCGGCGTGGGCTCCAGGGCAAGCTTCGCGAGCTGGGGCACGAGGTGGACGGCGAGGCTTTGGACGCGGTGTATCAGGCCGCGATCGCGCTCGCCGACACCAAGAAGGAAGTCACCGACGCCGACCTGCTGGCGCTCGTCGAGCAGCGCAAGTCCGACGTGCCGCGGTCGATCGAGCTGCTTGGCTGGAACATCAGCTCGTCAAGCGGCGGGCACTCGGTGGGCAGCGTGTCGGTGGTGGTCGCGGGTGAGCCCAAGGCTGCCAACGCGACCGGCAACGGCCCGGTCAACGCGCTGTACGCCGCCGTCGACGAGGCGGTCCAGCCGGTCCTGGGCTGGCACCCGGTGCTGGCCGAGTACGAGATCAAGGCCGTGTCGGGCGGCGAGGACGCCCAGGGCCAGGTGCTCGTCCGGTGCCGGCGCTCCTCGGATGAGGGGCCGGGAGCACTGATGGTCACGGGCCACGGGCTGTCGACAAACATCATCGAGGCCTCGCTCGAGGCCTACGTGGTGGCCGCCAACAAGCTCCACGGTGCCGAGATCAACGGCGTCGACGCGGCGTTCGTGGGCCGGCACATGGCCGAGGAGCTTCCGTGACGGTCACAGAGCGTCAGCGCCGGCGATCCTCGGTGCTCGCACACCGGCCGCCTGGCCGGGTGCTTCCAGGCAAGCGGACCGACCGCGCCGATGGCGCGATCAGCTCGCCCATTGGCCGCAGACTCCCCGGAGACTGCGCGTGACCGCTGCCGCACCCGTCTATCGGATCGCGCGAATCCCGGGCGATGGTGTCGGCCCCGAGGTCCTGGCCGGCGCGGTCGAGGTGCTCGAGACGGCGGGCCGTTCGTTCGGGTTCGGGTTCGAGTGGTCCGAGCTGATCGTCGGCGGTGCCGGCATCGACGCCCACGGAGTCGCGATCCGGCCCGGGGACGTCGATGCCTGCCGCGAGGTGGATGCCGTGCTGCTGGGCGCGGTCGGGGGGCCCAAGTGGGACGACCCCGATGCCTCGGTCCGGCCCGAGCAGGCGCTGTTCGCTCTGCGCGGCGGGCTTGGGCTGTACGCGAACCTGCGTCCGATCACGGTCCACCCGGCGCTCATCGCCGCCTCCCCGCTGCGCCCCGAGCTGCTGGAAGGCGTCGACTGCCTGATCGTCCGCGAGCTGACGTCGGGGCTCTATTTCGGCAAGCCGTCCGAGCAGCGGCAGACGCCCGAGGGCCGGGCGGCGATCGACACCCTGTGGTACACGGAGAGCGAGATCCGGCGGATCGTCACCCTCGGGTTCGAGCTCGCCCGGGGCCGCCGCCGAAAGCTCACCCAGGTCGACAAGGCCAACGTCCTGGCAACCTCGAGGCTGTGGCGCAAGGTGACCGAGGAGGTCCACGCGGACTTCCCCGACGTGACGCTCGAGCACCGGCTGGTGGATTGGCCGCGATGGTGCTGGCCCGCTGGCCGGCGGGCTTCGACGTGATCGTGACCGAGAACCTGTTCGGCGACATCCTGTCCGACGAGGCGGCGGTGATCGCCGGGTCGCTGGGGATGCTGCCGTCGGCGTCGCTCGGCACGCGGTCGACCGATCATGGTCGCCACGGGTTGTATGAGCCGATCCACGGCTCGGCACCGGATATCGCCGGGCAGGACATCGCCAACCCGCTGGGGGCGATCCTGTCGGCGGCGATGATGCTGCGCTGGTCGCTCGGCCAGGGGACGGCCGCCGATGCGGTCGAGGCTGCCGTGTCCGACGTCCTGTCCCAGGGCCTGCGGACGCGAGACCTCATGCCCGTGGATCCGGAGGCGGCATCCGCGTCCACGCTCGTGGGCACCCGAGCCATGGCGCGAGCGGTGGGGGAGCGGATCGCGATTCACCGGCCGGTGACCGCCTGAGGCGGGGCACCGGCCGAGCGCCCGAGTCGACCCCTCCCGCAGCCGCACTGGACCACGATCGAGATGACAGCTCCCGCCGACCTTCCGAATTCCCGTGTCCTCTACGACACGACCCTGCGCGACGGCACCCAGGGCGAGAACATCACCCTGTCGCTGGACGACAAGCTGCGCATCGCGCGCATGCTCGACGAGCTCGGGTTCCCGTTCATCGAGGGCGGCTGGCCCGGCTCCAACCCCAAGGACATCGAGTTCTTCGCCGCGGCCGCGCGAGCTAGCGCTGGAGCACGCCCGGCTGTGCCGCCTTCGGCTCCACCCGCCACCGCAGCGAACCGCCGCGACGACGACCCGCAACCTGCGCGAGCTGGTGGCGGCCGAGACGCCGGTGGTCACGATCTTCGGCAAGAGCTGGCTGCTCCACGTCGACCGACGTGCTGGGCGCCACGCCGCGCCGAGAACCTGGCCATGATCGCGCGACTCGGTCGGCGTACGTCGCCGACGCAGGGCCGCGAGGTCGTCTACGACGCCGAGCACTTCTTCGACGGCTACCGGGCGCGACCGCGACTACGCGCTGGCGACGCTCGCGCGCGGCGCGCGACGCCGGCGCGCGGACGCTCGTGCTGTGCGACACCAACGGCGGCACGCTGACCGACGAGCTGGTCCGGATCGTGACCGACGTCGAGGTCGCTCGAGGCCGATCCCGGCGCGCCGATCGTGACCTGGGGCATCCACACCCACAACGACGCCGAGCTGGCGGTGGCCAACTCGCTCGCCGCCGTCGCAGGCGGGCGTGCGCCACGTCCAGGGCACGATCAACGGCTATGGCGAGCGCTGCGGCAACGCCAACATGGTCTCGATCATCGCCAACCTCGCGCTCAAGATCGGCAACCTGCTGGTGCCCGCCGGCGGCGGCGACCTGGCCGCCTGACCGAGCTCAGCCGCTCCGTGGCGGAGATCGCGAACGTGACGCCCGACGACTACCAGCCCTACGTCGGGCGCTCGGCGTTCGCGCACAAGGGCGGCGTCCACGGCGCGGCGGTGGCCAAGGTCGAGCGCAGCTACCAGCACGTCGACCCGGTGCAGGTGGGCAACGACGGCCGGCTCGTGGTGTCGGAGCTGGGCGGCCGGGCCAACACCGCCATCCGGGCCCGCGCAGCTGGGCCACGAGCTCGAGGGCGTGCTCGATCCGCGCGAGCTCTCGAAGCTGATCAAGCGGCTCGAGAACGAGGGCCTCGCGTTCGAGGGCGCCGAGGCGTCGTTCGAGCTGCTGATCCGCCGCAACACGCCCGGCTACGCAGCCGCCGTTCCGGATCGTCGACTACACGGCGCTGGTCGAGCAGCGGTCGGGCCGGGAGCTGCTGTCCGAGGCCACCGTCAAGGTCGAGGTCGCCGGCGAGGTGCTCCACACCGCCGCCGACGGCAACGGTCCCGTGAACGCGCTCGACGGCGCGCTGCGCAAGGCGCTGGGGGCGTTCTACCCGGTCCTCGATGCCGTCCACCTCGTGGACTACAAGGTGCGCATCCTCGACGGGACCAGCGCGACGGCGGCGCGCACCCGCGTCATCATCGATTCGCAGGACGGATCGCGGACCTGGTCCACCATGGGCAGCGACACCAACATCATCGCGGCCTCGGCGCAGGCGCTCGTCGACTCGCTCGAGTACGCGATCTGGAAGTCGGGCGCCGAGCTCCGTCGCCGCGACGAACGCCAGTTCACGACGACCCAACGGCTCGGGCCACGAGCCCGGCCGCACCGGGAGGCTCCGCATGAGCGACGCCGACGCGACTCGCCCCGACGCCCGACCCACCTGTCCCGCTGGACCGTGACCACGGGCAGCAGCGTCGGCAGCCGGGCCGCCGTCGTGATCCACGCCGGCGGCCACGACTGGAAGGCGTCGGCCGAGGGCAACGGCGCGGTCGACGCGCTGTACCAGGCGGTCGACCGCGCCCTGTCCGATGTGCTGGGCGGGCATCCGCTGCTGCTCGCCTACGACGTCCATGCGCTGGCCGAAGGCCCCGACGCCGCAGGGCCGGGTGACGGTGCAGATCGCCCCGCCGGCCTCGGCCGACGGCGCCAGCAGCGACGGCCGGTTCACGGGCGAGGTCACCAGCACCAACATCGTGGCCGCGTCGGTCGAGGCCTACCTCCGGGCGCTCAACGCGATGCTGGGCGACGAATCGTGGGCGGGTGCGACCGAGGAGGCCGGCACGCGCGGTCGCGGACCGGTCGCGCAGCGCGGAGGCCGCCAGTGACGCCGAGGCCGAGTTCGACGAGGAAGCGCGACCGATCGACACCACCGAGTGGTTCAACCGCTAGGGGGTGATGGCCAGTGCCGCGCCGGCAGTCACCCGCCGCGTGACCGATGACCGGACCTCCGAAGATCCCATCATCGTCGCCTACACGGGCGAGCCCGGCGCGTTCGCCGAGGAGGCCGTGCTCGCCTTCTTCGCCCACCCGGAGGCGCGACCCCTGTCCTCGTTCCGTGCCGTGTTCGAGGCGGTGCGGGACGGCGACGCCGCCGCGGGCGTGGTCCCGGTCGAGAGCTCGCGGCTGGGAACCATCCGCGAGAACCTCGACCTCCTGTACGCGTTCGAGCTGCCGATCGTGGGCGAGGTCTCCGTCCCGGTGCGGCTCGCCCTGCTCGCCCTGCCCGGCGAGCGACTGGAGACGATCGAGCGCGTGTACTCGATCGCCGCCGCACTCGGCCAGGCCGACGAGTTCCTGCGCTCGCGGCCGTGGACGATCCAGACCACGCTACAACACGGCCGGTGCGGCGAAGCAGGTGGCGGAGCGGGGCGAGCGCGGTGCGGCGGCCGTGGCCTCGGCGCGGGTCGCGAGCATCTACGGGCTCGAGGTCCTGGCCGACGGCATCCAGACCGGCGACGGCAACCGGACCCGGTTCGCGGTCATCGCCCGGCCCGGGTACCGAGCGCGGCCGTGCGCAGTCGCGGCGCGCCCGGAGGCGGTCGCCGGCGCGCCACGGACCACGCTCGTGTTCGCCGTCCGCAACGTGCCGGGCTCGCTCTACCGCTCGCTCGGAGCGTTCGCCGATCGTGGGCTCAACCTGTCGCGCCTGGAGTCCCGACCGTGGACCGAGCGCGGCGCCCGCTGGGAGTACCTGTTCTGGGTCGACCTCGACGCCGATCCGGGCGACCCGCGTGTGCGGCCGCGCTCGAGGCGCTGCGCGACGAGACCGAGCTGGTCCGGATCCTGGGCACCTACCCTCGAGCGGACGAGTCGACTGGCAGCACGCGGGGCCTGGTCGGCGGCGGCACGGAGAGCCTACAATCGGAGCGTCCCGATGCTCGCGAACCGCCGCCCGCCCGAGGAGCTCCGCCATGGCCACGACCACCGCCACCACCCCGCATCCGATCTACCTCGCCGGGCAGTGGGTGGACTCGCCCGACACGCTCGACGATCGCGAACCCGGCCCGGCCCGGCGAGCCCGCGGGCGCCACCTACCAGGCCACGCCCGAGCAGTACGAGCAGGCCGTGTCGGCGGCCGCCGTCCGCGCGTTCGAGGTGACCCGGACCCTGCCCGCCTACGAGCGCGGCCGGATCCTGCGCGACATCAGCGCGGGGATCAAGGCCCGGCGCGAGGAGCTGGGCGCCCTGATCGCCGCCGAGGCGGGCAAGCCCATCCGCGACGCGCTGGGCGAGGTCGATCGCGCCGTGCTGACGTTCCGCCTCGGCGCCGAGGAGGCCGAGCGGATGACGGGCGAGACGATCCCGCTCGACCTGATGGCCTCGAGCAAGGACCGGGTGGGCATCACCCGCCGCTTCCCGATCGGACCCGATCGCCGGGATCAGCCCGTTCAACTTCCCGCTCAACCTCGCGGCCCACAAGGTGGCGCCGGCCATCGCGTCGGGCAACCCGATCGTGCTCAAGCCGCCGTCCAAGGATCCGCTGGTGATGCTCACCGTGGGCGAGATCATCGATGCCGCCGGCGTGCCGGAAGGCTCGGTGAGCATCCTGCCCATGAGCCGCGAGCTGGGCGACCGGATGGTGTCCGACGAGCGGTTCAAGCTGCTCACCTTCACCGGCAGCCCCGCGGTCGGCTGGCGGATGAAGGAGCGGGCCGGCAAGAAGAAGGTCGTGCTCGAGCTGGGTGGCAACGCGGGCGTGATCGTGGACCGCAGCGCGGACCTCGACTGGGCGGTCAAGCGGATCGTCACCGGCGCCTTCGCCTACAGCGGCCAGGTGTGCATCAGCGTCCAGCGGATGTTCGTCCACGAGGACGTGTGGGACACGTTCATGGGCCGGTTCGCCGCCGCTGCCGCCGCGCTCAAGGTGGGTGATCCGGCGGATCCCACGCACCGACGTCGGGCCGATGGTCGACGAGGCCAATGCCCGCCGGACCCAGGCCTGGGTCGACGAGGCGAAGGCGATGGGCGGCAAGGTGCTCACTCGGCGGCACCGCGACGGCACCTACTTCCCGCCCACGATCCTGACCGACACGCCGTTCGAGGCCCGGGTGTGCTGCAGCGAGGCCTTCGCGCCGCTCGTGGTCGCATTCCCGTTCCACGAGATCGGGGACGCGATCGACGCCGTCAACGACAGCCTGTTCGGGCTCCAGACGGGCGTGTTCACCAACGACCTCGATCACGCCTGGACGGCGTTCCACCGCCTCGAGGTCGGCGGGGTCATCGTCAACGACATCCCCACCTATCGCATCGACCACATGCCCTACGGCGGGGTCAAGGACTCGGGGCTCGGACGCGAGGGCCTGCGCTGGTCGATCGAGGACATGACCGAGCTCCGGATCATGGTCCTGGCCTGGCCCCAGTAGGGTTGCGCCGGCAGCCCGGTGCTCGCGCCCGGTCATTGCCCGGTCATTGCCCGGTCATTGCCATCCTGGGTGCGGCCTCGCCGAGATCACGCGAGCCATAGGGTCAGATCAGGCAGATCGCCCACATCGCCCACGTGTCGATGGCTCCAGCCAGGCGGACGATGGAGTCAGGCCGGGCACCGGACCTCCTGGAGACCGACCTCAGCTCGGGATCTCGCGTGGGAAGCCCGCTCAGGACGCCTGCCGGTCGCCGTTATTCGGCGGCGCGTCCGAATCGCCCGAGGTGTTGACGACGCTGGCCGTGGAACGCACCAGCATGGCGATGAGCGCCCGTGCGACGATCCCGATGACCAACCCGAACGCCAGTCCGGTCAGGTTGTCGATGACGTCGATGGCCTGGCAGCCACGACCCAGGATTGGCAGCAGCAGCTGCGTCGTCTCGATGATGAACGGGGATGCCATGGCGACGAGCACCAGTCCCGCCGTCAGTCGCGACCTTGGCAGCAAGCCGAGTGCAAGGCCGAGCGGAGCAAACAGGATGATGTTGAGCGTCCGTTCGTTGCGCGACAGCAGCTGCTGGAGAGGAATGACGGACAGGTTCGAGAAATCGCATCGACCGGGACCGGTGGCCGAGGGCTCGAACATGCCGTAGAGCGGGGCGAGCGTCGCGAAGACGATCGCGCCGGTGCTCACCACCAGGAGCCAGGCGACGAATGCGTTCGTGGCGAGATATCCTGCCAGACGCGTTCGTGCGACCAGCCCAATCAGCGCTGAGATGACCACACCTGGCACAAGCCACGGCAGGGCGCCGGCTGCCTGATGGATAACGCACCTCCAGTCGACCCTCGTGGCGTGTGTGCAGCAGCCGAGAGCGCAGCCAGACCCCCAGACGCGGAGCATACCGGCCAGCACTAACCATCGCCGGGGATGCCCTTGACACCCGGGATCCGACGCCTGTGGCAGGTCCGAGTTGACGAGGGTGTGCGCCTGGATCGATGATCGCCGCGCCTTCGGCCGCGGGTTCGGTCCGAAGCCAGCGCAGATAGATGGAGACGGGTTTGGATCTACGGCGTCAGATCGCCATCGTGCGGCACCGGCTCCCTCTGTTGATCGGCTTCGTGCTGATTCCCGCGATCGCTGCCTTTGCCCTCAGCAGCGTCCAGCACAACGTGTATCAGGCGAAGGCGACGTTGATCGTGGGTCAGTCCCTGTCGGCGGTGAACCCCGACATCAACCAGCTCATGGTCTCCCAGCGCCTGTCGACGACGTACGCGGCCGTTGCGACCAAGCGACCAGCTCTGGAGGGAGTCATCAGCAAGCTGGGTCTGAGCCAGACGCCTGCCCAGCTCGCTCTCCGCGTTTCGGCCGGTGCTCCAACGGACAGCACGTTGCTGGAGATCACTGCGGAGGACGAGGATCCGGCACAGGCGGCGGCGATCGCGAACGCGCTTGCCGAGCAGCTGATCGCCACATCGCCCGCCATCCAGGGTCGACAGACCGAGTTCCAGAAGTCCATTGATGAGGATCTCCAGGCTACCCAGGACCAGATCAACTCTATCCAGGCCCAGGTGGCGAAACTCTCCGCGTTGCCCAGCCCATCGCCGTCCGACGCAGCCACGCTGGAGACGCTCCAGGGGCGACTGGTCACCCTGCGATCGACATACGCCAGCCTGCTGGCGTATTCGAACGCGGACGCGTCGAACCTGCTGACCGTCGTGGAGCCCGCCGTGGCGCCGACGTCGCCAGTCTCGCCGAAGCCGCTGCTCAACACTCTCCTCGCCGCGGTCGTCGGGCTGTTGATGGGCACTGGGCTGATCGCCTTCCTGGAGTACCTCGACGACACGGTGAAGGATGCGGAGACGGTCCAAGAGATCATGGGCCTCGGAATCCTCGGCAGCATCGCGCGGATGCCGGGCGGCCGCGGCCGCAGTGAGCTGTACCGGTTGGCCACGATCGTGTATCCACGTTCCGGGACGGCGGAGGCGTTCCGCGCGCTGCGGACGAACATCGAGTTCGCTTCCGTCGACGCGCCGATTCGCACGCTGCTGGTGACCAGCTCGAACGAAGGCGAAGGCAAGACGGTCACGGCGTCGAACCTCGCGATCGTGTTCGCGCAGGCCGGCCTGCGGGTCATCCTCGTTGACACGGACTTCAGGCAGCCCGGCATCCACAGGATCTTCAACGTTCCCAACACGCAGGGCCTGACGTCGCTACTGCGCTCCGACGAGGCCACGGTCGAATTGGTGGCGCAGGCCAGCGATCAGGCGAATCTGCGCATTGTCACGACGGGTCCACTGCCGCCCAATCCCGTGGAGCTGCTTGCCTCGCAGCGGATGCGCGCGGTCCTTGCGCGGCTTCGCGCGGAATCGGACATCGTGGTGTTCGATGCCCCCCCCCTGCGGGCGGTTACCGACGCGGCCGTCCTCAGCTCGTACCTCGACGCCGCGGTGCTGGTTGTGGACGCGGGTCGCACCCGACGTGCCGCGCTCCGGCAGGGGCAGGAGGCCCTCGCCAGGGCGGGGGCACACGTCCTCGGGGTAGTCTTCAATCGCGTTCCCAGGGCCGATCTGCCGAGCTACTACGGGCCGGCCGACGAGGAGGCCATGGCCGACGGGCCGGCAGCCGTTGCCTCGTTGTCAAAGGATTTACCCACCGGCGCTCCGAACTAGCTCGTGGTGCCCGCGCAGCATGCCCCGGCGGCCCATGCGGGCGCGGACGTGGTGCCGTCGGGTGGCCGACGGTCGGCTCGTATGCTCAGATCGATCAACCCGCTGAGGAGGTAGCGCGCACCGGTGGCGACATCCGCAAGCACGCACCCGCTCGAACGGCGACGATGGGTCATGCTGGCCGGCGCCGGCTGGCTATACGTGCCCGAGCATCGTCACCTGCTCGTCGGGCTCCCGATCGGGATCGCGATCGTTGCGGGCGTTGCGTTGAACAGCTCGGCCGTCCAGGCAGCCGGCTCCCTCGCTGCCTTCGCCGCTGCCGTCGCCTCGCCGCCCGTGGGCGTGATCGTGTTCGCCCTGATGGCACCCTTGAAGTCGCCGCTCGTGATCCCGGCCCCGGGGTTCAACGCGGTCCTCGCGGGTGCGATCCTGATCGGCTGCGTCTACCGCCTGCCGATCGAACGGCCGGTCCTGCGGGCGGGCCCCCCGCTGCTGTTCATGCTCGGCTTCGTCGTCTACGCCGCCGCACAGCAGTCGCCCGAGATGCTGGCCGGTTACTCGGATGCCGAGGGTCACTACGTCGGCTTCCTCTTCTACCAGCTGGCGACCTTGGCCGTGTTCGCGGTGGGTGCCGCGTACGCGCTTCGCGGTCGCAACCCGATCCCGTACCTGGCGGCCGGTCTCATCGGCGCTGTCTTCGCCGCGGCGTTGGCGGTCGTGACCTTCACTGCCCCGGCGACCGGGTTGCTCGGGAACCTGCTCGGCGTCTCGGATGCGAACGGCCGCGTGGTCGGCCCGTTCGCCGATCCGAACTACTTCGGGCTGTTCGAGGCGACGGCCATCACCGCCGCGACGGCGCTGGTGCTTGTGGTCCGATCAACGACCGCGAGGCTGCTGTTCGCGGGGGTGGTCTTGGTCATCGCCCTGGCCATGATCGTGAGCCTGTCGCGCGGGGCCATGCTCGCCGCTTTGGTCGGGCTGCTGGGCCTGGCATTCACGCGCAGTTGGCGGTTGGGGGCCTTCGCGGTGGTTGCGGCATTGGTGCTGGTGCTGTTCGCCTATCCGTGGTTCGTGCAGTGGAGGGTGACAGCGGACTCGGGCGGTGTCTCCGCCCAGGCATACACCGTTCTCGCGCAGAGTGACCAGGGACGGATCGCGGCCGGGCTGGCTGGGCCGCAGATGTTCCTCACGTCCCCGATTCTGGGGATCGGCTTCGGCCATTATCCGTTCGTGAGTGCCCATTACGTCGGCTACAGCATCGAGTCGCATGACTGGTACATGAACGTCCTGGCCGAGCAGGGGTTGACAGGCATTGTGCTGTGGCTCTCGATGCTGATCACGACCGGCATCGCGCTGTGGCGTTCCACCCACGCCGCACGTCTGGTCGGGATTTCAGTCCTGGCGACCTATGCCGTGGGATCGGCATTCCTCCAGCCACCCAATTCGGTCCAGACGTCGGCGTTCGCCGTCATCGCGATCGCGGCGGCGCTGGTGGGGAGATGGGGCTCGGTGATCCCGACGCGACGTCGTGTCGCCCCGCCCCCCCGGTCCAGTCCCCAGCGCGCCGTGGACGATGATCGCCCGCGGCGGTCGTCCATCGTCGCGTCGTCAGCTGGATCCTGACCCGCCCGCCCGCCCATAGAGCGACTGCCAGGTGTCGGCGACGGCCTCGATGTCGAATGTGCGCACGACATGCGCTCGACCCTCGGCGCCCATCGCCCGGCGAGCGTCTGGTGTCAGCGTCATCACGTCCCGCATCCTTGCTCCAAGTGCCGCCGGACGGCCAGGCGGGACGACGTAGCCGGACGCGCCATCGACGATTACGTCCCGGCTCCCGCCAACGTCCGTGGTGACGGTCGGCAGCGCGCTCGCCCCTGCCTCGAGCAGGACCATCGGTAGCCCCTCCCAACGGGACGACATCACGAACCCGTCGGCAGCCTGCATCAGGTCGCGCACGTCCGTGCGCAGGCCCAGAAGACGAACCTTGTCGGCCACCCCCAGGTGCCTGGCTCGGGCCCCGATAGAGTCCGCCAGCGGCCCCACCCCGGCGACCAGCAGCATGGCGTCTGGATGCTCATCGAGGACGCCCGCGAAGGCCGTGACCATGTCGCCGTGGGCCTTGGCCTCGACCAGCCGTCCGACCGCCAGCCACACGAACTCGTCGCCGATGCCAAGGGCGGCGCGCGTTCGACCGCGTGCACGTGCATCGGCGGCGAACGCGTCGGTTCTGATCCCGTTGGGGACCAGCACCACCGAGCGTGCACCGACCGCGCGACGCCGGATCGCCTCGGCCATCGCGACGCGGCTGACGGCCGTCGTCAGGTCGCTGAGCCGATCGGTCAGGCGATAGGCGACGTAGCGCCACTGGGCGCCCTCGTTCTCATTATAAATCGTGCTCACCACCACGGGTATCGGGGTCACGAGGCGGGATATCCTGGCCAGCAGGTTCGCGTGCACCATGTGGGCGTGCAGGACGTCCGGTCGCCAGCGCAGCAGAAGGTGACGCAGCGCTCGGATCGCGCGCGGGTCGGGGATACCCTGCTGCATGCCCAGCGACGCCGTCGTGATCCCGTCGGCGGCCAGTTCCGAGATTGGTGGCTCGAGAGGCAGCATCGAGATCACCGCGACGTCCCATCCCCGCCCCTTGAACGCTCGTGCCAGGTGGCAGACCTCGCGCTCCGCCCCGCCCATGCCGCTCGAGGTGATCAGGTACGCAAGCCGCCTCGGCCGCTGACCGTGGAGCGGGCCCGAGTCCGTCGATCGCTCGCCGTCTGCCATCCACCTAGCCTAGCCCAGCCCTCTCCAGCAGGCGAGCCGTTCGCTACACTGCCCGCGTGCTGCGCAGCGTAGGTTCTCGGCGTTCGATGGTCGCGGTGCGACGGCCGGTATCGCCCTGCTCCCGGAGCCTGGCTGGATGAGGGCCGTGGTCACCGGCGGTGCAGGTTTCATCGGCCACCATCTGGTCCGTGGCCTGCTGTCGCGCGGAGACAAGGTCACCGTGATCGATGACTTCTCTACCGGCCTCGCGGGGCGGCTCGACGCCGTTCGCGATCGGATCGTGCTCATCGAGGGCAGCATCCTCGATCGGTCGTCGCTCGACCGGGCGATCGCCACCGCCGAGGTGGTCTTCCACGAGGCGGCGGACGCGTCGGTGGCGCGGTCGCTCGTCGAGCCGGGCCACACGAACGAGATCAATGTGGCCGGGACCATCGAGGTCATGCAGGCCAGCGCCCGCCACGGTGTGCGCCGCGTGGTGTTCGCCGGCTCGTCTGCTGTGTACGGCGTGCCGCATCGCCTCCCGTGCACCGAGGGGCAGCGTCCCGAGCCGACGTCGGCGTACGGTGTCAGCAAGCTTGCCGGCGAGCTCTACGTGCATGCGCTCGGGCAGCTGCATGGCATCGACACCGCGGTCCTGCGCTACTTCAACGTCTACGGGCCCGGCCAGAGCCCGTCGTCCGAGTACGCCGCGGTCATCCCGAAGTTCATCGACGCGGTGCTCCACGGTCAGCGGCCCACGATCAACGGTAGCGGCAGCATCACGCGCGACTTCGTGTACGTAGGGGACGTGGTCGCGGCGAACCTGCTCGCCGCCGATCCGGCTGCCCCGAGCGGCGTCACATGCAACGTGGCCACCGGCTCGCGCACGACGTTGCTCGAGCTGCTGGACGCGATCTGCGCGGCTGCCGGACGCACGGTCGACCCGATCTTCGGCCCGCCCCGGGCCGGCGACATCCTCGAATCGCAGGCCGACATCAGTGCCGCCACGCTCCAGCTCGGCTATGCGCCCACGGTCTCGTTCCAGGATGGGATCGCCCGCGTCGTCGCCAGCTACCGCTCGCTGCTCCAAGCGTGAGCGACGGCGCGGCGCCCGACGGGGCCGGCGCCGGTGACGGCGGGGGGGGTCCCCACGCTGCCGAGCCTGCCGTCTCGTTCCGGGACGTTGGTCGGTCGGCGGCCATCCTCACCGGCGCTGCCGGCGCGATGCAGGCCCTGGGGGTGGTGCGCGAGGTCTTCGTGGCTGCCCAGGTTGGGCTGTCCGCCGAGTACGACGCCCTGCTGGTGGTCCTGAGCCTACCCGCCACGCTTGCCGGCGTGTTCACGGCGGGCACCGTGACCGCGATGGTCCCCGCCTACCTCGAAGCGCGCGATCGCCGCGGTCGCGAGGATGCCCGGCGGCTGGCCGGCATGATCACCGTGTGGGTCGGCATCGCCGGGCTCGCGCTGTGGCTGGTGCTCGAGGTCCTGGGAGCCGCGGTCATCGAGCTTGCAGGGCCGGGCCTCTCGGCGGCGAGCCGGGACGCCGCGACCGGCTACCTGCAGCTGCTGGCGCCGCTCGCCTTCGTGTCCGCGGTGTCGGGGGTGATCTACGGCATCTGCCAGGCCGAGGAGCGCTTCGCCGCGATCGCGTTCTCCGGATTGACCGGCTCGGCGGTGACGCTGGCCACGCTGCTCGTGCTGTGGCAGCCGATGGGCCTCGGGGCTCTCGCCCTCGGCAATCTCGCGGGCCCGATCGTGACGGCGCTCGTCCTGCTCGTATCGGCCGCCCGGGGCTCGGTCATGCCACGGCCCACGCCGTGGACGAACCGGACCGAGATCACGTCGTTCGTTCGCCATGCGGCGCCGCTTGTCGTGAGCAGCGCCGTGCTCCAGATCAATGGCATCGCCGACCGTGCCATCGCCTCGCTGATCACGCCCGGGGCGGTGAGCGCCCTGCGCTACGCGGACGTCCTGGTGCGGACACCAATCGGAGCGATCAGCCCTGCCTGGGGCACGGCCCTGTATCCGTCGCTCGTCCGGGTCGCCCTGGGTTCGGCTGCCGCCCTGTCGAGCGCGACGGAGCGATCCATCCGCTACGTCCTATCGCTGTTCGTCCCGGTAGCCGTGCTGACGGTGGCGGTCGCCCCAGTCGCCGTCGCCGTGGGGTACGGACGCGGTGCGTTCAGCCCCGACGACGTCATCCGCACCGCCCAGGCGGTGGCGGCGTTCGCCCCGCTGATCGTGGTCATGATGTGCTATCCGCCACTGACGGGCGCCCTCAACGCCCAGCACCGCGGCGGAGTGCTCCTGGCCGCCGGCGTGATGAACGTGTGCCTGAACTTTGCGCTCGACGTTGCGTTCGGCCTGTGGCTGGGCGCCCCGGGTGTGGCGCTGTCGTCGTCGCTGACGGCGATCGTGGTGCTGGTGTTCTTCTCCTGGCGCCTGTCGAGATCGGAGGACTCGATGAATCTCATGCGGGTCGCACGCACCCTGCTCGTGGCCACGATCGCGAGCCTGCCGTTCGCCATCCCGATCGGGCTCCTCAGCTGGTTCGGCGTGCAGACCCCCGGGCTCGTCATCGGCCTGCTGCTCCTGGTCGTGTTCGGGATCCTGGGCATTGCCGGCTACCTGGTCGTCGCGACGAGGCTTCGCCTGGACGAGGCACGCGCGTTGCGGCAGGTGGTGACCGAGTGGGGCCAGCGGCGCCGGCACGTCGCCGGGGCGTCTCGGTGACCGCTCTCCGGCTCGCCTACCTGCCGCCCCTTCTGCGCCCGGCCGGTGCCGAGCGGCAGATGCTGGCGCTCGCCGAGGGTCTGCCGCGGGACCGGTTCAAAGTCGACTTCCTGGCCATGTCAGGCGCCGGACCGTATGACGGGCGGGCGTTGGCCGCGGGCGCCGGCCTGCGCTACCTGGGCTCCCAGCCGCGTCCGGATGCGCCGCGGCTGGCGCGCATGGTCGGACGAGCCGGCAAGATGCTGCGCTACGTCCGAGCGGCGCGATCCGCCCGGTATGACATCATCGATGCCTGGCTGTACCCGGTCGACGTGATGGCAGTGTTGGCCCGGCATCTGACCCGGACCACCGTGGTGGTCACGGGGCGTTACAACCTGCGTGACTTCGCCCCGCCCATGACCGCCCTCGAGCGCCGGCTCAACGGGCTGGCCGATCGCTGGGTCGACGCCGTGGTGGCCAACTCCGAGGCCGTGGCCGAGGACACGCGGCAGCACGAGACCATCGAGCCGGCCAAGCTCCGCGTGATCCGCAACGGGGTCGATCCGATCGAGCCGCTTTCACCGGACGAGGTGACGGTTGGCCGCAGGGCGCTCGGTGCCGACGACGAGGACATCCTGATCGGATGCGTCGCTAACTACAGCGCGGTCAAGCGGCACGACCTCCTCATCGACGCGTTCGCCGCGCTTCGCCAGAAGGGCCACCGGGTGCGACTCGTGCTCATCGGCGAGGGACCGACGCGCCCGGACCTGCAGCGGCAGATCGACGGCTACGGGTTGGGCGACCTCGCCCGGCTGCATGGCAGCGTCGCCGACCCGAAGCCGATGCTTGGGTTGTTCGACCTGATGGTCCAGACGTCGCGAAGCGAGGGCCTGCCCAATGCGCTCCTCGAGGCGGCCGCCGCGGCCCGGCCGATCGTAGCCACTGCGGCGGGCGGCTCCGGCGAGATCGTGATCGATGGCGAGACCGGCTTCCTGGTACCGGTCAACGACCTCGAGGCCGTGGTCGGTGCCATGCGCCGCCTCGTGCTCGACCCTGACCTGCGGCGGCGACTGGGCCTGGCCGCTCGGCAGCGGACGCGGACCGTGTTCACCATGGATCGCTTCGTTGGTGAGTACGCGGCGCTGTATGAGGAGCTCGTCGCCGCCAGGCGGAAGCGCCGCTGATCCACGTGCATCGTCGAACGGCGCGCCGTTCGACGAGCCTCTGGTGGTGCCCGGGCGCTCAGCGCGCCGGTGAAGTCTCGACCGGGCGTCCGACGACGTCGGCGAACAGCCCATCCCATAGCGACAGGACCTTGGGCAGCGCGTACCGGTCGAGGACCTCGGGCGCGCGTGACGCCAGCGCACGCGCCTGGCCCCGGTCGGTCATGAGGCGCTCCATCCCGGCCGCCAGCCCGGGGACGTCGTTGGGCGGAATGAGCAGCCCGTCGATGCCATCGCGGATCAGCTCTCGCGGACCGCTCGGACAGTCGAAGCTGATGACCGCGGTCCCGCATGCCATCGCTTCGCCCAGCACCGTCGGGAATCCCTCGCGGCGTGAGGACATGACGAACAGACCTGCCCGGCGAAACACCAGGTATGGATCCCGCGTCCGGCCCGGGAACGCGACTCGATCGGCGAGCCCGAGGGCGTCGCGCTGGGCCTCGAGCGCGTCGCGATCCGGTCCCTCGCCCCAGATCTCCAGCCGCCACTCGGGGCGCCGCTCGGCAACGCTCGCGAAGGCCTCCAGGAGCATGTCGAAGCCCTTCTGGGGCACCAGGCGACCCATCGCGACGGCGACGGGCGGATCCACCGGCTCTGCGCTCCCCGGCGGAGGCTCCATCACCGGGTTGGGGATCACCCGCCCCCGCCGGCCGCGGGCCAGCCCGAGCGTGGCGAGCGCCGATGGCGTCAGCGCCACGACGCTCGATGCCAGCGGATACGTGAACAGCCGCAGGATCCGCCACGGCAGGCCCAGCGGCGGCCAGGCCGCGTAGATGTGCTCCTCGACCACGAGGGGCGTGCGCAGCCCCAGCATCGCGAGGATGGTGAGGACGTTGGTCTCGACCATGAACGCGAGCACCAGATCCGGCCGGCTGGAGCGGATGGCGCGCCGGATGACCCGCAGGCGACCGGCATTGTTGCGGACGGCGTCGAGCACATCGTGCGAGGGCCGGTAGAGGTCGAGCCGCCTGATCGTGATGCGCGGATCGACGGCGAAGAACGCCTCCTCGGCCGGCTCGGCCAGGGTCAGCAGGAGCGTGACCTCCCAGCCACGCTCCACCCACGCATCGGTGAGGATGGCCATGATCCGTTCGGCCCCACCCGCGCCGAGCGTGCCGATCACGGCTGTGAGGCGGAATGGGCGCTCGGCGGCGTTGGGGGTGGGATCGGCCTGGGCAGGCTGCGATTCAGCCTGTGCTCGTCGGTGCGCCGTCACATCGGTTCCGCCACGGCCTCGCTCGTCGGTGCTGTGGTGCCCGAGCCTACCATCCGCGCCTGCCCCGTGGTCGACCCACCGTGCGACCCGCGGGCTGGATGGCTCAGGGTCCGGTGACGTTGGTGCAGTTGCTGAACTGCGCGAGGCTGCCCGACGAGAGCGGCTGGCTGTTGCCGGTCGCGGTTACCCCGTTCACGTTGGCGAAGTAGAGGATGGGGCCGGGAGCCGCCTGCGTGGCGGTGTTGTTGGTGACGGTGATGTTGGACGTGCCCGGAACGATGACCTTCACGTTCATCCCCCGGGCCGCCCCGTCGTAGCCCTCGTGCGCGATGCCGGCTACCTGGTTCCCGGTGACGGTGATGTTGCGCACGGTCGGCGAGGCCGGGCTGTAGACCTGGAAGAAGAAGCCGATGAAGGCGGTCGTGTGGCTGTACGAGCCGATCGTGTTGCTCCGGATCGTCACGTCGGTGACCTGCTGGTAGCTGAAGTCGGGCTCGACGTCGAACACGTGGTAGCCGATCTTGTCGAAGCTGTTGTGCTCGATCGTGACGTGCGAGCCGGCCGTGAGCGCGATCCCGTTGCGGCCCACGTAGCTGAACGTGTTGTCGTGGATCCACACCGTGTCGGCCGAGGCATGGGTGGCATCGTCGCTGCTCACGTACACGCCGTCACCATTGGTGCGGCTGATCGTGTTGTCGGCCACCTCGATGTGCGAGCCGCCCCAGATCCCGACCCCGTGCTGGTTCTCCTGCCCGGGGTTGTAGACGGTGGTCGTGTTCCCGTTGTTGCCCACGAGCTTGAAGTCACGGATCGTGATGTAGCTGTTGCCCCGGAACAGGTTGACCGGCCCGCCCAGCCAGGTGCTGCCCGCGTTGTTGGCGCGCAGCGTCGCGCCGTTGCCCTCGAGCACGAGGTTGTGGCGGTTGGTCAGCACGAGGCCCTGGTCGAGCCGGTACGTGGCCCCCGACTTGAACACGATCGTGGTGCCGTCGGGCGTCGACTTGATGAACGCGTTCAGCGCCGTCGAGGCATCGCTGCCCCCGGACGCGTCGATCGACGATGGCACCGTCACCGTGTGGGCAGGCGAGGCCATGGGTGGTGGCGTGGAGATCGGCGTCGGGATCATCGTAGGCGCGGGTGACGACGGGATGCCGACGTCCATCCGCAGCGACGTGGCCCACAGGCCGAGTGTCACGACCACCGCAGCAACGACCACGAAGCCCAGTCTTCCTGGTCGTGGCACCTGCAGAGGTTCCTCGTATGCGAAGGGTCAACCGTCTCGTCGACGAGCCTACACGTCGTCGGCAGGCTCGTCGAGGCGACGGAAGGGTCAGGACTAGGCTCAGGGTCCGGTGACGTTGGTGCAGTTGCTGAACTGCGCGAGGCTGCCCGACGAGAGCGGCTGGCTGTTGCCGGTCGCGGTTACCCCGTTCACGTTGGCGAAGTAGAGGATGGGGCCGGGAGCCGCCTGCGTGGCGGTGTTGTTGGTGACGGTGATGTTGGACGTGCCCGGAACGATGACCTTCACGTTCATCCCCCGGGCCGCCCCGTCGTAGCCCTCGTGCGCGATGCCGGCTACCTGGTTCCCGGTGACGGTGATGTTGCGCACGGTCGGCGAGGCCGGGCTGTAGACCTGGAAGAAGAAGCCGATGAAGGCGGTCGTGTGGCTGTACGAGCCGATCGTGTTGCTCCGGATCGTCACGTCGGTGACCTGCTGGTAGCTGAAGTCGGGCTCGACGTCGAACACGTGGTAGCCGATCTTGTCGAAGCTGTTGTGCTCGATCGTGACGTGCGAGCCGGCCGTGAGCGCGATCGCGCTGCGGCCCACGTAGCTGAACGTGTTGTCGTGGATCCACACCGTGTCGGCCGAGGCATGGGTGGCATCGTCGCTGCTCACGTACACGCCGTCACCATTGGTGCGGCTGATCGTGTTGTCGGCCACCTCGATGTGCGAGCCGCCCCAGATCCCGACCCCGTGCTGGTTCTCCTGCCCGGGGTTGTAGACGGTGGTCGTGTTCCCGTTGTTGCCCACGAGCTTGAAGTCACGGATCGTGATGTAGCTGTTGCCCCGGAACAGGTTGACCGGCCCGCCCAGCCAGGTGCTGCCCGCGTTGTTGGCGCGCAGCGTCGCGCCGTTGCCCTCGAGCACGAGGTTGTGGCGGTTGGTCAGCACGAGGCCCTGGTCGAGCCGGTACGTGGCCCCCGACTTGAACACGATCGTGGTGCCGTCGGGCGTCGACTTGATGAACGCGTTCAGCGCCGTCGAGGCATCGCTGCCCCCGGACGCGTCGATCGACGATGGCACCGTCACCGTGTGGGCGGCCACCGGCGTCGGTGTCGGGGTGGGCTTGGGCTTGACCTTGAACAGGCTCTTCGAGGCATATACGTACTTGACGCCGTACAGCTTCGAGACGCTCTTGCCGTTGATCTTGGTGATCCTGTACCACTTGCGTCCCGTGTGGATCCCGCCGCACCTGGTCTTCCAGTGGCCTTTCTTGACCACCTTGACCGCCACCACCTTGGCGCCCTTGGGCAGCTTGGCGACCCGATGCGCGGAGGTCCTGGGCCTGGTGCGCAAGCTGACCCCGCCGCACTTTGTGACCAGCGTGGTGGAGGCGAACGTGGTTGAGGGCGTCCAGGCTGCGACCCCGGTGAGCACCAGCGCGCCGACCAGGGCAGTGGCGAGCATCGATGCCAGATGACGACGATGCACGCGTCGCAGTGCGGGAGCGGCCTCGGGCAGGGGATTCGGAAGGCCCAGGGGCATCGAGGGCGTGATCGGGCCGACGCGGGACGGCGACGGCGGACGGAGATGCACCTGCAGAGGTTCCTCGTATGCGAAGGGTCAACCGTCTCGTCGACGAGCCTACACGTCGTCGGCAGGCTCGTCGAGGCGACGGAAGGGTCAGGACTAGGCTCAGGGTCCGGTGACGTTGGTGCAGTTGCTGAACTGCGCGAGGCTGCCCGACGAGAGCGGCTGGCTGTTGCCGGTCGCGGTTACCCCGTTCACGTTGGCGAAGTAGAGGATGGGGCCGGGAGCCGCCTGCGTGGCGGTGTTGTTGGTGACGGTGATGTTGGACGTGCCCGGAACGATGACCTTCACGTTCATCCCCCGGGCCGCCCCGTCGTAGCCCTCGTGCGCGATGCCGGCTACCTGGTTCCCGGTGACGGTGATGTTGCGCACGGTCGGCGAGGCCGGGCTGTAGACCTGGAAGAAGAAGCCGATGAAGGCGGTCGTGTGGCTGTACGAGCCGATCGTGTTGCTCCGGATCGTCACGTCGGTGACCTGCTGGTAGCTGAAGTCGGGCTCGACGTCGAACACGTGGTAGCCGATCTTGTCGAAGCTGTTGTGCTCGATCGTGACGTGCGAGCCGGCCGTGAGCGCGATCCCGTTGCGGCCCACGTAGCTGAACGTGTTGTCGTGGATCCACACCGTGTCGGCCGAGGCATGGGTGGCATCGTCGCTGCTCACGTACACGCCGTCACCATTGGTGCGGCTGATCGTGTTGTCGGCCACCTCGATGTGCGAGCCGCCCCAGATCCCGACCCCGTGCTGGTTCTCCTGCCCGGGGTTGTAGACGGTGGTCGTGTTCCCGTTGTTGCCCACGAGCTTGAAGTCACGGATCGTGATGTAGCTGTTGCCCCGGAACAGGTTGACCGGCCCGCCCAGCCAGGTGCTGCCCGCGTTGTTGGCGCGCAGCGTCGCGCCGTTGCCCTCGAGCACGAGGTTGTGGCGGTTGGTCAGCACGAGGCCCTGGTCGAGCCGGTACGTGGCCCCCGACTTGAACACGATCGTGGTGCCGTCGGGCGTCGACTTGATGAACGCGTTCAGCGCCGTCGAGGCATCGCTGCCCCCGGACGCGTCGATCGACGATGGCACCGTCACCGTGTGGGCGGCCACCGGCGTCGGTGTCGGGGTGGGCTTGG
>CAVUCC010000004.1:0-204782 GCA_963739885.1 uncultured Chloroflexia bacterium | reverse complement strand
TGGTGAATGACACACTGGATGCCGGAACCCGACGAGATGCTCGACTGGATCGCCGCCCTCGGCTATGAGGGCACGGAGCTCGGACCGCCGGGGTTCCTGGGCGATGGCGACGTTGATGGGGGAGCGCCTCGCCACCCGCGGCCTGACGTTCATCGGCACCTTCCTGCCGCAGACGCTCACCGACGATGAGCGATGTGAGCGTGACCGCGCGTGGCTCGCCGGGCTCCTGACCGACCTTCGACGGGGCCTGCCCGAAGGCGCGGCGCCGTTCGCGGTCCTATCAGATGCGATCGACCAGCCGGTCCGTCAGCAGGCGGCCGGCAGGGTGGCCCGGCGCCCCGAGGCACAGCTCGACGAGGCCGGCTGGCGACGCCTGTTCGACAACCTCCATCGCTCGGCGGAGCGGGCGGCATCGCTCGGCTTCCGGCCGGTCATCCATCCCCATTGCGGCACGTACCTCGAGACAGCCGACGAGATCGACCGGCTGGTGGCGGGTATGGACACGTCGCTGATCGGGCTGTGCCTCGATACCGGCCACTTCCGGTTCGGCGATGCGGACCCGCCGACGTGCATCCGCGCCTACCGTGACATCGTGCGACACGTTCACGTCAAGGACTGCGCGACCCAGGTCCGGGACGCGGTGGTGGGTCGCGATGAGGACGTCGTGGCGGCGCTCGCGGGCGGCGTGTTCTGCTCGCTCGGCGCCGGCGATGCCGACATCCCCGGCGTTGTCGAGGCGCTCCACGAGACGGGCTACAGCGGCTGGGTGGTGGTGGAGCAGGACCAGTTCCTGGCTGCGACCGTGACCCGCGATGACGTGGTCGCCGGACAGCGCGCAAACCGCGAGTACCTGGCTCGACTCGCGCTCTGACGGGCCGGGCTTCGGCTCCTGATGCTGGCGGCCTGGCCTGCCCCTGTGGTACGCGCCGGCCGGGCAGGCCCGTCTCTCAGCGCCCGGTGCGGATCGTGCTCTCGCGAACGACCAGCCGAACGGCCAGGACGCGCGAGGGCGCGAGGGAACCCGTCTCGATCGCCTCGAGCAGCTCGGCCACGGCCAGCTCGCCCATCTGCGCCGCCGGCTGGACGACCGTCGTCAGCCGTGGGTTCGAGATAGCGGCGAACGGGATGTCGTCGAACCCGGAGACGGCGACATCGTCGGGGACCCGGAGACCGACGGTGCGGAAGCCATCGAGCAGGCTCAGCGCCACCCGGTCGTCGTAGCCGATGACGGCATCGGCCGCGGCATCGCGCAGCGCTGCCGCGAGCTCGGCGCGCTGCCCGGGCACCCACGACAGCGGCGGGATGGGCTCGACCCCCAGCCGTCGTCGCACCTGTGCGGCGACGGCCTCCTGGCGGATCGTGTTCGACGCACCGCGGTCTGCGCCGACATACGCGAACCGATGGCACCCCTGCTCGACCAGGTGCCCGACGAGGAGCCGGATCCCCTCCGGCTCGTCGGGCCGCAGACAGCCGGCCTCGAGGTCAGCCAGACGGCCGTGGTCCAGGCGCTCACTGTTGAGGAACACGACAGGGCTTGGCTGGACCATCCTGCTGATCGTCTCCTGGTCCAGGATGCTGCCCATCAGGGCGAGACCGTCGGCACGATGGGCACTGAACTCACGGATCGCCCGCCCTTCTCGACCCGCGTCCCCGAGGCTGTTGGCGACGATCACGGTGTAGCCGGCCGCGTGAGCCGCCTGCTCGAACCCGGCCACCACGGTTCCGTGGATCGGGTCCGTGGCATCGGGCACCATGAGGCCGAAGGTGCGGCTCACCCGCACGGCGAGGCTGCGCGCCGCCAGGTCGGGGACGTAGCCCAGCGCCTCGGCGGTCGCGGCGACTCGCTCGCGGGTGGCGATGCTGATCTGCGGGTCCTCGTTGAGCGCCCGCGAGACCGTGGCGATCGAGACACCGGCGGCTCCGGCCACATCGCGCAGCGTGATCCGCCGGTCCATGGTCACGCCACGACCGCCCATGACAGCCGCAGGGCGCGCCGCCGGAGTTCGCGCGGCGCGGCGAGCTCGGGTGATGTCCGACCCGGGCGTCCGGCACGACACCCAGGGCCTCGTGCGGTCAACCGTCCGGGTTCGCGGCTGATCACGACGTTCACGGCACCTCCACGACAGGCATTGTGAAGGCGATTTGCCACTTGTGCCAACCTTTCGCCCGGTCGGCACGGACGTTGACAACAGCGGATGCCACGGGTACGGTGCAAGCGTTTGCGCTACGGGAGGACAGGGGATGCCGGGACCGGGGCTCGACCTGATCGGGGAAGCGGAGATTACCGAGGTACTGGAGGTCCTCCGGAGCGGGTATCTGGCTCGCTTCGGGCCCGATGACGACCCGCGGTTCGGGGCCAAGGTGCGCCACCTCGAGGAGGCCGTCTGCGGCTGGACCGGCGTCGACCACGCGGTCGCTATGAACAGCGGCACGAGCGCGTTGCTGTCGCTGTTCGCCTGTCTCGGGATCGGGCCAGGCGACGAGGTCATCGTCCCCGGCTTCACCTATGTCGCCAGCATCTCGTCGATCGTGTACGCGCGTGCCGTGCCGGTCCTGGCCGAGGTTGACGAGACGCTCAACCTGGATCCGGTCGATGTCGAGGCCCGAATTACGCCGCGAACGCGGGCGATCCTGGTCGTCCACATGCTCGGCAACCCGGCGCGCCTCGACGAGCTCAAGGCGGTCGCCGACCGGCATGGGCTCGCGCTCATCGAGGACTGCGCGCAGGCATTCGGCGCCTCGTACAACGGCCGCAAGGTGGGGTCGATCGGGGTTGCCGGCGCCATCTCGTTCAACGTGTTCAAGACCATCACGTCGGGCGACGGCGGCATGGCGGTCACCGACGACGAGGACCTGTACCGCCGGCTGTTCGCCTTCCACGATCAGGGGCACCTGCCGCTGCGCAACGGCGTCGAGGTCGGATCGCGCTCGATGCTCGGTCTGAACTTCCGGATGACCGAGCTGTCTGGTGCCGTGCTCCTCGCCCAGTTCCGGCGGCTCGAGACCATCCTGTCGACGCTGCGCGCCAACAAGAACCGGCTGAAGAGCCTGATCGCGGAGCAGCCGGGTGTCCGGTTCCGCGTGTTGCCAGATCCCGATGGCGACATCGCGACGCATCTGGTGGTGCAGCTCCCCACGACGGAGATCGCGCGGGGCCTCAGCCGCGAGCTCGGGTCGAGGGTCCTTGCCGACTCCGGCTGGCACATCTACACGCAGATGGAGCACCTGCTCGCCCGGAGGACCGCTTCGGGCAAGGGCTGCCCGTTCGACTGCGCCCAGTTCTACCCGGAGCCGATCGAGTACCGCCCGGGCATGCTGCCCCGGACGGAGGACATCGTAGGTCGCTCGATGTCGATCGGGATCGGCGTCGCGGATCCCAATCTCGGGTCGGCGTTCGGCGTCACGATCCGGGATGGCGCGTCGCAGATCGAGTCCATCGCGGACCGGTTCCTGGAGGCGGCCGGCCACTACCTCGGCTGACCGGCGCCGCCGAGCGGCCCAGCCGCGCGGCGAGCCGCCGACTCCGCCGGGAGAGATCGGCCTCCAGCCTCGGATGTGGTCGTCCCAGCAGCCGGGACCGCTCCAGCACCAGCGAGGCCGCGCGGGTCGCGGCCAGCGCGCCTGCGGCATCGGCGAGCTGATGCTCTCGCAGCTTGGCGACCTCGATCCACGCGATCGCGCCCAGCGGGCCTCCGGCGGCCGCGGCCGTCTGCCACGCCTCCGTCGCCTCCACCCAGCGACCAAGCCGCCGCAACACGCGCGCCCTGTCGGCGGCGACCCGCTCGTCGGTCCAGCGCCAGCCGACGTCCCAGGCCCCGGCCGTGGGGGACGGACCCAGTGGACCACCGCGCCCATTGGCGAGCTCGCCGCGCCATCCGGTCGCCGGTGGGCGCCCTCCGAAGTGCGGCCGCTGCCGCGGTGCCCACCATGGCTCACGCTCGGCGACAAGCCTTTGGCGGCTCTCCGGAGCCACCGGCGACCGGCCGAACGGATCCCGCACCGGGCCCGCGGACGCCATCGCGTCGTCGAGGCATTCGAGGGCTTCCGCGTGCCGCCGCTCGCGGCCGTAGGCCCGGGCGAGCCCCACCAGATCGCCACGGGGAGCGCCCTGGCGGCCGGACCGATCGCCGTAGCGGCGCTCGATCAGCGCGAGCAGGAGGCCCAGCGATCGAACGTCGCGCTCGTTATGGACCACGACGCCGGCGAGCGGCTCCACCGGTCCCCCGCGCAGCACGTCGAGGTAGATGGACGGGATCTCCCAGCCCGCGACGTCGCCCGCTCGGGTGACTCCGAGCAGCTCGGTCTCGACGCTGTGGAGGCGGGCGTCGTCCATCCGGTGACGGAACACCCGGCGCACGAACGGCAGCAGGTCGAGGTGTCCGGCGTGGGGCGGCGCCGGCCGCCCGGCCAGGCGAAAGCGAGCCTCGATCAGCGGCCAGTCGAACCCGCGCCCGTTGTAGCTGACCAGCCAGGCATCGGGCGTGACCCACGCCTCGATCTGGGCGAGCAGGGCCGGCTCGTCGGCATAGTCGGGCAGGAGCAGCTGGACCTGCTCGAATGCGTCGCCCTCCCAACGCGCGAGCCCGACCAGGAACGCGAGCGTTCCGGCCGCCGTCGCGAGGCCGGTGGTCTCGGTGTCGAGGCAGACCAGCGGCGCGCGGGGCGGGGGCTGGCCGGGCAGCCGCGCCAGGCGTGGTCGGTCGATCGGGATGGGGATCGGGTCCACGACCCTTCGCACCAGCAGACCGGACGGGGTCTCGTCAACCTCCGCTCCCAGCGCCGCCGCCAGCCGAGCTGCCAGGAGCGGGCTGCGCCGGCCGGCGAGCGGCGCGCGGGCCGGCGGCTGATTGGGGCCGAGGGCGGCACCGCCCGAACGAGCCAGCGTCGCCCGCAGGTTCGCGAGCCGGCGCTCGCGGCTGACGGTGGTCGCGGACTCAGCCGTCATGCGACCGCTGCCCGGACGGAGCGAGCGCTCGCAGGCCTGGTGTCGCCGGCCACCGGCGCGTCGAGGGCATCGAGCAGGCGAAGCGCGAGCGCCTTGCCGTCCACGTCGGGCTCCAGCCGCGGGCCCGTGCAGGCGGGGCATCCGGCGTCACAGGGGCAGGCCCGGATCAGCTCCGCCGCGCCGGCGATCAGCTCGTCGTGCCGCGCGAACAGCCGCTCCGACAGGCCGACGCCACCGGGCATGGCCTCATACAAGTAGATCGTGGGTGCCTCGTGGTGCGGCGAGCGGACCTGGGACACGAGGCCGAGGTCCCGCGGATCGACCATCAGCAGGACGGCGGAGACGGCCTGGATCGCCCGTCCGGCCCCGATCAACGCCACGTCGAGCTCGTCGCGGCGCCAGCCGGCGCCGGCTCCCTCGGCCGTCAGCCAGTATGCGGTCGTCTGGAGCTCGATCTCCGGCAGGTCGATCGGCCCCCAGCCCACGTTCTCGTCGGTGACGAACTTGAGCTTCTTGTAGAGCGTGACCAGGCTCGCGACCATCACCTCGCCGTGGACCCGCGAGCCTCCGGTGACGGGCGCGCTGGCGAACACGTCGAGCGGCTTGAGGGTGACCGCCCGGTTGGCGTAGGTGTAGTGGTCGGCGTCGATCCGGTGGACGTAGGCCTTGCGCTCGCCCCACTCGAGCCGGTCCACGTGGTACTGGGCCGACTCGTGCATGTAGATCGCGTGCTCGTGGACCAGCACCTGGGCCGAGAACAGGTCCACCTCGCCCAGCACCCGTGGACGGTCCGGCGTGGTGTCGATGATCACGACGTTCTCGGGTGCCGCGGCGCGCAGCGAGACCTCGGACGCCGGGAAGTTCTCCGAGCTCCAGTACCAGCGCCCGTCATCCGCCTGGCGGACCTGGCCGCCTTCGCCGAGAAACGCCAGCAGCTCGTCGGCCGGCCCGGGACCGAACGTCTCGCCGGGCTCGAACGGCAGCTCGAAGGTTGCCGCCCGAAGGTGCGCGAGCAGGACGTGGAGGTTGTCCGGGTCCAGCCGCGCCTCCTCGGGCCGGCCGCCGAGCACGAACTCGGGATGGTGGATCACGTACTGGTCCACCGGGGCGGGGGAGGCGACCAGGACCGCGACGCTGACGTCGCCCCGGCGCCCCGCGCGACCCATCTGCTGCCAGGTGCCGGCGATGGAGCCCGGGTAGCCGGCCAGGACCGCGACATCCAGGCGACCGATGTCGACCCCCAGCTCGAGCGCGTTGGTGCTGACCACACCCAGGACCTCGCCATCGCGGAGGCCCCGTTCGATCGATCGCGGCGCTCGGTCGGCAGGTAGCCGCCACGGTAGCCACGCAGCCGCGTGCGGGGCCCGAGGTCCTGACGCAGCGCGCTCGCGCAGGTTGGACAGCATGATCTCGACCGCCACCCGCGAGCGGCCGAAGACGACGGTCTGGCGTCCGGCCCGCAGGAACGGGAGCGCCCACCGCTCCGCCAGCGTCATCGCGGAGCCCGCGGGCGCCCGTGGCGCCGTCGAGGACCGGCGGATCGACCAGCAGCAGGTGCTTCTCGCCGGCGGGCGCACCGTTGCGATCGATCACCTGCGCTCGGTCGTCCCGGTCAGCAGCTCGGCAAGCTCACCCGGGTTGCCGATGGTCGCCGAGCAGCACACGATCACGGGGTTGCTCCCGTAATGGGCGCACAGTCGAAGCAGCCGGCGGAGGACGTTGGCGACGTGGCTGCCGAACACGCCCCGGTACGTGTGCAGCTCGTCCACCACGATCACCCGCAGCTGCTCGAACAGCTGGAACCACTTGGTGTGGTGGGGGAGGATCGCCGAGTGGAGCATGTCCGGGTTGGTGACCACCACCTGGCCGGCCTTCCGGATCGCCGACCGGATGGGCGCAGGGGTGTCGCCGTCGTAGCAGGCCGACGAGACCTGCAACCCGGCGTCGCGAACCAGCTCCGAGAGCTCGGCCACCTGGTCCTGGCCGAGCGCCTTGGTGGGGAACAGGAACAGGGCGCGAGCGGATGGGTCCTCGGCGAGCGCCTGGAGCACGGGCACCGTGTAGCACAGCGACTTGCCCGAGGCTGTGGGCGTCACCACCACGACGTCGCGACCCGCATGAACGGCGTCGATCGCCTCCGCCTGGTGGACGTACGGGCGCTCGATTCCCCGCCTTGCGAGGCCGCCGCGGATCCGCGAGTCCAGCCAGCCGGGCCAGTCCGCGTGCATCGGCGGACGTGCCTCACGGATCTCGTGGTGGACGACCCCCCTCGCGAGCGAGGGCTCCTCGAGCATCCGCTCCAGGACCGTCCTTGTGGGCGCAGGAGCGTAGGTGCGCATGCGTTCTCCGTCGGCTGCGATTTCGAACGGATGATCGATTTCGACGCCAGTCTACGGCAGGATCGCAAGGTTCCGTGACAGCTCGGATGTCACGAATGGCCCCGAGCCGGAGTGAGCACGGGCGCCGCAGGGCAGACCCCATCGGCCCGCCCCCGCGGACGCTCGGTCCGAATGCAGGTTGACAGCCGAATCCGGCGAAGCTACCCTCGGCCCGATGTCGCGATCCCCGGCCCGCCAGTCCGCCGCCGACCCCGAGCCTGAGCCCGAGCCCGCTTCGCGCAGGCCGGCGAAGCAACGAGCCGGCGCCGGGTCCGCAGGCGCGCTCAAGCCCGGCGGCGACCGCCGCGATGGGGTCCCTGTCGGACCTCCCGGTTGCGGGGCTCACGCGCCGCAGGATCGGGCTGCTGGTGGGCGCAGTGGTTGCCGCGTGGATCATCCTGCTGTTTGCCCGCCAGGTGGGCGAGGCAAGCGAGGCCGCCGGCCGGGCGGATGCGATGCGGGAATCCAATGCGGCGCTGCAGGCGGAGATCGTCGCGCTCACCAATGAGAAGGACCTGATCCAGCGCCAGGCGTACATCGAGCAGCAGGCACGCGGGTACCGCCTGGGCACCACCCGCGAGATCCCGTTCATCCTCGCCGATGACGCGCCGCCCCTGCCCGCCGATGCACCCGGCTCGGCATCCGGCAAGCTGGGTGCGGTCGTGGAGCGGTCCACGCCGCTCGAGTCCTGGCTACGGGTGCTGTTCGGGTCGGCGGATGCCGTCCCGGCCCACTGAGCGCCGCCCCGGCCTGCGGACCCTCATCCCGGCCGCGCGATCCCTGGCGGCGCACGAGCGGGCCCTGTGCGACCGTCCCCTGTGCGAGCGGCACCGGTGCGAGCGGCACCGGTGCGAGCGGCCCGGACGCGGGACCTCGACGCTGTATCACGCGTGCGTCGGGCGGACAGCCGAGCCAGGTCCGGTCCCTTGGGCATGAGCATCTCCGACCCGCAGCAGACGCCCGACCCGCCGCCCAGCGGCGCCCCGGGTGCGACCCCGCTCGCTCGCCGCCTCGGGCGCTGGCTGCGCGCCGAGGACCTGCTGATGGCCGCGGTCGGGTTGATCGCCATCCCGCTCATGGCCGCGTTCACGGGGTCAGGCGGCGATGCGCTCGTCAACCCTGGCACCCCGACCCCGCTCACCGGCCTGTTCGGCCTCGTCGCGATCGTGGGTGTCCTGATCTGCCTGTGCACCCGCGGGACCGGTGAGCGAGCGCCGCTCGGAGACGGCGAGCTCACGCTCGAGGGCTGGGCGAGGTTTCCGCTGGTGGCCGGGATGGGCATCGTGGCCACCGTGACCCTGCCTGGGCTTGGCCTCGATGGCGGTCCGGTCATCGTGCTGACGGTGCTGGTGGTGATGGTCAGCGTGCTCGCGTACGCGCACCTGCCGGTGCTGCCCGTCGTCGCCCGCCGCGCGCTCGTCACGCCGATGGCGATCCTCGCCGCCGGTTCCTTCGATCAGCTGATGGGGAGCGGCCTGTCCGACGTCGTTCGCGGCATGCTGACCGGTGGCGCGCCACCGGAGGCGAGCGCGTTCCTGCCGCTGGTCGTGGGCGTGGTCGCGGTGATGTACACGGCGTTGGTGGTCGCGCCGCGGGCGATCGCCGATCCGGGCGCAAGCTGGCTCGCCTGGATCGTCCGGTTCCTGTTCCTGCTGCTCGCCGTCGGGACCGGCAGCCTGCTCTTCGGCTGAGGTCCTGGCAGCTCAGCTAGTGCAGGATCTTCCGGGCGACGTCCTGGGCGGTCGCGCAGATCGAGGGCGCGGTGATCACGCCGTCGGCCGTCGTGCCCATGTCCGGAACGCTCCCGTCCGAGGGTCCGCTGAGGCTGACGTAGACCAGCGTGCTGCCCTGGCGAACCAGGACGCCTGCCTGGATCGCCGGTGAGAGCCCGGTGCAGAACGCCTCGTCGCCGAGCCCGCTGACGTCACCCGCGAAGTAGCCGCTGCTCTCCACGGACACGCCGTTCCCCTGGCCCTGCGAGGTTGGGGCCGCGTTCTGGCGTTCCTGCTGGAACACCTCCGCGGCGTCGCTGCCCTCGTAGCGCGCGATCCGACCGACCGGGCTCGTGCCGTCCGACGTGATCCAGCAATCCTGGGCGTCGGGCAGCACGCGCTTGTCGAGGACGAGGCCGATCGTGGCGTCAAAGAAGCCGCTGAGCTCGATGGCCGATGCGTTGGACCCCAGGGCCGACGACAGGTCGCTGTCGGAGATGATCGCGCAGGGGGTGCCGATGCTGCCGTCGGAGTTCACGCCCACCGATTCGGCCACGCGATTGACGAAGAACACGAAGGCGATCGCGATCAGGGCGACCAGGACGATCCCGATCACCGCGACGATCAGGCAGGCCCGAAGGCAGCCGTTGCTGCTCGATGGCGCGGCTGGCTGCGGGTTCCAGGCGCCTGGTGGTGCGCCGCCCCCCATGGGCTGGGGTCCCGAGGGTGGACCTCCCCAGCCACCGGCCGGCTGACCGGGGGACGCCGCCGGTGGGGCGGCACCCCAGCCGGTGCCGGGTGGCGGCGTCGTGGGTGGCGGCGTCGCGGGGGGCGCGGGCACGGGAGCCTGCGGCTGGTCGGCCGTCGGAGCCTGCTGCGGGTTCGGTGCCGGCTGCGCACCCCACCCGGGGCTCGCGGGTTGCGCGGGGGCCGGCTGCGCGGGGGCCGGCTGCGCACCCCAGCCGGGGATCGCGCCGGACTGCGATCCGGGCGCCTCCGGGCCGGGGGCGGGAGCCTGAGGCTCAGTCGGCGCAGGCTGATCGGCGGGTTGCTGGTCCCAGCCCGGGACCGCTCCTGGCTTCGGCGGTTCGCTCGACATTGATCCCTCTCCCCGGGTGGCGCTCGTGGCGGCGCGCCGAACATTGTCCCGGTTCGGCCGCGTCGACTCAATCCCGAAGTTCGCGCTGCGGTCCCCGTGCCCGTCCATCGGTCGCTCGGACGTGACCCTGCGCCGGTCGCCGGCTAGCAGCTGCAGGGATTGGGACCGAGGGTTGGGTCACGAGCAGCGATGCGACGAGCGGGCTGCGCTTGGCGCATTGTTGGCGAGACGCATTGTTGGCGATCCCGTCGGGCTGTCGGTAGAATCGGCGCCCCACGGCGGAGTAGCTCAGTGGTAGAGCAGGGGACTCATAAGCCCTTGGTCGGTGGTTCGAATCCGCCCTCCGCTACCAGACGACGATGAACGCCCAGGCCCGGCCTGGGCGTTCGGTCATCCGGGATGTGTGGTTGACGTGCCGGTTGGTCATCCGTGAGCGCCGGCAGGCACCAGGCCGGCGGGCACCTGATGGCATCGCGAGGTCGGCCCGATGTTCCGTCATCCGCAGTCCCATGCCTGTCCGAGCCGTACGGCGACTGCGGGGAGCTCGCGATCTCGTCGGCCGGAAGCTCGATCGCCATCTGGGGTGAGGGCGCCACCTACGACGGCCCGGGCGGCGTCTGGTACAACCGCGAGCCCTGAACGCCCGCGCGGTTGGCTTGCGATTCCTGAACCGCAATTCAATCCCACGATCGCCGCCGGTCCCGGACAACGTCGCACGCTCCTGATAGGGTCGCTGCACTGCCATTCCGGGACCCCCCGGACCCCGGCGCTATACTCGCCCGGCCGGATCGCAACCGGCTCTGGACACGGAGGCGCTCCGTTTGAACGCGAAATTCCTGCGCAACGGGATCGTGATGCTCGTCTTGGTGGCGGGCACGATCGCGCTGCTTCTCACCGTGGTCAACTCCTCGTCGTCGCAGCCCACGGTGGGGTACTCGACCTTCTACAGCGACGTCAAGGCGAATCAGGTCGCCACCGTGGTGCAGGACGGCGAGACGCTCAACGTCACCAAGAAGGACGGCTCGGTATACCAGGTGGTCGTGCCCAACTCGATCACCGGCAACGTGTTCAGCGACATGCAGCAGGCGGCCCAGCAGGGCGGCTACACGCTGTCGAAGGACGCCTACAGCAAGAAGCCCACCTCCGACAATTCCTGGATCGGGCTGCTGCTGACGGGGCTGTTGCCGCTGCTCGTGATCGGCGGCTTCATCTTCTTCATGATGCGCCAGGCTCAGGGGACCAACAACCAGGCCCTGTCGTTCGGCAAGAGCCGGGCCCGGATGTTCCTGGGCAACAAGACCGTGGTCACCTTCGCCGATGTCGCCGGCGTGGACGAGGCCAAGACGGAGCTTCAGGAGGTGGTGGAGTTCCTCAAGTACCCCGAGAAGTTCAACTCCCTGGGCGCACGCATCCCGCGCGGCGTGCTGCTCGTCGGCCCTCCGGGCACTGGCAAGACGCTGATGGCCCGTGCGGTCGCCGGTGAGGCCGGCGTGCCGTTCTTCAGCATCTCGGGCTCCGAGTTCGTCGAGATGTTCGTGGGCGTCGGCGCCAGCCGCGTGCGCGACCTGTTCGACCAGGCCAAGCGCAACAGCCCGTGCATCGTGTTCGTGGACGAGATCGACGCCGTCGGCCGTCAGCGGGGCGCCGGCCTGGGCGGATCGCACGACGAGCGCGAGCAGACGCTCAACCAGATCCTGGTCGAGATGGACGGTTTCGACACCAACACCAACGTGATCGTGGTCGCCGCCACCAACCGGCCCGACGTGCTCGACCCGGCGCTGCTGCGGCCCGGCCGCTTCGATCGCCAGGTCATCCTCGACCGCCCGGACATGAAGGGTCGCGTCGCGATCCTCAAGGTCCATACCAAGGGCAAGCCTCTCGACAAGGGCATCAAGGTCGACGAGATCGCCCGCCAGTCACCGGGATTCTCGGGCGCGGATCTCGCCAACCTCGTCAACGAGGCGGCCATCCTGTCCGCGCGACGGAACAAGAAGGTCATCGGGATGAACGAGTTCTCCGAGGCCCTCGAGCGCATCGTCGCCGGCCCGGAGCGCAAGAGCCGCATCATCTCCGACGAGGAGAAGAAGATCATCGCCTACCACGAGGGTGGTCACGCCGTCGTGCAGCGGATCCTGCCCAAGTGCGATCCGGTGAGCAAGGTGACGATCATCAGTCGGGGGATGGCGCTCGGCTACACGATGGCCCTGCCCACCGAGGACCGGTATCTCCAGAGCAAGACCGAGTTCGAGGACAAGATCGCCGGCCTGCTCGGTGGCAACGTCTCCGAGCGGCTGGTGTTCGGCGACACGACAACCGGCGCCAGCAACGACATCGAGAAGGCGACCAGCCTGGCTCGCAAGATGGTCACCGAGTTCGGCATGAGCGACAAGCTCGGACCGCTGTCGTTCGGCAAGCGCGACGAGCTTGTGTTCCTGGGTCGTGAGATCGGCGAGCAGCGCAACTACTCGGACGATGTCGCGCGGCAGATCGACGAGGAGGTGCGCGCGATCGTCGATCGGGCGTACGACCGCGCGACCGAGGTCCTGACGGCGTACCGCGACCGCCTGGACCGGCTGGCCGAGAAGCTGATCGCCGAGGAGACGGTCGACGGTGACGAGTTCGAGAAGCTGTTCGACGACCTGCCTCCAAAGCCGACCGGGCAGGCGGGCATCCCGCGCGTGATCGAGCCTGGAACCGACCCGGGGGCGCCGTCCGGACCAACCGCCCCGGCGCCCAACCCCTCGCCGCAGCCGGCGTGAGATCGTTGGACCGAGGCTTCGCAGGAGCGTTGCGTCGGCCTCACGAAGGCTCAACGGAAAGGGCGGACCGCACGGTCCGCCCTTCTTCATTGGGCCCGCGCCGTAACGCCCGCCCGGCGCCGTGCGCACGCTACGATCGGGCATACGCCCGCACGACCACGGAGATCCGATGACCGACGTTGATACCACTCCCGAGCCGTCTCCGATCGACCCGGCCATCGAGGCCGCCCTCCGGGAGGCGCGGGAGGCGCGGGAGGATGCACTGCTCGAGCTCGCCAGGATCCCAAGCATCTCCGCCCTGCCCGAGCACGCACCGGACATGGTTCGGGCGGCCGAATGGGTGGCGGATCGCCTGCGCCACGTGGGCGCCACCGACGTCGAGGTCTGTCCGACCGCGATGCACCCGATCGTGTACGGGCGCATCCACGAAGCACCGGGCGCGCCGACGATCCTGCTCTACTGCCACTACGACGTGCAGCCGGCCGATCCACTGGAGCTGTGGGAGACAACGCCGTTCGAGCCCTTCCTGCGCGACGACCGGTTCGTGGGTCGCGGCGTTGCCGACGACAAGGGGCACATCGTGATGCACCTGTCGGCGCTCGAGGCGCTGCGGGCCGTTGGTCGGGCGCCGGCGGTCAACCTGACCTTCGTGTTCGAGGGCGAGGAGGAGTACGGCTCGGACAGCCTGTACGCCTGGATCAGCGGCAATCGCGAGCGACTCGCAGCGGACGTGGCCGTGATCAGCGACACAGGGTTCTTCGAGGGCAACCTGCCGGCGATCACGGTCGGCCTGCGCGGGATCATGTACGCGCAGATCGACGTCGAGCTGTCTCCCGTCGATCTCCACTCCGGCATGTACGGCGGCGCGGTGGCGAACCCGGCCAACGCCCTGGCCGGCATCATTGCCGCCCTCAAGGGCCCTGACGGACGGATCCGGATCCCCGGCTTCTACGAGGACGTCGTCGCGCTGACGGCCGAGGAGCGCGACGAGATGGCGGCGCTGCCGTTCGACGAGGAGGCGTTCCGGGCCGGGATCCCCGTCTCGGCCCTGGTCGGCGAGACGGGCTGGACGGTGCTCGAGCGCAAGACAGCCCGACCCACGCTCGACGTCAACGGGATGTGGAGCGGGTTCCAGGGCGAGGGTGCCAAGACCATCATCCCGGCGCATGCGCACGCCAAGGTCTCCACGCGGCTGGTCGCCAACCAGGACCCGCGCCGCGTGTTCGAGGCGCTGCGGGACTTCGTCGCCCAGATCGCGCCCCCCGGCGTCACGGTGACGACCAGCTTCATCCATGGCGGCGAGCCGAGCCTCACGCCGATCGATCACCCGGCGACGCAGGCGGCCGCGCGCTCGCTGCGGGCAGTCTACGGCGTCGATCCCGTCTACATCCGGGAGGGGGGCTCGATCCCGGTGACCTCGGCGTTCGATCACACGCTGGGGTTGCCGGTCGTGCTGCTCGGGTTCTTCCAGCCCGCCTGCAACGCGCATGCGCCGAACGAATGGCTCCAGGTGGACAACTTCGAGCGCGGGACACGGGTGATCGTGCGCCTGTGGGACGAGCTCGCCGGCCTCACCATGTGACCCGGTGATGGCCGTTGGGCCCCAGCGGCCACCCGGTACCTTCGGCGCCCGGGCGGGGGCAGGTCGGGTGGCTGCGGGCTGAAATCCCGGTGCTAGGATGCACCCACGGTATTGCTGGCGGAGGACGGAAGCACGTGACGACCGAGACGGGGGAATCCAGGGCCACCTGGAGGCTCGACGGGCCCAACGGGAGCATGACGCCGCGATCGGCGATCGACGTGCTCGTCGACCTCAACGACAAGGTGACCACAGGCCGGGTGGGCGAGTACCAGCCGGTCCCGCTGGGGTTCACGCCGCTGGACAAGACGATCGGGACCGGTCTCCGGGCGGGTGAGCTGCTCCTCATCGGGGGAGCCCAGGGCACCGGCAAGACCACGATGGCCCTCCAGATGGCGCGCAACGTCGCCTCGGGCGGCCAGGCAAACGTCCTGTACATCTGCTTCGAGCACGACGAGCTGTACCTGCTCAACCGGCTGATCGCCGCCGAGTCCGCGCTCGCCCATCTGCCCCACAAGACCGGCGCGATCAAGATCCAGGACGTGCGCAAGGAGATTCTCGGCACCTGGATGGCCGAGGGCGGCGACGCCGCCGCACTGGCCGCCAATCCCCGCCTGCGCCCATCGCTCGACCGAATCGCCCGCTACGGGCAGAACCTGTTCCTGCTTCGCGGCAGCCAGACCGCCAGCACCATCGGTGGCATTCGGGAGCTGATCCGCCAGCACCGGGAGCTGTCGGGCGACCGCCGGCTGATGGTGGTCGTCGACTACATGCAGAAGGTCCCGGTCATTCCCGAGCCGGCCAACGAATCCGAGAAGGTCACCTATGTGATCAACGGCCTCAAGGACATCGCGCTGTCCGAGGATGTGCCGATGATCGCCATCGTCGCGGCCGACAAGGAGGGCCTCAAGGCCTCACGTCTGCGCAACTACCACCTGCGCGGCTCGTCGGCGATCAACTACGAGGCCGACATCATCCTGATCCTCAACGAGAAGTACCAGATCGTCGCCAAGGTCAACATCGAGTTCAACCCGTACCAGGCGCAGCGCTTCCGGGACTGGGTGATCGTGTCGGTGGAGAAGAACCGCGGCGGCCAGGACGCGGTCGACCTTGAGTTCGAGAAGCACTTCGAGTTTTCCTGCTTCGATCCCAACGGACGGACGGTCCAGGAGAAGCTGATCGAGGAGCGTCTGTACAACGATTGACCCTCCGACGCCTGAGGCGAAGCCCTCACGAGCCGTCGGTCGGCCTGTTCGGTGCCCGGGATCCGGTGGCCGGCGCTGCCCCCCTGTAGAGTTCGGTCATGAGCAGCCTGCATGCCGACGCCTTCCCGTCCGTCGTGGAGATCGTGGTCGAGATCCCGCGCGGGAGCCGCAACAAGTACGAGTTCGACGAGGTGGCCGGCGTGTTCCGGCTGGACCGCGTGCTGTCGTCGGCCGTGTTCTACAACTTCGACTACGGGTTCATCGAGGGCACCCGTGCCGACGACGGCGACCACACCGACGCGCTGCTGATCATCGACGAGCCGACGTTCACCGGCTGCCACGTGTGGGCGCGTCCCGTCGGTGGCCTCGAGATGCGCGACGAGAAGGGGTTCGACTTCAAGGTCCTGTGTGTCGCGATGGGCGACCCGAACCAGCAGCACATCGAGCGGCTCGACCAGATGCGCCCCCACCGCCTGGTCGAGATCGAACACTTCTTCGAGACCTACAAGCTGCTCGAGAACAAGGAGGTCGACATGGTGGGGTGGCGTGACCGCGACCGTGCGCTGGAGCTGCTGACGATCGACCGAGGCCGCTTCCGCCACGAGCAGGATGGGTGACCCGGCGCTTCGGCTGTTCGTTGCGGTTCCCGTGCCGCCATTGGCGCTGGAGGCCTGCCGCCACCTGATCGAGGCCGCGCGAGACGGCGCCGGCGGGCGGGCCGCGCGCTGGGTGCGAACCGAGAATCTCCACCTCACGCTTCGGTTCCTGGGTGCCACGAGTCCTGACCTCGTGCCGGCCGTGACCGCGGCGATGACCGTGGTGGCCGACGGTACGAGCCCGTTCGACGTGACCCTGACGAGTGTCGGCTCGTTCCCGCCCGATCGCCGGCCGAGGGCCCTGTGGATCGGGATCCGGCAGGGGGCCGATGAGCTGGCGGCGGCCGCCCTGGACCTGGATGCTGGGTTGATCCCGTTGGGCTGGCCACCGGAGACGCGGCCGTTCCGGCCGCACCTGACAGTGGCCCGGACGGACGCGGCATCTTCGGTGGACGCGCTCGCCGCGGCCGACGGCCTGCGGGCGGCGGCCGCCGAGTGGCGAGCCGACTTCCGAGCCGAGCAGCTTGTCCTGTATCGCAGCCATCTGGGCGGCGGCCCGCCCCGCTACGAGGCGCTCGAGACGCTCGCGCTCCGGGGGTAGCGGGCAGCCATACCGGCGCGCGTGGGGTTGCGTCCGAAAGTCCCTGATGGCACGCGCAGTCGCGCACAACCACGATGCGGTACGCTCGGTGACGCGTTCAGCCCCGAGATGCCCCGGAGGATCCCCGCGATGGCCAACGTCCTTTCCCAGCGGACCAAGTTCCTGCTCGACGAGGACCGGATCCCGCGGACCTGGTACAACGTCGCCGCCGATCTGCCGGTGCCGCTGCCACCGCCCCTCCACCCCGTCACCAAGCAGCCGATCGGTCCCGACGACCTCGCACCGCTGTTCCCGATGGCGCTCATCCTCCAGGAGGTCAGCACGGAGCGCGACATCGAGATCCCGGGCCCGGTCCGGGACGCCTACACGCTCTACCGGCCGACCCCGCTGCACCGCGCCCGCCGCCTGGAGAAGGCGCTCGATACGCCGGCCCACATCTACTACAAGCACGAGGGCGTGAGCCCGGCGGGGAGCCACAAGCCCAACACGGCGCTGGCGCAGGCCTTCTACAACAAGGAAGCGGGGGTCAAGCGCCTGGCGACCGAGACCGGGGCGGGGCAGTGGGGGAGCGCTCTCGCGCTGGCCGGCGCCGTGTTCGGGCTCGAGGTCAAGGTCTACATGGTCCGGGCGAGCTACGACCAGAAGCCGTACCGGCGGATCCTGATGGAGACGTATGGGGCGTCCGTCGTCCCCAGCCCGAGCCCCGACACGAACTACGGGCGCGCGGTCCTGGCCTCGACGCCGGATTCGCCCGGATCGCTGGGGATGGCGATCAGCGAGGCCGTGGAAGACGCCGTCACCCGCGACGACACCAGGTACTCGCTGGGCTCGGTGCTCAATCACGTCCTGCTCCACCAGACGGTGATCGGGCAGGAGGTCATCGAGCAGATGGCGATGGCCGGCGAGGAACCCGACGTGCTCATCGCCTGTGCCGGCGGCGGCTCGAACTTCGGCGGCTTCGCGCTGCCGTTCATCGGGCGGATGCTGCGCGGCGAGGCCAAGTACCGGGTCATCGCCGCCGAGCCCGAGGCGGCGCCGTCGATGACCCGTGGTGTGTACGCGTACGACTTCGGCGACACGGGACACATGGCGCCCATCGTCAAGATGTACACGCTGGGCAGCGAGTTCATCCCCGAGCCGATCCACGCGGGCGGGCTGCGTTATCACGGCATGGCCCCGCTGGTCTCGCTGCTCAAGGACCAGGGGGTCATCGAGGCCCGCAGCGTCCACCAGCGGGCCTGCTTCGAGGTTGGCGTGCAGTTTGCGCGCACCGAGGGCATCCTGCCCGCCCCCGAGAGCACGCATGCCATCCGGGTAGCTGTCGACGAGGCCCTGGCGGCCAGGGAGGCCGGCGAGCCGCGGGTCATCGTGTTCAACCTGTCCGGTCACGGCCACTTCGACCTGTCGGCGTACGAGCGGTATCTCCAGGGCAAGCTCGAGGATTACGAGTACCCGACCGAGAAGGTGGCGGCGGCGCTGGCTGACCTGCCGCTGGTCGGCTGACCGGGTCCCCGGCCCCTGTCGATGGGGTCGAGGGCCGCCGATCGGCCGAGACGACCGGCTGACGGTTCGGCCGAGATGACCGGCCGATCGGATTCGGGGTGGGGAACGCTCCCTCCGACGGTTACGATGAGCAGGTGCCGAAGCTCGTCTGCCGCACCTGCGGCCGCCAGGTCTACACGGTCGCACCGCTCGACGCGCTGTTCGCGGAGGAGCGCCGCTGCCCTCGCTGCGGCGCGTACATGGACAACGAGCGGCGCCTCACCGACCGGCGGCAGCACAGCCGGCGGCTGAACCCGCCCGACGTCCCGGGCGCGCCGCCGGCCGTCGCCGAGCGCCGGGTCGCCGAGCGCCGGGTCGGACGCCGCCGACGGGGCGAGCGCGGAGGCTGGGTCACGCCCTGATGCGGACCGCCTTCCTCGGGCTCGGACTCGTCGGTGGCTCCATCGCCCGGGCCCTCCGCGAGGCGTCGGGCACGGGGACCGAGTGGCACCTGACGGCCTGGACGCCGGGTGGCTCCGGACCCCGCGTCGCTCGCGAGGCGGGAGTCCTGGATGCGGTCGCTGCGACACCCGGCGAAGCCGTCGAGGGTGCCGATCTCATCGTGCTTGCGGCGCCACCAATCGCCTGCCAAGGCCTGCTTCGGGACCTCGCCGGTTCGCTGCGCGGCTCGCAGGGACCCGACACCGTCATCACCGACGTGGCCAGCACCAAGGGGGCCATCGTCGATCTCGCAGGGACGCTGGCGCTGCGGTTCGTGGGTGGGCATCCGATGGCGGGCCGCGAGACGAGCGGCTTTGGGGCCGCTGATGCGAAGCTGTTCCAGGGGCGGCCGTGGGTGCTTGTGCCGTCCTCCGACGTTGCGGCGGTCGGCCGTGTCGAGGCGGTTGTGGGTGCCTGCGGCGCGCGCGTCGTGCGGATGGGCGCGGCCGATCACGATGCCGCCGTCGCGGCGATCAGCCATCTGCCGCTGGTCCTTTCCGCGGCCCTTGTCGAGGCAGTCGCCGGCCGGCCGGATCGACCGCGGGTCGACTGGGCCCAGGCGGCTCAGCTCGCGGCGGGCGGCTGGGAGGGCATGACCCGTCTGGCGCGCGGCGACGTGGACATGGGGACGGGGATCGCCACCACCAACGCACCCGCCATCGCGCGCCGGTTGCGCGACCTGCGGGCCGTGATCGACGAGTGGCTGGCGGACCTGGAGCGACCGGACGGGCCCGATCGCGCGGGTGTCCGCGATCGCCTGACCGCCGCCAGGTCGATGCTGGAGCGCTGACGTGGCCGATCCCGCGGAGCGCGTGCTGGTGGTGTCTCGGGCATCGATCATGCCCGGCGGCGGCTGGCTCGGCCTGCGTCGTGACGGGGTGGCCGCCGCGCTCGAGACGATCACCCGAGAGGGCCGGTTCGTGGCCCGCGAGCTGGCCGAGGACGACCCGTCCCACAAGCAGGTCATCCCGTATCTGGTCCTGCGCGACGGGGAGCGGTGGTTTCTGATGCGCCGTACCCGGGCCGGCGGCGACGCCAGGCTGCACGACCACTGGTCGATCGGTGTCGGCGGGCACCTCAACCCAGGCGACCGGGACGTGCTCGGCGGGCTGCGGCGAGAGTGGAACGAGGAGCTGGTGGCGGGCTTCGATCCGGCGTTCGCGCCGGTGGGGTTGCTGAACGACGACACCACGGCGGTTGGCGCAGTGCATGTCGCGATCGTGTACCAGGCGGACGCGGCGGGCCGTCCCGTCGCGATCCGCGAAACGAACAAGCTCGAGGGCGCCTTCGCCACCTCGGCTGAGGTTGCGGCGGTGCGCGACGGGATGGAGACGTGGAGTCGGCTCGTGTTCGACGCGCTGACCGGCTCGCCCGGCGACGCGGGATCTTCACCCGGGACCCTGCCCCCGGACGCGACCCACTGACCCCTCCGGTCAGGCTGTGCGGCAGGGGTCGGCCATTGGGACGGGTGCCATACTCCCAGCGGATTCGATGATGATCCGTTCGCAAGCCTTCCGCTCTCGCGCCGCCCGCTCGATCCTCGCGCTGGGTGTGCTGCTGGCCGGCGTCTCCGGGCTCGCCCGGGCGGCCAGCAACGACGTCGGCGTGCTGACCGCGACGGGCGTGGTCGACAACGTGATGGCCGGCTATCTCGCGGACGGCATCAAGACCGCGGCCGACCAGGGCGCGCCCGCGGTCATCGTGCGCCTCAACACCCCGGGCGGCAGCCTCGATGCGACGAGCCAGATCACGCACGCCTTCCTGGACGCGCCGATACCCGTGATCGTGTGGGTCGCTCCTTCAGGCGGTCGGGCGGCCTCGGCCGGCACGTTCATCACGATGGCGGCGAACCTCGCCTACATGGCGCCGGGCACCAACATCGGCGCGGCGTCTCCGGTGGGCAGCGGCGGGCAGGACATCACCGGCACCGAGGGTCTGAAGGTCAAGAACGATGCGATCGCCAACATGACGTCGATCGCCGAGGCCCGCGGCCGGCCCGTCGACTGGGCGGTGAGCACCGTCAGGGACGCCGCCTCGTACTCGGCCAACGCGGCCGTGGCGGCGGGTGCGGTCGACGGCATCGCCGGCAGCCTCGACGCGGTCCTGGCCGCCGCCAACGGTGCCTCGGTCACGGTGAACGGGGCGGCCGAGACGCTCGATCTGTCCGGAGCGGGCACGACCACGCTCGACATGAACCCGTTCCAGGGGTTCCTGCACCTGCTCTCCGACCCCAACATCGCGGCGGTCCTGTTCACCGTCGGCTCGCTCGGTCTCGTGTACGAGCTGATCAACCCCAACTTCGTCACCGGCACGCTCGGGGCGCTCTCGCTCATCCTTGCGTTCGTCGGCTCGCAGAGCCTGCCGCTCAACGTCGCCGGCCTGCTGCTGATCGGCCTCGCGATGATCCTGTTCGTGCTCGAGGTCAGCGTCGTCAGCCACGGCCTGCTGACCGTCGGGGGGCTGGTCTGCCTTGCCCTCGGCCTGTCCGCCCTGTACACGCCACCGCTCAGCCCGACTGGCCCGGATGTCAGCGTTGCGCTGCCCGTGATCGTCACCATGACGGCCACGATCGGTGTGTTCATGGTGCTCATCGTCACGACGGCGATTCGGACGCGGAACATGCCCGGCAGCGTCGGGACGGTGGGCGTGCCCGTTGCGCTGGGGGCCGTGGGCGTCGTCCAGGCGCCGCTGGCCCCGAGCGGAACCGCCTACCTGGCCGGCGAGACGTGGTCCGCCCGGGCTCGCGACGGCCGATCCCTCGATCGCGATGCCCCCGTTCGCCTGGTCGGCTTCGACGGCCTGACGGCTATCGTCGAGCCGATCGGGCCCGAGAGCCCAGACCAACCCTCAACGTCCGTCATGCCGTCGGGTGCGCCGACCGGCGACCACGCCTAGCTCGGAGGAGACCAATGGAGCTCGCCGCCACACTCGCGATCCTCGCGTTCATCATCGTCGTGGCGCTGGTGATGCTGTACCTGTCGGTCAGGATCGTCCAGCAGTACGAGCAGATGGTCGTGTTCCGGCTGGGCCGGACGAACGAGCAGATGGTGCGCGGACCGGGCCTGCGGTTCCTGATCCCGATCATCGACCGGCCGATGAAGGTGGACATGCGCGAGCAGTTCATCGAGGTCCCGAGCCAGACCACGATCACCAAGGACAACGCGCCGATCAACGTCGACTTCCTGATCTACTGGCGCATCGCGGGCGCCCTCAAGAGCGTCGTCAACGTCGCCAACTTCGCCGGCGCCCTGCAGGGCGTCGCCACCACCACCCTTCGTGCGGTGATCGGCGACATCCTGCTCGACGACGTGCTGTCCAAGCGCGAGCAGATCAACGAGGTGCTGCGCACGAAGCTCGACGAGGTCACCGAGCGCTGGGGTGGCAAGATCACCACGGTCGAGATCCGGGAGATCACGCCGCCGCGTGATGTCCAGGACGCGATGAACCGCCAGCTCTCGGCAGAGCGGACGCGGCGCGCCGTGATCACCGAGTCGGAGGGCGCCAGGCAGTCGGCGATCAACGTCGCCGAGGGCCAGAAGCAGTCGGAGATCCTCAAGGCGGAGGGCGAGCGGCAGGCCGCCATCCTGCGGGCCGAGGGCTTCAGCCAGGCCCTGGAGCGGATCTACGCCGCCGCCCGCGGCATCGACGAGAAGACGATGGCGCTCCAGTACCTCGAGGCACTCAAGGCGCTGGGAGCCAGCCCGTCGACCAAGTTCATCATCCCGACCGAGTTCACCCGTCTGGCGGACACCATCGGCGGCTACGTCGACAAGGGCATGTCCTCGCTGCCCGCGGAGTAGCGTCTTGGCAGCCGTCCCACTGCTCGACCCGCTCGCTCGGCGCCTCGCGCGCGCACCACGCCGGCTGCCCGAGGAGGCAGGGATGGCCGGCGCGCTCGACGCGCTCGGCGGCGAGGTCATCCGTCTCCGGTCCCGTGACGGCGTCCGGCTGACCGGACGCTGGCTGCCCTCGGACGCTGCGGGGGACGCCATCGGCGAGCCGGACGGCGGCTGGGTCCCGGATCCTCGCGAGGCGATCCTGCTGTTGCACGGCTACAGCGGGTCGGCGACGCCGGACCTGCTGGAGTACGGACCGTTCCTGCGCCGAACGGCGGGCGTCCTGGGCCTCGACTTCCGCGGCCACGGCGGGTCCGACGACGGGCCGACGACGTTCGGGCTGCTGGAGGTCGAGGACGTCGCCGGGGCGCTCGACTGGCTGGGCGAGCGGGGCATCGTCCGGGTGGCCCTGGTGGGCTCGTCGATGGGCGGTGTCACCGCCATCGCCGCCGTCGGGATCCTGGGTGACGGCCGGCTGGCCGCCGCCGATGCCGATCCCGACGCTCCGGCGGCGACGGTCGAGACGCCGCGCCCCGGGATCGTGGCCGTGGTCGGCGACTCGGTGACGCCCGGCTCTCGATCGTGGTCGGGCGTCGGTTGCGTCTGCCGTTCGGGCGCCTGATCGCCGAGCGCGCGCTCGGCCGGATGGCACGGATGGTCGGCGGCGACCCGCGCGCAACGCAGCCGATCGCGATGGTGCCGCTGCTCGAGGACGTGCCGCTGCTCCTGATCCACGGAACGGCGGATCGCACGTTGCCCATCAAGCAGGCGCGAAGGCTCGTCGCCGCGGCCCCGGCCGGCACGCGCCACCTCGAGGTCCAGGGTGCCGATCACGGGCGGGCCCATGCCGTCGATCCGGCCCGATACGAGACCGCGGTCGACCGAGCTCCTGCGCGAGGCGTTCCGGGTAGCTCGATCGTAACGGGGACGGACGGCGGTCCGCCCCTATACTGCAGTTGGTACCGCCGGGGACCGGGTGCAGCGCCCGTCGCGATGGTGCCACACCGGGAGGTCGGATGGCCGGGAAAGTCCTTGTCGTCGACGACGATGCGAGCGTTCAGCGGCTGCTCCAGCACACCCTCCGTCAGGAGGGTTACGAGGTCGTCATCGCGGCCGACGGGACGGAGGGGCTCCGTCTGTGGCAGCAGGACGACCCATCGCTGATCCTGCTCGACGTTGCGCTCAAGGGCCTGGACGGCTACGCCGTGGCGGCCCGGATCCGGGCCGAGGAGGGGCCCGAGGCTCATGTTCCGATCATCATGCTGACGTCCGAGCGCGACGTGCAGCAGAAGGTCCGGGCGCTGCGATCGGGCGCCGACGACTACCTGATCAAACCTTTCCACCCGGCCGAGCTGATGGCCCGGATGAAGAGCCTGATCGCCCGGTTCTCGCCCAGCGAGCTGCTGGTCGGACGGCCGCCGATGGGCCGGATCCACGTCTTCTACGGCGCCAAGGGCGGCGTGGGCACGACCACGATCGCGATCAACGCCGCGATCGCGCTCCACAGCCTGGGTCGCCGGGTGTGCCTCGTCGACGGCAACCTGCAGTTCGGCGACCACCGGGTGTTCCTCGATCTCGGTCTCGATCGCAAGAGCATCGTCGACATCGTCAGCGCGCCGGCCATGGACGCGGACCTCATCAAGCGGATCGTCCAGACCCACGACTCGGGCATCGACCTGCTGCTGGCACCGCCGTCCCCGGAGTCGGCCGATCTGGTTACCGCCGCCCACATGTCGCAGATCCTCGAGCTGCTGGGTGGGATGTACGACTACGTCATCGTGGACATCGACAAGCGCCTCGACGACATGAACCTGATGACGTTCGACGTGGCCGAGACGATCTTCGTCGTCATGACCGCCGACCTCTCGTGCCTCAAGAACGTCCGGCTGGTGCTGGAGACGATCGGCCACCTGGGCTACCAGGCGGACAAGGTCAGGCTCGTGCTCAACCGGTCCAACGCGTTCACCGGGATCAACGTCAAGAGCGCCGAGGGGGCGCTGCGGCGGCCGATCGAGCACCAGATCGTGAACGAGTACCGGGGCGCGATCTCGGCCCTCAACACCGGGGCGCCGTTCATGATCGGCAAGGCGGACTCGGTGCTCGGCCGCTCGGTGCTCGACTTCGCCCGTGCGGTCGACCGGTCGGGCGGCCAGGAGCCCAAGCAGCTGGCACCGGTGGCGGGTCGGTAGCGTCCGGATCGGGGGCGGCGTCATCAGGTAGCGCGCCTCGCGGCCAGCGCCGTCAGGTGCCACCATCGGGTGTCGGGCCCCAGGTGGGATCCGGGGTTCCGTTCCGGACTCGAGCGGCGACCGCGCCACACTGCCGGAGCTCTCGGGGATAAGTCGCCGTTGAGGCCGGCGGTCTACCGTGCCCCCGTGCTGGCGACGCTCATCTCCGCAACGCTCCACGGGATCACCGGACGCATCGTGCGCGTCGAGGTGGACGTGGCGCCCGGCCTGCCAGGGTTCACGATCGTCGGCCTCCCTGATGCCGCGCTGTCGGAGGCCCGCGAGCGCGTCCGCGGTGCGCTGCGCAACGCCGGCTTCCACCATCCGCCGCGCCGGATCACGGTCAACCTCGCGCCGGCCGAGCTGCGCAAGGCCGGCGCGTCGCTGGACCTCGCGATCGCGGTCGGGATCCTGCTCGGCTCGGAGCAGCTGAGGGCCGCCTCCGGCCGGTTCGCGCTGATCGGTGAGCTGGGCCTGGGCGGGGAGGTTCGCCGGGTGCCGGGGGTTCTGCCCATGGTCTCGGCGTTGACCCGGCTCGGGGTGCGACGGGTGCTGGTCCCGGCCGAGGCAGCGCTCGAGGCGGGCCTTGCTCCGGGCATGGAGCCCGTGCCGGTGGCGACGGTGGCGGAGGCCGCGGATGTGCTGCGCGCACGACGCTCGCGCCGGCGGTCGCCGCTGCCGCTGCCGCGCGCGATCACGGCCGATCCCGAGGACCGGCGCACAGCAGACCCTCCAGCGTCCGAGCCGCCGGTGGACCTGGCAGAGGTGCGCGGGCAGGCCACGGCCCGGCGGGCGCTCGAGATCGCACTGGCGGGCAGCCATGCGCTGCTGATGATCGGGCCGCCCGGATCGGGCAAGACGCTGCTGGCCAGGACGATCCCGGGCCTGCTGCCGGACCTCGATGATGAGGCGGCGCTGGCTGCGTCGTCCGTGGCCTCGGTCGCGGCCGATCGCCCGCTCCTCGCGCTGGTCCGCCGACCGCCCGTGCGCGTGCCGCACCACACGACCTCCTACGCGGGCATGGTCGGTGGTGGACCGAGAATGTCGCCCGGTGAGGTCACGCTCGCGGATCAGGGGGTGCTCGTGTGTGATGAGCTGCCCGAGTTCGGGAGAGACGTGCTCGAAGCTCTTCGCCAGCCGCTCGAGGACGGCGCCGTTACGGTCGTCCGGGTCGGCCGGGCTGCGACGTTCCCCGCGCGCCTGACGTTCGTGGCGGCGATGAACCCGTGTCCGTGTGGTCAGCACGGGAGCGTCGACCGGACCTGTAGCTGCCCGCCGGGCGTCCCCGAGCGCTACCTGCGCCGGGTATCGGGCCCGCTGCGCGATCGGATCGACCTGTGGGTGGCCATCGATCGCGTGCCGCCGGCAGTGATCGTGGGGAGCGCCGAGCCAGAGCCGTCGTCGGTGGTGGCGGCACGGATCGCCGGCGCCCGTCGCCACCAGCAGAGCCGGACCGGCCTTGCCAACGGCAGGCTCCGCGGCCGCGCGCTCCGATCCGTGTGCCGGTTGCGGTCCGAGGTCGTCGAGCGCGCCGTCGTGCTTGCCGATCGCGAGGGCCTGTCGGCCCGCGGGACAGACCGATTGCTGCGCGTCGCACGCACGATCGCGGATCTGGAGGGCGCCGATGCCGTGGAGGTTCCCCATCTCGACGAGGCGGCACGATTCCGGGCACCGGTGGACCGGATGGCGCTCGGGATGGCCGGCTGATGCTGGGCGTCGGCCGCACGGGACCGACCGCGACCTGGTCGGCTGATGGCGCGTCGGACGGGATGATGCCGGGGCCGACCCGAGCGCCGGAGCCGAGTGGCGCGCCTGACCCGACGACCAGCGAGCGCGAGGCCTGGGTGCTCCTGAATGGTGCCGACGGCGTCGGGCCGGTCTCGTTCGCACGGCTCGTGGAGGCCTTCGGGAGCGCTCACGCGGTGCTCGCGGCGGCCTCCGCTGCCGATGGACCGCGGCGGCTCGTGGAGGCCTCGGCCGGGCACGGGGGTCAGTCGCAGAGCCTGAGCCGCGCATCCGCCCGGGCGATCGCCGAGGCCGCAGGCCATCCCGACCGGCATCTGGAGGCCGTCCGGAGGGCGGGTGTCCGGGTCGTTACGCTCGCCGATAGTGTGTATCCCGCTCGACTGCGCCGGATCGGCCTGCCTCCGCCGGTGCTGTTCCTGCGCGGCGACCTCGGGGCCCTCGACCGTACCCGTGCCGTGGCCGTGGTGGGGACGCGACGCCCGACCGCCGTCGGACGTGCGACGGCGGCCCGGATCGCCGATGCGGTGTCGGGGCTGGGCGCAACCGTGATCTCCGGCCTCGCGCTGGGGATTGATGCCTGCGCCCATGTGGCGACCGTCCGGTCGGGTCGGCCCACCGTGGCGGTCATCGGCGGGGGCCACGAGCACCTGTATCCGGCCGGTCACCGGGGGCTGGCGAGGTCGATCATCGCCGCGGGTGGCGCGGTCGTGAGCGAGTTCGCTCCCGAGACTGTCCCGTCACGAGGGACGTTCCCGAGGCGCAATCGGATCATCAGTGGCCTCGCAGACGCCACGGTCGTAGTCGAAGCGGGCGCCCGGAGCGGGGCCCTGACGACCGCCGCCTGGGCCCTGGAGCAGGGGCGCAGCCTGCACATCGTGCCCGGCCGGCTCGACGACCCGGCGGTCGCCGGCTGTCTCGCCTTCCTGCGGGAAGCCGGGCCTGAGGCCCGGGTGGTCGCCGGCGTGCCGGAGCTGATCGAGGACCTTGGTCTCATCGACGCGACGGGTCCACGAGCCGCGGCGACCGGCTATCCGAGGCCACGGAAGCATATCGCGCACCTTGGGGCCAACCGGTCAGCGGGCAGCGATGGAGGAGTCCCTGCCCTCGCCGAGGCCGCCGCGCCTCGATGCGGTCCTGTCCTCGCTGCCGCCTGTCGAGCGCGAGGTTGCGCGACACGTCGTCGCGGGTCGGAGCTCCGTGGACGAGCTCGTCGCGGTCACGGGTCTCGCCGCCGCCACCGTGCTCGGCACCATCACGGCGCTGGAGATGCGGGGCCTGATCGTCGACGTCTTCGGGCGGTCTCGAGCGGCTGGCGCGCTCGCCGCCGCGCGGAGGGCCGGCTGATGGCGAGCGCGAGAGCGGGCGCCTCCAGGCCAGTGCTTCTCGTTTGCGGGCGTCAGAGAGAGGGTGGTACGCTCGCGCGGTCCCGGCAGCCGACGTTGCGTCCCCCGCTGCTTGGTCGCGCCATGGGGGTCGGATCGAGGACGAGCCCCGGCCGCGATCAGAGGCTCAACGGAGGAGAACGTATTGCGGAAGCTTGGTGCCGCCCTGCTTGCGCTGCCCGTGCTGGTCCGCTTCTACCTGACATCGGGCGTCCGGCGAGGGCCCGCGATGCGGCTCGGTGCCGTGATCGCGGCGGCAGCGGTCATGGCCTTCGTTGCATTCGTCAGTCAGGGTCCCGCTCCGAGCACCGCTGTCCCCGCCTCCACGCCCAAGCCTGTGTCGGCGGACCTGCTCGACGCGGTTCGGACCTCGCAGCCGCTCGCCAGGCCGTTCCAGATCAGGTTTGGCTCGGAGATGGATGCGGCATCCGTCGCCGGGGCCCTCCGGATCTCGCCCGAGGCGGCCGTGCAGCTCACGTGGGACGCGACCGGGCACGTGCTGACCGTTGCCCCGGTGTCGCACTGGGAGCCGGACACGCTGTACGCGGTCACGGTCGACCGGAGTGCGCGTGCGGTCGATGGCGGAGCCCTGCGCCAACCGGTGCACGAGGTGTTCCTGACGGCACCGGCGGGCACGGCGCGGATCGAGACGGTTGGCACGTCTGGCTCACGCGCCCGGCTCAACGCAGGCTTCCGGATCGAGCTCGACCGGGCCGTCGATGTCACGGCCGTGCGGGCAGCCTTCCGCGTGGAACCGGCGATCGATGGGGTCCTGAACCCCGGTGCGTCCCCGACCGAGTTCGTGTTCCTGCCAACCGGATCGCTCGATCCGGACGCGACCTACCGCCTCTGGTTGACCGATCTCGTGGACCAGGATGGCGTTGCGTTCGAGGGCACACCCTCGATCGAGGTCAAGACCGTGCGCGCCCCCGAGGTCGTGCGGTTCCGCCCGCTCGACGGCACGGGCAAGGTCCAGCGCGGCGCGACGCTGTCGGTCCGGTTCACCGAGCGGATGGACCGGACCACCACCACCGCCGCCTTCCACGTGACCGCGGACGGCAAGCCCGTAAAGGGCAAGGTCACCTGGGCCGAGGGCAGCGAGGTGCTGGTGTTCCAGCCGGCGAGCTCGCTCGCCTATGCAGCGACGGTGAAGATGACCGTCGATGACACGGCGACCTCGCGTGTCGGGGCACCGCTCGCCAAGGCTGCCACGGGCACGTTCACGGTGGCGTCAAAGCCCAAGCCGGCGCCGAAGCCCAAGCCAGCGTCGAAGCCGAAGTCGTCGAAGTCGACCCCGATCACGCACTCGGGAGGCGGGGGCGCGGTGTCCGGCAGCTGGCATGCGGTCGAGCTGTACTACCTCAAGCTCATGAACTGCACGCGTACCGGCGGCTGGGTGACCTCGTCCGGGTCGTGCTCGTCGCCCGGTGGCCGGAACGTCGCGCCGCTGTCCCTGAGCTCGGCGATCAGCAGCCACGTGTCGCGGCCGTACGCGAAGCTGCTGGCGACGCGGAACCTGTGCGACCACTTTATCGGAGGCACCCCGGGCGATCGCCTGCGCCGGGCCGGCTACACGAGCTACCGATGGGCGGAGAACCTCGGGTGCCGGTCGGGGAACCCGTACTCGGCCGTGCTCGGGTCGCACCGGTTCTTCCAGAGCGAGAAGTCGTACAACGGCGGCCATTACGTGAACCTCATGAACGCCGCCTACGACCGGGTTGGGATCGGCGTCTGGGTCTCCAGCGGCCGCGTGCGGCTGGTCGTCGACTTCTACCACCCCTGATCGCGTCGCGGCTCGAACGGAGCTCCCGTGGCCATCGGCGTTCGGCAGCCGCCCCGCCGACCTGCCCCTCGCCGTGGCCACTCGTCCCGCCGGGTCGGGAGGACCTTCGGGCGGGTGACTGCCGGCCTCGCCTGGGCCAGCATCAGCCCGTGATCCGAAACGTGTGCATCCACGTCACCAACGAGCAGCCCCTGCTCGCCGACCTGTACACCCTCCCGTCGGCATCCGATGCCGGGCTGGTGTGCACCAACGTGCGCGGCCTCGACGGCAAGCGCCCGGTGTTCGTCGACAGCACCTCGTCGACGTTCTTCTTCCCGTACCACGTGGTTCGGTTCCTCGAGATCCCGGCCGGGGCCGTCCGGGCCACCACGCTCGTGGGGCCCGGCAACGGGGAGCTCGACGATCTATCCGACGAGATCGCAGACGAGGAGCCCGGAGGCTCGGAGATCCGCCTCGCCGGTCCGGCCGGGGACGGCGAGCCCGCGGTGGACGAGGAACCCGAGGCCGACATCGAGATCGACGAGAGCCTCCTGCAGCGGATCCGCGACATCTGAGCCGCCACATCTGACCGTCCGGTCGTGGCCGGTGACTGGCCGGTGACTGGCCGGTGAGGGGCCGGTGCTACACTCCCGGCCGCCATGCCCAAGCACCTCGTGATCGTGGAGTCGCCCGCCAAGGCGCGGACGATCGAGCGCTATCTCGGCGGGGACTTCCAGGTTCTCGCCTCGTACGGCCATGTCCGGGACCTGCCCGAGAACCCGGGCAAGGGCAAGTTCGGGGTCGACGTCGATCACGACTTCGCGCCCGAATACGTGATCCCCGAGGACCGGCGCCGGCAGGTGACGGCGATCGAGAAGGCGGCACGCTCAGCCGACGATGTCTACCTCGCCACGGACCTCGACCGGGAGGGAGAGGCGATCGCGTGGCACGTGGCGGAGGCGGCGCACGTCCCGAGCACCAAGACCCGCCGGGTCACGTTCAACGAGATCACGGAGGGGGCGATCCGCGACGCCTTCACCCATCCGCGCGACATCGACCGAAATCTGGTCGATGCCCAGCAGGCCCGCCGCATCGTGGACCGGCTGGTGGGCTACACACTCAGCCCGCTGCTGTCCCGCAAGATCCGTGGCGGCCTCTCCGCCGGCCGGGTGCAGTCGGTTGCGCTGCGCATGGTGGTGGAGCGGGAGCGTGAGATCCGCGCCTTCGTGGCCCGCGAGTACTGGACGCTCGAGGCGCTGCTCGTCAGCACCGATCGGAGTCAGCTCACCGCGGATGTCGTCCGGATCGGCGGCAAGCCGCTCTCGATCGACAACGAGACGGACGCCCGCGGCCACGCCACCGCGCTGGGCGCCCTGAGCCCGGTCGTCGACTCGGTCGCCAAGCGGCCGTCGAAGCGCAACCCGGCCCCGCCATTCACGACCAGCACCCTGCAACAGGAGGCGAGCCGCAAGCTCGGCTTCAGCCCCAAGCGTACGATGTCGGTTGCCCAGCGGCTGTACGAGGGTGCGGATACGCCCGACGGGCACGTCGGGCTGATCACCTACATGCGGACGGACTCGACTGCGATTGCGAGCGTCGCGATGGCCGAGGCGCAGGAGCTGATCGTCGAACGGTTCGGCGACCGCTACAGCACCGGCAAGGGGCGGGTCTACAAGACGCGCTCGAAGGGAGCGCAGGAGGCACACGAGTCGATCCGGCCGACGTCGTTCAGGCGCGATCCCGATAGCCTGCGGTCGACCCTGAGCACCGAGGAATATCGCCTCTATCGCCTGATCTGGCAGCGTGCCGTCGCCTCGCAGATGGCGCCCAAGGAGCTCGAGACGACGACGATCGAGCTCACGGCCGGCGATTACCGCCTGCGAGCGTCGGCGACCCGAACCCTGTTCGACGGCTTTGCCCGCGTCTATACCGAAGGCCGGGACGACGCCGCCGAGGACGAGGCCGACCGCACGCTGCCGCCCCTTCGCGCCGGCGATGTCACCCAGGTGCTCGATGTCACGCCGACCCAGCACTTCACCGAGCCCCCGCCGCGGTACACCGAGGCGACCCTCGTCAAGGCGCTGGAGGAGCACGGCATCGGCCGGCCGTCCACCTATGCTGCGACGATCTCGACCATCGTCGATCGGGGGTACGTGCGGGTCGAGGAGCGCCGGCTGCACCCGGAGGAGATCGGCGAGATCGTGACCGATCTACTGGTCCAGCACTTCGGCGAATACGTTGACCTCGCGTTCACGGCGCGCATGGAAGAGGAGCTCGACGAGGTCGCCCGCGGCGAGCGTGCGTGGGTCCCGCTCCTGCACGCGTTCTTCGGGCCGCTTCGGGATCGCGTGGACGAGAAGCGCAAGGAGCTCAAACGTCGGGACTTCACGACGGTCGAGACCGACGAGGTGTGCTCTGAGGGGCACCCGATGGTCATCCGGCTGGGCCGGAACGGGAAGTTCCTCGCCTGCTCCCTGTACCCGGAGCACAAGGAGACCCGGCCGCTGCCAGGGGAGGAGACGCCGGCGCTCGACGGCGAGGGCGAGCCCTGCCCGGAGTGCGGTCAGGGAACGCTCACGACGAAGCGCGGCCGGTTCGGCTCATTCCTCGGCTGCTCGCGTTACCCCGAGTGCACGTACATCCGCCGCGACGGCCCGCCGCCCCCCGAGCAGCTGCCGTTCGAGGTCAGCTGTCCCAAGAACGGTGACGGCCACCTGGTCGCCCGTCGCGCCCGTCGGACCGGCAACGTCTTCTGGGGGTGCTCCAGCTACCCGCGCTGCGACTTCACGACGAACCTCGAACCGATCGGCGCGATCCACGACGCGCACGACGACGGCAAGGGGGCGGTCGCCCGCCGGACCGAGGACGGCATCTGCCTTACCTGCGGCGCGGCGGTGCCGCTGCCGGACGGCGATCTGGTCGGCCAGCGCCTCCCTGGCGGGCCACCCGATCCAGCGGCGCTCGAGCGCCCCGCCCGCGGAGGCCGGCGGCCGGGCGGCCGGGCGGGCGGGGGGGGCCGACGGGGGACCCGGGCGCCATCCGGGTCAGGGCGATCGGGAGCCGGGACGCACAACCGCGCGTGAGCGGCCCGGCGGCAGCGGCGGCGGGTGCGGAGGCGCTGCGGCGGTTCGTCCGATCGCTGGAGGCGCGTGACGCCTCACCCCACACTCGCCGGTCGTACCAGGCGACCGTGGCTGCCTACCTCGAGTGGCTGGCGGCGCGTGACGTCGACTGGAGGAGCCCCGGGCGCCGGGAGCTGCGTGGCTATCTTGGAGGCCTGGCGGAGGGCCACGCCCGCACGTCGGTCGCGCAGCGTCTTGCCGCCATCCGTGCCTTCCACCGCTACGCGGCCCGGTCCGGGCTCGCGCCCGGTGACCCGTGGGGCGCGATCGCGACCCCACGCCTGCCCCGCCGCCTGCCGCGCGTACTCGAGGTCGACGAGGTCGAGCGCCTCATCGCCGCAGTCGATTCCGACCTCGTTCCGGGCGGGGATCCCGGAGCGCGACATCGAGGAGGATGGGTGGCGCCCGAGCTCCGGCACGCGATCGCGCTGCGGGATCGGGCGCTGGTCGAGACGGCCTATGCGGCCGGGCTGCGGATCAGCGAGCTCGCGGCCGCCGAGCTCGGCAGCCTGGACCTCGGACGAGGCGAGGTCCGGGTGCTGGGCAAGGGCCGCAAGGAGCGGATCGGGTTGCTGGGGCGCCCCGCGCGGCAGGCGGTCGCAGACTACCTGGAGGAGGGCCGGCCCGTTCTGGCCGACCGGCGGCCGCCGCTCACCGAGATCCCGGTCGCCCTGTTCCTCAACCATCGGGGTGGGCCGCTCGGCGTTCGCGGGCTGCGCGGCCGCCTCGACCGGCTGCGGCGGCTGGCGGGGCTGCCTGAAGGCGTCAGCCCCCACACCCTGCGGCACAGCTTCGCAACCCATCTGCTCGAGGGTGGCGCCGATCTGCGGGTCGTCCAGGAGCTGCTGGGCCACGAGAGCCTGGCGACGACCCAGATCTACACGCACGTGTCGCCGGCGCGGCTGCGCGAGAGCTACCGCTCGGCGCACCCGCGCGCCAGGACCCGGTCCACCTGATGGACGAGACGGACGCGATCACCGGGCTGGGCGGGGAAGGGCTCGGGGGCGAGGGCCTGGAGCCCGGTTCTCCCTTCGTGGCCGAGCGGGCCGGCTCGGCGACGAACCGCGCCCTCGCGCAGGCCGGGCTCATCGTCACGGGCCTGTTCCTCCTGTCACGGATCCTGGGGTACGTTCGCACGGTAGCGATCACGGCGTCGGTGCCGGACATTGGCCAGCTGGGCCCGTTCTTCACCGCGTTCCGGATCCCGGACTTGCTGTTTCAGCTGGTGGCCGCGGGCGCGCTCTCGTCGGCGCTGATCCCGGTCGTAACCGCGCTGTTCGCGACCGACGAGGAGGCGCGGGCGTGGAGGGTCGCGTCCACCGTGACCACCTTGATGCTCGCGGCGCTGGCGGTGCTGGCCGCGTTGGTGCTGGCGTTCGCGCCTCAGCTGGTGGCGCTGATCGCCCCTGGGTTTGATGAGCCGCTGCTGGCACAGACGACCGAGCTGACCCGGATCATGGTCCTCTCGCCGCTGTTCCTGGCTGCGGGTGCGGTGGCGACCAGCGCGCTCAACGCGCGGGGCCGGTTTGCGGCGGCCGGGCTCGCGCCGCTCGTCTACAACGGCGGCATCACCGTCGGCGCCGTCCTCCTGGTGCCGGCGTTCGGCATCAACGGGCTCGCCTACGGGGTGGTGCTGGGCGCGGCCGGGCATGTCCTGGTGCAGGTGCCGTCATTGGTGCGGATCGGTGCCCGTATCCGACCCCGGCTCGACGTCGGGGACCAGCAGGCTCGGCTGGCGCTCGCGCTGATGGCGCCGCGCGCGCTCGGCCTGGGGGCGACCCAGGTCGTGTTCCTGGTGATGACCAGCCTGGCGACGGATCTCGGGACCCAGGCCGTGACGATCTTCAACCTCGCGTTCACGGTGCTCCAGATCCCGATCGGCGTGATCGGCGTTCCGCTCGGCGTCGTGCTGCTGCCGTCGCTCGCGCGGGAGGCAGCCATCGGCGGCACCGAGTCGTTCCGGCGACTGCTGGTGCGAGGTCTGTCGGTCCTCGGGTTCGTGATGCTCGCGATCGCCGCGCTGGGGATCGTGGTGTCCGAGGACGTGGTCAGGCTGCTGTTCGGCGTCGCGCACATCGGCGAGGACGCGACCGCGGCGACGGCCACGGCGCTCGCCGTGTTCCTGGTCGGCCTGACCGCGCACTCGCTGATCGCCGTGCTCGCCAGGGCGTTCTACGCGCTCCAGGACACGAGGACGCCGGTGGCCGCGGCGCTGCTTGCGGTGGCGACCAACATCGTGGCGGCCAACGTCCTGGTGGGTCCGCTGGGGCTCAACGGGCTGGCGGCGGCGATCGCGGTGTCCGCCTGGATAGAGACCATCGCGCTGGTCGTCCTGCTCCAGCGGCGGATGCCCGCGCTCGGACTGGGCGTGGTCTGGATCGTTCTCGCGAAGTCGCTCGCGGTGGCCGCGACGGGCGCCGTCGTGGCGCTCGGCATCGAGCAGGCGCTGACGGGCGCATGGGGCCGGGACGCGGGGTTCCTGCTGGTGCTGGTCAGGGCCGCGCTGGCCGTCTCCGCCGGCGGGCTCGTGATCGTCGCCGGCTCGGTCGCGTTGCGGATCGAGGAGCCGAGGCTTATCGTCGGAATCGTGGTCGACCTCATCCGCCGCCGCGGCCGCGCATGACGGCGCGGATCGCCAGGACCTCCCGATCCAAGCCGTCGGCCAACCCGGAGGACGCAGTGGGGTGGGATGCGTTCGTCGAACGGGACCCGCGGGGGTCGTATCTCCAGCTCGACGGCTGGTCCAGGGTCAAGGCGGTCAACGGCTGGGGCGTTCTCCGGCTCCTCGATCGGTCCGAGCCCGCGATCGGTGCCCAGGTGCTGACCCGCCGTCCCGGGCCGCTGCCGTGGGCGTTCGCCTATGCCCCCCGGGGTCCGGTGCTCGGCGGCTGGGAACCGGGAGCGGTCGAGCGCTTCACGGCGCTCGCCCGCGGCGGCCTGCGCTCGGGGGTCAGGGCGAGCCACCTGCGGATCGACCCCGAGGTCGAGCGTGGAACGGGACCGGATGCCGGCGGGGCGGTCGTGGACGCCCTGCGCGGGGCCGGCTGGCGCCCGGCGCCGCCGGTCCAGCCGATGGCAACCCGCGTCGTCGACCTCGCCGCCGACGAGGACGCCCTGTGGGGTGACCTGCGCAAGAAGTGGCGCCAGTACGTCAACAAGGCCCGGAGCGGTGGCGTCCGGGTCGTGGACGGCGGCGGTGACCGGCTCGGCGACTTCTACCGGATCTATCGCGAGACCGCGGACCGGGCCGGGTTCCTGATCCGCACCGCGTCGGCGTATCGCGACGTGTGGGAGGCGTTCGGGCCGGCGGGTCGCGCCCGGCTCCTGTTCGCCGAGTTGCCCGACGGCACGCCGGTGGCCACGCTGTTCCTGGTGCGGGCCGGGTCGCGCGTGGTCGAGCCCTACGGCGGCATGACCGCGGCGGGCGCCGACAGCCGCGCGAACTACCTGCTCAAGTGGGAGGCGATCCGGAGCTCAAAGGAAGCGGGCGCCACTGTCTACGACCTGTGGGGCCTCGCTCACGCCGGGATCGCCCATTTCAAGACCGGGTTCGGCGGCCGGGAGATCAGCTACGTCGGATCCTGGGATCTCGTCCTGGACCCGTTCGGGCGGCGGACCTACGCCGTTGCCCAGCGAGCACGGGTACGAATCGAACGGCTGCGTCACGGGCTGGGCCGGGCCGGCGGGACGGCGTCCGGCTACGCTGGCGATGCGGGCAGCACCGAGGGCGATGCGGGCAGGCCGGCCGGGGGCGCGGACGACCGATGACCACACCGACCAGGGCGGTGACGGGCTCCGAGCTCGATGGCTGGGATGCCGCGGCCGTCGACCGCGCCGGCGGCCATGTGCTCCAGTCGCGTGCCTGGGCGGCGCATCGGGCCGAGCGCGGATGGCAACCCAGCTTCCTGGCGGTGGGGGAGGTCCGGGCGCTGGTCCTGGTCCGGCCATGGCCGCTCGTGCGCGGTGGCTCCGGGTACGCGCCGCGCGGACCGGTCGGTCCCGGCACGCCCTGGACGGCCGACCGCTCGGTCGGCGAGGGTGGCGCGATCGGCGAGGCGCTGACCGGGATCGCGCACCATCTGGCCGGACACGGCGTCGACGTGCTGGCCGCCGATCCCGAGGTTGCGGAGGACGACGAGGGCTACCGCCAGGCGCTCGACGAGGGCGGATTCCACCCGATCGGCGACATCCAGCCGTCGCGCCACCGGATGGCGCTTGCCCTGCCCGCCGACGGCGATGGGGCGGCGGTGCTCGACGGCATCGCCAAGGCGACCCGGCAGCGGATCCGTCGGGCCGAGCGGGACGGCGTGGTGATCCTGCGCTGGGATGTCGGGACGTCGGGGATCGATGGGACCGTTCGCCCCGTCGAGCCAGGAGAAGCCGCGCTCGAGCGCTTCTACGGGCTGCTCCGAGCCACCGGCGAGCGGCGGGGGTTCGGGTTCGCGGGGCCGGACGAGTTCGTGGCCTGGTGGGTCCGGGCGCTGGCCGCTGGGCATCTGGTCTACCTGGAGGCACGCGAGGGGGCGCCCGATGGCGACGTCCTGGGTGGGCTCGTGCTCTACCGGCACGGCCGGCGGCTGACGACGGTCCACTCCGGTGACCGGGCCGAGCGGCGTCGTGATCACCCTGGCGCGATGCACCTGCTGCGTTGGCGGGCGATCGAGCTCGCGCTCGCCGAGCGGCGCGACGAGATGGACCTCGGCGGCGTGGATGTCGCGGGTGCCAGGCGGCCACCGGAACCCGGGGAGCCGACCTACGGGCTGTACGAGCACAAGCGCTCATTCGGGGCTCGGTGGGTGGCCCTCGCCGGCGCCCGGGAGCGGGTCGCGCGGCCCTGGCGATACGCGGCCGGCCGGGCGACGGCACGCGTCGGGCGCGCGATCGGCGCCGGGGGCGGGCGACGATGACGGGGCCGACACCGACGGGAGACTCGGCGCCGACCGTCGAATTGCTGATCGCCCGGGCCGCCCCGACGACCCCGCGTCCGCTGTCGGACCTGGTGGCGCGGCTGGCGGCCGAGGGCCTCGTGCGCGGGATCACGATCGGGGGGCGCGACGCGGAGGCGGCAGGGATCGGATCGGTCGGGATCCGGGGCGTGACCGAGGATTCGCGGGCGGTCCGTGCTGGGTCGCTGTTCGTCGCGGTGCCGGGGTTCCACGTCGACGGCCACGCGTACATGGCCAGGGCGGCCGCGGCGGGTGCCGCGGCCGCCCTGGTCGAACGCCCGGTCGAGGGGGCGCCGCTGCCCCAGGTGATCGTTGAGGCCGCGCGGCCCGCGCTGGCCGTCGCCGCCGGATGGTGGTATGGCGATCCGTCGCGCGAGCTGGGGATGATCGGGATTACCGGCACCGACGGCAAGACGACGACCTCGTTCCTGGCCGCCGCCGCGCTCGAGGCCGCGGGTCTGCCGATCGGGTTGCTGGGCACGGTCGAGACGCGGATCGGGGGCGCGCGCGATCGCCACGAGGCCCACGTCACGACGCCCGCGGCGCCCGATCTCCAGGCGGCGCTGGCAGCCATGGTTGCGGCCGGCGATGCCGCGGCGGTGGTCGAGACCACCTCCCACGCGCTGGCGCTCGACCGCGTGCTCGGCGTGGCCTGGGACGCGGCCGTGTTCACGAACCTCACCCATGAGCACCTCGAGCTGCACGGCACGTTCGAGGCGTACCGGGCGGCCAAGCTGCGGCTGTTCGAGGCGCTCGCGTCGGGATCGGGCAACCCCGTCAAGCGCGTCGGCGCGCGCCCGTGGCCGAAGGTGGCGATCGTCAATCGCGACGACCCGTCCGCCGCATGGTTCGAGGTCGCCGGGCGCCAGGCCGGAGCGCGGGTCGTCTCCTACGGCGTGGACGAGGATGCCACCGTCCGCGTCCTGTCGGTCGACGAGCACGCCCGGCGGCTCCACGTGGACTACGCGGCGCCGTCGGGTGCCGGGAGCCTGGACCTGCGGCTTGCGGGACGGTTCAACGTCGACAACGCACTGGCGGTGGTCGCGCTCGGCGAGGCGCTCGGTCTCGATGCCGCGGCGGTCCGCGACGGTCTCGAACGGATGCCCGGCGTGCCCGGCCGGATGGAGCGGATCGATGCCGGTCAGCCGTTCTCGGTGATCGTCGACTACGCGCATTCGCCGGCCTCGCTCCGGGACGTGCTCGAGATCCTGGGACCCGTGGCCCTGCGGCAGGGCGGCGGGCTGATCGCGGTGTTCGGCTCGGCTGGCGAGCGGGACACGGCCAAGCGCCCGGTGATGGGCCGGATCGCCGCCGAGCGATGCCGGCTGGTGGTGGTCACCGACGAGGACCCCCGGGGCGAGGATCGAGCAGCGATCGTGGAGGCCGTCGTCGCCGGGGCGGAGTCGGCCGGCGGGCATCGCGGCGATGACGTCCTGGCGATCCCGGACCGGCGGCAGGCCATTCGGACCGCTTTCGATCTCGCGAGGCCCGGCGACGTGGTGCTGCTCGCGGGCAAGGGCCACGAGCGCACGATCCTGTACGCGGACGGTGGCATCGCCTGGGACGAGGCGGCCGCCGCCCGCGAGCAGCTGGCGGCCATGGGCTACCCGGCGGGCGGTGGCGGGACCGCCGATGCGCGAACGCGCGACGACGGGGCCCCGGGCGACGCACCCTCGGGCGACGCACCCCCGGGCGGCCGGGGAGCCTGAGCGGGTGCGCGGCTGCCTGTTCACCCTGCTGCTCGGGATCGTCGCGCTCACACTCCTGGTCACGATCGGCCTGCCGCAGGTTGCCGCCGGTGCGCTGACCGGGGCCGTGACCACGGCCGGCCTCCACGCGGACGACACGACCGTGACCGTGTCCAGCGATCCGCCGACGGATCTGATCGGGTTGCACGCGGACCGGGTGCGGATCACGGCCATGGACGCCACCTTCCGTGGGCTCCAGATCGGCTCCCTCGACGTGACCCTGACCGGCGTGGACCTCCTGGGCCGCACGGCGGCGTCGGTCGACGGGCGGCTGGGGCAGGTGGTCATCCCGGGCGTCGCGTCCAGGCCGCTGACCCTCGCCACGATCCGGCTGTCGGGCGGCGGCGACACGATCACCGCCGCCACCACCGTCCCGGTGGCCCAGGCGAAGACGCTGGTCGCCGATGCCGTCGAGGCCACCCTCGGCATCCGGCCGACGTCGGTCTCGCTGACAGCGCCCGACAAGGTCAAGGTGACCGAGGCGGGGACGGTCGTCCATGGCCGGCTCTCCGTCACGAGCTCCGGCGACCTCGTGGTCGACGTCCTCGACGGGCCGGCAGCCGGGCAGCAGGTGGTGGTGCTGGCTGGTGGCCAGGACCTCCCGATCCGGCTGTCCTCGATGTCGGTGACCGCTGCCGGCGCCTTGCGCCTGACCGGCGAGCTCACGGTGGGCCTGTTCGGCTGAGGGGCCCGTTGCCGGCCTGGGGGTAGACTCCGGAGCATGGCCGAGCCCGTCGTCCGCGATCCGGAGATCCCGCTCCCGACGCCAGCGGAGCAGGGGACCGGGGGTCGCCGTGGGCCGCGCCGGGCACCAGCCACGCGGTCGGCCAGGGCACCGGCGGCCCGTCGACCCGCGCGCCGGTCGCCCTGGGACCTCGATGCCCTGCGCACCACCCTCATGGACACGCTGCGAGCTCAGCACCCGCAAGCCGACCTGTCCATCGTCGAGCGCGCCTTCGACCTCGCCGTGGAGGCGCACGCCAACCAGGTCCGCGCCTCGGGGGAGCCGTACGTCGCCCATCCCATTGCCTCGGCGCAGATCCTGTCCGAGCTGGTGAGCGATCCGGTGGCCATCGCCGCAGCCCTGCTCCACGACGTGCCCGAGGACACCGAGTACAGCCTGGGCGATGTCGAGGAGGGTTTCGGGCCCGAGATCGCGCATCTCGTCGACGGCGTCACGAAGCTGTCCAAGTTCAGCACCCACAGCCACGAGGAACAGCAGGCCGAGAACATCCGGAAGATGTTCCTGGCCATGGCGGACGACATCCGGGTCGTCCTGATCAAGCTCGCCGATCGCCTCCACAACATGCGTACGCTCGGCGCGCTGCCACCCGAGAAGCAGCTCCGGATCGCCCGCCAGACGATGGAGATCTACGCGCCGCTTGCCGAGCGGCTGGGCATCTGGCAGATCAAGTGGGAGCTCGAGGACCTCGCGTTCAAGACGCTCGAGCCCGATGCGTACCGGCAGCTTGCCCGCCAGCTGGACACCCGCCGGCGCGGTCGCGAGCGGTACATCGAGCGGGCGATCGACGAGCTTCGACCGGGGCTCGAGGCGGCCGGGATCGAGGCCGAGCTCCAGGGGCGCCCGAAGCACATCGCCAGCATCTGGAAGAAGATGCAGCGCAAGGGCGCCGGCTTCGGCGAGATCTACGACGTGTATGCGATCCGCCTGCTGGTGCACGAGGTCCGCGACTGCTACGCGGCGCTGGGCATCGTCCATGCGCTGTGGCGCCCGATCCCCGGTCAGTTCGACGACTACATCGCGGTGCCCAAGAACAACCTCTACCAGTCGCTGCACACGGCGGTGATGGCGCTCGACGGCAAGCCGCTCGAGATCCAGATCCGGACCCACGCGATGCACCAGGTCTCGGAGGTGGGCATCGCTGCCCACTGGCGGTACAAGGAGGGGTCGAAGGCCGAGCGTGACTACGATGCCAAGCTCGCCTGGCTGCGCCAGCTCATGGACTGGCAGCGCGACGTGTCCGATGCGACGGAGTTCGTCGAGGGCATCAAGCTCGACATCTTCCAGGACCAGGTGTTCGTGTTCACGCCTCGCGGAGACATCAAGGACCTGCCCGCGGGCGCCACGCCGCTCGACTTCGCCTACCGCATCCACACCGACATCGGCCACCGCACCATCGGTGCCAAGGTCAACAATCGGCTGGTGCCGCTCGACTACCGGCTCAAGAACGGCGACATCGTCGAGATCGTGACCACCAAGGGCGAGCACGGCCCGTCACGCGACTGGCTGAACCTGGTCCGGACCAGCCACGCTCGCGAGAAGATCCGGCAATGGTTCAAGAAGAAGGACCGGGCCGAGAACATCGTCCATGGCCGGGAGTCGCTCGAGCGTGAGCTCCGCCGCCTCGCCCGGACGAGCGTCCAGGCGGTGGGCCTGGACCGGATCGCCGAGGTCGCGAAGACCTACAGCCACGAGACCGTCGACGACTTCTTCGCGGCGATCGGGTACGGTGCCATCTCTGCCCAGCAGGTCGTCATGCGTCTGGGCGTGCTCGATGACGGCGAGATCACGTTGCCGACCATCGCCCCGCCCCAGCCGGCGCGGTCCGGCGGCGTGCGAGTCAAGGGGGTGGGGGACCTCCTGGTCCGGTTCGCGAAATGCTGCCACCCGATCCCGGGCGACCCGATCCAGGGGTTCATCACCCGGGGCAAGGGGATCACCGTCCACCTGCGCTCCTGCCCCACCGTCCTCAACGAGCGCGAGGTGAGCCGGCTGATCGACGTCGAGTGGGAGTCGGCCGCCACCCAGACCTACCCGATCGCGATCCGGGTAGAGGCCTACGACCGGACGGGCCTGCTGTCCGACATCACCCAGGTCATGGCCGAGAACAAGGTCAACATCCTGGCCGCCAACGTCGGGGTCAACCCGGATCACACCGCGGTGGTGACGATGACCCTCCAGGTGGCGTCGGTGGCGCAGCTGGCCAAGGTCATGAGCCGCGTGGAGCAGCTCAAGGACGTGCTCAACGTCCAGCGCGACCTGAGCTGACCCGCTCGACGACGCCGGGGGAAGCGACTGGCCGGGCCGTCGCCGCTGGTGCCAGGGTTCCCAGCTCCGTCGCGACCGCGGCTCGCCCGGCGCGGCTGCGTAGCCACACGATGCCGGCCGCGCCGACCGCGGCGCACGCGATGCCGCCGGCGACCAGCGAGACGTTGACGCCGAAACGGGATGCGATGCCACCCATCAGCAGACCGCCCACCGGCGTCGAGCCCGCGAACACCGTGACGTAGACGCTCATCACCCGGCCGCGGAGCCGGTCGGGGACAACGAGCTGGATCGTGGTGTTGGCGGTGGCGGCCATCGAGATCGCACCGAAGCCGACGAAGAACATCAGGACCAGGCTGAGCGGGAAGCTGCCGCCCGCGGCGATCGCGATCTCGCCCGCGCCGACAACGATGCCCCCGATCACGATCAGGCTGGGCCGGGCCCGCCGCGAGAAGGCGATCACCAGGGCCGCCGTGAGCGAGCCGACCCCGGACGCCGCCATCAGGAACCCGTAGGCGCTGGCGTCGGCGCGAAGGACATCCTGGACGAAGGCGGGGAAGATCACCGGGAAGTTCATGCCGAACGTCGCCACCAGCCCGACCCCGGCGACCGCGAGCAGGACCAGCGGCGTCGCGCGGACGTACCGCAGGCCCTCGCGGACCCCCTCGAAAACCTCGGTCACCGAGCCCGGTCGCGCCATGACCGGCGGTGAGCGCAGCTCCGAGTCGCGCATCGCGAACAGCGCGGCGATGACCGCGATGAAGCTGACCGCGTCGATCAGGAACGCGGTCGAGATGCCAAGCGCCCCGATCACCAATCCCGCCACTGCCGGACCGACGATCCGGGCGCCGTTGAACATGGCGGAGTTGAGCGCCACGGCGTTGGCGATGTCCTCGCGGCCCACCATCTCCACCGAGAAGGCCTGGCGGGTGGGCATGTCGAACACGTTCGTCAGGCCGCCGAGCAGCGCGAGCAGCACGACCTGCCAGACCTCGACTGCGCCGGTGGCGACGAGCGCGAACATGGTGAACGACAGCGCCATCTTGACCGTCTGGGTGCCGATCAACGTGCGGCGTTTGGGAAGCGAGTCCGCGATCAGCCCGCCGAACAGGCCGAGCATCATGACCGGCAGGAACTGGGCCGCCGCGACGACGCCCAGCATGAACGGGTCGCCCGTCAGCTGGAGCACCAGCCAGCTCTGGGCCACCGTCTGCATCCAGGTCCCGATCAGCGACACCAGCTGGCCGCCGAAGAACAGGCGGTAGTTGCGGTGGTGGAACGCCCGTGCGCCATCGGCGAGGGCGAGGCCGGTGGCGGCGATCGGCAGGCGGCGGCCGCGTCCGATGGTCATCGGTGCGTGCCGATCGTCATCCTCGTGCTCCGCGTCCGGCGCCGGCCCGTGCCCGGTGCTCGGGTTCGCGACCCGCGGCGAGCGCGTCGAGATGCCCGGCGAGGTGGGCGCGGCGGCGCTCCGCCTCGGCGATCATGGACGTCAGCCGCTCGACCTTGAGCTCCAGGGTGGCGATCTGGCGATCGACGCGCACGATCGCATCGGTCAGGATCGCGCTTCGCTCGACCGCGTCAGTGCTGGTACGGAACTGCGCCTTGTTGCGGGTCCGGGCAACCTCGTCCTCGAGCAGCTGCCCGATCTCCGCCAGCGAGAATCCTGCGTCGTCTCGCAGCCCGCGGATGAACCGCAGCCGCTCGAGATCCTCGGCGTCGTACAGGCGGTAGGCGCCCTCGGATCGGGCCGCCGGCTCAAGCAGCCCGAGCTCCTCGTAGTAGCGGATCGCTCGCGGCGTCAGCCCGGTCTCAGAGGCGACCTCGTGGATCCGCAGCAGGTCGCCTCGGGCGTCCTCGGCGACCGTCGCATCACCCTTTCTGGTCACGCCTGGAGTGTATCTAACATTGCCGTGTGCGTAAACGTTACTTCCATCGCCGGGCCGGGCGCCGGCGCGGCGAACGCAGCCCGAACGTGACCCTGGCCCGGATAGACTTCGGGTCGATGGCGACCCTCCGCGCCCCTCGGGGCACCCGTGACCTGCTGCCCGATGAGCGCGCGCTGTTCGCGCACCTGATGCGGACGGGGGCGGATCTGGCCACCCGCTATGGCTATCAGCAGATCGAGACTCCGATGTTCGAGCAGACGGCGGTGTTCGAGCGGGGCATCGGCGAGGTGACCGACGTCGTCGAGAAGGAGCTGTTCCGGATCGCGCCGCGGACCGAGGAGTCCGAGTCGTGGGCGCTTCGGCCGGAGCCCACCGCCGGCATGGTGCGCGCCTACGTGCAGCACGGGATGCAGACCTGGCCGCAGCCGGTCAAGCTCACGATGACCGGTCCGATGTTCCGCTACGACCGCCCGCAGGCGGGACGGTACCGCCAGTTCTGGCAGTTCGACGTGGAGGCGATCGGGGATCCCGGGCCGGCGGTGGACGCCGAGATCATCGAGCTCGGCCTGCGCTTCTACCGGGACGCCGGCGTCGCGGGCGTCGAGGTGCTGGTCAACTCGATCGGCGACCCGGAGTGCCGGCCGGCCTACACCCAGGCGCTGACGGAGTACTACCGGCGCCACGCTGCGGCCCTGCCGCCGACCGAGCGTGACCGGCTCGAGCGGAACGTGCTCCGATTGCTCGATTCCAAGGATCCGGCGATGGCCGAGCTCAACGAGACCGCGCCGCGCATCACCGAGCATCTGTGCGATGCGTGCGCGGAGCATTTCGAAGCGGTGAAGGCGCATCTGACCGCGGTCGGTGTCCCTTTCCGGGTCGAGTCCGCGCTCGTGCGCGGTCTCGACTACTACACCCGGACCGCGTTCGAGTTCTACGTCGCCGGCCGCGAGGGCCAGCAGCAGGCGCTGGGCGGAGGTGGCCGGTATGACGGCCTGGTGCAGCTGCTCGGTGGGCGCCCGACGCCTGGCATCGGCTTCGGGCTGGGCCTCGACCGGGTCGCCCTGGTGCTGGCGGAGCAGGGGAGCGTCGCGAGCAGGGAGACGGGCCTGCTGGCGGTGGTCGTGGGAGCCGACCCGCACGACACCGTAACCCGTCTGCGGATTGCCACCGAGCTCCGGACAGCCGGCCTCCGCGTGCGGGCCGACCTCGGGCGCCGGAAGCTCGGTCGGCAGCTCGAGGCGGCCGGGCGCGAAGGCGCCCACTTCGCGGTGATCCTGGGCGACGAGCTGTCGGCGGGTCAGGTCCAGGTCCGTGACCTGCTGGCCGGGACGCAGCGGATCGTCGCGGCCGACGACCTCGCCCGGGAGCTGGCGCGGGCCGAGGCCAGCCACCGTCACGGCTGACGACCCAGGCGCAGAGGCAGACGAGCCGTCGCTCTCCGTCCGTCGCGCAGTCGAGGCTGCCGGTGATCGCGCGACCCGGACGGCCTGCACTACGATGGGTGCACCACCGCCCACTCGAATCCATCCGGAGTCACCCGACCGTGCCCGCCGACACCGCCAGCCTTGCCACGTCGTATCGCACCCATACCTGTGGAGCGCTGCGCGCCGACGACGCCGGCCAGCCCGCCAGGCTCGCCGGCTGGGTCCATCGCCGTCGTGATTACGGCAAGCTGATCTTCATCGACCTTCGCGACCGGCACGGGATCACCCAGGTCGTGGTCGATGCCGCCGACGCCCCGGACGCGCACGAGATCGCCAACCGCGCCCGGACCGAGTTCGTCATCGCTGTCGAGGGCGAGGTGGCCAGTCGCCAGCCCGGCACCGAGAACGCGAAGCTGGCCACCGGCGCGGTCGAGCTTCAGGCGCGCAGCGTGCGCATCCTCAACGAGGCGAAGACGCCGCCGTTCTACATCAACGACCCGGATGCCCCGATCGACGAGAGCCTGCGGCTCAAGTACCGCTACCTGGACATCCGGCGTGAGGCCATGCAGCAGCGCCTGCTGCTGCGCAGTCGACTGGTCCAGGCGATCCGGGAGGTCCATCACGCGAACGGGTTCGTGGAGGTCGAGACCCCCAACCTGATCAAGAGCACCCCCGAGGGCGCTCGCGACTTCATCGTGCCCTCGCGGCTTCAGCCCGGCACCGTGTACGCGCTGCCCCAGAGCCCGCAGCAGCTCAAGCAGCTGCTGATGGTCGGCGGCATCGACCGCTACTTCCAGATCGCACGCTGCTTCCGCGACGAGGACCTGCGGGGCGACCGGCAGCCGGAGTTCACCCAGCTCGATCTCGAGATGAGCTTTGTGGACGAGGCGGCGGTCATGGCCTTCATCGAGCACATGGCGATCGAGGTGTCACGGGCGACGGTCCCCGACCGGCCGATCCGCGAGATTCCGTTCCCGCGGTTCACCTACGACGAGGCGCTCGAGCGGTTCGGATCGGACAAGCCGGATCTCCGGTTCTCGATGGAGCTGTTCGACGCAGCCCCGGCGCTCACCGGGGACGATGGAGCGCCAACCTCGGGCTTTCGGGTGTTCGACGAGACGCTCGCGGCCGGCGGGCGGGTCAAGGGGATCGCGGTTCCCGGCCGGGGCGACGCATCCCGTCGCGAGATCGACGAGCTGACGGAGCTCGCCAGGCGGTTCGGCGCGCGGGGCCTGGTCCATCTCTCTGTCGCGGCCCGGGGCGAGCTTCACGGCCCGATCGCGAAGTTCCTGGGCGAGGCGACCACGGCCGCCCTTCGAGAGCTCGCAGGCGCCGGCGAAGGCGACCTGATCCTGCTCGTCGCGGACCGCGGCGACGTTGTCAACGACGTGCTTGGCCGGCTTCGCGTGGAGCTGGGTGGCAGGCTCGGCCTGGCCGATCCCGACGAGCTCGCCTATTGCTGGGTCTACCGGTTCCCGATGTACCAGTGGGACGAGGAGCATCGGCGCTGGGACGCGACCCACAATCCGTTCAGCGGCGTCGTGCCCGAGGACGAGGCGCTGCTCACGACCGTCTCGGGCGATCTCGACGTGCGGTCACCCGAGGATCCCGCCGGGCGAGCGCGCGCCATGCAGTACGACATCGCGCTCAACGGCTGGGAGCTCGGCGGCGGCTCGGTCCGGATCTGGCAGCACGACCTGCTCGCCAGGAGCTTCAATCTCCAGGGCTACTCGATCGACCAGATGCGCGAGCGCTTCGGCGCGATGCTCGAGGCGTTCGAGTACGGGGCGCCGCCGCACGGCGGGATCGCGCTCGGGATCGACCGCTGGGCCGCGCTGTTCAGCTATCAGACGAACATCCGCGAGGTGATGGCGTTCCCCAAGACCCAGTCGGGCTCCGATCTGATGCTCGAGGCGCCGTCGGCGCCCGACGATGAGCAGCTGACCGAGCTGGGTCTGCGGTACGTGAGCGCCCCGGCCGGGAGCTGATCCGGCGCATGCACGGATAGCGGCCCGAGCCAGGATCCCGTGCGCCGCCGCGTTCCCGGTCCCCGGCGATGAGCCTGTTCGCGATCCTGGCCGCCCGGCCGCGGACGGCTGCGGTGCTCGGCGCACTGGCGATTGCGTTCTCCGGGATCTTGTATCGCGAGTCGGCCGTGTCACCCTCGACCGGGGTCCTGTTTCGGTGCCTGTACGGGCTGCCGATCCTGATGCTGGTCGCGCGGAGCGAGTGGCGGACGCTGGGGCCGATGTCGCGGCGGGCCGTGGGGCTCTCGACGCTGGCGGGCCTCTTCTTTGCGGCCGACCTGATCACGTATCACTACGTGGTCGACGAGATCGGCGCGGGCCTGGGCACGGTCATGGGCAACGTTCAGGTGGTGATCGTGGCGCTCGCCGCCTGGGCGCTGTTCGGCGAGCGGCCACGGCGCGAGGTCCTGTTGGCACTGCCGGTCATGCTCGCCGGGGTCGTGCTGATCTCGGGGGTGGTCGGGACGGGTTCGTATGGTGCCGACCCGCAGCTCGGCGTGGCCATCGGCCTCGTGACCGCGACGACGTACGCGGGGTATCTGCTCGTGATCCGGCAGGCGACCCCGGACCACCGACCCGCAGGACCGGTCGCGATCGCCACCGCGCTGACCGCCGTGGCGGCGCTCGCCTTCGGGTCGGCGGTCGGCGACCTTGACATCGTGCCGTCGCTGCCCGCCCATGCCTATCTGATCGCCCTCGGGATCCTGTCGCAGTCGGTCGGCTACCTGCTCATCCAGTCCTCGCTGCCGCGCCTGCCGGCGGTGATCACCTCGGTCCTGCTGCTGATCCAGCCGGTGACGACGGTGTTTCTCGGGGCCCTTCTGTTGAGCGAGGCGCCGTCCGTCTGGCAGCTCGGGGGGGTCGCGCTGGTGGTCGGCGGGATCGCGCTCGCCACGGGGGGCGGGAGGAGGGTCCAGGTGGCCCTGATGACCCGGTCAGCGAGCTCGTAGCGTCCTCGGACGCGAGGGCCGTGGCGGCTACGGGTGGTGCGCCGGCAAGTGGCGAAGAGGTGGGGGGACGACCGGCGGCGTCGGAGAGATGGTGTGGCGCGGGTAGCGCCCGAACGGAGGACCGGGCCGAAGGCCTGGCTGATCAGGATCGATGCGGGCCGCCCGCCCGAGCGAGGACGGTCGCGACGCTCAGCCGGGGCTGGCCGACGAAAGCCGATCCGGCCCGGCGAGCGGTGCGTCGTCGGGCAGGTCGGCGGCAGCGGCGCCCCACTGGTGGGCGTGCGCGTCGGCCGGTCCCGGCGGGCCGTCGTACGGCGGAAGGTCCGACCGAGCCGTCGACACGTCGTGGACGACGCCCGGATCGCCGCTCTCGACCAGGCGGAACGGGACGCCTGCCGCCTCGAGGTCCGCCAGCAGATCGTCGGGCATCCGGTCCGAGGCGAGCGCACGGAGGGCGCCCAGGTGCTGGATCGGGACGAGCGCGGGCCAGCCGGGCTGCCCGTGCCACGAGGGGCGCGCGACGACGGCGCGGTCCTCGCCGTGGGCGGCGATCAGGGTGGTAACCGTCTCGGCATCGACCCAGGCGAGCCGGGCCGGCCAGACCAGCGCCGCCTCCGTCTCGGATACCAGCCGGACCGCCGCCTCGATCCCGTTGACGATCTGGCCGGCGGGGCCGCGCACCGCATCCACCGGGTCGACCAGGGTCACCTCCGCGCTGTCCAGCGCCGCGGCGACCGTCCCGTCGGGGTCGAACGAGCACACCACCACCGGGGTTGCCCCGCCCGACCAGGCGACGCCGGCCATACGCCGGACCGCAGGCGTACCGTCGGCGTCGGCGAGCGCCGAGGCAGCGGACGCGGCGAGGATGACGGCGGCGACGGTCACGCGATCAGTGGCTGCATCGGGGCAGTGTAGCGAGTCCCCTTAGCTGCCCTCGGGTGCCACGGCTCCCGGCGGGGGCGAGGCGTGGATCCAGATGCGCCCTGATCGTCGCCGGCGATGGTTGAGTCGGCGCGCACGGAAGGGGGATCGCCGCGTACCACTCGTGGGCGATGGGACCGCCAGCCGCGGCAGGGGCTCAATCCGCCCGCTCGCCGGAACGGCCCGCATGTGCGACACTGCGCCGGCCCATGAGCGACACGCCCGGCTCCGCCATGCCCGCCACCGACACCACGACGACCGCACGGCCTGTGGACCGAAGCGAGGCCACGTCCGCTGTCCGAGACGACCTGCGGAACGTCGCGATCGTGGCCCACGTGGACCACGGCAAGACCACGCTGGTCGACGCGATGCTGCGCCAGACGGGCGTGTTCCGCGACAACCAGGCGGTCGTGGACCGGGTGATGGACTCGATGGATCTCGAGCGCGAGAAGGGCATCACGATCCTCGCCAAGCAGACGACGATCGAGGTCGGCGGCGTTCGGCTCAACATCGTGGACACCCCGGGCCACGCCGATTTCGGCGGCGAGGTCGAGCGCAGCCTGCTGATGGTCGACAGCGTGCTGCTGCTGGTCGATGCGGCCGAAGGGCCGCTGCCGCAGACGCGGTACGTGCTTCAGAAGACGATGGCACGCCGGCTGCCGGTTGTCGTGGCGCTCAACAAGATCGACCGCTCCGATGCGCGCCCGGCCGAGGTGCTCGACGCCGTCTACGAGCTGTTCATCGATCTGGGCGCCGACGAGCACCAGATCGAGTTCCCGGTGGTCTACACCAACGCCAAGGCCGGCACCGCGAGCCTGGACCCGGCAACGCCCGGCACCGACCTCAGGCCGCTCCTGGACCTCCTGGTCCGAGTCACGCCGGCGCCCGTGTTCGAACCCGGCCACGCGCTGCAGCTGCTGGTCACCAACCTGTCCGCCAACGACTACGTGGGGCGGATGGCCGTCGGGCGGATCCGCAACGGAACCATCCGCATGGGCCAGCGGATCGCCGTCGTGCGCGAGGAGGCCGACGACGTGACGGGCAGGATCGAGCCCGGCCGCACGATCAGCCTCGCGGGCTCGGTCACCAGCCTCCAGACCGCCCGTGGGATGGACCGGGTGGACATCGACGAGGCAGGTCCGGGCGAGATCGTCTCCGTCGCCGGCCTGCCCGAGGTCACGATCGGCGACACGATCACCGACCCGGCCGAGCCGCGGCCGCTGCCGCGGCTCGACGTCGATGCGCCCACGCTGCGGATGACATTCGGGGTCAACACCTCCCCGCTCGGCGGCCGTGACGGGAAGTACGTCACCTCGCGCCAGATCAAGGCGCGGCTCGAGCGCGAGGTGCTGGGCAATGTCTCGATCGAGGTCCACCCGACCGACTCCGGAGACACGTTCGAGGTTCGAGGACGGGGCGAGCTCCAGCTGGCGGTCCTGATCGAGCAGATGCGGCGCGAGAGCTACGAGCTGACGGTCAGCCGCCCGGAGGTCATCCTGCGCACGATCGGCGGGGAGACCCAGGAGCCGTACGAGCGGGTCACGATCGACATCCCGCCCGACTTCATCGGCGAGGTGCAGCAGGCGCTGGCCGGCCGAAAGGGGCGCCTGGAGCAGATGACCACCGACGCCGACGGCCGGGTGCGGATGGAGTTCGTGTTGCCGGTCCGGGGCCTGATCGGCTATCGCGGCCAGCTGCTGACCGATACCCGCGGGACCGCGCTGCTGCACCAGATCGGCGAGGGGTACGGACCGTGGGCGGGCGAGGTCACCCACCGGACCAGCGGCGTCCTGGTCAGCGACCGGGCCGGCACCTCCAACTCGTACGCGCTGTTCAACCTCCAGGACCGCTCGGAGCTGTTCATCGGGTCGGGGGCCGAGGTGTACGAGGGGATGATCGTCGGCGAGAACGCGCGGTCGGGTGACATGGACGTCAACCCGACCAAGGAGAAGAAGCTCACCAACATCCGGACCCACGCTCACGACGAGGCGCTCCGACTCACGCCGCCGCGTCCGCTGACCCTCGAGAGCGCCATCGAGTTCATCGGTGCCGACGAGCTGGTCGAGGTGACGCCGTCCGCGATGCGGCTGCGCAAGCGGCTGCTCTCGAAGCAGGACCGCGAGCGGGAGCGAGGCCGCGCCTACGAGCGGGCGCGGGCATCCGAGAGCACGTAGCCCGCCCGGTGCCCGATCCGCCATCGAGACGGGCATGGCGGGACCCTGCGGGCCTCGGACTACAATCGCCGGGCGATGCCGATCTATCTCGACCACGCGGCGACGACCCCGTTACGGACGGAGGTCCGGGACGCGATGCTCCCGTACCTCGGCGCCGTGTTCGGCAACCCATCGTCGGTGCACGCGTTTGGGCGTCAGGCGCGCGAGGCGCTCGATGACGCCCATGATCGGTTGGCGGCGGCGATCGGTGGCAGCGCCCGCGAGATCGTGTTCACCAGCGGTGGCACGGAGGCCATAAACCTCGCCCTCAAGGGGGCCGCCTGGGCCGGCCGGGCGAAGGGTCACCGGATTGTCACCACCCCGATCGAGCACCATGCCGTGGGCCACGCGCTGGCCCATCTCGAGAAGTTTGGATTCGAGGTCGTGGAGGTTCCGGTCGATCGCTATGGGCGCGTCGATCCGGGTGACGTGGAGCACGCGATCACGGACCGCACGATCCTGGTCTCGGTCATGCTCGCGAACAACGAGGTCGGTACCATCGAGCCGATCGCCGAGATCGCCGAGGTGGTCCGGGCTCGCCGGGGCCCGCTGCTCCATGTCGATGCCGTGCAGGCGGCGGCCTGGCTGGCGCTGGACATGGAGACCCTGGGCGCCGATCTGGTGTCGCTGGCGGCGCACAAGCTCGAGGGGCCCAAGGGGACGGGCGCGCTCTGGATCCGGCGCGGGACGCACATCCTCGCCCAGCAGCACGGCGGCTCGCAGGAGCGGCACCGCCGCGCCGGAACGGAGAACGTGGCCGGCGTCGTGGGGATGGCCGTGGCGTTCGAGCTGCGGGCGGACGAGCGTGAGACGCTCGTCCCGCTCGTCCGGGCCCGCCGGGACCGGCTGATGGCCGAGCTGGCGGAGGTCGAGGGTATCGAGCCCACGGGCCACCCCGTCGATCGGTTGCCGCACATCGCGTCGCTGATCGTGCCCGGCAGCGATGGCGGCTCGATCACCCAGGCGCTCGACCTCGAGGGGATTGCCGCATCCACTGGATCGGCCTGCACCAGCGGCTCCACCGAGGTGAGCCACGTGCTGGCCGCGATGGGCTTCCCGGACGAGGAGGCCCGGGGCGCGGTGCGCCTGAGCCTGGGGCGGACCACGACCGACGCGGAGATCGACGAGGCGGTGCGCGTGGTGCCGGTCGTCATTCGTCGCGTGCGGGCGGGCGGGCAGGTGACGACTTCGGCCGGATCGCTCGAAGCGGTGACCTGAGGGCCGGGCTCCCGGGTCGCGGGCGTGTGCAGGCCCGCCAGATCGCGAACCTGCGGTACGCTCGCCGGGCCGCCCCGGCGGACCCGCCCCGGCGGACCCGCTCCGGCGTGAGCGCTCTCGGAGGGACTCCCGCGTGATCGAGGCGATCAGGCCGATCGACACCGCCCTGATGGACCAGACCGTCCCGGCGGCGGTGAACTTCTACCGCCATGCGAACGGCGGCTGGCTGGCCGCCAACCCGGTACCGCCGGCCTATGGCGCGTGGGGAGCATTCCACGAGGTCAACGAACGGAACCTCGCTATGCTCCACCGCCTGCTGGCGGACGCGGCAGATTCCGGCGCTTCCGCAGCCGGCCCACGCCGGATCGTGGGCGACTACTTCGCGGCGGGCATGGACGAGGCGGCGATCGCGGCCGCGGGTGTCGAGCCCCTGCGCCCGCTGCTCGACGACGTCGATGCGGTTGCGACGATGGCCGACCTGCGCGTGGTTGCGGGCGACCTGCAGCGTCACGGCATCGAGGCGCTCTACTCGTTCGGGGTGGCCGCCGACTTCGAGGATTCCGATGCCTACCTGGCCTATGTCGGGCAGGGAGGCCTCGGGCTGCCCGAGCGCGACTACTACCTTCGGGACGACGAGCGTTCGGACGGCCTGCGTCGGGCGTACGTCGACCACGTCGCCGCGCAGCTCCATAACCTCGGCGCCGGCCCGGACGCCGCGAGACGCGACGCATCGGCGATCCTCGCGTTCGAGACGCGTCTGGCGGAGGCGTCCCTGCCGGTCGAGCAGCTGCGCGACCCGAAGGTGACCATGAACCGGCATGCGGTCACGGCCCTCGACGCGCTGATGCCGGGCTTCGGGCTGGCGGCGGCAGTGCGCGAGCTGGGCGTGCCATCGCCGACCGTGAACATCGACAACGCGGCGTTCTTCGAGGCGCTGGACGCGGTGCTGGCCGGGACGCCCATCGAGACCCTCCGCGCGTACCTTCGCTGGCACATCGTCCAGGCCTACGCGTCGTCGCTGCCACCTTTGTTCGAGGATGAGGGTTTCGCCTTCTACGGCCGGATCCTGGGCGGCCGCAAGGAGATGCACCCTCGCTGGCGTCGCGTCCTGGACGCCGCCGGCAGCGACATCGGCGACCTGGTTGCCCGGCTCTACGTGGACGCTGCGTTCCCGCCGCAGGCCAAGGCCAGGTGCGAGGAGCTGGTCGGCCACCTGTTGAGCGCGATGGGGCGCGCCATTCGCGGCGCCGCCTGGATGACCGAGCCGACGAGGGCCGAGGCGCTCGCGAAGCTGGCGGGGTTCGGCTGCAAGATCGGCTACCCCGACCGGTGGCGTGACTACACGGGCATCGCCATCGACCGTGGCTCGTTCGCCGGCAACCGCCTGGCGGCATCGGCGTTCGAGCATGAGCGCGTCGTCGGTCGCATGGCCGAGCCGGTGGACAGGGGCGAGTGGGAGATGCCCGCGCACTCGGTCAACGCCTACTATCACCCGCTGCTCAACGAGATCGTATTTCCGGCCGGCATCCTGCAGCCGCCGTTCTTCTTTGCCGAGGCGGACGATGCCGTGGACTACGGGGCCATCGGCACCGTGATCGGTCACGAGATCACGCACGGCTTCGACGACCAGGGGAGCCGGTTCGATGCCGCCGGCAGGCTCCGCGACTGGTGGACGGCCGAAGACCGGACCGAGTTCGAGCGACGTGCCCGGGTGGTGGTCGAGCAGTTCAATGGGTTCACCGTGGCCGACGACAGCCACGTCAACGGGCAGCTCACGCTGGGCGAGAACATCGCGGACCTGGGCGGGCTCGAGATTGCCCTCGACGCCCTGCGCGAGGCAGGCGGTCTCGACGGCCCGCGGATCGACGGGTTCACGCCGGCCCAGCGCTTCTTCCTCGCGTTCGGCTCGGTCTGGCGGATGAGCTACACGGAGGAGACCGCGCGGCTGCTGGCGTCGGTGGACCCGCATGCACCCGCGCACGACCGGGTCAACGGTCCGCTTGCGAACCTGCCGAGCTTCGCCGCCGCGTTCGACGTGCCCGAAGGCTCACCGATGGTGCGGCCCGCAGGGCTGCGGGCAAAGATCTGGTAGCAGCTCCGGCTCCTCCGGTTCCGCCGTGGCCGGCTTGGAAGCTGATCCATGGTCGGGCGGCCCGGCCGCCGGCAACGGGCCCGCCGGTCCCCGGCCGTACAATCCGGCCCATGAGCCGGATCCTGGTCGCCATGTCGGGCGGCGTCGACAGCTCCGTCGCGGCCGCCCTGCTGCATCAGCAGGGTCACGAGGTCGTCGGCGTCTGGATGCGTCTCCACGACGTCGCCGACAGCTACTCGGAGTTCCGGAAGAGCTGCTGCTCGGCCGATGCGGCCGACGACGCGCGGCGTGTCGCCGCGCGGCTCGGGATCCCGTTCTACGTCATGAACCTCGAGCGCGAGTTCGCCTGGGGCGTGATCGAGCCGTTCGTCGCCGCGTACCTCGGCGGGCGCACCCCGAGCCCGTGCGTCGACTGCAACAGCTACGTCAAGTTCGGGGCGCTGCTCGGTCGTGCGCGCCAGCTGTACGAGTGCGAGGCCGTCGCCACCGGTCACTACGCGCGCCGCGTGGTGGTGAACACGCCCGGTGGGCCGCGCGCCCGGCTGGCGCGTGCCGCCGACCCCGACAAGGACCAGACCTACTTCCTGTACGGGCTGCGCCAGGATCAGCTGTGGCACAGCCGCTTCCCTCTGGGCGATTTGGTCAAGTCCGATGTGCGCGACATCGCCCGCGGCCTGGACCTCGTGACCGCTGACAAGCCCGAGAGCCAGGAGATCTGCTTCGTGCCCGGCGGCGACTACCGCGCGGAGCTCCGGTCGCGCGGCAGCTGGAGGCCGGTGAGCGGCCCGGTGTTCGATGCGGACGGCACGCGGGTCGGGGAGCACGGCGGTGCCGCCGGCTTCACCATCGGGCAGCGCAAGGGCCTGGGGATCTCGCTGGGCGAGCCACGGTTCGTGTCCCTGATCGACCCCGCGACCAACGCGATCGTGCTTGGTCGCCGGGAGGATCTCGAGACACGACAGATACCGATCGAGGCCGGCACGTTCGTGGCCGGCGAGCCGCCGGCGGGCCGCGATGCGGCCGGCACCTGGCGACCCTTCCGGGCGCAGGTCCGGATCCGCCACCGCGCGCCGCTGGTCGAGGCGATGGTCCGTGCCGCGAGTGACGAGGAGCCGGCCCGCGGCGGCAGATGGTTGATCGAGACGGACCGCCCGGTGTGGGCGATTGCGCCCGGCCAGGCGTGCGTGCTGTACGACGGAGATGCCTGCCTGGGCGGGGGCAGGATCGAGGGCCCCGCCGGGGCAGGGATCGGTGCGGGCGCGCAGGTTGACGAAGGGGCCGCCGCGCAGGACGCCGGGAGCCCGGCCGCCGTGGGGGCTTCGGCGTGATCATCGGCCCGGGCCTCCCGCTGGCGCTCCTGGTCGGGCTCGTCCACACGGCCGTCTATGTGCTGATCCGCGGCGACGCCGGCGGCCGCCTGCCGCTGACCTACCTCGCCGCGTCGCTCGGCGCGTGGGCCGGAGCGGCGGTCGGCGTTCGGCTGGGGATCGAGGCGCTCACCATCGGCGACTTCGGGCTGATCCCGGCGTCGCTGGTCGCGTGGCTCGGGATCGGGATCGTCGCCATCCTCGCGACCCTGGGACCGCAGTCGCCCAAGGTGCGCTGAGCGGTGCCAAACGATCGGGAGCCCGCAACCGACCGGAGCCCGGTGCCGGGACCCCGGCCGCTGGGTGGCCTCGCCGATCTGGCCGAGCTGCTGGGCGGGGACACCCAGCGGTCGCGGCGGTTCCTGGGCGGTCTCGTGGTCGGGGCGCTCGTGGGGGCCGCCGTCGCCGGCGGCTCGTTGCTCCGCCGCCGGAAGGATCGGCCGACCGCACCCTGATCGATTGGCAGCGGGAGGCGCCGGCGGTCGTCATGGGCGCTGGAGAGCCGGTCCCGTTCGCTACCATTGCGGCGATGGCCAGCCCCACCTCCGATCCCCTCATCCCGTATCTGTCCGCGGCCGAGATCCGGCACCGGTTCGTCGAGTTCTTCGCCGAGCGGGGCCACACCATCGTGCCCAGCGCCAGCCTGGTGCCCGCGGGCGACCCGACGCTGCTGTTCACGAACGCCGGCATGGTTCAGTTCAAGGATGCGCTGACCGGGGTCGAGAAGCGCGACTATGTGCGGGCCGTCGACTACCAGCGCGTGCTGCGCGTGGCCGGCAAGCACAACGACTTCGAGGAGGTCGGCCGGACGCCCCGGCACCACACGCTGTTCGAGATGCTCGGCAACTGGAGCTTCGGCGACTACTTCAAGCGCGACGCCATCCTGTGGGCGTGGCAGTTCCTGACCCGCGACCTGGGCATCCCCGGGGACCGGCTGGCGGCCACCACCTACACCACCGACGAGGAGGCGTACGCGGTCTGGCGCGACGAGATCGGCCTGCCACCGGAACGCCTCGTCCGCTGGGGCGACTTCCCGGCCGGGGACGAGAAGAACTGGTGGCGGATGGGCGACATCGGGCCCTGCGGGCCATGCTCGGAGCTCCACTACGACCGTGGCGCACACCTGTCCGAAGGTCCGGAGTGCGTGCCGGATCACAGCGAGCACTGTCCGCGCTGGCTCGAGGTCTGGAACCTCGTGTTCATGGAGTTCGAGCTCCATCCGGACCGGAGCCTGACGCCGCTGCCGGCGCCCGGTGTCGACACCGGCATGGGGCTGGAGCGGATCGCCTCGGTGGTCCAGGGGGTCGCGAGCAACTACGACACCGACCTGTTCGCCCCGATCCACGGGCGGATGCGCGAGCTGCTCGGCCACGACCCCGAGGCCTTCGAGCAGGAGCGCTTCAGCTACCAGGTGATCGCCGACCACGCCCGCGCGGTGACGTTCCTGATCGCCGACGGCGTGCTGCCCGCGAACGAGGGCCGCGGCTACGTCCTGCGCCGGATCCTCCGCCGCGCCGTGCGGCACGGTCGCCTGCTGGGCCGCACGGAGCCGTTCCTGGGTGAGACGGCCAAGGTCGTGATCGAGACGATGGCCGGCGCGTACCCGCACCTTGCCCAGCGGCGCGCCGAGATCCTGGGCGCCATCGAGCGCGAGGAGCGCCAGTTCAACCGGACGCTCGAGGCCGGCACCGGCCTGCTGGAGGAGGCGCTCATCCCGCTGACGTCGGCGGCGCGCGATGTTGGGCGCCAGGCGGACAGCCTGCCACCGGACGCGCCGGTGCTGCCGGGAGCAGTGGCGTTCCGGCTCCACGACACGTACGGCTTCCCGATCGACCTGACCGTGGAGCTGGCGGCCGAGTACGGGGTGCGCACGGACCTGGCCGGGTTCGAGGATTCCCTCGCCGAGCAGCGGGAGCGGAGCCGGAGCGGGGCAAAGGCGGAGCTGGCAAAGACGGCCGAGCTCGCCTCGCTGTACAACTCGCTCCTGTCCCGGGCCGCGCCCACCGAGTTCCTGGGCTACGAGACGACGTCCGCGGACGGACGCGTGGTCGCGATCCTGCGCGACGGCGTCGAGTACGAGACCCTCGAGTCCGTGGCCGAGATCGAGCTCAGGGCCGATGCCTCGGCGCGGGCGGAGCTGGTGCTCGACCGGACGCCGTTCTACGCGGAGAGCGGCGGGCAGGTCGCCGACACGGGCGTCATTCGCGGGGCGGACGGCGCGGTGCTGTTCGAGGTCGACGACGTCCGGCGCGTGGCCGGCACCCAGACCGCCGGGCTGATCGTCCACCGCGGGGTGCTCCACGGCGCGGTGCGCGTCGGCGAGGCCGTCCGGTCCGAGGTGGACGCCGAGCGCCGCGCACGCACGATGCGCAACCACACCGGGACCCACCTGCTGCATCGGGCGCTGCGCAACGTGGTGGGGGAGCGGGCGCGCCAGGCCGGCTCGCTGGTCGATCCTGACTACCTGCGGTTCGACTTCCCGTTCGACCGGGCGCTGACTGACGACGAGCAGCGTGCGATCGAGGCCGAGGTGCGGCGGATCGTTCGTGAGGACCACCCGGTCTCGGTCGAGTGGATGACGATGGTCGAGGCGCAGGCTGCGGGTGCCGATGCGTTCTTCGACGAGAAGTACGGCGAACGGGTGCGGACGGTCCGGGTCGAAGGGTTCAGCCACGAGCTGTGCGGCGGGACCCACTGCCGGGCCAGCGGCCAGGTGGGCAACTTCGTGATCACCGGCGAGCACAGCATCGGCTCGGGGATACGCCGGATCGAGGCCGTGACCGGCGAGGGCGCCGACCGGCTGATGGACCGGCGGTTTGCGGCGCTCGAGCGCGCGGCGACCGCGGCCGGCGCCCGGACCACGGACGCGATCGAGGAGCGGATCGCGGCCCTCCAGGACGAGCTGCGGGAGGCGAAGCGGCGCCTGCGCAGCGGGGCGGCGGGCGGCGCTCCGCGCCCGGGCGACCTGGCCGGCAGGGCCGAGGAGATCGCGCCCGGAGTCCGGTTCCTGGGCTGGCACGGCGATCTGGAGTCGGTCGATGCGCTCAAGGCGCTGGCCAAGGACGTGCGCGGCGCGCTGCCCAGCGGGATCATCGCGCTCGGGCTCGACGCCGACGAGCCGCAGCTGTTCGTGACCGTGAGCGACGACCTCGTGGCGCGTGGCATCGCGGCGGGGCCACTCGTCCAGCAGGCAGTCAGCGCGATCGAGGGACGTGGAGGAGGACGGCCGCAGATGGCCCAGGGCAAGGGCACGCGCCGGGAGGGGCTCGGGGAGGCGATAGCGTCGGTGCGCGCCGCGGCTTCCGCCCGTGCCATGGACGCATGACGCGGACGACCGCCCGCCTGGGCAGGGCGGTCTAGATGACATTCCTGCGTCGCCTGTGGAACCGGGACGAGGAGCCGGTTCCGGCCGCGTGCACGGCCCTCGACATCGGTACCGAGTACGCCAAGGCGCTCGTGTTCGAGATCGACGACACGGGGCACGGGACCGTCGTCGGCGTGGGCCGCAAACGCCAGGGCCTGTCGCATATGCAGTCGGGCACGGTGGCCGACATCGCAGCCGTCGTCGACAACTGCTCGGTCGCCCTCCAGGAGGCTGAGGAGATGGCGGGCTTCCGGCCCACCCAGGTGGTCATCGGGATCGCCGGCGAGCTGGTGAAGGGGTTCACCACGACCCTGACCCAGGAGCGCAAGAAGCCCGAGCAGGCGATCGGCGACCCCGAGCTGGTCAGGCTCATCGACACCGTCCAGCACGAGGCGATCCGCGAGGCGGAACGCTCGATCACCTGGGAGACTGGCCTGCCGCACGTGGATGTTCGGCTGGTCCACAGCGCGATCGTGGGCGCCTCGATCGATGGCTACGCGCTCACCAACCCGGTCGGGTTCCAGGGCCGGCACGTCAAGATCGGGATCTTCAACGCCTTCGCACCGCTGGTCCACCTGGGCGCGCTCCAGTCGGTGGCGAGCCAGCTCGACCTCGAGCTGCTCGAGGTCGTCGCCGAGCCGTACGCGGTCGCGCGCGTGCTGGGTGCCGAGCAGGTCCGCCAGGCGGGGGCCCTGTTCATCGACGTCGGTGGCGGCACCACGGACGTGGCGCTGGTGCGCCAGGGCGGGATCGAGGGGACCCGGATGTTCGCGCTCGGCGGTCGCGCGTTCACCAAGTCGATCGCGGACCGGCTGGACCTCCCGTTCCCCCGTGCCGAGGCGCTCAAGGTCGACTATGCGCGTGGCCTCGACATCGAACGGCGTGACGAGGTCGCTGGGATCATCCACGATGACGTCGAGGTCTGGGCCGCGGGCGTCGAGCTGGTGATGGAGGAGCTGGCGGCAGGGGAGATGCTGCCGGCGAAGATCCACCTGTGCGGCGGCGGCTCGAGGCTCCCGGAGATCCGCGAGGCCATCGCGGCCGAGCGCTTCTGGAAGCGGCTCTCGTTCGCCCGCCCGCCGGAGGTGTCGATCATGTCGCCCGGCGAGGTGGAGTCGATCTCGGACGCCACCGACCTCCTGGTCGACCAGCAGGACGTGACGCCGCTCGGTCTCGCCTACCAGGCGATCGAGCTCCACACGACCGAGGATCCGCTCGATGCCGCCCTCCGCCGGGTCCTCCGGGCGATGAAGGTCTGACGATGGCCGACCGCCCTCCGATCCGTGTCGACGCGCCGGTCCCGGAACCCGCGCCCGGGTGGCCGGGGCGACGCGTGGGTCCGGCGGATCGCGGCGGGTCGGGGTAGGCTCGGGCCGGCATGGCCACCATCGTCTATCTCGACGCCGAAGACGAGATCACCTCCGCCGCGTCGCGGATCCGCGAGGCGGCCGACACGCGCGTCGGCCTCGTGCTCCCGTTCGGCTCGCGCGTCGCGACGTCGCGGATCAACTTCCGGCTGCTCGCCCGCGAAGCCATGAGCCGGGACCGGCGGCTGGACATCATTGCGCCCGACGCGTCGGCCAGGGCCCTTGCCGCATCGGCCGGGCTGCCGGTTTTCGGCTCGGTGGCGGAGTACGAGAGTGCGCTCGAGGCTCCTCCGCCGGGCATGGACCCGGAGCCCACGCCAGGTGGCGCCATGGACGCGGGCGCCGCTGCCGGCGTCGCGGCGGACACCGCTGGGGTTGCCACCGGGAGCGCCGCGGCCGGTCCCGTCTCATCGAGGGACAGGACCGAGCCGGCCGTCGTTGGTGGCGATACCCGGGCCGGATCCGGCGGTCCGGCAACCCTCGACACGGAGGACCGGGGCGGGCGCGATCTCCCCGTGATGCGATCCCGCCGGCGTTTTCCAGTCCGGGCCGTGGCCGTGGCGGTCGTGCTGCTGCTCGTGATCGGCGGCGCGGGTGCGGTCGCCGGCTACCTGCTGCTGCCGTCCGCAGCGATCACCATCACGCCCCGGATCGAGGCGATCGGCCCGATCTCGTTCGACGTCCACGCGGATCCTTCGGCGACCGCGGTGGATGCCGCTGCTGGCGTCATCCCGGCCCAGAAGCTGACCATCCCGGTCGAGTCCCAGGGAGACTTCCCCGCAACCGGCAAGCGGGTCGACCGGACCGCTGCGCAGGGCGGCGTCCGCTGGACGAACTGCGATCCGACCGCGTCGTACACGATCCCCGCCGGGACCGTCGTCAAGACATCGGATGGCATCGGGTTCTCGACCGACGAGCAGGTATTCCTGCCAGTCGCGACTCCGACCGGTACACAGGGTCGGTTCAACTGTCAGTCGAGCGAGGTCGGGGTCACGGCCGTCAAGGCGGGCACCGCCGGCAACGTGGACGCCGGCACGATCCAGGTCGTTCCGGCCCGCTACAACCGGACTGTGGTCAGCGTCACGAACCCTGCAGCGACGACTGGCGGAACCCGGACCGAGATAGCGAGGGTCTCTCAGAAGGACGTCGATGCCGCGGTCGAGCAGCTGACCAAGGACATCGAGGCCCAGTTCGCGACCGAGCTCGAGAACCCCTCGCGGGTGCCGCCAGGGACCACCGCCTTCCCCGACACGGCCGTCCTGGGGGACCCGGTGCCCTCGGTCGATCCCGCCACGCTGGTGGGTCAGGAGGTCGATTCGTTCACCCTCCGGATGACCGCGCAGGGCACCGTCCTCGCCGTGGATCCCGCACCGGTGCAGTCGATCGCGCGCCAGCGCCTGTCGGGTGACGTCAGCGACGGCTACCAGCTCGTCGACGGATCGACCAGCGTCGAGGTCGGGGACGGCGAGGTGGTGGCAGGCGTTGTGACGTTCCCGGTGACCGGTTCGGCCAGGCAGACTCGGCCGGTCGATGGTTCCGCGCTGGAGGCGCAGGTGCTGGGGATGTCCGAGTCCGACGCGCGGGCGCTGCTGGCGCCGTATGGCGACGTCACCATCGAGCTGTGGCCCGATTGGGTGCACTCGGTGCCGTCGCTCGATCAGCGGGTGACGCTGACGGTGAACGAGCCCGTGGACACCACGCCGTCGCCATCGGCCGGCCCTGCACCGTCGGTGGCCGCGCAGTCCGAGGCACCGTCCGGGTCACCTTCGGAGGCGCCATCGGGGGGCGCCGGCGGGAGCGAGCCGGTACCATCCGCCGGATGAGCTGCATCCTGGGCATCGACCTCGGCGCGCGGAGGATCGGCCTCGCCGTCGCCGACGAAGCGATCGGGATAGCGAGGCCGCTGGCGACGATCGCGCGCGCGAGCTCCGTGGCGGCCGATGCGGCGGCCATCGGCCGGGTCAGTCGCGAGCAACAGGTCGCGGAGCTGGTCGTCGGGCTTCCGATCGACGCCGGGGGCGACGAGGGATCGATGGCCGTGGCGGCGCGGGCCTGGGCCGCCGAGATCGGCGAACGGACCAGCCTGGCGGTGACCCTGCGGGACGAGCGGCTGTCGTCGTTCGCGGCCGAGCAGCGACTGGGACGGATGCCGCGAGGCCGGTCCGGGGGGCCGCCCTCGCGCACGCAGCGCAACGCGTTCCGGGCCCGGATCGATCGTGAGGCCGCCGCCGTGATCCTGCAGGACGAGCTGGACGCCCGGCGTGATGCCGGTGCCGGTGCTGGTCGTATCGATCCCGCCGGTCGCGCCGACGGCATCGCACGGATGCCGGAGGGCCGGTGAGCGTTCGCGGCGGACGGGGTCCGCGGGACCCGTACTCGACACCAGGCCCCGCTTCGACCCCGACCACCCCTGCGCGGCGCGTGAGCTCGTACCAGCGGACCGGCCGCTACGGCCGAGGTCCGGGCGACCAGCGCCGTTACGCCGGCTATGGCGACCAGGGGGGCGGCGTGCCCGGGATCCTGCGGTTCATCGCCTTCCTGTTCGTGCTGGCGGCCGCCGTGCTCCTGGTCATGGTCACCGTCGCGCGGCCGCTGGTGCGCGCCGTGGTCGTCCCCTGGGCATGGGACAACCCCTCCGCGCTGCAGATCGGGTTCGTGTCAGACCTCGTCCGGGAGGACCTGGGACCGGCGCTCACCGCTCCCGCCGGCAGCGACCCATCGACGGTCGAGTTCACGGTCGAGACGGGGGACACGCCGGCGACCCTCGCGCCGCGCCTCCAGGAGGCCGGGGTCATCGCCAGCCAGCACGCCTTCCTGTACGAAGCCCTGGCCGAGGACCTCACGCCCCAGCTGACCGCGGGCCGCTTCTCGCTGGCCCTGAACCTGACTCCCGCCCAGGTCGTCGATGGGCTGGTCAACAACCGGATCGTCGTGCACACCGTGTCGGTGACGTTCCGGGAAGGGCTCCGGATCGAGCAGATGACGGCGAAGCTGGAGACCGTTACCGGGACCGCCGTCGATGCCAAGGCGTTCTACGACCTCGCGATGCACCCCACCGACGAGCTGCTGGCCGACTATCCGTGGCTGCTCGACACGTCGGTCCGCCCGAAGGGCGCATCGCTCGAAGGCTTCCTGTACCCGGCCACATACGACCTGCGGGTCGGCGACGAGCAGGCCACCACGGCGGAGGGACTGATCCGGATGATGCTCGACGCGTTCTACCAGCGCGTCGGCCAGGAGCGCCTGGACGTTCCCGGCTCGCGGGGCCTGACCTTCTACCAGGTGCTCGTGATGGCGTCGATCGTCGAGCGCGAGGCGGTCCTCGACGAGGAGCGGCCGCTCATCGCCGGGGTCTATCAGAACCGACTCAACCCGAAGCAGTGGAAGACCGGCCTGCTCGAGTCAGACCCGACGATCTTCTACGTCAACGACACGCTCCAGCTGGACCAGCTGGACTTCGCGAAGTGGCCGACGTACGTGTTCTGGGACACGCTCAAGGAGCAGCTGCCGGCAGCGCTCCCGGACGCGCTCGCCGGGTACAACACCTACACCAGCAAGGGTCTGCCGCCGGGGCCGATCTGCTCGCCCTCGCTGCCATCGATCGATGCCGCGCTCGCACCGGACACCAAGGCCGGCTACCTGTTCTTCATCGCCAAGGGCGACGGGACCGGCCAGAGCGCGTTCGCCAAGACGAAGGCCCAGCACGACAAGAACGTCGCCAAGTACGGCGGCAACTGACGTGAGCCGGCCCTCCGTCGTGGCCGGGGGCCTGCCCGTCTCCGCCGATTTCGCGCCACCGCCGGGCATCGCCACCCGGCGTCGCTGGGCCGACGAGGATCGGGCGGCCCGGCCGCTCCGCCTGGCCCGGCTTCGCGACCGGCTGAGGACCGAGAGCGTCGACGCCTACTTCGGCGTCCGGCCCGAGCACATGCGCTGGCTCACGGGCTTTGCGCTGGCCGACGGCGAGGAGAAGGTCGCGGGTCATTCCGGGCAGTTCCTGGTCGGAGACGCCGACGTGATCCTGGTCACCGACTCGCGGTACACGCTCCAGGCGCGGCGTGAGGCACCGGAGGCGTCGGTCGAGGAGATCGGGTACGAGCTGCCCCGCGCCTGGCCGGCCCTGCTCGCCCGGCTCGGCGCCCACCGGGTGGCCGTCGAGGTCGCGGCCGTCCCGCATGCGCTCTGGCAGCGCCTCCGGGAGGCGGCGCCGGACGTCGAGTTGGTCCCGATCGAGGGCTGGGTCGAGCCGATGCGGGCGGTGAAGACCCCGGGTGAGATCGAGCGGATCGCCGCCGCGTGCGCGGTGGCCGACCGCGCGCTGGCCGCCCTCCTGCCGGAGATCAAGCCGGGCGTGACCGAGCGGGACCTGGCGATGCGCCTGGAGTGGCTGATCCGCACCGGCGGCGCCGAGGCGCTCGCGTTCGACGTCGCCTGCCTCGCCGGGCCCGAGGCCGCCCTGCCGCACGGGTCGCCGGGCGAGCGCCCGGTGCTCGCGGGAGCCGTCCTGCTGTTCGACTTCGGGGCGCAGGTCGAAGGCTACCGGAGCGACATGACCCGAACGCTGTTCGTGGGCGAGCCCTCCGCCCGCGACCTCGACCTGTACCGGCTCGTGGCTCGGGCCCAGCAGGCATCGATCGACACCATCACATCCTCGGTCGAGGCGGCCGGGAGCGATGCGCAGCCGATCATCTCGGGGGCTGCCGCGGACGCGGCCGCGCGGGATGTGATCGAGGCGGCCGGGCACGGGGCCCACTTTGGGCATGGCACAGGGCACGGCATCGGCCTCGCCACGCATGAGGAGCCGAGCCTGGCCCGGAGGGCCTCGACGGATCCGCTGCCGAGCCCCACCGTGTTCTCGGTCGAGCCCGGCGTCTACCTGGAGGGCGAGACGGGCGTCCGCATCGAGGACCTGGTGCATGTCGACGCGGCCCGCGGGCTCGTCGAGCGCCTGACGTCGTTCCCCCGCGACGTGCTGGTGTTGCCGGCCTGACCAGCGCCGCGAACGTTCGTGGTTGGCGCGACCGCGACCCGCACCAGGCCGTGACCCGCCGACCTCGCCCTTCCGCCTGGTGGGTACCTGACCAGGTCTGCCGGCCGGACCGCAGCGCAGTAGCCGCCGGGCGGGCAGGAAACCCGGTGCGCGCAGCGCAAGGGGCCGGGACGGGGTCGAGGCCGCAACCGGCCGGTCCAGTCGCCTCTGGTAGCATCCGGAACACCCACTCGAGTATGCGCGGGAGTCCGCACACCTCGCGACCGCGCCATGCGAACACCACCGCGCCATGCGAACAGCGGAGCACGCCCATGATCAGCACCGGCGAGCTGCACAAGGGTGTCGTCATCGAGCTTGACGGCGACCTGTGGCAGATCCTCGACTACCACCACATCAAGATGGGCCGCGGCTCGGCCCAGGTCCGGATCAAGCTGCGCAACGTCAAGAAGGGCAGCACGGTCGAGAAGTCGTTCCAGGCTGGCGACCGCTGGCCGCGCGCCCAGCTGGATCGCCGTCCGGTCCAGTTCCTGTATCGCGACGGTGACGACTTCCATTTCATGGAGACCGAGTCGTACGAGCAGTTCGTCCTCCGTGCGGATGAGCTCGAGGACGCCGTCGGCTTCCTCAAGGACGGGATGACGCTCGACCGGACCAGCTACCAGGGCGAGACGCTGGGCGTCGAGCTGCCGGTGACGGTGGACCTGCTGGTCGCCGAGACGGAGCCCGGTTACGCCGGCGATACGGCGGCGGGCGCGCGCAAGAGCGCGACCATGGAGTCCGGTCTCGTGGTCACGGTGCCGCTGTTCGTCAACGCCGGCGACACGCTGCGCATCGACACCCGCACGGGCGAGTACCAGACCCGCCTCTAGGTGATGGCGAGCCGCCCGGTGATCGACGCCCGGCAGCCCGGCGCCGGCTGATGTCCCGTCGCGGCCCGCTCGATCCCAGGCTCCCGGGCTGGGACGCGGTCGACGAGAGCGGCTCGACGAAGGAAGGCGGCGCGGTCCACGAGGGCGACGCAGTCCGCGAGGCGGGCACAGCTGGTGGCCGCCAGCCAGTGCCGCCCGGTACGTTGGGCCTCAGGGTTCGCTCTGTGTCCGAGGTCAGCCGCGCGATCCGCGAGCGTGTCCGAGCTGATGACGGCCTCCGGGACCTGTGGGTCGAAGGCGAGGTCGGCCGGGTGACCGTGTCGGCCGCGGGTCACGCCTACTTCACGCTCAAGGACGCGCGGGCCCAGCTCCAGTGCGTCTGGTTCCGGGATGACCGGGCACGCTCGCCGTTCCAGCCCCAGACGGGGCTTCAGGTCGTGGCCCACGGGCGAGTAGACGTGTTCGAGCCTCAGGGCGCGCTCCAGCTGTACGTGGACTCGCTCCAGCCGTGGGGCTTCGGCGATCTGGCCATTCGCTTCGAGCAGCTGAAGGCGAGGCTGGCTGCCGAGGGGCTGTTCGAGGCGGCCCGCAAGCGAGCCCTGCCCGCTCGACCCCGCGCGATCGCCGTCGTCACCTCGCCGTCGGGGGCGGTCTGGCGCGACGTGTGCAACGTGATCGCGCGCCGCTGGCCGCTCACGCGCGTGGTGCTCGTCGCGTGCCAGGTCCAGGGCGAGGGCGCGCCCGCCAGCATCGTGGCCGCCTTCCGCCGGCTCGAACGGTGGGTCGCCTCCCTCGACGGCGGGGCAGGGGACACCGCTCCCCCCGAGCTCACCATCCTCGCTCGAGGCGGCGGCTCGCTCGAGGATCTGTGGTCGTTCAACGATGAGCGCGTGGTGCGCGCGATCGCCGCCCATCCGCTGCCGGTGGTCTGCGGCGTCGGGCACGAGACCGACGTCACGCTGGCCGATTTCGTGGCCGACATGCGGGCCCCCACGCCGTCGGCGGCGGCAGAGCTCGTCGTGCCGGACCGGGTCGAGATCGCGTCCCTCATCGCGGGGCTCGGCAGCCGTGGAGGCACCGCGGTCGCGGCCAGGGTCGGCGCGGCGGGCCGCGGTCTGGTCAGCGAACGCCGGCTGCTGGATCGCCTGGAGCCGCGCGCCCAGCTCGCCGCTTCGCGCGAGCGCGCGGGCCTGCTGCTCGATCGGGCCGCACGTGCGGTGACGGACCGGCTGGCCGCGGCGAACGCCGGCCAGGAGCGCTTGGGCGCCCGGATGGCCCCGGTCGTGGAGGCGCGGCTGAGCGATGCTCGCACAGGTCTGGCGGCGTCGACCGCCTCGCTGGTGGCGCTGGCGCCCGAAGCCACCCTGCGACGTGGCTACGCGATCGCGCGACGGACCGTTGACGGCGCGATCCTGCGTGATCCGTCGGACGCGCCCGCCGGGACATCGGTCGACGTCACGCTGTGGCATGGGACGCTGGGCGCAACGAGCGAGGGGCCACGCTCGTCCGAGGAGCCAGGGCGGCCGTGACCGGGCCGCCCGCGGTCGCCGGGGCGACCGTGACGAGCGAGCTCGAGCGAGCCGCCAGGGGCCGCCGGCCGCTTCGTCGCTATGATCGTCGTCTGCCGGCCGAGCACCGGGTCGGCGAACCGGCGGCCAGCCAGGAGGACCACCGTTGACGGACACCGACCGGGCGCCGCTCCCCAACGACGTGGAGGCGCTGGCGTTCGATGAGGCGTTCGCCGAGCTGCAGCGGGTCGTGGGCGCGCTCGAGGCGGGCGGGCAGTCGCTCGAGGTGACGATCACGCAGTACGAGCGGGCGGTCGCCCTCCAGCGCCGGTGCGAGCGGCTCCTGGCCCAGGCCGAGCTCCGGGTCCAGCAGCTGATGACTCAGCCGGGCGGCGCCATGGCCACGGTGGATGTGCGTCCGGAGGACGCCAGCGACGAGCCGGGCGACGCCTGATGATCGTGCTACCATCAGGTATCCAATAATCATGCCAATCCACGGGAGTCCGAGCATCGTGCCGATCCTCGATCGCCTGCAGGGACCCGCCGATCTCCGCGGACTGTCGGAGCCTGAGCTCGAGCAGCTGGCGTCCGAGATCCGCGAGACGATCATCCGCACCGTGGCGGTGACCGGTGGCCATCTCGGCTCGTCCCTGGGCGTGGTCGAGATCACGCTCGCCCTGCACCGCTTGCTCGAGTCGCCCCGGGACCGGATCGTCTGGGACACGGGGCACCAGGCCTACGCGCACAAGCTGCTCACGGGGCGCCTCGAGCGCTTCCACACGCTGCGCCAGATCGACGGCGTCGGTGGCTTCCCGCGCCGGTCCGAGTCACCCCATGACGTGTTCGACGGCGGCCATGCGGGCACGGGCCTGTCGATTGCCGAGGGGCTGGCAACGGCCCGGGACCTGCGCCATTCGCTGGAGCGAATTGCCGTGGTCGTGGGCGATGCCGCGCTGCTGTCGGGCCTGTCGCTCGAGGCCCTCAACGACATTGGCCACCGCCAGAGCCAGCTGCTGATCGTGCTCAACGACAACGAGATGTCGATCAGCCCGTCCGTCGGCGCGCTGTCCAAGTACCTCTCCGAGATCAAGCTGTCGGTGGCCTGGCGCCAGGGTAAGACGGCCTGGGACAGCGCGACGGAGCAGATCCCGTTCGTGGGCGCGAGGATGCTGGAGCTGTCACGCCGGTTCCGCCAGTCGGTCGTCTCGTTCGCACAGCCCGGGCAGCTGTTCGAGGACCTGGGCATCACCTACATCGGCGTGATGCCGGGCCACAACCTGCGCCTGCTCGAGGAGACGTTCCGCCGGGCGCTGGCACTCGACGGTCCGGTGATCGTGCACGTGCGCACCCACAAGGGAAAGGGCTACCGGCCGGCCGAGACCGATCAGGTGTCGTTCCATGGCGCCGCGCTGCCGCCCATCCGGGTTCCCGACACCGATGGCCACGATCAGCTGCCGGGCCGGCTGCCGATCAATGGCGAGAGCATGGCCTCGGCGGCCGCCGGGGGGTCGGCGATCACGCTCGGCCGCGGACCTGACGAGGGGGCTCCGCCCTCGGCGTCAGTCATGGCCGATCGGCGGACACCCGTGCACGCCAGCGACGGCGAGGCGGAGCCGCCCACGGCGCCCGTGCCCAGGCCGGAGCGAACGCCGAACTACACGGCGTTCTTCGCGCAGGAGCTGGTCGACCTCGCGTCCACGGACCGGCGGATCGTGGCGATCACCGCGGGCATGCCAACCGGGACGGGCCTCGCGAGGTTCCAGGCTGCGTATCCCGACCGGTTCATCGATGTCGGGATCGCCGAGCAGCACGCGGTGACCCTGGCCACCGGCCTCGCCCTCGGCGGCATGCGGCCGGTGGTCGCGCTGTACTCCACGTTCCTGCAGCGTGCGTTCGACCAGACCGTTCACGACGTGTGCCAGAACGACGCCCCGGTGCTGCTCGCGGTCGACCGGGCCGGCCTGGTGGGTGAGGACGGCACCAGCCACCAGGGCATGTTCACGATTCCCGCTCAGCGGATGCTGCCCAACCTGGTCATCGCCAGCCCGAAGGACGAGCAGGAGCTGCGGTCGCTGCTGCGGACGGGCCTGGGACACGATCACCCGTTCGCGCTCCACTACCCGCGCGATGCCGGGTTCGGTGTGCCCGAGGTAGAGCCCCAGACGCTGCCGATCGGCCGTGGCGAGGTGCTCCGCGAAGGGAAGGACCTGCTGTTCGTCAGCTTCGGGCCGATCACACGCCGCGCCGTGGAGGTCGCCGATGCCCTGGGCTCGCGCGGCTGGTCGGTTGGCGTCATCAATGCCCGGTTCGCGAAACCGCTGGATCGCCAGCTGATCCTGGAGCACGCGCGCGGCAAGCGGCTGGTGGTCACCTTCGAGGAGAGCGTGGTCAGCGGGGGCTTCGGGAGCGCCGTGCTCGAGGCGTTCGAGGAGGCGCGTCTCGCCGATCCTGCATACCGTGCCGTTCCCGTCCGGCTGATCGGGATCCCGGGGGACCGGTTTGTCGACCACGGCTCGGTGGCGGACCTGCGGCGCCTGACCCGGATCGACGTGCCCGGCCTGACCGCCCAGGTGGACGAGGCGATCGCACAGCTGGGGACCGAGGCACCGGCCGTCCGAAGCGAGTCTCGCTGACCAACGGTCGAGGGGCACCCGCAGCCTGTGCTGCGGATTGATCCGGGTGAAGCGACGTGTGCCACGATAGCGCCATGCCGACCAGCCACCCGCGACGCCTGCGTCTCGACCAGCTCCTCGTGGACCGGGGGCTGGCCGATACACGCAGCCGGGCCCAGGCGCTCGTGCTCGCCGGCCAGGTCCGCGTGGGGGATGGTGACGCCGCGCGAGGGGACCTCAAGGCCGGTGACCTGGTGGCCCGCGAGGTGCCGGTCGCGGTCGCAGTGGGACGCGAATGGGTGAGCCGCGGTGCCCACAAGCTGCTCGCGGCGCTCGATGCGTTCGGGGTGGATCCGGCGGGGCTGGTGGGTCTGGACGTCGGCGCTTCCACCGGCGGTTTCACCGAGGTTCTGCTGACCCGTGGCGCCGCGCGCGTCTATGCGGTCGACGTCGGGCGCGGGCAGCTGGCGCACCGGCTGCAGCGCGACCCGCGGGTGGTGTCGATGGAACGCCTGAATGCGCGGACCCTTGATGCCTCGACCCTGCCCGAGCCGGCAGACCTGGCGGTGATCGATGTCTCGTTCATCTCGCTCGCGCTCGTGCTCGGCCCCGTGAGGTCCGTGCTGCGCGACGGCCGGGGCCCCATCATCGCCCTGGTCAAGCCGCAGTTCGAGGCCGGTCGGGCCGATGCCCGTGGCGGGGTCGTGCGCGATCGCGCCGTCCACCGCCGGGTGCTGGGGGAAGTGGTGGCCACCGCTGCGTCGGTGGGCCTCGGGACGCGCGCGGTGATCGCGTCCCCGATCCGGGGACCCGAAGGCAACCGCGAGTTCCTCGTGCACCTCCAGGCCGGCCCGTCGTGTGCCGAGATCGACGACCGGATCGAGGAGGCGGTCGCGAGCGCCTGGGAGGATGCCGGATGACCGTCCGCCGGATCGGCTTCGCCTACAACCCGACCATCGAGGAGGCGATCGAGCTTCGGGAGCGCGCTGCCGGGTGGTGTCGGATGCGCGGCATCGACCAGTGGGCCGCCGCTGCCGGCGACACGGAGGCACTCAAGGCGCAGCTGCCGACCACCGACGCGCTGGTCGTGCTGGGCGGCGACGGCACGTTCCTGCGCGCCATCCAGGCCGTGGTCGAGGTGGACGTGCCGATCCTCGGGCTCAACGTGGGCAAGGTGGGCTTCCTCTCGAAGGCGGAGGCGCACGAGCTCGAGACGATGCTCGAGAAGCTGCGTTCCGGCTCGTTTGTCATCAAGGAGCGGATGGCCCTGTCGGGAGCCGTGTTGCCGGCGGGCCGCCCCGCGGCGAGCAGCTTCACGGCGCTCAACGACATCGTCATCGCTCGCGGGTCGCTCGCCCGCGTGGTCCGGATCGCCGTGTCCATCGACGAATTGCACCTGGCCACGTTCGTCGCTGACGGCCTGATCGTGGCCAGCCCCACCGGCTCGACCGGGTATTCGTTCTCGGCCGGTGGCCCGATCCTCGATCCGCACAGCCGGAACCTCGTCGTGACCCCGATCGCCGGGTACCTGTCCGCGATCCGCTCGGTCGTCGTCTCGCCGCGCCAGGTGGTGCGCTGCCGCGTGCTCGACGCACACGAGGCGCTGGTCTCGATCGACGGCCGCGAGGATCGGAGGATCGAGGTGGGCGACGTGGTCGAGGTGTGCGCCCTCGAGCGGCCGGTGCGCTTCCTGGAGCCGGCCGGCAGCCAGCCGTTCTGGGACCTGCTGCGGACCAAGGTCGAGCTGCTGCCGTTCTGACGATGGCAACGGATCCGTGACGAGTGCCGCACGTGCCGGGACGATGACGACCCAGCCCGACGCCATGGCGGCGCACCGTGACCCCGACCGCGCCGGACGCCTGCTCGAGCTCGCCGTTGCCGATCTGGCGCTGATCGATCGCCTGCGGCTGGTGCTCGGGCCCGGGTTGAGCGTGCTGACCGGTGAGACCGGGGCGGGCAAGAGCCTGCTGATCGATGCGCTGGGACTGGCGCTGGGGGCGCGCGCGGACACGGCGCTGGTGCGGCACGGAGCGGACGGCGCGCGCGTCGAGGCGCTGTTCGATCGGGCTGCCGAACCCTTGATCGCGGTGCGCGAGGTGGCGGCCTCGGGACGGTCGACCGCGCGCCTCGACGACGAGACGGTGACGGCGGGCCGGCTGGCCTCCACGGTCGGGTCCGCTGATCGAGATCCACGGGCAGCACGACCAGCAGCGGCTGTTGGACGAGGAGCTGGCAGCGCGATCTGCTGGACGTATTCGGGGGTCACGAGGCGGCGCGGGAGGCGGTGGCAGTCGCGGTGGAGCGCTGGCGCGCGAACCGTGCGGCCATGGCGGAGGTCTCGATCGCTCCGCGCGAGCTCGATCCGGCGGCTCGAGATGCTGGAGCACGAGGCAACGGAGATCGCCGGCGCTTCGCTGCGGGCCGGCGAGGCAGCCGAGATCACCCGTTCGCTCGCGGCCGCCCAGCACGCCGAGACCATCGCGTCGGGGGCGGCGGCGGCCCGGGAGGTGCTCATCGGTGAAGGGCGCGGCGCTCGCGAGCGGGTAGGGGAGGCGGCACAGGAGATGCGGGCTCTCGCCCGGCTCGATGAACGATGGGGGCCGCTGGCGGATCGGCTGGCCGGTCTCGAGGCCGAGCTGGAGGACGTGGCGTCCGAGATGCGCACCCTGGCCGAGACGGTGGACCACGACCCGGCGTCGCTCGTCCGGCTGGAGAGCCGGTTGGGCGAGATCCACCGCCTGCTTCGTCGCTACGGGGATGACGAGGCGGAGGTCATCGCCCACGGCGAGCGCGCCGTGGAGGAGGCGGAGCGGTTGCGGGGCCTGGACGAGGAGCGCGCTGCGCGCGCCGCCGAGGATGCGCGGCTGCTGGCCGCGGTCGGGGAGGTTGCGGCCACGCTGTCGATCCGGCGCACCGAGACGGCCGTCGAGCTCGGTCGGTCGGTCGCGGCGGTGCTGGTGGAGCTGGGCTTTCCGGCCGACGCGTTCCAGATTGCGGTGGGGCGCCGTCCGGCCGCCCGGGACGACCCGGCGGTCGAGGTCGACGGGGACGCGGTCGCCTTCGACGCGACCGGGATCGACGCCGTCGTGTTCACGTTCCGCCCGAACCCCGGCGAACCGGCCCGGCCGCTGGCCCGCATCGCGTCGGGTGGCGAGCTGTCGCGGGTCGCGCTGGCGGTCAAGCAGGTGCTCGCCGGGGCGGATGCGACGCCGACGCTCGTGTTCGACGAGATCGACTCGGGGATCGGCGGCCGGAGTGCCGATCCGGTGGGCCGCAGCCTGTGGACGCTGGCGAGGGACCACCAGGTGCTGTGCGTCACCCACCTGCCACAGATCGCGGCCTATGCGGACGCGCACTACCGGATCGCCAAGCTGGAACGCGGCGGGCGGACGGTCACCGAGGTGGTGGAGCTGGACCGCGCCAAGCGCGAGGTTGAGCTGGCCGAGATGATCGGGGGCGCGGTCGGCGGGGTGGCCGCCACGCAATCGGCCCGCGAGCTGCTCGACCGCGCGGAGGCCTGGCGAGGCACGAGGCTGGCCGACGCGGGAGCCTGAGCGCCGACCGTCGGCGGAGGGTGACAATCAGCGTTGTGGGCACATACCTGGACCGCACGATCGAGGACTACCTCTCGTATCTGCGCGTGGAGCGCGGCGTGGCGGACGCCACGATCCGAGCCTATCGCTCGGACCTCTCCGATTTCGCCATGAGTCGCGGCGCCGCTGCACGCTGGGCGACGGGCCCCGAGACCGCCCAGCGGTATCTCGCCGCGCGAGCGCGTCGGGGCCGGCCGCGGGACCCGGGTCTCGCGCCCACGAGCCTGCGGCGCCGGGCGGCGGCGATCCGCGGCTTCTACCGGTTCGCGTACGGCGAAGGGGCGATCGAGGTGGATGTCGCCGCACACCTCGACCTGCCACGCCAGCCGCGGCTGCTGCCTGAGACGCTCACGGTGGACGAGGTGACACGGCTGCTCGAGGCGGCGGGCGGCGCGGTCCCGGTGGCGCCGGGCGACGGCGACGGCGGCTCATCGGTCCCAGCCGGTGAGCCCGAGGCGACGGCGATCCGCAACCGGGCGCTGCTCGAGCTGCTGTACGCGGCCGGGCTGCGCGTGTCCGAGGCGCTGGGTCTCGATCTCGAGGACATGTCGCTGGATGGCGCCTGGGTCCGGGTGATCGGCAAGGGCGACCGGGAGCGCGTCGTGCCGGTCGGCGAGGTCGCGATCGACTGGCTGGCTCGCTACCTCACCTGGCCACGGGCGCAGTGGCTTGCGGCGGGGAGGACACCGGACGCCCCGGCGGAGCCGCTGTTCGTCACCGCGCGCGGAGGCAGGCTCGGCCGCCAGCAGGTCTGGGCGATCGTCAAGACGGCCGCCGCGACGGCCGGCCTCAGCGGCCGCGTCTCGCCCCACACGCTGCGCCACTCGTTTGCGACCCACCTCCTGGAGGGTGGAGCTGACCTGCGTGTCGTCCAGGAGCTGCTCGGACATGCCAGTATCTCCACCACACAGTTGTACACGCACCTGACCGGTGAGCGGATCCGCGAGGTGTACGCCCGCGCCCACCCGCGGGCCTAGGGAGGTCGTTCGAGGAGATGAGCTACACGGACACGCTTCTCGCCTCGGGTGAGCGCATCCTGCGGCGATCCCGGCAGCACTGGTTCGTGATGGCCTGGAACTCGCGCTGGGCCATCGTCGCCGTGATCGCCGCGGTGGCGCTGCTGATCCTGCGTCTGGCGATCTCGGGCAGCAGTCTGGTCCTGGACATCCTGGGCTACGTGACCCTGCTGCTGTTCGTGATCGGGCTGGTCGTCGTCGCGTGGGGCTGGATCCGGTACCAGAACGAGGAGTTCGTGATCACCAGCCGGCGGATCATCCACGTGTCGGGCGTGGTGAACAAGAAGGCCTCGGATTCGTCGCTCGAGATGATCAACGACGCCGTGCTCACCGAGAGCATGATCGGCCGCATGTTCGGGTTCGGCGACCTCGATGTCCTGACCGCGTCCGAGAACGGCGACGAGCGGCTGCGCATGCTCAGGGACGCGAAGGCATTCAAGAAGGCCATGATCGAGGCCAAGCACGAGCTGGCGATCGAGTTGGAGCGCCCGACGTCGCCGCCCATCCGCGGTTCGAAGGCGCCCGCGACAGGTGGGTCGGCTCCGGCACCAACCGGCGGCGAGCGGCCGGCATCGGCGGTCCCGGGCTGGGGATCGGCCGGGCCTGCCTCGGCGCCGCCGCCACCCCCGGCGCCCGCGACCGGCTCGCCGACGCCGTCGACCGCCGCGGCGCCAGGTCAGGGCAGCCAGCCCGCCGAGATGAGCGGTGGCGAGGTGACCGACGCGCTCGACCGACTGGGCGACCTGCGGGATCGCGGGGTCGTGACCGAGGAGGAGTTCGAGGCCAAGAAGCGGGAGCTGCTCGACCGGCTCTAGGGTGGGCCCGGTACCATACGCGGGTTCCCACGTTCCAGCACGAGGCCCGCGTGTCCATCACCCCGCTCGACATCGTCCTGATCGCGATCTTCCTGCTGGTCGCGTTCCCCGTCCACGAGTTCGCCCATGCCGCCGCCGCCTACCTGCTGGGCGACGCGACGGCGAAGCTGTTCGGCCGCCTCACCCTGAACCCGGCCGCCCACTTCGATCCCATGGGCGGGCTCATGACGGTCATCTCGATCCTGTTCAGCCCGATCCTGTTCGGCTGGGCCAAGCCGACCCCGGTCAATCCGGCCAACCTGCGCGACCGGCGGAACGGCGAGCTGTACGTGGCGGTGGCGGGGCCGCTGTCGAACCTGCTGATGGCGGTGCTCGGCGCGTTCGTGCTCCGCGTGCTGCTGGCCTTCGCGGTCGACTTGCCGACCTTCGCCTACAACGGTGTCTTCTACTTCGTCATGTTCAACGTCGCCCTGGCCCTGTTCAACCTGATCCCGGTTCCGCCGCTCGACGGGTCGGCGATCCTGTTCCGCTTCCTGTCGCCGCGGCAGGTGTGGCAGGTCCGCCCCTTCCTGGCACAGTACGGGCTGTTCATCGTGATCGGGACCGTGCTCCTGCTCGGCCGTGTGCTCGGCGAGCTGATCTTCAATGTCACGCGTTTCCTGGTGGGTGTCTAAGGCCCGCCAGCTCCGGGGTCACCTGTTCGCACAGGTGCTCCCGGAGGAGCGAGCTGCGCTGGCCGCCTGGCTGCGTCCGCCCGAGCTCGCGCTGTTCGACGCGATGCATGTCGCGGACCGCCGTCACGGGCTCGACGTCGTAAAGGCGCTTCGCCGCTCGGGCGTTCGCGATCGGGGCGTGCTGGTCGCCGGGCTGCTCCACGACTGCGCCAAGGGCGATACCGGGCCGGGGCCGCGGGTCGCCTGGTCGCTGGGTGAGGCGTACGGCGGATGGGTGGTGAGGCTCGCCGCCCTCGTCCCGGGGTGGCGGACCGCGCTGGATCGGCTGCGAGACCACGCCGAGGCGTCGGCCGAGATGGTCGAGGCGGCCGGGCTGCCTGCTCGGGCCGTCGATCTCGTGCGATACCAGTCGGCTCCGCACGATCCGGAGTTCGGGCCCCGGTTCCGTGCTGCGGACGAGGCCTCCTGATGACGCTGGGCGAGACCTCCCGATGACGATGGACACCCTGCCCGCGGTCGCCTTCGGGGAGGGCCGGCGGCCCGAGGCCGCCACCCGGGTCACCCTGCCGGCGTTCGATGGGCCGCTGGCGCTGTTGCTGGCGCTGATCGAGGCGCGCCAGCTCGACGTCCTGACCGTGCCCCTGGGCGCCCTCGCCGAGGCGTATCTCGATGCGCTGGCCACGCTCGACGGGGACCGGATGGGCAACGTGTCCGCGTTCGTCGCGATCGCCAGCCAGCTGATCCTGATCAAGTCCCGGGCGCTCCTGCCGAGGCGGGCCGTCGAGGGCGCGGTCGCGCTGCCCGACGAGGGGCCCGACCCGGAGGCCGAGCTGCGGGCGCGGCTGATCCTCTACCGCGCCTTCCGCGATGCGGGTGGGCGCCTGCTCGACGAGGCGCAGCGCCGCGTGGGGCTGTTCCACCGCGAGCCGGGTACCGCCCGCGTGGCAGGCCTGGCCGGGGCCCGCCCTGCCGAGACCGAGCCGCTGTCTCCTTCGCTGCTGACGATGGCCCTCGAGGGCCTGGCCCGGATCGTTCCGCCGCCGCCGCCACCGCCCGAGACGATCCGGCGAGCCGTGACCCTGGGCGCACGAGCGGCCATCATCCGCGAGGCGCTCCGCGGGGCGCCCGCGATCGTGCTCCAGGACGTGCTGCGCGGCGTTCGCGACCGGGTCGTGGTGGCGGTGACGTTTCTTGCCATGCTGGAGCTGATGAAACGCCACGAGATCATCGTCGAGCAGGCGGAGCCGTGGGGTCCGATTGTGGCCCGGAGGACCACCGCGGAGGAGCGCGCAGCGGCGGGGCTGACGGCGATCGACGACGAGTCGCCCCTGGACGAGTCGCTGGGCTCGTTCGCGTGATCGAGCGGGACCCGGCCGAGGAGGCCCAGGAGACGACCCAGGCACCCGGCGTGACGGAGGCGCCGGTCGTCGGCGAGCTGACCGAGGCGCAGCTCGAGGCACTCCTGTTCGTCGCCGAGAAGCCCCTGTCGCGGCGCGAGATCGGGTCCCTCGCCGGCGTTGATCGGGCAACCGTGGACGCGCGCCTGGGCGACCTCGAGGTCTCGCTCGCGAGTCGCGGCATCCGGATGGTCCTGTCCGAGGACCGAGTGGAGCTGACGACCGCGCCCGAGGCCGGGGCCCTCATCGCCCGCTATGTCGGGGCCGACGCCGTCCGGCTGTCACCCGCGGCGCTCGAGACGCTCGCGATCGTCGCCTACCGCCAGCCCGTGACCCGGGCCCTGATCGAGCGGATCCGTGGCGTCGACTCCGACTACACCGTGCGCACGCTGCTCCACCGCCGTTTGATCGTGGAGCTGGGACGTTCCGAGACGCCGGGCCGTCCGTACCTCTACGGCACGGGCTTCGAGTTCCTGGAGCGCTTCGGGATCACCACGCTCGACGATCTGCCGCCGCTGGACGTGGAGGTGGCGGCGCAGCTGGTGGACCCGCAACCGGCAGCCTCGGCGGACCAGCCCGCCCTGGATCCGGATGGCTCGGGCACCCACACCCCCGACGCCGGCGCAGCCTGACCCGTGCCGTCCGAGCGCATCTCCAAGGTGCTGGCTGCGGCCGGAATCGCGTCCCGCCGCGGCGCCGACGAGCTCGTGGCCGCGGGTCGGGTGAGCGTCGACGGCCGGCCGGCTGCGCTTGGGGAGCGCGTGGATCCGGACACCCAGTCGATCCTCGTGGACGGACGGACCGTGGAGGCTCCTGCACGACGGCACGTCCACCTCGCGCTCCACAAGCCTGCGGGCGTCACGTCCACCGTCCGCGATCGCCACGCCGGCACGACCGTGATCGACCTCGTGCCTCCCGAGCTCGCCGGCGGCGCTCGGCTGTACCCGGTCGGTCGGCTGGACCAGGACTCCGAGGGTCTGCTGCTGCTGACCAACGACGGCGACTGGGCCGAGCACGTCCTCCACCCCCGCTACGAGGTCGAACGTGAGTACGCCCTCGCCCTGGCTGGTCCGCTGACGCGGGAGCAGGTCGACAGGCTCCAGGCGGGCGTCACGCTGGTGGAGGGCACGGCCGCGGTGACCGGCATGCGCGTCCAGACGCGAACCGAGGATCGCCGCCTCGCGGATCTCCTGGAGCCGCCGCCCGACCCCGGGCTGACCTGGGTGCGGGTCACGATCCAGCAGGGATGGAAGCGCCAGCTGCGGCGGATGTTCGCCGAGGTTGGGGCACCCGTTCGCCGTCTCGTCCGCGTCCGGATCGGGACGCTGCGCCTGGAGTCGCTCGTGAGCGGCGAGGTCCGTGTCCTGACAGCCGCCGAGGTTCGCCGGCTCGTGTCCTCGAAGCGGACCTGAGCCCAGGTCCCGGGCGACCCGCAGGCGGTTGACGGCTCGCCGAGGCCCACTGCCCGCTATGCTCGGGTCATGCCCAGTCCCAGCGAGGTCGCCAACGTCCGCGCCCGTCGATCGCGCGCCACGCCGAGGCGGTCGCCGATCGTCGTCGCGATCGACGGACCGGCGTCGAGCGGCAAGAGCAGCGTGGGTGCCGCCGCGGCCGGCAGGCTCGGCCTGCGGTTTCTCGATACCGGCCTCATCTACCGGGCGCTGACCGCGCTCGCGCTGCGGGAAGGCGTATCCGTGGGCAATCCGGGTGGGCTGGTCCCGCTCGTCGACCGGATCACCCTTGCCGATGACGGCACCGGCCGGCTGACCCGGGTGATGCTCGATGGCGTGGACGCGACCGACGAGGCCCGGGGCCCGGGGGTCGACGCGTCCGTGTCGGCCGTGGCCCGCCTCGCTGCCGTCCGGACGGCGCTGCTCGACCGCCAGCGCATCCTGTCCTCGGAGGGCGGGATCGTGGTGGCCGGACGCGACATCGGAACGGTGGTGCTGCCCGATGCCGATCTCAAGCTGTTCCTCGACGCATCTGTCGACGAGCGGGCGGATCGCCGGATCAGCGAGCGAGGCCTGGATCCCGATAGCGACGAGGCTGGTGCCGTCCGTGACCAGCTCCGTGCCCGCGACGAGCAGGACCGGATGCGCGCGGTATCGCCGCTCCGCCCGGCCGACGACGCGCGGATCATCGAGACCGACGGCAACACGTTCGCGCAGACAGTCGACCTCGTGACCGCGGCGATCGAGGCGGCCTCGGAAGTGCGGGCAGAGGCGTCAGCCAAGCCGCCGGCACCCGCTGCCGCGACATCCGTGCCGACGCCGACCCGCAAGGCGGAGCCGCCGCCGACCCGCAAGGCGGCATCGGTTGCCGAGCCCGTTCGGACCAGCCACACCGGGCTGCTCGAGGTCGCGATGCGCCTCGACAACGACCAGACCACGCTGGTCCGGATGGTCGGCCTGGTGTCGCGCATCGTCGCCCGCATGTTTGCCAACATCGATGTCAAGGGCCTGGATCGGGTTCCGCGGACCGGGCCGGTGATCCTGGCCATCAACCACGCTTCGAACGCCGATCCGTTCGTGACTGGGGCCTGGATCACGACGGCCCTCCACCGCCGCCGCATCCACTGGCTGGGCAAGCAAGAGCTGTTCGACTGGCCGATCTTCGGCTGGCTCTCGGCCAACGGCGGCGTCCACCCCGTCGCCCGGGGAACCGCCGACATCGAGGCCTACCGGCTCGCAACCCGGATCCTCGAGCGGGGATACGTGCTGCTCATCTTTCCGGAGGGCACCCGGAGCCCCAATGGCGCGCTCCAGCAGGCGAAGGACGGGATGGCGACCCTCGCGATGCGGACCGGCGCAACGGTCGTGCCGGTCGGGGTCAACGACTCGGACCTCGTGTGGCCCAAGGGTCGCAGGATCCCGCTTCCGATCCCGCGTCGCACGATCAGGGTGCGTGTCGGCGAACCGTTCACCGTCGCGGACGTCATCCCGGCCGACGCGGAGCGCCGCGCGGCCAAGCGGATCGCCACGACCGCGATCATGGGCCGGATCGCCGCGCTGCTCGAGCCGCGCCAGCGAGGCTTCTATGCCGATTCCGTGCCCGGCGAGGACGCGGGGACGGACGGCAGGCAAGGTCCGCCGTCCGCGTGAGAACGCGGGCGCCCGAGGGGCACGATCGCCGGACGTGTGCGAACATCGACCGGCCATGGGAAGCGTCGAGGCCGTCCGGATCGCCAAGCGCACCGGGTTCTGCTACGGCGTCCGTGAGGCCATCGACAAGGCCAAGGAGTCGGCGGCGACCGGGCAGCTCACCCATACCCTCGGGCAGGTGGTTCACAACGAAGGCGTGATCCACGAGCTCCAGGAGATCGGCGTCCGGAGCGTGGACTCGCTCGACGACGTGGACCACGGGGCCGCGGTGGTCATTCGTGCCCACGGCGTCAAGCCCGAGGTGTTCGAGCGCGCCGAGGCCCGCGGGCTGGAGGTCATCGACGGCACCTGCACCTGGGTGATCCAGGAGCAGCGCCAGCTCCAGGAGCTGGTCGAGGAGGGCTACACGATCGTCCTGCTCGGCACCCCGAAGCACCCCGAGGTCGTCGGCCTGCTGGGCTTCGCCCCGGATGCGATCGTGGTCGACGAGGAGGAGGACTGGGGCCGGATCCCACGCCGCAAGCGGATGGCGCTCATCACCCAGTCCACGCAGCCGCCCTGGAAGTTCGAGAAGCTGGCCGCGTTCCTCGTCTCGAGAGCGCACGAGCTCAAGATCGTCAACACCGTGTGTCCGGTCACGATCCGGCGCCAGGAGGACACGCTCGAGACGGCGCGGGACGTGGACCTGATGGTGGTCGTGGGTGGCCGCCACTCGGCGAACACCAAGGAGCTGACGCGGCTGTGCCAGATCGTGGGCACCCGTGCGATCCAGGTCGAGAACGCCGGCGATCTCGATGACGCAAGCGTGTTCGATGATGTCCGCGTGGTCGGGGTGACCGGCGGCACCTCGACCCCGATCGAGGACCTGCGCGACGTTGCCGAGCGGATCCTTCGCCTCGGTGGCACGAATGAGGCTTCGGCCCGGGCCGCCGAGCTCGCCCGCGGCGCGCTGGGCGCCGCCGCGCACCCGGCCGGCCGGACGACCTCGCTGCCCACCCCCGCGCCGACGCCCGCCGGCGCGGCCTGATCGCCGTGCCTGCCCGCTCGGCCGGCCTTCCGGTGGTCGCCCTCGTCGGCCGACCCAACGTGGGCAAGAGCACGCTGTTCAACCGGGTCGTGGGCGACGCGCGGGCGGCGATCGTCGAGGATCGAGCGCGGACCACGCGGGACCGTCTGTACGGCGATGCCGAGTGGAACGGGCGCCGGTTCGTGGTGGTCGACACCGGCGGCCTCGAGATGACGCCCGATGACCCGATCGAGGCGCAGGTGCAGCTGCAGGCGAAGGTGGCGATCAGCGAGGCCGACGTGATCGTGTTCCTGGTGGACGCGGTGACGGGTCCGACGCCCGCCGACGACGATGCGGCGGACCTCCTCCGCCGGACGACCAAGCCGGTGCTGGTCGCGGCGAACAAGGCTGACAACGATCGGCGCGAGCTCGACGCCGCGGAGTTCTACGCGTTCGGCTGGGAGCACACGTTCGCCATCTCGGCCAGCCACGGTCGGGGCGTCGCCGATCTGCTGGACGCTGTGGTCTGGGTGCTGCCTCCCGAGTCCGAGGCGGAGATCGCCCGCAAGGCGCGCGAGGCGGAGGCCGAGGCCTGGGCGACCGAGATGTCCCGCGCACGGCCCGATCCGTACATCGTGGGCGACCCCGCGAACGCAGCCGACTCGGTTGAGGAGGACGGGGACGCCGACGCAGCGGACGAGGAGCCGGGTGCGGGCACGAGCAACGAGATCGCTGCCCGATGGGATGCCGCGATGGCCGCCGAGGACGACGAGCCGCCGGCGATCGCGTTCGTCGGCCGCCCGAACGTCGGCAAGTCGAGTCTGCTCAACGCGCTGCTGGGCTACACGCGCACGATCGTGTCCGACGTGCCGGGCACCACGCGCGACGCGATCGACACCACGATCCCCTGGGGCCGCAGCGAGGTGGTCCTCATCGACACCGCCGGCATCCGCAAGCGGGGCAAGGTCGCCTCGGGACCCGCGGCCGAGCGCTACTCGGCGCTGCGCGCGCTCAAGGCGATCTCGCGGGCGGACGTGGCGGTCCTGGTGCTCGACGCGGTCGACGGGCTCACCGCCCAGGATGCGCACGTGGCCGGCTATGTCGTGGAGGAGGGACGGGGCCTCGTCATCGCCGTCAACAAGTGGGACATCGTCGAGGACAAGACCCACCGCAGCTTTGACGAGTTCGTCGCCAACCTGCGGCAGGAGCTGCCGTTCATCGACTATGCGTCTGTGGTTTCGATCAGCGCCAAGACCGGGCAGCGGGTCGGACGGGTGCTCGAGCTGGCGGTCGACGTATGGGGTGAGCGCCGCAAGCGGATCCCGACCGGGGAGCTCAACCGGCTGGTTGCCGCGGCCGTCGAGCGCACGCCGCCGGCGATGGTCCGCGGCCGCCGGTCGAAGATCCGGTACGCGACGCAGGCGGGCGTGGCACCGCCCACGTTCGTGTTCTTCGCCACGGACCCGGCGTCGCTCCACTTCTCGTACCGTCGCTATCTCGAGAACCGGCTGCGGGACGCCTACGGCTTCGACGGCACGCCGATCCGGCTGGTGTTCCGGGAGCAGGTGCGCGAGAAGCGGGAGCGCAAGCGAGCGCGCGCCAGGAGGCGCTGACGGGCGCGAGCCCCGGCGCGATCGCAGACCTCGGCGCCCCCGAGACCGATCGGACTCAGGCCAAAGGGCCGGGGCAACCTGACGCCTGGTCAGATACCCACCTCGCGAGGCTTGTTTCGGCACCTGAGCAGACTCCCCGCCGTCCGTACGCGATCGAGCCTGCGAAGCCCTGCCCCGCTTGCCAGACAGCCGTCGACCGGGTCCAAGGGCGGGTCCACGTCTCACCTGTTGTCGCAAGATCCGGGCCACGGGTATGTGTTCGCGTCCGGAGCGCCGTCGAGCCGGTACCGCCCATCTCACGGGTACGTGCCCGGGTGCGCGTCGCCGCCACGACGATCGCCGTCACCTGGCGGGTAGGTGGTCAAGTCCAGGGGCGAGGGTCCAGGCAGGCGGCTCGGCCAGGGTGCGCGGCGGTGATAGACTCGCGCCCGTCGGGGCGTGGCGCAGCCTGGTAGCGCACCTGAATGGGGTTCAGGAGGTCGAGCGTTCGAATCGCTCCGCCCCGACCATCGATCCGAGCACGAAACGGCCCCCGGAGGCGACTCCGAGGGCCGTCTGATTCTCGGCCGTACCCACACCCATACCCACACTAGCCCGCGCTGGCCCTCCGGCGGAGCACGTCATCCATCCTCGAGGCGACCCGGCCGGCCATGTCGTGCGTCCATCTGCCGTTGCCCCCGGACAGGGCTGAGGCGCGGATTGGGGCCTGGGGGGCTGACGAGACGGTCCTGTGACTCCGCGCCTCGAGGCGCTCGCCGGGCGGTGTTTGGCCGACTGTCGATTGCGTTGCTGCAGGGCAACAGCTTCGCGGCAGCCTGGCCCAGCGGGAGCGGACCGGATGCCACGATCCGGTCCGGCTGTCCTGCGATCCGGCGCGCACGGCGGCACCGTCCTCTCCCGGCGGACCAGAGCCCTCGACAGCGCCGGGAGCGTCTGCACGGGCTCGTCACCGCGAGCAGGCTCGGGCACGGGCCCTCGCCGCCCGCGTGAGTCGATTGGCCGCCAAACGGTGCGCCAGCGCTGTGTGCGACGGCTATGTGGGCGTAGGATGTCGTCCGTCCACGCACCAGTCAGGGAGAAGCCTGTGACCTCGCGCCCGACCGTCACCTTCGCGGGTCTCGCCGCCGCGGTCCTCCTGTCCGTCGCCGCCTGCGGCAGCAGCAGCGCGACGTCCACCCCAGGCACGGCTGCATCGCCGGCCGCCCCGCCGTCAGCCGTCGCTTCGCAATCCGCCGCCTCGAACGCTCCCTCCATGGAGCTTCCCTCGGCTCTCGAGAGTGCGCTCGCCAGCGCTCTCCCCGGGGCCGGTGACGCACCGGACGCCAGCAAGCTGGTCACCGCCGACATGGCCGCGTCGGTCATCGGCGGAAGCCCGACTCCGGTCGACTTCCCGTTGAACGTCCCGGGCATGAACATCGCGTCGTACGGCAACGCGAACGGCGACAGCGTGACCGTGCTCGTCCAGGTCATCCCGGCCGGTGTCGCGAACACGGAGCTCCAGGCTGCGATCGCGATGGCCGGTGCCCAGGGTGACCTCCAGCCGGTCAGCGGCATCGGCGATTCCGCGGGCAAGGTCGTCGACGACAGCAGCGCGACGATCGCGTTCGTCAAGGGTTCCAACCTCGTCGTGGTGGAGGCGACGTCCTCGTCCACGTCCGGCAGCGACCTGGAGCCGAAGGTGGAGGCCATCGCCAAGCAGGTGGCCTCGAATCTCTAGGCGAGCGAAGGCGCGCCCCCCCGCGCGCTGATCGTCGTCGGCGCGCTGATCGTCGCTGCGATGCTCGCCGCGAGGCCGGCTGCCCGGGCGATCGATCGACTGCTATTGCACATGTGAGTATCATGTTGCTCATATGAGCAGATCGAGGCCTGAAGCAGCGACGGCGCCGGCCACGGGGACGCGCCGGGGAGGCGGCGACGGGCGCCTCATGGTTCGCGTCGCGCAGATGTACTACCGGATGGAGCTCAGTCAGCAGCAGATCGGTGACCGTCTCGGGCTGAGCCGGTTCCAGGTCGGGCGGCTGCTCGATCGGGCGCTCCGCGAAGGCATCATCCAGATCGAGATCGTCCATCCCGATGCGCGTGTCGTCGACCTCGAAGACGCCCTCAGGGACCGGTTCGGCCTCGAGGCGTCAGTGGTCGTGGATGTGCCACCCGCGATGAGCGAGCGAGCGGCCCGGGACCTGTCCCGTGAGCTGGTTGCCAAGGCAGCCGCCGGCTACCTCGCGGACCTGCGACCGTCAGGCTCGATTGGCGTGTCCTGGGGCAGGACGATGCTGGAGCTCGCCGGGCACCTGGAGCCCGGCTGGGCGTCGCCCACCGAGATCGTGCAGCTGAACGGCGCGACATCTCGATCCGCGCAGCCCACCCGTGCCACCGAGATCGCCGAGCGGTTCGGGACCACCACCGGCGCCCAGATCCGGCTGTTGGCGGCCCCGGCGATCGTGGGCTCCGGGGAGCTGCGTCGGGCCCTGGAGGCGGACCATTCGGTCGGCGAGACGCTCGCTGCAGCCCGGGCGACCTCGGTCGCCGTGTTCAGCCTCGGCATCCTCAGCCAGGAGAGCGTCCTCGTGGAGTCCGGCCAGCTGACCGATCAGGATCTGGCCGAGCTCCGGCGTGCGGGGGCGGTGGGGGACGTCGTGGGCCGGTTCCTTCGACCCGACGGAGCGATCGCGAGCCCGGACCTCGACGATCGAACGATCGGCGTCCCGCTGGCCGACCTGGGCAAGGGCCGGGTCTCGATGGGGCTGGCCGCCGGTCCTGGCCGCGGGCCGATCGCGCTCGCGTCGCTGCGAGCCGGCTGCCTGAGCGTCCTGGTCACCGACTCGGCGACCGCCGCCTGGGTGCTCGCCGAAGGGCAGCCGGCATGACCGGCGAGCGGATGCGGCCCGAGATGCCGTCGCCGGAGGTGGTTCGCCAGTTGGTGGAGCGGACGCTCGGGCAGCTCGAGGCCGGCGGGACGATCCCGGTGACCCCGGCGGTCCCGGCTGCCGCCGCGACCGGTGCGCCCCCGACGAGCCCTGGCCCTGCCGGGTCGATGCCCGTCATGCCGAGCGGTCCGATGACGGTGGCGATCGGCGCCGACCATGGCGGGTTCGCACTCAAGGGCATCCTGGTCACGGCGCTCACCGACAAGGGCTTCGAGGTGACGGACTGCGGGACCAGCGGACCGGAGCCCGTGGACTATCCGGACTTCGCCGAGGTCGTGGCCAGTCTCGTCGCGTCGGGGGCGTGCACCGTCGGGATCGCGATCGACGGCGCCGGGATCGGCTCCGCGATGGCCGCCAACAAGGTCCCGGGCGTGCGGGCCGCCAATGCCCACGACACCTCGATGGCTCGCAACGCGCGGGAGCACAACTACGCGAACGTGCTGACCCTTGGCGCGCGGATGATCGGGGAGGGCCTCGCCCTCGAGATCGTCGACACGTTCCTCGCCACGCCCTGGGGCGTGGAGCGCCACGGCAGGCGCGTGGCCAAGATCACCGCCATCGAACAGCGCCACACCGGACCCCAGCCAGAGGAAGCCACGAGATGACCGCGCCGCCCGACGCCCGAGCCCAGCTCATCGACGCGATCACGGACCAGGTGCTCGCGATGTTCGCCGGCGACGGCCGCGACTGCGGCTCGTGCACCGGCGGCTGCGCGGCCCGCTGCCTCAACCGCGTCCAGGAGGTCGTCAGCAGCGGCGCCTCGCGGGTCAGCTACCAGGGCGAGGCAGGGTACGTACCCAAGGACGTCGCCAGGTTCATCGACCACACGCTGCTCCGTCCGGACGCCACGGCGGCCGACATCGACCGGCTGTGCGCGGAGGCCATCGCCCACGAGTTCGCGGCCGTGTGCATCAACCCGGTGTGGGTCGCCCGGGCCGCTCGGAACCTCCAGGGGTCGGGGGTGCCGGTCGCCTCGGTCATCGGCTTCCCGTTCGGCGCCTCGACGGCCGAGGTGAAGGCCCACGAGGCGCGCCAGGCGATCCGGGACGGCGCTCGGGAGATCGACATGGTGATCAATGTCGGGGCGCTCAGGTCGGGCATGCTCGAGCTCGTGCGGGACGACATCGCCCGCGTCTCGGACGCGTGCCACGAGGTCGGTGCACTGAACAAGGTGATCATCGAGACGGCGCTTCTGACCGACGCCGAAAAGGTGATCGCCTGCCGGCTGGCGAAGGATGCGAAGGCGGACTTCGTCAAGACCTCAACAGGCTACGCATCGGGGGGTGCGACCGTGTTCGACGTTGCGCTGATGCGCGAGGCCGTCGGACCCCGGATGGGGGTCAAGGCCGCCGGCGGGATCCGGACCAAGTCGGATGTCGAGGAGATGATCGCCGCCGGCGCGACCCGGATCGGAGCGTCCGCCGGCGTCAAGATCGTGACGGGAGAGGGTGAGACTCGTGGCCAATATTGACCTTCGAGCGTACGTGTTCCTGGACAACCTCCAGGCCCAGTACGCCGCATTCCTGGGGACCGTCGCGCAGGGGTTCCTGCCGCTGGCCGGTGACGCCTCGCTGTACATCGAGGTCTCGCCGGGTATCGAGATCAACCGCCTGACCGACATCGCGCTCAAGTCGACGTCCGTGAAACCGGGCATGCAGATCATCGAGCGCTACTTCGGCCTGCTCGAGGTCCACTCGCCGGCGCAGGCCGAGGTCCGCGCGGCCGGCGCCGCGATCCTGTCCGAGCTCGGCCTGGCCGAGAGCGACCGGATCAAGCCCCGGATCCTGTCGAGCCAGATCATCCGCCGGATCGATCCACACCAGGCGCAGCTGATCAATCGCACCCGGCATGGCGAGATGCTGCTCGGCGGGCAGACGCTGTACGTGCTGGAGATGGAGCCGGCCGCGTATGCGGCGCTCGCCGCCAACGAGGCCGAGAAGGCTGCCGAGATCAACATCCTCGAGGTCCGGTCGTTCGGCTCGATGGGCCGGGTGTACCTGGGAGGCGAGGAGCGGGACATCGACGTGGGCTGGCGCGCGGCGGTCGCCGCGATCGAGGCGATCGACGGGCGCGAGGCCAGGGGATAGCGAGGTCGTTGACAGGAACCGGCGGCCGCCCGGCCGTCGGTTGGCAACCAGCAATGGAGAGGGTCCGATGGCAGAAGCACTGGGGATGATCGAGGCCCGCGGGTTCGCCGCGGTGGTCGAGGCGGCGGACGCGATGGTCAAGGCCGCGAAGGTGGAGCTCGTGACCTACGAGAAGACCGGTGGCGGGTACGTGACCGCCGTCGTGCGCGGTGACGTGGCCGCGGTCAAGGCCGCCGTGGAGGCCGGCGCACGCAGCGCCGCCAAGGTCGGCGAGGTCGTGGCGACCCACGTGATCGCCCGCCCGCACGCCAACGTGGACACCGTGCTGCCGCTGGGCCGCACCGAGGAAGGGAAGGCTGAGCTCGGCTGAGCCCGCAGCCACAGGACCCTCGCGGGGCGGCCGGCAACGGTCGCCCCGGAACCAGGCCGGAGAGGCCGGAGAGGACCGAATGCTTCTGGGACGCATTGCCGGCACGGTCGTAGCCAGCCGCAAGGAGCCCCTGATGGAGGGGTGGCGGCTGCTGCTCGTGCAGCAGCTGGGCGCGGACAACGAGCCGACCGGTGGGTATGTCGTGGGTGTCGACACGGTTGGTGCCGGCGTCGGCGAGGTGGTGCTCTACGCGAGCGGCAGCTCGGCGCGTCAGACGGAGGTCACCAGGGACCGGCCCTGCGACGCGGTGATCATGGCGATCGTCGACACGTGGGAGGTCGGCGGCTCGGAGATCTACCACAAGTAGCGAGCGGGCCTGAGCCCGCGAGCCAAGGGAACCAGCAGCGTGTTCGACGAACGCGAGATCGAAGACATCATCGAACGGGTGCGCCGCCGTGTCGGCTCGCCCGATCCGCAGGGTGCCCGACGGATGGCCGTCCGGGCCGAGCTCGCCGCCCCCGCGGTGAACCAGGTCGGGGACGGCGTGTTCGCGACCCTTGACGACGCGGTGCAGGCGGCGTCGGCAGCCTACCGTGCTGCGCCACTCGAGCTCGACCAGCGCAAGGTCATCATCAACGCCGTCCGGAGCGCCGCGCTCGACCAGGCCGAGATGCTGGCCCGGCTCGCGCACGAGGAGACCGGCCTCGGGCGGGTCGAGGACAAGATCGTCAAGAACCGACTCGTGGCCGGCAAGGCGCCGGGGCCAGAAGACCTCGAGGTCCAGGCGGTGTCGGGATCTCGCGGAATGATGATCACGGAGTTCGCGCCGTTCGGGGTGGTGGGGGCGATCACGCCGGTCACGAACCCGACCTCGACGGTCATCAACAACACGATCAGCGTCGTCTCGGCCGGCAACGCGGTGGTGTTCAACCCGCACCCCAACGCGCGCCGATCGTCCAACGCCGTGGTTCGCCTGCTCAATCGGGCGATCCTGGCCGCCGGCGGCCCGCCCAACTTCGTGGTCTCCACCGTTGAGCCCACCATCGAGAGCGCCAGGGCGCTGATGGCGAACCCCGACGTCCGTCTGCTGCTGGTCACCGGCGGCCCGGGGGTCGTGCGTGAGGCGCTCAAGACCAACAAGCGCGCGATCACCGCCGGCCCCGGCAACCCCCCGGCCGTCGTGGACGAGACCGCCGACGTCGATCGCGCCGCCGCCGACATCGTTCGCGGCGCCTCGTTCGACAACAACATCGTGTGCACCGACGAGAAGACCGCGATCGTGGTCTCGTCGGTCGGGACCCGCTCGTCCGCGCGATGGGCCACAGCGGCGGCTACGTGCTCGCGGAGCACGAGCTGCGGCGGCTGGAGCGCGTGATCTTCACCGAGCTCGGGGCCCCCGGCAAGCCGGGTCAGGTGAACCCCGCCTGGATCGGTCGCGACGCGGCGCGGATCCTGGCCGAGATCGGGGTGCGGCCGGCCGTGGAGCCGCGGCTGCTCGTTGCCGAGGTGCCGGTCGAGCACAGCCTCGTGTGGACCGAGCAGATGATGCCCGTGCTCCCCGTGGTCCGGGTGCCGGACGTGGACCGCGCGATCGACCTCGCCGTCCGGTCCGAGCACGGCTTCCGCCACACGGCCTCGATCCACTCGACCAATGTCGAGGTGATCACCCGCATGGCGCGGGCGATGAACTGCTCGATCTTCGTGACCAACGGACCCAACTTCTCCGGGCTCGGCGAGGGCGGCGAGGGCTTCGCCACGGTGTCCATCGCCAGCCCGTCAGGGGACGGGATGACCCGTCCGCGGACCTTCTCGCGCGAGCGCCGGATCACCGTCGTCGGCGCGCTGCGGATCGTGTGATGACCGACGCCGAGGGCCGGGGCGGCTCAAACGCGATGAACGAGCCCGACATGGCGGCCGCCGGCGACCGGTTGCAGCCCGCCATCGCGCTGCTCGAGCTCGACTCGATCGCGGCCGGGATCGAAGCGGGCGACGCGATGGTCAAGCGGGCGCCGGTCGACGTCCTGCGCGCGGGCACGATCCACCCGGGTCGCTACCTGGTGCTCGTGGGGGGCGCGGTCGGTGACGTCGAGGAGGCGTTCGACGCAGGGCGGGCCGTCGGCGGCGCGTGCATCGTGGACTCCGTGCACCTGCCCAACGTCCACGCGCAGGTCGTCGCCGCTCTCCGCGGGCAGCGCCAGGAAGGTGAGGGCGAGGCGCTGGGGATCGTGGAGACGGAGTCGGTCGCGGCCACCATCGACGCGGCGGACGCGGGCGTCAAGGGCGCCCGGATCCGGCTGCTCGAGATGCGGCTGGGGGACGACCTGGGCGGCAAGGGCTACGTGCTGTTCGATGGGCCGGTGGCGGAGGTGGAGGCGGCGGTCGCGATCGCCTGCGAGCGTGTCACCGACCCGAGCGTGCCCGGTTCGCCGGCAGGTGGCCGCCGAGCCCCGATGTCCCGCGTGATCTCGCAGCTCCACCCCGAGCTGCGCGACGAGCTGCGAGCCGACCCGCGCTTCCACGCGCGGATCGCGGATCGGAAGGGCTGACGCATGCAGATCGCGAGAGTGATCGGCACCGTCGTGGCCTCGGTGAAGGCACCCGGGCTGGAAGGCGTGCGGCTGCTGATCGTCCAGCCCCTGACCCGGCAGCTGACCGACACCGGGACCCCCGTCGTGGCGGCCGATGCGGTGCACATGGCCGGACCGGGCGAGCTGGTGTACATCGTCGGTGCCCGCGAGGCGGCGGAGGCGCTGGAGGAGCGGTTCGTCCCCGTCGACCACGCGATCGTGGGGATCGTGGATGCCGTCGAGGAGCTGCGGGAGGGGAGCGTTGAAGCTCGGGCGGGTCGTGGGCACCGTCGTATCGACGATCACCTCGCCAATCTTCGAGGATCGCACCCTGCTGCTGTGCGATCTGGTGGATCCCTCGGGTGTATCCGCGGGTGGGTACCTGCTTGCGGTCGACACGGTGGGCGCGGGCGCCGGCGAGCTCGTGCTGATCCTCGACGAGGGCAACTCGGCGCGCCAGATCGTGGGCGCGACCCATGGGCCGCTGCGCACGGTGGTGGTCGGCATCGTGGACGAGGTGCACCAGCCGCAGGGTAGGTGACCTCCGTGTCGGCGTCGGGTCGGCGTCGGGTCGGCGCCGGGTCGGGCGCGGGATCGGGGTCCATCGCGGACGGCTGAACGGGTCGGCGGCGGGGATCGTCGGCGCTGGCGTGGCCCTCCGTGCGGGCTCCCGGGCACAATGACGCGCATGGAGCCTGCGGGATCGCGAGCTTTGCCGACGCCGGCCGTCATCGCCGTCAACCCGAGGGCGTCGCGGCTGCACGACCCGAGACGCCGCGACCGGATCCTCGCCGAGGTGCGTCGGGCGGTCGTGGCGAGGACCGCGCTGGAGCCCGAGCTCCTGGTCGATGAGGACCGCGACGCGATGGTCCGCCGCGTGGAGGCTGCCCTCGACGATGGCGTCGGGCTGGTGGTGGCCGTGGGTGGTGACGGGACCGTGCGCGACCTCGCGGCCGTCCTGTCCGGACGCGGCGTGCCGCTGGCGATCGTTCCGGTCGGCACCGCAAACCTGTTCGCGGGCTCGCTCAGGATCCCGCTCGACCCGCGCCGAGCGGCAGGCTCGCTGCCCGGCGCGCGGGTCAGGCGCGTCGACCTGGGCATCGCGCGCTGGGGCACGCCCGACGGTGTCGCGAGCGAGTGGCGGGTGTTCGTGGTGGCCGCGGGCATGGGCTTCGACGCCCGGGTGATGGCCGCAACCGGCGACGGCACCAAGCGACGGATCGGTCGGTATGCGTACTTCGCGACGGCGTTCGGTCTGCTGCGTCACGCGCCGGGCGTGGCGACGCGCATCGTGGCCGACGCCGAGGCGATGGATCTGCAGGCGATCGAGGTCCTGGTGGCCAACAGCGGGGAGCTCATTCCGGGGATCCTGCGGCCGGCCCGGCGGATCCATCCGGCCGATGGTCTGCTCGACCTGATCGTGGTCGAGGGCCAGGGGATGGTTGCGGCGGTCCGAGGTGGGATCGAGGCGATCATGCGACGCGGGACGGGTCGCCAGGGGAGCGGCCACGCTCGACGGCTACGGGCGCGCTCGATCCGTGTCGAGGGCGCCGCCGCGACGCCGATCGAGGTCGACGGCGATCTCGTAGGCGCCGCGTGGTTCGAGGCGGAGTGTCTGCCGCGGGCGCTGCCCGTGCTCGTTCCCGACCCCGCCGGGCGCTGAGGCGCCCATTCACCCAGGCGGCAAGATCAGCCCGAGTCCTCGGTCGGCGCCTCGCTCCGGCCGCGCCGGCCGGCCCGGCCCGTCACGACCGGTAGACTCATTGGGTGACCACCGTTCCGTGCGGACCCTCGCTCGATCCCGAGCAGGTCGACGGCGTCAACGACATGGACCCGGAGGCGTTCCGGGCCGCAGCGCATGCCGTCGTCGACCGGATCGCCGACTACCTGGCGACCGTCGAGCGCTACCCGGTCCTGCCGCCCGATCGAGCCCGGCTCGATCGGTCCGCAGCTGCCCGCCACCGCCCCCGAGGATCCGGAGCCGGTCGAAGCGATCCTGGGGGACCTCGACCGACTCGTCCTGCCCAACGCGACCCACTGGCAGCACCCCGGCTTCTTCGCCTACTTCTCGACGTCCGCGTCGAGCCCCGGGATCCTCGGGGAGATGCTGACCGCAGCCCTCGGCCAGAACCCGATGCTGTGGCGCACCTCGCCCATCGGCACCGAGCTCGAGACGGTCGTCGTCGACTGGCTGCGCGCCGCCCTGGGCCTGCCTGACACCTTCGGAGGCATGCTTACCGACACGGCCTCCACGTCGACGCTCATCGCGCTCGGTGCGGCACGCGAGGCCGCCGGGCTCCAGGCGGCCGCGGAGGGCCTCGCCGGCCGCGCCGAGATCACCGCGCCGCGCGTCTATGCGTCGGCGGAGGCGCACAGCTCGGTGGACAAGGCGTGCATGACCCTGGGGCTGGGGCGATCGGCGCTGGTCAAGATCCCCACCAACGCGGACTACGAGATGGATCCGGAGGCGCTCCATGCCGCGATCGACGAGGATCGAGCGGCGGGACGGCGGCCGGTGGCGATCGTGGCCACGATCGGGACGACGTCATCGACCTCGGCGGATCCGGTGGCGGCGATCGCCGACGTCGCCGCGGGCGAGGGCCTGTGGCTCCACGTCGACAGCGCTTACGCGGGGGTCGTGGCGCTGATGCCCGAGCGGCGCGAGCCGTTCGCGGGCTGGGAGCGCGCCGATTCGATCGTGATCAACCCGCACAAGTGGCTGTTCACGCCGCTCGACGCATCCCTGCTCCTGTCGCGCCGGATGGACCAGCTGCGGGCCGCGTTCAGCCTCGTCCCCGAGTACCTGCGAACGCTGGACCGCGAGCGACCCGTGCTCGACTACAGCGAGTACCAGCCGCAGCTCGGGCGGCGGATGCGCGCGCTCAAGCTGTGGATGCAGTTGCGCTGGTTCGGGCTCGAGGGCCTTCGCCGGCGGATCGCGTTCCACCTCACCCTGGCGGCCGAGCTCGCCGCCTGGATCGACGCCGACCCGGACTGGGAGCGCCTGGCCCCGGTCCCGTTCTCGACGGTCTGCTTTCGCTACCGCCCGGCCTCGCTGACGACCCAGGAGGACGAGGCCGACGTCCCCGATCTGCTCGATCATCTCAACGAGCGGCTGTTCAACGCGGTGAACGCCACGGGGAGGTCTTCCTGTCCCACACCCGGCTGCACGACCGGTTCACGATCCGGCTCGCGGTCGGCAACCTGCGCACGCAGCGTCGCCACGTCGAGCGAGCCTGGGCGCTGCTGCGCGCCGAGGCCGCCGGGCTCGACGGCTGACCCGCTCGCGCCATTCCCCCGCAAGCACCAACGAGAGTTTCGAAAGCAGGAGGCGACCGACCGATGTCCGACCCGATCGAGGTCCTGTACTTCTACCGCACGAAGTGGGGGACGCACGACGAGTTCGTGAGCCTGTTCCGCAAGAACCACTGGCCGATCCTGCGCGAGCTCCAGGCCGCCGGGCGGTTCACCAACGTGGAGCTGTGGGCGCCGCGGTTCCACGGCGACGGGCGGGCCGACTGGGACGTGCTGGTCTCGATCACGTACCGGGACTGGGCGGCCATGCAGGAGCACGCCGACGCGCAGGTCGCGCAGCGGCTGTACCCGGATCAGGACACGTTCCGGGCCGAGGAGCGACGGCGGTTCGAGATCCTCGATGCGCACTGGGACGTGGTGCTGGAGAACCAGGCGCTGGAGCGGTAGGCGATCGCTGGCGGCGTCTCCGTCTCCACCCGGCGCGACCGCGAGACCCGGCCCGACCCGACCCGCGATAATGGCGCGCATCACCTGCCACACGACGGAGGTCCGACGCCGCGTGCCGCCCATCACCGAGCTCACCCGCATCGAACCCGCGCACCTCGCGCGACTCGAGAAGCAGGGCATCTTCACCACCGGGATCCTGCTCGACGTCTCGGAGACGCCCACCCGCCGCCAGTCGCTGGCCGACCACGTCGCCGCCACGCCCAACGACGTCGTGCGCTGGCGCGATGAGGCCCTGTTGCTCAACCTGGCCGGGTTCGGGGGCACCGAGCACCAGCTGTTCATCCAGGCCGGGATCGAGGGGCTGCGTGACGTGCTGGGTCTCGACCTCGAGTCGTTCCGGACCCGGCTCGCCCGGGCAGCCCAGGAGCTCAACTGGGAGACCCCGGCCGAGCTGATGATCGGCACCTGGTGGGAGCAGGCACGGACGCTCCAGGAGGCCTGATCAAGCGGTCGGCGGCGCCGGGCACGGGTCACCGGATACCATCAGACGACTGATGGAGCTCTTCCGCGAGGCGCTGACCTCGATCGTGCTCGGCATCGCGACGGTGCTGGTGCTGATCGCGCTCGCGATCCTGCCGTTCCTCAACCCCATCTGGGTCGGGTTCGAGCAGGGTCGGGCGCAGGCCGCCGCGTGGACCGGCTTCGCTGCAGCCGACCTCCGGGCCGTGACCGGCTCGATCCTGTCCGACCTCGTGATCGGCCCGCCGGACTTCGCGGTGACGCTCGATGGGTCGCCGGTCCTCAACGAACGCGAGCGCCAGCACATGCGCGATGTGCGCAACGTGTTCGCCGGCTTCTATGCGGCGGCGATCATCGGAGCGGCGCTGATCGGCCTGACCTTCGCACTCGGCCGGCGCCCGACCGCTCGTGCCCGCCTCTGGCGGCGCCTGGGACTGATCGGGCGCGTGATCGCGGTGGGTACGGTCGTGGTCGGGCTGGCCGGCATGCTGTTCTTCGACACCGCCTTCGAGCTGTTCCACGAGCTGTTCTTCCCGCCCGGCAGCTTCCTGTTCGACCCCCGCACCGATCGTCTCGTGCAGCTGTTCCCCGAGACGTTCTGGGTCGAGACGACGATCGGGGTCGGGATCGTCGTCGTGGTCCTGAGCCTCGGGCTGGCCTGGCTCGGCGGCCGGCGCGCAGCCGGCGATCGGGGCCTCCGGCGCGCTCGGTCCGGGCAGCATGCGCGGTCCCCGGCGGCGGGGCGATGAACCCGGGCGGGGTCCCGATCGCGCGGGTGCTCGGGATCGAGATCCGGGTATCGCTGGCCTGGGTCATGCTGCTGGCGGTCGTCACCCTGATGGGCGTGGAGCTGGTGACGCTCGACGCTCCCGAGCTCCACCCGGTGATCCAGTGGCTGATCGGTGCCGGGATCGCCGTGCTGTTCCTGGTGTCGGTTGTCGCCCACGAGCTGGGGCACGCCCTGGTCGGGCGACGGCGCGGCGTCGCGGTGGGCAGCGTGGTGCTGGGCTTCATCGGCGGCCTCGCCCCGCTTTCGATCCGTGCCTCGCGACCGCGCGACGAGCTGATGATCGCGCTTGCCGGCCCGGTGCTGTCCGGGATCGCGGCGCTGGTGCTGGTCACGCTCGGGCTGCTGGTCGCGACGGTGGCGCCGCAGCTCGCGGTCGTCGCCGATGTGCTGATGGTGGTCGGGCTGCTGAACCTGGCCCTGAGCGCCCTCAGCCTGGTGCCCGCCCTCGCCGGCCGACGGCGGCCGGGTCGTCCGGGCGATCGCCTGGGCTCGCACGGGTGACATGGACCGGGCGAGCCTCGTGAGCGCGCGGGTGGGCCGGCTGGTCGGCTGGGCGATCGTCGGGGTCGGGATCGCGGCCGCCCTGGCCAACCTCGTCCTCGAGGGCCTGGTGGGCCTCGGCCTCGGCTGGATGCTCAGCAGCGGCGGGCGGGCGGTGGAGCGCCAGGTCGCGATGGAGCGGCTGCTGCGCGGGACCCACGTCGAGGACGCGATGCGGCGGGACATCGGCTCGATCAGCCCGCACCTCACGGTCGACACGTTCGCAGCCCGGTTCCAGGGCCCCGACGCGCTGCCCGCGCTGCCGGTGGTCGACGGCGACATCGTGGTTGGCGTTGTCGGCCGACGCCGCGTGGCCCGCCTGGGCCGCAGGAGGCTCGGGGATGCCAGGGCGGGCGAGGTCATGGCAGCCCCACCTGAGGTGCCGTTGCTCGCCCCCGACGATGCGCTGTGGGGCGCCATCGAGTTGCTCGGGACGTCGGGTCAGGACGGACTGGCGGTTGCCGATCACGGACGGCTCGCGGGGCTGCTGAGCCGTGACGGCGTGGCCGATCTCGTCCGTTTGCGGGCTGCGCGTCAGGCCGGCAGCGCGAGCGGCGGACGATGAGGCACAAGGGACTCCTGCCCGTGGAGGCGGCGCAGGCGACCGTGCTCGCGGGGGTCGAGCCGTTCACGGAGACCGAGAGGATGACTCCTGAGGCGGCGCTGGGGCGGGTGCTGGCGGAGGCCCTGTCGGCACGGGTGTCGCTGCCGCCGTGGGACAACTCGGCCATGGACGGATACGCGATCCGGGCTGCGGACGTGGCTGGCGCCGGTGAGACATCGGCGGTCCGCCTGACCGTGGTCGGCGAGTCGCGCGCCGGGGCGGCGCCCGATGCCAGGGTGATCGCCGGGACGGCGATCCGGATCGCGACGGGAGCCCCGATGCCGGGCGGGGCCGATGCCGTGGTCCCGGTGGAGATGACGACCCCGCTCGACGCGACGGGGAACCCCGGGCCTCGCGGTCGCGACGCCAGCGGGCCGCTGCCGGCGGCCTGCCTGGTCCACGAGCGGGTGGCGGTCGGAAACGCGGTGCGGACCCGGGGCAGCGACGTCGAAGCCGGCGCGGTGGTGGCTTCGGCGGGCATCATCGTGACGCCGGCCGTGGTCGCGCTCGCCGCGGGCTGCGGCAGGCCCGAGCTCGTCGTGCGCCGGCGGCCCGTCGTGGGCGTGCTGGCGACGGGCGACGAGGTCCGGGCCCCGGGTGCGGATCTCGGTCCCGCGGGGATCCCGGATGCCAACGGCCCCGGCCTGCGAGCCCTGGTCACCGACTCCGGCGGGATCGTCCTGGACCTGGGGATCGCCCTCGACGATCAGGCGGACGTCGAGCAGCGGCTGCGACGGGGCGTGGCGGATGCCGACCTCGTCATCGTCTCGGGAGGCGTTTCGGTCGGACCCTACGATGTCGTCCGGCTCGCCTTCGACGCCGTCGGCTCGATCGACCTGTGGCGTGTCGCGGTGCAGCCCGGCAAGCCGTTCGCCTTCGGCCGAGCCGATCCCATCGGGGGTGGTCGCGTCGGGCCGGGCGCCAGGCCGGTCCTCCTGTTCGGCCTGCCCGGCAACCCGGTGTCGGCGTTCGTCACCTTCGAGCTGTTCGTTCGGCCCGTGCTCCGGCGCCTGGCCGGGCACGCGAACCTGCACCGGCCGGCCGACCGGGCGGTGCTCGAGGACGCGGTCACGAAGAGCCTCGGCCGCCGCGGCTACCAGCGGGTGGTGGCGATGCGGGAGCGAGATGGGACGCCGATCGCGCGATCGCCGGGGGCGAGTCCGGGTCAGGCTCGCCGGCGGGCAGGGCAGCCACGTGCTGTCCGCGCTCGCGGCGGCCGACGCGCTGGCCGTGATCGCGGAGCCGCTGGAACGGCTGGCGGCGGGCGCGGAGGTGGAGCTCCGCTGGCTGGATCGCGGCTGAGGGCCCACCCCGCATCCGGCACCGGTTACGATTCGCTTTGACCAGGAGGACCGATGGATCGCACCGACGTCCCGCGCGCCGAGCGGCGCCGACTCAGCCACGTCGACCGGCGAGGCCGTCCGCGCATGGTCGACGTGAGCGCCAAGCCGCCCACCGCGCGCCGGGCCGTCGCGGAGGCCGAGGTCGCGGTCTCGGCCGAGACGTTGAGCCTGGTCATCGACGGCGGTGGCGAGAAGGGGGACGTGCTCACGGTCGCCGAGATCGCCGGGGTGATGGGCGGCAAGCGGACGTCCGAGCTGATCCCGCTCTGCCATCCGCTGCCGCTCACCGACCTCTCGGTGGCGATCACGCCCGATCGGGCCGGCGTCGGTCCTGCGGATCCGCGCGGAGGCAGCCACGACCGCGCCGACCGGCGTCGAGATGGAGGCGATGGGGGCCGCAGCGGTCGCCGCGCTGACCGTCTACGACATGGTCAAGGGCGTCGAGCGCGGCGTTGAGATCCGCGCGATCCGGCTGATCTCGAAGACCGGCGGCAAGAGCGGCGAGTGGCACCGGCCGGCTGGTCCGGATGGGGCGACAGAAGCCTCGCCGGCGGAGCGTCGAGCGGATGGCGGGCCGCATCGGCAAGCGCAAGGGACCGGCTTGACGCACGATCCTGTGGGCTCCGGCGCCCGGTCGGCGATCGTGGTCACCGCGAGCGACCGTGCGGCTGCGGGCCGCCGTGCCGACGCCTCGGGCGAGGGCGTGGCAGCTCGGCTCGCGGAGCTCGGGTTCGGGGTGGAGCGGCGGGTCGTCGCCGACGAGCAGTGGGCGATCGAGCAGGTGCTGGTCGACGGCGCGTCGAGCTTCCCGCTGATCGTGACCACCGGGGGTACGGGGCTGACCCCACGCGACGTCACGCCGCAGGCAACCCGCGCGGTGCTCGACTACGAGATCCCGGGGATCGCGGAGGCGATGCGGGCCGACGGCCGCCGGTCAACCCCGTTCGCAGCGCTCTCGCGGGGCGTCGTGGGCGTTCGTGGCCGCACGCTGATCGTGAACCTGCCAGGCTCACCCAGGGGCGCCCTGGAATCGCTCGAGACGGTGATCCCGACTGCTGGACCACGCGCTCGAGACGCTCGCGGGACCGTTCGATCACGCCGCTGCCCGGGCGGCCGGACGGCACGACCTCCCCTCGGGCCCGCGCGAGGACGCCTGACCGATGTTCGAGTCGTTCGCCGACGTTCCGCTGTATCCGTTGGTGCTGCCGCTGTTCTGGGGGTCGGCCGCCTTCTTCGGGCTCGCGATGGCGCGCCATCTGCGGGTGTTCGCAGCCGCCGGCTCGGCGACCCCGACCGACCACCCCTGGCGGCGCCTGGGCGGGGTCGTGCGATATGCGCTGCTCCAGGTCCGGATGTTCCGCGATCCGCCGGCGGGCGCTGATGCACTTCACGATCTTCTGGGGCTTCGTCCTGCTCACGATCGGCACCGCCAACATCGTGACCGGCGGCCTGATCGAGGCGGTCGTGGCCGCTCCGTTCGACGGCCTGCTGTGGGCGCTGGTCAACGCGCTCCAGAACGTCGTCGCGCTCATCGTCCTCGCGGCGATCGCCTACGCGTTCGTGCGCCGCCTGGTCCTGCGCCCGGCGAGGCTGTCGCTCAACCGCGACGCGCTGTTCATCCTGGTGCTCATCGGCGGCATCGTCGGCGCCGAGCTGGGCTCGCAGGTGTTCGAGGTCGCGGCTGCGCGGCGAGGTCGCCGGGCGCGTTCGTGGCCAACGCGATCGGCGGGCTGCTGACCGGGCTCGACCCGGACGCCGGCCAGGCCGTGTTCGCGATCCTGTGGTGGGCCCACATGGTGCTGGTCGCGGCGTTCCTCGCGTACCTGCCGTTCTCCAAGCACCTCCACATCGCGACGGCGATCCCCAACGTCCTGCTGCGCAAGCTGCGGCCGCGGGGCGAGCTGCCGGCGATGGACCTCGAGGCCGAGGACGCCACGCTACGGGATCCGGACCGTTCGCCGACCTGTCCTGGAAGGACCTGCTCGACGGCTTCACCTGCACCGAGTGCGGGCGCTGCCAGCAGGCGTGCCCGGCCTACGCCACCGGCAAGCCGCTCAACCCCAAGAGCCTGATCATGAACATCCGCCACGAGGCGGTGGCGGCCGAGGCCGGGTTGCCGCTGATCCCCAACTCGCCGTCGGTGCGCAGCACCTTCGGGCTCGACGACACCCTCAAGCCCGAGGCGCTCGCGCGGCCCCTGGTCGACGTCGCGATCCCGTACGACGCGGTCTGGGACTGCCTGACCTGCGGCGCGTGCGTCGAGGCGTGCCCGGTGACCATCGAGCACGTCGACAAGATCGTCGGGCTGCGACGGAACCTCGTGCTCGAGGACTCGCGCTTCCCACAGGAGCTGACGACCGCCTTCCGGGGCATGGAGTCGGTCGCCAACCCGTGGGGCCAGCCGCCGTCGGCGCGGCTCGACTGGACCAAGGGGCTGCCGTTCGAGGTCCGGACGGTCGCCGCGGTGCAGGCGGCGGGCGAGCTCGACGCGCTCGAGGTCCTCTACTGGGTGGGCTGCGCGGCCGCCTTCGACGACCGCAACCGGCGGGTCGCGCGCGCCGTGGCCACGTGCCTCGATGCCGCCGGCGTGTCGTTCGCGGTGCTGGGCCAGGAGGAGAGCTGCACCGGCGACCCCGCGCGGCGGATGGGCAACGAGTACGTGTTCCAGATCCTGGCCGGCCAGAACGTCGAGACGCTCAACCGCTACGGGATGGGGGAGCGCACGATCGTCACCGCCTGCCCCCACTGCTTCAACACGATCGGCAACGAGTACGGCCAGCTGGGCGGCTCGTTCACGGTCCGCCACCACTCCGAGTACCTGGCCTCGCTGGTCAGGTCGGGCCGCCTGCGGATCGGCGCCGATGGGCTGCCGGGGCGCTCGGTGACGTACCACGACAGCTGCTACCTCGCCCGCTACAACGGTGTCATCGGCGCGCCGCGCGACGTGCTGGGCGCGATCCCGGGCGTCGAGCTGCGCGAGATGGAAGCGAACGGCCGGCAGACCTTCTGCTGCGGGGCCGGCGGTGGCCGGATGTGGATGGAGGAGACGCGCGGCACGCCGGGTCAATGCGGAGCGAACGCGCCAGGTGCTCGAGACCGGCGCCGACACCCTCGCAACCGCCTGTCCGTTCTGCATGACGATGCTCCGCGACGGGCTGAGTGATGCGGGCCGTGGCGCCGACGCCGAGGATGCCGTGACGTCCCAGGACGTCGCCGAGCTCCTCGCCGCGTCGATCGTGCCGTTCGCCGCGCGGGAGGTGCCGGCCGGGCGCCGGTTGCCGGTGGTCCAGGGCTGACGGGCGTCCGCCGATCGGCGCCGCGCGACGAGGTCCGCGCACCTCCGCTCGCCCGGCTGGCGCGCGGCCAGACAACCCTTGGCTGGGTCACCCCTTCGGCTGGGTCAGCCCTTCAGCGCCGCTCCGCAGCTGATGCACTGGCGGTCCGTCCACAGGTTGCCCATCCCACACCTCGGGCACACCTTCATGCCCTCGGTGGACGTCGCGTACGGTGACTCCGGCGGCACGGTCTCCGCATCGTCCTCGCGCATGCGGGTCCTGATCACGAGCGTGGCCACGATCGCCACCAGGGCCGCGAGCCCCAGCAGGAGCAGGTAGATCTGATCCATGGCGCATCCTTTCGGCAGGTGCCCGGACCCCCGGTGGCCGTTGGCATCCCACGCCCGTCGCGCCCGCAGGGTAGACGGACGCGAGCCGGATGTCACGCCTGACGATCGGATGGGGACCGGCCGCTGCTACGATGGCGGCGGTGTCCACGAACCCTCCCGTCCACGGCTCGATCCGGCTAACGGAGGACCAGATCCTCCTGCGCGACGCCGTGCGCGAGCTCGCCCAGGAGCAGGTGGCCCCGCGCGCCGCGGACATCGACAGGGCGGCCGAATGGCCCGAGGACATGCGGCGGTTGCTCGCCGCGCAGGACATCTTCGGCATCGCGTTCGCCGAGCGCCATGGTGGTCTGGGCGCGGACCTGCTGACGCTGTGCCTGGCGATCGAGGAGCTGAGCCGGGCGTGCGCCACCACCGGCCTCATCCTCGCCGTCCAGTCGCTGGGCGCGATCCCGATCCAGGTGGCCGGCTCGGACGAGCAGCAGGAGCGCTGGCTGCCGGGCCTGGCGACGGGCGAAAAGCTGATCTCGTTCGGGCTGACGGAGGCGGAGGCAGGCTCCGATGCGTCGGCCGTGCGGACTCGCGCGGAGAGGGACGGCGACGAGTACGTGATCAACGGCGGCAAACGGTTCATCAGCCACGCCAGCGTCGCCGACTACGTGGTCGTGTTCGCGGTCACCAACCCCGAGGCCGAGAAGCCGAGCCGGCGGATGAGCGCGATCCTGGTCGAGACGGACCGCCCCGGGTTCAAGGTCACCCGGCTCGAGCACAAGATGGGCATCCGCGGCTCGCCCACGGCCGAGCTTGCCTTCGACAACGTGCGCGTTCCGGTGGGCAACCGACTGGGCGACGAGGGCCGTGGGTTCTCGGTTGCCATGCAGACGTTCGAGCGCTCGCGCCCGGGGATCGCGGCCCAGGCGGTGGGCATCGCGCAGGGCGCGCTCGACGCCGCGGCGCAGTACGCCACCGAACGACGGCAGCGCGGCAAGCCGATCGCGGAGCTTCAGATGATCCAGGCGATGCTGGCCGACATGGACGCGGCCACCGAGGCCGCTCGTCACCTGCTGTACACGGCCTGCCAGGAGATCGACGCCGGGGCGCCCGACGCCGCCCGGTGGGCCGCCATCTGTAAACTCGTGGCGGGGGATGCGGCGATGCGGGTCACCACCGACGCGGTGCAGGTCTTCGGGGGCTACGGCTACGTTGACGAGTACCCGGTGGAGCGCATGATGCGCGACGCCAAGATCACCCAGCTGTACGAAGGGACCCAGCAGATCCAGCGACTGGTCGTCGCTCGGGCGTTGCTCGCAAAGCGCTCGTAGGCCGAGTGCCGGGCCGGCGCGAATGGACCCGGCAGCCAGGTACCCAGGAGCAGTGACCGCGTGCGAATCCTTGTCCTGACCAAGCCCGTCCCCGATCCCGCGGCGGGCTCGGAGCGACTCGGCTCAGACCTCCGGCTCGACCGGGCAGCCTCACCAACCGTCGTCAACGGCAACGATGAATACGCGCTCGAGGCAGCCCTCCAGCTGGTGGAAGCGCACGGCGGCGAGGTGGCCATCATGTCGATGGCAGCGCCCAATGCGACCGACACCATGCGCAAGGCGCTGGCGATGGGCGCGCTGCGTGGCGTCCTGGTCACCGATCCCGCCCTGGCCGGGGCCGACATTCCGACAACGGTCCGGGTGCTGGCGGCCGCCACGGCGAAGGAGACGTTCGACCTGCTGCTGGCGGGCCTCGACACGTCCGACGGGACGGGTGGGGCGGTGGCCGCCGGGATCGCGGCCAGGCTGGGCCTCCCCCTGCTGTCGGCGGCAGCGGCGATCGAGCCCGATCCCGCCGGGGGGACGGTCCGCGTGCGGCGCCTGAGCGCCCGGGGGTACGACCTCATCGAGGCCCCGATGCCGGCCGTCGTCTCATGCACCCAGGCGCTCGGCGCGCCGCGGTATCCGTCGCTCAAGGGGATCATGGCCGCCCGCTCGCGCGAGATCACGGTCCTCGGTCTGGGCGACCTCGAGGCGGGCCTGTCGCCGGCCGACGGCGCCTGGGCCACGAGGGTCATCGCTGCGGATCCACCTCCCGCGCGTGCCGCCGGGCGCGTGATCAGTGCGCCGGCACCCGAGGCCGCGCGTGAGATCGCGGACTTCCTCGCTGATCGGAGGCTGATCTGATGGCCCCGCGGATCCTGGTCGTCGGGGAGGTCATCGACGGGGCGATGAGCCGGCTGTCGGGCGAGACCGCGACCATGGCCCGGTTGCTGGCCGGGGCCGCCGGTGGCAGCGCGCTGGGGCTGGTCGTCGACCCGTCGCCCGACGCGGCCGCAGCCGAGCTCGCGGCCTACCTGCCCCGCGTCGATGCCGTCACGGCGCCGGCCACGGCGGGGGAGACCTGGGCGCCCCACGCGCTTGCCGAGATCGAGCGGCTGGCGACCGACGGTGTCACGCACGTGCTGCTGGGGGTCACCGCCGATGCCCGCGACCTGGCCGGCCTGATCGTCGGCCGGCTTGGCTGGGGCCTGCTCGCGAACGCCGACAAGGTGACGTGGGACGGATCCGGACCCGTGGTGGAGGCGAGCGTGCTCGGCGGCAAGGCGATCGTCCGCAGCTCGTTCACGGGTGAGACGGGGGTCATCACCCTCCGGCCGGGTGCCGTGACCGCCGAGCCAGCGGGGGCGCCGGGCAGCGTGGACGCGAGAGCCGCGGGCGGCTCGCCGGCCATGCCCGTGACGAAGGTCCTGGATCGCGTTGCCGAGGCCGGCGCCGAGGCGTCGCTCGAGGAGGCGCGGGTCGTCGTTGTGGGGGGTCGCGGGATCGGGGGACCCGAGGGCTTCGGCCTCGTCGACGACCTGGCTGAGGTGCTCGGCGGCGTGGTCGGAGCCACCCGCGCATCCGTCGACGCGGGCTGGATCGCCTACGCGCGCCAGATCGGTCAGACGGGGAAGATCGTCAAGCCGGCCCTGTATCTCGGGCTGGGCGTGTCCGGCGCGATGCAGCATCGGGTGGGGATGCAATCGGCCGACGCGATCGTGGCGGTCAACAAAGACCCTGACGCGCCGATCGGCGAGATCGCAGATCTGCTGGTCGTGGGCGACCTGTTCGACATCGGGCCCGCGCTCGCCGCCGAGCTCCGCGCGCGACGCGGCGGCTGACGGGTCCAGGACGGATCGGGGACGGGTGTGGACATGACGGCGGGCGTGGCGGTCTGGCTGATCGTCCTGATCGCGCTTGCCGCGATGTTCGTCATCGTGCTCCGCCGGATGTCGGTGCTCGCGGCCCGAACCCGCGACCTCGAGCAGTTCCAGCGCACGACGGGCTCGCTCGACACCCGCCTGGCCGCGATCACCGGCCCGATGGTGTCGCGGCTTGACGAGATCCGACGCCGGGCCGGTGATCCACAGGCGCTCGCGGACCAGCTGGAGACCACCCAGGCAGCCCTGCGAGAGCTCGCCGGTGAAGCAAGAGGTCTCCGGGTACCGGCCGGGATGGCTGCCCTGGGGACGGGGCTGGCCGATGAGGTCGAGCGGGCCAGCCGCGCGGCGGACATGGTCGAGCACGGCCTCGATGCGCTGCTCGCCGGTCGGAGCGGCCGGGAGCTCGAGGCGCAGACATCGCTCAAGCGGGGGGCGCTGAACCTGCGCCACGCTCGTGAGGCGAGCGCTCGGTTGGTGGCGGAGATCGCCTCGGTCCGCCCTGCCGATCTCATCGAGCGGACCGGCTCCGGGTCCCGAAGGGGTGCGGCGGCGGCCGACATGGGACGCGCCCATCCGACGTATCTGGTCGATGGCTGGGAGGGTGATGACTCGCCGCAACACCCCCGCATGTAGTGGTATTCTCGGCCTGCACCACTAGGGCTTGTGGTGGCAGGACTCGGAGGGTCCATGCGCTGCCCCCACTGCGGCACCCGCGACACGCGCGTCGTGGACTCGCGGGACCTCGACGAGGCTACGACCATCCGGCGGCGCCGGGAGTGTCCGGCCTGCTCGACCCGGTTCACCACGTACGAGCGGGTGGAGGCGGCGCGTCTCGTGGTCGTCAAGCGTGACGGCACGCGGCAGGAGTTTGATCGGGACAAGCTTGCGGCGGGCCTCGCCAAGGCGCTGACCCGGCGCCCGGTCTCCGATGATGCGGCGGAGCGCGCGGCCGACACCATCGAGGGCGAGCTCCGCTCGTCCGGTCAGTCCGAGATCCCGAGCTCGCGGATCGGAGCGATGTCGATGGACCACCTGCGGGCCCTGGACCACATCGCCTACATCCGGTTCGCGTCGGTCTATCAGAGCTTCGAGGACCTCGCGGACCTCAAGCGGGAGGTGGATTCGCTGTTCGCGGAGGGTCGCGCGCCCAGGAAGGGGAGCCTCACCGCGTGAGCGTGCTCGCCGACCGCGACATCCGGGCGGAGCTGGAGACCGGCCGGGTCCGGATCGACCCCTACGATCCCGCGGATCTCCAGCCATCGTCGGTGGATCTCCACCTCGATCGCAGGTTCCGTGTGTTCCGCAACAACCGGTACGCGTTCATCGATCCACGCACGCCGCAGCCGGATCTGACCGAGCTCCTGACCGTCGACGACGAGGAGCCGTTCATCCTGCACCCGGGCGAGTTCGTGCTGGGTCAGACGATCGAATGGGTGGAGTTGCCGGGCGACCTCGTCGCGAGGCTCGAGGGCAAGTCGAGCCTGGGCCGCCTGGGGCTGCTGATCCACTCGACCGCCGGGTACGTCGACCCCGGCTGGAAGGGCACCCTCACCCTGGAGCTGTCCAACGTCGCCAACCTGCCGATCGCGCTCTACGCCGGGATGCGGATCGGCCAGATCAGCTTCTTCCGGATGAGCTCGCCTGTCGAGCGGCCGTACGGCTCGGCCGAGCTCGGCTCCAAGTACCAGGGCCAGTCCGAGCCCACGGCGTCCGCGTTCCACGCCGACTTCGACCGGGGCCGCAAGCTCCGCCAGCCAGAGGAGGAAGCATCACGGAACTGAACGACGCGGTCCACTGGCGAACCGACCTCGGCGGGGGACGACCGTCGCCCTGATCCAGGCCGGCACATTCCGCTCCGACGCCGGCGCCCTGTTCGGGCCCGTGCCCTGGATCCTGTGGCGACCCTGGGGCGAGGGCGAGCTTGACGCCAACCGGCGGCTGCTGCAGGCGCTGAACTGCCTGCTCGTCGAGACGCCGGCCGGTCGGGTGCTCATCGAGACCGGCATCGGCGAGCGGCTCGACGACAAGAACCGCGCCATGCGCGACTACCGGGGCAGCCGGTGGTGCCGGCCCTGCGTGAGGCCGGGTTCGACCCGGGAACCGTGGACGTGGTCGCGATGAGCCACCTCCACTTCGACCACGCGGGCGGGCTGCTGCTCGCCGATGGGTCGCGGGCGTTCCCGCGGGCGCGGATCGTGGCTCAGCGCGCCGAATGGGAGATCGCGCTGGGCGGCAACAGCCGGATCGGCGCCTCCTACGATCAGCCCGAGCTGCGGCTGGTCGCGGACTGGGGTGCCGAGGGCTGGGCCGAAGGCGACCGCGAGCTGCTGCCGGGCGTATCCGTGGTCCGAACCGGTGGGCACTCGGCGGGACACCAGGCGATCCTGGTCCGCGGCAGCGGTCCGGGCGCCCGGGCCCTGGCGTTCTTCGGCGACCTGTGCATGCGGCCGTGGGCCGCCAACCCCCGCTGGGTGACCGCGTTCGACGACTTCCCGCTCGACAGCGTGGCCGTAAAGGGCGAGCTGTTCCGGCGCGCGGTCGAGGATGACTGGCTGGTGGCGCTCTCGCACGAGTCGCGCAATCCGGTGGGCCGCCTGACGCCCGATCGGGACCGCTTCCGGTTCGAGGAGCTGTAACGGCCCGCGCGGGACGAAGGGAGCCTGAGCTGATGACCGACGCGCAGCGCGACGTCCGCGAGCAGCTGGTGATCGGGTTGCGGGGCGCCGATGCCCACATGACGTTCGAGGAGGCTGTCGCGGACTTCCCCGACGCCGCGATCAACGTGCGGCCACCCAATGTCGGGTACACCCCCTGGCACCTGATCGAGCACCTGCGGATCACGCAATGGGATGTCCTCGAGTACATCCGTGATCCGGATCACGTTTCTCCGGAATGGCCACTCGAGTACTGGCCGGACCCCTCGGCTGAGACGACGCCGGCGGGGTTTCGCGCGTCCGTGGAGGGCTTTCTGGCCGACCGACGGGACCTCGAGGCGATCGCGCGCGATCCGGGGGTCGACATGCTGGGGCCGATCCCGCACGCGCCGAGGCACACGGTGGCGCGCGAGCTGCGTGTGATCGCGAACCACAACTCGTACCACGTGGGCGAGCTTGCGGTACTGCGTCAGGTCACCGGCAGCTGGGGGCCGGACCACCGATGAGCGAGCCCCCGGACCCGGGGTCGGGATGGCCTACCGCAGCAGCTCGCCGATCAGCCGGCGCTCGGCGCGGTTCACGAGCGAGCCGGCCGACTCGCCGGGGTTGGGGCTCGCCCAGCCGAAGCTGAGCCGCAGCGCCTCGGCGCCGCCGGGAAGCGACCCGGGCACGGATTCGCGGACCCGCTCGACGAAGTTGATGGCCTCGATCTCATCGGTCTCGGTGAGGGCGACTCCGAAGCGCGTGAGCGCGATCCGGGTGCAGTAGTCGCTCGCCCGCGTCTCGCGGCTGAGGCACTGGGCGATCACGCGTATCGCGTGCCTGGCGAGCTCATCGCCCCGCGTCTCACTCAGATCGAGGATGCCCTCGAGCTCGACCACCACCACCGTGAACGGCCGGTGGTACTTGGCGACCCGGGCGGCCTCCGCCACCAGCACTCGCAGCCACAGGTCCGGGCCGCCAAGACCGGTGAGCTCATCGTCCCACCCGTGGGGCTCGGAGATGACCGTGTCATCCACGCGTCGTGACCCACCTCAGGTTGGATCGCGCACGCGCCGCGGGGAGCCGCCGAATGCGCGATCGATCGCCGACGAAGACCGTCGTGGCCGAGATGATGGGGGACCGAGGGTCGCCTCCGCCACGGGTCGATCGGGCTGTGGGGTCCGGCCGAACGTCATGGGTGGGCGGTGCAGGGAGTCGTTCCTGTGACGTGCTCGGGGGTCAACCTCGAGGTGGTTGGCCCTGGGCTGCTCCGCCCTGCGGCAGCCAGGCCTCGATCCGGACCCTGGCCGACGCGTCCGTCATCGGGCCGTTGACCACCTCCAGGATCCGCCCGTCGGGGCCGATGAAGAACTGCGTCGGCAGCGCGTAGACCTTGTACTCATTGAAGAAGTCGGCGGAGGCGTCGAACGCGATCCGGTACTCGAGCCCGTAGCGTTGCGCGTACGACCGCACGTCGTCGGGCGTCGTCTCCTGCACCGCGATCCCGACGATCGAGAGGCCCTGCTGCCCGTACATCGCGTCCATGTCGCGCAGGACCGGCGTCTCGGACTGGCACGGCGGGCACCAGGTCGCCCAGAAGTTCAGCCACACCAGTCGGCCCCGGAGATCGGCCAGGCGGACGGGACGGCCATCGAGGTCGGCGAGGCCCACGGTCGTCCCGTCGCCACGAGTCACCGTCAGCTCGGGGGCCTGGTCGCCGGCATGGAGGCCGTCCACCGGCGGGCCGACCACGAATACCGTCGACGCCGGGAACGGGGTTGCGCCGCCGGACCCGGGCGCGATCGGGCGGGTGGCGAGCGTGAGCCCGACCGCGGCCACCGCGACCACGACGCCGATCGTGAGCAGCTGGCGGCCGCTGAACGGCCCGACGTGCACCCGTCTCGGCGCCGGCGGCGCCGGTCGCAGCTGCGGCTCGGCCTCGCTCATACCAGCGAGACGAACTGGAAGTATCGCGGCAGCAGCACCAGCAGGTCGAGGATCATCGCCAGGCCGATGCCGACCACGAGCAGCCCGCCGATCAGGTTGACGAGCCGGCCGTGCCGGACCAGGGGCCTGAGCAGCGCGGGGGCGCGGTCGTAGAACACGGCCACCAGCAGGAATGGGACGCCCAGGCCGAGCGTGTAGCCGACCAGCAGCAGGGCACCCTGGAGCTGCGTCGAGGCCACGGCGGCCATCGTCAGCACCCCGCCCAGGAAGATGCCGATGCACGGCGTCCAGCCGACCGCGAACACGGCACCGAGCGCGAACGACGCCCCCAGCCCGGCTCGGCGGCCGACCAGCCGCGAGCCCATCCGGCCCCCGACACCTCCATTCGCAGGAGCCAGGCTCATGCCACCGGTCATCGACGCGAGCCCGGCGGAGGCGCTCGCGTCGAGCGGCCGCCAGCTCTGCTCGAGGATCGGGATCCGCAGGATCCCGGCGAGACTGAGGCCCATGATCACCAGCAGCGCGCCGCCCACGACCCGCAGGGTGTCGATGTAGTCCGCGATGGCCCCGCCCGCGAAGGCGGCCGTGATGCCCAGCACCGTGAACACCGCTCCGAACCCCGCCACGTATGCGATCGCGTGCCGCAACGCCGTCCAGCGTGAGGGCGTGGCTCCGGATCCCTGGGCGGCCACGGCGACCGCGGTCAGCTGTCCCAGGTAGGCGGGCACGAGCGGCAGCACGCACGGTGACACGAACGAGATCAGGCCTGCGACGATGGCGGCGAGGAACGTGTAGTCGCCGGTCACGCGGGCTCGGCCTCCGACACGCGGTCGGTTTCCGACATGGCGTCGGGATCCGGCGGGCCGTCCGGATCCGGTGCGCCGTCGAGGACCTCGGTCAGCAGCCGGTGGAGCTTGGCCGGGCTCGTGGCGAGCTCCAGCTCGCGTCCACCAAGGGCGACCACCGGGATCGTGAACGCGTACCGCCGACGCAGATCCTCGTCGCCGTCGATGCTGATCTCCCGGATCGCCGGCGCCGCCAGGCCGTGCGCGGCCCGGTCCGCCAGCAGAGCATCGAGCGAGGCACGGGCGTCCTCGCACAGGTGGCAGCCGGGGCGGCCGTACAGGATGAGGTCGGGGAGGGGAACGGTCACGGGTCCAGATTGTAGTTGGCATCGCCGATCGGGCCCGCCGACGCTGTCGAGACGCCCCGCCCCGCGGTCCTTCCTACAATCCAGCCATGGCCGAGCGGACGCTCTACGATCGGGTCGGTGGGATGGGGTTCTTCGAGGTCCTGGTGGACCGGTTCTACGAGGGCGTCGAGTCGGACCCGGTCCTGCTGGCGCTCTATCCGCACCCCGATGACCTCGCCGCCGCGCGCCGCCGCCTGACCCTGTTCCTCGCTCAGTACTGGGGCGGGCCCACGATCTACTCGGGGGAGCGCGGGCACCCGCGTCTGCGAGCGCGGCATTCGCCGTTCGCGATCGGCGTCGCGGAGCGGGATCGCTGGCTCGCCCACATGCAAAGCGCGATCAATGGGTCGAAGGCTCCGCCGGACGCGAAGGCCGAGCTGCATGCCTACGTGACCATGGCCGCCGACGCGATGCGCAACCGCGAGGAGGCCGCCTCCGGTTGAGCCCGCCGGAGCGTGCCAAGCGGCGCGGGCCGGTGCCGCGCGATGGACGGGCAATCGCGATGTATGCTCCGCGACGGTGAGTGTCTCGGCGGTGGCTGGTCGGCTGCAGGCGCCGATGTCGCGCACGCGACGCCGACAGCCGGAGCGTCGCTCGAGCCGCGGCGGTCTCGAGCCGCAGACCCAGCGCATCCTGGATCTCCAGGAGACCGCCGGCAATGCTGCCGTCGTGCAGCTGCTGAGCGCCGTGCAGAGGGACAACGCGGGAGCTGGCCATCGGACCCTTCGGCAGGGCTCCACCGGCGACGATGTCCGCGAGTTGCAGTCGAGCCTCAACGCTCGAGCCGATGTGACGACCGCCCTCGAGGTCGACGGCATCTTCGGACCGATCACGGCCAGGGCCGTTCGGGAGCTCCAGTCCGCGAACCCGCCGCTGGCCGTCGACACCGTCGTGGGACCCAGGACCTGGGCGGTGATCGACGCCGGCCCCGGGGTCACCGACGACACGGCGCTCGCAAAGAAGGTGTTCGATCGAGGAGCCGCCGCCTACGACCAGGGTGACTACGCGCACGCCTACGACTTCTTCGAGCGTGCGCATGAGCTCGCGCCGCGGCCCGGGATCCTGTTCTCGGAGGGCCAGGCGCTGCGCCGTCTGGGCGGGCGACGCGGGGAAGCCATCGCCTGCTACGAGGCCTACCTGGCCACCGGTGATCCCGCCCGGCGAGCGGAGGCCGAAGGGTTCGTCGCGGAGCTACGGGGACCGGCACCTACCGGGGCCGAGGCCGTCGATACCGCCGCTGCGAAGGCCGAGTTCGACAAGGGCGCGGAGCTCTACGACGCGGGCGACTTCGCTCACGCCTACGACGAGTTCACCAAGTCCTGGGAGCTGAGCCACCGGGCCGGCCTGCTCTTCTCGCGCGCCCAGGCCCTGCGCCGCCTGGGCGGCCGGGATCCCGAGGCGATCAGCCTCTACGAGCAGTACCTCGCCACCGGCGATCCGAAGCAGGCCGAGGATGCAGCCCGGGAGGTCGCGGATCTGCGGGGACCGGCCCGGACTGGGATCGAGGACATCGACACAGCGGCGGCGAGGGCCGCCTTCGACAAGGGCGCGGTGCTCTATGAGGCCGGAGACTTCGCCCACGCGTACGACGAGTTCACGCGAGCCGGCCAGCTCAGCGACCGGCCCGGCATCCTGTTCTCACGCGCCCAGGCGCTGCGCCGCCTCGGTGGCCGGCGCGACGAGGCGATCGATCTGTACCGGGCCTACCTGGCCTCGGGCGATGACAAACGGCGCACGGACGCGGAGATCCACCTCCGCGAGCTCCGAACCCAGGGCGCCGAGCCGCGCTGACACCGGGGCCGCCGAGGTGGGCGGTGCCGCCGCTCTCCCGCGGCCTCGACGCTTCGATGGCTCGGTGACGTGGGGTACGATCCGAGCCGCGGCCCCCGTAGCTCAGTGGATAGAGCGGCACCGTCCTAAGGTGCGCGTCGGCGGTTCGAGTCCGTCCGGGGGCGCCACTCCATGCCCAACCTGCGATCTTGGGTGTTCGAGGATGATCACCCCAGCCGGGTCGTCCCGGGACGCGGCCGCGCGCATCTCGGCGTCCTCCTGCGCGAGCAGCGACGTGATCGCCGCTTCACCCGCCAGCAGCGCGGCCACGAACTCGTCCATGCCCTGACTCAGATCCTTGGTCCACTCGGCCAGGCCGAGATGCCCGAGCGGCGCGACTGCGCCGTAGCAGGCGATGCGCGTCACTCGACCCGCGAGTCGGGCTCCGGCGGCGAGAGCGTGCGGTGCGCCGCCGAGTACCCGAGACCGCGAATTCCGCGAGACCGAGGGCGTCCGCAACGGCCTCTACGTCGGGCACGCAATCGACCACCGACCGGCCGGGCTTGCGGGGCGACCGGCCAGATCCGGGCCTGTCGTAGGAGATAAGGCGACCCCCAAGCGCCGCGACCTGATCGGGCCATCGCTTGGACGGCCGACAGCCGGGACTCTGGTGCAGGAAAAGGACGGGGTAGCCGTCACCAGGCCCAAGATCGGCCGGGGCAATCCGTCCCGGCTGCTGCACCTCGGGGACCAGATCAAGTGGAGGGGCCCCTGACGACCCCGCTCTCGAAGGGCGGTTATGATCGCCGTCGGCTGCCGACAGGATCAGGGCGAGTGAAAGATCAGCGGTCCACGACAAGCGACAGACAGGGTTGACGATGCGTCCATTCGCACCCGCCGCGCCAAAGCCCATCGTCGTCAAGACGTATGGACGCGGTAGCCTCGTTGGCCTCCTCAGCCTCCCATTCGCGTTCCTCATGGCGTCCCGGGGCATGAACGGCTGGCAGGAATCCGCGGCCCGCGACATGGAAGGCGACGCCGTCGAGATGGCCAGGCAGGGATACCGCGTGGCGTCCTCTGGGGAGTACGGCATTCCACTGCTCGGCATCACCTACCTCAAGGTGACCTACCAGCTGGTCGCCCAGGCGTGACCCCGGACGAACGGGGAACGGCGAGGGCAGCCGGCAATCGTGGCGAGATGAACGGCGATGCTCGAGTCCTTGAGGTCGATGGCATCTCCAAGCGCTACGGCGACGTCGTCGCCCTCGAGAACCTCACCTTCGACGTTCACGCCGGCGAGCTGTTCGGCTTCGTGGGGCGCAACGGCGCCGGCAAGACGACAACGATGCGAATTGCGCTGGGCGTGCTCGCACCTGATGCCGGCGTGGTGCGCTGGCTGGGCGTACCCCTGACGTTCGAGGGCCGGCGCCGGATCGGCTACATGCCCGAGGAACGCGGCCTGTATCCCAAGATGCACGTGGCGGAGCAGCTCGCCTACCTCGGTGAGCTGCACGGCATGGCGGACGCGGCAGCCCGGGAGGCCGCTCTCGGCTGGCTCGACCGGTTCGGTCTCGCCGAGCGGCGCGACGCCGAGCTGCAGGCGCTGAGCCTGGGCAACCAGCAGCGGGTCCAGCTGGCCGCGGCCCTCGTCTTCGGGCCGGACGTGCTCGTGCTTGACGAGCCCTTTTCGGGGCTCGATCCGGTCGCCGTCGACGTGATGGCGAGCGTGCTCCGCGAACGGGCGGACGCGGGTGTCCCGGTCATCTTCTCGAGCCACGAGCTCGAGCTCGTCGAGCGGCTGTGCGACCGCGTGGGCATCATCAACCACGGTCGGATGGTCGCCTGCGGCACGGTCACGGAGCTCCGGGCCGGCGGCCGCGAGCGGCGCTGGATCGACAGCCCGGCTGCGTCAACCGACTGGGAGATCGGCGTGCCGGGCGTGCACCTGCTCCAGACCGACGGCTCGAGGCGGCTGTTCGAGCTCGATCCGGGCGTCGACGATCAGGCGCTGCTCCAGGCGGCGCTGGCCGCTGGACCCGTGCGCGAGTTCGAGCGCGTCGACCCCAGCCTCGGCGAGATCTTCCGGACCGTCATCGGGGATGCAGGGGCATGAACGCCCGGTCCTTTGGTCTGGGCGGAACGCGCCGCCTGCCGACCACCGTCCTCGTAGCCCGCCGCGAGGTCCGCATGCGTCTGCGCTCGCGGGTCTTCGTTGGCGGCACGATCGTGATGACGGTCCTCGTTGTGGTCGGCATCGTTGCAGCGTCGCTGCTCGCCGGCAGGACCACGCCGGTGCGGGTCGGCTTCGGTGGCGGGTCGCAGGCGCTCGAGCGTTCGTTCACGGCAACTGCCGCGGCCCTGGGTGCGAATGTGACCGTCAGCGACATTGCCGACGTCACCGCCGGGGAGGCGCAGGTGACGGCGGGCACCCTCGACGTGCTCGTGACGGGGTCGGAGACCGCACCGACGGCCGTGGCGAAGGCCGCGATCCCATCGAACGTCCTGTCCGCCCTATCCCTGGCCGCCGAGGCCGCACGCCTCTCCGCCGCAGGCCTCTCACCGGCGGCCGTCACCTCGGCCATGGCCCTGGTCCCGGTCCAGCTTCTGCAACCCCCGAGTCCCAAGAACACCGAGGACGTGTTCGCCAGCCTGGCCCTCGGCATCCTGCTCTGGATCGCGCTCGGCCAGTACGGGAACCTGGTGGCCCAGGGCGTGGTCGAGGAGAAGGCGACCCGCATCATGGAGATCCTGCTCGCCACGATCCAGCCGAGCCGCCTGCTCGCGGGCAAGGTCATCGGGATCGGCCTCGTCGGGCTCCTGCAGCTCACGATCGTGGGCGCGGCCGCGCTCGTCGCGGTCCGCGTGACCAGTGTCGCCGCGATCCCGGCCCTCGGCGTGACCTCGATCCTGGGCGACATCTTGTGGTTCCTGCTCGGCTTCCTGTTCTACGCCACCGCCTACGCCGCGGTCGCCTCCCTCGTCTCGCGCCAGGAGGAGATCCAGAGCGCCGTCGCCCCGATCTCGATCCTCCAGGTCGCGGGGTACTTGCTCATGTACGCCGCGCTGCCGAATCCGAGTGGCCCCCTGGCGACGGTGTGCTCGCTGCTGCCGCCGTTCGCCCCCATCCTCATGGCGGTGCGGATGGCGGCGAGCCCCGTGCCGTTCTGGCAGGTCGGCCTGGCGGTAGCGCTGATCGTGGCATCCATCGGCGGCCTGACCTGGCTCGCCGGCCGCATGTACAGCAACGCCGCGCTCCACCTCGGCACACGGGTGCGGTTCATGGATGCGTTCCGTGGGTGACGCTCGTGGGTAGGTACAGCATGTTCCGGGCCTGTCGGGCCGCAGCGATCGAAGGAGGAATCAGATGCCGCCTCGTGTGAAGGCCCATCCATTCTTGACCCTGATGGCGGTGGTCTCCGCGATCCTCATCCTGGTCGGCCGCGTCAACAAGGACATCTGGTGGGGCGACTGGGTCTTTGTCGCCGGAATCGCGGTGCTCGTGGTTGCGGGCGCCCTCTTCCTCCTCCTGACAAAGAGGTGATCGAGACGACCTCCTTTCGGCGCAGGTCGCACGACGACCGGCGACGGCACGCTTCGGCGCCATGACCGGAACCACGGTCATCGCCACAAACCCCCGGCCCAGCCCTCACCTCACCCCGCCGAAGGACGAGCCTCGTGTCGAACATCCTGCAGCATCTCCCCGTCGGCGAGCGGGTCGGCATCGCGTTCTCGGGTGGCCTCGACACGAGCGCCGCGATCCATTGGATGCGGGAGCATGGGGCGATTCCCTACGCCTACACGGCGCATCTCGGACAGCCCGATGAGGACGACTACGAGTCCATCCCGCGCAAGGCACTGACGTACGGCGCGGAGCACGCCCGGCTGATCGAGTGCCGTCCGCAGCTGGTGGCGGAGGGCATCGCCGCCCTGCAGTGCGGCGCGTTCCACATCTGGACCGCCGGCCAGCTGTACTTCAACACGACGCCGCTCGGACGCGCGGTCACCGGAACCATGCTCGTCTCCGCGATGCAGGAGGACGACGTCCACATCTGGGGCGACGGCAGCACCTACAAGGGCAACGACATCGAGCGATTCTACCGCTACGGCCTGCTCGTCAACCCGCAGCTGCGGATCTACAAGCCATGGCTGGACCAGCAGTTCATCGACGAGCTCGGCGGGCGGGCGGAGATGTCCGCGTACCTCGACGGGGCCGGGCTCGAGTACCGGATGAGCGCCGACAAGGCGTACTCCACCGACTCGAACATCCTGGGCGCCACGCACGAGGCGAAGGACCTCGAGTTTCTCGATCGGGGCATGTCGATCGTCAGCCCGATCATGGGCGTGGCCTCGTGGCGACCCGAGGTCGCGGTCGCGCCGGAGACAGTCAGCATCGGCTTCGAGGATGGCGAGCCGGCGACCCTCAACGGGCAGACGTTTGAGACCCCGCTCGCCCTGTTCACCGAGGCCAACACGATCGGCGGCCGCCACGGCCTGGGCATCTCCGACCAGATCGAGAACCGGATCATCGAGGCCAAGAGCCGGGGCATCTATGAGGCCCCGGGCATGGCCCTGTTGCATATCGGCTACGAGCGCCTGGTGACGGGCATCCACAACGAGGACACGATCGACCAGTACCGAAGCAACGGGCGCCGGCTGGGCCGCCTGCTGTACCAGGGCCGGTGGTTCGATCCGCAGGCGCTGATGCTCCGCGAGACCGCCCAGCGGTGGGTCGCGCGCGCGATCACCGGTGAGGTGACCCTGGAGCTGCGGCGTGGCAACGACTACTCGGTCCTCGACACGACGGGCCCCAGCCTCACCTACCACCCCGAGCGCCTCACGATGGAGAAGGGCGACGAGGTGTTCTTCACGCCGCAGGACCGGGTGGGCCAGCTGACGATGCGCAACCTCGACATCGCGGACACGCGCGAGAAGCTGGTCGCCTACCATCGGGTGGGCCTGATGGGCACCAACCGCGAGGACGGCCTGCCACTCCTGCCGGCGGCCGCCCCGGAGGGCGAGCCGGAACCTGCGTTCGCGGCGGACCCCGAGGTGCCGTCCGAGCCCGAGGCCTGACGGGTCGTCCGCGCTCGGGCATCCGCCGACGCGTCTGATCAGGAGCTGATGACCCGGCTGCCGCGCACCAGGCGAGTGGGTCGCACGGTGGCTTTCCGAGCCCCCGCGTCCATCCGGGGTCGCCAGGCTGCGTCGGGATCCGGCCGTGAGACCATGGAGTGGTACCGTTCGAGCGTGGCCCTGAGACATCATCGCTTCGCCCTCCATGACGTGACCTTCGCCGGGGTTTCGCTGCCCGGCGCCACGATGGACTGCTGGGACGACCCCGACGGCCGGCGCCAGTGGCTCGCACGGGTGGTGACCCGCGTGTGTCCGGAGGTCGAGGACGGAGAGCTGTCCGGCCACATCGCCGACGGGCGCACGGTGTCGGGTCATGCGCTGGTCGCCGATCAACAGGTCGGTCCCCACGGCCGCCGGGAGATCCTCGTCGTGTTCCACGGCGCTGGGCCCCTCCACGGCTTCTGAAACCCAGCCGCATCGAGGAGAGCGTGGTGGCCAGGAAGAAGAACAAGAAGGCTCAGAAGGCGAAGAAGGCTCAGAAGGACCAGCAGGCCCAGATCGACAAGCAGGCGCAGCTGGACAAGAAGGCGCCGCTGGACAAGAAGGCGAAGTCTGCGCAGTAGCCCCTGGGAGCGGCGAGCGGTGATCGATCGACGTGCCACAATCCGCGCTCGGCTCGGACGCGTCGGCATCTGGAGCTTCGCCCTGCAGACCCATCCGGCGACGGTCGAGCGCGATGCCATCGGCGCGTACGAGGCACAGGGCTACGGGGCGGCATGGTTCCCGGAGAGCGTCGGCAGCAAGGAGGCGTTCGCGCATGCTCGATCCTCCTCGGCGGCGGATCGCGGATCGTCATCGCGACCGGGATCGCGAGCATCCACGCCCGCGACCCGATGGCCATGGCGAATGGCGCCCGAACGCTGGCCGAGGCCTACCCTGGACGGTTCCTCCTGGGCATCGGCGTCAGCCATGCCCCCGCCGTGGCGAGCCGCGGAGGGACGTACGGGCGGCCCGTCGAACGCATGACCGCGTACCTCGACGCCATGGAGGCCGCGAGCTACTCGGCGCCAGAGCCGGTCGATCCAGTACCGGTGGTCCTCGCCGCTTTGGGCCCGCGGATGCTCGAGCTGGCGGCGGCGAGGACGATGGGTGCTCATCCCTATTTCGTGCCCGTCGACCATACCGCGTTCGCGCGCCAGCGCATGGGACCCGACCCGCTGCTCCTCGTGGAGCAGGCCGCGGTCCTCGACACGGACGACGAGCGATCCCGCGCTACCGCCCGGGCGTACGCTGCCCGCTACCTCGCGTCGGAGAACTACGCCAACAACCTGCGGCGGCTGGGCTGGAGCGAGGACGACATCGCGGACGGTGGCAGCGACCGGCTGCTGGATGCCATCGTCGTGCGCGGAGATGCGGCGGCGATCGCGGCACGCGTCCGCGAGCACCTGGGCGCGGGCGCCGACCACGTGTGCGTGCAGCTGCGCGCGCCCGACCCCGGCGATCTGTGCCTTGCTGGCTACGGCGACCTGCACGAGACGCTGGCAGGGATCTGAGCGGTCGCTCGGAACGCGGAACGCGCCGGGTCGCCCCCGCGGATCGCCGTCCCAGGGGCCGGGACAGCAGGAGGCCGCCGGCCATATGTGGCTGGCGGCCTCGATCAGGCTGTGTCGATCAGGGGAGGTAGTAGTTCGGGTTCGGCATCTTGAACGTCTTGTCCGCGTAGCCGCCCTTGAGATCGCTGTACTGATCGCCGAAGCTGGCGACGATGTCGTACCCCTGCGACTCGATGTAGGCGCGGGTGGCGGCCTTGTAGTGGATGGTCGTGCATTTGCCGCCCGGGTCCGACGCGCAGGCCTTCTGCAGGTACAGCGGGTAGTCGGCGACGTCAGGCTTGGTGAACAGCCCGGGACCGATGTCGCCCATGCCTGTGCGGTCGATCGTGGTCGGCGCCGGGTAGCCGGCATCGACGTCTGGCGCCGGGAGATCAGCGTACCCGGCGTAGGTATCGCTCACGAGGTTGGCGAGCGTCACCTGGTACTGGGCCGACCCGCGCCCGGTGATGAAGAACATCGCGTAGCCGTGGTTGGCCGCCCAGGTGACCATGCTGACCATGCCCGGCGTGGCCGGGAACAGGTTGCCGGTGAACACGGCCGGGTCCCCGGTCAGGCCGACGAAGACGGCATTCGCGGTTGGGTTGTAGTCCCAGTTGCTGCACAGCTCGTAGTTCCATGTGGTGACCGTCGTGTCGTCAACGTCGAGCACGATCGCCGGCGTCGCCGGCGTCTTGTGGTGGTAGGACTTGTGGTGGTAGGACTTGGCCCACCAGTTGAGTTGCGACTTCAGCCATCGTTCTCCGGCGGCGGCGACGGACCTCGCCTCACGCGAGTAGTTGCTGTTGGCGGGTGACACGAGATTCTCGTCGCAATTCGTCGGGCCGGTCGCGGCCGTCGGCGTGCCGTAGTAGTTCTTGATCTGCGTCCGAAGGACGTCGATGTTGGTGATCTGGTCCGCCTTGTGCGGGACGAACGTCAGCCCCGACGACGCCGCGAGCGCCGCCCCTCCGGTGACGATCGACAGGGCGACCGCCAAGGCGACGATCGTCGCCCTTCGTGAGCGCTTCAGCCACGCAAGACCGCTCATGCAAGCTCCTCCACTGGAGAATCCCGTACACCCCGACTGATGCGGGAATTGGGTGATCGTAGCCTCGTGCCGCTGCGGAGCGGTGACGTCCGGTGTGGTTCAGGGTAGAAAAACGTTGCCAGGATGCACCAGCGGCAAGGGCCACCGCTGATGGCGCACCGTCATCCCGCCCGGTGGAGCAGGATCACCTGCCGGGACGCTGACCCCGGAGCAAGCTGTGCCCGGCGAGGGCAGCCTGCCGCCCGGAGGGCGGCTACTTCGGATCGGTCGCGGGTCGGAGACCCAGCAGCGACAGTTGCTGGACGGCCCGGCGCCGGGCGGCAGGCGTGCCGTCGTAGCGCCATCCGAGGAGGGTGCCCAGGACGCGACGGACGAGGGACTTCGGGAGGCCGCTGTGGTTCTCGTATCGTTCGAACACGGCAGCGGCCTCATCGGTGTCGAGCAGGCGGTACGCCGGCACGAAGCGCTCGCGACCGATCCGCACCTCTTTGGCCAGTCCGGCTTCGACGTTGTGCAGCCACTGGGTCTTGCGGCCCCAACCCGCCGCCACGATGGCTTCCCGGGTCGCCCGGTTGTAGCGAACGACCTCAAGCGGCGTCTCGCGCCGGAGACCAGTGCGACGCCCTTCGTGAACCAGGACGAGGAAGCGATGCCCGAACAGAAATCCGAGGTGCGCGCGGTAGAGGTAGATCGGGAGGGTGAGGAGCCACCCGATGATGCCTTTCGGCGGACGTGGCTGGTGGTCGGTGCTGACGGTGCTCTCGCTCACGCTGCGACCTCGGTTCGTGGTGCCGACTCGCCGTGATGGGACCAGACCAGGCTCGCCGGGTTGGGCATATGCCCAATATCGTACCAGGGTCAGGCAACAGACGAAGTAGCGATGGGCGCACCCGGGTGGACCAGACCGCCGGGCGTGCAGCATGGACTAAATGGTGGGTGCCAAGTCGCCTTCCGATCAGGCATCATGCGTGGCGCCATGGCCGCCATCGACGAGGTCCTCTCTCCGTCGGTCGACACGCCGGACGTGCCGCGGGTGCGGTCTCGTCCGCGGACGTGGCCGCGGCTCGCGATCGGCTTCGTCCTGGGGTTGGCAGCGTGCCTCGGGCTGGCAGCCGCGGCCCTGCTGGCCTGGGATGCCGGGTACCAGGGCCGGATCCTGCCGGGTGTCCACGTCGGCGGCGTCGACCTCTCCGGGCTCAACCGCGATCAGGCCCTGGCGGCGCTCGGGACGGCCTTTGCCGGGTATGGCGAAGGTCGCGTCGTGCTCCACACCGATGCCGGCGACGTCGCGGTGCCGTATCGGGCGTTCTCGCGCCGGCCGGACGTGGAGAGCATGACCGACGAGGCGATGCGCGAAGGGCGCGGCGGGACGACGCTGGAACGCGCCGCCGGCGAGGTTCGGCTTGCCCTGCAGGGCGACGATCTCGGACCCCGCCTGCTGGTCGATCGAGACGCCCTGGGCAGCGACGTGAAGGCCGTGCTGCTGCCCCTGCACCAGGAGCCGGTCGATGCGCAGATCGGCGGCGACGCGGGGACCATCCACACCGTCCCGGCGCGCAACGGCCGCACCTACGACGCGGAGGGGGCGACCACCGCGGCCCTGGCGGTCGTCGATCGGGTCGACGCGCCCGACGAGGTCGTGATCGACGTGGCCCGGTCGGTCCTGCCGGCCCGCCGGTCGAACGCCGACGTGTTCGCTGCGAAGGTGGCGGCCGAACGGATGCTGGGCGCCGTGACGGTGACATTCCGGGATCAGCACTGGAGGATCAAGGCCGCGACCGTGCGCACCTGGATCGGCTTCCAGAACGGCGCCGACGGATCCGTCGCACCCGCGATCGACCAGCCGGCGATCGCAGCGGCGCTGGGAAAGGTGGCCAAGGGTGTGCGCAAGGACGCCGTGTCGGCCGCCTATCTCAAGACGCGATCCGGCCGGATCGTCGGCGTGGCCGCGGCGCACAACGGTCGGAAGCTCGACGGCCAGGCCACGGCCGCAGCCATCGCGCAGGCGCTCCTGGATCGCGCGGACGGTGCCGAGGCCGTCCCGGTCGCGGTGGCGGTGGCCAAGGTGCTGCCCAAGGTCAGCACCGCAGAGGCCACCCAGAAGGCGCCGCTGATGGAGCGCCTCGGCTCGTGGAAGACGTGGTTCCCGATCAGCGATCACAACTACTTCGGGGCCAACATCTGGCTGCCGGCGAAGATCATCGACGGCACGGTCCTCATGCCGGGCCAGACGTTCGAATGGTGGAGCGCGGTCGGGCCGGTGACGACAGCCCGCGGATTTGGCCCGGGCGGTTACATCGCCGGCGACCATACCGATCCGACCGGTGCCCTCGGTGGCGGTATGTGCTCGAGCTCGACCACCCTGTTCAACGCCGCGCTGCGTGCCGGGCTCAAGATGGGCGCACGCGTCAACCACCAGTACTACATCTACCGCTACCCGCTGGGCTTGGACGCGACGGTGTCCAAGTCAGTGCGGGGCACGCGGACGATGACGTTCACCAACGACATGAAGCATCCGATCGTGATCCGCACCTACCGCTACACGCAGGGAGGCCGGGGATGGGTCCGCTACGAGATCTGGGGCATTCCTGACGGCCGGACCGTGAGCATCGGCAAGCCGGTGGTGTCGAACGTCCGCAAGGCGATCACCCGGACGGTCTATGTCAACACCCTCGCCCACGGTGTGCGCAACCAGACTGAGTACCCCGCCAACGGCATGGACGTCGCGGTGTCGCGAGTGGTGAAGGACAGCCATGGCAGGGTCATCCACCATGAGACCTACTACTCGCACTACCAGCTGTGGAACGGGGTGATCCAGGTCGGGGCATAGAGAACCCCGGAGGCGAAGCGGCGAGGTCGCCGTCAGTTGTGGTTCTGGACCCGGTCCGGGATGGCCCGGGCGATGCCGTCGGCCCAGTCCCTGATCGCATCCCAGTCGCGGAAGTCGCCGGTCGGATGGGTCGCGAGGACCTGGGGCTCGACGCCCGGCGTGTCCGCCATCAGGCGGCCGCCGAAGGTGCGGTGATCCAGGGCGCCGATCGGATCGGTCGTGATCGCCACCGAAGGCGCGGGCGGGAGCGTCCCGGCGTCGGCGGACCGGTCGAGCGGGCCGCTGCTGAACAGCCACACGGGACGCACCTGGAGCGCGAACGTATGGCGCACCACGAATTGGTTCGCCTCGCGCTGCCAGTGGGCCGCATAGAGCGCGCTGCCGAGCACCACCGCCTGATAGGGCGAAAGGTCGGTGACCGTCCTGGCGGCGGCCACGCTGACCTCCAGGCCCGCGGCCCGCAGTCGCTCACCGATGACCTCGGCGATCTCGCGGGTCGAACCGTGCTTGGTGGCGTAGGCGACGAGCGCCTGAATGGCCATCGACGAACTCCTGATGACATCGAGCCGCGCTGGCGCGACGGCTGAGAGTATGTTGCCCCAACAGGGGACCGGCGCACACGGTCGGCAGCCGGTGAGGACGGTGTGCGGTGCTGACGTGGCGGGACGCCTCGCGCCTGGTCGCGCTGCGCCCTCAGGCTCGCTGCGCTCTCGTCGTCGTCCGAGGATGGATGGAGCCGGCGGGGGACGCCCGCCGGCTCGAGGATGCGACGTGCTTGGCCGTTTCCGGGCGGCGACTCGTCAGGCTGTGGCCGCGACCGGTTCGCCCGACATCAGGAGCCGTCGGACGGCTGGAGCGACCCGCTCCGCGAGCACGCCGTCGAGCCCGTAGTAGCGACCGGCGCCGAGGCCGGTGAGGGTGGCGCACACGAGGGCGTAGGTGAGGTGCTGGTTGACGATGCCGTCGGTGAAGTCCCAGGCGGCGACGAAGAACAGCAGCATCATCAGGGTGCCCATCGCGCCCGCGAAGCGGGTGAACAGGCCCAGGATCAGGGCGACGCCGATCCCGATCTCGCCGGCGACGACGAGGAAGTTGACGATCGACATCAGGCCGGCGTTCCCGGCCAGGCTGACCCAGAAGTCATGGGTGGGGTTGAACACGGTGCCGTCCGCGGGGGTGCCGGTCACGAACGGCCAGCCGAGCGAGCCCAGCGTTGCATGGGTGAGGAAGCCGCTCGCGCTGAACGGCGTAGCGCCGAGGAGCTTGTCCAGGCCAGCCCACAGAAAGATGATGCCGACCGCGATCCGGAAGATCGCGACGCCGACCTGGTGAACCTTGCCGGTAATTTGCATTTGCCTTTGCCTCCGACCCTTCCGTCCGGCTCCACCGCCGGCGGCCCTCAGCTGCAGGGTCAATGTCTGATGAACGCTACGTTGCGTCGTGCACAAGAGTACCGCTGAAGCCCATTTGGCCCCCTTCAGGAGTGCCGTTGGTAGGGCAGCGAGCACGCAGGCACCTGGCCGTCCGCGTACCCTCTGCGCGAGATGGGAGGGCCCCAAGACCCGGAGCAGGCGATGGTGGTCGAGGTGCGCGGGCCGGCGGACCGGCTCGCGACGTCCGTCCGGCGCGCGTGGGACTGGGTGACGACCGCGCCGGCCTACCCGGCCGATGCCGGTGACCGCCGCACGGTCAGCCTGCTGGGACTGGCCTTACCTGTCAGGGCGACGCTGGCGACGATCACTGTGGCCATGATCCTGCTCCTCGACTACCACGGACGCGTCAACGGCCTTGTCGATGCTGCCCTCGGTCGGTTCGGCCCCTCTGCGGTGGACCAGAAGCGCCTCCAGGCGCTGGGACGTCTCCTGCTGGAAGGCCTGGTGCCTCTGGTGGTGGTCGTGCTGCTGATGCGAGACCGGCCCGCGCGGTACGGGATCCGGCTGGGCGACCCGCTGGCCGGCCTGGCCATCGGTCTGGGGGGCATGCTGGTCATGACCCCCATTGTCCTGGCGCTGGCCCGGCTGCCTGGCTTCGCCGCCTACTACGCGCCGCTGGCCGCGCCCGCGCCCGAGGTCGTCATCACGACGGCGCTCGAGGTGATCCCGGCCGAGTTCTTCTTCCGGGGCTTCCTGCTGTTCGCCCTGCTGCGCGTGGTCGGGCCGATCGCCGTGGTGATCGCCACGCTGCCGTTCGCGTTCATCCACCTGGGCAAGCCGGAGCTCGAGACGCTCAGCACGCTCGGCGGCGGGCTGCTCTACGGCTGGCTGGACTGGCGGACCGGCTCGGTCCTGTGGAGCGGCCTCGTCCACACCTGGATCCTGGCCCTCGCGGTGCTCACCGCCGGAGCGGCGGTCGTCCCGGCGACGTAGTCGGGGGGGGCGGGGCCGGTGAGGTGCGCAACCGGTATCCTCGGCAGCCATGGCATCGAACGAGATCCCGCCCGACGTGGTCGAGCTGGCCGACCGGCGGGCCGCGGCGAGGCGCGCTGGCGATTGGTCGGCGGCCGACGCGCTTCGAGATCAGATCGAGGCTGCCGGCTGGGCCGTCGTCGACGCCGGCACGCTGTACACGCTGGAGCGAGCGGCCGCGCCCAATGTGACCGAGGGCTCGATCATCCGGTACGGGTCCAGCCGATCCGTGCCGTCGCGCCTGGAGGATGCGCCGGCCGGTGTCGCAAGCGTCGTGCTGCTGGCCACCGACTGGCCGGAGGATCTGGCCCGGACGCTTCGCTCGCTGGTGGATCACGCGCCCGACGGCACGCAGCTGGTGGTGGTCGCAAATGCCCCGTCGGAGGCCCAGGCATCGCGGCTCGACGAGCTGGACCAGGTGGATCCGGGGGCGCCCGGGATCGTAACCGAGGTCGTCTGGACGAGCACGCGGCTGGGTCACGCCGCTGCCCTCAACGCCGGGATCCGGCGCGCCGCGGCTGACGTGTTGGTGCTCATGGACACGAGCATCGAGGCCGATGGCGACCTCGTGGGCACCCTGGTGCATGCGCTCGGCGATCCGACAGTCGCCGTGGCCGGGCCGTTCGGCCTGATGTCTCCCGATCTTCGCCACTTCCAGCAGGCCGAGGGTGACGTCACCGACGTGGTCGCGATCGAAGGCGTCGCGATGGCATTCCGCCGGTCCGACTACGTCGAGCGGGGTCCGCTCGACGAGCACTTCGTGTGGTACCCGAACCTCGACATCTGGTGGAGCCTCGTGCTGCGCGATCAGGTGGCCGCCGGCGCAGACGTTCCACGCCGAGCGGTCCGAGTGACGGGTGCCGCGGCGGGCCGGCACGAGCACCGCGGCCGGACGAGCGTGCCGGACAGTGACCGCGAGCGGCTTGCCAGGCGCAACCTGTATCGCGTGCTCAAGCGGTTCGCGACGAGACGGGACCTGCTGGTCGGCGCCCGGACGTAGCGCGGCAGACGGGCTCCGGCGCAGAAAGCGCGATGCCCGGAAACGTGGATGAGAACGCCCGTCGAGGAACACCCATAACGGAATACCCGAGACGTCGTTCTCAAGTCAGAGGCCTCGCAGACAGCATCGTTCCCCCGGCGGTGTGGCACGGCGAGGCCTCATTTCCTGTCCGCCGACCATTCCGGCTACCGCTCGTATACTCCCCGCGTGCGTCGCTGGGTCTGCATCGTGGTACTCCTCGCCGGGTTCTCCGGTGATCGCTACGCGTGGACGGCGCGCCCCCGCATGCCCGTCCCGGTCGAACGGGTCATCGACCGGCTCCGGCCGGACGCATCGCTGCCCGAAGCAACCTGGTGGAGGCTGACCTGACCGATCCGACCGCGGCGGCACCGATGCGCTCGCCCGGTTCCCCGATCCGCTCGACCGAACCGCCGGCGGCCCCGCCGCCGCTGCTGCCGCCACCTCCGCTCGCCGGCTGGACGGGCCCCGATCCGGGCTGGTCGCAGCCTGCCGGCCGGTCCGCTCCGCAGGCGCCGTCCCGACGCCGGCAGCTGGTGATCGGCGTGATCGCCGGCCTCGTCGTCCTGGCGATGCTGATCCAGCTCCTGCCGGCCTGGACCGGATCGCCGGGCGAGCCGCCCAGGCTGGCCGTGGGTGCCGCGTCCGACCCGGGCACGGTGACCATCCTGGCTGGCGCGCCCACCTCGATCGATCCTGCCCATCACGGTGATCTGGGCAGCGCCTCCTATGTGAGCCAGCTGTACGAGTCGCTGACCACGGTCGATCCGTCGCTCACGATCCGCCCGGCCCTCGCGCAGTCGTGGAGCATCGAGAATGGCGGCACGCGCGTCGTGTTCACGCTGCGCGACGGCCTGACGTTCAGCGACGGAACGCCGCTGACGGCAGCGGACGTGGTCCACAGCTGGCGGCGCCTGTTCACGCCCGGCAACCCGTCGCCGCTCGCGTCCCTGATCGCCGACGTGATGGGTGCACGCGACCTCCTCTCCGGTGCCTCGACGGACGTCACAACCCTGGGCGTGCAGGCGGACGGCGACCGGCGCGTCGTGGTGGACCTCGAGCGCGGCGGGGGCGACCTGCCGGCGATCGTCTCCAGCGCGCCGTTCGCGATCGTGCCGCCGAGCGTCGGCGACGCGGAGATCAGCCTGGATCCGGGTCACATGGTGGGCAGCGGGGGATACCTGCTCTCGAGCATCGACGGCGACACCTTCGTGCTCAAGGCCAACCCGCGTTACTGGGCGGGCCCGCCCGCGATCGGTACCGTGCGGATGCTCACGACGCTCCAGGGTCAGAGCCCGGTCGATGCGTTCGTCGCGGGCGACGTGGACGTCGCTCCCATCGGCTTCATCGATGCCGGATGGATCGCCTACGACCGCGCGCTGGGCCCGTCGCTGCGCAGCGATCCCTCGCTGTCGGTCACCTACTACGGGTTCGACACGACCCGACCCCCGTTCGACGATGTGCGGGTCCGGCAGGCGTTCGCCAGGGCCGTGGACTGGCGCCGCCTGGCCCAGCTCGACGAGCCGGGCTCTTCGGTGCCGGCCACGGGTCTTGTGCCGGCCGGCATGCCCGGCGCGCCCGAGGGCGACTACCTGCCGCCGTACGATCCGGCGGGCGCGAAGCAGCTGCTCGCCCAGGCGGGTTACCCGAGCGGCGCATCGCTCGGACCGATCTCGTTCATCGCCAGCGGTGGCGGCTACGACCAGGGGATCGTGGCCATGCTCGAGGACAACCTGGGTGTGACGATCTCGTACGCGACCATGGACTTCGACGCCTACCAGGCGCGCCTGGCCAGCGACCCGCCACAGCTGTGGAGCCTGTCGTGGATCGCGGACTTCCCGGGTCCCAACGACTTCCTGGGTGTCCTGCTCGGGTCCGGATCGACCGCCAACCAGGGTCGCTGGACATCGTCGGCGTTCGACGCGGCGATCGCGGACGCGACGTCGGCCGCCAGCACCGCGGACGCCACGGCGGGATACGCGCGCGCGGAGGCCATCATCCGAGACCAGGCACCGGTCGTTCCGGTCAGCTACGGCACGTCGTTCTCGCTGGTGCGGAACGGCCTGCTGGGCGCCAGCCAGAACGGGCTCGGGATCCTCCGTCTGGCGGGGCTGGCGTGGGGCAGCGGGCAGTGAGCGCCAGGAACAGCGCAGCCACGGTCGGTCAGCGGATCGCGGACGTCACGCGCGCCGCGTTGCTCGCGGTCCTGGTGGCGACGCTGGCCGCCATGCCGGCTGCGTCTCCGGCGCGCGCCGCAACGGTCTCGTTCGGCACGCCCACCGCGCAGGCCACCTACGACCAGTCGATCGACTTCGCGGTGCCGGTGACCTCGGGCTCCGTCGCGCGCGTCGAGCTCTGGCTCCGGTTCCCGGACACGATCGGCCCGTACGTGGTGAGCGTGCCGGATCCGGTCGGATCCGGCTCCCGGACCTTGCGCTACACCCTCGATCTCAGCGGCAGCGGGCACCTGGTGCCGAACACCCGCTTCCAGGCGACGTGGGCGGCGTACGAATCGGCGACCAGCGATCCGATCACCAGCCAGACGATCGTCGTCAACTACCAGGACACGACGCAGGACTGGCGGACGGTGAAGGGTGACATCGTGACCGTCCACTGGTATCAGGGGAGCCAGTCGTTCGCGACGAAGGCCCTCAACATCGGCGAGGATGCCATCCGCAAGACGGCGGACCTGCTCGGGGTGAGCGAGACGCAGCCGGTCGATTTCTTCATCTACGCCGACGACGCGTCGTTCCGGGATGCGCTCGGACCGGGAACCCGCGAGAACGTCGGCGGCCAGGCCCACGCCGACATCCGCACCCTGTTCGCGCTGATCACGCCGTCCGAGATCAACGACCCGTGGGTCGGCGTGGTGATCCCGCACGAGCTCGTCCACCTGGTGTTCGACACGGCCGTGAACAACCCGTACCGGTTCCCGCCCCGCTGGTTCAACGAGGGGTTGGCGGTCTACCTCAGCGAGGGATACACGCACAGCGACCAGAGCCTCGTGTCCGGTGCGGTCTCGAGTGGCGACCTGATGCCGCTCGACGCCCTCACCGGCCAGTTCCCGACCGAGGTGGACCGGACGTATCTGGCCTACGCCGAGTCGGTGTCGGCGGTCGACTACCTCGTCCGGACCTTCGACCAGGGCGCCCTGGTCAAGCTGGTGACCGCGTACAAGGACGGTTTGACCGACGACGAGGCGTTCACGCGCGCGCTGGGTGAGAACCTCGCCGCCTTCCAGGCTGGCTGGCTGACCGAGCTCGGCGCGCAGCCGCCCCACAGGTACGGTCCCGTGCCGGCGCCGCCGGGGCCGGTGCCCGAGGGCTGGTCGGGTCCGCTGCCGTCGGCGGCGGCCAGCGCTCCTGAGTCAGTGCCGGGCAGCTCGGCCGCCGGTCCCGGCGCGTCGGCAACGCCCGTCGTGAACGGCGTACCCGGCCAGACCGGTAGTCCGGTCAGCGGACCGGCGTCCGCTGGCGGTGGGGCCGATTCGGGCCTGCTCGTGCTGGGGCTGCTGATCCTGATCGTCGCGCTGGGCGCGGCGGGCGGCCTCGCCCTCCGCTCGCGGCGCCGCACCCAAGGCCCATGAGCCTCGTGCTCGCCCGGATCCGGGCCATCCCGAGCTGGCAGGTCACCCTCGGCGGCGCGCTGCTGGTGCTGGGGTTCCTGGTTGCTGCTCAGCTGGCCTCGGAGGGCCCGCGGATCCGGATCACCACCCAGGAGCGGACACCGCTGGTGGAGACGGCGCTCGATCTGCAGGCGCAGCAGGAGAGCCTCAAGCAGCAGGTGCTCGACCTGCGGGCCAGCATCAAGGACCTCGAGGCCGCAGGCCAGGGCGGCACGGCCGTGACCAAGGCGCTCAACGACCGGCTCCAGCTGGCGCAGGTCTCCGCCGGCCTGGTGACACTGGCGGGTCCTGGCCTCGTGATCCGCCTTTCGGACTCGGGACTGCCGGCCCCCCAGGATGGGGACGAGCGTGACTACCTGGTGTCAGGCGCCGACGTCCGCACGGTCGTCGAGGAGCTGTGGCTGTCCGGCGCGGAGGGGGTGGCGGTGAACAGCGAGCGGGTGACGGTGGCCACCGCGATCGTCGACATCGGCGGGTCGGTGCTCGTCAACTCGGCCTACCTTGCTCCGCCCTACCAGGTGAGCGCGATCGGGCCGCCCGAGATGTTCGACCGCCTGACCAGCGCCGTCGGGTTCGTGGACTTCATCCGCACCCGGGCCGAGACGTTCGGGATCGGCGTCGACTACGCGACCCTCGACGAGGTGGATCTGCCCGCCTACGCCGGATCCGTCAGCCTGCGGTACGGGCACGTCGCGCCGACAGCCACGCCCACCACGAGCGCCGCTCCGAGCCGTGCGCCCGTGCCGAGGACAGGTCCCTGATGCGCAACTCGTCGGGCCGCCTGGTGATGGGCGCGGTGCTGTTCCTGCTGGGGTTCCTGGTCGTCGTTCAGGCGCGGTCGCAGTCAACCGACCAGGGCCTGGCCGCGCTGTCCGTCCAGGATCTGACGGAGCTGGTCGCCAACGTGACCACTCGCAACAACGAGCTCCGTGACGAGATCAGGACGCTCGAGATCCAGCGCGAGACGATCCAGCAGGCCGTGCAGCGGGGCGACACCTCGGCGGTCCAGGTGAGAGCCGACCTCAACCGGATCGAGGGCTGGTCGGGGGCGATGGCGGTGGTTGGATCCGGGGTGCAGGTCACCATCGCCGGCCCTGTGCCGGGCGATGCGATCGAGCTGCTGCTCAACGAGTTGCGGAACGCGGGCGCCGAGGCGATCGCGATCGGCGACACCCGGGTGGTGGCGGGTGTCGTGGCCACCGGCCCGGCCGGGGACGTGGTCGTGGGCGGCCGGCCGCTCGACAACCCGGTGAACCTGGTTGCGATCGGGCAGCCGCAGACCCTGGCCGGATCGCTGACCCGGGCCGGTGGGCCGATCGCCCAGCTCGCCGCACGGTTCCCCGACGTGACGATCGCCGTGACGGCCGAGGATGAGGTGTCGGCCCCGGCCACGGACCGCTCGCTCGTCCCGGTGCTGGGTCACCCGAAGCTCTGACGCGGGGCCGCTGCGGGCGGGCGACGAGGTCCCGCCGGTTCGGTCCGGACGGCGGGACGCCTCTGCTACGCTCGGTGGATGCCAGGCCAGCGAGTGCTCGAGCTGCTCCTCGGCGATGTCGTCCGGCTGCGGCGACGCCATCCGTGCGGCGGCGACACCTGGCTGATCGACCGCCTCGGGGCCGATATCGGGCTCCGTTGCGTGACGTGCAACCGCCATGTCCTGCTCGAGCGCGCGGCGCTCGAGCGCCGCATCGTCGAATTCGTGCGCCGCGGGGATGCCGCGATCAGCGCCGCCGTTACGCCGCGCCCATCGTGAGCACCCGCGGCTCGCGCGCATCGCGGATCGACGAAGGGGACCTGATCGCCGCCGAGAGCGAGAGCGCCGGCGCCCTCGACGTCTTCCGCAACCGCCCGTTCCTGCTGCTCTGGCTCAGCCAGGCGTTCACGCAGATCGGCGGCAACATGGTGATCTACGGGCTGACCGTGATCATCCTCGAGGCGACCTCGTCCAACACGGCGGTCAGCCTCCTGATCCTGACCTTCCTCGGACCGGCCGTGCTGTTCTCGGCGGTCGCCGGCGTGTACGTGGACCGCGCCGATCGGCGGACGATCCTCGTCGTCACCAACCTGCTGCGGGTCGGCGTGTTCGTGCTGATCTTCCTGTCCGGCGGGTTCGTGCCAGCGATCCTGGTGCTCAACATCGTCGTGTCGACGATCACCGTCTTCTTCGCACCGGCCGAGCTCGCGATGATCCCTCACCTCGTCCCGCGCCGGCAGCTGATGGCCGCAAACGGGGTGTTCACACTCACCCTCAACGGGGCGTTTGCGCTGGGGTTCGCGCTGCTCGGGCCGATCGTGGTCACCCTGTTCGGGGCGCCGGCCCTGATCCTGCTGGTCGCGACCTGCTACCTGATCGCCGCCGGCTTTTGCTGGACGCTGCCGTCCGCGCCGCCCTCGGTGGCACGGGACGGAGAGCCGGCCCGGAGCATGGCTGCCGATGCTGAGCGCGCGATGGGCTCGACGATCGGCCAGCTGCGCGAGGGGATCGAGTTCATCCGGGGCCACCGGATGATCAGCTGGTCGCTGCTGTATCTCGGGATCGCCGCCTCGCTGGTCGGCGTGCTCGGGGTCCTGGGGCCCGACTTCGCGACGGACTCGCTGGGGCTCGAGCCGAAGGACTTCGTGGTCGTGGTCCTGCCGCTCGGGTTCGGGATCGTGACCGGGATCCTCATGCTCAACTCGTTCGGCCACCTGCTGCCCAGGCGCCGGATCATCGAGGGCGGGCTGGTGGCACTGGGGCTGCTGCTAGCGATCCTGGCCGCGGCGGGTCCCATCGCCCGGCTTCTCCAGCGCGCCGAGACCGCGACCGGCCTGGTGTCGCTCGCCGACTTCACGTCGCTGCTCGGGATCGTGGTGTTCGTCGCGCTGCTGGCGGGCATGGCCTACGGGTTCGTCGCGATCCCGTCCCAGACGCAGCTCCAGGAGGATCTGCCCGAGGACGTCCGGGGCCGGGTGTTCGGTGTCCTGAACATGCTGGTGTCGGTGTCGAGCTTCGCGCCGATCATCATCGTGGGACCCGTCTCGGATCTGGTCGGGACAACGACTGTGCTGTTCGTCGTGGCGCTGCTGATCATGGCCGCAGGGCTGCTGTCGATCTTCACTCGGGGCCCGATCAAGGCGGCCGAGATGCACGCCGGTCCGACGGTCCACGGCCAGTCGGCCGGGCTCGACATGGTCGCGGTTGTGACCGCATCGGAGCTCGAGGCCGGTGGCTGGCATCCTGGCCAGGCGCCGGACGATCCGGCCCCTGGGACGTCCGAGGGCACGCGGCCGGGGCACGCGGACTGACCCGCGGCCCGACCGATGCCGCGAATGACGAAAGCCCGAACGTGACCGAGCTCAGGGGCGACCGTCGGTCCCATCGATCGGCGACGGCCGACCTGGTGGTGACCGGCAGGATCGCCAGCCTCGCGGGCGATTCGGGACCGGGCTGGGTCGAGGCGATCGCGATCGTCGGCGGTCGCGTGGTGGCCGCCGGACGCAGAACGGACCTCGAGCGGATGACCTCCGCGGGCACGCACCGCCTCGATCTGGGACCCGACGAGGTGGCGCTCCCGGGCCTCACCGACGCGCATCTCCACCTGGTCGAGGCCGCCCTGGCGCGAGCGCGGGTGGACCTCGAGGGCACGTCCGACATCGAGGAGCTCAAGCAAAGGATCCGGTCCGGGGCGAGCGTCTCGGACGACGGTGCGACCTGGATCGAGGGCGGCGGCTGGGATGTCGATGCGCTTGGCCGCTGGCCCACGGCCGACGATCTGGAGCACGCGGCACCGGGCCGGCTGGTGGCCCTCTGGGCACACGATCACCACGCGCTGCTCGTGAGCCGCGCCTCACTCGCGGCCGCGGACGTCGGTGCCGGCCGGCTCGATCCGGCCGGCGGGGTGATCCGGCGCGGCGAGGACGGCACGGCGACCGGCGTGCTCCACGAGAACGCTGCGCGCCTGGTGGCCGACCTCGTCCCGGCGCCATCCGTGGAGACCATCGCCGCAGCGCTCGGACCCCTGGTGGCAGAGCTGGTGTCGCTCGGTGTGGTGGCGGTCCATGACCCCGGTGGGCTCTCCAGGCAGGAGGGACTCGGCAGACCGATCGCCGCTTACCGCCGCTTGGCAGCGGCCGGGCGGCTTGGTGTTCGCGTCCACGCCTGTGTGCGCCCGGAGCAGCTCGACGCGGCCGCGGGGCACGGGCTGCGCAGCGGTGAGCCGCTGGGTCCCGACCCGCTGGACCGGCTCAGGCTCGGCTGGCTCAAGACCTTCGCCGATGGATCGCTCGGGTCACGAACGGCCGCGTTGCTGGCGCCGATCGAGAGCAGCCCTGAGGATCGCGTACCGGGGGAGGGGAGTGGCGCCGGCGGCCGCGGGATCTGGCTGCTATCGCCCGAGGCATTGGCCGAACAGGCCGACCGGGCGGCCCGGTTCGGGATCGCGACCCAGATCCATGCGATCGGCGACGCAGCCGTCCGGGCGGCGCTGGACGTGCTGGCGCCGACCGCGCGCCGCACGGCCCTGATGCCGCGCGTCGAGCATGCGCAGCTCGTCGACGAGCTCGACATCCCACGGTTCGCCGAGCTCGGCATCGCGGCGTCCATGCAGCCAGTCCACATCCGCTCGGACGCCGAGAAGGCGCGGCGGCTGTGGGGAAGCCGGGCCGATGCGCGAGCATTCCCGATGGCCGCTCTGGCGAGGGCGGGCGCCGTGCTCGCGACCGGCACCGACGCGCCGGTCGAGCCGATCGACCCCTGGCCGGGCGTGGCCTGCGCGGTCACCCGCCAGGCGCCCTCGTGGCCCGCCGGCACGGAGCCGCTCGGGCAGACGCAGGCGGTGTCGCTGTGGCGCGCGATCCGGGCCGCGTGCGTCGGTCCGGCGATCACAGCGGGCGAGCGCGACCGGGGTCGCCTCATACCCGGATCTCGAGCCGACCTCGTCGTGCTCGGGGCCACTGCGGTCGCCGAGCCGGTCGAGCCGGGCGGCGCGCTGTGGCACGCCCGCCCGAGGCTGGTGCTGATGGACGGCGAGGTCGTCGCAGGCAGCTGAGCTGGAGGCACCGGAGCCGCATGCGGCGTGGCCGCAGGCACCTGAGCCGCCGGAGTGAACGGACGACGCTCCACGCGCGACGTGGGTCGCCCCGCCGGGTCAGTCCGAGCACTCGCGTCGGGCCTCTGGGTCAGGGTGTTCGACGCACCCAGTCGCCCGAGCAGCGCGCTGCTGCCATCGTGGTCCATATCGACCACTGCGATGTGCGGGGGCCGGTCGGCCAGGATCGTCTCGGCCTCGGCCAGGCTGCTCGCGGCCACGAACGACGAACACGCCCTGGTTCAGGGTCAGGGTGACGTGGTCCACCAGGAGCGGCCGATCGTGGAGCAGCAGGGGGCGCCGCTCCTGGGTCGCCTGAACCTCTGCACGTCCAAGCCACCCGATGTCACCGATCAGCCTCGCTGTGGGCTGCTGCGGACCCTGACCGACGCACTCGACCGCGCCCGTCCACCCGGTGCAGGTGCAGTGCAGCGCGGCCACGCGACGCGTCGAACACCCACCTCTGCGTGGCGCTCGCCGGAGTATGTCAGGCCGCCTCCGCCACGGCATGACGGTTCGTCATGATAGCCACCCCCTCGTGCCCTACCGTCAAGTCTGTGTCTGCCCCTCTTGACCTCGCCGCCTGCCCGGCAAGGCCATGGCGAGGGCTTCGTCCCGGAGGATCGCGTGAGCGAGGACCTGCGAGAGCTCGAGTGGCCGCCCTTGCCGCGCGCCCAGGGTCCGCCTATGACGGGTGGTACCGGGCACGTGGATGTCGGACAGAGCGCTCGGCCCACCATCGTCGCGTTCCGCGCCCTGCTCCCCGCCCTCGCCGCGATCGCGGTGGGGCTGCTCGTGCTCCTCGGCTGGGTCAGCGGTTCGGCGACCCTGCGCGCGTTCCTGCCGGGTGCCCTGCCCATGAAGGCCAGTGCCGCGTTCCTGCTCGTGCTGCTGGGGGTCGTGCTCGCCGTGCTCGCCACCGCCTCGGCCACCGCGCTCGAGTACGCCACGAGGGTCGACCTGGGCATCGACCGGCTGCTCGGGGCGGACGTGGTCGAGCCCGGCGCCCGGTATTTCAGGGCGCATGGCCGTCCCGGATCTCGTCCGTTGGGCGATCCAGCCCGGGTGGGGGATGGGTGACGCGCATGGTTGAAGTCGAGCCGTACGCGATGCCCAGCCCGGATGAGGCAACCCAGCGGGATCAGATCCGTCGGTTGCTGGTGGGCGTCATCGCCATCGGCATGGCCGCCGCCGTGCTCCAACTCATCGGAGCCGGCCTCGTTGGCAGCGGGCGGTGGCTCGCCGGGTCGGTGCTGATCTTCGTGCTGGTCGTTTGGGCCGCAGTGGTCCCGTTGAGGATGACCAGCAACAGCAACGTGACCGGGATCGTGACCATGACGGCGTCCGGGATCATCCTGGCCGCCGTCGGCATGGCCATCCTCGAGCCATTCCTTGCCTTCGTCGTGGCGACCTCGATGCTGACCCCGATCGCCCTCGCGCTGCCGTATCTCGAGGGCCGGCGGCTGCGCAGGATGATGGCCTTCGCAATGGTGGCCATGATGTTGAGCGCGCTTGCGGGCTTCCTCCCCGGCGACGAGGAGACGCCGGCGGCGGTCATCGAGCTCATGCGGTATGCGTCTCTGCTGATCGTCCTCGGTGCCGTGACTTTCCTGATGTACCGCTCGAGCGAGCGCCTCAAGGCATCAAGCCGCGAGTTCAACCGGCTCGTCCGGCTGTCATCCGACCTTGCCGAGACGAGCGATCCGGCGGTCCTCGGCACGCTCGTCGCGCGGCACCTGGCGGCGGCGATCGAATTCGACGAGTGCATCCTCTACGCGCTTGAGGCGGAGACCGGTCGGCTGGTCCCGTTCGGGTCGTACCCGGTCGAGCGGGCGCTCGAGACCGCTCCCGAGTCCATTGCGGAGCGGCCGGTGCTCGCACGCGTCGTCCGGGATCGGACCCACGTTCTGATCGACGTCGCGGACATGTCGGGTGATCCAGATGAGCAGGCACGCCTGCGGCGCCTCGGTCGCGAGGTCATGCTCGAGCTGCCGCTCGTCGCGCCGACCGGCCCCGTGGGTGTCGCCGAGCTGACGACAACCGAACGTCACCTGGTCGACGAGCGCCGGATCGCGCTCCTGCGCACGCTGGCGTTCGAGGCGGCGATGGCGATCGAGAACGGGCGGCTGTACCAGGATATGCGCCACCGCGCGCTCCATGACCCGCTCACCGGCCTCGCCAACGCGAGCCTGTTCCACGACCGGGTGGGACACGCCCTGGAGCGGCTGGTGCGCCGGCAGGGCGCGACCGTTGCCATCCTGTTCGGCGATCTCGACGACTTCAAGGCCGTGAACGACCGGCTCGGCCATGCCGCGGGCGACCGGCTGCTGGCGATCGTGGCGGATCGTCTCCGCGCGGCCGCCCGCCCGGAGGACACCGTCGCTCGCCTCGGCGGTGACGAGTTCGGGCTGCTGCTCGAGGAGCTCCCGGCCGAGGCCGACGCACTCGCCATCGCCGAGCGGGCCATCGCCGCCGTCGCGGCCCCGATCGAGCTCGCCGGCGAGGCCGTCACAGCCTCGCTCTCGATCGGCGTGGCCTTCCGTGCCGTGCAGGGCGTCACCGTCGATGCGCTGATCGGGGAGGCCGATACCGCGATGTACGAGGCGAAAGCGGCAGGCAAGCGGCGGGTGGTCCGGTTCAAGCCGCCCCGCGGGCGTCGGTAGCCGGATCACCGTGCCGCGGCGCCCCGGCCCGGCGTCGCATCCCCGCGTCGCGAGTGGCGCCACGAGCACAACCTGCCAGCATTTCCTGCCGGTCTCAGCCGGCATCGAGCCGGGACAGCGCCTCCGCGAACAGTCCATTGAAGATCCGCGAGGTCGAGGGGAACGCGTGGATCGTCTCGGCCAGCACGTCGACCTTCACCCGGGCCCTGATGGCCAGCACGCACTCATGGATCGCCGCCGACGCGTCGGGGCAGGCCATCGCGGCCCCGACCAGCTCGCGGGTGCCGCGGTCCACCGTGATCGTGACGTGGCCCGTGTCCGCCTCGACCGAGTATCCCTTCGCTGACCGCGTGAAGTCGGCCGTGCATTCGAACGCATCGAGTCCCGCGCCTGTGGCCTGGTCGAGCGTCAGCCCCACCGAGGCCGCCTCGGGATCCATGTAGGTAGCGCGCGGCAGTGCGCGGTAGTCGGGCTCGACCGGTTCGCCCAGCGCCATCCGGACCACCAGCTCGCCCTGATAGTGGCCCTGGTGGGTGTGGAGCTCGGGGCCTGCGGGATCGCCCGCCATCCACAGGCCCTGGGCCAGGCGGAGGCGTCCATCGCGCGGGTAGGCGTCCGGGCCGCTCACCGAAACCCCGTAGTGCTCGAGGCCGAGATCGGCCAGCGGGAACTGGCGACCGACTGCCAGCAGGATCGTGTGCCCCTCGGCGGTGGAGCTGTCGTTGAGGTCGATGACGTGGGCCCCGTCCGACCCGGCGCCTGCGTGGGCGCTGATCGCCCGCACCCCGGTCCGGACCGTGGCTCCGTCGCGCTCGAGCGCGAACCGGATCACCTCGGAGTTCCGCGGGTGGTCGCTCGGTACCAGTCGCGGGCCGGACTGGATGATCGTCGTGGGCACGCCGTACCGCGCGTAGACCTGGGCCAGCTCACACCCGGTGGGTCCGCCGCCCAGCACCAGCAGGCTCCGCGGCAGCTCGCGGGTCAGCGTCGCATCGCGGTTCGACCAAGGATGGGCGTCGACGAGGCCCTCGATCGGCGGGACCTTCGACAACGATCCGACGGCGACGACCACGTTGCGCCCGGCGATCTCATGGGTCACGCCGTCGTGCGTCACCTCGACCCGTCCGCGGCCGACGATCCGGCCGTCGCCCCGGTAGACGATGGCACCGTCCGACTCGAGCGCCTTCACGTGGGACGCGTCGTCCGGGTCAGCGGCATCGGGGGCGCGGTTGACCATGTAGTCGCGACGGGCCGAGGCGCGCGACCAGGGGTAAGCGGCGCCGCTCGCGTGGCGCTCGGCGGCGTGGAGGAGCGACTTGGAGGGCACGCAGCCGATGTGCGGGCAGGAGCCGCCGAACCATCGACGGTCGATGACGGCGACGCTGGCGCCCAGCGCCCGCGCCTTGTGGGTGGCTGCCTCCCCGGCCGGACCGGCCCCGATCACCACGAAGTCAAAGGTCTGCATGTCGGTCATCGTCCTCGCATGGTCAAGAGGCGGGATCAAGCTGCGCCGGCCGCACCGCCGGACCAGCGGCCCCCTTCGTCCGCTGGCGGCGCGCCTCGAACAGCAGCACGGCGGCCGTGATCGACACGTTGAGGCTGTCGGCGACGCCCAGCATCGGCAGCCGCACGCTGCGCACGTCGGTGCCGGTCCAGGTGGGCGTCAGGCCCCGTGCCTCGCTGCCCAGGACGATCGCCGTGGGGCCGCGGAGATCGGCATCGGCATAGTGGACGTCGCCGTCGACCCGTGCGGCCACGATCCTCACGCCGGCATCCCGCAGCCAAGCTCGAACGACCCCCGAGGGGGCCCCTACGACCGGCAGCGTGAACACGGTGCCAAGCGACGCCCGGATCGTGTTGGGATTGAACAGGTCCGTGCCGGCGTCGGCAGCCACCACCGCCGATGCTGCCGCGGCATCGGCGGTGCGCAGCACGGCGCCGAGGTTCCCGGGCTTCTCCACGCCTTCGACCACGACCAGGAGCGAGTCGGTCGGGAGCTTGATGTCGCGAAGGGCGACGGTGGGCACGCGCACGACTGCCACCACGCCCTCGGATCGTCCTCCGTAGGCGAGGTGCTCGATCACGCGTGGCTCGACGGTGACGATGGTGGCCCCGGCCGCCACCGCGCGGCGGATGACCTCGCGCGCCGCAGGACCCGGATCGGCGACGGCAAACAGCTCGGTCACCTGCGCGCCACCATCGAGCGCCCGCGCCAGCTCGCGTACGCCGTCGACCAACGTCAGGCGCGTCTCGTCACGACGCCGGCGACCCCGCAGCTCGGCGGCGGCTCGGACGCGAGGGTTGCGGGTGCTGGTCAGGACCGGGCTCGCCATGACGCAATCGTCGCAGGTCAGGGGGTCGCGGGTCAGCGCGGAACGGAGCGCGCGAACGCCCCGAGGTCGAGGCTCGCGCCCGATCGGGCCGCCAGCGTCAACGCCCGGCCACTCGCCGGGACGTTGAAATGCTCGCGCACGAGGCCGGCCAGCCGCTCCCCGTCGTAGCCGGGCGTGTGGGCCGTGAGCAGCACGAAGGCCGGCGATGGCCCGACGAGTGCGGCGAGGTCGTCGAGCAGGGGCGGCAGATCGTCGTCGATACGCCAGGTGCCCGTCCCGTGGCCGTACGAGGGCGGATCGAGGACCACCCCGTCGTAGCGCCGGCCCCGGCGCCGCTCGCGACGGACGAACCCCCGAACGTCGTCCGGAAGCCAGCGGATCGGCCGGTCTGCCAGCGCCGAGAGCTGCGCGTTGCGCCGAGCCCAGGCGAGTGCCGTCCGCGAGGCATCGACGTGGGCGACCCGTGCCCCGCCACGCGCGCAGGCCAGCGACGCTCCACCCGTGTAGGCGAACAGGGACAGCACGTCGAGTGGCCGTCCGAGCCGACCGATGGCCGTCTCGCAGACGTCCGCGAGCCACGGCCAGAGGGACGCATGCTCGGGGAACAAGCCGACCTGGCCGCCCGTCGCCGGTCGGCACTCGAACGTCAGCCCGGCAGCCCGGATCGGCCATGGATCGCGCGCCGCTCCCCGCACCCACGCGCTGCGCCGGAACTCCAGATGCGGCTGACCCCAGGCCATGGGGTCACAACGGGGGCCGGCCGCTCCCGGGGCCGGCCGGTCGACCACGATCTCGCCGAACCGCTCCAGCCGACGGCCGTCGCCGCAATCCAGGAGCTCAAGGTCGGACATGGCGGCATGGTGGCACGCTCGACGGGCCAGCGCGAGCAGCGCGGCCGAGCGGGGGGGGGCGACCTCGCGGCCTCAACGAGTCACACGGCAGGCGGCGCCGCGACGCACCATCGACCGCGTCCCGGCGGGAGGCGACGGCGGACCGTGGGCTATCCTGTCGCGGGAGGACCCCGGATCGAATGAGTCCCGAGCTGGCATTGGTAACGATCGTCGCGCTCCTCTGGGGCCCGACGGCGATCTGGCTGCTGCTTCAGCTGGTACGCGGGCGCCGCGAGACCTTCCGCCGAGAGGTGACATCTGGCACGAAGCTCGATGCGGCCGGTCCGCCGCCCGGGACCGGGGAGGTTCAGGCCCTTGTCGCCCAGTACGGCTTCTGGGTCTGTGGCGTGTGCAAGTCATTGAACCGACGTGATTCCGGCCGATGCTACGGATGCCGAACCGCCCAGGATGCAGCCATGCGTGATCCCAGCCTGGCACCATCTCCCGGCACGGAGCCAGCTCCCGGCATGGTGCCGGTCATGGTCGACGAGAGCGCGCGGCCGGATCCGGGGCTGTTCGAGCTGATGCCGGCTACGCTCACCCGTCCGGCCGCGGGGGCCGGCGCCGAGGGCGACGTGGTGCCAGGCGCAGACGTTCCGGCGCCAACCGCGGCGACATCCCTCGACGGGCAGGTGGTCGAGCCCGCCGTCCTTGCCCGTGTAACACGTGGCGGCGGCGCGTCCGATGATCAGCCGCCTGCCGGCAGGCCAGCACGGGTGTCCGATCTGCCAGGGCGGGCGCCCGACGGGCCGGACGACGCCGTGAGTGGGCCGACCGGGGCTCCCCCGCGACCACAACCCCCAATCGTCGCCGCACCTCCTCCCGCAGGCGTTCCGATGCTCGCCGCCGATGGAGCGGGTGTCGGGTCACCGCGTGCCGGTCTGCCGATCTGCCCATTTCTCGGGATCGAGGAGGATCCGTCGACCTGGTACGACTTCGCCGACCCTCGGAACCTGTGCCACGCCGTTCCGACCGGCGATCTGTCCCCACTCGGGTTCCTTCGCCGCCTGATCACCGGCCGTCCGGGCATCGGTCGAAGCCAGGTCATCGCCGCCGCGCAACAGCAGACACGCTGCCTGACTGCGGAGCACAGGGAATGTGCGCGATACGTGGTGGCGATGTCGGTCGTGGCACCGCCGACGCGGAAGGAGGCTCAGTGGGTCGATCTGTCGCCCCCCCGGATGGCCCACCCGATGGGCGAGCCCGATCCCGACGTGCGCCAAGGCCCGGGCGCCACGCCGAGACCGGCTGCCGGACCCGATCCGGCCACCACGTCCAACCCGACCGCGGTGCCCGATCCGGCCGCCCTGCCCAGCCCCGCCGCGACCACGGGGACGGCGCGCCGAGCGTCGAAGCCCAGGTCCGCCAGCCCCGCCCCCAGCCCAGGGTCCGCCGGCCCGTCCCCCAGGACGACGAGCGCCGCCACGGAGCCCGCCGCCTCGAACCCTCGGCCCGCCGCGGCCCCGGCCGGGGACGACCAGGTCGCGAACGCCGCAGCCGTCCCCGCAGCTCCGCCGTCCAGGCGCGCGCCGCGCTCCGCGCGGACGCCGCGTCCGGGTCGCGACACAGGGTCAGGCTCGTCTCGGAGGCGGACAGCGGCAGCTCCCGCACCAGGTTCGAGCCCAGCGCCCCGGCCGTCCGCGCCGGCCAAGTCGTCCAAGGTGGCGCCGCCTCCCGTTGATTCGGTCGCTACGGCCGGACCGGCCGCGCGGGCGCAGGGGTCTCGATCCAGGAGCACCGCCGCGGCCAAACAGGCGGAGCCGACCCCCGCGCAGGTTGGCCCCAACCCGGTCTCCGGCGACCCCGCGAGCCCCCCCTCCGACAAGACGCCGTCGGCGAAGCAGGGGGCGCGTTCGGCGAAGGGGTCCGGGCGCAAGCGCAAGGCCGATGCGGAGGCGGCGGGGGGTCGCGGCGAGTCCACGCCGCGCAAGAGCGGCAAACAGTCCAGCCGCCCGAAGAGCCGAAGGACGGCCGCATAGACGGCGGCTTCCAGCGTGGCCGCCACGGCCCAGGGTGGCGCCCGGCAGCTCCGAGTCGGACGGCGGCCTGACCGGACCTCTGACGTCTGATCGGGACGGACCTACCGCCTCTGGGCCCATCTGACCAGGTGTTCGCAGCATGCGCAGATGGCGGATGGCCGGATACCTCGTCGCCGCAGCCGCATGCCGAGAGTCTCGCGACCGCGCCAGAAGGGGGTCGTCCCGGGATGCCGGTGAACCTAGCCTGCTGCCCCGCGCGGACTCGCGGCCTGACGGGGCGACTGGCCGCCGGTCGGGCCCTTCGAGATGACGCGGGTCATCGGCTCGTCACCGCCGGGCGCTCGCCGCCCATACAGGCGGACGAAGACCGACGCGATCTCCGGATCGAACTGGGTGCCCGCGTGGCGACGGATCTCGTCCAGGGCCTGCTCGTGCGTCAGGGCTGCGCGATGCGGACGCGGCTCGCGCATTGCTGCGTAGGCGTCGGCCACGGCCAGGAGGCGGGCTCCCAGCGGGATGCTGGAGCCGCGGAGTCCATGCGGGTAGCCGTGACCGGCGAAGCGTTCGTGATGGTGGAGGACGATCTCTGCAGCATCCCGCAAGCGGCTCGCCTCCTCGAGCATCAGCTGCCCGACGCGGGGATGCTGGGTCACGAGCTGCCACTCGTCCTGGCGGAGCGCACGCGGGTTCGAGAGAACCTCCGCCGGCACCGCCGACATCCCGGCGTCGTGGAACATGGCCGCGACACGAACGCGATCGACGTCGGCCTGTGGCAGACCCAGCTGGTGGGCCATCTCAACGACTGCCGGGAGTGCGTACCCACCAGGTTCGGCCCGCCCCCCAAGTGACCGAATCGTCTCTGCGAGGCGCTCCTCGGCGGCCAGCCCGGCGGCCCGCCCGAGCTCACGACCAAAACCCCTGACCTCGGAGCTGACTGGAGCACGAACCACGCGTCGGTCGTCGTTCGGAACCTGGAACACGAACACCTGGTCGCGACCGAGCATCTTGGCCGAGTACATCGCGGCGTCCGCGTCCCGGATGAGGGTGTCGGCCGTCAGCTCACTCGTGACACCACCGGCCACGCCGATCGACACGGTGATCCTGCACGAGGTCCGGCTGTCGAGTGCAAATGGCATGCGCATCACGCGCTGTCGGAGCTTCTCCGCGGCCTCGGCTGCGTCTTCGGCGCTCGACTCGGGCAGCAACAGGAGGAACTCCTCACCGCCCCACCTGCCGAACGTATCGCTGGCCCGGATGTTGGTGCGGATGACGTCGGCGACGCCGCGCAGGACGACATCGCCCGCGTCATGCCCATGGGTGTCATTGACGGCCTTGAAGTGGTCGATGTCGATGAACGCAACGGCCAGTGGGCGGCGATACCGCTTTGCGCGCTCGACCTCGAGCAGCAGCTGGGAGAGGAGGGCGGTCCTGTTCGCCGTCTGCGTCAGGCGATCCGTGGCCGCCGCGGTCCGAGCACCGTCGATCTCCGTGATGACGGCGTTCACGGCGCTGATCAGGCGCCGGATGGTCAGCGGGCCGAGGGGGGTCATGGCGCCGGCCACGCCTGCGTCGAGCCCCGTTTCGAGGGTCTCCGTGACCCGATCGATCTGGATGGCGGCGACGGTCCAGAGCCCGAGGGCGCCCAGGCCCGCAGCTGCCAGGAACGTCATCGACAGCGGCACCAGCAGGTCCGGCACCCGCATCGCCATCGCGATGGACGCGGCGGCGACGATCAGTGTCGCGCTGACGAGACCGGCGAGGCGCACCCAGGCCATCATCCCGGCCCGCCTTCAGCTGGTGGCCGACGCCGGGCTATTCGGAACCCTCCCAGCACCCGACGGGTGATCGGGACGAAGAGGACGCCACCGAACAGCTGCGCAGCCACGGTACCCACGATCAGGAGTCCCGACAGGCCGAGGAAGAAGCCGGGGATGATCCAGGAGAACAGGCCGAACCAGGAGAGCGCTCCAAGGCCCGAGATCGCCACGCTGCCGTTCGTCGACAGTTCGGGCACGACGATGCCAGCACCTCCACCGGGGCCAGTGGGTCCCCCGATCACAGGTGGTACCGGCGTGGGTGTGGGCGTGGGAACCGGTGTAGGTGTTGGCGACGGGGTGGGCGTGGGAGTCGCTACCGGCGTGGGTGTGGGTACCCGCGTGGAAGCAGGGGTGGGCGTGAGAGTCGGCAGCGGTACCGGCGTGACCTTGCGAACCGGCGTGGGTGTGGGCGATGGCGCGGGCCGCGGCGTAGATGTGGGTGTGGGCGATGGCGTCGGGGTAGGCGATGGGGTCGGCGATGGGGTGGGCGTTGGGGATGGCGTGGGGGCAGGCGACGGGGTGGGGGTAGGCGATGGCGTGGGCGTCGGTGTGGGCGATGGTGTCGGCGACGGCGTCGGCGACGGCGATGGTGTGGGCGTGGGCGATGGCGTCGGGGTAGGCGTTGGCGACGGCGTGGGCGTGGGCGACGGGGTAGGCGTTGGCGACGGCGTGGGCGTGGGCGACGGGGTAGGCGTTGGCGACGGCGTGGGCGTGGGCGACGGGGTCGGCGTTGGCGACGGCGTGGGCGAGGGCGATGGTGTGGGTGTGGGCGACGGCGTTGGGGCGACAATGTTGAACCCGCCCAGCGGTGGCGTCGCGGCCCCGTTCGACGGGCTATCGGTCTTCTTGTGCTGGTAGGTGACGACGTCCCACGCCCCCGCCGCGGGGTCGGTCGCTGTCACTGTGATCGTGAACTCACCCGGCTGGCCGCTGACCACGGCACCGCCATTGTTGTCGGCCTGGAACTCGACGATCGTCGGCGGCCCCGGCTGGATCGGGAGCACCGTCCACGGCCCGGGAGCAACGTCGACCCGGGCGTCGGTCACGACGAAGCCTGCCGGGATTGTCACCACGACATCACCGGCGGTCGTCACGGTGTCCGTCGAGACGGTCAGGGTGACGTCCGTGGGCACCCCGATCACGAGCGTGGACGGGGAAGCGGTGACTGTCCATGGGCCGACTGCGCTCTGCGCGCTGGGCGGAGCGAGCAGCGACATCGCGCCGAGCACAACGGTCGCCATCACGAGCGCAGCGACACGGGACGTTCGTTCGCGCGGTTGCGGGTGCCGCGAAGGCATCACGCCACGCGTCGATCCGGTGTCCAGATTCTCCCTTCGGCATGCATGCCGGGCAGGGGGGGATCGGCCGCCGTTCGTATCCCGTTGACGAAGACCGTGGTCAGGTTCTCGTCGAGCTGCGTACCAGCCGCATCTTCCAGCCTGGTGAGCGCCTCGTCGACCGAGAGCGCCTTCCGGTATGGCCGCGTGGTGGTCATGGCCGAGAAGGCATCGCCGATGGCGAGGATCCGCGCGATGAACGGGATCTCCTCGCCGGCGAGCCGGTCGAGGTAGCCGCGGCCATCCCACCGTTCGTGGTGGTGGCGCACGCCCGCGCGGATGAGGTCGATGTTGGGCAGATCGCGGACGATCATGTCACCCAGCGCGACGTGCTGTTGCACGATGCCGTACTCCTCGTCCGTGAGCTTCGCAGGCTTGCGCAGGATCACGTCGGGAACGCCGATCTTGCCCACGTCATGGAGGAGTCCAGCTGAATGGAGCGCATGTCGAGTCTCGCGATCGAGCCCGAGGAGATCGGCGAGGAAGTCGGCGTAACGCGCCACATCCTCCGAATGGCGGCGCGTGTACCGATCCTTGGTGTCGACCGCGATGATCAGCCCCTGGAGGACGTCGAACGTCTTGGCATAGCTCGGGGCGGGTGGTCGAGCGTCGGCGACGCGGATGGCGTCCCCGCCACTGGCCTTTGCCTCGTCCAGCGTCATGGCGACGACGGAGAGGAGGGTCGTGACCGACTCGCCGTTGGTGGGGTAGAACGAGATCCCGACGCTGAGCGTGACGGGCAGACGCTCCGAGGCGTCGAACGTGAGCGCGAGATCGCCGAGGGACGATCGCAGCTTCTCGGCCAGCGGCTCAAGAGAGGTGACGTCGTCGCCGGCTGCCACGACCAGGAACTCGTCCGGGCCATACCGGCCGCACGTCATGCCTGACGGGAGGAGCGTCCTGAGCAGGTGCGAAACCTCAGTCAGAGCCCAATCGCCTGCTGGGTGGCCATAGCTGTCGTTGAGCAGGCCGAAGTTGTCGATGTCGAGCAGGGCGATGCCCACCCCCCCGGTCTTGTCGGTCTTCGCGATGGTCATCGCCAGCGTCTCGACGATCGCCCCGTGGTTCAGGCTTCCCGTCAGCGGGTCACGCCGGGCGGCTTCGAGCAGCTGGACGGTCTGGCGAGTCAGGCGCTGCTGAGCCGACCGGAAGATGAAGTACAGGAGGATGGCGCATGCAAGGGCCGCTGAGAGCGTGATCAGGGCCACGTGCAGCCGGCCCGCGTCCAGCTGGGCGAGGATCGGGACGGCGTCGCGCCAGATCACCGCAACCGCCAGGACCTGACCATCGAGGATGATCGGCAGGTACTCGCGGAGGATTGTGGTGGAGCCGAGCGACGCGGGCGCACCGGCAGCGTCCTCCGGAACGATCGAGGCGTCGACTTTCTGGGTCTCGATGGTCTTCGTAAGCCCGTCGGTGCCTGGAACCCGCCGGCCGACCGAGGAGGCATCCGAGCTTGCGAGGATGACGCCATTGGGCGCGAGGAGTGCCGCGCCAAGGATCTGCCCCTTGTCGACCATGACCGCGAGGCCCTTGTTGAGGACGGCGGCACGACCCAGGTCCTGGCGCTCGGGTGAGAGATCGTCAGGCGCGAGCCCGGCGAGGCTCACGTAGCTCCGAACAAGTGCGGCGTCCGCGTTGACGGCGGAGTTGAGGATCGTCGCCTGCGAGTCGGCCGACACGAGCGCCGCCTGCCCGCTCGCCGTCACCCCGACGATGACCAGCAGCAAGGCGTACACCAGAATCAGCAGGACGGGCCGGACCGATCGGTCACGGCGACCTCGAACAGGACCGCTCGCCTGATGGGCGTCGGAAGGCATGGGTCGAGGGTAGGAGTGCGCCGGGGCACCGGTCATTGGGAAGGAAGGGCGGGAGGGGATGGTACGACTGGCGCGGCGCTGAGATCTGACAACGCATCCGCCTTGTCGATGGCGCGTCGGGCCGCGGACGGCAGAACTCTCACACGTGCGACGGAGTGGGTCGCGGGATTACCGTCAGGAGCCCTGGTCGAAGCTCACGTCGCCCATGTCGGGCCCGGGCAGTTCGCCGCGGCGGACCCCGTGTCGATGAGCAGGCGCAGGGTTGCTGCGTCGCGAGAGCCGAGAAACGTGCGGTCCTTCCCGCTTGTCTCCACCGGTTTTCGGCTGTGCTACCTTTTGCCGCGCTGGGCGAGCTGGTCGCCAGTCCGTCAGCATGAGAACCCCGAGGCATGTGCCATCGGTGAACTCAAACCGAAGGGCGATTAGCTCAGCTGGTTAGAGCGCATGCTTGACATGCATGAGGTCACTGGTTCGAGTCCAGTATCGCCCACCATCACCGGTCGGCCACGGGCCGCCGGCAGGGACATCGAAGCAACGCGTCGAGCGGGACACGCCCCGCCGGGATGCCGCCAGAGAGCCGGGGCCATCGGCTGGAAGCCCCGACCGGCCGGAACGGTGACGGCACCACCCGTGAGTGGCCGGCGAACCGGCCCGGGATCCGCCCGTTACCGCGGCACGAGCGCACGGCATTCACCGTCTATGGGCGGCGCGCCGTGAAGGCGGGTGGAACCGCGGGAGGTCGAACCTCTCGTCCTGTCGGGACGAGAGGTTCTGTGATTCTCGGGAGTGGACGACATGACGAACGATCAGGGACAGGTTCAGGACGCGCAGCCGGACGACGACGAGGAGCTGGCCCTCGAGGCACCCGAGCGAGGCTCGGCCGACGAGCTGCTCGACGCCGGCGCCCACGCGCCCATCGACGCGATGCGGCATTCGGCCGCCCACGTGATGGCAGAGGCGGTGCTCGGCCTGTTTCCGGATGCCAGGCTGGGCATCGGGCCGTCGATCGCGAACGGCTTCTACTACGACTTCGACCTGCCGCGACCGTTGACCCCGGACGACCTCGAGGCGATCGAGGGGCGGATGCGGGAGAGCATCGCGGCCGATCACCCGTTCGTGCGCCGTGAGGTCCCGTTCGAGGAGGGCCGCGCGATCGAGGAGGGTGCCGGTCAGGCGTACAAGGTCGAGATCCTCGACGACCTGGCCCGGAAGGCCGCCGAGTCGGGCGAGCCGATGCCCCCGGTCAGCTTCTACGAGCACGGCCCGTTCCGGGACCTGTGCAAGGGCCCGCACGTGGCGTCCACCGGGAAGATCGGGCCGTTCAAGCTCCTTTCCGTCGCGGGAGCGTACTGGCGGGGCGACGAGAAGCGCCCCATGCTCCAGCGAATCTACGGCACGGTCTGGGAGACGCAGGCCGACCTGGCCCTGTACCTCGAACGGCGCGAGGAGGCGAAGAAGCGCGACCACCGCAAGCTGGGGGTGCAGCTCGATCTGTTCAGCTTCCACGACGTCTCGCCCGGGTCGGCCTTCTGGCACCCCAAGGGCCAGCGGATCTGGCGCACGCTGGAGGCGGCGATGCGCGAGCTCCAGGACGCCCGCGGGTACCAGGAGGTCTCGACGCCGATCGTCGTGTCAGAGCGGCTGTGGCGCCAGTCCGGCCACTGGGACCACTACGCGGACAACATGTTCATCGTGGAGTCCGAGGGCCAGAAGTTCTCGCTCAAGCCGATGAACTGTCCCGAATCGACCTTCATCTACCGCAGCCATCTGCGCTCGTACCGGGACCTGCCCCTGCGGCTCAGCGAGTACGGCCGGCTGCACCGCAACGAGCGTTCCGGCGCACTGTCGGGCCTGACCCGCGTGCGCCAGTTCATCCAGGACGACGCGCACGTCTACGTCCGGCCGGACCAGCTCACCGCGGAGATCGAGGCGCTCGTCGGCGAGGTCAACACGGCGTTCGGCTGGTTCGGGCTCCGGCCCCGGTTCGCGTTCGCCACCCGGCCCGACAAGGCGATCGGCGACCCGGCCCTCTGGGATCTCGCCGAGCGGCAGACGAAGGAGGCGCTGGACCGGGTGGGCGGAGACTACGTCACCAAGCCCAAGGACGGCACGTTCTACGCGCCCAAGATCGACATCTACATCGACGACGCGCTGGGCCGCGAGTGGCAGATGGCGACGATCCAGATCGACCTCACGATGCTGCCGGAGCGCTTCGACCTGACCTACATCGACGAGGACGGTCAGCCGAAGCGTCCGATGGCGATCCACCGGGCGATCTACGGCTCCCTGGAGCGGTTCATCGGGATCCTGATCGAGCACTTTGCCGGCGCGTTCCCGCTGTGGATCGCGCCGGTCCAGGCGGTCGTGATCCCGATCGCCGACCGGCACCTGGAGGCCGCGCACGAGCTGGCGGGCGTGCTGTGCGAGGGCGGGCTGCGCTTCGTCGAGGTGGACGACTCCGACAACCGGATGCAGAACAAGATCCGGCTGGCGCAGGGGCAGAAGGTGCCGTACATGCTGATCCTCGGGGACCGCGAGGTCGAGGCGCGGACGGTGTCGGTCCGGCGGCGCGACGGGTCGCAGGAGCAGGGCGTTACCTGGGCCGGCCTCGCTACCAGGCTGGCCGACGAGGCCCGGGAGCGACGTCTCGGCTGATCCGCCGCGGGACCGTCACTCCGGCGGTCCACTCCATTGCGACCCCGAGAACGCGTGTGCTATCCTCCCGCGGCGACCGCGCCGGGTGCCTTCCCGCACGCGCCACACACCCAAATACCGTTCGAACAAAGGGACCACGTCATCAGCCGAGACCTGCGTGTCAATCAGATGATCCGAGTCCCCCAGGTCCGGGTTGTCGACGAGGATGGCTCGCAGCTCGGTGTCATGCCGACGCCGCAGGCCATGACGATGGCGCAGGACCGGGGGCTCGACCTCGTGGAGGTGGCGCCCACTGCGGCTCCTCCGGTCGTCCGCTTTCTCGATTTCGGGCAGTACAAGTACGAGCTGACGAAGCGCGAGAAAGAGGCCAAACGGAAGCAGCGGGCGGTCGAGTTCAAGGAGGTTCGCCTGTCGCCGAAGATCGGTACGGGCGACTTCGAGACCAAGGTCCACCGAGCGATCGAGTTCCTCGAGGATGGCGATCGGATCAAGGTGACCGTGCGGTTCCGGGGCCGGGAGCTCACGCACCCGGAGCTCGGAAGGGGCCTCCTCGCGAGGTTCGGCGATGCCGTGAAGGATCACGGCACCGTGGACCGCACGCCGGTGCTCGAGGGCAAGTCGATGTTCATGACGCTCGCCTCGGTGCACAAGCCGCGGGTCCACGAGCACCGCATCCCGGGAACCAAGGTTGAGGAAGCAGCGGCGCCGCGAGGTTGAGCAAGCCGCCGAGGTTGAGGAAGCCCCTGAGGTCGCCGAAGTCGCGGAACAGACGGCAACAGCCGCGGTGAGCCAGCAGCCAACGCCGCCGGCCCAGGCGGCCGAGGTTACGCCAGCAGGAGAGTGAGGCCAGCGTGCCGAAGATGAAGACCCACAAGGGGACCCAGAAGCGCGTCGGCGTCACCGGCAGCGGCAAGTTCGTGCGCGTCAAGTCGTGGCGGGGCCATCACCTCGAGATCAAGTCGTCGCGCCGCACCCGCCGCTACGCGGGCAAGGCCATCGTCGGTCCCGAGCACCAGGAGCAGCTCCGCCGGCTGCTTCCGTATCTGTAGGGGCGAGCGATGGCACGCGTCAAGCGGGGAGTCACGGCCCACAAGCGACACAAGCGCCTGCTCAAGTCGGCCGAGGGCCGGAAGGGTACCCGCCGCAAGCTGATCAAGCCCGCGCGCGAAGCGCAGCTGCATGCGCTGGCGTACGCGACGCGGGACCGGAAGCAGCGCAAGCGCGACATGCGCGAGCTGTGGATCATCCGGATCAACGCGGCCGCACGGCTCAACGGCACCACCTATGGCAAGTTGATCGCCGGGCTCAAGAAGGCCGGGGTAGCCCTCGATCGGAAGATCCTCGCGGACATCGCCGTTCGCGACGCCACGACCTTCGGCCGGATCGCCGAGGTCGCCCGCAGCGCCTGACAATCCTCGGACCGATGGCTCGCGAGAGCGTCGCCTCGGTCCCCGGAAGGGCCATCGCGAACCCTCGGCGTCGTTGACGCTCGGGGGTTCGTGATTCAAGGACCGCCAACCTGATGGATCTCGCCCAGCTCACCCGCGACCTCGACGCCCTCCGAGACCGAGCGCTTGCCTCGGCGGCAGTCGCTCCGGACACTGCCGCCCTGGACGTGCTCCAGATCGAGGTGCTGGGCAAGAAGGGCGAGCTGAAGGGCGTCCTGCGCGGGATCGGGGCGCTGCCGCCGGAGGACCGGCCCAAGGTCGGAGCGATCGGCAACCAGGTCCAGGCAGCGATCGAGGCGGCCCTGGCCGACGCCCGCGCGCGCCTCGGTGGCGCGGAGCTGGCGGCCCGGCTGGCCGCCGAAGCCATCGACGTCACCACCCCGGGCCGCCCGATCCGTCGCGGCAGCCTGCACCCGATCGTGGAGACGGCGCGCGAGATCGCCGACGTGTTCGCGCAGTTCGGGTTCGTGGTCTACGAGGGCCCCGAGATCGAGGATGATCTGACCAACTTCCAGATGCTCAACATCCCGCCCGACCACCCGGCCCGGGACCTGTGGGACACGCTCTACCTCGACCTCGACAACCGGCTGCTGCGAACGCACACCAGCCCCGGCCAGATCCGGGTGATGCACCAGGAGCGGCCGCCGATCCGGGCCCTGCTGCCCGGGCGCTGCTTCCGGTACGAGGCGGTCGATGCCAGCCACGGCTCGGAGTTCTTCCAGGTCGAGGGCCTGATGGTCGACGAGGGCACCTCGCTTGCCGACCTCAAAGGTCTGCTCGACCAGTTCGCGCACGCGATGTTCGGCGCCGACCGGGCGACCCGGTTCCGCCCCGGCTACTACCCGTTCACCGAGCCGTCGGTCGCGTTCGACATCCTGTGCGTCATCTGCAACGGGACGGGATGCCCCGCCTGCTCGCGCACGGGCTGGATGACGATCCTCGGGGCGGGGATGGTCCATCCGGTCGTCCTCCGCTACGGCGGCATCGACCCCGAGCGGTACCAGGGGTTCGCATTCGGGATGGGCGTCGAACGGATCGCGAACCTGCGTCACCGGGTCGTGGACCTGCGCCTGTACATGGAGGACGACCTGCGCTTCCTGGAGGCCTTCCGATGAGGGTGCCGCTCTCCTGGTTGCGCGAGTTCGTCGATGTCCAGCTGACCCCCGAGCAGCTGGCCGAGCGCCTCACCCTATTGGGCATGGAGGTCAGCAGCATCGAGCGCTGGGGCGCCGACTGGCAGAGCGTCGTCACCGGCGAGCTGCTGACGGTCGAGAAGCACCCTCGCGCCGACCGGCTCTCGCTGACCACGGTCACCTTCGACGACGGTCGGCCGCCGCTCTCGATCGTGTGCGGGGCCACCAACATCGCCCCCGGGCAGCGAGTCCCGGTGGCCTTGCCCGGGGCGGTGCTGCCCGGCAACCGCCGCATCGAGCGCGCCGAGAAGATGGGCGTCGTCTCCAACGGGATGCTGTGCTCGGGCGACGAGCTCCAGCTCACCGGCGACGCCGACGGCATCCTCATCCTGCCCGGCGACACGCAGCTGGGCGTGCCGCTGGCCGACCTGTACGGTGATGTCGTCCTCGACGTCGACGTCAAGCCCAACCGCGGTGACGCGCTCTCGATCGTCGGGCTGGCGCGCGAGGTGGCTGCGGCGACCCGCCAGCAGGCGCGGATGCCGGTGATCGAGGTGGAGGAGGGGAGCGGGCCGTCCACGGCCGAGCGCCTGGCGGTCGAGGTGCGCGACCCGGACCTGTGCTCGCGGTTCGTCGGGCCGCTGGGTGAGCGGCGTGTCGCATCGGGCCCTCGCCCGACCGGGTGCAGATGCGGCTGCTGGCTGCCGGCCAGCGACCGGTATCCAACGTTGTCGACGCGTCCAACTACGTGATGCTCGAGCTGGGCAAGCCCATCCATACGTTCGACGGGGGACGGGTGCATCCCGATGCCGAGGGCCGGGCGCGGATCGTCGTCCGCCGCGCCATCCCCGGGGAGCGGCTCGAGACCCTGGATCACGTCCACCGCGAGCTGACCGACGAGACCCTGCTGATCGCCGATCCGGCGGGCGCGCTCGGTCTTGCCGGGGTCATGGGCGGCGCGGATTCCGAGATCTCGGACGCGACGACCGAGGTCGCCATCGAATCGGCGATCTTCGACCCGGTCAACATCCGCCGCACCGCGCAGCGGCTGGGTCTTCGCTCCGAGGCCAGCAGCCGGTTCGAGAAGGGCCAGGAAGCGCGCCTCGCCCGGCTCGGTGCGGACCGCACGGCCGAGCTCGTCAGGGCCTGGGCAGGGGGCGAGATCGCGACCGGCCGCGTGGACACGGCGCCGATCGAGCCTGAGCGACAGCGAGTCGCCTTCCGGCCCGCCCGGGTCAACCGGCTGCTGGGAACGGCCTTGTCCGCCGACGAGCAGCGCGCGTTGCTGGCCCGGGTGGGCGTCGACACCGAGCCGGCCGGCGCCGGCGATCCTGTGGTCGTGTCGCTCGATCCGCAGGCCCTGAGCGTGCCTGCCGGGGCCGGGGACGCGGTGACCGCGGTCGTCCCCACCTGGCGACGCGACCTCGCGATCGAGGCGGACGTGGCCGAGGAGGTGGCCAGGGTCCACGGCTACGAGCTGATCCCCTCGGTGCGGCCTGACACGGAGATGCCGGCGTTCCGCCCGTCGCCGCTCGAGGTTCGGGAGCTCGTTCGGGACACCCTCGCCGGCGCGGGCCTGACCGAGGTCGTGACGACGGCGCTCGTGTCGCCGCGTCACATCGAGACCTTCGCACTCCGCCGCCCCGTGGCCTCGGTCGCCGGGGACCCGCTGGCGGGCGGTGACCCGATCGCCGTCTCCAACCCGCTCTCGCGCGACCATTCGCTGCTCCGTCGGAACCTGCTCGGCAGCCTGCTCGACGTGGTCGGTGTGAACCTGCGCCACGGGACCGAAGATGTGGCGGTGTTCGAGGTGGGCAAGGGCTACGCGCGAACCGGCGACCAGCCGCGCGAATGGTGGCGGCTCGCGTTTGCGCTCACCGGATCGGCGGAGACGCCGGCCTGGAACCGGGAGCGGCGGGCGTATGACCTCGACGACGCCAAGGGGCTGCTCGAACTGCTCGCGCACCGGCTCGGCCTCGGACGCCCCCGCTATGTTCCCGAGGCCGGGGAGCCGCAGTTCCACCCGGGTCGAACCGCGCGCGTGTCCATCCCGGACCGGCTCGACGCCCTGGTCGGCGAGCTTCACCCGGATCTGGTGGAGGCCTGGGACCTGCGGACGCAGGAGCGCGTGGTCGTCGCCGAGGTCGCGATCGAGGGCCTGTCGGCCGGTCGCCTCGAGTCCGAGCGAGCCCCGGAGATCGGCCGGTTCCCGGAGGTGGGGCGTGACCTCGCGGTCGTCGTTCCCGAATCGGCGACGACGGCGACCGTGACCGAGGTGGTCGCCGGGGCGGCGGGTGAGCTGCTGCGCGAGGCGCGGCTGTTCGATGTGTACCGCGGGGCTCCCCTGGGGGAGGACGAGAAGAGCCTGGCGATCCGGCTCTCGTTCGCGGCCTCCGACCGCACCCTCACCGAGGGCGAGGTGGACGACGCCCTGGCCTCGGTCGTTCGCGCGATCCACGCGCTGGGCGGGCGACTGCGCACCTGATACCCGACAGCCCCGGGCTATGGCGGGCCCGCGCTGCGGCGTGAGCGGTCGTCCCGCGTGGGCGTCGGTGCACCACAGCGCGCCCGAACGCGGTCACAACGCGTTGCGGGGCCCGAGCGCGCGCTGCTACCCTTCGCCGCAGGCCTGGGCCGAGCGAGGGCCGGGCGATCGGGGGTGGCCGTCATGAGGTTGGGTGGGTGAACGTCTCGGACTTCCTCAGCGCGTTGAACGTGTTCGACGTGGTGGTCCTGCTCTACCTGTTCGGCTGGTTCGTCGCGGGCTTCATCCAGGGGACGGTCCGGCGGGTCGTGGGCACTGCCTCGATCGTGTTCTCGTTCTTCCTGGCAGCCCAGCTCAACGACGCGTGGCTGGGCGGGTTCCTGGCCCAGAACTGGGAGCAGTTCCCACGCGAGTACTCGGTGATGCTGGGCTTCCTGACGATCTTCGTGGCCGGCGTCGTCGCGTTCACCCTGATCATCCAGGGCACGTATCGCAAGGCCCCCCTGTTCACCGATTACCCGGTCGTCGACGAGATCCTCGGTGGCGTGGTCGGCATCCTGCAGGGTTTCCTGCTGCTGATGTTCGTGGTGATCATCCTCGACCAGTACTTCCTGTACACGAACCTGCCTCAGGACCCGGACGAGATCGGGTTCCTGCGCTCGTTCTGGGAGACGGTCAATGGGTCCGGCACGGGCACCCTGCTGCACGAGACGATGATCCCGGGGTTCATCACCGTCACGGGCTTTCTGATCCCGACCTCGGTGCGGGCGCTGTACGGCAAGTGACGCCCGGCGGAACCCGGGGTCGCCCTCCGCCCTCCCTCGCACCGCGATCATCGGACGTCCCGGCCACCGCACCGGGAACCAGTGCCGCACCGACGGGCAACCGGACCGTTCGGCGGGAGCGGCTGGCGGGAGCCACGCTCGAAGCCGCGCGCGCCCTGCTCGGCGCCCGCCTCGTCCGCGAGCCGGAACCCTCGTTGGGGGCGGCGTCAGGGGCCTCCGACCCCGGGCCGACGAGCCGGGCGGATCGTGGAGGTGGAGGCCTACATCGGCGAGACGGATCGCGCCTCGCACGCGCGAATGGGACCGACGCCACGCAACCGGGTGATGTTCGGCCGGCCGGGCGTCGCCTACGTGTACCTTGTCTACGGCATGTATCACTGTCTCAATGTCGTCACCGAACCAGCCTCGCGTCCGGCGGCGCTGCTCATCCGCGCGATCGAGCCGCTCGAGGGCATTCCGGCCATGCGTGCGGCGCGCGAGCGCGCGCGCCGCGGCGGTCGGCGGCAAGGCGGCATCCGAGCGTCCGGTCGCTCCTGCCCGCCCCGTTCCCGACGCCCGCCTGGCGGCTGGGCCAGGCCTGCTGACGGCTGCCTTCGACATCGACCGCTCGTGTGACGGCATCGACCTGTGCGACGCCCGCTCTCGGCTGCGGCTCGAGCTGCCGCCGGATGGTGAACCGCCGCCGACCGTCGTCGCCACGCCCCGGGTCGGGATCGGCTACGCGGGCGAGCCCTGGGTCAGCGTTCCGTGGCGGCTGGTGGTTGCCGGCAGCCCATCGCTGAGCAGGCCGCGCCGGAACGGCTGACCGGCACCCGGCACCCGATGGACACACGCTCGGTCGCGCTGCTCGAGTTCCCTGCCGTCCGAGAGCGCCTGGCAGAACACACCTCGTTCCTTCCTTCGCAGCGCCTGGCCCGGGCGCTGGAGCCGTCGGCCGACCCGGTGATCGTTGCGCGTGGCCTGGACGAGACCGACCAGGCGCGCGAGCTGCTCCAGGAGCGGCCGGGGGTCGGGATCGGCGCCGCCCACGACATCGACCCCTCGGTCGGCCGCGCGGTCCGGGGCGGGCGGCTCGACGCCGGGCAGTTCCTCGAGATCGGGGAGACGCTCGATGCGGCAACGCGCCTGGCCACGGCGCTCGCCGACGAGCGGCGCGCCCTCCTGCGCGAGCTGGGCCGCCGGGTCCATCCGCTGCCGGCGCTCCGCAGCACGCTCACCCGGAGCTTCGATCCTGCCGGCGAGCTGCTGGACACGGCTTCGCCGCGGCTCGGCGGACTGCGCGCCGCCGTGCGGATCGCCTACGACCGGCTGCGGCGGCGGCTCGATTCCCTGGTCGGGTCGGAGCTGGGAGGGGCCCTCCAGGAGCCGATCGTCACCCTGCGCAACGGGCGGTACGTGGTCCCCATCCGGGCCGAGGCGAGAGGCAGGGTCAAGGGCATCGTCCACGACGCCTCCGGCAGCGGGCAGACGCTGTTCGTCGAACCGCTGGTGGTGGTCGAGCTGGGCAACGCCTGGCGCGAGGCACAGTCCGCGGTCGAGGAGGAGGAGGGGCGGATCCTCGACGAGCTGTCCGCGCTGGTCGCTGCCAACGCCACGCTGCTGCGCGAGACGCTCGAGGCGCTCGCGCAGTTCGACTTCTGGGCGGCCAAGGCGCAGCTCGCTGCCGAGCTCGACGGCATCCGTCCCGCACCGGCCGACCGGACGGAGATCGTGCTGCTGTCTGCGCGCCACCCCGGGCTCAGCGGTCATGTCGTGCCGATCGACGTCCGCCTGGGCGACGGCTACACCGCGCTGGTCATCACGGGCCCCAACACGGGCGGCAAGACGGTTGCCCTGCGCACGCTCGGGCTGCTCGCCCTGATGCACCAGGCCGGGCTGCACGTCCCGGCCGAGGCCGGATCCAAGCTGCCCGTGTTCCGCGACGTGTTCGCCGACATCGGCGACGAGCAGTCGATCGCGCAGTCCCTGTCCACGTTCTCGGGTCACCTGCGCTCGATCATCCGGATCGTCGAGCACGCAGGGCCCCGGACCCTGGTCCTGCTCGACGAGCTGGGGGCGGGGACGGACCCGACCGAGGGCTCCGCGCTTGCCCAGGCCTTGCTCGACCACTTCATCCGCTCCGGCGCGCTGATCGCGGCCACCACCCACTACGCCGAGATCAAGGTCTACGCGCACGAGACGCCGGCCGCGCGCAACGCCTCGGTCGAGTTCGACCTCGAGACCCTGACCCCGACCTATCGGCTCAGCATCGGCCTGCCCGGCGGCAGCCAGGCGTTCGCGATCGCCGAGCGGCTCGGCCTGCCCGAGGCGATCGTCGTCGACGCCCGCAGCCGTCTGTCGGAGAACCAGCAGGCGTTCGAGGCGACACTGGCCTCGATCCGCCGTCAGGAGGGCGAGATCGCGGAGGCGGTGGAGCGGGCCCGGGCCGCCGACGCGAAGGCGTCGGATGCGCTGCGAGCAGCCGACGAGGAGCGGCGACGGGCGCGGCGCGAGCGGGATGATGCCGTCCGGACCGCCCGCGAGGAGGCCCAGCGGCTGGTGGACGGGCTTCGGCAGGACGTCGCGGGTGTCCGCCGCCGACTCGAGCGCGAGACGATCACTGCCCCGGCCATCGACGCGGCGCTCGCGCGAGCCGACCGGACCCTGGAGCGACTGCCGGGCGCGACCCGGGAAACGCCGCCGCCTGTCCCGGCAATCCCTCGAACGTGGCAACCCGGCGATCGAGCGCGAAGCCGGAGCGGCGGCTGGGAGGGACGGATCGCGGCGCTGGATCGGGGCGGCGCGCGGGCGACCCTGGAAGCCGGCGGCATGCGGGTCTCGGTGGCCGTCGAGGACCTGGAGCCCGCGACCGGACCCCTCGAAGCCGACCGCGCCGGATCCCCGGCCACCCTCACGGGCGCAGGCACGTCGGCTCGGGGCGGCACAGGCGAAGCGTCGGGCATCGGCGGTCTGCGGCTGTCGAGGGCCCGGACTGTTGCCTCGTCGCTCGATCTACGGGGCGCCCGGGTGGATGAGGCGCTCGATGCGCTCGGACGCTACCTGGACGACGCGTCGCTGGCGGGGATGGACCAGGTGACGATCATCCACGGCCTGGGCACCGGTGCCCTGCGGGACGCGGTGCGCGACCATGCGACGTCCCACCCCCTGGTGCGGAGCTTCCGCCCGGGCGAGCGCGGCGAGGGCGGGGACGGCGCGACGATCATCCGCCTGTGATCACGTCCGTCCGGATGGCAGCTACCGGTGTCCGCAGCGCCCGTGCGCCTCAGGGCGCGGGTGTCGGCCCGTTTCCGTTCCCGTTCCCGTGGCCCGGCCCCGGCAGCACCGTCGGCTCAGGGCTGATCGCCGGCTGCGACGGGCACGGCGAGAGCGGGTCGGTCGAGACGCAGATCGACGGCGACGGCGGCGCCAGCGGACACGTCCCGGTGGGGGCGAACTGGCCACCCCAGGATCGACCGAACGGCATGAAGCCGTAGTATTCGTAGAAGTACGACGTTCTCGTATGCTGCGGGCCACCGGAGACACCAGGGCCCCGGGCCGCGCGTGCCTGCCAGGCGGCATCCGCCTTCTGCCAGCTCCGAATGGGCTCGATCTTGCTCAGGTCGATGAAGTTCTTGGTGACCATCGGCCCGACACAACCGTCCTGCCACCGCTTGCCCGTCGCCGCGTCGATGTCGAGTGTCACCGTGGTCCCTGCGGAGCTGGCCGGCCCGGTGCCCGGCAGGAACAGCTCGCTGACGGTCCGCGTGGTGGTCGGGCCGGGCTTCAGGCCGGTGAACGCGTCGACCTTGGCCGTGACCAGCCCCTTGGGCTTGGTGCGGGCGAACCGGTCGATCGGCATCCCTTTCGAGATGTCGGACATGATCGTCGACCACAGCGGCGCCGAGGACCCGAGCGAGATCGCGCCTGTCGGCGTGTTGTCCGAGTTGCCCATCCACACGCCGACCACGAGGCCCGGGAGCGACGGGTCGGCGGGCGGTGGCAGGTAGCCGGCGGCGAGCACGTCGCGAGTGTCCTGGGTGGTGCCCGTCTTGTAAGCGGCCGGGCGGTTGACCGATGAGCTCACGCCGTCGGTGACCTTCCACTCGGCCCAGTAGGGGTTGATCTTGGGGTTGGTGTTGCCGGACAGGATGTCGGTGATGATGTACGCCGTCTGATGGGAGATCACGCGCGTCCCGGCGACCTTCACGCCGGGCAACGGCCACACCTGGTTGCCGGACGAGTCCAGGATCTTGAGGATCGTCGTGCGCGGCATCAGCACCCCGCCGTTGGCGATCGCGCCGAACGCGCTGACCAACTCGATCGGGTGCGTTACCAGCGTCCCCAGGCTCTGCGAGATCACGGGCGCCGTTCCGCTGGGGAACTCGAGCCCGAAGTCCCGGAACCGGCTGAGCTCATGGTCGAGCCCGATCAGGATGCCGGCCTTCACGGCCGGGATGTTCAGCGAGTACTGGAGCGCTTCGCGCAGCCGGACGGGCCCCCGCTCCAGGCCGTCGTCCTGGGTCGGCTCGTACGGCTTGGCCCCGGAGGACGCGAAGTTCGTGACGACCTCCATGAACATCGAGGCGGCCGTGAACGTGCGGTCCTCGATCCCGGTGGCATAGATGAGCGGCTTGGTCGCCGAACCCGTCTGGCGCCAGCCGTCCGAGAGCACGTCGAACTGGGGCTGGAGCTTCTTGGTGGCCCTGCCGTTGTAGTTTGCGGAGCCGACGTACGCGAGGATCTGACCGGTCCGGTAATCGACCACGCCCGCCGCCGCGTTGTGGACGTGGGCGTTCTTGGAGAGGGTGCAGCCGGCATGGGGCCGCAGGCACAGGATCCAGGACCATTGGCTGCGTTGGATCCCGCGCGCCTTGAGCAGCGCCGTAGGGCTCTTCGCCTGGGGGATCACGGCGGCCGCGTAGACCCATTTTTCGACCTTGCGCTGCATGTCGTAGTCGAGGGTCGTGATGATCTTGTAGCCGCCGGTGTCGATCTTCTGGCACTGCGTGGGATCGCCGCACAGGATCTGTCCGAGCTCGTTACGCGCCTGCCACACGAACTGAGGTGCCCGCCACGTGTCCGCGGCCTGCGAGGCGAGGATGACGGGCTCGGTCTTGGCGGCTTCGAAGTCGGCCTCGGTGTAGGCGGGGTACTGCTGGCCATCGAACGTGAACGGGTGCGACGTCAGCACGCTGCGCGTCTTCATCAGGTCCAGGATGAAGTTCCGGCGCTGGACGACCTCGCTCGTCGGCGGCACCACGAGATGCGTCTGTTCGTTGCCCTTGGCGTCGGTGTACGTCTCCGCCATGGCGTTCTTGACCAGGTCGAACCGGGTGGGCGACTGGGGGATGGCCGCGAGCAGCGCCATCTGGGCCAGGCTGAGGTCCTTGAGGTCCTTGCGCCAGTAGCTCTTCGCGGCGGCGGCGACCCCGTAGCTGCGGTTGCCGTAGAAGTTCTGGTTGAGATAGTTCTCCATGATCGCCTGCTTGCCGGCGGTTCCGGGGTACGCCTCGGTCAGGCGGATCGACTGGATGATCTCCTTTGCCTTGCGGATGTAGACGCCCTCGGCAAACGCGCTCTCGGGCAGCAGCCGCGCCCGGACGAGCTGCTGCGTGATCGTCGAGGCGCCCCGGTCGTTGCCGTTGATCGTGTCGATGGCCGCCGAGACGAAGCCCAGCGGATCGAACCCGGAGTTGTCCCAGAAGGTCTTGTCCTCGACCGCCGTCGTGGCGTCCACCAGGGCGGGCGGGATGTGGTCGAACGTCACCACGTCGCGGCGGTCGTCTCCGAGCTTGGCCAGCAGGACGTTGCCCGTGCGGTCGTAGACCGCCGATTGCGAGGTGAACGTGATCTGCTCGAACGCCTGCTTGGGATCCGGCAGGTCCTTCGAGAGGTACGTGTACGCCGCCACGGACCCCATCGCGCCGGCTGTGCCGAGCAGCACGAGCGTCCCGAACAGGAAGAGCGGAAGGGTGATGGCGGCCGCTCGGGCGGCTCCGCTGCCGCGGGGGCGGCGGTTGCCGAGCCGGCGCTGCCGCTGCCTCCGGGCGAGGCTGGTCTGCATTGCGGGCGGAACGATACCATGCGGGGGATGGAAGCCCGATCCCCCCGCCGGGCCGGTCCCACGACGGTTCCGGCACCGTGTCTGTGACGCTGCGACCGCGACCGGAGCCCCGCTGATGGCGGCCGGGACGAGGATGGGGCCTGTCGCCCAGGGCGACGCGCCGGGCCTTGCCGGGCTCCTCGAGGAGCTGGAGTGGCGGGGCATCCTGCACGCCACCACACCCGGGCTGGCGGAGCGGCTGGCGACGGGAAGAAGGATCGCCGCCTACAACGGCTTCGATCCGTCCGCAGATTCGCTCCACGTCGGGCACCTGGTACCAGTGTTCGGGCTGATCCGGCTCCAGCAACGCGGTGGCAAGCCGATCGCGCTGGTCGGCGGTGGCACGGGGATGATCGGCGATCCCTCGGGGCGGTCGTCGGAGCGGAACCTGCTCGATGCCGCCACGATCGACCGCAACGTCGCCGCCATCGGAACCCAGCTGGAGCGCTTCCTCGACTTCTCGCCCGGTCCGTCGCAGGCGGTGATGGCCAACAACATGGACTGGCTGGGCGAGCTGTCGCTGATCGAGTACCTGCGCGACGTCGGCAAGCACTTCACGGTCCCGTACATGCTGGCCAAGGACTCGGTCCAGCAGCGCCTCGACCGGGGACTCTCGTTCACCGAGTTCAGCTACATGACGCTCCAGGCGTTCGACTTCGCCAACCTCTACCGGGAGCATGGCGTCGAGATGCAGATGGGCGGGGCGGACCAGTGGGGCAACATCACCGCCGGTCTCGAGCTCATCCGCCGGACGCACGCCGCCGATCGCGACCAGAGCCCGGCCCACGGGATCGCCTACAAGCTGCTGCTCGCCCCATCGGGTGCCAAGTTCGGCAAGAGCGACGAGGGCGAGTCGGTCTGGCTCGACGCGGACCGGACGACGCCCTACGCGTTCTACCAGTACTGGATCCAGGCCGACGATCACGACGTGCCCGTCTACATGCGCTGGTTCACGCTCTGGTCGCGCGAACAGATCGAGGCGCTGGACGCGGAGATCGTCGCGCACCCGGAGGGACGTGAGGCGCAGCGGCGCCTCGCGCTCGACGTGACGGCGCGGGTTCACGGGGAAGACGCGGCCAACGAGGCGGTCCGCGTGTCGGAGGCGCTGTTCCGGCGCGAGCCCGTCGTTGACCCCGGGCTGCTGGCGACGATCCATGCCGCGACGCGGGGGCCCGAGGTGGCGGCCGCCACCGTCGACGAAGGGGTCGTCGCCCTGCTGGCCGAGGCCGGCCTCGCGCCCTCGCGCGGGGAGGTCCGGCGGCTGGTCGCGGGCGGCGCGATCACGATCAACGGCGAACGCGTTTCCGACGCCGGGGCGCCGCCGCCGGCAGCCATCGACGGTGAGTGGCTCGAGGTGCGGGTGGGCAAGCGTCAGCGAGCGATCGTCAGGGTCCGGCGAGTCCCCTAGCGAGGTCACGTTCGCACCGGCGCCGGCCGGCGATCGGTGCCGGCGATCCGGGGGCCGGGGCCGGGTCTCGCGCTCAGCCGCGGCCGGCGTCGCCGTGGCGGCCGCGGAGCACCTCGATCACGGCCGCTGGCCCCATGCCCCGCTCGGCGAGGAGCACCATGGCGTGGTACACGAGATCGGCGGTCTCGTTCGCCATCAGCACGCGGGTCTCGCCCCGATCGGCACCGGCGGCCTCGGTCGCCTCGTCGTTCTTGGCGGCGAGCAGCACCTCGGTCGCCTCTTCGGCCACCTTGCGCCCGGCGAGATCGACGCCGCCGTCGAGCAGGGTGACGGTGTAGGAGCCGGGCGGGCGTTCCGCGGCGCGTTCCGCGATCGTCGCCCACAGGGACTCGAGCCAGGCGAACCCCTGGCGTGCGGCCGTGACCTCGCCGGCAGGCGGTGCGCCGTCGGCATCGAAGCAGGAGCGGGTTCCGCGATGGCAGGTGGGGCCGGCCGGATCGACGCCGATGAGCAGCGCGTCGCCGTCGCAGTCGAGGGCGAGCGACCGCAGCCGGAGCACGTTGCCGGAGGTCTCGCCCTTCCGCCACAGCCGACCGCGCGCGCGCGAGTGGAAGTGCACCTCTCCGGTCGCGAGGGTGGCCGCCAGCGCCTCCGTATCGAGCCAGCCGACCATCAGGACCCGACCGTCGGTGTCGTCCTGGACCACGCCCGCCACGAGGTCATCCGGACCCCAGGCGACGCGGGCGGGATCGAGGCCACGGTCGAGCTCGACGGGACCGGGCGTGGCCGTCACGCCGCGACCTCCGATGGGATCCCTCGCACCGGCAGCCCGGCAGCGGCCATCCCGGCCTTGACGTCGGCGATCGACACCTCACGCCGGTGGAAGATGCCGGCTGCGAGCACCGCATCGGCGCCGCCCTCCCGGACCGCGGCCACGAAGTCGGCCGGACCGGCGGCGCCGCCCGACGCGATCACCGGTACCTCGACCCGATCGGCGATGGCCCGCAGGAGATCGGTGTCGAAGCCCGCGCCGGTCCCGTCTCGGTCGATCGAGGTCACCAGCAGCTCGCCGGCCCCGAGCTCGACCGCCCGGACCGCCCAGGCCGCCGCATCGAGGCCGACGGGGTCCCGGCCGCCGCGCACGACGACCTCGAAGCCCGACGCGACGGCGTTCCCGCCTGCATCGCGGGGACCGTCCCCGGTCACCCGTCGCGCATCGATCGCCACCACCACGGCCTGGCTGCCAAACCGCGCCGCACACCGGCTGACCAGGTCGGGCTCGGCGACCGCACGGGTGTTGAGGCTGACCTTGTCAGCTCCCGCACGGAGCACGTCGCGCATCTCGTCCACGCTGCGCACGCCACCACCCACCGTGAGCGGGATGAACGCGCGGCGCGCCGTGCGCTCCACGATGTCGAGCAGCGTGCCGCGCTCCTCCGGGGCGGCCGTGATGTCCAGGTAGACGAGCTCGTCCGCCCCCTCGCGTGCGTAGCGCTCCGCAAGCTCGGGCGGGTCGCCCGCATCGACCAGGTCGACGAACCGGGTGCCCTTGACCACCCGGCCGTGGGCGACGTCGAGGCACGGGATGACGCGCCGGCGGAGCATCAGGCTGCGCTCGAGCTCGGGGTCGCCGGCGATCGTTCGCCCGCCGCGAGCCTGACCACGTTGGCCACCAGGCGCAGGCCGTCGACGCCGGACCGCTCGGGATGGAACTGGACGCCCAGGAGCCGTCCGCGGGCGACCGCAGACACGAACGATGAGCCGTGGGTGGTGCGGGCCAGGATCGCCTCGTCGTCCTGGTCCGGCAGGACCCCGACGTAGGAGTGGACGAAGTAGAAGTCCGCGCCTTCGTCGATGCCGTCGAATGCCGGATGCGGCCGCGTCCGCGACACCTGGTTCCAGCCGATATGCGGCAGGGTCGGCGCGTCGGCGAGCCGCTCCGTCCGGCCGGGCAGCACGCCGAGCGTCCCGGCACCGTCCTCGTCGCTGCCCTCGAACAGGAGCTGGAGCCCGAGGCAGATGCCAAGGAACGGGCGATCGGCGGCGATCCAGCCGAGGATCGGCTCGATGAACCCGGCTGCCCCGAGGCGGTCCATGGCCGGCGCCGCCGCCCCGACGCCCGGGACGACCAGCAGGTCGGCGCCGTCGATGTCCGCACCGCGGGTAACGCACCGGACCTGGGCGCCGGCCGTCGCCAGCGCCTGGTCGATGGACACGAGGTTGCCCGCGCCGTAGTCGACGACGGCTGCCAGCGGACCGTCACTCATCCCAGGGCTCCCTTGGTCGAGGCCACGCCGATCCGGCGCGGATCCGGCTCACACGCCTCGCGCAGGGCACGCCCGAGGGCCTTGAACGCGGCCTCCGCGAGGTGATGATCGTTGCGCCCCGTGCCGCGGCAGTGGAGGGTGCTGCCCGCCGTGCGGGCGAATGCCTCGAGGGCATGCTCGACGAGCTGGAGCGGCAGCGTGCCCGCCCGCTCGGCCCGGAACGGGAGGTCGATGACGGCATACGGTCGGCCGCCGACGTCGATCACCGCCGTGGCCAGCGCCTCGTCCATGGGCACCGAGCTGTCGCCGAAACGGCGGATGCCGGCCCGGTCGCCCAGCGCCTCCGCGAACGCCGCGCCGATGACGAGGGCGACGTCCTCCACGGTGTGGTGCTCGTCGATGTGGAGGTCGCCGGTCGCCGAGATCTCCAGGTCGAACAGGCCGTGGTGCGCCAGGGACGACAGCAGGTGGTCGTAGAAGCCGATGCCCGTGGAGACGTCGGCCGTGCCGGTCCCGTCGAGGTCGAGGGAAACGGTCACGTCCGTCTCGCGGGTGTGCCGCGTCACGCGCACCCCACGAGGTGCACGCTCGATCACCTCGAGGCTGCCCAACGGACTGGTCATGACGATCCTCTCGATTCGGTGCTCGTGATCTCGCGAACGGCGTCGAGCAGCCTGTCGTTCTCGGCCTGCGCACGCACCGTGACCCGCAGGCAGCGCGCCAGCGAATGCCCGGCGGGGAACGTCCGCGGCACCAGACCGCGGCGCATGAGCGCCTCGGCGGTCGTGCCGGCGCGCCCCGGCGAGCCGAGATCGGACAGGATGAAGTTGGCCACCGACGGGTAGGGCTGCCAGCCGGCTGCGGCCAGGCCCTCCGCGAGGCGCTCGCGCTCGCGCTCGACCCGGGCAACGTTCTCGCGCATCTCCTCGCCATCGCGCAACGCCCGGGTGACCACGGTCTCGGAGATGGTGCCGACCGAGCCCGGCGGGCGGTACAGGGCGATCCGCGCCAGGGTCGCGGGGGCGGCGATGGCGAAGCCGACCCGGAGCCCGGCGAGCGCGTACGCCTTCGACGCCGTGCGGACGATCGCGAGGTTGGGATAGCGCGCACGCAGCGGGATCGAGCTGCGGCCGGTGAACTCGGCGTACGCCTCGTCGATCACGACCCAGGCGGGTTGCCGGCCATCAGCCCCGGCGTCGGCCACGATCCCGGCCAGGAGCGCCTCGATCGTCCCCGGCGGCTCCTCCGCCCCGGTCGGGTTGTTCGGGTTGCACAGCCAGACCATCGCCGCGTCGCGGGCGGCGGCTCGCACGGCATCAACGTCGATGGAGAAGCCACCGTCGGGTCCGAGCCGCGGAACGGCCACGATTCGGCCACCCCGCTGCTCGGTCACCACGCGGTACATGGCGTAGCTGGGGACCGGGACGACGGCGGCCCGCCCGGCCGGCAGGAACGCCTTGACGCACATGTCGAGGATCTCGTCGGCACCCGCTCCGGGGACCACCTCGTTCTCGCCCACGCCGTACCGGGCGGCGGCGGCCCCGACCAGGCGCCGGTAGTCGCCCGGCGGGTACTCGGACAGCGAGGTCTCGAACGTTCCGGCGGCGAGCATCTCCCCGAGGAGCCGCGGCGGGGCGGGGGAGGTGTTGAGGTCGAACCGGATGACCCGGTCGAGAGGCAGCCCGTACCGCTCGGCGACCGCCTCGTCCGTGGCCTCCCAGCTGTACGAGGCGGGCTTGGTCGGCGAGGCGGTGGTGACGGGGCTGGGGCTCACGGTTGCGTCTCCTCCTCGTCGAACCGGACCTCGACGGCGTCCCGATGGGCCAGCAGGCCCTCCGCTTCGGCCAGGGTCCGGATCGCGGGCCGAAGGGTGGCCAGCCCCTCGCGGGTGATCCGCTGGACCTGGTTGTACTTGCCGAACGTCTCGACCGCCAGGGATCCGCAGCCACGGGCAAGGCCGCCCGTGGGCAACACGTGGTTCGCTCCCGACGCGTAATCGCCCGCCGACTCGGGTGACCAGCGGCCGACGAAGATCGACCCCGCGTTGCGGATCGCGGCGACCGCCGCTTCCGGATCGTCGACCTCGACCGACAGGTGCTCCGGTCCATAGCCATTGACGAACGCGATCCCGGCCTCGAGGTCGGGCACGAGCACGATCAGGCCGTGGTTCGCCAGCGCGCGGATGAGGATGGCGCGGCGCGACGCCGTCGCGAGGCGTCGGCGGACCTCATCCTCGACGGCGGCGGCCAGCGCCACATCGGCCGTGACGAGGATGGCCGGTGAGTCGACGCCATGCTCGGCCTGGGTGATGAGGTCCGCGGCGACGATCGGCACGGACGCCGTGGCATCGGCGAGAACCAGCCCTTCGGACGGGCCCGCCGGCAGGTCGATCACGACCTCGCCCACGACCTCGACCTTGGCCGCCGTGACCCAGGTGCTGCCCGGTCCCACGATCAGGTCGACGGGTTCGAGGCCCTCGTCCGGTAGCCCGTAGGCGAGCGCGCCGATGGCCTGCACGCCACCGGCGACCAGCAGCGCATCGACGTCGAGCAGGCCCGCGGCGCCAAGCAGAACGGGGTCGTTCGCACCGCTCCTGTCCGCCGGCGAGGCAACCACGACGGCCTCGACACCGGCCACCCGGGCGGGCACGACGGTCATGACCAGGGAGGAGGGGTAGGGTGCCGAGCCGCCCGGCACGTACGCACCCACGCGCGCCGATGGCAGCCAGCGACGCTCGAGCTGGACGCCGGGGATCACGGTGATGCTCGTTGACCTGGGCCGCTGCGCGTCGGCGAAACGCCGGACGTTGGCAATCGCGGTCTCCAGCGCAGCGCGCTCCGCGCGCCCCAGCGCATCTCGGGCGGCGCGAAGCTCGGCACGGTCCAGGATCAGGCGTCCGTCCGGCCGCCCGCCGCCGAACCGCCGTCCGGCCTCGCGCACTGCGGCCGACCCACGCTCGCGGACGTCGGCGAGGATCGTGCGCGCCGCCTCGCGGACGGCAGGGTCCGCCACCGCACCGCGCCGGAACAGGGCGTCACGCTCACGGATGGCACCCGGGTCCCCGACCCGCAGGTCGAGGCGACGAAGCCTGAGGGCGGCCGGCGTGCCGGTGTCGAGGGCGCTCACGACAGGATCTTCTCGATCGGGAGCACGAGGATCCCCGAAGCGCCGGCGGCCTTGAGCCGCGGCAGCAGCCCCCAGACTTCGTCCGCGCCGACCACCGAATGGATGGCGATCATGCCCGCGTGCGCGAGCGGGATCACGGACGGCGACTCGAGGCCCGGCAGCAGCGCCTCCAGCTCGGCGAGGTGCGTGGCCGGCGCGTTCATCATCAGGTACTTGCGGCCTCGCGCGGTGATGACGGAGCCGAGCATGGCGACGATGCCGTCGAGCTCGTGGGCTCGCTGCCGGGTGGCGGCCGGGTTACCGATCAGGACGGCCTGCGAGGCGAGGATGTCGCCGATCGCTCGCAGCCCGTTCATCGCCAGCGTGGAGCCCGGTGGACACGAGATCCACGATCGCGTCGGCCAGCCCGAGGCGGGGCGCGACCTCCACGGCCCCCGACAGCGACACCACGTCGACCGCGACGCCCTGGCTGGCGAAGAACCGGCGGGTCACCCCGGGGTGCGAGGTCGCCACGCGAGCACCGGCCAGATCGGTGATCGTCTCGTAGGGGGAGTCCGTGGGGACCGCAGCGGCCAGCCGGCAGGTGCCGTAGCCCAGGGTGCGCAGCACCGGAAGCTCGGCGCCGGTCTCCTGGAGGATGTCCATCCCGGTGATCCCGATGTCGGCGACGTTGTCGCCAACGAACTCGACCACGTCACCGGTGCGCACGAAGAGGATGTCGAGGGGATGGTTCTGGACCCGGGCCACCAGACTCCGGTCGTGCTCCTCGAACACGAGGCCCGCGTCGTGGAGCAGGCTCAGGGTCGGCTCGACCAGCCGGCCCTTGTTGGGGACGGCGAGACGCAGACGCTCCCTCATCGCTCGGGGCCGGGAGGGTAGGTGACCGATTCGGCCGACCGGGCGCCGTCGCCCAGCCGGTCGAGCATCAGCCGATAGCCCCCCTCGCCGTGGTTGAGCCACGAGGCGATCCGGGTGATCGTGGCCGTACTGGCCCCGGTCCGCTTGGAGATCTCCGCGTAGTGCAGCCCTTCGTCGAGGAGGCGGACCACGGCCCACCGCTGGGCGAGCGCGTGCAGCTCGCCCAGGGTGCACAGGTCGCGCAGGAAGCGGCCCGCCTCATCGGGGTCATCGAGGTGCAGAATGGCGCCGATCAGCGCATCGGTCTCGGGCGTTTGCCAGGTCTCGGCCACCGGTTCGACTGCCTCCAGACTGCGTCGACGGCCGATCGTGGGGTCGTCAGCCGCCATGCTACCATAGTAGCGTGATAATACGCTAGCAGAACTGGAACGAGTGCGACGGTGTCAGGGTTCGAGCTGTTGCCGGCAATCGACCTGCGGGGCGGGTCGGTCGTCCGCCTCGAGCAGGGCGATTTCGGTCGCGAGACGGCCTACGGGACGGAGCCCGTGTCGGTTGCCGCCCGGTTCGCCGGGCTCGGCGCGACGTGGCTGCATGTGGTCGACCTCGATGGAGCGCGGGTCGGGGAGCCGCAGCAGCTCGACATCGCGGCCGCGGTGGTCGGGGAGGTGCACGGCCGCGCACGCGTGGAGCTCGGCGGTGGTCTGCGCACGCTGGCCTCGGTCGCGGGCGCGCTCGGAACCGGTGCGGCGAGGGTCGCGGTGGGGACGGCGGCGCTGCGTGATCCCGAGTTCGCAGTGTCAATCGTCAATCGCTACGGGTCGGACCGCGTGGTCGGCTCGATCGACGTGCGTGACGGTCTCGCGCTGGGTGAGGGATGGCGCCTCGGTGCGGCCGGGCTGCCGGCCATCGATGCCGTCGAGATGCTCGCAGGGGTGGGGATCACCATGTTCGAGGTCACCGCGATCGACCGCGACGGTCAGCTCGAGGGTCCGGATCTCGCGCTGCTCCGGATGCTGGTCGAGCTCGACCGGGGCGAGATCATCGCGTCCGGCGGCATTGCGTCGATCGACGATCTGCTGGCGGTTCAGGCGCTGGGCTGCGCCGGGGCAATCATCGGACGGGCGCTCTACGAGGGGCGGATCGGGCTGGCCGCAGCGCTCGAAGCGGTGGGTGAAAGCCGGCGCGGGCTGCTCTGACCGAGGCCCCTGCCGCTGCTGGTAGGGGCGGCCTTGATCCATGGCGGCGTCGGTGCCGGCGCCCGCCGCGGCGAGCTCGAACCCGTCCCTACACCTAGTGGCCCTCGGACTGCTCCTTGCGGTGTGCCTCGACGATCTTCTCGGCCAGGTACGAGGGGACGTCCTCGTAGTGGTCGAGACTCGCCGTGAAGGTCCCTCGGCCGCCGGTCAACGAGCGCAGCTCGGTCGCGTAGGAGAACAGCTCGGCCTGGGGCACGTGCGCCGAGATCACCTGCATCCCATCGGCCGTGTCGAGGCCCATCACCCTGCCGCGCCGGCCATTGAGGTCGCGGTTGACCTCACCCATGTACTGATCGGGCACGCGAACCTCGATCGACATGATCGGTTCGAGCAACGCGGGCCGCGCCTGCAGCACCCCGTCCTTGAGGGCCATCGATGCGGCGATCTTGAACGAGAGCTCGTTGGAGTCGACCGGATGGAACGAGCCGTCGTAGAGGGTCGCCTTGAAGTCGATCAGGGGGTAGCCCGCGAACACGCCCTCCGCGGCCGTCTCACGGATGCCCTTCTCCACGCCACCGAAGAACCCCCGGGGCACCGACCCGCCGACGACCTTGTCGGCGAACTCGACACCGGCACCGGGGTTGGGCTCGAGCTCGATCCAGACGTCGCCGAACATGCCGTGGCCACCGGTCTGCTTCTTGTACCGGCCGTGGACCTGGGTCTTGCCGCGGATCGTCTCGCGATAGGGGACGGTGGGGGTGCGGGTGGCGATCGCGGCCCCGAACTTGCGCTTGAGGCGCTCGGTGATGACGGCCACGTGCGCCTCGCCGATGGCGTGCAGGATCTGCTCGCCCGTCTCGCTGCGATCGACCCGGGCCGTCGTCTCCTCTTCGAGCATGCGCTGGATGGCCGGCCCCATCTTGTCCAGATCGCCCTTGGACTGGGGCTCGATGGCTACCTGGAGGGTGGGCTCGGGGAACCCCATGGCGGGCAGCTGCAGTGCCGCCTCGCGGGTCGAGAGCGTGTCGCCGGTCTCGGTCACGCCGAGCTTGGCAATCGCGCCAATCTCGCCGGCGCGCAGCTCCGACGCCGGCTCCTGCTCCTTGCCGTGGAGATACAGCAGCTGGCCGACGCGCTCGTCCTCGCCCTTCGTCGAGTTGAACACGGAACCCTGGCTGTGCAGCGTTCCCGACAGGACCCGGAGGTACGTCAGCCGCCCGACGAACGGGTCGGCTGCGGTCTTGAACACGCGGACGAGGAGCGGCCCGTCGACCTTGACCGGCACCTCGGTGGCCTTGCCGGCCTTGTTGGTGGCCGTGTAGGGCCCCTCCTCCTCGGGTGACGGCAGGTAGCGGACGATCGCGTCGAGCAGCGCCGTCAGGCCGATGCCCTTGGCCGCCGATGCCACGACGACCGGCGCCAGCACCGATTCCCGCACACCCTTGTGCAGGCAGGCGTCGAGCTCCGCGTCGGTGATCTCCTCCTCGCCCAGGTACTTCTCGAACACCACGTCATCGGCCTCGGCCGCGGCCTCGAGCAGCTGGTCGCGGCGGCGTGCGACCTCGTCGGCGAGCTCAGCGGGAACGGGGACCTCGACCTCCTCGCCGCCCTCGAACCGGTACGCCTTGCGGTGCACCAGGTCGACGTAGCCGCTGAACGTGTCGGCCGCCCCGATCGCCAGGTGGAGCGGGGCGATCTTGTTGCCGAAGGCGGCCCGCAGCTCGTCCAGCGCCCGGCCCGGATCCGCGTTCTCACGGTCGCACTTGTTGAGCACGAAGCAGGCCGCGGTGCCCGTGGCCCGACCCACCGACACGGCGTTCTCCAGGCCGGCCTCGACGCCGGCCGAGGCGTCCATCACCAGCAGCGCGGCATCGGCAGCGTGGAAGCCCTCGATCATCTCCGCCACGAAGTCCGGATAGCCTGGCGTGTCGACGACCGTGATCTCGTGATCGCCGTGCTCGAACGTCCCGACGGCGAGGCTCAGCGACTCGTTGCGCTTCTGCTCCTCGGGCTCGTAGTCGAGGTGGGCCGTTCCGTCGTCCACCCGGCCCAGCCGCGGGATCGCGCCGGCCCGAAAGAGCACCTGTTCCGCGAGGGTCGTCTTGCCGGCGCCGGCGTGGCCGGCGAGCACGACGCTCCGGATGTGGCCGAGGTCATGACTCTTCAACGTCATCGCGCGCGATACCTCTTCGGTGTCAGGCCGCTCGACCGGGGGCCCGGGCGGAGCGTGGCGGTGGGCGCAGGGTCACGGACGATCGCGACGCGCCCGGGCCGACGGGACGATTGGAGCTCGGGCACCAGAGGTCGCGACCCCGTTCCCCCGATGATAGTCGGTATACTCGCCGCCGATGTCCGGACATTCAAAATGGTCGACGATCAAGCGCCAGAAGGGCGCCAACGACTCCAAGCGCAGCGCCATGTTCACCAAGGTCGCGCGGGAGATCGCGGTGGCGGCGCGCGCCGGCGGCGGCGATCCCGATGCGAACTACCGCCTGCGCCTCGCGATGGACAAGGCTCGCTCGATCAACATGCCCGCCGACAACATCAAGCGGGCGATCGAGAAGGCGACCGGAGAAGGCGACGCCGAGGAGTACGAGGAGATCGTGTACGAGGGCTACGGCCCGGGCGGCGTGGCGATCCTCGTGGAGGCGGCGACCGACAACCGCAACCGGACTGCCGCCGAGGTCCGCTCGATCTTCGCCAAGGCCGGCGGCCAGCTGGCGGGTAGCGGCGCCGTTGCCTGGCAGTTCGAGCCTCGGGGCCTGATCACGGTGCCCCGGGAGGGCGCGGACTCCGACGAGGTGGCCCTGACCGCGATCGACGCCGGTGCCGTGGACGTCGACAGCGAGTCGGACCCGATCGAGATCTACACGGAGCCGCACGACCTGGAGGCCGTGCGCAAGGCCCTCGACGCGGCCGGCGTGAACGTCGACGATGCCGAGAACGCGATGCTGGCCAAGCAGACGGTGTCCCTTGACGCCGACCACGTGCGCAAGGCCATGCGGCTGGTTGAGCTGCTCGAGGACGTCGACGACGTCCAGCGCGTCACCGCCAACGTCGACATCCCCGAGGAGCTCCTGGCCGAGGTCGCCGGGTGATCGTTCTCGGGATCGACCCCGGGACGGCGTCCCTCGGATACGCGATCGTGGAGCGTACGGGGAGCAGCCTGCGTGCCGTGGACTACGGCTGCCTGACCACCAGCGCCGACACGCCGATGCCGGATCGCCTGCGGGACATTCACGCCCTGGTCGCCGAGCTGATCGAGACGCACCACCCCGAGCTGGTCGCGGTCGAGCGTGTGTTCTTCTCGCGCAACGCGCAGACCGCGTTCGGCGTGGGTCAGGCGCGCGGCGTGGTGCTGCTCGCCGCAGCGCAGGCCGGGGTCCCCGTTCGTGAGGCGACGCCCAACGAGGTCAAGATGGGCGTCACCGGCTACGGCGGCGCGGACAAGCAGCAGGTCGGCCGCATGGTGTCGGTGATCCTCGACCTCCCCGAGGTGCCGACGCCCGATGACACGTCGGACGCACTGGCGATCGCGGTGACGGCGGCGAACGCCGAGCGGCTCGGTGACCGGATCAACCGCGGCGCCAACGGTGGCGCCCGCTCGACCGTGGTGGATCGGGCGGCGGTCGCCCCGATCGCGCGCGGCGAGACCCCGTACGAGCGATCGGTCCGGGAGGCGCTGGCACGCGAGACCCGCGGGTCGGGGGCAGGGGCGAAGTCGCGGCGCGCCGCCGCCGTCCGACGTACCCGCTGAGCGCGCCGCCCTCATGATCGCCTCCGTCGAGGGCACCGTCGGCACCATCGCCGCCGATTCACTCGTCATCGAGGTCGGTGGGATCGGTTACCGGGTGTTCGCGGCACCGTCGGTGCTCGCGTCGGCATCCGCCGGTGGGCGCCTGAGGCTGCACACCTACCACCTGGTTCGCGAGGACCAGCAGGCCCTGTTCGGGTTCCGGACGCCCGAGGAGCTCGGCTTCTTCAACCTGCTGCTGAGCGTCACTGGCGTCGGGCCCAAGGTGGCCATGGCGATCGTTGGATCGCGGCCGACCGCCGACCTGCAGCTCGCGATCCTGATGCAGGACCAGGCGGTGCTGGTGTCGATCCCGGGGATCGGCAGGAAGCTGGCCGAACGGATCATCTTCGAGCTCAAGGAGAAGGTGTCGGCGGCGGGGGTGGCCGCGGGCTCGTCAGCCGCCGTGGCCAGCGCCTCCGAGGGCGAGGTCGTGGCGGCGCTCCAGGCGCTGGGCTACTCGCTGGCGGAGGCGCGCGAGGCGTCAAGGCTGGCGGTGTCCGATCCGGTCCTGGGGGCCGGGCTCGAGGAGCGCGTCAAGGCGGCGCTGCGCACGCTGCTCCGCGAGTAACCCGGGACGCGGCGTGGGCCGCTACAGGAGCTCGGGGGCCTCGAACGGCACGCCGCGCAGGTGCTCGTCGAGGAACGCGAGGACCGTGCCGTACCAGATCCGGGCGTTCTGGGGCTTGAGCACCCAGTGGTTCTCGTCGGGGAAGTACAGGAAGCGGCCGGGCACGCCCAGCCGGCGCATGTCGGTCCACAGGGTAAGCGCCTCGGAGATCGGCACCCGATGGTCCCGCTCGCCGTGGATCACGAGCATCGGCGTCCGTATCGCTGCCATCGCAGCCAGATGCTCGCGTGGCGAGTTGCGCAGGTAGCCCGCCGGATCCGCGTACGGGTCGCCCATCTCGTGCTCCCAGGCCGGGCCGTGATCGGTGGTCCCGTGGAACCCGAGGAGCTCCCACAACGAGGCGTGGGTGATGATGCACCGGAAGCGGTCCGTGTGGCCAGCCACCCAGTTGGCCATGTAGCCGCCGTAGGATCCCCCCATCAGGCCTACCCGCCCGGTGTCGATGTCGGGCCGCGCCAGCGCGGCCTCGACGCTGGTCATGACGTCGGCGTACGGGGTGCCGCCCCACTGGCCCCAACCGCGGTCGAGCATCGCCTGGCCGTAGCCGGTGGACAGCGCCGGATCCGGGCACAGGACCGCGTATCCGCGATCGACCAGGACGTGCGGGTTCCAGCGCCAGTGCCACGCGTTCCAGGTGCCGAGCGGGCCACCATGGACGAACACCACGAGCGGAGCCGGCGACGCGGCCGACGCGGTGGCGGGTCGCACCAGCCAAGCGCCGATCGGCGTCCCGTCGTCCGTCTGCGCGATGACCCGCTCCACGACGCCGGGTGGCGTGACCCCGTGCTCGTCGATCCCGTTCGCGACCGCGACCGGCTCCTGGTCGGCCGCGTGAGCGTCGATGCGGACGATCCGTGGCGGCGAGGCCAGCGTGGACTGCAGCGCGTACAGGGCACTCTCGTCGGGCGCGGGACAGAGGTCCGTGATCGCGCCAGCTGCGGTGAGCCGCGTGACGGCCCCGGACGGGAGGTCCACGCGATACGCGGACCGCAGCCCCTCGTCATCGGCCTCGAAGTAGAGCGCGGACGGGTCCGGACCCCAGGTCGGATGCTCCGGTCGCCGGTCCGTCGCCGCCGCCAGCGTGCGCTGCTCCCGGGTCTCGAGGTCGATCAGCACGAGCGTGGCAGCCTCTGCGCAATCCGGTGTCGCGTACGTCAACCGCACCGCGGCGACGTGCCGGCCGTCGGGCGAGATTGCCGGTTCGTGATACGCCGCGTCACCCTTCGTCAGCTGGTGTGCCTGGCCACCGGCGGTCTCGTACGAGACGAGGTCGTCCCACGTCTCGGGCACGGTTCCCGGGCGCCGACGCATCGCGACAACGAGCGCGCCATCCGGGCTGATGTCCGCGCCGGACTCCTCGAACGTGAACCCGGTCACCGCGGGCTCCAGGTCCCGCGGGTTGTCGATCCGCGCCTCGCCGCCGGGAACCTGCGCGGCGTACAGGCGCCGGACGCGCGGCCCCAGGTAGTGATCCCAGTGGCGGATTGGGTAGTCGTCGAACAGCAGCGCCTCGACGCCGGCCTCCTTGCGGGCCTTGGCGCGCGAGGCGTCCTCGGCGAAGTCGTTCGTCCCCCGGTGGACCTGCGCCCCGAACACGATCGATGGCGTGCCGCGCGCGGCCGTCAGCCCGCACACGCCCCCCTCGGGAGCCGCCAGGAGCCGCGCCTCGCCGCCGTCGGGTGGCAGCAGCCAGAGCGCGGCGATCTTGCGGTCCGGGTCCGGCTTTGCATCCGGGTCGGGCCGCTGCGAGGTGAACAGGAGCGAGCCGTCGGGCAGGAAGGCGAGCTCCGCGCCCTCGCCGGTTGTCGACCTCGTCAGCCGTCTCGGGGGCGCCTGCCCGGCGGGATCCACCTGCCACAGCGCCGTCGTCATCCGCGTTCCCTCCGGGCCGACGCTGCCAACGGCGACGACGAGCCGGGTGCCGTCCGGGCTGAGCCGGAGCGACGACAGGCGCGGGAGCTCCAGCATTCGATCGATCGAGAACAAGTCCGTCATGACCGCATCATGGCATCCCGGCGGCATCGGCGGTGACGCAGGACACCGGTGGCAGGCGTCGCCGCTTGGGGCACCCGGACGGAGGTCCGCGCCATGCTGACGGAGACATAGAACATCTGTACCAAACCGACCCGATCCTGCTAGACTTCGCGCGATGAGCGACGATGCCCTCAGCCTCCTCGCGGCCGGCGCTGCGGACCCCGGAGAGATCGCCGTCGAAGGGTCGCTCCGGCCTCGAACGCTCGACGAGTACATCGGTCAGCGCGAGGTCAAGGCGAGCCTGTCGGTGCTGCTCCAGGCAGCGAAGGGCAGGGGAGAGGCGGCGGACCACGTCCTCCTCTACGGGCCGCCCGGCCTGGGCAAGACGACCCTGGCCACGATCATCGCCCGGGAGCTCGGGGTCAACGTCCGCTACACCAGCGGCCCGGCGGTCGAGCGGGCGGGGGACCTGGCCGCGATCCTCACCGCGCTCGACGAGCGTGATGTCCTGTTCATCGACGAGATCCATCGCCTCAACCGCGCGGTCGAGGAGATCCTGTATCCCGCGATGGAGGACTTCGCGCTCGATGTGATGATCGGCAAGGGGCCCAGCGCCCGAAGCCTCCGGCTGAGCCTCAAGCCGTTCACGGTGGTCGGCGCGACCACGCGTGCCGGACGGATCAGCGGTCCGCTGCGCGACCGGTTCGGGATGACCTACCGGCTCGACTTCTACGGCGAGGACGACCTGACCGCCATCGTGCGCCGCTCGGCCGGCATCCTGGGCGTCGAGATCGATGCCGACGCGGCCCGCCTGATCGCGATGCGCGGGCGGGGCACGCCGCGGATCGTCAACCGGCTGCTTCGCCGCGTCCGGGACCATGCCGAGGTCCACGGCGACGGGCGCGTCCACGAGCAGGCGGTCGCCGAGGCGATGACGGTGCTCGACATCGACGACCTCGGCCTCGACACGACCGACCGCAAGCTGCTGGCGGCGATCGTGCAGAAGTTTCAGTCGGGGCCCGTCGGCGTCCAGGCGCTGGCGGCTGTGCTGGCGGAGGAGGCCGAGACGATCGAGGACGTCTACGAGCCGTTCCTGCTGCGTCTCGGCTTCCTGGACCGGACGCCGCAGGGTCGGGTCGCCACCGAGGCCGCCCGTGGCCATCTCGGCGCGTTGGGCTACGACATTCCGGCTCCGCGCCGGACCGAGCCCGACATGCCGCCGCTCTGGGACGACATCCCGGGCCACTGATCGTGGATGGATTGGAGCCGCTCGGCCGCTCGCTCGTCGTGCTCGGGGTCGTCATCGCGGCGATCGGTGCGGTCCTGATCGTGGGGCCGCGGATCCCGTACCTCGGACGGCTGCCCGGCGACCTCCGTATCGAGCGGGACGGGCTCACGATCTACATCCCGCTGGCCACGATGCTCCTGGTCTCGATCATCGCCTCGGTCGTGCTCGGCCTGCTCAACCGCCGCTGATCGTGCCCGGCGCCACCCGTTTCGAGGTCCTTGCCCCGCCGCCCGCGGATGGGTCGACGCGTGCCCGGCTCGGCCGCCTGACGCTGGCGCACGGGGTCGTCGACACCCCTCAGTTCATGCCGGTGGGCACGAACGCCACGGTGAAGGCGCTTCATCCCGACGAGGTCGCCGCGGCCGGCGCCTCGATCATCCTCGCCAACACCTACCACCTGTACCTGCGCCCGGGCCACGAGCGGATCCAGCGCCTCGGCGGGCTCCACGCGTTCATGGGCTGGGACGGGCCGATCCTTACCGACTCGGGCGGCTACCAGGTGGTGTCGCTCGGCGACCTGCGGGTCATCGACGACGACGGCGTGACGTTCAAGAGCCACGTCGACGGGTCGGTCCACCGGTTCACGCCGGAGCGCTCGATCAGCGTCCAGGAGGCGCTCGGGCCGGACATCGCGGTCGCCTTCGATCAGCCGGTGTTCCCGAGCTCTCCGCGCGCGGTCGTCGCCGACGCGACGGCGCGCACCCACCGCTGGGCGGAGCGGTCGCTGGCCGCGCACACCCGCACCGACCAGGCGCTGTTCGGCGTCGTCCAGGGCGGGCTGGATCCCGATCTGCGTGCCGAATCCGTCCGGTTCATCGCCGGCCTGCCGTTCGACGGCATCAACATCGGCGGCCTCGCGGGCGACGAGACGCCCGACCAGCGCAACGACACCCTGGACCGGACGATCGCCCACCTCGACGGCGATCCACGGCCCCGCTACCTGATGGGGCTGGGATCGCCGCTGGACCTGCTGGACGCCGTTCACCGGGGCGTCGACCTGTTCGACTCGGTGCTCCCGGCGAGGGTCGCCCGGAACGGCCAGCTGTGGATCCCGGGTGGGCGGCTGAACCTGCGCAACGAGCGATTTCGCGACGATCCGAGGCCGGTCCAGGAAGGCTGTCCGTGCCCGCTCTGCAGCCGGTTCTCGCGCGCCTATCTGGCCCATCTGTTCCGCGCCAGGGAGATGCTCGCATACCGGCTCGCGACTTGTCACAACCTGACCTTCACCCTAGACTTCATGGCCAGGATCCGGGCTGCGCTGCGCACCGGAACCTTCCCCGTCGAGACGCCCGTGCTGCGCGCCCGCGCCGTCCGGATGAGCGGCGGTGAAGGCGCCGGGAAGAGCGCGTGAAGCCCGTGCCGATATCGTCAATCGTGCGTGGAGGCGCGAAATGGGATCGCGGGATCGCCCCCACAAGGAAGTCAAGAAGAAGCCCAAGGACAGGTCCGCCCAGCCACACCTCGCGCCGCTGTCGGAGCCTCCCCAACAGGTGGAGGTCATCAGAAAGCAGCGCAAGCCCCGCTGGGACGAACAGGAGTCCGACGAGGGCTGAGGCGTCGGGCGGACGGGGACCGGGTCCCGCTCCGTCGCGTCGGCTGAAGCCGCACGGAGCGAGGATGGAATGACGGTCACCGGCAGGGACACGGACGCTCGCAACGGCGATCGGGCGGGTGCGGAACGCGGCAGGGCGGTCGCGGCCGCAATCCTGGCGATCGAGAAGCAGTTCGGCGCGGGTTCGATCATGAAGCTCGGCTCGGCCGAGCGGCAGCACGTCGACGCGATCCCGACGGGCTCGATCGCGCTCGATCTCGCGCTCGGGGTGGGGGGCATTCCGCGCGGGCGGATCACCGAGGTGTTCGGACCCGAGTCGTCGGGCAAGACGACCCTCTGCCAGCACATCATCGCCGAGGCCCAGCAACGGGGCGGGATCGCGGCGTTCATCGACGTGGAGCACGCGCTCGATCCCGGCTATGCGCGCGCCTGCGGCGTCAACGTGGACGAGCTCCTCGTCAGCCAGCCTGATACCGGCGAGCAGGCCCTCGAGATCACCGAGACCCTCATCCGTTCCGGCGGCGTCGACTGCGTCGTGGTCGACTCGGTGGCTGCCCTCGTGCCCCGCGCCGAGATCGAAGGCGAGATGGGCGACAGCTTCGTGGGCATCCAGGCCCGGCTGATGAGCCAGGCGCTGCGCAAGCTCACGGGGGCGGTCAGCCGGTCGAACACCGCGCTCGTGTTCACCAACCAGCTGCGCGAGAAGATCGGCGTCATGTTCGGCAATCCCGAGACGACGCCGGGGGGCCGGGCGCTCAAGTTCTACGCCTCGGTCCGGCTCGACATCCGGCGGGTCGAGACGATCAAGAACGGCACCGAGTCGATCGGCAACCGGGTCCGGGTCAAGGTCGTCAAGAACAAGGTGTCGCCGCCGTTCCGGGTGGCCGAGTTCGACGTGATGTACGGCGAGGGGATCTCGCGCGAGGGCGGGCTGCTGGACGTCGGCGTGGCGATGGACGTGGTGACCAAGACGGGCGCCTGGTTCACGTTCGATGAGACACGTCTGGGACAGGGGCGGGAGGCCTCGAAGGAGTTCCTGCGGTCGAACGCCGATCTTGCCGCCGAGATCGATCGTCGGATCCGGAACAAGATCTCGGACATCGAGCTCCCGGTCGAGGGGATCGAGGAGGCCGAGTAGGGGCAGGTGAACCCGGGCACGCTGTCGGGCGGGCTGGCGCTTGTCCACGCTCTCGTCGGGGTCGCGTTCGTGGCCGGCCTGGTCGGGCGCTGGATCGTGCTCGCGGCAGCGGAGCGGGCGAGCACGTTGCCGGAGATCAAGGCGCTGACGATGGCCGCCGCGCCGTTCGATCGTCTGGTCCAGGTCAGTTCGCTCCTGGTGTTCCTGCTGGGCCTCATCACCGCCCTCATCGAGCACCGGCCACTGCTCGGACCGCTCCAGGGAGGGCCCGTCGACTGGCTGTTCGTCGCGCTGCTCTTGTACCTCTCGATCCTGCCCCTGGTGCCATTGGTGTTCCTGCCCCGGGGGCGGATATTCGAGATCGCCCTCCGAGACGCCGAGGTCCGGGGCGAGGTCACCCGGGCCCTTCGGCGCGCGTTCCGGGACCCAGTCGTCCGTGCGGCCCACGTGTACGAGCTGGGTGCCGTGACAGTGATCCTCGGGCTGATGTTCGCGAAGCCGTTCTGAGGTGACCGGGCAGCAGCCGGGCCGGGACGGTGAGCGTGGCCGGCGGCGCAAGGCCACGTTCAGCGAGCGGCGCGAGCGCCGCGCCCGGGTGGATGACGTAGGCGAGGTGCTCGACGCTGCGGCGCGGTATCTCGAGCCCAGACCGCGGTCGGTGACCGAGGTGCGACGCCGGCTGAGCACCGCCGGCTATCGGGTCGAGCTGGTGGAGGCGGCGATCGAGCGGCTGGTCGAGCTTCACTACCTCGACGACGAGGCGTTCGCGCGTGCCTGGGTCGAGTCGCGCGATCGTGCCCGGCCCCGCGGTGAGCTGGCCCTGCGACGGGAGCTCCGGCTGAAGGGCATCGACGCGGAGTTGATCGAGCGGGTGCTCGCCGACCGTCGAGACGTGGCGGGTGACGAGGAGGTGGGCGTCGACGAGCTGGCCGCGGGGCGCCTCCTCGAACGGCATGCCAGGCCCCTCGGGCGGATCCCGGATCCACGCCAGCGCCGGCAGCGAGCGTACGCGCTGCTGGCCCGCCACGGGTTCGATCCGGGCATGGCCTCCGAGGTTGCGCGCCGGTTCGTCGACCGGACGGACGACGCGTAGCGCGCCTCGATCACTTCATCCGGCTCTGGCGCCGCGGGCGTGGTTCGGGTTTGAATAAATCCGCGTCTTGCGAGGCTCATTACAGCTGGAGCGCCTCGGACCAGCGGGGCGCGCACCGGGAGCGGCACCGATGCACAGGGAGCTCGTCGAGCGTGCACGGGAAGGCGACATCGACGCCTTCGATGTGCTCGTCCACGAGGTGAGCCCCCGCCTGTACGGCATCGCGTATCGGATCCTGCGCGATCCGGCGCTCGCGGAGGATGCGCTGCAGCGGTCCCTGCTCCAGATCTGGGACGGCCTGCCGTCACTCCGGGATCCGGATCGTTTCGACGCCTGGTCGTGCCGGCTCGTCGTTCACGCCACCTACCGGGAGGCGCGGCGAGAGCGACGCTGGACGGCGCTGGTCCGTGAGATCCGGGCCGACCCGGCCGGCGACGACCACATCAGTCAGGTGCTCGACCGCGACGAGGTTGAACGGAGCTTCCGTCGTCTGACCCCCCAGCATCGGGCCGTTCTGGTGCTCCGGTTCTACGTCGGACTGTCGGTCACCGAGATCGCCGACGCGCTGGGGATCCCGGCCGGCACGGTCGCGTCGAGATTGCATTACGCGACACGGAGCTTCCGCGCCGCGTTCGAGGCCGATGCCCGTTCGGCCGTCGCGTGGAGGACCACGGCGTGACGCATGAGGACTCCGTGGACGATCGGCTGATCGAGTGGCTCGATGCCGGCCCGCACCATGTGCCGGCCCGACCGCTCGTGGCCGCCATCTCCCATGCGCGCGCACATCCCCACCGGCGAATGGTGGCAAGCGGCCTCCGGAGGAGCCTCATGGATACCCTGGAGCTCATCAAGGTCGAACCGCGACGGAGACGCTGGCTCGCGCTCTCCACGGCAACCGTGGCCACGGCCGTCGTGGTGCTCATGGTCATCGGCGCCATCGTCGAGTCGGGCGGACCCGACGATCCACGGAGCAACGTGGTTGCACCGCCCGACCAGAGCATGACGCCGTCACCGACGACCAGGGCCGCGCCCGCAACGGACCAGGAACCGAGCGATCGGCCGCTGCCGGAACCGGGCGGACAGCCGGTGCGGGCCGTAGTCACCGCCCTTGCCGACTGCATGCAGACCTCGAGCGGCAGCCTGACGCAGGTCGGCGACATGCGTTACTACCGGGGTGCGCAGACGCGCTGCTCGTACCTGTCCGCCGACCCACGGGTGACCGGAACCGGGACGTCGGTCGACGCCGTGGACAGGCAGGCGGACAACACGGCCCAGAAGTGGGGCACGCTCACGATCGAGGCCGAGGCTGGAGCGTGGAGCGGCTGGTACCACGCCGTCTGGGACGCCGATCTCTCGAACTATCGCTGGACCAGCGTGCTGGGCGGCAGCGGCGACTACGCCGAGCTGCGGCTCCGCCTGACAGGCGAGGGCGGCCGCGATTCGTTCCAGCCGGCCCACCTGGACGGGATCATCGAGACCGCCGAGACCATCCCGATCGACGACTCCAGCGTGCTGCTCGGCTTGCGCTGTGTGACCCGGGCCCCCGGGACCGAGCGCACCGTTGGCGACCTGACCGAGATCCGGGAGGTCGTGATCGACTGCTCCGGGCTGAGCTCCGATCCGCGTCTCGATGGGCGCCGAACCCTGACCCTCGACCTCAACCAGCAGCCGGACGGTTCGGCCAGGATGAAAGGGACCATGACCATCGACGGCCCGGAGGGATACTGGCGCGGGCCGCTGACCGGCGCGATCGAGGCTGGCCGCGTGTCGCAGGCCATGAACGGCCTGCTGACCGGATCGGGCGCCTATGCCGGCCTCGAGCTCCAGTTCTGGCTCATCGGTAGCGACGACGGCTACGTCATGGGCGGCGAGATCCGCCACTGAGCTGCCCATCCCTGCCGCGCATCACTGAGCGGTGCCCGACGCCGGCGGTGCGGGGACGGTTGCGAGCCGGTTTCGGGTCTCCGTAGTAGGCTACGGCAACAACCGGATGCGGACCCGAGGGCCGCCTCCGGGCGAGCCGCGGCACCGGCGGAGATCGACGAGGAGCCAGTCCGAGCCCTCCCGATCCCGAGCCCAAGCGAAAGCCGGCGCTGCGTAGCCCGAATCTGACTCGACAACGCCTCCGGCGCGTCACTCCGCCGGATGGGAGGAACTGAAGATGGAACTCTTCGTCGCTGGCGCGGCCGTGGTCGCCGCCGTCGTCGGCGTTGTCGTGGGGTTCGTCGCCCGCGGCGTGTGGTCCAACCAGACCGTCAAGTCCGCGCAGGACAAGGCCGCCCGCATCGTTGCCGAGGCCCGGACCCAACAGAAGGACATGATCCTCGAGGCGAAGGACGAGAAGCTTCGTCTCCAGCGTGAGGGCGAGGACGAGGCGCGCGCCAAGCGGGCCGAGCTGCAGGGTCTGGAACGGCGTCTCCTGGCGCGCGACGAGCAGCTCGATCAGCGCGCCGACACGCTCGAGGAGAAGAGCCAGAAGATCATCGACCGCGAGCGCGGCGTCGAGCGAGAGCGGGAGGAGCTGGCACGCCTCAGCCAGGAGCGGATCTCCGCCCTCGAGCGGGTGTCCGGGATGTCCGCGGACGATGCCAAGGGGATCCTTCTCGAGGCCGTTCGCGGCGAAGCCGAGCACGATGCCGTCAAGCTCGCGCGCTCGATCGAGCAGCGGGCCCGCGACGAGGCGCAGGACAAGGCACGCGAGATCATCGTCACCGCCATGCAGCGCGTGGCCGCCGACCACACGGCCGAGCACACGGTGACCACGGTCCACCTGCCGAGCGACGAGATGAAGGGCCGGATCATCGGGCGCGAGGGGCGCAACATCCGCGCCCTGGAGCAGGCCACCGGTGTGGACCTGATCATCGACGACACGCCCGAAACGGTCGTCCTGTCGGGCTTCGACCCCGTGCGGCGCGAGATCGCGCGGCTTGCCGTGACCAAGCTCATCGCCGACGGCAGGATCCATCCCGGCCGGATCGAGGAGGTCGTCAACAAGGCCAAGGCCGAGGTGGAGCTGGTCATCCGCCAGGCCGGCGAGCAGGCCGCCTACGACGCGGGCGTCCCCGGGTTGCCGCCCGAGCTCATCCGGCTGCTGGGCCGGCTCAAGTACCGGACCAGCTACGGCCAGAACGTCCTGCTCCATTGCGTCGAGACCAGCCACCTGGCGGCGATCATCGCCGCCGAGCTGGGCGCGGACGTCCAGGCGGCCAAGATCGGCGGCCTGCTCCACGACATGGGCAAGGCGGTCGATCACGAGGTGGAGGGGCCGCACGCCGCCGATCGGCGCCCAGATCGCGCAGAACGCACACCCTGCCGTTCAAGGTCATCAACGGCATCGCCGCCCACCACCAGGAGGTGGAGTACGCGTGCGTCGAGGCGCCCATCGTCCAGGTCGCCGACGCGATCTCGGCTTCGCGACCCGGCGCCCGGGGCGAGACCATGGAGACCTACGTCAAGCGCCTCGAGGAGCTCCAGGCGATCGCCGAGAGCTTCGGCGGCGTCGAGCGCTCGTTCGCCGTCCAGGCCGGCCGCGAGGTCCGGATCCTGGTCCGCCCGAACGAGATCGATGACCTGAGCGCGTCGCGCCTGGCGCGCGACATCGTGAAGAAGATCGAAGACAGCCTCACGTACCCGGGTCAGATCAAGGTGACCGTGATCCGGGAGACGCGGGCGGTGGAGTACGCGAAATAGGGCCCCGATCGCTCGTGGCCGGCCGCAGCGACCGCGCGGGACTGGGTAATCCGCCGAACGCCGACACGCCGCGTTCACCCGGCGCGTGCCGGGTGCTGATGATCGGGGACATCATCGGCAAGCCCGGTCGGGTCGCGATCGAGCGGCATCTGCGAACGATCCGCGACGAGCGCGGCATCGACTTCGTCACCGCCAACGGAGAGAACGTCGCGGGCGGCATGGGGCTGACGGCTCCGACCGCCGAGATCCTGTTCGAGTCGGGCGTGGACGTGATCACCTCGGGCAACCACATCTGGGACAAGCGCGAGATCTACCCCTACCTGGATCAGACCGAGCGGGTGCTGCGGCCGCTCAACTACGGCACCCACGAGGTCCCCGGTCGGGGCTGGGGCGTGTTCCAGGCGCTTGACGGCACCGAGCTCGCGGTCGTCAACCTCCAGGGCCGGACGTTCATGCAGCCCATCGATAACCCGTTCACCGATGCCGACCGGCTGCTTGACGAGGCATCGGAGCCACTGCCGCCGATCCGCCTGGTGGACTTCCACTGCGAGATCACGTCCGAGAAGAACGCGCTCGGGCTGTACCTCGACGGACGGGTGTCCGCGGTGGTCGGCACCCACACGCACGTGGTCACCGGCGACGAGCGGATCCTGCCGCGAGGGACCGCGTACCAGAGCGACCTGGGCATGACGGGGCCGCTGTGGAGCGTCATCGGCTTCGACCCGGCCACGGTGCTGCCGCGGTTCGTCAATGCGCTGCCCACCCGGTTCGAGGTGGCCGACGGGCCGGTCGTGCTCAACGCCTGCCAGATCGACATCGATCCGGCCACCGGTCAGGCCCTCCAGATCGAGCGCATCCAGCGACTGATCGAGCTCTGACCGCGGTGGCGACCCGGCATCAGCCGCGCGGCTACGGCGAGACCGCCCGGGGAGCGGCAGCCTCGGACACGGGCACCTCGACCGCCGACCTCCATACCCACACCACTCGCTCGGACGGCGTGCTCGAGCCCAACGAGCTCGTCGGCCAGGCGGCGGCTGCCGGCATCCGGCTGCTCGCGATCGCCGACCATGACAACCTCGCCGCCTTTCGCGAGCTGACCGGCTCCGAGGCGCCGGTGCCGCCCGTTGGCCTCGAGCTCGTCCCGGCGGTCGAGATCAACGCCGTCACCCGCGGGCTCGGCCTCGCGTCCGGCGACGGCGAGATCCATGTGCTGGGCATCGGTGTCGACCCCGACGACGCGGCGTTCGAGGACACGCTCGCCGGTCAGCGGGCCGCGCGCCGGCGGCGGTTCGAGGCGATGGTCGACCGGCTGCGCGAGATCGGGCTGCCAATCGACGCCCAGATCGAGGCACTGGACCTGTCGAGCGACGACGCGTTGGGCCGGCCGACGATCGCCCGCGCCCTGATCGCCGCCGGCTTCGCCGACACCGTCGACGACGCGTTCGCGCGGATCATCGGCAACGGGCTGCCCGCCTATGTGCCGCGGACCGGTCTCGAACCGGCAGCGGCGATCCGGGCGATCCGGGCCGCGGGCGGGCTGGCGTCGCTGGCCCATTTTCCCGACGCACCCGAGCAGCTGCCGCTCCTGCGCGAGCTCATCGGGGAGGGGCTCGACGGCCTCGAGACCCACCATCGCTCGTTCGACCCCGACACCCGGGCAGCGGCGAGCGAGGTCGCTCGATCGCTCGGGCTCGTCGAGACCGGGGGCACGGACTACCATGGCGACCTCGGCCCGTACGCCGAGAGCCACGCCGAGCTCGTGATGCCCGAACCCCTGGTGGACGGTGTCAGAGCCGCCGTCGATCCCACCCGAACCCGCACTGTCTGACCCGCCGATGACCCTCACCAGGCCTCCCTCCCGGTCGCTACCCGTCCTCGAGCTCGTGCCGTCGGGCGTCGCGCCCACGGGACCGCGCGACCCGCTCGCCCCCGACGACGAGCGCCTGGCCGAGTTCCGCCCCGAGCCGCGCGCGCTGCCGGCGTTCTTCGTCTGGACGCTGGGCTGCCAGATGAACAAGAGCGACTCGGAGGAGATGGCCGGGCGGCTGCTGACCGCCGGCTGCGCCGAGGCGCCCTCGATGGAGACGGCCGACCTGGTGGTCATCAACACCTGCGCCATCCGTGAGGCGGCCGAGGCCAAGGTCATCGGTCGCCAGGGGCACCTGCGCCGGCTCAAGGCCGCCAACCCCGGGCTGCGCGTCGTGATGACCGGTTGCTCGGTGCGCGAGTCGAACCGCGACGGCCTCGCCCGGCGGTACCCCGCCATCGACCTGTTCCTGCGCCCCGACGAGGAGCCGGAGCTCGTGGACCGCCTGGGGCTGGCCTCCGCGCAGGCGCCGGTGGGCGCCCTGGCCGCGGCCCCGACCACGGCGGCGACGACGGTGGTCAAGGGCGCCCGGGTGTCGGACGCCACGCACCTCGTTCGCGCTCGTGCCGACGCGATCACCGGTGGCGCGGTTAGCCGCGATTTGGCGATCAGCGCCTGGCTGCCGATCATCTACGGCTGCGACAAGACGTGCACCTACTGCATCGTCCCGTATAGCCGGGGACCCGAGCGCAGCCGGCCGTTCGACGAGATCGTGGCCGAGGCGAAGGCCCTGGCGGCCGCAGGCTACCGCGAGGTCACCCTGCTCGGCCAGAATGTCAACAGCTACGGCCACGACCTGCCGCCCGAGCCGCCGCTTCGCCCACGTTCGCACCACCCGGATGGTGGGCCGGCGCCAGGACCGCGAGGGTCGCCCGGATCTCGCCGAGCTGATCCGGGCCGTCGACGCGATCCGCACCGCGGACGGCACCCCGGCCATCCCGCGGCTGCGGTTCGTGACCTCGCACCCGTGGGACCTGTCCGACCGGCTGATCGAGGCGATGGCCGACTGCCCCTCGGTGTGCGAGTCGCTCCATCTTCCGGTCCAGTCGGGCAGCGACTCGATGCTCCGCCGGATGGGCCGCCAGTACACCGTGGAGCACTACCTCGAGCGCCTGGCCCGGATCCGCGACGCGGTGCCCGGGATCGCCCTGTCCACCGACGTCATCGTGGGCTTCTGCGGCGAGACCGAGGCCGAGTACGCGGCCACCCTGCGAGCTGCTCGAGACCATCCGGTTCGACCAGGTGTTCGCCGCCGCCTACAGCGAGCGGCCGGGCACCCCGGCCGAGCACCTCGCCGACGACGTCCAGGCCGCGGACAAGCGCCGCCGCCTGGTCGAGCTGCTCGACGTCCAGGAGCGGATCGGGCACGAGCGAAACCGCGCCTGGCAGGGACGGACGGTTGAGGTGCTCCTCGATGCCGTGGTGCCCCCGCGCCGCCACATGCACGACGACGAGCCGGCAGGGACCGACGAATTGCGCGACGCGTTCGCCCACCTGCCCGACGGCATCGCGCACCTGTCCGGGCGCTCGCGCGAGAACAAGCTGGTCCATGTGGCCGGATCGCCGGCCATGTTGGGCTCGCGGGTCGACGTCAGGATCGAGCACGCAGGTCCGTACGCGCTTCGCGGGGTGCAGCATCCTCGGACGGATGGCTCGCCAGGCACGTCGCCTCCGGCCTGGGAGGGCGAGAGCTCGGTAGGTCGTTGAGGTCACCGACGCTCGCGCCGCTCGTGGTCTTGGGTGGCCCAACCGCCACCGGCAAGACTGCGCTCGCGATCGCGATCGCAGAGCGGCTCCACGCCCGCGGCATCGCCGCCGAGATCGTCTCGGCCGACTCGCGGCAGGTCTATCGCGGGCTGGACATCGGGACCGCCAAGGCGACGGCGGCCGAGCGGGCACGGGTCGTCCACCACGGGCTGGACCTCGCCGATCCCGATCAGGCGTACTCGGTCGCCGACTTCCGGCCGCATGCGCTCGGTGCGCTCGAGCGCCTGGGGGCCCGCGACGGCATCGGCATCCTCGCCGGCGGCACCGGGTTCTGGCTGCGTGCCGTGATCGCCGGCATCGACACCGACGCCCTGCCATCCGATGCTGCCGTGCGCGCCGGGATCGAGGCGGATCTGGCCGGTGACGGCATCGACGCGCTTGCGACGCGGCTGCAGGAGCTCGCGCCCGGGCTGGCCGCGCGAACGGACCTCCGGAACCCGCGCCGGGTCGTGCGCGCCCTCGAGATCGCGACAATCCAGGGCGATGGACCGCTGCCGGAGCCCGTCGGGTACCCGGCGCCCATGCTCGGCCTCCAGCTGGTCGTCGAGGCCGCGACGCTCCGGCGACGGATCGAGCTCCGGGCCCGCGCGCAGTTCGATACCGGGCTGCTCGAGGAGGCCCGCGCGCTGCGGGAGCATCATGACCCGAGCCTGCCCGCCTTCTCGGCGATCGGCTACCGCGAGGCCTGGGCCTGTCTCGACGGCGAGCTCACGCTCGAGGCCGCGATCGAGGTCGACGCCCGGCGCAACGTCGCGTTCGGAAAGCGGCAGCGAACCTGGTTCCGGGCCGAGCGGGCGCTCGCGCCGGTCGACGCCACCGAGCCTCCGCACGCGTCGACGTTTGCGCTGGTCGACGTGTTCGTGGATCGTCTCGGACGCCGATGAGCGGGACACCGCCGGGAGGCTGCCGACAGGCGCCGGTGGCGATCGTCGCGCCCGTCAGGTGCCCGAGGGTCAGGCCGCGGCGCCCGCCGGCTTGATGCCGCCGGTCGGCTCGATATCGCCGGCCGCCAGCCAGTCGAGGGCCTGCATCTGGGCCGGATCCCGATCCACCCTGGGCAGACGTCGGGTCTCGAACAGGGCAAGCGCCAGCCGGGCCCGGGCCACATGCTGGCCCGGCAGGAACTCGAGACCGTGGACAAGCCCGCCCTCCGGGCTCCGCCGAACGGCGCGGACGATCGCGGCCAGCACGATCGGGGTGTCGCCACTGGTCAGCCGCAGGTCCACCTCGCGCCCGACCGGGATCTCACTGCCGACCACCACCCGGGCACCGGTGGTCGAGATGTCGCGTGCCTCGGCCGTGAGATCGCCCACCGTGAGATCGACGGCCACCTCGAACCGGACGCTGGCCCGCCGCTCCGGCGCGTAGCGCAGCGACCGGATCCGGTCGATCGCGAGGGTGACCAGGGCAACGTTGAACAGCAGCCAGCCGAAGGCGGCCAGGACCGCGCCCATCTCCGGGTACTGGACGGGCGTGCGACCGAGCAGGGTCAGCGCGAACCAGGCGGCGGTCAGGAACGAGCCGACGAGCAGCGCGCGCAGCGGCAGCGGGACACGCACCCGATGGCGGCCGTCGCCGAGCCTGCCTTTCGGCGTCACCGCGAACGTCGGGCGACGGCGCGTCAGCAGGCTCAGCGTGGCCCGGAGGTTGGAGGTCATTCGCACCAGCTCGAACACGATCGAGAGGATCGGACGGTGACAGCCGCGGCTGAGCGCTCGCATCGCGAGCTGCTGGAGGAGGAACGTGCTGAGAAAGGCCACGACGAACGTCGTGAGGTCCGCCCGGATCGGCACCACCCCGGTCGCGACCACAACCATGGGCAGCACCGCGAACCCGAGCGTCCGCCAGGCGTCGAACCAGCCCAGCAGCGTCGCGGCGTACGACAGCCGCTGCGGGACCGTCAGGCCGGGCACCCAGAGCGGGTTCTCGACCCGCAGCACCTGCATCGCGCCCGTGCCCCAGCGCAGGCGCTGGAGCTGGTAGGTGGCCGCGTCACCGGCGGCCAGGCCGCGCGCCAGCACCTCGTTGTGATACACGGTCCGCCAGCCGTGGCGGTGGAGGCGGATCGTGGTGTGGATGTCCTCGGTGATCGTGTCGGTCGCGACGCCGCCGACATCGTCGAGGGCCATCACCCGCACGACGGCGCCGGTGCCGCACCAGAACGCGCCGCCCCACCGGTTCTTGCCGGGCTGAAGGACCCGGTAGAAGAGGGCCTGCTCGTGGAACCGCTCGCCATCACCGGGCACCGCCTCGTGCTCGAACGAGTCGTGGTTGTAGAACTCCTGCGGCGTCTGGACGAGCGCGACCGCCGGATTGTCGAAGTAGCCGAGCGTACGGACCAGGAATTTCTGGTCGGCCACGTGGTCGGCGTCGAGCACCGCGATCAGGTCGGCGTCGATGATCCCGAGCGCGTGGTTGAGGTTGCCCGCCTTGGCGTGGGTGTGCTCGGGTCGCGCCAGGTAGTGGACGCCGAGGTCCGCCGCGAGCTGCTCGACCTCGGGACGGTTGCCGTCGTCGAGCACCCAGGTCTCGTGCTCCACGCGCATCGCGGCCGCGGCGGCGACGGTCGGCAGCAGGATTTCGATGCCCTCGTTGTAGGTGGGGACGAGGGCCGCGACCCGGTACGGCGTCTCGGTCACGTCGCGATGAGCCGGCCGCCGGTCGATGTCCCACAGCGAGAAGGTGAACAGGGCCAGGCCGAGCGCTGCATGGATCTCGAGCACGACCAGCGGGATCGACGCCCACCACACGCCGAGGTCGAGGGTGCTGCCGATGCGCCAGGCGAGGTAGATGGTGCTGACCGTCAGCGCGGCCACGGCGATCGTGCGGATGACAAGCCGGCGCGCCGCGGGCTCCGGAGCCGGGAGCTCGGGGGACGGGACCGGCCCGCGCAGCCAGCCGAAAGCCTCATCGAGGAACAGGGTCAGGGGCATACCGCCACTGTCGGGCTGGCTGCGGGGCGGCGCCACGTTACGGAAGGACCACCTGTGGGCGGCCGAACGGGGGACCCGTGCCGGCAAGGCGCGCGATCGGACGGCCCGGCACGAGCCGGTATGCTGTCCCGGCCATGAGTCCGGGCAACAGCCGCACGAACGGCACCATCGACCTCGTTCCGCCCACCGAGAAGGCATTTCTGGTCGCCGTCGATACCGGCGCCGATGCCGGTTGGACCGCCGAGGACAGCCTGACCGAGCTCGCCGCGCTGGCGACCACCGCGGGTGCCGATGTCGTGGGCGCCGAGTGGCAGAACCGCCGCCACGTGGACCCCAACTGGTACGTGGGCAAGGGCAAGGCGGAGGAGCTTCTCCAGGCGAAGTCCGAGACCGGGTTCGACGTCCTGGTCGCCGACGACGAGCTCAGTCCGGGCCAGCAGAAGAGCCTCGAAAGCCTGCTCAACGTCAAGGTGATCGACCGCAGCCGCCTGATCCTGGACATCTTCGCGCTCCATGCCCGGACCCACGAGGGGCGGCTCCAGGTGGAGCTCGCCCAGCTCGAGTACCAGCTGCCGCGCCTGACCCAGCTGTGGACCCACCTGTCGCGGACCGGCGGCGGGATCGGCACCAGGGGCCCGGGCGAGTCCCAGCTCGAGACGGACCGCCGGATCATCCGCGAGCGGATCAAGAAGATGAAGGAGCGGGTGGAGGACGTCCGCCGGCAGCGCGAGACCGCGGCCCGCGGCCGGGACCGCCGCCTGTACTCGACGGCCGCCATCGTCGGCTACACCAACGCCGGCAAGTCGACGCTGCTCAACGCGCTCGTCGGGTCCGAGGTGGCGCGGGCCGAGGACAAGCTGTTCGCGACCCTCGACCCCACCACGCGCCAGGTCAAGCTCGGGGATGGCCAGACGGCGATCGTGACCGACACCGTGGGCTTCATCCACAAGCTGCCGCACCAGCTGGTCGATGCGTTCCGGGCCACGCTCGAGGAGGTCACCCGCGCCGACGTCCTGGTCGAGGTGGTCGACGCCGCCGACGCGCACACGGACGAGCACCGGGCGACCGTCCAGCTGGTGCTCGACGAGCTGGGCGCGGGTGCGAAGCCCCGGCTCACGGCGTTCAACAAGGCAGACCTGCTGTATCCCGAACGTCGACGGCTCGCGACCCGCGCCTGCGGTCGCCGGGTCGGTGCTGGTCTCGGCGGCCACGGGGTTCGGCCTCGACACCCTGCGGGCAGGAATGGCCGCGCTGCTGGCCTCGATCTGGGAGGACGTCGACGTCGCGGTGCCCTACGCCGCGGGCGAGCTGCTCGCGCGGGTGCGCGAGCGGGGGACCGTGGATCTCGAGTACCGCAACCGCGATGTTCTCGTCCGCGGGCGGATGGCGTCGGGGCTGGCCGGCGAGCTGCGATCCGCGGCCGAACGGTGGCGGGAGACCCTGGCTGGCGAGGCCGTCGACGCGTGAGCGCCCCGAGTCAGTGAAGGCGGCCGATGCCGGCGGGCTCGTCCGCCGGGCCGGGACGGGGCGAACCGGGGTGGGGGAGACCGTGTGGTGGAGCGTTGCCGAAGGGCGCCAGGGGCGTCGCTGGCGCGAGGCGGTGGTGGTCGGTGGGGGCCTTCGCCACTCGCTCCTGCTCGAGACCACGCCCGACGGACGCTTCAGCCACCTCGAGCTCTCGACCCCGGCCGGCCTGCTGACCCTCCACCCCGAAGGCGACGGGACCCTCCACGGCAACGCGGTCCTGGCCGGCGGGCTGCGCCACGTGGCCGGCCTGGCCTGGGACCGCGACGGGCTGGTGGATGTGGCCGGGTCCCCGGTGGCCCGGGCAGTGGTGGCCCATGCGCTCGAGCTGGCACCACCCACGCTCGGCGATCGGCGGCCGATGCTGCGGATCAGCCAGGGGCTCGACCTCGTGGTGGAGCGGGTCGTCGCGGACGCGCTGGCTGCAGGGCGCTGGCGGCTCGGTGGCGACGAGCTCGTGGCGGCTGAGGGCCTGCCGGTCCTGGATGGAGCCCGGGACTGGCCGCTGGAGCTGGCGGAGTAGGGGAGGGCTGCGGGCCGTCGCAGATGCCCGTCGTGGATGGCTTGTGGACAAGTCGCGAACGGGACAACGCGACCGGTCAAAGTCGTGGATAAGCCCGTTGTGAGCCGCTTGCCGGCCCGGTAGTATTTGGTTTGCCCGAAGGGGCGGACGACTCGAAGACGGAGCCGCAGGTGCTTGCATCAGCGGAGACCGGATCGGGAAGAAAGTTCCTTCGGGCGTTTCGTTGTGCCCTGAGTTTCGCGCTCAGGGGATGACGGTCACCTGCTGCGTGACGTGCCGCTACGACGACCTTGTGTCCACGGTGGACGCGCCGGCGCCCACGTAGGCCGCGAGGTGCTCCCCCGTGAGGGTGGAGCGAGCGGCGACAAGGTCGGCGGGGGTGCCCTCGAACACAATCCGGCCGCCGTCGTGGCCGGCGCCGGGGCCGAGGTCGATGATCCAGTCGGCGTGCGCCATGACCGCCTGGTGGTGCGAGATGACGATGACCGACTTGCCGGAGCTGACCAGCCGGTCGAGCAGGCCGAGCAGCTGCTCGATGTCCGCCAGATGGAGGCCCGACGTCGGCTCGTCGAGCACGTAGATACCGCCATCGGTGGCCATCTGGATCGCCAGCTTGAGCCGTTGTCGCTCGCCGCCGGAGAGCGTGGTCAGCGGCTGGCCGAGGGTGAGATACCCCAGGCCGACGTCCGCCATCCGGCTCAGCACCGAGCGGGCCGCCGGGGTCCTCGCGTCGCCGCTGCCGAAGAACGCCAGTGCCTCGGTGACGGACATCGCGAGCACCTCGGTGATGTCCCGTCCGGCGAGCTTGTGCTCCAGGACGCTCGCACCGAAGCGCTTGCCTTCGCACTCCTCGCAGATCGTCTCGACCGTCTCCATGAAGCCGAGCTCGGTGTAGATGACGCCGTTGCCGTTGCAGATCGGGCAGGCGCCTTCGGAGTTGGCGCTGAACAGCGCCGGCTTGACCCCGTTGGCCTTGGCGAACGCCGCCCGGATCGGGTCCAGCAGCCCGGTGTACGTCGCCGGGTTGCTGCGCCGCGAGCCCTTGATCGGCGCCTGGTCGATCGAGACGACCGCCGCGCCCCCGGGCATCGATCCGTGCATCAGGGAGCTCTTGCCCGAACCGGCCACGCCGGTCACCACGCACAGCACGCCGAGCGGGATGTCCACGCTCACGTCCTGCAGGTTGTGCAGGGTCGCGTTGCGGATCTCCAGGGTGCCGGCCGGCGCACGGGTCTCCGACTTGAGTCCGGCCCGGTACCCGAGGTGGCGTCCGGTGATCGTGTCACTGGCGCGCAGATCCTCGACCGTCCCCTCGAAGCACACCGTGCCTCCGTCGGGGCCGGCGCCCGGGCCGAGGTCGACCACGTGGTCGGCGATCGCAATGACGTCCGGCCTGTGCTCGACCACCAGCACGCTGTTGCCCTTGTCGCGCAACCGCAGCAGCAGCTGGTTCATCCGCTGGATGTCGTGCGGATGCAGCCCCACCGTCGGCTCGTCGAAGATGTACGACACGTCGCTGAGGGCCGAGCTCAGGTGGCGGATCATCCTGGTGCGCTGGGCCTCGCCGCCCGACAGCGTGCCCGACGGCCGCTCGAGGCTGAGGTAGCCGAGGCCGATCTCCACGAACGATTCCAGGGTCTGTCGCAGCGTGACGAGCAGCGGCGCCACCGATGGCTCGTCGAGGTCTCGCACCCAGCCCGCCAGATCGCTGATCTGCATCGCGCAGGCGTCGGCGATGCTGATGCCCTTGATCTTCGACGACCGTGCGGGCTCGCTGAGCCGGGTCCCGCCGCACTCGGGGCAGTCGGTGAAGGTGGCCGCCCGGTCCACGAACGCCCGGACGTGCGGCTGCAGCGACTCCTGGTCCTTGGACAGCATCGACTTCTGGATGCGGAGCACCAGCCCCTCGTAGGTCATGTTGATGCCCTCGATCTTCATCCGGACCGGCTCCCGGTAGAGGAGGTCGTGGCGCTCCTGCTCGGTGTAGTCACGGATGGGCTTCGTGGGGTCGACAAAGCCCGACGACGCGTAGAGGCGGTAGTTCCAGCCGCCCGCGGTGTAGCCAGGAACGGTGAGCGCGCCCTCGGCGAGCGACTTGCTCTCGTCGTAGAGCTGGGACAGGTCGATGTCGGTTATCGATCCCAGGCCCTCGCACCGCGGGCACATCCCGCCGGCCACCGTGAACGACCGCTTCACGGTCTTGCCGGCACCGCGTTCCACGGTGATCGCACCGCTCGCCCGGACCGAAGGGACGTTGAACGAGAACGCCCTGGGCGACCCGACGTGCGGCTGCCCGAGGCGGCTGAACAGGATGCGCAGCATCGCGTTGGCGTCGGTGGCGGTGCCGACGGTGGAGCGAGGGTTGCCGCCCATCCGCTCCTGGTCGACGATGATCGCGGTGGTCAGCCCTTCGAGCACGTCGACCTCGGGCCGCGCCAGCGTGGGCATGAAGCCCTGCACGAAGGCGCTGTAGGTCTCGTTGATCAGGCGCTGCGACTCCGCGGCGATCGTGTCGAACACGAGCGAGCTCTTGCCCGAGCCCGAGACGCCGGTGAACACCGTCAGCCGGCGCTTCGGGATCTCGACGCTGACGTCCTTGAGGTTGTTCTCGCGCGCTCCGTGCACGCGGATCACGTCGTGGCTGTCGGTGCCGCCCACGCCGCACACCATACCGTTCGTCGCCCGAAGTGTCCGAATGCGCCCAGACGCGGCAGGGGAGTGGCATCGCGTTCCCGGTGATCCGAATAGGACACGATCAGAACCCCCTGGGTTCAGGAGCAGGGCCTGCACCCAGCGCCGGACAGCGACCACCGGGCGCATCTGGACCGGTAATGGCCTCTCCAAGACGGCGTCTGGCGATGCGCCGAGACGCTTCAGGCCCCTCCGCGGACGGTGCTGCTGCGTTGCTGCTCCCGTTCAGTAGCTCAGCCGATCCCGTTCAGCAGCTCAGCCGATGATCGTCAGGCAGGGTGCGTGCCGGCGGTGCGGTGTGTCGTCGCTGCCGTCGTGTCGAAACGTGGCACGATCCGCCGGCCCCTCCGGCTCAGGGCGCGTCTAGAGTCACTACCGATAAGGTGAGTTATGTAATCCCAACCGATCAACCCTCACTGGTAGGGTTCGGTCACCTAGGACGACAATGGACTGATGTTGACCTACGAACGTCAGCGGCGTCTTATCGATCAGGCGCTCGACCACCTCGCAGACCCGAGCGTCCCAGCAAGTCGGGTCCTGGATGAATGCATTCGTCTGGCTGAGTTGCGCCGCGACCTCGTGAACTTGTGGTGGCTGCGGATTGAGTCCTTCGGCATCGAGGACAAGCGAGAGATGGCGTCCCTCGACGCGGAGATGGCTCTTGCCTTTTCGGCGGAGGTGTGGAAGCAGGTCCGCGAGAAGGTCCTCCTCGACCACATGGAGCGGCGGCGTCTCGCAGGTGAGAAGGACGAGCGACTCGTTTCGGCCGAGTCGCTTCAGGAGCTGGAGACGTCTCTGGCTGGCCTCGTGGACCTCGTCGAGTCGTCCAAGCCGGCGTCCGGCCTTCATCCGCAGGACTTGTACTTCGCTATTGAGAGTCACCAGAAGGTCAGAGCAAGGACGCAGGCCGGCATCCACGGTCGACGCGTCATCCTTGGGAGGGTGCGCACACGACTGGTGCGGTTCCTTGCCGAGACCGAGTCGGCTCTCGAGTTCGGCAAGGCGGCCACGGATGCATTTGAGCGTGTCAGGAATGTTGTTGACGGCCTCCTGACGCAGATCGCCCCGGACGCGCTCGCGAAGTTCAAGGCGGCGAACGAACGTGCCGCGGCAGGGGATCCAGAGGCCGGCAGCCAGGCCCTTGCGTCCTGCCGGCGCATCCTCGTGTCACTCGCCGACTCCCTATACCCGGCGACCAACCAAATCATCAAAGGCGGCGATGGCATCGAGCGGGTCATGTCGGCCGATAAGTACCGCAATCGGCTTTGGCAGTTCATCAATGGCAAGGTGCCGCATGGCGGTTCGCGGCGGCTCATGCAAGCAACGCTCGGTGAGATCGGTGACCGTCTCGACATCCTGGACCACATCGCCTCTAAGGGCGTCCACGGTGACGTGACGGCCGCCGAAGTGGATCAGTGCGTGGTGCAGGTCTACATGCTCGCTGGAGACCTCTTGCGGCTATCCCAGGTCGCGGACTCCACACCCGGCGACCGGGGCCCGCTGCCCGGCGAGGCATGAGGAGGGCCGTCATCCACCCAGCCGGAACCTTGCGGCCCCACGGAGTATGTCCTGCCGAACGAGGGGGCCGCCAGGCTATCGGGTCGCGCTAGCATCGCCGACGAGCATCTTGCGGATCCTTCGATATAGCCAGTTCTCAAGGGTCTGACGTGCCTCACGGAGCTGGCCAAGCGCCCCGACCAATTCCAGGACCGTGAGGACCACGACTGCGATCAGGATCCCGCCGCCGACCCAGCTAGCTTCGAATGGATTATTGAGCGCGATCCAGCCTGTAGCCACCAGGACCAGCCCTGCGGAAGACCAGTAGAAGGCGGTTCCGCCGCGACGCGACCAGCGCCGGGCAATTCCATCTGCCCTGAGGTCTCTACGTCTCATCTCCTCGACCGCATTCCGCGCGGTGTCCTCGGCCATCTGCGCCCTCGCCGATGCTGCGGCCTCTGCGTTGGCCATCTGCACCGCGTGGGTGGCTTCTGCCTCGTCCAGACGCGCATCGGCCATTGCAGTGTAGTCAGCCATCACCCTCTCAATGACTTCGTCGAGGGTGCCAGCATCGACGTCCCCGGAGTCGGCCGAGGCGTCCTCCGCCTCGCGCAGAAGCCTGTCCGACATTGCTGAGACGACGATTGCAGTCGCCTGATCTGGCGTGAGGCGACCAGACTCACTTAGCTCCTCCAGGTGCGCCAAGAATTGTCGCCACACGCGTGCAGTAGGCTGCATCGCCGCACTGCACAGTGCGATTAGTGCGGGAACCTGGTAGTCCGCCGCCATCGACGGACGCTTGAGCCAGGCGAGGTTGGCGAGGGCGCGGATGTGTACGATCGGCGGAATGCTGGACTCCCGCTCATCGTCGGCCCACCACCCCCGGACCGTCTCAAGGACGGAGCCGGAGACAGTAGCGAATACCGCGCGTGACTCCTCTACCCGGTATGCACGATGTCCACGACGGAGCGTGAGGACTCCGGCTATGCAGTCGACGTCATGCTCGACGCGTGGTTCCGTCGTGTCGCCTGTCCTGGGGTCCGCAAGTCTCGCGGCCAACGATGCCTCATCGCGGGTGTACGCCGCTACGTGCTGTGGTGCACGAATGATCGAGAAACCGGCATCTCTGATTTCGCCATCTAGGAGCGCAGACAGCTCGACCACGTCGCTAGGCGAGTACCGCTCAGTTAGGAAGTGCCGCGTCATGGGCGTTGACCGGAGGCCTCTGCGACCCTCCGCCGTCGCCAATCTATCTTGGTACATGCTGAGGAGCCGCTGGATCTCGTTAACCGACTTGTCGAAGACAACGCAGCTGACACCACTGGCCGCAAGTAGATTCACCGTTTCGCGGACCATCGCGGCAGGCGCCGAGCCCTCATACCCGAGGGCCTGGCGCACCAGCACCGTGTCGAAGACAACGGTGAGGCTGGCGAACCGACGAGACACCTCGGCAAGGTCAGGTAGAAACGCGGCGTGATATAGGACCAGCCCGGCCAAGATGTCTTTGAGGATTCGGGTAAGCCCAGATCCAGAGGCAAGAGTTTCCTGAAGGAATCCAGCGACGACCCTCGATTGGCTCCGGGGCAGGCTCACGACTTCCCCGCTGACGGGCGCACCGAGTAGCAGGGCGACTTGATGTTCCTCGAGGAACTGCAGGATCGCGTCGATCGCCGCTTCTCCGCTCACGAATTCGACCCCACGCTTCCTTGCATAACTAGCAAGGGCATCGCCGAGGAGCAGTTGATCCGCCTCTACCCTCGCCTTTCCTGCCGCAAGACCGGCACCCGACTGGGGTTGCGTTCTGTGGTGAAATCGACCTGCATCGCGGACCAAGATCCCCTTGCGCGTGGCTCGCCGGAGTAGCGTCTCTACGGTCGACCTTGGCATTGAGATCTTGTGGCGAGTCTGCAGTGCCTCCTGTACGTCAGCGACCCCAAAGTGTTTGACCGTCAGTGAGGTGGCCACATCCAACACTAGAGGAAGGAAGATCCCGAGCTGGTCCTCGCCTTCGTCGAGTCGCGCCTTCAAATACGCAACGGTCACGAGACCGCCAGGACCAACCCGCGGAGCCCCATTGCTCTCAGCTGTTGTCTCGGGGGTGACCGAGCCCAATTCGGTATCCAATCTGCGCGCCTACCGGGTTGTGGGAGTTGCCGGAACTCTTATCTGCGGCGATCTGGCCGGTTCGCCACCGGACACTTCGGTCATCGCCATGCCACGACCTTCATGACCTCGTCGCCGTAGTGGTTGATCACCTTGACCGCGACTTTGCCCTGTGATGGACGCGGGAACGGGCGCGAGACGGTCGAGTTGATCGTGGCCCAGGCCTCGTCGCTGATGTCGGCCCGGAGGGCGCGGCGGAGCTTGTCGTAGGGGTCGTCGGCGCCCGTGAAGTAGGCGTGGCGGACGAAGAAGGCGTCGCCGTCGTAGTTGGTGTCGAGGAACCAGGCGGCGATGTCGTCGACCGAGGAGGAGCGGAGCTCGCCGGTGGTGGGGTCGTAGACGTCGAGGCCGCGGATCTCCACCTGGAGCTGGCCCTCCCCCACCGGGCGGACGTCGATGTCGGGCTCGCCGAAGACCATGAACAGGTTGCCGGTGCCGGTCTTCTTGAGCAGCTCGTCCCCCATCGCGAGGTCGGGGTTCATGCGCGCCTGGAGGATGGTGAGGCGGCCGAGGGTGCTGGCCTCCTCCCCCGCCAGCGGGTCGAAGGCGAAGCCGCACACGACGAGCAGGTCCGCGAACTGGACGGCCTCCTTGGCGGCGTCGCGGATGAGCTCCGGGCCGACGGTGCCGAACTCGGGGCCGATGGCGATCGCGACGGTCTTCGCCTGGCCGGCCTCGGTGTACTCCCCTACTCCCTGGACGAAGACGCCGGGGTACGGGTCGAGGCGCAGGAACTCGAGGCGCTCGGCGCGCTTGGTGTTCTGGACGCCGGCGCGACGGAGGTTGTCGAGGATGCTGCCGATGAAGCGGCCGGCGTCGACGGCGCCGGGATCGACTCGGCGGCGGGCAGGTCCTCCGGGCCGTCGACGTTGACGCGGTGGGGCGACAGGCTCTCGACGGTGAACGGGCCCGAGACGCGGACGATCTTGCGGTCCTCGTACGGGCGGTCGAACAGGGTCTCGGTCTCGGCGTGGCGGGCGATGGCGGCGTCGATCTCCTCGCGGGTCATGCCCTCGCGGATGTCCGGGTTCTGGGCGATCGACTTGAGGGTCACGTGCGGGACGCGCTCGTACACGAAGCCGCGGCGGACGTCGTTGGTCGGGCGCTCGATCGTCAGCGAGCGGGCGTGCCCGGTAGACCTCGGCCTCCTTGCGGATGCCGGCCTCGGAGTCGGCGAGCAGGTAGTACGGGTACTTCGCCGCCATCAGGCGCGAGCGCGCGAGGGCGAGCGCGACGCGGCTGGTGTCGATGGTGAT
>CAVUCC010000003.1:0-203483 GCA_963739885.1 uncultured Chloroflexia bacterium | reverse complement strand
ACAGAAAAGCTCGCAGGGATTAGCTCGGTCGTGGGCGATGACGGAGCGACTTGCCCTCTCTCACCCTGAACCATCGACTCCGCTCCATCCGCGAACGAGCCGTCAGCGGCGTCAGTTCCCCGCTTGTGCAACGCGGTAGAAAGAGTGCCATTCGCCGCAGGCGGCCGTTGGCGTTGACTCACACGCGGTCGCCTGGCGAAAGGCGTCTGTGCGCTGCCACGGCGCGCTCGCTTGCGGCGCTGGCCCCGTAGCGATCGAGCATCTGGCGGCTACGCCATCCGGCCAACCGCATCAGATCGCTCTCGCCGCCACCGCCGGCGAGCCAGCTGTGGGCGAAGGTGTGCCGGAGCTGATGTGGGTGGAGCCCGTCGCCGAACCCGGCCTGCCGCCCCCGTTCTCGGACGACCTGGGCGATCCCGCTGTCGGTCAGCCGGCCCTTGCGACCCACCCACAGCCAGGCGAGATCGACGTGGGTCGAGCGCTGCCGCATCCGGACGTACCGATCGAGGGCCCGGACCGTCTTGGCCCCGATTGCGACCACGCGCTCGCGCCGCCCCTTGCCAAGCACACGCAGGATGCCCTGGTCGAGATCGACGTCGTTCGAGGCCTCATCGGCAGGGACGAATCGAAGTCCGGCCACCTCCGCCCTCCGGGCGCCGGTGTCGATGAAGACCCGGATGATCGCCGCATCCCGACGGTCCTCGAAGCTCGTCCCCCGCTCGCACGTCGCGAGCAGGCGGCGCAGCTCCTCGTCGCGCAGCACGGGCGGCGGCTCGTCCGGCACATGGGGCGGCCTCATCCGGGCCATCGGACTGACCTGGATCTCGCCCTCCTCGACCAGCCAGGAGAAGAAGCGCTGGAGGCCGCGGTAGCGGTTCGCCGCGGTCGCCGGCCGCCAACGCGCCAGCTGGTCGGTGATGAACGCCTCGACGTGCTCGCGGCTGATGACCGCGACGTCGGTCGGCATGCCGCGCTCGACAAGGAAGCCGCTCAGGGTCCGGACCGCCTCGGCGTACGTCTTGAGGGTGGCCGGTGCGATGTTGGCCGCCCGAAGGTAGCGCGCGAACGAGGCCGCGCTGGAGGACAGATCGCCGGGTGCGCTAAGATCGGCAGCGCCGGAGGTCGCCTCGGGTCTCGAAAGCTTCTGATGTGTCGTCATAGCTGGTGACACAATCATCAGCTATTCGGGCCTTGTGCGTCAACCGGAATCGGTGGAAATCGCCAGTTATCAGCTGTAACTGAGCGTGAAACCCGGGCCGACATAGCTCAGCGGTAGAGCAGCTGTTTCGTAAACAGCAGGTCCTCGGTTCAAATCCGAGTGTCGGCTCCAGCGATCTGAACGTGAAAGCCGGCCTCGAGGCCGGCTTTCGTGCTTCCAGGGTGTCGATCCACGAGCCGAGCCTGAACGCCACTCCTAGGGTTGAACGCAACCTGAATACGTGTCGTCCACTCCCTCCGTGTCATACGTCCCGACAAGGTTCCCGCCGCCACTGATGGACGCGTAAGCCCCGGAGCCATCGACGACACGCCAGCCGCCCTGGTCTTGCGGCGACCCGGCAACGGTTCCCGAATCAAGAGTGATCCGGAACGTCCCGGTCCCATCGGCGCAGGTCAACGCGACCCGGCGCTTCACCCGGCTGGGAGTTGCCAGCGTCGGCGGCGGCGCAGGCTCAGGACGCTGGGCAGCGGTCAGGCTCCGACCCTCGCCAGCGGTCGACATCGACGCGACCAGCAGGGTGGCCGCGAGGACGGTGCCCAGATCGCGAGCATCAGGGCAGTGCCCGCCGGATCCACGGTTCGCCTGACGCCAGCCTGACGCCGCATATCGGACTCCTGGATCCGAAGGACTCGCGTACCCATCTGTTCTATCTCCTCCACAGCCGTCATGCGACACGAACTGCGAGAAGTCTTTGCAGCCAAACGAGCGCCTTCGCCCGTGCGGACCCTGCACCTTTCTTCCGTGGTCGAGGGTCTGCACGGTGGTCACGGTTTGGCCTCGATGGCAGGATGGCCGGCATGTCGTCTCAGTGGATGCGCCAGATTGGGTGCCGGTGAGCGTCGAGCGGGTGGTCGCGAAGTTGGCCGTGCGCGCAAGCCAGGCGGCGGACCGGCCCGGTCCCGTCGTCACGGCCGGTGTCGTGGCGGCCGGCGTCCCCGTGGCTGATCTGCCTCGCGCTCATGGCGGCGAACCTGGACACGATGACCCGACTGATGGCGGCGCCGCTGCGATGGCTGCGAGCCAGCAGCCCGGCGCGACACGGTGATCCCACGTGTCGCGGTCTTGGCGCTCGGCGGCTGTCGACCTACCGCTCTTCGCGACCGGTCAGGGTCATGGGGATATCGGTCCTAGCCATGTTCTCCGAGGCGACTCCTCCGAGGCAACCTGGTCGTCGTGACGAACCGTCATGACGACTTGCCGACCCGAAGGCAGAGTGGCGTCTAGGGGACGGCAGCGGGCACGATCTCGTCCGATCACGGCCACGTAAACCTCTTGAGGCTTCAGGACGACAGAGCGTCGGCCTCAACAGAGCGTCCTCGACTTTGCCGAGTCGTATCAACCTCCTGATCTGGACCAAAGGACGGCGATCGCGATGGCCTGCCAGAGCGTCAACCCCTACAACGGCGAGACGACGAAGACATTCGACGAACTGACCGACGCTCAGCTCGAGACGGCGCTGGCGACCGCCCAATCCTGTTTCGAGACGTGGCGCCACAAGTCGTACGCAGAGCGCGCGACCATCGTGGCCAAGGCATCCGAGCTGATGATCGCCCGGAGCGATGAGCTCGCCCAGACCATGACCCTCGAGATGGGCAAGCGGATCGGCGAGGCCCGAGGCGAGGTGGAGTTCAGCGCGAGGATCCTCGCCTACTACGCGGAGAACGCGGAGCGATTCCTGGCGCCCGTCGAGCTCCATCCGACCGTCGGAACGGCGCACATGGAGAGCAGCCCGATCGGGACGGACGCGAGCTGGGCGACATGGGCATCCAGGAGTTCGTCAACAAGAAGCTGGTACGGGTCGCCTCTATGGAGGCTCCCGCCTGAGGCGTTGGAACGGCAAGGCGGCCGCCCCGAAGCCGGCGCTCGCCGTAACCCTCGAGCTCTCGTCGAGCGTGCTCACGAGCTCTATGAAGCGCTCGGTCGCGAGGACGTCCAGGCAGTTCAGGAATAGGGAGAAGGCGGGTAGCGGGAGCGCGACGAAGAGCCGTCCGAGCTCGCCGGCCGTGAAGTCACCGACATCGTCGAAGGGGTCCAGGTGAAGATCGACTCGAAGGACTTTCGGGTGCGTTCGGGAGTGAACGTCAAGCTCGAGGACTGGCCGACCAGCGTGAAGCCGATCTGCAAGTCGAAGAAGCGGTACCGGAAGCTCCTGGACGCCCACGTGACGGAATTGGCCGCCCTCCAGCGAATGCACTACGCGTCCGACCGCTACGCCCTCTTGCTGATCTTTCAGGGCATGGACGCCGCCGGCAAGGACGGCGCGATCCGGCACGTGCTCTCGGGCATCAATCCTCAAGGCTGTCAGGTCTTCAGTTTCAAGCAACCGAGCGCGACCGAGCTGGAACACGACTTCCTGTGGCGCGAGACCTGCCGCCTTCCGGAGCGTGGACGGATCGGGATCTTCAACCGCTCCTACTACGAAGAGGTGCTGATCGTCCGGGTCCACCCGGAGCTCCTCCGCAGCCAGAAGCTGCCCGACGGTCTGCTCGACGAAGAGACGATCTGGACTGAGCGCTACCGTTCGATCATCAACCTTGAAGCGCATCTCCGCCGAAACGGCACGCGGATCGTCAAGTTCTTCCTGCACCTGTCCAAGGATGAGCAGCGCAAACGCTTCATCGATCGGATCGACGAGCCGGATAGCAATTGGAAGTTCAGCCCGGCAGATATGCACGAACGGGGGTACTGGAATCAGTACATGGACGCCTACGCCGCATGCCTGAGCGCGACCAGCACCGATGATGTGCCGTGGTACATCGTCCCGGCTGATGACAAGGACAATGCTCGCCTGATCGTTTCGCAGGTTGTCCTGGACACGTTCAAGGACCTCCAGATGGCGTATCCGGAGGTCTCGGCCAAGCGTCGCCGTGAGTTGAAGTCGATTCGGAAACGGCTGTGAGGGACTGTTCACGCTAGAGGTCGAGCAACGGGTCATTGGCAGCGCCAGGAGCTGCCGGCAGAACTCGTCGGTCGCCGAGCTTGGCATTGCCATCTCTGAGGACTTCGGTCTTCATCGTGGTCCCCTTCTCAGCGGTGGCGCCACGGATCTGCGCGCAGGTCGACCTGTATGCTCGCGCTCGACAGCCCATGACTCGCGACGACAACGGCCGATCCGCCCTGTCCATCGGGATCCAGTCCCGGCTGGACTGGCTGCGGTCACGGATGTGGTTCATCCCCAGCGCCTTCGCCATCGGCTCCACGGTCGCGGCATTCGTCCTCGTCCCGGTCGATCACCTGGTCGACCGGTCGATGTCCGGCGACCTGAGCGGCGTGCTGTTCGCCGGCGGACCCGCGAGTGCCCGGCTCGTGCTCTCCACGATCGCCGCGGCCATGCTCTCGTTCACTGGGCTCGTGTTCACGGTCACGATGCTCGTGCTCCAGCTGGCCAGCAGCCAGCTCTCACCGAGAGTCATGCGCACGTTCCTTCGGGACCGGACCAACCAGACGGTCCTGGGGCTGTTCGTGGCGACGTTCCTGTACTCGCTGCTGGTCCTGCGAGAGGTCCGCACCCCTGTCGTCGGCAGCTCGTTCGTGCCAGCCATCGCGGTGACCGTCGCGTACTTGCTGCTGGTTGCGTCGGTCGGGGCATTCGTGTTCTACATTCACCACATGGCCCAGGCGATACGGGCGGTCAGCGTCCTGGGCAGCGTGGGCGACGAGACCCGCGCGGCCATCGCCCGGCTGTACCCCGAGGAGATCGGCGACGAGCCCCAGTCGCCGATCCCCGGGCTCCCGGCGCGGGCCCCCGACCAGTTCGTCATCCAGGAACACACTCCGGGTGTCATCACCTCCGTGGACGAGGAGCAGCTGGTGGCGATCGCCCGTGAGCACGCGCTGACCGTCGCGCTCCTCCACCACGTCGGCGACTTCGTGCCGCAGGGAGCGCCGCTGCTGGCGCTCTGGTCCAGGGCGGACGGTCCACCGGACACGACGCTCGTTGGCCACCTCGTCGGAGCCGTCCAGATCGGGCAGGAGCGGACGATGACCCAGGACGCGGCATTCGGCTTCCGCCAGATCGTCGACATCGCGGAGCGTGCCCTGTCTCCCGGCATCAACGACCCGACGACCGCCCTGCTGGCCCTTGACCAGATTCACGACCTGCTGCGCCGGCTCGCCGTCCGCGGGTTCCCGTCGCCGTCCCGCCTCGACGAGAAGGGCGACGTGCTGCTGCACCTGCCCCGGCCGGGGTGGCCCGACTTCGTCGCCCTGGCCATCGACGAGATCCGCCAGTACGGCAGCGGCTCCATCCAGATCGCCCGCCGTCTCCGCCACCTCCTGCTCGACGTCCGGACGGTCGCGCCTCCGGCCCGCGAGGAGCCGATCGTGCGCCAGCTGCGGCTGCTCGATGCCGAGATCGCCCAAGCCTTCTCGGCACCGGAGGACCGGCTCGCGGCCGCCGCTCCAAGCGCGTCCGGCCAGGGCCCGGCCGAGGATCCCTCCCGGACCCCGCCCTCGGGTCCGGGCGCTGCCCCCTGACTAACTGCCCGCCGGTGCTCACCCCGCGCGGGATCACCCGTCGAGGCGCAGCGCACGGCCACAAGGCACCGCATCGGTGGTGCCGTGGATGATGGGGCCACGCCGGAGCGCTTCACGCGGGCACGTCGGCGGCCGGTGGATCGAACACCCGATACGCAAGCAGCTTCACGCGGTCGTTCAGAGGAACCAGACCAGCCCGTAGCCCCAGACGAACAGCGCCCAGCCCCAGCCGAGCGGCGTCATGAACACCCCGTGGACCGCGATCGGCGTCTCCACCACGTGACGTCGCCCCGTCGTCCACGACGTGCCCACCCGAAATCCCCAGTGAGGTCGACTCTTGGGCGGCCGACCGCCCCCTTCCGGGCTCATGGCCGCCACTCGGTGACGTGCCAGCGGTCAGGTGTGGCTGTCCTTGCGGACGGCGTCCTGAACGTCGCCCAGGCCGTCCTGGACCTTGCCCTCGACCTTCTGGACCTTGCCCTTCGTCTCGAGCTTCCTGTCGCCGGTCAGCTTGCCGACGCCCTCGTTCATGGTGCCCTTGGCGGTGCTGACGGCACCCTTGACGTGCTGGTCGGTCATCAGACGGTCCTGCTCCCGCCGCGCGACTGGAACAGCCGTGCGACGAAGATGACGACGATGGCGCCGAACACGGCGACGACGAGGCTGGAGAGGTTGAAGCCCGTGATGTCGGCGATGCCGAGCAGGGACCCGGCGATGAAGCCGCCGACGACGGCGCCGACGATCCCGAGGACGACCATCATGATGAGGCCCTCGCCGCCGCCCATGATCAGGTTGGCGATGAACCCGGCGAGCGCGCCGAGGACGATCCAGGCGATGATTCCCATGGGAGCTCTTCCTTTCGCATCGCGCCCGCCAGTGACGGGCGACGCAGATTGCGGAGGATCACCCGCCCGCAGCGGGGACCGCGCTGCAGTCAGACGGTTGCTGCGGCCGATCGGCGCCCGAAGATGCCGATGACCCAGAGCACGATGAGCTCGAGGATCGTCCAGCCGACGAAGGCCACGATGGCGGTGACGTCGAGGACGGAGCCCGCCGAATGGAGGGAGTCCGTTCGCAGGATCCCCTCGAACGGCGCCACCAACACCTGGCTGATGTTGAGGACCGCGGACACGAGGGCGTTGGCCTCTCTCGCGTCGAGCAGGAGCAGGACGATGCGCGCCCCGATGACGATCTGGATGAGCCCGAAGACGAGGACCACGATGCGGCGGCTCGTCTCGGCGCCGCCGGGACCCGACCTGGTGGTGCGCCGGCTGTCCGTCTGCACTGTTTCCTGACCCGAGATCGTGGGTTCCCCGGTGGTGACGATCTTCTGGTCGACTTGATCGATGGCCATGACGTTCTCCCGTGCCTCTGGCATCCGGGGAAGCGGGGTCTGGCGACCGCCGCCGGGCGACACTCCGGCCAATGCTGTGGCTGCAGTAGGCACCACGAGCAGCGCGATGTCATGACGGTTCGTCATGAGGCCGATGCGCCGAATGCGAAACGACCTGCTCCTGGCGCTAAGGGAGGTGCGCCAAGGGCAGGTCTGGAGGGAGGATGGGCTCGCGTCCGGAGATCGCGAGCCGCGAGAAGTGCGACCGGAATCTGGCGGCACGGCGAGCCCGTGTCATGACGGGGCGTCATCAGCGCGGGCGCTACCTGCGTGAGGGGCCGGCCAAGGCGCTGGCCCCGAGGCCGGCAATGGGCATCGGGCACTCCGCCGCGCGTCTCCGGTTCACGACCCACGTGCCGATCACGAGACGCCTGGCCCAAGTCACCGTCGGAGACGCCGGCTCCAGTACAGGGCGCGAGCGGCCCGGGCTGAACGCGTCGTACGTCGCTTGATTGCCGACGAGATGCCCGTCCTCCGCCAGTTGACGCCATTCTTCGCCGCCCGATCGCATGATCGGCCCTCCTGCGGCCAGCGGAGTCGACCTGGCCGGCCTCACCCGGGCGATGGGCAGCCGGTGTACGGGGATCGTCGGCAGATCTACCCGCGCTTGCGGATGAGCTGACCCAGCGCCAGCCGGTCGGGTGCCAGCAACTCCGCGATCCGCGTCCCGTTGACGTCGGCCACGATGATCTCGCCGACCTCGGTCGTGACGCCGCTGTAGATGCCCAGGTCCTGCATCCGGGCCGTCTGCACCTGGTTGTCCTCGGTCGGGCTGACGTAGTGGACCCAATCCGCCCGGTAGCGGTGGATCAGATACAGGTGGCAGAGCGTCATCAGCCGCTTGCGACGCAGCACGGGATCGAACGTGTTCTGGTCGCGGACCGACAGGATGCTGCGCCCGCGGCGATCGTGGATGGGCGCGAACACGATCCCGGCCAGCTTCCGGTCACCGGCTCCCATGAGCGCGAGCTCCAGCAGCTCCGAGCCCGCCTGGCGGGGCAGCAGCCGGACCCGCAGCCGCTGATCGAACCCGTGGTGCTCCCCCCACAGCGCGAGCCATTCTTCCAGCAGCCGCTTGGGCACCTCGGTCTGGAGCGTGTGCTGGTGCTGGGTGGAGCCCTTGCCCATCGCCATCGTGGTGGCCGTCCGGCCCGATGACGCCACGAGGGCCGCGTCCAGGCGCGGACCACCGACGAGGGTCTGCGGCGTCCGGTAGGGCGACTCGACCAGCCGGATCTTCCGCTGGAGCCGGGCGAGGGCGAGCATCCCGTCCTGCCGCAGCGCGGTCGCGAACTCCTCGGACGCGACGCCGTCGAGCTGGTGGCCGCCGTAGGTGATGAAGTTGAACACGAAGCCCAGCCTGCCCAGCTCTTCGGGGAACCGGCGCATGTCGTCGTCGCTCATGCCGGTCGAGTCCCAGTTGAACGAGGGCGACAGGTTGTAGGCGAGCATCTGGTCCGGGTGGACGGCATGGATGGCCTCGGCGAACTGGCGCGCATCGTCGAGGTTGGCGGTCTTCGTCTCCATCCACAGCAGGTCCGAAAACGGCGCGGCCGCGAGCGACCTGGCGATCGCATACGGTATCCCGCCCGCCACCTGGTAGTAGCCCTCAGGGGTCGTCGCTCGCTCGCAGTCCCAGAAGACGTCGAGCCCGAGCTCGTGCGCTCGCGCCTGCGCCGCTGCGTGGGAGGCGCCACGCGCGAACGTAAGCCACGCCTCGCGGGTGATCGCGGGTGGTCCGACATCCGCGTCCTCGTCGCCGGCATTGCGCTCGCGCTCCTCGAGCCGGCCCCCAACCGCGTCGGCGTACGTCGCCAGGCCGGCCTCGTCGTCCCACACCTCGAGGAACCGCTCGGCGACCTGGTCGAAGGTGGTGTCGAGGTCCGCGCCGTCGAGGATCTCCGCCGCCGCCACGCCGACCGCATCCGCGATCCCGGTGCCATCCAGCCACGCGTCGACCGAACGAACCTCGTCCTCGTCGATCGCGTACAACCGATGCCCGGTGAGCTCCTCGACCCCCGCCTCATGGAAGCGGCGCAGCAGCCCGAGGTAGGCGGCCTTGTACGAGGGCACGGCCGGGTTGGTAACGCCCAGGATGAACGGTTGGTCTCGTTCGTCGTTGCGCGATTTCGAGCAGGTTCGCGGCCTCGGCGTCCGTCCTGGCCACGATGATCCCGGGTACCCCCATGACGTCCAGCTGGAACCGGGCAGCGTTCAGACGCTTGATCTGCTCGCTGCATGACACCAGCACCTTGCCGCCCTGATGGCCGCACTTCTTGGTGCCGGGTCGCTGGTCCTCGATGTGGTAGCCGGGCACGCCCGCCTCCACGAACCGCCGGATCAGGTTGCGGACGTGGGGATCGCCGCCGTGACCGGTGTCCGCGTCCGCGATGATGAACGGCCGGTAGTCGACGGCGGGCGTGGCGGCTCGCTGGGCAGGGGTCATGCGGGCGCGCAGGTACGCCTGGTTCCGGTCGGCCGTGAGCAGCGCCCGAACCAGGCCAGCCGCTTCGTCGGGGACCTGAGACAGCGGGTAGCTCGCCAGGTCCGGACCAGGGTCCTCCGTCGCCGACCCCTTGGCCGACGTCGCCCAGCCGCCGAGGTAGATGCCCTCGATACCGAGCCGCTTGATGACCACGGCCTGGCCGGGCGAGTAGGGACCGAACGTGGTGATGCTCCCTCGCTCGGCGAACAGCTCGCGCAACCGGTCGTGGAAGGCGGTCGCGGCCTCGCGCGCCACCGTGTGGTCGACCGCGATCGTGCCCCGCTGCTCCGCAACCTGGCGAGCGGAGTGGAGTCGCGTGATCCGCTTGAAGCGTGTGCTCGCGAGCCAGGCGCGCGTCTCGACGATGTTCTGGTCGAAGGGGGCGATTGGACGATCGGGAACGGCGGTCGAGTTGGTCATCGTGGTCACGCTCCGGGCTCGTCGAAGTCGAGGTTGCTGGTGGCTCGCGAGCCGTCCCGCTCGAACGCAGCGAGGTAGTGGGTCACGCGCGAGCGGGCGGCCTCGAGGTCATGGTTGCCGAGGTTCAGGTTGAGCAGGTCCACGTACCACGGCGGCTTGACCGCGGCCGGCACATACGACTCCGCGATCGCGCGCGCCACCGGAAGCGTCGTCGCCTTGGAGTCATCGTGGACGTCGCGGTCGCTCGCGACCCGGAGCTTGGCGTGCTCCTCGTCGAGCAGCCGGCCGAACAGCTCGGCGGACATCGGATCACCGGCACGCACCCCGGTCTCGGGGTCGTCCTCGGTGAAGCTGGCACGTTTGTGGAGCCATTCCCACAGGATGGACAGCCGGATCTCGCCCGTCGCCATGTCCTCCATGAGGTACAGGACGTCGTCGTTGCCGAAGAAGTCGGCGGGCTTGAGCGCAGCGGCCTGATAGCCGCGCAGGAACGCATTCCCGTACTGGAGCGCGACGCTCAGCAGGTCGCGCGCGCCGCGCACGGTCCGCGGCGCCGGCTCGAGGCCCGTCAGTGCCGCCGCGTCGTGAGCCGCGTAGGTGAGTGGCGGGAACACCCGTCCAAGCTGGTTGTCCTCCCCCGCCCGCTTCCCAGACCGGACGGATGATGTGGACCATCTTCCAGTGGGCCACCCACTTGCCGCTGGCGCCTTCACGCTGCTCGCGCTCAGCGCCGGCCACGGCCTTGCGCATCGCGGTGGCGACGCCGTCCTTGGATCCGACCGGGATCTGCGCTTCCATGCCGCCCTGCCAAAGAGCGAACCGGCCATCGCGATCCGGCGTGTTCACGGCCCGCCTGACACGGTCCTCGTAGGCGCGCATGTAGGCATAGGTCATGCCGATCGCGTCGATGTTGGGATTGGTGAACGACGGATCCCAGCTGCGCGCGTCGGCAACGCTGTTGATGTAGTCCCAGCGCCCGGTGTTGAAGCCCACGAAGTGCGTGCCCAGCGCCGCCCGAATCTCCATCAGCTGGAACGCGGCCTCGAGCTGCTCCACCAGGACGTAGGCCTTGATCGTCCCGGCGACCAGTCCGAGGTGCGCCTCCAGCGCGTCCAGCATTCGAGCCCACAGCGCCGCCTCCTCGGCCGTCTGGATCTTGGGCAGGTAGAGCACGATGGACCGTCCTTCCGCGCGGAGGATGGCCTCGTTGCCCACCACGTACAGCACGAGGTCGACGATCGACGCCGAGAACCCGGTGCCGTCGACCCGGCGGACGTGACGATCATCGAGGTGCAGCCCGCGGGCGCGGAAGATCCGGGTGGTGAACGCGAGCTGCTGGCGCCAGTCGCCGATGATCGGCCGGCCGAAGAAGCCTTGCGCCCAGCCGTTCATCTCGCCGGCAACCTGCTCGGCGACGCCCAGGAACGTGGCATCACCGGCGAGCGCCAGCCGGAGGTTTCGCTGGTTGTCGAGCGCCATCGACTCGGTCTGGCCGAGTGCATCCTCGCCGTCGAACATCCAGCCGTCGGCCCCCGACAGCAGCGCGTAGGCCACGTTCCGGAGACCCGCCTCGAGCGAGGCTCGGGGCCTGGTCGCAGGTCCAGTGCCCTGGATCCACTGCCGCTGCAGGTCCGCCGGGATGTCGCTGCCCGAGAAGTGCCCGGACCGGGCGTCGCCGACCAGCAAGCCCGTTCCGGGGATCGTGGCGTCCGGATCGAGGAACCCGATCGGCTGCCCATCGCGCGCTCGCTCGCGACGCCGGCGGATGCGCGCGGCCATCAGCTCGCGACGCTCCAGGTCCAGCGGCGCCATCGCCTCCAGGGCGTCGAGCACGGCCGGCGTCAGGACGTCGTCGTGGGTACGCAGGAGGTGATCGCGGACGTCAAGGGTTCGGAGCATGGGGCTCTCCACGGCATGGTCGGCGGGGTCCGCAGGGACGGCAGGCCCTCGGGACGGCAGGCGAGCGCGGCCCTCACCCGCGCCGGTCCGGGCGTGCGCCGGGACTGGCGGTCAGTCGTTCTCGTGGTCGCGAACGCAGTCCTTGGGGCAGGTGCACTCCGCGGTTTCGGCGCGCGAATGCGACTCTGGCGGCCAGGCAAGCCGCGGCCCGACGGCCGTCCAGGTCACGACCGTCCAGCCGGGTATCTGGACGCCCTCCGAGAGCAGGTCGGGGCTGGGGCGAGTGGGTTCGGGAAGCTTGTACATGAAGGACCTCCTTGGGGTGCAGCCGATCCTGCGACAGGCATGACCATCAGTCAAATCACTTGATATGATCGCTGCATCAGTCTCGCTGATGGTTATGGAGCAGGAGAGGGACGGGTGCTCATCGCCCAGGTCGAAGGCTTCCTGGAGGTCGCACGTCAGCGACACCTGACCCGCGCTGCCGACGCACTCCACGTCACCCAGCCTGCGCTGACTGCGCGGATCAGGCAGCTCGAGGAAGAGCTCGGGGCGTCGTTGTTCGAGCGATCGCATCGAGGGATGCGTCTCACGGACGCCGGCCGCGCGTTCCTGCCGCACGCGGAGCGAGCCGTCGACGCCCTGGCCGCCGGCCGGGACCTGGTCGGCGAGCACGCGCGGGGCGCTACAGGCCAGCTCACCATCGGGACGGCTCCCGCGGTCGGTGCCTACGTGCTGCCCGGACTGCTGACCCGCTTCGTCCGGCGGTTCCCTGACATTCGGCTGATCGTCCGCACGGGCCACTCCGAGGAGATCGTGGAGCATGTCGATCGTGGCGAGCTCGACATCGGGCTCATCCGGGAGCTCCATCACCCGGGGGTGACGGTGAGAACCCTGTATGAGGATGAGCTGATCCTGGTGGTCCCGACCCGGCACGAGTTCGCGCGGCTGGGTCCGGTCGGCGTCGAGCGCCTCGCCGATGCGACCCTGATCCTGTTCGACCGGACATCGAGCTACTACGAGCTCACCAACGCCATCTTCCGGACGGCCGGCGTCGCGCCGCGGGGCATCATCGAGCTCGACAACATCGAGGCCGCCAAGCACATGGTCCGCAACGGGCTGGGCGTCGCGCTCCTGCCCCTGACCGCGATCGCCGGCGACGTCGCACGGGGCGAGCTGCGGGCCGTGCCGCTGGTCGGCGTGTCCCCGACGCGCCGCCGGATCGTGGCGGTCCGCCGGCCGTCTTCCGGGCCTGTCCCGCTCCCCCTCCGTAGCTTCCTGGAGGTGCTGGATCAGATCGACGAGATCCTGCCGACGCGAGGGGCGATCCTCGCCTAGCGTCGCTGCCGAATCCCATCCACGGACGGAGCGTCCCTTGCGGACGCATTCGACCGTGATCCGCGGCGAGGGCAGGATCGCACTGGGGCTATCCCCACCCCGAAGACGCCGGCTGGCCGGCTGGGCAGCGTGACTCTCGGAGCCTAGGGTCGGAGGTGACACGAAACAGCGTCAATCCGGGCCGGATCGCCGGCCGGGGTCGAGCCCAGATGCGACCTCGAGCCACCGGCAGCCCGGCCCGATCGAAAGGGGTGTGCCGATGCGGCGCCTGCTCACGATCGCGATCTCGGTCGCGGTCCTTCTCATCCTCATGGTCCCGACCGCGTTCGCGGCCGGGCCGACCACCTCGGGCGGCCAGTTGATCGCCGCCGTCAACGGAGTGGTCGACGTCCCGTCGGGTCAGCGCGTCGACACCGTGCTCGTCGTCAACGGCACCGCGAGCGTCGAAGGCGACGCCGACACGATCGTCATCGCCGGCGGCAGCGCGACCGTGACCGACGCCAACGTCGGCACCGTCGTCGTGATCGACGGCAGCGCCGACCTGACCGGCAGCACCATCGTCCGTGGCGACGTCCGCACGCTCCGGGGCACGGTGACCCAGGGGACGGGCGTCATCGTCCAGGGGTCCGTCCGGGCCCTCGACACCGATCTCGCCGCGCTTGCGGTGCTGATGATCCCGCTGATGCTCGTGATCATGGTCGGCGTCGCGATCGCCGGTCTCCTGGCCGCGCTCGCCGTCGCCGCCTTCGGTGCCCGCCAGGTTCGCGAGGTCGAAGCGCTCATCTCGGGGCGGCCCGGGCACGTGCTCGTCGCCGGCATCGTCGGCTCCGTGGCGCTGCCGCTGGTCGCGCTCCTGCTGATCATGACCGTCGTCGGCGCTCCTGCCGGCCTGGCCCTGCTGGTGCTCGTGCTGCCGGCCGTCGCCTTCCTGGCCTGGCTGGTGGCGGCGATCTGGGTGGGTGACTGGATCCTGGCCACGACCCGCGGCGCCCGCGAACCGGGTCGCCCGTACCGGGCCGCGATCGTGGGCGTGATCGTCCTCGCACTGGCCGGGGTCATCCCGTTCGTGAGCACGATCGCCACGCTGTTCGGGTTCGGGGCCCTGCTCCTCGCGGGGTGGCATGTCCTTCGGCCGGAGACCCCGGGCCTGGCATCCGGCGGCACGGTCCAGCCGTCGCCGATCGCAGGCTGACCGTCAACTCCCCACAAGCGACGAGGCCCCGTCCAATCGGACGGGGCCTCGAGTCGTGCAGCGGAGCTGCTACGGTGCTAGGGCGTGATACCGAAGCTGGCCAGGAACCTGAGGTCATCCGGCTGGTCGAGCCGGTAGGCGCCGCCGATGCCGGTGCAGTTCGGACTGAGGCCGAACGACGTCACCGCCACGAGCAGCAGCGAGCGGGTGGTGTCGAAGGTCGGGCCTCCGGAGTCACCGAAGCAGGTGCCACCGGTGTGGGCGTTGTTGGACAGCTTGATATACGTGTCCTTGGGGTTGCCCACCAGGTTGACCAGCTTCACGTCGGCCTTCATCCGCGTGTCGCCGCCGTAATCGGCGAACGGGAGCACCTTCTCGAGCCCGTAGCCCACGACCTCGAACTGGTGCGCGTTGCGGCGGCCGGCGTACTTGTCCAGGTAGCCCAGGCCGGGGATCGTCGCGTACTTGGGGACCCTCACGGGGCTATCCAGCACGATCACGCCGGCGTCGTGCAGGTAGAACGCGAGGTTGTCGAACTGCGGGTGCGGGAAAGACGTGGCACGAACCCAGTACGGGCTGTTGTTGGCCCAGCTGCTGCGCGCCCGGTAGCGGGCCTGCTGGGTCGCGTAGTTGAGATTGCCGTCCTCGTCGAACGTGGCCGGGAATCCATCCCACTGGCTGCCGTCGGGAACGAGGGTGAACCACATGTCGTTGCCGCCCGAGCCGTTGCCTCCGGCAGCCGTGTCACGGTTGGCCGGGGTGGTCGTCGATCGGCCGTTGTGGCCGACCGCGAACGTGCAGTGGCCGGCGGTCACGACGACCTTGGGGCTGACCAGGGTCCCCGAGCAGCTGAACCAGCCACCGGGATCGGGATAGATGCTGGTCGGCTCGTCCGGGACGTAGAACAGGAGCTGACCGACCTGGGGATGCTCGCCGTTGTCGTCCTGGTCACCGGTTTTGGGGCCGCCGGTGATCGCCGCCGCGGGCGAGACGGTCACCACGAGCAGGAGCAGGGCGGCGACAACCGCCAGTCGAGTGCGCATGTGCTTCCTCCAAAGCGGGCGCGGGGGCGGCGGGGCGCAAACCGTAGATGAGCCATGCTAGAACGGGTGGGTTCGCCCAGAGTGTCCAGATCCGCGAATGGTTCCCGAACGCACCACATGCGGCGATTTCTGTCGCGGTCCCAGAGCACCGGCCGCCGGCACGACACACGGAGACGGGAGGGCTCGCTTGACGATCACGCGGGAGCAGATCGGCCTTCGCATGCTGTGGCTGGCGAAGGATGCCAGGTTGCTGCGCCCCGACCCGCGACCGCGTGAGGCCGACCCGCTCGCGCCGGGATCCATCCTGACCACCTTGCTGCGCCTTCCACCTGGGCCGGCCCTGGCGCTCGCCGGGCAGGCGCGCGCGCTGCTGGCGATCGACCCGGGCCAGTACGCCTACCCGCCCGAGTCCCTCCATGTGACGCTTGCCGACGCCACCGGCCTCGATCCCGCGGACGCTGCGGCTGACCTTCGCTCGTTGGCCCCGGTGCTCCGCGGGTGCCGCGGTCAGATCGTCGGGTTCGGACTGTCGCGACGTACGGCCTTCGCCGCCCTGATGGTCGATCCGGCGCTCGGCGACGCGCGGGGCGCGCTGCGAGCGCAATGGGCACGGCCCGGGCCGGCGGCGCTGCCCGAGCGGCTCCTCAGCCGGATGTGGTACGTGAACTTCATGCGTCTCGTCCATCAGCCGGCCCCGGAGCTCATCCATCGCCTTCGCCACCTGCCGGTGGTCACCGAGCCGTTCACGTTTCCCAGCGTGGAGCTGGTGCGCACGAACAAGGTCATGGCCGCCGAGCGAACGGCAGGACTGGCGGCGTTCGACCTCGTCTGACCGCCGACGTCGTCATCCGCTCGATCCGGCATGGCCGTGGGCCGCGGCGGGCGGCCTGCTGGGACGCCTGCTCACGGGCGATCCGCACAGACGGTGGTGAGCGTCGTTCTGGCCGTGCTGGTGGTGCTGACGGTGATCTCCGCGTGGCTGTGAGCGGGTGGGGCGAGGCTGCGCCGACCGGCGAGGGCTAGACTCTGAACCGTGACGTGCATCGTCGGGGGGCCCACGCCGTGACGCTCCGGGTCGGGATCATCGGCGCCGGCAACATCTTCGAGCGCGGCTACCTGCCGGCCCTGCTCGATACCGAGGCCGTGCACGTGACCGCGGTCACCGACCTCGACCCGGCCTGCTCGGCCGCGGCCGCTGAGCGGCTCGAGGGTGCCGCCGCAGAGCCGTCCGTCGCGAGCCTGGTGGCACGCGACGACATCGACGCCGTGCTGGTCCTGACGCCGACCGACACCCACGCCGACCTGAGCATCCTGGCCCTCGACGCCGGCCAGCACGTGCTGTGCGAGAAGCCCATGGCTCGCTCGGTCGCGGACGCACGCCGGATGGCGGACGCGGCGGTGCGGGCGAACCGACGCCTCATGATCGGGCACACTCGCCGCTTCGACGAGCGCTGGACGGCGATGTACGAGGCAGTGAGCGCTGGACGGATCGGCGACCCCGTGTACCTGTTCCGCTCCGAGCACGCCTTCAACGGCGCCCCGGCCGGCGCCTGGCCCTGGCTCGAGGATCGCAGCGGCGGCGCGCTGTGGGACGTCGGGATCCACGTCGCCGACCTGTTCCATTGGTTCCTCGGCGAACGCCCCAGGACGGCGTTCACCAAGCTGCTCCATGCGCGTCCGGAGGCGGCCGCAGGGGGCGGGTCGGACGCCGCGGTCGTCGTCTTCGACTTCGGCCCGGCGCGGCATGCGGTGCTGAGCGTGTCCTGGGTCCACCCGCCCGGCTGGGGTCCGTTCTACGCGACCACCGAGGTCGTGGGCACCGGCGGCAAGCTCGTGGCGGACGACCGGGACTCGAACCCCACGACCGTGGTCTCGGGCACGGCACTCGAGATCCCGCGCTACTCACCGCTGCTGTCGGCAACAGCGACGGCGTTCCGCCGGGAGCTCGAGCATTTCGCGCATGCGATCGAGGCGGGCACGCCGTTCGCGATCGAGACCGGGGACGCCGTGACGGCCGTGGAGATGATCGAGGCGGCCGAGCGCTCGGCGAGGAGTGGGCGGCCCGAGGCTCTGGCCTCGAGCGGATCTGAAGCGGGGCCGACCCGGTGAGCGGAAAGCTCCGGATGGGCATCGTCGGCTTCGACCACCCGCACGTGCTGCGCTACGCGCCGATGCTGGCCGCGCACCCGCAGGTCAGCCTCGAATGGATCGCCGCGGACGGGGTCAACCGCGCTGCGGCGGAGGCCATGGCGGCCCGCCTGGGCACCCGATTCATCCAGGAGCCCGGCGGCGGCATCGATGCTGCGTACGTCGCGACCCGGCCGCGCCGGCACCTCGACGTCGTCCGGAGCCTGGCAGGCGACGGCGTCCACCTGTTCCTCGACAAGCCCATCGCGCTGTCCATGGAGGACGGCCGCGTGATCGTGGAGCTCGCCGATCGGGCGGGGATCCACCTGATGGTCCCGTTCAACCCGCGTGGCCAGCTCGGTCCCCGCGCGGTCAAGGAGCGGATCGATCGCGGCGAGCTGGGCGAGGTCCTCCTGGTCCACGTGGTCAAGACGGGCAAGGTGCCGCTGACGATCCCGGGCATCGACGCCGGCTGGCTGACCAACCCGACGGAGGCTGGCTTCGGCGGCTTCGGCGACATCGGGATCCACGCGCTCGATGCGCTCCGGTGGCTCATCGGACGCGAAGCGGTGCGGGTGTACGCCCGAATCCACGCCGGGGTTCGGCCCGAGCTGGCGGTGGACAGCATCGGAACCGCCACGATCGAATGGGAGGGTGGGGCGATCTCCACGCTGACCGCCGGCTGGGCGAACCCCGACGGGTATCCGTTCTTCCTCGATGCCCGGTTCGAGGTCGTGGGGTCGAAGGGGGCCGCACGCGTGGACCACCCCTACCAGGAGCTGCAGCTGGCCGACGCCACCCGCTCGGAGCTGCTCGCTGCAGCGCGGACGGACGCCATCTGGAACCTCGACGCGTTCGTCCGGTCCGTGCTGCGCGACGAGTCGCCACCGATCACGGGCGAGGACGGGCTGCGCGCGCTCGAGCTGCTGCTCGCCTGCTACCGGTCGGCCGAGACGGGCGAGGAGACGGCGATCACCGGGTAGCTCACGGCGACACCCCATCGCCAGCCTCGTCGGCCACCGGTTCCGCCACGGTCACCGGTTCCGCCACCGGCTCCGCCGCCGCCGATGCGGAGAACCGGAGGCGACGGAACTCCGGGAGCATGAGCGCGATGGCGCCGACACCGGCCAGTGACAGGAGTCCGCCGGAGACCACCGAGCCCGCCGGCCCGATCACGGCCGCCACCGCGCTCGCCTCCGCATCGCCGATTCGCGGGCCGCCGGTCACGACCAGGATGTGGATCGAGCTCACCCGGCCGCGCAGGTCGTCGGGCGTCAGCAGCTGCACGATCGAGCTGCGGAGCACGGCGCTGATCACGTCCGCGCCCGCGGCCACCGCGAGGCACACCAGCGCCAGCGGGAAGCTGAACGTGGCCAGGCCGAACCCGATGATCCCGAGACTCCACAGCCCGACCGAGGCGAGCACCGCCAGGCCCGGGCGCCGTACGGTGCCCGTCCACCCGCTGAACAGGGCGGCGATCAGGGCACCGAGACCGGCGGCCGAGCCCATCAGGCCCACGCCCGCCGGTCCCACCCGGAACACGTCGAGCGCCAGGGCCGGAAACAGCGACCTCGGCGAGCCGAACACCATCGCGTTGATGTCCACGACGAAGGTCGCCATCACCTCGCGCCGGCTCCGGGCGAACCGGAGGCCCTCGACCACGGCTCGCACGCTCGGCCGGATGGCTCCGGGGGCAGGCGGGATCGGAGCGATCAGCAGGAGCGCGACGATCGCCGCCCCGAACGTGACCACGTCGATCAGATATGCGGCCGTGATCCCGGCCACCGCGAGGACCACGCCACCGACGGCAGGCCCGACCACGGCGCTGGCGTTGAACACCAGCTGGTTGAGCGCGATCGCCGCCGTGAGCCGGTGGGCAGGCACGAGGCGCGGGATCGCGGACGCACGAGCCGGCTGATCGACGGCGCCCACGCCCGCCGACACGAACGCCACCGCGTAGATCGCCGCCACCGGTGGAGCGGGCATCAGAGCGAGCAGGGCCAGCGCGAGGCTCGATGCGGCCAGCCCCAGCTGCGTGACGAGCAGCAGGCGACGCCGGTCCACCGCATCGGCGACGGCGCCCCCGCCCAGGGCGAAGATGAGGATCGGGACGAGCTGAACGAGTGACAGCGCGCCGACCGCGAGCAGGTCCCTGGTGAGCACATAGATCTGGTAGGGCAGGACGATCGCCGTGATCATCCGGCCCGCGCTGCTGATCGACTGGCCGGCCCACAGCAGCCGGAAGTCGCGATCGTGGCGCAGGGGTGCGGGGTCGACGAGCAGGCCGCCCATGCGGCGGCGGGGCACGGGCAAGGGCGGCGGCATCGGATCCATGGTGCCATCCGGCGGCGGCCGGTGATGCCCGGCGGTCCACGGGGTGCCGGCGCGGCCCGCGGCGCACGCTCGTGCGATCGTCACAGGTCCGTCGACCCGTTGTCGAACAGGAACGTCAGATGCTAGCCTTGTACATACCATGTACACCGTCAAGGAAGCCGCAGCCCGAACGGGCGTCGGCGCATCCCTCATCCGAGCCTGGGAGCGGCGGTACGGCGTGGTCCGGCCGTCACGGACCGAAGCTGGCTACCGCCTGTACGACGACGCCACGATCCGCGTACTGCTCGCGATGCGGTCCCTGATCGCATCTGGTTGGACGGCGTCCGAGGCGGCGCGTGCCATCAACGCCCAGGAGGTCGCCGTCGACGAGATCGCCGGCCGGCCCGCGGCCGCCGGAACGGCGGCAACACCCGAGGAACGCCGTCGTGCCAGCCTGATCGCCCGCTTCGTCGCCGCAGCCGAGACCCCCTCGCCCGCCGACACGGAGTCCGCGCTCGACGAGATCCTCGCGTCGGGATCGTTCGAGGCCGTCGTCGACGACCTCGTGCTGCCCGCCGCAGCGGCGCTCGGCGACGCGTGGGCGGCGGGCCGACTGAGCGTCGCCGCGGAGCACGCGGCCAGCGCCGCGGTGGCACGCCGGCTGGCCACCGTCTTCCAGGCCGCGCGCATGCCGGGCACGACGCTGGTCGTCGTGGGGCTTGGCCCCGGAGCCCGCCACGAGCTGGGGGCGCTGGCGTTCGCAGCGGCCCTGCGCAGGCGCGCGGTCGGGGTGATGTACCTGGGCCCGGACGTGACCGTCAATGGTTGGGTCGATGCGCTCACCCGTACCCGTGCACGAGCGGCCGTGATCGGGGCCGTGACGACTGCGGAGGCGGAGAGCGCCGCTCCGGTGATCGAGGCGCTCCGCTCTCAGACGGTGCCCATGATCGCCGTGGGCGGTGCCGCGGCCACGTCGGAGACGGTCCAACGGCTGGGCGTCGTCGTGTTGCCGCCGCGCGTCGTCGATGCCGCGGCTGAGGTCGCGGACTTCGTGAGCGTCCGAAGCTGATGCCACCCGGGACTGCCCGCCTGGGACCACCCGGCTAACGCATCGCTCGCGCCGAGCCCGGCGCGTCGCGCTCGGCCGTTGAGCAGCGGCGCTCCAATGTCGAGCGCCGTTCCTGCGTCGAGCGCCGGGGCTACGTTCCGGCCAGCTCGACGACGAGGTCCCAGAGCCGGCGCCGGTCCCGGGCCGAGAGGCGGGTGGCGGGAACGCGGTCGAACGGACGGCGCCGCCGGTCGAGGTACAGGCCACCGTTGAGGAGCGAGGCATCGGCCCGGGTCGCCAGCCAGGCGATGGTCTCCGACCCCTCCGAGGCGGTCCGCAGGAGCGGGGTCATCAGCCGGTGGAACCCGGGCATCGTGGTCGCCAGGCCCGGCGTGTCCGCCCACCCCGGGTGCATCGCGGCAAACGCCACTCCCCTGCCTGCCGACCGTCGTGCCCACTCGCGCATCAGCGCCACCTGCGCCCGCTTCGCCCGCGCGTAGGCGCGCAGCCCGGAGTACTCGCCACCCCGGTACTCGACATCGTCGAGCGGCAGCGACTGCGTGTACATGCCGCCGGACGTGACCGCGATCACGCGCGAGCCGGGCGTCCGCCGCAGCAGCGGGAGCAGCCCGGCGGTCAGGGCAAACGGTCCGACCACCATCGTGGCCAGGGTGGCCTCGATCCCGTCGGGGCTCTCGACCCGCTCGGCGTGGATCGAGCCGGCGTTGTCGATCAGGACGTCGAGGCGGTCCTCGGTCGCCACGACCTGCGCCGTGGCTGCGCGGACCGAGGCGAGCACCGCCATGTCCGCCAGCACGATGGGGAACCGGTCGTGCCCGTGGTGCTCGACCAGCTCCGCACGGAGCGCCATCAGCCGCTCCTCGCTACGGCCGAGCAGCACGACCCGCGCCCCCAGCGCGGCCAGCTCCAGGGCCGCCGCCTGCCCGATCCCGGACGTGGGGCCGGTCACGAGGACGGTTCGTCCGGCGAGGGAGCCGGGCGCCGGTGGCGTCCATCCGAACAGGCGGCGGCGCACGGCCGGCCCGATCCGGCTGAACGAGCCGACAACCGTCAGCTCGAGGAGGGCATCCAACGCCGCCCGGGGATCAACGGGCTCTCGATGGGTGGTCACGGGCGAAGCGTCCCGGCAAACACCTGCCACGCGAGTAGCGACTTCGCGATCAGGCTGAGCAGCATGTAGGCGCGCTCGCCGTGGAGGTAGTCGGCCCATCGCCCAACCCTGCGGTACTGCAGGACCATGTTGATCGCGAACACGTTGAAGCTGACGAACAGCGAGACGAAGATCGCGATCACGAAACCCGGGATGGCGGCGGCGCCGGGCTCGGTCGCAGCCGTCCAGAGCGCGATCGCGATGACCAGCCACGGGACGACTCCGGCGATGCACCCGAACACGTAGTGCAGCCACTGGACGCGCGCCCGCCCCTCATTTGCCGCCTCCATGCTCCACCCGAACAGGTTCATCGCCGCGTTGACGCCGAAGATCGCGATCAGCGTGCCGATCTCCTGGATTCCCGCCAGCTCGGCGATCACCACGATCATCACGCTCGACGACAGCGCGTACTCGATCCAGCGGGCAGGGTTCTGGCCACGGGCGAGGCGGCGTTCATACCAGCCGCGCGCCGGGAAGGCGACCGCCAGATGGGCGATCGCGCTGAGGAAGAAGAACACGGCAACCGCAGGACCGATCGGCAGGTCGAACACGGCTCGCTGCGCCGGCACGAGGGTGCTGGTCGCCTGGTCGAAGGTCAGGTAGCTGCTGACCACCGGCGCCGTGACGACCGGGTCGCGCGCGACCGCCAGGGCCAGGATCGCCAGCCCCTGTGCGGCGTGCAGGACGGCGAGGATCGCGTTCCAGCGGCGAAGGCTGCGGGCCCGGGCACCGGGTATGGCGCGGGGCTGGTCGGTCGGCTGCATCGGGTTTGTTCCTCCGTGGCTGGGCCAACTTGGTACAGACACTTGACGTCGGCGCCGAAGCTGCGATACCGTTCGGCCTCCACATTATACAAAGATTGTACAGGAGCGCAACGCATGACTGTCCTGAAAGAGCGGATCGAGACGGCGCTGGCGCCCGGCGAGGCGTTCGAATTCGTTGCCGACTTCGCCAACGCCGAGCGCTGGGACCCGGGCGTCGTGACATCCGAGCGGATCGACTCGGGCCCGGTAGGCGTCGGCGCGCGCTACAGGCTGGGCGTCCGCGTGGGTGGCCGGATCGTGCCCATGGAGTACGCAGTCACGGCTTGGGAGCCGGGCCGCCGGGTCGTCCTCGCGGGCATCGGCTCGGGTGTCGAGGCGACTGACGAGATCCGGTTCCGGGGGACGCCTGAGGGGACCAGGATCGACTACACGGCGGATATCCGCCTCCGCGGCGCGATGCGCCTGCTCGCCCCCTTCGCTGGCGGCTCGTTCGCCCGGATCGCGCGCGACGCACGTGAAGGCATGGAGCGTTCGCTCGCCGCGCGCGTGCTTGCCCGACGCGCGTCCGATACCTGAGGAAGGGTGCCATGGATATCGCCATCATCGGGTCCGGCGTCAGCGGCCTGACCGCCGCCTTCGCCCTCGACCCCGACCATCGGGTCACGCTGTTCGAGAAGGATCCGACGCCCGGTGGCCACGTGGCCACCGTCACCGTCGACGGACCCGGCGGCCCCGTCGAGGTCGACACCGGGTTCATCGTCTACAACGATCGAACCTACCCGCGGTTGGTCGGGCTGCTCGCGGAGCTGGGCGTCGATACGCAGCCGAGCGACATGTCGTTCGCCGCTGCCTGTGACGCCTGTGGCATCGCCTACAGCTCGCGCGGTGCGCGCGGGTTCTTCCCGGATCTGGCTACGGGCGCCCGGCCGTCGCAGTGGCGGATGCTGGCCGACATCGCGCGCTTCTACCGCCACGCCCGAGCGACGATCGATGCGCCGGAGCGCAGTCGGGCGACGCTCGGCGAGTGGCTCGAGGAGCATCGCTACGGACGCAGCTTTCGCGAGCACTTCCTGATCCCCATCACCTCCGCGGTATGGTCAACGGCCGCCGACCGGGTGCTCGACTTTCCCGTCGACTACCTGCTGCGCTTTCTCGACAACCACGGCCTCATCGGCTACCGGAACGCGCCGCAGTGGCGGGTCATCCGTGGCGGCTCTCGGATCTACGTGGCGCGCCTGATCGAGTCGCTCCGACGCAGCGCGCTGCGTACCGGCAGCGCGGTGGTCGAGGTGGCTCGCGACCCGCGCGGTGTCACGGTCCGGACGGCGGACGGCACCACGGATCGCTTCGACGGTGTGGTGATGGCGACCCACGCCGATGACGCGCTGCGGCTGCTCCAGGACGCCGACGAGCGCGAGCGGCGCGTCCTGGGCGGGTTCGAGTACTCCCGCAACCAGGTCGTGCTGCACACGGATCCGGCGATCATGCCCGCGAACCGGCGGGCGTGGGCCTCATGGAACGCCCACGCACAGGATTGCCGGCTGCCCGGCGACGCGCTCACCATGACCTACCACATGAACCGGCTGCAGTCGCTCGACAGCCCGGTCGAGTACCTGGTCTCGCTGAACCCGGGTGAGAGGATTCCGGCTGACAGGATCATCCGGGAACAGACCATGAGCCATCCGCTGTACACGTTCCGCACCCTTGCCGCGCAGGACGGCGTCCGGGAGCTGCAGGGCCGGCGGCGGACGTGGTTCGCTGGGGCGCATCTCGGCTACGGATTTCACGAGGACGGCTGCCGGTCCGGCTTCGAGGTCGCGGATCTCGTCGCCCAGGCTGAGATGGAGCGGGCGGCGTGAGATCGCACCTGCTCGTCGGTAAGGTCAGCCACCGCCGCGCTCGGCCATTCACGTACGCGCTTGAGCACGACGTGTGGTACGCGGCGCTCGACCTCGCGGAGCTCGACGAGGTCGACGCACGGGTGCGCCTGCTCGGCCGCAATCGGCGCGGGGTCGCCACATTTCGCGATGCCGACCACTTCCCCGGGCCGGCCCGGGACGTGGACGCCGCGATTCGTGAGCACCTGCGCTCGGCGGGCGAAGACGCGGAGGGCTGGCGGGTGACGCTGGTGACCAACCTGCGCGTGCTCGGCTACGTCTTCAACCCCGCCAGCTTCTTTCTGTGTCGCGACGAGACAGGCACGCTGCGGGTCCTGGTGGTCGAGGTCCACAACACGTTCGGCGGGCGGCACCTGTACACCCTTCGGCCCACCCGAGCCGGACGACCGGACGGGCCCGACGGGCCGAACGGGCCATTCATGGCAGCGATGGACAAGGACTTCTTCGTGTCACCGTTCATCAGCCTCGACGGCCGGTATACCGTTCACGTCCGCGATCAGCCCGACGGTCTCCGGCTCGCGATCAACCTGCGCCAGGACGGCCGGCCGATGCTGAGCACGAGCCTCGTCCTGCGACGTCGTCGCCTGTCCGACCGGTCCCTGCTGCGGCTGCTGGTGCGGCAACCACTGATGAGCCACAAGACCATCGGCCTGATCCACTGGCATGCGCTGCGGCTGTGGCTCAAGGGCGCACCGTTCCATCGGCACGGGGCGGCCGCCGTGCCGTCCGGGGGAGCCGCGCGATGAGCGAAGGGCTGGATGTCCGAGGAGCCGGCCACCTGACGGGCGGGGTCGTCGAGGAGGCCGCGCGGCGGGTCATGCTCGCCGTGGCGCGCCGGGTCCGGGTCGGGTGCCTGGTTGTCGTGATGCCCGACGGTTCGCGGCGAGCCTACGGCGACCGGACCTCGACGCTGGTCGGCGAGATCCACGTGCACGACGCGACCGCCGCCGTGCGGATGCTCATGGGCGGCGACACCGGCGCCGGCGAGGCGTACATGGCCGGTCTGTGGTCGAGCCCCGACCTCCCGGCGCTGGCACGGGTCGCCGCGCTCAACCGCGAGGCGCTGGCGCTGCCGGGTGGCTGGTGGCGAGTGCCCGCCCGGCTGCGGAAGACGGTCGCCCACCGGACACGCCGCAACACGATCCGTGGCAGCCGGCGCAACATCGAGGCGCACTACGATCTGGGAAACGACCTGTACCGGCTGTTCCTGGACGAGACGATGACCTACTCCAGCGCGGTCTTCGCGACCCCCGACCAGCCGCTGGCGGACGCGCAGCGCAACAAGTACGCGGTGATCGCCCAGCGGGCCGGCCTCCGAGGCGGCGAGCATGTCCTTGAGATTGGCTCCGGCTGGGGCGGCTTCGCCCTGTACGTCGCGGGCGAGCTTGGCTGCCGCGTCACAACGATCACGATCTCGCCCGCCCAGCACGAGCTGGCGACCGAACGGATCCGCGACGCCGGGCTTGCGGATCGGGTCAGCGTCGAGCTGCGCGACTACCGGGAGCTCGAGGGCACCTACGACGCCATCGTCTCGATCGAGATGCTGGAGGCCGTCGGCGCGGAGTACTTCACAGCGTTCTTCGAAGCGTGCGATCGCGCCCTCCGGCCCGGCGGCCGGATGAGCCTCCAGGTGATCGCCTTTCCGGATGTCGCATACGAGCCCCAGCGGCGGGGAGCCAACTGGATCCAGACGTACATCTTTCCGGGCGGGCTGCTGCCGTCACTGGCGGAGATCGAACGCTCACTCCACGGGACCCGGCTGCTGGTCAGGCAGGTCGACGACATCGCACCACACTACGTCCGCACCCTCCAGGTCTGGCGCTCCCGATTCCTGGACCAGCTGGCCGCGGTCCGCGCGCTGGGCTTCGACGAGCGCTTCATCCGGATGTGGGACTACTACCTGTCGATCAGCGAGGCGGGTTTCGCGACAGGGATCACCCAGGATCTGCAGATCGTCCTCGAGAAGGGACGTGGGCTCGACCTGGCCGGGCGGCTGACCGGCCCCACGATCTCCGAGCCGCGACCCGGTACCTGTCTCGCCCCGATCGGCGACCGTGCCGCGGCCCGCCGGCTGGCGCTGCGCAGCTGACCGCGAGGCGGTTCGTCACCGCTGACGCCGCACGCTCACCGAGCTCAGACGACGCTTCGTCCGCTGCCGACAGGTGGACACGTTCGTGAACGGGCGTTCTGCTAGCATTGCTTCCCAGCGAGCCTCCACCCGAGACGGAGTGACGCCGCTGGAGTCGACCCTGGTGACCCTGGCCGCCCTCCTGGTGGCCATCGTCGCGGCGACGATGGCCGGCGGGCTGGTTGGACGACGCATCCGGGTCGGACGCGAGCGGCGCGCATCGCGGTCCGCCGGGGTGCACCACGAACCCGGGAGCTCGAGCCCAGCGCCGTCGGCTGCCGCGGTGCCGGGGGCCGCGGTGTCGGGGGTCGCAGTCGCGGGGGTCGTATCGCCCTCTCCCGCGGCAGGACCCTCAGCGGCGCCCGATCGTAGCGCGGCGGGCGGTCTCGCGATCCACGACACGGCGGCCTCCGAGGGCCGGGCAGGGTCCGCCGGCGAGGTTCCGGGGCACAGTGAGTTCGCGCGCCGCCTTGCCGGCGCCCCACCGTCGGTGGTGACCCGCCGGCCGTCGCCCCTGTCTCCCGCGGTCGAGGCCCGTCACGGCCGGCCGATCTTCGGTGTGCCTGCGACGCTGCGTGGTGATCCGCTCCCCGGCTCCGGCGCCTCGTCGGCGGCGACCGCCGCGACCGGCTCCCCGCCGACGCTGGCGGGACCAACATCCGTGCGCCCGACCCGCCGCACGGACCGTCGGCCCGCGCTGCTCGCGCTTGCCGGGCTCGGGGGCGCTTTCGTCCTCACCCTGGGCATCGTCCTCGGCTGGCTGCGGCCGGCTCCCAGCGGCCAGGTCCTGGAGGCATCGGCGACACCCGTGGCCTCGCCGCCGGCCGCCTCCACATCTCCCGGGTCGACGACGGCAACCCCCACCGGCTCGGCGGGTGGCGCGCCGCAGCCTTCGTCCGATGGCTCCGGGACCACCGCCCCGACGTCTCCCGGACAGACGGCGGTCGATCGCGGCCACGCCACCGGCGGTGGCACGGCGACCACGCCGACCCCGGGCTCCAGCATCGGTGCACCGACGCCGGTGGACACCCCGACTCCCGGGACGTCGGCGACGCCCACACCCGGTTCCTCCACATCACCGGACCCCGCCGCGCCACCCTCGCCGGGCGCCACACCAACGCCGGGGCCGACGGCGACCGCGTCGCCACGTCCCACGGCCACGCCTGCGGCCACACCCACGCCGACATCCGCCCCGACGCCGACGCCGATGCCGACGTCCACGGCTACCCAGACTCAGGTACCAACGGCCACCCCCAAGGCGCCGAGCGTGGAGTTCTCATTCATCACGAACGGCCTTGCGGCGAAATTCACCAACAAGACCAAGGGCGCCACGTCCTGGACATGGTCGTTTGGGGACGGTGCATCGTCGACCGCACGGAACCCCAGCCATACCTATGCGTCTGCTGGCGTCTACACCGTCACGCTCACGGCGACGGGCACCAACGGCGCGACCGCGAGCGCGACGCACCCGGTCTCCGCCGGCGGCTGACGGCCGCCGGAAGGCGCGACGGATCACGTTCTCCACGATCGCCCTATCGGCCGATCCATGCCATCGGGTGGACTGCCAGCCCAGGGCGTGCCCAACCCGGGATCGTGCGGCACATTGAGTCGATCGCAGCAGACGGCTACGGTCCGGGTGCCGGGCGAGGGTCCCCGGTCCGCTCGAGGTGTCGCCGCATGGAGCCGAACGTCGTTCTGCCGCTCCTCTCATCCACCCTCAGCTTCGTGTTCGCGCTGTTCCTGCTCGACCAGTGGCTCCAGCGCCGACGCTCGTACCAGCTGATCTGGACGGTGGGGATGGTCTGGTACGGGGTCTCGGCGGGGACCGAGTTCCTGGGCGGCGCCTTCGGGTGGAGCGAGCCGCTCTACCGGGCGTGGTACCTGATCGGCGCGGTGTACGTCGCCGCGTGGCTCGGGCTGGGGACGATGTACCTGCTGGGCAAGACGCGGTTCGGCTACGGGGCTGCGTTCAGCATCGTGCTGGCCGGCCTGTTCACGGTGCTGTCCCAGGCCAAGGAGCACTACGCGGACACGGGAATCCTCCCGTTTGCGGCCTTCGCGATCGCGATCGGCGGGGCGGTCCTGATGGTCATCGAGACGTATCGGGGCACCGGCCGATGGGCCTGGATCGCCGGCCTGCTGGTGATCGGCGGATCGCTCGTCGCCGTGCCGATCGTGCTCTCGGCCACGATCCCGGCGCCCGGTTACGCGCTCGACGCGCGCGGCATTCCGGTGGGCACCTCGATGCCCGGCTCGGTGCGCTTGCTGACACCCCTGTTCAACGTCACCGGCGGGTTCGCGCTCGCGCTGGGCGCGCTGTACAGCACGTACGTGTTCATGCCCAAGCGGCGCGTGATCCGCTACGACCTCACGCGTTCCCAGGGGGTCGGCCCGTTCGTGCGCAACCTCCTCGTCGCCCCGATCGCCATCGTCGTCAACCTCGTCGCCTCGATCCCCGAGACCGTCGCCGCCCTGTTCGGCGGCCGGCTCCACAGCCGCGTGCCGGCCACGATCCTGCTCGCGATCGGCGGCTTCGTGCCGTCGTTGACGAGCGGGCTGTCGCGGTTCGGGATCACCCAGACGTTCTTCCTGGGCGAGCTGCTCGGCGCAGCATTCCTGTTCGCCGGCTTCCTGGTCTCGATCGAGGTGTTCCGCGAGTTCCGGATCCCGTTCACACGGCGCGTGCTGCGCGCCCGCCACGAGACCGCGTAGGCGACGACGGGACCGACCCCGCCCGTTTGACCGGCCACACGCACGGGGCTACGCTCCGCACGGACCCCAGCCTCGTTCGAGCGCGAGCCCGAGCTCGCGCTCGCGCGCCGTTGGACGGCGTCCACCAGCGCAATACGTACCGAGGACAGCTCCCCCGTGGAGAACGGACCTAGACGCGCCGGAGATCGTGCCGGCACCCTCACGGTCCTCCCCGTCCGCTGACGGTACCGCCGGAGATCGTGCCGGCGGGGCCACCAGGAGCGGGCCGGACCCGCCCACACAGGTGGCCACCATGCGCTTCCTCAGCCAGTGCATCGGTTTGCCGGTGCGCGATCCGTCCGGCGAGCCCATCGGCACCATCGCCGACCTCATCGTCGCCATCGGCGACCGATATCCGCCGGTCACGGGCCTGGTCGCGCGCACGGACAAGCGCCTGATCTTCCTGCCCTGGCGCAACGTCGAGGGGCTCGACGAGACGGGCGCCCGGCTCCGGGTGCCAACGATCGACATCGGCAAGTTCCGCCAGCGCCGGAACGAGATCCTGCTCAAGGCCGACCTGCTGGACAAGCAGATCGTCGACATCGAGGGTCGCAAGGTCATCCGCGTCAACGACGTCAGCCTCGACGAGATCGGGGGGCGCCTGCGGGTGGTCGCCGTCGACGTCGGCGCGGCCGGGCTGCTGCGGCGGCTGGGGATCGAGACGATCTCCCGCGCCCTCGCCCGCAACGTCCGGCGGAGCATCCCCGAGCGCTACATCGACTGGGAGGACGTGGATCCCGTCGAAAGCACGATCGCGAGCGTACGGCTGCGGGTTCCGCACGCGAAGCTGGCCGAGCTGCACCCTGCCGACCTGGCCGACATCATCGAGGACCTGACGCCGCGCGACCGGCTCGGCGTCCTGGCAACCCTCGGCGACGAGGCACTGGCCGACGCGGTGGAGGAGATGGAGCCGGACACGCAGGTCGAGGTGCTGGAAGACCTGGAGCCGGCGAGGGCCGCCGACATCCTCGAGGAGATGAGCCCCGACGACGCCGCCGACCTGGTCGCCGACCTGTCGGACCGCAGCCGGGACGAGATCCTGGCCCTGATGGAGGCCGACGAGGCGGCCGAGGTGCGCGACCTGCTGGCCTTCCCCGAGGATTCCGCGGGCGGCATGATGACCACCGAGCTGGTGGCCGTCCCTGCCACCCTGACGGCCGCCCAGGCCATCGAGCGGTTGCGTGCGCTCGAGCCCGATGCCGAGACGATCTACTACGTCTACGTGATCGACGACGAGGAGCGGCTGGTCGGCGTGCTGTCGCTGCGCGACCTGATCGTCGCCCAGCCCGAGACGCGGATCGCCGACGTCATGATCGATGAGCCGGTGGCCGTGGGCGTCCTCGAGCCCGCCGAATTGGTCGCCGAGACCATCGCCCACTACAACCTGCTCGCCTGCCCCGTGGTCGACGACGACGGGCGGCTGATCGGGATCGTCACCGTCGACGACGCAATCGACACCGTGGCGCCGGCAGCCTGGCGCCGGCGCCCACCGCGCGTCATGGCGTGGCCCGACCGCGACGCCGACGCTGCCGGTGAGCCGATGGCGGTCGAGTCGCGAACGCGGGGCAAGGGACCAGGGCGGTGACCATCGGTCGGGGCCTGCGCGAGGCGGTGGTCGCCCAGCGCGGCCGGGTCGTCTCGCGCCTGCCGAGCTTCCCGGTGCCGCGCCTTCGTGGCCGGTTCCGCCGGCGCGGGCTGCTCGCGTTCCTCGCCGTCATGGGCCCCGGGATCATCGCCGGCGTGGCGGGCAACGACGCCGGCGGTCTGACCACCTACTCGGTGATGGGCGCCGAGACCGGCCTTCGGCTGCTGTGGATCTTTCCGATCACGATCGTCATCCTGGCCATCGTCCAGGAGATGGTCGCGCGCCTCGGCGTCGTGACCGGCCAGGGCCTGTCGGACCTCATCCGCGAGCGGTTCGGCGTGCGCTGGACGGTGTTCGCGATGGCGGTGCTGCTGATCGCGAACATCGCGAACACGATCGCCAACCTCGCCGGTGCCGCCGCGGCGCTCGACATCTTCGGCGTCCCCAAGTGGCTGACCGTCCCGGTGGTCGCGGTGGCGATCTGGGGCCTCGTGCTGTTCGCCAGCTACCGCATCGTGGAGCGCGTGTTCCTCGCGGTGATGGTCGTGTTTCTGGCCTACCCCATCGCCGCGGTCATGGCGACGCCCGACTGGACGCCCGTCCTGCACGCCTTCGTGACCCCATCGCTCGAGCTCGATCCACGGACGGTGCTGCTGATGGTGGCCGTGGTGGGTACGACGATCACCCCGTACATGCAGTTCTATCTGCAGTCGGCGGTGGCCGAGAAGGGCATCGATGAGGAGGAGCTGCGGCTCGAGCAGGCTGATGCCGTGCTGGGGTCCGTGTGGACCAACGTGATCGCCGTGTTCATCGTGGTCGCGACCGCCGCGGCCATCGGTGTCGGTGGGGGCGCGGCGATCGCTTCAGCCGCCGATGCCGCACACGCGCTCGAGCCCGTCGCAGGTCCGTGGGCCGAGGCGCTGTTCGGGGTCGGGCTGTTCGGGGCCTCGGTGCTGGCGGCCACGATCATGCCGATCTCGACCGCGTTCGTGATCTGCGAGGCGTTCGGCTGGGAGAGCGGGGTCGGCAAGCGGTTCGCCGACGCGCCGGTGTTCTTCGGGATCTACACGTTCGTGCTCGCCGCCGGCGGGCTGGTGGTGCTGCTGGTGGCCGAGAGCGCGCTCATCCCGATCATCGTCGGCAGCCAGAACCTGCAGGGGATCCTGCTCCCGGTCGTGCTCGTGTTCATGGTCCTGCTGGTCAACGATCGGCGGCTGATGGGTGCCCACGCGAACGGGCGCTGGGGGAACGTGCTGGCCTGGGGCGCGGTCGCGGTGGTGGTCGCGCTCAATGTGGTCCTGCTGGGGGTGACGCTGCTGGGTGCGGTGGGGATCAGCCTGGGTTGAGCCCGTCCACACACCCCGGGATCCGCGGTGCCGTTGGAACGCCGCGCGTTCAGTCCGGCAGGTCCCGCGCTGCTGGAACGCCGCGCGTTCAGTCCGGCAGGCGCCCGCGCTGCTGGAACGCCACGCGTTCGCTGCGGCGGTTCCGGGGTTCAAGCCGCCCCGATTGGCCACCCGCCGGAACGCCCCGCGTGCCGGATGACGGCTCGGGCGCCGCATAGGCCCCACTCGGGAACGGACCACGATCCAGGGCCGCCGACAACCGCTGTAGTGAACGTGGAGCGTTCCAAGCTGCGGGCACGGGCGAACCGTTGCATCGCCCACCGGCTCGACGCCGCGCCGGGCAGCGGGTCAGCAACCCCCGGTGCCGAGGAAGCCGACCCCGATCATCAGGCCGTTGCTGGCGATGACCTCGAGGTCCGCGCCGGTGAGAGTTTCCCCCCGCTTCGCGGCGCGCGCCTTCGCGTGGCAGGCGGAGCACAGATGGGCTTCGCTCCCGTCGGGGCGGGCGATCGAGAGCCGGTCCCAGTAGAAGACGCTGCCCGCAGCCGTCTCCTCGCCGCAGCCGACACAGGGCTGGGCGACGCCCGAGGCCACCGCATCGGCGTCTTCGCGACCCGGGACGCGCCGAAGGCGCGCAATCAGATGGCGACCGATCTGACCAAGTTCGACCACGTCCATTACCCCCTTTGAGCAACCGCCCTCAAGACGTTCGTCCCGCGATGCGGAAGCGTCAAGTGCGCAAGTGCCGGCGAGGTTCGACGTGCAGGCAGCCCCAGGCCGGCCGTGGGCCAGCGCGCCCGGAGACCGAAGTGATGTCGAACGACGGCTCGGCCATCGACGATGGCCGGCTCGACGACCGGGCTGCGGCGGGCACCGGCATGAGCGCAGCGCTGCGCGCCACCAACGCTTGGCCACCGACGCAGCTCGAAGGTGTCGCAGGACCCGCAGCCGCCGCAGACCGTCCGTGTTCCTCTGGCGGAGTGCGGACGGAGCGGCCGGCTGCACCCATGACCACCCGCACCGAGCGATCCGCGGCCGGCCTCGGACCGCGCTGTCGAGAGGCGGCGCTCGCGATCTGGGTCGTGGTGAACCTGGTCAATGTCCTCCAGGCCGCCGGTTTTGCATCGCGCCCGTTCGCGACCTGGGTCAATCCCCTGCTCGGTCTCGTCATCGCGGCCCTGGCAATCCCCGCGACCTGGGCACTGGCCGTGTTCGCTCGGCGCGACGCCGGGTGGCGGCACCTGGCAGGACCCATCGTGTTCGATGCGTTCGTGTTGCTCATGCTGTGGGTCGATCACCTCGCCCGGATCGAGTGGCGCGATCCGGTGGTCCCGGCCATCCAGATCCCTTACCTCATCCTGTTCTTCGGCAGCATCCTGCTGATGGGCCTGCCGATGTTGCGGATCGATCGCCGCCGGTGGGCTGTCACGGTGGTGAGCACGGTGGTGCTCCTGGTCGCGATGGCGTACGCAACGGCGATGGGCGTGGGCTGAGCAACTCGGCTGGCTCCCCGGCCTTGCCGTCGGTCGCTAGCATCCACCCCATGGCGGCGCGGAGAGAAGTCCTCGAGATCGGCGGCCACGAGGTCACGATCACCAACCCCGACAAGATCTACTTTCCCGTGCCGGGGCACACCAAGCTCGACCTCGTCCGCTACTTCGTGGCGGTAGCGGATGGAGCGCTGGGCGGCGTCCGGGGCCGGCCGATGGCGCTCAAGCGGTTCGTCGACGGGATCGATGCCGAGCCGTTCTTCCAGAAGCGGGCGCCCGCCAATCATCCCGACTGGATGCGCACCGCGACCCTGACCTTTCCCGTCCGGCCGCACGGCCGACGAGATCGTGGTCGACGAGGCGGCCGGTCTCGCCTGGGTCGCCAACCTCGGCTGCATCGACCTCAACCCGCACCCGGTCCGCGCCGACGACCTGGATCACCCCGACGAGCTGCGGGTCGACCTCGACCCGGTGCCGGGCGTGCCCTGGTCGCAGATCCGCGAGGTCGCGCTCGTCTGCCGCGAAGCGCTGTCCGATGTCGGGCTCGACCGGCTGGCCCAAGACGTCGGGCTCGCGCGGGATCCACATCAACGTCCGGATCGAGCCCCGCTGGACGTACCCCCAGGTACGGCGCGCGGCGCTCGCCCTCGCCCGTGACGTGGAGCGGCGGGCGCCATCGATCGCCACCTCCAAGTGGTGGAAGGAGGAGCGCCACGGCGTGTTCCTCGACTACAACCAGAACGCGAAGGACCGCACGGTGGCGTCGGCGTACTCGGTCCGGCCGCTGCCCGATGCCAGGGTCTCCTTCCCGCTGCGCTGGGACGAGGTGGGCGACGTGGTCGCCGAGGACTTCACCCTCGCGACGGTGCCCGGGCTGTACGCGCAGCGGGGCGATGCGGGTGCCGGGATCGATGACGCGGTCGGGTCGCTCGATGCGCTGCTCGAGCTCTCCGCACGCCACGAGGCCGAGGGCCTGGGTGACGCGCCATGGCCGCCGAACTACGCGAAGCAGGCCGGCGAGCCGCCCCGGGTCCAGCCGTCGCGCAAGCGCCGTGCGGACAGCGAGTACGCGGGCCGCGGCGTGGATGGGGGCCCGCCGCCGGAGATCGCCGCCGAGCGCGCCGCGGCGGTGGCCGCGGGCGATCCGAACGCCGGTCTGCCGACCGAATGGCCGGGCACGCGACCCACGCCCACCGGCCGCCGGCGCACCAACGTCCCGGTGATCGAGATCGGCGGCGCGGCGACGAAGAAGGAGGTGAACGAAGGTCTGGAGCGCTGGAAGGCGCGCCACCCCGAGCTGGTCGCATACCTCGAACCGGCCGACATCCTGACCGACGGCATGCGCGGCCGCGCGTACGTCTGGTACCGGCTGCGGGTCAACCTGATCCACGTCCCGGAGGCGCTGCGCCCGACCCAGGAACCCCTGGATCCCGACTACAACCCGTGGCAGGGCTACGAATGGCCCGACCAGAGCGGCCAGCCGGAGCGTGCCGCGCGGAAGCGCACAACCTAGGATCCGTCGCATGGGGGACGTGCGTCGGCCGCGTGGTCTGGTTGGCATATCGGCGGCTGCCGTCGTGCTGTTCGTCGCTGCCGCCCTGCTCGGCTCGAGCGTCCTCGGACCATCGGGGACAGCGGTGCCGAGCGGCGCCGGGATCGACCTCTCGCCGCGGGTCGCCCCCCGATCCGCAGGCGGTGATGCGGCCCGGATCGCCGACATTCCCGCCGGGTCGCGGGCGGTGGCGCTGGTGGATCTCGCGGCACATGCGATTCCCGGCGGGCCGGCACGACCGCTCCTCGATGGGGCCACGCCGATCGAGCACGATCAAGACCTGGTGGTCCTCGGCGAACCGGTCGCCATCGACAGCGTGCCCTGGCTTCGGGTCTTCGTGCTCCCGCGCATCAACGGGGTGTCCCGCCGACTCCTTCACCTGGATACCCGCCACCAGCAGCGGCCGGGACACGATCAGGCGGCGGGAGCCGCTGGGCTGTCCACCGACCCGCGACAACCTGTCCACGATCGCAGCGCTCGACCCGTTCACCCGAGCCCGCTGCCTGGGCGCGGCGGCGTTCACGGTCGAGGGCCGCACCTGGAGCGCGGCCCTGCCGGTCTCGTACGACATCGAACCGAGCTGGCTCGGAGCGTGGGGTCGCGGAACCGGATCGTTCTCGTTGAAGGGTCAGGCCGGCGCGTCGGTGGAGGTGCGTGTCCCGCCCGGGCTCGAGCCGCCGCCGCTCGACATCACGGTCCGGGCCGAGGTCCATCTCGCCGACCCGGCCGCCGCGACCTGCACGCGGAGCACCGCCGACCAGGACGTCCCCGTCGAGGCGGGCGCTGACTCCCGCCTGTGGTGCACCGTGCAGCTCGTCGCGGACCGCTGGGAGCCGGTGCTCGGGCCGGAGGGTCAGCCTTTCGACCCGAAAACGCCCCAGCTGCACCGCTCCGAGCCGTTCAGCGTGTGCGCCGGCATCAACATGGGGTCGCTGACGTTTCGCACGGATCCGAACCGCCTCGACCCGGTCTGGCTGGAGGCCATCGACGGCGGCCAGCCGATCCTCGCCTGGTTCGGCCCCGAGTTCCACGTCGCGTTCACGCCCGATCTGGTCGTGGTCGACGACGCGGGTCGGGTCGTCGCACGCGACGGGTTGACCGTCGATCCAGACATCGATCTCGCCGGTCACACCCTCTGCCCGACCGGCGGTGGCCTCCACATCAACTGACCCGGCAGTGCGATCGATGCGTAGCATGGGCGCGACGCTGGATGGACCGCGAGACATGGGGGTGCATGGATGACCCGATCGGAGTTCGAGCGCCTGATCGCGCGGCTCGGCGAGGCGTGGGCTGCGGGCGACGCGACAGCGGCGGCGGACTGCTTCGCCGACCGGGTCGATTACGCCGATCCGCTGCGGTACCGGTTCGGATCGCGAGCCGAGCTCGAGCTGTTCTTCGAGCCGCCGCCTGGCGGGCACACCACGACGTGGCATCGGATCCTGTTCGACGAGGCCACCCAGACCGGTGTCGTGGAATACACCTACGTGGGCCACCACACGTACCACGGTGCGGCCATCGCGGAGCCCGACGCGGAAGGGCGGATCGCTCGCTGGCGTGAGTGGCAACACCTCGATGACGGCCGCGACTGGGAGGCCTTTCTGGCCGGTCGGGTCTAGGCAGGACGCACGGTCCGGGCCGCGAGGGCACGCAGGTTCGGGACGAGTCAGTAGCCAGCCAACCCTTCGCGGCGGCGATCCGTGTCGCCTCGGCACGGTTGCGGGCACCGGTCTTCTGGATCGCGGCCGCAGGTGGTTGCGCACCGCACCTTCCGAGAGTCCCGGGCTGGCCGCGATGTCGGCCACGGTGCCGTTCGTCGCCGACAGGGCCAGCGGGGATCGCACCGTGACACCCGTCACGGGCGAAGCGGCTCGGGACGGGGGCCCGGCCGCTACCCGAAGATGCGCGCCAGCTCGAACGGCGCGGTCGTCTCCAGCTGGTCGTAGCGGCAGGCCGAGGGCGCCTTGTCCGGACGCCAGCGGCGGAACGTCGTCGCGTGCCGGAAGCGGTCGCCCTGGAGGTGATCGTAGGCGACCTCCACCACGCGCTCGGCCCGCAGTGGCTCCCACGACAGGTCCTTGCCGCGGTTCCAGCGCGACGTCGCCCCGGGCAGGCGCTGACCCGAGGCGTCGGCTGACCCGGCGCTCGCCCATTCCGCCCATTCGGCCCAGGGATGCCCGTCAAGCGCGCGCTCCCGCAGCGGTGCCAGCTCCTCGACCAGCGCCGCGCGCCGGTCCCACGTGAACGACGACGTGATGCCGACATGATGGAGCCGGTCATCGTCGTCGAACAGCCCGAGGAGCAGCGATCCCACGTGCGTTCCCGGTCCGTTCTTGTGCCACCGGAAGCCGGCGACCACGCAGTCCGCGGTCCGCTCGTGCTTGATCTTGAGCATCGCCCGCTTGCCCGCCTGGTAGCGGCCGTCCAGCCGCTTCGCGACGACCCCGTCGAGACCGGCACCCTCGAACCGGTCGAACCAGTCCGCCGCCAGCGCGCGATCCATCGTGGCCGGGGTCAGGTGAACCGGCGGGGAGGCGCCCCCGAGCGCCGCCTCGAGCCGGGTCCGACGCTCCGCCTGCGGGGCGTCCCGGAGATCCTCGTCGCCCAAGGCAAGCAGGTCCCAGGCGACGTACGAGGCAGGCGTATCCGCCGCCAGCATCCGCACCCGCGAGGCCGCGGGGTGGATCCGCAGCAGGAGGGCCCCGAAGTCCAGGGCACCGCCACGGGAGATGACGATCTCACCGTCGAGCACGCACCGCCCGGGTAGCTGGGCCAGAAACGGCTCGGCGAGCTCCGGGAAGTACCGGTCCAGGGGCTTGAGGTCACGGCTCTGGGTGAGCAGCGCATCGCCATCGCGGAACACGAGCGCGCGGAAGCCGTCCCACTTGGGCTCGAACAGCCATCCGTCGCCCTCGGGCAGGCCACTGCTGGCCTTGGCCAGCATGGGTTCGATCGGGGGCTCGAAGGGCAGCCGCATGGCGGCACCATACCGCGCCGGGCGCAGTCCGGAACGGCGGTTGCGGGGCATCACCCAACGACCGGATGCGGCCGGGGACGGACGATGTGCGAGCGAGGACGGAACTGGTCGGGGGCATCGGACGTCCCCGCAGCACCGCGAGTTGGAGCGGACCCGAGGCACGGGACGGTGCCTCCAGGAGGTGCGTCATGGGGGTCTCGAGACACCGAAACGGGCGGGCCGATCGGTCAGGTATCGGCCGGCTGACCGCCGCGGTCATCGGCGTGGCGATGGTGGCGGTCATCGGCGCCTGCAGCAGCTCGGCGACCCTGAGCACCCTCGGCAGCGCCGTCGGTGACGGAACCCAATCGCAGCCCGAGCGCGCCGCCCAGCCCGAGCCGGCGGCATCGGCCGCGGCTGCAGCGCCCGACGCGCAGTCGGGCGGCGGGCAGACCGATCTGCAGTCATCGGACGGGTACTCGGCCCCCGTGCCGCGCGACGACCTCAAGATCGTGTACACGGGCTCGCTCCAGCTCGTCGTCGACAACCTGCAGACCGCGCTGGCCAAGGCCAAGACGGCGGTCGAGGCGACCGGCGGCTACATCGGCGCCTCACAGGAGTCGAACGACGGCGACAAGTCGGTCGCAACCATCACCTACCGCATCCCTGCCACACGCTGGGAGGACGCCATCGGCAGCCTCCGGGGACTTGCGAGCAAGGTGGTCTCGGAGCAGACGCAGGCGTCCGAGGTCGGTGGCCAGCTGGTCGATCTCGATGCGCGGATCCGCAACCTGCAGGCGAGCGAAGCGTCGCTCCAGGAGATCGCGAAGGGGACCGGCAAGATCAGCGATCTGCTCCAGGTCGAGGCGCAGCTGACCGACGTCCGGGGCCAGATCGAGCAGCTCCAGGGCCAGCAGGCGCAACTGACCGACCAGGTGGCCTATGGGACCCTCGTCACCACGTTCGGCCTCGAGGTCCAGCAGGTCCAGGCGACGGCCAAGGGCTGGGATCCAGCCGGTGAGGTCGATTCCGCGACGGCCACCCTGATCGGGATCGGTCAGACGCTCGGCAGTGCCGCCATCTGGTTCGGGATCGTGTGGCTGCCGGTCATCCTGGTGTTCGCGGTGCTCGCGGTGATCGCGCTCCGGGTGATCCGGCGATTCCTGCCGGAGATGCGGCCGGCCGAGCCGATCAAGGGCTGGGACCGGGCCTGACCCGGCGGAGGGCCGGCTCCGGGTGGTTCGCCCGGGCCGGCCGCAGCCGAGATCGCTCAGCCCGCCTCGTACGCCACGTAGTCCGGCCGCCACATGGCGGCCCGCACGGCCGCCGGGATCTGCTCGCGGCGGGAACCGCCGGCCGACCCCCAGCTCGCCGAGGTGCGCGACCAGGCGATCGCGATCTCGCGGGCGACCATGCGCATCTCGCTCAGCGGCGGGAACAGCCCGCCGGCCTCGATCGATCGTCCGGCGTCGCCATCTCGGCGAGCCGCCGGGCCGCGACCAGGAACGCCGTGTCCGGCAGGATCCGCGCCTCGGCCGACGATCGCCCCGAGACCGATCCCGGGGAACACGTAGGCGTTGTTGGCCTGTGGGATCGGGTTCGGCACGCCCGCCGATCTCCACCGGCGGGAACGGGCTGCCGGTGGCGACGATCGCCCGACCGTCGCTCCACGCCAGGACGTCGGCGGACGCGCCTCGGTGTTCGCGGTCGGATTGGAGAGCGGCATGATGATCGGCCGCTCCACGGCCTCGGCCATGGCGCCGATGACCGCCTCGGTGAAGGCGCCGGCCGAGCCGGTGGTCCCGACCAGCACGCTCGGCCGGAACGCGCGGATGACGGCCTCGAGGTCCAGGCCGGTGGCCGGGTCGAAGCCCAGGCTCGCCGCGAACTCGCGAGGCATCGCGGCGTCTCGCTTGTCCTCGTCCAGCTCGCGCACGACCCACGACGAGCAGGCCCTGCGAGTCGAGCAGGGCGATGAGACCGGCGGCGTCCTCGGACCGGCGACGCCCTCGTCGACCATCGCCACCCGCAGGAGGCGGGCGATCCCGGTGCCCGCGGCACCGGCGCCGGCCAGCACGACGCGCGCCCCGGGCAAGCGCTGACCGGAAGCCCGGAGCGATGTCAGGATGGCCGCCACGGCGATGGCCGCGGTTCCCTGGATGTCGTCATTGAAGCTGCACACCCAGTTCCGGTACCGCTCGAGCAGGCGGATCGCGTTGTGCTGCTTGAAGTCCTCCCACTGCAGCACGGCCCGCGGATGGACCTCGCGCACACCGGCCACGAATGCCTCGACCACCGCGTCGTAGGCCACGCCGCGCAGCCGCGGATGCCGCCAGCCGACATACAGCGGGTCGGCCAGCAGCTCCTCGCGATCGGTCCCGACGTCGAGCGAGACGGGCAGGGTGAGGCCCGGGTGGATCCCGGCGGCTGCCGAGTACAGCGCGAGCTTTCCGATGGGGATCCCCATTCCGCCCGCGCCCTGATCGCCCAGCCCCAGGATCCGCTCGTTGTCGGTGACCACGATGAGGCGGATCTCGTCGCGCGCGGCATGGCGCAGCAGCTCCGACACCCGATCGACGTCGTCGGGCGTGATCCACACGCCCCGGGGGCGGCGGTAGAGGTGGCTGAACTCCTGGCAGGCACGCCCCACGGTGGGCGTGTACACGATCGGCAGCAGCTCTTCGAGGTTGTCGCCGAGCACCCGATGGAACAGCGTCTCGTTGCGGTCCTGGAGCGCCGCCAGCCCGATGTAGCGCTCGAGGTCGTCGGCCTTGCGCCGCATGTGCTCGAGCTCGAGCGACACCTGGGCCTCGATGTCCATCACCCGGGGCGGCAGCAGGCCACGCAGCCCGAGCGTGTCCCGCTCGTGATCGGTGAACCCGGCGTCCTTGTTGAGCACCGAGTCGGCCAGGAGCGCCATGCCGCGCATGGCGATGGGGGCCGGACCGGTACCGGTACGAAGCGCATCGAGGACAGGACGCGACTTGACGAATGGCCAGCCGCTCGCGCGGTCTGACCGGGCCAGCGAGACTCATGACAGACTCCGGCGACGGTTCTGCGGGCCACACCGACGGGGGGCCGCTGATCTTGATCTCAATGGAGGAATGCTCGATCCACGTGTCAGCGCGCGACGACCACGGTCGCGTGGGCGTGGCTCGCGACGTGGTCCGACACGCTGCCCTGGATCAGCCGGGCGAGCGTGCCCAAGCCGCGAGTACCGATGACGATCGTGTCGTAGCCCCGCTCGTCGGCGATGCGTTCGATGGTCCGGGCAGGATCGCCGCCCGGCTCGAGGAGCTCAGCCTCGATGCCTGCCTCGCGGAGCAGTCGGCGGGCCTCGATCAGTTCCTGCGCATGCACCGTCCGGTCGTCCCACGGATCGGCGTTCGGAAGACTCGGGCGGACCGGCACCACGCTCACGACCCCGACGGTGGCGTTGAACCGCCGGGCCAGCTCGATCGTCTGCTCGAGCGCCCGCCTGGCCGGTTCTCCACCGTCATACGCGAGCAGGATCTTGTCCATCACTCGGCTCCTTTCGGGTGGCGTCGCGGACGGCACGCGTCGACGCGGGCGCCTGCCCGTTCATAAAGCGAGCATCGGCTGCCGGCGCCGTTCCGGCGGCCAGCGGCCCGCGGACCGCCCGAATGGGGGCCGAAGTTCCCGAAATCGGTCATGGCACCATTGGCGCATGACGGATCAGGAGGCGCGCTACGACCGGATCGCGGAGGGCTACGCGACGCTGGTGGGCGCCCGTTCATCGCCCGTCGACGCTGAGGCTGCTCGAGCTCATCGACCCCGACGCGGATCACGGGCCGGTCGCGATGCTCGACGTTGGCTGCGGGACCGGCGCGTTCGCCGCCGCCGCGGTGCGGCGCTGGCCGGCGATGGAGGTCGACGCCGTCGACGGCTCGAGCGGGATGCTGGCCGTCGCGGAACGCGAGCGGGCGACGATCCCCGCCGGTGACCGGGACCGGCTTGCGGCTCCATCACGCGCCGGCCGACCGGTTGCCGTTCGACGATGGCCGGTTCGACGTCGTCGCCAGCGCGTTCGTGCTCCAGCTGGTGCCAAGCCGGTTCCGGGCGCTGCGTGAGATGCAACGCGTGCTCAAGCGCGGCGGCCGGGTTGCGATCGTGTCCTGGATGGAGGGCGGCGGGCCGTTTGCGGCCGACGAAGCCTACGATGCCGCCCTCGAGGCCGCGGACCTCGAGCCACGCCCAACCGGCGGTGGCCACGACGACTTCCGCTCGCCGGCCGCCACCGAGGCGGTGCTGCGCCGCGCCGGGTTCTCCGGCGCGCACGCCATCGCGGGCGAGCTGGCGCACCAGTTCACGCCCGAGTCCTACCTCGAGTTCGTGGCCAGGTTCGACGACGAGGACCTGTTCTCGACGATGGAGCCCGATCGCCGGGCCGCCCTGGAGGCCGACCTGCTGGCCCGGTTGCGATCGCTGTCGGCGGCCAGGCTGCGCATGTCGCTGCCGGTCGTGTACGCGACGGCATCCCGGCCCTAGACGCCGTTCGGTCGGGGGCGCCGCACGGCGGCCACCGGTGCCGGGCCGGCGAGGCCGAACCCGTGGCGATCAGGCCTCGGGCGTCGCCTCCGGAGCCGTCGACTCACCGGTTTCCGCCTGTTCGCCCTCTTCCTCGCCGGCGACGGCCTCCGCCTCGGCCGCGATCGGGACCTCCTCGACCCGCGGCGGAAGCACGCGAGCGATGACCTCGGTCGAGCTCCGCCTGGATGGTCACGCCGGACGGCACCTCGATGTCGGCGACGGTGATCGTCACCTCGTACGACGTCAGCGGCGACAGGTCATAGGTCAGCGTCTGCGGCAGGTTCGCCGGCAGCGCACGCACCCGCACGGTGGACACCGGATGCACGAGCGTGCCACCTGCGTCCGCGGCCGAAGCGACGCCCGGTGCCGACCAGCGGCACCTCGACCGTCAGCTCCTCGGTCATCCGGACCGCGAACAGGTCGACGTGGAGCGGACGGCGAGTCACCGGGTGCACCTGGACGCCGTGCACCAGCACCGGTCGCGTCCGGCCGCCGTCGACCGACGAGGTCGATCAGCGTCGAGGCGCCCGGTGTGCCGGCGAAGCAGCTCGAACTCGTGGGCGTCGATGGCTCAGCGATTCGCTCTCCGTGCCGTGCCCATAGACGACCGCCGGGAGAACGCCGTCGCGCCGCAGGTGCGCGACGGCCTTGCCGGTCACGGTACGGCTCGTGGCTGCGAGCTGGGGTCGGTTGGGCATGACGGTTGGATCCTCTCTGGTTGGCGGCGTCCAGCTGGCGGCTCGCCCCGAGCTCGCGCCCGGTGCCGCAGCACCTCGGCCTGCGCCGCGCCGGCGGCTTTCGGCCCGCCGCCCGTCAGGCTTGAACCTGACGCGGTTTCGCGCGCCCGAGGCTATCACAGGCTGAGATCTCGCTCGACCCCCGCGGGCGGCACGAGCCCCGAGCCGGCCGGTGTAGGATCGCGGCGCTGTGGCCGCCACCATCCTGATCGTCGAAGACGAGTTCGCTGTCGCCCGGGGCATCCAGTACGCCCTCCAGCAGGAGGGCTACGAGGTCTCGGTTGCGCGTTCGGGCGAAGAAGGCCTGGAGTTCGCGACCACCCAGGCTCCCGATCTGATCGTGCTCGACGTGCGGCTGCCCGGGCATCGACGGGTTCGAGGTCCTGCGCCGCCTGCGCGCGGTCGGCTCCAAGGCGCCCGTGCTGTTCCTCACGGCCCGGGGCGACGAGTTCGACAAGGTTGTGGGCCTCGAGCTCGGTGCCGACGACTACGTCACCAAGCCGTTTGCCCTGCGCGAGCTGATGAGCCGCATCCGCGCGCTGCTGCGGCGCGCCTATGGTGACCTAGCCAACGCCGCCGGCGGTCGCGTCATCCGCCACGACGACCTCGTCATCGACCTCGAGCGCCGGCGCGTCCAGCGTGGCAACCGCCGCATCTCGCTGACCGCCACCGAGTTCGAGATCCTGCGCCACCTCGCGAGCCGCCCGGGCCGGGTGTTCACTCGGCGCGAGCTGCTGGAGCTCCTGCGCGACTACGAGGCGCTGGACCAGGACGAGAAGACGATCAACGTTCACGTGAGCCACCTGCGGGACAAGATCGAGGACGATCCCTCGGTCCCGCGCTTCGTGCTGACGGTCCGCGGCGCGGGCTACCAGTTCGCCGAGCGCTGACGTGGCCGAGGCCCGGCGACCCGACGCGGTCGAGCTCGGGGTGGATCCGAGCCGGACCGTGCTTCGACGGCCCGACTCGCGCGGTTCCCGGCGGCCGACCGTTCCCCGCTCGTTCCAGGCGCGGCTCACCTTCGCGTTCGTCGGCGTCGTCGCCCTGACGCTGGGCCTGGTCGCCCCGGTCGTGATCAACCGGGTCGACGACTACTTCCGCCAGCAGGAGGAGCAGAGCCTGCGGGTCCGGGCCGCGGGCACGGCCGAGATCCTGAAGCTGTTCGTCACCGATGCCGTCGGATCGCGAGCGGTCGTGCTGACCCGAGCCGAACGGGAAGATGCAGCTCAACCCCGAGGTCAGGACACTGCTCGTCGACGAGAACCGGCTCACGTTGATCGCCAACACCGTCGCCCAGGCGGACATCCGGCTGCTGTTCGGGCCGGCCCACAAGGACACGGATGGCACGATGGTCGTGGACCCCGTTCCCGCGCCTCGCCTTCGAGGCCAGCCTCGACGTCCAGCCGGCACGCGGGCCAGGCCCGTGACCCGGCGATCTCCGCCGCACGCGCGGATGCCACCCAGGTCAGCCCAGGAATGGCCAGCCAGGACTGGGGGCTGGCGCGTCACGCTGTCCAACCCGTACACCAGCCGGGCCAGCACGCTCGCTGCGATCACCGGGCTGCTGCTGGCGATGGCGACTCGCGGCGTTCGTGGTGGCCATGCTGGTCGCCTCGTTCCTGGCGCCACCGGTTCACGACACCGCTGACCCGGCTGACCGAGGCGTCGCGCCGGCTCGCCGAGGGCGACTTCTCGTCACGTGTCCCGGCCGATGAGCTGGCATCGGGAACGCTGGAGCTCCGGGCGCTGTCGATCCAGTTCAACACCATGGCCGACCGCCTCGAGGAGAGCGTCGCCATCATCCGCCGCGATCGCGACTACAGCCGCGACTTCCTGGCCGACGTGAGCCACGAGCTGCGGACGCCGCATCGCGGCCATGCGCACGTTCATCGAGCTGCTCCAGGGCCCGGCCGGCGGCGACCCGGCCGCACGCGTCGGAGTTCCTCGACTCGTCAGCCGTGCAGCTCGATCGGCTGGACTGGCTGGCCCAGAACCTGCTCGAGCTCTCGAAGCTGGACTCGGGCCTGATCCTGCTCGACCTGCGGCCCGAGGACGTCCGCGGCACGATCGAGTCGGCGGTCGAGCAGCAGCTGGCCACCGCCGAGCGGCGCGGCATCCGGCTCACGACCGACCTGCCCGAACGGGCCGCTGCGCATCCGGCATGACGCCCCGCGAATCGGACAGGTCATCACCAACCTCGTGGGCAACGCGCTCAAGTTCACCGGACGCGGCGGCACGGTCGTCGGTCACGCTCCTGCGCGGAGCCGACGGGGGCGCCCGGATCGAGGTCGCGGACACCGGCGTGGGCATCCATCCCTCCGAGCTGCCACGCGTCTTCGACCGCTTCTACCGTGGCTCGGAGGCCGAACGAGGCGCGCGGGACCGGGTCGGGCCTCGGGCTGTCGATCGTCAAGTCCATCGTGGACATGCACCATGGAACGATCGCGGTCGAGAGCCGGGTGGGCCAGGGCTCGCGCTTCCTGGTCACCCTGCCCCGGGATCCCCGTGATGCGACCGAGGTCACGACGTCCGGCCAGCAGGGCGCCGGTGCGCCCGAGGTGCGATGCGTCCCCGGCGGGCAAGGTCAACGATTCTTCACCGTCTCAGGCATCCACGATGAATCGCGATCCTGCACCCTTGGTGGCGGGTCCCGCACGTCACACGGCGGCGGGCCCATCCAGCGAGCACGAGGGAAGATCAGCCCACTCATGAACGACGAACCCACGCCGGCCGCTCCCCAGGGCCCCGGCGGCAGCGATCCCGCGGACGACACCCAGCGGATCGAGGTCCCCCGCTACGCTCCCGCCCCCGATCCACGCCCGGACGCCCGGTGGGCATGGGCCGCACCAGGCAGCCAGCAAGGCAGCCAGCAAGGCGGGGAGCGCTGGTATCAGCCGGCGCCCACCGAGCCGACGGGATTCCCCGGTGGATCGGGCTCGGGCGGCGGCTGGGGCCAGGGGACCGGCCCTGGCCCGGAGGCCGGTTGGGGCCAGCCGCCGGCCCCCGGCGGACCGGTCGGAACCCCGCCGCCCGCGCTCTGGAACCAGCCGGCAACGCCGGTCCAGCCGCGCAGGCGGGGCGGTCCCGGCATGGGCATGATCCTGGGTGCCTCGCTGCTCTCGGCGGTGCTGGCCTCGGGCGGCACGGTCGTCGTGCTCGACCAGACCGGCGCGTTCAACCAGACCGTGATCACCACCGACGCCCCCGGCAGCGGCCAGCCAGCCGGAAGCCAGCAGCAGCAGCCGGTCACCATCGACGAGTCATCGGCCGTCATCAAGGCCGCTGCCAAGGTCAGCCCCGCCGTCGTCAAGATCACCACCATCGGTCAGTCCAGCGATCCATTCGGCCAGGGCTCGAACGAAAGTGTCGGGTCGGGCGTGATCTACAACTCGAACGGCTGGATCCTGACCAACCACCACGTCGTCACCGGCGCGGACCAGCTGACGGTGGAGCTCAAGGACGGGCGCCAGTTCAACGGCACGGTCTATGGCGTCGACACGCTCACCGACCTGGCCATCGTCAAGATCGATGCGACCGGGCTCCCGACCGCCCCGATAGGCAAGTCCGAAGGCCTCAAGGTCGGCCAGCTGGTGATCGCCATCGGCAGCCCCCTGAGCACGTACTCGTTCTCGGTGACGAGCGGCATCGTCTCCGGCGAGGGTCGCTCCATCCTGGTCGACAGCGGCCAGCGGATCACCAACCTGATCCAGACGGACGCGGCGATCAACCCCGGCAACTCCGGTGGCCCGCTGGTCGACGCCGGCGGCTCGGTGGTCGGCATCAACACCGCGATCGCCACTGACTCCAACGGCATCGGGTTCGCCATTCCCATCGACATCGCGCGCCCGATCATGGACCAGGCGGTCGCCGGCGAGACGCTCGCCCGCCCGTGGATCGGCATCCGCTTCGTCTCGATCGACCTCCAGGTCCAGAAGGATCAGAGCCTGCCGGTGGCGGACGGGGCCTGGGTGACGGCGAACGGCAGCACCGATACGGCCGTCGTTGCCGACAGCCCCGCCGCCAAGGCGGGCCTGCAGGAGGGCGACATCATCACCGCGATCGACGGGATCAAGGTGGACAACGAGCATCCGCTCGACGCGCTCCTGGTCCAGTTCTCGCCCAACGACACCGTCGTGCTCGACGTCCTGCGCGATGGCTCGACGCTCAAGCTGAGCGTGACCCTCGGGACCCGCCCGGGCAACCTCCAGTAGCCTCGAATCTCCCGCGCCCGGGCGGTTCCCCCCGCCGCCCGGGCGCTCAGACCGGTCGCCGCCGCTGGATCTCGACGCCGGCAGCCCGGATCCGTCCACCCAGGATCACGCGCGGCTTCCGGACACGCACCGTGACCTCGAGCGCCGGAAAGCCGGCCAGCACCTCGTGGGCGATCGCCTCCGCCAGCGCCTCAAGCAGGTTGAAGCGGGTGGACTCCACGATCTCGCGGCAGACCTCGAACACCTGCCCGTAGTCGATGGTCTCCTCGAGGTCGTCGGTCTGGCCGGCCACCCGCAGATCGAGCGTCAGCTCAACGTCGACCTCGAACGGCTGTGGCGTCAGCTGCTCCTCGGGGAGCACGCCGTGCGTGCCCTCGAACACCATCCCGTCGAGGACGATCCGATCGGTCACGATCCGGTATCCGCGTGCCACCCGTCCGGCCGCCAGCCGCGCACCACGGCGTCGGCCAACCGAGCGGCCCGGACGTTCTCCCGGACGTCGTGGACGCGCACCATGTCGATGCCGGCCGCGATCCCGAGCGTCGTCGTGGCTGCCGTGAGCTCGACTCGCTCGTCGGAGGGCAGGTCGAGCAGCTTGCCCAGCGTGGACTTGCGCGAGGTCCCGAGCAGCACCGGCCGTGCGAGCAGACGCAGCTCGGCCAGCCCGCCGAGCAGGGCCACGTTCTGGTCCGGCGTCTTGCCGAACCCGAAGCCCGGGTCGACCACGATCCCGTCCCAGGGCACGCCGGCGTCGAGCGCCCGGTCGATCGCCCGCTGGAGATCGGCCAGGATCTCTGGCAGCAGGTTCCGGTAGCGGGCCTCGGCGCGGTTGTGCATCAGCACGATCGGCACACCGTTGCGGGCGGCGACGCGCGCCATGTCCGGCGCGTCGGCGACCCCCCACACGTCATTGACGAGGCTCGCGCCGGCGTCGATCGCCGCCGATGCGACGGTCGGGTTGGTGGTGTCGACCGAGATCGGCATCGAGGGCAGCGCGGCCGCGATCGCCCGGATCGCGGGAACCACCCTGGCCGTCTCGTCCGCCTCCGACACGGGCTCGTGACCGGGACGGCTCGACGCCCCGCCGACATCGAGCATGTCGGCGCCGTCGGCGACCATGCGGCGGGCCTGCTGCACGGCCGCCTGCACAGGGTCCGCGCCAGCCAGCAGGCCATCGCCCGAGAACGAGTCGGGCGTGATGTTGAGGATCCCCATCACGTACGTCCTCGTCCCCCAGGCAAAGGTCGCCGCGCCGATCACGGTGGGTTCCGGCGGCCCGGGCAGGCCGTTGCCGGCGCCGGCGGGAAGCGCAAACGACGGCGTCGCGGCGCCACCCCCCAGCTCCGGACGTCCCCCGACCACACCCCCGTCCCCGAGGAGTGGCTCTCGCTCCCGCCCCTCCCGGGCCATCCGGCGCGGCTCGCTCACGAAACCCTCACGCTGCCACCGGGTCGCGCAGGAGCGGGTCGTCCACCAGCTGCTGCCGCGCCGCGCCGACCAGGTACAGGGACCCGGCCACGACCACGGGACCCGGCGCGTCGGCCAGCGCTCGCTCCAGCGCCGCGACAGGATCCGCGATCTCGAGCACCTTCGCGCCCGGCAGCGCTCGGCGCCAGATAGCCGCAAGCCGATCCGCCGGCAAGGCGCGCGGCAGGTCCATCGCCGTGCACAGGATGGTGGCCCCAGCCACGGCCGTCGATGCGGCGACGGCGGCCACCACTGCGGCCGCGTCCTTGTCGCGCATCGACGCCCACACCAGGGTCAGCGGGACCGGCGGCGACGACCGGCCACCCTGGAGGTGCGGCCGCAGGTCGTCCAGGGCCATCGCGAGCGCGGCCGCTCCGTCGGGGTTGTGCGCGCCGTCGAGCAGCACCTCACGGATGGAGGCCCGGGGACCGGCCATCTCGACCAGCTCCAGCCGGCCGGGCCACTGCGCGGCCCGGAAGCCTCGACGCCTGGCGTCGGGCGGGCAGCTGGCGATGCCGCAGGCGGCCAGGGCGTCGAGCAGCGCGTCGGCGACGGCGACGTTGGCGGCCTGATGGCGCCCCCGGAGACCCACCCGCGTCGCTCCGAGCCGGGGCAGCTGGACGTCGATCCCGTCCCGACCCCATCCGCGAAGGGGCGCCGGCTCGACGACCGTGAGCGGGACGCCGAGCCTCGTGCAGCGGCGCCGGACCACGGTCAGCGCGTCACCGGTGGCCCCGGTCACCGCGACGTCGTCGTGTTCGATGATGGCGGCCTTCTCGCGTGCGATGGCCGCGACCGTCGATCCCAGCCGGTCCGTGTGATCGAGCGTCACATTGGTGACCACGGCCACCCCGCCGTCCCAGGCATGGGTGGCATCCAGGCGACCGCCCAGCCCGACCTCGACCAGGGCCACATCGGGCGCCACCTCGGCGAGGTAACGGAACATCGCGGCCGTGAGGAGCTCGAACTCGGTGGGTGGACCGAGGCGGCGGGCCACGCGATCGGCCAGCGGCAGCGCCCCTGCGATGAGGTGCGCGAACACGTCCGGCGGGATCGGGCGTCCATTGACCATGATCCGTTCGCGGTAGGTGACGAGATGGGGCTTGGGTGTCGTGCCCACCCGGTAGCCCGCGGCCTGGAGCGCCGCGGCGGCCAGCGCGATCACGCTGCCCTTGCCGTTGGTCCCGGCAACGAGGGCACCGCGCAACGACGTCTGCGGATCGCCCATCAGCCGCAGCAGGGCGCGCACGCGGCCCAACCCGAGGTGCACGCCAAACCGGCCGCGTGCCTCGATGGCCGACAGCGCCTGGGCGTAGCTGAGGTCGGGCGGCGTGGCCGCCGGGCTCCCGGTCGCGGGCGCGCTCACGTCTTGGTCAGGTCGTCCTCGTAGAACACGCATTGGTTGAACCGGGGCGTGAGACACACGTCGTTGACGAAGCCCTCGTCGAGGTGAACGCCGCCGCGCAGCTGGCAGCGCGAGACGTTGTTGGGCTGGCGCAACAGGCCCTTGAGCAGGTGCGGGGCCTGGATCGGGATCGCTCCCCGAGGTCCGGTCATGTAGAAGTGGGGGCACACGTTGCGGCGCAGACTGGGCAACCCGAACCCGCGGATCGGCGGCATCGAGTGACGTGGGGCACCCGGCCGCGGGGGCCGAACGCCATATGCGGGCGGTCTGGAATCCGGCAGGCCCACCCGCTGGCCGGCCACAGATCCCCGCACGCCGATGCCGGGCAGGCCGCCCACGGTCGGCCCGACGGCCGGCAGGCTGTCCTCCTCACCGGTGGTGGCGGCGCGCCGCTGGACCCGGGCGATCGGTCCAAGACTCCACGAGCCTCGATCGCCGGGACTCGGCCGCATCGGTCGCCGGTCTCGTGCCTCCACACGCTCCCTCGTCTGGTCGCGCACCCCGGGCCAGGCGCCGCAACACGCCCGCAGCGTATCACCCGACCCACTCGACGGGCGCACGCCGGACTCGGCCGGAGGACGCTCAGCCGCGCTTCGGATCCCGCGTCCGGCGAGTTCGCGCGCGACCGGACCCGGTTCGCGACCACGGACCCGGTTCGCGCCGTCGGGCCCGGTCCCGCCGCTCTCGTGCGACAATCGCGGCCGATGGACATTCGCCGCGGGGGCCGCCCGTCCCAGGTCCGGCCTCGCCCGCCGTCAACCGGCCGGCCCACGCCCCCGAAGGTTCGCGCCGTCGGGCCGGCGCCCACCCGTCTCTCGCGGCACCGGCGCATCGAGCGCAGGAGGGGACTCCCCATCGTGGCGCAGGTGGCGCTGGTCGCCGTGATCGTCTCCCTCGGCGCCGGCGTGCTGTGGGTCGCCAGCGGGGCTGTCGGGCCCGTGATCTCGACGGCCGTACGCGGCTTCGGCAGCGTCATCACCTCGATCGGCACCGTGGTCGCCAGCCCAGAGCCGACGACCGCGCCGCTGATCGCGGATGCACCGACGATCGTCTCGCCCGATGAGCCGTACACCAACGCCGCCACGGTGGACGTGACCGTCCATGTCCCACCAGCCGTGGTCGGTCTCGATGGCTACGTGGTCCACCTGTGGGTCACGTTGCCCGACCAGGATCCCAAGGACCTGGTCGAGACCGCGGTCGGCGAGACGTCGACCCTGGTGATCCCCGGGGTGGAGCTGGCCAAGGGCCGCAATGACATCCAGGCGTCCATCACCGGGCCGGGGGGTGAGAGCGAGCGGTCGGCGATCGCCACCTGGGTTCGGGACACCTCCAAGCCCAAGCTCACGATCATCTCGCCCAAGGACAACACATCGACGACCAAGAGCTCGGTCACGGTGAAGGGAAAGACGCAGCCGCAGAGCACGGTCCACCTTCGCAACGACGCCAACGGCGCATCGGCCACCGTGGACGCCGATGCGGACGGCCTGTTCCAGGCCAAGCTCGCGCTGGCCGCGGGCAGCAACACGATCGCCGTCACAACCACCGACCCGGCAGGCAACGGCAATGACGTGACGCTCACGATCCGGAAGGGCCTCGGCAAGCTGGTCGTGTCGTTGACCGGATCGGCCTACACGTTCAAGGTCAGCAAGCTGCCCAGGAAGCTGACGCTTGACGTCGTCGTGACCGGCCCCGACGGCAAGCCGGTGGCGGGGGCGATGGCGGTATTCACCATCTCGGTGCCCAATCTCCAGGTGATCGACTCGTCCCAGATCCCCACCGGGAGCGACGGCACTGCGACGTTCTCCACCACCATCCCCGCAGGGGCAGGGCTCCAGCCCGGGCTGGCCACGGTCTGGGTCACCACCGATACCTACGGTCAGGGAACCGACCGCCAGGTCCTCACCTTCAAGTAGCGTTCCGGACAGGCGTTCGACGGCCGGTCCTCGCCACTCGACAGGGGCGCCGTGCGCAGCTACGATCCCGCCATGCCGGTCTGGCGCTGCCCGCACTGCGGAGCCTCGCAGCCCGAGAGCTCGCGCTGCTGGGTCTGCCATCGCTCGACGACCTCATGCGGCACCTGCCGCCACTTCCGACACGGCGTCGCCGGCGGCCTGGGCCTGTGCGGGATCGCCCCGCGGGGGCTGGCGATCCAGGCGACCGATGTCCGTCCGTGCTGGGCGGCGCCCGCTTCGGTGCCGGACGCCGGTGACCAACGGCCCCGCGCAGGGGCAGCTCCCGGCGCGTCCGCTCCGACGATGTCAGGCGGCGTAGCCTCGCGCCCGGCTCGAACGTTCGTGCCGGTGGACGAGCTCCAGCGGGCCGACGCCGCCCAGTCGACCGCAGACGACCCCTCGATGATGAGCCTGGCGGGATCGTCGGCGGCCCCGGGCGCTCAGGGCGAAGGCCGGCCCCGCTCTCCGGTGAGCGCCGTCACCCGGCCGGGCACCGCCGAGCCGCGCTGGTCGCTGTGGGGCGACCCGGAAGCCTGACCTGGGCGCAAATCGAGGGCAATCGATACTACGGGAGGCATACCGTCGTCTGGTCGGCCGTGTCGAGATCGATCGCCGTGCCGGGCGGGCGCTTCTGGCCGCGATCGCCGCCCTCGCGCCACCGTAGCGCAGGAGACCGGCGTCAAGTCGGTGCCGGCGCCGGCGCCGGCGCCGGCTAGAGCTCGGGGTCGGGCTCGGCGGGGTCGGGCTCGGCGTCTGCGTCGGGCTTGGCGTGGGGCTCGGTGTCGGCGTGGGGCTCGGTGTCGGCGTGGGGGTCGGTGTCGGCGTGGGGCTCGGTGTCGGCGTGGGGGTCGGTGTCGGCGTGGGGCTCGGTGTCGGCTCGGGACCCTTCGACACAACGTAGTCGACCGGAGTGCCCGGCGCCACGATGATCCCCGGCAGGGGTTGCTGGGCCATCACGGATCCGGCAGGGATGAACGGGTCGTAGTCCTCGGTCCGGGCCCCCAGCGTGAGACCCTCGGTCACGATCAGCTGGACCGCCTCGGATTCGGTCTTGCCGCGGAGGTCGGGCACGGGCACGGCTGCCTTGCCCCGCGCGGTCACGACGGTGACGTCGCTGCCGCTGTCGACCACGGTGTCGGCCACCGGGTCCTGGCTCAGAACCTGGTTCTCCGGCAGGTCCGACTCCTGCGTCCCGCCCACCACGAGCGTCAGCCCCAGCGAGTCTGCCTGCTGCTTCGCCGCGTCGACGTCCATGCCCACGAAGTCGGGCACGGTCACGCTCACCGGGGAGGCGCTGGGGCTGGGACCGGCGCTGCCACCGGCCCCGGTCAGGACCTGGAACAGCACGAACGCGACGACCAGGAGGATGGCCAGGCCGAGCAGCCCGGCGACCCAGGCCCAGGGACCCGAGCCACCTTCCTCGTCGCCGTCCTGCGGCGGGGGCGGAGGCGGCGCTCCCCGGGTTGAGACGGGGGCGCCGGGCGATCCCCCCCTCGCGTACGCGTCCGGCGGGTACGGTGCCGGTGGGTTGGGTCGGGCCTGGGCGGAGGCGACGGTTCGCGCTCCCGCAGCTCCGGCTGCCGCTCCGGCAGCGCTCGGGGGCTCCGGCCGCGACCGCGCCGCCGCGCCACGGGCCCCAGGGCCCGCGGCGGCACCGCGCTGGGTCGCCTCCTCGAGGAAGCCCTCGAGGGCGCTCGCCATCGCCGCGGCGGACGGGTATCGCGACGCAGGGCTCGAGCGCCATCGCGCGCTGCACGATCCGGTCGAGCTCGGGCGGCACCGCCGGGCGCAGCGCGGACGGACGCGGGGGCGTGGTGGTGAGGCGGGCGAGCGCGACCGCCGCCGACCCGTCACCCGAGAAGGGGCGCTGACCCGTCAGCGACTCGTACAGCACGATGCCCAGGGAGTAGACGTCGGAGCGCCGCCCGTCGCGACCTCGCCCCGAGCCTGCTCCGGGCTGAAGTAGTGGACCGAACCCATGGTGGTTCCGGGCAGGGTCAGCTGGGACTCGGTGACGGCTCGTGCGATCCCGAAGTCGGCGACCTTCACTCGGCCGTCGCGGGAGATCAGGATGTTGGACGGCTTGACGTCACGATGAACCAGCCCGCGAGCGTGCGCCGCCTGGAGTGCCTTGGCCACCTCGGCGCTGATCCGCGCCGCCTGACGCGGGGCCAGTGGACCCTGCCCGCGCAGGATCGAGGCCAGGTCCTGGCCATCGACGAGCTCCATGACGATGTACGGGCCCGATTCGTCCTCCCCGAAGTCGAACACCGCGACGATGTTGGGGTGACCGAGGGAGGCCGCCGATCTGGCCTCGTCCCGGAAGCGCGCGAGGAACTCCGGGTCGCGACCGAGCTCGGGGCGCAGCAGCTTGACGGCCACGTCACGGTCGAGCTGCGCGTCGCGTGCCCGGTAGACGGTGGCCATCCCGCCCTGTCCGAGCAGCTCGACCAGGCGATACCGCCCGCCCAGCGTGCTGCCGATCTCGGTCACGGTGTGCTCATCTCCCCTGCTCGCCACCGGTCCGGGGTGGCCCGGGGCATCCTACCGCAGGCAGCCGCAGCGTCGGCAATCCGCGTGAGCTGAAGCCGGCCGTCAGATGTCAAGCGTGCGCAGGTAGTCGCGGAACTCGGTACCCATGTCGGGGCGGGCGAGCGCGAGCTCCACGGAGGCCTGCAGCCAGCCCATCGTCGTGCCGGCGTCGTACCGCCGGCCCTCGAACGCGTAGCCGTACACGCCCTGCTCCTCCATCAGGGCCTGGATGGCGTCGGTCAGCTGGATCTCACCGCCCGCTCCGCGCTGCGTCTGCTCGAGCTTGTCGAACACCTTGGGCGTGAGCACGTAGCGGCCGATCACCGCCAGGTTCGACGGCGCGTCCTCGGGTCGAGGCTTCTCCACGATCGAGCTGACCCGATACGTCCGCTCACCATCGAGCCCGTCCTCCACCCGCTCCCCACCGATCACCCCGTAGCGGCCCGTCTCCTCGGCCGGGACCTCCATCACCGCCACCACCGAGGCGTGGTACTGCTGGTAGGCGTGGATGAGCTGCCCGATGCATGGCCGGTCGGACACCACCACATCGTCGGGCAGGATCACGGCGAACGGCTCGTGGCCGATCAGGTCCTTTGCCATCAGTACCGCGTGGCCGAGACCGAGCTGTTCCTTCTGGCGGACGTAGGCGACCTGCGCGAGGTCGCTGATGTGCCGCACCAGCCGCAGCTTCTCGATCTCGCCCTTCTCCTCGAGCAGATGCTCGAGCTCGTAGTTGAGGTCGAAGTGATCCTCGATCGCGCGTTTCTGCGACGAGGTGACGATGATGACCTGCTCGATCCCCGCCGCCACTGCCTCTTCGACGGCGTACTGGATCACCGGCTTGTCAACGAGCGGGAGCATCTCCTTGGGCTGCGCCTTGGTGGCGGGCAGGAACCGGGTGCCCCAGCCGGCAGCCGGGAACACAGCTTTGCGAACGCGCATCGAACCTCTCGAGCGGGACGGGGGGTGCCCCGGCAGTATACCGGTGGCCCTGCGTGTCCCCATTCCCGCCGCCCGGCGCGAGCGCCGTCAGGCCGCGTTCGCGTCCTGCGCCACCTCGTCGGCGAAGTCCGCCACGAGCTCCGAGAACGGCCCCGGACGATCCAGGTTCGAGAGGTGCATCGCGCGTGCCACGACGGCGTGGCGGCCACGCCGGCAGGCGGCGGCCCACGGGTCGCCACCGGGCCCGAACACCGGATCCAGTGCACCGTTCACGATCAGGACCGGCGTCCACAACCGACCCAGCCGCTCGAGATACCGGCGGCCGATCAGGATCCGCAGAGCGCGCGCACCGCCGGCCAGCCCGAAGCCGGCCTGGATCATCGGATCTGCCGTCGGTCGTCCGTATCGAAGCCGGAAGAACCACCGGTTCACGGCGTTGAGCAGGCCGGCTGGGGCGCGTTCCAGGGTGTACGCCAGCAGCCGGATGCCGACCGCCGAGGGCCCGATCGGCTCGGCCGAGCAGCCGGCAAGCACGAGCCCCGCGACCCGTTCGGGGGCGGCCTCGGCGACGTCGATGGCGACGTACCCGCCGAGCGACAGACCCACCAGGACCGCGCGTCCGGACGGCGCGTTCGCCTTGATGGCGTCCACCACGGCAGCGCATGCCGAGGCGGTCGCAAACGGTTCAGCCGACCGAACCCCATGGCCCGGCAGGTCGATCGCGATGCACCGGAAGCGGCCCGAGAGCCGACGCATCTGCGGCTGCCACTGGCGACGGTTGAGGCGCGTGCCGTGGATGAACACGATGGCAGGGGCGCCCGCAGGACCGACCACCGTCCAGGGCTCCCGGTCGACCGCAGCGTTGGCCAGGCTGCCGTCGACGCCCGTGACCGTGCGCGGGCGGCCGCTGTGGACTCCGTCGACAGCCTGTCTCATCGGCGAGAGCATAGCCCGACCCGGCGCACCCGACACCCAGAGCGGCAGCTCCCCGCGGCGGCCGGGGTGACCCGAAGGCCCCTCGCGTCAGCTCGGGCTGCCCGGGACGGTCGGGTCCGTTCCCGGGTTGGCCTGCGCGGCGACGGCCTCTCGGGCTCGGACCCGCTCGTCCCGGTGCCGCGCACGCTCCCGGCTGGCCGGCGCAAGGCTGATCCCGGTGAACGGGATGCGGACCTCGTGGAACACCTCAACCGACACCAGGAAGCCCGCGAACAGGAACACCACCCCCACGAACTTGCCGACCTGGAACAGCTCCGTCGAGCCCGCGCGATTGAGCGAATCGGTGATCGTGGGCACGAACGCCCCGATCGCGATCAGGATCGTTGCCGGCACGCGCGAGTGGAGCTGGCCCGACACCAGGGCCCGGGCGGCATGCGGCAGCGAGGCAACCAGATTCACCAGGATCGCGACCGGGGCGATGAACAGGTTGAACAGGAACTGGTCGCCGGGCTGGCCGGGATCGAGGGAGTAGGGCAGGACGCGACGCTTGGGCATGAACACGTAGGTGGAGAACACGGCGCCGAGCAGCAGCGACAGCGCGCCCGGGATGTTCATGATCGGCGTGAGCAGGCGCAGGTAGCCCGGCATCGCGTCGCCCACGGGCTGTCCCGTGTCCGGGCTCAGGGCGTAGCCGGGGGCCGGCAGCGGCGGCGTCAGGACCATCAGCACCAGCGACAGCACGGTCACGGCCCCGATCGCCCCGGCCGCGATGACCGGCCAGCGATCGTTCTGGAAGTACGTCTCGACCCCGATCGCCAGAGCCAGGACCACCGCACCGATCAGGTACAGCACGGGCAGCGGCCCGGCCCCCGCGTAGTTGGGGCTGTTGCGGATCATCAGCGCGACCATGCCCGACAGCAACAGCAGGACCGCGTACGTGTAGCCGAAGCGGGTCCGGCCAAGCAGAAACGCCGTGCCGAGGCCCAGCCAGGCCGCCGTCCAGACGGCACCGGTCAGGTACCAGACGCGGTAGATCGGCTCGCTCCAGCCGGCCGCGCTGGCCAGCGCCGCGGCCCCGGACCCGAGGGCGTAGCAGGCCATGCCGAACGCCCAGGCCAGCTGGAACCCTCGTCGACGTTCACGCCACTGGTCGATCAGCATCAGTGTGAACAGGAGCGATAGGCCCGAGGTGAGCGCGGGTAGCAGGACGGTCATCGGTCCGACGAATCGGCGGCTGGCGAGCCGGCGGTGGAACCCGCAGGCACCAGCTGGTCCGTGTGTTCGGCGGGCGATGGGCGCGCCGGCACGGGGTGACCGTCCGCATCGCCCGGCGTCTCGTCAGCGGGCCCTTCGTCGCCCCCCCCGCTGCATACGCGGCGACGAAGGCCAGCAACAGCCCGTCCAGCAGCCCGCTCGACGCCTCGTACAGCTGTCCGATGCGGGCCGCGTCCACCCCCCGGCGACGAGCTACCACGCCCAGCTCTGTCACGAATGGGCGGCGGGCCGCGACGAACATCGACACGCCCTCCCCCAGTGACACGCCCAGGCAGGCCAGGCGATCCCCCATCTGGGCCGCCAGGTCCAGCGCCTGATTCTCCGCATCCAGCCGTCCCGGACCCGGTTCGTCGAGATGTCGGACGAGCGCGTCGACCAGCCGCCTTCCGTTCTCACGGAAGATCGTCCGTTCGTCCACGGGGATCCGGGCCCGCAGGTCCGAGCCATCGCCGTGGAGCGCTCCGTATCGCCTGCGGTAGGCGGCGCTCAAGCGTATCGATGAGTCACCGACACCGGCCAGCCCGCTCGCGGGACCCGTTCGGCGAGCCGTGACCAGCCGCTCGAGCGCTCGACGCTCGAACCGCCGGTGGCCGCCGGGCGTGGTGAAGGCCGGCACCCGGCCCTCATCCGCCCATCGCCGGAGCGTGTCGGGGTCCACGCCCAGCAACCGGCTCGCCTTCCCCAGCGGGATCCGCTCGGGAAGTGGGCGGTCGGGACGCGCGGGGTCGTCCGGCACGGGTCCTCCTTGGCCCGGGCGACCGGCCGTGGCAGATCATCACCAGAAATCTGGGTAAACCTGGGTCGGCTTGTGCTCCCGGTGGCCGCGAGTGTAGGTGCGGCCCCATCGACCGTCAATCGCAAGTCGGTCTGCGGTTCCGGGTCGCCCACCGGTGAAGCGACGAGGGTGGCTCCCGGCAGCCGAGCGTCAGGCGGGGACGAACTCGTGCTCGTCGCGATGCACGCCGTCGCACAGGCCCAGCGCGGGCGGATCGAGCGGCAGCGCGACCGGGCGCATGATCTCGCGCACCTGGCCGCGACGGCACAGGTAGTAGCCCCTGGCCGCCATCCACCTGCGCACGCAGGCGGGATCGGCATGGAACTGGTGCGGGCCCGGGTTGATCGGCGTCTGCTCCGTCCAGTCGACCGCGACCTCGGGCGACACGATGTCCAGGACGCTCACCCGCCACGGTGTGCCTGAGATCAGCTCACGACAGCCGTCGCAACGGATCGCGACGTTGTCGGTCACGATCGTGCGGATGGTCACGCCCATGAGCTCCATGGGTCGAGAATAGCAGGGGCGGCCCGCTCGTCGACGATCGCCCGGAGACCGCGCACAGACTGGTACCCCCAACCGGATTCGAACCGGTGATCTCCACCTTGAAAGGGTGGCGTCCTAGGCCTCTAGACGATGGGGGCCGCGTCCCCGCGAGGGCCGGGCGAGTGTACCAGAGCGGTCCCCGTCCTCCGGCCGCTCATCCCGGGTCGAACCGGTCCCGATCCGCGACGTCACGTGCTCTTGGTGCCGCTCCAGATCAGGCTCATGATCACCGCTCCGGCGAGCAGCATCAGGGACCCCACTGCGATCACTCCGCCGAGCAGCGCCGTGAGCACGGCCGTGCCGTCGCGCCCTTCCCGGCCCGCCCGGACGACGGCCGCCACCGACAGCACCGCGATCGCCGCGAACACCAGGCCGCACACGGCGAGACCGGTGGCCATCAGTGGTACCTGTAGCTGGTCCCTCACCAAGGTCGCGTAACCGAGGAAGCCGAGGCCACCGGCAAGCGCGATCGCAAGCGTGACGCGTACGGGTGTGATCCGGATCGGACCGAGATGAGGCCCGGATCGTCGCCCCTCCATCCGGCGGGCGGCGGCGGGACGGCGGCTGTCGCGCGAACGTTGGCTCATCGCATCGAGCGTAGCAGGCACCGGCGCACGGGCCGTGGCGGCGGTGTGCCGACCGTCCGACCTGTCAGGCGGCGCTGGTCGCGCGCGCGACCGTGCCGGTGTCGTCGGGGGGCTGGACGGACGTGCCACCCCGGTCTCGATGGTAGACGGCGACGTTCCAGCTGACCCGGGGGCGCTTGAGCCGGGCGCCGACCGTCTCCCCGCGCGCTCCGAACGCCGCGCCCAGGAACTCGCGGGCGTCCTCGATCGACGGGAAGGTCCAGTAGCAATGCAGCACGCGAATCTTGAACATGCCGTCGCGCAGGAACGGTCCATCCCGCCGGCCCCAGGAGCCGTACTCGGGCGCATCCTGCGCGCGAAGCTCGCTCACGTCGTCGCGTCCGTAGTCGTGGACGACGAGCAGCCGGCCACCGGGGCGAAGGACCCGATCGACCTCACGCATCGACGTCGGATCGACGCCGCGGAAGCCCGACCACAGGCTCACGACCGCGTCCAGGCTCGCGTCGGGCGCGTCGATCGTGAGCGGGCTGGTCAGGGGCAGGTCACGGCCGCTGATCCCCGCCGCGGCGAGCCGGTCGCGCAGCGGCCCACTCGGCAGGTCGAGGATGGCGACGTCTCGCCCGGCCAGCGGCCCCAGCGCGTCGAGGGCGCGCCCGATCTTGCCTTCGACGTCGGCGGCAGCCCGGAGACGCAGGCCAAGAGGTTCGGCAAGAACGAACGGCAGGTCAGCCACGTCCGGGCAGGATACGCGCGACGCACCGTTGGTGCGAGCCGAGGTGCGGCCGTCGGACGGTGCGCTGCGACCCTGCGGGATCAGCCCGTCCGGTGGATTGCCGGCCCCGGTCAGCCGGCTCGCAGCAGGAGCGCGCCACGCGGCGGGATCAGCACCTCGACCCGACCGCCGGCGACCGTCGCGGCCTCGCCGATCGGCCAGGGCCAACCCGTGGGTGCCATCGGCTCGAGACGGCGGCCCGCGAGATCAGGGACGTCGAGCGCGAGCCGGGCTGCGTCCTGGCCGGCGTTGACACAGACCAGCCAGCTCTCCTCGTCACCGGTTCGCTGCCAGGCGACGGCTGAGCCACCGGAGCCCACGATCGCGAACGTGCCGCGCCGCAACGCCTCGTGTTGATGGCGCAACGCGGTGACGCCCTGGAAGAATGCCAGCTGGTCCCGGTCCCAGGCAGCGACGTCGGTGGGAAACGATCCCCGGCAGCCGGGGTCGTGCTCGCCCGTCATGCCGATCTCGTCCCCGTAGTAGATGCACGGGGCTCCCGGCAGCGTCATGGTCACCAGCGTCGCCAGCCGGACGGAATCCCGGTCGCCACCGCAGATCGAGAGGATCCGCGGCGTGTCGTGGCTGCCGAGCAGGTTGAGCTGCACCGACGTGGCCTCTGGTGCGTAGATCGTCATGATGTGGTCGAGGCGTCGCGCGAAGCCAGGGGCGTCGAGTCGGTCCATCGCCGCGCGAACGTTCGACTGTTGGTCGATCACCCGGTCGTCGCGGGTTGAGCCAGCGGCAAACGACAGGGTGGCAAAGGCCAGCGGGTAGTTCATGTACGCGTCGAACTGGTCGCCCTTCAGCCAGCGGTGGTCCTCGAACCAGACCTCGCCCACGAGGTACGCCTCCGGGTTGATCGCCTTGACCCGATGCCGGAACTCTCGCCAGAAGCCGTCGTCGTCGATCTCCGTCGGGACGTCCAGGCGCCAGCCGTCGGCGCCAAACCGGATCCAGTGCTCGGCGACGGTCATCAGGTACTCGCGTACCTTCGGGTTGTCCGTGTTCAGCTTGGGCAGGGCGGGCAGGTCCCACCAGGCCTGGTAGCCGAAGACCGACATCGACCTGGATGCGTGGCCCCCCGACGCGTCGCCACCTGCGCCCGGCTGCCCAGCCTCGTCTGCATAGGCGCGCAGCGGGCGACCCGCGGCCAGCGCCTCACGGTCGACGTGGAACCAGTCGACATAAGGTGAGGCGATCCCGCACTCGAGGACGTGGTTGAAGGCCCAGAACCCACGGCTCGCGTGGTTGAAGACGCCGTCGAGCACCACCCGAATGCCGCGCGAATGCGCCCGGTCGAGCAGCTCCCGGAGCGCCGCATCGCCACCCAGGAGCGGATCCACGGCCAGGTAGTCGTAGGTGTGATAGCGGTGGTTGGAGGCGGAGGCGAAGATCGGGTTGAGGTAGATCGCGTTGACCCCCAGGGCGACCAGGTAGTCGAGGCGCTGAGCGACCCCGAATAGGTCGCCCCCCTTGAACCCGCGAGGCGTGGGCGGCGCGTCCCACGGCTCGAGCGGTCCCGGCGGGTCGACCCGCCCGCTGCGGGCGAACCGGTCGGGAAACACCTGGTAGAAGACGGCGTCCCGCACCCAGTCCAGATCGTCGACCGCCATGTGACTCCCCTGCCTTCGTCAGAGCGGCAGTGTACGGGCGTGCCTGAGCGAAACCTGCCGCCGGCCGCCGGTCCTGCTTCGCGAACGCGGCAAGCATCCGCCGCTGCCATGCAACGGGCCCCTGTGCGGAAGGCGTCGGCGTCGCCCGGTGGCATGGGGCCCGTCGTCCGGCGACCGGCGACCGGCTGGCGCATGATGGTCGCGTGCTCAGCCAGCTGCGCGCCATGCCACCCGGTGTCCGGATCTTCCTCGGCTACGCCTTCCTGATCCTGGGCGGCATCGGGGTCTCGCTCCGCTGGGTCGTGGACCAGGCGATCAGCGCGCCCATCTCGCCCATCGGCATCGTCGCGATGATCCTCCTCGCCTACACGATCTTCACCACCACCCTCGTCCTGCAGCGCAAGGAGGCCAGCCGCGGACTGGCGCTCGGCCTGTCGACGCTGACCGTTCCCGCGGTGCCATTGCTGCTGCTGGCGGCGCAGCCCGTGTTCGCCCTCCTGATCACGATTCTTGCGTTGCTGCTGTTCTTCGGGCTGACACGCCACGACGTTCGCGAATACCTGAACGAGCCGTAGGCGCGGGGGATCGGGCACGAGCTCCGCGCTCTGCGGTCCGCCCCTGCGAGCACCGTCTCGGCGAGTCTGGCCGCGGGACGCTACCCTTCGCCCAGCGCCCGCGGCCCAGTGCCGCGCGCCGCACAGCCCGCCCGTCCAGGCTGTCGCCGAACCCATCACGCGGAGCTCAACCACCTTGACCGATTCCAAGCGCTCGTCGTCAACTCGCGGCTCGCGACCGGGAACCGCCTCCGGCGGACGTCGCGGCTCGGGCTCCACGAGCCCAACGGGCACACCCCGTTCCGGTCGGCGTGATGCGTCACGCCGCCGGCGCGAGCCGCAGAGCACGATGCAGCGGTTGCGGGCGCCGATCCTGGGCCTGGTCGTGGTCGTGGTCGTGGTGGGGGTGAGCGCGTTCGTGTTCGCGTCGGCCGCCGCGCCCGCCTATGCCTGCACCGCCATCGACACGGTGCAGCCGGCGACGTCCGGCGCGCTGGGACAGGTCCAGCAGGACATGGGCAACCAGCACGTGCAGCCGGGCGACAAGGTGACCTACGCAATCTGCCCTCCGGCATCGGGCAGGCACATCAATCAATCCGGGTTCGGCCCGCTGCAACCCAAGGTCTATGGGCCCGAGGATCAGAGCGTGCCCAACGGCTGGGTCCACAACCTCGAGCACGGGGGGCTGGTACTGCTGTACTCGTGCGACAAGGGCGCCTGCGACGACGCGGCAATCCAGCAGCTCCGCGACTTCAGCGCCGGGTTCCCTGCCAGCCCGATCTGCGGGCTCGCGCCGGGCATCGTGGGACCGGTGGTCGCGCGTTTCGAGCAGATGCCAACCAGGTACGCCGCGCTGCTGTGGGATCGGGTGCTGTATCTGGATCAGCTCGACGACCAGGAGATCTACAACTTCTTCACCCGGTACGGAGAGCAGGTCGCCGCGGACGGCACCTGGCTGGCTCCGCCCGAGCCGCAATGCACGGCTCCCTCGCCGTCCCCGTCCGTGTCGGCGGCACCCAGCGCCTCGGCCGGCCCGAGCCCGGCGGCGAGCTGATCGAGGAGCCATGCGACTGTACGCGCACGCCGGACGCGACGGGTCGCCGCGGATTGGCGCTCTCGTCGACGGGGCGCTGATCACCGGCGGACAGCTGGCCCGGTTCGAGCGCCGGCCGACCCTCCGGACCTGGCTGGCGCCGTGCTGCCTGATCGCGGGCGACGAGGCAGGGCTCGACGAGATGCCACGACTCATCGCCAGGGCGGCCCGCCGTGGTGCGACGCGTCGCGACCCGGGCGCCCGCCGGCCACTGCCGGCCATCGCCCACCCCGGCAAGATCGTGTGCGTCGGGCTCAACTACGCCGATCACGCCCGGGAGGGCGGTCGCGCGACGCCGGAGCGTCCGATGCTGTTCGCGAAGTTCGACAACTCGGTCATCGCCGATGGCGAGGCCATCGTCCGTCCGCCGGGCACCCGGGCGCTCGACCTCGAGGTCGAGCTCGGCGTGGTCATCGGTCGCCGGGCCCGCCGCGTGTCGGAGTCGCAGGCGATGGACCACGTGGCCGGTTACGTCGTGGTCAACGACGTGAGCGCCCGTGACTGGCAGGGCAATCCCCAGGCGCTGCGCGAGGGCGAGAAGGGTGACGGCCAGTGGTTGCGCGCCAAGGGCAGCGACACCTTCCTGCCCGTCGGGCCGGTGCTCGTGACGCCGGACGAGCTCGATCCCGCGCGAGGGCTGGCGCTCCGGTCGTGGCGCATCCCGGGCAGGGGCCCCGATGCCGGCACCCCGATCCCGATGCAGGACGGGACCACCTCGGACATGCTGTTCCCGGTGCCGGCGCTCGTCAGCTTCATCTCTCAGCACATCACGCTCGAGCCTGGAGACCTGATCGCGACGGGCACTCCCGCGGGTGTCGGCGTGTTCCGGGATCCACCGGTGTTCCTCGAGCCCGGAGATCGCGTCCGATGCGAGATCGAGGGCATCGGGGCGATCGAGAACCCGGTCGTCGACTGGGCCGACGACACGCGGACCGAGGGTTGAGGACGACGAGGGCGGACCCGCACGGGACGAGGAGACAGCCATGCTGGCGCTGGTGAAGGCGGAACGCGGTCCCGGGCTGAGCCTGGCGACCGTGCCCGACCCGACGTTCGGCATCAACGACGTGCTGATCCGGGTCCACAAGACCGGCATCTGCGGCACCGACCTGCACATCGAGTCTTGGGATGCGTGGGCGGCGCGCACGATCGAGCCGCCGCTCGTCGTCGGTCACGAGTTCGTGGGCGAGGTGGTCGAGATCGGCTCGAACGTCGCGGACTTCGCGCCTGGCGACATCGTGAGCGGCGAGGGCCACGTGACGTGTGGCCTGTGCCGCCACTGCATGGCGGGACGCCGCCACCTGTGCGCCCACACGGTCGGCCTGGGCGTGAACCGGGACGGCGCCTTCGCGGAGTACGTGGCCCTGCCGATGACCAACGTGTGGCACCACTGGCCCGGCATCGACCCCGACGTCGCCGCGATCTTCGATCCGTTCGGCAACGCGGTCCATACGGCGCTTGCCTTTCCCGTGCTCGGTGAGGACGTGCTGATCACCGGCGCCGGGCCGATCGGCCTCATGGCCGCCGCGGTCGTCCGCCACGCGGGCGCCCGGTTCGTCGTGGTCAGCGAACCGAACCCGGTACGGCGGGCGATCGCCACTCGGATGGGAGCGACCCTCGCGGTCGACCCTCGTGAGCGTGACCTCGCCGAGGTTCAGCGCGAGCTCGGCATGGTCGAGGGCTTCGATGTCGCGCTCGAGATGTCCGGCAATCCGGCGGCGATCCGCACCGTGCTCGACAACATGGCCCACGGCGGCTCGATCGCGATCCTCGGCATCCCCTCCGAGGACATCAGCCTCGACGTCAACGAGATCGTGTTCAAGCTGCTCACGATCCGCGGCATCTACGGCCGCGAGATGTACGAGACCTGGTACAAGATGACCGTGATGCTCCAGTCGGGGCTCGACATCACGCCGGCCATCACGCACCGCTTCCCGTACCGGGAGTTCGAGACCGCGTTCGCCACCGCCCGTTCAGGCGATGCGGGCAAGGTGATCCTGGACTGGACGGCGTAGGGCCGGAGGAGACACGCATGGGAACCGCTTCGCGCCCCAACCCGCTCGCATTCCTGGACGATGACCTGGCGGCCCTCCGCGAGCGCCACCTGTACCGGCCGCTGCGCGTGATGAGCTCGGCCCAGGGTCCGATCGTGTCGCTCGATGACCGCCGGGTGATCAGCCTCTCGTCCAACGACTACCTGGGGTTGTCCCACCACCCACGGATGAAGGCCGTCGCCATGGAGGCCGTCCGGCAGCTCGGGGCAGGCTCAGGGGCCGTCCGCACCATCGCCGGCACCATGTCCCTCCACGAGGCGCTCGAGACGGAGCTCGCCGCATTCAAGGACACCGAAGCGGTGCTCACGTTCCAGTCCGGCTTCACCGCCAACACGGGCGTGATCCCGGTGATCACCGGCGAGACCGACCTGATCGTGTCCGACGAGCTCAACCACGCCAGCATCATCGATGGCATGCGGCTCTCCAAGGCACCGCGCAAGGTGTTCCCGCATGCGGACGTCGAAGGCCTGCGCGAGGTGCTCCGCGAGGCCACCGAGAAGGGCCGCGACGGACACGGTGAACCGTATCGCCTGATCCTCGTGGTCACCGACGGCGTGTTCAGCATGGACGGTGATATCGCGCCGCTGCCCGGCATCGTCGAGGCTGCCGAGGCGTACGGAGCGGCCGTGCTGGTCGACGACGCGCATGCGTCCGGCGTCCTCGGTCGCAACGGGCGTGGCTCGGTCGACCACTTCGGGCTCAAGGGCCGGGTCGCGGTCCAGGTTGGGACGCTGTCCAAGGCGGTGGGCGTGCTCGGCGGCTACGTCGCCGGCAGCCGGTCGCTACGCGACATCCTCATCCAGCGAGCTCGTCCGTTCCTGTTCTCTACCTCGCATCCGCCCGCCGTCGCCGCGGCCTGTCGGGAGGCGATCCGGATCATGGACGAGGAGCCCGAACTCATCGAGCGCCTGTGGGCGAACACCCGCCGCTTCAAGGCCGAGCTCGGCCGGCTCGGGTTCGACATCGGTCGCAGCGAGACGCCGATCACACCCGTGATCCTGGGGGACTCGGAGACGACCATCCGGTTCAGCGACCGTCTGTTCGAGGAGGGGGTGTTCGGCACCTCGGTGGTGTTCCCGACCGTTGCCCTCGATCGCGCCCGCATCCGGACCATCGTCACAGCTGCCCACACGGACGAGCTCCTGGACCGGGCCCTCGAGGCGTTCGATCGGGTGGGTCGCGAGCTGGGCGTGATCCGCGGGTGACCCGCGCATGAGCGAGCGCGCCCGGGCGTCCGGCTCCTCCGGCCCCGCCGACACCCGAACGCGCGCGGAGCTGGAGCGCGAGGCCTGGCTGGCGGGAATCGCAGCCGGTCTGGGCGAGTCGCGCGACCTGCCGCTCGACGCCCACCTCCACACGGTCCGCTCCCCCGACGCCGACGTCCAGATCGAGTCGTACTGCGCGCTGGCTGTCGAGCGCGGCATCGCCGAGATCGCGATCACCGACCACGTCGACTTCGATCCCGGCATGCCGGCGTACGCGTATGCGTCGTTCGCGGACCGGGAGCGGGACGTACGCGAGGCGGCGGGTCGCTGGGCGGACCGCGGCCTGGCCGTCCGGTTCGGCGTCGAGGTGACCTACGAACACCGGCACGAGGAGGACATCCGCGGCTGGCTCCGGCAGCACCCGCACGACTTCGTGATCGGCAGCGTCCACGTGAGCTCGGACTCACCGTACAAGGCAGCAAACGTCGCCTCGTTCGTGACCGGGCGGTCGCTGCCGGAGATCGTGCGTCCGTACTTCGAGGAGGTCATCGCCGCTGCGCGGTCGACGCTGTTCGACACCATCGGGCACCTGGACTACGTCAAGCGGTACCTCTTCCCGCACGTGATGCCCGCCCAGCTCGCCGCGGCTCCGGAGCTGTATGAGCCGGTGCTTGCGGGCCTCGTCGAGTCGGGGACGGCGCTCGAGGTCAACGCGTCGGGGCTGCGCCAGCTCCCGCGCGAGACGTATCCGACGCCCGCGATCGTGGCGCGCTACCGGGCGATGGGCGGTCGGCACGTGACCATCGGATCGGACGCGCACCGGATCGACTGCTTTTCGTACGGCCTCGGGGAAGCGTATCGTCATGCCGCGAGCGCCGGGTTCGAGGTGCTCACGTTCCGGCGCGGGGGCCAGCGGGTCACCGTGCCGATCTGCTTGAGGGACCAGGGGCGCTGGTCCGGGCCTAACACGGGGGAACGCGGTTCGTTATGACGGTCGACGACGAGGCAATCACGCGCCTCGTGGCGGCGGCTCAGGATGGCGATCCGGAGGCATTCGGGTCCCTGTTCGACCACTACCACGGGCCCGTGTACCGCTACGTCGCCGCCCGCGTCAACCGCCCGAGCGACGCGGAGGACCTGGCGCAGCTTGTCTTCGTCAAGGCCCTGGAGGCGCTGCCGCGCTACCAATCGCGGGGTGTCCCGTTCGGGGGCTGGCTGTTCAAGCTGGCCAGGAATATTGTCATCGATCATTTCCGGACGCGCCGCGAGCATGTCCCGCTCGACCTGGCGACCGAACGACCCGCCGCCGATGACGGGCCGGACGAGCTGGCGGTGCTCCGACAGGAGATGGACAGCGTCACATCGGCGCTGCGTCGGTTGACGCCGGAGCAGCGCGAGGCCATCGAGCTGCGGTTCTTCGCCGGTCTCTCGGCAAAGGAAGCGGCGGTGGCGATGGACCGGCACGAAGGCACCGTTCGGGGCCTCCAGTTCCGGGCCATCGCGGCACTCCGTCGGGAGCTCGGCATCGAGGCCAGCACCGACCAACGCCCGGCCAGGGTCTCGGGGGACGGCCGGTGAACGAGGACGAGATGCAGGCACTGGAACCCACCGCGGGCGACGAGCTGGAGCGGATGCTCGCTCGGTACGCGCGCGTCCGGCTGGATCCCAGCGCGGCGCAGACGCGGCGCGCCCGGGCGGCGGTGACCAAGGAGGCCTGGCGCCGGCATTTCGTGGGTGGCGCGCTGCCGAACCCATCGATGGCAAGCGCCGGTGGTCCGACACGGCTCCCGTTCTCGGCCTGGGGCCAGAGGCGGATCGGCGTGTCGCTGGCGGCAGCGGTCCTGGCCGGGCTGCTGGTCGGCTCGACGTCGTTCGCCGCCTCAAGAGCCGGCGGACCCCTCTACGAAGCCCGGCTCAACGTGGAGACGATGCTGCTGCCCTCGCAGCCGGAGGCCCGACTCAATGCCGAGCTGGCTCAGGCCCAGGCCCGCCTCGCCGACATCGTCGATGCCGCTGGCCGGGGTGATGCGGGCGCGGTGAGCGCGGCGATCTCGGCCTACGACCGGTCCATCCAGGAGCTCGGATCGCCGGCCGGGGCATCCTCTGGTCGAGCGCTGCAAGCGGTCGAGTTTCATCAGACCGTGCTCGAGCATCTGCTCACATCCGCGACCGGACCATCGGTCAAGGGGCTCGAGAACGCCCTGACGCACTCGAGCAACGTCATCGACAGGCTGAGCGGAGGCTCCAATGCCGGCGGCAACGGCAACGGTGGGTCCAATGCCGGCGGCAACGGGACAAGTGCCGGGGGCAACGGCAACGGTGGGTCCAATGCCGGCGGCAACGGGACAAGTGCCGGGGGCAACGGCAACGGTGGGTCCAATGCCGGCGGCAACGGCAACGGTGGCTCGAACGCCGGGGGCAACGGCAGCGGTGGGTCCAATGCCGGCGGCAACGGCAACGGTGGCTCGAACGCCGGGGGCAACGGGGGAGTCACCGGTCCGGCGGCGACTCCAGATCCGGGCAAGCCTGGCACGGACAAGCCCCAGCCCACCCCGAAGGGCCCCGGCACCACTCCCAACCCCCCGGGTCACTGAGCCGATCCCCGCACGTCCCGCTCGAGGGGCATCCGCGGCGATCCGCGTCCGTGACGGTGGCCAGGCGCTGACCCTGCAGGAAGCGCCCGTCCAGCCCAGGGCGAGGCGTTAGGCTGTTCACGCTAGGCTGCTCGAGCCAGCTGATGACCGCTCTCGGGGACCGTCCCATGAGGTTGAACCCGCAGTGCGCCTGACGGTGCTCGGGGCCGGACCCGCGTACACCGATCGCGAGGATTCCTCGGGTGCCGCGTACCTGGTCTCCACGGGATCCACGCGGGTGCTGCTCGACCTGGGCCAAGGGTCGTTCCCGAGGATCTTCCGGCATCTCCCGCCCGCCGAGCTCGACGCGGTCGTGGTCAGCCATCTGCACCCCGATCATTTCATCGATCTCGTCCCGCTGCGTCACTACCTGCGCTACGAGTTCCACCCGCCGCGGCGGGTCAGGGTGCTGGGACCGCGCGATCTGTCCGCTCGGTTGGATGCGCTCTGGGGTCAGCCCGGGTTTGCGGGCGAGTCCCTCGACATCGATCCGCTGGGGCAGGGTACCCACCGGATCGGAGATCTGACGCTGCAGACCGTTCGGATCACCCATTCGGACGAGAGCTATGCGATGCGCATCAGCCAGGCCGACGCGATGCCGGGCCTCGTCTACACCGGAGACTGTGCCCGCGAGGTTGAGGTCGAGCCGCTCGTCCGCCCTGGCGACGTGCTGCTCGCCGAGGCTGCGTTCGGCCCGGGGCCAGTTCCCGCCGGCGCGATGCACCTCGATGGGCCCGCGGTTGGCAGGCTTGCGGCGGCGACCCGGCCGGCCCGGGCCCTGCTGACGCATCTGCAGATGGGATTCGACCCCGAGGCCACGGTCGCGTCAGTCCGCGCAGCGTACGCAGGCCCGGTGGAGTTCGTCTGGCCGGGGGTCAGCGTTGATCTCTGAGGCCCCGGTTCTCTGAGGCAAGGCAGCGACCGGGATGCGATGTCGCATCCCGGTCGTGAAGGTTCGGGGACAGCGATATGAGTCGAGGAGGCCGGCGTCAGCTGGCCTCCTCACGGTGCGTCTAGCGCTTGCGGTTCCTGCGAGTGGCCGGTGCCGGCGTGAGCAGGAGGGCTGCGGCGAGGATGCCGGCCATCCCGATCAGCGCCAGCCGCCACGAGCCGTCCGGACCGGACGGCGTCGACGTCAGCGCGTCCGTGGGCGGCGGCGTGATGTTCGGCGTGCCCGTAGCGGCCTCGACGCTACCGACCGGTGTCGGCGTCGGCGTCGGCGTGCCCGTAGCGGCCTCGACGCTACCGACCGGTGTCGGCGTCGGGGTCGCCGTCGGAGCCTCGGTCGGGGTCGCCGTCGGAGCCTCGGTCGGGGTCGCCGTCGGAGCCTCGGTCGGGGTCGCCGTCGGAGCCTCGGTCGGGGTCGCCGTCGGAGCCTCGGTCGGGGTCGCCGTCGGAGCCTCGGTCGGGGTCGCCGTCGGAGCCTCGGTCGGGGTCGCCGTCGGAGCCTCGGTCGGGGTCGCCGTCGGAGCCTCGGTCGGGGTCGCCGTCGGAGCCTCGGTCGGGGTCGCCGTCGGCTGGGCCTCGGTGCAGTTGAGCGAGTTCGTCTTGCTCGACGAGATCGCAGTCGTATCGTCACTGTTGACCGCGAACACGACCAGGATCCCGCCCGAGGTGGTCGTGAACGCGTGGGTGACGTTGATCGTCCACGGGATCACCGTCCCGGACGTCCGGTTGCTGTTGTCGAACGTGATCGTGGCCTCGTTCTTGGTCACGTTCCCGGCCGGGCTGGCGTCGGAGCCTGTGTTCGGCACCATGTAGATCGTGATCGTGGAGCCCACGTCGAGGGTCTTGCTCAGCGTGAACGAGCCGCCGACCGAGCCGACGTTGTCGCTCGAGCAGTACATGACGGCGCTGCCCATGGTCGCGCTGCCGCCGGCGGCCGAAAGGCTAGCGCCCACCGTCGCATTCGAGGTGGTGCCGTTGCCTGTCGGATCAAGCCCGTTGTTGCCCGGGCCCGCCGCAAGGGCGGTTGACGGCGCCACCAGGGCCGTCAGGAGCATGCCCGCGACCGCAAGCCATCCTGCGGCGCGGAACGTTCGCGTTCCGTTCATCTCTGGTCCCCTGTCCCTGCTTCCTTGCGGCAGTCCCTGCCGCGCTCCGAGATGGAGCGATCAATCCCCCGCTGCCTGGGTGGTACCGCTGCCTTGGGCGGTACAACCATGCTGACCGTTGGTACTACCGGTGTCCAGTACTCACGGACTGGCTCGAACCTCGCCCAATATCACCGGACCGCTCATGCGATCGAGCTTCCGTTGCCCAGGATCACCGAATGAGCACCCCGCAGCGTGGGTAAACAGTACCCCGTCGCGGTCGTCCCGGACCAGTACTCCTGGCGACATGTTGGACGGCGGACACGGACAATGACCCCCGAGTGATCCATCATCGGGGACGGCAGCCCGTATCTCGGGCCCCCGGGTGAGGTGGACGGGACGCACCCAGGCAGTGCGCCCCGTCCTGGTCTCGGGGACCACAGGCTCAACGGCTGGTCGCCAGTGTCGACGACCTCGCCGGCGGGTGCGCGCCGCGGCTGGAGCGAGGCTCCCGACCGTCGCAGACGCGAGGGATGGCGATACCGCCAACTCCCTCGACCAATGACGCCGGCGGCACGACACCGACGGGTCAACGCTGCTCCGGCCCGATCCCCGGCCGGGCCGCTCTCCCGGACCTCGAACGATACCGGGCCGGGGCGGCCATTGGTACTGGAACGCTCTGCCCCTGAACCGTCCCAGAGCCTCTCGAGCCCACCGGACCACACTGCCGACAAGAACAACTTCGGTGCGCGCCCGCAACGAGGGTCCTGGTACCTGAGTCCCATCCTGGCACTCCGGGTACGATGGCGCGACCCCACCGCGCCCGTCCAGGAGGCCCACGTGTCGAGCTCTGCCGGTCCAGCCGATCCCCATGCGGGGGGCCCCGCTGCGGTGCGCACGCTGGTGCGGGACGCGGTCACGCGGGCCTGGGCGGCCGCGGTGGAGGCGGGGGACCTGCCGTCAATCGCCGATGGTCAAGTGGTCCCCCCGGTGGAGATCGAACGCCCGGCTAACCCCGACTTCGGTGACGTCGCCACGAACCTCGCGATGAAGCTCGCTCGACCGTTGCGGCGCCCGCCGATGGAGATCGCGGAGGCGTTGGTCGGGCGTCTCCGGGGCGATCCGGGTGCGGGGATCGTGGCGTCGGCCGAGGTCGCCCGGCCCGGGTTCGTCAACCTTCGGGTGACCGACGGTGTCTTCGAAACGCTGGTCGGCGCGATCCTCGCGGACCCGGCGGGCTGGGGCCGGATCCCGACCGTGAACCCGCGCCGCGTGAACGTGGAGTTCGTGTCGGCGAACCCGACCGGGCCCGCTGACCGTGGGCAACGCGCGGGGCGCGTTCGTTGGCGACCTGCTGTGCCGGGTGCTCGAGGCCGGCGGTCAGGACGTGACGCGCGAGTACTACTTCAACGACTCGGGCGCGCAGATCGGCAACCTCGGAGCGTCGGTGGTGGCGCTGCGGCGCGGAGAGCCACTCCCCGAGGAGGGGTATCGGGGCGATTACGTCCAGGAGCTCGCGGACGAGGTGCCGCCCGACGTCTGGAACGCGGCGACCGCACCCGGAGCCGACGCAGCGGAGGTGGTCGGCGGCTGGGCATCCGGGCGGGTCCGGGCCCGGATCGAGGCCAGCCTGGAGCACCTCGGCGTCCACTTCGACGTCTGGAAGAGCGAAGGCTCGCTGCATGACGATGGTTGGGTCGCCCGGGGAGTCGAGCGGCTGCGGGCCGCCGGGCACACCTACGAGCAGGACGGGGCCCTGTGGTTCCGCTCCACCGCCTTCGCCGACGACAAGGATCGCGTCGTCTACCGCTCCGACGGGCGTCCGACCTACTTCGCGGCCGACGTCGGCTACGTGACCGAGAAGTTCAGCCGCGGCTTCGACCACCTGATCTACATCTGGGGCGAGGACCACCACGGGACGGTGGCGCGGTTGCGCAACGCGGCCCAGGGCCTGGGCTTCGATCGGGAGGCCGTCCAGATTCTGCTGTACTCCTGGGTCCGGTTCATCCGCGATGGCGTCGAGATCTCGATGTCCAAGCGGGCCGGCGAGTTCATCACGCTCGATGAGCTCCTCGACGAGGTTGGCGTCGACGCGGCCCGCTGGTTCTTCGGGTCACGGGCGCCGACCACGGGCATCGATTTCGATATCGAGCTGGCCAAGAAGCAGTCGGCCGAGAACCCGGTCTACTACGTGCAGTACGCCCATGCCCGCATTGCCTCGATCCTGCGCAAGGCGGGCGAGGCGGGGCTGGCCGCCGCCGCGTCGATCGACGGGCTGCTGGCCGGTGAGCCCGAGGCTGCCCTGGTCCGGGTCGATGACCCGGTTCCCGGAGGTGGTCGAGGACGCCGTGCGAGCGGAGGAGACGCAGGGCATCACGGCCTTCGCCACCGAGCTCGCCACCCAGTTCCATGCCTTCTACCGCGACGCGCGCGTGATCGACGCCGGCGACCCCAACCGGTCGGCCGGGCGCCTGGCCCTGGTGACAGCCACCAAGACGACCCTGGCGAACGCACTGGGTCTGCTGGGGATCTCCGCGCCCGAATCGATGTGATCCTGGGGCCGAGGCTCGGCACGAGCGTCGCCTCGGCCCTCGGCCGGTTACCCGGCCAGCCCGAGCACGTTGGCGATCCGGCCCAGCGTCGCGTCCGACTCGCCGGTCACGAGCACCACCCGCCTGGCTCCCGGCGTGAGCACCGCAGCGCTCCGGCCCGCCGACTGAAGCCGGCTCACCAGTCCGTTCAGGGCGGCCGAGAACTGGCTCGCGTCGGTGTCCGCTGTCCCACACCGTGTCGAGCGCAACCCCGGTCGCGCCGCCCGGCCCCTCGATCAGGGCGATCCGGTCGCCGCCCCAGCCGGCAGCCGCCTCCGTGGACGTGGCCGAATCCACGCCTCCGGCATCGCGCATCAGGATCCCGAGCTGGTACTCGCCCATCGTGTCCTGGAGCGCGCACCGACCAGCCGTTTCCCAGCCGGTCCGCGAGATTCGCCGGGAAGGTCGACCTTGACCGGCGGCTCGCGCGAGGCGAGCTTGTCCGGGTGGAGCACCTGCTCGGTGGAGTCGGGCGGATTGCTTGAACAGTGCGTTGACGCCCGCAAAGCCCCCGGCGCCACTGAACGCGCTGAGCGCGAGCTGGAACCCCGACGCGTACGGGAACAGGAGCGGCTCGCGGAGGATCGCCGGCATCCCGTTCAGGACCGCTTGGGACGCGGGATCACCCGCCGAGGCCGCCACCTCGCCGAGCTGGGCTGCGGTCAGATGCTGCTGCGCCCAGAGCGTCATCGACAGCGTCGCATCGCCTTCGACCAGCGTCGTCCGGGCGAGCGTCCGGTCGCTCTGGTCCTTGGCATCGCCCACCAGCGAGCGCAGCCCGAACGCCTGGTCCTGGAGGGCGTGGGTGTACTCGTGGGCGTAGGTGATCTCCTCAGTCGGTCCGATCTCGGCCCGATTGGGAGACCACGTACATGCGCTTGGTCTCGTCGTCGTACAGCCCGGCGACCTGGCTGGTCAGGAGCTCGATGTACAGGTCGCGCAGCGACGCATCCTGGGGCATGAGCAGCAGCGACTTGTACAGCGTCTCGGTGCCGGTGACGAGGGACTCTGGGTTGTCGCGCGCGAAGCTCGCCCGGATGTAGGCGCACAGGCCGGCCGTATCGAACACGGACCGCTCGACGGGCGTATTGGCCTGGAGTCCTCGCAGCTGACTGACCTGACCCTCGATCTGCGAATACAGCGAGCGTTGGGGTCGTTGGCGTCGGGGCTCGGCGGCGGCGGCGTCGAGGTGTCGTTGGGATCACACGCAGGAGCGCTCGATGGTGCGGGCGAGGACGGCCCGGCCGAGCCGGAGGGGCTCGTCGCCGGGGCAGAGGCGCCGGGCGTGGCCGTCGCCGCCGGGGTGCCGCTCGATGCAACGGGTGATGACGTCGGGTTCGTCGACCCACATGCGACGACCATGGCGACCACGACCGCCAGGACGGCCGCGAGCGGAAACGGACGATGGTGGGTGGCGATCATCGCCGGCCGATTGTGCCACGGGGCCGCGTCGGATCCGGGCGATCATCCGGCGCAGAGGATCCGGCCGGGACCAGATGTCCGTTTCTTAATCGTTCGAAGGCATGGGCTTGAATCGGGTCCGTCCTATGGTTCGTGACGGAACACCCCTCAGGTTCCATCCTCCCTCCCTCGGGCCGGAGGCGCCGATTGGGCAGGCGCCTCCGGTCCTTTTTAATTCCTGGCCTCGGCCCCCCGTGGGCCTGTGCAAGAATCCGAGCCATGGAGCTCACCTGGTACGGACGGACCTGCATCCGGCTGCGCGGAAAGGAAGCCGTCGTCGTCAACGACCCCTACCCCTCGATCGTGGGGCCCACCGGACGCGGGATCACGGCCGACGTGATCACCTTCAGTCATCCCGACGACAGCCCGATGCCGCGGAAGGTGGCGAAGGTGTCACGTGACGGAGGGACGGCCATCGCCACCAGCCTCGAGTCGGCATTCGTGCTCGACGGACCCGGTGAATACGAGGTTCACGATGCGCTGGTCACGGGCGTCCGGACCTACCGCGACGACGCCCGGGGCGGGCAACGTGGTCGCCAGACCGCGTTCATGGTGGAGCTCGACGGGATCCACACCATCCATCTGGGCGATATCGGTCACCAGCTCACCGAGGAGAAGCTGGCAGACATCGGGCGGATCGCGGTCGCGTGCGTGCCCGTCGGGGGGGCCCTCACCGCGACGGGTGCCGCAGCCCTTGTCGCTCAGCTCGACCCGCGGATCGTGATCCCGATGCCCGTGTGCGAGGTGGAAGCCGACTGCGACGAGGCCGTGCGCCGGTTCCTCCACGAGATGGGCGCCGAGCGCAGCGTCCAGCCACGGCTTTCGGTCACCGCCTCGAGCCTGCCGCCGGAGACGACCACCGTGCTCCTGGAGTCCCGCGGCAAGGCCTGACACGACCGGCGGCCGGCCGGAAGGTGGATTCCCCGGATTGGATCGATCCAGCCCGACCGGTCAACCGCCGCGCCGGTAGACGATCCGGCCAGCCTTGACCACGACCTGCACCAGGTCGGCAGCCACCCAGTAGGGCAGCTCGTCCACCGAGGCGGCCCGCCAGATCGCGAGGTCGGCCTGCTTGCCCGCCTCGATCGAGCCAACCTGATCCCCAACGCCCGCGGCGTGGGCGGCGTTGATCGTGACCCCGACCAGCGCCTCGGCGGGCGACAGGCCCATCTCGAGGCAGGCCGCGGTCATGACCAGCGGCAGGTTCGGCGTGGGCGACGTGCCCGGGTTGAAGTCCGTGCCCAGCGCGACCGGGACACCCGCGTCGATGAACCGGCGCGCCGGCGCCGCGTCGCCCGTCATCAGGAACCAGCTCGTCATCGGCAGCAGCGTTGCGACCGTCGGTCGCTCGCCGGTGGCCGCGCGAGCGAGCGCCGCGACGCCCTCCGCGCTGGGTGTATGCAGATGGTCAGCCGACAGCGCGCCCAGCTCCGCGGCAAGCTCGGCACCACCCGAGGGGGCCAGCTCATCCGCATGGAGGCGGATCGCCATCCCGTAGCCGGCTGCGGACATGAGGATCCGGCGGCTCTGATCCTGCGTGAACACGCCGTCCTCGCAGAACACGTCGCATGAGGCGGCGCGTCCCTGCGCCGCGACGCCGGGGAGCTGCTCGTCGATCACGCTCCGGACATACGCCTCGGTCCCGTCCGGGCGGGCGCGGAACTCGGGCGGCACGGCATGCGCAGCCAGGTACGTCGGGACCACGTCGATCGGACCCTCCCGGCCCAGCTGCCAGGCCACCTCGAGCAGCCGGAGCTCGGTCGTCAGGTCCTGCCCGTACCCCGACTTGGCCTCGATGGTGGTGACGCCGTGGGTCAGCATCTCGTCCAGCCACCGTCGGCCATGCCGGGCGAGCAGCTCGGCGGTCGCCTCGCGCGTGGCGGCGACGGTCGAGAGGATGCCCCCACCGGCCGCCAGGATGTCGAGATAGCCGGCACCCCGCTGACGCAGGACCAGCTCCTGCTCGCGCGACCCCGCGAACAGCAGATGGGTGTGGGGGTCGACCAGACCCGGCGTGACCACACCCCCGCCCGCATCCAGCCTGGCGAAGCGCGACAACGGATAGCCGCCCAGCTCGAGACCCTGCTCGATCCGGTCCCTCGGGCCGACCCCCAGGATCCGGCCTTCCCAGCAGGCGATCACCGGAGCCGCCGCAGTGCCCGGCCCGCCGACATCTCCGGAGTCGAGGAGCGCGACGTCCGCCTGCGAAGTGCCGCGGCGCAGCCCCCCGGCAAGGGTGGCGACCTGAGCCGCGCCATGGACCAGGAGGCCCGGCGTGTCGATGCCCCCCTTTCCGCCCTCGATCAGGCGGAGCGTCATCGGCGCGCGCGTGCGGCCGCCAGGCGCAGCTCCAGGGCCATCAGCGGCGTGAAGTCCCGCAGCCGGATCGCCTGCGCGGCGGCCTCGAGCCGGCCTTCGACGGACGCGTCGGCGGCCGCGCCCGCATGATCCGCGACGTCGAGCAGCGCGGCCAGCGGAGCGAGGCCGATCAGCTCCGACTCGGCCAGCCGGATGCCGTCCTCTGCGGCCAGCTCGCCCACCGCCTCCCACGCCTGCCAGATCGGCGTGGTCCGGAAGTCCAGGAGGTTCATCGACACCTGTGCCCGAACCGGATGGCCACGCTCAGGCTCCTCCACCCTGAAGCCGTTGGCCTGGATCCTGGGCAGACCGCCCCCGGACTCGCGGACGCGACGCGCGATCCGTTTCGCCAGCTCGACGTCGTCGGAGTCGAGGTTGATGTTCCAGGCGATCAGGAACGGCCGAGCGCCAACCGCGATGGCACCCGCGCGGGGATGCAGCCGGTCCGGCCCGAAGTCCGGGTGGCGTCCGTTGTGGGTGATCTCGGTCTTGAGCCCCTCGTACTGACCGCGCCGAACGTCGGCCAGGCGAACCCGGTCGGAGCGGGTCGCCGCCTGGGCGTAGAGATACACGGGCAGGTCCCAGCGGGCGGCGATCCGGCGACCGAAGTCACGCGCCATCTCCACGCACGCTTCCATGGGCGTGTCCCCCAGGGGCACGAACGGCACCACGTCCACCGCGCCGATCCGCGGATGCTCCCCCGTCTGGGTGTCCATGTCGATGTCGTCGATGGCCTGGCCGACCATTGCCTCCAGCCCGGCCGACACGACGTCGTGCTCGCCGGCCACCGTGAGCACCGATCGGTTGTGGCTGGCATCGGACGTGCGATCGAGCAGGAACACGCCGGCAACGGACGTCAAAGCACCGACCAGGCGCTCCACGACGTCGAGGCGCCGGCCCTCCGAGACGTTGGGCACGCTTTCGACGAGCACGTTCTGATGCTACAGAAGCAACCGGGCTCCCGTTCCGGCCCGCCCGCATCGAGCAAAGCCGCAGCGTCGCCGAGCCGTCCGACCTGGGGGCCCCGGTCGCGCAGGAACCCGTCCCGCTGGTGAGGCCGCCTGGTCGCGCAGGGCGTCACCCCGCGGATGGTTCCAACCAAGCGGAAGTAGCCACCGGAAGCCTGCGAGAGAGTCAGCCGATCCCAGCTCGCGATCCTCAGCCGATCATGCTGCAGCTGAAGGTCGGAAGCTCACCGTGATCGGAGCCGCTGGGCTCATTACCGCGCGATGCTTCCGCGTGCCTGGAACCATCTGCAGATGCCACGGCTGGGCGAGCTCCGGCGGCCGAGCTCCGGCGGCCGCCCGGTATGGCGAGCGATCTCAACCGTCGAGCATCGGGATCCGAACACCGCGCTCCCGGGCCACCTCGATCGCCCGCTCGTAGCCCGCGTCCACGTGCCGCACGACACCCATCCCCGGGTCCGTCGTCAGCACCCGCTCGAGCTTGCGTGCCGAGAGCTCGGTGCCGTCCGCGACGACCACCATCCCGGCGTGCTGCGAGTAGCCGATGCCCACCCCGCCGCCATGGTGGATCGACACCCAGGTCGCTCCGGCGGCGGTGTTGACCAGCGCGTTGAGCAGGGGCCAGTCGGCCACGGCATCGGTGCCGTCGGCCATGGCCTCGGTCTCGCGGTTGGGCGAGGCGACCGACCCCGCATCGAGGTGATCGCGACCGATGACGATCGGGGCCGACACCTCCCCGGCGGCGACCAGCCGGTTGAACGCGAGACCGGCCCTGGCCCGCTCCCCGTAGCCCAGCCAGCAGATCCGCGCCGGCAGCCCCTGGAACGGCACCCGGGCCTCGGCCATCCCGATCCAGCGTCGCAGGCCCGCATCCTCGGGGAACAGCTCGACGATGGCACGGTCGGTGCGCAGGATGTCGGCGGGGTCGCCAGAAAGCGCCGCCCACCGGAACGGGCCGCGTCCCTCGCAGAACTGGGGCCGGATGAAGGCGGGCACGAAACCCGGGTAGTCGAAGGCGTTGGCCACGCCCGCCTCCTGCGCCTGGGCGCGCAGGTTGTTCCCGTAGTCGAACGCGACCGCACCCGCAGCCTGGAACGCCAGGATCGCGCGAACATGGTCGGCCATCGAGCGCTTTGCCCGCGACTCGTACACATCGGGCTGCGTGCGTCGCAGGAGCACCGCGTCCTCGAGCGAGATCTCGGCCGGGACGTAGCCTCCCAGTGCGTCGTGCGCCGAGGTCTGGTCGGTCACCACGTCGAACGGCTCCTCGGTCCGCGCCCAGGCCGGCTCGATCTCTGCCGCATTCCCGACCAGGGCGATCGACAGCGGCACCCCCTCCTCCGCCGCACGCCGGGCCATGGCCAGCGCCTCGCCGGGCGAGGTCGTCAGGCGATCCACGTAGCCGATCTCGTGGCGGCGGAGCGCCCGTGCCTCGTCGACCTCGATCGCGAGACACACGCCCTCGTTCATCGTCACCGCCAACGGCTGGGCGCCGCCCATGCCGCCCAGCCCGGCGGTGAGCGTCACCCGTCCCCGCAGCGACCCGCCGAAGTGCTGGCGCGCCAGCTCGGCGAAGGTCTCGTAGGTGCCCTGCAGGATGCCCTGGGTGCCGATGTAGATCCAGGAGCCCGCCGTCATCTGGCCGTACATCGTCAGGCCCCGGCGCTCGAGCTCGCGGAAGTGCTCCCAGGTCGCCCAGCGCCCGACCAGGTTGGAGTTTGCGATCAGGACCCTGGGGGCCCATTCGTGGGTCCGGAACACGGCCACCGGCTTGCCACTCTGGACCAGCAGCGTCTCGTCGTCGCCCAGGCTGTCGCAGCTCGCGCACGATCGCGTCGAACGCTGCCCAGCTGCGGGCTGCCCGGCCCGTGCCGCCGTAAACCACGAGCTCGTCGGGGTTCTCGGCAACCTCCGGGTCGAGGTTGTTCATCAGCATCCGGAGGGCGGCCTCCTGGGGCCAGCCTCGGGTCGAGAGCGTGGTCCCACGCGGAGCACGGACGGGTCGCGGACCGTGTTCGTCCGACCCGGGGGCATCGGTCATCATGGCCGCGGAGTCTACGCCGCCGCCAGGCTCCGGCGTCAGGGCCGGAGGTCGTTCATCAGCTGCTCACCGAACCGCCGATCGCCGAGCGAGAACAGCGACACCACGACGTCACGGCCTGGAAGATATGCGTGGTAGACGAGCAGCCCGCCGGCACAGCTCGTCACGTAGACGGTGCGACCGTCGAGCTCCGCCTCCGCGTTGCCAACCACGCCACCTGCCTGCGAGCAGGCGCCCCGGTTGTAGGAGTCGCGCCAGTCGCGGAAGAACGCGTCGGAGTAGACACCCTTCCGAAGCTCGGCGACGACACCGGACGCGAGGTCACCGCCGTCGACCGCGATGGCAAAGGCCGCAGCCTCGACGCTTGCGACGAAGTCCGGGTCCGCGATGGCCTCGGCGAACGAGCCGGGCTCGGCGGTGACCGGGACATCCCCGATGGCAGGCGGCAGGATCGAGAGCAGGGTTGGATCGAGCGCCACGGCGGGCGAGGCATCGGAGCCCGATGATGCCGAACCGGAGGCCGGCGTCGAGACGGGTACCGGAGTGGAAGGCGGGGCCGAGAGTCGCTGGATGCTCGCGGACGGGCTGATCGTCGCAGACACCGACGGGGGCGGTGATCCGCAACTGCCGACGCCGAGCGCGATGAGCACCGCGACGAGGACCGGAACCGCCGGAAGCACGCGCGAGCTCCGGATCCGTGTCACCTGGGCTCGTGGCTCACGTAAGCTCCCGGCGCAGCACCGGGAACCGCTCATCGGCCGCCGCCACCGCAAAGCCCAGGCGGTGCCAGAACCGCGGATCGGCGGCGCTCGTCGCATCGGCCCGCGTACCCACCTCCGGATAGACCTCCACCGCGGCGAACCCCCGCGCTGCGAGGTCGTCACACACGGCCTCCACGAGCCTCGCCCCCAGCCCGTGGCCTCGAGCCGCCGAGGTCGTGGCGATGCACGTGATCACGGCCGGCAGCGGCGAGTCGGGCAGGCTCGGGTACAGCTCGCGGGTCCGCAGAGCGCGAGGGTACGCGGACAGCGGGCCGAACTGCGCGTAGGCCGCCGGATCATCCCCGTCGAGCAGCACCTTCGCGTAGCTGCCGAACACGGCCAGGCCTCGGCCCAGGAGACGGAGCTTGCGCGGGGAATCCGTGGCGACCGCGGGCTTCGGCTCGGGTCTCGGGGCGAACGGGTTCTCAGCGGCGGGAGCCGCGTCGGCAACGAATGGGTTGAAGGTCGAGCCCGAGCTCGATGGCGGCGCGAACGGGTTGACTGCCGGCTCATCGTCCGTCGTCGCCGAACGGATTGCGCGGCCTGGATCGCGCCGGCGGTGAGGGGGGAGATGCCGCCGATAGCCAGGAGGCGCGCGCGGCCTTCGAACCGTGGTCGGCATCCTCCCAGTAGTTGCACGATCGGTGGTCGAACTGCGGGTCCGCGCACGGCGGAAGGAGGGTGAACGAGGCGTCGTCGGTGACGTCCACGATGCGGATGTCCATGTCCAGCGAGTCTATCCGGCGCGGCCCGGGATGCGATGGGTCAGGCGAGCGCGGCGAGCGCGCCGTCCCGGACGAGGCGGAGCGCGGCCTCGAGATCCGGACCAGGCTCGCGATCAGCGGCGAGCGGCGGGATCCGCGCCCGGACCATGGCGAGCGCCTCGATCACGCCGGCACCAGGTCGCGCGCCGCTCGCCGGGCCACCAGGGTGTTCCGAGGCCAGGGCGCTGACCCGCAGCTCCAGGGCCTGTGCCGCGCACAGCAGCTCGATGCCGACGATCTGCTCCACGTGGCCGAGGACGGTCCGCGCGTGCCGCGCCGCCGCCGCGCCCATCGACACGTGGTCCTCCTGGTTGGCCGAGGTGGGGATCGAGTCCGCCGACGACGGGTGGGCGAGCACCTTGTTCTCCGAGGCCAGTGCCGCCGCCGTGTACTGGACGATCATCAGACCGCTGTTCCGGCCGGGGTCGGGCGACAGGAATGCCGGCAGGCCGCCGTTGAGGCGCGGGTCGAGGAGCAGCGCGGTGCGCCGCTCGCTGATCGCGCCGAGCTCGGCCAGGGCCAGCTTGGCGAAGTCGAGCGCGAGGGCGATCGGCTCTCCGTGGAAGTTGCCGCCCGAGATGACGAGCCCGCCGCCGGTCGCGAGCGCATCGGCCGGGACCTCGCCACCGGACGGAAAGACCAGCGGGTTGTCGGTCGCCGAGTTGAGCTCGATGTCGAGCACCCGGCGCAGATGCTCCAGCGCGTCGCGGACCGCGCCGTGGACCTGGGGCACGCAGCGCAGCGAGTACGGGTCCTGCACCTTGTGCGCCGATCCGTGGTGGCCCCGTTGCAGCCCCGAGTCACGCAGCAGATGACGCAGCTCCGCGGCGACGGCCACCTGGCCGGGATGCGGCCGGGCCAGCTGGTACGGGGCCGCGTATGCGACCTCGGTTCCGAGCAGCGCCTCCACGGTCATCGCCGCGGCGACCGAGGCTGTTCGCGTCAGCCGGTCGCCGTCCGCGAGCAGCAGGGCGCCGAGCGCGCTCATGAGCTGGGTCCCGTTGAGCAGCGCGAGTCCCTCCTTGGGCTCCAAGGCGAGCGGCTCGAGGCCAACCTCGCGGAGCGCAGCCATCGCCGGCATGACCTGACCGTGGAGCTCGACCTCGCCCCGGCCGATCAGCGGCAGCGCAAGATGCGCGAGGGGCGCGAGGTCACCCGACGCGCCAACGCTCCCCTGGCACGGCACGACCGGGTGGAGGCCGAGCTCCAGGAAACGGCAGATGCGGTCCACGAGGAGCGGGCGGCAGCCCGAGTGACCCAGCGCGAGCGTGTTCGCCCGCAGCAGCAGCATCGCCCGGACGACCTCGGCCTCGAACGGCTCACCGACGCCTGCGGCATGTGAAGCCAGCAGGTTCTCCTGGAGGCCGGCTGCATCCTCCCGGGGGATGAACGTGGAAGCCAGGTCGCCGAAGCCCGTCGTCACGCCGTACACCACGTCGCCACGGGCCACCAGCCCGACGATGACGTCACGAGCCTCCTGCATCCGACGGCGGGCTCCGTCATCGAGCGCAGCGCGTGCCCCGTGACGCGCGACCGCCTCCACATCGGCGATCGAAAGGTCCGCCCCGGTCAGGACGACCAGGTCGTGCGCGCCGCGCGCGGGCGATCGCTCGGGAAGAACGTTGGCATCAGTCACCGTGCCGAGGATAGCCGTCCGATCCCGGGTCCGGCGGCGCCGAACGTCGGGAGACGGCGCTCCGTCCGCTATCCTCAGCGCCGACCCAGCACCGCCCGGGAGCCCTCAGACCCTTGCTCGCGTTCATCGATCAGATCGCCCTCCCGTTCCTGCAGTCGCTATACGGCGCCGTGGGCTACCTGGGCGTGCTGGTCGCGATGATGATCGAGTCGGCGATGATCCCGCTGCCCAGCGAGCTGATCCTGCCGTTCGCGGGGTTCATGGTCTCGGATCCAACGCAGGTCGAGCCGCTCACCGGGGGCCCCTGGAGCTTCTGGGTCATCGTGATCGTGGCCACCATCGGGAACACGGCCGGATCGCTCATTGCCTACGGGATCGGGGCCTATGGTGGCCGGCCGTTCCTGGAGCGATACGGCCGGTACATGCTCATCCGGCCCCACGAGATCGAAGCGGCCGACCACTTCTTCGCCAGGTACGGCGCCGCCACCGTGTTCTTCGGCCGTCTGCTACCGATCGTCCGGACGTTCGTCTCGTTCCCGGCCGGCGTCACCAGGATGCCGCTGGCCAAGTTCATCGCCTACTCCACCGCCGGCGCCGTCCCCTGGTCGATCGCCCTGACCTTCGCCGGCGTCCAGCTGGGCGCGAGCTGGCGGCAGATCCGCGAGGCACTCCAGCCGTTCGACCTCCTGATCGCCGTGGGCGTCGTCATCATCGCGCTCTTGCTGCTCTGGTGGCGGCTGGGCATGCCCGGCCGACCCCGACGGGAGCCTGACGCGGCCGGCTGACCGCCTGGCCCGCAGTGGAGCCTTGGGCGTGGCTCCGGTAGAGCCTCAGACCCACGGCACCTCGGTCAGACCGCGGAGGTGAGACTGATCGTTCATCACCAGCAGCGTCGCCTGGTCCGCCGCAGCGCCCACCTCCCAGCGCAGAACGGTCAGGTTGACGTAATCCTGGACGAACCGCTGGCGATACCCGGCAAGGGGCACGCCGAGCGCGACGCACAGCAGGATCCGGTTCGATGTTCCGTGACCCACGGCCAGCACCGGTCGCTCCGGCCGTGACCCTGGCCGGCCCCAGCCCGAGGTCGCAGCCCGGAACGAGGCCCGAGCGTACCAGGCACGGTGCTCGTCCAGGAGGTCGCCCAGGAAGGATCTGACGCGCTCGGCCACGTCCAGGCCGGACTCCCCGCCCGGGCAGGCCAGCGTGTCGGGCGCCTGCTCCCACTGCCGCCTGAACGCACCGTCGGTCTCGTCGATCTCCGCGTACGTGCGACCCTCCCACGCGCCGTAGTCCATCTCGCGAAGCCTTGGGTCCGCCTCCATCGCCGAGCCACGGGCGTGCCGAGGTCCGGCACGGACGATGAGCTCGGCCGTCTCGCGAGCGCGGAACAGGGGGCTCGTGATGACCCGGTCGAAGGCGATCGACGCGAGACGCTGCGCCAGTGCCTGGGCCTGCCTCCGGCCGGCCTCGTTGATCGACACGTCGAGGTGCTGCCCCAGGTGCTGCTCCGGCACGGAGCGGTCGGTCAGGCCATGGCGGGTCAGGACGAGCGTGAGCATCGCGCCCAGTCTAGGGTGGTGCCGACCCCCGCCGGTCCCCCGGCATGGGACAATGGCTCCCCGGAGGTTCTGACGACCAGATGAGCGAGACCAGCGGCAGCCACGCGGACCCTGAAGGCGCGGCCACCGACACCCAAGTCCCCGACGACGCATGGCGCGTCCCATGCGGTCGAGGGCGCCCACGGATCCACGGCCGATCACGGCGACGGCCATGGCCACGATGATCACGGGCACCCCACCCAGGCGCTCGGGCCGATCGACTGGTCCATGTGGGGCATCGGCGTCCTGGGCGTGATCGTGGGGCTGATCGTGACCGCGGGGCTCGCGGTCGCGACCGGGTTCGCGTTCAACGCCTGAGGAACGCGCCGCCGGTCCACTTGAGGGGTGGCGTCACTGCGTCAGAACAGCCCGACCACGTTGCCGTCGGCGTCGATGTCGATCCGCTCGCCGCCCGGCCGGCTGGGAAGCCCGGGCATCGTGCGCATGTTGCCCGCGAGCGGGGTGACGAAGCCGGCACCTGCCGACAGCCGGACCTCGCGGATCGGAACCCGGAAGCCTGATGGGCGACCCAGCAACTTGGGGTCGTGCGACAGGCTGTACTGGGTCTTGGCCATGCACACGGGCAGCGGCCCGAAGCCCATCGCCTCGTAGGCGGCGAGCTGCTTCGCGGCGGCCGGGGCAAAGTCAACGCCCTGGGCGCCGTAGATGCGGACCGCGATCGCCTCGATCTTGTCGCGCAGGGACGCGTCGTCCGGATAGAGCAGGGCGAAGTCGGGGGCGCCCTCCTCGGCCGCGGCCCACACGGCGCGGGCGAGGTCCTCCGCGCCGGCGCCGCCGTCGGTGAAGTGACGGGCCACGACCGCATCCCGGGCACCGGCCGCCAGGGCGACCTCGCGCACCGCGGCGATCTCGGCAGGGGTATCGGTGGGGAAGGTGTTGATCGCGACCACCGCCGGCACCCCGAACGCCGCCACGTTGTCGAGCTGCGCGGCGAGGTTGGCGCCACCCCGCCGGACGGCGTCGGGGTTCGACTCCAGGAGCGCGGGATCGAGCGGCTTGCCGGCCACGATCCGGCCCACACCGCCGTGCATCTTGAGCGCCCGGATGGTCGCCACCACCACCGCGGCGTCGGGGCGCAGGCCCGAGGCGCGGCACTTGATGTCGAAGAACTTCTCGGCCCCCATGTCGGCCCCGAAGCCCGCCTCGGTGACCACGATGTCGGTGGTCCGCAGGGCGACCCGGTCGGCGATGATCGAGCTGTTGCCGTGGGCGATGTTGCCGAACGGCCCACAGTGGACGAAGGCCGGGCCGCCCTCGAGGGTCTGGAGCAGGTTGGGCTTGAGGGCATCGCGCAGCAGGACGGTCATGCTGCCCGCGACCTTGAGGTCGTCGGCCGTGACAGGGCTGCCGTCGCGCCGGGTCGCGAGCACGATCCGGCCCAGGCGCGTCCGAAGGTCGGCGAGATCCGAGGCCAGGGCGAGGATCGCCATCACCTCGGACGCGACCGTGATCACGAACTGCGTCTCGCGCGGGTTGCCGTTCTCGCGGCCGCCCAAGCCCACCACCACCTCGCGCAGTGCCCGGTCGGAGATGTCGAGGACGCGCGGCCAGAGCACGCCGTAGGGGTCGATCCCCAGCGCGTTGCCGTGGTGGAGGTGGTTGTCGACGAAGGCTGCGGCGAGGTTGTGCGCGGCCCCGATCGCATGGACGTCGCCCGTGAGATGGAGGTTGAAGTCCTCCATCGGGATGATCTGGGAGTAGCCGCCGCCCGCGGCGCCGCCCTTGATCCCGAACACGGGGCCGAGGCTGGGCTGGCGCATGGTCACGGCGGCCCGGCGCCCGATCCGCTCGAGACCCTGCGCGAGGCCCACCGTGGTCGTGCTCTTGCCCTCACCCAGCGGCGTCGGGCTGATCGCGGTCACCACCACGTACTTGCCCAGCGGACGCTCGGCCTCGACCCGCCGGATCCCCTCCATCGTCACCTTGGCCTTGGTCCGCCCGTACGGCTCGATCTCGTCATCGGCGAGCCCGAGGTCCGCCGCCACCTCCGTGATCGGACGGGGCACCGCGGCGCGGGCGATCTCGAGATCGGACGGGAAGGGGGTCGTGGCGGTCATGACGGAATCTCCTGGACGGGAACCGCGAGCGAGCGGGCCCCGAGCGGGACCAGGCCCTGCGCCTGGTCCCGAGCGGCCCGCATGAGATGGGACAGCAGGATCGCGTTGGTCAGCGGACCGACGCCGCCCGGCACCGGGGTGATCGCGGACACGACCGGGGCAACGGACGCGAAGTCGACGTCGCCCACCAGGGCGTCGCCCACGACGTTGATCCCCACGTCGACGACGACCGCGCCGGGCTTCAGCATGTCGCCGGTCACCAGACCGGGCCTGCCCGCGGCGACCACGACCACGTCCGCGGTGCGCGACCACGCTGGCCAGATCGCGCGTATGCGAATGGCAGACGGTGACCGTGGCGTGCTGACGCAGCAGCAGCAGCGCCGCCGGCTTGCCGACCACGTTGGACCGCCCGACTACCACGGCGTGCCGCCCCTCGAGCTCGATGCCCGAGCGGACCAGGATCTCGACCGCCGCATGCGCCGTCGCCGGCAGGAAGCCCTCGTACCCGAGCGACAGCAGCCCCGCGTTCAGGGGGTGGATGCCGTCGATATCGCGCAGCGGGTCGAGGATGTCGATGACGGTCCGCAGCGGGATGGTGGGCGGGAGCGGCATCTGGACGATGATCCCGGCCACCACGGGGTCCGCGTCGAGGGTCCGCAGCGCCGCGACCACCTCGGCCTGCGTCGCCTCGTCACCAAGCTCGACCAGGCGGCCGTCGATCCCAACCCGCCCGCAGCCGTCGAGGATCTTGTGGAGATACACGGCGGACGGCGCGTCGCGACCGACCACAACCACCGCCAGCGCCGGAACGTAGCCATGCTCGGTTCGGAACTCGACCACGTCCGCGGCCACCTGCTCGCGGATGGTCGCGGCGATCGGGCCCCCTCGCAGCAGCCGCGGGGCCGCCTCGGTGGGTATGGTCACCGCCGACCGGCCCCGAGTGGCTCTCGAGCCTCGCCGCTGGCGACGATCGTCCGGGTGCCGGTGGCGCGCTGCTGAACCTCCTGGACCAGACGGTCGGTCCGTTCGGCCAGGTCGCGCGCGGCGCTGTCGTCGCCCATGGCCTGGAGGTTGACCCTGACGTTCGCGGCCGCCGCCTCCGCGGCCGCCAGCGACAGCAGGGCCGACACTTCGAGATCCGAGGCGGCATTGCGGTTGCTGCGCCCGGCGAGCGCCTCCGCGAGCCCCACGACCTCTGCGCACGCCTGGATCGTGCGGAACGGCACGTCGGCCGCGCCACGGGCCGCCTGCCGGATGGCCGCCGACCTCGCCTCGCGGTCGTCGTCCGTCTCGCGCGGCAATCGCATGGCCGCCCCGAACCCCGCGAAGGCCGCGGCGTCCTCATCGGCCAGCGACAGCAAGCGATCCGTGAGCCCTCGCGCCTCGCCAATTGCCTCCGCGTGCAGGACCGCATGCTCGGAGTACCTGGGCCGGCCCTCCGAGAGCGACGCGACCATCGCCACCAGGCCCGCGGCGAGGCTCCCCGCAATGGCTGCAGCGCTACCACCCCCCGGTACTGGGTCGGCCGAGGCGAGACGATCGACGAACCTGGCGACAGTCAGGTCCCCAAACCGTGTAATCGGTTCCATGCCAGAAGTCCAGCGACCCGGGACGGCGGCGGTACCCAACGACCGAGCCGCCTCGCCGGTGCTGCCAGCGTACCTGACGAGAGGCCCGCCGCGCCCGACGCACGACGCGGCGTGACGCGCGGTCCCCACGGGAGCGCCCGCGCATGGCCTGCGGGGCGAGCGCGCCGCGCCCGCCCCGCAGCCGACCCCTGGGTCGACGGGGAGGAGCCGCGACCCGTGGATGATTGGACCCGCCTGCCGGCCGGCCCGTCAGGCTGCCTGGTCGAGCCTCTCGGCTGCATCCATGCCATCGATCGTCCAGCGCCGGGATCGATGCTGGTACGTCAGTGCGAGCTTGGCGAACGGCGTCTCGACCTCGAACAGCGTGCGGGGCCCCGTGATCGCCGGATAGGCGGATCGCTCGTCACGAACCGCAACGAGCCGCGTGACCGGAAGTCGACGGTCATCCCATGCGACCTCGCGCGGAATGCCGCTGAACCAGTCCGTCCGGACTTGAACCTTGACTGGTGCGACGCGAACCATCGCCATTGGTGTCTCCCTTCGCCTGCGGCGGGATCGTCGTCAGCCGGGGCACACCGGATGAGAACGTCTGTTCGTTTCTTGCGACACGCTAGACCGAACAGGTGTTCGATGTCAAGCGTCCACGTCGAGATCATCCGGCGCGTCCGTGACACCTAGGCTGTCACGCTCCGCGGCGGGCCCGGCATCGCCAGCAGCCGTATTTGCCGCATCGCCCGCATCCACGCCCGCGCGGGTTCCGCGGCGCAGGCCCTGGCGGTGCTCCACGGGCGACATCGGGTCGCGCTCGAACGGCGCCGGCAGCCCCGCACACACGAGCCGCGCCCGCGTCACCGCCCGCTCGCCGTACTTGCGCCGGATCCGGTCCAGCGCCTCGGCCGTCTGCTGGCGCCGCGAATCGGGAACCCCGAACAGCTCGAGCTGCTCGCGATCGCGGAAGTTCGACGCCGTGACCCCCACCAGGCGGATCCGCTGCCCGTGAAGCTCGCGCCGCAGCAGCAACAGCGCCGCGTCGTAGATCGGCTCGGTCAGGTCGGCGGGCACATCGAGCGCCGTCTGCCTGGTGATCGTGTTGAAGCTCGAGTCGCGCAGCTTGAGGGTCACCGTCCCGGCCTTGAGACCCGCCGCCCGGAGGCGCCATGCGACCCCATCGGACATCCCCAGCACGGTGCGCTCGATGACCTCCCGATCGGCGGTGTCCACATCGAACGTGTGCTCATGGCCGATCGACTTCGCCGGGTCGCCGGTCGCCACCGGGTCGGGGTCGAGCCCCATCGCACGATCGACCAGGGATCCTCCGTGCCGGCCGAACCGCGCCACCAGCGGCTCGCGCGGAAGCGACGCCAGGTCCCCGATCGTCGTCACGCCGAAGTCGCGCAGCGCCGCCGCCGTCCGCTCGCCCACACCCCACAGGCGCGAGATCGGCAGCGGCGCCAGGAACGCCGCCTCGTCGCCCGGCGCGACCATGACCAGCCCGTCGGGTTTGCGCAGATCCGAGGCGATCTTGGCGACGAGCTTGGTCGACGCCACTCCGACCGATGCCGTCAGCCCGACCTCGTCGTTCGACTGCCGACTTGATCCGGCGAGCGATCGCCCCGCCGTCGCCGAACAGCGCCCGCGAACCGGTCACGTCGAGGAACGCCTCGTCGATCGAGATCGGCTGCACCTGGGGCGTGAACCGGCGGAGGATCGCCATCACCTCGCGGCTGACCGCCTGGTACTTGCGCCCGTCCACCGGCAACAACACGCCCTGCGGGCACAGGCGACCGGCCGTTCGCAGCGGCATCGCCGAATGGACCCCGAACCTGCGGGCCTCGTAGGAGGCGGCGGACACGACCCCGCGCTGGCCCGGGCCCCCGCCGCCGACGATGACGGGCAGGCCTCGAAGCTCCGGCCGATCGCGCTGCTCGACAGCGGCGAAGAATGCGTCGAGGTCGACGTGGAGGATCGTCCGTCCGGTCACGCCGGCGATTGTGCGCCGCGCGGTCGCGTGGGTGGCGGGGCGATCCGGCCACGAACGGCATCCGGCTTCGCGTACCCTTGGCCAGATCCGTCCGGGCAGGGAGGCCCGCGGATCCACCGCATCAGGGACCAGCAGGGGCGGCTCGAGTCGATGGCATCCGGCATCGCGCGGCTACCTCCGCTCGACATACCTCGCGGCGTACGCATCGAGGGTGCTCGCATGGCCGGAGCTCGCCGGCTTCGTCGCCGTCTGCTGCTCTCGATGGGCGTGTACCTGTTCACCGCCCAGCGTGACCCGCAGTCGATCGACTACTTCAACCGCCTCGCGAATGCGTTCCTCCATGGCCGGATCTGGCTCGACGAGGCTCCCTCGTGGCTCAACGAGCTGATCCCGGCCGGCCCGGGCCAGTGGTTCGTGCCGTACCCGCCGATGCCGGCGGTCCTGGCTCTGCCGTTCATCGCGCTGTTCGGCCCGGGCTTCCCGGCCCAGGTCTACAGCTCGATCTACGCGGGTGTTGGCCGTCGGGCTGCATGTGGCTCCTGCTGCGCCGGCTTGGCCTCGCGATACCGCGACCGCTTCGCCCTGACGCGCGGTGTTCGCGTTCGGCACGGTGTTCTGGTACACGGCGATCGGCGGATCGGCCTGGTACTTCGCCCACGTCGGCGCCGTCCTGCTGCTGCTGGCGGCCATCCTGGCGCGCTCGCCGGACGGCCGGCCTGGATCGCCGGCCTCCTGCTCGGCCTCGCCACGCTGTGTCGCCTGCCCGTCGGCCTCGCCTTCCCGTTCGTGCTCGCCGCCCAGCTCGGGCTTCCCGAGCAGCCCTCGCGGACTCGACTGGCAGCGGGTGATCCGAACGGTCATCGTGTTCGGCATCGGGCTCGCCGATCCCGGCCCTGGCCTACGCGGGCTACAACCTCGCCCGTTGGGGCACCCTCACCGACCAGGCCTACGTCCTGATCCCGGGTGTCCTGGAGGATCCGATCTACGCGAAGCACGGGATCCTGTCGGTCTGGTACATCCCGCGCAACCTGTTCGCCATCCTGTTCCGTAGTTGGAACTACGTCGACGACCCGCCATGGCTCCAGCCGTCGTGGTGGGGCCTCGGGATCTTCCTCACGACCCCGCTCTTCCTGTGGCTGCTCAAGGCCCGCCTGCGAGACCCGCGCGTGGCCTGGGCTGCGCTGGCCACCATGCTGGTCTCGCTCCCGATCGTGACCCACGGCAACGTCGGGCATCACCCAGTTCGGCTACCGGTTCAGCCTCGACTTCCAGGTGCTGCTGTTCGTGATCCTGGCCACCGTGATCGCTGCCCGCGGCTGGACGCGGCTGTCGGCCGCCGCGGCCGTCGCGTCCGTCGCGTTCTGCGCCTACGCGATCTGGGCGATCGGCATCGGCTTCGTCGCCTTCTAGGCGCTGGCGCTCGACCGCGGCAGAACGGCGCTCTCCGACGGCCCGGGTCAGGCCACCCAGTCGCCCGTGATGTACAGCCAGGTGAGCAGGGCCAGCGCAAAGGTCGAGAACAAGGCCCAGCTGACGGCACGCCGCCGGCCGGCGGTCGCCAGCGCGACGACGACGAACGCCGGGAACACCACCTCCACCAGGCGGGTGGTGGAGGTCAGCGGCGTCGGCTGGATGCGGACGGCGATCAGGGCGACCTGCGGGATCGCAAGCAGCGAATAGGAGATCGGCAGCCGGCGGATGCCCGCGATCACCAGGACGATGAACAGCAGCAGGATCCCGAGGTTGAGCGCCTGGAGCGGGTCATGATGATCGATGCTCCAGCGCAGGCTGGCATCGACCACCTCCCACGGCGGGTGGAAGCTCTTGCCGCCCCAGACGTCCTGCGTGTCCAGCGGCGTCTGGCCGACCAGGATGGCCGTCGCCAGCAGGAACGCAGCCGAACCCGACCGCCGGAGCGCCGACGGCCACGATCGAGCCGAACGCGGGCATCCAGGCGTCCGGTCTCGGCGCGCGCTGCTCACGCCAGGCGACCCAGGCCTCCCAGGCGACGGGGAGCATCGAGGAACACGCCCTGGATCCGGGTAAGGCTCGCCAGCAGGCCGGCCGCAACCGCGGCGAGCCCCAGCGTCGCTCGCGGGCTGCGAGGATCGCCCACACGGTGAACGCCAGGAACGGTGCCTCCGTGAACGGGGCGAACAGGAACAGGGCCGCGGGCGCGATGGTGATGAACAGGACCGTCCGCTGCGCGACCTCCGGGCCGAAGTCACGAGCGACGAGCCGGTACAGGCCGGTGATCGCCGCGACGTAGGCCACGCCGACCACGATGAGCCCGCTCAGCGCGACATCGCCGCCGAACGGCCATGCGACGATGCGCATCAGCGCGGGCAGCAGCGGCCAGAAGTTTGCCGAGTCCTGGCCGAGCTCGTAGCCGAACGTCGCGACCTTCGAGTACCAGCACGCGTCCCAGCGCTGCCATACCCCGACCAACGGGAACTCCGGGCCCGAGTTGGCGATCGGCGGGACCGTCGTCCAGCCGTCGAGCGCGAGCTCGAAATGGCACGGCCCGGGGATGCTCTGGTGCGCCCACACGAACAGCGCGAACAGCCCGAGGCCGACGCGCATCAGGACGAACAGCCAGAGAGCCTCGCTCAGCCCCCTCGGCAGGGTCGGAACATTGAGGGACCCGAACCGCGAGCGCAGTCCGCCGTCGGCGGTCGTCATCAGGCCGAGTCTAGCGTCGAGCCTCCACTGCCCGGGCGCGCTCGAGACACGCAGCAGCGTCCGTCACCGAGATCGTCGAGATCGGGGCCCGGAGCAGGGCAACGCCCGACCCGTGGCGGGGTCGGGCGGGTCCGGTCAGCGGGCGGTCAGGGAACGCCCGCCCTCTCGTCAGCCCTTGGGCTCCACCACGATCGTGACCTCGGGCGTCATGCCCGAGTAGACCTTGACGGCCACCTTGTAGGTCCCGAGCGACTTGATCGGCTGCTCGAGGTCGATCTTGTGCTTGTCGACCACGATCCCGCGGCGACCGAGCGCCTCGGCGATGTCCTGGGTGTTGATCGAGCCGTAGAGCTTGCCGCCCTCGCCCACCTTCACGCCCATCGTCAGCGTCGTGCTGCCGATCCGGGTGGCGGCGATCTCGGCGTCCTCCCGCTCGCGCTTGCGCTTCTCCTCGCGGCTCGCGATGTCGTGCTGGTACGCGCGATAGGCGCCGCCCGCGGCCGACACGGCAAGCTTCTGGGGGATCAGGAAGTTGGTGGCGTAGCCATCGGCCACCGTCTTCATCTCGCCCGACTTTCCGAGCTTCGCGACGTCCTTGGTCAGGATCACCTTCACGCGATCGAACCCTCCTTGCTGATCCAGCCGCGGACCCGCGGTCCGAGGCGGCTGTGGCGCAGCGTATCCCCGACGAGCTCGACCAGGCCCGGAACGCGGCGGATGAGCCGCCGAACGGACGACGGGGTGAATCGCCGGACCCGGGCGACGTCGTCGGCGAAGGCCCGGCGGTCGATCCCGAGCTCGTCCAGCTTCTCGTCGAGCACGGCCGACGGAACGCCGTCCAGGAACAGGTCCACCGCGAGGACGACGACCACGAGATCGTCCAACCCACCCACCAACGGCAGGTCATCGGGAACGAGGTCGCGACCGACGACGAGGTAGCCGAGCGCGGCCGCCAGCATCGCCTTGCGGGGCCGGGGCGTCCGGTCGTCGAGCATCAGTGCCCAGAACAGGCGCCCGTACATCGGGGCGCGAGCTGGCGAGCGGCAGGAACGCCGTCCAGCCCAGCAACCGGCGGAGCCCGACGTGGTCCCCGCGCCCGGTCCGCTTGCTCTTGTGGTCGTCGCGGGCGTCCCGCGAGCCTCGACCCACCCCGTTCCGCTCCTGTCTCCCGGGGCTCTTCGAATCCGGGGATGGCGAGTCTATCAGCCACGCTGGCCGGGACGCCGAAGCCGGATCGGTCCGACATGGCCGGATCGGTTTGACATCGAACGTCCGTTCGGTATGATCTCTGTGGAAGGAGGCGCCTTGTGACCCGTCACGACGCCGAACGCAAGCGCAAGATCCTCGACGTCATCGCGGCAACGATCCGCGCGCGCGGCTACCCGCCGTCCGTCCGTGAGATCGCCAAGGCCGTGGGATTGGCCTCGACATCCGCCGTCCACCATCACCTCCAGATCCTCGAGCGGGAGGGCTATCTTGAGCGCGGAGCCGCCCAGTCTCGGGCGATTCGCCTCACGCCGATGGCGGCGCTCCGCCTGGGCCTCGCCGCGGAGCTGACCCCGCAGTCGATAGCCACCGAGTCGCACAGCTTGCCGGTCATCGGCGAGATCGCCGCCGGCGGCCCAATCGAGGCCTACCAGGACGCGTCCGAGACGCTGGCCGTCCCGGACATCCTCGCGCCCGCGGGCGACGCGTACGTGCTGCGGGTCCGGGGAGACTCGATGATCGATGCCCACATCGCTGACGGGGACTTCGTCGTCATCCGGCCACAGGAGACGGCCCGGGACGGCGACATCGTGGTCGCCCAGGTCGAAGAGAACGCCGTCACGCTCAAGACCTTCTTCCGCGAGAAGGACCGCGTTCGCCTCCAGCCCGCCAACGCCGCCTATCCGCCCCAGTTCTATCCCGCCGTGCGCATCCAGGGAAAGCTGATCGGCGTCATTCGTCGCCTGGACTGACGGATCCCGGACGCAGCCGGCAGCGTCCGCCGGGATATCCACACGGCCCACAGGCATTCCACCGACCGTCAACACGCGGCCGTCGTGACGTCCACAACTCCGGGCGCCAATTCAGCAAGTCGTGCATAACCCGCTACCGCCCGGCCGGCACCAAGCGGCACCGTCGGACGGCCCCGTCGAGTCCGTGGAGTCCCGCCTCGCATGATCGATCGACTGCCCCCGCAATCCACCGAGGCCGAGCAGTCCGTGCTGGGCTCGATCCTGATCGACCGCGATGCAGTGATCGAGGTCGCCGAGTTTCTCAAGCCCGAGGACTTCTACCGCCAGGCCCACGCGCTGATCTTCACGGTCATGATCGACCTGTTCGAACGGCGGGAGCCGATCGACATCGTGACCGTGGCAGAGGCGCTCGAACGATCCGAGAACCTCGAGTCGATCGGTGGCCGGGCGTACCTGGGGACCCTGTCGAACCAGACGCCCACGGCCGTCCACGCCGTCCAGTACGCGCGAATCGTCGAGCGTAAGGCGCTCCTCCGTAACCTGATCGGGGCGGCCGGCAAGATCGCCGGCATCGGCTACGAGGATCCCGCCGAGGTCCAGGAGGCGATCGACCGGGCTGAGGCCGAGTTGTTCGCCGTCAGCCAGCGTCGCGTGGCGGCCGGCTTCTCGCCTCTTCGAGGCCTGCTCCACGACGCGTACGACCGGCTCGACTACCTCCACGCCCATCGAGGCGAGATCAGCGGGATCCGCACCGGCTTCAACGACCTGGATCAGCTGACCACGGGCCTCCAGAAGAGCGACCTCGTGATCGTCGCCGCGCGCCCGTCGGTGGGCAAGACGAGCCTCGCGCTCAACGTCGCCGAGCACGCGGCCGTCAACGACCGCAAGAGCGTCGGCGTGTTCAGCCTCGAGATGAGCAAGGAGCAGCTCGTGCTTCGGCTGCTGTCGTCGGTCGCCAAGATCGACTCGCAGCGACTTCGAACGGGCTTCCTGGAAGAGCTCGACTTCGCCCGGATCGCGCCAGCCATGAACGATCTGTCGGAAGCGGCGATCTACATCGACGACACGCCCAACATCTCGACCATGGAGCTGCGGACCAAGGCGCGGCGGCTGCAGGCCGAGTCGGGTCTGGACCTCGTCATCGTCGACTACCTCCAGCTCATGCAGGCTTCGACCACCAGCCGCGATGCCAACCGCGTCCAGGAAGTGTCCGAGATCTCGCGCGGCCTCAAGGCGCTCGCCCGTGAGCTCAAGGTTCCGGTCATGGCATTGAGCCAGCTGTCCCGCCAGCCGGAGATGCGCGAGTCGAAGGAGCCCCGCCTGTCAGACCTCCGTGAGTCGGGCAGCATCGAGCAGGACGCTGATCTGGTGGTGTTCCTGTGGCGCGAGAAGGAACGCGGATCGGACGACCAGGTTACCGACGGCGAGGTGGTCAAGCTCAAGCTCGCCAAGCACCGCAACGGCCCGACAGGCGAGATCGACCTGTGGTTCCAGAAGGCCCAGACTCGGTTTGTCAACTACGCGGGTGATCGGTTCGCAGACGTGAGCTGACGCGACCGTGCGGACAGGCGTGACGTTCGGCACGGCAGGCCAGTGCCGACGGCCCGCTCCATGATCGCTCGCCGCTCGCCGGTTGACGGCACGCGTATCCTCCGCGGAAGAGTTCGGAGCCCAGCAAACTCACCTGTGCCAGCGCCGAAGCCGTGCGCCGCCGGTCGCAGCGTCGCCGGATCCGAACGGGGACGCGTGGTCGGAGGAGGGGCACGAGGGATGTTCGAGGATCGCACGCTGACCTGCCGCGATTGCGGCGAGTCGTTCGTGTTCTCGGCTGGTGAGCAGACGTTCTTCGCGAGCAAGGGGCTGGTCAACGACCCGCAGCGATGCGTGGCGTGCCGAGCAGCCGCCAAGCAGGCTCGCGGCGCGGCGCCGGGCACGGCGGCCCGCGAGTATCACGCGGCGATCTGCAACAGCTGCGGCGGCCAGGCCGTTGTCCCGTTCCAGCCACGCAGCGACCGACCCGTCTACTGCAGCTCGTGCTTTGACAAGGTCAGGGCTACCACGGGCACGAGCCCATCGTCCTGATCTGCGTTCACGGCCTGGCTGACTATGCTGGACGTTCCGCAGCAAGGAGGAGCCCGTGGGCGTGATCATCATCCGCGAGATGGTAGGAACCAGTCCCCGATCCTGGAGCGACGCAGCCCGGCAGGCGGTCGCGACCGCCTCCAAGACCGTTCGCAACATTCGGACGGTCGAGGTCGTGAAGTCGACGGCACGAATTGAGGATGGCGAGATCGTCGAGTACCAGGTCGAGCTCAAGATCGGCTTCGAGTACGAAGGCTGAGCCGCGCGCCCTCGCCAGCGACCCCGCTCCATCGAGGAGCTCGAGGGTCCGAGATAAGCGGGTGATGAGCGCGGGTCGGCAAGATCTGCGCCATGCCCAGCACGGCCGTCAGTCAGCACCGCGTTTCCGCGACCTCGACCACCCAAGGTGTCCGCGAGGCATCGTTGCCACCCCAGACGGCACCTTCGCGCGTTGACGATGGCGAGCGATCGTCCGTATCGTTCGCGCCCAACGGTGTATCGGTTCGGGGGGCACGGCCGCGAACCGACCCTCCGACGAGGGGGCAATCAGCTCATGGGCTTGTCGGTGTCGGACCGGGGGTCCCTGGTCCGATGCTGCTTGGCGGCCGGGTTGGTGCGCCGGGCATGATCACGTTCCCGATCATCGGAGCTCGCATCCACCCGCCCCTGCTCCGTCCCGATGTGCTGTCGAGGCAGCGGCTCAACAGCTGGCTCGACGGTGCTGCCACCGGGCGGCTCGGACTCATCGTTGCCGAAGCGGGCTTCGGCAAGACGACGCTCCTGGCCGATTGGGCACGACGCACCACTCGACTCACCGCCTGGTACCGCCTCGAACCCGACGATCGAGACTGGCTGACATTCTCGCGGCATCTCGTCGCAAGCGGACGGGAGCTCGACCCTGAGTTCGCCCCGGAAACCTACTCGCTGATCATGCAGCTCGGACCGGGCGGGCCATCAGCGGAGGAGATCCGCAGCAGCCTTGCCAGTGAGTTTGCGATCTTCGGCGCAGCCCACCCCGAGGGACTGACGCTCATCTTTGACGACTACCACGCCGTGGACGGCAGCACCGAGGTCGCACCGACTGTTCGGGCGCTGCTCGAAGCCACGGGCCCCGGCTTCAACTTGATCGTCGCCTCGCGGTCCCTCCCCAAGCTGCCGCTCAGCCGGCTGCGGGCGCGTGGAGCCATCTCCAAGCTGACCGGCGATGCCCTGTGCTTCGAGGCCGCCGAAGCAGACCGCCTGTTCCGAGATGTGTACCGGCTCCCACTCGAACGCGACGTGGTGGACGAGCTCGTCGAGCGCACAGACGGCTGGGCCGCCCTCCTTAGCCTCGTCCGGGCAGATCTGAACGGACGCTCACTGGGTGCCGGTCGTGCCCTGGTTCATGATCTGTCAGTCGCCGCAGGGGATATCTACGACTACCTCGCAGACGAGGTCATGGGTCATCTGCCTGAGTCGCTCCGCGACTTTCTCGTCCGTGTGTCACTCTTGGATGATCTTGATCCGGCCGCGGCAGGACTCGCCGCGGGAGTGGATCGGGAGGTGGCCGCAAGCCTCCTAGCTGTCGCCGAGAGTCTGGCCCTTGTCTTGCGACCGGACCCAACAGCGAACCATCGTTTTGCGCCACTTGTCCGGGAGTTTCTGCTGGTTCGGCTCAGAGCGAGTTTGGACGACGATGCTATTGCGGCATTGCACCTGAGGCTTGCGGAGCACTCCGAAGTACGTGACTGGCGTAGGGCGGCGACCCACTATAGGCGCGCTGGCGAGCCAGAGCGCGCCCGGCGGGTCGTCAGTGACGCCCTTGATGAGATCCTTGCTACGGGCCAGTATCTGGCCGCCGACGACCTTCTGGCGGGTGAAGTCGGCGACGAGGTCGTTCGCAACGTTCTTCGGTCCCGGACGCTGTTGCAGGTTGGCGCCATCGAGGACGCGCTCATGCTGTCAGACCAAGCCGTCAAGGCAGCCCAGTCTGGAGCGCACTCTCACCTAGCCCTTGCGGCGCAGAACGCGGCCTCAATCGCCGTGGCAACACGTCGATATGTGGATGCGGTTGGCTACGCAGAACTCGCGGACAATGACGAAGTGAGTAGCGTCCAGGGCCCGTATTCGGCATTCCTGGGAGCAGCAGGTGAGGCCAATCTCGCGGCCCTCGCCCGCCAATTCAGGAGGATGCTTGCCCGACAAGAGGAGAGTGGTCAGTCGCATTACGCTGCCATTACGAGTCTGAACCTCGCGCAAATACTCGTTTGGCTCGACAGAACGACTGATGCCCTGCGAATGGCGAATGACGCTGAACTCCACCTGCGAAGGTCATCGAGGGGATATGAGGCAGTGTCCGTCAGGTTGGTCCAAGCGCAGGTGCGAGCGTTCGCAGGCGATTGGGCGGCAGCCGAGAGGCTGCTGACCGCGGCTCTCAGCACGGATCACCCAGAAGGAGAGAAGGAGGCGGTGCTTGAGGCAGCCGAACTCGCGTCTTGGTTCGGCCCGTACGACTATGCACCGCAGCTCCTGCAACGGATCGATCGTCAGGAGATCGAACCTACGTGGTCTCCGGCTTGGAGGTCGCTGGATCTCTGGCTCGAAGACAGGCCGACGGCTATCGCCGCAACAGTGGCGGAATTGTCGGGAGAACCTCAGCTCTTCGGAGTGGCTGGGGCGACCTTCCGTTGGCACCTCACTCGGGCTCGCGCGTACCTGATCGCTGGAAAGCACAGCCACTTCGGTGAAGCGCTCTCACGGGCAGAGCGAGTCGCGACGTTGCAGGGATCACCAATTGAGCGGCGTCTTGCATCGATCCTGCGGTCCATTGGTGAGGGGTCGCAGCCGGTGACGAAACTCCTCGCGACGTGGCCCAGAAACAGCGACGCCCTTCTTGGGGTCTTCGCACAGGAACTTGTGCGTGACCTCGGCAGATACTCGGAGCCTGGCATCGCCGTTCTGACTCGTGCTGCGATGACCACTCCCCATAGATGGCGGCCGCCGCTAAGGGACACCATTGAAGCCGGGGATGCCACGGCCAGAACACGAGCCGCGACCATGCTGGAGCAGATCGGAGAGCACGCAGACATCGTTCGGCTCAGGGATTTCGCGCGGAGGGAGAAGAAGTCTGGCAAGACGTGGGGTGACTCTCTCGTACTCCGACTAGCCCCCAAGTTACTGGTGGAGGACTTGGGTCCATCGTCAATCTCCATTGGGGAGCGGCGGATCGAGGGAGAATCAAATTCGACGGAAGGTTCTCGCTCTGCTGATGTTCCTAGCAAGCCAACCTAATGGGTCGGCCAGCCCAGACCAAGTGCTCGAAGCCCTCTGGCCAGAACTCAGGTCGGACCAGGGGGCCAACTCCGTTCATCAGACCGTGTATTTCCTCCGCAGAGCCATCGAACCTGACTACCGTGCAGGCCTGTCACCTGAGTATGTCCACTTCAACTCTGATGTCATCTGGCTAGACAAGGTCCTTGGTAGATTGTCGCAGCTGGCGTTGCCGGAGGATCCTTCTCCAGCGACCAGGATCCCAGCAATCGTCGAGGAACTCCTTGAGACTACCGCGGGCGCTTCGCGCCTGAGTTCTCATACGAGGAGTGGGCGACGGGCTACCGCGACGGGCTCCACGCGGCATTCCTCGCCTCCGTCGAGCGAGCAGTGACAGGTTCGCTTGGAGGTGCTGAACGGCGATGGCGCTGTGGGTTGGTCAGCGCGCCCTTGCGATCGATCCCGAGGCCGATGCGATCGAGGCGCTGACCATCCGCCTCTATCGGGCCAGCTGGGTGCTCCTCCGCGGCAGCCGAGCAGTATTCGCACTATCCGCCGTCATGCGCGATCAGCTCGGAATCGACCCACCACCCGATCGAGGATCTGTAGGGGAAGTGCCTCTTGGCACCCGAGAGCAGGCCGAAGGCCTCGCTGCCATAGGTAGGGTTGCGTATTGACCGGTGCGGTCGGGGCACCTATAGTCCGCCCCGCACTAGTACTTAGGTACGGTGCATCAAGGAAACGCTCGGACGCGCCGATGCCCCACCTGAATTGGGCACTTAGGGTGGGGGAGGAGCGAGTAGTGCAACCGACCGACTTTCGAGTCAGGTCGGTTTTCGTGTTCCTATCGGACACGGAGGCCGCAAGGAGGAACGAGCGTGGCACCGGATAAGCTGCTTCAAGGGCTGGTAGGCCAAGGAAACCGCGGAGGATCGACCGATGAAGGATCGCCTCATGCGACTCTTGGCCGCCCTCAGCGCAGTGGCCGCCTTGGCCCTCGCTGGAGGAGCGTCGCTGAGGGGCTTCTGATCAAGGCTTCGCCTCAGTACTCTAGTCATGTTCACCGCAACTGGGCGAAACGGGCTAGAGTCCGAGCAGATCGGAAACTGAGGTCGGATGCCGAGACGCCTGAAGCTCTACATCGTTGGAGTCGTGGCAACGAGTGCTGTTGCGCTGGTCGCCACGACTCTTCTGATTCCCGTCGATGCGGCAATCGGAGCCGGGTTCGGGCTGTTCGGCAGCCAAGGGCAAGCTGGTCGGCGTCCCCTTCTGGATCGCGATGACCATGCTGGCGTCGGCGCTGCCAGTCCGGATGCCGCGCGGCGCGACGTGGACTGTGTCGATAGCCACGCTGATGGCGGCGACGATCCTCGGCGGCCCCACGGCCGGCGCTTGGGTCGGCGCTCCTTGGCCCCACGGAAGTCCGCGAGATCCGTGGCCGGATCCCGTGGTACGGCACGCTCGCCAACCACGCGGGCATCGTGATCCCAGCAGTCCTTGCCGGACTTGTGTTCAACGTCATTGCCGGGACCAGCCACGATACTCGCGAACCGCGGGCTTTCGCTGCATCACTCATCGGCGGCTTCGCTCTTCGTCGCCGTGAACGCCACCCTGACTGCCGTACTCGTCGCTCTCAGGACGGGCCAGGATGCCCTGGAGATCATTCATTCGGAGGCGCGCGGCATCACCACCAGCGTTGTTGGGCTTGCGCCGCTTGGGTGGCTCATGGCCCAGATGTACACCGTGGCTTGGTGGGCGAGCCTGCTGTTCGCGCTTCCCCTGTACACCACCAGGCTGGCGTATCACAACTTCGTCGAGATGCGGGAGATGTTCACGCAGACCATCACCGCACTGGCCGGTGCGGTGGACAAGCGTGACCCTTACACGAGCAAGCACTCCTGGCGCGTCAAGGAGATCGCCGGCGACATCGGGCGGGTGATGCGTCTTGGCGACGCGGATCTCGAGGCGCTCGACTGGGGCGGCCTGCTCCATGACGTTGGCAAGATCGGGGTTCCGGACAACGTGCTGCTCAAGCAGGACCGGCTGAACCGCGAGGAGCGGATGCTCATGAATGCGCACCCGGTGCTCGGGGCGCAGATCATCGCGCCGGTTTCCCGGCTGTCCCGAGAGCTGCCGATCATCCGCCACCACCACGAGTGGTACAACGGCTCGGGCTATCCCGATCGGCTGATCGGCGATGAGATCCCGTTGCTGGCGCGGATCCTCCACGTCGCGGATGCCTTCGAGGCGATGACGGCCCAACGGCCGTATCGAATGACCCCGCTCACCCCCGAACAGGCGCTGGGCGAGCTCCGCAAGTTCGCCGGCGTCCAGTTCGATCCGAAGGTGGTGGACGCCTTCGTAAAGACGGACTGGGTGGCCGGGGTCAGTGATCCGGGCGGGACCGCACAGCCCCGACCGATCCCGCTGATCACGCAGCATGCGAACCGCGTAGCCTCCGTCGCTTCGCCGCCGGTCACCACGGTAGAGTCGAGCTGAGACAGCTCCGGGCTGATCGCTGCGGGGGCGCCGCAACACGACAGCATGGCCTTGCCGGCCGATGGCCTTCACCTCGGGGCCAGGTTCCCAGCCCCGTCGGGCCGCTGGGGGACGCCGACCCAGCCGATGGCCATGAGCATGCGCACGCGACTCCTGCGGCACCCCACAATCACCACATGCTGATTGGCGGCGTCGCGCTGGGGCTGATCGTCGGGCTGCTGTTGGGCGGCCGGCTGGAGCGACTGGCCGACGTGCGGCTTCGGCTGCTGCCGCTGCTGTTCGTCGCGGTGATCGTCAGGTTCGGAACCGAGAGCCTGCTTGGGCTGCGGCGTGCCGGCTGGTCGAGTCGGCCCGGCTGCCGCTGCTTGCGTTCGCATACGCGCTTCTGCTCGCTCACGCTGTGGTTCAACCGCGGCTACCCGGGTCTCGCGCTCGCGTTTGTTGGGGTCGCCAGCAACGCGGTCGTGATCTTCGTGAACGGCGGGTACATGCCGGTCTGGATGCCGGCCTACGCGGCGGCAGGGTTCGAGGGCCCCCTGACGTCCGCGCTTCACGTCCCCTTAACGTTCGGCACGACACCCGAGTTCTTCTTGCACCTGGGACCGCTGGGCGACCTCATCCCGCTCCCTGTCCCGCTGGTCCGCAACGTCGCATCAGTTGGCGACCTGTTCCTGACGTCCGGCCTGGCGTTCTTCCTGTTCGCGACGCTGGTTCGTGTCCCCCCACAGGCGCTCGCCGAGCTCGATGAGGAGTGGTCCGGCGCCGTCTGGGTCTGGCGGGCTCCGGCCTCACGCCTGGGCTCGAGGGCGCTGCCGCGCTGGATCGGCCGTTGGTGCTCGGGTCGCCGGGCGTCGGGATGGCGTCGCCCGCGACGACTCCGCTGCCCGACGGAAGCCGCGGTCCCGAGGCGGCCGTGGGCCCTCTCGAGGATCCGCGAGCATCCGTATGTCCGACTGGCGCTCAACGGCTCCTTCTCGGCGCTCTGGACGGGCCAGCTGATCAGCCTGTTCGGCGACAGGGTCAATCAGCTGGCCCTGATCGCCTTCGTGTTCGAGATCACCGACTCTCCGGCCGCCGTGGCGTTGACGTTCCTGATCTCCACGCTGCCCAACCTGCTGTTCTCACCGATCGCAGGCACGTTCGTGGATCGCTGGGACAACAAGCAGGTGCTCGTGGTCTCGGACATCCTGCGCGCCTCGCTGGTCCTCCTGGTGCCGGTCGCGATCCTGATCAACGTCTGGCTCGCCTACCCGCTGGTGTTCCTCGTCACGACCGTCTCGATCTTCTTCCGTCCGGCCAGTGTCGCGATCCTGCCTCGGATCGTGGAGGAGCGGGATCTGCTGGCCGCGAACTCGGCGATGTGGGTCGGCGAGACGATCGCCGAGTCCTCAACTACCCGATCGCGGGCCTGTTCCTGGTCTTCCTGGCCTCCTCGCTGCCGCTCGCGTTCTGGTTCGATGCGTCAACTATCTGGCCTCGGCGCTGCTGCTGATGGCGATCGTGTGCCGCCGCTTGCGCGCCGGTTACTGGAACGCCGGTTGCTGGAACGCCGCGCGGCCTCCGATCGGCGCGCAGGCCGCAGGCGGGGAGGCGAGCGGCGCGACGCAGCCACGAGCCCCGATCGTCGGTGCTCAGCGACCTGAAGGCAGGCTGGGCTTCCTCCGCCACGAGACGGTGCTGCTTGCGAACACGCTCCAGGGAACGGCCGGCCAGCTGGCGCTGGGCGTGATCACGGTCGTGAGCATCATCTTGGCCAGACAGCTGACCCCGGGCCCGGGCGACGAGTACCGGGCGACATACGCGTTCATGGAGACGGCGATCGGAGTCGGGAACCTGATCGGTGGCTTTGCGCTGGGCCTGGTCAGCACGCGGGTCCGCAAGGGGATGCTGATCATCGCTGCCTACACCGCGTACGGGGTGCAGCTGATGGTGCTGGGCACGGTGGACAGCGTGCCGATCGCGCTGGGCTTGCTGCTCGGCATGGGCATCGCGAACATGGCATTCGTCGTTCCCAGCCAGACGCTGTTCCAGGAGCGGACGCCACCCGAGCTCATGGGACGCGTGGTGAGCCTCAGGTTCGCGCTCGTGTTCGGCGGGATGTCGGTGGCGATGGCGTTAGGCGGGCTGCTCACCGGGGAGTTCGGGCCGGGACCGGTGATCGCGGCAGCGGGCGTGATCTCGATCGCGGCCGGCCTGTCAGGTCTGCTGGTGCGCGAGCTCCGCGAGGCCTGACCGGGAGGCGGGCGCGAAGGGTTCCGGGGTCGCGCGGGGTTCGCGCCGGAGTTGGTCGCCTACCCGCGGAGTGGGTGCAAGCGCACGTGTGAGGTCGCGGAGTTGCGCTACTACCCATGTCGTGGGCATCTGGCGAACTCGACGCGGTCGTCGCGCCGTAACACCCGTGAGGCGCGTACATGGACAGATCCGGGCCCGGGCGCTCCGACCTCGCACCCACCACCCGAATATCCGGTCAGTTGCCCGGCACGAGCGTGTCGACCGAGCGGCAAGCCAGCCTCGAGCGCGGGGGGCGGCCTTCGATCGGTACACTGACGGCCGCGCGGGTGACGTCCGGCAGACACTGCACACCGGACCCGACACTTGACATCGAGACCCGCCGAGAGGAGACCGATCACCGGATGACCGAGAAGGATCGTGACCGGGCGGCCGCAAAGGGCCCCGACGGCGCGACGAACCGAACGCGACGGACGCGGACGCTTCGGACGAGGACCTCGGCGAGGACCGGGAGCTGGAGGGTCCCGGAGGGGGCGAGCCGGACCTCGACGAAGACGAGGACGAGGACGAGGACGAGGACGAGGACGGCTATGCCGAGGAAGAGGAAGAGGGCGAGGACCGCGCTCCCGCGGGACGGCCTCTCGGACGCCGTGCACGTCGCCCCGCGTCCAGGCCGGCTGCTGCGCCACCGTCCGTCTCGGAGCAGGCGGTTCACGTCCAGGATCGCGTTTCGGCGATCTTCGTGCTCGCGCTCGTCGCGGTGTTCTCGCTGATCTTCGCATATGCGCTGCTGCTGGGGCACAAGGGCACGTTCTCGGGCCTGCTCCGGACGCCCGTGCCCACGGCAACGACGGTGGTGTCGCAGAGCCCTGTCGCAAGCGGGTCCCTCGGGCCGAGCGCCTCCGCGGGGACCAGCGTGTCGCCCGGGGCGAGCGCCTCCGCGGGGGCCAGCGAATCGGCTGGGCCGAGCGGGTCCGCGGGGACCAGCGTGTCGCCCGGGGCGAGCGAGTCGCCATCCGCGATGCCGTCGGCGTCATCGCAGGCGGCCTCGCCACCCGCGGGATCGCCGAGCCCCTCGGCGAGCTGAGCCCCAGGCGATGGACGAGGGCCCGGCACGCGCGAGCGAGGCCAGGGCTCGGATGGTGGCCACCCAGCTGCGGGCACGCGACATCCATGACGAGCGCGTGCTCGCGGCCATGGCGACGGTGCCGCGGGAGGCCTTCGTGCCCGAGCACGAGCGTGCCGCTGCCTATGCTGACAATCCGCTGCCGATCGGCGGGGGCCAGACGATCAGCCAGCCCTACATCGTGGCCAGGATGACCGAGCTGCTGGGAGTGACCTCCGGCGATCGGGTGCTGGAGGTCGGGACTGGCTCGGGCTACCAGGCCGCGGTGCTGGCAGAGCTCGGCTGCCGCGTGACCTCCATCGAGCGCGACGCCGAGCTGGCGGCATCAGCACGGACGAGGCTGGCGGCGCTCGGCTACGGGGAACGGGTCGACGTCCGGGCGGGCGACGGCAGCCTGGGTGTGCCTGAGGACGCACCCTGGGACGGGATCATCGTGGCGGCCGGTGCACCCGGGATCCCGATGACGCTGCGCGAGCAGCTGGGTGAGGGACGCCGGCTGGTGATCCCGGTCGGGTCGCGGCGCGAGCAGGAGCTGATGGTGGTCGAACACCGGGGCAGCGAGTGGATCGAGCGGTCCGAGGGCGGGTGCGTGTTCGTGCCCCTGGTGGGCGAGGGAGGTTGGTAGGCCCTCGGGCAGGGCCGGCAGCCCGCCGCGGTGATCCGGGCTGCAAACGGGCGCGGGGCCTCGGGCAACAGGACAAACGGCTCTCAACGAGCAACCGAGCCGGTCCGACACTGCATCGGCGCCAGCACGGGCGATACGCCACGCATTGGGAGGGCGCGGTGACCGTCACCACTGACCTTGGTCCGGACGAGGCCGCTGCATCGGCCGCGGAACCAGCCGCAACTCCGACCGCCACACCGAGCGCGAAGCCTTCGGCATCCGTGCTCAGCTGCCGCGATCTGCGCAAGTCGTTCGGGAGCCGCGAGGCCGTCCGGGGCGTCAGCTTCGAGATCGCCCCGGGAGAGACGTACGGACTGCTGGGTCCGAACGGCGCGGGCAAGACCACCACCATCTCGATGGCCTGCGGGATCCTGTACCGCGACGCGGGCGAGGTCGTCGTGGCCGGCCGTCCGCTCGACGTCGGCTCGACCGAGGCCAAGGCGGCGATCGGGCTCGTCCCGCAGGACCTGGCGATCTACCCGGACCTCAACGCCCGCGAGAACCTCGCCTTCTTCGGGCGGCTGTACGGCATGGGCGGTCGCACCCTCGCCACCCGCGATCGATGAGGTGCTCGAGGTCGTCGACCTGACCGACCGGGCAAAGGACCGGACGGAGCACTACTCGGGCGGCATGAAGCGCCGCCTCAACATCGCGGTCGGCCTGCTCCATCGTCCTCGCCTGCTGGTGCTCGACGAGCCGACGGTCGGGGTCGATCCCCAGAGCCGCAACGCCATCCTGACCAGCGTCGAGGCGCTCAGCGCCCAGGGCATGGGGATCCTGTACACGACCCACTACATGGAAGAGGCGGAACGCCTGTGCGACCGCGTGGGGATCATCGACGAGGGACGGATCATCGCCGAGGGGACCCGGGCGGAGCTGGTCGCGCTGGTCGGTGGCGAGGACAAGGTCAGCCTGACCGCGAGCGGCAACCTCCACACGGCGGCCGAGGCGCTGGGCGGGATCGACGGCGTGCAGGGCGTCACCGTCCATGGAGGTGGCCTCGACCTGCTCGTCCACGGGGCGCGGCGCCTGCTGCCGGGGCTGCTGGAGGCCGCGTCGCGCGACGGAGTGTCGATCCGCTCGGTGGAGGTGGTCGAGCCCGATCTCGAGGCCGTGTTCCTCCACCTGACCGGCAAGGCCCTCCGGGACTAGCGCGGCGAGGGAACGGGGATGCGTGCAGCGCTGGTCATCGCCGGCCGGATCCTCCGTCAGCGGCTGCGCGACCGGTCGGCGATCATCTTCGCGGTCGTCACGCCGCTCGGGCTGGCGCTGGCCTTCTCGATGCTCATCCCGAACGAGTTCTCGTCGTTCCACACCAGCTTCGTGGTGGTCGATCAGGACGGCGGCCACGTCGCGAAGATCCTCACCGATGACGTGCTGGGCGCGATCGTCGATGCGGGCGTTGCGGACGTCCAGACCGGGACGACCGAGGCGGCTGCAGCGGAGTCGGTTCGGGCCGGGGAGGCCGGGGCGGCGATCCTCATCCCGGCCGGGTTCACGGCGGCCATCGAGACCGGCAAGCCGGCACAGGTCACGATCCTGGGCGGCGAGTTCGCGGTGTCGCTCGAGGTGGCGCGGTCGGTCGTGAGCCGGTTCGCGAGCGACGTCGGCGCGGCGCAGCTGATGATCGCGACCACGGCCGCGACCGGCGGGACCGTCGATGCAACGACCATCTCCCAGGCCCAGGCGGCGGTCGCGCAGCCCGGCCCGATCGCGGTCACCGACACCGCGACCGAGCAGTTCCAGGCCAATCTGGCGACCTTCTACGGTGCCGCGATGGCGATCATGTTCGTGTTCTTCGCCACGCAGTACGGCTCGCTGGCGCTGCTCTCGGATCGGGAGACGGGCACGATGCCCCGGCTGCTGGCGGCTCCGGTCAGGCCAGCCTCGATCATCTTCGGCGCCTCGCTCGCCGGGCTTGCGCTGGGGCTCGTCTCGATGACCGTGCTGTGGATCGCGACCACGCTGTTCGTCCATGCCAGCTGGGGTTCCCCGCCCCTGGTCGCGCTCCTGATCCTGGCCGCGGTGGTCGCCGCGATGGGCATCTCGACCCTGGTGGCCACGCTGGCTCGGACGCCGCGTCAGGCGGGCGGCCTCAATGCGATCGTCGCCCTCTCGCTGGCGGCCATCGGCGGCGTGTTCATCCCCCTGAGCCAGGCACCCGAAGGGACTGGTCATGGTGTCCCAGATCACGCCCCACTACTGGTTCCTGCGGGGCATCAACACGCTGGCCGCATCGACCAGCGGGCTCGGCGACATCCTGCCGTCGATCCTGGTGCTGGTGGGCATGGGCCTCGTCCTGGGCGGGATCGGCCTGGCGCGCGCGCGACGGGCGCTCGTGGCATGAGCGAGGCAAGGGGCACGAACGGGGCGGGAGGCATGGACGGCACCGCCGGAACGAGCGAGCGGGCGAACCCCGTGCGCCAGGCGCTCGCGATCACCTGGGTCAACCTCGTCCGAACCGCGCGCGACCGGCAGGGCCTGTTCTTCATCATCGTCCTGCCCCTGATCCTGATCATCGTGCTCGGGATGACCTATGGAGGCCAGGGGTCGGCCCGGGTGGGGTTGGTGGATGCGGACGGCGGGCCGTTCGCGACCGAGCTCGCGTCGGACATCGCGGCGAACCAGGACCTGCGCATCGACCTCCGCCGGCTACTCGACCGTCGCCGATCTTGAGGACGCGGTGGCGCGCGGGTTCGTCGAGTTCGGCCTCGCGATCCCGGCCGACTACGACACCACGCTCGGCAACGGAGGCACGGCGACCCTGCGCTACCTGTCGCCCATGACGACCGCCTCGAGCGCGGTCCGGCCCATCGTGGAGCGAGCCGTCGCTGCCCAGGCGGCGCTGGTGCGATCGGCGCGGTTCGCGGCCCAGGCCAGCGGGATCTCGTTCGATCTGGCCCTGGCCGCCGCTCGCAGCGCCCGGGCCGGCACTCCCGGGGTCGCGGTCGCCGTCGAGTCCGTCGCTACGTCCGCGACCGCCGGCGTCAGCGGCTACAGCATCGGCGCCCAGAGCCAGGTGATCCTGTTCATGTTCCTGACCGCCCTGACCGGCGCCGTGGAGCTGATCACGACCCGCCAGCTGGGTGTCTCGCGCCGGATGCTGTCCACGCCAGCGAGCAGCAACACGATCATCCTGGGCGAGGGCGCCGCGCGCGTGATCCTGGCGCTGTTCCAGGGTGCGTTCATCGTTCTCGCCTCGGCACTGCTGTTCAGCGTGGACTGGGTCGATCCTGCGGCGACCGCCGCGATCGTGGTGGCGTTCGCGTTCGTCTCGGGCGGGGCGGCGATGCTGATCGGGGTATCTGCACGGAACGCCAGCCAGGCGGGCGCGCTGGGTCCGGCCCTGGGGATGATGTTCGGGTTGCTGGGCGGCACGATGGTCCCGCCCGAGGTGTTCCCCGACGCGATGCGGACGTTGTCCCACGTGACGCCCCACGCCTGGGCGATGGACGCGTTCCGCAAGCTCTCGTTTGACAACGCGACCCTCGTCGACATCGTGCCCCAGCTGCTGGTGATCGCGGGCTTCGCGGTCGTCCTGCTGGGTTTCGCGAGCTGGCGGTTCCGGCGGGTGCTCGCCTCGGGTGGCTGACGAGCCGATGGCGCCGGACCGCCCGGCTATACTCGGGCGGCCATGACCCACGTGTTCATCGCGCCCCACCCGGACGACGTCGCGCTCTCCTGCGGCGGGCTCATCGCGAGCCTGCGCGAGCTCGGCCAGAGCGTCACCATCCTGACCCTCTACTCGGGGACGGGTGACACGAATGGGCTCACCGCTTACCAGCGAGAGGCGCTGGGGTTCGGCACCAAGAGCGTGTGGCCGGTCACCGAGGCCTTCAACCGGGCACATCTGCAAGCCGACTTCCCGGTCGACGATCCGTCCGCCGTGCCGCCGTGGCAGGCGACGAAGGAGCAGCTCGACGCCACCCAGTCCGACGCCGACACCGCGGCCCGCCGGTTCTGGCAGCGGTCATCGTGGTATCGCCGGGCGAACATCCACAATGCGCCGCTCGCGGGCCAGCCGCTGATGGACGACGTGTCCGCGCAGGGCGCGGTGCTCACCACCGAGCGGACCGAGGCCGCCGAGGCGGGAGACGTGAGCGCGACCCGGCGCCTGGAGGACGAGCGCTACGCGGCGTTCGCCGAGGTCTCGATCGTGTGGCTGGATCTGCCCGACGCGGTGTTCCGCGGGTACCTGGGCGACGACGAGCTGCTGGGAACGCCACGGGACGATGACCCGGCCCCGGTCGACCTGGTCCGGCGCGAGATCGCGCGGCTCGAGCCGCAGCGCGTGTACGTGCCGCTGGGCGTCGGCGGTCACGTGGATCACCAGCTGACCCGCGACGCCGGCATGGCCCTGCTCGACGAGCAACGACGATGGGTGATGCCCGGCGTGGCGTACACCGGGCAGGTGGCGTTCTACGAGGACTTCCCGTACGCCTGGTGGGAGGAGTTCCAGGGCCTCGACGACCTGCCGCCGGGCTGGCTGAGCGGGCTGCCGGGCGATGTCTCGCTGGCGGCCGAGTTCGCCGACGTGGGCGACCAGCTCGAGCGCAAGATCCGGGGCATCGCACTGTACGAGAGCCAGATGGAGCGCCTGTTCGACGACCAGCGGGCGATGGCGACGGCGGTCCGTGGCTTCGCCGCGAAGACCGCGGATCTCGGGCGGGTCCCCGGCGGCGCCGCCGAGCGCTACTGGGTCACCACGCCGGCCTGACGACGCGAGGGCTGGGGCCGACATGATCTCCGGCCTGCCGCTTCCCGACACCCGTGGCGGCTGGTCGCCGTGGCTGATCGTGGCCATCCCGATCCTGTTCGCGGCCGGCATCGCGATCCGGCTGTTCGTGCTCCCCGCGAAGGGCGTCGCCGGCGACATCGACCAGTTCGTTGTCTGGGTCCACGGGATCGCCGTCAACGGCTGGGACCACGCCTACGACCAGAACCTCTCGTTCCCGGCCGTGATGGCCTGGATCTGGGGCGCCCTGGCCGCCGTCGAGCCCGCGTTCCGGACCGTGACCAACTCGTCGGATTCGGCGATCCGTGCGCTGATGAAGATCCCGGCCAGCCTCGCCGATATCGGCATCGCGGCCGGCGTGATCTGGTGGTTCCGCGAGCGGCCCGGGCTCGCCATCCTCGCCGCGGGCGCGGTGCTGCTGTGGCCGGTGACCTGGTACGTCTCCGCCTGGTGGGGCCAGTACGAGTCGCTCTATGTGCTGCCGGCCCTGCTGGCGCTGCTGGCCGTCCGCGCCCGAAGGCCCGGTCTCGCCGCCGCGCTGCTCGCGATCAGCCTCATGACCAAGCCCCAGGCGCTCCCGTTCCTGGTCCCGTTCGCCGCCTGGTTCCTGGCCACCCAGGGTCTGCGCGGGACGCTCCGGGCTGCGGCGATCGGGGCGGTGGTCGCGGTGCTGACCTGGCTGCCGTTCCTCGCCGCGCAGGGCCCGGAGAACTACCTGCACAACCTCGCCACCTACCAGAACCAGATCTTCGACGTCCTCTCGCTGCGCGCCTGGAACCCATGGTGGCTGGTCCAGGAGCTGGGCGCCGGCGGTGACTTCGTGAGCAACCAGGGGGTGATCATCGGGCCGCTCACGCTGGCGCTGCTGGGCTACCTGCTGGCGGCGGCGGTGGCGTTCGTCGTGTTCTTCGCCGTCTTGGAGCGACCCACCCCCGAGCAGCTGGCGCTGGGTCTGGGCGCGATCTCGCTGGGCGTGTTCGTGACGATGACCACGATGCACGAGCGCTACGCATACCCGGCGTTCGTGTTCCTGCTGCTCGCGGTGGGGCGCCCGGGCGTGCTGACGACCTTCGCCTGGTTCGCGGTGGCGTTCGCGGCCAACCTGATCGTCATGTTCCCGCCCGAGGGCTGGACGATCCCGGAGGTCCGCCTGATCTCGATCGTTGGCGCGATCGTGATCACCGGGGCCGCCGCGTACGCGCTTGGGCGGCTCATCGTCGATCCCGGAACGCGGGAGCCGCGCCCGTATCTGGCCTGATCACGAGCCCGGCGAGGCCGGCGCCGCGCCCGATCAACGCTCGGCGGGTCGCTCCCGGCGTCCCAGCCACCTCGCCCGCATTGCCACGCGGTACCAGCGCAGGTAGTGCGGCAGCCATTGGCGGAGCTTGAAGTTGCTCTGGCCCTCGGTCCGGTCGCGCCAGGTCGTCGGCACCTCGGCCACGAGGCGGCCGGTGATGGTGGCCTTGACGGTAAGCTCCAGAGCGAGCTCGAAGCCGGCCTCGCTCCGGATCGGCGTGGCGGCCAGGAACCGCCGGCTGTAGAGCTTGAAGTTGTTGGTGGGATCGTGGGTGGCGACGCCGCCGAACCAGTGGAGCGTGAGCCCGGCCGTGCGGCTCATCAGTCGCTTCAGCAGCGGCCCGCCAACCTGGTGCCCGCCGGCCATGTAGCGCGACGCGCTCACGACGTCCGCGCCGTCCCGCGCGAGCTGGACCATCCGGTCCACGACGTGCGGCTCGTCCGAGCCGTCCGCCATCGAGATCAGGACGTAGTCACCGCGTGCCGCCGCGATCCCGGCCTTCATCGCGTTGAGCACGCCGCGCCCGAGGTCGTTGCGCAGGCCCCGGATGGCCGGCAGCTCCGCGTGGAGGCGCTCGATGACCGGCACCGTCGGATCCTCGTCGAAGTCGTACACCACCAGGATCTCGTGGCTGGTCACGACCGCGATCGTGAGCGCGCGCAGCACCGGGTCGACCGCCTCGGCCTCCTTGAACACGGGCACGACGATCGAGAGCTCGGGGCCCTCCCGCGCCGCGGTCACAGGCGGCCTGCCTCCATCTCCGTGCTGATCCACGGGATCACCTCGTCGAGCATCTCCGACAGCGTGGTCGTCGCCTCGAACCCGAGTACGTCGCGCGCCTTGCGCACGTCGGGCACCCGGAGCTGCACGTCGTGCTCGAACGGCGGGTCGGTCACATAGCGGAACGGCTTCTCACCGCCGTTGGCCTTGTCCCAGATGGCCTGGGCCAGCTCGAGCACGGTCGTCGAGGCCGCCGTGGAGAGGTTGAAGTCCTCGTTGACCGCGGCATCAGACTCCATCGCCAACCGGATCCCGTGCGCGAGATCGCCGCCGTAGGTGTAGTGGCGGACCTGGTTGCCCTCCCCCAGGATGTGGAGCGGGTCCTGGCCCTTGAGCGTCTTGAGCACGAGATCGGGCACGACGTGCGACAGCGCGAGCTTCACGTTGCCGCTCATGATGTCGGTGTCGCGAGCCGCCCGCCGCTCCCCGATCCCCACGCAGTTGAACGGGCGCAGGATCGTGTACGGCAGCTGGTACTGCTCCCAGGCGCCGCGGGCGAAGTACTCGGACGCGAGCTTCTGGAAGCCGTAGGTGGAGATCGGCGGTGGGGAGGTCCGCTCGGCGCCCTCGGGCGTGGGAAAGACCGTCGCGGACTCGAACACCATCGAGCTCGACAGCACCACGATCCGCTGCAGGTGGCCGGCGCGATGGGCCTCGATCGCCGCCTCGAACGTGGTCGCCAGGATCCGCTCGTTCTCGGCCAGCAGGTCGAACGCGAACTCGTGGAAGTAGCTGATGCCGCCGATCATGGCGGCCGCCGCGACCACCTGGTCCACGTCCGCGGCGAGCTCCGTCAGCAGCGCGACGTCCTTCGCATCGCCCTCCACGAATCGGTAGCGCGGGTGGCCGTCGTACGACTTCGCCACCCGACCGTACTTGCTGAAGTTGTCCAGCCCGACCACCTCGTGGCCGGCGGCCAGCAGCTCCTCGACGAGGTAGCCGCAGATGAACCCGGCTGCGCCGGTGACGAGAGCTCGCATCACGTCTCTTCCTGTCTGATGAGGCCTACGGGCTGGGCAACGGCACGGCCTCGAACTCGTAGGTGAGCTCGCCGCCACCGCTCGATCCGCGTTGCCGGATGGAGATGGTCCGAATCGGGTTCCCGAACTGGAACGGCACTGAACCCTGGGCCGAGGCGGGAACGGACAGGACGAGCCCGTCCCCGGCCGTGGCCGCGACCAGACGATAGCGGACCCCGTCGAGCGTTGCCTGCCATTCCGGACCCTTCCAGAGCGTGGAGCGCACCCTGCCGACGAGACCGTCGTCCAGCCCGTGGACGCGGACGATCACGATGTCGCCCGTCGCGGGAGCCGCCGGCACCGGGACCGCCTCGCCGCGCGCCGCAGCCACGGTGCTGATGACGTGGCTCGGACCGCAGGCAAGGCCGGTGTCGGCGAGCAGCTGCCAGGTCGCGCCGGCCGCGATCTCACGGTACCTGCACAGGCGCTCAAGGGTGGCAGCCGGAGCCTCGAACCAGTAGTTGCGTTCGTTGACGTCGTGGGGGATCGTCGGCGTCCCGCTCGTCCGGGGCGAGAAGCGACGCAGGATCCGCTCCGGGCGGTCCGGCGAGCGGAGGAGGTCCGCGTTCAGCTCGTCCAGGTAGGGCGTGTAGGCCGAGTAGGACTGGAAGACCGGCTCTGGGCGCCAGACGAAGCCCGGATACGCGGTCGGGACGGCGGCGAGGTACGGCTCGATGGCGACCGTACGGCCCGCCAGCTGCGCGACGATGTCGGGCGGGACCTTGAACGCCGCCTGAAGCTGGCTTCGAGTGCGGCTCGCGGCCGCGTCCCATCGCCACGGCAACAGGCTGACCCGTCGCCTGCCGTGACAGCTGGCCCACGGACGCGGGAATGTCGAGGTACCTGGCCGGCGCGGTCTCAGCGGCGGCCATCACGCCGACGACGGCGGCCACCAGGACAGCGGCCGATCCCCACCTGGGCAGGGATCGCGGGGTCATGAGCAGCATCGTCAGCGCGAGGGCGGCGAACGAGGCCTCGAAATGGTCGCGGACGAACCCCTGCTTCCACAGCGCGAACAGCAGCACACCGAGCAGCCCGGCCAGGGCCAGCCGCCGCGGACGCGCCCAGGCGCGCGACGTCTGGTACGTCACCGCCACAAGGAGCGCGGCCAGCACCGCGAATACCCCGGCCAGCCAGCGCAGCCCGGGATGAACCACGCCCATCGCGTCCGAGTAACCCGAGATGATGTCGACCGAGTCGCGCCCGTACGCAACCAGGTCCAGCGGCTGCTGACCGAGCGCCAGCCAGCCGCCAACCACCCAGGCGCCCAGGGAAACCAGGTAGATCGTCAGGTCCCGCGGGCGTCGCGGTGAGATCGCCAGGACCACGACGGCAGCACCCGCGGCAAGGAACGCGCCTACATCCACCTTGCCCAGGACCGCGATCGCCACCAACCCGGCCGCGGCAACCGGGAGCCACCCTCGCCGGTCCGCACGGTCCGGACGCAGCAGCGCCACCCCGAGCGCGAACGCGAGCCACTGCAGGACCTCGAACGGCTGGACGAAGACGAGGACGCGACCGAACGCGAGCGCCGCGAGCACCGCCAGCGGCAGTGGGAACAGCCGCCGGGAAGCGCCCACGATGAGCGCGCCGGCCACCAGCAACAGCGCTGCCACCGAGACGAACGCGAGCGCGCTGGTCGGCCCCACGAACGGTGTCGGTCTGCCCAGGAAGCCGAGCGGCCCGTACGTGAACACGATGTCCCGTCCGTATCGCAGCCCGTCGGTGAATGCTTGATGGAGGGCCACGTGCCACGACAGGTCGACACCAACGAGCGGGTAGGTCCGGAACGGCCACGCGACGACGAGCGCCGCCAGGGTGATGACGAACGATGGCAGCCAGGTCCAGCGAGCAGGGAGCTCGCCGAGGTATCGGATCCGCAGCCGCCGGGTCGTGGCTGGCACGGATCCGACCTGGTCGCCACCGTCCTCGATCGGCGGCCCCGACGTCCTCGCGACCGACGCGCCGCCGAAAGCCTGCCCCGGCCCCAGCACCCCCATGGCCAGCACCCCTCTCGCAGGCGCTTCAGTGTCCCAGCCGCCTCAGATCCGGATCCCGCTCCCGGTCGCGTTCCAGACGTCCACCACCTCGTGCCCGGACAGGTCGAGCGATCGGTAGGCGCGATGCGGGGCGCCGATCACGATCGTGTCGGCTTGCTCCAGGACCTCGTCCAGCGGAATGAGTCGGTCATCGGTTACGTACTCATCGGTGGCCAGCACGGTCGCCCCGGCCCACTCGAGCAGCTTGCGCAGCTTGAAGCTGAGCGATGCGCGGATGTCGTCCGACTCCGCCTTGAACGCCATGCCCAGGATGCCGATCGTCCGGCCGCGAAGCGTGCCGTGCCGCCGCTCCAGGGCCGACACGATGTACGCCGGCATGCCCTCATTGATCTGCATCGCGGCCTGACCGAGCGGGAAGTGATCTGATGTGAACGCGGCCAGCTGCATCGTGTCCTTGAACAGGCATGGACCGGCGGCAAAGCCGGGACCCGGCAGGTCCGCCGCCCGCGGGTAGTCCTCGCGGATGGCGCGCAGGACGTTGGTGTAGTCGACGCCCGCCTGATCGGCGATCGAGAAGAACTGGTTCGCGACCGCGAACTTCATGTAGCGCCAGGTGTTCGTGAACAGCTTGGTCAGCTCGGCCTCCTTGCTGGAGGTCCGGATGGTCTTCGCGGCCAGACGCCCGAACAGCGCAGCCGCTCGCTCGGCCGCTCGATCGTCGTCCGCGCCCACGATCTGGGGCAGCGAGTGCAGCTCCTCGAGGGCGTGGCCCTCCGCGATCCGCTCCGGGCAGAACGCGACGTCGACCCGGCATCCGCGGTCTGCGAGCGCGCTGGTCACGAACTCGGTCGTGCCCGGATAGACGGTGCTCCGCAGGACTACCAACGCCCCGTCTCGCAGATGGGGCGCGATCTGGTCGACAGCCCGATCGAACACGCGCATCGATGGCCCGAGAAACTCGTCCACCGGGGTCCCGATCACGACCACCACCGTGTCCGCGCGACCGATCATCTCGGGCGAGGCGCCCAGCTCCAGCCGGCCGCTGTCAAGCACCTGGCCGAGCAGGGCGTCCGCGCCGTTCTCGAGGAACGGCATCTCGCCACGGTGGATGGCGTCGAGGGTTTCCTGGTTGATGTCGAACACACCGACGCGGAGGCCCGCATCCGCGAACGAGAGGCTCAGTGGCAACCCGACGTGACCGCCGCCGCCGAGGACGACGATGTCGAGCAAATCGGGCTGGCTGCGTTTCGCCGATGTCTTCACCGCAGTCACCTCGCCGGCCATCCGATCACTTCCCCGTGAACGGACCCAAGCCACGTGCCTGTCCGTCCCTTGCTCCGCCCCCCGGAAGATACCAGCCACAGGCCGTGCCATAGCCGCCTTTCTCGTGAGGATCGAGCCGTCGGCGTCCCCGTACACGGTGGTCCAGCCCGTCGGCACGGATTCCCCGGCTCGGATGACCAGCAGCGACACCTGCCATCGATCAAGCAGGGCTGCGGCCTCGGACCCGCCGTCCGTGACCGAGCCGTAGTCGTTCCAGACGTCCGCCGGGAACAGCTCGAACCGCGAATCGACGAAGTAGCGAGCGTCGGGCACAGCCCACTCGAACCACGACGCCCACGGCTGTGGTGCGAACACCCGCGCGCCGGCTGCCGCCGACGTCCGAAGGTGGCTCGCCAGGCCTGAGGGCGCGTAGCTCAGCAGCCCCGTCCGCCCGGTCAGCGGATCCGCCGGCCGCCACCAGGGCAATGCGGCGACGATCATCAATGCGATCGCTGCTGCCACGATCGCATTGAGCCGGCTCGGCCGAGCGACGCGGGAGGGCACGCCGATGTCGGCGAGCGTCGGGGCGAGCACGTACACCAACCCCAGCGGCCACCAGGCCACCCCCCGCTCCGCCCAGGCGCCGATCAGGAACAGACCGCCAATCCACAGCCAGTCCGGCCAGCGCAGCGCCGCGCGGCCCCGAATCGCGACGGCGAGGCCGGCCACCGCCGAGCCGTAGAACAGCAGCCCCTGGACGGTGAGCGGACTCGTCCGCTGCCACTCGCTCACCTGGTTGGTGATCGTCGGGTCCGTCCCGATCCCCGCGGCGTACGCCCACACGCTGGGGCCGTAGGGGTTGATCAGCGTCGCGACCGTTCCCACAACCAGCACCGCCAGCGAGCCGCGCCAGCTGGTGCCGCGGGCCATGTCGTCCAGCCACGCGTACCCCAGCAGGAGGGGCGCGAGCACGAAGCTCCCGTGGAGGTTCGCCCACAGCGCGACGATGATCGGAGCCGTCCAATACGCGCGCGGCCGACGGTGGCGCCGCGCGACGAGCATCAGGAGCAGGGCGAACAGCACCATGCCGAACAGCTGCGGGCGGAGCGCGAGGGCCGGAACCGCGACCAAGAAGGCCAGGAGCGACAGGATCGCGGCGGTCCTGAGCGCGGCGCCACGCGAGATCGCGACGGCGACCAGCAGGCCCACGATCGCCGCCACCGTGCCCGCACGCACCACGGCCAGCAGCTCCCAGCCGCCGAACCGGTACCCCGCAGCCAGCAGGACCTGGGCCAGCCATTGCTGGTCCGTCCACGGCGTACCCGCGATCGTGAACGTGTAGGTGTCAACGCCAGGCAGTGCGCCTGACCGCAGGATGTCGTCGCCGGCGCGGACCTGGTACGCGAGATCCACGGCCGGCAGCGGCACCAGAAGCGCCAGCAGGGCCGGGAGCCCAAGGGCGAGCAGAGCCCACAGGCGGTCGAACGTCAGCCGCATCAGCCGGCTCGTTGGACCGTGCGACAGCGCGGGAGCTCAGCCATCGACAATGACGGGCATCCGAGAGGCCATCGGCTGGGTCCGGATCCGCCCCACCCAGACCGTCGCGACGAGCAGTGCATCTGCGAGCACCAGGTAGAGCACCGGAGGGGTGAAGCCCACGAACATCATGTTGAGCACGAGCCCGGCCAGCAATCCCCAATGCTGCCGCTGCTCGAGCAGCCACGCGATTGCCAGGAAGAGCATCACCGCATAGTGCGTCCACTGGATCGGCGACACCAGCTGCGATGCCAGCACGGTCGCAAGGAACGACGCGTCAGCACTGACCCGCCGTGAGGCAACGAGGACCAGGCCGATGACCGCCGCCGTGTGCAGGAGCCCGAACATGGAGGATACGGAGGCATCGACGCCGAGTTGGAGCGCGATCGCGGCGGGTGCGATGTTGGCGCCGACGTCGGCTGCGCTGCCGGAGATCGTTCGGATGACCGTCACGGCATCGAGCCACAGCCGGGCGTTTAGCAGGAGGCCCGCTGCCACCGCCCCGACGCCGAGGACGACGGCCACCACGGCCGCCAGCCATCGCCTCGTGAGCAGGGCCCAGAGCACGAGGAGGGCCGGCTGGAGCTTCGTCAGCGCTCCGATGGCGATCGTTGCACCCAGCCAGGTGGGCCGATCGAGCCACCGCCAGCCGAGAACGAACAGGAGGTACAGGAGGGCTTCGACCTGACCGATCCGCAGTCCGTACAGAAACGGCCAGCTCGTGCCAGCCAGCACCAGGACGATGACCCGCCTCTCGAAGCGGATCGGCATGGCGAACGTGCCGGCTACCAGCGCGATCATCGAGACGGCGATCCAGACCCAGGCGGCCGCATCCGGGGACAGCACAGTGAAGGGCAGCACGAGGACCAGGAAGCTCGGTGGGTACTGATACAGGCCGCAGCTGCCCGTCTGCGTTGCCGTCAGGTCATAGACCGGTGAACCGGCGAGCAGGCGGCGAGCCGCGGCATCGTAGGTCAGGTAGTCGCAGCCAAAGGTGTACGAGGCGTTGGCGATCGCGAACACGACATACGCGCCGACGATCACGAGCGCGAACCCGACCAGGGCGATGCGAGCGCCGGGCCTCTCCATCAGCCAAGCCTCGAGGCAGCGACCGTCATCGCAGCCGCGGTCGGCGCACCCGTCGGCGTCCTCCGCGCCAGTGGCACGCACGCCGCCAGCACGGCCAGGCTGTTCAGCCACAGCACCGGCATGGCCAGGGTCACGGCGACCGGCAGCAGCCAGCGGCGATCGGTCCAGCCGGCAAACGCGACGACGGCCACCGCGACGGGAAGCCGGTACAGCAGCGCGACCGGCAGGTACCAGCCGACGGTCGACGGCGTGCTGGAGCTGTCGGTCAGGATGCCTGCCCAAGAGCGCCAGGCGGTCGGGTCGGCAAGGTACGAGATGACCACGATGGCGCCGGTCACGCCAAGGGCCCACGTCAGCGCCCGCCACTCACGGCGCACCGCGTACCAGAGGATCCCGACCCCCGGGGTCACCTTCGTGAGCACCGGCAGCCCCCAGGTCACGGAGACCCTGAAGCCCAGCACGATCGCGGCCGCGTACAGCAAGTGCACGTTGCCCGAGATGATCTCGAACGGGATCGGAAGGAACAGCATGGCCGGCAGCGACCAGCGCCCGAGCAACCACCACACTAGCGACAGGTTGAGCGCCGTCCAAAGCGTCACGAACACGGGCCAGGGCAGCCAGGTCAGCGGCGCCAGGATCTGCGCGAACGCGGGCGAGTACAGATAGGCGCCCAGCGAACCCGCCGTCTGCGCGTCGTACATGGGTCCGCTCCGCGTCGTCCAGTACGCGTACGCATCCACGCTCTGATCCCATGGCGGCACCTGGAGAAGCCGCAGCAGCAGGAAGGCCGCGGCCAGCGCGAGATACCCGTCGCGCGCCAATCGGCTCAGGAGCGGCGACACCCCGGTTCGTTGCACGCCCCGATGGTAGGTGCCTCGGTGCACCGGGGCATCACCCGAAGGTACGCCCGCCGATCTGGGGCCGCCCGGGCCCGAGCCCGGATCGCTTAGCTGGCCGCGACCGACGAGAAGCCCGCGACCGGCACCACCTCGCGCGGACGCACCGCCCGCGCCCCCTCGTCGTACAGATCCTGGATCGCGTTGACCATCAGCTGGACGCAGAACCGGTCGTGGGTCAGGTCGTGCCCGGCACGGCCGATGACGTCGGCCAGCTGGTGGTCCCGCAGCAGGCGCGCGATGGCGGCGGCAAGCGCCGGCGGATCGTGCGGCGGGACCAGGAGCCCCGTGACCCCGTCCTCGATCATCTCCGGGATGCCGCCCACGTTGGACGCCACCACCGGGCGCGACAGCGCCATCGCCTCGAGGATCGTGAGGCCCTGCGCCTCGCGGTACGAGGGCAGCACGGCCACGTCGAACGCCGCGGTCACGGCCGGGATGTCGTCGCGCCGTCCCGTGAACACCACGTGCCGCGTGATCCCCAGCTCGTGCGCCGTCTCCTGGAGCCCGTCCAGCCGGCTGCCTTCGCCCACGATCATCAGATAGGCGAGCGGCACCTCGCGCAGCACCAGCGGCCACGCCTCGAGCAGCGTCGGGTGACCCTTCTCGAGCTCGAGGCGCCCCACCACACCCACGATCTGCGACTCGGGCTCCATCCCGAACTCCTCGCGCAGCGTGCAGCACGGCTCCTGGTGGTCGTAGCGCTCGAGATCCACCCCGTTGTAGATGAGCGTGCGCGGCGCGGCCGTCCGGCCTTCGGCGACCACCTTGCGGTCGATGGCGTCCGAGACCACGATCAGGTGGTTGATCGACGGCGTCAGCCGGCGCATCTCATCCTGGTCCTCGCACGCGCGGACGCGCGACGAGTGGACGGTGGAGATCACCCACGGCCGGCGAAGGCCCGCCTCGCCCAGCGCGATCGCGGCCTTGGTGCCCACGACCTCGGCCCGGTACATGTGGTTGTGGATCACGTCCGGCCGCACGTCGGCCAGGTGCGCCGCCAGGACGCCGGTGGCGATCGCGTCGTCGGGCTCGTCGATCACCGTCACCGGGACGTCGAGCCGCTCGATCTTGCGCGCCCCGCTGCCGGGCGACAGGGACACCACCGACACGTCGTAGGCGTCGCGATCGAGGCGCGAGACGAGGTTGTAGACATGCTCCTGGGCGCCGCCGTTGGTGCCGGTGGCCATGATCTCGACGACGCGGATCCGATCGGGTCCGGACACGAGCGGCCGCCGAACCGGGAGGCAGGGGTTGCGATCGAGCACGGTGCTCATCGGCCGGCCGTCCGCCGCACGAGAACGCGCCGGATCGGCTCGTCCGCCGCACCCCACTCGTACTTGTAGGGCTCGTCCCCGCGCAGGAAGTCGAGCCGCGTGATGCCGCGCTCGAGCGCCCGCCGCAGGTAGCGCTCGATCATCAGCACGCCCGGCGACAGCTCGCGGGCATCGGGATCAACGCCGGCGTTGTAGTAGAGCAGGCTGTCCGCCGTCTCGAACGTCAGCCCGGCGGCGATCCGGCGGCCGCCGACGGTCAGGAACGCCAGCCGCACGGGCCCGTCCGGGCCGGCCAGCTCGAACAGGCGGCGCACGAACACCCGGCTCTGGGCACCGCCCGGCGTGTCCGGGAACAGCCCGTCCACACCCCAGCGCTTCTGATGGAGGTCGATGAATGCCGGCAGGTCCGCCAATGGATCCGTCGAGTCCAGGAGTCGAACCTCGCCGGCCGCCTCGGCCCGGCGGACCTTGCGCCGGATCTCGTGGCGCTCCTTCTTGCCCAGCGTGCCCATCACGTCGTCGAGCGAGCCGCCCGCGGGCAGGACGGCGACCGGGCACACGTCCTCCTGCTCCACGTTCATCGTCCAGCCATGCGAGATCTCGCGCCGCCCGAAGGCGTCCGCCAGGGCATCGGTGGTGGGATCGGCGCACCGCAGGCGCCGCAGGTCGATGGCGTCCCACGGCCCCGGGTGCGCCGGGTCGCCGGCGGAGGCGCAGTACGCGGCGAGCGCATCGGCCGCGGAGCGCAGGTTGGCGGGCGCGACCAGCAGGGTCGCGTAGTCCGCGTGATACGAGGCGCCGAAGAACACGGCCTTGGCCTCGGGCGCGACGGGCGTCAGGTTCGATCCGTCCGCATGGCGCATCGACGTGTGGAGCGCGAGGTCGCCGGGCTCCACCTCGTGGCGATGCATGAGCGGGACGATCCCGGCGGGCTGGGCGTCGTCGGGACCGTCGGCCGGGACGAGGACCAGCGTCTCCTCGTGGGCGTTGGCGCCGTACGCGTCCCACCACGCGCGGTGGAACGCCCAGCCCGAGAACGGCGTGGCCCACGGGTTGGCGACGGAGAGCGCGTCCCAGGCTGCCGGATCGATCGCATCGAACGGGCGGCGGACGGCGCGCAGGGAGCCGGTCACGGCCGAAGGTGACGCCTGGTCACCAACGGCCGGCGAACAGGGAGGATCGTCGGTCATGGCGGGGGGCACGTTCGCGAGGATAGCACCGGGCACGGGATGTGGTTGCGGAGGCAACCAGGCGCCGCGGCCAGAACGCAACGCCTCAGGCATCGGGCCCGGCAGGCGTCTCGCACATGATGTGTCGCACCTCGGCGATCAGCTCGTCCGACGGCCGCCAGTTGCTGGTGACCCACGAGGGTGGGTCCAGCGTTGTGGCTTCGCCCAACAGTTCCCGCAGCCATGAGGGCGGAGGCAGGTACGCGATGTCCGACGTCAGCTCGTTGACTCGATACGGGCTCGTCTGGCAGATCAGGCCCCCGGGCTCGAACGCCACTGCGACGCCGGCGCGCATCACCCGCGACGTCTCCAGATACGCCGCGTGGGTGTCGATGACGGCATGGACGTGCAACCCCGCGATCGCCACGATTGCCCCAGCAACGAGGACCGCCGACGTAGTCCCGCTGACCTGCCGGCACAGCCTCTTCGGCACGGGCGTCGCCGCGATTCCCACCAGCGCCAGCATCCCCGTGACGTAGACATACCTCGACTCACCGGCGGACTGGAGACCGAGACAGCCGCGGCTCCATGCCAGCAGGACTGCCATGGCCGCGAGCCCAGCGACCGAGGCGACCGCCAGCCACGGCCTCGACCCTGACCGTATCCCGAGCGCGATGGCCGTCAGCCAGAACGCCGCAACCACCGCCGCGATGAAGACGAGCGCCTGCGTATCGAGGCCGATGCCAAGTGGAGCGCCAACGGCATACGTGAGGCCGGCGAAGACAAAAGGCCCCGAGCTCAGCAAGAGACCGGGCGTCCCGGGCGCCTCGCACAGACCGGGAGCCTGCGAGTGGAAGGCGAGGTACCACGTGCCGTAGATGGCAGCTACCGCGGCAAGGGCGGCGATGGCACGCTGATCGTTCCGCAGGACGGCCAGCGCTCCTGCGGCCAGGGCGAACGGGACGCCGAACGACGACGACGCGACGGCGGTGGCGCACAGGACCGCACCCCACAGGGGTCTTGGGCGTGGCCCGTCGAGCAGAACCAGTGCCCAGACACCGGCCGCAGTCGAGATCACCGCTCCGACCTGGAATGCCCACAGCAGGTTGGCCACGCCCGGGCCCATGAGCAGGGCGAGCATGGCCAGGACGACCGCCACGGCCGGAGGCCGATAGCGAAGGCTGGCTGCCAGGATCCCGGCAGCCGCCACGACGTGGAGAACCTGGATGACGAGCAGATAGACGGGATGCGTCCCCAGGCCGATGGTGTCTCGCAGGACCACGATGAGGGCGATCGGGATCAGCGACAGATGCTCGTTGAACGGCGTGAGCAGCGACGAGACGTCGAGCGAGCGCCGCGACAGAATGAGCCAGTCATCGGAAACGAACGTCAGATCTGCCGACAGCCACTGCAGCCACACCACGACGAAGATCGAGAGGCCGGCGAAGACGAGCCAGGCCCGCCTTACCGATATCACGTGGCCGTCAGCCACCCGGAGAGACGGATCCGCCGGGATGCTGCAGCAAGCACCAACGCCCCGGCGATCGGCCACTCCCCCAGGAGGTAGTCAGGTCCCCACGAGGTGCGGACGTTCACCAGCGCGGTTGCGTAGTCAAGCCACATGGCGCCGAACGGCAGACACAGCAGGAAGCCAATCCCGAGTGCGGGCCACCAACCCCGGCGTCCGAAGCCTACGAGCACCAGGGGGGTGAACGTGAGCTTGAGCGCAGAGCCGATCGCCGGCCATCCCCAGGCCACGCCGGCAACGGCAGCAGCGATGGCCCACATCGCTGGGTTGCCCATGACGACCAGGTTCCAGGTGCGCGGGTAGACGAACACCGCAGCCGCGATCGGCCAGGCCCACCAGACCGGCCTGGACGCCCGCATCGCGGCCGCCGCGACCACGATCGGGATCACCCACCAGAAAACCAGTGGAACGCCCCACACGAAGGGCAATAGCAGGTACAGCAGGACCGGCGGGTAGGTGTTGCCGTTGATGAGCTCGATCTGGTAGGGGTTGCCTGACGTCTGCCCGGGCAGGTAGAAGCTCCCACCGGACAACCACCGCCGCGCATGGTCCAGGTAGAGGTTGAGGTCGTAGCCGACCGCGATCGTATTGCCGCTCCGTGCGGCCCGGGTGATGATCTCGGCCTCCCACGCGCCGACGACCAGCAGCAGGCACGTGATGATGATCGCGGCGAATCGCCCGATGCGAATGAAGCGTGGGTCGCTGGCGATGGCGGCTGACACGCGCACACCCTATCGTGTCGGCAGTCTGATGCCACCCACCGAACGTCAGGGGCCGAGTCAGCGAGTCGCGTTCTACATGCCGGTCAATCGTTCGGTCTGGGCTGCGTCACATCCTCAACGCGCCGGTCGGCCCTCGCTGGTGGCTGGCAGGTTGCCTTCGCGGCAATCGCGCCGTGACGGTCGATCGGCGACGGTTCGGAAGTATCGGCGAGGTCAGTTCGGTTCGCACGAGCCGCGTACGCGACGATTAGTGCGGCGGCGATCGGCCACTCCCCGAGGAGATACTCCAAGCCACGAGAGGTACCAGCGTTCTCAATCGCCGTCGCATAGTCAAGCCACATCGGCCCAAATGGCAGCGAAACCAGCACGATCATGGCCAGAGCGATCCACCACGAGCGCCGCCGAATCCCGATTAGTGCAAATGGGGCGAAGGTTGGCTTCAGGAACGCGAGGGCTGCCGGCCAGTGCCATACGAGTCCCGCGGCGATGGCAGCGAGGACCCACATCGACGGATTCCCCAGGGCGACAACGACCCACGTTCGAGGATAGATGAGCGCGACCGCGAGGACGGGCCATGACCAGACTGCGGGCCGCATCCGAACAAGCGAGAAGGCAATCGTCCCCAAAGGAACGAGCCACCACAGGATCCTGGGCAGGCCAGTCGTGAACGGAAGCAGCAGCAACAGAATCGTTGGAGGGTAGGTCACCGAGCCGCCCTCTACTACGTATGGCTGTCCGACCAACTGCCATGGCCGGTAGAAACCGTCACCAGCGAGCCACGAGCGAGCCTGCTCAACGTACAGGTTTGCGTCCATGCCGATCACTGCTGGGGCGTTCATGGCGGCCGCGTAGAAGCGCACGAGCCATGCAGCTGCCGCGACCACCAGGATGGCCACTGTTGCCGCAACGAATGCAAACCTGGCGAGCGGACTCAATGGACGTCCCATCGACGTCTCCATGATCTCGGAAGCGACGCCACAGTTCGGAGGCCGTCGCACGCGCTGTCGCAGGTCCATCCTAGGCGACCCTCAGACCCAATTTAGCGGGCCGATCGTCACGTCAGGTTATAGGCCCAGTACACGCCGCCCAGGCCCACCAGCACACCCCACCCAATCAGCAGCCAGCCCCACCAGCGCACGGAGCCGCGGCGAACGATGCCCATCGCGACCAGCGCCCAGACGAACGGGATGGAGTCCAGGAAGTAGCGGTAGCCGTACTGGAGCCAGCCGCCTCCGTAGTAGAGCAGCGTGGGTATCAGCACCAGGACGGCACCTACCAGCAGCCACCATGCGCGGCGGTCCCGCCAGGGCGCGAACAACGCGAGCAGGAGCGCCGGGCTGGTGATGAACACGGACATCCCCAGGCCGTCCGGGCGGAAGTACGGGAACTCGGGGATCTGGGTCGGAACCTTGAGGAACAGGTAGTCGATGTTCATCGACACATGCGACAGCGAGAACAGGCCCTGGTCGCGGAGCGCCTGGAGCCAGGGCGGCAGCGTGGCCAACGCGTAGCCGGACTCGAGCGGGTCGCCGAAGCGCACCTCGTTGTACCAGAAGAAGAACAGCACGGCCGGCGCCAGGCCCAGGCCCAGCAGCACCCACTCGCGCCAGGGCAGCCGCCGCAGCCAGCCGCCCACAGTCTCCCGGATGGGCAGGAGCGCAACGGTCCCCGGGATCAGCCACAGCGCCACCATCGGGGCCGCGAACGCCACCGGCGCCCGCGTCAGGAACGCCAGCCCCACCAGCACGCCCATCAGCAGCGGCCGGCGCCGGCCGAACATCTCGGCGAGCAGGAACAGGGTCAGGATCAGGGCGATCAGGTGGCCCGTGTGCCACACGCCGCCACGGGTGGTCACCCACCACACCTGGGTCGAGAAGCCGAGCAGCACCGCGAGCGCGAGGCGATCCCGCCACCGGGTGACGCCGATCCGGCCCGACGCCCACCACGCCAGGAACACGACGAACGCGGCCAACCCGGCGTTGATCCCGGTCTCCCACTGGTCGGCGGTCACCGGGCCGATCAGGGCGACCAGGGGCATCAGCGCGATGGCGGGGAACGGCGCGAACGGGACGTACGCGTGGCCGCCGAAGTAGATCACGTCGTTGGGGCCCAGCACGACGTCGATCCAGGTGTGCCCGTGGAGGAACGAGTCCGCGAGATAGAACAGGTCCCCGCGGCCCGCGTCGTACAGCCGGTTCGACAGCCAGTAGACGAGGAACGCCGCCAAGGCGACGCAGATGCCGATCGTCAACTCGCGGCGCCGAGACGAGAATTGCGGCGGAGGGAGCACGAGACGCAGGGTAGCGGAGGTACGGCGGAAGACCCGGGCGATCCATGTCTGGATGACCGCCACATGGGCCATTGCCTAACCTCGGCCCGCCGCTACCCTTCCGCTCATGCTCCGCGTTCCGGATCCCCGCCGCCCGATCCCTCCGGTTGGCGTCCTGGCGCGGCCGGCCGTGCGCCTGTTCCTGACTAGCGCAAGCGTGCTGTTCGCGGAGCTGCTGCTGATCCGCTGGGTCCCGGCGAACGTCAAGTACGTCGGCTTCTTCACGAACTTCCTGCTGATGGCCAGCTTCCTGGGCATCGGGCTCGGAATCCTTCTCGGCCGACGCGCACCGCGCCTTCTGGTGTCGCCGTTCCCCCTGCTCCTGCTGCCCACGGTGCTTCTGGTGTACGGGGCACAGCTCAACGTCCAGGTCCGAGGCACCAGCGAGGTGTTCTTCGGGCTCCAGGCATCGCACAGCGCCGACGTGAACTTCATCGTCCTGCCGCTCCTGATCGTGCTCGTCACGGCGCTCACGGCTTCGCTCGCGCTGCCGCTCGGACCGCTGCTCAAAGCGATGCCGCCGCTTCGCGCCTACGCCGTCGACATCGCCGGATCGATGGCAGGGATCGCGAGCTTCGCGGTCATGTCGTACCTGGGCACCGACCCGACGGTCTGGTTCGCGTTCCTCGGCGGGCTGATCCTGCTGCTCGCGCTGGGCACCGGCCCCACACCCTGGTCGGCGCTGGGTGGCGCGGCGATGCTGCTGGTCATCGTCTCGAGCGCCCTGGTCGGCCGGGCGAGCGAGGACATGTGGTCGCCGTACTACCGCATCACGGCCTGGACGACTGATGGAGCGAGGACCTCGATCAGCAACACGGCTGCGGGGCCGCCCTACGCGATGTACGTGGACGGCATCCCGCACCAGACGATGCTCGACTCCACGGCCGCCGCGCAGAGCCCGATGCACAGCCAGGCCTACCGATGGTTTCCCGATCGAACGTACGATCGCGTGCTGATCATCGGGGCAGGCTCGGGATCGGACGTGGCCCTGGCCCTGGCGCGCGGCGCCCAACACGTGGATGCGGTCGAGATCGATCCCTTGCTGGCCGAGATCGGCCGGGACTTCCATCCCGAGGGCGTCTACGCGGACCCGCGCGTCACCGTGCACGTCGACGACGGACGCGCGTTCCTGAACGCGACCAACGACCGGTACGACCTGATCGTCCTCGGCCTGACCGACTCGCTGACGCTCGCGAGCTCGATGTCCAACGTCCGGCTGGAGTCGTTCCTGTTCACCACCGAAGCGTTCCAGGCCGCCAGGGACCACCTCGCACCCGACGGCATGTTCGTGATGTACAACCTGTATCGCGAGCCCTGGATCGTCGCGAAGCTCGACTCGATGCTGGGTTCGGTGTTCGGCCCGCACCGCCTCGTACGCCTCGTCGGACCGGCGGAAGCGGTCCTGGCAGCGGGCCCCGCGGTCGACGCGCTCGGCGGCGCTCCACCGCCCGGCGATGGCTCGGATCCGGTCCCGCGCGTCGGGCAGCCCGCGCCGCAGCTGGCAACCGACGACTGGCCGTTCCTGTACCTGCGCGTCCCGGAGATCGCCCCCTACTACCTGGTGGCGCTCGGCTTCCTCCTGCTGCTGGCCCTGGCCAGCGTCCTCGGCGCGACACGCGTCACCCACACGCCGATCGGGCGCTTCAAGCCACATTTCTTCGCGCTCGGCGTCGCCTTCCTGCTGCTCGAAACCAAGAGCCTCGTGTCCTTCAGCCTGCTGTTCGGAACGACCTGGATCGTCAACGCGATGGCGTTCTTCGCCATCCTGGCGAGCGTCCTGCTGGCCATCCTGCTGAACGCCCGCATCAGCACGCGGAGTCCAGTACCGCTCTATGTGGCCTTGTTCGCATCGATCGCCGTGGCCTACCTCGTCCCGGCCGACAGTCTGCTGATCGATCCCCCCGAGCTGCGCTACGTCCTCGCCAGCGCGATCGCGTTCGCGCCCGTGTTCTTCGCCAACCTCGTGTTCACCTACTCGTTCCGTGACACCGCGGAGGCGGACATGGCGTTCGCCTCGAACCTGTTGGGCGCGATGCTCGGCGGGGCGCTCGAGTATGTCGCCCTGCTAACCGGCTTCCGCGCGCTGCTGCTGGTCGTTGCCGTGTGCTATGGGGCCGCGTTCGTGCTCTATCGGCGGAGGGGGATCGCGAAGCGTGTGGGCCTCTTTGCTGAGGCCCCTGCCGCATAGTCGCTGGGGGCTGATCGCCACAAGGGCACGACGGCGACAAGCAGGCTCAGCGCCGTCATCCACAGCGTGGGGTTCCCGATCGTGAGCGCAGCGACGAGGAGCACCTCGCCGCGGCGATCCCCCAGGCGGCCGGCCACCACGGCCAACACGAGCGCAAGCCCGAAGCGGACCGGGAACGGGACAGGGACCAGGCTCGACCCACTGGTGCCTCCCTTGCTGACGACCACGTCCAAGAACTGGCGCCAGACATCGGGCGAGAGGGCAAGGCTGATCATGAGCACCACCCCACCCACGACGACGGTCAGGGCGGCCTCGCGATACCGGCGGGCCGCCAACAGGAAAGGGATGCCGAGGACCGGGGTCACCTTGATGGCTGCTGCCGGAACCCAGAACAGCGGCGACCGGCGAAGGGCGAGGACTATCAGCACGGCAAGCAACAGGTGAACGTTCCGGAACCACAGCTCAACGGCGACGGGCAGGTAGGCGACGAGCGCCAGCGAGACCAGCACGCGCCGATTGCCGAGGAACACCAGACAGGCGAGGAGCATCACCGTCCACGCGGCGGTGAACGCCGCGGACGAGATGAACGGCGTGAGCGGCGCAAGCGCCTGCGCAATGGGTGGGGGATACCAATAAGCGTATGGGGTGCCGGGTTCGGCGGTTGCGTCATAGAGTGGCTGTCCCGCAGCCAGGTGCTGAGCGGCCAGCCAGTAGGCGTGCTCGTCAGACGGTGTGGCCCAGCGGTTGATGGCGACCACCAGCAGCAGCGTGGCCCCGATCGCGGCGAGGGCGACGAGCCAGGGCGCCGGCCAACTCTTCGCTGATGCGGGCTCGTCTATCGCAGTTGTCACGACGCTGAGACCCTCGGCTCCGCCATCGCACGGCGACCCCGATCGGCGCGCTCCAGCGACCACCCGTGCGCAGCGAGCCAACGGCCGCCGGCTTCCCGCACGAACGGCAGCATGCCCACCAGCATCGACCAGCTGATGATGTAGAACACCGGCAGCGCAAGCGTGGAGCCGGCAACCACGGTCCAGCGCCAGCCGAGCCGGGCGCCGATCACGATCAGCGCGATCGCCGGCGGCAACCGGACCCACAGCGGCAGGTAGTAGGGCGCCACGGCCGGGGACGCGCCGCTGGTGATGAGGTCGAGGTAGCCGGGCCACTGGCTGCCATGGGTCACGAGCGACGCCAGCAACAGGACGCCGGTCACCCCACCCGCGATCAGCAGCGGACGCCACTCACGGCGCACCAGAAACCACAGCAACCCGACTCCCGGGGTCACCTTGGTCAGCAGCACGAACGCCCACGCGCCCGGCCCACCGGAACCCCAGCACGATCGCCAGTGCGAGCAGGATCTGGATGTTGCCGGCGTTGATCTCCGACGCGACCGGGACCGTCAGGAGCACCGGCAGTGTCAGCGGCCCGGCGAGGTAGACGACGGCCGCCAAGCAGGATCGCCCGCCAGATCGCCACGAACACGTCGAACGGGAGCAACCTTCCCCAGCCGACCACGTACTCGAAGGCGGGCGTATAGTTGTACCCGTTCTTCTCCGCCAGCTCCGGGTGCAGATAGAGGTGGCCGGGATCCGCCGCCCAGTAGTAGCGGACGTCGACCGGCTGCCCCAGCCCTCCGAATGTGTAGAACCACCACATCGCGACCGCCGCGAGGATCCCGAGAAGGACCAGCGCGTCCCGTCCGAGCCGGAGCCAGTTGACCTCACGCACGGGCCGGCACGCCTCGAGAAACCGGAAGCGACCGCACACGATCCCGGTAGCCCTCGACCACCACGGCCAGCAGCGTCGCCGCGAACACGATGGGGTAGACGACCGGTGGCGTGGTGCCGACCAGGAACACCGGGGTCACCAGCGGGATCAGAACGGCCCACACGTGGCCGCGGTCCAGCAGCCAGGCCACCGGCAGCAGCAGCACGATCGCGTAGTGGTCCCAGAGGATCGGCGACGCGAGCTGCGTCGCGATGATCGCCACCATGAGCGACGCCTCCACCGGCAGCCAGATCGTGGCCACGATGAAGACGGCGGCCACCGTCACCATGGTCGCGACCTGGATCGCTTCCGCCATCGTCCGCGACGCGCCGAGCTGCCAGGCGATCGCGCCGGGCGTCACGTTCTGCGGGGTCGCGATCGGGTCGCGACACGCGGGTCAGCAGGCCTGCGAAGTCGGGCCACGCCACCGGACCGGTCAGGAGCAAGGCCACGCCGGCCAGGCCCACCAGCGTCACGGCTCCGGCAAGCACGGCACCCCACTCGCGTCGCACCAGGGCCCACACCAGCAGGAGGCCCGGCTGGACCTTGATCGCTGCCCCGAGCCCGCTCGCGACGCCGAACACCACCGGTCGGTCCCGCCACCGCCAGGCCGAGGCGAACAGCAGCAGCAGCAACGGACCCACCTGCCCGAGCTTGATGTTGTAGACGAACGGCCACGACAAACCGGCCAGCAGCACGATCCACCAGCGGGTGCGCCACGCGATCGGCATCGCGGCGACCGCGAGCGCGAACGCCGCCAGCATGAGCCCCGTCCATGCCCAGGTCGCTACGTCCACCGGCAGCAGGGCGAATGGGAGCACCAGCGGGATGAAGGTCGGCGGGTAGAAGAACAGGCCGCCGGCCCCCGCAAGGTCGTACGCCTGGTCGTAGGCGGACTGCCCGTGCAGCACCCGGGCGGCGGCGTCGTAGTACGCCCGGAAGTCATAGCCGTGGGTGTCGCCAGCCACCGCGAGCGTGGCCCCGACCGTGAGCACGAGCACGCCGATCGCGAACAGCGGCAGGAGTCTGGAGAGGGCGTCCGTGAGCCTCATCTCCCGCCCCCGATCAGGCCGTCGCCTGGTCGCCGGTCTCCTTCGCGACCCGTTTCACGTCACGATGCAGGAACGGGATCCGGAACAGGTCCCAGGCGACCCGAAGAGCCAGCAGGAAGCCCGGGTGCATGCGCGAGCCGCGACGATCCGCCCACTGGATGGGCACCACCGTCCAGCTGTAGCCGCGCCGGCGCACGAGGAAGATGACCTCCACGTCGAACACGATGCTGGTGATCCGCTGCCGCGCGAACACGTCCTGGGCGACATGTCGCCGGAAGCCCTTGAACCCGCACTGGGTGTCCTGCACCGGTCCCACCACCCACAGCGAGGCGAGCGCGTGGAAGGCGCGGCCCAGCGACCGCCGCCAGGGCGGCTGGGACTTGCGCATGTCGCTGCCGTCGGGCTGGATCCGGCTGCCGTAGACCGCATCGGCCGAAGCCAGGACCTGCACGAGCGGCGCGAGCTCATCAGGCGGCGTCGCCATGTCCGCGTCAGCGAAGACCACCAGATCGCCGCGGGCGGCCAGCATCCCGGCCTGGACGGCCGCACCCTTGCCACCGTGGGGAACGCTCAGCAACGCGAGCTCGCCCGCGGCGAGCTCGGGCCGGGCCTGGACCAGCGCGGCCGTACCGTCCGTGCTGCCGTCGTTGACCACCAGCACGTCGATGTTGGCGGGCAGCTCGTGCGCTCCCGGGCCGCCCATCGCGGGCATGATCGCCCCGGCGATGGAGGTAGCCGAACAGCTCATCGAGGGCCGGCCCGAGACGGGCCTCCTCGTTGAACGCCGGCAGGACGATGGTGAGGCTGCTGTAGGGCATCGAGGCAGTCTAGAACCCGGTGGTGCGTCCCGTAACCGGGACTGGAGTGCCATGGGTCCGGGTACCGTCTGGCGCCAGGCAGGCCACCAGCAGCACGGCGACAGCGAGCCAGAGCAGCGGCAGGTACGCGATTGCCGCATCCACCACGACGGTCGCCAGCACGACTCGCGACCTCGTTGCCGGATAGCGAATGACGAGCGCGATCGCCACCGGGACCAGCGCCACCGGGTAGTGGTACCAGGTGACGGGCAGCGTCATCAGTGACATGGCGCTCGCGATGGCGAGGCTCGTGACCGGCTCGCGGACTCGCCAGGCGGCGAGCAGCGTCGCGGCCACCACGGCGAGCGACACGATGGCCTGGGCCATCTGCAGCGCGCCGCCGCCGAGACCGGTCGCCTGGCCCAGCAGCGACACCGGCCCGGCGTTCCGCGAATCAACGAGCCCCGTGCCGGCGCCGGCCCGAACGACCCCGACGTAGTCCGCCATGGTCCGAGCCCGCCGACGACGAGGCTCACCGCAACGACGCCCAGCCCGGTGACGACCGCCGCCGCGAGGACGCGCGCCTGGGCCCCGCCGCCATCGCGGAAGGCCCTGACGGCCACCCACAGGAGGAGCGGCGCCGGGTGGAGCTTGGCGATCGTTGCGATGGCAATGGCTGCGCCGGCCGCCAGCTGCGTCCGCCTCGACGCCCCCGGCAACACCGCCAGCAGCAGCGCACCGAAGGCGAGCGGGAACCACGCGTCCAGGTTTCCGAACAGGAGCGCGATCCCGAAAGGCAGGACGAGCGGGGCCGCGGCGACGACGCGGACCGCCACGCCCCTCCCGTCAGCGTCGAGAGCACGCGCGATCAGGCCGGCGATCACGCCCAGTCCTGCCGTCGCGCCGGCGATCCAGACGATCAGGGCCACGCCGTCTGGCATCCAGGCCAGTAGGGTGAGCGCCTGGGCCACGGGCGGGGGATACGAGTAGAACAGCTCGGTCGCCTGGGGAGCGGTGCCGGAGAGCATCGCCGGGTCGTAGGGGCTTCGGCCGCCCAGCACTCGGCGAGCGGCATCGAGCAGGAGCGTGAGATCGAAGCCGGCCCGATGCGGCGTGCCCTGCCATAGGGACCAGCCCAGCCATGCGAGGCCCACCCACGCCACGGCACCGGCGACGAGCCACGGGCCGAGGTCGGGGCCGCGCTGCCTCACGAACCTCCCTCACGCCGGTTGGGACGATGGTCAGGCCCGCCGAATGCGGCCAGGAGCGACGACAGCTGGTACCCCAGCAGGCGCGGCGTGGCACCCACCCCGAGCGCAACGGCGGCGGCCCAGCCCCAGCGCGTCGGCGCCAGACGCAGGGCGAGCAGGGTCCCGAGCGTCACGACGAGGACCCACAGGAGCGGCGACACGGCGTAGGGCGAGAGGTTGACGACCTCACCCACCTGGGTCAGTGACGGGAAGGCCAGGTAGTCGATGGTCGCCTGCGGCGCCAGGGCGACCTGGGCGAGTCCGATGATCACAACCCACACCAGCAGCCGCCGTACGGTCACCAGGTCACGGCGTCCCACCCAGTACACCGCCACCAGCCACGGCGTGAGCTTGAGATGGCCGGCGAGCGCGACACCCAACGGCGTGCCATACGCGAGGAGCAGCGTGACGAGGACCTGTGCCTGCCCGATCGCGAGCGTCCACAGGATCGGCATGGCCAGCATCCCGGCGGCCAGCAGGAGCGGCAGGCCACGGCTGAGACGCCACACGGTCAACAGGGTCGCCACCCCCAGGACGGCCATCCAAACGGCGGCAGCTGCCTCGAACGACAACAGGGCCAATGGCCGGAACAGGATCGCGAGCAGGGGCGGGTACCGGTAAAATCTGGGGTCGTTGGTCGTCGCGGCCTGGTCGTACAGGGGGAGTCCGGCGTTGAGCCTCGCGCCCGCGTCGTAGTACGCGTGGACGTCGGCCAGCGGGTCGGTCGTGAGGTGGAGCCGAAGCGCCCCCAGGCCGATCAGGAGGCCGATGACCGACCCGGCGCCCAGGACGATCCAGACCATCCTGCGCCCCGACGGCGACAGCACGAACGAGCTCGGGCGCGAGCCGACTGACATCACGCGGGAGACGATACGCGCTGGGACAGGGGCCCAGCGACCCACCGGGTGACGTCCACGGTAGCCGATTCGTACCCCTCTGTCGGGGCGAACCCCGGTGCTAGTCTGCACCAGCCGTGCGCATCCCGGTCGCGCTCTACCTGTTCGCCCTGGTGGCCCGACTGCTCGTCGCCGCCGTGTTCCCCAACCCCGCCTACCCCGATTCCTTCTATTACGTGGACGTTGCGCGGCAGCTGGCCGCGGGACACGGCTTCAACGTGGACGTGGTCTGGATCTTCGCCGAGGTGGGTGGGGTGATCCCCGCCAATCCGGTCCTGCCGATCCCGTCCAACGCCCACTGGATGCCGCTCGCATCGCTGGTCCAGGTGCCGTTCATCTGGCTGCTTGGCCCGACCGCGATGGCCTCGGCACTGCCGTTCGCCTTCGCCGGCGCGTTCGCGGCGCCGCTGGCATGGGCGATCGGGCGCGACGCCGGAGCCCCCGAGTGGGTCTCGGTGGGGGCGGCGATCCTGACCGCGCTGCCGGCCATGTCGTTCGTGTTCATGGCCCAGCCGGACAACTTCTCCCTGTACCAGCCGCTGGTGGCCGGTTCGCTGTGGCTGGCGGGGCGCGCGCTCAGCGGACGACCCCGTGCCGGACGCGACTTCGCGCTCGCGGGCCTGCTGGCGGGCGTGGCCACGCTATCGCGCAACGATGGTCTGCTGGTGCTGGGCGTACTCGGCCTCGCCTTCCTCTGGGACCGCGTGCGCGGACGCCACATCCCGTGGACCGCGGCCTTCGGGTCGGTGGCCCTGTTTCTGGTGGTCATGGCGCCGTGGTACCCGCGTCAGCTGGCGACGTTCGGCTCGCTGTCGCCGTCGACGGCCTCGGGCAAGGTGCTGTTCATCCGCAACATCGGCGAGTGGAACAGCATCACCACGCCGGCCAGCCTCGATCACCTGCTGGGCATGGGTCTCATCCCGCTGCTGCTGACGCGGATCGGCGGTCTCGTGTCCGCGGCGTTCATCTTCAGCGTCCTGGTGTGTGCCCTGATCCTGGTCCCGTTCCTGGTCATCGGGGCGTGGAGCCGGCGGCGCGACGCGATGTTCGGCCCCTATCTCGGCTACGCCGTCCTGCTGTTCGCGTTCAGCGCGCTGGTCTCCGCGGTCCACGTCCCGGGCGGCACGTTCATCCACTCGGCGGTGGCGCTGGCGCCCCACGGATACGTCCTCGCGCTCGAGGGCGTGGTGCTCGCGGCTGGCTGGGCGGCCAGACGCCGCCCGAGCTGGGACTTCGCGCAGGCGGCCCGGGTGTTCGTCGCGGGGGCGGTCGGGTTCGGCGTGCTGGCCGCGGCCCTGGGCGCCGTCATCGTCCACGGCGGCTGGGAGGCCAACGCCGCGCGGATGCGCTCGGTGGGGATCGCGCTGGACCTGGCCGGAGCGCCCGTCACGGACCGGGTGATGTCCATCGACGCGGCCGGCTACCGCTACTGGACCGGCCACCCCGGCGTTGTGCTGGTCAACGACCCGCTGATCACGGTCAAGGAGGTCGGCGACGCGTACGACACCCGGTGGCTCGTGCTCGAGCCGGGCGACACCGTCCCCGCCGTGACCGAGATCCTGACCAACGGGGAGCGGCCGCCGTGGATCGGGCCGCCCATCCTCCAGCACGCGGACGTGGCCGTGTATCCGATGTGCCGCTCGTCCGACGATCCGCGATGCGCTCCTTGATCCGTCACGAGGCGTGGCTGACCGCTGCCGTGATCTTCGCGGTGGCGGCGGCCGTCAGGATCGCGGCGGCATCGCTGATCCCCTTCCCCAAGCCGGAAGACACGGCCTACTACGTGGGGGTGGCGCGCAACCTGGTCGAGGGCCGGGGCCTGGTGTCAGACGCGCTGTGGAGCTACGGCACGCCGCCGCTGGTGTTCCCGCGCCCGGCGTTCGAGGTGTGGCTGCCGCTGCCGTCGCTGCTGGCCGCGATCCCGATGGCGCTGGTCGCCGGGCCGTCGCCGATCTCGCTCGAGGCCGCGATGCGCGCGGCGCAGGTCGTGCCGGTGCTCGCAGGCGCGATCGTGGCCGTCCTCGCCTGGCGGCTGGCCGCCGACCTCGCCGCGGAGCGGGCGCTGCCGGCCGGTCGTGCCCGAACGCTGGCGGTCGGGACGGGCCTGGCTGCTGCCGTCTACCTGCCGCTCGTCCTCCATTCCGCGCTACCCGATTCGACCATGCTGTTCGGCGCCCTGGCCCTTGGCGCCTGCCTGCTGATGACGCGGGTGCTCCGGGACCCGCGTGGTGCCCGGCTCACCGACCCTCGATTGCTGGGGATCGGGCTCCTGCTGGGGGCGGCGGCGCTGACCCGCAACGAGGCGGCCTGGCTCGCCCTGGTCTGGGCCTGGCTGGCCTGGCGACGGCGAGGTGAGACGAAGGCGGTCCGTGGCCGGCTGATCGGCATGGTGGCGGCCGTCAGCCTGGTCGTGTTCGTGCCCTGGGCCGTTCGTGACTGGCTCGTGTTCGGCAACCCGCTGCCCGGTCAGGCGCTGTCCAACGCGCTGTCGGTGACCGGGTACGACATCTTCGCCTGGAACGACCCGCCCACCCTGGCTCGATACCTCTCGGTTGGCGCCGGCACCCTGCTCCAGATGCGGATCGACGGCCTGGGCCACAACCTGTTCAGCGTGCTGCTGTTCCTGGGCGTGCCGGTGTCCCTGATCGGCGCGGTGGCCCTGCCCTGGCAGGCGCGCGATCGGGCGCTTCGCCCGCTGCTGCTGCTGAGCGCGGTCACGTTCCTGGTCACCAGCCTGCTGTTCCCGGTGGCGACCACCTGGGGGACCTTCCTCCATGCCGCCGTTCCGGTCCACGTTCTGCTGCTCGTCTCGGCGGCCGGGGCGCTCGATGCGCTGATCGCGGCCGTCGGCCGGCGGCTGGGCTGGACGCGGCCGGTGGCCTGGCTGGGGCCGCTGCTGGCGGTTTCGGCATCCGCCCTGTTCACGGCGGCCCTGCTGCCCGGCTTCGGGGCTGGAGCTCGCGACACCCAGCGAACCTACGCGGTGCTGGAGCGCGAGATGGCCGAGGTGGGTGCGCCCCTCGACGGCAGCGCGCCGGTCATCCACGACTTCCCGATCTGGCTGGCCGAGGCCGCCCGTGTGCAAACCCTGGGCCTGCCGGACGAGACACCCGCGGACGTGCTGGACCTGGCCACCCGGTTCGGGGCTCGCTGGTTGATCGTGGCCAGCCGGGAGCGCGGCGCATGGCCGGCGATCCTGGATGGTCCCGATCCGGACGCCACCTGCTTCCAGGAGGTCCTGCTGCCGGTGCCGCCCGACCCGGCCGACGCCGCGGCGATCGCGGACGTCCGCGTGTTCCGGATCGCCTGCGCGGGGGTAGCGGAGACCCGTCCCGTCGGTGCAGCGGCGGTCGCGGCACCATGAGCACGGCCGATACACTCACTCCGATGGATGCCAGTGGCGTGCCCACCGGGGGCCGGTACGACGAGTTGCTCGCTGAGTCGACGGAGGCGCTGGCCTACGCCGCGAACACGGTGCGCGCCGCTCGCGATCGGTTCCGGCAGGCGTACCTCGAGGAGGTCGCCCACCTGGAGGAGCTGCGCGACAGTCTCGAGGTGCTCGAGCGGGCCGACAAGGTGCCGCCGGGCGCCGGGGCCGAGCTCGACCGTGCGCGAGACGCGCTCGGACACCGCGAGGCCGAGCTGGGCAGGTTGGGCCACGCCGTCCGCAACCTCGAGGCGACGTGGCTGTTTCTGGAACGCGGCGACAGCTCGCTGATCACCGACATCGAGCTGCCCCACGGGCCGGCCGAGCTACAGATGCGGCTGGTGGAAGCGCAGGAGGCCGAGCGGGTCCGGATGTCGAAGGAGGTGCACGACGGCCCGGCCCAGGCGCTGTCCAACGCGATCTTCCAGGTCGAGTTCATCGATCGCGTCTTCGATTCCGACCACCCGCTTGCGCGGACCGAGCTCCGGATGCTCCGGGAGCTGCTACGGCGTGAGCTGGACGACGTCCGGAGCTTCATCCGCCGGCTGCGACCGCCCGTCCTCGCAGAGCTCGGTCTGGACGGCGCGATCGAGGACGCGGTGAGCACTCAGTCTGCGGTGGGCGAGCTGCACGTCACCACCGATCTCCGCGGCCCGACGAGCGATCTCCCCGAGGCCAGTCAGACCGTGGCGCTGCGCGTGCTACAGGAGGCCCTGCAGAATATCCGGAAGCACGCGGCGGCCACGAACGTGACGGTTGCCTCGATGATCGACGATGGACAATGGGTCCTGGAGATTCATGATGATGGCCGAGGGTTCGAGACCGGTGCCGTTGCCGCTCGCGGACGCCGCAACTTCGGCCTCCAGTTCATGCGTGAGCGCGCCGAGCTGATCGGCGCAGTGTTCGAAGTGCGATCCCGCCCCCAGGCGGGCACGGTGGTCCGGCTGGCGATCCCGTTGACGCGAAAGGAGATCGGATGACCGAGTACCAGGGACCCGAGCGCCGGCGAGGCGGCTCGGATCGGCGGAACCAGTCGTTCGAACGGGTGCAAATCCTGATCGTCGACCATCATGCCCTGTTCCGCGTGGGCATCCGCAACATCCTCGAGCAGGAGCCGGATTTCGAGATCGTCGCCGAGGCCGACGATGCGCGGAGTGCGATGGACGCCTCCCTGGCGACCAACCCGGACGTGATCCTGATGGATCTCTCGCTGCCGACGCCGGGCGGTATCGAGACCACCCAGCGGGTCAAGCGCGAGCTGCCGTCGGCGGCGATCATCGTGCTGTCCACCGAAGAGGACGAGGACGCCCTGTTCGAGTCCATCAAGGCCGGGGCGGCCGCGTTCATCCTCAAGGACATCGCCCCCGAGGACCTGGTCATGGTCATCCGGCGGGTGGTCGCGGGCGAGTACCTCATCAACGACAAGGTGTTCAGCCGGCCGGCCGTCGCCTCGCGGGTGCTCAAGGAGTTCCGGGAGCTGGCCGTCTACGGCCAGGAGGCCGCGCCGATCTTCGCGCCGCTGTCGCCGCGCGAGGTGGAGATCCTGGACAACATCGCGCAGGGCATGACCAACAAGCAGGTGGCCTACGCGCTGTCGATCTCGGAGCAGACCGTCAAGAACCACATGAGCTCCATCCTGCGCAAGCTGTCCGTCAACGACCGGACCCAGGCCGTGGTCTACGCGATGCGACAGGGCTGGATCCGGATGCCCGAGGATTGAGCGGCCGTCCCACAGCGGGCACCGCCCCACCATGACCGCCTCCCAGGAACTGCCCTCCGGCTCTGCCCCGGAGCTCGCCGCCCGGCTCTCGGCCGACGTCGCCACCCTGGAGCGCGAGCTGACCGAGATCGACATGCTCATCGGTCAGGCCAGGGTCGAGGCCACGCGCCACGAGCAGAAGCGGGCGAGCGCGACCAACAAGGTGATCGCCCAACCCGGCGACGCCCAGGCGGACGCGCTCAACCAGCTGGTGGCCCTGACCCGGCGAGCCGTGCTGATGGAGAGCCAGGTCGACCTGCTCGAGAGCAAGCGCAAGGCGCTGGCCCGCCACCGCGATGCCCTGGCAGAGATCGTGACGGCGCTCGAGGCTGGCCCGCCGGGTGTCGCGGTGGTCGCGCCGGCCGCCGCCGGCGAGGACATGCCCGCGGACGATGCCCCGCCGCCACCCGTGTCCAGGGTGGTGCTCAACGCCCAGGAGGACCTCCGCCGGGAGATCGCGCGCGCGATGCACGACGGACCCGCCCAGTCGTTGACCAACATCGTGCTCCAGGCGCAGATCGTGGCGCGCCTGGTGAACGACGATGTCGACCAGGCGCAGCACGAGCTGGAGCAGCTGATCGCAATGGTCCAGCAGACGCTCGATGCCACCAAGAGCTTCATCTTCGACGTCCGACCCATGGTCCTCGACGACCTCGGGTTGCTGCCGACGCTCCGACGCTCCGCCCGCGATCGCGGACGGCGCGAGGGCATCCCGGTGACCTTCGAGTCGCTCGGCCAGGACCGGCGGCTGCCGATGGAGCTGGAGTCCACCGTGTTCCGGATCGTGGATGAGGCCCTGACCGCCTACCTCCACCTGGAGCCCGAGCGGATGTCGCTGATCCTGGACTGGACGGACGAGCTCGAGGTACGGCTGGTCGCCGAGCGGGCGGCGATCCCTCCCGAGCAGGCCGAGCCGCTGCCCGAGGTCCCCACCGATGACGTGCCCGACGCGATCCGCCAGATGATCCAGGACCGGCACGACGTGCGACGGGCCGCGGCCGAGGCAGCCGAGGCCGCGGCGGTAGTCGTCCTGCCCGCGGCAACCCAGCGCGACGTGGTCGCGCGTGCCGGTTACATCGCCGCCAAGGTGGAGATCCTGGCCGGCGGCAGCGAGCTCCGGCTGGTCGTCCCGCTCGCGGCGGCCGCGACGAACGAGGATTCCGGCAGCCGTTTGGCTGCGCCCGTGTCCGCGGCGGAGCCGGCGGGCGAGGTACCCGGTGAGGGATGACGGGTCAGCAGGCCGGCAGCGAGACGGGCCCCGGCATCCTGGAGACCACCCTGATCCTCGGCCTGGCCGTGGCCCTCGCGCTGGTCATCATCTTCTTCTTCGGCGGTACGCTGGCCGACGCAGTCGGGGTGCTCGTCGATGCAGCCCACGGCGGGCCGTAGACGCTCATCCCGGAGCACCCTGGCACCGCGACTTGTCGACGTGGCCGAACGTGAGCGTGCACCACTCGGGACGGGCCCCACGGCACAGGACCTTCGTCCCATTGGCGCGCCTTCACGCAGCCCTTACGTTTGGTGTCGCCCTGGACCTCAGGGCGGGCCCTTATCTCTCTCGGGAGGAACCGAATGGCACTCATTACCTCGCTTCTCGCCTCGTTCCGGACGGACGAGGAAGGCCAGGGTCTCGCGGAGTACGCGCTGATCCTCGCCCTCATCGCGATCGTCGCGATCATCGCCCTCATCTTCCTGGGCGGCCAGGTCTCGAGCATCCTGTCGACCGTGGGCAACTCGGTCTAACCAGGCTCAGGCAACACGCGAAGGGCCGCCGGCTTGCCGGCGGCCCTTCGCGATGCCCGGGATGGGTGCCGAGGTGCACCAATACCCCGTTTGTCGGGGTTGACGCCCAACACAAAGCGACCTATCGTCCCGTTCGCCGCGGAACGATCCGCGAGCTCTCAGGGAAGGAGGCAACCATCCATGACGCTGTTCAATGCACTCATCTCGCTCGTCTCTCGTGACGAGGAAGGCCAGGGTCTCGCGGAGTACGCGCTGATCCTCGCCCTGATCGCGATCGTCGCGATCATCGCCCTCATCTTCCTGGGCGGCCAGGTCTCGACCATCCTGTCGACCGTCGGCAACTCGGTCTAACCGGGTTCCACGTTCAACACAGAGCGCGCCGGCTGCCCGACCAGGCGGCCGGCGTTCTTCGTTGTTGAGTCCGCTCACCATTCAGGACGTTCGTCCGGTTGTATTCCCGGACAGGATGCCTAACGTACGACGCACCGGGGGCTCGCGGGCGCGGTATCGCGGCTGCATCCCCCCTCGGAATCGAGCGACAGCTCAGAAGGGAGGTGATCGAGTCCATGCTTCTCACGAAGGTGATGACCGTTGTGTCGGCTGCTGTCGGCCGGGACGACGAGGACGGCCAGGGGCTGGCCGAATACGCACTCATCCTCGCCCTCATCGCGATCGTTTCCATCATTGCCCTGATCTTCATGGGCAGCCAGGTCAGCGACAAGCTCAGCACCGTTGGTGCCACGCTCCAGTCGTACACGCCGTAAGCAGCCACCACCCACCGAAGGCAGCCCGCCGGCACGCGCTGGCGGGCTCCGCATTTCACTGACCCGCCATCATGTCGGCCTGCCGACACGCTCGCCTCCGGTGATCGCGCCCAGCCTTGCAGCACACCTTACGAGGTGCAGCGTCTCTGCCCATTTCTTCCCAACGGTCCTAGCCCTTTTGGGCGGTAACGAGGGAGAATCCCGGTGCTAGAGTGTTGCCACCTGTCACACGGCTTGGGGAGGTTTCGTTGAAACGCTCAAACCGGTTGGTCCTGCTCATCGGGATCTTCCTCGCGGTGGTCGCGTTCGTCCTGATCCTGTTCACACTGAACGGAAACAGCAACCCGTCATCGAATTCGGGGGCCAATGCGACGACCACGCTCGTCGTGGTTGCGGCCAAGGACATCCCGCTCAGCACCAAGATCACGGCGGCCGACGTCAAGACCAAGGAGATTCCGATCGCCGACAAGCCCGCGAATGGGTTCGGCGACACGTCGTTCGTCATCGGGCAGACGGCGCGCAAGGCCGTCAGCGCCGAACAGCTGATCACCGCCGACATCATCAACCCGTCGGGCACCGTGACCAGCATCGACGTGCCGGCGGGCTACGTGGGGGTATCGCTGCTCGTCGACCAGACGACCGGCGTGGGGACGCTCATCAAGTCCGGCGACTACGTTGACCTCGTGATGGGTCTCACGGGCGCCGAGACGGTGCCCCTGGTCGAGATCTCGACCACGGCGCCGCGCGGGAACGCCACGCCGCCGCCCTCGACGGGACCCGCGTACACCAACACCGACATTCCGTACAACTCGACCACGGTCAAGGTGCTCGCCGAGGGCCTCCAGGTGCTCGCGACGCTGCTGCCGCCACCGCCCGCGGCCACCGGTGACAACAGCACCGGCAGTGGCACCAGCCTCGGCACCGATCAGCAGGAGATGGTGATCGTGGCCGCCACGGTCCAGCAGGCCGAGGTGATCAAGTTCGCCCAGATGCAGGGTGACATCTCGCTCGTGCTCCGGGCGACGGCCGACTGCCAGACGGCGAACGGCCAGGCGACACCGTGCCCGATCGTTCCGACCACCGGCATCACGCTCCGCGTCCTGGTCGACGACTACGGGGTCCTACCGCCGCAGATCGTCCAGGTCATCGAGCCGTCGCCGCTTCCCAACGTCCTTCCGTCCGGCCACCCGGCCGTGGTCCCGAGCCCAAGCCCGAGCCCAAGCCCGAGCGCCGCTCCGTAACGTCCCGTATCGAACAGGCTCCACCCTTGAGAGCCTCGCAGCGACCCGATGGGCCGGTGGCATCCGGCCCATCACCATCCCGGCCGGACCCCGTCCCGCCGCCGGCACCACGTCAACATCCTTCGAGGCACCACGACCGACCAATGCCCGACAAGATCCGCGTCCTGATCGTCGACGACATCCCGGAGACCCGTGACCACCTTTCGAAGCTGCTCGGCTTCGAGGCGGACATCGAGGTCGTCGGGGCTGCCGCGTCGGGCCGCGAGGCGATCGACACGGCGCGGAGCGTGAAGCCCGACATCGTCCTGATGGACATCAACATGCCCGACATGGACGGCATCACCGCCACCGAGCAGATGGCCGCCGAGGTCCCGACCGCGGCGGTTGTGATGATGTCCGTCCAGGGCGAGGCGGACTACCTCCGCCGATCGATGCTGGCCGGGGCTCGCGAGTTCCTGGTCAAGCCGTTCTCGTCGGACGAGCTCACGCTGTCGATCCGGCACGTCTACACGCGCGAGCGCGAGAAGCTGTCACGGATGGCGGTGCAGCCGGTGGCCGGCGCGGCCGCCGCCGCTCCGGCGGGGCACTCGACGCGCGAGGACCAGGAGCCGGGCCGCGTGGTCGCGGTCTTCGGCCCCAAGGGCGGCGTGGGCCGGACGACGCTCGCCGTCAACCTCGCCGTGGCCGCAGCCACCGAGCTCGGCCAGCGAACATGCCTGGTTGACGCCTCGTTCCAGTTCGGTGACGTGGGCGTGCTGCTCAACCTCAACCCCAAGAACAAGTCGATCGCGGATGTGATCCCGGAGCTCGAGAGCGGCGAGCTCGAATCACTGGACACGTTCGTCATCAATCACTCCTCGGGGATCCGCGTGCTGCTCGCCCCGCCATCGCCCGAGATGGCCGAGCTGATCACGCCCGTGGGCGCCAAGGCCATGATCGAGAGCCTGCGGCTGGACAACGACCTGGTCGTCGTCGACTGCATGGCCTCGTTCAACGACACCACGCTGGCGATCCTGGACCAGGCCGACACCGTGCTCACGATGCTGTCGCTCGAGATCACGTCGATCAAGAACATCCGCCTGTTCCTGGAGGTCGCCGATCAGCTCGGCTACCCTCCGGACAAGATCCGGCTGGTACTCAACCGTGCCGACTCGTCGCTGGGGATTCGGGTCGCCGACGTGGAGCATTCGATCGGTCGCCGCGTGGATCATACGATCGTCTCCGACGGTCGGAGCGTCGTCTACGCCCTCAACCGAGGGGTGCCGTTCTTCCTGTCCAACCGAGAGGCCCAGGTGTCGCAGGACATCCTTCGCCTCGCCTCGGCCGTGGTGGGGACGAAGGCCGCTGCGGCCGACGAGCCCGCCAAGAAGGCCGGCCAGAAGAAGTCACTGTTCGCGTGGCGATGACGCGGCAGCGTGTGCATGGCCGTTCGCGGCCGAAGGGGTGTGACTGATGTCCCTGCTGAAGCGGATCGAAAGCGCCCGTCCCGGCGCCGGATCGGCACCCGACGGGTCCAGCGTTCCCGCCACGACGCCGGGGGGCGGAGGCGGGAGCCAGGCGCCGGCCGCGCCGAGCGGGCGGCTGATGACCCAGGCGCCGGTCAGGGAGTCGTTCCGGGACGTCAAGTTCCGGATCCAGAACCGGGTCATTCAGGACCTCGACCCCAAGCTCGACCTGTCGAACCAGGTCGAGGTGCGTCGGCAGATCGAGGAGATCTTCGGCAAGGTCATCGACGAGGAGGGTCTCGCCCTCACCCGCGCCGAACGGGTGCGGATGCTCGAGCAGATCACCGACGAGATCATCGGCCTCGGCCCGCTGGAGCCGTTGCTCCGCGACGAGAGCATCAGCGAGGTGATGGTCAACGGCCCTCGCCAGGTGTACATCGAGCGCAGCGGCCGCCTTGAGCTGACCAACGTCGTGTTCCAGAACGACGACCACGTGATGCGGATCATCGATCGGATCATCGCGCCGATCGGTCGCCGCGTGGATGAGTCGAGCCCCATGGTCGACGCCCGCCTCACGGACGGCTCGCGCGTCAACGCGATCATCCCGCCGCTGTCGCTGGTGGGTCCCGTGATCACGATCCGGAAGTTCTCGGCCTCCCCCTTCACCGTGGACGACCTGATCCGATTTCGGAACCGCGACGCCCGAGATGTTCGAGTTCCTGCGCGCCTCGGTGGAGGCCCGGCTCAACATCTTCGTCTCCGGCGGCACGGGCTCGGGCAAGACGACGACGCTCAACGTCCTGTCCTCCTTCATCCCCAACGACGAGCGGATCGTGACCATCGAGGACGCGGCAGAGCTCCAGCTCCGGCAGGAGCACGTGGTGACCCTCGAGTCCCGCCCACCCAACATCGAGGGCAAGGGCCAGATCCCGATCCGGGACCTGGTCCGCAACTCGCTGCGCATGCGGCCCGACCGGATCATCGTCGGCGAGTGCCGTCGGGCGAGGCGCTGGACATGCTCCAGGCCATGAACACCGGCCACGATGGCTCGATGTCCACCGGCCACGCCAACAGCCCGCGCGACATGCTGTCGCGGCTCGAGACGATGGTCCTGATGGCTGGCGTCGACCTGCCCGTGCGGGCCATCCGCGAGCAGATCGCCTCGGCCGTCGACGTCATCGTCCATCAGTCCCGCCTCAAGGATGGAACCCGCCGGATCACCAACATCACCGAGGTCCAGGGGATGGAGGGTGACGTCATCGTCATGCAGGACGTGTTCGTGTTCGAGCAGACGGGCGTCGAGGAGGGCAAGATCCAGGGCCGGCTCAAGCCGACCGGGATCCGGCCCAAGTTCGTGGAGAAGTTCGAGGTCCAGGGCATCCACCTCCCGCCCGGGCTGTTCGGCTTCAGCTACTAGCAGGGACTGGGGAGACCGCTTGTGGATACGATGACGATCGCCATCGCCGGTGTCGCTGCCCTCGCGATCGTGGTGATCGCGGTCGGGATCGCGATGTCAGGCGGCAGCTCGGGCGTCAACGCCCGACTCCAGCGCTATGCCTCGACCCGACCGGAGAAACCGGAATCGGCCAGCCAGGTCGGCCTGGCCGAGGCGCTGCAGTCCAGCCAGGCCATGTCGGCGCTCAACAAGGTCGTCGAGCAGCGAGACTTCGGGGCCAACCTCGCGCGCGAGATCGCGCGGGCGGATCTGCGCCTCAAGGTCAGCGAGTACCTCATGATCTGGGCCGCCTGCATCGTGGGCGTGCCGCTGCTGATGATCGTGGTCTCGATCGGCGTGCCCACCCTGCGCAACCCGATCGTGCTGCTGGTCGGCGCGCTGATCGGGTTCTTCCTGCCACGCCTGTGGCTGGGCCGGCGGAAGTCGAGCCGCCTCAATGGGTTCAACAAGCAGCTGCCCGACACGATCACCCTGATCGCCAACGCGCTGCGCGCCGGGTCCTCGTTCCTCCAGGCCATCGAGCTCGTGGTGCGCGAGTCGCGGCCGCCGATCTCGACCGAGTTCGGACGCGTCATCCGCGAGGTCAACCTGGGCCTGGCGTTCGACACGGCGCTCGAGAACATGGTCCGGCGGGTGCGGTCCGACGACCTGGAGCTGATGGCGACCGCCATCTCGATCCAGCACCAGGTCGGCGGCAACCTGGCCGAGATCCTCGACTCGATCGCGTTCACGATCCGCGAGCGAGTGCGGATCAAGGGCGAGATCCGGACCCTCACCGCGCAGCAGCGGCTGTCGGGCTACGTCGTCGGGATGCTGCCCATCGGCCTGGCCGGCTTCCTGTTCATCGCAGCCCCCGGCTTCATGCAGCCCATGTTCGACGATCGGATCTCGGTCATCGGGCTGCCGGCCGGGGTGATCATCCTGTTCATCGGCGGCTTCGCGATGTTCATGGGCTTCATGTTCATCCGCAAGATCGTGGACATCGAGGTCTAGCGCATGGACCCCATCACCATCATCGTCGCGGTCCTGGCGGCCGGCGCGATCCTGCTGATCTTCCTGGGACTCGCGGGCAGCGCGCCCATCGACCCGGTGCAGGCCCGCCTCACGCAGCTGGGCACGATGCAGGCCAAGAACCTCGAGGAGCTCGAGCTCCAGCAGCCGCTCTACGAGCGCACCATCCGTCCGCTGGCCAACCGGCTGTCCGGCACCGTCGCCCGGATCACCAGCACCTCGTTCACCCAGTCCACCGAGAAGCGCCTGGCCCTGGCCGGCAACCCCGGCGACCTGCGGGTCGCCGACTGGCTCGGCATCAAGGCCGTGGGTGCGATCGTCGGCGCCGGCCTGTTCTTCCTGCTGTTCTTCGTGGTCGGACTCCTCGGGTTCCCGGCGTTGATCGAGCTCGTGATGGTCGTCATCGGCGGCTTCCTCGGGTACACGCTGCCCGAGTTCTGGCTGGGCGGCCGCGTGCGAGCCCGGCAGCACGGCATCCTGCTCCAGATCCCGGACGCCCTGGACCTGCTGACGATCTCCGTCCGCGCCGGCCTCGGCTTCGACGGGGCGCTGGGCAAGGTGGTCGAGAAGCTGCAGGGACCGCTGACCGACGAGTTCCGGCGGGCGCTGGCCGAGATCCGCGTTGGCAAGGCGCGGCGCGATGCGCTGCGGGACATCGTTCCCCGGACCGAGGTCCCGGCGCTCACCAACTTCATCGGGGCGATCATCCAGGCCGAGCAGCTGGGCGTGTCGATCAGCAAGGTGCTCCAGGTCCAGTCGGAGCAGCTGCGGATCGAGCGCCGGCAGCGCGCCGAGGAGATGGCGGCCAAGGCGCCGATCAAGATGCTGTTCCCGCTGGTCGGGTGCATCTTCCCGTCGCTGTTCATCGTCATCCTCGGCCCGGCGATCATCCTGATCATGATCAACCTCAAGGTCTGACAGGCTCGTTGGCGGGGACCGCGCGCAACCTCGACCGGGGCACCGTCCTGGCCGAGGAGCTCGAGACGGCCGGCTCCCTGTGGGCCAAGTTCATGGGCCTCATGGGGCGGCGCTCGCTGCCGGCGGGCACCGGGCTATGGCTGCCGGCCAGCAACGGCATCCACATGATGTTCATGCGCTTCCCGATCGATGCCGTGTTCGTGGGCCGGCCGGACGCGGACGGCGCCCGACCCGTGCGGTCCGTGCACCGGCGGTTGCGCGCGTGGACCGGGCTCGTGCCCCTGGTACGGGGCGCTGACGGCGTGCTGGAGCTGCCTGCGGGCACGATCGACGCGACCGGGACCACGGTGGGCGATCGCCTGGAGGTTCTCGAGATCGCCTGAGGGCGTCGACCCCTCCCGCCGGCGACGCCCGGCACACCCGGGGGCTGCTTGCGCTCTTCGCCGCGGCGTCGCACACTTGGGGTGAGCATCTACCCATTCGTGAGCAATTGCTCACCCCGAGGGATCCCGTTGGCGGCGCTTGACGACCTTGCGCACGATGAGTTCGAGCTCCTTGCCCGTCTCTCGCTGGGCTACTACGAGGACGGGCTGACGCAGGAGGCGCTCGCTCGCCACTTCGGGCTGTCGCGCCCGAAGGTGCAGCGGCTGCTCGACCGCGCGAGGGCGCTGGGCGTCGTCGACATCCGCGTCTCGGCCCCATCGTGGCTGCACGTCGACCTCGAGCGGCGCCTCCGGGACAGGTTCGCGCTCGCGGAGGTCATCGTCGCCCCGGCCCGTGACGATCCGCAGGCCCAGCGCGAGGAGGTGGCGCGCGCCGCCGCCCGCTATCTCGAGCGCACCGTGAACGACGGCTCGGTGGTCGCCGTGAGCCACGGACGAGACGCCGGCGAGGTTCCCCGCTTCTTCAACCCGGGCCGCCATATCCGGGCCACGTTCGTGAGCGCCATGGGCGGGTCGGCCCGTGCGGACGTGCCGACCAACCCCAACGAGATCGTCCGCCGGCTGGCCGATCGCTGCGGAGGCACCGTTCTCGGGCTGTACGCGCCCGCGTACGTCGAGAGCTCGCGGATGCGCAACCAGCTGCTGCGCGAGGCCGCCATCGCCGAGCCGCTGCAGGTAGCCGCGTCGGCCTCGATCGCGCTGGTCGGGATCGGAGGGACCGACGACGACTGCACGATGGTCCGCAGCGGGTGCTTCTCGCTCGAGGAGATCGCCCGCCTCCGCTCGGCCGGCGCGGTGGGCGATGTGCTCGGCAACTACGTCGACATCCGCGGCCGTCGCCTCGACTCACCAGAGACCGGGCGCCTGGTCGGACTCGGTCTGAACGAGCTGGGCGCCATCGACACGGTGGTGGTCGTGGCCAGCGAACGCGAGAAGCCGGTTGCCATCCTCGGGGTGCTGCGGACGGGCGTCGTCGACGTTCTCGTCGTCGACGAGGTCAATGCACGCGTCCTGGCCGAGCGGGGCCCGGGATCCGATGAGCGTCCCATGACGGAGGTGTGAGGTGCCGGTCGTTCCGACCCAGGAGATCCTCAAGCGGGCGTTCGACGAGCGCTACGGCGTGGCCGCGATCAACGTCGTCAACGACCTCACCATGGAGGCCGTCCTCGCGGCGGCCGAGGAGCTCAAGGCTCCGCTGATCGTGCAGACGTCGGTCAAGCACGTGCAGCTCACCGGCGTCGAGCTCATGTACGCCATGTGGACCGAGCTGACGCGCAACCTCACGGTCCCGGTTGCGCTGCACCTGGACCACTGCCCGGACCGGTCCGTCATCTCGGCCTGCCTGGCCGCGGGCTGGAACTCGGTGCTGTTCGACGCCTCGAGCCTGACGGTCGAGGAGAACCAGCGCCAGTGCATCGAGGTCGTGGCCGAGGCTCGCCGCTACGGCGCCGCCGTGGAAGGCGAGATCGAGGGCTTCAAGCGGACCGAGGACATGACCGGGGACGAGGCCGAGCACGTCCAGCGGCTCGAGACCGTGGTCGAGTTCATCGAGGCCACCGGGGTGGACGTGTTCGCGCCCGCCATCGGCAACGCGCACGGCACGTACGCGGCGACGCCCAAGCTCGACTCCCAGCGCGTGTCCGACATCGTGGCCGCGACCGGCATCCCGGTGGCGCTCCACGGCGGGACGGGCATGAGCCCCGAGCAGTTCACGGACCTCGTGAGCCGCGGCTGCGCCAAGGTCAACATCTCGACCGCGCTCAAGATCGCGTTCATGAAGTCGGGCTACGACTACATGACCGAGCACCCCGGCAAGTACGACCCGCCGTCGATCTTCAAGGTCCAGCGTTCCGCCGTGAAGGACATGGCCGCGCACCACATCGAGATGTTCGGCGGCGCGGGGAAGGCATGGTGAGCCGATGAGCGCGCTCATCTTCGACTGCGACGGGGTGCTGGCCGACACCGAGCGCTACGGCCATCTCCCGGCGTTCAACCAGGTGTTCGAGGAGTTCGGGGTCCCGCTCCGCTGGTCCGAGGAGGAGTACGGCCGGCGGCTCAAGGTCGGCGGCGGCAAGGAACGGATGGCGAGCGCGCTGACGCCCGAGGTGATCCAGGCGGCCGGTCTGCCCGAGGATCCGGACGCGCTTGCCGCCGAGGTGGCCACGTGGCACAAGCGCAAGACCGCCATCTACACGCAGATGGTCGCGGACGGCAAGCTGCCGCCGCGGCCGGGCATCCGGCGCCTCATCTCCGAGGCGCAGGACGCCGGCTGGAAGCTCGCGGTGGCCTCGACCTCGGCCGAGCCGTCCGTGCGCGCGATCCTCGAGTACGCGGTGGGCAGGGAGCGGGCCGGCCGGTTCGACGTGCTCCTGGCGGGCGACGTGGTCCCGCGCAAGAAGCCCGATCCGGCGATCTATCTCCTCGCGCTCGAGCGGCTGGACGTCGCGCCGTCCGGCGTGCTCGTGGTCGAGGACTCCCGCAACGGCCTGCTGGCCGCCGTCGGCGCAGGCCTGCGCTGCCTGATGACCGTCAATGGATACACACAGGAGGAGGACAACACCGAGGCATCGCTGGTCGTGACGTCACTGGGTGACCCGGACGGTGAGCAGACGCGCGTCATCGCGAACCGGAGCGGGGCGAACCCGGGCAACTACATCACGCTCGCGGATCTGGAGGCGGTTCTGGCCTCGTAGACGCGGCGGCAGGAGGTGCAACCTCGAAGGGAGGCAGGGATGACGGCATCATCCCTCGACGATCTCGATCTCGTGATCAAGACGATGTCGAAGACGATCGTCGACAACGCGGATTACTTCGCCCAGCTCGACTCGATCGTGGGCGACGGCGACTTCGGGTACTCGCTGCGGAACGGCTGGGAAGTGGTCCTGGCCGACTATGACAGCTGGGATCGGCCCAACGCGGGCGCGGTGCTCAAGAAGATCGGCCTGACGCTGTCCGGCAAGGTCGGCGGCGTGAGCGGGCCGATGTGGGGCACCGCGTTCCTGCGCGCCGGCGTGACCGCCGGGGAGCAGGACCTGACACCCGACCTCGTGATCGAGATGCTCCGGGCCGCCATCGCGGGGATCATGGCCCGTGGCGGGGCGTCGCTGGGTGACAAGACGCTGCTCGACGCGCTATCTCCGGTGACCGACAACCTGGAGGCCAGCTTCAAGGATCCGGCGACCGCCGCGGACCACGGCGTGGCCGCGGTCCAGCAGGCAGCCGACGTGGCCGTCAAGGCGGCCGAGGACACCAAGGGAATGCTCGCCCTGCGCGGCCGTGCCGCCTACACGGGTGAGCGAAGCCGGGATTCGGTGGACGCCGGCGCCACCGCGATCGGGGTCATTCTCCAGGCCGTCGCCGCGGCCTGGCGTGAGAAGTACGGCGAGGCATAAGGGGAACGTACCGTGAAGAAGTTCGTCAACGATCCCAGGGAGTTCGTGCCCGAGTTCCTCGAGGGCATCCAGCTCGCCAGCGGTGGCGCGCTCAAGTACGAGCCCAAGTACAACCTGATCTACCGGGCCGACATGCCCAAGGCCGATCGGGTGTCGATCATCCAGGGGTCGGGCTCGGGCCACGAGCCGGCGCATACGATGATCGTCGGGCCGGGCATGCTCGACGCGGCCTGCCCGGGCGACGTGTTCGCGGGTCCGCCGGTCGAGTTCGTGACCGAGACCTCCAAGCTCATGGAAACGCCCAAGGGCGTGCTCTACATCGTCAACAACTACACCGGCGACCGCGCCGCCTGGGAGATGGCCAAGGAGCTCCAGGAGGCCGAGGGCCAGAAGATCGGCTACCTGCTGGTCAACGACGACGTCGCCGTCAAGGACTCGACCTGGACGGTCGGGCGTCGCGGCGTCGCCGGCAACTTCTTCGTGATCAAGGCGGCGGCGGCGATGGCCGACAAAGGCGGCTCCCTCGAGGAGTGCGTTCGCGTCGGCGAGAAGGCGATCGCCAACGTGCGGACCATGGGCGTCGCCCTTTCGTCGTGCACGCCGCCGGTGCGCGGCACGCCGCTGTTCGAGATCGCGGACGACGAGATGGAGGTCGGGATCGGCATCCATGGCGAGCCGGGCCGGCAGCGGACCAAGATGATGACCGCGAACCAGATCGTGGACCTGCTGCTCGACGCGATCGTGCCGGATCTCCCGTTCAAGTCCGGCGACGAGGTCGCGCTGATGGTCAACGGCCTCGGCGGCACCCCGGTCAGCGAGCTGTACCTGCTCTACGGCACCGCGCACAAGCGGCTGGCCGACAAGGGGATCAAGGTCTTCCGCAGCTACGTCGGCGAGTACTGCACGTCGCTCGAGATGGCGGGTGCCCACATCTCGCTGCTCAAGGTCGACGCCGAGCTCAAGGAGCTCCTGCTCGCCCCCGCCGAGGTGGCCTACCGGGTGTTCTGACCCCCATTCCGCGTCCGTCACAGGCGGCGCCCGGCTCCGACCGGGCGCCGCCGTTTCGTGCCCGGGCGCGGCGATCCCGTCACCTCCGGGCCGCGATGGCGCCGGCAACGTCGCCGATCGGGCGCGGTAAGCGGCCGATAAGGCATGCGAGAGCCGCCGATATGGTGCGTGCGGCACGCTGGTCGTGTGTCGTCGCTCGTGCGTGCCTCGGTCGGCAGGGCCCTGGATCTCGCGCTACCGGCCGTGTGTCCCGGCTGCGGTGTCGAAGGCCCGCCGCTGTGCACCCGCTGCCGTCCGGCCGTGGATGCGCGGCTGGACCTGCCGGCGGGGGCTCCGCTCGGGCTCGCGGAGGGACCGCCCGAGCCGCTGCTCCAGCTCGAATGGTGCGCGCCGTTCGCGGGTGTCGTGCGCCGCGCCCTGCATGCGCTCAAGTACACGGGTGAGCAGCGGCTGGCACGGCCGCTGGGCGAGGCGGTCGCGACTCGCTGGGCGCGCGTGGGGGCCGGCGGCGAGGTGCTCGTCCCGGTGCCGGTCCATGTCTCCCGCCGCCGCGAGCGCGGGTACGACCAGGCGGAGCTGATCGCGACGTCCGCCGCGGAGTCGCTCGGGCTCCCCTGCTCGTCCGCCGTGATCCGCGATCGCGCCACGGTGCCCCAATACCGCCTGGACCGGCGGCATCGGGCCACGAACGTGCGGGACGCGTTCACCGTCCGTCCCCAGGCGGCCGGGAGCGTGGCCGGAAGATGGGTGGTCCTGGTCGACGACGTGGTCACGACCGGCGCGACCCTGACCGCCACGGCCGGCGCCCTGATCGCCGCCGGAGCGACCGCCGTGAGCGCGATCGCCGTCGCCCGCGAGCGCTGACGGACACCTCCGATCGCGCCTGGCGGCTCTTCCGAACGACCGGTGTCTCGCGGCTATACTCGGGTCACGGGGCCGGGCCGGTCCACCGGCCCGTCCGCCCCCACAGCCAGGCGCTCGCATCGCGCCGGGAGGTCAGTCGTGAGGACGATCGTCAGGGGCAAGAACCTCGAGGTTCCGGACCGCGTCAGGCAGTACGCCGAGCGCAAGTTCGCCCGTCTCGAACGGCTCCTGGACGACCGCTCTGACGCCATCGTCGAGCTGTCGAACGAGGCGCATCGCAGCGCGGCCGACGCGCACATCGTGGACGTGACCCTCGTCATCGACGGTCGGACGCTGCGCAGCCGAGCGGCCGGCGCCTCGTACCAGGCGGCGCTGGATGTCGTGGTGGACAAGGTCGAGCGCCAGGCGATCGACTACAAGGAGAAGCCGCGGGTTCGGGCCAGGCCCCAGGAGGAGAAGTCGATCCTGCGGCGAATTGCCGACGGGACCTCGGACGGAGACCACGAGCGCCAGGTCGTCAAGACCAAGCGGTTTGCGATCGAGCCGATGTTCGAGGAGGACGCGGTCACCGCGATGGATGAGCTCGGCCACGACTTCTACGTGTTCGTGAATGCCGAGAACGAGCGGATCAGCGTGCTCTACCGCCGCAAGGACGGCGACTTCGGGCTGATCGAGCCAGTCGTGGGCGGCGAGTACACCCCGCCCCGCGGCAGGAGCGGCACGGGACGAAGCGGACGCGCCTAGCGTCGGGGTCGCTCACCTGCGCCGGGGTCGCTCACCTGCGTCGGGGTCGCTCACCTGCGTCGGGGCCGCCCGCCGAGGCGCCGTCGGCGGAGCCTGAACGGAAGTCCGAGGCGCCGGCCCGCGCCGCTCCGCTACGCTTCGGTCGATGCTCCCGAACGGCCGGCGACTTGGCGCACACCTCTCGCTGGGCAACGGCATGGTCCGGGCGGCGGATCGGGCCGCCGAGATCGGCGCGTCCGCGATCCAGGTGTTCAGCGACAACCCCGCGTCCTGGCGCCGCCGGCACACGCTGCCGCGTGAGCTGCCTGCGTTCCGTGAGCGGCTTGCGGCGCTCGACATCGCCCCGCTCGCGATCCACGCCCCGTACCTGATCAACCTGGCCAGCCCGGATCCGGACTTATTCGACCGGTCGATCCAGGTCCTCGCCCACGAGCTCGAGGTCGCCGGGGCCTACGGCGCCAGGTACGTGAACGTGCACATCGGATCGCATCGGGGAGCGGGACACGAGGCCGGGACGGAACGGCTCGCGAACGGCCTGGCTGGCGTGCTCGAGCTGTGGGACCCGTCCCCTTCGGGCGTCGTCCTGGCATTCGAGAACGGTGCCGGCGGCGGGTTCGGGATGGGCGCCCGGGTCGAGGATCTGGCCGCCATCGAGGCGGCTGCGGTTGCGGCTGGCGTGGATCGCGAGCGCTTCGGGTTCTGCCTCGACACCGCGCACCTGTGGGGCGCCGGCTATCCGATCGGGGATGCTGCCGGCGTCGATGCGCTGGTCGAGGCGTTCGGCGACCAGCTCGGCCTGGACAGGCTGCACATGATCCACCTCAACGATTTACGCTACCCCTGCGGCTCGCGAATGGACCGCCACGAGCACGTTGGGGCGGGCGAGATCGGGGTCCAGGGCCTCGCTCGGATCCTCCGCCACCCGTCCCTCGGGCACGTCACCTACTACATCGAGACCCCCGGCATGGACGAGGGGTACGACGCCATCAACATCCGGCGCGCCCAGGAGCTGGCGGCGGGCCGGCCCCTCGACCCGCTGCCACCGGAGGCGTTCACGATCAGGAGCTCGAGAGGACGCAGCGCCCCGGCCGAGCACGACGACCAGGACGCCCGGCGATGAGGATCCGCCCGGGCCGCCTCGAGCTCGGGGTGCTGCTCGCGATCCTCGTGCTCGCAGCCCTGACCCGCCTGCCCGGTCTCGACGTGCGGGGCGCGTGGGACGCCGACCAGGGCCACGACATGATCGTGCTCGACGCCCTCATCCATCGCGGCGAGGTGCCGCTGCTCGGACCGCGCACGTCGGTCGGGACCTTCCACCACGGTGCCGTCTACTACTACCTGCTCGCCCCGGCCGCCGTGATCTCCAACGCGGATCCGGTCGCGGTGACGGCCGAGATCGCCCTGATCGGGATCGGCGCGGTGGGGGCCGTCTGGTGGCTGGCCAGGCTCATCGGGGGACCGCTGGCGGGGATTTCCGCAGGCCTGCTGGCGGCGGTCTCGCCGGCCGGGATCGACGAGTCGACCTTCATCTGGAACCCCAACCTGATCCCGTTCGCGGCGGCGGTCGCATACGCCGCGGCCCTTCACGCATGGCAGTCCGGCCGGCCCCGCTGGTGGCTGCTGTCCGCGCTCGGAGCCATGGTCACGATGCAGTGTCACGTGCTCGGGGTGATCGCCCTGCTGCCGCTCGTGATCGCCTACCTGGCCGACGTTCGACGCCGGCGCGCCGCAAGCACGGGGATCGGGGCACTCCTGCGCGCGGGCCTGGGCGGCGTCGCGATCATCGTCGCGGGCTATCTCCCGCTGGTGGTCAACGAGCTGACCCATGACTTCGCCGAGACGCGTGCCATCCTCGACTACCTCGAAGGTGGCGGGGGTGGCTCGTCGGGTGGCGGGCTCGTCGGGAGCGTGGTGACGGTGGGGCTCCGCTCGGTCACCTGGCCATTCTCGGCCCTGATCACGGACCGGCCGGCGGCGGCGATGCTCGTGTTCCTGCTCGTGTGCGGGCTGGCCGGGCTGGCGGTCATGACCGGTCGCTCATCGGATCGCCGGGCGGCGGCCTGGCTGATGCTCACGATCGGCTGGTCCGTCCTCGCCCTGGCCGCGTTCGCGCCAAGTCTCGCAGTGGTCACGCCGGGGCTGCCCAACGACCACTACCATGCCTTCCTCGATCCGCTGGTGCTGGCGCTCGCCGGCGTCGGGCTGGCGCGGCTGGCATCGCTCGGCGTGGGAACCCGGGCCCGCCTCGACCACGTGGTCACGGGCGACGTCCGGCCCGGCGGTCACAAGGTCGGTCCCACGGCGGTCGTCGCCGGCACGGTCGGCGTGGTGCTCGTCACGATCGCGGTCTCCGCGTGGCCCCCGGCGGTGTCGCCCGACGGTGGCTGGGCCCTCGTGGACCAGGCTGCGGCTCGGGTGATCACCTCGGCCGGCGGAGCCCCGTTCGCGCTGGACGGCATCCCGCCCTTCAAGTCCGCGGACGCGCTCCGGTTCCCACTCGAGCATCGGGGCGTCATGCCATTGGACGCCGATGCGCTGGCGGGCGAAGGAGCCCCGTCGGTCGCCGTGGTCGTGTGCGACCCGTTGTTCGCCGATGCGGTGGGGGCCGCCTGCGGCGGGCCCGCGGAGTCGGCGTGGCTGGCCAGCCACGCTCCAGCACTGGGGCTGACCGATCGATTCGACGCCGGGCCTCGCCGCACGATCTCCGTGTTCCGTGCGCCGGCAGCCGCGCGCTGAGCCGGGAGGCGACCCATCCGGCGCGAGGCGCCGGATGGGCCCCGGAATCGCGAACGCCGGCCCCCGCGGACCGGCGTTCGCTGTCCCCGAGACCCGAACGTGGAGGGACGTTCAGGCCGTAAGTGGAGTCTTCTATTGTCGGCCAGGCGTCCTCGTCGGCGGCCTGACGGCCGCTCGCTGGACGCCGTACCGGGGCGGCGCGGATCGGAGCACCGGAGGCGCCGCCACGCCCGCGCCACCGACGCTGGTGACGCTGGACACGGTCGGGCTGTGGCCGTAGGCGCTGGCCGACGCGCTGGTCGACCTGGGGTTGTTGGTGGCAGCGGACTCGCCGCCGGCGCCCTGGTAGGTTCGAGCGAAGCGACGGATACGAACCGCCAGGTAGTACTCCATGATCTGGCGGACCTGCGGCTCGCTCAGGACGTCGTCTGCGCGCAGGGCGTACTCGACGCGGGCGGTCGGGTTCTGCGGTCCCACGGAGACCACGCCGAGGGCCGTCGACGTGTCGGAGTCCTCGCGAATCTCGCGCAGGCCACGGGCAAGCTTGGTCGCCGTCCCGAGCGACGGCATGCGGTCACCCCGGATCAGCCGGGAGATCGTCGAATGGTCGACGCCCGACTGCTGCGCCAGCTGGCGCTGCGACATCTTCTTGGCCTTGAGCTGCGCTCGGAGCCACTCGTTGAACGCGCGGCCGTTCTCGCTCGTCATGCTCGCCTTGGGCTAGGCTCCCACGCCCTGTGCGCGGGATCGGTCTGCAGTGTCAACCCGGCGGGATCTCGTCCCAATCCCCCGTTGGTACTCATGTACGTTGCCTCTGCGCACAAGCTGGCGTGAGGTGCGGTGAGGTCCGGGCCGATCCGGGCATGACCCGATCGGGGTATTGGGTCCCGGTACCCAGCCGCCCGCCCCGGCATTGCCCCCGCCCCCGCGCCGCACCGGGCAACGCCTTCCGATGGCATCTCAGTGCGCGGGCGCGCTGGCCTCGACCGGCCTCGACAGGCCCGCTCCGCGACGACGCGGCGAGACCGCGTACAGGATCGACCCGAGCACGATGACCGAGAACACGCTGATCGCCCGATCCAGCAGCGCGATCGCCGTCGCCTCGGGGAGCGGCACCTGGTAGACGAGCGTGAGGACTCCCACGATTCCCGCCTCGACGATCCCGAGCCCGGCCGGGCTGAGCGGCACCGCCGTCAGCAGCGAGCCGATGAGGGCGACAAACACGGCACCCGAGACGCCCAGCTCCACGTCGGGGAACCCGAACGCGAGGACCACGAAGTAGAGGCGCAGGGCCTCGGTCATCCAGATCGCGACGCTCAGCGCCCCCAGGCTCGGCAGCTGGCTCCGCTTGAGCGCCCCGAACACGCCCTGCTCGAAGCGGTCGTAGAACTCGATGACCCGGTGTGGCAGCGGCAGCGCGCTGATGACGCGCCGTCCGAAGTTGCGCATGGTGAACAGCGCGACCGCGAGCAGCCCCACGACCACCAGCGCCACGACGAACAGCAGCTGGATCGACGACGGCAGCCCGCTGCGGAAGCTCCAGTAGCCGGCCGCGATGCCCAGCAAGGCGATCGTGAAGATATCCATGATCCGTTCGATGAACACGGTGCCGAACGTGCGACTGAGCGATGCCGTGCTGTTGAGCCGGAGCAGGTAGGCGCGGTACACATCCCCGAGCTTCGCCGGCACCACGCAGTTCACGAGCCACGACAGGAACAGGATCTCGGTCGCGTCCTTGACCCCGATCGCGAACCCGGTGCCGCGGAGCAGCAGCGTCCAGCGCAGGCCACGCAGCGGGAACCCCAGATAGAACACGAGGAAGGCGACCAGGACGAGCGCCGGGCTCGCGCCACCGATCAGCTCCGGGACCTTCGACAGCGACTGCCAGTTGAGCGCGACGAAGAAGATGATGATCGCCAGCGGAACCAGGATCGAGACGATCGTCTTGGTCTGGCGCAGCCGGCTGCCCAGTGACACACGCTCCACCGAAGCGTCGACCGAGTCCTCATCGGCGGGCTCGGCAGGGGACAGGGCGGCGGCCATGGGCTGGGGCTCGATGTCGGACACGGGTGGCTCACTCATCGCGGCAGGCCGGCCGGACCGGTGGAGGTCGGAGGCACACGCCGCTTTCCCCGGGCGCGATTGACGAGCTTGGCGAGCGGCGTGATCGTCCGCACGATATACGAAGCGCGACCCGGCACAAGCTCGACATCGGTCAGGGCGGCCAGCAGGCCTTCCGGCGTCGAGGGATCGCCGTCGACGACGGTGTAGGCGACGCCAACCTCGAGCACGCTGTGCGCGTCCGACACCGCGACCCCCGGCAGGTGCATGTCGCGCGCGAAGGAGGCGGCGCGCTCGTTGCCCGTGGCCCCGACGACGCGGGCGTTGTACGCCTCGATCCAGTCCACCTGGGCGGCCGTCGCCTCCAGCTTGGGGTCCTTGAGCATCGAGCCCCGGAAGCGGTCGAACGGATGCGGGATGCCCAGGACGCCTCCCTGCGCGCGGACGGCGGCGATGGTGTCGCGTGCCGAGAGTCCCGGTGGCACGGCGCGGTCCAGGAACAGCGCGATCAGGTCGCCGTCGGCGGTCCGGATCTCCTCTCCCACGATCACGGTCAGGCCGTGGGGCGCGGCCTCACGCGCACGGAGCGCCCCGTCGATGAGGTCGTGGTCGGTGATCGCAAGATAGGTGAGCCCGCGGTCAGCCGCGGCCTTGACGACGGCTTCGGGTGGCGCCAGCGAATTGAACGAGGCCGACGTATGGCAGTGGAGATCGATGAACGCCTTCACCCTGCTCCCCCGCTCGATCTCAGCTCGGCCACTGCAGCGGGCTTCAGATCTGCTGGACCAGGGACTTCTTGAAGAAGTCGAAGTGCTCGAGGGCGAGCCCCGTGCCGAGGGCGACGCAGTTGAGCGAGTTCTCGGCCACGTGGCAGGGCACGCCGGTCACCTGGGTCAGCAGCTTGTCGATGTTGCGCAGCAGCGAGCCTCCTCCCGACATCACCATCCCCTTGTCGATGATGTCCGACGAGAGCTCCGGCGGCGTCTGCTCCAGCACCGTGCGAACCGCGGCCACCAGCTGCTGCAGCGGCACCTCGATCGCCTCCATCGCCTCGGACGAGGAGATCGGGATCGTGCGTGGCAGACCGGCGATCAGGTCGCGGCCGCGGACCTCCATCGTGAGCTCGCGCTCGAGCGGCAGCGCGGTGCCGATCTGGATCTTGACCTCCTCGGCCGTCCGCTCGCCGACCATCAGGTTGTACTTCTTGCGGACGTAGGTCGCGATCGCGTCGTCGAACCGGTTACCGCCCACGCGCAGGCTGTGGGATACCACGATCCCGCCCAGCGCGATCACCGCGATCTCCGACGTGCCGCCCCCGATGTCGATGATCATGTTCCCCGACGGGCCGCTGATGGGCACGTTGGCGCCGATCGCCGCGGCCAGGGGCTCCTCGATCAGGAACGCCTCCTTGGCGCCGGCCTTGAGCGCCGCGTCGCGGACCGCGCGCTTCTCGACCGAGGTAACCCCGGCCGGCACCGAGATCATCACCTCGGGCCGCGACAGGCCGATCCGGCCGCGCGTTGCCTTGCCGATGAAGAACCGGAGCATCGCCTCGGTGATCACGTAGTCGGCGATGACGCCGTCCTTCATCGGCCTGATCGCCTGGATGTTGCCGGGGGTTCGCCCGATCATCTCGCGGGCCTCCTCGCCCACGGCGACGATGCGGTTGTCCTCACCGACCGCAACGACCGAGGGCTCGGTGATGACGATGCCCTTGCCCTTCACGTAGACGATGACGTTCGCGGTGCCGAGATCGATCCCAATCTTCATGACGGCGGGAATGCTACTCCGGTGGTCGCGCGGCGCCGGCGGGCGGCGAGCCGAGCAGGGTGAACAGGGATAGGTCGGGCGCCCGCGATGTCAGGCCGCGTCGGCCGAACGGGTGATGCTTGCGCCCAGCTGCTGGAACTTGCGATCGATGTTCTCATACCCCCGCTGTACGTGATGCGCGCCGTGGATCAGCGACGGGCCGTCGGCTGCGAGCGCGGCCAGGATCAGCGATGCGCCCGCGCGCAGATCCCCGATCGTCGCCTCGGCTCCGTGAAGCCGCGCCGGCCCGTGGATCGATGCATGGTGGGCATCCTCGATGTCGATCCGGGCGCCGAGCTTGCGCAGCTCGGACAGCCACTCGATTCGGTCCTCGAACACCGCCTCATGGACGCGAGACGTGCCGGCGGCCTGGGTGAGCAGGACGCACAGCGGCGGCTGGATGTCGGTGGCCAGACCAGGGTACGGCGCGGTCTCCACGTCCGACGCACGCAGGTCACCGGGCCGCAGGCCGGTGGCGTCGATCTCGATCGACCGCGGACCGCAGGCAACCGGCACGCCCATCGACCCGAACACCTCGACCAGCGCGGCGACGTGGTCGCAGGGAGCGTTCTCGAGCGTCAGGCGGCCGCCGGTGACGGCGGCCGCGATCAGGAACGTCGCGGTCTCGATCCGGTCCGGCACCACCACGTGATTGGCGCCCCGCAGCCGGCGGCGACCGTCGACCTCGATCGTGTCGGGGCTGGTCCGCCGGACCTGTGCACCCATCTTGCACAGGAACGCGATCAGGTCGTCGATCTCCGGCTCCTGGGCCGCGGGCCGGATGACCGTGTGGCCTTCCGCGAGGGTCGCCGCGAGCATCGCGTTCTCGGTGCCCATGACCGTGACCTGGGGGAAGGTGACCTCACTGCCACGGAGGCGTCCCGGCGCCTGAGCGAAGTAGTAGCCGTTGCGGTACTCGATCCGGGCGCCGAGCGCGCGCATCGCGTCGACATGCAGGTTGACGGGCCGCCGGCCGATCCGGTCGCCACCCGGGTTGCTGATGATCACCTGGCCGAAGCGGGACAGCAGCGGGCCCAGCAGGATGAACGAGGCGCGCATCTTGGCGGCGGCCTCGAGCGGGATGAACAGCCAGTCGACGTCGCCCGCGGCGACCTCGTACACGCCCTCGGCCGGATGGTCCACCACGACGCCGAGATCGGTCAGGACCCCGACCATGACCCGGACGTCCTCGATCTCGGGCACGTTCTCGAACCGGCAGCGCTCGCCGGTCAGGGTGGCGGCCGCCAGCAGCTTGAGCGCGGCGTTCTTGGCCCCGCTGACGTGCACGGTTCCGGCCAGCGGCCGGCCGCCCTCGATCCGGAACGTCTCGGGCGGTGGCTGCTCGGGCCGGTACTCCCAGTGAAACAATCGCGCGTCGGCCATGGTCAGCCTCCGCGGCGCGGACCCTCTCGATGCCGTCGGCGCTCCGCGACCCGAACCCGCATCAGGGCCTGCTGGAGCTGGGCGCGGGCGGCCAACAGGTCCGCCCCCTCGTGGAACCCGGACTCCAGCGCACGCTCCGCTTCACGCCGGGCTTCCTGGGCGCGCTCGAGATCGATGTCCGAGGCGAGGTCCGCCGTCTCCGCCATGACCACGACCTTGTCCGGCCGAACCTGGAGGAACCCGCCGACGATGGCGAAGCTCTCCTCGTCGACGCCCTTTCGGATCCGAAGCTCGCCGACGCCGAGCAGGCTGACCAGCGGGGCATGGTGAGGCAGGATGCCGAGCTCACCGTCGACGCCGGGGACGAGGACCATGTCCACCTCGTCCGAGTACGCCAGCCGCTCGGGGGTCACGATCTCCAGCAGCAGCGGCATCAGCTCATCCCCTTGCGGCGGAGCCGGATGGCGGATCCCGCGCCCGCGCCCGCGATCGCGTAGGCGGTCGCGATGGTGGCGTTCATCAGCCTTCCAGCTTGGCGGCGTTCTCGCGGACGTCGTCGATCGTGCCCGCGAGGAAGAACGCCTGCTCGGGCAGCGTGTCGGTCTTGCCCTCGAGGATCTCCTTGAACGAGGCGACGGTGTCCTTGATCGACACGTACTTGCCCGACCGGCCCGTGAACACCTCGGCCACGAAGAACGGCTGGCCCATGAACTGCTGCAGGCGACGCGCCCGGGACACCGTCGCCTTGTCCTCCTCGGACAGCTCGTCGATGCCCAGGATCGCGATGATGTCCTGGAGGTCGCGGTAGCGCTGCAGCACCCGCTTGGTCTCCTGGGCCACGTCGTAGTGTTCATTGCCGACGATCAGCGGGTCGAGCACGCGGGAGGTCGACGTCAGCGGATCGACCGCGGGGTAGATGCCCAGCTCGGCGATCGAGCGCTCGAGGCGGATCGTCGAGTCGAGATGGGCGAACGTGGTCGCCGGCGCCGGATCCGTGTAGTCGTCGGCTGGCACGAACACGGCCTGGAGGGAGGTGATCGACCCCTGGTGGGTGGAGGTGATCCGCTCCTGCAGGCCGGCCATCTCGGTGGCCAGGTTCGGCTGGTAGCCGACGGCCGAGGGCATCCGGCCGAGCAGCGCCGAGACCTCGGACCCCGCCTGCGTGAACCGGAAGATATTGTCGATGAACAGGAGGACGTCGCGGGCCTCCTCGTCGCGGAAGTACTCGGCCATCGTGAGCGCGGTCAGGCCGACCCGCTGGCGCGCCCCGGGTGGCTCGTTCATCTGGCCGAACACGAAGGCCGTCTTCGCGATGACGCCGGACTCGGTCATCTCGCGGATAAGGTCGTTGCCCTCGCGGGAGCGCTCGCCCACGCCGGCGAACACCGACACGCCCTCGTGCTCCTGGGCGACGTTGCGGATGAGCTCCTGGATGATGACCGTCTTGCCCACGCCGGCACCACCGAAGATGCCGATCTTGCCGCCCTTCTTGAACGGGCACACGAGGTCGATGACCTTGAGCCCGGTCTCGAAGATCTCGACCTCGGTGGTCTGGTCCTCGAACGACGGAGGCTGACGATGGATGGGCAGCATCGTGGTCGCGTCGACCGGGTCCTTGCCGTCGATCGCATGGCCGAGCACGTCGAACACGCGGCCCAGCGTCACCTCGCCCACGGGCACCGTGATGGCAGCACCCGTATCGCGGACCTCGGTGCGGCGCGCCAGGCCGTCGGTGGTCGTCATGGCGACGGCCCGAACCCAGTTGTTGCCCAGGTGCTGCTGCACCTCGCACACGAGGGGTTCCTCGCCATCGCGAATGATCTCGACGGCGTTGAAGATGGCCGGCAGCTGCCCGGCGGGGAACTCGATATCGACGACCGGACCGGTGATCTGGATCACCCGGCCGATCGCGTCGGAAGGGGCGGCGGTCGGCATGGTGGGGATAGCCTCCTCGTCTGCGCCGGCCTAGCGGGCCTGGGCGCCGCTCGCGATCTCGACCATCTCGCGAGTGATGTTGGCCTGACGGACCTTGTTGTAGGACAGGGTGAGATCGTCGATGAGCTCCTCGGCGTTCTCGGTGGCGTTCTTCATCGCGACCATCTGGCTGGAGAAGAAGCTGGCTGTGGTCTCGAGCACGGCTGCGTACAGCCGGGTGGAGACATACCGAGGGAGCAGCGCCTGGAGGAACGCTCCGGGATCGGGCTCGAACAGGAACTGGTGACCGGGGATGCCCTCGATGTCCTCCGCGGGCTGGATCGGCAGCAGCTGCTCCAGGACCGGGCGCTGGACGAGCGTGGACTCGAACCGCGGATAGACCACGTCGATGCGGTCGTAGACACCGTCGACGAAGTCGTCGGAGACGAGGCGCGCGACGGGCAGGATGTCGGTGAACGCCGGGCGTTCCCCGAACCCCTCGAAGAAGGCGGCGATGGGGACACCTGCGCGGCGCATGGCATCCCGGCCCTTACGGCCCATGGGCACCACCTTGAGGTCGCCCGGGTGCTCGGTGATCTCGTGCGCCGTGAACCGAACGGTGTTGGTGTTGAGCGCGCCGGCCAGGCCGCGATCCGAGGTCATGATCACGATCAGGCGGTTGTGCGCCTGGTCGAGGTCGCGGCCCGCGAGCAGCGGGTGGTCCTCACCGCTGAGCACGGACGCCAGGTCGGCGATGATCTCGTCGAGCTTCTCGCGGTACGGGCGAGCGGCGAGCGTCGACTGCTGGGCGCGGCGGAGCTTCGAGGCCGCGACGAACTGCATGGCGCGGGTGATCTGCTTGATGTTGCGGGCCGACCCGATGCGGCGCCGGATCTCGCGCTGGCTAGGCATGGACGTTTCCGCCGAGCGCGGCCAGGAGGTTCACGCGAGGAAGCCCTGCCGGAAGGCGTCGATGGCCTCGTTCAGGGACGTCTCGAGCTCATCGGGCAGCGCCTTGGTCCGCCCCAGCTCCTCCAGGATCTGCGGACTGTCGGTCTCGAGATAGCGGTACAGCTGGGTCTCGAACTCCTTCACCCGAGGGGTCGGGACATCGTCCAGCTTGCCCCTGGTGGCGGCGACCAGGATCGCGACCTGCTTCTCCACGGGCAGCGGCTGGTACTGCGGCTGCTTGACGATCTCGGACAGCTTCTCGCCGCGGTTGAGCTGATCGCGGGTAGCCTTGTCGAGGTCGCTCGCGAACTGGGCGAAGGCCGCCAGGGAGCGGTACTGGGCGAGGTCGAGCTTGAGCGGCGCAGCGACCTTCTTCATCGCCTTGGTCTGGGCGTCGGACCCGACCCGGCTGACCGAGATCCCGATGTTCATGGCCGGCCGCTGGCCGGCGTTGAACAGGTCGGTCTCGAGGAAGATCTGGCCGTCGGTGATCGAGATCACGTTGGTCGGGATGTAGGCCGACACGTCGTTGGCCTGGGTCTCGACGATCGGCAGCGCGGTCAGCGACCCCCCGCCGTTGTCGTCGTTCATCCGAGCCGCGCGCTCGAGCAGCCGGCTGTGGAGGTAGAACACGTCGCCCGGGTACGCCTCGCGGCCCGGCGGACGGCGGAGCAGGAGCGACATCTCGCGGTACGCCCATGCGTGCTTGGACAGGTCGTCATACACGCACAGCGCGTCCTTGATCAGGCGGCCGCCCACCTCGACCCCGTTCTCCATGACCTCCTCGCCCATCGCCGCGCCGGCGTACGGGGCCAGGTACTGGAGGGGGGCCGGATCCTGGGCGCCGGCCACGACGACGATGGTGTGCTCCATCGCGCCGTACTTCTCGAGCACCGCAACCGTGCCAGCCACCGTCGAGAGCTTCTGGCCGATCGCCACGTAGATGCAGACGAGATCCGACCCCTTCTGGTTGATGATCGTGTCGATCGCGATCGCGGTCTTGCCGGTCTGGCGGTCGCCGATGATCAGCTCGCGCTGACCGCGGCCGATCGGGATCAGCGCGTCGATCGCCTTGATGCCCGTCTGGACCGGCGTGTCGACGCGCTCTCGGGTGATCACGCCCGGGGCGATGCGCTCGACGGGGCGGGTCGCGGTGGCGGCGATGTCGCCCTTGCCATCGAGCGGGCGTCCGAGCGGATCGACCACGCGGCCGAGCAGCGCCGCGCCGACCGGGACCTCCACCACGCGGCCCGTCGTCCGGACCTGGTCGCCCTCCTTGATGGCGGATGGGTCGCCCAGGATGACGGCGCCGACGGTCTCTTCCTCGAGGTTGAGGGCTATGCCCATCACGCCACCGGGGAACTCGAGCAGCTCGGAGGCAAGCGCCGCGTCCAGGCCATAGATCTGGGCGATGCCGTCGCCGACCTCGACCACGGTCCCGACGCTGCGGGTCTCGGTCGCTGCGTCGAAGCCTTCGATCTGGCTCTTGATGATGCTGATGATCTCGTCAGACCGGATGGCCATCGCGTCTCCGTTCGGGCGTTCGTTCGGGCTTTGGTTCGAGCTTTGGTTCGAGCTTTGGTGGGGATATGTGGTTCGGGGTTGAACCCGGGTATCGGTTTCGGGGCTGGGGCTAGCGGACGCGTTGCCCCGCGTGGAGCTGGTCGCGCAGCCGCTCCAGCCGGCCGCGGATTGACGCGTCGAGCAACTGGTCGCGGATCTGGATGGTGAGCCCGCCCAGCAGGTCCGGGACGACGGTGGCGCGGAGGTCGACCTCGGCGCCGGCCATCGCCTCCACCCGGGCGCGAACAGCTGCCGTCTCGTCCGCGGTGAGCGGTGCGGCGCTGGTCACGCTGGCCACCACGATGCCGCGATGAGCATTGAGCTGGCGCTGGTACTCCTCGCTGACCCGCGGCAGGATCCGGACCCCTCCGCGCTCGATGAGCAGGCCCACGAGCCGCAGCACGCCCGCCTGGACCCGGGTCTCCAGCAGCCCGGCCACCACGTCCAGCCGCTGCTCGGCGGGGATCGCCGGGCTGTCCACGACCGGCGCGACCTCGGGCCGGCTCAGCATGGCCGAGGCGAGCTCGAGATCGTCACGCCAGCGGTCGAGCTGGTCGGTCTCGAGGGCGACCGCGAGGGCGGCCTCCGCGTAGCGGCGCGCGGCAGTGACCGGACGGGCCATCAGCTGGCCGTCTCGCCCGTGGGGGATGAATCGGCCAGGAAGTCGGCCACGAGGCGCCGCTGACGGTCACCGGTCATCGACTCGCCGACGACCTGACCCGCGGCCGCGAGGGCGAGCTCGGTCACCTCCGAGCGGAGCTCGGTGATGGCCCGCTGCTTCTCGGCGTCGATCTCGGCCGTCGCACGGTCGCGCATCCGGTCGAGCTCATCGCGAGTCGCCGCCACGTCCTGCTCGCGCGTCTCGGTGGCGACCCTCTGGGCACGGTTGATGATGTCATTCGCCTCCCGGCGGGCCTCCTGGAGGGCGGCCAGGCGCTCCTGCTCACCCGACTCGCGATCCCGCCGCGCCTGCTCCGCGTCCTGCAGCCCCTGCTCGATCCGTGTTCGGCGTGCCTCGAGCATGCGCGAGATCGGACCGAACGCGAACAGCTGCAGCACGACGTAGAGCAGGACGAAGTTGAGCAGCGCGACGATGAGCCAGAACCCGTTGATCACGAGCCCGGATTCGCCGCCTGCTGCATTGAAGGCGAGTCCCCCGGGAGAGCCCCGGAGGCGACCGCGAGAAAGTCCATGGCGTCCGCTCGGTGCGCCGGCTACTTGGCGGCCGGGTTGAGGAAGATGATCAGGACGCCGACCACGAACGCGAGCACGCCGAGCCCCTCGGCGAACGCTGCACCGATGATGAACGTGGCGCGGATGACGCTCGAGGCGTCGGGGTTGCGGCCCATCGCGCTGGTCGACATGCCGGTCAGGATGCCGATACCGATGCCGGGGCCGATAACACCCATCGCGGCAAGGCCGGCGCCGATCAGTTCCATCGAGTCTCTACCTCCTCTGGCGTCCGCGTGGCGCGGACGCTTCCTCGGACCAGTGGTGAAGCCGCCTCATTGCGTCGAGGCGGCGGACAGGGGTGGGCCGACGCCGCCCTGGGGCTCGGTCGCCATGGCGGGGGCGGCGTGCGCCTCCTCCTCGTGGCTCTCGATGGCGAGCAGCGTGAACATCAGGGTCAGGACGCTGAAGATCAGGGCCTGGACGAAGCCGATGAATCCTTCCAGGAACACGAACGGCAACGGCAGGACGCCAAGCAGCAGGGCCGTGAACACGCCCAGCATGATGCCGCCGCCGTACAGGTTGCCCCATAGCCGGAAGGCCAGCGTCACCGGCTTGAAGAACTCGAGCAGGAACTCGGTGAGCCCGACGAACAGGTCGATGACCCCGTCGGCCACGCTGCGTCGGAACCCGCTGAAGTTGAAGAACTTGGCCAGGTAGCGCCGCGCTCCCAGCTTCCGCACGCCCTCGAAGTGGAACAGCACGAAGCTGAACAGCGCCAGTCCGACCGTGATGTTGATGTCGCTGGTGGGCGTGCGCAGCCAGTTCAGCTTGTCGCCGAAGATCAGCAGGTCCGTCCAGTTGGCGAGGGCGATGAACACGAACAGCGTGATGAAGATCCCGACGTAGGGGCGTGCGGGCGCGCCGCCGAGCGCCAGCGCGAAGTCCTCGAGAGCCTCGTACACGTACTCGACGGCGTTCTGGACCCGGCCGGGCAGCCGCTCCAGGTTCTGAGCGATGCCCACGAACACCACGATCATCAGCACCATCACGATCCACGACACCACGATCGAGGACGTGATGCTGGGGTGGAAGTCGATCACAAGCGAGCCGGCAGGCTCGCTTGCGCGGGGCGCGAAGTCGTACACGACGGTCGGCGGGATCAGCTCCAGGTTCCCGGTGATGCCCGCCTTGGGCCCCGGAAAGCCCGCCGGTGCGAGGAAGACGACCGCGAGGGCGTCCAGCACCACGATGGCGACGATCGCGATCAGCAGCTTGCGGCGAGTCGTCCAGCGCACCGGGGCCGCCGTGCCGCCGATGTCCGGTGTCGCAGCGGGGGAGGTCTCGTTGGTCACGTGTCGCTCGTCTGGCCTCGTCTCGATCTCCGTCCCGGCGGACGGTCAGTCCTGATGCGTATCGAATCGCGAGAGAAATCGGCGGATCAGCCTGGCCACGGCGAGTCCACTGAGACCGAAGCCGGCCAGTGCACCACCGACGGCGAACACGGGCAGCGTGTTGAGCTGCTGATCAACCCACCATCCAGCGAGTACGCCCGCGATGGTCCCCACGAAGAACGTGACACCGATCTCGGAGAACAGAACAACGTAGATCCCGAAACCGTTGAACATGGGGGACCGACCACCGCGCGGGAGACTATACCAGAGGCCATCCGGGGTCCGGACCCCGGATCCCGCTGGGGGTGACGGCCGGTCGACACCGCCCGACGCGACCCGGCGCACCGGCGCACCGGCGTTACGTCGCGGGGCTGTCGGAGCCGGGCGAATCAGGGTGCGAAGGGCCCGCCTCGTACGCCTCGGGCTCGAGGGCATTCGCGGTCTCGAACCGGGTCAGGAGGAACAGGCCGAAGCCGAAGCCGAGGGCCAGCCCGAGGAACGCGTACACCTGACCCGTCCCGGACAGCACGAACGACAGCACCGCGAGCGCGAGGCAGATCGCGTAGATCACGAGCACCGTCTGCCCGTGCGTGAGGCCCAGGTCCAACAGGCGGTGGTGGATATGACCGCGATCGGGGGTGAACGGGGATCGCCCGGTCGCCAGCCGGCGGACGATGATCCAGAACGTGTCGATGATCGGGACGCCCAGAACGAGCAGCGCGACCGCGACCTTGGCCGAGCCCAGGATCGCGAGCAGCGCCAGCGTGTAGCCCACGAACATCACGCCGCTGGTGCCGATGAAGATGGACGCCGGGTGGAAGTTCCAGCGCAGGAAGCCCAGCAGCGACCCTGCCAGGGCGAAGCACAGCAGGCCGACGAACGGCTGGGCGATGGTCGTGGCCACCGAGATGAGGCCCAGGGTCACGGCGGCGATCAGCGTGATCCCGGTCGACAGGCCGTCGAGGCCGTCGATGAAGTTGATGCTGTTGATCATGCCCACGACCCACACGATCGTGAACGCCACGCCATACGGACCGGTGATCGGGATGTTGTTGGGCCCGAACGGGTTGTTGATGGAGCCGACCGAGATCCCGGCAACGACGGCGATGACCGCCAGCGCGAGCTGGGCCAGGAGCTGCCAGCGGGCGCGCAGCTGCAGCGTGTCGTCGAGCGCGCCGAGAATCACCGCCGCGGCGCCGCCGATGAGCAGGGCGACCATCTCACCGGGCTCGATCTCGCGGCGCACGGTCGCCACCTCCAGGCCGCCGTTGACCACCAGCAGCCCGGCCGCCACGGCCAGGAACGCGATCGCGACCGCGACGCCGCCCCCACGGGGAACGGGCGCGGCGTTGACCCGGCGATGGTCGGGGTGGTCGATGTTGTCGAGGCGGATCGCCAGCCGCCGGACGAGCGGCGTGAGCGCCAGTGACAGCAGCGCGGCCACGACGAACGTGGCGATCAGGAGCGGCAGATCCCGCCTGACATCGCCGGTCAGCCCCATCGCACCCGTCAGACCATGCCGTTGGGAAGTCCCGGGACGGGGAAGCCGGCGACCAGGTCCCGGACCCCGGCCCGGATCCCGGCCCGTGCCGCCTCGTCGTCGCGCAGCCGGATCGCATCCACCAGCCAGCGCCCGATGAGGCGCATCTCGTCGGGGCCCATGCCGCGGGTCGTGGTTGCGGGCGTGCCGATCCGGATCCCGGACGCGATGTTGGGCGGGTTCACGTCGAACGGGATCGCGTTCTTATTGACGGTGATGCCGACCTCGTCGAGTATCGCCTCCGCCTCGCGCCCCGTGACACCCAGGGGCGTCACGTCGACCAGGGCCAGATGGTTGTCGGTTCCGCCGCTGACGATCCGGGCACCGGCCTCGGCGATGGTCGCGGCGAGCACCTTCGCGTTCTCGAGCGTGCGGACCTGATCTCGGCGGAACTCGTCGCCGGCGGCGAGGTGGAGGGCGACCGCCTTGGCGGCGATGACGTGCATCAGCGGGCCACCCTGGATGCCCGGGAACACCGACTTGTCGATTGCCTGCGCGAGGGTGCTCTTGCCGAGCGCCGGGAAGTCGGCCCGGTCCACACCATCGGGCAGGTCCGCGCGCGCGAACACCATCCCGCCGCGCGGCCCACGGAGCGTCTTGTGGGTGGTGGTGGTGACCAGGTCCGCGTGGGGGAACGGGCTCGGGTGGACGCCCGCCGCGACGAGACCCGCGAAGTGGGCCATGTCGACGAACAGCAGCGCCCCAACGCCGTGGGCGATGGCCGCCAGCCGCCCGAAGTCCCAGGTGCGCGGATATGCCGATGCCCCGGCGACGACGACCTTCGGACGAACCTCGGCCGCCTGTGCCGTCGAGGGCGTCGTAGTCGATCTGCTCCGCCTCGCGCGTGACGCCGTACGCATGGACCTCGTACAGCCGGCCCGAGAAGTTGACCGGCGAGCCGTGGGTGAGGTGGCCGCCGTGGGCCAGGCTCATGCCCAGGATCCGGTCGCCCGGGCGGAGGACCGCGAAGTAGGCCGCCATGTTGGCCTGCGCGCCGGCATGCGGCTGGACGTTCACGTGGTCGGCACCCGGGAACAGGGCGAGCGCACGGTCGCGGGCGAGGTCCTCGGCGATGTCGACGTACTCGCAGCCGCCGTAGTAGCGCTTGCCGGGCAGGCCTTCCGCGTACTTGTTGGTGAGCCAGGTTCCCTGCGCCTCGAGGACCGCCTGCCACACGTAGTTCTCGCTCGCGATCAGCTCGATGTTGTCGGCCTGGCGGTGACGTTCGGCCTCGACCGCCGCCCACAGCGCCGGGTCGACCTCGGCGAGCGGTGCCCACGCAGCCTTCGGGACGCGCGACGTTGACAGGGTGGGATGGCCGGCGGCTCGTCCGCCCTCGGCGACCTCGGACGGGGCGGGGGCCTCGGACGGGGCGACGACGTCGGACACGGGTGGACCTCCTGGCGGGCGACTGGCTCAAGGGCTCGTTGGGGGGCGGTGACGGCAAGCCGTATCTTCCCACGGCCACCCGGTGGGATGCGGAACCACGGCCGCGGCAACGAGTTCCTGCACATCGGTTCGATGGGCTCGGCGGGTCGCGACCTGCAACGGGCCCGAGCACCGCGACGATCTCCAATACCTGCGCGTGCGGGTGAGTCGCGTACGGCGCAAGCTCGGCGCAGCGCCCGGCGAGGCGGGGCCCATCACGACGTTCCAGGGCATCGGATACGTGCTCAATGTGGACGATGGGCCGGAAAGCGCCGGGACCCCTGACGCAGCGCCGCGGACCCGCTCCGACGTCGTTCGGGAGGCCCCTTCGAGTCTGGTCGTCGCGCCCGTCGGCGATTAGCGCGTCGGCGCGCGCCCGACAGGATTGGCGGCCTCACCACCTCGCTCGGGAGACGATCGGAAGGCGGCGGCAACATGGGGACGGGAGAGGTAGAAGAAGATCAACAACCCGAGCAGGACCAGGGCCAGCCCGAGCGCGAACGGGCCGCTGATCCCCTCCGAGCCAAGCGCCGCGATGGCCTGCAGGACACCGATCGCGTAGTAGGCCATCGTCGCCATCCTCGCCCATCCGCGGCGGCGCCACAGACCGACGCTCGCGATCGCTCCGGCAACGCCCAATCCGAGCAGGACGATGCCCACCGAGGTCAGGGTCGCCCGGCTATCGACGTCGATCCCCACCAGGCCGGCGGTTGGCGTCAGGGTCGGTGACCCGGCGATGAACAGCACGCCGGCGACCAGCCACAGCGTGCTGGTGAGTGCTGTCAGGAGCGACACAGCTCCGATCCCGCGCGCCTGGGGGATGGGGCCGGATCGGCTCAGCACCGCCTCCGTGGCGCCGGAGCCCGCACCGACGCCGAGCCGGTCCGCCCATGCGGCCAGCAGGCGATGGACCGCCGGCGCCCCGACGACGGGATAGCCATCGAACGGCAGGTCGACAGGAGCGAGGATGAACGGGCGAACCTGGGGACCGCCGAAGCCGCCGTGGCTCCCCACCAGATCCTCGAACGCCGCGACCTCCTCGAGATCGGGATCGTAGGTGCTGTTGATCAGGAGGTCGCCCACGTGCGCGAACCCGTCGAGGCGACGGAGATCGTCAGCGGTGCGCGGCCCGAACGGCTCCAGCGGGTCGGTGCGGTCGATCCGTCCGTCGGTTAGGTGATGGACGCCGTCGCGTCCGATCGCGAGCGCGCCCAGGGCCGACGAGCGAACCAGCACGAACCCGACGCCCGGGTGAGCGACCAGACCGTCGACCAGGCCGGGATACCGGTCCGCGATCTCTTCGAGCGAGAGGCGGTGCCGCTCGGTCAGGAAGTAGACGTTGGCGAGGTTCCCGCTGGCCGCGACGACCACCTCGGGCGTCTCGGGGGCCGGCGCGGCGCGGGGCATCTCGATCGCGACAGCGCGGCCTTGGCGCCGATGGCCCAGCGCCGACGCCGTGGCTCGTCCGGCGACCCCGGGGCGGTTGCTGATCTCGGTCAGCAGCGCGTTGACCGGTCCCCAGCCTTCGCCCCTGGTGGTCAGCGACATCGAGGATGCCCCGCCCATCAGGCTGCGGATCAGCTGGTCGAGCGAGACCCCGTGTCGCTGGAGGAAGGTCGCACCCTGGCTCTGGCCGTGATCCGAGAGAACCACGATCGAGTAGCCGCGAGGCGCGTTCGCGGCGGCCCGCTCGATCGACGCCAGCACGCGGTCCAGGCCCGTCAGCGAGCGCAGCGACTCGAGTCGCTCCGGGCCGGCGTGGTGGGCGACCTCGTCGTAGTCCACGAAGTCGACGTACATGATCGGCACACCGCGGCCCATCGCGTTCACGGTGAAGGTCACGTTGAGGTCGCGCAGCAGCACGTTGGTCAGGGCCCGCACGCCGGCGAACGCCGCCCCGCGATGGACCCGCGGCTCGATGCCCAGGACGCGCTGCCGGCGCGCCTCGCGCCATTCCTTGACCATCTCGCCCAGGGTCATGACGGCCGTGCGGACGAACGCCGCCGGATCCACGAAGTAGAGCGAGAAGGCGTCCACGTCCGCCGCCCGCGACGGATCGAGGACCCGACTCATCGTGAACAGGGTCCGCCGCGCGTCCCCGGAGAACAGGTTGTTCGCGCTCATCCCGTCCTGGGCGAGCAGTCCGTGCCCATCGGACAGGCGGCGTTCGATCTCCGCAGCGTCGGCCGGATGGTTGGCAACCATCAACTTCGAGCGCTCCTTCTCGTACCAACGGAAGGCCGGGATGTCGTCGTTGCTGCCGTGGAGGATCCCAGCCTGGCTGGCCGCGGTCTGCGAGGGCGGCACGCACTCCCATTCGATGAGGCGGTAGGCGCCCGAGCGAATCCACCTGGCCATGTGCGGCGTCATGCCCATCCGGATGGCGTTGCGCAGGATCGGCGCGGCGAGCCCGTCGATCTGGATCACGACCAGGCCCCGCCCGCCGGGGATCCGTTCCCGGTCCAGCGACGAGAGCCGCCGGCTGAGCTCGGCATAGAAGGACTCATCCTGGTCGATCGAGAAGGCGATCGAGACCAGCGTGGTCATGACCGTGATCAGGATCGCCGCAGCGACGGCCGAGGCGAGCGAGCTGACGGCCAGGCCAGGCACGAGCGGCGCGGCCATGACCAGCATGATCGCGTTGATGAGCAGCGAGAGGAGGCCCATCGTCAGGACGGTCAGGGGCAGCGTCAGGAGCAGCAGGATCGGCCGGACGAGGGCATTGAGCAGCCCCAGAACGAGGGCGGCGAGCAGGGCGCTGGCGAGATCTCCAACGGCGATCCCCGGCACCAGCCAGCCCACCACGAGCAGGATGGCGGCCTGCACGAGCCACGACAGGAGCAGGCGTCCCCAGCCGAGGCTGGTCAGCCGCTCGCTGGCCAGGCCGGCCGACGTGGCCAGGGTGTCGCGGATCGGACGCAGGAGGCTCATCGAACGCTCATCGACCGGTGCTGCCCGTGCACAGGAGCCGGTGGGAGGGATCGGACCGGCGCTCGCTGGGTCACCGGACCTGACTCTACCTCGCGCCGCCAGCCACGTTCATGCTCCGCCGATATCGTGCTGGATCCCGGCCGCATCCAGGGCGGCGGAGATCGCCCCGGGCTCGATCGCACCGATCCGGCGCAGGACGGGGCGTGCGCCCGTGCAGTCGACCACCGTGGAGGCCGGCCCAGCGCGGATCGGTCCGCCGTCGACGACGAGCGCGACGGCATCACCGAGCGCGGCCCCCACCGCTGCCGCGTCGGGGGCGTCCGGAGCGCCCGACAGGTTTGCCGACGTGGTCGGCAGCGGGCCAAGCCCGGAGGCCAGCGCGCGAGGGCATGGGTGGTCGGGGACGCGCACGCCGATGGTCGGGGTCCCGGCCGCCAGCACGTCCGGCAGCCGCGCGCCGGGCCGCACCGGCAGCACGAGGGTCAACCCACCCGGCCAGAACTGTTCAGCGAGCGCCCGGGCTGCGGGGCCCATGACCCCGAGCCCGGTTGCCTGCGCCACGTCGGCCAGCAGCACGGCCACCGCCTTCTCGGGCGGCCGTCGCTTGGCTGCGAACAGGCGCTCGATCGCATCGGGCAGGGCGAGGTCGGCGGCGATCCCGTAGACGGTGTCGGTGGGGATGGCCACGATCTCACCGTCACGCAGGAGCCGTGCCGCGACCGCGCGCGCCTCCGGGCCGTCCGGGAGGATCCGGGTCCTCGTCACGAGGCCCCGCTCGCCGCGGCGAGCGCCTCCTCGGCCAGCCGCGCGGCGTTCCGGGCGGCGGACCCGGGCGGTGCCAGGATCAGTGCCTCGATCAGGATCGCGGCCCCGTCCTCCTCGACCGGCGGCGCGACATACCGGGCGGCGGCCCGGACGGCCGCGGGCGCGGTCACCATCGACGCACCGTGGCCGGCGGCCGCGATCATCTCGAGATCGTTGAGCGCGTCGCCGATCGTCATCGCCTGGCTCATCGGGATCCCGGCCTGGTGCGCCAGCCAGGCGACGGCCCGTCCCTTGGAGACACCCGGCGCCGTGAACTCGAGGAACCTGGGATGCGAGACGGTGACCCCGGCCCGGCCGGCGAATGCCCGACGCGCCTCGGCGACCAGCTCCATCGGGCGCGGCGGCTCACCCACCGCGATCACCTTGGACACGGGCCGGCGGATCGCGCGAGCCAGGTCGGCGACGATGATGGCGTCGGGGCCCAGGTAGCCCGAGTAGTCCTCGAGCTGCCGGTCGCCGCGCCAGGCGATGATCCGCTCCAGGGTGTTGACGTGCGGATCCAGGCCCTTCGCGAGGCACCAGGCGATGGCCTCGCGCGCTGCCGTCGCGGCCAGCGAGGTGTGATGCAGCAGCCGGCCCACCCGGGCGCGGAACGGCGACTTGCGAGGGTCGATCACGTCGGGATGCGTGGGCATCATCCGGACGACCGCCCCCTGGTGGCCGATGATCGGCTCCGTCAGACCAAGCTGGTGCGCGTAGACAGCCCCGGAGCTGGCCATCCGGCCGGTCGCCAGGGACACCCTGACACCCATGCCGACCGCGGCCCTGATCGCGACCGCAGTCCGGTCCGACACCCGGAAGCTGTCGCCGACCAGGGTCCCGTCGATGTCCAGGGCGAGCAGCCGGATCGGGAGCTCGGGCGCCGGCCGCGTCGCCGGGCGAAGGTCCCTCATCGGGAGCCGCGCTCGATCCTTACCAGCCGCGAGCGGCCCGACAGATCCGGCGACACCGCGCATCGCCAGCCCGGCAGTCGCGTCTCGACCTCGCGGCCAATGGCGTCCCCTTGCCCGGCGCCGATCTCGAGCAGCGCCACCCCGTCGACGGCGAGCGACGTCGGCAGGTAGTCGACGAGCCGCCGGATGAGGTCCAGGCCGTCGGGCCCGCCATCGAGAGCCTGACGGGGCTCGAACGAGAGAGCCGGTGACAGCACCTCGAGGTCCGCGCTGGGCACGTACGGGAGGTTCGCGCACACCATCGAATAGGGCGGGTCCACGTGGTGGGGGATCAGGTCCGCCGCGACGAACACGATCCGGTCTGCGACCCCATGCCCGACCGCGTTCTCGCGGGCCAGGTCAAGGGCGGCCGGCGAGGCATCGATCGCTACCACGAGCACGTGGTCGGCCATCCGGCGTCGCCGAAGCGCGGCCACGATCGCGATCGCGATCGCGCCCGTGCCGGTCCCGACATCCGCGACGCGAAGCGCGGGAGCTCCAGGCGCCCGGGGATGGTTCGCCAGCCGGGCCACGATGTCGGCAATCGCCGCATCAACCAGCAGCTCGGTCTCGGGACGCGGGATCAGGGCTCGCGAATCGGTCGCGAACGCGAGACCGTGGAACTCGCGAAAGCCACGGATGTAGGCGACCGGCTCCCCTTGCTCGCGCCGGGTGATGGCGGTCTCGAACGCTTCGCGGTGGCTCTCCCCGACCGGGGCGCCGGCGTGGGCCAGGACGCCCGCCCGGTCCATCCCCAGGGTCTGGCCGAGCAACAGCTCGGCGTCGAGGCGAGGCGACTCCGAGCCGGATGCGGCCAGCCGCTCCGCGGCCAGACGGAGCAGCTCGGACACGGTGAAGGCAGGGCCGGTCATCGATCCCCCGCCCTAGCTTCGGACCGTGGCGGTGAGGTCGCGGCTCCTGGCCAGGACCTCCACCGACGTCCGATCGCGATCGCGGACCAGCTCCAGCTCCTGGCGGTCGCATGACAGCCGGCGTGTGCCGCCCTCATACAGCCCCAGCCCGCGTGCGTCCGGCGCGACGAATCGGGTCCGGCCGGCAGCTTCAGGTGCGGATGGCCGACCGGGCCCATCCGGCGCGGATGGATCCCCGATCCGGCAGGGAGTCGAAGGGCGCCCGGTCCTCTCAGCCGCGGGCGACTGCGCTCGGCGTCGCGCCATCGTGGCTCTCCGTCAGGTGGTGAAGCCGGTCGGCCTGGTCGGCCATCACCAGCGCATCGATCAGCGGGTCGAGCTGCCCGGCGAGCACGCCCGGGACGTTGTGGATCGTGGTCCCGATCCGATGGTCGGTCACCCGGTTGTCGGGGAAGTTGTAGGTCCGGATCTTCTCCGACCGGTCCCCGGCCTGGACCATGGTTCGGCGGGTCGCGCTCTGCTCCTCGCGCTGCTTCGCGAGCTCCATGTCGTACAGCCGGCTGCGCAGGACGGCCATCGCCTTGGCCTTGTTCTTGTGCTGGCTCTTCTCGTCCTGGATCTCGACCACGAGCCCCGTGGGCAGGTGGGTGATCCGGACCGCCGAATTGGTGGTGTTGACCGACTGGCCGCCGGGGCCGCTCGAGCGCTTGACCTCGATCCGGAGCTCCCGCTCCTCGTCGATGTCGACCTCGACCTCATCGGCCTCCGGCATCACGATCACGGTCGCGGTGCTCGTGTGGATCCGGCCGCTGGACTCGGTCGTGGGCACGCGCTGGACGCGGTGAACGCCGCCCTCGAACTTGAGCCGGCTGTAGGCGCCATCGCCGGTAACCTCGAGGATGGCCTCCTTGATGCCGCCGATGCCCGTCTCGTTGGCGCTCATCACATCGACGCCGAAGCGATGCTCCTGCGCGTATCGCGTGTACATGCGCAGCAGCTCGGCCGCGAACAACGCCGCCTCCTCACCACCCGCCCCGGCCCGGATCTCGACGATGACGTTGCGACCGTCGTTGGGGTCGCGCGGCAGCAGCTCGACGCGCAGGTCGTCGAGCAGCGCCTGCTCCCTGGCCTCGAGGGCGGCGATCTCCTCGCGCGCGAGCGCCTTCATGTCGTCGTCCGGCTCCGCTTCGCGCATGTGGCGGGCGCCGTCGAGCTGGGACCGGATCCCCTGCAGCTCCCGGTAGGTCGCCACGACCGGCTCCAGGCGGGCCAGCTCCCGGCCCAGCCGCTTGAGCTGGGCGGGATCAACGAGGACCTCCGGGGTCGCGAGCTGCGCCGAGACCTCGTCGTACTGCGTGGCGAGGTCGACGAGCTTGGCGTCGAGGCCGTGCTCGTCAGCCATGATCCGCTTCCACCGTCCGCGCCAGCGTCCGGCTCAACCGGGGAGCGGCGGATCGATCGAGACCGGGGAGATCGCCTCGCCCTCGACCGCCGGCTCGCTCGGGCCTGCCACACCGCGCACCGTCGCCGCCGTCTCGCCCTGGAGCGGCATCGGGTCGCGAGCGAGGTCCAGCCCACCCTCGGGTACCGCCTCGCCGTCGGCTCGCAGCGCCTCCTCGATCGCGACCACCGCCACCTCGATCATGTCGTCGCTGGGCTGCTTGGTGGTGATCATCTGGACCAGGATCCCGGGCCACATGATCACCCGGACCACCGGGTTCGATCGGTGCCGCGCGCCCAGCCGCAACAGCTCGTAGCCCACCGACGCAATGACCGGGATGAGCAGGATCCGGCTGCCCACCATGATCACCGGCGACTGGCGACCGACCAGGCTGAAGGCGAGGATGGAGAGCAGGATCACGACCACCAGGAACTCGGTGCCACACCGGGGATGGGCGGTCGGGTACTTGCGGATCGCCTCGGGTCGCAGCGGATCGCCGTGCTCGAGCGCGTGGATCGTCATGTGCTCGGCACCGTGGTAGCGGAAGACGCGGGCGATGTCCGGCGTGCGGGCGATCAGCGCCAGGTAGCCGAGGAAGATCGCGATCCGGACGAGGCCCTCGATCGTATGCTGGACGAGATCGTTCTCGACGTTGCCGGCCGCGAACGTGGCCACGACCAGGGGCAGGATGAAGAACAGTCCGATGCCCAGGATCGCCGTGATGCCGAGCATGATCGCGACCGATCCCTTGCCGATCTCGACACCCTCGCCCTCGACCTGGAGGCCTGCCGAGCGGATCAGCCAGCGTGTTCCCACGACCAGCGTCTCGTACAGCACCACCAGGCCCCGCACGAACGGGGCGCGCGACAGGCGATTGCCGTGGAAGCCGGAGTCGAGCCGCTCGGTGGCGAACACGATCCGGCCGTCCGGATGGCGAAGGGCGACGGCGATGGCGTCTCGGCCACGCATCATGACGCCCTCGATGAGCGCCTGGCCGCCGTAGCTGAAGCGGGGCATGCCCGCAGTCTACCGGGTGTCCCTGTGGGGTCAGCCGGCAGCGATGAGCAAGATGGACCTCGGACGACGGCTTCCGCGCCGAGCCGGCGGGCGCGTGTGGCCAGGTCGGACGCATCGCGGCGTGCCGCAGCTCCCGCGTCCCGGACGGAGGGCCGCGTCAGGTACGCGGAAGGCGCGGTCGGTCGGTTGGGAGTCGGTCGCCGGTGGGCATGGACGCGCGTTGGGCCGCATACTCGCTCCGATGCGTCTCGAGCTCACCAAGCGCGGCGACTACGCCGTCCGTGCCATGTTGGCCCTCGCCCGCGGAGCTGGCGGCGGCCTGCTGTCGGCACGCCGGATCGCGGACGCGATGCGGATCCCCGTTCGGTTCCTGCCGCAGGTGCTCGCCGATCTGCAGCGGGCTGGCCTCGTCGAGGCGGCGCCCGGACGGGCGGGTGGCTACCGGCTCTCGCGTGATGCCGCGAGCATCAACCTGCTCGAGGTGATCGAGGCTGTCGAGGGAGACAGCCGGCGCCGAACCTGCGTGCTGCGAGGCAGCCCGTGCGGCTCCGACGGGCATTGCGACGTGCATGATGTGTTCTTCCGCGGCCAGGAGGCGATGCTCACCACCCTGGGGGCGGAGACGCTGGCGGACCTCGCCGGCGCCGGCGGGGCCACGCGCGGCTAGCTGTCAGCTTCCGTCTCCTCCGATTGCGCAGACCCGAGCACCACGGTCGCTCGGGAGCTTGTGTCGACTTCGAGCCGGAAGATGTCGGGTCGGCCGTAGTGACCGACGACGTCGAGGTCGAACGCCGCCCGATCCAGGTCGGCGAGATCGAGGTCGGCGACGAGCACCGCTTCACCGTCCCGTGCCGGACCGGCCAGCACCCGCCCCATGGGGTCGACGATGCAGCTGCCCCCGCCGATCAGCACGGCATCGGGATCCCCCGTCTCGACCGGGTAATCGGTCGGATAGTCCGAGCGGCGGGCGAACTGGCAGGCCGATAGCACGAAGCAGCGGCCTTCGAGAGCAATGTGGCGCATCGTCGGGAGCCAGGTCTCACGATCGTCCACCGTCGGGGCGCAATAGAGCTGCACACCCTGCCCGTACATCGCCAGCCGCAGCTGCGGCATGTAGTTCTCCCAGCAGATGACCGCGCCCACCCGCCCCACCGCCGTCTCGACGACCCGCAGCGTGGATCCGTCACCGAACCCCCAGATCAGGCGCTCCATCGCCGTCGGCATCACCTTCCGATGCTTGCCCAGCAGGGTGCCGTCCGGTCCCAGGAGCAAGGCCGTGCAGTAGAGGGTTTCCCGGTCCCGCTCGATGACCCCCACCACCATGACCAGGCCGGATGACCGTGCGATCGCGCCCAGCTGGCCCGTTACCGGGCCGGGGACATCGATGGCGCCGGCCATGTAGCGCCGGAACCATTCGCGGCCCTCCGGGCTGCGCGACCCAACCCTCGCGCCGAAGTCGGCTCCCTTCGGGTAGCCGCCCACGAACGCTTCCGGAAAAACGACGATGCCCGCTCCGCTCGCCGCGGCGCGGCCGGCGAGCTCGGCGACCCGCTCGACGGTGCGCTCGGTATCGAAGGCGGCAGGTGCCGCCTGAACGACGGCTGCACGCAGTGGGCTGACGGGGGCCAAGATCGACTCCTCTGGAGGTGCGCCCATCATCCCACCGGGGCACCGTCGATCGCAGGGTGCGTCTGCCTGGGCCGGTCCCAACGGCCCTGGATGAGGCCGCCTGGCCCCGCCACAACGGGCACATCGTCACAGTCCTAATATGCAGTAAGTTAGTAATGATTTCCACAGCGCACCCGGCACAGCAAGGAGGTAGAGCCCGATGTCTGCCCATGACGGCCAGCCACTCGCCGTCCCGACCGATCGACGACTGAGCCGCCGCGACCTCCTTCGCGGGGCGTCCATCGCGGCCGGGGCATCGGGTGTGGCGCTCCTGGCGGCCTGCGCACCTGCGGCCGCACCCCAGTGGACGTTCGGGCCGAACGCGCAGCCCGCGGGATCCGGAGATCCGGCTGCGGCCGGCTCGACTCCAACCGCGGCTCCGGCCAGCGCCGCGCCGGCGGCCGCCCCGTCGCAGACCCCGGCAGCTCCGTCGAGCCAGCCGGCCAAGGCCGTCACCGTGGACGAGATCTCGCGCCACCCGAGCGAGCTCCCCCGGTCGGCCGACTTCGCGCTCTATCGGGACGGGACGTACCAGAAGCAGACGAAGCGCAACGGGCCCATGAATCACGAAGTCCACTTCACGACCCGCGAGGTCGTGGCCGCGGTGGTGCCGGGCACGACCATGGACTTCTGGACCTTCGACGGGCGCGTCCCGGGTCCCATGATCCGGGCCCGGGTGGGTGACACGGTCGACTTCCTTCTCAGCAACGACCCCGGTAACTCGATGCCCCACAACGTGGACTTCCACGCCGTGACCGGCCCCGGAGGGGGCTCGGTCAGCCTGGACACGCTGCCCGGCAACGAGAGCGAGCTCAAGGTCAAGCTGCTCCATCCGGGCATCTTCATCTACCACTGCGCCTTCCCTGACATCCCGATGCACATCTCCCATGGGATGTACGGGCTGGTCGTGGTCGAGCCGGCGGCCGGGCTGTCGGCGGTCGATCACGAGTACTTTCTGATGCAGAGCGAGTTCTACACGACGCTCGGGGCGCAGAAGGCGCATGCGCAGCTGCACGACGCCGGCCATCTCACGTTCTCGCCCGAGCTGGGAAACGAGGAACGGCCGACCTTCGTCGTGTTCAACGGGCGTCCTGACTCGATCGTGGGCGACCGTTCCCTGGGCACGTTCGACAATGAGATCAAGACCGGCGACAGGGTCCGACTGTTCGTCGGCAACATCGGCCCCAACCTCGTATCGAGCTTCCACGTGATCGGCGAGATCTTCGATACCGTCTACGTGGAGGGTTCGTTCGCCCTGGAGAACCACAGCGTCCAGTCGACCGTGGTCTCGTCCGGCGGTGCCGTGGGCGTCGAGTTCAAGGTCGAGGTGCCGGGCACGTACGTGATCGTCGACCATTCGATCTTCCGGACGCACAAGGGTGCGCTGGGCACGCTGGCGGTCACCGGCTCCGCGGCGCTCGACATCTACGATCCGGTCAAGTTCGACAAGATCCGCTGATCGCGATCGCGGACGTGGCGCAGGCGGCTGGGCGATCGCGCGAGTCGCGCCGACGCCCGGTCAGCCGCGCGTCGCGCCGACGACCGGGCGAGCCGGCGCCCCAACCACTCCGGGTCAGATCACACCGGCCGACGCCAACGTCTCGGTCTCGTCGGCGTCGTAGCCAAGCTCGGCCAGGATCTCCCGGGAGTGCTCGCCGAGCAGCGGAGGCGCCGTCCGGATCGAGGCTGGTGTCGCCGACAGCTCGAATGGCAGCCCGACCTGGCGGATGGGCCCCATCACCGGGTGGTCCACGTCGACGGCCATCCGGCGCGCCCGGGCCTGCGGGGCGTCGAACGCGGCCACGACGTCGTTGATCGGTCCGCAGGGGATCTCGGCGGCGCCGAGCACGTCCAGCCACTCCCCGGTGGTTCGGGTGAGGAACCGCTCGGCCAGGATGGGCCGGAGGTCGGTGCGCCGCTCGACCCGATCCCCGTTGGTGGCGAACCGGGGATCGGCGGCAAGCTCGGGCAGCCCGATGCCCTCGCACAGCCGCGGCCACTGGCGCTCGCTGCCCACCGCGAGTGCCAGCTCGCCATCTCTCGTGCGAAACGTCTCGTAGGGCACGATCGTGGGGTGGGCGTTCCCCAGCCGGCCGGGTGCGTTCCCGGTCACGAACGCGTTCTGCGCCTGGTTCACCAGCACGGCCAGGGTGGATTCGAGGAGCGATACATCGATCCGCTGACCGCCGGCGAATGCCGGGCCGCTCGCGCCGGCATGGGCGCCCGCGTGCGCCGCCCCGGTTCGGCCGCGTGCGACCAGGGCCGCGAGCACCGATACCGCGCCGAACAGCCCGGTCACGACGTCGCTGATCGCCACCCCCACCTTGGTCGGTCGCCCGCCATCCTCGTCGGTGGCCCCGGTGATCGACATCAGCCCGCCGACGGCCTGGACCACGAAGTCGTAGCCGGGGCTGGCCGCATCCGGTCCGTCGGGTCCGAAGCCCGAGACGGCGAGGTGAACTAGCGCCGGGTTGATTGCGGTCAGCGCCTCGTCGCCGAAGCCGAGGCGCTCGAGACGACCGACCCGGAAATTCTCCACGAACACGTCACCGGTCGCGAGGAGCCGGCGAAGCACGCCCCGTCCGCGATCGCTCCGCAGATCGAGCCGGATCGAGCGCTTGTTGCGGTTGACAGAGAGGTAGTAGGCGGCCGTCCGCGTCCGATCGGCAGCGGATCCCACCCACGGCGGTCCCCAGCCCCGCGTGCCGTCACCCTCGGGTGGCTCGACCTTGACCACGTCCGCCCCGAGGTCGGCGAGCAGCATCGTGCAGAAGGGTCCTGCCAGCACGGTCGAGCAGTCGACGACGCGAAGACCCTCGAGCGGCCCGGGCACGGCAGGTTCGGGTACGCCAGGTCCGGGCACAGCAAATTCGGGCATCGAGCCGATGGTAGCGAGGTGAGCGGCGGCGCAGGGCGGCGTTCTCCGGCGCGGGGCGGCGTTCTCCGGCGCAGCCGGACCGATCGCTCGCGATCTCAGTCGGCGGCAGGCTCCAGGACGGTGATGTCGGTGACCTGTGCCCGGGTCGCCCGTACCAGGTCCGCCGGTGAGACGTGGACGTTGACGCCGCGTGCCCCGCCACCGATGGCGACGATGTCGAGCCGTTCGATCGAGGCATCGGCGATGACCGGCCACGCCCTGGCCGCCCCGAACGGCGTGATGGCGCCGCGCTCGTAGCCGGTGATCGCCCTTGCTTCCTCGGCATCGGGCAGGCTCAGGCGGTTGGTCCCCAGCAGCGCCCGAAGCTTCGGCCAGTCGAACCGCCGGCCACCCGGAACCAGCACAAACACGTAGTCATCGGTGGCCCGCCGGACCAGGATGGTTCGGAGCAGCGAGCCGAGCGGGATGCCCTGGAAGGCCGCGCTTTCCTCGGCGTGGCGGGCGACCTTCGTCCGGACGAGCCGGAAGGGGATCCCGATCGCCTCCAGGGCGTCGGTCGCCGGCGAGCGGAACGGCTCGGCAGCGGCGGGGTCGGGATCGGCGTGAGGATCGGTCATGGACTGGCAGGGTAGCGTGACGGCCAGCCGCGCGGCTTACCCCAGCCCGAGCGTGAACAGGATCCCGTCCCAGCTCTGGCTCAGATCGATGAGCGCCACGACGATCAGCAGCACGCCCGACACACTCTCGATGACCCGACGGTGCGACACGACCGCGCGAACGACGTCGCGCTGGCGGGAGCTCGCGAGCAGCGATAGCAGCACCAGGGGCAGCCCGAATCCCAGCCCGAACACGACGAACGTGCCGATCTGGGCGATGGCATCGCCCACGCCAACCGACACTGCGAGCAGCGCGGCGAGGAACGGGCCCGCGCACGGCAGCGCGATCGGCCCGAGCATGACGCCGTACGCGTACGCCTGGCCGTAGGGGTTGGCGACCAGCGGCACACGCATCCCGGACAGCCGATTGAACGGGTTGCGACCGGCGAGCAGGAGCACGCCCAGAACGATCAGCAGTCCATCGATCACCGGCACCAGGTAGCTCGACACGCGGCCGACCGGGATCGAGACCACGAACAGGACGCTACCCACCACCACCATGGTCGACAGCAGACCGGCGAGCACCAGGGCCCCGAGCAGCCCGCTGGCCCGACGCAGCGATGCTTCGTGGGGCGGCGATCGAGGGGCAGCGGATCGATCTGATCAACGTGATGCCTCGTTCGCGTCCTTGATGGAGGGCGGAGCTGAGCTCCGGGCGGCGAATGATCACCGGGCTTCGTGACGGCGCCGTGACGCTTCGTGACCATGGCGTCATCGGGATCCGGGTCCGGCGGCGCCTCGCGCTACGATTCGTCCATGACCGAGTCGACGTCCCAACCCACCCCCCACATCCCCACCCTGATGACCGTCCATGCCCATCCCGACGACGAGACGATCGGCACCGGCGGGACGATGGCAAAGACGGTCCGTGAGGGGAGACGGCTGGTCCTCATCACCTGCACCCGCGGCGAGATGGGCGAGATCGTCGTCCCCGAGCTCGACACGCCGGACAACCACCGACGCCTGGGCGAGACGAGGGCGGTGGAGCTCGAGCGGGCGATGGGCGCGCTCGGGGTCACCGAGTGGGACAACCTCGGGTATCGCGACTCGGACATGATGGGCCGCGCCGGCAACCAGGATCCGCGTTGTTTCTGGCAGGCGGACATCGACGAGGCCATCGGACGGGCGACCTGGATGGTTCGCCGGTTCCAGCCCGACGTCATGACCACCTACAACGACTTCGGTGGGTACGGACACCCCGATCACATCCGAAGCCACGTGGTGGCCGTGGGCGCGTTCGAGCGGGCGGGTGAGCCTGCCTGGTACCCGGGCCAGCTCGCACCCGAGCATGGCGGTACCGGTCCGGAGGCGGACGCCGGTGGCCTCGCGCCGTGGACTCCCGCCAAGATCTACGAGCAGGCGATCCCGGCCTCCGTGCGCCAGGCGATGCAGGAGCGGCTGGAGGCGATGGGCGAGCGCTCGTTCTGGTCGCCGCCCGAGAACCCGACGCCGGAGGAGCAGGCCGAGTTCGAGGCAGCCATGGCGCGCATGCTCGTCCCCGACGACGCCATCACCGCCTGGATCGACGTGTCATCGGTCCTCGACCAGCGATGGGCGGCGATCAAGGCACACGTCACCCAGATCTCCGACGACAACCCGTTCGTGCGGTTCGGCAAGGAGGCGTGGGCGGAGTACTGGAACCGCGAGGCGTACATCCGCCGCGAATCGCGGGTCCCGGCGCCGGACTCGGAGGACGATCTGTTCGCGGGCCTCGAGGGTCGGTCACCGGGGCCGTTCGGCTGGGGCGACTGACCCAGCGTCCTGCAATTGCGGCACCCTCGGGTGTGGATCGCCCAGCGTCCACTCGGGCGGTTGTCGGCCCGAATCCCCGGAACGCACCGGCCCCCTGGACGCCATCCGGAACGGCCGGCGCTCCAACCGGACGGCCTCGCTACCAACCAGCCAGCCGTACCCGCTGCAGTGAACCCGCAGCGTTCCAGCGGACACGGGGTTTCGGGCGACGACGGGCGGGCTACCAGGGGAGCAGCCCCTTCGACGCCTTGAACATCTGGCTCATGACAGCTTTCCCGTCGCCCGCCGGGTCGAGGAAGTTGGGCTGCGCCCGGCCGAGGATCAGGTGCGGGCGGATGCGAGCCTGGACGAGCCGGGTGCCATCGAAGGTCAGCTCCAGCGTGATTCCCTCCATGGTCGGGATCGACCACGTCTGATCGAACACGAAGTTGCCCAGCGCGTACCAGATCGGCTTGCCCTTGTAGACCTCCATCGCCTCCACCCAGTGCGGGTGGTTGCCGATGACCATGTCCGCACCGGCATCGATCGCCGCGTGCCCGAGCTTCTCCTGGAGCGCCGTCGGCGTCGCCTGGTATTCGATACCCCAGTGCGGGAACACGATCACGACGTCGGCGCCTGCCTTGCGCGCAGCGGCCACATCTCGCTTGAGCGCCGCGAGGGTCATCCGGGCGCTGCCGGGGGTGCTCGGGCCCGACTTGTAGTAGGCAGCGATCGTGTCGTAGCCCAGGAGCCCGACCGTGACGTCGCCCACCTTGATCAGTGACGCCTTGTGCGCCTGGGTCGTGTTCGCGCCGGCCCCCGAGTGGGCGATGCCGTACTTGTCGAGGTTGGCGGCCGTCTGGAGGATCCCGTTCCGTCCCGCGTCACCGATGTGGTTGTTGGCCATGGACACCCAGTCGATGCCGGCCGACTTGAGCACCGCGATGTTGCGCGGGTCGGCGGAGAACACCGTCCCGTGATCGTGGAACCGCCAGCTCTTGGGAGCCGGGTTCTCGAAGTTGGCGATCGCGAGGTCCGCGCCCTTGACGAGCTGGCGAACGGCGCCGGCGTTCCCGGTTCGTTTCGTATACGGGGTGTCCCAGCCGAACGGCGAGCAATTCCTGCAGATCCCGGTGATGTCGGCGGTTCCGCCGTCGAACGGGAAGCTCGTGCCGCCCTTGCTCGCGTCGATCGCGAGCGAGACGCCACGGTCGAGGAGAATGTCGCCACCCGCGACCAGCGTCCACGCGGTCTTCGGGTCGTACGCTGGCGTCGCGTTCGCCTGAGCCCCCAGCCTTGCGGTGAGCGGCCAGGCCGAAAGCTTTGCGACGCGGTCCTCGCCGAACAGTGTCTTCGAGCCCCACGCGAGGGCGCGGACCGACGGATCGACCTGGTCCGCACGCAGGAAGCCCGCCGTCGAACGGTGGGCGGCGAGGTACGAGCCCAGCGCTGCTGCGTCTTCGACGGTCACCAGGCGCTTGCCGAGAGATCCGCGGTCCAGCCCGAGCGCGGCCAGGATCGGATCCGCATCCGCCCTGACCAGCACCAGCGCTTTGAGCGAGCCGCTGCCGCTCGCGATCGCGTCGATGTTGGCGGCGCGGATCGAGGTGCGCGTCGATCGGAAGTTGACGACCGGCACGATCGCGACGTCCGTCGCCGTGGTCGGGGCGTCGATCGGGGTCTGGGTGGAAGCATTCGGGCCGCTCGCACCGGGCTCGCCCGTGGGGGTCGCGGCAGAACCACCGGCGTCCGGGGATGACGGCGGAGCCTCGGTCGCGAGCGCGACAGGTCCGGCTGCCGGCGGGGTCGGAGCGGCACCACCGGCGCCGAGCAGTCCAGCGGTGATTGCCAGCAGGACGATCAGCACGAGCCCGACCAGGGCCGTCCCGGGCAGGAAGCGCTGCGCCCGGGAGCGCGGACCTGCCGGAGGCGCGCCGGACGGAGCCCCGCTCTCGGTGCGGCGCCGGGGATCGTAGGCGGGATCGCGTACGCTCACGCGCGCAGGGTAGCCGACACGCGGCCTCGGGGTCGCCCTGCTGCCGGCCTTCACGCTGAATCCGCGCCATCCGGAGGTCGCCGTGTGCAGGCTCAGGGGAAGACACGCGGGCAGAGGAACGCCCCGTCCGGGCGGGCGGACGGGGCGTAGGAAGAATCGGGTTTGTTGATGGCGGACCCGACCGGATTCGAACCGGCGATCTCCAGCGTGACAGGCTGGCATGTTGGGCCGCTACACCACGGGTCCGCGGTCGGTGGCGGATCATAGCAGGCGACCCCTTCGGCCGCCAGCGGCGCGCTCGTCGTGAGCCGCACCTGCCGCCGTTGGCGGCCTGCCTCATGGACCCACGCTATGCTCGCCGGGCCATGCCTCCGATCGACCTTCGCTCAGACACCGTCACGCACCCCACCGACGCGATGCGCCGTGCGATGGCCGCCGCCGAGGTCGGCGACGACGTGTTCGGCGATGACCCGACGGTCAACGCCCTCGAGGCGCGCGGGGCGGAGCTGCTCGGCAAGGAGGCCGGCCTGTTCGTCGCCAGCGGCACGATGGGCAACCTGGTCTCGCTCATGGCCCACCTTCCGCGGGGCTACGAGGCGATCGCGGGCGCGACGACGCACACCGTGATGGACGAGGCCGGGGGCCACGCGGTCGTCGTCGGCGCCACCGTTCGTTCGTTGCCGGAGCGTCCGGACGGCACGCTCGATCCGGCGGCGATCGCGGCGGCGTTCCGGGATCCGGACGACCTCCACGAGCCGCTCACCGGGCTGGTCGCGCTCGAGAACACCCACGCGCACTCGGGTGGGCGACCCCTGACCGTCGAGTACACGCAGACCGTCGCCGCGATCGCGCACGAGCGCGGCGTGCCGCTCCACGTGGACGGGGCGCGATTGTTCAACGCGGCCGTCGCCCTCGGGACGACGGCCGGGGAGCTCGCAGCGCCGGCGGATTCGGTGACCTTCTGCCTGTCCAAGGGACTTGCGGCCCCGGTTGGATCGATCGTGGTCGGCCGGCGGGAGCTCATCGCGCGCGCGCGTCGCGCGCGCAAGTTGCTGGGCGGCGGCATGCGCCAGGTCGGGGTCCTGGCCGCAGCCGGTCTGGTCGCGCTCAGTGACGGGCCGGACGGCATGGTCGATCGACTGGCCGACGACCATGCGAACGCGCGGCGGCTGGCCGAAGGCCTCGCCTCGCTCGACGGGATCATCTCCCCCGGCGGAATCGCCCAGCCGGACGAGGACGGACCGCTCGACCCGGTCCGGACCGTGACCAACTTCGTGCTGTTCCGGTTGAGCCCGGGCCGGGACCGGTCCACCTTCCTCGCGGCGCTCGAGGCGCAGGGCGTGCTGATGGTCCCCTACGCGAACGGACAGGTGCGGGCCGTCACCCACCACGGCATTGGTACCGGGGAGATCGACCGGGCGGTCGAGGCCGTGGCGAGCGTGCTGAACGAGCTCCCGCGGCGAACGGATCCGGTCACATCCGGGACGCACGAGCCGGGCACCGGGGCAACCGCCTCGAGCGTGCCCTGACCACCGGCCCCTCCCGCCAGATGGACGTGATACCGGCAATCAACGTGGAGGGTGGCCGGTCGCGGGTCGTGTACTGGCCCGGCGCGGCGTCGGGGCTGGGTGCCCCCACCGATCGCCCCGACCGGATCGCGGAGCAGCTCGTGGCACAGGGAGCCCGCGTCATCCACCTGGTCGACTTCGACGGTGCCCGCCGTGCAGCGCCGGCCAACCTCGAGACGGTTGGCGCGGTCGCCTCTCGTGTGGCGGTCCCGCTGCAGCTCGCGGGTGGCCTGGAGGAGGCGGACCATGTCCGGCTCGCGTTCGCTGCCGGGGCGACCAGGGTCGTGCTCTCGGTCGCCGTCGTCGAGCGGCCGGAGACGCTCCGCGAGTGCCTGGCCGTCGCCGGCGATTGGCTGGCCGTCGGTCTCGACCCGCGACCGGAGCGGATCGCCGCGTTTCCGTGGCAACGAACCGTCCCGCCAACCCTCGACGCTCTGGTCGAGGAGCTGGTCGCCCGAGGCGTGCGGCGCCTGGTGCTGAGCCACGGAGGCCTGACCCCGGACCCGGCCCTGCTCGACGCCCTGATCCGCCGCCACGATGCGGACATCCTCGTCGCCGGCGGCGCCGTCGATCTCGAGGGCGTGCGACGCTTGCGGGATGCGGGCGTGGCCGGTCTGATCCTCGGTGAGCCGCTGCTCACCGGTGCAATCGAACTGCCACGCGCCCTGGAGGCCGCCGCATGACCCGCCACCCGTCCACACGAGCCGCGACCCTGCCCATTGCCCTCGCGGCGCCGCTGATGCTCGCGCTCGCCGCGTGCACGAGCGGCAGCGCGCCCTCGCCGACCATCCCGCCCGTCTCGCCCGAGGTCGCAACGGCGGCCCCGGCGCAGAGCGGGGCATCGAGCGCGGTGCCCAGTACGGCACCAAGCGCGGTGTCCAGCATGCCCGGGTCCGCCTACCCGTCGGGTTGCCCGACATCACAGCCGCCGGCGCTGGCGCAGGGCGACGTCCGCACGGTGACGATCTCGACGCCCAAGGGTGACATCGTGATCAAGGTCGAAGGTTCCCTGTCGCCGATCGCGGCGGGCAACTTCGTTGCGCTCGCGTCGTGTGGCTACTACGACGGCGTCGTGTTCCATCGAGCCGCGTCGCTCCAGGACGGGACGCCGTTCGTGATCCAGGGCGGGGACGGCCAGTTCGGGCGAACGCCGGACGTGGATCCCGGCCTGGTGGGCACCGGCGGTCCGCCCTACACGATCCAGGACGAGCCGGTCACCAGCACGTATCGGCGAGGAACGGTGGCCATGGCCCGCAACTCCGCTCCCAACTCGGTGGGGTCGCAGTTCTTCATCGTGCTCGACGACGCCGACGCAGACGTGCTCGCCCAGTACAACACCTTCCAGATCATCGGCACGGTCACGTCCGGCATGGACGTCGCGGACGCGATCTACGCGGCTGCCGACGGGGAGATTCCCACCAACCCCGTTCCGATGACCAAGGTCACGGTGTCCAACCCCTAGCCCACCGTCCCGACCGCCTACCCTGTTCCCGACACGCCCCGGATCCACCAAGGAGGCTGCCCATGACCCGCGCCGTCATCGCCACCGAGCTCGGCGACATCGAGGTCGACCTGTTCACCGAGGGTGCGCCCAAGGCCAGCTCGAACTTCGTCAAGCTTGCGAAGGAAGGGTTCTACGACGACGTCATCTTCCATCGCGTCATCCCCGGCTTCGTGATCCAGGGCGGCGACGGCGAGCACGGCAAGAAGTCATCGCTCGACCCGGGTCGCGTGGGCACCGGGGGGCCTGGCTACAAGTTCGACGACGAGCCGATCAGCGGCGACTACCAGCGGGGCACGCTGGCGATGGCGAATGCCGGACCCAACACCAACGGCTCGCAGTTCTTCATCTGCCACCAGGACCTGGCTGGCAAGCTGCCCAAGAGCTACACGATCTTCGGCCAGGTCTCCAAGGGCCTCGACGTCGTGGATCAGATCGCCGGCGCGCCGCGCAACAGCCGTGACCTGCCCGACAACCCGGTCTCGATGATGTCGGTGACGGTCCTCGACGAGGGGTAGCCGGCGCGCTTGGGGGACCGCCGACGATCGCGAGGGAGCGAGTGTTACGGGCGGCAACGTTAAGCAATTTTCACCCGCGGGCCCGGATCTACCCCTTTCCTAATCCGCACCTGCCCGCTAGGATATCCGTGCTGCCAGTCAGCCAGCGCTGCCCCAGCATCAGGATCATGGGTAGGTAGGGTAAGGGTAGTCGGTTCAGCCGACGCGATAGATGATCCTGAAGCGTGGCAGAAGGTCCGCCTTCGGGTGGACGCCTTCACCGGGACAGCAACGAGGCGGCTCCTTCGGGGGCCGCCTCGCCGTTTCCGGCGATGGCCGGCCCGACCCGGGCCACCCGCCAGCTGACGTGGAGGTTCCGATGACTCGGGGCAACGCGGCACCCGGGCAGCCAGCGGCGTACCGAGCAGCCGGCGATATCGGACAATCTGCGAGATGACGAGCGGCCGGATGGTCCCCCATCGGAGCTCCCCGGCACCGCAGGTGCTCTGGTCGCCGCCGCCCGATGCCCGAACGCGATCGCGGATGGGACGCTACCTGGACTGGCTCGCGACCGATCGCGCAATGATGCTCGTCGGGTATGACGCGGCCTGGCGGTGGTCGGTCGACGAGCCCGGCGCCTTCTGGGAGTCGATCTGGGATCACTTCGGGGTGCGGTCCGCCTCCGCGGCCGGACCGGCGCTGGCTGACGCTCGCATGCCGGGCGCTCGGTGGTTCCCGGGCGCGACGATCAACTACGCCGGCCAGGTGCTCGACCTGCCCGGGCGCGCTCGGTCGGACGTCGTGATCGTGGCCCGATCGCAGACGCGAGTCGACGTGGAGCTCACAGCGGATGACCTCCGTGACGCCGTGGCCCGGTGTCGGGCGGGTCTCCTTCGCCTCGGCGTACGACGCGGCGATCGGGTCGCGGCCTTCCTGCCCAACATCCCCGAGGCTGTGATCGCGATGCTCGCAACCGCGTCGCTGGGCGCCACCTGGTCCTCGTGCGCACCGGAGTTCGGCGCCCCGGCCGTCGTCGACCGGTTCGCGCAGATCGAACCCACCCTGCTGCTGACGATCGACGGCTACCGGTACGGGGATCGGGACATCGACCGGAGTCCGGAGATCGCCGTGATCCGGTCGGGCCTGCCCAGCCTGCGCGTGACCGTCGTCGTTCCCTACCTCAGTCCCGAGGCAGACGCCCTGGCGAGCGTGCCCGGTGCCGTCCCCTGGTCGTCGCTCCTCGCCGAGCCCGCGCCCCTGGCCTTCGACCCCGTCCCATTCGATCACCCGCTCTACGTGCTGTTCTCCTCGGGCACCACCGGCCTGCCCAAGCCCATCGTCCACGGCCACGGCGGGATCCTGCTCGAGCACCTGAAGGCCCTCGCCCTCCACACGGATCTCGGGCCGGCCGACCGGTTCTGCTGGTTCACCACCACCGGCTGGATGATGTGGAACTACCTGGTGTCGGGGCTGGCCGTGGGCTCCACGATCATCCTGTTCGACGGCAACCCCGCCTGGCCCGACCTCACCAGCCTGTGGCGACTGGCGGCCGAGACCCGATCCACCTACCTTGGGCTCAGCGCACCGTTCCTGACGGCCTGCCGTGCCGCTGGCCTGGTGCCCGGACGTGAGCTCGACCTCTCGATGCTCCGGGGCGTGGGCTCGACCGGGGCGCCGCTGGCCGCAGCCGGATTTCGGTGGGTCTCCGAAGCGGTCTCGGACGCGATCCCACTCGGCTCGCTGAGCGGCGGGACCGACCTGTGCACCGGGTTCCTGGGGCCCTCGCCGCTGGTGCCGGTGTGGGCCGGCGAGATCAGCTGCCGGATGCTGGGCGCCAGGGTCGAGGCGTTCGATGCGGCCGGCCGGTCTCTGGTCGGGCGCCAGGGCGAGCTCGTGATCACGGCGCCCATGCCGTCGATGCCGGTGCGGCTATGGGGTGACGATGACGGCTCGCGGTTGCGTTCGGCCTACTTCGAGCCGTGGCCGGGCGTGTGGCGCCACGGGGACTGGCTGACGATCACCGAGCGCGGCTCTTGTGTCATCAGCGGACGCAGCGACGCGACGCTCAACCGGGGCGGCGTGCGGCTCGGAACGGCCGAGTTCTACGCCGTCGTCGAGGCCATGCCCGAGATCGCCGATTCGCTGGTCGTGCACCTCGAGGACGATCGCGGCGGACCGGGCGAGCTGTTCCTGTTCGTGGCGCTAAGAATGGGCGCCTCGATGGACGATGCCCTGCGCACCCGGATCGCGGATGCCCTGCGCTCGGCGCTGTCGCCCCGTCACGTGCCCGACCGGATCCTGGTCGTGCCACGCGTACCGCGTACGCTCTCGGGCAAGAAGCTCGAGGTACCGGTCAAGCGGATCCTGGCCGGGCTGCCACCCGACGCGGCCGCCTCGAAGGATGCGCTGGCCGACCCGCGATCGCTCGAGCCGTTCGAGGCGCTGGCGGCCGAACGTCGAGGCGTGGGGTGCCGCGGAGCAGGCAGCCGGCGCCGACCCTGAGGTCGTCGCGCGAAACGTCGGGAACACCACGGCCTTCACGCCCCGGAGCCCGACCCCAACGCTGCGACCTGAGCCCGGGACGACGGGCGGCGGGTCGCTCCTCCTCACGGGTTTGCTCCGACCGCTGGCAGCGTAACCTGCGCCGGACCGTCGACTGCTCGAGCACGAGCTGCACCCGAACGGTGTCGCCTTGGTCATGTGCGACCGGAAGACCCTGAGTTCCGATCCGTCGGACTGGGACGAGTCAATCTCCGGAGCGGCCGGGGCGGACACGCCTGGCGGGATCGTCGACGCGGGGCGAGGACGCGACGGCGAGCAACACCGCGAGGTTCACCGGGAACGGTCGGCGTCGCTCATTGGGCGTGCTGATTGCTCGAGTCGACTGGACGGCGTTGGCAGGGCCGACACGCTCGCCGACACGTCGCAACTCCCGACAAATGGCGCTTGACGGCGTCGGGACCGCCCCTATCGTGACGAGGGCGATCTCGAGCCGGTCACGAGGGAGATGTCATGAGCGTTTCGACCATGGCCCGCCTCGCCGAGGGCGATTCGGCCGAACCGGATTCCACCCTGCAGAGCGCCCTCCGGCTGGTTGCAGCCTACATCCCGTCCGAGGCCATCGCGATCTACATCGCGGTGCTCGGCCTCCTCAATCCGAGCGCGACGGCGACCTCGCAGGATGTGCTGATCGTCCGCTTCATCTGTTTCTCGATCGGCCTCATCGTTGCGGTCAGCCTGCCGTTCGTGACGTTCAAGGGTGGAAACCTGACCCGGCGGGAGCAGCGCCGGCGACAGGTGATCGTTGCTTCTCTTGCGGCGGTCGCCTTCGCCGTCTATGCCGCGACGATGCCGTCGTTCTTCATCTCGGGAGCGATCCTGACGATCGGCTTCTCGCAATGGGCGGCGGTCCTCGCCATCCTTGCGGCCCTGTTCCTCCCGATCGTCGCCCGGAGGGCCGGAGTCCGGCGGTAGCCGCGTCGGCGACACGCGGCCGGTTGGCCACGGGTCCCTGACCGGTGCTCGCAACCGGTTCAAGTCCTCTCGCCCGGACCCATGGAGGGACGTCGCGTTCCGAACCGGAGACCCGACGTCCAATCGGAACCTACATCAGAACACGGACCAATGGTCACGGCCGACCTCATTGACCGTGTCATCCCGGCGCTCGAGGTCACGCCGGTCGATGTCGAGCTCCACGCCGCCGCCGTTGCAGCGTTCCGTGACACGGTGGATTCGTCGGTCTCGCTCGTCGACCGGACGAGCTTCGCGTTCATGCGCCGAGAGGCCATCGAGCGGGCGATTGCACTCGACGTCGACTTCCGGACAGCAGGCTTCACGACGCTCCCCTGAGGGGTCAACCTTCGACCGTCTTCCCGAGTGGCCCGCCGCCAGGCGGGAGGACACCGTCGCCGGAGCCGAAACGCCGCCACCGCTGCCCCTCCGTCCGCTCGGACCCGGCTGACCGGGCCGCCGCGTTCTACGAGACGTTCCGGGTCACCGAGCGTGCATCACCGTCTGGACGGGCGACTGTCAGGCCGCATACCGTGCGGCGCTTGCTGCCGGCGCGACCGACAATCTGGCGCCCCACCCCTTCCTCAACGAGACGCTCCTGGTGGCGATGGTCGAGGACCCGGACGGACACCCAGTGCAACTCGTCCAGCGTGCTGGCCGCTGATCTCGGCGCGCATCTGGCTGGGCACTCCCGTCCACAACGACTGGCGATGGTGAGTAGAACAAGTGGTCCTGGCGCGCCCGACAGGTGTTGGACGCGAGTTGGCAACCTTCGGCATGCGGATCGAAGGCCGCTATGAGTGGCTCGCGGCGGCTGCGGGGCCCTCCGCATCAGCCTAGCAGGCGGTCGACCGTTCGCCGGATCTCGTCGTCGGCGGCGCCGAGGCGGCGTGCCTGAGCCACGAGCGACGCCACCAGCTCCGCCAGCCGTCGCTGCCGTTCCGCAACGGACAGAGTGTCAGGTGAGGCGCTGACCGAGGTGCCGCCTCCCCGCCGGGTGACGACGAGCCCGCCACCCTCGAGCTCTGCGTACGCCCGCATCACCGTCCCGGCCGCCACCCCGAGGTCGGCCGCCAGCTGCCGGACGGTCGGCAGCCGGGTCCCTGGAGCCACCTGACCAGATTCGATGGCCTCGGCCAGCTGGCGCCGAAGCTGCTCGTAGGGAGGCGTGGGGTCCGCCGGCTCGAGTCGAAGCGCAACCGTCATGACGCCCGCCCCGACCCATCGCCCGGCACCAGAACGATCACCGCGAACCGAAGCGAGAGCGCAAGCGACACGAACGCAACCGCCGCCAGGGCCCACGAGCCGAGACCGTAGGCCGTGGTGCACGCCTCAGCGCCGACGGTGACCGCCGCCGCGTAGCAAAGGCCAGCGAGGGTCGTGGCCACGACCAGCCCGAAGGCGGTGACGATCCCCTCGGCGGTCTGCCGGCGCAGGGCGTCGTCGACGCGGACGAGCTCAAGGTCCGCCCCGTTCCGCGGGCGGCGAGTAGTCGCGACCAGGCCGACCCAGGCCAGCGCCAGCACCGCAAGGATGCCGATGGCCGTTCCGGCGGTGTAGTAGCCGCCCGGGAACGGAGTGCTCGTGGATACATGCACCTCCTCGTGATGGCCCGTCTGGTTCCACAGCTGCGCGGTGCACGAATGGGTGAAGGCGCGAGCGAGGCCCAATTCGTCGGAAGTGGCCACCAGCGTGGTCCACGCAGCGACGACCACCAGCAGCAGCAGCAGCGCCGCCACGATGGTGACCAGCCGAGCCGGAAGATAGTCGCCCACCTCGCGACGCTCGACTCCGGCGATGCCCTCGGTGCGGGCCCGGGTGTAGGTCAGCCGCTGGCCGACAAGAATCGCCGAGATCACCACCGCCCCGGCCGCAGCTGGGGCTATGAAGAGCCCTTGGCCGAAGCGGCCCAGCGTGGCGACCACGAAGAACACGATCACGCTGCCGGCGATCCCGACGTATCGCGCGCGCAGCGTCGCGCGGCGGAGTGCCGCCAGCCCTGGGTAGCGCTCCTCGTCGAAGGTGATCGCCCTGGAGCGGCGGACGGCGAGGACGGCGGCGGCGATGAGCAACACCGTAACGACGGTCAGTGGGAGCCCAAAGAAGACGAATGTCAACGGGCTGAGAACGCTGCTCACGCACCAACTCCTTGTATCAACTTCATGACACAAGCATGCCGCCGCATGTGCGTTGTGTCAAGTGACTGATACAAGACAGGTCGCGTCGAGCCTGCTCCTCGATGTACCGAAGGAGAAGGCAGATCTGATGCACGCTATCTGCGAGCGGTCGCCAGGGCCTCCGACGTTATCGGTCGGCAAGTCGTGATCACGCGGGCGTGACTTGTCGATCCTGACGACGTGACCTTCGGCCCACGAGGAAGTGTCATTCGGTCGTAAGTATCTCAGCTCACCGTGATACAGTCGAGGCTGAGATGTTCTCCACGATCATCACGCTTCCAGCGTCACCTGCTCAGTCGGCATCGGGCTGTGGCGCTTCGATCACCCGAACCCTCGCCCCGGGCGCGCGACCCGCCGCTGGCGCTTCCCTGCACGGCACCCTCCCGGAGGTCCCCGATGTCGATTGAGCTCCCGGTCCTGCCGGACCTGCGCCTGGCGTACCGCGCGCCCGACGTGGAGGCGCCGCTCGCGGTCGCGACGCTCGTGGCAGACCGGACACGGGCAAGCATCCTCGCCCTTCTGGCGGATGGACCGCACTGCGTGTGCGAGATGGCCGCGGCGCTCGGCGCCCGCGAAAACAACGTGAGCAATCACCTCGCGCGTCTCCGTGACGCCGGGCTTGTCCGAGCCAGTCGCCATGGGGGCGACTCCCGCCGCGTCTACTACGAGCGCGACGAGGCCGCGTGCGCGCTGGCGGTCGCCCAGCTGCGCACCCTCCTGGTGACCCCCGCATGACCTCCGTCTCGATCACCGCCG
>CAVUCC010000002.1:0-85083 GCA_963739885.1 uncultured Chloroflexia bacterium | reverse complement strand
GTGTCGTCTCCAAAGACGTTGTTGACAAATGAGAGTCTCCGATCACGGTTCGGGGTGTTGAAGCACCGCACCGTGAGGAGACTCTCGTGGCCCATCCTAAGGCCCGTCTCAACGTCCTTGGTCGCGAGTTGCTGGTGACACGGGTGACCGTGCTTGGCTGGCCGGTGACGACCGCGGCTGACGCCCAGGGCATCAGCCGGGCGACCGGGTACAAGTGGGTCCGCCGGTTCCGGACCGAGGGCACGCCTGGGCTGGCCGACCGGAGCTCCCGGCCACATCGGTCGCCGCGGGCCACGCCGAGCGCCGAGGTCGCCAGGATCCTCGAGGCTCGGGCGACCTGGCGCTGGGGACCCGATCGGCTCGGACCGCTGCTGGGCCACCCGCCGTCCACGATCGCCGCGGTCCTGCAGCGCGAAGGGGTGCCGCGGCTGGCCGACCTCGATCGCCCGACCGGGCTGCCGGTCCGGCGGTACCAGGCCTGCCATCCGGGCGAACTCGTCCACCAGGACCACAAGAAGCTCGGGCGGATCCCCGACGGCGGCGGCCATCGCGCCCTGGGCCGCTCGACCGAGACGCGCCGCCTGAAGCAGGGCGGGCTTTGGCTACGACCACTTCGAGGTCGTCGTCGACGATCGCAGCCGACGAAGCGTCGTCGTCCAGGTGCCCGACGAGAGCGGTGCGAGTGCCGCTGCCGCGCTCGAGCTCGCCCTCAAGGCCTTCGAGGCCGACGGGATCACGGTCGAGCGGGTCATGACCGACAACGCCTGGGCGTATCGAGGCCGGGAGTACCGCGCGATCCTCGGTGGCCGGCGGCAGACTCGGACCCGGCCGTACCGGCCGCAGACCAACGGAAAGGCCGAGCGATTTATCGGGACGCTCATCCGAGAATGGGCCTACGGCCGGACGTACACCACCAACGCGGCCCGCCTGGCTGCCCTGCCGATCTTCGTCGACTTCTACAATCACCGCCGCCCGCATACCGCGCTCGGTGGCCTCAGCCCCGCGGCCGTTGTCAACAACGTCCATGGGGATCACAGCTAGACGGCGGCGCTGCGCTCCAGGGCCGCTCCGACGGCAACGCCGATCGCCACACCAGCCACCAGCCCGAGCGGCCCGGCCGCCGCCATGATCGCGACACCGAAGCACAGGCCGATCGCGACCCCGACGCTCATGCCTTCGCCCTTGCGCAGCTTGCGTCTACCCATCGGATCCCTCTGTGCGAAACCAACCGCGACGCCCTGGACACCCTGACCGTCCCAATTGTCCGGGGCGCCTCTGGCGTGGCTCAGGGCCATCCCGCCCGCCAACGGCCCGGGCCCGGTCATGTGAATGTCGTCATGACCCGCAACGCCTCGGCCCTCGTCGACGCGCCGTCTCCGTCGGAGCGCCGCCCAAGCCCGCTCTGACCCCGTCGTCCCTGGCTCGCGACCGGGAGCCTGCTTGAGCCGAGCGACCCCGGGGCGACGTCGCCGCTGATGATCGTCGTCTCCTGGCAGCCTGCCGGGACCAGCGGTTGTTGCCGCCCACGGTCGCTGACCGGAAAGCGCAACGCCGGGCGACAGCCTCAGCGGACGAGGTTCGGATCCACCCGGAAGATCCGGCTGCCGTTGTACTGCTCGACCCAGACCTCCTGGCCGATCTGCTCCACCGTCCAGATGCCGGTGGCGAGCTGGACCGTCCCCGCGATGGCGTTGGTGGCCGGGTCGATCCGGTACAGAACGCCGTCCGAGCCGTTGGCGACCCACAGCGCCCCGAACGCGAACACCGGATCGCGAGGCGCCCCGCCCAGCAGCAGCGAGGCGGTCACGGCGCCGCTCCTCGGGTTGATCCGGGTGACGTTACCGCTGTTGTCGGTCACCCACAGCGCGCCATCACCGTCCGCGAACCAGGTGGGCAGCGCTCCCAGGCCGTCGGTCACGCGCAGGTCGATCCGCTTCCCGGCCGCGTTCAGCCGATCGACCTCGTTCGCGCCCTGCACGGATACCCACGCATGCCCGTCGACCACCGCCAGGCCGGTCGGCAGCGCGCCGGTCTGGACCGATCGGTCGACCTTGCCGGTGGCGGCGTCGATGTGCACGGCGCCGGGCAGCCCTCGATCCGCCACCCACACCCCGGTCGCATCGGGCTGCACGTCCCACGGCTGACCGGATACCGCCGTTGTCTGCAGGACCTTCCCCGATGACGGATCGACCTCCGCGACGGCGCTCGCGCTGAGATCGGCCACCCACAGGGCGTCGCCCGCCCAGGCCAGCCCACAGATCCTCGTCTTGAGCCCGGCGAGCGACGTCACGGACGAGGTCGCCGGATCGATCTCGACCACGTCGCCCGTGTTGTAGAGGGTCGCGAACACCCGCCCATCGGGGCTCGTCTCGAGCGCGCACGGGCCGGAGCCGACCTCGATGGTGCCGAGGATCGCAGCCGGGGCAGCAGACGGAGCCGACGGAGCGGCTGACGGCGGCGCCGAAGACGGAGCGGAAGACGGCGTCATGCTAGCCACGTTTGACGGATTGACCGAGGACGTCGCGGGCATCGTCGAGGTGGACGGCACGGACGGCGGGGCCTGCGAGGTGCCGATGGCACCTGCATCGCCGGAACAGGCCGCCAGCGCAGACGCCAACAGCACGACGGCGACTCGCGCGAGCATCACCGGCGCAGAGGGGCTTCGCGCGACATGGGCCTGGACGACGGCGGGCTCGATCGACGACGCGTGGAACGCGCACACGGCCTTCTCCTCCGAACCTGTGGCGACGACATGCGCCGCGGCGAGTCCTCTCCGTCCGTGGCGTGTCCGGCTGAACGAGACTTCCTGCCGGCGCCGACCGGAGCGATCATGTTGTGTGGCGCGCGTCATGCCGGCGTGGCTGTCTCCGCGAGACAACCACACCAGCGATGACAGAAGGATGACGATGATCACGGTGATCGCGCCGCCACCTCGCCCAGCACCCGGCTGGCGGGTGGCGGACGAGATCGGGGGCCGTCAGCTGGGCGAATCCTGGCCCACCCGGGCAGCGTCGTCATCGATGCTGGTCACCGCTGCCAGGACCGCCTCGTTCTCGCGCGACCGACTCGCACTATGCGCGCGGATCCAGCTCGCCAAGGCGCTCCGTGAGACGCAGGTTCTCGCGGTAGTCGATCGGCACCTCGACCAGCGCCGGCCCATCGACGGCGAGCGCGGCAGAGAGACAGCCGGCGAGATCCGTGGAGGACGCCGGGCGGAACGCCGGGATCCCGAACGAGCGAGCCAGGGCCACGAAGTCCGGGTTGCCGAATGTCACCCCGAACGGCCGGCCGAACTCGTTGCGCTGCTTCCATTCGATCAGCCCGTACGCATCGTCCCGCCAGACCACGACGGTAGTCTTGACCCGCAGCCGGACGGCCGTCTCGAGCTCCTGCACGTTCATCAGCAGGCCTCCGTCCCCGCACAGCGCGACGACCCGACGGTCGGGATGCACGAGCGAGGCGGCGATCGCACCCGGCAGCGCGATCCCCATCGACGCGAAGCCGTTGCTGATGATGACCGTGTTCGGCTCGTACGCCTGGTACAGCCGCGCGACCCAGATCTTGTGGGCACCGACGTCGGAGACCACGATGTCGTGCGGGGCAAGCGCCCGGCGCAGATCCAGGATCGCCTTCTGCGGCTTCACGACCGGCGCATCGTCGTCCTCGAACGCCCGGAGGTCCTCGAGCAGGTGCTGGCGCAGGTCCAGGTTGACCAGCGTCTCCTGCGACGCGTGACGCTCCGATGCGCTCCGCCCGTTGATCCCCAGCGGCTCGACCGCCTCGAGCAGGCAGCGGAGCGACCCATCGATGTCGCCGATCAGCTCGACGGCCGGGCGGTAGGAGGCATCCACCTCGGCCGGCTGCGTGTCGATGTGGATGATCCGTTTGGACCCGTCGGGGTTCCAGCGCGACGGGGCGTACTCCACGAGGTCGTAGCCCACGCAGATGACCAGATCCGCACGATCGAAGCCGGTCAGCACGTGGTCGCGCGCCTGGAGCCCCACGGCCATCAGCGACAGGTGCGATCGGTCGTCCATCGCGCCCTTGCCCATGAACGTCTCGGCAACGGGCACGTGGAGGCCGCGTGCGAACGCCCGCATGGCGTCGGCGGCGTGCTGGCGGAGGACGCCGTTCCCCGCCAGCACGATCGGGCGTGTGGAGGCGGCGATGAGCGATGCGGCGTGGGCGATCGCCTCATCGGTGGGCTCGGGGAAGTAGGCGCGCGACGGCGGGAGCGGCTGGACCCCCGGGTCCACGCCCGACGCGGCGATGTCCTCAGGCAGCTCGATGTGGGTGGGACCCGGCTTCTCCAGGCGGGCGAGCCGGAAGGCCCTGGCAACCGTCTCGGGGATCGTGTCCGCACGCCCCGCCCGGGTCGTCCACTTGGTCACCGGCTCCAGCATTCGGGAGATGTCCACCAGCTGGTGGGACTCCTTGTGAAGCTTGTCCGAGCCGGTCTGGCCGGTGATCGCGACCATCGGCGCGCGATCCAGGTGCGCGTCGGCGATGCCGGTGACGAGGTTCGTCGCGCCCGGTCCGAGGGTGGCCATCGCGACCGCGCAGCGCCCCGTCAACCGCCCGTACACGTCGGCCATGAATGCGGCGCCCTGCTCGTGCCGGGTGGTGACGTGCCGTACCCGATCGTCATCGGCGAGGGCATCGAGGATGTCCATCGTCTCCTCGCCCGGGACCGAGAACACCCACTCGCAGCCTTCGGCCGCGAGGCAGTCGACGAGCAGGCGGGACGCGGTGGGTCGCGGATCCGAGATCACGAGGTCAGTCTAGGTGGTCTTCCCCACCGGGCCCCCATCGGCTGCCGAAGTTTCAGGCACATGCGTACTTGCGCAATGATGCAAGGTGCGGATACGCTGGCTGGGCTGCCCACACGACCTGACCAACCGCCCCGCCGGTCGAACGACCGGTGGCGGCAGGAACATGACGAGGTTCTGACAAATGGATATGACCATCGACTTCCCGGGTGGGTCGCGCGTGGACGCACACTTCGGCGGGTTCGTGATACCGACCGACCAGCCGCCGACGGGCGGTGGCGACGGGTCTGCACCGACGCCGTTCGCGACGTTCCTGTCGACGATCGGGACATGTGCCGGCATCTACGTGCTCGGCTTCTGCCGGCAGCGTGGGATCCCGACCGAGGGCATCCGCCTCGTCCAGCGGATGCAGGTGGACCCGACGACGCGGCTGGTCAACGACATCCAGGTCACCATCGAGCTGCCCGAGGGGTTTCCCGCGAAGTACGCGGACGCGGTCGTCCGATCGGCCGAGCAGTGCGCGGTCAAGAAGCATTTCGAGCGTCCGCCGGTCATCCGCGTGGACAGCGTCCTCGCCGCCTGAGGTCGCGCACCGGGTTCCGACCGGGTCGCACCGCAGCAATCCGGGCACGACCGCCAATAACGCGGATGGCATCGAGGCGCTCGGGCGGTGGCTGGTCGTCCCTACGCCGCCAGCCGCCTGTACCTGATCCGATGCGGCTGGTCCGCGGCCGCGCCCAGCTCCTTGTGGCGGAACGCCTCGTAGTCGGTCACGCTGCCCTCGAAGAAGCGGACCTGGCTGTCCCCCTCGAAGGCCAGGATGTGGGTCGCGATCCGGTCCAGGAACCAGCGGTCGTGGCTGATGACGACGACGCAGCCCGGGAACGACTCCAGGCCGGCCTCGAGCGCCCGCAGGGTGTCGACGTCCAGGTCGTTCGTGGGCTCGTCGAGGAGAAGAAGGTTGCCGCCGGTCTGGAGCAGCTTGGCCAGGTGCACCCGATTGCGCTCGCCGCCGGACAGCGTCCCGACCAGCTTCTGCTGATCCGAGCCGCGGAAGTTGAAGCTGCTGACGTACGCGCGAGCCGGCACCTCGCGGTTGCCGACCCTGATCAGCTCGACGTTGTCCGTGATCTCCCCGAACACGGTTCGGTCCGCCCGTAGCTCGTCCCGACTCTGGTCGACGTAGCTCATCGCGACCGTGTCGCCGACGGTGATCGACCCGGCATCGGGCGGCTCCTGGCCCACGAGCATCCGGAACAGGGTGGTCTTGCCCGCCCCGTTGGGGCCGATGATCCCGACGATCCCGGATCGCGGCAGGGAGAAGGTCAGATCCTCGATCAGCAGCCGGTCGTCGTAGCCCTTGCGCAGGTTCGCGACCTCGATGACCTGATCGCCCAGCCTGGGTCCGGGCGGGATCGCGATCTCGAGCTCGCGCGCGGTCGTCCTCGCGTCGCTGGCCTCGGCGAGCAGCTGCTCGTAGGCCGACAGCCGGGCTTTGCCCTTGGCCTGGCGCGCCCTGGCGCCCATGCGCACCCACTCGAGCTCACGCGCGAGCGTCCGCTGACGCGCGTCGGCCTGCTTCTGCTCGCCGGCCAGGCGCTCCAGCTTCTGCTCGAGCCAGCTGGAGTAGTTGCCGCTGAACGGGATCCCGCGGCCCCGATCGAGCTCGAGGATCCATTTGGCCACGTTGTCCAGGAAGTAGCGATCGTGGGTGACGGCGACGACGGTGCCGGCGTACTCGTCGAGGAACCGTTCGAGCCACTCGACCGACTCGGCGTCGAGGTGGTTGGTGGGCTCGTCGAGGAGGAGCAGGTCCGGGTGCTGGAGGAGGAGCCGCGCGAGGGCGACGCGGCGACGCTCGCCACCGGAGAGGGTCGCGACATCCGCTTCGTCGGGAGGGCAGCGCAGCGCCTCCATCGCGATCTCGACGTTGCGCTCGACGTTCCAGGCGTCGGCCGCGTTGATCCGGTCCTCGAGCGCGCTCTGCTCGGCGCCGATCGCCTCGTAGTCGGCGTCGGGCTCCGCCCACCTGGCCATCATGGCGTTGTACTGGTCGAGCAGGTCCTGGAGCGGGCGGACGCCGTCGAGCACGTTGCCGCGGACGTCCTTGGCCGGATCCAGCTGCGGCTCCTGGGGCAGCAGGCCGACGGTGAACCCCGGGGTCAGGCGTGCCTCGCCGGTGAACCCGTCGTCGAGCCCGGCCATGATCCGGAGCAGGCTGGACTTGCCTGCTCCGTTGGGCCCGATGACCCCGATCTTGGCGCCCGGATAGAACGAGAGCGAGATGGCCTCGAGGACGGTGCGGTCCGGCGGGTAATGCCGGGCGAGCCGGTAGGTGGTGTAGATGAACTCGGCGGGCATTGGTCAAGGGTAGCGAGCGCGGGTCTCCCTGGCGCGCGGATGGCGGGCGCGCGTTCGGGCTCGCCAGCGTCGGCTGCCCCTGCCTCGCGTCATCCCCCCTGACGGCGGCTCCCGGGGGAGGGTGCGCGGATCCCCCATGTCTGCCGAGGTGGGTCAGCCCACCGCGGCGTCCTCGCGGTGATGCGTATCGGACACGGCTGCGAGGTCGATGGGGTCGACCTGATCGGGCCTGGTCTCGGCCACACGGGCTCGGGTGGTTGCCCGCAGCGTGGCGGTGCGGATGCCGCCCTCACGCGCTGCCCGCTCCCCCACGACCGCGCCGGGGCCGATCTCGGCAACCTCGCGACCGTCGACCTCGACCACCAGCATGCCGTCGAGGACCAGGTACACGTCCGTCGCCTGCTCGCCCTGGGTGATGAGGTTCTCGCCGACCTCGAGGGTCTTGACGGTGGGCTTGGAGCCGCCGTGCATGATCGCCGCCGACACCCGCCGCTCCATCGCGGACTCCACCGCGCTGACAACGGCCGGCGAGTCCGTGCTGCCCCACGGCGTCTGATCACCGAACGCCTCGTTGAACCACTTCTTGAAGTCGACCAGCCCGGACTTCTGGATAAGCTCGCCGTCGTCGTCGTATACCCAGTGACGAGGGAACGGGCTTGCGCCCACGAGGCCCCGGCTGGACGTCCCGTCGGCGTTGAGCGTGAGCTCCAGCGTTGACCAGGCGATCGACGGCCAGAACTGGACGAACGGCTTGCGCGAGACCGGTCGCGGCGTCGGCAGCCCCATCCGCCCGCCGACCGTCTGCACGAAGCGGACGGAGGTCGGTCCGACCTCGGGCTCGTGCCGGATGTCAGGCAGGTGAACCGCGGGGAACCGGATCGAGGCAGGGCCCACGCGCACCGTGGTGGCGCCGATATGGCCCCCTCCGCTGTAGCCCTGGCCGACGATCTGGCCGCCCTCGACCTCGATGAACGCCCGCAGCTCGTTCGCCTCCCGGAACCGGTCGGTCCGACGCAGCTCCTCGAGGTCGTCGAGGCGCTCGGGTGGAACCTGGTCATAGTGCGTGATGCCGAGCTCGAACGGGAGCTTGGGGGCGCCCTCGATGGCCTCGGATGGGATCCAGGAGACCGCCGTCACGCTCGACTCGAACCGCTGTCGGGCCATGGATGATGCACCTCAAGGTAGGACGCTGGCCCGCGCAGCATGACCGATCCGGAGCCATCGTGTCAGGGATCGGCTTTCCGGCCACTGGCCGGCCGCCGACGGCGATTTCCGGCGCGAACCGGGTCCGACGGCCGCGAGACCGACGGCCAACTCAGGCGCTTGACACCCCGGATGGGTGGTGGAGACTCTGTCGGTGCCCGTTGGAGACCCTCAGGACGATCGTGGCGTCAGCGTGAAGCGATCGCCACGAGAGCCGCCGCGACAAGGTCGCCTTCGAGTGCGCCTTCCCCATTGTCAGTCTGCGCCAGTCGGCGCCCGAGACCGTCGGTCAGGAGGCACAATGCGGTGCATCGGAGGCATCGACCGACGCCGACCAGACAGGGGCAATGGAGGAGAGCATGGAACCTCTGCAGGACCATGTCGTGGTCATCACCGGGGCAAGTGCCGGCATCGGCCGTGCCACGGCGAAGGAGCTGATCGGCGCCGGCGCCCGCGTCGTGCTTGGCGCCAGACGCAAGGAGCGGCTCGATGCGATCGAGCGTGAGCACCCGGGCCAGGCGATCGCGGTGGAGATGGACGTGCGCTCGCCCGACGACGGGCGCCGCCTGGTGGCGACGGCGCTGGAGCGGTTCGGGCGCCTCGACGCGCTGGTCGCGAACGCGGGCATCGGGATGTACGGCGGGATCCTCGATCACACCGACGAGGTGCTCAGGACGATGATCGACACGAACGTCGCGGGCACGGTCTGGCCGGTCCGGGCGGCCGTTCCGCACATGGTCGAGACGGGTGCAGGTGACATCGTGATCGTGGCCTCGGTGGCCGGGTTCCGGGGCAATGCCGACGAGGCGGTCTATGCGGCGACGAAGTTCGCCCAGGTGGGTCTCGCGGGGGCCCTCGATCGCGAGCTGCGCGACAAGGGCATCCGGGTCACGACGATCGGCCCGGCCGGGACGCTGACGGAGTTCGCGATGGGCGCCGGTCGCTACGAGGGGATGCCGGAGCTCGAGACGTTCCTGCGACCGGAGGACATCGCATTCGCGATCCGGACCGTGCTCGAGCAGCCGCGCCGGCTGCGAACGCAGTACTGGACGATCTGGAGCATGGGCCAGGACGCCTGACACTGAGTCGAGGAAGGGGGGCTCACGATGGAGCGCCGGCGGATCCTTCCCACCCTTGCGGTCGCGCTCAGCATCGCCGCCTGCGGCGGGCCGGACGAGCTGCGGGCGACGATCCGGCTGTCCGTGACCCCCTGAGACGCTGGCCGGTGCTTGCCGCCCCCGGCAGGCTCGCGGTCACCGATCGGCGGCGCCTGCATCGACGCCGAGGGCCATCTCCAGGAAGGCGAGCACGTCGGCGCGCTCATCGATCAGCTTGCTCACGGGCTTGCCCGCGCCGTGTCCCGCATCGGTGTCGATCCGGGCGAGGATCGGCGCTTCGCTCGCCTGCGCCGCCTGGAGGGCCGCCGCGAACTTGAGCGAGTGACCCGGCACGACGCGGTCGTCATGGTCGCCGGTCGTCACCAGCGTCGGCGGGTAGGCGACGCCGGGCCGGATGTTGTGGAGCGGTGAGTATGCGAGCAACCAGCGAAGCTGCTCCGGATCGTCGGCCGACCCGTAGTCGCTCGTCCACGCCCAGCCGATCGTGAAGCGGTGGAAGCGGAGCATGTCCATGACGCCCACCTCGGGGACCGCTGCCCCGAACAGCTCGGGGTGCTGGGTGAGGCTGGCCCCCACCAGCAGGCCGCCATTCGATCTGCCGGTGATCCCGATGCGGCCGGCTCGCGTCCAACCCGAGGCCGCCAGCCACCGGGCGCAGGCCGCGAAGTCGTCGAACACGTGCTGCTTGTTGGCCAGGCGCCCGTCGTCGTGCCAGGCCTGGCCGTACTCCCCTCCCCCGCGGAGCGATGCGACCGCCAGCAGCCCGCCACGCTCCATCCAGGCGAGCCACTCCGGCTTGAACGTCGGACCGATCGGGATCTGGAACCCACCGTACCCGTAGAGCAGGGTGGGCACGTCGCCGGTCGGTGAGACGTCCCGCCGGTGGGTGAGGAACAGCGGCACCCGCGTCCCGTCCTCCGAGACCACGAACACCTGCTCGGTCTCGAGGTCTTCCGGATCCCAGGCGAGCGAGGGTCGCCGGACCTCGCGCACGGTGCCGTCGGCCATCGCGACGGCCAGCACGATGGCGGGTGCCCGGAAGCTCTCGAAGGTGACGAACAGCTCCCCGTCCTCGCGGCGGCCCGCAAGGTCCGTGACCATCCCGATCGCGGGCAGGGCGACGTCGGCGACGAAGCGCCCGTCCAGCTCGAAGATCGCGAGCCGGTGGTGGGCGTGGTGAAGGTACAGCGCCGCCAGCCGATCGCCGACCAGGCTCACATGCTCCAGCGTGTCCTCCCCTTCGGGGACGATCTCGCGGGGATGGCCGGGGTCCGCGACTTCCACGGCGATGACCCGGCCGAGCTGCGCCCCGCGGTTGGTCAGCAGATACAGGGTGCCCTCGATCACATCGATCACCCGGTAGCTGGCATCCGCGGCATCGAGCAGGGGACGGACCACGGCGGCGTCCACGCCATGCGTGAGGTCCGCGACGTAGATGCGGTTCTCGGGGTCGGTGCCCCGCTGGATGGTCAGCACCAGCAGCCGACCCCGGTCCAGCACCCCGGCCTCGAAGAACCACTCGGGCTCGTGGGGTGTCGCGAACACCAGGACGTCCTCGGCGGTGTCTGTGCCGAGGCGGTGATAGCGAAGCTCCATGTTGCGGTTGGGGGCATCGTAGGCGGCATCCGCGGGTGGCTCCGGAAAGCGGCCGTAGAAGAAGCCCGCATCGTCTTCGGTCCACGCGGCCGAATCGGACTTGCTCCACGTCACCTGGTCCGGCAGCTCCTCCCCGCCGGCAACGCGGCGCACCGTCCAGGTCCTCCAGTCCGAGCCGGCGTCGCTGGTGGCGCAGGCCACGAGCTCACCGCTATCCGAGACGTCGGCCGCGGCCAGCGTGGTGGTCCCCTTGTCGCTCAGGCGGTTGGGATCCACAAGCACGCGGCCCTCGGCTTCGGCGCCGTCGGCGGTCCACAGCACGTCCTGATCCTGGAGGCCCGTGTTGCGGAGCTGGAACCATCGGCTGCCCCGGCGCCACGGGGCGCCCGCGCGCGGGTTGTCCCACAGCTGGGCCAGCCGGTCGCGGATCGCCGGTCGCGCCGGGAGGTGGCCGAGGACGCGGTCCGTCAGCTCGTTCTCGGCGGCGATCCACGCCCGGCTCGCGGATGCATCGCTGTCCTCGAGCGGTCGGTACGGGTCGGCGATCCGGGTGCCGTGATAGTCGTCGACCTGGTCGGCGGTCGGGGCCGTGGGGTACGTCAGTCGGGACATGGGTCCATCGTAGCGATGGTGGGCTGGCGAGCGCCTGGCGACGATCCTGCGTCAGCTGGTTCGGGGCGGGAACACCAGGGTGTCGATCGGCGGGTAGTGCTCCTTCTGCACCCGGAGCGGCAGGTCCGTGTCGGTGGGCACCCCGAGCCGGGCGACGGCGGTCGCCGTTGCCCGGCCGGCACCAGGGCCGTTCGGGCCCCGATGGCGCGGGCGGATGCGGATGGGTTGGCCGCGGTCGGATACTGGAAGACCTGAGCCGATAGCCCCTATCAACAGCCGACGAGGTGATCCGATGGCGGAGCGTGACCCGAGGGTGCCGGAGCGCGAGGCGACGATGCCGCGCACGATCGCGGGGCAGGCGGCCCTGTCGACGCTCCGCCCGCAGCTGCGGCAGGCGCTCGCGCCGACGATCGTGTCGATCGAGGTCCAGGCGGTCGAGCCCTACGTGGCGGCGCTGCGTGACGCCGACCAGGTGCTCGCGACGGTGGCTGCCCTCGATGCGTCGACGCCGCTCGATGACGCTGTGCGGGCCGAGCTGGTCGTCCAGGCGGGCTCCGTCCACAGGCAACTGGCAGCCCTGCTGGAGCAGTAGCCCCGAGTCGCGGCGGCGCCACGCAGCGGGCGCCGTCGCGGGATCTCCGGTCGAGCGACCCGATCAGCGCCCCGAGAGCAGGCGCTGGAGGCTGCGGATCGACTGGTCAAGGACTCGATCCACGGCAGCTGCGTCCACGTCGTCGCGGAGATGAAGCCGGACGGTGACCTGCGAGGTGCTGGCCGTCCCCGGGGTGACCGTCATCGAGCCTTCGTAGGATTCGCCCGGCAGCCCCCACTCGATCCGGCGCGTCGACGCGTCCGCCAGGAAGTGAGCCTCGGCGACGGCCTCGTACCCCTCGGGCTCCGCGGCCGGGTCACCATCGACCGCCGTCGAGTCCTCGAGGGCCATGGTGGACACGTAGTCCGATACACGAGAGGGATCCGAGAGGAACGCGAAGGCCGTGTCTCCACCGACGCCCACGGTGGTCGTTCGCTCGAAGTCCGCCACGCTCGCCTCCTGCTGATCCCGCTACGATCGATCGACCGGTGGGCCCAGTCGCTCTTCTGTCGCCGCGTCGGTGACGCTGCCGTAGAACCGGTCAAGCACGTCCGAGAACAGCCGCTCGGTGGGCGCCGCCCGGCGGAACAGCGTCATGCTCGAGCGGACCTTCATCGCGTCGACCGGTCCCAGGATCCCCTCGGCCCGGCGGCCCTCGGCCGCGAGCAACGCCCCGGCGCACTCCCGCAGCCGCGCGCCGAGCACCGGATGTGCGAGATACGCTCGCGCCTCGTCCAGCGACGCGATCGCGTAGAACCGTGACATCTCGCTGTTACCGAGGCCCGCGACCTGCGGAAAGATGAACCAGATCCAGTGCCCGGTCTTGTGGCCGCGACGCAGCTCGGCCAGCGCACCCGCGTACGTCTGATCCTGGGCAGCGACGAACCGGTCGAGGTGATATCGCGCTGCGGCCGAGTCGCTCGACATGGTGTCATTGTGCGGCCAAACGGGAGGCGCAGGCACGGAGCGCGAGCGGTCAGACGATCGCGGTTCATCCGTCCGAGGCGGCCGAGATCAGTCCGGCATCACAGGTTCTTGCCCAGCTGATAGGTGTCACGGAGCTCGTACCCGCGCGCGACCCAGAACGCCAGGCCGTCGGGGTTGTCGGCTTCGACCATCACCAGCACACGTGGACAGCCCAGGTCCCGGAGGCCCGCCTCGAGGCGCTCGGCCATCGTCGATGCGAGGCCCTGCCGCCGGTGCCCGGGCACGACCAGGACGTGATACAGCCAGCCTCGCCGTCCGTCCCATGCGCCCATCGCCGAGCCGACGATCGCACCCCCCTCCTCGGCGACCAGGAACAGCCCCGGGTTTCGCACCGCGAACCTGGCCAGGCCGGCATCGTCGTCCCCGAGCAGCCGGAAGTCGACCGACGCCCATAGCGCCCGAAGCGCCTCCCCGTCTGCGCTGTGGAACGGCCGGATGGTCACGGGATCGTGAACACCCGCTGGACCTGGAGGGTCCGCCCGGAGTCAGCCCGGTCGACCACGTCCGGCCCACGCACGCGGGCGGCCGTGATGACTACCAGGCCGCTCAACGCCGGTTGGGACCGGAGGTGCACGCGGGGCGGCAGGGCCGAGGTCATCTTGGGCTGCAACGATACCGGCTCGTCCACGCCTCGGGCACCGGAACAAAGGTCATGTGCGGTCAGGTTCGCCTGTTCGCGTATGGCCGCCAACTCTGCGAAGATCGCCGCCGTGAGTCAAGCACCGAGGGCGGCCGGACCGGAGGCGGACGCGTGAGCCGGCGCGGGCTGCTGCTGTTCGGGTCGATGTCCGTCATCTGGGGCGTCCCCTACCTGCTCATCCGGGTTGCCGTCGCCGAGCTGGAGCCGGCGACGTTCGTCTTCCTGCGAACCGGGGTCGCGACCCTGATCCTGCTGCCGATCGCGCTGATGCGGATCGACCTGCGCGCGGTCCTGGCTCGCTGGCGATGGGTGGTCGCCTTCGCGGCCGTCGAGATCGCCATCCCGTGGATGTTCCTGGCGTCGGCGGAGCAGCAGATCTCGAGCTCCCTCGCCGGGCTGCTCGTCGCGGGCGTACCGCTCGTGGGTGCGGTGCTGGCGATCCTGACCCGCAGCGCGGACCAGATGTCCGGGAAGGCGGCCATCGGGCTGCTCATCGGGCTGGCCGGGGTCGCCGCGATCGTGGGTGGGGACTTCCAGGCCTCGAACGCGGTCGCCCTGCTGGAGGTCGGCGTCGTCGTCGTCGGGTACGCGGTCGGGCCGTTCATCCTGGTCCGCCGGTTGGCCGGCCTGCCGGCGCTCGGCGTGATGTCCGTCTCGCTGGCGCTGTCCGCGCTCGTCTACGTCCCGTTTGCCGCGCTCACCTGGCCGTCGGCCGTTCCCAGCACCAACGTGCTGTGGTCGGTCCTGATCCTGGGTGTCGTATGCACCGCGGTCGCGTTCCTGCTCTTCGCCGCGCTGATCGGCGAGATCGGCCCCGTTCGGGCGACCGTGATCACCTACGTCAACCCGGCCGTCGCCGCACTCCTGGGCGTCCTGGTCCTGAGCGAGACGCTGACGATCGCGATGGGGGCTGGCTTCACGCTGGTCATCCTGGGCTCGACGCTGGCGACCCGGCGGTCATCGCCCAAGCCCGAGCCCGCCGAGGCCATCCCGCCGGTCCTCCAGCCGGCCGGAGCGGACGAGCCCGCCGCCTGAGCTCACTCAGAGCAGTCCGTCGATCGCCCGGGCCAGCTCGGCCGGCCGGCTGAGAAACGGCGAGTGCCCTCCCCGCAGCTCCATCGGCTCAACCCCAAGGCGATCGCGGGCAGCCGCTCGCACCCAGTCGGGATTGATGGCCCGGTCGTCCGCGCACACGATGGACTCGCACGCGACGTCCGGCCACGCTGCGAGCGGCGTCGTCTCGACCATCACCCGATAGGCCTGTGCCCGCAGACGATCGGTCGCCCACCTCGCGATGCTGCGCTGCACGTCGTGGAAGAACAGCTCCGTTGCGGTGCGCGGTCCGATCATCCAGACGTCCTCGCCGAGATCTGTCCACTCGGCGCTGGTCAGCTCCGCGCGGCCGTCGATCGACTCCTCCTCGCGCTGCCGGTTCGCGCTCTTGCCAGGCGACGGCAGGAACGCCGCCAGGAACACCAGACGGTGGACCTGTCTGCGCGCGGCCACCAGGGGGACCACGAGCCCACCCATCGAATGACCCACGAGCACGGGCGCACCCGCGGGATCGGGGATGGCGTCGAGGGCCGCCTCCACCGTGGTCGCGTAGTCCGCGGCACCGAGCGAGGGGTCGGAGATCGGCAGATCCATGGCGATGACGCGGTGTCCCAGCCGCTCGAGCTCGGGTCGCACCGACTGCCAGCACCAGGCGCCGTGGTATGCGCCGTGGACGAGTGCGATGTCCATCACGCCCCTTTCCCGTCCGAGGCCCTTGCCGCGCGCGGCCCTTGGCCTCGCCCGCGAATCATCGCGCGCCAGGCAAGTGCCCCGGGCCTACGGGCTCCAGAATGCCGCAACGCCGTCCGCGATCACGCGTGGCGCCGAGCCGTCCAGCGGGATGACCGTGATGTGGGAGGCGCCGGAGCTGTCCACCAACGGCAGGACCACCGCATCGCTTGAGGGCGCCCACACCCGGTGGCTGTGGGCGTACTGGTCGAAGAACGGCACGAACTGGCCGGAGATGAGGTCCGGCAACTGGATCGACAGCGCCCGGATCGGGTTGCCGGTCGCGACATCGACCAGCGCGAGCTGCAGCTCCGTCGAGGTGGCGGCGGTGATCGGGGTGAGGGCCGCGGTGGCGCCCCCGGCGGGCACGATCCGGATGGCGGCGATCGTCCGCCCGTCCGGAGCCCAGAAGTAGGCGACCACGAGGCCGTCGAGCAAGGTTCGGGTGGCGCCGGATCGGACGTCCAGGACGTTGAGAGCGCCGAACGGCACGCCGTTGTCCGTGGTCGGCGCGGTGTACGCGAGCTGGTTGCCCGCCGGGCTCCAGCCGAGGGCGCTCGCCCCCTGGACCGGTGCCCGCACCCATGTGCGGTCCGTCCGGCCCTCGACCACCACGGCGGCCGGTGTGGCTGACGATGTCGTCACGTACGCGACATAGGCGCCATCCGCGGACACGCCTGGCGCCTGGAACGGCCCGGGTGCACCACCAACCACGTGCGAGGTCGTCGCGTCCAACGCCACCTCGCCAACGAATGCCTGTGGCCCGGCGACACCGCTGTGGATCAGGAGATGCGCGTCGTCCACCCAATCCCAGTACAGGGGCCGGCCGCGATACACGATGCCCGCAGACGTGCTGCCGTCTGCCGCGACGATCCGCAGCGCGAGCCCGTCGTTCTCGCTGGTGAGGATCGCGATCCGCTGCCCATCCGGCGACCAGGACGCGTAGATGGGATACGCGGTCGAGGACGGATAGACGATGGTCGGCGCCGCCGATCGCGGGGCGCTCGTGCCCTCATCGAACACATACACGGCGCCCCGGGTGCCGTCACCGCCGATCGCGGCGAGGCGGGTGCCGCCGGGAGACCAGGCGGGGAACTCGAAGGTCGCGCCCTCGACGGGATGGTCGCGACGGTCCGACCCGTTCGCGGCGACCGTGGCCAGGTCGCCCGCGGCATCCACCACGGCGATCCGGTCGGGGTGCGTCACCGGGCCCCCGCGGAACGGCACGATGCCCGCGGCGAGCAGCAAGCCGGCCACGACGACCAGCGCCGCCACCAGCGCGGCGACCCGGACCAGGCGCGCTCGGCGACGGTCGACGGGACCGCCGACGGGCTGGATCTCGATCTCGAGCCCGTTCATGAGACGTGCAGTGTCCACCATCGAGCGGCATCGGGCAGACGAGCCGGTTCGACCCGTCCAGCCAGGAGCTCGTCGTGCGTGCCGCGGCCCCCCGTGCCGCGGCCCACGTTGACGCCGTTGGTAGCCTGCGATCGATGAGACGCTGGCAGGGCGTTCGCGGGTCGCGTGCCTCAGGTTCGAACGAGGCCGGGACAGGCGGCGACGAACGTGCCCACGATCATGGCCTCGAGCTCCGGTGCGGCGATCCGACGGCGTGCCGCCACGTGGGAATCGTCTTCGTCCACGGCATCGGATCGCAGCAAGCAGGCGAGACCCTGCTGGACTGGGGCGAAGCGATCGTCCGGGAGATCGTCGATGCCCGCGTACGGCATGGCGCGTCGGCCGATCCGGTGATCGACGTCCAGCTCGACGCGGGTCCGTCGGGGACCCGCTTCATCGAGGTCCAGCTGCCCGCCGTCACGATCGACGGCACCGACCTTCCGGAGCAGCACTGGGTGATGACCGAGGCCTGGTGGGCGCACCGCGTCCGCCCGCCCACCTTCGCCCAGATGGCCGACTGGCTTGGGCCGCACGGGGCGATCCGGCGGATCCTGGAGGCCATCCTGACGCGCCGCAGGGGCGTGCACGACCCGAGGCTCCGGCCGTCGGTCGAGCCCCACGCGTTGCGGCGCACGGGCTCGGGCGATGTCGAGGAGGACGCGACACCCGGTCCGCCGGCCGGTCGGTCGGCGCCGCCCGGAGGTCCCGCGCTGCGACGGGCGCAGTCGGGCGCCGGCGGCGTATATCTCCAGGCCGTGTCAGCGCTGCTGCTCGTCCTGTACGGCGCGCTCCGGACGGTCGAGAAGCTGCTCCCCATCGGGCCGTTCAAGGACGGCGCGCTCACGCGATCCCTGGACGGCTTCGTGCTGGACTGGTTCGGCGACGTCTACGTGCTGCTCACGGACTCGGCACAGGCCGCGAGCGTTCGCGGCCGGCTGGTGGACGCGCTCGACGGCCTGGCCGCCACCCATTGCGCCGAGCTCGCGATCGTCGCCCACTCGGGTGGCGCGATCGTGAGCGCCATGACCCTCGCCGACCTCGCTCCCGAGCGGGTGCGCGTGGACCGGCTGATCACGCTCGGCGAGGGCCTCAACCTCGCCTGGCGGCTGACGGCCGGCGAGCACAACGAGCACGCGGCGGAGGCCTCGGTCCAGTACGACCGCCTGTACGCCGATGTCCTGGCTCGCCACGAGCATCTTCGCTGGGACGACTTCTGGGCCTCGCAGGATCCGGCGCCGGTGGGGGTGCTCGCATTCCCCGAGCGATCTGCCGGCGAGGCCGAGCTGCACGACCGGGTCCGCAGCCACGCCACCTGGAACCAGCTCTCGTTCCTCGGCGACCACGGCGGGTACTGGGACAACGACGAGGAGTTCCTGATCCCCGTGCTGCGCCTGCTCGAGGGGCGCGGGGACGGCCGGAGCCTGTTCGAGAGCGAGGCGGCGGGCGTGCCCTGGTCCAACCGGCGTCGCCGCCGGCTGTCGCTCCTTTCCCTGTGGCGCCAGGTGGCTCTGGCGGCGCCGTTCGCGGCCATCGTGCTCGCCGTCGCGCTCGGCACGACGTTCTCGTGGCGAGTGGCAGACCTGGTCGCTGAGGCCTTCGCATGGATCCCCGGAGCCGATGTCGTGGCTCGGGCGGTCGAGACGCTGCGTGGGCTCCACCTGGAGCAGGAAGACCCCTGGCGGTTCGCCGCCGAGGCCGGAGTGTGGCTCCTTGCTGCCGCGATCGTCGGGTCGACGGCGTTCGCGCTCAAGGCGCCACCCGAGCGGCCATACCCCTGGACCAGGGACTCGCACCCAACCTGGATGAGTCGACTGCTCGACGGTCTGCCCTGGATGGCCGGCGGGCTGGTGGCGCTCGCCCTGGTCGCCGCGGCGATCCAGTTCGTGCTCGGCTCGAGCGATGTGGCGAAGGTCGTCGGCGAGGGCCTGCTGGCCACCGCCGCCGCGGCCGTGATCCTGCTCGTGGGCGCGCTCCTGCTGAGCGTGTTCCTGATGGGGCTCGGGGACCGCGCGACCGGGCTGGCCGACCTCGTGGACGCAACCCGCATGATCGTCGCGATGGTCCTCGTCATCGCTTTCGTCGTGGCTCCGGTCGTCGCCATCCTGGTGTACGACCAGGTCGCCCGGACCGCGATCGGCGGCGGGGCCATCGTGATCCTGTTCCAGCTCCTCGCCCGGGTCGGCGGCTGGCGATGGTCCGTCTGGGACGCCCGCGAGCGAGCCGCCATGCGCGCCGGCCGCGCCTACCCTGGCTTCGCTCGCGTGCTCGTCCAGGCCGCGATGCTGGCGACGGCGATGGCATCCCTGTTCGTGGCCGTCGTGCTCGATGCACCCGTCGGCCTGGGCATCGCCGTCGTTGCCCTCGCCGCAGTCATCCTCGTCGGGGTGTCGATCGACGTTCTCGACGCGCTCCGCGAGGACCGGACGAGGCCCTCCAGCAGCCTGCGCCGGCATCAGTCGTTCGAGGCCTGAGGCGCAGCCGACCGAGGGCCATTCGTGTCGGCGCCCCCGCAACCTCCGGGCGTCATCCGAGGGCAGGCCCGACCACCGAACCGCATAGCCCGAATGGGGGCTGCCGCGCGCTCGTGGTCTGGGGCAAGATGGCGGTATGGCCCTGGCCGTTCATCATGACCTTCCCACGCGCCTCGAGGCGTTGCGCCGCCTCCTCGACCGCGAGCCCAGGCCGAGCGTGGTCGCGATCGAGGAGACGGGCTTGTTCACCACCACCCCCGAGCTCCCTGAGCTCGCCGGGTGCCCCCGGCTCGAAGGCCGGTCCGGCGTGGATCTGGTCCATCCGCGCGACCGCAAGGCCGTGGTCGACGGCTGGCTGCGCCTGATCGATACGGGTCTTGGGCGAGCGGCGGTCCGGCTCGTTACGGGCGACGGCGCGACGTTCAGCTTCGTCGATCTGCGCGATGTCCACGGCGTAATCCTGGGCATCATCGTCCCCGACTCCACGACCGGAACGGCCGCCGACCTCGGACCGGCGACGGACACGACGCCGAGGCTGGCGCGCGTGCGGCGTGACGAACGCGGCATCATCATCCAAACGGACGACGCCCTGCCCCTGATGCTGCGGCGACCGATCGACGAGATCCTCGGTCACTCATCGGTCGAGGTCATCGTGCCCGAGGACCATCCCACGGCCATCGGCAACTGGATGGAGATGCTCGCCAGCCCCGGGCAGGTGCATCGCTGGCGCGGTCGTTACCGCCGCGGAGACGGGTCGATCCTGTGGGTCGAGACCATCAACACCAATCGACTCGATGATCCCGACCACGGCGACATCCTCACTGAGATCATCGATATCTCCGAGGAGATGGCCGCGCTCGAGGCGCTGCGAGCGAGCGAGCAGCTGTTGCGCAGGTTGACCGACGCGCTGCCGGAGGTGGTCATCCAGCTCGATGCGCGGCGGCGGATCGTTCACGCCAACGGGCGCCTCGAGGAGATGCTCGGGCTGCCGGCCGGGACGACGTTCGACGAGCAGTTCGCCACGGTCCTGGCCGACGAATGGCCCCGCCTCGACCCCGCGGTGACCGCCATGCTGGACGGCAGCCGGGACGCGGAGCTCGAGGTCAGGATGGCCGTCGACGGCGCGATGCGCGTGCTCGAGTTCGCGCTTCGGGGTCTCACCGACTCGTCGGGTCGGCCCGCCGGCGGGATCGTGTGCGTCTCTGACGTCACCGAGCGCACGCGGCTGCGCACCGAGCTCGAGGTGCGCGCCACCAGCGACGCGCTGACCGGGTGCCACAATCGCGCGTCGATCATGGCCGTCCTCGGGGCCGCGCTCCAAGCGGCCGCTGTTGCCCGCGAGCGCGACGGCGGCACCGCCGCCGTGTTCGTGGACATCGACCGGTTCAAGGCGATCAACGATCGACACGGACATGCCACCGGTGACGGCCTCCTGGTCCTGATCGCCGACCGACTGCGTGCCGCGACCCGGTCGGGCGACGTCGTCGGACGCCTCGGCGGGGATGAGTTCCTGGTCGTCTGCCCCGACGTGCCGGACCGCGCGGCCGTTCGTCGCATCGGGCGCCGGATCGAGCAGGTCATCGGGCAGCCGGCCGTCATCGACAACACGGAGCTCGTGCCAAGGGCAAGCGTGGGCATCGCCTGGTCGCGACCGGGATCGATCGACGCGGAGCGGCTGGTCGCGGCGGCCGACGGAGCGATGTACGCGTCCAAGGCGGCCGGCATCGGTCGCACGGTCGTCCGAACGATCGGCCGCGGGCGAGGTCGCTCAGCCATGGACCAGCCCTCCGCCACCGAGGCCGACCTCGCGCGGCCACCGGGCAGCGCGAGCCCACGCGCGCGGAAACCACGCGCCGACGCCGCGCGCTGACCGGCGCCTCGCCTGGACGGCCCCACCCGGTCGTGCCCCACCAGCCTGCGCCCTTGGCGGCACGTGCGATGATGCGGCCATGCTCGAGTACGGACAGGGCGTCGGCCAGGCGACGGGCGTCGCCGGGGGTGGCGGTGGTGGTGGCACGCAGGATGTCGGCGCCAATGCCGCGGCCTTCGTGTCGAACGCGGTCGACACCATCTCGTCGCTGTCGCCCGAGACGCTGCTGCTGATCGTGGTCGTGGTCCTGCTCGGCCTGATCGTGCTGCGCCGCGCGTTCTGATCGTCGCCCGTCCCCCGGCAGCCGGCTCGCCCTCACGGATCCAGGCCACGACCAGGCGCGTCAACCCGATGCCCTTGCATCCCGATCGCGGTAGCGTTGGAGATCGCAGCGTCCCAGGAGCAGGAGGTCGCCGGTGGAGCTCCGGAAGATCGTGGTCCAGCTGGTCGAGACGCATCGCTCCGCGGGGCGCGATGTGGTCCCGGCGACGCGAGTGGCGGTTGCAGCCGCGGTGTTGCGTAACCCGCTTGCGGGCAGGTTCGTCGACGATCTGGCCGAGCTGGAGGCGCTGGGCGCCGAGGTGTCCGGCGTGCTGGCCGGCCGCGCCGTGGCGGCGCTGGGCCCCAACGTCTCGCCGGCAGCCTACGGCAAGGGCGCCATCATCGGGCTGGGCGGCGAGCTCGAGCATGCCGCGGCGGTGCTCCATCCCCGCTTCGGTGCGCCCGTCCGAGCCGCAGTCGGCGGTGGGGCGGCGATCATCCCCTCGACCAAGAAGGTTGCCGGCGCGGGCGCTGCGATCACGATGCCGCTCACCAACAAGGACGACATCTGGAGCTTCGACGAGATGGATGCCGCGGAGATCGCGATCCCCGATGCGCCGCGAGCCGACGAGATGGTCGTGTGCGTGGTCGTCGCGTCGGGCGGTCGCCCGCTGGCGCGTACCCGAAAGCCCGCCTGACCAGGAGGACTCGATGTTCAAGGCGATCATCCTGCTGACCAGGCGCGAGGGCATGACCCGCGAGGCGTTCCGCTCCTGGTGGCTCGGGGAGCACGCTCCCCTCGCCCGCCAGCTGCCGGAGGTCCGGCGCCTGGTGTTCGACGTGGTCGAGGACGAGCAGGCTCCGTTCGACGGCGTGTCCGAGCTGTGGTTCGACACCAAGGACGCCTTCGATGCTGCCTATGCGAGCGACATCGGACGCGATGTCGCCACGGACTCGATGGCCCACGTCAGCGGCCGGGTCCGCGTGATCGTCGACGAGCAGGTGCAGGTGAGCTGATCCTCGATCACGGCGGGGGGCCGGGAGCGGTTCGGTCCATCGGCGGTCGCAACGGCATCTGGCAAACAGGGCGGATGCCATGTGCCGGCCCAACGCATCCGGGTGACACTGCCCGCTGGGTGTCCCGCATTGTGGGAGGTGAAGAGGGATGGCCGAGCGTTCCATTCGCGCCGTTGGCCGTCGATCGACGACGGCCTGGAACGCTGCGACCGACCTGGTGGCCGGCGGATCGCTGCTGGCGGTCGCGGGCGCCGTGATCCTGCTCGGGATCATCAGCGCCGAGGCGCTCTACCCCGGGACCTACTCGACAGGCACCAACGAGATCAGCGATCTCGGGGGGACCAGGCCCCCGAACAGCATCGTCGTTCAGCCCTCGGCCACCATCTTCGATGGCTCGATGTTGGTCGTCGGCGTGCTCATCACCGCCGGTGCCTGGTTCGTCCACCGCGCATTCGGCCGCCGCTCCGTGACGATCCCGATGGCCGTGCTGGGCATCGCCGCCTTCGGAGTGGGCGTGTTTCCCGGCAACACGGGCGCCCCGCATGCGATCTGTGCCATGGTCACGTTCGTGGCCGGCGGCGTCGCCGCGATCACGTCGGCGCGCGTCGTGTCGGGCCCGTTCCGCTGGCTGCCGGTGACGCTCGGGACGATCACGCTCGCGGTGCTCGTCTCGTACCTGCTGCTGGGCGATGCCCACCCGATGAGCCCGATGGGCGTCGGTGGCATCGAGCGCTGGATCGTGTACCCGGTTGTCGTCTGGGTGATCCTGTTCGGCGGCTACCTGGCGGGTCGGGCGGGAGACACCGCACTCGCCGGCGGGGCCCGTCCGGCGTGACGGCACCCGGGTCCCCGCATCCCGCCCCGGGACGCTTGCCTGCCGAAGGGCCGAGCTCGCCCGAGGTGACGGAGCCCGCCCGAGAGGTGACCTCGCCCGAGCAGCCTGACGTCGCCCGCGAGCCCGAGCCTGCCCCCACGCGTGGGGCCGACAGGCCGGAGTTCGTGGGCATCAGCGCCGAGCAGGTCCGGACGCTCAAGTACGAGCGGGCCGTGTTCCTGTCGGACGCGGTGTTCGCGATCGCCCTCACGCTCCTCGTCCTGGACCTCCGCGTCACCGACGTCACCGCCGGTGGTCTGGAAGCGGCCCTGAGGCGGCTGGCCCAGATCCCGGGGCCGTTCCTCGCCTTCGTCATCAGCTTCTTCGTCATCGCCGCCTACTGGACCAGCCACCGCGAGATCTTCGGCGCCGTCCACCGGATGAACGGTCGCCTGATCTGGCTCAACCTCGTGTTTCTGTTCTGGATCGCCCTGCAGCCGTTTGCCGCCGCCGTCCTCGGCGAGCACGATCCGGCACCAACGGCGGTCGTGCTCTACGCCCTCGTGCAGGTCGCGACGGGTCTCAGCCAGACGGCGCTGTGGGTGTATGCGATCTCGCGCCCTGAGATCGCGGATGAGCGCATCCGGCGGCGCCACGGTCGCTGGGTGACGGTCGAGCTGCTGCGTGTCCCGGCACTGTTCGTCGTCTCGATCCCCATCGCGCTGGTCGCGGGACCCGTCCCGGCCATGGCCTCGTGGCTGCTGGTCGTCCCGCTGACCCTGCTGATCCACCGGCATTACCGCGAGGTCGTTCGCCAGGTCCCGGACGACTGAGCGTGCGCATTGGTCGGCGCCCTGGCCGCGGATCCGCTGTCGGGCGATTCAGCCGGCCTGGGGCACCCGCGCGTCGCCCTCGATCTCGTGGCCCAGCGAGACGTCGGGCATCGAGCGCAGGGCGAGGATCAGCGACGCGGCGGCGGTGACCGCCATCAGCCAGTAGGTAACGCCCAGGCCCGCGGCGAGCGACGCCCGTCCCGCCTCGAGCGTGGCTGCGGGCAGCTGGCTGCGGGCGATCGGGTCGAGGATCGCGGATGACGCGCCGCCCACGAACGCTGTCAGCAGGCCGCCCATGACGCCCACCCCGACCGCGCCGCCGATGGTCCGGCTGAACTGGACGAGGCCCGTCGCCACCGCCCGCCGCCGCCATGCCACCGCGCCCTGGACCACCACCAGGATCGTGGTCGACGACAGCCCCATCCCGGCGCCGGTCACGGCGCAGGCCACCATCGCGTACCACAGGGCGTCGAACCGCTCCAGCTGGGTCGTGAGCAGCGTTCCGACCACCAGCATCAGCGTGCCGGCCAGCACGAGCGGCCGGGCGCCGACATGGACCAGCAGCCGGCCCGCGACCACCGATGCGATCGGCCATCCGATCGACATCGCCGCCACCGCCGCCCCTGCCTCCACCGGCGTGCCCCGGTGGACGCCCTGCACCATCGGCGGCACGTAGGTCGTCACGCCGAACATCACCACGCCCGCCAGGGTTCCGATGCCGAGGCCCGCCCGGATGATCGGCGCGCGCAGCAGATCGAGGTCGACCAGGGGCTCCGCGGTCCGTCTCGCCTGGCGCACGAACAGCACCAGCAGCGCGGCCGACGCGAGCAGCATCCCGGCCACGATCGGTGAGGTCCAGCCGAACAGGTCGCCGCCCTCGGACACGGCGAACAGCAGGAGCACGATCGACGCCGTGAGCAGGACCGCCCCGGCCCAGTCGATCCGGTGTGGGTGGCGCTCGAACCGTTCCCGGAACGTGAGCCAGATGATCGTGCCCGCGACCAGCCCGACCGGGATGTTGATCGCGAACACCCACGGCCAGCCGACCGTGCTCGTGATCACGCCCCCGAGCGCCGGTCCCACGATCGCCGACACGCCCCACACGCCGGAGAAGACGCCCTGCATCCGGGCGCGGCGCGCCGGACGAGAAGATGTCGCCCGCGATCGTGAACGAGATCGGCTGGACGGCGCCGGCACCGAGGCCCTGGAGCGTCCGGAACGCGATCAGCTCGAGCATCGAGCTCGACAGGCCGCACAGCGCCGAGCCGGCCACGAACAGGACGAGACCGAACAGGAACACGGGCTTGCGGCCGTAGATGTCGGCCAGCCGCGAGTAGAGCGGGACGGTCGTCGTCGAGGCAAGCAGGTAGGCGCTGAACACCCACGCGTACTCGGACAGGCCGCCCAGCTGGCCGATGATCGTGGGCATCGCCGTGCCCACGACGGTGGAGTCGAGGGCCGCGACCGCGATCGCGGCCATGACGCCCGTGGTGACCAGGATCTGCTCCCGCGTCAGCGGCTCGAGCTCCACGGGCTGGGCGGCGTGCATCCGGCCACCATACCGCCGAGGACACCCGGAGCCGTCCGTGGTTCGTCGCGGGCCCGCCGATCCGTCGCAAACCACATCCGCGAGCACGACCCGATCGTGGGCCCGGAAGGGTCGTTGGTGTTCAGGAGCCACCTTCCGGGGATCGATCCCACGGTCCAGCGGGAGGCGTTCGACATCCTGGTCGAGGAGGTCGCGCCGATGCGCCAGGGGTGACTGCCGGTCCGCCTGGCCGGGCCGGGACCACGTATCCCCCGCCGCGCGCATGACCTCCATCGAGGACCGCCCGACAGGCCGGACGGCCGTAGACCACGCTGCTGCCGCCGTCCTAGGCTCGGCAACGGACGCCGCCGGATCACGCAGCGAGGGCGCCCGATGGAGATCCGGATCCTGGGCCCCCTTGAGGTCGTCGAGGAGGGCCGAGTCAGCGCGATCGCGTCTCCGCGTCAGCGCGCGCTGCTCGCGCTGCTGCTCGTCCATGCCGGTCGGCCCGTCTCGACCGAGCGCATTCTCGACGCGCTGTGGGGCGATTCGCCGCCGGAGAGCGGCGCCGGCAGCGTGGCGTTCCATGTGTCGCGGCTCAGGGCGGCGATGGAACGCGGGCCAGGTGACGCTCCCGGGGCCGGCAACGGTCGGGGCCCGATCACGACCGAGGCCGGCGGCTACGCCCTGCGGATCGAGCTCGACGCGATCGATGCGACCCGGTTCGAGCGGCTGGCGAGAGAGGGTCGCGAGCTCCTTGCCGACGAACCCGCCAAGGCTGCGGCGCAGCTGCGCGAAGCCTTGTCCCTGTGGCGGGGCGAGCCGTTCGAGAACCTCGCCGACGACGCATTCCTCCAGCCGGAGATCGCCCGGCTGCATGAGCTGCGGTTGCGCGCATTCGAGGATCGCTTCGAGGCGGACCTCTCGCTCGGTCGCGGCCGCGACATCGCGGGCGAGCTCGAGTCCCTGGTGGCCCAGGAGCCGCTCCGCGAGCATCTGCGAGCGCAGCTGATGCGCGCGCTCTACGGTGCTGGCCGCCAGGCTGATGCGCTGCGCGTCTACCAGGAGGGTCGCCGGATCCTTGCCGACCAGCTGGGCATCGACCCGTCACCTGAGCTCCAGGCGCTCGAGCTCTCGATCCTGCGCCAGGACGCGACCCTCGATGTTGCGCGGCCCTCGTCCGGCCCGCGCAACCCATACAAGGGCCTGCGGCCGTTCGGCGAGGCGGACGCGGGTGACTTCTTCGGGCGTGAGCTGTTCGCGGAGCGGCTGGTCGAGCGCCTCGAGGCGGTGTCGCGGGCGGGAGGTCTGCTGCTGCTCGTCGGACCCAGCGGGAGCGGGAAGTCCAGCGTCATCCGGGCCGGGCTCCTGCCGCTGCTCCGAGCGCCGACCCCCGGCCACGAGGCATGGCGCGTCGCGGTCATGCTGCCGGGCAGCCGCCCGAAGGAGGCGCTGCTGCGTGCGCTGGACACGGTCGTGACGGACCCGCAGGGCACGGCGTCGGGGGCCGAGCTGGCGGACATCGCGGGCGCGCTCACCCGGGCGGCCGCCGCTGCCCCGCGCCGGCTGCTCCTCGTCATCGACCAGCTCGAGGAGCTGTTCGCGCTTGCGACCGATCCGGCCGAACCGTCCGGATTCTTCCGCAGCATCGCCGCTGCGCTGACCGGACCCCCGCCACGCCCGGCCGTCATGGCGTCGTTGCGAGCCGACTGGTTCGATCGGCCGCTGCTCAGCGCCGAGCTCGGAGCGCTCATCCGCGACGCCGTCGAGGTCGTGACCCCGCTGACCCGCGACGAGCTCGAGCGGGCCATCGTGCGGCCGGCCGCCGCGGTCGGTGTCGAGCTCGAGCCGGGCCTGGCGGCGGACCTCGAGGCCGACGTATCCGACCGGCCCGGGGCGCTCCCGCTCCTCCAGTTCGCCCTGACCGAGCTGTTCGAGCGAGCGGAAGGCCAGCGACTCAGTCGCGAGTCCTACGCGGCGATCGGCGGCGTGGCCGGTGCGGTCGGCCGGCGGGCGGAGACGGTCTTCGCGTCACTCGACCAGCCGGATCGCGACCTCGCCCGGCAGCTGTTCCTGCGGATGACCGCCGTCGGCGAAGGGCGCACCGTGGCTGCCCGTCGGGTCGTGGTGGATGACCTGCGCTCGATCGAGGCGACAGCCGAGCGTGTCGACGCCGTGCTCGAGGCTTTCGGACGATGGCGATTGCTGGCCTTCGACGGTGATCCGCGGACCGGCCGGGCAACCGTCGAGCCGGCGCACGAAGCCCTGCTCACCCACTGGCCGCGCCTCGCCGGGTGGATCCAGGAGGCGGAAGGGGCCCTCTGGATGCAGGCGAGGCTGAATGCCACGGCCGTCGAGTGGGCAGCAGCGGGCCGGGACCCCGGCTTTCTCCTGTCCGACAGCCGACTCGACCTGTTCGAGGCCTGGGGCGCCACCACCGACATCCGCCTCGACGGGCTCGAGCGCGAGCTGCTCGAGGCGAGCCTGGTCGAGCGCCGGCGGGCCGAGCAGGCCGAGCGCAACCGCCGTGACCAGGAGCATCGGCTCGAGCGCCGGGCGTCGACGAGGCTCCGGGCGCTCGTGGCCGTGCTCCTTGCCGGCGTCATCGGGGTCTCGGGGCTGCTCGCCGTCGTCTGGCGCCAGGGGGAGGGCGCCCGCGAGGATCGCGCGATCGCCACGGCGCGCGAGCTGGCGGTCGCCGCGAACGGGCGCCTCGACACCGATCCGACGCTGGCCCTGCTGCTGGCCGTCGAGGCGGCGCGAGCGACGGCCGACCGGGGGTGGATCACGGAGGAGGCGCTCGATGCGCTGCACTGGGCCGTTCAACGGGCCAGGATCCCGTACCCGTCGAGCGATGTCCCTGTTGCGGTGCGACTCGCGCCGCCCCCCAACGGCGCCCGCGGCGTCTATCTGCTGCCGACCAGCGACCTGATCGAGCTCGCCGAGACCTCCGCCGGGCGGTCGCTCACCGTTGACGAATGCCGCACCTACCTGCACCAGCCGGCCTGTCCGGCCGCGGATCGAAGCTGGGTTGACGCCGATCTCCGGGTCATGACCGCGACGGGCGAGGTGGCGATGACCGATCTCGCCACCCAGGGCATCGGAGGTGTGAGCCTGCGGGTCGTCTCGCAGCTACCCGCCGACCTTGCCGGCGCGCTGGCCGACTATGCGGCCAAGGGCGCTGCCATCTCCATCACGGCTGACGACGGCACCGGCGATCCTCGAATCGGGGTCGAGCAGGCAGACGTTGCCATCCTTGCTCGCCCGGGGGATGTCGCTGACCTGGCTCGTGCGGGCCAGCTGCTGTGGCTGGACGAGGTCCTGTCGCCGGCCGACCTCGCGAGGCTCGAGGCAGGGCCGCTGGCCGATCTCGGCCGGGTCCAGCCGTCGGCCGGCGCCTCGGACGGCACGGCCGCGCGCCTCGTCGGTGCTCCGATCGCGGCGACGGCCTCCGGTCTGCTGTGGTACCCGGCCGACGCGTTCGCCGCCGCGGGCTACGAGCCACCGGCCACCTGGCAGGCGCTGGAGCAGCTCGTCGAGCGAATGATCCAGGATGGTCGCACGCCGTGGTGTCTCGGCCTCCTTGGAGGTGAGCACGATGGGGCCTACGGCGCGGACCTCATCGAGGACCTCGTCCTCGATGAGTTGACGCCGGCGGGCTTTGACTCCTGGGCGTCGGGTCGGAGCGGCTTCACCCTCGCCATCGAGACTGCGTATCGCCGCTATCACGCGCTGATCCACCAGACCGGCGCCCTTCTCGGCGGCCCGGAGACGGCTGTCCGGACGCCGGCGGCGTGGGCAGCGCTCCAGATGGGCTCAGGCGAGCTGCCCGACTGCTGGCTGATCCACGCGAGCGGCGATCAGCGGGCGACGTGGGAAGAGAGCAATCGCGAGGACCTCACCCCGGTCCGCCTTCCAGTCCGCGCCGAAGATGCGAACGAGCTGCGTGGGCGTGCGTACACGCTCGTCGTGCTTCGTGACCGGCCCGAGGTCCGGGCCTTCGTGCATTACCTGCTCGGCACCGAGTTCGCGGGCCGGCTGATCAGCGAGGATTCGGGAAGTGGGCTGGTCCCGCTCGCGTCCCCGGGTGCCGGGGCGACGCGGACCATCACCGAGCGGGACATGGCCGGCCTCGTGGAATCGGCGGTGACGGCAGGCACATTCCTGGTTGACGCGTCCGACCGGATGCCGCGGGCCCTCGGCGTGATTGCGTTCCCGGAGTCCGCCATGCGCGTCGCCGGGATCCCGGCAGGCTCCCCAGACGTCGCCATCGCCAGCGAGATCGACCTGCTGGAGCAGGTGCGTCGCGAGGCGTCTCCTTGACCCGCAGCAGCACGCGACGAGGCCGCTCATCGATCGCTCGACGATCGCTGAGCCGGCGCTCATGCGCAGGGCACATCGTGGCGCCGCTGATCCGGCCAGTGGAGGACCGGGTAGCGAGGCTGAAAGGGGTCACATGATGCGGACGAGGCATCTCGTGGCCGGCCTGCTCGCGGTCATGCTGGCCGCCTGCTCGTCGGGCACATCACCTGCGCCCAGCGCAGCACCGAGCGTCGAGCCAACGCCTCTACCGACGCCAACGACTGCCGAAACACCCGCGCCGACGTCGACGACACCGGGGCTGAGCGTCAAGGTCACGTTTGACGGCGAGACCTGCGCCTACGTTGGTCCGACCGTGATCCCGGATGGGACCGTGGTGCGGTTCGAGTACGTGCCCGACCAGCAGGTCGCGGGCTCGTATCTCATGGTCTACGGGGTCGAGCCGGGGACGACCTACCAGATGCTCCTCGACTCCATCGAGTACAGCGGTGGCGACAACGTGGCCGAGGACGTTCCCGACTGGGTGTACCAGAAGACGGCCGCCTGGATCAGCGGCGCCGGGACGATGCTCTACACGGTGGAGGGCGTGAAGCATGGCTCCGACGGAGTCGACTACACCGTCGGCGGCTATCAAATCCTGTGTGACACGCCGGCTGTCTTCCCGGCCGCGCAGCTGTCGGTCGCCAGCCTCTAGGGCCGGACGACACGCCGGCGGCCCCCCAAGACCCCCCCAAGACCCGGCCGGGTTTCCCGGCCGGGTCCCCCGCGTTCTCGGCCCGATTCGAGCGCCGGGCTAAGCGACTCCGACCGGACCTGGCAGCGTCGCGGTCAGGTCCGCCGCCCAGGCGCGAGCCCGCTCGACCTCGCGCGGCAGGAGGCGATCGAACGGCGGGCCCGTCGGGCCATCGACGAGGAAGCTCTCCGGGCCGCGGACGAGGGTGAACGACCCCGCGAGCAGGGCCGCGGCCGACTTGGCGGCCGAGCCCCAGAGCAGCCCGGGGCCCTTGATCCGAGTGTCGAAGACCGCGGCGGCGATGGGCCGGGCAGGCGGCTCGAGGTCCGACAGCCACTCCCGGATCCCGATGCCCCGCGACACGAGCCGGTCGCCCGCCCGGCGTCCCGCATCGGCGCGCAATTCGCGCTTGGTCATCCCGTGCGCATGCGTCGGCCCACCGACGACCAGGAGCTCAATGTCGAGCGGCAGAATCCGGGGCGCATCGCCCACCTCGAGCATCTCGACCGGGATCCGCGTCCGGATGCCGGCGGCAACCGCCTCGGCGACGACACGGGTGTTGCCAAACATCAATTCGTAGACCACCAGCGCTCGCACGTCGTTCTCCCTTCCCGGCGTCATCCCGGCGAATCTGCGGCATCATTCGCGACCAGCGCGGGACCACCGAAGCGGTCGGTGCGGAACGCGGACACCGACGTCCGGGCGTCGCGCCATGTCCCGGACGGCAGCCCGGCCTTGCGACACGCGATGTCCAGCATCTCGACCCGGTCGAAGCCCACCATCGGCGCGACCTCCGGGAGCAGCAGCCCGCGCCGGCCGTCTCGCTCCACCAGGATCCCGTCGACCCCCAGCCGGAACGAGAGTGGATCGACGATCCGGACCGGCGGCCCCAGGACCGAGACGTCGATCTCCAGCTCCTCGAGCTCATGCGGTCGAACCGGCGGGAACCGGGGATCGGTGCGGGTGGCGCAGGCCGCGGCCTCGACCACCGATTCGGCGACGGGCCGCGTGGCGTCGAGGATCCCCATGCAGCCACGAAGCCCGCGCGGCTGGTTGAGGGTCACGAACGCGGCGGCATGGAGGCCGATGCCGGGTTCGCACGCGAGGGCCGCCTCGAGGTCATCGGCCGGCAGCGCCCGCGCCGCGACACCGACCGCAGTTCGGGCGAGACCGAGCAGGCAGCGCCGCGCGTCCTCGGGAAGGGCGACGGCCTCCGGCAGGTCGCTGGGAGCGTCGGTTCGTGTGGGCATCCGGGAGCCTCCTCGTGTCGCCGCCGCTACGGGTCCGCTGGCATCGTCCCGGCCCGGTGGACCGTTGGCGAGGGCAACAGGGCCCGATTCCGGACCGCCCGGCACTGTCGTTCGACGCGGATGCCTCGCCACACTCGGCAGCGTGAAGGTGATGCTTCCCGGCACGGAGCCCGTCGCTCCGGTGCCGACGATCCTGGCGACCGCGCTCCCCGACGGGAGCGTCCGCTGCGGCGTGTGCGCCCACCGATGCCTGGTCCGGCCCGGGCGAACAGGGATCTGCGGGGTGCGCGAGAACCGGGACGGCGTCCTGGTCAGCCTGGCCTACGGCCAGGTCGTTGCCGAGGCCCTCGACCCGATCGAGAAGAAGCCTCTGTTCCACGTCGCACCAGGCTCCACGGCCTGGTCGATCGCGACGCCCGGATGTCCGTTCCACTGCAGCTTCTGCCAGAACTGGGAGATCGCCCAGGGGCCTCGGCTCGGGCTCGACCTGGCGGCCCGGCGCACCCCGCCCGAGGCCGTGGTAGACGGCGCGCTGGCGCACCGAGCCAACGCCATCGCGTATACGTATGTCGAGCCCACCGTCTTCCTCGAGTACGCCCTCGACGTCGGCCGGCTGGCCCGGCGCGCCGGTTTGCGCAACCTGTGGATCACCGATGGCTATGCCACGCCCGAGGCCGTGGCCATGCTCGCGACGGTGATCGACGCGGCCAACGTCGATCTCAAGTCGCTCGATGACGGCTTCTACCGGCGGCTGTGCGGCGCGCGGCTGGCGCCCGTGCTGGAGGCCATCGTGGCGATGCGCCGGGCCGGGATCTGGCTGGAGCTCACCACGCTCGTCATCCCCGGCCACAACGACGATGACGCCGCGCTCCGGGACATCGCCGCCTGGATCGCCGGCACGCTGGGGCCCGAGACGCCGTGGCACATCGAGTCGATTCCATCCCGCGCACCGGATGCGCGAGGTCCCGCCCACGCCGTCATCCTCGCTGCTTCGCGCGGCTGCGATCGGTCGCGAGGCCGGCCTCGAGCACGTCTACGTCGGCAACGCACCCGAGCTCGGGCTCGAGGACACCCGCTGCGCCTCGTGCGGGACGCTGCTCGTCGAGCGTCTCGGATACGCGGTTCGTAACCATCTCGACGGTGGGGCGTGCCCGGTCTGCGGACGGCCGATGCCGGGGATCGGGCTGGTCCGGCCCATGGCGGCGCGATGATCCGGCGCCCGGCGGTCGACGGCTCCTTCTACCCGGCGCAGCCGGCGACGTTGCAGGCGCTGGTCGACCGCCTCCTGCAGCAGGTGGTGGTCGCCTCGCCAACCCCTGCCGAACCCGTGCCGGCCTCGCAGCTTCGAGGAATCCTCGTCCCGCATGCGGGCCTGGAGTGGTCGGGCGCCGTCGCGGCTGCGGGCTGGCGAGCGCTGGCGGATGCGGTCGCCTCGCCCGATGCCCCGTCCGACGCCACGGTCGTGGTCCTGGGCACCAACCACACGGCACGGCTGCAAGGCGCCGGCCTGTGGCCCGACGGCGCCTGGCGCACGCCGCTGGGCGACGTTACCGTCGATGCCGAGGTGGCCGCTGCCATCAAGGAGCTCGGAGCACCCTTCGAGGACAACCCGAGCGCCCACCTCCACGAGCACTCGATCGAGGTCCAGCTGCCACTGCTGCAATCGACCGCACCCGGCGTCCGGATCGTCCCGCTGGCCGTCTCCGCGGGCACCGGACAGGACGCGGTGGAGGCGGGCGTTCGACTCGGCCGGCTCATCGCCGGCCTCGACCGGCGGCGCAAGCGCGTCCTGCTGGCGATCAGCACCGACCTCGCCCACTATCCCGCGCATCCCGATTGCGCGCAGGCTACCGAGGCCTTGTTGCCCTCGATCCTGGCGCTGGACCCGGTCGGCGTCGCGCAGATCGAGCGCGAGCTGATTTCCGCTCGGGCGTCCCCGGCCTAGCCTGCGGGATGTGCGGCATCGAGCCGACGGTGCTGGGCCTGGCCGCGCTGCGCGCGATGGGTGGCGCCAGCGGGCTCGCGCTGGCGGCCGCCACCTCGGCCGACGCGGGCGGACCTGCCGACCGGACGGTCGGCTACCTGGCGGTCGCGTTCCGCTGACGCCCCTTGCAGACCTCAACAGCCCCGGCCCGCACGGCGGGCCGGGGGTGGAATGCTCGATCAGCAGCGATGCCCGCTCCCTGGGTCGGGGACGTTGGGGGCCTGCACGGATTGTCGCGCTCGCGTATCAACGCCGCATTGCCGTTTCGCGACACGCATCCCGATGGGGAATCGGTCGCATCGATCGGTATGCCGGTGCCTTGCGCCCGCGGGCGCCGTCGAGCGCGCTCAGCCCGGCCGTGACGCGAGGGCCAGCGACCCTGTGCTCGGAGATCAGGCGCCGTCGAGCTGCCTGTTGCCGTCGAGCAGCAAGTCGTGATCGGCCAGGCGGCGGATCAGGCTCCGCCGCTCGATCACCGACAGCACCGCCACCGGCAGGTGATCGGTCCACACCATCGCCAGGGCCGGATCCTGGATCCTGTTGGCGGTCGCGACCAGCTCGGTCACGGTGGCAGCCAGCTGCGACGGCACGAGCCACTCCCCCGCGTGCGCTCGAGCCTCCAGGAGCCGGCGGCGGTGCCGTTGGCGCGGAGTGAGCTCGCGCAGGTCTGGATTCGCGCTGCGCTCGAGGGCACACAGCCGATCGAACGCACGGATTGCGTCCTCGCACAGCTGTCCCGAGCTCACACCGTCCGTCATCGATCCATCTCCCTCCCGACCCGGTGCCCGATCGCCCCGGCCGCGGCCGAAGTTCCGCTCCTCGGTCCAGCATAGGCGACGTGGCGGGCCGGCTGAGGCTCTGCGCGCAGCGCTCCCCGAGTCGTGCCGGTGCTGCTATCCCAGCGGCTTCCCCGCCGCGAACTGCTTCATCAGATCGGTGAACCCGGGCAGCCCTCGCTCGTAGCCGATCGCCCAGAAGCCGACGCCCGCGAATCCCCGATCCAGGGCCAGCTGCATCTTCGTCGCCAGCGTGGCCGGCGAGTCCACGTAGACGGCCTGCCAGGTGACGGTCGGGCGGCCGCGCGGCGCCGAAGGAACCGCGCCGCTCGCCGACGGTGAGGCGCTGACGGCCGATGGTCCCACGCTGCCGTCGGAGCCGAGCAGGTAGACCTCCACCGACTCGAGCGCGTCGTGCAGCGGAACGATCGCCGGGTTCAGCAGCACGTCGAGATGCCGCCGCAGGATCCACGCTTCCCCGCGCCCGAGCTCCGGCGCCCCGATCGCCGCATCGCCTGCAGCCGGGGCCGCCACCGGCCACGCGTAGCCGTAGAGCGGCAGCCCCAGGATCGTGCGTTGCACGGGAACCCCCAACGCCGCGTACAGATCGAGCGAGGCCGGCAGGTCCTTTTCGCTGCCGTCACGACGCGCAAGCGGAGCCGTCGCCCCCGGCGACGAGCCACCCACCCGGTAGTCGTACGCCATCATGAACACGCGGTCGGCTCCCGCGTCGGTCGCGGCCAGTGCCATCGCGGCACCCAGCGTGTTGGCGGTCGTCGCGACCGAGACCTGGCGCCCGGGCCCGGCAGCGAGCAGGGCGTCCCGCAGGGCCCCGACAAACGTCCCGTACGCCGGCACCAGGAGCGGGTCGAGACCCTCGACGTCGACGTTGATCCCATCAACGCCGAGGTCTCCCGCGAGGGCCACCAGCGAGGTGGTGACCGCGGCCTGGATCCCCGAGTCCTCGAGCAGCCGCCGGTTGCGCGCTGCCCCGAAGCTGCTGAACACGAGCTCGACGCGCATCCCGTGATCGTGCGCGGCCTGGATCAGCCCCCTGCCCACGCCGCCGGTGATCTTCTGATAGCCGGGGCTGCCCGTCTTGATCGCACCCTTCACCGTGTTGGTCACGCTGAACAGCGCCACGGTGCTGAGCGTCGTCGCGGCGACGTGGTCCGCGATCCCGGCGTCCATCTCCCAGTACGGGATGAACCCGAAGACCTCATGCCCGGGCTTGGGTGGTGGCGTCGGTGACGGCGTTGGCGCGATGGTGGGCGAGACCGCCGGCTCACCCTCCGCCCGGGGCGACGTCGGCCCCGGCGCCGGGCTGCACGCGGAGCCGAGCCCCAGGACGGCGACGATCCCGAGCGCCAGCACGCGTCGCGGCCCCCGCCACCCGTGAGTCATGAGGGTTCAGCCGAGGCTGGCCAGGAAGCGGAATACCGGCACCGCGGTGGCGTAGCCGTCGGCGAGCAGGTCCGGCAGGTCCGGCGAGCAAACCTCGGCGTCCGACAGCCGCCGGCCGAACACCACGTCCTTCCAGCGAAGCAGGTCGGCCCACGGATGATCGGCCGGGTAGCCGGACGGGATCCGCTTGAGCGTCTGGTGGCTACGGGCTCCCCCGAAGGTCGCGACGAAGGTCGGCTCCTCGAGGAACGCGAGCACGCGGTCCGGATCGTCGCGCACGGCCCGCCGAAACGCGTCGATCCTCGGCCTGGCCGGCATCCACATGCCGCCGCCCGAGTACATCTCGCCCGGCTCGAAGTTGAAGTAGCCACCGCTCGCATGGGGTCCGGGGTCGGGCAGGCCGGCCGGGAGCGCGGCGTCGCCCGACGCATCCCCGATCCACGGGAAGCTGGCGCCCAGATGCGTCTTGTAGGGCGACTTGTCGCGGCTGAACCGGGTGTCGCGGTAGATCCGGAACGGCGAGCGCCTGGGGTCGGCGCGGAGTGGGATGCCGCGTGCGGCGAACCGCTCGCCGAGCGAGCCCATCAGCGCCTCCATGGGCTGCTTGACGAGCGCCTCGAACTCCGCCTTGCGCGGCTGGAACCAGGCCCGATCGTTGTTGGCGGCGAGGTCCGCCATGAACTGGATGGCGGCGGGGCTGAACCCGTCGAACGGAGCGGCGTCGGCCACCAGGCACCTCCGGCTGCGGCCGAAGTCTACGCCGGGTCGCCCACCGCGGCGTCGCACGGGCCGGGGCTCAGTCCCCGACCGCCTCCCGCTCCATCGACCGCTCCCCCGGCAGCTCGCCGTTGGGTCCCGTGAACTGGAGGCGGTACAGCCGCGCGTACAGGCCGTCGCGGGCCAGCAGCTCGTCGTGCGTCCCGAGCTCCACCAGCCAGCCGTCATCGAGGACCGCGATCCGGGCGGCGGCACGGATGGTCGACAGGCGGTGGGCCACGATGATCGTCGTCCGACCCTGCATCAGGTGGTCCAGCGCCTCCTGGACCAGCCGCTCGGACTCGTTGTCGAGCGAGCTCGTGGCCTCGTCGAGCAGCAGGATCGGCGGATCCTTGAGGATCGCCCTTGCGATCGCGATCCGCTGTCGCTGCCCACCCGAGAGCTTCGACCCTCGGTCGCCGACCACGGTCTGGTATCCGTCCGGGAGCGCGGTCACGAAGTCATGCGCGTTGGCCGCGCGTGCCGCCGCCTCGATCTCCTCCTCCGTGGCGTCGAGACGCCCGTACCGGATGTTCTCGCGCACGCTGCCCCCGAACAAGGTCGCCTCCTGCGGCACCAGCCCGATCTGCGCCCGCAGGCTGTCGGTCGTCACGCTCCGGACGTCGCGGCCATCGACCCGGATCGAGCCCCCCGCCACGTCCCACAGGCGCGGGATGAGCCCGACCAGCGTCGTCTTGCCCGACCCGGACGGCCCGACCAGGGCGAGCACCTCGCCCGGCGGCACGTCCAGGGTGACCTCCCGCAGCACGTTGCGCGCCCCGTCGTAGGCGAACGTCACCTCGTCGAACTCGATTCGACCGGCCACCGGTCCGATCGGCTCGGCGGTCGGCAGGTCGACCACGGTGGCCCTGGTGTCGATGATCTCGAACACCCGCGCGATGGCCCCCGTGCCCTCGCGGAACTGGCCGTACAGCCCGGCAATCGTGGCCAGGCTGGCGCCGATGGTGATCCCGTACAGCAGGAACCCGGTCAGGGTGCCGATCGCGAGCTTGCCCTCGATCACCTGGTGCCCGGTGTACCACAGCAGCACGGCCACGGCACCGAACCCCAGGAAGGTCATGACCGCGCCGAACCCGGCCCGCCACAGGGCCAGGCGAGAGCCTCGAGCCACCACGTCGCGCAGGTCGGTCCCGTAGCGCTCGTTCTCGTACGCCTCGCGGACGTAGCTCTTGACCACCCGGATCCCGGACAGGGCCTCCTCCGCGGTCGAGGTGCTCCGCGCGATCGAGTCCTGGACATCGGTGCTGACTCGCTGCAGCGGCCGGCCGAACACGATCGCGATCACCAGCAGTGCCGGCGCCAGGATCAGCGCGACCGCGAGCAGGGTTGGGCTGAGGGTGAACAGGATGATGATCGCGCCGATCAGCCCGATAAGGTTGGACAGCAGCGTGGTCACCGTCTGGGTCAGCATCGTGCGGACCAGCGTCACGTCGCTCGACAGACGCGAGATCAGCTCACCCACGCGCGTCCGCCCGTGGTAGTCGAGCGACAGGTTGACCAGACCCGCGAACAGCTCCCCGCGGATCCGGGCGACGATCCGCTCGCCCACAACGCCCAGCAGGTAGCTCTGGACGAAGCCGCCGACCGCCTGGGCCAGGAACAGGACGACGAGCCCGGCGATGAGCCGGTTGAGCCCTTCGGGGTCGCCGCCGTTGACGACGGACGTGACCATCCCGGCCACGACCAGCGGCACGGCCAGCGCCAGGCCCGACCCCACGATCAGTCCCGCCACGGCGAGGCCGAACGGAGCCAGGTCCGGCCGCAGGTAGCCGAGCAGGCGACGCCACGGGATGCCGCCGATCACCCGGACGCGACGGGCGACCTCCGTGGCGTCAGGCGGCGGCGGCAGCGTGCTGGACATGCGCCGATGATGCCACGCGCCGATCCGCCAGCCGGCACCCGATCGTCATCGTCCGCTCGCTGATCGCGAGCGCCAGGACACAAGTCGCCGCCGTCGGGAGCACAATCGGGTCGGCCGTCGGCCAACCGCGGCTACCCCGCGGCGCAGGATCCGAGCACGCCCCAGGAGGCTCCCTCATGACCGAGCCCGACGCGACCGGGTTCCCGGTGCCGCCGGCCGCGATGACCGACCTGTACGAGCTCACGATGGCGGCGGGCTACTGGAAGCTGGGGCGGACGGACGACCAGGCGATCTTCACCCTGTTCTTCCGGCACGTGCCGTTCGGGGGCGGGTTCACCCTTGCCGCCGGGCTGGCCCGCGTGATCGCGTTCCTGGAGGCGTTCCGGTTCACCGCCCCCGAGCTGACGCACCTCGAGGGCCTGCGCGGCAACGACGACCGGCCGCTGTTCGAGGCGGCGTTTCTGGACTACCTGGACCAGCTCCGGCTGACCGTGGACGTGGACGGGATCCCGGAGGGCACGGTCGTGTTCCCGTACGAGCCGCTGGTCCGGGTGCGCGGCTCGCTGCCGCAGGCGCAGCTGCTCGAGTCGGCGCTGCTCAACCTCGTCAACTACCCGACCCTCGCCGCGACCAAGGCCGCGCACGTCGTGCTGGCCGCGGGCGGCGCTCCGGTGATGGAGTTCGGCCTCAGGCGGGCGCAGGGACCCGATGGCGCCCTGACGGCGTCACGGGCCGCCTACCTCGGGGGCTGCAACGGCACGTCCAACGTCCAGGCGAGCAGGGTGTTCGGCATCCCCGTGATGGGCACCCATGCCCACTCCTGGGTCCTCTCGTTCGCCGACGAGCGCACGGCCTTCGACGCCTGGGCCGAGGTCATGCCGGGCAACGCGGTGCTGCTGGTGGACACGTTCGCCACCGAGCAGGGCATCGCGAACGCGATCGAGACCGGCCTCCGGATGCGCGAGCGGGGCCAGCGGCTGGCCGGGATCCGGCTCGACTCGGGCGACCTCGCCTACCTCTCGGTCCGGGCGCGCGAGATGCTCGATGCGGCGGGGCTGTCCGACGTGCGCGTCGTCGCATCCAATGACCTCGACCCCGAGACCATCGTGTCGCTCCAGGCGCAGGGCGCCCGGATCGACAGCTGGGGCGTGGGAACGAAGTTGGTGACCTGCTACGACCAACCCGCTCTGGGCGGCGTGTACAAGCTGACCGCGATCCGGGCAGCGGGCGACGAGGGGTGGCGGACGCCGGTCAAGGTCAGCGCCGACACGGCCAAGATCACGGTGCCCGGGCAGCTCGCGGTGCGCCGCTTCTATGACGCGGAGCACATGGCCCGGGCCGACATGATCCGGGACGAGCTGGCCGAGGACGACGGCTCGCGGGTGATCGTGGACCCGATCGACTCGCACCACCGGCTCACGGTCGACGCCGCCTGGGAGTCGCGCGAGCTCACGGTGCCGGTGTTCCGCGCCGGCGAGCGCGTCTACGATCCGCCGACCCTCGACGCGTCCCGTGACCTCGCGCACCGGGAGCTCGGGACGCTCCACCCGGCGATCCTGCGCCAGCTGCGACCGCACTGGTATCCCGCCGGCCTGGAGTGGGGCCTCCACACACGCCGGGAGTCGCTGATCGACGCCGCCCTCGACCGGGAGGGCGGCGCCGTCTGATCGCGGCCGGGCAGATGATCTCCCGGGTCCGCGCCGCCGGCGATCGCCAGCGTGCCAGCAGCGCCGCAACCGGCCAGCCCGCCAGGACCAGCGCCTCGTCGCGGCGACTTGCGCCGCGGACGCCGAGCGCCCATGGTGGACCCGCATGACAGCGCGCGTCGTCTTCGTCCACGGGGCCGGACGATCCGGCATGGAAGCCTGGCCCAACCAGGCGCCCCTCGGCGCGAACAATGACGTGCGCTTCATCGATCGGATCGGATATGGCGACGAAGACCCGGCCCCGACCGACTTCGATGGCGACGCCGACCGCATCGTCCGCTCCCTCGGGGGTGGCGGTCACGTAGTCGCCCACTCCTACGGCGCGGTCGCCGCGCTGCTCGCGGCAGCGCGCGAGGTTGCACTGGTTCGTTCGCTCGTGCTGTTCGAGCCGGCTTGCCTATCGCTCGTGCGGGGCAGCCCGGCTGTCGAAGCACACATCACGGCCCTCGCGCCGGTCCTCGCCCGCGCACGGGACCTTGACGACCTCCAGTTCGAGGTCGAATTCCTGGCGGCGCTCGGCGCACCCGGTCACGCCACTCCGCCCGGCGACGCGGGCCGGCTACGCACCAGCCGACTGCGCTTCCAGGCCGCCCCGTGGGACGCTCCGCTGTCCTGGGCCAAGCTGCGCCTCCCGCCGACGCTCGTCATCACTGGAGGGTGGTCGCCGCTGTACGACGAGGTGGCCCGAGAGCTGGTCGCCCACGGTGCCCGGTCACTCGTGCTGGCGGGCCACGGGCACCGCCCGCAGGACCACCCCGACGCGACGGGCGTCCTCTCGAGCTGGCTCGACGAGGTCACGGGAAGTCAGCACCGGGTCGGCGGCTGAGGCAGCCCGACTTCCACACTACAGCCGGACGATGGCCCGAGCGCCGGCCAGCACGACGCCCACGAACACGACCCCGCTCACGACGAGGATTCCGAGCGCCAGACTCTCGGGAACGGCGGGCACCGGAACGCGATCGGCGCCCCAGGTGGTCAGGCCGAGGGCCACGCCGGCCACACCTGCGACCGCACCAGCCAGGGTCAGGACGCGATCGACCGCCCCGAACCGGACTCGCCGGTAGGACGTTCGTGGCCCCGCAGTGCCGAATCCTCGGGCCTCGAGACTGATCGCAAGCTGCTGCGTCCGCTCGAACGTCGCCGCAAACACCGGGACGAACGCGGGCAACACCGCACCGAATCCGGCCCTGCGCATGCCCCGGGCACGCTGCGCCGAAAGCACCAGGCCCACCTCACGCCGGACGATCGGGACCAGCTCGAGCGTCATCGTCAGCATGAAGCCCAGCACGTACGGGACGCGGAGCCGGCGGAGGGCGGCGACCAGGTCCGACGGGCGGGTGGAGCCGAAGACCACGATCGCGGTGACCTCCATCGCCAGCACGCGCGAGATGAGCGACAGCGATCTGGCGAGGCCTTCCTGATGGACCGTGAGCGGGCCGAGCGTGGCCGCCGGGGTGCATGCACCGCAGATCCCGGGCGCCGTGGACTGGACGACCACGATGGAGGCGGCCAGCGGTGACAGGACGAGCAGGCCGCTCAGCACCGGGCGGCCCAGCCCGGAGACGGCGGCCAGCCCGACCCCGACGGCCGCGACCGCCAGCAGCGGGACCGGATGGTAGGCGACCAGAGCGACGCACAGGACGGCGAGCAGCCACGTGAGCTTGGGGATCGGGCTCGTCCGCAGCAGCCACGGACCCCCTTCGAGGGTACCGTCTCGACGCATCGGGCCTGCCCCCTGCTCGTGCCTGCTCGGGCCGCCCGTGGCAGCCTCCGATCCTACCGCTCCCGCTCCGGGGGCCACGGCGTCGTTCGCCCTCGCCACGCCGCGGCCGCCAGGGCCGGTCCCCTCCCCCAGCGCGGCTGCGAGCTCCCCGACCGTCAGCGCCGGCCAGGGATCCGCGCCATCGGGCCGGTGCAACCGCTGCGACAGCTCGGTGATCTGAGGCGCAACCAGCCCTGCCCGTGCCATCAGCGCTCCGTCCGCGAACACCGTCCGGGGCGCGCCTTCGGCGATGACCCGGCCCCTGTCGAGAACGACCAGGCGATCGGCGACCTCGGCATGGAAGGCCATGTCGTGCGCGACGACCAGCACGGTCACCCCTGCACCACGCAGCTCGCAGATGAGCTCCGCCAGCGTCCGCACGGTTCGATGGTCCTGACCGGTGGTTGGCTCATCGAGGACGACGACCGGGGTCTGCATCGTGAGCACCGAGGCCACCGAGACCAGCTTGCGGCCGGCCGCACCCAGCCGGTACGGGTGCCGGTCCAAGACGCCGGACAGCCCGAGACGCGATGCCGCGAGGCTCACCCGCGCGAGCACCTCGTCCTCCTCGACGCCGAGGTTGCGCGGCCCGAACGCGAGCTCATCGGCGACCGTGCTCGCGAACAGCTGATGCGTCGGGTTCTGGAACGCCAGCGCCGCGTGCGCAGCCAGCTCGCGCACCCGCGCCCGCGCGGCGTCGAGGCCGTCGACCGTCACCCGGCCCGCGTCCGGGCGGAGCAGGCCGTTGACGAGCTTGACCAGGGTCGTCTTGCCTGAGCCGTTCTGCCCGCTGATGCCCACGACGCTCGCCCGGGCGATCTCGAGGCTCACGCCGTCGAGCGGCCGGCGTCTCCAGCGCTCGGGTAGGCGAAACGCACCGCGTCGAACGTGATGATCGGCGCCGGCCCGCGCGGCCTCCCGCCCACGGCTCGTCACCATCGATCCGCCAGCCACGCGACCGCAGCGTCGAGCGTGACCGGCAGCGGGCCATCGGGACTCGCGGTCCCGGCAACCGCCGCCGCCAGCTCGGTCACCTGCGGCACGCGGATGCCGAGGGCCCCGAGCTCGACCGGCCGGCCGAACACCGCCTCCGGCGTCCCATCCGCCACGAGATGGCCGTCGTGGAGCACCAGGATGCGGTCCGCGTGCTCTGCCAGCCGTTCGACGTCGTGATCGGCGATGACGACCGTCAGGCCGTGCTCGCGGTTCAGCCGCCGGATGAGCGCGAACACGGCCGTCGTCCCGGCCGGGTCGAGACTGGCGGTCGGCTGATCCATCACGAGCACGGCCGGGCGCACGGCGATCGCACAAGCGATCGCGAGCCGCTGCTGCTCGCCACCCGACAGCGTCATCGGCGACCGGTCCGTCGAGCCCGCCCAGGCCGACCTGCGCCAGCGTCTCGGGACACGCGTCCGCCATCCGTTCCCAGGGTAACCCCCGGTACTCGAGCCCGAGCGCAACCTCCTCGGCCAGCGTCCCCTGGCTGATCTGCGCCTCGGGGTCGTCGAGCACCATTCCCACGCTGCCCGACAGCCTCGCCACCGGCCCGTCCAGCGGGTCGAGCCCCGCCACGCGCACCGTACCCCTCGATCGCCGGCCGGGACGAGGTGCGGGACGATCCCGTTGAGACACTGCAGCAGGGTCGACTTGCCAGCCCCGGTGAGGCCGACCACGCCGGTCACCCCACCCGGCCGGAGCTCGACGATGATCCCGTCGAGCGCCGCGCGCGAAGCGCCCCGGTAGCGGACCGTCAGGTCGCTGATCGAGATGCCGGCGTCATCGGCCAACGACGTCCCCGCCCGTCCCGGGCCTGCTCAGCCGGCCGGCTTGAGCAGCAGGTACACCAGGATGACGGCCACCCCGAGCACCGTGCCGGCCGTCGCGAGCAGCAGCGATCGCATGCCCACCTCACCCGGCAGGACGAGACCCTCGGTCAGCGACGATGGCAGCGCCCGGATGATCGCGAGCCCGACGAAGCCCGCGATGATCTTGTCGCCGAGCGACGTCAGCACGCTCGAGGTCAGCACCGCGTCCCGCAGCGCCTCGCCCGCCTGGACCAGCGCCGCCGTGATCGCATCCGACGCGTGCCCGGTGGTCCCGCCGAACACGACCAACGCGATCAGGGCACCGAGCGCCCCCACGGCAACCCCCACGACCGCGTTGAGGCCGAAGTAGGTGTAGGGATTTCGACCCAGCAGCAGCGACCGCACGCCGTAGCCCCAGAGCACCGCCGCGAGCGCGTTGGCCAGCCCGAACGGGATGTTGGTCGGGCCCAGATATACGGCGCCACCGATATTCGCAAGGATGCCGGCCGCCGCCCCCCACCACGGCCCGAGCACGATCGCCGCGACGCAGGTGCCGATGGTGTCGAGGTAGGTGGGCAGGCTGAGCAGCCCGTTCAGGTAGCCGCCCACGATGTCGAGCGCCGCGGCCGCGGGCACCAGGGTGACGACCAGCGTCGTGGGCACCGGGGACTGCCGGCTGCGCAGGCTGGATGCGGCCATCGAACCTCCCGGACCCTCGTCGATCGCGTGCGCCGACCTCCCGCCTCGCCTGCGTCACCGACACGGTAGACCAAAGCGCCGCCTGTCGTAACCTACGCGGATCAACGACCTGACCTCGGATCACCGCATGTTGGAGCGTCCCATGAGCGACCGTCTCGCCCTCCTGGTCGGTACACCAAAAGGCGCGTTCATCCTCGACGGCGACCCTGATCGACGCAGCTGGGAGCTGCGAGGGCCCCTGTGCGAGGGCTGGCCCGTCCACGACATCTCGGTCGAGCCCGGCAGCGGGGCACTGCTGGCTGCGGCAGGCAGCCCCTGGTTCGGGCCCGCCGTATGGCGCAGCGACGACCTGGGAGGCACCTGGACGCACTCCAGCGAGGGCCTGACCTACGGCGACGACGGCCCGGCGATCAGGACGGTGTGGAACGTCACCTCGGGGCCCGGCGCCATCTACGCGGGCGTCGAGCCGGCCGGCCTGTTCCGGAGCACCGACGGTGGCCGGACGTGGGCCCATGTCGAGGGGCTTACCAATCACCCGACCCGATCCCAATGGCAGCCCGGCGCCGGCGGCCTGTGCCTCCATTCGATCGTCCCCCACCCCACCGACCCCTCCCGCGTCTGGGTTGGAATCTCGGCCGTTGGCGCGTTCGAGACCCGGGACGGCGGAGCAACCTGGGAGACCCGCAACAAGGGCGTCCGGGCGGACTTCCACCCCGACAAGTACCCCGAGTTCGGGCAGTGCGTCCACAAGCTGGTGATCGCGGCCGATGGCGGCGAGCGTCTCTACCAGCAGAACCACTGCGGCGTGTACCGATCGCTCGATGGCGGCCGCCAGTGGGCCGAGATCACCCCCGGGCTGCCCTCGGACTTCGGGTTCCCGATGGCCGCCCACCCACGCGACCCGATGACCGTGTGGACGATCCCGCTCAACGGCGCGGAGCGCGGCCGCTTCGCGCCCGACGCCAGGCTCGGTGTGTGGCGCACGCACGACGGCGGCGAAGCCTGGGTCCGGTCCGGTGACGGCCTGCCGCAGGAGAACGCCTACCTCGGGGTCCTGCGGGAGGCCATGGCAGTCGACCGCCTCGACCCCGTGGGCGTGTACTTCGGCACCAGCACCGGCCAGCTGTACGGGAGCCGCGACGAGGGGCGGAGCTGGGGGCTCATCGCCGATCATCTGCCGCCGATCTGGTCGGTGGAGGCTGCCGTCGTTGGCTGATCCGGCCGGGACGGCTGATCGAGGCAGGAGACGCACCGGCGATGGCCGTGGTGCACCTGCCGCGATCCCTGGTCGCTCTGTTCCCCGGCACCCCAAGGCGGCTCGGGGCCACCGGCGCGACGGTGGCCGAGGTGATTGCGGACCTCGACCGGCAGGTCCCGGGTCTGGCCAACCGCGTGCTCGACGCGGGTCCAGCGATCCGTACGCACCTCAACGTCTTCGTCGCGGGCGAGCGGGCGTCGCTCGGGACCCCGATCCCGGCCGGCGCCGAGGTCCACATCATCCCGGCCGTGTCCGGCGGCTGAGCCGTCGCCTTTGCCACGGGCCATGGCCCCTCGGCCCGCCCGGACCACCCGCGGAGCCTCAGGCACGGACACTGGCCGGGCTTGCGGCCCGTCCGATAATTGGTGCATCAACTTCCCCTCCCCGCGCGGAGGCATCCCGGGAGGTTGCCGGAAATGGCGATGCGAACGGCCCCAGGGCACGGCTTGCGACGGCGCTGGCTCGAGCCACGCCGGTTGACGGCGAGCGAAGACGCATCGTGCGGTGCCTCGAACGAGATGACCCGTCCGCGCGCGGGCAACCTCTCGAGCGACGCTCGCGCCGGCAGCTGACGGCGGTTGCGGGCATGCCCGCAACCGCCTTGCACGCCGGGGCCCGACTCCGCGTCTGACCCCGACGACACGAGCAGGCCGTTGTCCGGGCCGGACAACGGCCTCGTGATTCCCGGACTCGAGCGGGCCGTGCGACGGCATCAGGCACGGGCGAACGCGATCTCTGGCGTCACCGGGCCACGCCGCGATGGTCGGGAGCTCAACTTCGCGGGACCGGGCGCGGGCCGGAGTGCTCGTCGCCCGCAGGGCGCAGGCGGTGCGGCGTGAGGCTCGCGCTCAACGGCAGCATCACGACCGCGACGACGACGAGCACCCACAGGCTGACCGCGAAGCTGCCGGTCGCGTCACGCGCCGCGCCGAGCACGAACGGCCCCACCGACGCCAGCAGGTAGCCGACCAGCAGCATCATGGCGGCCGTGGCACCGACCTCGCGGGGGTCGACGCTGATGTCGGTAGGTAGCGTCAGCAGCAGCGTGAACGTGCTCCCCAGCCCCAGCCCCAGCGAGATCGCCCATACCGGCCCGGCCCCCGGCACACCGACCATGCCCGCCAGGCCCAGCAATGCGGCCGCGGTGGACAGCAGCAGCATCAGCCGTCGCGACACACCCAGACCGGCGCCCGCCGGAACGAGCAGCGTCGCGACCAGACTCGCGACATAGACGAGCGCCAGCAGGACCGCTGCGGCCGATGCGTCCCAGCCCTGCTCGATGTAGGCGCTCGGCAGCCAGGCGGTGGCGCCGTAGTAGAGCCACGACTGCAGGCCGAACAGGACACCGATCGCCCACGCGATCGGCCGATCGACCGGCAGCCGGCGTGACGCGGGCCCTGCCGGAACCGCGGCCGGCGGTGGGTCTTCTCCGACGGTCCCCGCCGGATCGCCCGCGTGGCGGGTCCGCGGCACGAGCCAGGCCACCAGGGTCACCCCGGAGCCAACGGTCATCACGATCAGCGACCCGCGCCAACCGCCGAACAGGCCCGCAAGCGGCACGGCGAGCACGGTCGCCACCGCCGCCCCCAGGATCGTCCCGCCCGCATAGGCAGCCGTTCCGGCTACCCGTCTGTCGGGCATCCGCTCCCGGACGAACATCGCGAGGATCGGTCCCGACAGCGCGGTGCCGACCCCGATACCCACCGTGATCGCCAGAACCGGCGCCACGCCCGGTGTGGCGGCTCTCAGCAGCCCGCTGCCGACCAGGAGAGCGACGCTGGCCGCGATCCCCGCCCAGGCGCCGAGACGTCGCGCCAGCGACGGGCCCAACGGGGCGAACAGGCCCATGCACAGGACGGGGATCGTCGTGAGCAAGCCGACTACGGCGTGCGGCACGCCGAGGTCGGCCCCGATCTCAGGCGCCAGCGGTCCGATCGCTGCGATCTGCGGCCGCAGCGCCAGCGCGACCACGAGCAGTCCGCCCAGCAGCGACGGCGTGGATCCTCCGACAACCCGAGACCCGCTGGGCGCCGCACGCACGTGGCCACGATCGGCAGGCGTCTCAGGATCAGCCATGCTGCGGTCGGATCACGCCTCCTCCGTTCGTGCGATCCGGTGTGACGGATGCCTCCCGCATGCTACCGGGCCCCCGGGCCGGACCATCCGATCGGCCATTGACGGCGCGCCGGTCCCCGGCCACGATGCGCCAATGCACATGGATCCGGACCCGTTCGATGAGCCTGATCCGAACGAAGAGGATCTCGATTCCCGCGAAGCGGCACGGGTCAGGCGGCGGGATCATGACGTCGAGGCTGAGCAACGCGCGCTGATGCGACCCGGGATGGGCAAGGTGTTCAAGCAGATCCTCGACCGGCAGGCGCGCGACGAGGACGAGCCGCCTCCGCGCCATCGGCGCCACAAGCGATAGCGACACGCCCGGCCCTCGTGGCCGGATGGCGTCACCGGCCAGCCGTCATCAGGACGTGCGGATCTTCCAGTACGAGTCCTTGCGCACGACGGCGCCGTCGCGAAACGTCCACAGGTCGCAGCCCCTGACCTCGACCCGCGTTCCATCCACGGTCGTCCCGCGGAGCGTCCACTCGGAGCAGCCCCGGTTGCCGGCAACGAAATGGTCGTCATCCGTGTAGCGCACATCCGGGATTCCCTCGAACCGGCCGGCGAACGCTTCGCGGATCGCCTGCTTCCCGATCACACGCGAGCCCCACTCGTCCGGCCCGCGCGGCGCGTCGAACACCGCGTCATCGGCGAAGTAGCTCATGATCGTGTCGAGGTCGTGTGCGTCGAACGCGGCGGCAATCGCCTGCAGACCCTCGACGTTCGCGGCAGCCGGCATGGGCACACCTCCTTCATCCGTCACCTCGACCCACCGTACGCCGCACCGCAACCCGGCTGGGGCCGGCGCGGCGTCCTGCCGCAGGGGCCCCTCCCGACCAATCTCAGCGGGCGCCGATACCTTCGAAGCAACCTTTGCGATCGCGCATCATCGGACGTGCCTCGAGCACCGCGGCCGGGGCGATCGGACCGTAGATGTGCGGGTAGCGATGCTCGGGGTCGTCGAACCGCCAGGGGCTTCCATTGCGCTCGAGGTCGACCGTCAGCAGCAGGAACGGACGCGGATCGGTGGCATAGAAGCGATTGGCGACGATCAGCATCTCGTCGTCGCCATCGGTGCAGTGAATGAAGCCATCCCGTTCCCAGGCCTCGGGCAGGAAGGGCAGGGCCGGATCGTGGGCCAGCCAGTCCAGTTCCGGGACGAGGTGCAGCGTTGGACGGGTCACCGGGCCACCCGGCGAGCTCGACGACCAGGAGCGATCACGAGACCGCGGGTCGGTCGACCGATACCCAGCGCGGGTCGACTGCCAGCTGGATCACGCTCGGCCCGGATGCCGCCAGCGCGGTCCGGAGCACCCCCTCGAACGCGGCGTCGCTCTCGACCCTGACGCCACGGGCCCCGCACGCTCTGGCAACGGCCGCGAAGTCGATGGCGCCGAGCGTCGTCCCCGGTGCCGTGGCGCTGCCACGATCGACCTGCTCGGCCTGGATCATGCCGTACCCCTGGTTGTCGAACACGATCACGACGACGTGGGCGTCCTCGCGAACGGCCGTCTCGAGCTCGGCAATCGTCATGCCCATGCCGCCGTCCCCCACCAGCGCCACGACGCGGCGCTCTCGGTGAACGAGCGCGGCGGCGATGGCTGCAGGAAGCCCGTAGCCCATCGCGCCCGACGTGGGCCCGAGGAACGTCCCCGGGCGGTGGAAGCGGAGGCCGCGGGCCGCCCAGCCGGAGAACGACCCCGCGTCGGTCGTCACGATCGCATCCTCGGGGAGCAGCCGCCGGAGATCGGCGATGATCCGGCCGGGATGCACGCCCGGGCCGTCCCACGCGCCCGCGTCGACCACGATCGACGCCTCCCACGCCGCCCGGTCATCCCCGTTGTTCGCGTCGCGGGCGGCCACGGGCCCGGCCACGAGGACGGCGTCCTTGAGTCTGGCCACCGCAGCCCGCAGGAACGCGCGGGCGTCCGTGCGAATCACGTGGACCGGCGCCGGAGACTCGCCCACCGCCCCCCCACGTGGCTCGAGGTCCACGTGCATCCATGCCTGACCCGGCCGGGGCAGGCTGTAGCCGTTGGTGGTCACCTCGTTCAGGCGCGACCCGATCACGAGCAGCGCATCCGCGGCCTCCATCCGCGCCACTACCGTCGGGGGGCTGCCGAACCCGGCCATGCCGAGATAGAGCGGGTGGTCGTTGGGAATGACGTCGCCCCGTCGCCAGGTGGCGATCACGGGCACGTGCAGCAGCTCGGCAAAGCGGACCAGATCGTTGGAGCAGCGCGCCCGGAGCACGCCCGCACCCGCCAGAATCACGGGTCGCTCGGCGGCGGCCAGGAAATGGAGCACGGCACGGACATCGGCGACCGACGGTGCCTCGGGTCGCGAGCGAACCACCGGGACCACGGTCCCGTCGGGGAGCGGACGTTCCAGCACGTCCTCCGGAAGGGCGATGAACGCCGGGCCGGGACGACCTTCCGCCGTCGCGCGAACGGCCGCACCCAGGGTGTCCGCCGCCGTCGCCGGGTCGTTGATCTCGCCCGCCCACTTGGCCAGCCGGCCGATCGTGCCGACGAGATCGACCTCCTGAAAGGCCTCGCGACCGCGAATGCCGGTGCCCACCTGACCGACGAGGACGAACATCGGCGTCGAGTCCGCCGTGGCGGTATGGATCCCGATCGCGAGATTCGCGGCGCCCGGCGACCGCGAGCCCAGGCACGCCGCGGGTCGCCCGGTCAGCTGGCCGTACGCCTCCGCGGCCAACGCGGCGCTGCCCTCGTGCCGGGTCGCCACGACGCGGATGCCAGCGGCAACCATCGCGTCGAGGACCGGCAGGAAGCTCTCTCCGGGAACGGTGAACGCGAGCCGGACGCCGGCCGAGCGCAGAGTGGCGGCGACCAGCTCCGCGACGGTCGTCGGGGCAACCGGGGTCGGCTCGGCGGCACCACGGGCGGGCTCCTCGGCGACCCGGTCCGGCCGCTCGGTGGTTGGTGCCGGCTCCTCCTCCGGCTGTCCGGGTTCCTCGTCTGCCTGTCCGCGGGCGCCATCGACCTGCGATGCACCGGCCGAACCAGCCTCCACGACAGCCGCCTCCGGGACGGGCTCCGCGCTCCGCGCTCCGGCTCCGGCTCCGGCTCCGCGATGGTCTCCGGCGGTCCAGCTTCCTCCGGCTCCGCGATGGTCTCCGGCGGTCCAGCTTCCTCCGGCTCCGCGGTGGCCACTGACCCGGAGCCTGCCTCCGATGCCGGCACCATCCCTGGAGTCAACCGCGGGTCGCCGGCCGGAGCCGCCTCGCTCGAGGAGCCCGGCGCAGCAACCCCGGCGTCGGAACGCGCCTCCAGCGGATCGGTTGCTGCGGTTCCGGCGTCCTCATCGGCCGGACCGGCCGTCGTCTGCTCCTGCACAACGTCGTGGCGGGGCTCCATGTCGACCTCCTGTTGGCCGGCCGGGACGGCGGTCCGTCCGGGGCCGAGCCGAGTGACGGTGGGTGGCGCGAGGCTAGTTGCCGACGATCGGCGCCGTCAGCAGCATCGCGGCGAGCATCCCCGCGATCACGAGGACGGCGACGATCACCATGACGAGCCTGGCGGTACGACCTGATCCGGGCACGACGGCACCCCTATCGGTAGTTCTCGAACTGCAGCGGCACCGTCTCGTCGAGCTCGCGCAGGCGCACGATGACTCGCTGCAGCTCGTCCTTGCTCTTGCCGGCGACGCGGATGGCGTCGCCCTGGACGCGGGGCTGAACCTTCGGGAACTGGTCCCGGATCATCTTGACCAACTTTCTCGCCAGGTCGTCCGGCAAGCCTCGCCGGAGCCCGATGCGCTGCCGGACCTTGTTGCCGCCGGCCGGCTCGACCTCGCCCCACTCGAAGATCTTGAGCGACAGCCCGCGACGCAGCGCCTTCGACTCGATCAGGTCACGGATGGCGCGGGCGCGGAACTCGTCGTCGGTCACCAGGGTCAGCTGGCTCTTCTCCTGGGTCAGCTCGACGTGGACCCCCTTGAAGTCGTATCGCTGCTGGACCTCACGTCGGACCTGATCCAGCGCGTTCCGCAGCTCCTGCTCGTCGAAGTCCGAGACCACATCGAACGAGATCTCGCCCGCCATCCGACCTCCTTCGTCAGCCCGCGAGGTGCTCGCGGGTGACCGTCCACTGCTTCAGCCGCACGATGCGCACGTCCTCCCCAACCTCGGCGGAGAGGAACCCTGCCTGGCGGACCTTTGCCTCGTCGCGACGCCGGTTCCAGCTGGCGTGCCAGGCGGCCAGCACCATCGAGCCCGAGACCCAGTGGCGCTCGACCACCAGGTCGTAGCCGATCTCCTCCTCGGCCGCCTCCAGCAAGTATGCCCGCAGCGCATTGTGGCCTGCCAGCGGAGGCTCAAACGGATCGAGCACGAGCTCCGCGCGCTCGTCGAAGCAGGCCGTCCAGGCGTCGCCGTCATACGACAGGCGGGCGCGGGTCAGCGCCTCGAGCAGGTCGTAGCCTTGCGGGTAGCTGATCGTCATCGTGTCTCCAGGTGCTCGAGCAGCAGCTCGCCGATCCGGTACGAGCGACCACCGCCCATGACCAGCACCGCGTCGCCCGGGCGGACCTCGGCAGCCAGCCAGCGAGCCGTGGCCTCGACGCTGCCTGGCGCCCCGACGGGGATCCCGGGCGCGACGCGGGCAACCGCCTCCGCCAGCCCGGCCGCGGACGCGATGGTCGTGTCCGGGTCCCGGCCGGCCCAGATATCGGCGATCGCCACCGCGTCCGCGGTCGCGAGCACCGCAGCGAACGCATCGACCATGGCTGCGGTCCGGTGATAGGTCAGCGGCTCATACACGGCCCACACGCGCCGGCCGGGCTCCCGCTGGCGAACGGCGGCCAGCGTCTCGCGGATCGCGGACGGGTGGTGACCGTAGTCGTCGTAGACCACCACGCCTCCCCCTTCGCCCTTTCGCTCGAGCCGCCGGCCGACACCGCCGAAGCCCGCGAGCCCGCGAACGATCGCGTCCCGGTCGAGGCCCAGCGTTGCCGCCGCCCCGGCCACCCCCAGCGCGTTGGCGACGTTGTGGCGACCGGCGGTCGCCAGACGCACGGGCGTCGGCCCGGCGAGCGCATCGAGGCCCGAGATCTCGATGCTCGTCGAACCGGGCTCGGTGGCCGTGACGCGAGCCAGCAGCAGCTCCGCCGGACCCGTCGCGGTCCGGAAGCGGTCGCCGATCCCGCGCGCGAAGCCCGCCACGCGCTGTGGCGCAACGTCCGCGACCGCCGTCGCCAGGATCCGCCCGGGCCAGTCAGCCAGCCGCGAGGCGACCTCGGCCACACCCTCGTCCCCGATGTTCGCGATCAGCACCGGCCCACCGCGCCCGTTCACCGCGATCCGGTCGACGGCTCCCGGACCCGCACCGACGCCGGATGGTCGCGTTGCCCCCGGTGGGCCTCCGCCCGCCGCCCGCCGGATCCAACCCTCGAACGCGGCCAGCACCGCCTCCCGATCGGCGAACACATCGGGGTGGTCCCACTCGGCCGACGTGAGCACGATCACCCGTGGACGGTAGGCGTCGAAGTTGCCCGCGTACTCATCGGCCTCGACCACGAACGCCCTGCCCGCCCCGCGGCGGGCCGTGGCCGGGACGCCGATCCCGGTCAGCTCCGCCGGCAGCAGGGCGCCCACGAACGCGCCCGGATCTGCGCCTGCGGCCACCAGCACGTGCACCAGCCAGCCGGCCGACGTGCTCTTGCCATGGGTGCCCGCCACCGCGATCAGATCCCGCTCGGCGGCCGCATCCGCGACGACCTGCTGCCAGGGCTCGACGGCGATCCCGTCGGCGCGCGCGGCCGCGAGCTCGGGGTGGTTCGGGTCGATCGCCGTGAGCGCCTTGGTCACAGCGAGGCGCTCGGGCGGGTCCGGCCGCCTGACGTGCGCCGGATCGTGCTCGGGCGCCACCGTTACGCCGGCAAGCTCGAGCGCCGCCGTGTAGGGTCCCGGGCCACCCGGATCGCATCCGTCGACGGCGGCGCCGGACCATGACGCGAGCAGGGCCGCGGCCGATGCCCCGGCACCTGCTGCGCCAACGACGTGGATCCGCTCGCCCGCCCGGATCGGTCGCGCGGCGCGCGGCCGTGCAAGCCCGGCGCCGACGGCGGGCAACCCGCGCAGCGTCACCGCGATGCGTCGCCGATCGGGTCGGACGCCACCAATTCGGCTTCGGCCGGCGTCGAGCTGTTCCCGCCCCGCTCCGGGCGTCCCAGCCGGCGCAGCACCATCTCGAGGGCCGCCTCGGCACTGTCGCGCTTGTTGGCCGAACGGTCGCCCGGCCACAGATGCCGCTCCACCTCGCACCCGCCGGGACCGGAGACGGCGACGTAGACCAGCCCGACCGGCTTCGCCGGCGTCCCGCCGGCGGGACCCGCGATCCCCGTGACCGACACGCCGAGATCGCACTCGAGGCGCGCGCGCGCTCCCTCGGCCATCGCCACGGAGACCTGCGCTGATACCGCCCCGTGCGCCGCCAGCACGTCAACCGGGACGCCCAGCAGATCGCGCTTGATTTCGTCGGCATAGGCAACGATCCCGCCGCGGAAGCAGGCAGAGGACCCGGGAACCTCGGTGAGCAGATGTCCTACCAGGCCGCCGGTGCACGACTCCGCGGTGGCCAGGGTCAGGCCGCGCGCCGCGCACGCCGCCAGCACTTGACCGGCGAGCTCGACCAGCGGTTCGGCCACGTCAGGTCCGGTTGGTCTTGACCGGCGGGTCGGGTGGCGAGAACAGCCACGTTTCCGGGTTGCCCTTGTTGGACATGTGGCCCAGGTTCTCCCCGTTGAGCGTGAAGTACGTCGCGCTCGACTTTCCCGTCCGGACCTCGACCGAGTGCTGGGCGGTGAAGGTCAGCACCTTGCCCGGGTCGTAGACGGTCCCCGCGGCGCCCGTGACCTTGGACAGCTTGCCGTCGACCCACACCTTGAGCCATGCCCTGGATCCCTTGATCGACACGACCAGGTTGACGCCCTGGTACTTGATCGAGACGTTCCGGCTCAGGGTGGTGGCCTTGCCCTCGGCGGACGTCGCGGTGATCACGATCCGCCACGACCCGGTGGCCAGATCGAGCGGCGCGTCGAAGGTGCCGTCGGCCGCCACACTGGCGGACACGGGCCCGACCGTCGGTCCGGCCGGTGAGCCGGACGCGCCGGGCGACGCGCCGGCTGCGGGCGTCGGCGTGGGAGTGGCGGTCGGCGTCCCATCGGCCGAGGCCGTCATGACCGCCGACACGCTGACGGAGCTGGCGTTCGTCGTCGAACCCTTGACCGGGATCGAGCCATTCTCGAACTGGGCGCCCTCGGCGGGCGAGTCCACGGTCAGGGTCGGGCTCTCGGAGACCAGGAACGGCACCGTGATGAACACCCGGGCCGTCGTGTCCGCGGACTTGCCGGTCTCGGGGTCCAGGGCGTCGATGTCGAACTGGTTGCGGCCACGCCGGAGCTCAACGTCCACGCTCCAGCGACCGGTCGAATTGGCCGACACGCGATAGGGGTCGGTGCGGCCAGCCACGGTCACCGTGATCGTCGCGCCCGGGATCGAGGTGCCGCGCAGCGTGTACGAGGCGGTGCCCTCCGCGACGTCCATGACCGCCTGGGCCGGACTGGTCACGGCGAGCGTGGGCGGCTTCGCGAACCGCACGACCTGGAGCCCGAGGTAGGCGACGAACGTCACGATCAGGACGGTCAGCAGCGCCGCGACCACGATCGCAGGCGAGAACGTCAGGCCCTGCCGCGGCGCCTCGAGCGGCTGCAGGACGTCGAGCACCGGCTCCGACGGGATCGACGTGTCGCCCCGCTCTCGCCGCCACTGGCGGAGCACGTCCTCCGGGTCGAGCCCGAGGTAGATCGCGTAGTTGCGCAGGAATCCCTTCGTATACACGGCACCCGGCAGCTCGGCGTACTCGCCGTGCTCGAGCGCAGCCAGGTAGCGCGCCCGGATCTTGGTGTCGCGCTCGGCCCGGTACAGATCCACGCCCTTGCGCTCGCGCGCGGCGAGCAACCGCTCGGGCAGCGCGGGACCCGCCTCCGTCGCGTAGTCGCGGGCGGCACGTCGCGCGTCGGCCCGGGCCCGTCGCGCGTCGTCTCGCGTGGTCATACCTCGTCCTCGTTGTCGCCAGGGCCAGGTCCGTCGTCACGACGCAGGACCACCCGGGCGTTGGAGCCGTCGAACGCGCCCACGTAGCCGCGCGCTTCGAGCTGGTCGATGATTCGAGCCGCCCGGGCGTACCCGATCCGTAGACGCCGCTGGAGCAACGACGCCGAGGCACGATCGTACTCCCGGATGACCGATACGGCATCCGGCAGCAGCCGATCCGCGTCGTCGCCCGCGAGGTCGTCCACGTTGCCCGTGGAGTCCTCCCCGGACTCGACGATCGAGAGGTCGTAGCGCGGGTCCTCGATCTGGTCGCGCCAGTGCTGGGTCACCCGGCCGATCTCGGGATCCGACACGAACACGCCCTGAAGGCGCATCGGGCGCGGCAGGTCGGACGGCTGGTAGAGCATGTCACCGCGCCCGATGAGGTCCTCCGCGCCGGGGGCATCGAGGATCGTCCGCGAGTCGATCTGGCTCGCCATCGCGAACGCGATCCGGCTGGGGAAGTTGGCCTTGATCAGGCCGGTGACCACGTTGACCGATGGCCGCTGCGTGGCGAGCACCATGTGGATGCCGGTCGCGCGCGCCTTCTGGGCCAGCCGGACGATCGGGTCCTCGATGTTCTTGCCCTCACGCATCATGAGATCGGCCAGCTCGTCGATCACGATCACGATGTGCGGCAGCCGGTCGGCCGGATCGACGCGGGTCTCGTTGAAGCCCTTGATGTTGCGGGCCGTCGCGCCCGCAAACCGCCGGTAGCGCGCCTCCATCTCGTTCACGGCCCACTTGAGGGCGGACTTGGCGCGCTCGGGCTCGGTGATGACCGGCACCATCAGGTGTGGCAGGCCGTTGTAGCCGGCGAGCTCGACCCGCTTGAGGTCCATCAGGATCAGGCGCACGTCGTCGGGCGTCGCGTTGCACAGCAGGCTGGTGATCAGCGCGTTGACCATCACGCTCTTGCCCGAGCCCGTGGCGCCCGCGATCAGCAGGTGGCGGCATCCTCGCGAGATCCACGGCCTGCGCGTTGCCCGCCACGTCCCGGCCCAGGGCGAACGTGAGCCGCGATCCGGACGCGGCGAAGTCGACCTCGTCCAGGATCCGTCGCAGCGCGACGACGTTGAACTCCTTGTTGGGGATCTCGATGCCCACCGCGCTCTTGCCCGGGATCGGCGCCTCGATCCGGATGCTCCGCGCGGCCAGCGCCATCGCGAGGTCGTCCGACAGCCCCTCGATCCGGCTGACCTTGATGTGCGGCGCAGGCTGGACCTCGTACTGGGTCACGACGGGACCGGCATTGCGGCCGACGATGCGCGCCTCGATGTCGAAGCTCGCGAGCTTGCGGACGATCTGCTCCTCGTTCCAGGCGTGGATGGCGGCCTGGTTTCCGGCCATCGCCGGCGAGGGAGCCTCCCCGGCGTCGAGCAGGCTGTGCGCCGGCAGGATCCAGGCGTGATCGCGCTTGGGCGGCGAGTCGGAGGCGTCGGTGACGTCCTCGGGGTCACGGGTCGCCGTCCGGGCATCGTTTGCCGCCGAGCGGGCACCTGCCTCGCCACCCCCCGCGGTCGCGCCCGCCCTCACACCTGCGCCGTTGGCCCCGAGCCCTGTGGAGGCCCCGGCGGCGCCTGCCGCGACGGCCAGTCCCGGGCCCCCGGCGTTGCCGTTGCCACGTGCCGGAGCGAAGGTTGCCGACACCGGCGGCGCGGAGGGAGTCGCGGACGGGCCCCCGTCGGGCTCGTTGCCCCAGACGCCGGTCTGGCCGGGCGCCTCACCGCCGAGGAGCCTCGGCATCCGCACGCGCCTGCCCTCTGGCCTGGCCGGTGCCTGCGCGCCCGGGGCCGCCCCGCGGCCGTCCGCCGCCCTCGTGGAGCGTCCGTTCGAGACCGGCCCACCGGCGGTGCGATCCTGGAGCGTCGACCCCGCGGCCCTGGCCGCACGCGTCGCCGGCGAGAGCAGCGTCCGCAGTGGCGTGTCGAACGCGATCAGGAGACCCGCGACCAGCATGCCGAGCAGGATCACGATCGCACCGGGCGCGGTCAGGGCGGGCTCGAGGATGCTCACCAGGAAGCGGCCGATGCGGCCGCCCGTGAACTCACCCGAGAAGCCCACCAGCTGGATCAGCCCCAGGAAGCCGGCGTACGCGATCGCGATGCCCAGCAGGGTCCGGCCCCATGGTGCGCCGGGCTCGCGACCGGGGCCCCACTCGAGGTACCAGCCGGACACCAGCAGCACCACGGGCAGCGCGAAGCGCCCTGCCCCGAAGAACGGCGCGATGTCGTCACGAACGAGATCGGTCAGCCGCCCCTCGCCGGGCAGGATCAGGGCGATGGCGAGCACGGCCCCCAGGACCGCCAGCAGGATCCCGATCAGCGAGCGGATGACCGCCGGCGACAGGCCGAGCGAGATCCGCGGGAGCGGCAGGCCACCACCGCGCCGGCGGCTCGACGATCGCGTTCGCCGGGCGGCCGGCGGCCTGGAGGTCGTTCGTCGGCGCTGCGCCACGCGCTAGACCTCGACCACGACCGGGAACACCATCGGCCGTCGCTTGGTCTGCTCGTACAGGAAGCGCGAGACGCCATCCTTGACCTGCTCCTTGAGCAAGGGCACCTCGCTGATCCGATCGCCGGGCTGCTGGAGAGCATCGATGATCCGGCGCTTGGCCTCCTCGATGATCGGGTCCTCCTCGTTCCCGTGGATGAACCCGCGGGTGATGATCTCAGGGCGCCCGACCACCCGTCCGGTCTGCTTGTCGACCTGGACCACGACCATGAACATCCCGTCGTTCGCGAGCGCCCGCCGGTCGCGAAGCACGATGTCCCCGACCTCGCCCACCGACAGGCCGTCGACATACATGTACCCGGCGGCCACCGGCTGGCCCCGGCGCGCGGTGCCATCGGGGAAGATCTCGATCGGCGTCCCGTTCTCGATGATGTACACGTTCTCCGGCTTGACTCCCGTCTCGATCGCCAGGCGGCCGTGCTGCACCTGCATCCGGAACTCGCCGTGCATCGGGATGAAATGCGTCGGCCGGGTGAGCCCGAGCATCAGCTTGAGCTCCTCCTGGCTGGCATGGCCCGAGACGTGCGCGCGCCGGATCGTGTGGTAGTACACGTTCGCACCAGCCTTGAACAGGTTGTCAATGGTGCGGGCGACGTATTCCTCGTTTCCTGGGATCGGGCTGGCCGAGACGATGACGGTGTCCCCGGGCTGGATCTCGACGAACCGGTGGTCGCGGTTGGCCATCCGCGCCAGACCCGACATCGGCTCCCCCTGGGCGCCCGTGGTCGCGATCACCGTGCGCGCGGCCGGGTGATCCGTGATCCGGTCCTTGGGCAGGAACTGGGACGGCTCGAACTTGAGGTAGCCGAGGTCGGCAGCGATCCTCGTGTTCTGCTCCATCGAGCGACCGACCACCGCCACCTGGCGGTTGAACGTGTTCGCCGCGTCGAACACCTGCTGGATACGGGCGATGTTGGACGCGAACGTGGCCACGATGACCCGGCCCTCGAGCCCTTCCATGATCTCGCGGAACGCCTCGCCCACCGTCCGCTCGGACGGCGTGTAGCCGGGGTTCTCGGCCCGCGTCGAGTCAGACAGCAGGGCGACCACGCCTTCCTGCCCCATCCGCGCCAGGGTCGCGAAGTCCGAGTGCTTGCCGTCGACCGGGGTGTGGTCGAACTTGAAGTCGCCGGTGTGCACGACGACGCCGACCGGCGTGCGCAGCGCGATCCCCATCGCATCCGGGATGGAGTGGCTGACCCGGAACGGGATCACGTCGAACGGACCGACCCGGATCTCGTCGCCCGGATCGAGCGCGAGCAGCGGGTTGTTGTGGAGCTTGTGCTCCTTGATCTTGTTACCCAGCAGACCGCGGGCCAGGGTGCTGGCGTAGATCGGGACGCCGGGAAACTCCGGCAGCACGTACGCCAGCCCGCCGATGTGGTCCTCGTGGGCGTGGGTGATCAGGAACGCGCGGAGCTTGCTCCGGTTCTCCTTGAGGTAGGTGACGTCGGGCACCACGAGATCGATGCCGAACATCTCCTCGTCGGGGAACATGAGCCCGCAGTCGATGACCACGATGTCGTCGCCGTACTCGAAGATGTACATGTTCTTGCCGATCTCGCCCACCCCGCCAAGCGGGATGATGCGGAGCGGCGTGCTCTCTTCTGCCATCTGTATGTCGTCCGTGCTGCGGGTCAGAACAGGGTGAGCTGGGACGCCTCGTCGGCCGCGGGATCATCGACTGCGGGCGTCGGGAGCGCGGGCGGAGCGGGCCGGATCGCAGGGTCCCCGGCCCCGTCGACACGTCCCGGCCCGGACACGACGTCAGGATGCCCGGCCAGCGGCTCGGCGGGGGCCGGACCCTCCGCGGGGGCCGGACCCTCCGCGGGGGGCACGGCGACGGATTCGCGCCGCTCGCGCGCGCGCAACAGCACGCCGGGAACGCGCGCGATGTCCTCGAAGCTCTCGCGTTCGAGGGCCTGCGTGCGGAGCGCTGCCGCGGGGTGGTACATGGCAAACGCAAGCGCGTCGCCGGCGCCCGTCTCCGGGTCGATGGGCCGGGTCGTTCCGTGCACCTGGCCGATCCGGACACCGGGCATGAACGCGGCCATCGAGTAGCGCCCGAGCGTAACCACGACCGCCGGGTCAAGCACGGCCAGCTGACGCTGCAGGTAGGGCGCACAGGCAGCGATCTCGTCGGGCTGGGGATCGCGGTTGTCGGGCGGCCGGCATTTCACGACGTTGGTGATGAACACGTCCTCGCGACGCCATCCGATGCTCGCGAGCAGCCGGACCAGGAGCCCGCCGGCGCGGCCTACGAACGGCCGCCCCTCGCGGTCCTCGTTGAACCCCGGACCCTCGCCCACGAACACGACCTCCGTGTCGGGATCACCCTCGCCCGGCACGGCCCGAGCCCGGCCCTCGTGGAGGCGGCAGCGGGTGCAGGCCGTGATCTCGTCGGCGATCCCCTCGAGCGCCTGGCGGCGCTCGTCGCCCGTCACGCGGGACGTCCCCCGGACGCCCCGACGGGCTGGCGTTCGGCCGCCCGACCGCGCTCGCTCGCCTTTCGAATCCAGTCCCGCTCGATGAGCAGCTCCGCCAGCTCGACCGCGTTCGAGGCGGCGCCCTTGCGAAGATTGTCGGACACCACCCAGAACACCAGCCCGCGGTTGCCGTCGATCGAGGCGTCCTGGCGGACACGCCCCACGTAGACCTCGTCCGACCCCGTCGCCTCGGTGGCCAGCGGGTAGCTGTTGGTCGCCGGATCGTCCTGGACCACCACGCCCTTGACCGCCGCGAACGCGGCCCGTGCCTCGTCGGGCGTGATCGGCTCCCGGGTCTCGACGTGGACAGCCTCCGAATGGCTCACGAACACCGGCACCCGGACAGCCGTGCAGCTGACCCGAAGGTCGGGCAGGTGCAGGATCTTGCGGCTCTCGGTGACGACCTTCCACTCCTCCTTGGTATAGCCGTTGTCGAGGAAGGTGTCGATGTGCGGCAGCGCGTTGAAGCCGATCACGTGCGGATACACGCTGGCGACCTTCGGCCGGCCCTCGGCGTGCGCCTTGACCTGCTCCTCGAGCTCGACGATCGCCTTGTGCCCGGTGCCCGCGACCGACTGGTACGTGTCGACAATCAGGCGCTCGATGCCCACCGCGTCGCGAAGCGCCATCAACGGTGGCATCAGCTGCATCGTCGAGCAGTTCGGGTTGGCGATGATCCCCTCGTGCCACGCGAGGTCGTCCGGGTTGACCTGGGACACGACCAGCGGGACCGCCGGGTCCATCCGCCACGCGCTGGAGTTGTCGATGACCGCCGCGCCTCGCTTCGCGGCCTCGGGCGCCAGCACCTTCGACGTCCCGCCGCCCGCGCTGAACAGCGCGATGTCCACGCCATCGAACGAGTCCGGGGTGGCGAGCTCGACCTCGATCTCGCGCCCGTCCACGGTTAGCGTCTTGCCGGCCGACCGCGCCGATGCGAGCAGGCGGAGCCGGTTCGTCGGCAGGCGCTTCTCGAGGAGGACCTGGATCATCGTCCGTCCGACGGCACCGGTGGCACCGACGACGGCGATGGTGGGCGATTCGGGGGTGGTTCCGGGCATGGTCCGACCTGCTGCTGATGGGTTGTCGGGCACGGGCGCGAGTATACCAGCGAGGCCCGGCCGAACCGTGCGCGCCGCCGGCGGACAGGCACCAGGACCGGACGCCGAGGGAACGGTCCTCGACGCTCAAACGAACCAGGAATCCGAGGCGCCCCGGGCGATGCCGCGGGGCGCCGCGTGGGCGGTGAACGCCGGGTTACTTGGCGAGGTGGCGCTGCATGGCCGCCTTGCGCGACAGGTTGACGCGGCCCTGGCGGTCGATCTCGGTGACCACGACCATGACCTCATCGCCCACCGACACGACATCCTCGACGGATGGCACGTGGTAGTCGGCCAGCTCGCCGATCCGGACCAGGCCTTCCTTGCCCGGCAGGATCTCGACGAACGCGCCGAAGGTCATCAGCCGGGTGACCTTGCCCAGGTACAGGGCGCCGATCTCGACCTCGCGGGTGAGGCTCTCGATCCAGGTGATCGCCTTGCGCGAGTTCTCGCCGGAGACGGCGGCGATCTCCACCGTGCCGTCGTCCTCGACGTTGATCTCGGTCTCGGTCTCCTCCTGGATCTTGCGGATCATCGACCCGCCCTTGCCGATGATCTCGCGGATCTTCTCGGGGTTGATCTTGATCGTGATGATCCGCGGCGCGAAGTCGGACATCTCCTCGCGGGCGCTGGGCAGGACCGCGGTCATCTTGTCGAGGATGAACAGACGGGCGGCAAGGGCCTGCTTGAGCCCTTCGCGGATGACCCGCTCATCGATCCCCTTGACCTTGATGTCCATCTGGAGGGCGGTGATGCCTTCCGTCGTGCCGGTCACCTTGAAGTCCATGTCGCCGATCGAATCCTCCTTGCCGAGGATGTCGGTGAGGACCACGAAGTTCCCGGTCTCCGCGTCGAGCACGAGGCCCATCGCCGCACCAGCGACCGGCGCCTTGATCGGCACGCCGGCGTCCATGAGCGCGAGCGTCGAGCCGCAGGTGGAGGCCATCGACGTCGAGCCGTTGCCGGCGACCACCTCGGACACCAGGCGGATGACGTACGGGAACTCCTCCTGGCTCGGCAGCACCGGCAGCAGCGCGCGCCCCGCGAGGTTGCCATGACCGATGTCACGCCGGCTGGGGCCCCGCATGGGCTTGTTCTCGCCGGTGCTGTACGGCGGGAAGTTGTAGTGATGGAGGTAGCGCTTCTCGGTCTGGGGGCTGATCGTGTCGATCCGCTGGACGTCGGACGACGCGCCGAGCGTGGCGACGGTCAGGGCCTGGGTCTGGCCGCGGGTGAACAGGCCTGACCCGTGGGTGCGCGGCAGGAGGCCCACCTCGACCGAGATCGGGCGGATCTCGTCGGTCGCGCGGCCGTCCATGCGGACGCCCTCGTCGAGGACCAGCTTCCGGACCGTCTTCTTCTGGACGAGCCCGAACAGGCTCTTGCTCACGCGGGCGCTGCGGCGGGCTGCCTCGAGCAGCGCCGCGGACTGGTCCTTGTCGGTGCGGGTGGCGCGGACCGCCGTCGCGATCCCGTCGGCAAGCGCGTCGATGCGTCCGGGGAGGTCGTTGCCGAACCAGATCAGCAGGTTCGCGGTGGCCTCGGCGTCGGGAAGCGCGCGGTGGCTCTCCTTCAGCTCGACCCCGAAGAAGCCGGCCAGCGTGGCCAGCTTGTAGTTCTCGAGATCCGGGTACCCATCGCGGGCGATGACGAGCGTGTCCAGGTAGCGACCCTGCTCGATGCGGGTGCCGTCACCGAGCGCGGCCTCGAGGAACCCGATGTCGAAGCCCACCGAGTGGCCGACGAGCGGCGCCTCGCCGACGAACTCGAGCGCCTTGCGCGCCGCCTCCGCCGGGGTCGGGGCGCCTTTGACGTCCTTGTCGGTGATGCCGTGCATCTGGTTGCCGACGATCGGCCGCCCGGGGTTGACGAACGTGGACCAACGATCGGTGATCTTGCCGCCCTTGACGCGCACGGCCGCGACCTCGACGAGGTCGGCCATCTCGGGATCGGTGCCGGTCGTCTCGACGTCCACGACGACGAACTCGCCGCCCGCCCTGGCCCGCTCGGCGAACCTCAGCACGGAGTCCGTCAACGGCTCGAGGTACGGCAGGCGCTTGGGCTTGCCGACGAGCTCGCGCAGCTTCTCCTGCATGTCGATGAGAGGCCCCAGGGACCGGTGGGCGAACATGATCGCCTCGGCCATCACGTCCTCGGGCAGGATCTTCACGCCCGCCTCGACCATCATGATCGCGTCGCGGGTACCCGAGACCACGAGGTCGAGCTCCGACTCGGCGAGCTGGCTCGTGGTCGGATTGAGGACAAACTCCCCGTCGATCCGGCCGACATGCACCGCACCGATCGGGCCCTGGAACGGGATCTCGCTGATCGTGAGCGCCGCCGACGCCGCGATCGTGCCGAGGACGTCGAGCTCGTTCTCCTGGTCCGTGGACAGGGTCGTGATGACGATCTGGACGTCGTCCTTGTAGCCCTCGGGGAACAGCGGACGGATCGGGCGGTCGGTCAGGCGTGCGGCGAGCGTCGCGGCTTCGGACGCACGGCCCTCGCGCTTGATGAAGCCGCCGGGGATCTTGCCGGCCGCGTACATCCGCTCCTCGAAGTCGACGGTGAGCGGAAAGAAATCGAGACCGGGGCGCGGCTGGGACCGGTTCGCGGTCCCCAGGACCATCGAGTCGCCGTAGCGGGCCGTGACGGCGCCGCCGGCGTTGCCGGCGAGACGTCCGGTCTCGAGCGTCAGCGTTCGGCCGCCGAGCTCGATCTCGAGCGTGGTGGGAGTGAGCACGGGTGAACGACCTCCTTGGTCGTGTGGGGCGGAGCGACCTGCGGCCGGATGGGCCGGGCTGGCGATGATGCCGGACACGAATGACCCCGGGATTGGACCCGGGGTCGAATGCGGCGTGCCCTAGCGGCGCAGCCCGAGCGAGCCGATGACGGCCCGATAGCGCGTGGCGTCCTTCTTCACGAGATACGCGAGAAGTCGCCGGCGCTGACCCACGAGCTTGAGGAGGCCGCGGCGCGAATGGTTGTCCTTCGGGAAGCGGCGGAGATGCTCCGTCAGGTCGCGGATCCGCTCCGTCAGGAGCGCGACCTGGACCTCCGGGGATCCGGTGTCGCCGTCCTTGACAGCGTACCCCGCGATAACCTCTTGCTTCTTCTCCCGCGCGAGCGGCACTCGATCCTCCGACACGAACGATGGCGTGACTACATTCCTTGTACTGTGACCGGCGGAGGATATCAGGGACGCTGAGTAGCGGCAACCACGACCAGGCCGCCACGCGAGAACGAACCCCTTGATCAGCCGGGCAGCCTTCAGAGGTACCCTGCCCTCATGGGGCCTGTGGGGTCCATGGCCGCGCCTCGGCGGCACCGCGCCCCACGTCGAGGAACTGGTTCGCGGCCACGGTCAGCCAGGGGCCCGTCGACTCGTCCGGCCACGTCACCCGGATCTCGGCCCCAGAGGCATCTCCCAGCCCGATGTGGGTCCAGCCGAGCTGCCCGCCGATGTGTCCGCCGCCGATCGTCAGCTCCCGGCGGGTGACCGAGTCGCCGATTTCGGACCTCGAGCCAGCCGCCGATCGCGTCACGGTTGCCGCCGGGCTGGGTGACGCGCACGGCGAGCCAGTTGCCCATCGGCGCGGGAGCGTCGACCGTGCCGCTGCCGACGTTGCGCCACAGCCGCACCGATGCACCCAGGTTGACCTCCACCAGGTCCAGTAACCCGTCCAGATTGAAGTCGGCCAGGGCGGCGCCGCGTCCTCGGGCATAGTTGAGGATGCCCGCCTGCTCCGCGCCCTCGACGAAGGTGCCGTCCGCCTGACCGATGAACAGGTCGCTTGGGTCGCGGCTCGCATAGTCCGCCTGCCGGTTGACGTTGCCCTTGGACACGAACAGGTCGATGAGACCATCGTTGTTCACGTCGTCGAACTCCGGATGCCAGGCGGTCGAGGGCAGCGTGTCGCCGCCCGTGAACGGATGCGTCCCGATGACCCCGCGCTTGAGCGCGATGTCACGGTAGGTCGGCTGGGACGGCCCGGCCAGGAGCGTCTGGAGCTTGTTGTCCCCCTGGCTGGTGAGGTAGACCTCGGGCAGTCCGTCGCCGGTAACGTCCTGGCTCGAGATCCCCATCCCCCAGATCTGCATCGAGACCCACCCGTCGGCTGCGCCGTACGCCCGGGGCGGTTGGCCAGGCTCGATCCGCCACAGCTGCTCCTGACCGTTCTGGTAGTCGTAGTACTGGCGATCGTTGCTGACCCGCAGGTCGCGGCGCCCGGACCCGTTCCAGTCGCTGAACAGCATCGAGAGCGCGCAGTAGCCGGGGACGAGCGGGATGGCCGAGCCATAGCCGGCGCCGGCAGCGTCCGGTCGGAACATCGCGTTCTGGTCGCAGTCGAACGTCGACTCGCCCGACGAGTCCAGCTGGAGGTACTGCCCGATCGCCAGCGTCGGCAGCCGGTTGGCTCCCTCCCAGGTCGCGCTGAGGGCGGTCGCCCAGCCGGTCACGCCCGCGAACGACCAGGCTTCGTTGGCCCGCTCGAACCGACAGCCGCCAAGTCCCCGCAGGAGGTCGACGCCGCCGATGCGGAGGACGGCCAGGTCGACATGACCGTCTCCGTCGATGTCGATCGGGTAGGCGCCGTTGACGTTCACCTGGTCGGTGAGCGGATCGGTGACCCGGCTGAAGCGAAGCGGGCCGCCCGGCTCGCTCACGTTCCGGTACAGGGCAGCCGGGTTGGCGCCACCCGCGAAGTACAGGTCGGGAAAGCCGTCCTCGTCGCAGTCGAGCACGGCCACACCGCCGCCGATGCTCGCGGTGTCACTATCGTCGAGGCTGTGCTGCAGCCCGGACGCGGTTGTCTCCTCGACGAAGTGCGGCGCGCGGAGCGCCGCCGGGGCCGTGGCAGCGCCCGGCAGCACCCACCATGCCGCCACGGCCACGACCGTGACGGCGACGATCGCCACCGCCAGGAGCCGCTTGTGCCCGATCATCGCGTCGCCGGTCGCGCGGGGATCCGGTCCGCTCGGCGTGCCACGAACGCTCCGCTGCTGGCCGTCACGAGCCGGCGGCTCCGTCGTAGTAGCGCTGCGCCAGCGCCCAGGCGGCCTGGCCGCATGCCGACCCGACCCGCCGGCCACTGAAGTCGTCGGCCTCGATGTGGATGCCGCCCCACAGCCGAGACTGGCCCGCCTGGTCCGAGGCGTCGTAGTACGTCGCCCACTCGAGGTGGATATCCGTCGTCGGCCCCTGCTCGAACTTGAGCGAGCCTGCCCTGATCGTGTAGCCGCTCATGCCGCCCGGAAAGTATTCGCTGCCGGTGAAGCCGGTGAGGACCTCTGCAGCTGCGCGGCTGAAGGCGCTGTGACCGGAGATGTAGCCGGGGAACGAGGGCGTCACGAAGGTCGGCAGCTGGTACGGCACCCAGTCCGCGGCCAGGATCCAGGTCACCCCGCCGATCTCCGTCCTGGGATCCGCGGGGTTGCCCGCCCAGGCCCTGACCGCGATCTCGCCCTCGTGCCCCTCGAGCGCGGCGTGGCGCTGCCCGGGTGCCGTGGTCTCGGGTGTGATCAGCTCGACGAGGCCAGGCACCAGCGGCAGACCCTCCTTGTCATACGAGGGCAGGGACGGGTCGCTCGACTGCCCCAGGCCACCCGTGTACCGGATCATCGAGATCGGGCGGGTCGAATCGTAGTAGCCCTTCAGGCCCCAGGCCGCGATCGCGGCATCATGCACGGCTCCGTTGACCGCGAGGTACAGCTTGACGTCCCACTCAAGGCGCGAGACGGGATCGCCCGTCCCGCCGATCCGGAGGTCCGGGTCGAGCTCGTCCGACACCAGGTTGGCGAGCACGTTCCAGTGACCGGGTGGCGTCTCGGAGCTCGGTCCGTCCGCCCAGAACTCGGCCATGATCCGGCCGAAGTCACCCTGGAGCACCATGTCCGGCTCGTACGGCCGGCCGGTCACCGGGTTCGTCGCATGGCCGTGTCCGTCGTTGGCACCCAGCGTGTTGTCACCCAGCGCTGCCGGGGAGATGTCGATCATGACCCCGTCGGTTGCATCGAGCATGCTGCTGTCCCGGATCACCTCGACCGCCTGGTCCTTGAACGCCTGATCGGTCACCGGGTCGCCAAGCCGCGGCGGTGGACCCGGGTCGATGGGCGTCCCGGTGCCCGAATCCGGCGGCAGGGCAAAGCCCTTCACGTGACCCCAGTGGGGCCCGATGGCCTGCTGGACGCCGTTCGTCACCGGGATCCCGTTCTGCGAGATCATGCGCTCGATCTGCAACGGCTGCCATCGGTTGGGATCGGTCATCGTCGTTCCGGAGCCGGCCACCGTCAGCGGCGGGTTGACCGGCTGGTAGTCCGTGGCAGCGTAGCCGCCGTCCTCGTTGGAGCCGTCCGTTCTGCCGTACGCGATCACGGCTGCGGCAATCCGGTTCCCGAGCGCCGCCGGCGAGTCGCCTTCGGTGGCGGTGACGTCGACCGGGTAGCACAGCGCGTCCATCAGATCGGCGAACGCGGAGAGCGACACGTCGCCGCCGGCGGCTTTGATGTAGCGCTCGTTGAGCAACCGGTACGCTGCGTAGCTCATCGCCTCGTCGCGAGCGGCGGCCACATCGGGTGCGGTGAGCTTCTCCGTGACGAAGTAGCCCCTCGCATCGGGGTCGTAGGCTGCCCACGCGTCCCACATCGCAGCGGATGTGTGGAACAGGTTCCGCGCATGCACCGTGGGCGCCGGCAGGGCGCGCCGGATCGCGTCCAGCAGCGCCTCGTCCCACCGGCGCGCCACCGTCCAGTCCGAGTGCTCCGCGATCGCCGGGCACGAGGGTCTGCTCACCCAGGGTCGCGTGATCGCGAGCCCGACGCCAACCAGCAGGACGCCAGCCATCGCGATCACGCCGATCAGCGCGATCCTGCGCCTCGCCCGGGGTCCTCCCATCGGTCCGGGGCGACGGGCCGTGCCGGCCGTTGCAGCACCTTCGTCAGCCATGGAAGCGCCCTCGACTCAGCTCCGTTTCGGCGCCGGGACGCGATGCGCCGCGGGGTACCCGCTGCTCAGCCGGTCTCGCCGACTTCGAACACGCGCTCGATCACCCGCAGGTTCGCAACCGCGTCCTGCGGAGGTACCGGCACCGGCCCACCCGCTCTCACGGCGGCCGCGAACCGCTCTGCCTCCACCGCGTACGGATCGGCGGTCGCGATGGTCATGACCTCGGTGGCCGGGGAGACCGGCGGATCGCCGCCGGCGATCACCAGCACCTGGGTCGGCCGATCGGGCGGGATGTTGAATGGGATCGGGATCGAGATTCGTCCGCGGGTCCCGTAGATGTCCACACGCTGATCCGGCTCGACGCGGGTGGAGCAGGTGAATGTGGCAACCCCGCCCGGGAAGGTGAGCAGCCCGCTGGTAAGCACGTCCACGCCCGACCCCGGGTCGCGGGTGACCGACGCCTCGACTCGCAACGGCTCCGATCCGAACAGCATCCGCGACAGGTTGATGGTGTAGCAGCCGATGTCGTACAGGGCGCCTCCGCCAACGTCGCGGATGTTGCGGATGTTGGCCGGATCGTCGTTGAAGTACGAGAACCAGCTGTCCACCGCGGTCAACCGCCCGATCCGTCCGGCGTCGATCAGGTCGCGGACCGCAACCCACGACGGATGGAGGCGGTACATGAACGCCTCCATCAGGAGCACGCCCGCGTCCCGGCAGGCGTCGACCATGCCTTGGGCCTCGCTCGCCGTCAGCCCCAGCGGCTTCTCGCACAGGACGTGCTTGCCAGCGCGGGCGGCCTCCACGGTCCAGCGGGCGTGCAGGTGATTCGGGAGCGGGATATAGACGGCATCGATATCGGGGTCGGCCAGCAGCGCCTCGTACGAACCGTACGTGCGGGGAATGCCGAGCGCTGACGCAACCGCTCGGCCGCGGTCCTCATCGCGCGACCCGATGGCCAGAACCTCGCTCCCCCGGGCCCGTCGCATGCCGGGGATGACCTTCTCCAGGGCGATGTTCGCCGTGGACAGCACCCCCCATCGGAACGGCGCCTCGCCCGAGGTCTCCGCGCCGCTGTCCGGGCCGCTCGGCTGGTCCATCTGCCGTCCTCCTTCGCAGGGCCGGTGCATCGTCGCGGGCCGTTGCGCCCAAGCGTGCCGGATGCCGCGACTTGACACGAGCCGTGCGTGTGTAACAGTCTGGCACATATTTGAGAGAAAGGATCACAAACCTGTGCGACCCGGTCGGGTGGATCTTGGGCAGCGGAGCGAGACGGTTCGCCGTGCGAACCTGAGCGCGATCGTCCGCCAGCTCCACGAGCGCGGCCCCCTGTCGCGCTCGGAGCTCGTGGTTGCGACCGGGCTGACCCGCAGCGCCATCCGCGGGCTGGTCCAGGAGCTGAGCGCGGCCGGCTTCGTGTCCGAGAACCACGCGATCCGGCTGGGAACGCCGGGCAGGCCCTCCCCGCTCGTTCGGCTGCACGAGGACCGGGCGGTCGTGCTCGGTCTCCAGATCCTCGTCGACTCGATCGCCGCGGCGGTGGTCGGGCTGGGTGGCGAGACCATTGCGGAGAAGCGATCGGACCTTCCAAGGCGCCACCTGGCGGTCGAGGACGTGGTCGCCGGGCTCGCCGCCCTGGTCGCCGACCTCGAGCCTCCCAGGGATGGCCGCCTGATCGCGATCGGGGTCGCCGTGGCGGGGGTCGTCCGTCGCAGCGACGGCCTGGTATCGATGGCCCCGAACCTCGGCTGGCGCGACGTCCCGCTCGGGGCGCGCCTGGCGAGCGCCGTCGGTCTGGGCGTGCCGATCGCGATCGCGAACGACGCGGACGCCGGCGTCCTTGCCGAGCACCGACGGGGGGCCGCCGTCGGGGTGGACAACGTCCTGTACGTGTCCGGCGAGGTGGGTGTCGGCGGCGGGGCTATCGTCAACGGCCTGCCCCTCACCGGCGCCGAGGGCTACGGTGGTGAGATCGGCCACGTGCCGCTCAATGTGGACGGCCGGCGATGCCGGTGCGGCGCGATCGGCTGCTGGGAGACCGAGATCGGCGAGGGAACGCTCCTGGCACTGGCCGGGCGCCCTGCCGACGCCGGCGCGGCCGGTGTCGAGGCGCTGCTCGCCGATGCGGCGGCCGGCGATCCGGTTGCGGTCGCCGCCCTGGATCAGGTCGGGCGCTGGATCGGGATCGGTCTGGCCGGCCTGGTCAACGTTCTCAACCCGAGGCTGATCATCCTGGGTGCGATGCTCGGGCGGATCCATCCTTTCGTCCGAGAGGCCATGGAGGCCGAGCTGTCGCGGCGCGCCCTGCCGGCTCCCGGCGGGCTGGTCCGGATCGTTCCCACCACGCTGGGGGTCGACGCGCCGCTCCGTGGTGCAGCGGAGCTCGCCTTCGAGCCGCTCCTGGCGGACCCGGCAGCGTGGATTGCGCCACTTGACGGTCTCCTTCGCGTCGCGAGCGCCTGAGATGGTGTCCCGCAGACGGTCATCGCGAACCACGGCTGCCCCGTGCGGGCGCCACGTCACGAAAGGGGTATGCCTTCCGGTGTAGCCTACGGACGGTACCAGCGGTTTTCGTGGACGAACGTTTCGTCAGCAGGAGGAGGAAAACACGCATGGACATTCGCAAGTTTGCGCTCGTCGCGGGCGTCGCCGCCATCTTGGTCGGCGCCTGCTCGAGCAGCGCCACCACAGCGCCCACCACAGCGCCCACCACAGCTGAGAGCATGGCCCCAACGGGCGATTGCGTGGTCGGCGTGTCGTGGAACAACTTCCAGCAGCCGCGCTGGGCCGCCGCCGACAAACCGAATATCCAGCAAACGGTCGAAGCAGGTGGCGGCACCTACATCGATGCCGACGCAAACCTCAGCAACGAGCAGCAGCTAACCGACGTCGATACCCTCATCAACAAGGGTGCCAACGTCCTGATCCTGCTCGCCCAAGACAACAAGGCGATCCTGCCGGCTGTCAAGAAGGCAAATGACGCGGGTATCCCGGTCATCGCGTACGACCGACTGATCGAGGACCCGAGCGCTCTGTACGTCACCTTCGACAACGTCGCCGTCGGCAAGGCCGAGGCCCAGGCGGTGCTGGACAAGGTGCCGACGGGCAACTACGTTCTGATCAAGGGCGACCCGGGCGATCCGAACGCGTCCACGTTCCTGCCGCAGGGTTGGGACGAGGCTGGTCTGGCCGACAAGGTCAGTTCCGGTGACATCAAGATCCTCGGACCCGCCGACGGGACCTACACCGACGCCTGGGCGACCGAGACGGCCCAGAAGAACATGGAAGCGATCATCGACCAGGCCAACGCGTCCGGCGACAAGATCGACGCGATCCTGGCCGAGAACGACAGCACGGCGCTTGGCGTCGTGGCTGCCCTCACGGCCAAGAGCTACGGCTTCCCGCCGCTCAGCGGTCAGGACGGCGACCCCGCCAACCTGAACAACGTGGCACTGGGGAAGCAGTACGTCGATGTCTGGAAGAACGCCAACGAGCTGGGCAAGGCCGCCGGCCAGGCGGCGCTCGACCTGTGTGCCGGCACGGCCATGGGCGATCTCACCCTTCCCGACGGCCTGATCAACGCGTCGGTGGCGCCGAGCGCAGGGCTGAAGGCCACCGACTTCACGACGCCCAACGGCACCGTGGTCAAGTCGTTTATCCTCCAGCCGACGCCGATCACCGCCGAGAATCTCGACCAGGTGATCTCGGCCGGCTGGTGGGCCACCAAGGACGACATCTGCAAGGGTGTCACCGCCTCTGACCCGGGTGGGGCCGCCTGTGGTATGTGAGCACCAACGCCTAGGCTAGCTGTGCCACCTGCGCCCTCGGTTCACGCCGAGGGCGCAGACGAATCACCCTCAGGACCAGGAGGGCCGCCCCGTGACGAACCTGGCGGAGGCGCCGAGTCAGCCGGGTCAGCAGCGATCCGGCGCCGGCACCTCGATCCGTCGACTGATCGCCCAGACCGAGATCGACGTCCGGCTGTTCGGCATGCTGGTGGCCCTGGCAGTGATCCTGCTCACGTTCAACGTCCTGAGCGGTGGCACCTTCATCCGGCCGACCAACATGGTCACGCTGTCGGTGCAGGGTGCAGGGATCGCGATCATCGCGACCGGGATGGTCCTCGTGATCGTGTCCCGGAACATCGACCTGTCCGTCGGCTCGCTGGTCGGCTTCGTCGCGATGTCCTACGCACTGCTCATGACCGACCTGTTGCCCGACGTCCTGGGCATCGGTCCCGACTTCCCGTTCAGGTGGGCGATCGCGCTCGCCATTGGGATCGGGATCGGCGCGGCGTTCGGCGCTCTGCAGGGATTCATCATCGCGTACATCGGGGTGCCATCGTTCATCGTCACCCTGGGTGGGCTGCTGTCGATCCGCGGCCTCGTCTGGTACCTGTCCAACGGCGCCGCGGTCTCGGGGATCGATCGCAACTTCCAACTGCTCGGCGGCGGGGCGCAGGGGTCACTCGGGGGCACGCTGACGTGGGTCGCGGCCATCATCGGCTGCCTCGCGATCATTGCGTTGCTGGTGAACAGTCGCCGTCAGCGCCGCCGTTTTGACTTCCCCGTTCGACCGATGTGGGCCGAGCTCCTGCTTGCTGTCGCCGGCTGCGTCGCGGTGCTCGGTCTGGCGGCGTTCGCCAATGCGAATCACTGGCCACAGGGCCTGGCCAACCGGATTGCGATCGAGCAGAACTGGGGCCCGACACCCGAGGGCGGGTGGCAGGTCCAGACCGGCCTTCCCTTCCCGATCCTGCTGGTCATCGGTGTGGGTCTCGTGATGACCTGGCTGGCCACCCGCCGACGGTTTGGACGTTACGTCTACGCCTATGGCGGCAATCCCGACGCCGCGGAGCTGGCCGGCATCAACACCCGCATGACGATCCTCAAGACATACGTGGTGATGGGCATCCTGTGTGCCATCGCCGCGGCGATCGCGGCGGCCCGGCTCAACGGAGCGACCCTCGACATCGGCGTCAGCTACGAGCTGTATGTGATCGCCGCGGCCGTCATCGGCGGCACCTCCTTCACCGGCGGCATCGGGACCATCAGCGGGGCTATCGTGGGCGCATTCGTGATGGCATCGCTGGCCTACGGCTTGAGCTACATGGGCGTGATCTCACCCGGCCAGAACGTGGCCGCCGGGATCGTCCTCATCACCGCGGTGGGCTTCGACACCTACAACCGCCGACGCGGCTCCTGAGCAGGGAGGGCTGACCCGTGACCGTCGCGGAACGCACGCCACTCGTCGAGTTGCGCCACATCAGCGTCGCCTTCGGCGGCGTCCACGCCGTGCGCGACGTCTCGCTCGACCTCTACGCCGGGGAGGTGGTCGGGCTCGTGGGCGGCAACGGCGCGGGGAAGACGACGCTCATGCGCGTCCTGTCGGGCGCGCACCCTGCCGGTGCCGGCGAGGTCCGCGTGGACGGCAAGCGCGTCACGATCACCAACCCGCGCGACGCCAAGCGCTACAACATCGAGACGATCTACCAGACGCTCGCGTTGGCCGAGAACGTCGACGCGCCGGCGAACCTGTTCCTGGGACGTGAGCTGACGACCCGACTGGGCTCACTTGACGATTCGGCGATGGAAGCGGAGACCCGCAAGGTCATGGGTCGCCTCAATCCCAACTTCAAGAGCTTCAAGCAGCCCGTCCAGTCACTTTCCGGCGGCCAGCGCCAGGGCGTCGCGATCGCGAGGGCCGTCCACTTCAACGCGAGGATCCTGATCATGGACGAGCCGACGGCCGCGCTCGGCCCGGCCGAAACGGCGCAGGTCCGCAACCTCATCCGGCAGCTCAAGGACGAAGGGATCGGCATCTTCCTCATCAGCCACGACATCCACGACGTGTTCGACCTGTCCGAGCGGATCAGCGTGATGTATCACGGGGAGATCGTGGGCACGATCGACAAGGAGACGGTGACACCGGAGGACGTCCTGGGCATGATCATCCTGGGCAAGAAGCCCGACGAGGTGACCGACAGCGACCGGGCAGCCATCGAGCTTCGCCGGTGAGGCCCGGCGCCGGCGCTCAGAGCCGGTGGAACGAGGGCGCGAGCGCGGGGTACAGCTCGCGGTAGACGGCGTGGAGGTCCGCGTACCGGGCGGCGTCGGGCCCGGCGGCAGCCACCGGCGTGGACCGAACCAGGGCGTCTGCGGCCGCCTCGACCGACGCGAACCAGCCCGTCCCGACGGCCGCCAGCAGGGCCGCGCCGTAGGCGGCGCCCTCCGTCGTGTTGACCGTGGCGATCTCGGCGTCGAGGACGTCGGCGAGCACCTGCCGCCACAGCGGGCTGGCCGTGCCGCCGCCTGAGGCGCGAATCTGATCCGGCGCAGCCATCCCCGCTTCGACCATGAGGTCCAGCCCGTCGCGTAGACCGAACGCCACGCCCTCGATCACCGCCCGCGTGAGATGCCGCCGGTCGTGCGCGAGGGTGAGCCCGACGAAGGCGCCGCGGGCCAGCGGGTCCGGGTGCGGGCTCCGCTCGCCCGACAGGTAGGGCAGGAACAGCAGACCGTCGGCGCCGACGGGCACGTCCCCGGCGGCGGCGACGAGATCGCCGAAGTCGGCGCCGGGAGCGACCGCGTCGCGGAACCAGCGCAGGCTGCCGGCCGCGGACAGCATGACCGACATCATGTGCCAGCGGCCGGGAACCGCGTGGCAGAAGGCGTGGACGCGCCCGGCGGGCTCGTACAGAGGTCGATCGGTGGTCGCGAACACCACGCCCGAGGTCCCGAGCGAGAGTGCCACGCGTCCGGGCACCACCGCGCCGACCCCGACGGCGTTGGCCGCCTGGTCGCCGCCGCCGGCGACGACCGGTGTCCCGGCCCGCAGCCCCGTGGCGGCGGCGGCCGCGGCCGTGACCTTGCCGGTCACCTCGGGACCCTCGTGGGTCGGCGGCAGCCAGGCCGGGTCGATCCCGAGCGCCGCGGTGATCTCGGGCGACCAGTCACGTGCGGCGAGGTCGAACAGGATGGTCCCCGATCCTCCCGCCTTGTCCAGCGCCAGGTCTCCGGTCAACCGATACCGCAGGTAGTCCTTGGGCAGCAGCACGTGCGCGATCCGCCGCCACACCTCGGGCTCGTTGTCGCGCACCCATACGAGCTTGGGTGCCGTGAACCCCGTCAGCGCGTCGTTGCCGGTGACCTCGACCAGGCGTGCGGCGCCGACCGCGCTCCGGATCGCGTCGCATGCCGCGCCGGTTCGCTGGTCGTTCCACAGGATCGCCGGGCGCAGCACCTCGCCGGCGGCGTCGAGAAGGACCAGGCCGTGCATCTGCCCGGTGAGCCCGATCGCTTCGACGGCGTCCAGGCCGGCACCGGCCGAGCGCAGCGCTTTCCCGATCGCATCGACGGCGCCCGTCCACCACAGCTCCGGGCCCTGCTCGGTCCACAGCGGGCGTGGTTGGGCGAAGCTGTACTCGGACGTGCCGATGGCAACGACCGCACCCCGGTCGTCGACCAGGACGGCCTTCGTGGCCGTCGTGGAGACGTCGATCCCGAGGACGACGCCCATCGGGTCAGCGGGTGCGCCAGACGTGGCGGTTGACGACGTTCTCGAACAGCTCCTGGTGGCCCGAGGCGGGCTTCGGGGCAGCCTCGCCCGACACCACCTTCGTCTCGAGCGAGGCGAGCGTCTCGCCACCGTCCAGAATCGCCTTGCCCAGCGCGCTGCCCCAGCCCGCATAGCGCACCTCGCGCATCTCGGCGAGCGTCCCCGTCTCGAGCATGTCGGCCGCGGCGAGCAGCGCCTGGGCGAGGGTATCCAGACCACCGATGTGGGCATGGAACAGGTCGTTCCGGTCGATGCTCTGGCGGCGCAGCTTGGCATCGAAGTTGAAGCCGCCCGGGGTGAGCCCGCCGCTGCGCAGGATCTCGTACAGGGGCATCACCAGGTCGTCAACCGAGTTCGGGAACTGGTCGGTGTCCCATCCGTTCTGCGGATCACCGCGGTTGGCGTCCACGCTGCCCATGATCCCGTTGGCGATCGCGAACGCGACCTCGTGGTGGAAGCTGTGACCGGCGAGTGTGGCGTGGTTCGCCTCGATGTTCACCTTGTACTCGTCCTCGAGCCCGTTGCGGACCAGGAACCCGTACACGGTCGCGACGTCGTAGTCGTACTGGTGCTTGGTCGGCTCCTGCGGCTTGGGCTCGATCAGGAGCTGTCCCCCGAAGCCGATCTTCGCCTTGTGCTCGGCCACGAGGTGCAGGAACCGGGCAAGCTGGGCCTGCTCGCGCCCGAGGTCCGTGTTGAGCAGGGAGTCGTACCCTTCGCGGCCGCCCCACAGCACGTAGTTGGTGCCGCCGAGGCGCTTGGTGACCTCGAGCATGTGCTTGACCTGCGCGGCCGCGTAGGCGAACACCTCGGGGTCGGGATTGGTGGCTGCGCCGCCCTGATATCGCGGATGGCTGAACAGGTTGGCGGTGCCCCACAGCAGCCGTACGCCGGTCCGCTCCTGGTAGCCCAGCGCGTCATCGGTCAGCGAGTCGAGGTTGTCCCGGAACTCCGCGAAGCTGTCGCCCTCCGGAGCGACGTCCCGGTCGTGGAAGCAGTAGTAGGGCGTGCCGAGCTTGGCGAAGAACTCGAACGCGGCCGCCATCTTGACCCGCGCCGCCGCCATCTCGTCCCCGCCGTCGAGCCACGGCCGGTCGAGCGTGCCGATGCCGAACATGTCGCGACCGTCCCAGGCGAACGAGTGCCAGAAGCAGACGCCCGGACGAAGCTGGTCCTCCATCCGCTTGCCGAGCACGATCCGGTCCGGCTGATAGACCTTGAACGACAGTGGCTCGGTCGAATCGAGCCCGCCGAACCCAATCGGCGCCGGCACGTCCGCGAAGAACTCTTCGGCCACGACTCGGACCTCCTCACCTTCCGCAGTGACCGCTCAGGGCGGTGTCTCCACGAGGCCCGCCGCCCGTCGCGGCGACAGCCCGCGAATTTGTTAGACGATATCACATACCCTTGTGGCGATCACCGGTCCGGTTCACGGGTTCCGGCGAGGAACTCCAGCCGGACCCGGCCGCGGAGGCCGGTCCCGACGATGGTGACGACGTTGCCATCGATCGCGGCATCGCGCTCGGGCGCTGCCGGCGCGGTCGGGCGGTCTCCACCGCCAACCGGGATCACGTGCACCCGGTAGCGGCCATCGGGCGGCAGTGCCACGGGCAGCGCGAACCGGATGACGGTCCCGGCGCCGGCAGCCGTGCCGATCGTGCCGGCCGCCTCCCCCACCACGCAATGGTCGCGGCCCAGCAGGCGCGCCGCGGCGGCCAGGTCACCCGCAGCGATCGCGGCCCTCACCTGTGTGCTGCTGACCGGCTGGCCGTCGATGTCGAACGGCGGCACCACCGCGACCTCGAAACCCATCTGCCGCCCCAGGGCGGCCAGGGCGTCCGGTGTCCCGGCCCGCTGGTATCCGAACGCCGCATCGGGGGTCATCAGGAACCCGGCCACCGGCGCGCGCCTCGCGATCATCGACACGAAGGTGTCGTACGGGGTCTCGCGCAGCCGTCGATCGAAATGGACCACGACGGTCGTGTCCACGCCGGCTGCAGCCAGCCGCTCCAGCCGCTCCTCCGGGTCGCACAGCAGCGGGGGGGCGTTGCCCACCAGGACCTCGTCGGGATGGTGATCGAACGTGATCACCACGGGTCTTGCCTTGCGGGCCGCCGCTTCGGCCACCAGGTGGTGAAGCAGGTACGCGTGGCCGAGATGGAGGCCGTCGAACACGCCCACGACCACGAACACCGCGTCCTCGGAATGATCGAGCTGGTCGAGCCCGGCGATGACGTGCACGCTCAGGCGGTCTCGAGCGCCAGATTCCGAACGGGGCGCCCGTCGACCGATGGCCTTGCGGCGAGGACCTTGTTCGGGTGGAGGGCGCCGCGAGCGGCGCGGCACACGGCCGCGACGCGTCCGTCCGGCCCGACCGCCAGCACGATCGGAGCGTCCCGCACGGTCAGCGACGCGGAGGGGGCCGTGATCAGGCCCTGGCCGAGCTGGCGGATCTCGTCCTCGGTAACGGTGGCGTGGGGCAGATCCTCGAGCCCGGCGTCCATCGGGCGGAGCAGCTGCTGCACCCCCTCGGGTCCATCCGCCGCCCCACCGCGCAGCGCGTCGAAGGTCACGGCATCCTCGAGGCGAAACGCCCCGGATGCCGTGCGGACGAGCGCGCCCAGATAGGCACCGCTCCCGACCCGCCCGCCGAGGTCCCGAGCCAGGGCGCGGACGTACGTGCCGGCAGTGCACTCCACGTCGGCGATGGCCACGGGCCGGCCGGGATCCGCGCCGTCCCACTCCAGCAGCTCGAACCGGTGGATCGTCACCTCCCGTGGCGGCAGCTCCACGGGTTCGCCGGCGCGCGCCATCTGGTAGGCGCGGCGGCCGGCCACCTGGACGGCGCTGTAGACCGGCGGGACCTGGCGGATGGGCCCGGTCATGTCCTGCATCGCAGCCTCGACCCCGGCCCGGGTCACCGGCGGTCCCTCGACGGGCACGCGGTCACCGTCGATGTCATCGGTCGTGGACGTGGCGCCGAAGCAGATCGTGGCCCGGTAGCGCTTGGTCGCCCCGAGGTGATACTCGACCAGCCGGGTGGCGCGGCCCAGGAACACCGGCAGCACCCCGGCCGCGAACGGATCGAGCGTCCCGCCGTGCCCCACCCGGCGGGTGGACGACAGGCGCCGCACCAGCGCCACCACGTCGTGGGAGGTGGGGCCCGAGGGCTTGGCCACCACGAGGACGCCGTCGAGGCCGCCGCTTCGATCGCGCCGGCTCACCGTCGAACCTCGGCAGCCAGCCGCTCGGCGACCGCGCGCGCACGGCCGATGGCTGTGTCGAGCGGCGCATCGATCGTCGCGCCGGCCGCGCGCGCGTGCCCGCCGCCGCCGAAGGCGCCGGTCAGGACCGTCGCATCCACGCCACCCGGCCGGGTGCGGACGCTCAGCCGAGTCGTGGCATCGTCCTGCTCCTTGAACAGCATCGCGACCTCGGCGGCCTCGGACTGGGCGAGCAGATCGATGATGCCCTCCGAGTGGGCCGGCAGCGCCCCGGTGGCGGTGAAGTCGCCGAGCAGGAGAGTCGACCACAGGACCGCGTGGTCCGGAGACGTCCCGATCCGATCGAGAACCCGACCGAACAGGCGCAGCTGGGTGTCCGGCTTGGTGCGGTACAGGCGGCGCGAGATGTCCGATAGCGGAGCGCCGGCCTCAACCAGGGCGGCCGTCACGGCCAACGTGCGGGGCGTCGCGTTGGGATGGGCGAACGTGGCGGTGTCCATCACGATCCCGGCCGTCAGCAATGTGGCCAGCCCCCCACCGTCCACGTCGAGCGGGATCCCCAGGCGGACGGCCAGCAGGGCGACCATCTCGCAGGTCGCGGCCGCCCCGGGGTCGATCCAGTCCGAGCCGTCACCCCCACCGTTCGAGACGTGGTGGTCGAGGATCAGCCGCGGCACGTCGCCGAACAGCGCGGCGTGGCGCCTGGCGACGTCGCCGACGCGATCGGGGGTGGCGCAGTCCGACAGCACCAGCAGGTCGAATGTCCGGTCGTGCTCGGGATCGATCCGCACCCGGTCGACGCCCGGCAGGAATGAATACAGCGGGGGTACCGGGTCCGAAAACACGACCGTCGCGCGGCCGCCGAGCTGCTCGACCAGGATCGCGACACCGAGGCTGGCGCCCAGGGTGTCGGCGTCGGGGTTCTCGTGGCCAACCGCGAGCACGGTCCGGGCGCCCTGCAGACGCTGCAGCACGCCATCCGGCACGGCGTCGCGCGCGAGGGCGGCAAGCCCCACGGTCGCGCTCATGCGCCCGACGCCCCTCCGGCGCGGTGGTGGCGGCCTCGCGGCGACGTGCGGTGACCCGGACCCCGCCGCGCGACGCGCGGCGGGGTCCCCCGACCGGCGCGGCTTGCGCCCGGACCGCGTCGCGTGGACGGACGGCTCGATGACGCAGAGGCGCTCCCGCCGGCATCGCCGGAGGCAGGGCCATCGGTTGCGGCCTCCGGGCCGTCGCCGACCTCGGCGGCCTCGACATCGTCCCGGGCGTCGCCCTCGTGCGGCAGACGCGGGACCGGCGTCGGGAGCGTGTCCTCGACCGGCTTGATCGCCTCGGGGTCGGTGCCCGCCTCCAGCTCCTGGAGCACGTGCAGCACCCGGGTCCCTCGCTCGGCCGAGTCGTCGAGGCGGACATGGAGATCGGGGATCCGCTTGATCCGCAGGCGGCGGCCCAGCTCGTGACGGATGAACCCCATGGAGCCCTGGAGGGCGCGCACGGTCGCCTCGCGATCGGCGGGGCCACCGATCACGCTCACCCAGACCTTCGCGTGGCGCAGGTCCGGCGACGTCTCCACGTCGGTGATCGTCGCGAACCCGATCCTGGGGTCCGCGACCTCCTTGGCGAGCAGGGCGCCGATCTCCTGCCGCAGGAGCTCATCGACGCGCTGGGTCCGCTGGCTCATCTTGATCCTGGCAACCTCAACCGAGTGCTGTGGCGCGCCTTCACCGGCGGGGGTGCGCCACCGGCAACCGGCCGGCGGGTTCGACCCCGGGCGTGGGCCGTCAGCCCGTCACCACCCGGCTGCGCGTCTGGTTGGTGAAGCACTCGATGATGTCACCCTCCGCCAGATCGTTGAAGCCCGCAAGGCCGATGCCGCATTCGAAGTTCTGGGCGACCTCGCGGACGTCGTCTCGGAAGCGCCGGAGCGAGTCGATGCGATCGGTCGAGATGACCTTGCCGCCCCGCCAGACACGCGCGCCACCGCTGCGGACGATCCGGCCGTCCGTGACGTAGCAGCCGGCGATCACGGTGCTCTTGCCGACCCGGAAGATCTGACGCACCTCGGCGCGGCCCTCGACCACCTCCACGACCTCCGGCTCGAGCATGCCCTTGAGGGCCGCGTCGATGTCGTCGGTCAGCTTGTAGATGATGTCGTACAGGCGAACGTCCACGCCCTCGGCTTCCGCGGCACGGCGTGCCGTCTCTGTGATTCCGGTGTTGAACCCGACCACGATCGCGTCCGATGCGGTGGCGAGCATGATGTCGTTGTCGGTGATGTCGCCAGCCGCTTCCAGCAGGACGTTGAGCTTGACCTCGTCGGAGCCGAGCTGGTCGAGCGCATGGGTGATCGCGCCCAGCGAGCCCGACACGTCGGCCTTGAGGATGATCCGCAGCTCCTTGGCCTGGCCGGCCTGGATCTGACGATACAGGTCCTCGAGCGTCGCCCGGGCGCCGCCGGCCCCCTCTCGCGCGGTCTGCGCCGTCTTGCGGGCCTCGACCCGCGATCGCGCCGTCTTCTCGTCGGCCACCACCCGCAGCACGTCGCCGGCCTCCGGCACGTCGGCCAGGCCGAGGATCACCACCGCAGACGCTGGACCGGCCTTGGACACCCGCTTGCCAGCGGCGGTCTCGAGCGCCCGGATCTTGCCGAACGTGCTGCCCACCACCACGATGTCGCCCACCCGCAACGTGCCCGTCTGGACGACGAGCGTGGCGACCGGGCCGCGACCCTTGTCGAGCTGCGCCTCGATCACGGTACCCACCGCATCGCGCTTGGCGTTTGCCTTGAGCTCCTGGAGGTCCGCGACCAGCAGGATCATCTCCAGCAGCTCGTCGATGCCGACCCGGGTCTTCGCCGACACGGCGACCAACGGCGTATCGCCGCCGTACTCCTCCACGACGACGCCGGCCTCGGTGAGCTCGGTCTTGACCCGGTCGGGGTTGGCCTCGGCCCGGTCGATCTTGTTCATCGCGATGACCAGCGGCACCTTCGCCGCCTTGGCGTGGCTGATCGCCTCCAGGGTCTGGGGCATGACGCCGTCGTCCGCCGCGACGACGATCACGGCGATGTCGGTGACCCGGGCGCCGCGGGCGCGCATCGACGTGAACGCCTCGTGGCCCGGGGTGTCGAGGAACACGAGCCGCTTGCCGTCCTTGGTGGTGACCTCGGACGCGCCGATGTGCTGGGTGATGCCACCCCGCTCGCCCGACGCCACGGTGGTCGAGCGGATGGCATCGAGGAGGCTCGTCTTGCCGTGATCGACATGACCCATCACGGTCACGATCGGCGCGCGATCGACGAGATCCGCGTCATCCGCCTCCTCGAACAGGACCTCCTTGGCCGCCTCCGGCGTTGGGCCGCTCGCCTCCTCGGTCTCGCTCGCCGCGGCCACCGTCGACGCCTCGGCAACCTCGTATCCGAGATCGCTGGCGACCAGCGATGCCGTGTCGCGGTCGATCAGCTGGTTGATGGTCGCGAAGATCCCGCTCTTGATGAGCTCACGAATGATGTCCGCCGGGCTCACGCCGAGCAGCTCGGCGAGATCCTTGACGGTGATGGTCGACGGCAGCTCGATCGGACCTCGCTCGCTCGGGTCGATGACCGAGACTGCGCCCTGCGCGAAGCCGCTGTTGCGGCGCTGCGGCTTGCGAGGGCCGCGACGGCCGCGGGTGCCGCTCCTACTCCTGGCCATGGGGTCCTCCTTCGAATCGTTGTCTGGTCGGGGTCCTTGTCGGCCCCCGGGGCGCCGCCGGGTCGACCGGCGTCCGATGGTTCATGTCATTGGCCACGAGGTCGGCGTCCGGACCGGCCGCCAGGATCGCCGCCAGCTCACCCGGAAGCGTCACCCTGAGCGCGCGCTCGAGGGCCCGGCGTCGACCCGCACTCGTCCAGCAGGCCGCATCGCGGCACAGGTAGGCGCCGCGACCCGGCGCGCGACCGCCGGGGTCGATGGCAACCGAGCCATCCGGGGCACGAACGACGCGCACAAGCTCCCGCTTCACCCGTGTCGTCCGGCACGCCACGCAGGTGCGTGCGGGCAGCGGGCGTTGCGCGGGTGCTCCGACTCGAGCGGTCGCTGCCGCGCCTACGACGACACCTCCTCGGATGCCTTCGAGCGTGATCCGCGGGCCGTGGCGGCCTTGGTCGTGGCGGCCTTGGTCGTGGCGGCCTTGGTCGTGGCGGCCTTGGTCGTGGCGGCCTTGGTCGTGGCGGCCTTGGTCGGCTCAGCGGCCGGCCCGGCTGCCGCCTCGGTCGGCGGCTCGTCGGTATCAGCCACGCCGGTCGCACCGCCCGAGGTCGTGGAGGATGTCCCGGTACTGGTCGGCTCGACCGCCGGCGCCGGATTGACCCTGGCGGCCGCGACTGGCTCGGCCGCGACGGGCGCACCAGCCGCTGGTTCGGTATCCGCAGCCGGGGACTCGGCCTCCGCCGCAGCTCCATCCGCCGGCGCCTCGGCCGGCACGTCGCTGCGGATGTCGATCCGCCAGCCAGTCAGCCGGGCAGCCAGCCGCGCATTCTGTCCCTCGCGCCCGATCGCCAGCGAGAGCATCCGCTCCGGGACGGTGACGTTGGCGATCCGATGCTCCTCATCGATCCGCACGCCCAGGACCTGCGCCGGCGATAGCGCGTTGGCCACGAACACTGACGGGTCCTCGTTCCACGGGATCACGTCGATCTTCTCGCCCGCGAGCTCGGCCACGACCGCCTGCACTCGTGCTCCGCGCTGCCCGACGGTTGCGCCCACCGGGTCGAGCCCCTCCTGGCGGGAGGCAACGGCGACCTTCGATCGGCTGCCTGCCTCACGTGCAACGGCCTTGATCTCGACGGTCCCGGCGTG
>CAVUCC010000001.1:0-300682 GCA_963739885.1 uncultured Chloroflexia bacterium | reverse complement strand
TTTCCAGGTTTTCATCTGGAAATAATTAAAACCTCCATGATTCGGAATGGGATATTCCCATTCCCGCGTATATGTGTATGTTCGCACTTAAACAAAGTTAAATAAAAGAATGCCGTTCCGAGTTTCGTACTATCCAGATCGATAAAACTTTGATCATAACCGACTACGTTATTCGGTTTAATCAATCACCCGGTTTCGACATAGCTATGACAGCAAAAATATAAGTGCCGTTGTGGTTGTAATATACAAGTGCCGGCTTGGGTACGTTGAATGTCAATGTTTTATCGAAATTAACAACATACGTTCCGGGCGGATAATTATGGAAAACGTACTCTAATAGATTTAAGGTATCGCAGGGGCTTCTTCTCTTCAACTCTTTTTTATATTGCTCCAGTTTATATTGCTGAAGCCTGGAATCTTGGTTTCGATATAGCCGGTGTTACCCTCTTCAGCTCCGGTAGTTTCTGATGTTGTTTCCTTTTTTTTGCCGCAAGATACAAGAGCCATTGCAAAAATAATAAGGAATAAATACGATACAACTTTCTTCATATTAGATGTCATATTCATTACTAGTAACGGCATAATTTACTTATATATATTTTAATATAAAACTCGTGCCTTCTGCACCGGGATGGACCTCAAGGAGCGTGCGGGCTTCGACGATGACCACCTGCGCGCCCAGCGACGGCGGATCGTCGACCTGATCCGCAGGCTGCACGAGCTGCCGGTGCCCACGATCGCGGCCGTCGAGGGGTTCGCGCTGGCCGGCGGTTTCGAGATCGCGCTCGCGTGCGATCTGATCGTGGCGTCGACGACCGCGGTGTTCGCGCTGCCCGAGGTCGGGGTGGGCATCTTCCCGGGCGGCGGATCGACCCGGACGCTCACCTGGCTCGTCGGTCCAGCCCGCGCGCGCGACGTGATCCTCACGGGCCGGCGCCTGTCGGCAGCCGAGGCGGAAGGTTGGGGGATCGTCGCGCGAGTCGTCCAGCCTCGCGAGGCGCTGGGCGCGGCGACTGCGTTGGCGGGCACGATCGCGGAAGGTGCGCCGCTCGGGATCCGCCAGGCCAAGGTCGCGATCCGGGGAGCGCACCTCGCGCTGGCCGACGGCCTCGAAGCCGAGAACGCGTTGTACGAGGTCGTGCTCCGCTCAGACGATCGGCGCGAGGGCTTCGCCGCGTTCGCCGAGAAGCGCAAGCCGAGGTTCCGGGGTCGCTGACGCGGCGCCGGGTGCGCGGGTGGTGCCGGCGACCGCGAGTGCGTCATGCTACGGGCGACAGCCTGACCCGCAGGAGCCTGCCGTGGACCTGATGAACCGCCGGACGACCATCCCGATCGAGCGATGACCGTCATCCCGGAAGCGCCGCGTGGCCCGACCTTCGAGGCCAACCGGGCGCGAAACATGGCGCTCGTCGCGGACCTGCGGGAACGGCTCGCGCTGGTTCGCGAGGGTGGTGGCGCGGAGGCGGTGGCCAGGCATCGCTCGCGCGGCAAGCTGCTGGCCCGCGAGCGGATCGACCTGCTCGTCGATCCGCGCTCACCGTTCCTCGAGCTGTCGCCGCTCGCTGCGTGGGATATGTACGAGGGCGGCGCGCCGTCGGCCGGGATCGTCACGGGCATCGGCGTGGTCGGCGGGCGGGAGGTTGCGATCGTCGCCAACGACGCCACGGTCAAGGGCGGCACCTACTTCCCGATGACGGTGAAGAAGCACCTGCGGCTGCAGGAGATCGCGCTCGAGAACCGGCTGCCATGCGTGTACCTGGTCGACACCGGCGGCGCGTTCCTGCCGCTCCAGGCCGACGTCTTTCCGGATCGGGAGCACTTCGGCCGCATCTTCTACAACCAGGCCACCCTGTCGGCTGCCGGGATCGCCCAGATCGCCGTCGTCATGGGCTCGTCCACGGCCGGCGGCGCGTACGTGCCGGCGATGTGCGACGAGACCGTGATCGTCCGGGGGACCGGCACGATCTTCATCGGCGGGCCGCCGCTGGTGAAGGCAGCGACCGGCGAGGAGGTGACGGCCGAGGATCTCGGCGGCGCCGACGTCCACACGAGGATCTCCGGGGTCGCCGATCACTTCGCCGACGACGACCACCACGCGCTTGCGATCGCCCGGCGGATCCTGGCCAACGTCCCCGCTGCCCGCAAGGACCCGCCATGGGAGGTCCTGCCGGCGCGCGATCCGCTCTACGACCCGGCCGACCTCTACGGCCTCGTCCCGACCGACCTGCGCACGTCGTTCGACATTCGCGACATCATCGCGCGCATCGTCGACGGGTCGGAGCTCGACGAGTTCAAGGCGCGTCTACGGCACCACCCTCGTCACCGGCTTCGCGCGGATCATGGGCTACCCGGTCGGCATCCTCGCCAACAACGGCATCCTGTTCAACGAGAGTCGCGCTCAAGGGCGCCCACTTCATCGAGCTGTGCGGACCAGCGGCGGATCCCGCTCGTGTTCCTTCAGAACATCACCGGCTTCATGGTCGGGCGCGAGTACGAGAACCGGGGGCATCGCGCAAGGACGGCGCCAAGATGGTGATGGCGGTCGCCAACGCGCAGGTGCCGAAGCTCACGGTGATCGTCGGCGGGTCGTTCGGCGCCGGCAACTACGGATGTGCGGGCGCGCCTACGGCCCGCGCTTCCTGTGGATGTGGCCCAACGCGCGGATCAGCGTGATGGGCGGCGAGCAGGCCGCGGGCGTGCTGCTCAGGTGCGGCTCGACGCGCTGGCGCGCGAGGGCAACGATCTGACGCACGAGGAGCGTGAGGCGTTCACGGCACCGACCCTCGCGGCAGTACGAGCGCGAGGGCTCGCCCTACTACTCGACCGCGCGGCTGTGGGACGACGGCGTCATCGACCCGGTCGACACCCGGATGGTGCTGGGGCTCGGGCTGTCGGCCGCTCTGAACGCCCCGATCCCGGACACGTCGTTCGGCGTGTTCCGGATGTAGCGTCGGCGCGCCGCATCCCATGTTCTCCTCCGTCCTCATCGCCAACCGCGGCGAGATCGCGCTGCGGGTGATCCGTACCTGCCGGCGACTGGGGATCCGCACGGTCGCCGTGGCGTCCGACGCGGACTGGGCCTCGGTGCATGCACGGGCCGCCGATGCGGTCGTGCGGATCGGTCCCGGGCCGGCGGCGGACAGCTACCTGCGCGGCGACGCCATCATCGAGGCCGCCCGATGGAAAGGAGCTGACGCGATCCACCCGGGCTACGGGTTCCTGGCCGAGAACGCCGCCTTCGCGGAAGGCGTGGAGGCGGCCGGGCTGGTCTGGGTCGGGCCGTCGCCGGCGGCGATGCGGGCGCTGGGCGACAAGGCGCGAGGCCAAGGCATTGGCCGAGGCCCACGGTGTTCCCGTGCTACCCGGCTATCACGGTGACGTGGTAGCAGACGATGTCCTGGTTTCGCAGGCAGCAGCGATCGGGTACCCGCTCCTCGTCAAGGCCAGCGCGGGTGGCGGCGGACGGGGGATGCGGGTCGTTCGGGAGGCGGCCGACCTTCGGGAGGCGCTGGCGCGCCGCTCGTCGCGAGGCCGCCGCGGCGTTCGGGGACGACCGCCTGCTCCTCGAGCGCTACCTCGAGCGGCCTCGCCACGTGGAGGTCCAGATTCTGGGCGACCATCACGGGACGCTCGTTCACCTCGGCGAGCGCGAGTGCAGCGTCCAGCGCCGCCACCAGAAGCTGATCGAGGAGTCGCCGTCGCCCGCGGTGACGCCGGCGCTGCGCGAGACGATGGGCGACGCGGCCCTGCGCCTCGCGCGCGCGGCCGGGTACCGGAACGCGGGCACGGTCGAGTTCCTGCTCGACGAGTCAGGTTCGTTCTTCTTCCTCGAGGTCAATGCCAGGCTTCAGGTCGAGCACCCGGTGACCGAGGCCGTCACGGGCCTCGATCTCGTGGAGGAGCAGCTGCGTGTAGCGGCCGGCGAGCGGCTCGGCTTCGGGCAGGGCGATGTCCGCCTGGACGGCCACGCGATGGAGCTGCGGGTGGTGGCCGAGGACGTCGGCGCGGGGTTCCTGCCGTCGACCGGCGTGGTGACCTCCTTCGACCAGCCAGCCGGCGTCCGGGTCGACACGGGGATCGAGGCCGGCTCGACCATCTCGCCCTTCTATGACTCGCTGGTCGCGAAGGTGATCGCCCACGGGCCCGATCGTCCCGCCTGCCTGGAACGATTGCGTGAGGCCGTGGACGAAACGTGGATCGAGGGCGTGGCGACCAACCTCGACCTGCTGGCCGCCGTGCTCGACGAGCCCGCCTTCGTGGCCGGCGACCTGCACACCGGGTTCCTCGACGAGCACCGGGTGGCTGAGGGACTGGGTCACGTCCCGTCCGAGGTGATTGCAGCGGCCACGGCCGCCCGATGGCTGGGGCTCGGGGGCCAGGTCCCGCCTCCGGACCCATGGCGGTCCGGCAGCTCCTGGCGCCTCGGCCGGGTCGCGGAGCCCTCTCGCTGGCGCCTTGCCGACGGGACGGTGCGCGCCGCGGAGGCGAGCCCCGGCGGGCGCCCCGGGATGGCCATGGTCGGCGTTGGCGGCGATGTCAACGCGGTGACGGTCATGGGCCGCGATGCCGGGGGTGGCTGGCAGCTGGCGGTCGCCGGTGTCGACTCGGGCAGGGACGCCATCGCCATCGTTCGACCGCCCGGCGGACGCCGGCGGCACGCCTCGGTCGAATGGGCCGGCCGCCGCCACCGGCTGGCGCCGGCTCCACCCCCGGCCGTCGGCACGCTCGCGCCAGATGCCGATGAGCCGGACGCGCTGACCGCCCCCATGCCCGGTCGCGTGGTGCGTCTCCTCGTCGCAACCGGCGATCATGTCGTCGCGAACGCGCCGCTGGTCGTGCTCGAGGCGATGAAGATGGAGCATGTGATCGCCGCGGCGGCGCCCGGCCGGGTGACAGGCCTGCATGTCGCGGTCGGCGACCGGGTCGTGCGGGGCGCCGCCCTCGTCGACCTCGACGCACTGGAAGGAGGCTGAGGTGGCCCTGCCGACGAGCGTGACGATCGTCGAGGTCGGGCCACGGGACGGCCTCCAGAACGAGGCGACGCCGATCCCGACCGGCGTCAAGCTCGGGTTCATCGCGCGCCTGGCGGACGCCGGCCTGCGGGTGATCGAGGCGACCTCGTTCGTGCATCCGGGTGCCGTGCCCCAGCTGGCCGACGCGGACGAGCTGTTCCCGGCGATCGAGCGCCGGCCCGGCGTCCGGTTCCCGGTCCTCGTTCCGACCCCGCGCGGCCTCGAGCGAGCCATCGCCGCCGGGGCCGACGAGATCGCCGTCGTCATCGGCGCCACCGACTCGTTCAACCGGGCGAACCTCAACCGGAGCGTCGAGGAGGCGCTGGTGGAGGCGGCGGGCGTCATCGATGGCGCGCGGGCACGCGGGATGCGGGCTCGCGGCTACGTCTCGGTGGCCTTCGGCTGCCCGTACGAGGGCCCCGTCGAGCCCGCGCGGACGGCAACGGTGGCTGACCGGCTGCTCCAGCTCGGCTGCGACGAGATCAGCCTGGGCGACACGATCGGCGCCGCAACCCCGGGTGATGTGGCCCGCGTGCTCGATGCGGTGGAGCCGGTCGTCGGTGTCGAGCGGCTGGGGCTGCATGCGCACGACACCCGGGGGCAGGCGCTTGCCAACGTGTACGCGGCTCTCGAGCGGGGTGTGTCGGTCATCGACAGCTCGGCCGGTGGGCTGGGAGGCTGCCCGTTCGCCGGGCCCGGGGCCGTGGGCAACCTGGCCACCGAGGACCTCGTCTACCTCCTCGATGGCCTGGAGATCCGGCACGGGGTCGACCTCGACGGCGTGATTGCCGCCTCGGCGTTCATCGAGCTCGCGGTTGGCCATGAGCTGCGGGCGCCGACCTACCGCGCCGGCGGACGGCCGCGCACGCGGCCGGTCCCGGGAATCGGGCCAGACTGAGCGGTGTACCAGGTCTTGTGATCCGCCACTGGATCGCCGGCGCGCCGCACGAGATCCTGATCCGCGGACCGGACACATCGACCGGGGATCGCGGTCGCCGACTCGACTGCGTCAACCGGGCTCGTGACCGGTCGTCACGCTGCGGGTACCTTCGGGTGATGCAGGCGTTGCCGGGACACCGCTAGCGTGCAGCTCGATGGATCGCGACGGCCGCGACACCCGACTGCACTTCATCCTCCAGCGCACCCCCGAAGAGGTGTTCGAGCCCGACTCGGTGTGCGAGGCTCCGCTGGTGCGGTTCGTCGCCTACGCGCGCGAGCACCGACTCTTCGGCTGGGTGCACCTCCATGCCGAGCGGCTGACGGACCTGGTCTCGACGCACCGCGAGCTCGAGCTGTCCGATGTCGAGATCGAGAGCCTCGAGGACGGTCGCACGCGCGCAGTCGACCGGGTCGTGATCGACGTCGGCGAGCTGGTCGCCGTCCACGCCAGCGGGCCGCGTGGCGACGCGTCGCTCCGGCAGCGGACGAGGATGCATCCGGTGGCGATGCAGAGTGGGAGCTACATGATCGGCGGCCACCTGCACGCTCCACCCGGGGCCGACCCGGTGCGGAGCTTTCGAGAGCGCCCCGGCATGATCCCGCTCACCGACGCCTGGATCGAGTACTGGTCGGGCGGGCGACGTACCAAGCATGCGATCGGCACCATCATCGTCAACCGGGATGCGGCCGAGTGGGTGCGCACCGTGACCGACGACGAGCTGATCGACGGCGCCATCCAACACCCGTCGGGCGGGCTATCGGCCGAGGCCTGAGCCGGCAGGGCCCACCTCCGGCGGCCGCGGGCACGGGCCGGCGGACAGGCCGTGCCGTGGGTTCGCCGTCTGCCCGATGGTGGTTCAGGCAGACGCCGCCCCCAGGCCGTCGGGTACGCCGGGCAGCGTCGCGAGCCCGAGTGGCGCACCGGCCTGCCGGACGCGGTCGAGCAGCGCCCCGGCCACCACCGGGTCGAGCTCCGGCAACGAATGGCCGGCCACCAGCTCGTCGACCCGGTCTCGCGCCCTGGCGAACGCGTCGAGGCCGCCGGCATCGAGCCAGGCTCGCCGCGACTGGCGGTCGATCACCTTCGAGGGCAGGAACTGCTCGCCGCGGAACAGCCGCCGGGTGTCCTGCAGCTCGAGGAACCGGCCCTCGGGACCCGTGGCCTCGAAGAAGCCGGTCGCCAGCGTCTCGGTCGGTGTGCCGATGCCGCGCAGCAGTCGCTGGACCATCCCGATCGCCTCAGCGTCGATGACCAGCTTCTCCGGGCTCTGCGCGAGCAGGAAGTCGAGCATCCCGGCGCCCGAGATCAGGTCGATCCCGGCCAGGCCGCCGACCAGCGCCGTCATCCCGGTCTCGAGTCCCGCCTGGGCGTCGACCACCTTGGCGTCGGTGGCTCCCAGGTAGGCGTGCGTCGGCAACCCCAGCGACCTCCCGACGGCCGCGTAGCCCGCGTCGATCATCGAGGTCTCGATGGCGCCCATGGGCGTGGACCCGGTGCGCATGTCGACGATCGTCGGCGCACCGCCCCACACGATCGGGGCGCCCGGCGCCGCGAGCTGGTGGAGGACGAGCCCCGCCAGCGATTCCGCGGCGTGCTGGACGATCGCCCCGACCAGCGTCACCGGCGCGGCGACCCCGGCCAGCGGCATCGAGATCAGCTCGGCGGGCACGGCCGCCCGGCCCAGGTCGATCACGTTGCGGCAGGCGAACTCGGACCACGTGAGGGGCGGCGACGGGCAGACGTCGAACACCGCCCGTGGTCGCTCCGCGAGCGCGTCGGGCCCGCCCGCATCGATCGCGAGCAGGTCGAGCATGACGCCGGCGCCGCGCGGCGTGAACGCCCCGGTGACGACCGGCTTGGACGAGTGGAGGAGCACGATCAGCAGCCGGTACAGGTCGCCGATCTCGGTCGGGACGTCGTGGCAGACGATGGCCGTCGACACCGCGTCGTACGCAGGCAGCGCATCCGCCACCCGGGTCAGCCGGGCGAGGTCGGCCGCCTGGGACTGGCGCGTCTCGAGCGTTGCCGGATCGAGCACCGCGACACCCGACGAGCCGGGGTCGAAGTGGACGATCCCCTGGCCGTAGCGAACGGCCGGGCTGCCCGCCCGGTCGAACAGGTCGAACGACCGGGGAGCCGTATCCAGGGCGCGCCGGACCATGGGCTCGGTGATCCGGACGCGATCGCCGTCGGCGGCGGCGCCGGCGGATACCAGGAGCCGGATCGCCTCCGGCTCCTCGACCTTGATGCCGGGCCGTCCGAGCAGCGCGAGCGCCTCATCCACGATCCGCTCCACGAGCTCGCGCTCGAGGAGGTCGAAGCGGGGACGCATCGCTCAGCCCGCCCCGTTCGCAGCGCCGCCGGCCTGCCCGGCGGCGGACGTCGAGGCGTGGGCAGCGATCATCCGGGCGAGCTCGTCGTCGAGCGCCGGTTCCAGCGGCTCGGGTCGGTGATCGCGAAGCAGGGTCCGGGCATGCTCGAGCGCGTCGCGGTGCGGCTTGTCCGGGTCCGCCTCCCACTGGCTGTACGGCCGGCGATCCAGGTACTTCGCCTGCCACAGGCCGCGCATCGTGGCCCGGGTGTGTGGGGCCGTCAGGTACTCGCCGCCGGGACCGACCTCGGCGATCACGTCCAGCGCCAGCGACGCGTCATCGACTGGGACCCCGCGCAGCATCGCCTTGACGATCCCGTCGATCTCGGTGTCGAGGACCAGCTGCTCGTACGACCAGATCCGGCTGCCGTGGAGCAGACCGGCGCCCAGCAGCATGTCAGCGCCGGTGACCGAGGCCATGAACGATGACAGCCCGTTCTCCAGCCCGGCCTGCCAGTCCGATCGCTTGGCGCCGGTGGCGTAGGCGCCCATCGAAAGCGGCACGTCGTAGAAGTCGGACAGCTGGTTGGTGACCGCGCCGAACAGGAAGTCCTCTGGCCCGCCTCCCGTGTAGGCGCCGGAGCGAAGATCCATCGCGGTCTGGGCGGCCGCGTAGTACACGGGCGAGCCCGGATACGCGAGCTGCATCAGCGCGAGCGCCGAGATCACCTCCGCGTTGCCCACGACCAGCGAGCCCGCCACCGTGGCCGGACCGCTGAACGCGCACGACGCCATGGTCATGAAGCCCACCGGCACGCCGGCCTCGGCCGCCACCAGGGCAGCATCGATGGCGCCGCCCTCGTGGGCGAGCGGGCTGATCGTGCACTGCATCAGCGACAGCACCGGTCGCTCGCGGAGGGCCTCGCGTCCGCCGACGATCGCCGCGGCCATCTCGACGGCGGTGAGGGTCTCGCCGGGTGTCACGATGCTCTCACTCTGGACGTGCTTGGTGGAGTTGCGCCAGACGGCGAACAGCTCGTCGAGGGCGCGCGTCTCGGGCGGCCGGTCCTGGGCCGATACGGCGACCCAGTGGAACGCGATCGGATCGAGCGCGTCGGCGACGCGCGCGATGTCAGCCACGTCGGACAGCGAGGAGCGCCGGACCGCGAGCGTCCACGGGTCCAGCACCTCGATGCCGCAGCCGTCGGTGCCCAGGTAGACATGCTTGCCGTCGAGCGGCAGGTCACGGACCGGGTCGCGGGCGGCCAGCGGGTAGACCGGCGGGGCGGTGCGAAGGGCAGCCTCGATGATGTGGGCGGGGACGCGAACGATGGAGGTGACACGGTCGACGATGGCGCCGCTGGCTGCCCAGATGTCAAGCGCACGCGCCGACGGGAAGCGGACGCCGACACGCTCGATGACCTCGAGCGTGGCCTCGTGGACGCGCCGGATCTCGGCCGGCGACAGGATCTCGAGCCGGGGCCCGGACGGGGTCGCGGCCGTGGTGGCAGGGATGGTAGTCGTGGTCATCGCTGCACCGCTAGACCGCTGCCGACTCGCCTGCGCCCAGCAGCTGCCGGACGAGGTCCACCGCGCCGATCGCGTCCTCGCTGTAGCCGTCGGCGCCGATCTCGGTCGCCCACTCCCGGCTCGCCGGCGCGCCGCCGACGATCACCTTCACTCCGGGTCGGAGACCGGCCGCCGCCAGCGCCTCGACCACCGTGCGCTGGCCGGCCATCGTGGTCGTCAGCAGCGCCGACACTCCCACGATGTCCGCACCGTGCTCACGAGCCGCCTCGACGAACCGCTCCGGGGCGACGTCGACGCCCAGGTCGTGCACCTCGAACCCGGACGTCGCGAGCATCATCCCGACCAGGTTCTTGCCGATCTCGTGGATGTCGCCCTTGACCGTGCCGATCACCACCCGTCCGGCGACGGAGCGCACCGTCGCCTGGCGCTGCATCTCGGGCTCCAGCACAGCGACGGCCTGCTGCATCGCCCGAGCGGCGAGCATCATGTCGGGCAGGAACAGCTCGCCCGCGCCGAACTGCTCGCCGACCCAGGACAGGCCCGGGACGAACCCCTCCTCGATGGCGGCCAGGGGCGGGATGTCGGCCGCCAGCGCCTCCGTGGCGAGAGCGGTGGCTGCCGCGGGATCGCCGTCGATGATCGCCTGGCGCATCGCGGTGAACAGCTGATCGGTCATGGGTGTGGCTCCTTGGATGGGTGGCTCGGGAGTGGGCTGGTGAAGGTTGGAGTGGGAGGCGCGAGCCGTGGTCGTGGCCGGGCGGCTGCGGTTGGGTGGCTGCGGCCGGGCGGGCGCAGCCGGGCCGTGGTCAGCGAGGTGACAGCCCGGACGTGGCCGAGGCGCGGGTGAGGATCTCGTCAATCGCCGCGGCGACCGCGTCCGGCAGGGGCGGCGGCTTGTGGGCCGCCAGCAGCTCTTCCACGCGGGTTGCCGCCCGCTCGCCCATCGTCTGCGCACCGCGCGCGGTCCACGCACCGTGGCTGGCCCGCTCGATGAGCGTCGGATACCAGCGCTCGCGGAAGTGGGCGAACGTGTGCGGCGTGTCCAGGAACGATCCCTCGGGGCCGAGCTCGTCGATGAGGTCGAGGGCGAGCGTCTCGTCGCTGATCTCGATGGGCGAGATCGCGGCCCGGATCCAGGCGGCGATCTCGTCGCAGATCGCGAGCTGGGCCAGGGACCCGGTCCGGCCCGACTCCAGGTACCCGCTGTCATGGATCAGGTGGCCGCCGCCGAGCGCGTCGACGAGCATCGTGAGCGCCGCCTCGGCCGCCGCCTGGCCGTCGACCACCTTGGCGTCGCTGCCGCCCGCAAGGCTGAACATCGGCAGGCCGTAGTGGTGGGCCATGGCCGCGGCCACGCCGCGGTGATCGGGCTCCGCGTAGGGATCGACCATCGTCCGCAGGTCCAGCGCGTCGCCGCCGAACGACGGGATGATCACCGGTGCGCCCTCGCGGACCAGCTGCGCCAGCAGGATCCCGACCAGCACCCCGGCGGTGTTGAGGGCCATGTTGCCCGCGGTCGTCACCGGACCGGTCGTGCCGCCCGAGGTCACCGGGACCCAGATCGCCGGTAGCCCACGCTCGGCCAGCATGAGCAGCTTGCGCAGCGAGTCGTCGTTGTGGACCAGCCCGCGGGTCACGTTGACGTACAGCGCGAGGTTGGGGCGCTCGCGCAGCGCCTCAGCGCCACCGGCCACGGACTCGGCCATGGCGATCGCATCGAGCATCGCCTCGACGTCGTAGGTGACCACCACCAGGGGCTTCGTCGTGCGGGCCAGCATCACGGCCATCTGCCGGCGATCGGCCATCGACGGCTCGACGTCGGACGGCAGGAACATCGACATCGCGAAGTCCATGTTCGGCAGGGCATCGACCAGGCCGATCCCGTCATGGACGTCGGCCAGGACGGCTGGCCGTCGCTCGCCGGTCCGGTGGTCGAGGATGTTCAGGCAGTCGGAGCCCGGGCCGAACCAGACGTTGTCGCCCTCGAGCGCGATGGCCGGCTCGCCCGATCGGTCGTGAAGCGTGATCGAGCGCGGGGCCACGGACAGCGCCCAGTCGACCAGCGAGCCGGGCACGAACACCCGCCCATCGTCGCCCACCCGGGCGCCGGCGCCGTGCAGGCGCTCCACGGCCTCCGGGTCGTGCAGGCGCACACCGGTCCGCTCCAGGATCGAGACGCTCGCCTCGTGGAGTCGCTCGCATCCGGCGGGCGGCAGCCGATCGTAGCGCGGCGAACGGGCGACGGGAGAGATCGGACGCGGGGCGCGAACAGCCACAAGCCCCTCAACGGCGGGTCGGATGTCCCCAGCGTGGCCCGTCGGGTCCGGTCCGCGATAGGGCGGAAGGTCCCCCGGCAAGGGTCCGACGGACCATCCGGCATCCTTCGGGAGCGGCGAAACTGGAAACGATGCCCGACATCATCCACGGGTCCGAGCGTCGCCCGCTCGTGCCCGGTCGCCTGCTGTTCGACGACGCCGCCGACCTGTCGGTGGTCGTGCCCGCCTCGTGCCAGCGCACGGGGCGGTGTCACGAGTGCGTCGTCGAGATCCGCACCGGCGGCGAGCAGCTGTCACCTCCGACGCCGGCCGAGGCGTTCCTGGCGCCCGGCTTCCGGCTGGCCTGCCAGGCGAGGGTGGAGCGCGCGGCGACGGATCTCGAGCTCAGCGTGCTACGCCGCCGCCTCCGGATCCAGCTGGCCCCCGAGGCGGCCGTGGCCGAGGTCGACCCGGCGGTGACGGCGATCGACGGGCGCATGGTCGCCGACGACGGCACCGACCTGGGCCCGGTCCGAGGATCGATGCTGGGGGTGGCGATCGACATCGGGACGACGACCGTCGTGCTCGAGATCGTCGACCTCGAGCGGGGCGTCATCCTGGCGGTGGCCGCGTTCGAGAACCCGCAGCGGTTCGGCGGCAGCGACGTCATGAGCCGCATCTCGTACGACGCTGAACACCCGGGCGAGCTCCGCCAGTCGCTGCGCCGCGCCATCAACCACGAGCTCCGCCGGCTGTGCCTCGCGCTGGGCGTGGACCGCCGCCAGCTGGCCGAGGTGTATCTGGTCGGCAACCCGACCATGCGCGACCTTGCGTTCGGCCTGGATGTGAGCCCGCTCGGGCGGCTGCCGTATCGCTCGGTGACCGAGACGGCGGTTGCGGCCGGCGAGGCGGAGAGCACCGTGCTCGTCCGTCGTGCCCACGAGCTGGGGATGCTCGTCAACCCCAGGGCGAGGGTGATCGGCGGGCCGCTGATCGCCAGCCACGTCGGCGCGGACGCGGCGGCCGACCTGGTCGCGGTGGGCGCGGTCGATCACGGCGGATCGTTCCTGCTGGTCGACATCGGTACCAATACCGAGGTGCTCGCATCCGACGGCACCCGGATCATGGCCGCCTCCGGGCCGGCCGGGCCCGCGTTCGAGGGGGGCGGCGTGCGGTACGGGATGCCCGGCGCCGAGGGCGCCATCGAGGCGGTCCGGCTGTCCGACGAGCGGTTCGACGTGCGCACGATCGGCGACACCACCCCCGAGGGGATCTGTGGGTCCGGGCTGGTGGATCTGCTCGCCGAGCTCCGGCGCGCGACCTGGATGACGACCCGGGGCCGGTTCCTCCACCACTGGCGCGAGATCCCGGTCGTGCACGAGCCGCATATCGCGCTCACCACCGCCGACGTTGGCCATCTCTCGGTCGCCAAGGCCGCGACGGCCGTCGGACAGCGCGTTCTGATCCGCCGTCTCGGGATGCGCCCCGGGGACCTCGAGCGCGTGTACCTCGCCGGCGGCTTTGCCAATGCGCTCGACGCGGGCTCGGCGATCGAGATCGGGCTGCTCGTCCCGGTGCCCGCGGACCGCGTCGTCCGCGCCGGCAACGCGTCCATCGCCGGCGCGCGCGCGCTGCTGCTGTCCCGCCGTCGCCGCCAGGCCCTCGAACGGCTGGTCACGACGATCGAGCACGCGGAGATCGAGACCGAGCCGGACTTCTTCGACCTGTTCACCGACGGCTGCCTGTTCGAGCCGATCGCCTCCTGAGGGATGCCCATGTCGCTTCGCCACACGCTCACCGAGACGCCGGACTTCGCCACCGTCGTGGAGCTCGTGCCCTGGGCAGGGGAGCTGGAGGATGCCCGGGGCGAACGGCCGCTCAAGATGGCGGCCGACCTCGCCGGCGACCCGCGGATCACGGCCCTGTCCATCACCGACAACGCCGGTGGTCATGCTCGTCTGAGCCCGGGTACACCGGCCCAGCCCGTCGTCGCCCTGGGCCACGACGTGATCGTCCACGTCGCCTGCCGCGATCGGAACCGCAACGGCCTTCAGAGCCTCGGCTGGGATCTGTTGAGCCGCGGGCTGGGCACGGTGCTGGCCGTCACGGGTGACTACCCGGTCGAGGGCTACGAGGGTCTGTCCAAGCCCGTGTTCGACATCGATTCGGTGGGCCTGCTGGCGTTGTTCCGGGAGCTGGGCGAGGCGGCGGTGGCGCGGGCGGCAAGCGACGGCGCGCCCGATCCGGACGCGCGCTCGTTCTTCCTCGGCTGTGCCGTATCGAACGTCAAGCGCCTGGAGCGCGAGCTCGTGCCCCAGTACCGGAAGCTCGGGCTCAAGGTCCGAAGCGGTGCGGCCTACGTGATCAGCCAGGTGGGCTACGACGCGCGCAAGCAGGACGAGCTGCTGCGGGTGATGCGCGGGGACGGAATCGCGATCCCCGCGATCGCCAACGCCTACGTGCTCAATCGGGGCGTCGCCCGTGCCTTCCACTCCGGGAACGTGCCGGGGTGCGTGGTGACCGACGACCTGCTCGCCCTGGTCGAGCGCCGGGCCGCATCGCCCGACAAGGGGCGGGCGTTCTTCCTGGAGCTCGCGGCCAAGCAGCTGACCGTCGCGCGAGGCCTCGGCTACCGGGGCATCTACCTGTCGGGTCATCGCGACGCCGGCGAGATCGCACGGATCCTCGAGTACGCCGATGCCTTCGCCGACGGCGGTTGGCGCGACCTCGTCAGTGAAGTCTCGTTCCCGATCCCGGGCTCGTTCAAGCTGTTCGAGTCCGATGGTGCGGGGCTCAACACGGATCAGCCGAACCGTGCCTACCTCGGCTCGCTCGAGCCGGCGGCCCGGCGGCGGGCCCGGCGCCGGGTCGCCCCGTTCTACAAGGTCAACCGGGCGCTGCACGAGCGGGTGTTCGAGCCCGGAACGGCCGGCTTCGAGGCGTGGGCGCGGATCTACGGGGGGATCGAGCGGGCGCACGTCGGCCGTCCGCTGCACGTGCTGGAGCAGGCGGTCAAGGTGCCGCTGTTCGACTGCCGCGACTGTGGGGACTGCTCGCTGCCCGACGTCGCCTACCTGTGTCCCGAGAGCCAGTGCGTCAAGAACCAGCGCAACGGCCCGTGCGGTGGCTCGCATGACGGCTGGTGCGAGGTACCGGACAAGCCATGCATCTGGGCGGAGGCGTATCGACGGCTCAAGCCCTACGGCGAGGAGGGATCCATGCTCGATCGTCCGCCCGTGATCCAGGACAGCGCCCTGCGCCGGACGAGCGCCTGGGCGAACACGTTCCTCGGGCGCGACCATTTCGGTCGCCAGCGGGAGATCAAGGCATGAGGCCCGATCGCACGGGGGCCCCGTTCCGGATCGTCGGCGAGAACATCCATGCGACGCGCGTGCTCAAGCGGGCGGGCCGGCACGCCGCCGAGCTCGAGGACGGCGCGGTGGGGATCGCGTTCGAGACCGTCGACGGACGGCGCGAGATCCTGCCGGTCCATCCGGACGTCGCCGCCGGGCGTGATTTCGCCGCCGGCAAGATCAAGCACGTGGCGAGCGCCATCCGCTGGGGCCTCGATACCGGGGAGCACGCGGATCTGGCGACTGCCTACGTGCAGGCGATGGCCGCTCGACAGGAGGCTGCCGGCGCCGACTGGCTCGACCTCAACGCCGACGAGGTCGCAGCCGATTCCGAGACCCGGGCCCGTGCGATGACCTGGCTGGTGACGGCGGTCGAGGCGAGCGCCGGGGCCCCGGTCTCGATCGACTCCTCGGATGTCGCCGTTCTCGCCGCGGGCGTCGCCGCGTCGACCCGGCCGGCCGGCCGGCTGCTGCTGAACTCGGCCTCGCTCGAAAGGCCGGAGGTCCTGGATCTGGCCGCGACGGGGGCGTGCGCCGTGGTGGTCGCCGCGAGCGGCCGGAGCGGCATGCCGGCCAACGCGGAGGAGCGGGTGGCCAACGCCGCCGCCCTGATCGAGGAGGCGATCGCGCGCCAGATCTCTCCGGACCTGCTGTACGTCGATCCGCTGGTCCTGCCGGTAGCCGTCGAGCCGGACGCCCCCGGGTACGTGCTCGAGACCGCCCGCCAGCTCCGGGCCGAGTACGGAGACACCATCCACCTGACAGGTGGGCTGTCCAACGTGTCGTTCGGATTGCCCGAGCGGCGGCTGCTCAACGACGTGTTCATCGATCTCGCGGCGGGCGCCGGCATCGACAGCGGAATCATCGATCCCGTGGCATCCGACCTGGCGCGCGTGTTCGCCGCCGAGCGCGAGTCCCGGCCCTACCAGCTGGCCGCCGACCTGCTCCTGGGCCGCGACCCGTTCGGCGGCAGCTACGTGACGGCGTTCCGCGCGGGTGAGCTCGCTGCGGGAGGGTGACGCGGACAGGAGGGGCTCCTGATCGGGCCGCCGGTCAGGAGCCGGCGGCCGGGACGGCTTTCACGACGTCGTCGTCGTAGCTCATGGCCAGCCGCTCGCCCGGCTGGAGCACCAGGACGTCCTCATCCCAGTCGCCGTCGATCAGGCGGCGCAGCAGGACGAGGCTGCCCTCCAACCGCTCGAACAGCCAGCCGCGCCGCTTGGCCTGGGCGCGGGCGGTGCCCTCGGCGGCCGACTCGTCCGTGACGCCCACCGAGATGAACCCGGCACGCCGGTAGTGGCTGCGCCAGGCACCCATGACCTCCATCAGGTAGTCGGCGTTGTCCTCGCCGTACTTCTCGACGTAGCTCACCCGGAGCTCGTCGAGTCCGTCATCGGTGTCGCCACCGGCTCCGATGCCGGCACCGACCGACCCCGAGGCAGCCCCATAGTCGCGCTCCAGCTGGTCGTTGACGTACCAGTAGGTGGGGTCACGTCCTTCGGTCTCGGTCCGGTATCGCTCCCGGGCGCCGAGGAACAGCGTGATGCAGTCGTGGGCTCGGGGTACCACCAACGGCACCTCCCTGGCCTGCAGCCCCGCCGTCGCACCGCCGCACAGCCCGTACCCGAGCACGATCGCATCGTGCCCGGGCGGAGAAGCGTCGATCGCGACCTGGAGCCGCGTCCGGAGATCGGGAGGTTCGGCGTGCAGGCCCCTCGGGAGCATCGCGATGTCGACGACGTGCGGTGACCGCGCCGCACACAGGTACGCCGGGCGGGCCAGGATGTCGCAGGTGATCAGCTGGAGCCGCATCGGCCCCGTCGATGGCGCATCGGTTGCTCCCAGGTGGGCCGTTCGGCGGGCAGGCGCCCGTCCCTCGGGGGTGGTTGTTGCCTCGAGCGTGACCCGTTCCGCGGGACGGCGTTCGGTCACCGGCCCGACGCGATCCTAGCCCTCGTCCGCAGCCCGCGCTCGCGCTGGCCGGAATCGCCGGGCTGGCCCTCGTCGCTGCTGGACACGGATGCGAACCTGACGCAGACGTCCCCGGCACCCGCGTTGTGGGGGGGCCGACCAGGGATGCGACCAGGGTCGGGATCAGCCGACCAACAGGAGGACGGCGGATGGCAGGAGCGGGCACCCGGGAAGACCCGTGGCAGCTGACGACGGCCAACGGCGGATCTGCCTATCAGATGTGGCGCGACGAGGCGGCCGACCCTCCGACGCTGGTGTGCCAGGTGGGCAGCACGCGGCTCGGCTACCGGCTGCGGGCCATCGAGGACCTGCACGCGTGGCTGAGGTCGATCGGCGATTGGGTTCCGCTCGGCGGCGCGGACGAGCAGAAGCCGGCACCGGAGGGGTCGGTCGAGGCCTGGGGCCGATCCGAATCCAATCCGGTCGGCGGCTGGTACGGGCTGCGGAAGGGATATCGCGGTCGGTTCGGTGCCTACCTTCCGCCGTTGCTGGAGGCGCTCGGCCTGGTCGAGCTGGAGCACAACCCACGCAACAATCGCGTCCGCGCCCGCTGACGTCGGCGATCCGGTGGCGCTGGCCCCGCAGGCGAAGGCCCCACAGGCAGCGCCAGTCTCTCAGGCAATGCTCAGCCGGGCAGGGCATCCTATGGGTGGATGTCCGCCTCTCGAAGCCATCAGCCCATGCCTCCGAGCGGTTCGGGGCGCCTCCGGCCGTCCGATGAGCGGGCGCAGCTCGCGGCGATGAACCGCACCACGCGCCGGATCGCGATCGGCGCGGTCGTGATCGCGTTCGTCGGCGTGGCGCTGACCGCCTGGCAGCTCCTGGGCCAGGGCAGCGCGTCCTGCCAGGCGGCCGCGTGGAACACGACGCCCAGCGCGGGCGACCTGCCGGCCGGGTGGACCATCAGCGCGAGCCAGTACGATCTCGATCGGAAGCTGATGCGGTTCCTGGGACCCGTGCCTGCGGACACGACCACCACCCAGCCCTCGATCGACGCGACCATCACCTGCTTCCCCGAGGGCGCCGCCGATTCCGTGACCCGATCCCGGGACGCGATCGCGGCCTCGGGCCAGGCGGTGACCACGCGTGACGACCTCGGCGATCAGGCGTTCAGCGCCGTCGATCCCACGGGTGCGATGCTGCTCCAGCTGCGCCACGGTGACCTGGTCGTGTACATCGCGTCCGGCAGCGGCACGCAGAACGAGGTCGAGATCATCGCCTCGGCATTCGACCTCGCGATGGGCGGCACCGGCGGCAACGCGCCGATCGGCACGCTCGATGTCGGTCCGTCGTCCTCGAACGAGAGCGCCAGCCCCGAGGCTTCGGATCAAGGGCTGGCGTCGGAGAGTCCCGTGGCCCCCGAGCTCGAGGCGGTCATCCCGTCGACCGTTGGCGATGTGCAGCTCGCGGTGCAGAGCGAGACCGGTGACGCGATCCTGAGCGACGACCAGAACAGCCGCGCGATCATTGCCGCGCTCCGGACCGCAGGCAAGCAGCCGAGCGACCTTCGGCTCGCCTACGGCTATGACGCGGTCGGCAACTCCGATCTGGTGATCACCGTATTCGCGGTCGACGGCATGAAGCTCGACGCGCTCCGCCAGCTGGTCCTCGACTCATGGCTGTCGGCATCCGGCGCCGGGATCACGACCGACAGCGTCACGCTGTCGGGGATCAAGGTGACCCGCGTGGATCGTGGCGACGGCGGCTCGATCGACTACGTCCTGACGCGGAACGGCGACGTGATCACGATCAGCACGGCCGATGCGGGTCTCGCGGCGCAAGCGGTCGCCGCGCTCCCCTGATCGCCGCTGATCGCCCGCAGCCGGCTGCCGCGCCTCCGCCGAGCGCCGCGCCGCGTGCCGACTCGGTCGCCGGGTGCTCGGTGAACCGGTCGCGACGCCACGCCCGCCGCCTACCGTGATCGCGACCGTGACCGCGAGCGTATGTTCACCGGGGCGGTCGGCTGGCGGTGTTGACGCATCGAGCGGGAGACAGAGATGCGCGAGCGGTCGGTGGCCTGGGCCGAGGACTGCCGGGTCCGTGGCAGCGTGGAGCTCGCGGGGGGCCGCATCAGCGACCAGGTCAACGAGGACGGGCTGCTGACGTTCTTCGGCGCCACCCTCGAGTCGCTCGACGACGGCCACGCCGTGGCGGTGGACGAGCTCGAGGTCGAGCGGCGTGAGCTCCACCTGATCGAGGTCGAAGGTCGGCGCGGCGATCCGGCCCGCCGGCTGCGGACGGTACAGGAGCTGGTGGAGCTCACCCTCGGACCATTCCGGGCATCCGGCAACCTCCACCGGCCACCGAACACCCAGCCCCTGGCGGCCCTTTCGCGCTGGGTCCGGTTCGTGCCCATGACCGATGCGTTCCCGTGGGTCACCGGACGTGGCCCGGATCCTCAGCACGTGGACGTCGTGCTCGTCAATCGCGAGCGGATCGAGAAGTCCGCGCCCCTGGTTCCGATCCCGATCGAGACCGAGGATGACTGGCTCGGCTCGACATGGCCGGCGGCAGGCGGCGCCGAGCCCGGTCATCGGGAGCGGGCAGCCGACACCGGGTCCGGCGAGAGGACCGGGGAAGCGGCCGACTGACCGCGTTCCAGCCCTCGACCTTCCCGGCTGCGGCCATCTCGGTTGGTGGCGTCCGGAGGGCCGGGTCGGTGCGCAGCCGCGATCCGTGCGGGGGCAGCCCGATGACGCCGCGTCATGAACCCGTCATCGTTGCCACTGAGCCTTCAGGCGGCGATGATGACCCTGATGCCGACGACCGCCGCGGACGTGGCTCCGATCCTGGTCGTGGACGATGATCCCAAGATCGTGACCCTCGTTCGCACCTATCTCGAACGCGAGCGCTTCCCGGTGGTCACCGCCCCGGACGGCCGGACGGCGCTCCGCCTGATCGAGGAACGCTCGCCGAGGCTCGTGGTCCTGGACCTGATGATCCCGGAGATCGATGGCCTTGCGGTGATCCGCCGCGCGCGGGAGCTGGGCGACGTCCCGATCCTCGTCCTGAGCGCGCGCGGCACGGTGGGTGACCGGATCCTCGGCCTGTCCGAGGGCGCCGATGACTACCTGCCCAAGCCGTTCTCGCCCGCGGAGCTGGTGATCAGGGTCCGGACGATCCTGCGACGTGTCGAGCGTCCGGCCGGTGGCCTGCCGTCCCCCGGCACGATGCTCGTCGCCGGCGACCTCGCCCTCGATCCGGCCCGCCACAGGGTCACCATCGCCGGCCGGGCGATCCTCCTCAGCGCCCTCGAGCTGCGCCTCCTGACCGCCCTCCTCGACGCCGACGGCCGGGTGCTCACCCGAGACCAGCTGCTCGACGCCATCCACGGCACGGGCGAGGGCGACGTGCTCGATCGCTCGATCGACCAGTATGTGAAGCGGCTGCGGGAGAAGCTGGGAGACGACGCGACCGAGCCGAGGTACGTCTCGACCGTCCGCGGGGTCGGCTACCGGGCTGCGACCCCGGTGGAGCGCGTGAGCGTGGAGCGATGAGCCTCGGGACCGGCGGTCGATGAGGCGGCCCCGGATCGGAATCTCCGCCCGCTTCCTGGCGGCCTCGCTGGCCGTCGCGGGCATCGCGCTCGCCATCGTCGCGGTCGGCGTGCTGCGCGTGGGGGCCGCGTCATTCGAGGCGCTGATGGTGGCGGCGGGCGCAAGTGCCGGCCACGCTCGCGAGATGTTCGACTCCAGCGTCACCGTGGTGTTCCTGGTCGCCGCCGGAGTGGCCGCCGTCGTGGCGGTGGCGCTTGCGTTGGTGCTCGCCCGCCGCCTGGCCCGTCCGATCGAGGATCTGGCGGCCGCTGCGGCCCAGATCGCCGACGGTGACCTGACGGCCCGCGTTGCCGAGCAGGGGCCCGAGGAGCTGCGCGAGCTCGCTGCCTCGTACAACAGCATGGCGACCCGGCTCGCCGAGCAGGAGGCGATCCGCCGCGAGTTCATCGTCAACGCCTCGCACGAGCTCCGGACGCCGCTCACCAACCTCCAGGGCTACCTCGAGGCGCTGCGCGACGGCGTGCTGCCGCCGGACCCGGCGATGTTCGACTCATTGCGCGAGGAGGTGGATCGCCTCTCCCGTCTGGCGGCGTCGCTCGACGTGCTCGCCGGCATGGGCGAGCCTCCCGGTGCCCCGGAGGACGTCGATGTGGCCGTCCTCGTGCGCAACGCCGCTGACCTCGTGAGCCCCGCGCTGACCCGTCGCTCGATCGCGCTGTCGGTCGAGGTCGCCCCGCGCATCCATGCCCGGCTCCGTGCCGACCAGCTCACCCAGGTGCTGGCGAACCTGCTCCAGAACGCGCAGCGCTACACGCCGGAAGGGGGCCAGGTCCGGGTCACGGCCACCCGGACGCCGACCGGGATCGACATTCGGGTCGCCAACACCGGGCCCGCCATCCCGGACGATGATCTGCCACGGATCTGGGAGCGGTTCTACCGGGTGGAAAAGTCGCGCGACCGGGAGCGCGGCGGTGCCGGGATCGGGCTCGCGATCGTTCGCCAGCTGGTGGAGTCGGCCGGGGGTGGGGTGGGGGTCACCTCCGCCGGCGGATGGACCGAGTTCTCGGTGCGGCTGCCGGCCTGACCGTCCAGCCGCGACTCACGTGATCCGTGGCCCCGCCTCGGCTGGGGCCCACCGGGGAGCACTGGCACCTCGCCTTCACCCCGCCCGGCCGGCCCGAACCACCGGTTCCGCGCGACCGCGCGACCTTCCCGTCAGACAGCACAAGGACGACTATCCACCGCGACGCCGCGCGCGTCGGACAGCGCACAAGTGGCTCGCCGGTCACCGATTGCCCGGCCGGCGGCTATCTGGCGACTATTCGGCGCCTGTCTACCGATGACGAACGGGCTTGCCAGCTGTCGGCGGTGTCCACCAGTCGTGCTCGGACTGGATGGCGGGGCCCGCCACCGGCCACCGGCCCGCGATGGCCACCGGCCCGCGACCGCCAACCTGATCCAAGCGGCTCGAACGCGCGGCCGGCCGCTTCTTAGAATCGACCCAACCACGCGCCTCCGACATCACACCACAGGGAGCCCCACATGCAGCAGCACGCCATCACCATGCTCGGCGCCGGGTTCATCGGGGACTTCTACACGACGACCCTCCACGGCCAGCGCGGTCGGGATCGGGTGCAGGTGGTGTACTCGCGCAGCGAGGAGCGCGGCAGGTCGTTCAGCGCGCGATGGGGTGTCCCCGAGTCGACGACCGACCTCGAGGCGGCGATCCGCCACCCGGACACGGACGTCGTGGTGGTCGCGCTGCCGAACCACCTGCACGAGGAGGCGGTGAAGGCCGTCGCCGCGGCCGGAAAGCCGGTGCTGTGCACCAAGCCGCTCGGCCGCAACGGCGGGGAGGCGCAGCGGATGCTGCAGGCGGTGGAGAAGGCGGGCGTGTTCGCGGGCTACCTCGAGGACCTGTGCTACACGCCGAAGACGCTCAAGGCCATCCGCTCGGTCGAGCAGGGGGCGCTCGGCGACATCACCTGGGTCCGCTCGCGTGAGACGCATCCCGGTCCGCACAGCGCCTGGTTCTGGGACGGCCGACTGACCGGCGGCGGCGCGATCATCGACATGGGCTGCCACTGCGTCGAGATCATCCGCAACTTCGTGGGCAAGGGAAACCGGCCGCTCGAGGTCATGAGCACGACCGATACCCTCGTCCATCCCATCGACGACGAGGACAACGCGATCGCCCTCATCCGCTTCGAGTCGGGGGCGATCGGCCAGTTCGAGGTCAGCTGGACGTTCCGCGGCGGCATGGACCTGCGCGACGAGGTCGCCGGCACGCAGGGCACGATCTGGCTCAACCATTTCCTGCGGACCGGCTATGAGATGTTCACGACCGGTGGCGGCAGCGGCTACGTCGCCGAGAAGGCGGAGACAGCCGCGGGGTGGCTGTTCCCGGTGGGCGACGAGGCGGCCGAGCTGGGCTACGTCGACATGTTCAGCGATCAGCTCGATGCGCTCGACGGGGGGACCGCGCCGCGAGAGACGTTCTACGACGGGTACGTGGTCAACGCGGTCATGGACGCGGCCTACCGGTCGGCAAAGAGCCGGGCGTGGGAGCCGGTCGAGCTGTTCGAGTGGCGAGGTGGGACCACACCGCGGATCGCGGCCAGGCCCGAGCTGCTCGACGGCCAGGTCGTCATCAAGCGCGAGGTGCTGCCCGACGGCCGGGAGCGGCTGATCCTCAAGGACCCGGCAACGGGCGACTTCGTGGATCGGATCATCGCGGGCAGCCAGACTTCGTGAGCGTTGTGGCGCCAGCGTGGACCGGTGAGTGAATCGGCTCTGGTCAAAGGGCGTGCAGGAGATGTGAAACGCCCGGCTACTCCGATGCCGCGAATGCGACCGCTCCTCCATCGACAGGTTGTCGGGTCGTCGTCTCAGAGGGGTTCGCGGACGCACCATCCCGTGTGACTCGGGGCACGGAGACGCGGTGATCAGCCTTGGGCCAGTGGTCGCCGAGAGGGGGGACCTCGCCGGGTCCGGCCAGGGCCAGCACCCGGCGCTGCCGTATGGACAGCGGTGCCTCGGACGTCATCGCCAACGAGCTCCACCTCGCCGGTGTGCATGCCGACGCGGATCTCGATCCCAGTGGACCGGGTTGATCGCGTCATCGCCCCGGCACACTCCACGGTCCGGGCCGGACTAGCCGGGAGTCGAGTCGACGATGTCCGTGACGACGACCGTCGTGAGCGACCGCGCTCAGACCTCGTGGAGCGCCGCATCGAGCGCTCGCAGGCTCGCGCCCCACTCGATCGTCACCCACCGTCGGGTTGCCGCACCTCCCGACCAGGCTGTGTCTGATCCGGAAAGAGCCTCCGCCTGGCGCAGGTCGGGGCCCCGTTCCTTGACCCGCACAAACTCTGGCGACGCTCCGTCGCCGGCGGGGGCTACTTCTCGATTAGGGCGGCCACCGGCGGGATCACGCCATGGCGCTGCATCGCGGCTGCCAGCTCGGGCGGGGGCGACGCGAGAGCCGCCTGGACGGTGCCGATGTCGGCGACGTCCATGCTGATGGCAACGTTCTTGCTGCCATCGGCGGCGACGTGGTCGACGACGTTCGATGCGCCCATCGCATCGATGCTCGCGGCCCGCTCGCCCTTGAATGACAGCCAGCGCTCCACGTCCTCGACGGCGTGGGTGAGGACAATCTTCGGCATACGAGCCTCCTTCGGGACGCCTGAAGGCGGCTCGCGGCTGGGACGCCGATCCGCTCAGGTGACAGGAGTATGCGCGTTCGACGCGGCATGCGGCTCGCGACGCATTGTGCGCGAGGATGAAGGGTTCGTGAGCCTAGCCGGCGGTCGCCGACACCACGCCCGGCATCCCCGACGGGTCGCCGGCGCCGGCCCACCGGGCGAGGACCTCGCGGGTGAACAGCTGGTCGACGACCATGGACGAGGCGCCGATGACGCCGGCGAGGCTGCCCAGCGTCGAGCTGCGCACCAGGAGGTCGCGGGTCGCCAGCGGCAGCGAGCGACGGTAGACCGTCTCCCGAATGGCAGCCAGCAGCAGGTCGCCGCTTCTGGCCACTCCGCCGCCGACGACGACGAGCGACGGGTTGAGCAGGTTCACGACCGTGGCCAGCATCGAGCCGATGCGGCGTCCGGCGGTCTGGATCAGCTCGACGGCCACCGGATCGCCCAGGCCCGCCGCCCAGGCGACGTCGGCGGCGGTCACCCGGCCGCGCTCGGCCAGGACGGCCTTCAGCCGATCGCTGCGCCCCTCGCGCGCGGCCGTCTCGCCGTCGCGCCCGATCGCCGCCCCGCCGGCCATGGCCTCGAGGCAGCCGATGTTGCCGCATCGGCACAGGACCGAGCGATCGTCCGAGGCCTGGATGTGCCCGACGTCCCCGGCGGCACCGCGCGCGCCACGGTGGAGCCGTCCACCCGCGATGATCCCGGCCCCGATCCCGGTCCCGACCTTGATCACCAGCACGTCGTCGTGGCCGGTGGCGACGCCCGAGCGCCACTCCCCGAGCGCGAGCAGATTGACGTCGTTGTCGACCCAGACCGGGGCATCGAAGCGCTCGGAGAAGCGCCGCCGCACCGGGTAGCCGTCCCAGCCCGGCATGATCGGCGGCGAGATGGGCCGTCCCGCTCGGAACTCGACTGGGCCGGGCACGCCGATGCCGACGCCCCAGGTTCGTCCGGGCAGACCGTGGACGCTCGACCGGAGCCAGTCGAGCAGCTCGGCGACGCGGTCGAGCGTGGCCTCGGGGCCGGCCGCGATATCCGCCGGCTCATCGTGGTGGCCCAGGATGCGTCCGTCCAGCGTGGTGACGGCGACGTCGATGCTGGTGGCGCCCAGGTCGGCGACGAGGACGTGCCCGGCGTTCGCGTGGAAGGTGAGCTGGCGAGGCGGGCGACCGCCGGTACTGGGGCCCGGCCCTCCCTCCACGACCAGCCCCCGGTCGATGAGCTCGCCGACGCGTTGCGCCACGACTCCACGGCTGAGGCCGGTCCGTACCGCCACCTCACTCCGCGACCGCGAGTCTCCGAGCCGGATCTCGTCGAGGATCGCCACGAGCGCGTCGAGCGACTCGTCGGCGACCGGCCCAGGCCCGGCAGGAGCGGGTTCCGCCGATCGGACGGACGGAACCTGGCCGGCCGCGCCGGGACTCCTGGTTCGAGGGTCCACGACCGCATGATGGCTGACCGCGAGGCTCTGGTCCAGAGCACTTTTGCACTTGACATGCCAAAGTACCATCGGCAGTGGACGGAACACGTCCCGCGTCCCGAGACCTACCACATCTGTTCATACCGACCCGTGTCGGGCGACGGAGCACAGCAATTTCGGCTTCCCGTGAGGATCCTCCGGATCCTCGATGAGCCATCTAGCTGTATAGACTGGTTGCAGGACGGTTCCAGGTGCCGCGGAGGGTGGCGTCGGCCCGGGGCTCGGATCCAGCCCGGGGGCTCGGATCTAGGAGGTCAGCCACCCACACATGTCTCGACGCAGCGACATCGGCACCGCTGTCATCGGCAGCGGGTTCATCGGTACCGTCCACATCGAGGCGCTGCGCCGGATCGGTGTGAACGTGGCCGGGCTGCTCGAGTCGTCCCCGGAGCTCGGGACCCGTCGGGCCGGCGAGATGGGGCTCGCGCGCGCGTACGCGAGCCTCGACGACGTGCTCGCGGACGCACGTGTCCAGGTTGTCCATGTGACGTCGCCCAATGAGCTGCACCACCCGCAGGTCAAGCGGATCCTGGCCGCGGGCAAGCACGTCGTGTGCGAGAAGCCGCTCGCGATGACCTCTGCCGAGTCCGCGGAGCTCGTCCGCCTCGCGGCGGCGAGCGGGCTCGTGAACGCCGTCAACTTCAACATCCGCTTCTACCCCCTCAACCAGCACGTTGCCGGGCTGGTACGCGACGGGGGGATCGGAGACGTCCGCTTCGTCACCGGGCGGTACTTCCAGGACTGGCTGCTGTTCGACACCGACTGGAACTGGCGCCTGGAAGCGGACCGCGGCGGGGCCCTGCGCGCGGTCGGTGACATCGGCTCGCACTGGCTGGACCTCACGTCCTTCCTGGTGGGGCGCCGCCTGGAGGCGGTGATGGCGGACCTCGCGACGTTCATCCCGGTCCGCCGGAAGCCAGCCGGACCAGTCCAGACGTTCTCGACCGAGCGCGCGGCCGAGACGATCCCGGTGGAGATTCACACCGAGGACGCAGCGACGATCCTCCTGCGCTTCGAGGGCGGCGCCCACGGCAGCGTCGCCATCAGCCAGCTCAGCCCGGGGCGCAAGAACAGCCTCTGCTACCAGATCGATGGCTCCTCCTCCGCCGTCGCCTGGGATTCGGAGCAGCCGGACTCGCTGTGGATCGGTCACCGCGACCGGCCCAACGAGCTCCTGCTCCGGAACCCGGCCCTCATGAACCCGGCCGGCGCGGCGGCCGCGCGGCTGCCCGGCGGTCACGTGGAGGGCTTCGCCGATACGTTCGGCGCGGTGTTCACTGCGATCTACGAGGACGTGATCGCGGGCCGTCCCACCGCGCGACCCGCCTACGCCACGTTCGCGGACGGTCACGAGGAGATGCTCGTCGGCGACGCCGTCGCCGAGAGCGCGCGCACGGGCGGCTGGGTCGAGGTCGCCCGCACGGAGGCGACACCGCTGTGAGCCACAGCAGTCCCTGTAGCCTGGAGGGCCAGCCGCGATGAAGCTCGGCTTCCTGACCGCCCCGTTCCCCGAGACCCCGCTGATGGGGGTGGCCGACTGGGCCACCGGCGCCGGCTTCGAGGTGCTCGAGATCGCCTGCTGGCCCGCGCAGGGGGGAGCGACCCGGCGCTACGCCGGGACCAGCCACATCGACGTGGTCAACCTGACCGACGGGGAGGCATCCGAGATCGTCGCCCAGCTCGCGGCGAAGGGCCTGACGATCTCGGGGCTCGGCTACTACCCGAACCCACTGCACCCTGACCCGGCCCACCGTGCCCAGGCGATCGACCACCTCAGGGCGGTCATGGTCGCCGCCCGGAGGATGGGGGTGCCGCTGGTCAACACCTTCATGGGCGGGGACGGGGCGAAGAACCAGGACCAGAACTGGGAGGAGGCGCTCCGCGTCTGGCCGGACATCGTCGCGTACGCGCAGGACCAGGGCGTGAAGATCACGCTCGAGAACTGCCCGATGCTGTTCAGCTACGACGAGTGGCCGGGCGGCCACAACATCGCCACGACGCCCGTGATGTGGCGCCGGATCCTCGAGCAGTGGGCCGACACGATCGGGCTCAACTTCGACCCGAGCCACCTGATCCTCCAGATGATCGACATGCGCCGGTTCCTCAAGGAGTTCGGGCCGCACGTGCTCCACTACCAGGCCAAGGACCTGATGATCGACGTCGACGGGCTCTACGAGCGGGGGGTGCTCTCGATGGGCATGGGCTGGCAGGTGCCGCGCATTCCCGGCCTGGGCGAGGTGGACTGGAGCGTCGTGTTCTCCGAGCTCTATCGTCAGGGGTACCAGGGGGACTGCATCATCGAGCACGAGGATCGGCGGTTCGAGGGCACCGACGAGAAGGTGAAGCAGGGCTTCCTGATCGCCCGCGACATCCTGCGGCCGTACTGCCGATGACGCAGGCAGCGCCCGTCCCGCCGGCGGTGCGAACCGGCCGGTCGGGGCTTGACGGGGACCCAACCCCGTTCCTACCATCGGTAATCGATTATCGAACATTGCTGATCCGCCAGCCGGCGGCACCGGAGCGTTGCCTCGGGCGGCCCGCCGCTGGGCCCAGGTTGCGCTCCCTGCCACGAACGGCAACGCGATGATCCCGGAGTGACATGATCCTCTCCATTGCGAACCTCACCGAGCGCGAGATCGCGAAGACGATCGACCATTCGCTACTTCGGCCGGAGCTCGACGATGCGTTCGTCGAGGCCGGCTGCCGGCTGGCGGCCCGATACGACGTGGCGTCCGTGTGCGTCCGGCCGGCGGATGTGCGCGCGCGCGAAGGCGATCCTCGCGGGCACCGATGTTGCCGTGGGCACCACGATCGGCTTCCCGCACGGCAACCACCGGACCGAGACCAAGGTGTTCGAGGCTCGCCAGGCGCTGGCGGACGGGGCGACCGAGCTGGACATGGTGATCAAGATCGGGGCCCTGAAGTCGGGTCGCGACGCGGACGTCGAGGCCGATATCGCCGCGGTCGTGAAGGTCGCCCACGATGCCGGCGCGATCGTCAAGGTCATCTTCGAGAACGCGTACCTGACCGACGAGGAGAAGATCCGCGCGTGCCGGCTGACAGAGGCGGCGGGCGCCGACTTCGTCAAGACCAGCACCGGGTTCGCCCCGTCGGGCGCGACGCACGACGATCTGCGCCTGATGCGCGCCAACACGTCGCCGCACATCGGGGTCAAGGCCGCGGGTGGGGTGCGAACGCTGGATGCGCTGCTGGCGGTCATGGATCTGGGCGTGACCCGCATCGGTGCCACGGCCACCGCGACGATCATCGAGGACTTCCGGGCTCGCCGTGCCGGCCGCGCCCCGGCTGCCACCACCGCCAACGACGGGAGTGGCTACTGATGTCCGATCCCGTGCGCGAGGTCCGCGTTGGGATGCTCGGCTGCGGGTTCATCGGCGAGTTCCATGCGCGGGGCCTGCGGTACCTGCCCGCCACGCGATTGGTCGCGGCGGTCGATGCCAACCAGGGGCGCCGCGAGGCGTACACCGCGCGGTTCGGCGGGAGGGGCTACGCCACGGTCGAGGAGCTGTGCGCCGATCCCGAGGTGGACCTCGTTGTCGTCTCGCTGCCGAACCACCTGCACCGCGAGGCGGTCCTCAAGGTGGCCGCCGCCGGCAAGGGCGTGGCCTGCACGAAGCCACTCGGCCGCAATGTCGCGGAGGCGGAGGACATGCTCCGGGCCGTGACCGCCGGCGGCGTGTTCCACGCCTACCTGGAGAACGTGATCTTCAACCCGGACCTGCTCCGGATGCGCGAGATGGTGGAGGCGGGTGCCATCGGCCGGCTCACCACCGTCCGGGCGCGCGAGGGCCACTCCGGCCCACACGCACCGCATTTCTGGGACGCGGAGCTTGCGGGCGGCGGTGCGCTGCTGGACATGGCGTCGCACGGCGCCGAGTACGCGCGGTTCCTGTTCGGCAAGGACGTGCCCGTCGCCGAGGTGTTCGCCTGGGGCGCAACGCTGGTCCACGGCGCGAAGACCACGGGTGAGGACAACGCGATCATGATCATGCGCTTCGCCGACGGACGGGCCGCGACGATGGACGTCTCGTGGTCGTCCAAGGGCGGGCTCGAGGGTCGGTTCGAGGCCTATGGCGATGCGGGCCGCCTGATCACCGACCTCAGCGTCGGCTCGCTCAAGGCGTTCGTGGAGCGTCCGGCGGGGTACGTCGTCGAGAAGGCCGACGCCGAGACCGGATGGCTGTTCCCCGTCCCCGACGAGGTCCGCGTCCACGGCCACGACCTGATGATGGCGAACGTGGTCGAGGCGTTCCGCTCGGGTCGGGCTCCACAGGAGTCGTTCCGCGATGGCTACGTCGTGAACGCCGTGCTGGACGCGGCCTACCGCTCGATGGGGAGTGGTCGCTGGGAGGCCGTCCAGATCGATGACACGCTGCTGGCGGACGCCGCATGACGTCCGCCGTGGGCACCGTGCCGTGGATCGCCGAGGCCATCGGGGTCCTGGAGCGCGTGGCGACGACGCAGGCCCAGGCGATCGAGACCGCCAGCGCCTGGTGTGCCGATGCGATCGCGGCCGACGGTCTCGTCCACCTGTTCGGCACCGGGCACTCCCGGATCCCGGTCGAGGAGATGTTCCCGCGCTACGGTTCCTATCCGGGTTTCAACCCGATCGTCGAGCTGTCGATGACGTTCCACACCCAGGTCGTGGGCACGAACGGCCAGCGGCAGGCGATGTTCATCGAGCGGACTCCCGGGCTGGCCGACGTGATCCTGTCCAACTTCGCATTCGGGCCGCACGATGTGATGATCGTGTTCTCGGCCAGCGGTGCCACGGCGGTGCCGGTCGAGATGGCGCGGGGCGCGAAGGCCCGAGGGCTGCGCGTGATCGCGGTCACCTCGGTCGCCCAGTCGATGGCCACGTCGCCCGATCCCGGTACGGGGTCACGGCTGATGGACGAGGCCGACCTCGTGATCGACCTGTGCACGCCCGCCGCGGACGCTCTGGTGACGGTGGAGGGCCTCGACACGCCGGTTGGCCCTGGATCGACGGTGGGTGCAGTTGCCATCGTCAACGCCATCAAGGTCCGGACCGCCCAGCTCCTGGTGGGGCAGGGGGCGATGCCCCCGGTCCTCACGCGCGCAAGCGTGGTGGGAGCCGATCGGTCGCGGGCCCTGTTCGACGAAGCCTATCGAGAGCATGCGCGGCGGCTCGCCCGTGCGATCGACCAGCGAGGAGGTGGATGACGAAGCGAGAGCCTTGGGCAAGCCACCACGGATCTGGCGGACCCTGCTCCATCCCGGAGCGCCCGGCCGCCGCAAGGAGGAGAGTCAGCACATGAAGCATCTGGACAAGGCCCGCGGCCTGGTCGCCATCAGCACGATGGCGATCATCGTGGGGGCGTGCAGCAGCGGGGCCACCCCGGCTCCGACCCAGGCCCCGACGCAGGCGCCCGAGAGCATGGCGCCGTCGAGCTCGGCGCCCGAGAGCATGGCGCCCGAGAGCATGGCGCCGGCGGCTGGCCCGTTCTCGATCGGGTACTCGAACGGCGGCGGCGTCGGCAACGGCTTCCGTGAGGAGCAGGTCTGCACCGCGAAGGCCGAGGCTGCGGCGCTGGGCAAGGACAAGATCTCCGGGCTGAACGTCATCCATCGCAACACCGACGCTGCCGGACAGCTGTCCGACCTGCGAGACCTGATCTCGTCGGGCGCCAACGCGCTCGTGTTCAACCCCAACGATCCCGACGCGCTGAACCCCGCACTCGCCGAGGCACACGACGCGGGCGTCGTGACCGTCTCGGTTGACGCCTACGTCACCGACCCCAACACCTGGAACCTGTACAACAACCAGGTCAAGTACGCCGAGCTCGGCGCCAAGTGGCTGTTCGACCAGATCGGCGGCAAGGGCACCGTGTGGTACACCCGCGGGCTCGCCGGCCACCCGGCCGACTCCGACCGCGACGTCGGGTTCAAGAACGTCCTCAAGGACTACCCGGATATCAAGATCGTCCCTGACGCCAACGGTGTGTTCACCGGTTGGGATCCGGCCACGACCACCAACCTGGCCAACGACTTCATCGCCAGCGGCCAGTACGACAAGATCGACGGCATCTGGGCCTCCGGCATGGGCGCTCAGATCGTCGACGCGATCAAGGCGGCCAACAAGCCGTTCGTGCCGATTGCCGATGCCGACATCGGCGCGTTCGTCGCGCAGCTGCTCAACCCGACCGACTACCCGGGCCTGGTCGGCGCGGCCGTGACCAATACGGCCTCCGTCGGCGGCGCGGGCGTCAAGCTGGCCTACGAGCTGCTCAGCGGCCAGCAGGTCGAGCAGACCGCGGGCGCAGGTCGCCCCAACACGATCCTGCTCGATCCGCAGATCCTCGACAACACCACGCCCGACGGCCAGGCCGCGCTCAAGGCGTGGATCTCCGTCCCCGGCATGGACCCGCTGTGGCCACTCAGCCTGTCCATCCCGGGCTGGACCGACTACGACCCGAACACGGTTCCGTCGTCCTGCCAGGGCGCGTAACGCCTATCTCCATCAAGCGGGGGACGCCGGCCGAGCCGGCGTCCCCCGCGCTCGCAACCAGGAGCCCATGACTTCCACCGGTAGCGATCTCCTGCTCGAGGCGACGGGGATCTCGAAGACCTACGGCGCGGTCGTCGCGCTCGCATCGGCGTCCGCTGGCCGTGCGACCAGGCGAGGTGCACGCGCTGCTGGGCGCCAATGGCGCCGGCAAGAGCACGCTGGTCAAGATCCTGACCGGCGCCGTGCATCCGGACAGCGGGCGGATCGTCGTCCGCGGGCGCGAGCGGACCTCGCACTCGCCGGCCGAGGCACGCCGCAACGGCCTGGTCTCGGTCTACCAGGAGCCGTCGCTCATCCCCGACCTCGACATCCGTGCCAACCTGCGCCTCACCAGCACGCCCCTGGACCCGTTCCTCCACTGGATCGACGAGCTCGGCCTGGAGAACCTCGATCTGTCGAGCCTGGCGCGGCGGCTGCCGCTGGCCTCGCTGCGGATCATCGACCTTGCCCGCGCGCTGGCCATCGAGCCCGACGTGCTGCTGATGGACGAGATGACGGCCGCCCTGCCGGCCAACCTGACCGAGCGCGTGCTCGATGTGATCGGTCGCCAGCGCGGCGGCGACCGATCGGTGATCTTCATCTCCCACCGCATGATCGAGATTGCCGCCGTGTGCGACCGGGCGACGGTCCTGCGCGAGGGAGCAACCGTCGGCGTGGTCGACATCACCGCCGGCTCCGAGGAGCGCATCGTCGAGCTGATGCTGGGCGAGATCGAGGAGATGCCGGCACGCCTGATGGAAGACCGCGGCGCGGCTGCCAGGCAACGCGACGCGACCCCGCGCGTGGAGGCCCGCAAGCTGGCCGCGACTCGCCGCCTTCACGATGCCTCGTTTGCCCTGTATCCGGGCGAGGTGCTGGGGATCGTGGCGCTCGATGATCAGGGCCAGGACGAGCTGTTCGACATCCTCGCCGGCTCGGCCCGCCCAGCCACCGGCCAGCTGCTCGTCAACGGCAAGCGGGTCTCGTTCCGTGATCCTGCCGACGCCATTCGCGCCGGCCTGGTCTACGTTCCGGCAGATCGGGCCGAGGCGCTCCTGATGCAGCGCTCGGTCCGCGAGAACGTCGCCCTGCCATTCCGCACGCGGCTGCGCAACTGGGGCCTGATCGACCTGGGCGAGGAAGGCCGCACGGTCGACGGTGCGGTCGAGAAGCTGCAGATCGATGCCCGAGCCGGCAACGAGGTACGACGGCTGTCGGGCGGCAACCAGCAGAAGGTCACCATCGCGCGCTGGGTGGCGGGCGGCGTGCAGACGATGCTGTGCTTCGACCCCACGCGTGGCATCGACATCCGGACCAAGCAGCAGATCTACGTCCTGTTGCGCGAGCTGGCCGAAGCGGGTGCCGCGGTGCTGCTGTACACCTCGGAGCTCAAGGAGATCCAGCTCGTGTGCGACCGTGCGATCGTCATCTTCGGTGGCCAGGTCGTCGCCGAGCTCGACGCCGCCTCGGCCGACGAGGCGGCTCTGCTGCGCGCGGCGCACAACCTGCCGCCGGAGGGTGGGCCGGCGAACGGCGCGGCGGCCGTGGCGGGGACGGGCGCATGAGCGTCACGACCGGGATCCCCGGCGCCCTGCGCGTCCGGCCCCGCGAGACGCTGGCCGCCCTCGCCCGGCGCAACGGCTGGACGCTGGGGCTGCTCGCATTCTTCGCCGCGCTGCTGTTGTTCACCAAGCTCATCCAGCCCAACTACGGCGCGCTGGGCATCCAGAACCTGGCCGTGTCGGTCGTGCCGCTGGCCATGGCGGCCGTTGCGCAGGCGATCATCGTCATCGCCGGCGGGATCGACCTCTCGATCGCCTCGATGATGGCCCTCACGAGCGTCGTGTCGGCCGAGCTGATGAAGGGCCAGAGCGAGGCGTTCGGCGTCGCCGTCGTCATCGGCGTCATCCTGCTGGGCCTGGTGCTGGGTGCGATCAACGGCACGCTCGTGGTGCTGACACGCGTGCCGGACATCGTCGTCACGCTGGCCACCTTCTTCGTGTGGTCGGGCTTCGCGCTGCTCGTGCGACCGTCGCCCGGCGGCGGCGCAGCGACGTGGCTCAAGGATCTCGTGATCGGCTCCGTCGGCAGCGACCTGATCCCGAAGGCGGCAGTCGTGATGCTGATCGTGGTGGGCGTGGTCTGGATACCTATCTCACGCTCGCGTCTGGGGCTGTCGATCTACGCTATCGGCAGCCGGCAGCTCGCCGCGTTTCGGAGCGGCGTGGCCGTCGGCCGGACGAAGGTCATCTCGTACGTCCTCGGCGGTCTGTTCGCCGCTCTGGGCGGGTTGTCCCTGACCGCCAGCACCGGGATCGGCACGCCGGTCCCGGAGCCGACCTACACCCTGGTCAGCATCGCCGCCGTCGTCCTGGGTGGCGTCAGCCTGGCCGGCGGCGTGGGCGGCGTCCTCGGCCCGATCATCGCCGTCCTCGTGCTGCAGCTGATCCGGACCGACATGACCTTCCTGAAGAATCAACTCCAACATGGCCCTCGTGGCGCAGGGCTTCATCCTGATCGGAGTGCTGATGGTGGGCAGCTGGATCCAGATCCGCCGGAGCCGGACATGAGCGCCGCCGCGGATGCCCCCGGTCGCCGCCTCGCGCCCGGCGCGTGGCGAAACCTGCTGCGCGACTATCCGCTCATCCCGCTCACCGGGCTGCTGCTGATCCTGGTCCTCGCCGTCGAGATCGGCCAGCCGGGCACGGTCAGGCCGTCCTGGATCGGCGTCGTCGCCAGGGCCACGATCCCCCTCGCCATCCTCGCCGGCTGCCAGACGCTGACCATGCTGACGGGCGGCATCGACCTGTCGGTGGGCTACGTGGCGTCGATGGCCGGCTTCGTCACCGCGACGCTCGTCGGACCCCTGGGTGGTGTCGCGCTGGCGATCCTTGCTGCGCTGCTGGTCGCCGCGGTCGCGGGCCTGATCAGCGGCGTCGGCGTCGCCGTCTTCCGCGTCCACCCGCTGATCATGACCCTGGGCATGGGCCTGGTCGTGCTCGGCTTCTCCAACGTCTGGCAGCTGCAGATGGTGCAGACCGGCTCCGGTGTGCCGTCCGAGCTGCGGGATGTGGGCGTCGGCCTGTTCGCGGACGTGGTTCCGTACAGCCTGATCGTGTTCGTCCCGCTCGCTGCGCTGATCCTGGTCGGCCTCCGGCGCAGCGGCTACGGGCGGCTGCTGTTCGCGATCGGCGACAATCCGGTCGCGGCGCGACTGTCCGGCGCGCGATCCTGGCAGGTGCTGATCGTGCTGTACGTCATCTCGGCCGTCCTGGCCGGTGTCGCAGGTCTGCTCTATTCCGGCCTGGGCAACACGGCCAGCGTGACCCTCGTCCAGTCGCAGCTGCTGCCCTCGGTCGCCGCCGCCGTCATCGGAGGGACCTCGATCCTGGGCGGCCGCGGCACGTTCACCGGCACTATCCTGGGTGCCCTGATCCTGACCGTGCTCACCGCGCTGCTGACCATCCTCGGCCTGCCCGAGCCGTGGCGCCAGATCGTGTTCGGCTCGATCATCGTCGCGGTGGCGGCCGCCTACACGCGGGTGACGGCGGAGGCCTGAGCCGCCTTCGCGGTCGGGACGGGAGGGCGTTGACTGCGATGATGCAGGGAACCGCGACCCGTCACCTGGGTCTCGACTTGGGCGCGACCAACCTCAAGTGGGCCGTGGTCGACCATGGTGACGGCGAATGGGCGACGGTCGCCCACGGCCAGGTGCCGACGCGCCTCGTCTCCGACCCGGCATCCGTGCCCGCGTCGGTGGTGGCGCAGCTGGCCGAGGTCGCAGCGGTCGCGATCGATGAATGGGGCCCGGTGCTGAGCCTCGGGATCGGGGTGCCCGGGCTCTACGACCCAGTGGCAGGGACCACCCGGTTCCTGGTCAACCTGCCCGGACCCTGGGCCGGGCACCCCGTGGCCGATCCGGTGGCCGGCGCGACCGGGGTGCCCGCGTTCCTGATCAACGACGCCCGGGCGTTCGGGCTCGCCGAGCTCCGGCTGGGCGCTGCGCGCGGGGCATCGTCGATGGTCGGTCTCACGCTCGGCACGGGCGTCGGTGGGGTCATCGCGGTCGACGGGCACGTCGTCCAGGGCCACGACGGCACGGCGGGGGAGCTCGGCCACCAGACGATCGATCCGGATGGCCCCTGGTGCGGCTGCGGCAACCGCGGCTGCGTGGAGGCGTATGCGCGGGCCGACCAGATCGCGGCCGCCTGCGGAACCTCGACCGCCGAGGAGGCGGTTCGTGCGGCGCTGGCCGGCGATGCACGCGCCCGGGCCGGGCTGGCTGACGTGGGACGCTACCTGGGGATCGGGATCTCGAACATGATCACGGTCCTGTCGCCCGATCGGATCGTGCTTGGTGGTGGCGTGGCCGCGGCCGGCGACCTGCTGTTCGAGCCGATCCGGGCCGAGATCGCGCGACGCGTGACGACGACCTCGATCGACGAGGTCACCCTCGTTCGGGCGGAGCTGGGAACGTGGGCCGGGGCGATCGGCGCAGCCGTGCACGGTGCCGAGCGAGCCGCCGAGGCCGGGGCCTTCGCGCCCGGGCCCAAGGAATCGGGGGCGGTCGGATGACCGCGACCGCCTGGCTGCCGGCGGGCACGGCCGGCACGAGGCCCCTCCGATGACCGCGACCGCCTGGCTGCCGCACTACCGCCAGATCGAGCTGGCGTTGCGGGCTCGCCTCGGGACCATGCACCCGGGTGAGCGGCTGCCCTCGGACGAGGAGCTGTGCCGCGAGTTCGGGGTCAGCAGGATGACCGCGCGCAACGCGATGCAGCGGCTCGCCGAGGACGGCCTCGTCCAACGGATCCCGGGACGGGGCACGTTCGCCGTCGCGCCGCCGGCGCACCGGTTCGCCGAACGGCTGATGGCCTTCTCCAACGAGATGCGGCGCCTCGGCCGGACCCCGAGCTCCAGGCTCCTCGCCCGCGAGATCCGCCCCTCCACGGCGGCGGAGGCAGGGTCGCTCGGACTGCGGCCGACGGAGCCGGTGGTCGTGCTGCAACGGCTTCGCCTGGCCGACGGCGTCCCGATCGCCGTGGAGACGGCGATCCTGGTACATGGCACCGCCGACGTGGTGATGTCGACCGACCTGGAGATCGGGTCCCTGCACGAGGCGCTGGCCCGCGCCGGCCTGCACCTGCGGCGGGGCCACGCCACGATCCGCGCCGAGGCGGCGACCCCCGAAGACGTGCGGCTGCTGGGCGTCGCTCGGGACGCCCCGCTGCTCGTCGAACGCCGGATCATCGCGGACACGCACGGCCGATCGATCGAGGCGACCGAATCCCGCTATCCGGGCAACCGCTACGCGCTCGACGTCCGGTTCGACGTTGAGGCCGGCCCCGGCTGAGTGGGGCGGTCGACCCGGAGCGGCGAAACGCGGTCGTGCACGAGCCGGATGGTTGTCCACGTGTGGCGATGATCAGGCTGGCCGCGGCCCCCGCCATGTGCGGATCGGCCCGCCGAGGTCAGCCCGTCGCGCCGATCAGCTCCATCATCCGCTTCGTCGTGTAGGCCGGCCCCTCCTCGCGGGTGAGCTGCGCCAGGACGTCCATCGGCAGGTCGTCGAGGATCGCGCCGTTGGGGTTGAACAGCAGGTGCTCGTCAACGGCCAACCCGAACGCCGAGCCCTCTCTCACCGCGTGGTACAGGTTCCGGGGCCGCACCGAGTCGCCGACGTTGAGCACGTGGACCCCGGCCGCGCGCAGCTCCTCGAACAATCCCAGCTCGGGCCGCACGTGGCAGGTCACCACGTCGTCGACCTCGAGCTCGGTCCGGCCGAAGTCCTGGCCCTGGAGCACCACCGAACCCTCGCGGATCTCGGCCACGGTGGTCGAGGTGATCACGTTGACGGGATGCTTGTACGGCCGGGAGCTCAGGACCTCGGCGTCGCCCTGCTCGAACCGCTTGCGCAGCACGTAGAGGTGGATGACCTCGGTCTCCGCCGCGAACTCGCGGTTCTCGGTCACGATCGTGACCTGCTTGCCGATGTCGGCCAGCCAGGCGGCCGTGTCGGTGGCGGCGTAGTGGTCGCCCCACAGCAGGACGCGCGCGCCCAGCTTGTGCATCTTGCGCCCGCCCGGATGGCACTCGCAGGCCACCTTGGGGCAGGCCATGGCCTCCTCGAACGGCACGACCGTTGACGTGTCGCCGACGACCTCAGGCACGTACGACCGGGCGCCGGTGGCGTTGAGGACGAGGTCGAAACCGCGCAGCTCGTCCACGGTCGGCGCGTGGTTGAGGCGGATGTCGACGTTGAGGTCGAGCAGCTGGTCGCGGATCCAGTCCAGGTACCAGCGCATCTTCTCCTTGCCCGGCACCATGCACACGTAGAGCATCGCGCCGCCCAGCTCACCAGCCTTCTCGTACAGGGTGACGAGATGCCCGCGCTCCGAGGCGATCCGCGCTGCCTCCATGCCGGCGGGTCCGCCGCCGACGACCGCGACCTTGACCGGCCTTGTCGTCCGCTGCATGTCGGCATAGGCCGGGTTGCCGCAGGCTGCGTTGATCGAGCACTGGATCTCGTGCTTGGCCATCAGCGATTCCTGCCAGCAGCCGCCGAGGCACGAGATGCACTTGCGGATCGAGCGGACCTTGCCGTACTTGGCCTTGACGGGCCAGTAGGGATCGGCCAGGAGCTGGCGGGCGAGGCCGACGAGATCGGTCTTGCCTTCGGCCAGGATCTGCTCGCAGTACTCGGGGTCGCGGAGCGAATGCGAGGTGATGACCGGGATCTTCACGATCTTCTTGGTCGCCTCGGCCGCGTACGTCGCCCAGCCCTGCGGGTACTGCATCGGGTCGAACCCGGCGCCCGGGCTCTCCTGCATGCCCTGCGACAGGTCGAGGGCGGCCACGCCGGCGCGCTCCAGGACCCGCGCCGTCTCGAGGCCCTCCTCCATGTCGCGGCCGCCCGGGCACCACTCCTCGAACGAGTAGCGGACCAGGATCGGGTAGTTCCGGCCGCACTTCTTCTTGATCGAGTCGATGACCGCGAGCGGGAAGCGCATCCGGTTCTCGAACGAGCCACCGAACCGGTCGGTGCGCATGTTGAGGTAGGGGCTCATGAACTCGGACAGCAGGTAGCCATGCGCCGCGTGGAGCTCGACCGCGTCGAAGCCTGCCTGCTTGACACGCCAGGCGGCCTCGCTGAACAGATCGACCAGCTCCAGGATCTCGGCGATCGACGCCTCGCGGATCTCCTTGCCCTTCTCTTCCGCGTTCTCGTAGATGATCTCGTGCCCCGCCGACCACGGCAGCTTGAGCACGCGATCGGTCGCGCCCAGGGTGTTGTAGCGCGGGATCGCGCATTGCCGCCCGGGGTGCTGGAGCTGGACGGCGCACTTCGCCCCGTAGCGGTGCATCGACTCGGCCAGCCGGGCGAGACCCGGGACGTAGTTGTCGCCGTCGGCCACCAGGCAGGTCACCGTCGGTCGGCCGGTCTTCATGTCGGGCGTGGTGGCGCCCACGATGATGAACCCGGTCCCGCCGCGGGCGATGTCGCCGTGATGGTGGATGTCGCGCTCGCTGACCTCACCGTCGGCGTGCGAGGAGCTGATGTCCGTGGGCACGTGGACGATGCGATTGGGGAGCTCGATCGAGCCGAGCTGGAGGGGACTGAACAGGGTGGGGAAGGCCATGACCGGATTGCTCCTGGCGTGACGTGCAGATCTCGACCTCTCGATGCTGGTCCCGGCCCGGCGGCGGGACAATGCCAGACCGGGTCGATGAAGTGGCAGAAGCGGCTGCCCGACCCGGACGTCGCACCCGAAACGCTCCATGTGGCCCTGTCCGATGCGGCTGCGCGGCTGGCAGGGTGGATCCATGGCCGTCTACGTCTGGCAGCAGGACATGGACCCGGGCTTTCCGCTCGCGGTGCTCGACTACACAGCCCGCGGGGACCGCGATCCGATGCACTGGCACGACCATTTCGAGATCGCGCTCGTCCTCGAGGGCCATGGCTCGTTCATGTTCGGGCGGCGGGCCCTGGCAGCGGACGCGGGCGACATCTTCTTCATCGACAACAGCCAGCCCCACGTGGCCCTGGCCGACCCAGGCCGGTCGCTCCGGCTGCTGCTGGTCCTGTTCCGGCCGGAGCTGATCGCGGGGCCCGGCTGCCGGGAGCTGGACCTCGGATATCTCGCCCCGTTTCGGGCCGACGAGCGGACCGCATCGCCCAGGATCCGCGCGTCGTCTCCGCTGGCCGGCGAGATCGCCCAGGTGCTCGGGCGGCTGCGAGCTACCTGGGACCGCCATGACCCTGCCGAGCGTCATCTCGTCGACGCCACCCTTCGTCTCGCGCTCGCCCTCGCCAACGCCCGCCCGGGCGCTCGCACGACATCCGACGCAGCGCGCGCGGCGGCCGATCGCCGCGAGCAGATCCGGCCCGTGCTCGCCTACGTCGACGGCCACTGCCGCGAAAGCATCACGCTCGACGACGTGGCCGACCTCGTGCACGTCAGCCCGTCCCGCGTCCGGCACGTGTTCAAGGATGTGACCGGGGTGAGCTTCAAGGAGTACGTCACCCAGGTCCGGGTGTCCGAGGCCAAGCGGCTGCTGCTGGGCACGGACCTGTCGGTCGCCGAGATCGCGCGCGCCGTGAGCTACACCAATCTCCACCAGTTCTACAAGGTCTTCTACCGGTCGTGCGCGGTGTCGCCGGCCGAGTACCGCCGCTACTACACGCCCACCGGCGGCGATCCGGTTCCGGTCGCGGCCGGTTAGGAGGAAGGGATGCACACGCTGGTCCGGCAGGGGGTCGGGGTCGTCGTTCGCGAAGCGGTGGACGGCGACTGGCAGGTGGCCGGGAGGATCTGCTACGAGGCGTTCGCCACGCTCGCCGACGAGCACGGCTTCCCCCACGACTTCCCGACGGTCGAGGCGGCCTCCCAGCCGATCCGGTGGCTGATCAACCACCCGCGCATCCACAGCGTCGTGGCCGAGCTCGACGGCCGGGTGGTCGGGTCGAACTTCCTCGACGAGCGGGGTGTCATCTCGGCGGTCGGGCCGATCAGCGTCGACCCTTCCGTCCAGGACCAGCACGTCGGGCGGCTGCTCATGGACGCGGTGCTCGAACGGGCGCACGCACGGCGGGCACCGGGCGTCCGGCTGCTCCAGATCGCCTATCACAACCGGTCGCTCAGCCTGTACGCCAAGCTGGGCATGGAGGTCCGCGGGTCGTTCGCGGCGATGCACGGGACGCCGATCCGGCAGTCGATCCCGGGCTACGAAGTGCGACCGGCGACGGTCGATGACGAGTACGCCTGCAACTCCCTGTGCCTCCGGATCCACGGCCACACCCGGGACGGTGAGCTGCACGAGGCGATCGAGACCGGCGATGCTCGGGTCGTCGAGCGGCTGGGCCGGATCACCGGCTATACGACGAAGATCAACTACTTCGCCCACTCGGTGGCCGAGACCAACGACGACATGCGGGCCCTGATCTGCGAGGCTCGGGACTTCGGTACGCCGGGGTTCCTGGTGCCGCTCGCGAACAACGACCTGTTCCGGTGGTGCCTCGACCGGGGCCTGCGGGTGTTCTTCGTGCTCAACATGATGACCATCGGGCTGTACCAGGAGCCCGAGGGCGCGTACATGCCCTCGGTGGGCTATTGATGCCGGCGGACGCGTGACCGGGGTGAGCACACCAGCCGCCGCGGGCGGATCCGCCGGCCCATCGATGTCGATGAGCTCACGCGATCGCGTCCGGGCCGCGCTCGATCACCGCGAGCCCGACCGGATCCCTCTGGACCTCGGCGGCACACGGGTCACCGGCATCCACATCCGGGCGTACGAGCCGCTCCGACCGGCGCTCGGCCTCGACCGGCGCGAGCCTCGGGTCGCCGACCTTACCCAGCAGCTGGCCGACGTCGAGCTCGACGTGCTCGACGTGCTGGGCGCCGACGTCCGCGGCGTGACGCCCCGCGGCCCGACCACCTACCGGCGCGAGTTCCGGGACGACGGCGAGCACCGGACGTACACCGACGAGTGGGGCGTCGGCCGCCAGATGCCGCTCGACGGCGGCCTGTACTACGACTCGTTTGCGCCGCCGCTCGCGGGGGACATCGACCTGGCGGCGGTGGATGCGTTCGCCTGGCCGGATGCCGCGGACGCCGGGCGATACGACGGCATGGCCGAGGCGGCCCGTCGCTACGCGACCGAGGAGGGCCGCGCGGTCCAGCTGGGCTCGATCTGCGGCGGTCTCACCGAGGGCCTGTTCAAGCTGCGCGGGTTCGAGAACGGCTATCTCGACCTGGCCGGGGACCCGGCGCTCGCTCGCCGCGTGATGGAGCGCATCCTCGAGGTCAAGCTCGAGTACTGGTCGCGGGCCCTGCCGCTCGTTGGCGGGTTCGTCGACGTGGTGGGCGAGGCGGACGATCTGGGGGGCCAGGACCGAACCCTGTTCTCACCGCGGATGTATCGCGAGCTGGTCAAGCCGCTCCACCGGGAGCTGTTCGCGTTCCTCCATGCGCACACCGATGCCAGGGTCTTCTTCCACACGTGCGGCGCCGTCCGCGACCTGATCCCAGACCTGATCGAGATCGGCGTTGATATCCTGAACCCCGTGCAAGTCTCGGCGGCAGGGATGGACACGGCGGCGCTCAAGCGCGAGTTCGGTCGCGACCTCGTGTTCTGGGGTGGCGGCGTGGACACACAGCGGATGCTGGGCTCCGGGACGCCCGATGAGGTGCGGGCCGAGGTGCGCCGGCGCGTGGCCGATCTCGCGCCGGGCGGGGGCTTCGTGTTCGCGGCGGTCCACAACATCCAGCCCAACGTGCCGCCCGAGAATGTGATCGCGATGTGGCAGGCGCTCCGCGAGGCCGGCCGTGGCTGAGCTCATTGCCGGCCGGCTGGTGCTGGCCCGCGGGGTCGTGCCCGGCCGGATCGAGATCGAGGACGGCCGGATCTCGGTGGTCGAGCCGGATGCCACGGCCGCCCGTGGACCACTGATCGCTGCCGGGTTCATCGACGTCCACGTCCACGGCTGGGGCGGCCACTCCGCCACCGGTGACGCCGCGGCGCTGTCGGGGATGGCCCGCGCGCTGCTCCGCCGGGGCGTGACGTCGTTCCTGCCGACCGCCCCCTCGCTGTCGGAAGCCGACCTGCCCCGGTTCGCCGATCGCGTGCGCGGCTGGATCCCGGTTGCCCCATCCGACGGCGCGGAGCCGCTGGGGTTCAATCTCGAGGGCCCGTTCCTGGCGCCCGCCCGCAAGGGCGCGCACGACCCGGCCCTGCTCCGCGCGCCGGCTGACCTGGGCGACGCGGCCATCGAGCCGCTGCTCGAGGGGCTGCGGGTGATGACGATCGCGCCCGAGCTGCCCGGGGCGCTCGACCTGGTGCGCCGCCTGGCAGCCCGCGGGATCGCGGCCTCGATGGGCCACTCCGCGGCGACGCTCGAGGAGGCTCGTGCCGGCTACGCCGCCGGCGGCCTGACCACCACTCACGTGTTCAACGCGATGACCGGGGTCGACCATCGGGCCCCCGGGCTCGCGGTCGCCGCGCTGACCGATGACGACGCCTACGTGGAGCTGATCGCGGACGGCAACCACGTGCATCCGGCGCTGTGGCCGATCATCACCCGGACCAAGCCCGCCGACCGGCTGCTCCTGGTCAGCGACGCCCTGCCGCTGGCCGGCATGGGCGATGGTCGCACGATCGTGGGCGGGCTCGAGGTCGAGGTGCGCGACGGGCGCGCCACACTGCTCGGGACGACGACCCTGGCGGGCTCGGTGATCGCGCTCGACACGGCGGTTCGCAACCTCGTCCGGGAAGGAACGTCGCTCGAGGCGGCGGTGGCGGCGGCGTCTGCCAACCCGGCGGCCCTGCTGGGCGAGACGGATCGGGGCCGGATCGCCGTGGGACGACGGGCGCATCTGGTGGAGCTCACCGACGACCTCGAGGTGCGCCGGGTCACCCGCGGCCGCGGCTGGATCGAGGCTGCCTGAGCCGTCCTCGGACCTGCGGCGTCGCCGCGCTACGCGCGTGGCTCGCTGACGCTCCAGCCCCCGTCGACGGCGACCACCTGGCCGGTGATCATCCGGGCCTCGTCGCTCAGTAGGTGGAGCGCGGTCGGGGTCACGGCCTCCGCGGCGATCGGGCCGCCTGCCAGCGGCTGCTTCTGGGCGAGGTAGGCGAGGATCGCCGGATCGTCCTGGGCCCGGCGGCTCATCGGCGTCGCGATGAGGGCAGGCGCGATGACGTTGACCCGGATCCCGTGCGGCGCGTAGTAGGCCGCCAGCGCCCGGGCCAGGCCCTCGATCGCACCCTTGCTGGCGGCATAGGCGTGGGTGGCGAAGAAGGCGGGCGCCGGGCGGGAGGCGAGGGTGCTCGACATCAACAGCAGCGAGCCGCGGCTGCCCACCGCGTCCGGCGCCTGCGCCAGCATCCGCCGAACGGCGGCCCGCGCGACCAGGAACTGGCTGGTGGCATTGGCGCTCAGCGTCGAGTCCCAGCCCTCGAGCGTGGCCTCGTGGAGCGGTCCGTCCCCGAACCGCCGTCCGGAGATGCCCGCCACGCTGTACACGGCGTCGAGACGGCCCACGGCGGCGTCGAAGGCGTCGAATGCAGCCTCGACCTCCGCCTCGCGACGCAGGTCCGCCACTCGCCAGACGAACCTGGACCCGACCGATCCGAGGGCATCCGCGAGGGCGCGCAGATGCGCCTCCGTCCGCGAGACCGCGAACACGGAGCCGCCCTCGCCTGCGATGGCCCGGATCGCCGACTCGGCCATGCCGGTCGAGCCCGTGACCAGGACGTTTCGGCCGGCAAACCGGGACATGCCGCCTACCCCGCCTTGCTCGTGTCCGGCAGGACGGCCGCCACGATCGAGCGGCGAGTGGCCGCGTCCGCTCGCACGATCGCGCTCCCGATCCCGACCGCGGCTGCGCCGGCGTCGAGGAATGCCCGCGCGTTCGTCCCGTCCACACCGCCGGTCGGGATCAGCGGCACCTCGCGCATCGGTCCGCGGAGCTCCCGGACGAACGAGGGACCGACGGCGGAGGCCGGGAACAGCTTGACGAACGTCGCCCCGGCCGCCCACGCCGCCGCCACCTCGGTCGGCGTGAATGCCCCCGGGATGAACGGCAGGCCCCGGGCGATGGAGCCCGCCACCAGCCCGGTGTCCAGCAGCGGCGCGACCGCGAAGTCGGCACCGGCGCGGCGGGCGGCCTCGAGCTGGTCGCGATCGGTGACCGTGCCCGCCCCGACCAGGAACGGGCCGTCGGACCGCGCGGCCAGATGATCCCGAACGGCCGCCAGGTCGGGCGCCGCTGACGGCGCATCGAAGGTGATCTCGAACGCGCGGACACCGGCATCCGCCAGCTCGGCAACGGTGGCCAGCAGCGCCGCTAGCGGGGAGACCCGTCGAAGCACCACGATCAGCCGGCTGCGACGCACCGCCTGGGCGACGCCACCGGACCGAAGCTCCTCGACCGTCATGCCACCGCCACCTCGGTGCTCACCGGTTCGAACAGGGCGCCGTCGCGCGCCAGGCGTGCCCGAAGCTCGCCGGCGTCGACCTGCCTCGGCGTCGTGCCGGTCGCCGCCGCCATCGCCGCCGCGCTCCCGGCCGCCTGGCCCATCGCCATGCAGGTGGCCATCGAGCGGGCGGACGCATGCGCATCGTGGGTTGCCGAGAAGCAGCGGCCGGCCACCAGCAGGCCCTCGATGCCCTGCGGCAGCAGCGACCGGTACGGGATCCCATACACGCCGCCCTCGCCCACGTACCGCCAGTCCGTGTCGTCGCCCGCGTGATGGTCCTCGATCGGCGCGCCGCACAGCGCGATCTCGTCGTCGAACCGGCGCCCGCCCAGGACGTCGTCACGTGTCAGCCGGTAGTCGCCATGCACCCGCCGGCTCTCGCGGATGCCGATCGCCGGGCTGGTCGCCACGATCACCGCCCGCTCGAACCCGGGCACCCGGTCGCGCAGGAAGCGGTGGTACTCCTGCACCTGGCGCCGGCCTTCGAGCTCGGCGGCCGTGAGCTGCTCGGGATCCGTCGCGTCCACGTTCGGGATCCGGGTCATGTGGACCAACACGACGCCATCGTATGGGGTTCGGTGCCAGGAGCCCTCCACCCGCGGCAGGTGATAGGCGCCGCTGGCCGCCGCCTCGCGCATGCGCTGCCACAGCTCGGACTTGGGCACGGCCGAGGCCCGCGGGACATCGACGTTGGCGACCTTGAACAGGGTCGAGAGCGACTGCACGGGATGGGCGCTCGAGGGCGCGTCGTGGGGGACCCCGGCGAACGCGCATACGTCCGCGTCGCCGGACGCATCCACGAACGCGGCCGCCTCGACCCACCGCTCGCCGCCCTTGTTCCACAGCCGCACGGCCGCCAGGCGTCCCTGCTCCACGCGGACCCCGGTCGCCCAGGTGTGCAGCAGGAGGTCCACGCGGGCCTCCGTCGCCAGTCGCTCCCAGAGGACCTTGAGCGCCTCGGCATCGTAGGTGACACCCGTACCAGCGCCGTAGGTGTTCGGGCGCTCGAAGGCGACGCCCGCCTCGCGCAGCGCGCTCGCCACCTCCCAGCCGAGACCGCCGACGACCCGCCTCGGTCGCTCGCCCGGCGTGTAGAACGCGTAGAAGGTGTCCAGCACCGCGGTCGAGGTGCCGCCCATGAACGCGAGGCGGTCGACCAGCAGGACCCGGGCGCCGTGCCGTGCTGCCGTGATGGCCGCCGCGGATCCGGCCGACCCGGAGCCGATGACGACCACGTCGTACGCGGCGGTCATGACGCGCTCTCACCCGCGGGGCGAAGGGCGTACAGCCGGGCCGGGTTGCTGACCAGGATCCGCTCGACCGCCTCGTCCCCCAGCCGGCGGCGAAGCCTGGGCACGAACGTCGCCATCAGATAGCGCAGCCCGGGGCCGCCGTCGAACGCGCGGAAGTAGTCGCGCGTGCCGAGGTCCAGCCCGAGGACGATCCGCTCGAGGTGCCCGGCCGTGGCGACCGCCTCGATCAGGTCCAGGACCACGCTGTCGGGGTGGTACTTGGTCCGGCCGATCGTGTCGTACTCGAGCGTCACGCCACGATCGGCCAGCTCCGCGTGGATCTCGGCGTCCGGGTTCCGGTCGAGGTGGGCAAGCGCGATCCGATCGGGCCCGAGACCGCCCGCCTCGAGCAGGTCGACGATCTCGTGGCCCGCCGTGCCCACCTCCGAGTGGACGAGGACCGCGGCGCCGGTCGCCGCGGCGGCACCGGCGATGGCCTCCAGCCGGCGCCGCTCGCCGCGGGTGACGCGGTGGTACGAGGCGCCACCCTTGATCGCTCCGGCCCGTGCCGCGTCCAGCGGCAGCGACGGGTCGAGCCAGTCAGCCGGATGCATGCCCACGGTCAGGTCGGTCGACGATCCGGTCGGCCAGGGTCTCCACGGTGGCCTCGTGGACCCAGTGGGCCGCCGGGTAGTGCGCATCGCGGTGATAGCCGCTGGCCGCGATGATCGCGACGCCCGTCTCGTCCGCAATTCGGCGCATCGCGGCCGGGTCCCGTCCAAGACCGATCGGGGTCATCTCGACGATGCAGGCGATACCCGTGGAGCGCGCGTCGAGGACCTCCTCCACGACCCGGTCGACGTCGCCGATGGCCTGGCCCGGCAGCGCCGGCGTATCGAGGATCAGGTGATCGTGGGCGTCGACCACACCGAGTGAGATTGCGGGACGCGGCCCGGCGACGGTGATGACCTGGGCCTCGAGCGCTGCGCCTCCGCCGCCTGCGGCGGCACTCGTCCCGGCCATGCCCGCAAGTGTACCGGCGACCGTGTGGCGAACGGCTCCCGGGTGCCCGATCGTCGGGTCGCGGGCCCCTCGCTCGAAACCTTCTCCGTCGCGTCAGGAACCGCCCCCCAGGGCCGAAGGTACGGCTTGACCGACCCCTGGCCGCGGCAGATGGTTGGAGCTGCCCATTGCGTCCCTTGCGTGATGTCCAGCCACGGGGGGAAACTTGACAGGCCCACAGATCGAGCCAGCCGTCCCTGACCGTGCCCTGCTTCGAGCCGGTCCGCGCGCGGTTCGCAGGCGGCCTGGCGCGCTGTTGGCGCCGCTCCTCGCCGCGATCGTGCTGATGGGCGTGGTGCCCGCGGGTGCGACCGCGACCGCGACCTGGAGCCGCAACCTCTACGTGTCGAGCGCGTTCCTGTACCAGGATCCGTACTACACGGCGTGCACCGCGGCGTCGGCGATGACCATGCTCAACACCATCGCCTACGATGGCACGGGGGGCAACGGGTTCATCTGGACGCCCACCAGGGCCAAGAACAGCAGCACCAACCCTCGAGACCTGACCTCGATCCTCGCGTTCGAGCGCACCAACGACACGCTGCGCTCGACGTCAGCCGGGTCCGACGCGCACGGCTGGCGAAACGCGCTCAACGCCTACGGCTGGGGCGCGGCGGCGATGACCGACCCGGCCGAGCAGGTGTATCAGGATCGTGCCTACAAGACGATGAACCGCGCCCTCAAGGCGGCGGTCAAGGCCATCGCCCGGCTCGGGATGCCGGTGGGCATCCTGGGGTGGGCCGGCGGGCACGCCCAGGTCATGACCGGGTACGTGGTCACCGGCGAGGACCCCCGCGTCTCGAACCACTTCGCCGTGCGTTACGTGTACCTGTCGGATCCGCTCCGCCGCGACAACGCGAGAAACCGGCGTCTGAGCAAGCGGCAGCTCAAGCGCGGGCCGGTCCGGCTTCGCTTCCAGGCCTATCGGGAGACGGACAGCCCGTATGACGACCCGCTGACGGCCGGGACCATTCGAAGCGCCGTGGCTCCGTCCCACGGCCCATCGGAGTGGTACCACCGCTGGGTCATCCTGCTGCCGGTCCGAAGCGGACTGCCGGCCGAGGAGCCGGTGCCCACACCGACACCGACGCCGGCGCCCACCCTGGCGCCAACGCCTGCGCCGCGCCCGACGGCAACGCCTGCGCCGACGCCCGCACCGACGTTGGCCCCCACGCCGACGCCGAGGCGCCACCGCCGACGCCCGCCCCGACGGCAACGCCTTCGGCCAGGCCTACGCCGACACCGACGCCTGCGCCGACCGCAACCCCTGCGCCGATCGCAACCCCTGCGCCGATCGCTGAGCCGACGGCGACGCCTACGGAGGTCCCGACCAGCTCGGACGGGACCGCGACCCCCGGTCCCTGACCCCGGACCCGGAGCCCGCCCCCGAGCTCGTCAGGCCGGGGCCGTGGGCGAGCGGGGAAACCCCCTCCGGATGGCCTGGCCAAGCGGCGTCTGGGACCGTCCGGTCAGGGGGGTCGAATGAGGGCCGTTCGGCAGGTTGAGCAGGAGGTCAGGCAGCAGACGCTTGGTCCATGGCTGCAACCGTCCGCCCGGACGTGTGCGTCCCGGCCGCCAGCTCCGCGCACGCCGCCCGGGCCGTCATCGTCGAGGGTGTCGTCCAGGGTGTCGGGTTCCGTCCGTTCGTGTGGCGCCTGGCGACCGAGCTCGCGCTCGCGGGCCGGATTAGAAATGCCGCGGGCCGGGTCGAGATCGAGATCGCCGGTCCGGCTGCCGCGCTCGACGTCTTCGTGCGTCGGCTGCGCACCGATGCCCCGCCACGCGCGCGTGTCGACCGGGTGACCGTTGCCGCGATTGCGCCGGGCGAGGACGGGCTGCCGATCGACGAGCTGCCGATCCCGTTCGCCATCGACGAGAGCGTCGCCGCGGCCGCCACCGAGCGGCTGTTCCCGCCGGACATCGCGACCTGCGACGACTGCCTGCGGGAGCTGTTCGACCCCGCCGACCGCCGGTATCGCTATCCGTTCACCAACTGCACCAACTGCGGGCCGCGGGCAACGATCATCGACCAGCTGCCGTACGACCGCGAGCAGACGACGATGCGGCAGTTCTCCCTGTGCCCGGCCTGCGCAGCCGAGTACCGGAATCCCGCCGACCGGCGGTTCCACGCCGAGCCCATTGCGTGCCCCGCGTGTGGACCCCGCCTGACCTGGCGGCCCACGGGCGCCCCGGCGCCGGTCGCCGCCGAGGAGGCGGCCCTCGAGCGGGTGGTCGGCGCGCTGGCGGACGGGGCGATCGTCGCGATCAAGGGTCTGGGCGGCTACCACCTCGCCTGCGACGCCACCGACGACGCCGCCGTTGCCCGCCTGCGTGACCGGAAGCGCCGCTGGGCGAAGCCGTTCGCGATCATGGTCCGCGACATGGAGGCGGCCGCGGCGCTATGCCGCATCGGGCGCCTCGAGCAGGTGCTGCTGACCGGGCCCGCCCGGCCGATCGTGCTGCTCGAAGCCCGGCGTGATGGCCATCCCGCCCTGGCGCCGTCCGTCGCGGCGGGGAACCGGCGGCTGGGCGTGTTCCTGCCCTACACGCCGCTCCACCACCTGCTGCTTGAGGCCGTCGCGCGTCCGATCGTGCTCACCTCCGGGAACCTCACGGACGAGCCGCTGGCGACCGACGACGAGGACGCGCTGGTCCGGCTGGGCGGCCTGGCGGACGGCTTCCTTGCCCACGATCGCGAGATCCGGGCCCGGTACGACGACTCGGTCACCCGCGTGGTGGCCCGCCGGGAGTCGGTCGTGCGGCGCGCCCGCGGCTATGCCCCGGAGCCGATGCCGCTGCCGATCGCGACGCCGGTTCCGCTGCTCGCGGTGGGCGCCGAGCTCAAGCACACGTTCACCCTCGCCCGGGGCGCTCGCGCCCACGTCGCCCCGCACAACGGCGATCTCGAGGACCTGGCGACCCACCGTGCGTTCACCGACGGCCTCGCCCACCTGTCGCGGCTGCTGGCGCTGGAGCCTGAGGTGGTCGTCCATGATCTCCACCCGGAGTACCTGTCCACCAAGTACGCGATCGACCGGTTCGCCGCCGATCGCCGGATCGCCGTCCAGCACCACCATGCCCACGTGGCGTCGTGCGCGGCCGAGCACGGGGTGGCCGAACCGTTCCTGGGCGTCGCCTACGACGGGCTGGGGATGGGCGACGACGGCACGTTGTGGGGCGGCGAGATCCTGCTCGCCGATCTGCGCGGGTACACGCGGCTGGCACGGTTCGGCCGGGCGCCGCTGCCGGGCGGGGCGCTGGCGGTGAGGCGTCCCTACCGGATGGCGCTGGGCTACCTGTTCGGGGCCGAGGCGTTCGACGACGACGGCGCGACCGGATCCAGGAGCGGCGACGATCTGCCGGCGCTTGCCCCGGCCCTCCTCGAGCGGCTCGATCCACGCGAGGTCGCGCTCGTCCGACAGCAGATCGCGCGCGGGCTCAACGCACCGATCGCCTCGTCGGCGGGACGCCTGTTCGACGCGGCAGCCGCGTTGCTGGGGATCCGCGACGTCGCCGAGTACGAGGCGCAGGCCGCCATCGACCTCGAGCTCGCGGCCGGGGAGCGGCGGACGGGCCCCCTTCCGTTCGCGATCCGGCGCAGCGACGGGCTGCAGGTGTACGACCCGCGTCCCACCCTGGCGGCCCTGCTCGAGGGCGTCGCGAGCGACAGGCCGGTGGCCCTGCTGGCGGCAGCGTTCCAGGAGACCGTGATCGAGGTGACCCGCGAGCTGCTCGCGGACGCCCGGTCGCGCACCGGCGTGGGCATCGTCTGCCTGTCGGGCGGGGTGTTCCAGAACCGGCGCCTGGCGTCGGCGATGCTCCGACGGCTGGCCGGGGACGGGTTCGAGACGTTCATCAACCGGCAGGTTCCCGTCAACGACGGCGGGGTGAGCTACGGTCAGGCCGCGGTTGCCGCGGCCAGGCTGGCAGCAGGCGCGACCACGATGGTCCTGCCCGCCGGCTTCAATGCGGCGCGGGCCGCGGGGCAGGAGGGCTGATCGCATGTGTCTGGGCATTCCGGGCAAGGTCACCGAGATCCGCGACGAGGCGGGGCTCGCGATGGGCAAGGTCGACTTCGGTGGCGTGCGCAAGGACGCCTGCCTCGCGTACCTGCCCGAGATCGAGGTCGGTGACTACGTCATCGTCCACGTCGGGTTCGCGATCTCGAAGGTCGACGAGGACGAGGCGCTGAAGACGCTCGAGATCCTCGACAGCATGGGCGTGATGGAGCCCGAGCTGATGACGATGGGTGCCGGGATGGACCAGCCCGCGATCGTGAGCGACGACACACCGGAGGCGCTCACCTTCAATCCGGCGCAGCCGCCGTCGATGCCCGGAAAGCCGGTCGCATGAAGTACCTCGACGAGTACCGCGACCCCGTGCTCGCCCGCAAATTGCTGACCGAGATCCATCGGATCACGACCCGGCCGTGGACGATGATGGAGGTCTGCGGCGGCCAGACGCACACGATCGTCAAGCAGGGGATCGACGAGGCGCTGCCCGAGGGCGTCCGGATGATCCACGGTCCCGGCTGCCCCGTCTGCGTCACGCCGCTCGAGCAGGTGGACAAGGCACTGGCGATCGCGGCCCGGCCCGACGTCATCTTCACCAGCTACGGCGACATGCTGCGCGTGCCCGGCTCGACCACGGACCTGCTTGCCCTCAAGGCCCGCGGCGCCGATGTCCGGATCGTGTACAGCCCGCTCGATTCACTGAAGATCGCGCTTGCCAACCCCGACCGCCAGGTCGTGTTCTTCGCGGTCGGCTTCGAGACCACCGCGCCCGCCAACGCGATGGCCGTGGCGGAGGCTGCCCGGCGCGGGATCGACAACTTCAGCGTCCTCGTCTCGCACGTCCTCGTCCCACCCGCGATGACCGCCCTGCTCGACTCGCCGACCAACCAGGTCCAGTCGTTCCTGGCCGCTGGTCATGTCTGCGCGATCATGGGCTGGACCGAGTACGAGCCGATCGCCGCGAAGTACCGGGTCCCGATCGTGGTCACCGGGTTCGAGCCGCTCGACCTGCTCGAGGGCATCCTGATGGCGATCCGCCAGCTCGAGGAGGGGCGGTTCGAGGTCGAGAACCAGTACACGCGGGCGGTGACCCGCGAGGGTGTGCCCGCCGCGCAACAGCAGGTGCTCAAGGTGTTCGAGGTCGGCCACCGCAAGTGGCGCGGCGTGGGCGAGATCCCGATGTCCGGCTACCGGTTGCGGCCCGAGTACGCGCGGTTCGATGCGGAGACCAGGTTCGAGGTGGGCGACATCCGGACCAACGAGCACCCGGCCTGCATCGCGGGCGCCATCCTCACCGGCGAGCGGACGCCGCTCGAATGCACCGCCTACGGGACGCTGTGCTCGCCGCAGCAGCCGCTGGGGGCGCCCATGGTCAGCTCCGAGGGGACGTGCGCGGCGTTCTACGCCGCGGGCCGCGGCCTGGCCGCAACGGGCGGCTTCAGCGGCGCCCTGCCGCTGGTGCCCGTGCCCTCGTCCCCGTCCGTGGCATCCTCCCCCCAGGAGGCGGCGCGATGACCACGTCAGACGAGCCCCGGGTCACGATCGACGCCGAGGGCATCGCCTGCCCGGCGCCCATCCCCGAGGACCAGCGGGTGATCCTGGGCCACGGCTCGGGTGGCCAGCTGTCGAACGCCCTGATGCGCGACGTCCTGGCACCTGCGCTCGGCACGGCCTCGCCCGGCGGTCCGCTCAACGATGCCGCCGTAGTCGACGTGCCGGCCGGCCGGCTTGCGTTCACCACCGACTCGTTCGTGGTGTCGCCGATCCGGTTCCCGGGTGGCGACATCGGCGAGCTCGCGGTCAACGGCACCCTCAATGACCTCGCGATGATGGGTGCGCAGCCGCTGGCGATCAGCCTTGCCTACGTGATCGAGGAGGGCCTGCCGCTCGAGGAGCTTCGGCTCATCACGGTCTCCGCGGCGGAGGCGGCCTCGCGGGCCGGCGCGCGGATCGTCACCGGGGACACCAAGGTCGTCGGACGCGGTGCGGCCGACCGGCTGTTCGTCAACACCGCCGGCATCGGCGTGGTGCCCGAGGGCGTCGCGCCCGCCGCGGACCGGGCGCAGCCGGGCGACGCGGTCATCGTGTCGGGCCCCATCGGGCTCCACGGGGTCGCCATCATGAGCGTTCGTGAGGGTCTCGAGTTCGAGGTCGAGATCGCGTCGGACACCCAGGCGCTCAACGGGCTGGTCTCGGCGATCCTGGCGGTGGAGCCGGACGTCCACGTGCTTCGCGACCCCACCCGCGGCGGCCTGTCGTCGGCGCTCAACGAGATCGCCGGGACCTCGCGGGTCGGCATGGTGCTCGACGAGCCGGCGATCCCGATCCCGGGGCCGGTCCGCGCCGCTTGCGAGTTCCTGGGCCTGGACCCGCTCCACGTGGCCAACGAAGGCAAGCTGGTGGCGATCGTGCCGGCCGTGTCTGCCGAGGCGGTGCTGGCGGCGATGCGGGCGCTCCCCGAGGGTGCCGAGGCGGCCCGGATCGGCGAGGTGGTGGCGGACCATCCGGGCATGGTCACGATCCGCACCCTCGTCGGCAGTGAGCGGATCGTCGACATGCTGGTGGGGGAGCAGCTGCCCCGGATCTGCTGATCGCCCCTGACCTGTGCGGTCGTGTGGCGACATGACTCAGGCAATCGGCGAGGCCCCTCCGGGCGGAGGGGCCTCGCTCGTGCGACGCGTGGAAATCCGGGCGGAGCCCGGTCCGTTGACTCAGGCCGGCTGCGCCGCGCCGGTCGGTGTCGCTTCGCGCTGCGGCACGAAGCGCGTGAACACCCAGTAGAGGACGAACGACACGATCAGGCCCAGAACCCAGCTGTAGTCGTACAGGTAGCCGCCCCAGGGCAGCTGGACGTGCAGGAAGCCCAAGATCCCGCCGGGCGGGAACGGGCCGCTGGCCGAGCCGTCGGCGTTGGTCGCCGAGTAGGCGCCGCCCAACGCGACGAACATGCCGACCAGCAGCGCGACCACCGCCCGCCAGTTCCAGCCGCTCACGTACCGGTAGATGCCGGACGGTCGGTACAGGTCGGCCAGATTCAGGTTCGTCCGACGGATCAGCCAGTAGTCGGCGATGAGCACGCCGGCGATGGCGCCGGTGGCGCCGCCGTAGAAGCCCAGCCAGGTGAAGATGTACACGTGCGGGTCCTGGTACAGCAGCCAGGGCTGGATGAGGATCCCGAGGACGCCGGTGATGATGCTGCCGGTGCGGAACGAGATCCGCTTCGGCCAGGCATTCGAGAAGTCGTAGGACGGGCTGACCGTGTTCGCGGCGACGTTGACCGAGAGGGTCGCGACGCTCAGCGTGACCAGCGCCAGGATCACGACGAGGATCTCGAGGATGCTGCCGTTCTGGTTGAACTTGCCGACCAGGGCGACGGGATCCCAGATGTACTCGCCGTAGACGGTCTTGGTCGCCGACGTGACGAGCACCGCGATGAGCGGGAACAGCGTCATCGTGGTCGGCAGGCCGAGGGTCTGGCCGATCGCCTGGCTCCGCTGGCTCCTTCCGAACCGGGTGAAGTCGGGCATGTTCAGAGACAGCGTCGACCAGAAGGCGATCATGCCCATCAGCGACGGGAAGAAGATCAGCCAGAAGTTGCTGCCCCAGCCCAGGGTGCCGTTGTCCTGGATGAGGTCGCCGAGGCCGCCGGCCTGGGCCCACATCCAGATGAGCAGGAAGAACGCGACGACCAGGACGAACGGGGCTGCCCAGTTCTCGAACCGGCGCACGGCGTCCATGCCCCGGTAGATGATCGAGATCTGGAGGAGCCAGAAGATGGCGAAGCTCAGCCACAGCGTCCACGGCTGCGCATTGCCGAAGCCGATCTGGAGCTTGTCGGCGGTGAGCCACCACGAGTTCGCGCCAAAGATCGCCCCGATGACCGTCCACACGGCTTCGCCGCCGATCCACGTCTGGATCCCGAACCAGCCGCAGGCAATGCCCGCACGGAGCAGCGCCGCCAGGTTGGCCCCGTAGACCCCGAACGAGGCCCGGGCGAACACCGGGTAGGGGATGCCGTACTTCGTCCCGGCGTGGCTGTTCAGCAGCATCGGGGCAAGGACGATGATGTTGGCGAGCATGATCGTGAAGATCGCCTGGTACCAGGCCATCCCGAGCGCGACCAGGCCAGCGGCCAGGCCCCAGGTGGGGATGTTGTGCGACATCCCGATCCACAGGGCCAGGTAGTTGTAGGTGGTCCAGGTCCGCTTGGCGATCGGAACCGGGGCCAGGTCCTCGTTGTGCAGCGCCGAGGCGTCCAGGGCCGCATCGACGGCCGGATCGAGCTCGACTCGACCGTCCGGACGGACGATCTGCTCCTGTGCTACCCCTGCCATGAACCCTCCTCCGCTATGGGGTCTGACGGTGCCGCGCACCGATGGCCTGGCGACGGCCTAGGACGGCACGCCCTGGCGACCGGTCAGGATCAGCCGGTAGGGCTACCGGCTTGCGGGACGGTCGCTGGAGCGTGGGGACCGAACGGGACATCAGCTGGACCTGTCCATCGGGGCGCGGGTGACGGCGCAGGGGGACGGGCTCCCAAGCGGCCCCCTCGACCGTCGGTCGGGGCGAGTCGCGAAGGCAGGGATCAGCCGGTCGCGCGCATTCACCATGGGCGGGTTCAGCGTCCTCGGGCGACTGGGCGTCGCAGATATTGGCAGATTAGAGCATCGGGCTGGCCCCCGACAGACGGGCCTGACGTCCCGAAGATCAACCCCATTCGGGACTGTCACGCCCAACGGGGCCCGGACGACCGCGCCCGGTAGCAGGGCCGCGATTCCCCAACCTTCGTTTCCTCCGGCTCATGCGACCCAGTGCCTCTCGGACGAGTCTATGGTCCAGTTGGCGGGCGGCCGCATGGTCCCCGGCTTTTCCGATGTGGAGGTCCCCGATGCCCCGTATCGTCCGTGGCGCGCTCCTGCAGGCGACCTGGACCGGCGACAAGGAGTCGATGATCCAGAAGCACGAGGGCTATGCGCACGAGGCGGCCAAGGCCGGCGCCCAGCTGATGCTGTTCCAGGAGCTGTTCTACGGCCCCTACTTCTGCCAGGTCCAGGACAAGACCTACTACAGCTACACCGAGCTGATCCCCGACGGGCCCACGACCGCCCGGATGTGTGCGCTGGCCAAAGAGACCGGCATGGTGCTGGTGGTCCCGATGTACGAGGAGGACAGCCAGACCTCGGGCATCTACTACAACACCGCGGCCGTGATCGATGCCGACGGCACCTACCTGGGCAAGTACCGCAAGACCCACATCCCGCACGTGGCCGGGTTCTGGGAGAAGTTCTACTTCCGCCCGGGCAACCTCGGCTACCCGGTGTTCCAGACCGCGGTGGGCAAGGTGGGCGTGTACATCTGCTACGACCGCCACTTCCCGGAAGGCGCCCGGGCGCTGGGTCTCAACGGCGCCGAGATCGTGCTCATCCCGAGCGCCACCAGCCGGGGCCTCTCGGAGTACCTGTGGCGGGTGGAGCAGGTGTCCCACTCGCTCGCCAACGGCTACTTCGTGGGCACCATCAACCGGGTTGGCATCGAGGCCGACATCGGCGACGACGACTTCTACGGCCAGAGCTACTTCTGCGACCCGCTGGGCCAGTTCGTGGGCGCCGTGGGCTCCCCCCGCGACGAGGAGCTCATCGTGCGCGATCTCGATCTGGACCTGGTCAGCAAGGTCCGCCAGACCTGGCAGTTCTACCGCGATCGCCGGCCCGAGATGTACGGTGACCTCATCAAGCCCTGATCAGGTCACCGTCCGGAGTCCGAACGCGTCCCTGAGACGGTCCGCCTGCAGGCGGCTACCGAGGAGGAATGATGCGCACGCTGTTCAAGGGCGGAACGATCGTCAACGCCGACGCCACCACCAAGGGCGATGTCCTCGTCGACGGCGAGCGGATCGCGATGATCGGCGAGAGGCTCGACGTCCCTGCCGACCGCACGATCGACGCGACCGGCAAGTGGGTGATCCCCGGCGGGATCGACCCGCACACCCACATGGAGCTGCCGTTCGGCGGCACCTTCGCCAAGGACACCTTCGAGACCGGCACCCGGGCTGCGGCCTTCGGTGGCACCACGACGATCATCGACTTCGCGGTCCAGCCGCGTGGCGGGTCGTTCCGGGACGGTCTGGCCACGTGGCACGAGAAGGCCGACGGCAAGGCCTGCATCGACTACGCGTTCCACGTGATCGTGTCCGACATGCGGGACGACCTGCTGTCCGAGATGGACGAGCTGGTCGACGAGGGCGTCACCACGTTCAAGCTGTTCACGGCCTACCCGGGAGTGTTCCTGAGCGGCGACGACGCGATCTTCAAGGCGCTCAAGCAGACCGCCAGGAACGGCGGCATGGTCCTGATGCACGCCGAGAACGGCCCCGTGATCGATGTCGTCGCGGCCGAGCTCGTCGAGCAGGGCACCACCGACCCGATCGGTCACGGGCTGGCTCGCTACTCCATCTTCGAGGGCGAGGCGACCAACCGGGTGATCCGGCTTGCCCAGGCGGCCAAGGCGCCGGTGTACTTCGTCCACATGTCGGCGAAGGAGGCGCTCAACGTCCTCCGCGCCGCGCAGAACGACGGCCTGCCGGCGTTCGCCGAGACCTGCCCGCAGTACCTGTTCCTGTCGCTCGACGACCTGCGCAACGGTTTCGAGGGTGCCAAGTTCGTGTGCTCGCCGCCGATGCGGGACCGCAGCGCCGGGCACCAGGAGGAGCTCTGGAAGGGCCTGGTCAGGGGCAACCTCTCCCTGGTTGGAACCGACCATTGCCCGTTCGACTTCCACGGCCAGAAGGAGATGGGCCGGGGGGACTTCCGCAAGATCCCGAACGGGGTCCCCGGGGTCGAGGAGCGGGTCGACCTGATCCACGACGGCGGCGTTGTCGCCGGGCGGATCACGCCCAACCGGTTCGTCGAGATCACCTCGACCGCGGCGGCCAGGATCTTCGGCCTCACCCACAAGGGCGCCGTTGCCGTCGGCTACGACGCTGACCTGCTGGTGTACGACCCGAACCGCAAGCACACGCTCAGCGCCAAGACGCACCACATGGACGTCGACTACAGCTGCTACGAGGGCAAGGTCGTACAGGGCGGCTCGGACGTGGTCATGTCGCACGGCAAAGTCGTGGTCGAGAACGGCCAGTGGCTGGGCCAGGCGGGCGACGGCAGGTTCATCAAGCGGGAGCGCAGCGCGTTCCTGCGCTGATCATCGCTGCTGTCACGGCGGCCCCGGAGCCAGGGCTCCGGGGCCGCTTCGTGTCCGAGCGCATGCGCCACGGCCCGGTTGAGCGGCCCGCCTGCGGTGCCGCTCGTTCGGCGCGGGGTCCCCGGAGTGCGACAACTCACCGCGGGAAGAGAGGGCAGCGTCGAGCCCGTGCCGCGAGGCGTCGCCGATTCCGTTCCCGGTGCGTCCGGTCACCACCACGATTTAGCCTTGAGGGCGGGCGATCGAGTTCGGGGATGCCGTCGCGAGCCAAGATCGAGGCGATCGGCGGCCGGACGAGGGGTTGACGCGACGGTCCTCGGGCGAGTAGAAACGGGCATCCGTCGAGGCAGCGTCGACGCGCGGGGTGTCCCACGGTCGCCCAACCGCCCCGCGTCGAGCCAATGGCGAGCCCGGCCTCGACGTTCGCCGAGCCGGCTTGCGGGCCGGCTCCGGGAGGGATCGATGCGTCGGGCGTCCCAGTGGAGCGGTCTCTGGATTCTCCTTGGCGTGGTCACGCTGGTGCTGGGCTCCTGGGCGCTCACGCCGCACGCGATGGCTGCCTCACCCGTCACGATCACCGGATCCGGCGAGGTCGAGCCCAACGGACCTGGCACAGGCATGCTCGACGGCTACCTCTCGTTCTCGTTCACGGCGACGGACGACGGTGCCGGCAACGTGTCGGGGACCTTCGACGTTGGTGGTCCCGCGCCGCTCAGCGGTTCCGTCACCTGCCTTGTGGTGAGCGGCAACACCGCGGTGATCGGTGGCAGCGGATTCGACGCCTCCTACGGCACGGAATACGTCGAGCTGTTCGTGACCGACGGCGCCCTCACGGCCACGACCGACACCATCGGAGTGGACGGACCGACCCCGGGCGGCCCCGCGGACTGCGCCGGGTCGCCGAGCTCCAGCGTCCTGCCCCTCGTCGGCGGCGACATCTCGATCTCGATCGGGAGCGGCTCGGGGAGCGGAGCACCGGTCAGCGTGGTGGGCGACGGTGACGTCAACCTCGGGGGCTCCTTCGGATCGTTCCGGTTTGCCGCCGTTGACGACGGCAGCGGGACGATCTCGGGCACGTTCGCGATCTACCCGCCCTTCGGGAGCTCCGCGAGCGGCGATGTGACCTGCCTCGTGGTCAATGGGTCCTCGTTCGTGCTGGGCGGAGCCGCACCCGACGTCGGCTACGGCCCGCTGTACGTGACGATCTGGGCGACCGACGGCGACCTCGACGGCAACCCGGACACGATCGCGTTCGATGGTCCGACCAACATGGCGCCGCCCGACTGCGGCGCCGCCGATCCCGGCGAGACCTCGATCGCCGACGGCCAGATCACGATCCGAACCGGGACCTCGGACACGGGCCACGTGGTCGTCGACGGTGCGCAGACCGACCTCGGCTCCGGGTACACGCGGACGCTCGACGTCGACGCCACGCGTGATGAGTCGGGCACGGTCAGCGGCACCTTCTCGGTCAGCGAGAGCCAGGGCTTCTCGCTTTCGGGCGACGTCGTGTGCCTCGACATCCGGGGCTCGACGGCGATGCTCATCGGGCGCGGCGACTGGCCGTACGGCGGGACCAGCTACGGATACGCCACCATCTTCCTCGTGGACGGCGGCCTCGCGGGAGCCGGCGACACCGTAGAGGTCAACGCGTACGACACGATCGAGCCGTTCGGCTGCCTCGGTGCGCAGACCCTCCCCGGCGACCCGCTCCAAGCCGGCGACGTCGCCATCACCTCCCAGCCCTCCGGTGGCGGGGGACCGAGCCCGACGCCCTCGAGCGGCACCCTCTCGATGACCGCGCTGCGTGTGCAGGGCGGCACGCTCGACGGCGTGACCTACAGCGTCACCGGCACCAACGGCTACTCGCTCACCGTGACGGACGGCGACGCGAACGACCAGGACTCCGATCCGGGGATCGTGTCGCTGTCGCCGCTCGACCTCGACGCAACCTACACCGCGTGCGTCGTTGGGATCCCCACCGACTGGTACCTCCATGACTCGGTCTGCTGGGACCAGACACTCACCGCATCGTCTCCGATCGCCGGCTCCGCGTTCGACTTCGAGTACGTGACGCCGCTCACGATCGACACCTCGGTCCCAGCAGCCGCGAGCGTGCAGAAGTACGGCCTCTTCGAGAAGACGTTCAACCTGAGCCGCTACTACAACCTCGACGTCTTCGATTCCCGCCGGATCGACGTCAGCGCAACGTTCACCGCTCCGAGCGGTACCCAGATCAGCGTGCCGGCCTACTGGACGGTCGACTACACGGTCCGGGCCGGCACCGGGGTGGGGAGCAGCGAGATCTACGATCCGGTGCCGATGAGCCCGCCGCGACCTGGCGTCTGGCGCGTCCGGTTCTCGCCAGACGAGGTGGGCACGTACACGTACACCCTTCGCGCCGAGGACAAGATCCCGCCCTCTGTGGCGACGGTCGTCTCCGTCCCGCTCAGCTTCGATGCCACCTCGCCCAGCACACATGGCGAGGTGGGCGAGGACCCGACAGACCCGCTGATGCTCCGGTACGAGGACGGCACGCCGTACGTCCCGATGGGGAACGACGTCGCCTTTCAGGACGGCAATCCCGACGCCGACGGCGGTCACTACTTCGACCCATTGTTCGCCTCGATGGAGACGGCCGGCGAGAACTGGACGCGGGTCTGGATGACCGACTTCAATCGCGACGCGCTCGAGTGGTCGACCAACCACTGGTCCGGGCTGTACACGGGCGTCGGCCAATACTCGCAGGTCTCGGCGTTCCGCATCGACCAGGCGCTCGAGCTCGCCGACGAGCACGGGCTCCAGGTGCAGCTGGTGCTCAACGACCACGGCCAATTCAGCACCTACGTGGATGGACGCTGGGCCGACAACCCTTACAGCACTGCCCACGGCGGCCCCGTGCCGGCGGCCACGCCCACCGACTTCTTCACCAATCCGGAGGCGAAGCGCCTGTTCAAGCAGCGGCTGCGCTACCTCGTCGCCCGCTACGGCGCGTTCCGCAACGTCCTTGCCTGGGAGCTGTTCAACGAGGTCCAGTCCGTGGGCACCGACGCGGTCAATCCGGGCAACAACGCCGCCGTGCGCGACGCCATCGCCGCCTGGCACCAGGAGATGGCCGCGTACCTCGAGAGCATCGATCCGTACCACCACCTGATCACCACCAGCGCGGCGCCCGACAGCTCCCTCGACGGCATCTGGACCGACCCCAACATCAACCTGGTGCAGGTGCACGACTACGGTGCCTCGGCCACCCAGGACACGCGGCTCCGCCAGGAGGTCGGCGACCTGCAGGCCGCATACGGCAAGCCGGTGATCGTGGGCGAGTTTGGGCTGGCGTCGGATCCCGAGCGCCACTTCGACCCCACGACCTCCACCCTCTCCCAGGACCTGCGAGAGCATCTCGAGGAGGGGACACACCTGCACAATGCGGCCTGGGCGGCGGCGATGTCCCGCTCAGGCGCGATGTCGTGGTGGTGGGGTGAGTACCTCTTCTCCAACCCGACCGAGCACCGCACCGCGCCGGGATTCCCGGTGTACGAGCAGGTCTTCCCGGCCCTGCAGACGTTCTTCGCCGGACAGGACCCGGCGGCGCTCGGGCTCCACGACTCCACGATCAGCGCCCCGGCCGCCGTCATCGCGCTCGGGCTGGACAACGGCTCGGTTGGCTACGCGTGGGTCCGCGACGCCCAGAATGCCTACGGGACGGGGTCAAGACCGGGTGACCTGGCCGGTCGCGTCATCTCGGGCGCGACGATCGCGATGTCGGGCTTCGGCGACGGAACCTGGCTGGTCGGCGTGTTCGATCCGTATGGCGCCGGGACGTGGCAGGCGCCGTTCGTCGCGACGGCCAGCGGCGGCACGCTAACGATCCCGCTGCCGGATTTCACTCGCGACGTGGCGCTCAGGATCGAGCCGGGCGGGCCAAACCCGACGGGCTCCGTGCCGGCCGGCGGGACCATGACTACGGACACGGGCTCGGGCGCCACCCCGTCGGACCCGGTCGTCGCCGGCGTCACGACCCCGGTCGCCGGGACGGTCTCGATCGACGCTACCGGGACCGGCGGTCCGCCACCGGACGGCTACGGCATCCTGGGCCAGGTGGTCACGATCTCTGCCCCGGCCGCGACGGCGGCCGACCCGCTGCAGCTCTTGTTCCGCATTGATGCCAGCACCGTGCCCATGGGCGACGACCCGTCGACCGTCGTCGTGTTCCGCAACGGTGTGGCGGTCGTCGACTGCAACGATGCCTCCGGTCAGGCGTCGCCCGATCCCTGCGTGTTCGACCGAGCGCTGCTCCCCGACGGCGACATCCAGCTCGTCGTGCTCACCTCCGAGGCGAGCGAGTGGATCGTCGGGGTTCCGGGTCCGGTCCTGGGCCCGGCCACCGGTCCCGATGGGCCGCTGCCGGTCGGCACCACGGCGACCGTGCAAGCACCGGTGGCGGATGCGGGGACGCTCGACGACCACGTGGTGACCGTCGACTGGGGGGACGGTGTGACCTCCACCGGGTCGATCGAGATCGACCCGGCATCGGGCACGACGGCCGCGACCGGGGATCACGTCTATGCGCAACCGGGCGTCTACACCGCCTCGGTTGAGGTGGTCGACCCAAGCGGCCAGTCGGCGAGCGCAGCCTTCCGGTACGTCGTCGTCTACGACCCGAGTGGTGGGTTCGCGACCGGCGGTGGCTGGATCGTGCCCGGCGGCAGCACCTCCGACGGAGGTGACCTGCTGCCCGGGATCGACGGAACCTCGCACGCCAACTTCGGGTTCGTCGTCAAGTACAAGAACGGGTCGTCTTCCGTTCCGGGCGGCAACCTGACCTTCCACTACAACGTGGGGAGCTTCCAGCTGACCGCGGGTGGGTTTGATTGGCTCGTCGTGACCAACTCGAACTGGGCGCGGTTCCAGGGGCTGGCGACGATCGACGGGGCACCAGGCGACTACCCGTTCCGCGTCGATGCCAGGGACGGCGACACGCGAGGTGGCTCGCAGCCAGACCGGTTCATCATCAGGATCTGGGCGGCAGGCGCGGATCCAGACCTAGACGAGCCCATCTACAAGGCGTCGGGCGATGTGCAGGGGGAGGTGACGATCCACCGGAACTGAGCACAGCTCCGGGCCTTCTCGACCATCGGGGTGCGCGGCTCCGGCCACCCACACCGAAAGCTCGTACGGCGTTCGTCGCGCGGGCGATCGGTGCCCCTTTCGCTCGCGCAGCCGACGGACCGTCCCGTGAGGCCGCGCCACCCTGTCTCCGTGACTGCCACGAGCCCTTGGCGCTCGCTCGCTTCATCCAGGTTTCCGGGTGATCGTCGCGTTGCTCGACGGCGCGTGACTTCGCCGGGATAGCTCCACGGATGCGAGCCGGGGCCAGGGATGGAATGCCCGCGTCCGGGCTCCGCGTTCGCGGCGATCCCGCGTTCGTGCGTTCCGCGCGGGGCGCCATAGCGGCCGGCGAACTGAACCCGGGCGTCATATCTGGCGACGGAGACGGATGCCAGGTCAGCGGATGCTCGAACCACCGGCGGCCGCCGCCCGATCGACGACGGCTGCCGGTCAGCCGGTGTGCCTGCGCGGAGACCGGGGCGATCCGCCCGGACGGCGGGCGAGCGAAACGCAGCGGCCCCGGAGCCCTGCTCCGGGGCCGCTCGCTCTCCTCCGACCCGTGGGGCCCGGCGATCAGACCTTGACGGGATCGGGCGCGTAGCCCTCGGCCTCGTCCTCGTAGCCGCCGTGGTAGCCGGCCGCGTCCGGGCGCCGGATCGACGACTGGGAGACGACGCGCCCGCGCCGGATGCCGCGGAAGTCCTCGAGCGAGGTCCAACCGCGATCGGCGTTGCGGTCGAGGAACTCCTCCAGGCCCGTGGTCAGCCTGCGGATCACGTTCGGCCCGATGGCATGGTCGAGCATTGCGGCCGTGGCCACCTGTACGGTCCCGCAACCCAGCAGGAAGTAGTTGAGCGCGTGCTCGAAGGTCGAGACTCCGCCGATTCCCGAGAAGGCGCGATCCGGGAACGCCTCCGTCATCTCGGCCATCTTGGCCAGTGATAGGAGCAGGATCGCCGGCCCGCCCAGCCCGCCGGCAGAGACCATCCCGTCGACGTTGACCTCGGGCTCGAGCGTCAGCGGATCGAACAGCGGCAGCGACGGGAAGGTGTTGGACGAGGTGATGGCGTCGGCACCACCGCGGAACGTGGCCTCGGCCTCCTCCACGATGTTCGCGGTCGCCGGCGTCAGCTTGACCCATACGGGGACCCTTGCCACGGCCTTGACCGCCTGCGTGGACACCGAGCACAGGACGGGGTCCTTGCCTACGTTCGAGCCCATGTCGATCCGGTCCATGTGCGGGCACGAGAAGTTGAGCTCGATCGCATCGACGCCCGCGTCCTGGACGCCCTCGACCAGCGTCTGCCAGTTGTCGAGCTCCTTGTCGGTGCCCGACCCGGCCATGATCGAGGCGACGAGGACGCGGTTGGGCCAGACGCGCTTGATCGATGCCAGCTTCGGCAGCCACCAGTCCATCGGCTTGTCGGAGATCAGCTCCCAGTTCCACGACGCCATGAGGGTCGTGTCGGGGCGCTTGGCCATCGACAGCCGGGAGCCGCCAGCGTCGGCGCGCAGGAACTTGGTCTTGGGTCCGGCGACGTTGACGACGGGATGCAGGCCGATGGTCTTGGTGACGACCCCTCCCCACCCGGCCTCGAAGGCCCGCATGATGTTGGACTCGGACTCGGTCGGTGGCGCGGATGCGAGCAGGAACGGGTTCTCGAACCGGATGCCCGTGAACACGGTGGACAGGTCGGCCACTGGGCGGATCCTCCGTTGGACGGCGGCGAACGCCGACGCTGCTGGAAAGACCTCAGGCTCCGGCGAGAGCCGGGCGATCGGGTAGGGCCGGTGGTCACGACTGGCCCGGGTAGTCCGTCCAGCACGTCCCGCGCACGCCCTCCGGACCTACCGGCTCCGGCCGAGGCAGGCGAGCATCGATGGATCGTGCCGCGAGCACCCACGGATCCGTGCGCGGCCGCGTCCCCGCGCCCTGACCACCGCCAGCAGCAGGAGGCAACAGGTGACCACAGAGTCCCGCCCGAAGGAACAGGCGACCCAGACCGCGCCCGTTCCGGTTCTGTCCCATTGGATCGACAATCGTCCCGTCGAGGTTCTCCCCGAGCACGCCGGGCCGGTCTACAACCCGGCGACCGGCGAGGTCATCGCGCGCGTCCCGCGCGGCGGCCAGCCCGAGGTCGACCGTGCGGTCGCCAGCGCCAAGGCCGCGTTCCCCGCCTGGCGTGACATGCCGCTCATCGCCCGCAGCCAGATCTTCTTCGCCTTCCGCGAGCTTGCCTGGAAGCACCGCAAGGAGCTTGCGGAGCTGGTGACCCGCGACCACGGCAAGACGTTCCCCGATGCGCTGGCCGGCGTGACCCGCGGTATCGAGACGGTCGAGTACGCGTGCGGCCTGCCGGTCCACCTCGCGGGCATGAACACGCCCAACGTCGCCACCAACGTGGACGCCGTGACGCTGCGCCAGCCGCTGGGTGTCACCGCGGCCATCACGCCGTTCAACTTTCCGGTCATGGTCCCGATGTGGATCCTGCCGATCGCGCTCGCGGCCGGCAACACCATGATCCTCAAGCCCTCGTCGCACACCCCGGGCGCAACCCAGCTCCAGGCCGAGCTGTGGGCGGAGGCGGGGTTGCCGGAGGGTGTCCTCAACGTCGTGTACGGCGGCCGCGAGGCGGTCGCCGCCCTCGTCGAGCACCCCGATGTCAAGGCGATCCAGTTCGTCGGCTCGACCAAGGTCGGCCGGTACGTCTACGAGGAGGGCACCAAGCGCGGCAAGCGCGTCGGCGCATTCACCAGCGCCAAGAACATGATGGTCGTGCTGCCCGATACCGACCTCGACCTCGCGGCCGACAGTGCCGTGGCGGCCGGCTACGGCTCGGCCGGTGAGCGGTGCATGGCCCAGACTCTGCTGGTGGCCGTGGGCGGTGTGGCCGACAAGCTGCGCCCGATGATCCTCGAGCGGATCGCAAACCTGAAGGTCGGCGACGGGATGGAGCCCGGCGTGGACATGGGCCCGATCTACACCCGCGAGCACCGCGAGTCGGTGATCAAGTGGATCGACCGTGGGGTCGAGGAGGGTGCCGAGCTGGTGGTCGACGGTCGCCCGTTCGTCCATCCCGACAACCCCGACGGGTTCTTCCTCGGCGTGTCCCTGTTCGATCACGTGCAGCCGACCATGGACATCTACAACCAGGAGATCTTCGGTCCGGTGCTGGGCGTGGTCCGCGTGGACACGTACGACGAGGCCATCAACCTCGTGAACTCCCACCAGTACGCCAACGGGACCGCGATCTTCACCACCGACGGCGGCGCCGCGCGGCGGTTCCAGCTCGAGTCAGAGGTCCCGATGGTCGGCGTCAACGTGCCGATCCCCGTCCCGGCCGGCTATCTCAGCTTCGGCGGCGCGAAGGAGTCCGCGCTCGGAGACCTGCCGTTGCGCGGCGAGGACGGCCTTCGCTTCTTCACTCGCCAGAAGGAGGTCACCATCCGCTGGCCCGAGCCCGGCAAGCGGGCGACCCTGAGCCTGGTGTTCCCCGGCAACCGCTGATCGAGGTCAGCCCAGCCCGACTGCCCAACCGGCCACGCTGACGGCCGGCAGCAAGCGAGAAGGCCCCGTCCAGCCGACGGGGTCTTCTCGTGCCAGGGCAGCCCGCGGCACGGAACGTGCGTCGCACGGGATAGGCTGGCGGTAGGCGGCGATCCGTCCGGACGACACGGCGGCAGCCGCGGCAACGGGAGTGCCAAGCGATGGAGCATCGGCGCCTCGGCAGGACCGGGCGGGACGTCAGCGTGATCGGATTCGGGGCGTGGGCCATCGGTGGGTCGTGGGGCAGCGTCGATGACGCCACCAGCCTGCGCGCTCTGCACGCGGCGGCGGATGCCGGTGTCACCCTGTTCGATACCGCCGATGTATACGGTGACGGCCACAGCGAGCGCCTGATCGGCCGGTTCCTGCGGGAGCGTCCGGGTGAGGCGTTCCTGGTGGCCACCAAGATGGGACGCGACGCTCCGCTGGACATGGCGAGCTACACGCCCGAGGCCTTCCGCGGCTGGGTCGATCGAAGTCGCGAGAACCTCGGCGTCGACCGCCTCGACCTCATCCAGCTCCACTGTCTGCCGACCCAGGTCTACTACCAGCCCGAGGTGTTCGCGGCGCTCGACGAGCTGGTGGCGGCGGGGGCGATCGCGGCCTACGGGGTGAGCGTGGAGAAGGTGGAGGAGGCGCTCAAGGCGATCGAGCTCCCGGGTGTCGCCACGGTCCAGATCATCTTCAACATCTTTCGCCAGCGCCCGGCAGACCGGTTCCTGGCGGAGGCGGCCCGGCACGACATCGGCGTCCTGGTGCGGGTGCCGCTGGCCTCGGGGCTGCTGACGGGCAAGCTGCGCCGCGACACCGCGTTCGAGGCGGACGACCACCGCGCGTTCAACCGCCACGGCGAGTCGTTCGATGCCGGAGAGACGTTCGCCGGTGTCGACTACCAGACCGGCCTCGAGGTGGTCGAGGAGCTCAGGGCGCTCGTCCCGGCGGGCGCGACGATGGCCCAGATGGCGTTGCGCTGGATCCTCGCCCATGACGGGGTCAGCACCACGATCCCCGGCGCCCGCACACCGGAGCAGGCCCGGTCCAACGCGCTCGCCGCCGACCTGCCGCCGCTGCCGCCCGAGACGATGGACCGGATCCGCGCCCTGTACGAGGCTCGTGTCAAGCCGCTCGTCCATCAGCGCTGGTAGGCGCGGCGCGCCGGCCGCGGCGGTCCTGGCCGGACCAGCCACCGGCGGCACATGCGGTGAGTGACGGCCGGCGAGCCGCTATCGTGCAACACATGAGCGTCACGTATCAGGTTCCAGGGGCGATCCTCACCGAGCGCGAGCACCGGCTGCCGCTCGACCACGCCCGGCCGGACGGGCCATCGATCACGGTGTTCACGCGCGAGGTCGCCGCGCCCGACGGCACGGACCGGCCGTACCTGGTGTTCCTCCAGGGAGGGCCGGGCTTCGAGGCCGCCCGACCCACCAGCCCGCCGTCGGGCTGGATGGCGCGGGCCCTGCGCGACTTCCGGGTGCTCCTGCTCGACCAGCGAGGCACGGGCCGCTCGACGCCGGTCGGACCGGCGATCCCGGGCGACGACTCCGCCGCCCAGGCCGAGTACCTCACCCATCTCCGGGCCGACTCGATCGTGCGCGACGCCGAGGCGATCCGTCGCGAGCTGGGCGTCGAGCGATGGAGCGTGCTCGGCCAGAGCTTTGGTGGCTTCACCAGCCTGAGCTACCTCTCGATCGCGCCCGAGGGGCTGCGCGAGGCGTTCCTCACCGGTGGGCTGTCACCCATCGGCCGCCCGGTGGACGACATCTACGGCGCGACGTACCGGCGCCTGATCGAGGCCAACCGCCGCTACTTCGACCGCTACCCCGACGACCGCAACCGGGTCCGGGAGATCCACCGGCGGCTCGAGGACGAGGACGTCCGCCTGCCGTCGGGCGACCGGCTCACCGTGCGCCGCTTCCGGCAGCTGGGCCTGTGGCTGGGTGACAGCGCCGGGTTCGAGCTGCTCCATCACGTCATCGAGCTGCCATTTGGCTCGCCCGCCTTCCTGCACGACGTCGAGGGAGGCGTCCGGTTCACCCGCAACCCGCTGTACGCGACGCTCCACGAGTCGTCGTATGCGGACGGCGTGGCGACCCGCTGGTCGGCTCACCGGCTGCTGCCCGACGAGATCGCCACGACCGAGGCGTTCACGGCGGAGCACGTGTTCCCATGGATGTTCGAGGATTACGGGCTGCTCCGACCCCATCGCGAGGCGGCGGATCTGATCGCGGAGCACGTCTGGCCGCACCTCTACGATGCGGATCAGCTGGCCCGCAACGAGGTCCCGGTCGCGGCCACGATCTACGTGGACGACCTGTACGTCGAGCGGGCGTTCGCGGAGGAGACGGCTGTCGCGGTTCGTGGGCTGCGGCCCTGGATCACCAACGAGTACCAGCACAACGGCCTGCGGGCCGACGGGGAGCGCGTGCTCGGCCGGCTGATCGACCTCGCGCGCGGGCGCGCCTGACCGTGTCGGGGCCATCGAGGCGACCGGAGTCCGGCACACCGCGTCCGCATCGCCGACCGCCGCATCGCCGACCGCCGCATCGCCGGGCCCTCCGGGGACCACCGACCGGGCCGACATCGTGCTGCTGTTCGCGACCCGGATCCTGCGCATGTTCGGCTACGGGTTCCTGGCCGTCGTGCTCGTCCTGTACCTGGATGCGATCGGGCTCTCGGGTGCCGAGATCGGGCTGCTGCTCGCGCTGACGCTGCTGGGTGACGCGGGCGTCTCGCTGTGGCTGACCACCCACGCCGATCGGGTCGGCCGGCGTCGTGTGCTGCTCGCGGGCGCGGGGCTGATGCTCGTCGCCGGGCTGGTGTTCGTCGCGACGCCCGTGTTCGCGATCCTGCTGGTGGCCGCGACGTTCGGCGTCATCAGCCCCAGCGGCAACGAGATCGGCCCGTTCCTGGCGGTCGAGCAGGCCTCGCTCTCGCAGCTGGTCCCGGACCGCCGCCGAACGAGCCTGTTCGCCCGGTACCAGCTGGCGGGATCGCTGGCCACCGCGGTGGGCACGCTCGCGGGTGGCGCGTTGTCGCAGGCGGCGATCGCCGGCGGGGCGAGCGAAGCCGATGCCTACCGATACGTGATCGTCGGCTATGCGTTGGTCGGCTGTCCTGCTCGCGCTGCTGTTCTCGAGCGTGTCGGCGCGCGTGGAGGTGGCCGCCCGCCACGGTCCACGACGCCGCGGATCCGCGACCGCCTCGGACTGCACCAGTCGCGCGGGCGTCGTGCTCCGGCTCTCGGCGCTGTTCGCGCTCGACGCGTTCGCCGGCGGCTTTGCCATCCAGTCGTTCATCGCCTTCTGGTTCCACCAGCGGTTCGGCATGGACCCGGCGACCATCGGGCTCGTGCTGGCCGGCGCGAACCTCGCTGGCCGGGTTCTCGGCGCTCGCCGGCGGGCCGGCTCGCGGCCCGCTTCGGGCTGGTGCGCACGATGGTGTTCACCCACCTGCCGTCGAACGTGCTGCTGATGCTGGTCCCGCTGATGCCGACGCTGCCGCTCGCGGTTGCGTTCCTGCTCGCCCGCTTCTCGATCAGCCAGATGGACGTGCCCACGCGCCAGAGCTACACGATGGCGATCGTGGCGCCCGACGAACGATCGGCCGCGGCCGGGGTGACCGGCATCGCCCGGTCGCTGGGGGTCGCCACGGCGCCGCTGCTGGCCGGCCCGATGTTCGCGACCGTCGCGCTCGCCAGCCTGCCGTTCCTCGTCTCGGGCGGCCTCAAGATCGTCTACGACCTGCTGCTGTACCGCTCGTTCCGGCGGCTCCGGCCTCCGGAGGAGCGCGTGGCCTGACCTGACGACGAGCCAGCGCCAGCCGACGGCTGCGCCCGCGTCCCGCTCGGCTCCGGCTCAGGATCCGTTCGGGCCGCCCGCCCCGCGCGTTTCGAACAGACGCCACACCAGGCGCCCGGCTCCATAGCCGATCGCCACCGGGGCGTAGAACCAGATCGTCGCCAGCACCCCGGAGATCGGGTCCACCGGGACCGCCTCGCCCACGCCGAACGACAGGAGCAGGATCGTGATCATCCCGATCACGGTGGCCACGAAGGTGATCAGCAGCCCCGTCCAGCCGCGCGACAACAGCCCGGCGACGAGGCCGGAGGCGAGCAGCAGGATCGGCGAGATGACGATCGCGTTCATGGCGCAGGCGGGATTGAATCCCTGACCCACGCAGCCCAGCATCGAGCCGCCGAACAGGGCGGCCGGGCACGCCACCACGACCACGACCAGCGCGATCAGGTCGCGCAGGAGGCTGTACCGGGGTGCGCCGGGTGTGCTGTCCATGACGGCCCCCATCATGCCCCAGCGAGCCGGCGCCGCGAAGGGGTCGATCGGGCTGGCTTCAGACTGACCGTTGGCACGCTGGCACCGCGAGCACCGTCATGGCTGCGATCATGAGCGCCGCGAGGAGCATGACCGCCGCGTTGCCGGCGCCGATGATGACGGCCCACCATGGATGACCGCCGCGCACGATTCGCTCGGCGATGAGACCGCTCACGCCGACGGCGGCGCCGACCAGGACGCCAACAACGAGCGACGGTGTGACCCATTCGATCGGCGTGCGGTTCGCACCGCCTGGACAATCGGGGAACGCCACGGCCAGCCACAGCAGGATGGTTGCCACGCCGGCGACGATGACCCACAGGACGAGGGCGGGGGCCAGGCTGGTGGCCGGTGGAAGCCGTCGCCAGACGAACCCTGCGACCACGGGCGCCGAGAGCCAGAGCGAGACGACCACGACCCAGCCGAAGGACGCGCGGTCGAAGGGGCCGATGACCACCACCTGGTCGCTGACCCACCCCAGCGCCGACGCGAGCGCCACGAGGCCGAGCGGGATCGCGACCGCCAGGGCGAGGGTCGCCCATGCCGCGACGGGAGCTTCGCCTCTCGAGTCTGCCCCTATGCCCATCTCACCTCCGCCGGCTCAGCCTTCGGCGAGCAGCTCGTCCCTGGTCATGAGCATCTCCTCGCGCTCGGCCCTGGTGGGCTCGGGGAACTGCGGATCGAGGTCGATGAGAGCGGACAGGATGGCGGCCGACACCGCGACCCGCATGAACCACTTGTGGTCGGCCGGGATCACGTACCAGGGCGCCCACTCGGTGCTCGTCTTGGACAGCAGCTGCCCGTACGCCTTCTGGTACGCGCCGGCGCCGGTGCGCGCAGCCGTCAGCCCGCGCCGGCCGCCGCTGGGGACGGGGGCACCGGGCTGGGCGAGCCGTCCTCGTTGAACAGGTAGGTGAACTCGGGGCCGTTGTGGCAGATCCAGCAGTTGTCCCCCGGCCCTTCATCGAATCGGGCAGCGGGGCGTGCTGGTCCTGGCCGTGGCACGACGTGCATGGCTCGGTGTAGCCCATGTGCTCGGGCCGGAGCGGCGGGTTGCTCGCTGCCGAGTCGGCGTCCGGGGCCTTGTGGCACACCAGGCAATCGTCCTTGTGGAGACCGGAGTGGCCAGGCGCCGTGGACACGAGGCTGCCGGTCGTGTGGCAGGCGGTGCAGTTTCGCCAGCCCCACAGCGGGTGGGCCATCACCGGGATGTTCTTCGTGCCCACGGTGCCGTTGGTGGTGACGTGGCAGGCGGAGCAGTCCGCATTGGCCGCCATCTGGATCCCCGACCGGCGAGTTGGCCATGGGCGAGAGCGGGGTCGGGGTCGCCGCCGGCGCGCCGGCGTCGCGGTCGGCGCCGAGATGTCGCCGCCGGCTCGAGAGGTCAGGCACGGCGACGACCAGGAGGAATGCGGCGAGATGCGATCGCCCCACCAGCGCGATGACCGACGGCCGGGAACCAGTAGCGGGCGACGGCGGCCGGTTCATGCCTCTGCCTCCGCCTCGCCGAGGGCCTCGTGGTCGTGGCAGCCACGGCCACGCCCAGTTCATGTGATCGGGCTCCTGGCGCAGGTCGAGGTAGCGCTCGGCGAGCGTGTAGCCGAGGGCGACGAACGCGACCGCGCCGGCGATGATCGCCAGCTCGACCGGCGACGGCATGTACGAGGCATACGGGCTGGACACCGCGCCGGCATGGGCGGTGGCAGGCACGATCTGACCGGCGGTCACGAACAGGTAGCGATCCAGGAACACCCCGCCCAGGGACGAGCACGCTCGCCGCGACACAGGCCGGCCGGCGTGCGCGTCATCGGCAGCAGCACCAGCACCAGCGGCAGCGCGAGCCCGACCACGACCCGCAGCCAGAAGGCGGCGCCAGCGGCCCCGTGACCAAGGCGACGTCGCCTCGCGCAGCCCGCGATCATCGGCCAGCAGCCCGACGACCACCTGGCGGGCCAGCAGAACCATCACGATCACCAGCGCGATCGTGATCAGCTGGCCGGATCGACGGGATCGCCTCCAGGCGCGCCCGCTCGTGGTCCTGGAGACCCAGACGGGAGACGGCGTAGAACACCAGGCCGAGCAGCGAGGTCCCGGCCAGGTACGCCGCGCCGACCATCATCAGCACCGTGAACGGGCCGTTCCAGAACGCCTTGGCGGCGAGCACCCCGAACACCGCGCCGAGCGTTGACGGCGCGACCACGGCCACGCACGTCGCCGCCGTGCATGCGTACTGGTGGATCCTGGGGTGGTGGCTGAACATGCTCCACACCTCGACCAGGAGCACGACCAGGTAGATGCCGTAACACACGCCCATCCACCACATGGGCGAGGTGGGCGAGGGGACGAGCACGGCGCCGAACACCATCCGGACCGGATAGTGGAGGTCGAGCGCGATGATCCCGAACGCGGTGGTGAGGCTGAGCAGGGCGAGCACTGCGTGCGCGCTTCTCGAGGGGCCGGAACCGCTCGATCCCGAACACGGTGCCCAGCGACGACGCGAGACACAGCCCGCTCGTCATCACGGCAAAGAACACGTAGCCCACGATCAGCAGCCCCCACTCGAAGCTGGGGCTGGTCCCGAATACCTCCCAGCCGGGCGGCAGGGCGATCAGCGCGGCCACCGCGCCGACGCGCGATCACGGCGGACAGGCCCGCCAGCCACAGGCGCAGCGCGAGCGACATCGCCGCGACCTCGCGCGCGAGCGCGCGGCCGGCGGCGCGCGGTCCGATCGGGACGACGGTCCGCCGAGCGTGAGGGTCAGACCGGTCGCCTGCATCCTCAGGCCTCCTCGATGGCTGGGCCGAGGTAGAGCACGCGCGGCCGGGTGCCGTACTCGGGATGGAGCTGCTTGGGGGCACGCTGGCGGACGAGCGTGGCGATGCTCGCTGTTACGGGTCGCTGGCGTCACCGAACCGGCGGGCACCGACCGGGCACACCTCGACGCACGCGGGCTGGGCGCCTCGGCTGATCCGGTGGTAGCACCAGGTGCACTTGTCGGCGACGCCGGGCATGTCGTTGGGGTTGTCGCCGCCGGCGGGCGTCATGTAGCGCGCGCCGTAGGGGCACGCGACCACGCAGTATCCGCAGCCGATGCAGCGGCTGAGCGTCGACCAGGATCACGCCGTCCTCGGTCCGGTAGGTGGCGCCGACGGGGCACACCGCCGTGCACGGCGAGTCCTCGCACTGCATGCACAGGCGAGGCTCGAAGAACGAGGCGTCGACGGCCTTGCCGGCCGCGCCCGGGGCGGTCGACTCGGCGGGGAAGCCGTACATGCCGGCCTCGGGCGAGTCGACGAACAGGTCACCGTCCGCGGTGATCACGTGGCGCTCGACCCAGGTCCGGGTGTACTGCGGCCTCCTCGGCGACGTGGTTCTCCTCCTTGCAGGCGACCACGCACAGGCCGCAGCCAATGCAGGAGGCGGTGTCGACGACGAACGTCCACGCCTTGTCGGCGGGGTCGTAGGTCGGGACGATCGGGCTCGGCGCATCCGCCGACTCGTCGAACACCGGGAACAGCCGGGACAGGCCCGCCGCACCCGCCACACCGCCGGCCATGATCAGCCCGAACCCGAGGAACGCACGGCGGCTCATGGAGGCGCTGACGATCGCCGGAGCGATCTCGTCGAGGGGCACCAGGGACGCGGGATCGACGGCCTCGGCCGGCGCCGGTCCGATGGCCGCGATGTCCGGCTCCTCGTCCGCGACGGGCATCGCCTCCGCCATGACGGCGGGGGCCGGCTCGGCGACCATCTCCGGGGCTTCGGCTTCGGCTTCGGCTTCGGCTCGGGCTCGGCTTCGGCTTCGGCTTCGGCTTCGGCTTCGGCTTCGGCTTCGGCTTCGGCTTCGGCTTCGGCTGGCTGTTCGGTCGGGGCCATCGCGACGGGCTCGGTCACGGGCTCGACCTCGGCGATCTCCGGGGCCTGTGCGGCGTCGGCCGCCGGCTCGGACTCGACCGCGGCGTCCGCCTGCCCGACGATCATCGGGTCCTCGGTCGCGCGCACGCCGGCGTCGGCCGCCGGCTCCTCAACGCGTTCGATCCGCTCGCTCATGGCGACACCGTGAGCTGGTCCGGGCCCCGGCCCGGCGCGTGGCAGTTGAGGCATCCCTCGTCGTCGGGGACGATCGGGTGGCGCTCGTTGCGGGCCTTGAACCCCTCGGGTCCGTGGCAGGTCAGGCAGGGCGGCAGGCCGTCCAGCGGGTGCTCGACCACTGGGGGTCGCTCCGCGATCGCGGTGTGTGGGTCGTGGCACTGGAGGCACTGCACGACGTAGTGCTCCGTCGGGATGATCTGCGCCTGGCTGGCCGGGCGCCCCTCGGCGGCGACGTGGCACCGCGTGCACACCTCGTCGGTGGGCACCGCCACCGCCACCGTGTCGCTGCCCGCCTGATCGCCCGCGGCCACGTGTGCCTGCAGCGGGCCGTGGCAGCTCTGGCAGCCGATGTCGGCGTGACTTCCGCCGGTCAGCCGCTGTGCCTCGGTCGCATGGCACCGCGCGCAGGTCGACGAGCTCGCGAACGAGACGTCCAGCACGGCCCACGACCGTGCGTTCACGTCGCGATGGAGGCTGAAGTCGAGATACGGAGACCAGGCCATCACGGCGCCCGCGAACAGGACGGCCGACATCAGCACCGACCCCCCGAGCACGCCTGCGATTGCGAGCGCGCGTCCCCGTCGGGTGCGCGGCCGAACGCTCGCCCAGAAGGCGCGCAGGCGATCGACCACGTTCACAGGGTCGAGGGGTTGAGGATGCCGCGCCGGACGCAGTAGCGGAGCAGCTCGACGCGGTCGTGGAGCCCCAGCTTCTCCATCACGCTCGCGCGATGGGAATGGACGGTCTGGTCGGAGAGCTTCAACGATCGGGCGATGTCGCGATTGGTGTGGCCCATCGCGGCCAGCAGCAGGATCTCGCGCTCGCGAGCGGTCAACGTGTCGTACGGGTCCTCGAACGTGGCATCCGGCGTCCGCCGCACATAGGTGTCGATCATCCGGGTCACGATCGCGGGGCTGACGTAGGTGTGACCGGCGGCCACGCTCCGGATCGCGACCAGGACGTCGGTGTCGGTGGCCTCGCGGGTCAGGTAGCCGTTGGCTCCCGCCTTCAACGCGACGGAGAACTGCTCCGCGGCGCACCGGCAGTCGAGGGCGATGATCCGCGTCTCCGGACACTCGTCGTGGATCTGCTCCAGGGTCTCGAAGGTCGGGCAGCCGAGACCCCCGAACGGCGCGCACTCGGTGACCAGGACGTCCGGCCGAGTGCTCCTGACCTGGGCGACGAGGTCGTCGCGGGTCTCGACCTCGCCCGCGACCCGGAGATCTGGCTCACGCTCGATGAGCGAGCGGAACGCGCTGCCGAGCATCGGGAAGTCGACGATGGCGAGCAGCACCGAGAGCTGGTCCGCCTCCGCCTGCGGTCCGGTCGCGCGACGCTTGCGAGGTGGGCATCGCCGGCATCCGGCGCTCAACGCGCCTGCGGGCCGGGCCGTCGCCGTGCCCTGGTGGCGAATGACGGCGGCCCAGGCGAACGGCATCAGCAGCATCAGCGCCGTGACGACGATCGCGCCGAGGATGGTGGCGGCCGAGCCGAACGTGAAGTACAGCAGGTGGAGGAGCACGAACGCGGCGGCCGAGCCGACCCACAGGGTGAGGGTGACGAGGCCCAGCCAGGTTGCAACGCGCGCACCGCGCCCGCCCCTGGATCCGTACCAGAACCAGGCGACGATGCCGATGATCCCCTCGACGAGGATCACGATCGGCAGCAGCAGTGCCAGGTCCTCGGTGAGCTGCGATAGCTGCATTGCCTGTCCTCCCGCCGTCCGTCGACGCCTGCTGGGGCCTCGTTGGCGGCTTCTGCGTCCCGTGTGGGTCGATGGTGCCCCCGGGTCGGAGCGATCACCAGACACGACAGGGGGCTCGATGGGGCACCCTCGTGCCGAAGCTCGGGAACACGGGTGGGGATTCGGGCAACGGAGGTTAGGTGTCAGGGCGACGCGCGTGGGGTCGGGGGCCCCCACGGCCGTGGGGGTCGCCCGCACACCCATCGGCGCGGTGAGGGGCACAGGTTCGGTGGGGCGGTCGGTGCAGGCTCCGCACCGGCGTCCGAACGGCTGGAATGGGCTGTCATGTTCCTTTCAGGAACGGCATGCAGACTTGCCCGGCGCTCCACGACCGGACGGAGGCAGCCCGATCGACGGCTCCCCATTCACCCGGCAGCCGGGTGGCATGCCAAATCCTCAGATCCCACCGGATGGCCCGACCCGGCCGTGGGGCCTTGCCGAGCTGCACCCAGGGCCACCCGTTCGCCGTCGGCGCCGGCGCCGCCCGAGCGCGCGGAGCGCCGGCCTGTTCGTCGCGGGTTTGGCCGCGGCGCTGATCGCGATCGCTGGCTACAACACCCTCGTGCCCGGACCGCCGCAGCTCGACCGGGCCGACGTCAACGACGCAATCGCCAGCGCGCTCGCCTCCGTGACCCCCGCCCCACCGCTGTCCGCGGTCGCCTACGAGCAGATCCAGCCATCACTGGTGCTGGTTCACGCCCAGCGTGGGTCCGACTCCGGCGACGCATCGCTCGGCAGCGGCGTCGTCGTCGACGACGCGGGTGAGATCCTGACCAGCCTGCACGTGGTCGACGGCGCCACCGGCATCGAGGTCACGTTTGCCGACGGGTCGCAATCGACCGCCTCGATCGCCAGCCGCCAGCCGGACTCCGACATCGCGGTGCTCCAGCCGGATCAGCCGCCGTCGGTCCTGCAGCCGGCTGTGCTCGGCGACCCGAGATCCGTCCGCGTCGGTAGCCAGGCATTCGTGGTCGGCAACCCGTTCGGGCTGTACGGGTCGATGAGCTCTGGCATCGTGTCCGGCCTGGATCGCTCGTTCACGCTCCCCGACAGCGGCCAGGTCCTGAGCGGCCTGATCCAGGTGGATGCCGCCGTCAACCCCGGCAACTCGGGCGGGCCCCTGCTCGACGCCAACGGCAGGGTGATCGGCATCGTGGCCGCGCTCATCAACCCCACCAAGGAAGACGTGTTCGTCGGGATCGGCCTCGCCGTACCGATCGACGTGGCAGGCGGCGCGGCCGGCCTGCCCCAGTACTAGCCGGGAGGTGATGCCGATGGACCAGGACGTGACGGTGGCCCGCGCCGCGCCGATGGAGCGCGTCCTGTACGAGGTCAAGAAGGTGATCGTCGGCCAGGATCACCTGCTCGAGCGGATGGTCGTGGCCCTCCTGGCGCGCGGCCACCTCCTCGTGGAGGGCGTGCCGGGCCTGGCCAAGACGATGGCGATCAAGACGCTGGCGGCCTCGATCGGTGGTGAGTTCAAGCGGATCCAGTTCACGCCGGACCTGGTCCCCGCGGACCTCATCGGCACCCGCATCTACAACCAGAAGACGGGTGAGTTCAACACGTCGCTGGGTCCGGTGTTCACCAACCTCCTGCTCGCGGACGAGATCAATCGGGCGCCGGCCAAGGTCCAGAGCGCGCTGCTCGAGGTGATGCAGGAGCGCCAGGTCACGATCGGCCGCGAGACGCATCACGTGCCCGAGCCGTTCCTCGTCCTGGCCACCCAGAACCCGATCGAGACCGAGGGCACCTACGCCCTGCCCGAGGCGCAGGTGGACCGGTTCATGCTCAAGGTCCTGGTCGGCTACCCGACCCGCAACGAGGAGTTCGTGATCGTCGAGCGCCAGACGGGCCCGGCCGAACGCATCGCCGAGGTGCTTACGACCGATGACCTCGTCCGCCTCCAGCAGGAGACGGATCGGGTCTACGTGGACCCCTCGCTGATCGACTACGCGGTCCGGTTGGCGACGTCGACGCGCATGACCAGGGCTGCCGGCATGCCCGAGCTCGAGCGGTACATCACCTACGGCGCCAGCCCCCGGGCGTCGATCAACCTGATCCTCACCGCTCGTGCGCTGGCGTTCGTCCGCGGCCGGGATTACGTGCTGCCCCAGGACGTCTACGACATGGCCCGCGACGTCATCCGCCATCGCCTGGTGCTGTCGTTCGAGGCCCTCTCGGACAACGTCACCAGCGACGACATCCTGACCACCATCCTGGCCCGAGTTCCGGCACCCGTCGTGCCCCTCAGGGAGTCGACCGACGGTCGCGTCAGCGCCTGAGCGCATCCTCCAGCGCCTCGACTGGCAGGTCGTCCGCCGGCTGGACGGCCTGCTCCAGGGCGACTACCGCAGCCTGCTGTACGGCAACGGGGTGGATCTCGCGGACCTGCGCGAGTACCAGCCCGGCGACGACGTCCGGTACATCGACTGGAACGTCACCGCCCGTCTTGACGAGCCGTATGTCCGCGAGTACCTCGAGGACCGCGACCTGACCGCGTGGTTCCTGCTCGACCTCAGCCCGTCGGTGGACTTCGGCACGGTTGACGGCGAGCGTCAGAAGCGCACCGTCCTGATCGACTTCGTGGCCACGCTGGCCCGGCTCTTGACGCGCCGTGGCAATCGCGTGGGCGCGGTCGTGTACGGGAGCCGGGTGGAGCGCACGATCCCGGCCGGCGGTGGCCGGCGGCAGGTGCTGCGCCTGGTCAACGATCTGCTCGCGCAGCCGATGCTGCCGGCCGCGCCCGTTCACCGACCTGGCGCCGCTGCTCGATGCCGCCCGGGCGTCGATCCGGCGTCGCTCGCTCGTGTTCGTGGTCTCGGACTTCATCAGCGCGCCCGGCTGGGAGCGGCCGCTCAACCTGCTCAACCGGCGCCACGAGGTGGTCGCGGTCCGGCTGCTCGATCCGCGCGAGATGGAGCTGCCAGACGCCGGGCCGCTGATCATGCAGGACGCCGAGACCGGAGAGCAGCTGTACGTCGACACCTCAGACGGCGCATTCCGGCGGCGATTCGCCGCGGCGACCGCGCAGCGCGAGGGGGATGTGCGTCGCGCGTTCGCGCGGTCGGGGGTCGAGGCGCTTGCCCTGTCCACCGACGACGACCTGGTGCGCGCCATCGTGCGGATGGCCGAGCTACGTCGCCGCAGGGCACCCGCGCCGGCGGCGGCGAGGCGGTAGCGATGGCGCTGATCTGGCCCCCGATGCTGCTGCTCCTGCTCGCCATCCCTGCGGGCGCCTGGTTGTATGCGGAGATCGGGCGCCGCCGCCGCGCCCGCGCCGGTGTGCTGGGCGGGCTCGACAGGGACCGGCCGGACGGCCGCCGTCCGGGCCGCCGGACGCTGATCCCGGCCAGCCTGTTCCTGCTGGGGCTGATGGTCCTGGTGATCGCCCTGGCTCGACCCCAGGCGACGCTGGGCCTGCCCGTCCAGCAGGGCACGGTCGTGCTCGCCTTCGACGTGTCCGGAAGCATGGCGGCGACGGACCTCCAGCCCTCGCGGATGGCCGCCGCCAAGGCGGCAGCCACGGACTTCGTCAAGCGCCAGCCGTCGGGCATCGCCATCGGCGTGGTCGCGTTCAGCGACTCGGGCCTCTCGGTCCAGGTCCCGACCACCGACCAGGCCGCCGTGCTGGCCGCGATCGACCGGCTGTCCCCCGAGAAGGGGACGTCGCTCGCCCAGGGCATCACGTCGTCGCTCACCGCGATCCGGGTCGCCGAGTCGGGCGGCAACGTGGACTACTACACGAACCGCTCGCCCGCGCCCGATCCGACTCCCACTCCGGCGCCGGTGCCGCCGGGCAGCCACGGCTCGGCGGTCATCGTGCTCCTGACCGATGGCGAGAACAACGAGAACCCGGACCCGGTCCGGGCCGCCCAGGCGGCCGCCGACGCCGGCATCCGGATCGACACGGTCGGCATCGGCAGCCAGGCTGGCGCAGATCTCGACCTGAACGGGTTCCGGGTGCACACGCAGCTGGATGCTGCCCTGCTCCGGCAGATCGCGGATCTTACCGGCGGCAGCTACTACGCCGCCGACAGCACGGACCAGCTGCATGCGGTGTACGAGAACCTCGACCCGCGGCTGGTGATCCAGCCGCAGCCTGTCGAGCTGACCTCGGTCCTCGCGGGCGCCGGCCTGCTGCTGCTGGTCGTGGGTGCCGGCACCTCGTTCCTGTGGCTGGGACGGCTCCCGTGAGCCGGCCGGGACGGACGACGGAGAACCCGCGATGATCGACATCCTGTGGCCTGCGTTCCTGCTGTTGCTGGTGCTGGTCCCGCTGCTCGTCGCCGGCTACGTGTGGAGTCTGCGGCGCCGCAAGCCCGGCGGCATCCGCTACTCGAGCCTGTCGCTGGTCCGGGCCGCGCGGCCCGGAGGCGCACGGCTCCGGCGTCACATCCCGTTCGCCCTGTTCGCGCTGGCGGTCGCCAGCCTGGTGGTCGGTTTCAGCCGGCCCGTCGTCATTGCCAGCGTGCCCGTCAACCGCACCACGGTGCTGCTCACGATCGACGTGTCGCGCAGCATGTGCTCGACCGACATCCCGCCCAGCCGCCTCCAGGCGGCCGAAGCCGCCGCGGCGTCGTTCATCGAGCACCAGGCGTCCAGCACGCAGATCGGGATCGTCGCCTTCGGCAGCTACGCCGAGCTCGTCCAGGCTCCGACGACGGACGTCAACGTGCTGCTCGACGCGCTTCACAGCCTGGCGACCGGGCGCCGGACAGCCGTCGGCAGCGGCATCCTGGAGTCGCTCGACGCGATCGCCGAGGTGGACAGCTCGGTGGCCCCCAGCCAGCCCGACGGCGGAACCGCGATCACGCCCGTCCCGAGCGGCGCGTATGCGCCCGACATCGTGGTCGTGCTCACCGACGGCGCGAGCAACTCGGGTGTCGATCCGCTGGCGGCCGCGCAGCAGGCCGCCGACCGGGGGGTTCGCGTGTACACGATCGGATTTGGAACCGCCTCCGGTGGCGGCCAGGATCCTGCCTGCGCCCCCCAGTTCGTCGGACGCGAGCCGAATGGCGGGTTCTTCGGCAACGGCGGTGGCGGTGGGGGTGGGACCGGCGGCGGCCTCCCCGGCGGCTTCCGGCGGGGCATCGACGAGGCGACCCTGCGCCAGATCGCGGCCATGACCGGGGGCACCTACTACCCGGCCGAGAGCGCGAGCGACCTCGAGCAGGTGTTCGCGAGCTTGCCCACGTCGCTCATCACCCGGCACGAGGTGGTCGAGGCGAGCGTTGCGTTCGTCGCCCTCGCCTCGCTGCTGCTCGGGGCCTCGCTGCTGCTCGGACGCGCCTGGCGGCCGCTGCCGTAGCGTCTTGGTCCGATCGCATCCGACCGGCCGTGCCGCCGGCTCGTGCGGGGACTCAGCCGCCCGATAATAGCCACCTGGCAACTGTCGACTATCCTAGGTGGCATGAATCCCGGACAACCCCCCGCATTCCATGCTGCCCCGGACGGACGCGACGCTGCCGCCGGTGGTGGATCCGCTCCGGACGGCGACGTCCCCTCGCATCGCGACGCACGGCGAGGCGGTGACCACGCGCTGGACCCTGTCGCCGACCTCGAGCGGATCGTCATCGGCGCCGTCGGTCTCACCTCTCAGGCGCTCGAGCGCGCCGCGCCCGGTGTCGACCTGACGTTCTCCCAATGGCGCGCGCTGCTGATCCTCGGTGAGCCGCCGGACGGCATCAGGGTCGGCGAGGTCGCAGCCAGGGTGGGCGTGACCCTGCCCGCGACGAGCCGGCTCCTCCGCCGGCTCGAGCGCCGCGGACTGGTCACCCTGAGGCCCGACGAGACGGATCGTCGTGCCACCCGGGCTCGCGTCACGGCCCTCGGACGCGACGTGCGCGAGGCGATCCTCGCGTTCCGCCGTACTGCGCTGCACGAGATCGCCGAGCATGCGGGTGCGTCGCGCCCCGGCGCGCCCGGGCGGGCGATCCGCGCCCTGGCCGGGTCCTTCGAGCGGTACGCGTGATGCCGGGATCGCATCCCAGGATCGACCATGCGCTGATCATCGTCCGGCGCCGCATCCGGTCCGCCAGCTACCTGCGCAAGTGGGTCGTGCTCGGCGCCATCATCGGCGTGATCGGTGGTCTGGGCGCCATCCTGTTCACCACCGCCCTCGATTTCGCCACCCAGGTCTTCCTGGGCGGTCTCGCCGGCTACACGCCGCCGTCGCCGGCCGGTGAGGGTGGCAGACCCATCACCCCGATCTGGGACGCGGCACGGCCGTGGGCGATCCCGTTCATCGTGGGACTGGGCGGCCTGATCTCGGGGTTCATCGTGTTCCGCTGGGCGCCGGAAGCCGAGGGCCACGGCACCGATGCCGCGATCGCCGCGTTCCATCACCACCCACGCGGGATCCGCGCCCGGGTGCCGCTGATCAAGCTGGTCGCCTCGGCCGTCACCATCGGATCGGGGGGCTCGGCCGGCCGCGAGGGTCCCACGGCGCAGATCAGCGCCGGGTTCGGGTCCTTCCTGGGTCGTCTCCTCGACCTCGACGCCCGTGATTCCCGGATCGCCGTTGCGGTCGGCATCGCGGCCGGGATCGGGGCCATCTTCCGGGCGCCGCTGGGCGGCGCGATCCTGGGAGCCGAGCTGCTCTACCGCGACGACGTGGAGTCGGACGCGCTCGTCCCCTCGTTCATCGGCACCATCGTCGCGTACACGATCTTCGGTGCCGTGGTTGGCTTCAACCCGATCTTCGGGACGCAGGCGAGGTTCGGGTTCTCGGAGCCGGCCGAGCTCGGCTGGTACGCGCTGATCGGGCTCGTGTGCGGCCTGGTCGGCCTGCTGTACATCACCGGCTTCTATGGCCTGACCCACTGGTTCCACCGCTGGCAGATCCCGCGAGCGCTCAAGCCGGCCATCGCCGGCCTCTCCGTGGGTGCCATCGGGCTGGTGGTGCCCGGCGCGCTCGGGACCGGCTACGGCTTCGTCCAGGCGGGCCTCGATCGGAACGTGCTGCTGTCGATCCCGTTGTGGATGGTGCTCGTCCTCCCCTTCGCCAAGATCCTGGCCACGTCGCTCTCGATCGGCTCCGGTGGCTCGGGTGGCATCTTCGGCCCGGGCATGGTCGTCGGCGCCCTGCTCGGCGCGGGCATCTGGCGCCTGCTCGAGCCCGTTGCGCCCGCGCATCCCCGCCGATCCCGCCCCGTTCGCGATCGTGGCCATGATGGCCCTGTTCGGCAGCGTCGCCCACGCGCCGCTGGCCGTGATGCTGATGGTGGCCGAGATGACCGGCAACCTGTCGATGCTGGCGCCGGCCATGGTCGCGGTGGGGCTGGCCACGTTCATCGTCGGCCAGCGATCGATCTACAGCAGCCAGCTGGCCACCCGCGCCGACTCGCCGGCGCATCGGTTCCGGTTCGCGCTGCCGCTGCTGGCCGCGGTTCCGGTCGGCGACGCGGCCCGGCAGGCACGGGTCGTCGTGCATCCGGATGACACGGTCGCGTCGGCGCGCGAGCAGATGATCGCCGCCCACGTTCCCGGGGCGCCGGTCATCGCCCGGGACGGGTCGGTGGCCGGGCTGATCGATCTCGAGGCGCTCCGTGACGCGCCTCCCGACGAGGCCATCCCCGGCAAGCTCATCGCCCGCGAGCCGATCCTCGCCTCCGATGACGGCCTCGACGACGCGCTGGGCGCGCTGTCCGATCATCGGCGCGACTGGGCGCCGGTGACCTCTGGCCGCCGGCTGACGGGCGTGCTCTCGGTCCGCGATGCGATCGCCGCCTATCGCTCAGCTCTGCACGGCAACGTCCGACAGGTGCGCGGCCTGCGCGCTGACGGAGTGATCGTCGAGACCGAGATCAGCCTGGGCTCGCCGCTGGCCGGACGGCGCGTGGCCGGCGTGCCCTGGCCCCGGGATGTCGTCCTTGTCGCGGTCGAGCGCAACGACGGCGTGCTCGTGCCACGGGGCGACCTGGAGATCGAGGTCGGCGACCGCCTGTCGATCTTCGCCAACCCGACGGCCAGGCCCGCCCTCGCCACGCTCCTCCACGGCGAGGTGGAGGACAGCTCGCCGGGGGTCGACGACGAGCGCGACGACGAGCCCGACGACGAGCCCGACGAGCCGCTCCCCGAGCCCGGCTGATTCGACGTGCCAGCGCGGCTACCGCGGTCGGCACCAGGCGGACGATCGGGAACGTCCGGGTCGTCGCGCGCGCGTAGCGCTCGTAACCCGGATCCCGAGCGAGGATCCGATCCCACCATGCCCGAGCCTCGTCGGCCGCAGCTCCTCGGCGCGGACCGGGACGTTGCGTCCCATGACCTCGACCTCTGCCTCCGGCGTCGCGTGCAGGTTGTGGTACCAGCCGGGATGCGTGGTGCCGCCGTCGTTCGCCGCGGCGACCACCATCGCGTCGCCGTCCGGGAAGTACTGCAGCACGACGGTCCGGCGTCGCCCGGACCGCCGGCCGCGCGTGGTCAACAGCAGGGCGTCGACATGCCAGGGCCGCGTGACGCCGCCCCGGGTCCTGCGGTAGACGAGCACGCCAAGCGGAGACAGCCAGCGATCGAGACCCCGGTGGATCGCCAGCCAGATGCGCTCCCGCCGCCCGAGGCCGGCTTGCGCCGGTTCGGCGCTCACGTTCATCCGACCGTGACGGGGCTGAGGTTGCGCGCGATGTCACGCGCCCAGGCCTCAATCTCCTGCCAGTCCCGGAAGTCGCCTTCCGGGAGGGCATCCCGCGTCGCCGGCATCAGCGACATGAACCGCTCACCGAACCCGATCGGCTTGCGATCGTGGCTGTAGGCACCGAAGAACACCCGGTACTCGCGGGCCCCGATGAGCTGGACCAGCTCCGGCAGCTCTCTCGGGATCGCGGCCGCCTTCTGGTCCTCTCCCTTCGGGTTGACGGGCTCCGTGCCCAGGGGCCCGCTGCTGAACATCCACACCGGCATCGAGCTGAGCACCGCTCGGTTGCGGCGGACGAACGACGCTGCCTCCTTGAGCCAGTGGAACATGTAGGCTGCGCTGCCGATGACGCAGGCGTCGTAGTCTTCGACGTCCGACGCGGCGTCGACCGGTCTCGCGCGGGCGTCGAGCCCCGCGGCTTGAAGCGTGTCGGCGATCCGCTCGGCGATGCCGCGCGTGGCACCGTGGCGGCTCGCGTAGGCAACCAGGACCTTCATGGCGTCTGCACCCTCCGATCCGATGCCGGTGCCTCCGTCGCCCGGGATGCGCGGCAACCCGCGGCGGCCCGCCAGCACGACGCCCGTCGGGCGCACGATCGAGGCGAGGGCACCGGTTGCATGGTGGGGTTCCGGGCGGCGCGAGTGAAGAGCCGGCCCGCCCCCGATCGGCGGGGCCGGGCGGACTCATCGAGACCGACGTTTCAAGCCCACAACATGTCGGATCGATCACCGGCCGATAACCCCACCGCAACGCGGTGCCCGCATCATTGAGGTCATGGAGACGACCGCCGTTGCCACGCTCGATCGTGTCGATGTCATCCATGGCCACCGGGTCTCCGACCCGGCCGATCACGCCCAGGAGGCCCAGCGACTGGCGACCGCGCTGCGCTCGCTCATCGCGCGGGACGACGAGCCGCCGCCGCTCTGGCGGTCGGCGACCTTCGCTCACGGAGTGGAGGCCATCCGCGCCTCGCTCGTCGACGCCCGGACGACCGCCGCGCTGGTCCGGTCTGCCCGTGGGCTGCTGCAGACCGAGGATGGAGCCGAATCGTCGTTCCGGCTCGTGGTCCAGCGGCTGGCACGTGACCCGGCCGCGGTCGCCCTCGCGATCCGTTGGCTCGAGATCGATGGCACGGTGACGCTGCCACCCTGGCCCGACGTCGTCCGGCGCCGCTCGATCGCGCCGCTCGATCGCCAGCCGGTTCCCGACGTGGAGCTCTGGTTCGGCTGACCCGCAGCGGGAGCCCGCGAGCCCGGCGTTGCCGCCCGGGCCGTGCCCCCGCCACGGGGCGGGTCGCCATCGACGGTCACGACCGCCGGTAGGATGGGCCGTGGACGCGCTCACGCTGGTCCGGTTCGTCATCGGCCTCGCGGCCCTGGTCGCCGGCGCGGAGCTCCTGGTCCGAGGCGCCAGCCGCCTCGCGACCGCGCTCGGCATCAGCCCCCTCGTGGTCGGCCTGACCGTCGTCGCGTTTGGAACGAGCGCGCCCGAGCTCGCTGTCGGGATCTCGTCCGCGCTCGCCGGCCAGCCGGACATCGCGCTGGGCAACGTCGTCGGCAGCAACATCGCGAACATCCTGCTGGTGCTCGGGCTGGCGGCCCTCGTCGCCCCCGTCGTGGCCGGCCTGCGGGTCGTGCGGCGCGAGGTGCCGCTGATGATCGCCGCCTCGATCGCGCTGTGGCTGATGGCGCTGAGCGGTCATATCGACCGTCTTGAGGGCGCGATCCTGTTCGCGGGGATCATCGTCTACCTGGCGCTCCTCGCCCGGTCGAGCCGCCGTGAAACCGTTCGCGTGCGGGCCGAGTTCGCGGCCGAATACGGTTCAGGGGCAATGGGTGCGCTCGCGCCCGCCTCGGCAACCTGGCCCTCGCTGCGGTGCCGGGCTCGTGCTCCTCCTCGTCGGCGCCGACTGGATCGTTGACCGGCGCGACCGCGATGGCCGCCTCGCTGGGCATTCCGGAGGTGGTCGTCGGGCTGACGATCGTCGCCGTCGGCACCTCGCTGCCCGAGATCGCGACCTCGATCCTGGCCGGCACCCGCGGTCACCGCGATATCGCCGTCGGCAACGTGGTCGGCAGCTGCATCTTCAACATCCTGATGGTCCTCGGAGCGACGGCCCTCGGTCGCGCCCGCGCCGCTCGCCGTGTCGTCCGACCTGCTCGCGGTCGACCTGCCGCTGATGGTGGCGGCGGCAGCGGCGTGCCTGCCGATCCTGTACACGGGCCTCGTCGTGGACCGGCGCGAGGGCGCGCTGTTGCTCGGGTTCTACGTCGCGTACCTGGCCTACCTGGGTCTGGTCGCGTTCGACGAGCCCGTCGCCGGGCCGTTCGGCCGCGTCCTCGTGCTGGGAGCGGTGCCGGTGGCCGGCGTCGTGCTCGCGTTGCACGCGTTTCGGGCCTGGTCGCGACCGGGAGCGCGATCGTCGCCCTACCGGACCGGAGGTTGAGCGCCGTTTCCCGCACCGAGCCGCGGGCAAAGGGCAAGGTCATCCTCGTGATGGGCGTGTCCGGATCGGGCAAGACTGCCGTCGGTCAACGGCTGGCCCGGGCCCTGGGGGCGGAGTTCATCGAGGCCGACGACTACCACGCTCCGGCCAACGTCGCGCGGATGCGGAGCGGGACGCCGCTGCATGACGCGGACCGCTGGCCGTGGCTGCGGAGGGTGCACGATGCGGTGCGCGCCGCGTTGACCGCGAGTGGAGGCACGCATCCGGTCGTGCTCGCCTGCTCGGCGCTCAAGGCGTCCTACCGGGCCGTGCTGCTGGCCGGGTTCGACGCTGTCGCCGTGGTCATGCTCGAGGTGGACCACGCGACCCTCGAGGAACGGATGCGCTATCGACCCGGGCATTTCATGCCGGCCTCGCTGCTGGACAGCCAGATCCAGGACCTGGAGCCGCCCGCGAACGCGATCTCGGTCGACTCGACCGGGAGCGTCGGCGCGACGGTCGAGGCGATCCAGGCTGCGTTGCGGGTCCGGTAGCGCCCGGCGCCGTCCGTCAGCCCAGGACGGCGTCGGAGAACGGGCCATGGTGCTCGTCGCCCTCGCCGAATGCGCCGCTCCGGACGACGGCGATCAGATGCCACGACCCGCCCGCACCAGCCCGGGCGGGTGCCCAGAAGGCGAGATCGGCGGCCGAGCCCGGCTCGAGCCCCTCGCCAGGCCCGAGCAGCCCGGCACCGATGAGCGCCTCGAGGAGGTCGTCCGCACCCGCGACGGCGCCGGTCAGCTCCACCAGCCGCCCGGCCCGAACCGAGTCCACGGGGAGCGGCGTCACGGCGCATCCATCGAGGTCGAGGAAGATCGAGTCGCCGCGCGAGATCGCGCGCACCGCGGCGTCCGACCCGACAGCCAGAACCCGGTCCGCGGCCCAGGCGAGCGCGGTCGGCATGGGGAGCTGGGCGCCGCCTGCGCGGTCTGCCACGTTCCCCGGGACCACCCCAGCCAGGCCGATCACGTACTCGTGGGTCACCGGGTCATCGTAGGCCAGTCCAGGGCCGATCCACCGATGGCCGCGCGATTGACGGTCCCGTGCCGCCGCCGATGGCCTACGATCGGCGTGTGGACGGGCAAGGGCTGCGAGTCGTCATCGCGGAGGATTCCGCGCTGCATCCGCGAGGGTCTGGCGCGGGTCATCGCGGATTCGGGCGGCGAGGTCGTGGCCAAGGTTGGCGACGGCCCGTCGCTGGTGGCCGCCGTGTTGGAGCACCGGCCGGACGTCTCGGTCGTCGACGTGCGGATGCCTCCCACCCAACGCGACGAAGGGCTGCGCGCCGCGATCGAGGCCCGGCGGCAGGTGCCGGGAACGCCGGTGCTCGTGCTCAGCCAGTACGTCGAGCGCCAGTACGCGACCGAGCTGCTGGCCGATCGCGCGGGCGGCGTCGGCTACCTGCTGAAGGACCGCGTGGCGGACATCCGCGAGTTCATGGACGCGCTGGGCCGGGTGGCGCGGGGCGGGACGGCGCTGGATCCGGAGGTCGTCGCCCAGCTGATGGTCCCGCGCCGCGCCGACATGCGTCTGGTCTCGCTCACGCCGCGCGAGCGCGAGGTGCTGAGCGCGATGGCCGAGGGGCGGACCAACATGGGGATCGCGAGCCTGCTGGGTATCTCGGAGGGGGCCACGGAGAAGCACATCAGCAACATCTTCGGCAAGCTCGAGCTGCCCGATTCGGAGAACGACCACCGGCGGGTGCTGGCCGTCCTGACCTACCTCGGCTCCTGACCTACCTCGGCTCCCGAGGCCCGAGCCAGGATCCGCCGTCGGGTGGCAGCCAGCCGGGAATGGCGCCCTCCGTGAGGACGGGATGTGCGGCCCCGACCTCGGCGGCCGGGGACGTGCCCACCGGGATCTCGGCGCGCACGGTCGTCGGTCCACCGGGCGGGCTGTCGACCTCGAGGCGACCATCGAGCGCCTCCACCCGGCCCGCCAGCCCGGCGAGGCCGCCGCTCGGGGCCAGGGTCGCGCCACCCACGCCGTCGTCCCAGACCTCGACCACCAGCCGCCCGGGGTCCCGACGGCAGCGAATCTCGCAGCGGCTCGCCTGTGCGTGCTTGGCCACGTTGGCGAGGGCTTCGGCGACCACGAAGTACGCGGCCCGCTCCACCGCATCGGGCAGCCGCTCGCCGCCCGCCATCGAGCTCAGCACCACGGTCGAGACCGGGCTTCGTCCCGCGACCGCGCCCAGGGCCGGCACCAGGCCACGATCCAGCAGGATCGCCGGGGCGATCCCACGCACCAGGTTGCGGAGATCGGCGAGGGTCTGCCGTGCCTGATCCTGGGCGTCGAGCACCAGGGTGCGGGCGGATGCCGGATCGGTCTCGAGTCGCTCTGCGGCCAGGCCCAGGTCGATGGCCAGCAGGACGAGCCGTTGCTGGGCGCCGTCGTGGAGGTCGCGTTCGATCCGCCGAAGCTCGCTGGCTTCGACATCGAGGACGGCCTTGCGGCTGCCCTCGAGGGTCTCGACCCGTTGCTGGAGGCGCCGCTGCTCGGTCACGCACAGCAGGCCCTCGACGACCGCCCGGTGGAGCGCCATCAGGCCTTGCGACACGGACGCGGCCACCATCGCGAGCGCGAGCCCGAACAGTCCACCCGCGACGGCCACGGTCGCCTCGGTCGCCGACGTGCCGCCGGTGGCGAAGGGGAGGCCCGATGTGACCAGCCACAGCGGGAGCGAGAGCAGCCAAAGGGCGCCTGCCCAGAGCGAGAGTGCGAGGGCGAGCTCGAGGATCGCGAGGGGGAACGCGACGAACACGTAGATCACGTCGCGCCAGCGGTCGACGTCGAGGAAGACCGCGAACAGCAGATCGCGCAGGCCGGAGCCGTACGGCCGGTAGGGGTGGGCCGTCAGCGGCCGCGGGTCCACGCGCGCTGCGCGGCGGCGCTCGATCCGTGCCACAAGCCGGCTGACCTCGATGCCGGCCCCGAGCAGCACGAACCCAACCCCCACCACCAGCAGGGACGCCCCGGTGGAGAAGATCGCGGACAGCACGGCGACCGCGATCAGCTCGACCCAGAAGCCGAGGATGATCGCGCCCGTGGCCCGCCAGGCGGTCGGGTTGAGCGGAGACAGCAGGAACGCAGCGACCGCTCCCCGGGGCCGCGCCGTCACCTGGGCGCCCAGCAGAGCGCTCAGGGTCAGGAGCAGGCCGAGAACGAGGAGCGGTACGCCGGTCACGGTGGCGCCGGCTACCGCGCTGCCGCGGGACGCCGGGTGGATGCCACGACGAGGGCGATGCCGAGGGCCAGCACGAATGCCGGACCGAGGCCCGCCGCCGCCCAGGCGGGGACCATGGCGCCGAACAGGGTGATCGCACCGAACGCGATCAGCAGGACGCCGATCACGAGCCCGGCGCGTCCGGTGCCCGGCTGGCCGGACGTCGTCTGGTGACGATGAGCCGCCCAGCCGCCGGGCTGCCAGCCCTGGGGCGTCGTCCAGCCGGCGCCGGATGCCGCTGAGGTCGCGTCCCGGGCCGTCGTCGTGGCCCCGGTGCTGCCCTCACCCTCGGCGGGGGCACCGGTTGCCGGCATGCCGTCGGCCGCCGTTCCGGTCGCCGGGCCCGGTATCGGGCCGAACCCGGGCGCGCCCGGCATCGGCAACGGCTCGAGCGGCATGATGAACGCGAGCAGGATGTAGATCAGGATCGTGAAGCCGCCGAGGAACGCCGACAGGATCCACAGGATCCGGACGACCGTCGGGTCGACCTCGAGGTACTCGGCCATGCCGCCGGCGACACCGGCGAGCATCCGGTCATGGCGGCATCGATACAGACGACGGGGGTTCACTTGCAGCCTCCCTCGGGATTGATGTCCACGCTACCAACGTTGACCGCCAGGGTCACGTCCGCGTGGTGGGTTGAGGACGCGTAATCGGGGCTCTGCCAGGCGTCGCCGTCCCGGACCAGGCCCACGAGCCGGGTCGAGCCGAGCACGACCTCCTGGTGCACGCGAAGACCGAGCGCGGTCGGCGCGCATAGCGTGACCTTGCCGGCGTTGGCGTGGACATCGGCCTCGAGGTCGCTGCCGTCGGACAGGTGGACCGTGGCCTCCGCGGCGTTGACGTGCATCGAAAGCCCGTCCACCGTCGCCCCGGTCAGGTCGACCTGCGTGGTGCCCGCGTTGACATCGAGATCGAGGTTTGTCAGGTGCGCCCCGGCCAACGCGAACCGGCCGGTACCCGCGTTGATCACCGCTGACAGGTCGAGCGGCTGGGCATCGGGCAGGGACACGAGCCACCGGTCGCCCGAACCGATCCCGAATGGCCGTGAGCGGTTCGCCGAGCGCAGCGAGAGCTGGTCGCCGGTGGCGTCGATCCGGGGCTCGGCGACGCCCGTGTCGCCCGTCTGGATCTGCCAGCCGTTGCCCGGCGCGACGCCGACATCGACCTTCCCGCATGACAGCTCGATGCTGACCCGGGCAGGTGATGCGAAGGTGCCGGTGCGGGTCGTGTAGTTCGACGGCTCCACGACATGGCAGTCCGGCCTGACGTCGGGCGCCGCGACGACCAGGCCGCCGAGCATCAGCCCGGGCATGGCCGCGGCGACCATGCCGCCGGCAATACCGAGTCGCGTCCTGCGAAGCAGGATCGCGGCTCCGACCGCGATCACCGCGATCGGCCACAGCCGAAGCGTCTCCGCGACGCCGTCGCTGGTGATCACATGGCCCTGGGCCGCGAGCAGCACGGCCCCGGCGGTGACCAGGAACACCCCCCAGTACAGGAACGTCCGATTGACCATCGGGTCCAAGCCTCCAGGCCGGTCGCCCGGTTCAGGCGGCGGCGCGTTCCAGGCGACCTGCCCGGTCCGGCGCCGCGTCGCCCGGTCCCTCATCCGGGACCGGCACCCGCCGCGATCGACGCCTCGAACCGTAGAGTCGGGCAGGGTCGCGGACCAGCCGGGCAGCAGGCGTCTCTGGGGTGGGGCTATCCCCAGTCCCGTCTCCGCCCGCCGTCCCGCCCGGCCGATCGGGGGCCCCGATCCGCGTGCCCGGCCCCGATCCGCGTGCCCGGCCCCGATCCGCGTGCCCGGCCCCGATCCGCGTGCCCGGCCCCGATCCGCGTGCCCGCCATCCAGTCCAGGGACGACTTCCCGTCAGCTGAAGCGAGGCCTTACTCCGGCCGGCGCGCGCGTTGATAGCTGCTATCGGCTAATAGATGGCAAACAGTCGCTCGATTGCGGCGCTTCGGCGCATCCTGGTCCAGACCGCCGTCGTCGCGGAGTCGTGCTCTGACTCATCGACGGAAAGGGTGGTCGGTCGGGCCATCGGCACGCCGAGCGAGCTCGCTGACGGAAAGGATGGTGCGTTGGGCCGTCGGCACGCCGAGCCGTCGGCACGCCGAGCCGTCGACACGCCGAGCCGTCGACACGCCGAGCGAGCGTCGCCCGCCGGCCGTCGTCGTGCTCGCCGATGCCGACCGCTCCCCGGACCGCTGACGGCACCGGGACCGGGTCCGCGATCAGGACGTGGTCCGCGATCAGGACGCGGCACTTGATGACGGCGGACGCCTCGACGGGTTGCCCGGGTCAGCCAGGCTCGACCGGATCGCGGAAGGCCGGCAGCACGTCGCTCGCGAACGCCTCGAGCACGTCGAGACGGGCCAGTCCGGGCACGTCCGAGACGATGATGTAGTTGACCCCGGCATCGATCAGGCGGCCGTAGGTGTCGATGATCTCCTGTGGCCCGCCGGCGATCGCGTGGGTCCGGTACTCGTCCAGCGACTCGTCGCGACGGTAGCGCCTCGTCAGCTCGTCGGGATCGTCGCCGGCACACAGCAGCGTCGTCTCGACGTTGGCGGACCGGATGATCTCGTCGGGGTCGCGATCGATCGACTCGCAGTGACCGCGGACCACGTCGAACTTGTGGCGGTACCAGTCCATGTCGTCGAGGTGGCCGCCGAAGTTGGTGGCGTCCCCGTACTGCGCGGCGATCCGCAGCGTCACCCGCTCGCCCTCGCCTCCGACCCACACCGGCGGGTGCGGCTGCTGGACGCCCTTGGGCTCGTTGATCGCGCCGCGGATCCGGTAGAACTGCCCCTCGAACGAGGCGTACGGCTGGGACCACATGGCATGGATGACCTGGAGCGCCTCACCCATCATGCGCAGGCGCTCCGCGACCGGCGGGAACGGATAGCCGTAGGCGTCGTACTCGTGGTCGTACCAGCCGGCGCCGATCCCGAAGTCGAGCCGCCCGTGGCTGAGCACGTCAACCGTGGACGCCATCTTGGCCAGCAGCGCCGGGTTGCGGTAGCTGTTGCAGGTGACCATCTGGCCGATCCGGATCCGGCTCGTATCGCGCGCCAGCGCCGCCGTGGAGGTCCACGCCTCGAAGGTTGTCTCGAGGACGGGGCGGAAGTAGGTGTGAAAGTGGTCGAACAGCCAGATCGAGTCGAACCCGAGCTGCTCGGCGGCCTGCGCCACGCGGGTCATGGTTTCGTACTGCTCGACCGGGTCGTCGATGTCGACGAGGTCGAGGATCCAGCCCTGCGGGACGAACAGACCGAAGCGAACTCGTTCCATGCGCTGCCTCCTGGCCGGCTCCTCGGAGGGGATGCCCCCGACCGGACCCAGTATCGAGCCTCGTCCGGGATCGCTGCCGGGCCGGTCAGTCGACGCCGGTGCCGGGCCGGCCAGCCGAGTCGCGCCCGGCCGCCTCCGGCTCGGCGGGCGTCGGTCGATCTCCGAGCACCCAGCTGGTCCCCTGGGCGCCGTCGCGAACCGCAACCCCGGACTCGGCCAGCCGATCCCGGATGAGATCGGCCGTCGCCCAGTCCCGGTCGGTCCGTGCCCGGGTGCGCAGCTCGAGAAGCAGCTCCACCAACGCAGCCACGGTCGCCCCGGCGCCGGCGCCGGGGCGGGCATCGGCCGCACGATCGCCAAGTCGTACGATCAGCGAGCGAAAGGTCGCGTCAGCGTTGTCCAGGTCCGGGCTGTCCTCGCCTGCCCGGATCCGGCCCGTGACCGCGGCGTCGAGCTCGAGCACGGCCGCGACCGCCGAGCGAACGTCGCCGCCGTCGAGAGCCGCGATGAAAGCGCCCTCCTGCTCGGCCATCGTGTCCCGAAGCGGTGCCGCCGCCCTGGGCGGCCCGCCCGCCATCGCGGATCCGTCCCCGGCGCCAGCCGGCCCACCGGCCTCCGCGGCCCCGCCGTCGCCGGCTGCCAGCGCTCGTGCGATCTCGCTCAGGGCCTCGATGGGCAGCTGCGTCCCGCTCTCGAAGAACCGGCTGCGACCGGCGGCCCGCACGGTCACCCCGCCCAGTCCCGCGATCGACGCGCTGCCCTGCTCGAGATCCATCACCAGGGCGGTGTGGCCGTCCACACCCAGGATGAAGGCGCCGTCCGGCAACGCCTGCTCCAGGACGCGCAGCCGTCGCTCGCCCAGGTAGCAGAACCGTGTGTCGTGGTTGCCGCCCTCGGCGTTGTCGTAGTGCGGCACCACCGCGGCTCGCAGCCCGGTGGCCGGGCCCAGGAGGTCGAGCCCATCGAGCCATCTCGGCTTCTCGCCCACCTTGTAGATCTCGTACACGGGAATGGTGACCAGGCCCAGCGTCAGCGCGGCGGCACTGGCCATCGTCAGGATCCCGCCGTCGCTGAGCTTGGCCGCCAGCGCCTCGGGGATCGGGCCGCCCGCCCACTGGCGCAGGGCGTAGCTCGGGCTGCCCGGCCCGGCCATCACGTAGCGCGCCTCGCGCAGCCTTGCCAGGGCCGTCGCCTGGGTGACCGCATCCACCTCGCGCGAGCGCAGGGACACCACGCCGACTCGGCGTCCGACGTTGGTCGCGAAGAACTCCACCGTTCGCGCGCTGAGGTCGTCGGCGTTCTCCTGGAACCCGTAGGGTGTGTCCAGGATCGCGCCCGGCACCGCCGGATCGCCGAACCGGTCGAACAGCGCCCGGTGCACGCGGGCCATCGTGGGCGCCGTCTCGCCAGAGCCCATGATCGCGAGCACCCGCGGGCCGGTCACGGGGGCCATCCGCCGAGCGGAAACCGGCGCGCGCCGGCGCGAAGAACGCGTGTCGTCATGCGAGGAACCCATCGGCGACGGCGCCGTGCATCACGGCGGCAAGCTCGTCGGGATGCTGCGCGTGGACGTCATGGTCGCCGTGGAACCAGGTCACGCGACTGCGCGGGAGGGCCGCCGTGGCTGCGGCGACGTCCTCGCGCTTGCGGGCGGTCCATTCGTGGTCGCCGGAGTCGGCCGGGACCAGCAGCGCCGGGACGGCCAGATCGCCGAAGCGCTCCGACGGGTGGTGCTCCCACAGGCCACGCAGGACCATGATGTGGCGGTCGAACGTGAGCCACGGTGCGATCGTGCCGTCGGCGCGCAGCTCGAAGTTCGCGATCGTGCCCCGGATCCCGGTCTCCGGCCAGTCCGGATGCGCGGACCGGATGTAGCCTTCGATCTCGGCCAGCGGCCGCCCAGCGAGCCTGGGGGGCGCAAGGGCGGCCCGGCACGCCTCCCAATCGGGGAACGAGCGGCTGAGCTCGAGCCAGCCGCCGTCGACGCACACGACCCCGCGAACCAGCGGCGGCCGGGCGGCAGCCAGCTCGACCGCCACGTTGCCGCCCCACGACTGGCCGGCCACGACCGGACGATCGAGCCCGAGGCCCTCGATCAGTGCCGCGACATCGGCCGCGACGGTCGGCACGTCGTACGGGCCGTCGGGCTTCGACGAGCGGCCATGGCCGCGCAGGTCGACGGTGACCACGGCGTGCCCGTCGGCCGCCAGCGCGGCGGCAACGCCGTCCCACAGCCGCGCGTTCGAGGCCAGGCCGTGGACGAGGACGAACGCCGGCAGGTCCTGCCTGCTCGGCGGCAGCCAGGTGTCGGCGGCGAGCTCCACCCCGACGCCCACCGGGACCCGATCGGTGCGCATCGTCCGATGGTACCCGGGGGTCACGGGATCGCCCGTGGCGGCGCCCCGGCGCCCCGCACGATCGCACCTGGCCTGCCGCCATTGCGCCCCACCTGCCCGACCGACACGCTCTGCCGCCGCGCCGGACGGACCCTGTCGGGGCACTCGAGAGACGCCCTTCGGCCCGGCGCCGGGGGGAACTTCGGCCGTTCGGGGGACGCCCGGCAGCCGCCGACAATGGAGGCAAGAGCGTCCGCTACGTCGCCGTTCCCGGCGACCGACCGAGGTCCATGGACCATGACCGTCGACGTCTCGGCCGGGCACGAGCCCGACCCGTTCCTCCCGTTGCCACTGCTCACCGCGGACGCCGTTCGGACCGAGGCCGAGCGCTGCCTGTACTGCTTTGACGCGCCGTGCACGCGAGCCTGCCCCACCAGAATCGATGTCCCCTCGTTTATCCGCAAGCTGGCGACGGGCAACGTCTCGGGCAGCGCCCGGACGATCCTCGCCGCCAACCCGCTGGGCGCGACCTGCGGGGCCGCGTGCCCGGTGGAGCGTCTATGCGAGGGCGCCTGCGTTCGCAACGACCTCGATCGGCCGATCGCGATCGGCCGCCTGCAGCGCTACGCGGTCGAGCGGTACGCGGCGTCCGGGGCCGCGTTCTTCGCGCCCGGCGAGGATGTCCCGGTGCGTGCCGCGATCATCGGGGCAGGGCCTGCCGGCCTGGCCTGCGCGGCCGAGCTCCGCAAGGCGGGCGCCGCGGTCACCCTGTATGACGCGAGCGAGCGGGCAGGCGGTCTTGGCGACCATGGGATCGTGCCCTGGCGGCTGCCGCGCGAGACGGTCGCCCTCGACGTCGCGCAGGTCGAGCGGGCCGGCGCACGGTTCATGCTCGGCGCAGCGGTCGGGCGGGACGTCGATCCGGCCGCCCTGCTCGACGGCCATGACGCCCTGGTGGTGGCCGCCGGCCTCGGCCACGGCAGGCGCCTGGGCATCCCCGGCGAGGACCTCGACGGCGTGGTCGATGCGCTCGACCTGATCGGGCGTGTCATCGACGGCATCGAGGACGACACCGTCGGTCGCCGGGTGGGCGTCATCGGCGGCGGAAGCACGGCGTTCGACGCAGCGGCCGCGGCGATGCGTCTGGGGGCCGAGGACGTGACGCTGTTCTACCGGCGGAGCCCGGTCGAGTGCCCCGCCTATCCGCACGCGATCGAGCTCGCCCGCTCGCTGGGCGTCTCGATCCGCTGGCTGACGGCGCCGATCGAGATCCGGGGCGATGGCGGTCGCGTGGCGGGTGCCGTATTCGAGACGATGGTGCTCGGCGAGCCCGACGCGTCGGGCCGCCGGCGGCCGCAGCCCGTCGATGGGCCGCGGCTCGAGGTGACGCTCGACACGCTGGTGCGTGCCGTCGGTCAGGCTGAGCCGGACGGGTTGCACGAGCTGCTCGACAAGCTCGGCGTCCCGGTGCGGGACGGCCGCATCGTCACCGACCCCACGACCGGCCGGACGGCCAACCCCAAGGTGTGGGCGATCGGCGATGTCGCAAACGGCGGCCGTGAGGTCGTCGACGCCGTTCAGGCCGGCAAGACCGCCGCACGGTCCATCGCCGACGCGCTCGGCCTCGGCGGCCCGCGGATCGTTCCGGTCCGCCCCACCGACGCCACCGTCCCGGGCGTCGACCTGTTCACCGATCTCGCCGGCATCCGCAGCCCGAACCCGTTCTGGCTGGCCAGCTGCCCGATCACCAACACCGGTGAGATGGTCGCCCGCGCCTTCGACGCGGGCTGGGGCGGCGTGGTCTGGAAGACGATCGGTGACCAGATCCGCAACGTCACCTCGCGCCTGGGCGCGCTCGACGTCGACGGCCGCCGGATCGTCGGCCTGTCCAACATCGAGCTCATCAGCGACCGGCCGCCCGAGGTCAACCTTGCCGAGATCGCCGACATCAAGCGCCGCTACCCGCACCAGGCGGTCGTGGTGTCGTTGATGGTCGAATCGCGGCCCGAGGCCTGGCACGACCTCGTGCGCAAGGTCAACGATACGGGCGCGGACGGGATCGAGCTCAACTTCGGCTGCCCGCACGGCATGAGCGAGCGGGGGATGGGCGCGGCGGTGGGCCAGGTCCCCGACTACGTCCAGATGATCACCGGGTGGGTGATGCAGGCGGCCGAGATCCCGGTCCTGGTCAAGCTGACGCCCAACGTGACCGACATCCGGCCACCGGCCCGGGCCGCCAGCGCCGGTGGCGCCGACGGGATCGCGCTGATCAACACGGTCAGCTCGCTGATCGGCGTCAACCTCGACACCTGGACACCCGTGCCCGACGTTCGCGGCAAGGGCAGCCACGGCGGCTACTCCGGCCCGGCGGTCAAGCCGATCGCGCTCAACATGGTGTCGGCGGTTGCGTCGGACCCCGACGTGCGCATCCCGGTGTCCGGGATCGGCGGCGTGGCCGACTGGCGCGACGCGGTCGAGTTCCTGCTGCTGGGGGCAACCACCGTCCAGGTCGGCACGAGCGTCATGCACCTGGGCTTCCGGATCATCGACGACCTGGTCGACGGGCTGTCGACGTACCTGCGTGACAGGGGCCTCCACAGCCCGTCCGAGCTGGTGGGCAAGGCGCTGCCGGCGATCGGCGACTGGGGTCAGCTGGACCAGACGTTCCGGTTGCTCGCGCACATCGACGACGCCAGCTGCGTTCACTGCAACCTGTGCTACGCCGCGTGCAACGACGGCGCACACCAGGCCATCCGCCTGGAGGGCACGAACGGGACGTCGCACCTCTCGGTGGACGGCGACTACTGTGTCGGCTGCCGCCTGTGCCAGTACGTGTGTCCGGTCGAGGACTGCATCACGTTCGAGGAGCTGGAGGGCGCGGCCGCGATCCACTGAGGGAGTCTGACTCGGTTTCACGCACGTCCGGGCCACGCGCGAGCACGATCCCCCAGGGCGCTCATCTCGCGACGTTCCGCGTCTGCCCAGGGATCGAAGTCCCAGGCAGAACCATGAACGCGGATGATCCGCGCAGGTGTCCACGGAACATGCGAGTGCGCGGGACCGTCGGGGGGTGGATGTTGCGAAACCTCGTTGTGCTCGCGGTGGCGATGACCGTCCTCACATCGTGCGCGAGTCCGGAACCGAGCCAGCCACCGCATGGCCCGAGCGTGACGCCGGCGCAGGTCAGGACGGTCGTGCCGGGCCCAACGATCCAGTGCGGTGACATCAATCCCACCGACTGCGCGGCAGCGATCGGGGCCGCTCTCGCCGTCTCGACCGGCGCGAAGGATCCCCCTGCGTCGGTGCTGATGGGTTCGGGCATCTGGTGGCCGTCCGCAGGATCCATCTGCAACGACTCGACATGCCCGGCCTGGGAATCGCCTTCGCCCGACCGGGGCAGATGGATCGGACACGCCCTCGTGGACTACCCCGACTCCTCCGCCCGGGCGTTCATCAACATCTCGAAGCACGGCGACGCAGTCAGCGCGGTGCTCGTCGCTCTTGCGACGCCGGCGCCAGGGCCGAGCGACCCCGGCCCAACGTAACAGGCTGTCCGGCCTGCACCCGCCCAAGGATGTAGCCGAACCACGCGACGTCGAGCCAAGCGCGGGCGCTCCCGGCAAATCGTCAGCTTCTGGACGACCGTACCGCAGCGCGCGCCTGACGCAGCGCCTCGGCCACGCCGCCCGTCCATGGCAGGCCGTGTCCGGGAAGCAGCCACGCGGCCTCGAGCCCGTCCAGGCGGTCGAGCGATGCGAGGGCGGCCGCCGGGTCGAGCGTGAACGGGGCCAGCCGCGGGCCATCCTCGCCGGTGAGCACGTTGTGGGTCGTCAGCGCGTCGCCGATGAACAGCGCGTCCACCGTCGGGACGTGGATGGCGGCGCTGCCCGGTGTATGACCTGGCAAATGGATCATGCGGGGCGCGCCGGGCACATCCAGCGTCGCGACCTCGGCGCCCTGGGTTCGGAGCTCGGTGACCGGGTTGTTACGCAGCCCGCCCTTGCGCAATCCGAACCACATGAACGAGGCAAACGGGCGCAACCGGATCGGACCCCAGCCGGTGCTCGGCTTGCTCACGCTGCCGCGCGCCCGGTCGGCGTCGAGCGCGTGGACGAACACCGGGATGCCCCGCTCGCGGCGGAGCCGCTCGGCGAAGCCGACATGGTCCGTGTCGCCATGGGTGAGCACGAGCGCCCGGACATCATCGAGTGAGCGGCCCATGGCATCGAGCTCGCGCAGCAGGTCCCCGTGCTGGCCGGACATGCCGGCGTCGATGACGGTGACCTCGCCGCCATCGTCGATGAGGTAGCTGTTGACGAGGCCGTTGCCGACGCGGTGGAGGGTGGGGGAGAGACGCATGATCATGGTCCTTGGCTGCGATGCGTGGATGGGGTACCATCCGGTGATGATGGCTACTATACATAGCCTTTATCGCTACGGATACTAGCCATCCCCCCGAGGCGCCCCTGATACCCACCCCAGCCCGCACGTCGCTTGATGCCATCGTCACGGCCGGTCGCGCGATCCTCGAGGCCGAGGGCCTGCCCGGCCTCACCATGCACCGGGTCGCCGATGCCGTCGGTGTGCGGCCGCCGTCGCTCTACAAGCGCGTCAGCAACCGTGCGGCGCTCGTCCGGCTGATCGCGGAGGCCGCGTTCGACGATCTGGGGCAGGCGCTCGAGCGAGCCGCGACCCACGGCGAGCCACAGGCCGATCTGCACGCGATCGCCGTCGCTTTCCGTGCGTTCGCCCGCACCCAGCCGCAGGCATACGGCCTGCTGTTCGGGCCGTTGCCCGACGACTGGCGCCCCGATCCCGCGGCCTACCGGCGGTCGCTGGATGTCCTGCTCCGGGTCGTCGGGGAGGTGGCCACACTGGGGCGGGAGCTCGAGGCGGCTCGAACCGTCACCGCCTGGGCGCACGGCTTCGTGAGCATGGAGCTCGCCGGCGCGTTCCGGCTGGGCGGCGACGTGGACCGGGCGTTCGCGTTCGGGAACGAGCGCGTGGTGGCTGCGATCAGCGAGCGAGGCTGATCGACCGATCGTCGGCTGCCACGGGTCCGCCCCGGCGCCCGCGCTCACGCTTGGCCGCGGCCATCCCGCGGTCGGCCTGGCGGAGGGCCTCGTCGAGCCCGTCGAGATCGTGGATGATCCGGTACCCCACCGACGCCGAGACGCGCAGCATGCCGACCTCGTGCTCGATCGGCTCCTCGACCACCTCCGTGATGCGGTCCACGATCGATGCGGCCTCGGCATCCTTCTCGACCCCGGAGGCCAGCAGCACGAACTCGTCCCCGTGGAGATGGACCAGGAAGTCCTCCTGCCGCCTGGCGGCCGTGAGCCTCTGGCCCACGGTCTTGAGCACGTCATCGCCAACCGTATGGTCATAGGTGTCGTTGACCGCCTTGAACCCGTCGAGGTCGATGTAGAACACGCAGGCGCCAGAGCGACCCGACCGTCGGAGATCCGCGGCGTGCTCGGTCAGCGACAGCCGGTTGGGCAGCAGCGTCAGCTGATTGTGGCGGAGGAGCCAGCCGGCGCGGCCACGATCCACCGAGGCGGCCGCGGCTGCGTCCGCGATGACCAGTCCGGCCGGGCTCCACCACGCGATCGCCGCGTAGGCCGCAGCAAAGATCCAGGCCATCGTCGACTCGGCCACCATCATGATCGTGATCGTCTGCCACGGGACGCCGATCGCTTCCGAAGGACGCCGTCCGGTCCGCGCCCACACGGCGAGCACGGCCAGCGCAAGGTTCCCGGTGCAGAACACGGCCGCGCCGGCCATGACCTCGAGGAAATCCCCGAGCTGGCCGTCGCTGGGCGCCAGCCCGCGCAAGGCGAACGTCAGGATGGCGCCCACCGCAGCCGGGATCGCCAGCACCGCCCGGTTCGCGAGCACCGCGTACCATGGGATCTCGCCGCGGAGCTCGCGTAGCTCGAGGCTGCCGAGGGCAGCGACCCAGACGCCGGCGACCGGGCCGCCGAGGGCGAATGCGGCCACCACAGGTGCGACGCCGAGCGTGATCGCGGTCCGGCCCTCCTCGGCGGTGCCGCGCGCCGATGTCGCCACCCCCACCACGATCCACAGCCCGATCCCGAGCACCCGCGGGTCGACACCGCCGATTGCGAACGGCAGGGCGATGTCGGACGAGACCGGGAACAGGGCCAGCGTCGCGATCCCCAGGAGGAGGGCGATCGCGATGTACGACCATACGATCACCGCCACCCGGCCTGACGGCATCGGGATGGCAGCGAGGCGGCGCTCGAGGCGCACTCGCAAGCTGGTGCTGGCGCGGACCTGCGCCCGATCGTTCAGTCGACCGGCCACGAACGGCTCCGCCCCCGGTGGATGCGCATGCTCTCCCCACTGTCGGGCACGCCCGCAGACCGGCTGCGAGCCGCACCAGGGATCGTCGCCCGTCCGGCCCGGACCGGCCATGGGCCAGTAGTCATTCCGGCGGCCGGATCTCCAGCGCGGCCTGCGCTCCCGGCCTCACGCGCGACACCACGCGATTCGTGTCGGGCGGCCGTGGGGCTCAATCGACCCACCCAGAGGAGGCTCGGCATGGTCACCTGCATTCCGGTGGCGCCCGATGGCACGGTCGATCCGCGGTGGGGCCGTGCCGCCCGCGTCGCCGTGATGCGGGTCGAGGGCGGCGAGATCGCGCGGTTCCTCCAGGAGCACCGAGTCGAGCTCGTCGTTGCGGACCACATGGGCGGCCACATGGCGCGGATGCTCGAGGGGATGGGCATCGCGGTCCGGCTGGGTGCCGCCGGCCAGGCAACCGCGGCGGTCGCGTCGGCGGCACGCTCTTCCTGATCCCCGGCCAATCCCCGCCGACGACGAGGCGGAGCGGGTCAAGTGCCGCGCCCGGACCCGCCGCAGTCGGGCACGAACCGCGTCTCGCCGTCGAGGTAGCGCACGCCGACGGGCTCCCCGTCCTCGAGGTATACGCGAGACAGCCGGGGCGACAGGGCGTCGAGGACCTCCCATGAGATCGAGCCGCGGACCGCCGCGAGGTCGTGCACGGTCATCGCGGGACCGGTTCCGTCCAACAGCACGACCTCGTCGTCCATGTCGAACGCGGGCAGGTCGGTCACGTCCAGCGCGACAGCGTCGCTGCTCACACGTCCGATGATCGGCACCCGCCGTCCGCAGGCAATCGCCCAGCTGCCTGCCGCGTACGCGCGAACCCAGCCGTCCGCGTACCCGACGGCAATGGTCGCGATCCGCGACGGGCGCGTCGCGGTCCAGGTGCCCGCGTACCCCACCCGGGCGCCGGTGTCGATCTCGGCCAGGGTCGTCGCCCGCGCGTGGAGGCTGATCGCCGGGCGCAGATCGCCAAGGCCGGCCGCGATCGCCGCCGGAACCGACAGCTCCGGCGGCAGCACGCCATAGAACGCCAGGCCCACCCTGACCAGATCGAACGCCGGCGCGTCCCCGCCGAGGAGACCGCCCGTGGCGTCGAGGTGGCGCAGCCCGGGATCGATGCCGGCGGCGGCCAGCGCGTCGAGCGCGGCCTGGAACCGGGCCACCTGGGTTGAGACCATGCCCGGGTCCTCCGGCGCGGCGAGATGGGACCAGGTGCCCGTCAGGCGCTCGAGGCCTGCGTCGAGCAGTCGCCGGGCCGCACCGGCAGCGTCGTCGGGCGCCACGCCCCCGCGGCTCATGCCGCTGTCGACCCCGAGATGGATGCGGGCGTGAAGGCCTGCCCGCAGCGCGCGCGCGACGGCGTCGATCGAGGCGGCATCGGCGACGACCAGGTCGAGATCGGCGCCCGCGGCCCTCGTGAGCGACATCGGGGGTACCGGGTACAGGACCAGGATCCGCTCTCGCACCCCGGCGGCGCGCAGGACGAGCGCCTCATCGAGCGTGGCGACGGCCAGCAGGGCGGCGCCGCCGGCCACGGCCGCCCGCGCCGCGGCGACCATCCCATGCCCGTAGCCGTCGGCCTTCACCACCACGCCCAGCACGCTGCCCGATGGCAGCAGGCCCCGCAGCGCCCGGGCATTGGCCGCGAGGGCCGACAGGTCGATCTCGAGCCATGTGAGCCGGGGAAGCGGCGGCAGGCCGGCGGCATGAAGGCGCCCTTCGATGGAGGGCCGTGATCCATCCCGCGGAACGGCGCCCAGGGTCATCGCTATCCCCTCCGTGCTCGGGCTCAGGGGCCCGACAGACAAGGTTTACTATCCGACAGACAAGGTTTACTATGCGGTCTCATGTCGGACGTGATCCGTGCGATGGATCAGATCCGAGCGACGTCGTGACCCCTCCAGCCCGCCCCACCCCGACTCCGGAAGGAGGCAGCCCTTGGCCACCGAACCCGCAGATGTTCTCATCATCGGCGCCGGCGCCACCGGAGGGGTGGTGGCCCTGCGGCTGGCCGAGGCTGGCTTCCGGGTGGTCTGCCTCGAGCAGGGCGACTGGCACGATCGCTCCGAGTATCGAGGCGCGGAGCTCGACTGGGAGCTCACGATGCGCAAGCAGTGGGCGACCAGCCCCAACGTCCGCGACCAGCCCCAGGACTACCCGATCGATGAGACCGACGGGGAGATCTCGCCGCTGATGTACTCGGCGGTCGGCGGCTCGATGCTGATCTTCGCGGGAGCCTGGCCGCGGATGCTGCCATCCGACTTCCGCGTCCGCTCGCTCGACGGGATCGCCGATGACTGGCCGCTCACCTACGAGGAGCTGCGGCCCTACTACGAGCGCACCGACCGCCAGTTCGGCGTGTCGGGGATGGGCGGCGACCCGGCCTACCCGCAGGGCGGCGAGGATCCGCCCCTGCCGCCCCTGCCGCTCGGTGCCGGCGGGCTCAAGGTGGCGCGCGCCCACACGAAGCTTGGCTGGCACTGGTGGCCGGAGCCCAACTCGATCCTGTCGGTCGAGTACGACGGCCGCCATCCCTGTGTCCAGCGCGGCACCTGCCAGCAGGGCTGCGGGGAGGGCGCCAAGGCGTCGACCGACCTCACCCACTGGCCCAAGGCGATCGGACTGGGGGCCCGGCTGGTGACGGGTGCCCGGGTGCGCCGGCTGGAGACCAACGACGCCGGCCTCGTCACCGGTGCCATCTGGCGCGACCGGGAGGGCGCCGAGCACTTCGAGTCCGCCAGGGTGGTGATCCTGGCCGCCAACGCGATCGGGACCGCGAGGCTCCTCCTGCTCTCGACCTCGGCGTCCCATCCCGACGGCCTCGCCAACTCGTCAGGGCTGGTCGGCAAGCGGCTGATGATGCATCCGTTCGCCAACGTCGGCGGGCTGTTCGACGAGGACCTCGAGAGCTGGCAGGGCCAGTTCGGCTGCTCGATCGAGTCGTTCGAGTTCTACGAGACCGACGAGCGCCGGGGCTTCGTCCGCGGCGCCAAGTGGGGCCTGGCGCCCACCTTCGGACCGATCAACGCGGCCCTCCCCAGCCGGGCGGGCTCGCTGGTCTGGGGCCCCGAGCATCACCTGCACGTCCGGGCCCACCTGGGCCGGGGAGCCAACTGGGGCCTGTTCGGCGAGGATCTGCCCGACGAGGCCAACCAGGTCGTGCTGTCGCCCACGCTCACCGACTCGTCGGGGATCCCCGCCCCGGAGCTCCACTACAGGGTGTCCGAGAACTCCCGCCGGCTGCTCGACTTCCACATCGAGAAGGCGTCGCAGTCGCTGCTCGAGGCCGGCGCCTACAAGGTGGAGGTCGACCAGCTGATGCGCTACTCGGGCTGGCATCTGCTGGGCACCGCCCGCATGGGCGACGACCCGAAGACGTCCGTCGTGGACCGCTGGAACCGGTCGCACGACGTGCCCAACCTGTACGTCGCCGACGGCAGCTGCTTCGTCACCTCGGGCGGCGTCAACCCGACCTCATCGATCGCCGCCCTCGCCCTGCGCGCCGCGGATCACATGGTCGAGACGCGCTTCAACCAGCAGGTGCCGGTGTGAGCGGCCCGGGTGGCACCGTGGGCCGGACCGCGCCCGGGGTGGCGCCGGATCCGCTGGACACGCTCGATGCGGCCCGGCGGGCTGCGTTCACGGCCGTGGCCGGGCACCTGATCCCGGCCGCCCATGGCATGCCGTCCGCGGCCGACGTCGTGGGTGACACCCGGCTCCGGTTCGTGCTCCGCGCCCGGCCCGATCTGGTGGAGCCGCTGCGCGCGGCCCTGCGGGTCGAGCTGGGCGACGATCCCGCGGAGCGCCTGCTGACCCTCGAACGCGACGAGCCCGACCACCACGCCGCGCTGGTGCTCGCGGTCGTCGGCGGCTACTACACCGATGCGGACGTCCGCGAGCGGCTCAACTACCCCGGGCAGGAGGCGAAGACGCTCTACTCCTGGAAGGTCCCGGACTTCATCGAGGAGGGCCTGACCGACCCGGTGCTGGCGCGCGGACCGATCTGGAGGGACCCGGCGACGGGTCGCCGAGCCGCGCGGCCCTGACCAAACCACGAGCACGGCGACCGATCCTGATGCCGCGACCGATCGCGAGCGAGCCGACAGCAGGGAGACAGCGATGACCGCACCCGCCGCAACGACCAGGACAGGCTGGCTCGATCCGTTCCTCGCGACGTGGCGCCCGGGGACGGGCGTCCCGGCCGATGTCCACGAGCCGGCCACCGGCCGGCACCTGCTGACGATCGACCGCTCGACGCCGGACGACGTGGCCCGCGCCGCTGCCGCGGCCGCCGCCGCCCAGCCCGCCTGGGCCGCGACGAGCTACGTGGAGCGGGCCGCGATCCTGCGCCGGGCGGCCGAGATCTACGAGGCCCACCGCGACGAGCTCGGCACCTGGACGCAGCGGGAGACCGGCGCCATCCACGACAAGATGCACCACGAGCAGAACTTCACGATCGCGGAGCTGCTCAACGCAGCGACCATGCCCTCGCAGCCATACGGATCGCTCGTCCCGTCGGTGGTTGCCGGCCGGCTGTCGATGGTCCGCCGGGTCGCGGCCGGCGTGATCGGGGCGATCACGCCCTGGAACTCGCCAAGCGTGCTGGGCATGCGTGTCGTGGGGCCGGCGCTCGCCACCGGCAACGCCGTCATCCTCAAGCCCGATCCCCAGACGCCGGTGTGCGGCGGGGCGATGTTCGCCGCCGTGTTCCGTGAGGCCGGGCTGCCCGACGGCCTGCTGCAGGTCGTCGTGGGCGGCGCGGAGACCGGCGAGGCGATCGTCACCGATCCCAACGTCAACCGGGTCTCGTTCACCGGGTCCACCGCCGCCGGCCGGCGGGTCGGGGCGCTTGCCGGCGAGCGGCTCAAGAAGGTCTCGCTCGAGCTCGGCGGCAACAACGCGCTCGTCGTGCTGGACGATGCGGACCTCGACGCGGCCGCCTCGGCCGGGGCCTACGCCGCGTTCCAGTTCCAGGGCCAGGTTTGCTTCGCGACCGGACGCCACATCGTCCACCGCAGCGTCGCCCCGGCCTACGTGGACGCGCTGGTGGAGAAGGCCGCCCGGCTGCGCCTCGGGGACCCCTACCGCGAGGAGGTGGACCTGGGACCGATCGTCAACGACAAGCAGCTGGAGCGCGTCGACGGCATCGTCCGCAGGTCGATCGAAGGCGGAGCCCGGCTCGCCGTCGGCGGCACCTACGAAGGCCTGTTCTACCGGCCGACCGTGCTCGCCGACGTGACGACGGATCTGCCCGTGTGGACCGAGGAGACGTTCGGCCCGGTGGCACCGGTCGTCACGTTCGACACCGACGAGGAGGCGCTCGCGCTCGCCAACGACAGCGCCTACGGGCTCGCCGGCGCCGTGTACTCGCGCTCGATCTCACGCGGCCTTGCGCTCGCCCAGCGGATGCGGTCGGGGATGGTCCACGTCAACGACCAGACGGTCAACGACGAGGCGGTCATCCCGTTCGGCGGCATGGGCCTGTCGGGCAACGGCAGCCGGTTCGGCGGGGCCGCCAACTGGGACGAGTTCACCGAGTGGCAGTGGGTGACCGTCCGGGACGACCCCAAGTCGTTCCCGTTCCCGTACTGAGCCGCGAGATCGTGACATCGATCACGGAGGTTGCCCGCCTCGCCGGCGTGTCGATCGCGACGGCGTCGAGGGTGATGTCCGAGGCGGACTACCCGGTCAGCGCGGCTGCCCGTGAGCGCGTGCACGAAGCCGCCCGGACGCTGGACTACGTTCCCAACGCGCTGGCGCGTGGGCTGCTCAAGAGCCAGACGCCGGTCGTGGGCGTGATCGTCCACGACATCACCGACCCGTACTTCGCCGAGGTCGTGCGTGGCGTCGAGGACGCGGCGTCGTCCTCGGGCTTCCTGGTCATCACCTGCAGCTCCGAGCGCGACGCCGAGCGCGAGCGCTCGTACGTCCGGCTGCTCCGATCGCTCCGCGCCGCGGCGGTCATCTTCGCCGGCAGCGGCATCGACGACCCGGAGCTCAACGAGGAGATGGCGAAGCACGCGGCCGGCATGCAGGCGTACGGAGCGGCCATCGTTCACCTCTCGCCCCATGCCGCGGGTGAGCCGGACATCGGCGTCGACAACCCGGGTGGGGTGGCGGCCATGATCGAGGCCCTGGTCGCGCTCGGTCACCGTCGGATCGCGTTCCTGGCCGGGCCCAGGACGCTGTACGTCGCCCGCGACCGGCTTGCCGGGTACCGGATCGGCCTCACGCGGGCCGGGATCGAGGTCGACGAGCGCCTGGTGATCCACACCGGCTTCAGCCGGGAGGGCGGCACCCTCGGCATCGACACCCTGCTCGCAGGCGGTGCCGCGTTCACCGCCGTCGCGTGCGCCAACGACCTGCTCGCACTGGGCGTGATGGACCGCCTGCGCGAGCTCGGCGTGGACGTGCCCGGCGAGGTCTCCGTCGCGGGGTTCGACGACGTCGCGGTCGCATCGATGACCGCGCCCGGCCTGTCTACCGTCCGCCTCCCACTGCGCGAGATGGGCCGGCTCGGGTTCGAGCACGTGGCCCGGATGCTCGCCGGTGGGGAGCCCTGGCACGAGACGCTGCCAACCGACGTGATGCTCCGGGAATCGACCGCGGCGCCGCCCGCCGTGCCGCTCGCGGTTCCCCTCGCCAGTCGCCAGCACATCGCAATCAGTCCGGGAGCCAGCAAATGACGCTCAATCTCCGCGGGATCGTGCCCGCGTGCATCGTCACCTTCGACGCCGACGGCCGCTTTGACGAGGCCACCTACCGGCGGTACCTCCAGTGGCTGCTGCCGCAGGGACCGGTCGCGCTGGCCATCAACGCCGACACGGGCGAGGGGCCGCACCTGTGGCCCGACGAGCGGGAGCGGGTGCTCCGGGTCGCCGTCGAGGAGGCGGGTGACGTGCCGGTGGTCGCCGGCCTGTCGGCCCAGTTCACGGCGCAGGCGGTCGAGGAGGCGAAGCGCGCCGAGGACGCCGGGGCACGCGGGTTGCTGGTGTTCCCGATCCCGGCGTACCAGGGGACCCCGCTCGATCCGGCGATCCCCGTCGCGTATCACGAGGCCGTGGCGCGTGGCTGCGGCCTGCCGCTGATCGCGTTCCAGCTCCAGCCGGCGCTGGGCGGCGTCATCTTCAGCGAGGAGACCCTGGCCCGGATCGCCGCCATCGACTCCGTGGTCGCGCTCAAGGAGGCCTCGTTCGATGCCCGCCTGTATCTCCAGACGCGGCGGATGATCGAGCGTCTGCCGCGCCCGATCGACCTGCTGACGGGTGACGACAACTTCATCTTCGAGTCGTTCGTGATGGGCGCCGAGGGCGCGCTGATCGGGTTCGGGACCCTGGCCACCGACCTGCAGGTCGAGATGGTCCGGCTCGCGCGCGAGGAGCGGTGGGCGGAGGCCCGGGGGATCTGGGAGCGGATCCTGCCGCTCGAGGAGGCGGTCTACGGCCAGCCGGTGCGTGACTACCGCGCGCGCACCAAGATCGCGCTGCAGCACCTGGGCGTCATCGAGAGCACGGTGATGCGGCCGCCGCTCACCCCCGTGGGCGACGCCGACGCCGCGCTGGTCCGAGCGGCGCTGGTCGCGGCGAGCCTCGCCTGATGGAGGAGGGATCGGCTACCTTCGCCGCGGATGCAGCGCTCGCCGGATCGCTGGCGGGCCGCGTGGTGCTGGTCACGGGCGCCAGCCGCGGGATCGGCGCCGCGGTGGCCGTCCGCGCCGCCGCCGACGGCGCGACCATGGCGGTTCACTACGGCAGCTCCGCCGATGGCGCGCGGCGAACGCTGGAGGCGGTGCGCGGCGGCCGGGAGCGACGGCGAGGCGTTCGACGCCGACCTGACCGACGGAGCGGCCGCCGAGCAGCTGGTCGCGCGGGTGATCGAGCGCTTCGGCCGGATCGACGGCCTGGTCAACAACGCCGGCCGGACCCAGGTGGGCCCGTTCCTCGACCTCGACGCCGCCGAGTGGGACGCGGTCATCGCCACCGACCTGACCGCAGCGTTCCATACCTGCCGCGCGGCCCTGCCGTCGATGGTCGAGCGGGGGACTGGGGCCATCGTCAACATCGCCTCGCGGCTGGGCCAGATGGGCATCGGCGAGACCGCGGCCTACAGCGCCGCCAAGGCCGGGCTCATCGGCCTCACCCGATCCCTGGCGACCGAGTTCGGCCCGCGCGGGATCCGGGTCAACGCCGTCGCCCCCGGGATGATCGTGACCGAGATGACGACCGATCTCGCCGACAGCGACGAGGGCCGTCGCCGGCTGCGCGCGATGCCGCTTGGGCGGTTCGGGCGGCCCGACGAGGTGGCTGACGCGGTCGTGTTCCTGCTGTCGGACGCGTCGAGCCTGTTCCTGGGTCAGACGCTCAACCCCAACGCCGGGGGCTACATGCCATGAGCGGACCCACCGTTGGCAAGGTCATCCCGGTCCGCGACGCGGTCGGCCTCGTCCGCGACGGCGCGACCGTCGTCATCGGCGGGTCCGGCGCCGGCCATGCCCTCCCGCAGCGGTTCATCGACGAGCTGGCGGCGGTGTACGAAGAGGCCGGCCACCCCCGGGACCTGACCACCGTGCGGGTTGTCGGCATCGGCGACTTCGCCGACCGCGGGTTCAGTCAGCTCGGGCTGCCGGGGCTCCAGCGCCGGACCATCGGCAGCAACATCGGCAACGAACCGCGCCTGGGCGCGCTGGTCGAGGCCAACGAGATCGAGGCCTACTCCTTCCCACAGGGTGTGCTCTCCCAGCTGATGCGCGAGATCGCCGCCGGCCGCCCGGGGCTGGTCACTCACGTTGGGCTCGGCACGTACGTAGATCCGCGCCAGACCGGGGGCAGGCAGAACGCGCGGACCACCGAGGACATGGTCGAGGTCGTCACGCTGCGGGGACGGGAGTGGCTGCTGTTCCACGCCTTTCCGATCGACGTGGCCGTCATCCGCGGCACCACCGCGGACGAGGACGGCAACCTCACGATGGAGGGCGAGGCGGTCCAGGGCGAGATGCTGGCGATGGCGATGGCGACCCGCAACAGCGGCGGGATCGTGATCGCCCAGGTCCGCCAGGTCGCCCGGCGAGGGAGCCTGCCGCAGCGCGAGGTCAAGGTGCCCGCCGCACTGGTCGACCACGTGTACGTCGATCCCGACCAGTGGCAGACCTACATCACCCGTGATTCGCCCGTACTACGCGGGGACCCTGCGCCGGCCGGTCATCGACGAGCCACCGCTGCCGCTCGACGTGCGCAAGCTGATCGCGCGCCGGTCGCTGCTGGAGTTCCCGCCCGGCGCGATCTGCAACCTGGGCTTCGGCATCAGCCAGCTCATCGGCCGGGTGGCGTGGGAGGAGGGCATCACGGACCGGCTGGTGCTGACCGTGGAGCAGGGGATCTTCGGCGGCGTGCCGGTGGCCGGCAACGAGGGCGGCGCCGGGTTCAACTACCAGGCCATGATCGACCAGCCGTACATGTTCGACTTCTACGACGGCGGCGGGCTCGACATCGCCAGCCTGTCGTTCGCGGAGGTGGACGCCGAGGGCAACGTCAACGTCCACGCGTTCGAGGGTCGGGTGCGCGGACCGGGCGGCTTCCCCAACATCAGCGCCCGCACCCCGCGGATCAACTTCGTTGGCACGCTCACCGCCCAGGGGCTCGACCTCCGGATCGACGGCGGGGTGCGGGTTGTCCGGGAGGGCAGCCTGCGCAAGTTCGTGCCCCGCGTCCGCGAGATCTCGTTCAGCGGCCGGCTCGCGCGCGAACGAGGCCAGCAGGTGCGCTACATCACGGATCGGGCCGTGTTCGAGCTCGCCGACGACGGGCTGGAGCTGATCGAGGTCGCGCCCGGCATCGACGTCGAGCGCGACGTGGTGGGGCAGATGGGCTTCCGGCCGCGGGTGGCGGCCGAGCTCCGAACGTCCGACCCGCGGCTGTACGCCGACGGCCCGATGGGCCTGGCGGCCGACTTCGCGGCGCGCGCGGCGACGGGCCGCGCCGGGGCGGCGCCATGACCGGGTCGCTGATCGACCTCCGGCTGGACCGGGTCGCTCACCTCGAGCTCGTCAACCCGCCCCTCAACCTGATCACGCGCGAGCTCCTGGTCGAGCTCGACCGCGCGCTCTCGGTGCTCGAGACGGCGGCCGCGGACGATGTCCGGGCGGTGGTCGTGAGCGGGCGCGGCGAGCGCGCCTTCTCGGCGGGCTCGCACGTGGGCGAGTTCGAGGCCCAGCGTGGCAGCGCCGCCAGGCCACGGCTGGCGATCGAGGAGCACATCGCATCGCGCCTGGCCGGGCTGCCGATGCCCACGATCGCGGCCATCGAGGGCAATGCGCTGGGCGGAGGCCTCGAGCTGGCCCTCGCGTGCGACCTGCGGGTCGCGTCCGAGCGCGCGAAGCTCGGCCTGCCCGAGGTGCGTCTGGCCGTCATTCCGGGCGCCGGCGGGACCCAGCGGCTGCCCCGGATCGTAGGACCGGCCCGGGCGAGGGAGCTGATCCTCACCGGGCGGATCCTCGACGCCGCGGAGGCCGGGCGGATCGGCCTGGTCAACCGGGTCGTGGCGGCCGGCCAGGCGCTGGCCGCCGCCGACGAGCTGGCGGCGGAGATCGCCGGGCGCGGACCCCTTGCCGTTCGCGAGGCCAAGCGGCTGATCGACTCGGCGCTCGACCTCGAGCCCGAGGCTGGTCTCGCCGCCGAGCTCGACGCGTCCGTCCGGGTGTTCGCGAGCGAGGACGCGGTCGAGGGCGCGAAGGCGTTCCTGGAGAAACGTGATCCGGGGTACCGGGGCCGATGAGGCCAACCGCAGCGAGGTGGCATGCCCATGAGTGAAGTCGGCCGGTTCGGGGTCTTCCTTCCCTCGTACGTCTGGGAGGGCGACGGCCCGGAACGAGCACGCGGCATCAAGGCCTTTGCGCGCGAGGTGGAGGAGCTCGGCTTCGACTCCCTGTTCATCACCGACCACCTGCTCGCGGCCCGCCGCTTCTACTCGGTCAACTGGCTCGAGCCGCTGATGGCGCTCGGGGTGGCGGCCGGCGCGACCGAGCGGGTCCGCCTGGGCACCTCGATCCTGATCATGCCGTTGCGCAACCCGGTGATCCTGGCCAAGGAGCTGGCGACCCTCCAGTTCCTGTCCGACAACCGGGTGATCCTGGGCGCCGGGGTGGGCTGGAACGACGTCGAGTACGAGGCTGTCGGCGTCCACAAGACGGAGCGCGGCAAGCGCACCGACGAGATGCTGGACATCATGATCCCGCTGCTCGAGGGCGAGACCGTGACCTACCACGGCCGCTACTACTCGGTCGACGACGTGTTCATCGAGCCGCGGACGACGCAGCGCCCCGAGATCTGGATCGGCGGCGGATCGCAGCTGGCCGATCCCAAGTCGCCCGATCTGCCCCGGTTCGTCGAGTCGGTGAAGGCACGGACGATGCGCACGGACGGCTGGATCCCGCGGCCGACGTGCCCGCCGGACGACATCGCGCGCGACTGGGCCGAGCTCCGGACCTACTACACCGACCACGGCCGGAGCCCGGACGAGTGCGTCGTCGCGCACGAGAACTTCCTCCACCTGGTGCTGACCAACGACCCGGCCAGGGCCCGCGAGGAGCAGCACCGCGCGTTTCTCAAGGTCATGAGCGCCGAGCGCGGCGAGCACTACCTGGAGTCCGTATACCTGTTCGGCACGCCCGACGAGATCGTGGCCAGGCTCCAGGCACGGATCGACGCCGGCGTCGAGTACTTCATGCTCCACACCATGACGCCCGACCCGGCGCAGCTCCGCCACTGGGTGGACGAGCTCATCCCGGCGCTCACGTTCCCGCCCACCGCGGGGCCGGTCCGGCGGGTCGTGCCGGTCGCCCGGTGAGCCGCCGATGACCCGCCGGGTGGGCCTGCTCGGCAAGCCCCTCCGGCGGCGCCACTCGCAGGTGATGCACGACGCCGCCTTCGCGGCCGCGGGCATCGACGCCCGGTACGTGCTGCTCGAGCTCGAGCCCGAGGCGGTCGAGGCGGCCGTGCACGAGGCCCGCGGGCCGGACTGGCTCGGCCTCGGGGTGACCGCGCCCTACAAGCGCGTGGTCGCCGACCTGTGCGACGCCGTGGACCCGGACGCCGCGGCGATCGGCGCCGTCAACAACGTCGAGCGCACGATGGACGGGCGCCTGGTCGGGTTCAACTCCGATGCGCCGGGCTTCCGGGCCGGGGTCGAGCTCGCGATGGGCCACTCCCTCGATGGGGTCGACGTGGCGGTTGCCGGTGCCGGTGGTGCGGCGCACGCGGTCGTGTTCGCCTGTCTCACCGGCGGGGCGAGGCGGGTGATGATCGGAAACCGCACCCGGTCGTCGGCCGAGGCGCTGGCCGCCCGGTTCGAGGGCACCGGCCCCGGAGCGGTGACAGCGACGGCGCTCGACGACCCGGCGTTCGCGCATGCGCTCGCGACGGCGGACCTCGCCGTCAACGCGACGACGGTGGGCATGGTCGACCCGGGGGCCACGATCCCGGTGGATGCGTTACCGGTCGACGCGACCGTGTTCGACCTCGTCTACGTGCCGTCCGAGACCCCGCTGCTGCGGGTGGCACGCGCCCGCGGCCTGCGCACCGCCAACGGCTCCGAGATGCTGATCGCGCAGGCGGCGATCGCGTTCGAGCGATGGACGGGGATCGGGGGCATGGCCGGCGTCATGCGGACCGCGGTCGCGCCGCTCCTCGCCGATCCGGCCGCCGGGGCCTGACGGGCACGATGCGGTACGCGACGCTGACCGACCCCGCCGGGCTGGTGGTCGCGACCCTGGCCGGCGATCGGGCGCTCCCGATGGACCCGCAGCTCACGATGAACGACGTCGCCGCCGGTGATGGCGGGTCGAGCGGGTCGAGCGGGTCAAGCGGTCGCCCGCCGGGCGTGCCGCTTGCGACCGCGAGGCTGGGGCCGGCGGTCCCGCATCCCGGGGCGATCTACACCGTCGGCGACAACTACCGGTCGCCGGGCGAGCACCCGGACTGCCACCCGCCCCGCCCGCTCGTCTACGGCAAGGCCGCCAGCTCGGTCGGCGCCCCAGGTGCAGCACTCAGCTGGGACCGGTCGCTCACGGCCAACGTCGACGCCGAATGTGAGCTCGGCGTGGTCATCGGCCGGCCCGCGGTCAACGTGCCACCCGAGACGGCGCTCGACCACGTGTTCGGCTACACGATCGTCAACGACGTGTCGTCGCGCGACCCCTGGCTCGACGGCGACCAGTGGCTGCTCGGCAAGTCGATACCCGGGTTCTGCCCCGTCGGCCCGTGGATCGTCACCCCCGACGAGCTCGATCCCGTCGATCTCCGTCTGGGTTGCAGGATCAACGGCGAGCCGATCCAGGACGGCCGGACGTCCGAGATGCGGTTTCCGGTCGCCGAGATCATCTCGTTCCTCAGCCGCCATGCGGCGCTCCGTCCGGGGGACCTGATCGCGACCGGCACCCCGGCCAGGCTCACCGCACCGCCGGGCCCGGAGCGGCACCTGGAGCCCGGCGACGTCGTGACCGCATGGATCGAGGGCATCGGCGAGCTCACGACCAACATCGGCTGACGCAGTGAGAAGGAGGGCGACGTGAAGCCAGCGACGGTGTTCCTGGGCGAGATGACCACGCTCGAGGTCGAGGCGTTCCTCGCCGAGCAGCAGACGGTGATCGTGCCCATCGGCTCCACCGAGCAGCACGGCCCGCACGCGCCCCTGGGCACCGACGCCCTGATCCCGACCGAGATCGCCCGGCGCGTCGCACCCCGCGTGGGCGCCCTGGTCGCGCCCGCCGTCAACTACGGGCTCTCGTACCCGCACACCGGGTTCACCGGCGTTGTCCAGGTGCGGATCCCGACGTTCATGACCCTGATCGAGGACCTGTGCGCCTCGCTCGCGACCGTCGGCTTCACCCGGATCGTGTTCCTCAACGGTCACTACGACAACGCCTACGCTATCGCCTACGCCTGCGCCAACGTTGCCCCGCGCCTTCCCGAAGGCGTGCGCGCGTTTCCCCTCAACTACTGGGACGGCATGACCCCAGCCGAGGCCGCCGAGTTCTTCGATCCCTCCAACGGCCTCCACGCCAACAAGGGTGAGACCGCCGCCGTGCTGGCGATCAACGCGGAGCTGGTGGACATGGAGCTTGCGAACGAGGAGTTTCCGCCGTTCCCCGACGTCACCAACGCGGCAGCGGTGCACACGGCGTTCTTCTTCTCGGCACCGGGCTCCGTCCATCGGGCGACCCGCAGCGGCACCTGGGGCGACGCGCGGGAGGCGACGCCGGAGTTCGGCGAGCGCTACCTCCAGGTCGTGACCGATGCCACGATCCGGCTGCTGGACGACATCGAGCGGACGTTCGAGGCGATGCCACCGCGCTGAGTGGCGCGGGCGGGTCACGCATGGCGCCGCTGCCCGGTCCGCGACACGAGCCGTTGCGGCGGCTATGGTCAGGACATGCAGGTGCAGGATCATGCGGTCGCGACCGGGGTGATGGCCTTCCTGTTCACGGACATCGCCGGCAGCACGCGGATGTGGGAGGCGATGCCCGGAGCGATGGGTCGCGCCCTGGTGCGTCATGACGCGATCCTGCGCGAGGCCATCGCCGCGGCCGACGGCGAGGTCGTCAAGACGACCGGCGACGGGATGATGGCGGTCTTTCCGACCGTGGAGACCGGCATCGCAGCGTGCATCGAGGCCCAGCAGGCGCTGGCCGCCGAGCCATGGGGCGACACCGGACCGCTGCGGGTCCGGATGGGCCTCCATGCGGGTGAGGCGGAGCGGCGCGCCGACGACTACTTCGGCCCGACGATCAACCGCACGGCCCGGCTGATGGCCGCGGGTCACGGTGGACAGGTCCTGCTCTCGGCGGCCGCCGCGGCCTTCGCCGGCGACCGGCTGCCCGGAGGAGCCGGTCTGCGTGACCTCGGCGAGTACCGACTCAAGGACCTGGGGCGTCCGGAGCGCGTGTTCCAGCTCGTGCACGCCGCGCTGGAGGATGGGTTCCCACCACTCGCGACGCTCGACCACGCAGCGGGCGGCCTGCCGATCCAGGCGGCAACGTTCATCGGCCGGACCACCGAGCTGGCCGAGGTCGAGCGGCAGCTCGCGGATCCGGCCGTCCGGCTGCTCACCCTCACGGGCCCCGGAGGGAGCGGCAAGACCGCCCTCGGGATCCGGGCTGCCGGCGAGGCGGCGTCCCGGTTCCGTGACGGCGTCTCGTTCGTGGACCTGTCGGTGGCAAGCGACACGGAGGCCGTGCTGATCGCCCTCGGCCGGGTCATCGGGGTCGGGGAGTCTCCTGGCCGGTCGCTCATCGACGATGTGACCGACCGACTGCGCGACCGACAGGTGCTGCTGCTGCTCGACAACTTCGAGCAGGTGACGGCCGCGGCCGGGATCGCCACGGACCTGCTCGCCGGATGCCCGCAGCTCAAGCTGCTGGTCACCAGCCGCGAGCCGCTGCACGTCCGCCCCGAGCACATCTATCCCGTGCCGCCGATGCGCGTGCCGCCGTCTGCGCGGCGGCAGGCATCGGCCGAGCAGCTCCAGGCGTTCGAGGCCGTCCAGCTGCTCGTCGACCGGGCGCGGGCCGTCCGCGCGGATTTCGAGCTGACCGACGACAATGCGTCCGCGGTTGCCGACATCTGCCGCCGGCTCGACGGCCTGCCGTTGGCGATCGAGCTGGCGGCCGCCCGCCTCCGGCTGTTCTCGCCGGAGGCGCTCCGCGATCGGCTGGGCAGCCGCCTCGACCTGCTCCGCAGCTCTGCTCGGGACCTGCCCGAGCGCCAGCAGACGCTCCGGGCGACCATCGACTGGAGCTACCAGCTCCTGGAGCCCGGCGAGCAGCGCCTGTTCGAGACTCTTTCGGTGTTCGAGGATGCCGACCTGCCGGCGGTCGAAGCCGTGGTTGCGGGCACCGCTGACGGCTCGGCGGGCGCGATCGACGTCGTCGAGGCACTCGCCTCGCTGCTGGAGAAGAGCCTGGTCCGCCAGGTCGATGTGGCCCATGGGGAGCCGCGGCTGCTCATGCTCCAGACGATCCGCGACTACGCCATCGAACGGCTCGACGATCGGCCTGATGACTCGCGCGTTCGCCGAGCCCACGCGACCTACTACGCGGAGCTTGCCGAGCGCCTCCGCCAACAGCTGGGCGGCCCGCAGCGGGATCACGTCGTCGACGCGCTGGCCCACGACGCCGAGAACCTCCGGGTCGCCTGGCGCTACTGGATCGCCGAGCGGGATCTCGCGCAGCTGACCCGTCTCGCGGACAGCCTGCTGATCCTCAACGAGGCCCGGGGCTGGTACCGCGAGACGGTCGAGCTGACCACGGGCCTGCTGGCTGTTCTCGCCGACACCGTCCCCACGCCGGACCTGGCCGGCAAGGAGTTCGCTCTGCGGATGAGCCTCGCCCGGGCGCTGATGGCCACCCGCGGGTTCACGCCCGAGGTGGAGCAGGCGTTCACGCGAGCGCTCGAGCGCATGGAGGCCGAGCAGGACGTGCGCCAGGAGTTCTCGGTGCTGCGCGGCCTGGCCAACCTGCATGTCCTCCGGGCCGAGTTCGGGAAGGGGATCGAGCTGGGCGACCGGATCCTGGCGATCGCCCGCGCGGAACGCGACGTGAACATGCAGATCGACGGCGCGCTCGTGCTCGCGACCGCCCTGGTGTTCACCGGTCACCTGCGCGATGGTCTGGCACGCCTGGACGATGCCATCGGCCTGTTCGGCTCGAGCCCGCCGCGCGCCGTCGGGGTGCGCCTCGGCAACGAGCCGCGGGTCGCCTGCCTGACGACGTCCGCGTTCGGCCTGTGGCTGCTCGGCCTTCCGGACCGCGCGGTCGAGCGCGCCGACGCCGGCATCGAGCTCGCGCGCCAGCTCGACCATCCCTGGACCCGGGCCTACGCGCAGTTCCATTCCGGGCTGCTCCATCTCTGGCGCCGGGAGGAGTCGATCGTTCGCGAGCGAGCGCTCCAGCTGCTCGAGATCGCCGACGAGTACGACTTCCGCATCTGGTCCGCCATCGGCTCGTGCCTGCTCGGGGCGGCCATGACCGGCCTCGGACAGGCGGCCTCCGGCCTCGCTTCCGTGCGTGAGGGGATGTCGGCCTACCAGGGCCTCGTCGCGCCGCCCGTGTTCTGGCCGATGCTGCTGTTCGTCCAGGCCGGCGCGAGCGGTCGCGCCGGCCAGGCGGCCGAAGGCCTGGAGCCGATCCGGACCGCGATCGGGCTGATGGGCGGCGCGGCATCGCCGGGCATCCTGGTGCCAGAGCTGTACCTGGTCGAAGGCGACCTCCTGTCCTCCATCGAGGGAGCGGGCGCTGCGTCCGCGATCGAGGCCTACACGACGGCCCTGGCCGCCGCCCGCCGCCTGGAGACGCGGATGTCGGAGCTTCGCGCCCTGACCCGCCTGTGCCGTTCAGCGCCCGCCGTCGAGCGTGCGGGGTGGTCCGCCGAGCTGGCGTCGGTCCTGGCGACCTTCACCGAGGGCGCGGCGACGAAGGACCTGGCCGAGGCGCGCGAGGTGCTGGCGGCGGGCTGAGCCGTCGCCCGTCGCGTGACGCCGACAGACGCGGGAGACTCGGTAGACTCGGGGGCCGAGCCTGTGGCGGTGCGTCGTGCCGTCCTGGCCGGCTTTCGAACCATCCGATCCGAGGAAGGGCGACGTGACCCAGTCAGGACGCAGGGCGGGGGACCTGGTGACCGTCTGCCTGCCGGACATCCCCGAGCGGCGTTTCATGGGCGACCTTCCCCCGGGCGCCGAGCTGCTCGTCACGCCCGAGTCGGGGCCTGCTCCCGACCTGCGGCAGGTCGACCTCGTGGTGCCGGCGCGATGGATGCGCGAGCCGCTGTTCGAGGCGCTGGCCGCACCAGGTCGCCTGCGCGTGATCCAGACGCTGAGCGCCGGCGTCGACTGGCTCGCAGGGCATGTGCCGGCCGGGGTGACCGTGTGCAACGCCCGGGGGATCTACGACGGTCCGCTCGCGGAATGGGTGGTGGGGGTGATCCTGGCCCATCAGCGCGGGCTCGCCCGCGCCCGCGACGCCCAGACGAAGGGGGAGTGGGCGGACTTCGACCCCGACGAGCTGGCCGGGCATCGCGTCGTCATCCTCGGCCTCGGCTCCATCGGTGGGGCCGTGGCCGGACGGCTGGCGCCCTTCGGTGTCGAGGTCGTCGGCGTCGCGCGGACCGCACGGGAGGGGGTCCTGGGCTTCGAGAGCCTCGACGACGTCCTGCCCCGGGCCGACATCCTGGTCGACCTGCTGCCGCTCACGAGCGAGACCGCAGACTTCCTCGACGCCCGCCGGCTCGGGCTCCTGCCGGATGGCGCGCTCGTTGTGAACGCCGGCCGCGGCGGGACGGTGGACACGCAGGCCCTGGTACGCGAGCTCGAGCCGGGCCGCCTGAGGGCGGCCCTCGACGTCACCGACCCCGAGCCGCTGCCCCCACGGCACCCGCTGTGGTCCCTGCCGAACGCACTGATCACACCCCACGTCGCCGGCAACTCGCCCCAGGCCACGGTGCGTGCCTTCGAGCTGGCCGGCGACCAGATCCGGCGGTTCGCTGCCGGGCAGCCGCTGATCAACCAGGTTCCCCGCTACGCGCTCGCCTGAGCCGGACTGACCCTCGGCCTCGAATCGGGCGCGAAGGACACACGGACCGGTCGCCACGGAGGATCCCGATGACCGAGCACCGCGCAGACGGCGCGCCGACCAACGTGCCCCCCGCCATGATCCGCTACCTGAGCCGCGCCGACGTCGAGCGTGCCGGCCTCTCGATGGATCAGGTGATCGACGCTGTCGAGGCGGGGTTCCGCAGCAAGGGACACGACGCGGTCGAGCTGCCGGCCAAGACGGCGGTCCATCCCGGCGGCCCCGACAGCTTCATCCACGCCATGCCGGCCGACATCCGTGACCTGCGGTCGACCGGCCTCAAGTGGATCTCCGGCTAAAGTCGCACCCTGGGCATCCTCGGCTGCGGCGTGCAGGGCGAGGCCCACGTGGACGCCCTCCGGTGCGTGCTCGGCTCGCTCGAGGAGGTCCGGGCCTACGACCCGGATCCCGCCCGGGCGGAGGCCCTGGCGTCGGGCGCCATGGCGCGCCACGGGCTGCGGGCGGTGGTGGTCGAGACACCCGAGGCCGCCGTCCGGGGCAGTGACGTGATCGTCACCGCCGGCCCGATCCCGCACAAACCGCATGCCACCATCCGCGCCGGCTGGATGGCCGCAGGCGCGTTCGCATCGGCTGTCGACTTCGACAGCTACTGGCACTCGGACGCGCTGGCCGAGCTCGACCTGTTCACGACCGACGACGTGCCTCAGCTGGAGCACTTCCGGTCGCTCGGCTACTTCCAGGCCATCCCACCCATCGCCGCGGACCTCGGCGAGCTCGTGACCGGGGCGAAGCCCGGCCGGACGAGCGAAGGACAGCGGACGATGGGCTGCAACCTGGGGGTGGCGATCGACGACGTCGCCGTGGGCGCAGCCCTGCTGCGCGAGGCGGAGCGGCAGGGCCTGGGTACCACGCTCGAGCTCTAGCCCTCCGGCGGACGGCGCCGCGCCTGACAGTGCCCCCGGAGCGATCCGGGATTATGCTCGTGGGCACCCCTTGCTCCTTGGCACCTGTGCGGACGTCCCGGACATGATCGAACCCAGCGCCTCCTCCGCCTTTACCGTCAACGGGATCGAGCACCGCCCGGCGCCAGGGCCGGACCGTAGCCTCCTGTTCGTGCTGCGCGAGGAGCTCGGGCTCCTGGGCGCCAAGCCGGGGTGCGGCGAGGGGGCCTGCGGTGCCTGCACGGTCCTCCTGGACGGCAGCCCCGCGCGCGCCTGCCAGGTCCACCTGTCCGAGGTCGCCGGTCGCCCCGTGCGAACCGTGGAAGGGCTCTCCGCGGCCGGGACCCTCCACCCTGTCCAGCAGGCGTTCCTCGAGGCGGGCGCCTTCCAGTGCGGCTACTGCACGGCGGGCATGATCCTGGACACGGTCGCCCTACTGGAATCAGACCCTGAGCCCGACGAGGCCATGATTCGCGCCGCTCTCCATGACAACGTCTGCCGGTGCGGCACGTATCCGCGGATCCTGCGAGCGGTGCGCCGGGCCGTCGAGCTCCGGCGTGGGGCTGAGGCAACCGCTGTTGCGGGCTCGCCGATGCCCGCACCCCCGCCTTCGGCCACGGATTCCGACCGGCCGCGGCCTCGACGGCCGTGGGACCTGTCGGAGGCGGAGGACCGGGACTGGTTCGACGTGCTGCCGGCTGGTCTGATCGTCACGTACGAGCCCGGCTGGGCGCCCGGCGCCGGCTGGACGACGAGCGCCGGGGCCTGGTTGCACGTCGGGGCGGACGGGATCGTCACGGCGTTCACCGGCAAGGTCGACGTGGGCCAGGACAACCGGACCGCCCTTTCGCTCCTGGTGGCCGCCGAGCTGGGTGTGACCCTATGGGCCGTGACCCTGGTGATGGGCGACACGGACCTGTGCCCCCACGACCAGGGGACGTTCGGCAGCCGCTCCATGGTCGATGCGGGCAACGTGCTGCGTCTTGCCGCCGCCGGGGCCCGGGCATGCCTGATCGACCTTGCCGCGGATCGGCTGGACGTCGAACCCGGGACGCTGGTCGCCGGGGACGCGGTGGTTCGGCCGTCGTCGGGCGGCCCGGGCATCGGCTATGGGGAGCTCGTCGCCGGTCTCCGACGGGTCGACCAGGTGGCGGCGGACGACCGGGCCAATGCTGCAGTGCGGCGCGCCGACCCCGCCCAGGCAACGTCAGGCCGCCGGCCCGCACCGCGCATCTCCGGGCCGGCGATCGTCACCGGCGCCAAGCGCTTCCCATCCGACCTCTCGCTGCCCGGGATGCTCCATGGTCGGGTCCTGCGGCCGCCGGCGGCCGGCGCCACCATCCGTTCGGTCGACACCACCCGCGCCGAGGCGCTGCCGGGGATGACCGTCGTGCGTGACGGCGATCTCGTGGGCGTCGTGGCGACGAACCCGTTCGCCGCCGGACGAGCGCTCGCGGAGGTGGCCGTGGAGTGGGATCTCGCGCCCCAGCCGTCGGAGGCGGGGCTCGAAACCTGGCTTCGCGGACACGCCGCGCCGGCCGGGGAGGAGGAAGGCTGGGGAGGCCCCTTCCACCACGAGACCGGCGACGTCGACGCTGCGCTGGCCGTCGCCCCCATCCGCCTCGCGGCGACATACACCACCGCGTACATCGCCCACGTCCCGCTCGAGACGCATGTGGCGCTCGCGGCCTGGGACGGCGACAGGCGCCTCACCGTGTGGACCGGCACCCAGGTCCCGTTCGGTGTCCGCTCGCAGCTGGCCGAGCGACTCGGCATTCCGGAGAAGGATGTCCGGGTGATCGTCCCGGACACGGGCGGCGGGTTCGGTGGCAAGCATGCCGGTGAGGTGGCCGTGGACGCCGCCCGGCTGGCCCGCGCCGCCGGCCGGCCTGTGAAGGTTCGATGGGCCCGTCCCGAGGAGTTCACCGCCGGCTACCTCCGTCCGGCGGCCGTGATCGACATCCGGAGCGGAGCGGGTGACGAGGGGCTGACGGCCTGGGAGATGCGCAACGTGAACGCCGGGATGTTCGGTCTGGCCGGACCCTATGAGGTCCCCAACCAGCGGCTCGACTACCAGCCCGCAGCCTCGCCGTTCGCGCAGGGGTCGTACCGGGCCCTGGCGGCCACGGCCAACCACTTCGCCCGCGAATCCCACATGGACGAGATCGCCAGGGCCCTCGACACCGATCCGCTCGCGTTCCGCCTCGGCAACCTCCGCGACGAGCGGCTGGCCACCGTGCTCCAGGCGGCCGCCGGGCGGATCGGCTGGGAACGCGCACGACCGGCAGGAACGGCGGCCGGGATCGCCGCCGGCATCGAGAAGGGCGCCCGGGTCGCAACCGCCGTCGAGATCCGGGTGGGCGATGACCGGCGGCTCGAGATCCTGCGGGTGGTGACCGCCTTCGAGTGCGGCAGGATCGTGAACCACGACGGCCTGGCGAACCAGGTCGAGGGCGCGCTGGTGCAGGGGCTGGGCGGCGCCCTGTTCGAGGCCATCCGGTTCGGCGACGGTGTCATCCACAACGCATCGATGACCGACTACCGGGTGCCCCGGATCGACGACGTGCCGCCGATCGAGGTGGTCCTGATCGATCGACCGGACCTGCCGCCGGCCGGCGGCGGCGAGACGCCGATCATCGCCATCGCCCCGGCTCTGGCCAACGCGATCGATGCCGCCACGGGAGCACGCCTGCGGTCGATGCCGCTGGTCCCGGACGGGATCGTGCCGGGAGAGCGCCGCTGACCGATCATCCCCAGCCGGGGGTCCGACGCGACGTGCACCGCGGCGCGGGTGGTGCAATCCTCTGATGGTGACACCGCGATGGCGGTGGCATCGCGTTCGCCCTGGCCCGGGTCCCCGGTGTCGTGGCCAGGCCCCGAACGCGGACGAGCGAGGCAGGGCATGATCACCGAGCACCACCTCACCTTCGGCTTCCCGCGCATGTACAACGAGCCCGGCGAACGGCGTGCCTTCCTGCCGTCGTTGATCGGCCTGATCGCGGAGATGGGGGTCGACGTCTACGTCGAGGAAGGCAGCGGGGCCGGCATGGGCTACGCCGACGCGGACTACCTGGCGACCTCGCCGAACGTCCACATCGTCGACGAAGCCACCGCCTACCGCCAGGACGTCGTGGTGGTGCTCCGGGCGCCCGAAGGGCGGTATGAGCTTGCTCGGCCCGGGGGGATCCTGATCTCGATGCTCCACTTCACCACGCGTCCCGAGCGCGTGGAGCTGCTGCATCGCCTGGGCATCGAGGCCGTCGCGCTCGACATGATCACCGGCGACGACGGGAGGCGCCTCGTCCAGAACCTGCGCGACGTGGCCCGGAATGGCCTCGCTGCGGCATTCGACGCCCTCGAGCGGCGCTGGCCGCCCCTGCTGACGCGTGATCGGCCGGCCGTCAGCGTCACCATCCTGGGTGCCGGCGGGGTGGGCAAGCACGCGATCGAGTGGGCCTCGAAAGCCGGCAGCGGGGCGCGCAACGAGCGGTTCATGCGCGAGGGCCTGCCGGGCGTCGAGGTCGTGGTCGTCGAGCAGAACCTGGCCGGCCACGAGGCCTACTTCCGCCATCGGCTGCCGCTGACCGACATCCTGGTCGACGCCACGGCCCGGCGCGACACGTCGCAGCCGCTGTTTCCCAACACGTGGCTCGGTCTCCTGCCCGATCACGCCGTCGTGTGCGACCTCGCCGTCGATCCCTACCTGCTCGACGACGATCCCCCCGTCGTGCGCGGCATCGAGGGCATCCCCCAGGGCAACCTCGACCAGTGGGAGTTCGGCCCCGACGACCCCGCCTGGGACCGGTTGCCGCCGGTCGTGCCGAACGCCAACCGGCGCACCGTCGTCTCGTGCTACTCATGGCCGGGCGTCGATCCCGAGGCGTGCATGGAGACCTATGGGGCGCAGCTCACACCATTGCTCAAGACGCTCGTCTGGTACGGCGGCCTGGCAGCGATCGGACCCAGGGTCTCGTTCCATGGCCGAGCCCTGTGGCGCGCCAGCCTGCGGCATTTCCTGGGCAAGGAGCCGGCTGGCTGATCCGCGTCCTGGCTCGCCTGAGCCGTCCGAGGACCGCGCGCGTTGCGACCGGCTGATCCTCTGCTCGCACTTGACAGGCCACGGTTCCTGTCCATAGAATGCGACTGATCCTACTTATGGGATTGATCGCAGCAATGGGATAGGAGGAGCCAGTGGCTGAGGCAGGCAGCACGTCAGCCGCCCTGATCCTCCATCCCGAGCGGATGCGGATCATCCTGGCCTTCGGGCGGGGGATTCCGCTCACCGCCCAGGGTCTCGCGGACCTGCTCCCGGACGTGGCGCGGGCAACGCTCTACCGGCACCTCTCGATCCTCGTCGACGGCGGGATCATCGAGGTCGTCGCGGAGCACCGCGTGCGCGGCGCCGTGGAGCGCACCTACGCTTTGCGGCATGGGGAAGCGTCCCTGCCGGAGGGCGAGCTCGAGGCGGCCAGCCCCGAGGATCACCTCCGCTACTTCGCCTCGTTCGCTGCCTCGCTCATCGATGAGTACGCGCGATACCTGCGGCGTGACCGGATCGACCCGGCCGCCGACGCGGTCATGTTCCGCATGGGCACGGTGTACCTGTCCGACGCGGAGGCAGCGGATCTCGCCCGCGAGATGTGGACGGCCTTCGCGCGACGGGTGGGCACCGAGCCCGCCCCAGGAAGGACCGCCCGAACATTCGCTGCCGTCAGCATCCCCGGCGCCGACCCGTCGCAAGTTGCAGCCGGCGCGCAAGACACCCAAGGAGGTACCCGGTGAACGCGTCCCAGATCGTGCTCCTCGTCCTGCCCCTCGTCCTGGTCCAGCTCGGGCTCATGGCGCTCGCCCTGCGCGACCTGGCCGCGCCCGACCGAAGTGTCGCCGGCGGAAGCAAGGTCCTCTGGGCCCTCGTGATCGTATTCGGTGAGCTGGTCGGGCCGGTGGCCTACCTGCTCGCCGGGCGCCGCGGCGCCTGAGCGCGACCGATGAGCGTCCGCAACCATCCGATGAGCATCGGAACCCTCCCGGACTCGGCCGTTCGGGCCGATGCCGCGATCGTCACGCGCGGGCTGACCCGGCGCTACGGCTCGGTCCTCGCGGTCGACCATCTCGACCTCGACGTGCCGGCAGGCAGCGTGTTCGGGTTCCTGGGTCCCAACGGGGCCGGCAAGACGACGACGCTGCACCTGCTGACCGGCCTGGCCCGGCCGACGGCGGGCAACGCCGTGGTCGCCGGCATCCCGATGGGCAGCGATTCGGTCGCGCTCGGCGCGCGGATCGGGTATCTCGACCAGTCGCCGCGCCTGTTCGGGTGGATGAAGGGCCGCGAGCTGCTTGAGCTCGCCGGCCGCCTGTGCGGGCTCGACGGTTCCGCCCTCCGGACCCGGGTCGGCGAGCTGCTCGATGTCGTTGGCCTCGCCGACGCGGCAGAGCGCCCGATCTCCGGCTACTCGGGCGGCATGCGCCAGCGGATCGGGATCGCGCAGGCGGTCGTCCATCGGCCCGCGGTGCTGTTCCTCGACGAGCCCGTGTCCGCGCTTGACCCGGAAGGGCGGCGCGATGTCCTGGAGCTGCTCGAGCAGCTCCGCCCGGAGACGACGGTCTTCATGTCGACCCACATCCTCGGGGACGTGGAGCGGATCTGCGACCGGGTGGCGATCGTCGACCACGGACGTCTCGTCATCGAGGCTCCGATCGCCGAGCTGCTCGAGCGGTACGCGCGACCGGCATGGGAGCTCGAGGTCGACCCAGGCCAGGGCGTCGCCCTCGCACGGGTGGCCGAGATGCTGCGCTCGCGGTCGTGGGTCCGCTCCGTCGACGTCGATGCGGCCGTCGGTCGCATCACCGTTCGTGACACGGGACGGGCGGCCGCGGAGCTCCTTCCCGTGATCGCCGGGACCGGCATCCGCCTGGTCCGCCTCGAGCGCGTCCGCCCGACCCTCGAGGACGTCTTCCTCGAGCTCGTCGGCCGCGAGAGAGCGGACGCGGACGCGACGGAGGCAGCGTGATGCAGGGGCTGCGGATCCTGCTTCGCAAGGAGCTCGCCGAGGGCTGGCGAACGAAGCGGACCCCCGTCGTCGTCGGGCTGTTCGTGATCATGGGCATGCTCGCGCCGCTCCTCGCCCGCTTCACGCCGGCGATCGTTGCCGCCTCGGCAGGAACACACCTAGCCGATGCCCTGCCGACGCCGACGGCGGCTGACGCCGTCGATCAGTTCCTGAAGACGACGGGCCAGCTCGGGGCCTTCGTGGCGATCCTGCTGGCGATGGGCTCGGTGGCCGGCGACCGCGAGCGCGGCACGGCGGCGCTCGTCCTGACCAAGCCGGTAAGCCGCGCCGCCTATCTGGTGGCGAAGCTCATCGCGCTCGGCGCCCTGCTGGGCGTGGCAACGCTCGCCGCCGGGGCTGCCACGGCGGCCTACACGGCGGTCCTGTTCGCGCCGCTCTCGCTGCCCGGCTTCGCGGCGGCCGTGGCGCTCGTGTGGATCGGCCTGCTGGTGCCGGCGGCCATCACGTTCCTGGGCTCGGTGCTCGTTCGCTCGCCGGTGGCCGCGGCGGGGCTGGGCTTCGCCTGGGTCATCGTGGGCGGCGTCGCGGCGGCCCTGCCGACGATCGGCGCCGACATGCCGGCCGCGCTCACCGGCGAGGCCCGCCAGCTGGCCCTGGGCCTCGGGATCGGTCCCTCGGCCAGCGCCATCGGTGCGCCGGTGTTCGTCACCGTCCTCATCCTGGGCGCATCCGTCACGATCGCGTGGCGCGCCTTCTCCCGCCAGGAGCTGTGACCCCATGGACAGTCGGAGCACGCCCGCATCCACCGGGACCGCCGATACCCTCGAGCCTCGCCGGATCGAGGTCACCGTCGGCAGGTCGCCATGGGATCTCCCAGGCACGCTCACCCTTCCCGCGGCCGAGCAACCGGTACCAGCCGTGGTCATCGTCCACGGCTCGGGGCCCCACGATCGCGACGGGACGATCGGTCCGAACACGCCTTACCGGGACCTCGCCGAGGGCCTCACGGCCAGCGGGATCGGCGTCCTCCGGTACGACAAGCGCACGCTGGTCTATCGCGACCGGCTCGCCGGCGCCATGGCCGCCTTCACGGTCGACGACGAGGTCGTGGATGACGCCGTGGCCGCCGTCACGCTGCTGGAGTCGACGCCGGGCGTCGACCCGAACGCAATCTTCGTCCTCGGCCACAGCCTGGGCGGATACCTGGGGCCCCGGATCATCTCCCGTTCGCCCACGGCTCGCGGCCTGGTGATCCTCGCCGGCAACTCCCGGAGCCTGCCCGAAGTGATCCTCGACCAGACCGGATTCCTGAACTCGCTTGGCCCGCAGGCGCCGGAGGCCACCGCGGCGATCGCACAGCTCCGCCGACAGGCGGCGATCGCGATGTCGTCGGCGCTCACGCCTGAGACGCCTGCCTCCGAGCTGCCGTTCGGCGCCCCGGCGTCCTACTGGCTCGACCTCCAGCAATATGACCCAGTGGCGACGGCCGCCGGCCTCGACCGACCGGTCCTGGTCATCGGCGTTGGACGCGACTACCAGGTGACCTCAGCGGACTTCGAGGGTTGGCGGCGCGGCCTGGGCGGCCGCAGCGATGTCGAGCTCCGCTGGTTCCCCGGTCTCAATCACCTGCTCATTGCAGGCACGGACCCCGCGTCCCCGCAGGACTATGCGGTCGCAGGCCACGTGGCCGACGCGGTTGTGGACGCGATCGCCGCCTGGGTCGGCCGGGCGCGGTCCTGACCCGGGCGGTCGGATCGACCCGCGGACGAGCACTCCCGGGACCCTCGGCCTCCCCGAACCTGACGGCCGACGGCTCCGCGTTTGGCTGATCTCCGGAGTGGACGTATAACTAGGGTGCACGGCCTTCCACGCAGGGCTCTCCCCGCGGGCCGCGACCGGTCGCACTGGCCTCGTCCCACCGGTGCGAGCGGCGATTCGGTCATGGGACGGGGAGAAACTCATGTCCCAGGCGCGTTCTGCGGCGGCCGTCATCGGCCTCGTCGCCACCATCCTGCTGGTCTGGATGGTCAATCCCTGGGTGGCAGTGCCGGACTCGCTGTCGCTCATCGTCCAGTGGGCGTTCTGGATCCTCGCGATCGCGCTCGTCGTCGTGCTGTACGTCGACTCGCGTCGGGATCCGGGGTCCGACGAGGTCGAGATCGAGGGCCCGGCCTTCGCCCGGTTCCTGTTCGGCAACTCGAGAGCCGGTCTCGTGTGGCTGCCGATCCGCCTGTTCCTCGGCTTCACGTGGCTCGAGGCCGGCTGGCACAAGTTCAGCGGCACCGGCTGGGTGGACGGCGGTGCAGCCCTCCAGGGTTACTGGCAGTCGGCAACGACGGTGTCCGACGCCGGGAAGGGTGCGATCACCTACGACTGGTACCGCGAGTTCCTCACGCTGATGCTGAGCAACGGTGCCTATGTCTGGTTCGCCAAGCTGATCGTGTTCGGCGAGATCGCCGTGGGGCTGGGCCTGATCTTCGGCGTGCTCACCGGCTTCGCAGCCTTCTTCGGCGCGTTCATGAACATGGCCTACCTGCTGGCCGGCTCGGCGTCGACCAACCCGGTGATGTTCTCGCTCGCGATCGGGGTGATCATGGCCTGGAAGGTGGCCGGCTATTACGGCGTCGATCGCTGGCTGTTGCCCGTGCTCGGCACGCCGTGGCAGAAGCGGGAGGGGTTGGCTCCACATCGGATGGTCCAGCCGGGCCCCGGCAGCGCCTGACCGTGGCCCTCGGCGCAGGGCCCGGAACGCCGCCTCGGGGTCAGCTGAGCGCGATCTCCTCGCGGAACGAGCGGATGTCCTCGAGGCGCCTTCGAAGGGCGTTGAGGAACCGGGCACCCATCTCGCCGTCAACGATCCGGTGGTCGGCCGACAGGGTGAGCTTCATGATCTGGCGGACGCCGATCCCGACGGCCACGGTGACCGTGAGGTGCGGCGTGGTCCGCCAGCTGCTGGTGAGCCTGGCGGCGATCGTGCCGCACCCGGGACAGGAGATTTCAGGTCCGGCCGGCGCCTCCGCTCCCTCCCGCCGCGGCGGCGGCAGGCATCGGGCTCACCATGCCTTCCCCGCGCCGCCGAACATCTCGATGTGGTGCGCGGCCATGTCCTTCACGGCGGAACGCTGGACCTTGAAGATCGACGGCGGGTCGTACTTGCCGGGGTGCTCGGTCATGTAGTCGTAGCCCGACTTCATGAACGCGATCTTGAGCGCGGTCGAGATGTTGACCTTGGCGCAGCCGCGGCTCACGAGGTCCGTGAACTGCTCGGGGCTCATGCCCGTCCCGCCGTGGAGCGCCACCGGGATGCCGGTCGCGGCCACGATGTCGGACACGCGCTGGGAGTCGAGCTTGGGCGTCGCCGCGTACGTGCCGTGCGCGTTGCCGATGGCGGGCGCGAACACGTCCACCCCGGTGGCCTCGATGAACTCGACCACGGTCTCGAGCCGCTGGACGTGCTCGGCCTCGTCCCCGGTCATGTCCTCGGTCCGCTTGAAGCCCTCGATCTCGCCTTCCACGGCGGCGCCGTAGCGGCGAGCCTCGGCCACGACCTCGATGCACTGGCGCTGGTTCTCCTCGACCGTCAGGCTCGAGGCGTCGAACAGCACCGAGTTCCAGCCCGCGGCCAGGCAGGCCGAGATGACGGACCGGTCCGGGCAGTGGTCCAGGTGCAGCGCAACCGGGACCGTGAGGTTGCGCGTCAGCTCGGTCCACATGGCGTACATGAGCTCGACGCCGGTGAGCTGCACGTGCTTGACCGACGTCTGCACGATCAGCGGAGCCTTGAGCTCCTCGGCCGCCGCGAGGACGGCCTCCATGGTGAGGTCGTTGACGACGTTGATCGCGGCCACGCCGTAGCGCTCGTCGAACGCCCGCTTGAGGATCTCCTGGGTCGGAACGACCGGCACCTCACACCTCCGTCATGGGACGCTCATCGGATCCCGGGCCCCGCTCGGGAGCCGTCACGCTCCTTGTCCCGTGCGTGCGGCGCCCGGCGCGGGTCCTGACCAGGCGTCAAGCGCGGCCCGCAGCTCCTGATGTCGAGCGGCGGCCGCCTCGAGCGCTTCCCCGCGCACGCTCGCATCGATGGCCTGGCGCATGGCCCGAACCCCGGAGGCGGGGCCCATCGGATGCCCGTGAACCGCGCCGCCCGCGCCGACGGCGTGGTCGATCCCGAGGTCGCTCAGCAGCCGCGGGACGAGTCCCGGGTGCACGCCACCGCCCGGTGCCGGGAGCGCGGGCCCGATGGCGTGCATCGGGGCACGAAGCGCCGTCGCCAGGCGCAGGTGCTTCGAGCGTGCGAACCGCAGGCTGCCGTACGGCGAGGGGTAGACGACGAGATCCGCGCCGGCCAGGCGCGGCAACTTGCCAAGCACGACGTGTGAGCTCACCCCTGACTGCGGCGACGCGTAGTGCGCGCCCGCGAAGGCCAGGTGGGCAAGGATCGGCACGTCGATCCCCGGCTCGTCGGCCAGCATCGAGAGCGCGGAGATGCCGGTCGTCAGGTAGTCGACCATCAGGCCGGTCGCGCCCGCGTCGACGGCCCGCCGTGCATTGTCCAGCATCCGATCGGGTCTGTCGGTGACGTTGGCGAAGAACAAGGTAGTCCGGCCGCTGACCTCGGACGCCTGCCTGGCGGCGAGCGCATGCGCACGCACCCGATCCGTGAGCTCGCTCCAGGGGTGCGAGACCAGCAGCTCGTCGTCCTTGACGGCGTCGGCTCCGCCGAGCGCGAGCTCGCGGAAGACGTCGGCGCTCTCCGTCGGGGACAGGCCCAGCGAGGGCTTCATCATCACCAGGACCAGCGGGCGGTCGTGGACGCCCAACCGGTCGCGCAGCCCGGCAATGCTAAATCGGGGGCCCGGGAAGACTCGCGTGTACCCCTCCGGCAGCGCGAGGTCGATCAGTTTCACGAGCCCCGACGACGCGCACTCCCCGTACACGGTCGTGAGCAGCAACGGGAGCTGGTCGCCGACGTTGTGGCGCGGGAACGCGATCTGGATGACCCAGTCGTCGGCGTCGAGGGTTGGCTCGTCCCCGAGCTCATGGTCGGGCACCTGCCACAGGCCGATCACGCGGCCGCCATGACGCTCGCGAATGTCCGTCATCTCGCGGGCGAGCGGGACCCAGGTGCCGGTGGACTGGAGGTCGGCCAGCCCCTGCGCGGCCCGGTCGATGTCGACGCCGGGCGCGGCTCGATACAGGTATGTGGCGACGATGAACTCACCGTCCCCGGGGCTCTCGGGCAGCCTGAAGGTCATCGCCCTTCCTCCACTGTGCGTGGCCGCTCGCCGTGGCGTTCCGCGAGCGAGGTCATCATCGCGACCGACCTCGAGCTGAAACCGGCCAGGCTTCGATTGGCTGTCCGGCCCGGCCGACCCAAACCCAGTCGTGGAGGTTGAACGTGGTCCGGATCTGGCCCGGGACGAGATCGAGCATCGCCCCAAGCGGCGGGGTTGGGCCGCTGAGCTCCACCGTGGTGTGCTCGTCGCTGACCGCCACGACGACCCCGTCAAACCCGCTCGGCAGCGGCCGCCCGTACTCCATCCCGAGCACCCGGCGGCCTGCGTCCAGCACGACGCGCCCACGGTGGCGGCTGATTACGCTCGCCCGGACGATGGCCGCGCACCGGAATGGCAGCCCGAGCGGCAGCAGCTCCGGTTCCATGAGGCAGTAGACCCCGGCCTGGATCTCGGTGATCAGCGGGTCCACGATCGCCTCGCGCAGGGTGGATGTTCCGGCCGCTGACACGACGTCGACCCTCCGGCCCGCGGCGCGGAGCGCCGACGCCACATCGCCCAGGATCGCGTAGGCGGACGTGATGCGCGCGGCGCGATCTGCGACCTGCGGGCGAAGCCGCCCCTCGAAGCCCATCACGCCGGCCAGCTCCAGGCCGGGGAGCGCCTCGATGGCGGTTGCGAGCTCGAGCGCCTCCGTGCTGGACTCGACCCCGCAACGGTGGATCAGCACGTCCACGTCGATCAGCACGCCAAGCGTCACGCCCATCCCGACCGCGGCACGTGACAGCCGAGCAAGCGGTTCCGGCGCGTCGACCGCGACGGTGACCCGCGCCTCGAGCGCAACCCGCGCCAGGCGATCCATCTTGGCGGGATCGACGACCTCGTTCGCGAGCAGCACGTCGTCGACCCCGGCCTCGGCGAAGGCCTCCACCTCGCCGATGGTCGCACACGTGATCCCGATCGCCGGGCCCCCGAGCTGTCGCGTGGCAAGGCTCGGTGTCCGGTGGGTCTTGACGTGGGGCCGGACGGTCTTGCCCGAACCTTCGAGCATCGCGGCCATCGCGGCCACGTTCGCGTCGAATACGTCGAGGTCGACCACCAGCCCGGGCGTCGCGAACCCGGTCGGGGCCGATCCGGCGACGCCTTGAGCGCGGGCGGCGACGGCGTCGCTCATCGGGCGGTCAGTTGCCGGCGCACGCTCGCATATCGAGCGCCGCGATCCCGGTCCGGCTCGAACCTGCGATCGACCAACACAAGCCGGCTCACCGCCTCCGAGACATCTGGATAGATGCCGGCGCCCACCCCTGCCAGGATGGCCGCGCCGAAGGCGCCGGGCTCGTCCTGGGCGACCACCTCGACGGGGAGCCCCGAGAGATCGGCGTGCAGCTGCAGCCACCAGGTGGAGTGCGCGCCACCTCCCGTCGCGCGCACCAGGGTCGGAACGATCCCATGGCCGCGAAGCACGTCGAGCAAATCGACGAACCGGCAGGCGATGCCCTCGAGCAGCGCCCGAACGATGTCGACGCTCGTTGTCGCGAGCGTGAGCCCGGTCACCGAGCCGCCGAAGCCGGGGGTCGCATCGACGTGGGGCAGCGGCGTGAATGCAGGATCGGCAAGAACGCGGCCGGGACCGGGCTCGGCCTCGCTCAGGCGCCCGTCCAGCTCGTCGATCGTGAGCCCGGTCAGCGACCGCGCCCAGTCGATCACGCTCATCCCGTTGGGATCGGTGACCAGCACCGCGAACCCAGTGGGGCCCGGGTGCGGGAACACGCTCACCCCGCTGTGGACCAGGTCGGCGGGCCAGCCGCGCTCGACGGGCATGACGAACGAATGCCATGTGCCGCAGGCCAGACCGACCACGCCGGGGTCGACGGCCCCGGAGCCCACGGACGCCGCGTACGCGTCGTATGCGCCACAGACCACCAGCACGTCGGGCGACAGCCCGCTGCGTGCAGAGGCGTCCGCTGTGATCGGGCCGATCGGCTCGGCGTTCGGGAGCACCTCCGGCAGCCAGGCGGGATCGATGCCGCTCTCGGCGATGCGGTCGGGCGACCAGCCACCGGCGCCGATGTCGTAGGTCGCCCATGTGCCGGCATCGCTCCAGTCGGCCACGGGCCGACCCGTCAGGTGGAGGGCGAAGTACTCGTGCCAGTTCATGAACCAGCGGGTTCGTCGCACGACGTCAGGCCGTCGCTCGCGCCACCACAGGGCGCGGTTGACCGGGTCCATCCGCCGCGGCACATGCCCCGTGAGGGCGAACCACGCCTCCGGGGAACGCCGTCCGGCCGTGCGGGCGGCCACGTCATCGCCGCGCGTATCCGCGGTCATGAGGCACGGCCCCAGGGGCGTCCCTTCGGCATCCACTGGGAACACCTCGCGACCGGACGAGCTGAACGAGATGGCGATGGGCGGATCGCTCCTCAACGCAGTGTCGGATACGACATCCTTCAGGGCGGCCCAGAACGCCTCGGTCGAGTCACGAACATCAACCTCCCAGTGACCCGGCCGGGGCCGGTGACCGGCGACCTCGCGCCGCGCCGCGGCCAGCGGCGACCCGTCAGTGCGGTACGCCGCGACCTTGATCGCGCTGGTGCCGAGATCGATTCCGATCAGGCTCATGCCCCGTGCCCCTAGGCCTCGTCGGGGATCGCTTCCCCGGGCTGGCCGATCCAACCGATCGTCGAGAGGATGGGTGTCTCGGTCTCGTCGGGGACGACGATCGCGAGCAGAACACCCTCCGCCGGCAATTCCACGGCGAGATTGATCTTCTCGGTCTCGATCTCGACCAGCGGCTCGCCTCGGGCCACGGTGTCGCCGACAGCCTTCAACCACTGTCGGACCACGCCCGTCTCGAGGTCCTGGCCTGCCTGCGGCATCACGACCCTGATCGCCACATCACCCCTCCTGCGGTTTGGATGTCCGCATGATAGCCAAATGTTCTGCGAATTGAAACGCAATGCCCCCAATGGCACGCCAAGACGCCCGAGATTGGTGGATCATCCCGGCATATCGCCTTGACCCGGCCGCCGACAGGCCCCTACAATCCCTTTCGTTCTGTGTTTGCAAACACAGCGATGAATAGGTGCTCGACTCATCGTGGTCACCCTTTCCAAGGCCGAGGGCCTGACGACACAGCGAGCGGCGCCGCCTGGCACGGAGGGAACGCCCTGGTGCACACGCCCCGAGAGGTGTCCGAGTCGTACTGGGCGGCGGAGTGCCGCCGGGACATCGATGCCACCGTCGCCCACTACCATCCGAGCGGGTCCTACGAAGGACCCGACGGTGTTCGGCGCGGACAGGCGGAGATCCGGCGCATGTACGAGGCATCGGCCCGCGACTACCCTGGCCTCGAGGTCCGGATCGTACGCGAGTTCCCCGGCGACGAGGCGACCAGCGCCCTCGAGTTCGACGCGGTGCTGGTCGATCCGGGTGGCGGGCGCCACCGGGTACGTGGGGTCAACGTGGTGTCGGTCCAGAACGGCCGGTTCGTCTCGGTCCGTTCCTACGAGGACCCGCCGATGCGGCTGTGACCAGCCGGCCCACCAGAGGGGGGAGCCCAGTGGAGGAGCGCCAGCGCGATGACATCGGCGATGGAGGCCATTCGACCCAGAACCGTCCCGGTTCGGTCGTACGGCACTCGGTTCGAGCGTAGCGAGACGCCCATCTCGGAGGATGGGATGTGGCTCAACGGTCGGCAGGACGGCATCGATTGGTGTGACGTCGTCACGCATGACGGTGAGGCGTTCGGCGAGGTCAGCCGGATGGCCATCGCGGAGCGGCGGTCCGAGCAGGAGACGCTTGGTGCCGGGACAGAGGGAGGCGGCGCGACCGAGGGCGACTACGACGACCCGACAGCCGTGCTCTCTGGCGAGTGGGGACCCAACCAGCTAGCGCGCGCGACCGTGTTCAGCCGGAACCCCACCGACCAGTACTTCCAGGAGGTCGAGATCCGGCTTCGCAGCTCGATGACCCCGCACAGCTACACCGGCTACGAGGTGTTCTTTCGGTGCCTGAAGACAGACGCCGGCTATGCCGAGATCGTGCGCTGGAACGGCGCAATCGGCGAGTTCACCTCGCTCAAGAAGCTGATCGGGCCGCAGTACGGCGTCCGGGACGGCGACGTCATCGAGGCGTCGATCGTCGGCAGCTCGATCACGGGCTACATCAACGGCGTCGGGGTGATCTCGGCGACCGACGACCGATATCCGACCGGGAGTCCGGGCATCGGCTTCAACTTCTTCGTGGGCGACACGAACGCCGACCATGGACTCCGTTCGTTCGAGGTGGACACGTACGACTGACCCGGGCAGCCCGGTAGTTGGAGGAGGCAGACGTCATGAGAACCCCCCGTTACCTGGTGGCGATGCTGGTGTCGCTGGTGCTGGTCGCGGCATACTCGAGCACGACCGCGACCCCATCCTCGGCGCCACAGACCGAGACGCCCGCGACCACGGCGCCGCAGACCGAGATGCCTGCATCCGAAGCGCCGTCGGAGCCTGAGGCTTGGACCCAGAGCGACATCTTCCAGGGCTTCGACCCCATGTCCCTGGACCTGACCGGCTACACACCCGGGGCCAAACTGGTGAGCATTCGACCCCCGCTGCCGACGTCCCGGACCCGACGCCCGACTGCCTGCAGCAGATCAAGGACCAGCATCTCAAGCTGGCATTCCTGAACGGCCTTGCGGGGTTCAGCTGGATGTCGGCCATCGAGGCTGGCGTGAACGCGAAGGCGGCCGAGTACGGGATCGACGTCGTAGCGACGGCGTCGACTGACTTCGATCCGGCCAAGGAGGCGTCCGCTGTCGAGACCGTCATGGCGAGCAAGCCGGACATCCTGATCACGATCCCGGTCGACCCGACGGCGGGCGCCCAGGACTACAAGCCCGCCCTCGACGCGGGCGTCACCATGGCCTTCTACGACAACCCGGTCGATGGCTGGACGGCCGGCGATCAGTACGTCGCCGTGACCGCCGGCGACCACTACCGGATGGGCAAGACGGCAGCCGACCTGCTGGCAGATGCCATCGGTGAGACCGGCACCTACGGGTTCATCCAGCTCGACGTCGTGTTCTACAACAGCAACAACCGGGAGAAGGGGTTCCTGGCCGAGATGGCGCAGGCCCACCCCGGCATCCGGAACGTCGCCTGGGCGGGGTTCACGGACGAGTCAACCATCGGCGCCACGGCCGACGCGATGCTGACACAGCATCCCGATCTCGACGGGATCTACGTCTCGTACAGCGGGGCCGCGACCGCCGTGTTCGCGTCGCTCGCCCAGGCCAACAACACGCATATCAAGGTTGTCACCCACGACCTCGACGCGGCCAATGATGTGATCATGGCCACCCCCGGCAGCAACTACTACGGCACCGCGATCGAGCACACCTTCGATGAAGGTGCCAACACTGTGAAGGCGGCCGTGCTGCAGCGCTGCGGCGCGTGGACGTCCGCCATTCATCGTCGTCCCGGCACTGGGCGTGACGCGCGACAATCTCGCCCAGCATGGCCAAGGAATTCCACCAGGATCCGCCGGCCGAGGTCCAGACTGAACTGGCCCAGTGACGTACTGCGCGGCCTGATCGCCGTGCACCCAGCGCGCGGACGCCCCGCGTCCGCGCGCCTCCTCATGCGGGAGCGATGACGGACGGATGAGCAGCGACAGCGTCACGGCAATCGCGCACGGGACTGGCCCGTCCCGATGGCGAGATCCACGGGGTGCGATCGTCTATCTGGGCTTCGTGCTCCTGTTCGTTGTGTTCGCGATCGTCCTCCGCGACAGCGGGCTTCCTCACCGTCGACAACCAGCTCAACATCCTTCGCCAGACGGCCTTCGTGTCCGTGATGGCATTCGGCACCACGTTCGCGCTGTCCGCCGGGGAGATCGATCTTTGGATCGGGCAGGTGGTGGCGCTGTCGGCGATGGTCACGGCCGTCCTGCTGCGCGATGCGAGTGCCATCGTCGCGGTTCCGGCGGGGCTTCTCGTCGGCGTCGCCGTCGGGCTCGTGAACGGGCTCCTGACGACGGGCCTCCGCGTCCCTTCGTTCCTCATCACGCTGGGGACGGCGGGGGTCGTCGGCGGCCTCTCCAGGTGGGTCACCAGCCTTCAGCCTGTGCCCGTTCTCGACGCGACCTACACGTCCATCTTCGGGTCGGGAGATGTTGGGCCAATCCCGAGCCTGTTTCTGTGGACGCTGGGCGCGCTCATCATTGCCCATCTCGTGTACCGCAAGACGACCTTCGGTCGACAGGTGCTCGCTACCGGCGGCAACCGCATCGCGGCCCGCTACTCGGGGATCAACGTCGCGCGGATCCGGATCGCGAGCCTGGTCATCTGCTCGACTTCGGCGGCCCTGGCCGGCCTGCTGTACGTGGGCCGTCTTCACAGCGCCCGCTACAGCCTCGGCGAGACCGATCTGCTCACCGTGATCGCCGCCGCCGTGATCGGCGGCACCAGCATCGCTGGCGGTCGCGGGTCGATCGTCGGCGCGCTGATCGGGTCGCTCCTGATGGGCGTGCTGAACAACGGGCTGATCCTCATGGGCCTCTCGGTCACCGAGCAGATGATCGCCCGCGGGGCGATCATCATCGTGGCGGTCGCGCTGAGCCTCCGCGAGGCCACGGAGGGCTGATCCGGTGACCAGCGACATCGCTGCCGACCCGGCGGGCCAGCCGCCGCCTGCCCTCCTCGCCGCGGAATCCGCAAGTCGTTCAGCAGGGGTCGAGGTGCTCCATGAGGTGGACTTCACCCTGCGGCGCGGCGAAATTCATGGCTTGGTCGGCCAGAACGGTGCCGGGAAATCGACACTGGTCAAGATCCTCGACGGCGCATACATCGCCGACGCGGGCGGCGGCGTGTCTCGACGCCGGCACCGGGCGGCCCGCGGCGAGGTCTGCCGGCCGGCCCGGGATCGCGATGGTGTTCCAGGAGTTCAGCCTCATCCCCGCGATGTCCGTCGGCGCCAACATCATGCTCAACCAGGAGCCCAGGGGGTGGCTGCGCCTGATCGATGATGCCGAGGTCGATCGTCGCGCAGCCACAGCCCTGGCGCGCCTCGGCGCCGACATCGACGTCCGCCTGCTGGTCGAGCAGCTGCCGGTCGGGTCGCGGCAGCTGGTCGAGATCGCCAAGGCGATCTCGCAGGATGCCAGCATCCTCATCCTCGACGAGCCGACGGCATCCCTTGCCGCCGCCGAGATCGACACCCTGATGGAGGCGATCCGACGCCTGGCCGCCGACCAGAATCGATCGTCTACATCTCCACCACCCCTCGAGGAGGTGGTTGGGGTCTGCGACCGCATCACGGTCCTGCGGGACGGCAACGTTGCGCTCGTCGCCGATACCGCCGACGTCACCCTGCCGGTGGTCATGGAGCACATGCTCGGCCGCTCCCTGGAGCGCGCGCTTGCGTATCAGCCGCGCACGATGGAACGGGATGGAGCACCGCTGCTGCGCGTGACCGGCCTGGGCAACGACGCGCTGCACGACCTGACATTCGAGATCCGCGCCGGCGAGATCCTGGGGATTGCGGGCCTGCTCGGCAGTGGCCGCAGCGAGCTGGTACGTGCCGTGTTCGGCATCGACCGCGTGGCGCACGGCAGCATCGAGCTCAATGGCAGGCAGCTGCAGATCGGTTCGCCGAAGGACGGCCTGGAGAAGGCGGCGCGCTGGGGCCCCGGAGGATCGCGCTCGCGCCGGCCTGGTCAGGGACCATCGCGTCGGCGACAACATCCTCCATGGCCGCGTGGGGTCGTTTCGCCGGGCCGGCTTCATCGACGACGGAGCCGCGAGGGCAGCCGCCGAAACGCTCGTCGACCAGCTCCAGATCCGCACCCAGGGCCTCGACCAGGAGGTGCGGCGCCTGTCGGGTGGCAACCAGCAGAAGGTGGTCGTGGCCAAGAACCTGTCGGTGCGGCCCGCGGTGCTGCTGCTCGACGATCCGACGGTCGGCGTCGACATCGCATCGAAGCTCGAGATCCTGGCGCAGATACGCGGGCTCGCGGAGCAGGGGACCGGGATCCTGCTCGTGTCCTCGGAGTTCGAGGAGCTCGCCGGACTGGCGGATCGCGTGCTCGTCATGCGCGGCGGCGCGTTCGTGCGGACCCTCGACCGCGCCGGCGGCGACGACCTGTCCGAGGAGGGGTTGTCCCGAGCCGTGCAGGAGTAGGGCTCAGTACTCCGGCACGAGCCGCCCGGCCATGACGTCGAGCTGGATCCGCTCCACCTCGGATCCATCCACGGACGCAGTCACGGCCCGGAGCATCGACGCGTCCGTCGCGCCACCCACCAGCACGGCACGCGTATCCCGATCGGCGACGTAAGCGCGGACCGCCGGCGACAACGGCCGATCGAGCACGCCGACCGGCCAGCGCACGCGCATCTCATCCATCGTCCACACCGCCGCGTCGCCTCGTCCCTCGGCGAGGAGGCGCGCGATCTGGGCGGTCGTCGCGGGCAGCAGCTCAACGCCCGAGCCTGTGAACTCCAGCGCGGTGATGAGTTGCTGATCAGCCGAGTGCTGATCGACGACCACACGGATGCCCTCCGATTCCGGCGCCGTGGCCGTGCAGAACACCCTGTGGCCAGTGTTGTACGTCAGGGGCGGCGACTCGGCGATCACCGCGTCGTCGGGCGAACACAGCTCGCCAGCGGCGAACGCGGACATGACCACGAGATGGCAGCGACCGTCGCGCACCGACTGGAGGCGCTGTCGGGAGCCGCGGATGAACACCAGGAACACTTCAATTCCCGACCGGACGAGGAGCTGCTTGATCGCCCGTGGCGAGCGCTTCGTAGCGGGGCGAGGACGCCAGCGGAAACGCGATCACCAACGGACGATCGTTCTCGGCCACGGCCCACGAGCCGCCCGATCGAGCGATCGACCATGAATGCCCCCAGCCGGCCCCGCATCTCGATCTCGACGGCGCCGGCTTCCTGGAGCCGGCTCATGGCGAAGTGGATCGAGGACAGGCTTGAGCGATGCTGCTGTGCCAGCTGGCGAACCGTCGGCAGGCGGTAGGGTGGCTGACACACCAACAGCTGGCGCGCGAGCGCCTCCACGATGTCCGCCACCGCGCGTGTGCGGTGGCGTTCGCAATTCTCGAACACGAGACGATCATAGCCGCCTACGGCTCGACGACGACGACCTCCACCCCCATCTCACGGATGTCGGCGAGCTCGTCCGGATCGACGCCGGGCGAGGTGACGATCCTGTTGACGGCCGACAGGGGTGCGACCCTGACCAGCGCCTCGCGACCGAACTTCGAGTGATCCGCGAGCAGGGTGACCTCCCTGGCAGCGTCGATCATCGCCCGCTTCGCGTCGACCTCCTCGAATGTCGGGTAGGTGAGCCCACCGCGCGCAGACACGCTGTGGATCGCGATGAACGCATGGTCGACCCGCAGCTCGGCAAGCGTCGCGGCGGCCAGGCGGCCGCTGGCTCCGAATGTGTTCGGACGCACGACGCCGCCCGTCATGACCACGGTCGCGCCCGGGTTGCCGAGCAGCTCGAGCTTTTTTTTTTTTTTTTTTTTTTTTTTTTTTTTTTTTTTTTTTTTTTTTTTTTTTTTTTTTTTTTTTTTTTTTTTTTTTTTTTTTTTTTTTTTTTTTTTTTTTTTTTTTTTTTTTTTTTTTTTTTTTTTTTTTTTTTTTTTTTTTTTTTTTTTTTTTTTTTTTTTTTTTTTTTTTTTTTTTTTTTTTTTTTTTTTTTTTTTTTTTTTTTTTTTTTTTTTTTTTTTTTTTTTTTTTTTTTTTTTTTTTTTTTTTTTTTTTTTTTTTTTTTTTTTTTTTTTTTTTTTTTTTTTTTTTTTTTTTTTTTTTTTTTTTTTTTTTTTTTTTTTTTTTTTTTTTTTTTTTTTTTTTTTTTTTTTTTTTTTTTTTTTTTTTTTTTTTTTTTTTTTTTTTTTTTTTTTTTTTTTTTTTTTTTTTTTTTTTTTTTTTTTTTTTTTTTTTTTTTTTTTTTTTTTTTTTTTTTTTTTTTTTTTTTTTTTTTTTTTTTTTTTTTTTTTTTTTTTTTTTTTTTTTTTTTTTTTTTTTTTTTTTTTTTTTTTTTTTTTTTTTTTTTTTTTTTTTTTTTTTTTTTTTTTTTTTTTTTTTTTTTTTTTTTTTTTTTTTTTTTTTTTTTTTTTTTTTTTTTTTTTTTTTTTTTTTTTTTTTTTTTTTTTTTTTTTTTTTTTTTTTTTTTTTTTTTTTTTTTTTTTTTTTTTTTTTTTTTTTTTTTTTTTTTTTTTTTTTTTTTTTTTTTTTTTTTTTTTTTTTTTTTTTTTTTTTTTTTAGGGTCACCCATCTGTCTGAGCGCGCAGCCGCCTATGGGATGCCGGGGATCACCGTCGACGGCAACGATGCGGTGGTCGTCTACGGCGCGATGCAGGAGCCGTTGCGGCGTGCCAGAGCGGGCCAGGCCCAAGCCTCGTGGAGTTCGTCACCTTCCGGCATGGCGGCCACCATGTGAACGACCCCGGCCTGTACCTGCCCAAGGAGGAGCTGGAGCGCTGGAAGGCGCGCGATCCGCTGGATCTCCTGCGCGCACGCATGGTCGACGCCGGGTTCGACGATGCAGCGATCGCCGCGATCGATGACCGGGTGGAGGGATTGCTAGAGGAGGCCGTGGAGTTCGCCACGGCAAGCCCGGAACCGTCGGTCGCCGAGGTCCTGGCCGAGATCGAGCAGCCTGATGAAGATGAAGTATCGCGAGGCTCTGCGCGCGGCGCTGCTCGAGGAAATGCCACGTGACTCATCCGTGTTCGTGATCGGCGAGGGCATCGGCGAGCGCAGCGGGTCGTACAAGGTCACCGACGGCCTGTTCGCCGAGTTCGGGGCCGGCGGGTCATCGACACGCCGCTCAGCGAGGCTGGGTTCGTCGGCCTCGGCATCGGCGCGGCGATCGCGGGCAGCCGGCCGGTGGTCGAGATCCTGTTCATCGACTTCCTGATGCTCGCGATGGACCAGGTCGTCAACCAGGCCGCCAAGTACCGCTTCATGTCGGGCGCCCAGGGGACCGTCCCGCTGGTGATCCGCACCCAGGGTGGAGCCGGCAACTCGCTGGCCGGGCAGCACTCGCAGAGCCTCGAGGCGGTGTTCCATCACGTCCCCGGCCTCAAGGTGGTCGATGCCGCCCACACCGGCGATGCGAAGGGCCTGCTCAAGACCGCGATCCGCGACGATGAGCCCGTCGTGTTCATCGAGCACAAGCTGCTCTACATGACCGACGGAGAGGTGCCGGAGGGCGAGCTGCTGGTCCCCTTCGGCAAGGCCGAGATCAGGCGTATCGGCACGGATGTGACGCTTGTGGCCTGGTCGCACATGGTCACCAAGTACCTCAAGGCGGCCGACCAGCTTGCCGAGGAGGGCATCTCGGTCGAGGTGATCGACCTCCGAACGCTGGTGCCGATGGACGTCGAATTGTTCTCGAGTCGGTCGGCCGGACCAGCCGCCTGGTCGTCGCCCAGGAGGCCGTGCGACGCGGCGGCGTGGCAGGCGAGATCGCGGCGGTCGTCGCGGAACGGGCATTCTCGGAGCTGCGCGCCCCGATCGTGCGCGTCGCCGGGCACACACCGTCATCCCGTTCAACCTTGCCCTCGAGCGCGCGAGCGTGCCCCAGGTCGAGGACGTGGTGGCCGGCGTGCGCGCGGTCACGGGCACCACAGCCCCGGTCGCCCGCCTGAGGGCGGCCACCCCGGCGGAGAGACAGCGGATGCGCCCGATCATCGGGGCCAGCTGGAAGATGCACCTGACGCCGACCGAGGCGATCGGCTACCTGCAGGCGCTGGTTCCGCTCGTGGCCGATGTGGACGATCGCGACCTGTTCGTGCTCCCGGCCTTTCCGTCGCTGTTCGTCGCCCGCGACCAGCTGACCGGAACGAACGTCGCATGGGGCGGCCAGGATGTGCATCCCGAGGACCGTGGCCCGTTTACCGGAGACGTCTCGGCGCCGATGCTGGCGGACCTCGGCGCACGGTTCGTCGAGGTCGGGCATCCCGAGCGCCGGCGCCAGCACGGTGAGACCGAGGAGCTGATTGCGGCGAAGGTAGGCGCGGTGCTGCGCTGGCGAATGGCGCCCGTGGTGTGCGTCGGCGAGGACCGGCGAGCCGGCCCCGATGCCGCGGCCGACGAGGTCTCGGGCCAGCTCGACCGCCTGCTGGGCGCGATCGCGCCCGCCGCGCTCGCGGATGTCGTGGTCGCGTACGAACCGCTATGGGCCATCGGCATCGACGGCGTGGCTGCGGCTCCTGGGGAGGTCTCGATCGTTCACGCGGCGATCCACCGATGGTTCCACGCGCGCTCCGGGCGGACCGGCGAGGGCGATGGCCTACGCCCACGCGTCATCTACGGCGGCAGCGTCGATGCGGAGGGGGCGGAGGCGCTGCTCGCCGCCCCCGGCGTCGACGGCCTGTTCGTCGGTCGCGCGTCGCTCGACCCGGTGCGGTTCGCGGCGATCGCGCACGTGCCGGTCGGACCCCCCGCCCCGGGTATGGTCAGAGCTCGGCGTTGACGATGAACCCCGCGTCGACGAGCAGAGTCGCCGACGTCACGTAGCTCGCGTCGTCGGAGAGCAGGAAGGCGATCGTGGCGGCTAGCTCCTCGGGCTCGCCGACCCGGTGGAGGGCGATGCGTTCCTGGTAGTAGCGCAGGACCTCCGCGTCGTCGAACATCGGGGCGCTCATGTTGGTGCGGACCGCGCCGGGCTCCACCACGTTCACCCGGATCCCGTGCTCACCCAGCACCGCACCGAGCGCCTTGCCCAGCATGCTGATCGCGCCCTTCGTTCCGCAGTAGGCGGTCTGCCCCGGTGCCCCGACGTGCGCCGAGATCGAGCTGACCATGCAGACCGCGCCGCCGTGACCCTCGGCGACCATCCGCTTTGCCGCCTCCGTCGCCACGACCCACGTGCCGCGGACGTTGGTCTCGAACAGCTGGTCGAAGTCCTCGATCGAGGTCTTGTCCCAGTCCATGAACGGGTTGATCGCGGCATTCGAGACCACGTAGTCGAGCCGCCCACCACGCTCAGCGGCCGATTGGACCATCGCCGCCACGGCCTCGGGATCCCGCATGTCGGCGATCAGCGGGAACCCGTCGCCACCCACCTCGCGAATCCTTCGAGGGTCTCCGTCGGATCGCCGGTCGGGCGCTGGTTGACGGCGACGAGGGCACCTTCTGCCGCGAGTCGCACGGCTGCCGCCTGGCCGATGCCGTTGGTGGCCCCGGTGACCAGTGCCACTTTGCCCGCGAACCGTCGCTCCATGCCGGCCTCCGTCGTACGTTGGGCTTGGTATCAGAAGATGGCGATCGGGTTCCAGGGCGAGCCGGTCGCGCCCGGAAGCCGCAGCGGGAGCCCGACCGCGAGGAACTCCCACCGCCCCTCCTCCTCGCAGGCCAGAGCCAGATCCTCGAATTGGAGGCTGTCAGAGATGCAGAGCCCCATGGCTGTCTGCTGCAGGGGATGGATCGGATAGGGGATGTCCTCGACGTTGCTCGGGATCGTCTCGCCATCACCATCGGGCAGGAAGGCGGCGATCCGCCGCTCCTGCATCCAGGGGATCGTGTCGATGGCGAGTCCCGCCTTGCCCTCGCCGTCGGGTGGCGCGTCGTTCCGCCACGGCCCCAGCGCGAGCCTCCGGGCATGGTGCCCCGTCCGGAACACGAGGATGTCACCCTCGCCCAGGCGAACGCCTTGCGCATGCTCGATCGCCTCGAGCTCCGCCCGGTCGACGGCTTCGCCCGGCTCCAGCCACAGATGCCCCGGTAGCGCGGGGCATCGAGCAGGACCCCTCGACCGACGATGCCGTCCTTGTAGGCGGCGATGCTGCCCCATTTGGATCCGAGCGAGGTGAGGGTCGATGTCGGCTTGCCGTTGTACAGCTGGCCCCGGTAGCCGATGTGGTTGAGGGCGTCGATGTGGGTGTGCGCGTCGCCGTGGCTGGCCATGCCAAGGAAGCACATGGCGAAGCTGAGGCCGGCCGGGCCGACCGGGATGTCGTGCATCAGCGACATGTGATGGATCGCAGGATTTGGGTTGTCGGGTCCGGCCACGGTGTTGATCGGCAATGCCATCGACACCCGCCGCCCCGAGTGGACCAGCCTCGTCGCCTCGGCAACGCGCTCGGGGGTCAGGTAGTTGAGGGTGCCGAGCTCATCCTCGGGACCCCAGCGGCCCCAGTTCTTTACCGACTCGAAGATCCGGTTGAACTCCTCGAGCGAGACGGGGGCCGGGCGCGTCAGCGTGCGCGACATTGGTAGTACCTCCAGCGTTCGGGTCCGCCGTCCGAGACCTGACCATCAGCCGGGGCAGCGGTCATCAGGCAGCTGAACTTCTGTTCGCAGATCACAAACGAATTCTACGAGCGGGGTTGCTCCGCGTGTCGGCGATCGACCCCGGTGCCAGCGGTCAGCTGAGCGCGATCTCCTCGCGGAACGAGCGGATGTCCTCGAGGCGCCTTCGAAGGGCGTTGAGGAACCGGGCACCCATCTCGCCGTCAACGATCCGGTGGTCGGCCGACAGGGTGAGCTTCATGATCTGGCGGACGCCGATCCCTTCGTCCACCGCGACCGGGGTCGCGACCGCCGATGACACGGCGAGAATCGCGGCCTCGCCCGGGTTGATGATCGCGCTGAACTCCTCGACGCCGAACATCCCGAGGTTGCTCACGGTGAACGTCGAGCCGGACAGATCGTCCGGCGAGATCGAGCCCTCGCGCGCCGCCGCCGCAAGGGCCGCGACCCGGTCGTGGAGCTCGGTGATGGGCAGGCGATCCGCGTCGCGGACCACCGGCACGACGAGCCCCGACGGCACGGACACCGCGACACCGAGGTGGACGCGTCGGCGCGGGAACAGCAGCTCGCCGTCGGTGCGCGAGTTGACGTCCGGGAACTCGGCCAGGGTCTGGGCGGTGGCGGACAGGACGAAGTCGGTGACCGTGAGGTTGCCGCCCTGCTCCTTGAGCTCGGCGCGCAGCGCGAGGACCCGCGTGACGTCGACGGCAACGGTGACCGTGAAGTGGGGCGCGGTCTGCCAGCTGCTGGTGAGCCTCGCGGCGATCGTGCGACGCATTCGGCTGAGGGGTCGCGGCTGATCCTCGCCGTCCACCGCCGCAACGGGGATGGGCGCAGGTGACGTGGCTGCGGCGGCGGGGCCGACGGCAGACGACGGTGCGGCAGTCTGGGCCTCGATGGCCGCCTGGACGTCGCGTTCCACGATGCGGCCTTCGGGCCCCGAGCCGGCGACCGTCAGCGGGTCGATCCCGGCGCCGGCGGCGAGCCGGCTGGCGCGCGGGCTGATCTTCACCCGCCGGCCCTTGGCGGCTGGGGCGGGCGCGGCGGGGGCAGGCGCGGCAGGCGCGAACGGAGCGGTCGATGGGGCGGGGCCCTCCTCGGACGGCGCCGGGACCGCGGCCGCGGGGGTCTCAGCCGCGGGCGGTGCCTCGGGGACCGCCTCGCCGGCTTCGCCGATCCAGCCGCACAGGGCGTTGACCGGGGCCGTGTCGCCGTCGGCCACGACCTTCGCCAGCAGCACGCCCTCCTCGAACGTCTCGACCTCCATCGTGCTCTTGTCGGTCTCGATCTCGAACAGGACATCGCCCTTGTGAACGGGGTCTCCGACCTCCTTGCGCCACAGGGTCAGGACGCATTCCTCGGTCATCTGGCCGGGCTTGGGCATCAGGATCGGGGTGGCCATGGGTGGGCTCCTCTCGCTCGAGTCGGACCGCTAGACCAGGGCCGCCACTGCGGCGACGATGTCGCCGGCGTTGGGCAGGAACGCCTTCTCGAGGGCCGTCGCCTGGGGGCTGATCCCCGGCGCCGCGCCGATCCGGCCGACGGGTGCATCGAGGTCGTCGAAGGCCTCGGCCTGGATCCGGGCGACGATCTCGTTCACGAACGAGCCCGTCAGCACCGCCTGCGCCGCGACCACGCAGCGGCCCGTCCTGCGAACGGACTCGAGGACGGTCTCCATGTCCAGCGGGACCAGGCTTCGCAGATCGATCACCTCGGCCTCGATGCCGCGTGAGGTCGCCAGCTCATCCGCCGCGGTCAGCGCGTCGGGGACCGCGGGGCCCCAGGCGACGATCGTGGCGTCGCCGCCCTGCCGGGCGACGCGGGCCTTGCCGATGGGCGTTGTGTAGTCACCCTCGGGCACGACCCCCTTGGTGGAGTAGAGGCCCTGGCTCTCCACGAACACGACCGGGTTGTTGGTCCGGATCGCGCTCTTGAGCAGGCCCTTCGCGTCCTCGGCCGTGGCCGGGTAGAGCACGTACAGCCCGGGGATGTGGGTGAACAGCGACTCGAGGCTCTGGCTGTGCTGGCCGCCATAGCCCTTGCCCGCGCCCACCGAGCACCGGATCACCGCCGGCACCTCCACCTGCCCCCCTGACATGTAGTGCCACTTGGCGGCCTGGTTCGCGATCTGGTCCGACGACATCAGCGCGAAGTCCATGTACATGAGCTCCACGACAGGGCGTAGCCCCACGATCCCGGCGCCCACCGCGGTGCCGCAGATCGTCGCCTCCGAGATCGGCGTGTTGAACACGCGGTCCCGCCCGAAGGTCTCGACCAGCCCCTTCGTCATCTTGAACGCGCCGCCATAGTCGGCCACGTCCTCACCGTAGAAGATCACCCGGTGGTCGCGGCGCATCTCGTCGACCAGGGCGTCCCGGATCGCGTCGCGGTACAGGATCCGCCCCTCGGCGTCCTGCTTGGCCACCGGCGCCTCGGCGAGCAGCGCCGGCGCCGCGAACTCCGCGGGGACGACGTCGGACGTGCCGTCCGTGTACAGCAGGTCGAGCAGGGAGGCTGGGTCGGGGTCGGTCGCAGCGGCGGCACGCTTCGCGGCACGCGCGTTGCGCTCGGCGGCGCTCGCGAACACGGTTGCGATCTCGCCCTCGCTCGCGAAGCCGCCGGCCAGCAGCTGGTCACGCAGGCTGTCGATCGGGTCGGCTGCCTTCCAGGCCGCCTCCTCCTCGCGGGTCCGGTACTCGTTGCGCGGGTCCGACAGCGAGTGGCCGTAGTAGCGGTACGTCGAGGCCTCGATCAGGACCGGACCCTGGCCGGCGCGGCACAGGTCGGTGGCCCGGGTCACTGCGTCGCGGACCGCGAGCACGTCCATGCCGTTGACGACCTCGGCGTGCATGTTGCCGGTCGCGAACCCGGCCGCGCGCCGGGCGAGGTGGCGGACGCCCATGACCTCCTCGTCGGTCCGGTGCGTCATGCCGTAGTGGTTGTTCTGGATGAAGAAGATGATCGGCAGGCCGTACGGGCGGTCGCCGGCGAGGTGGTTCGTCCACTGGTGCTGCGCTGCCCAGTTGAGCGACTCGAGGACCACGCCATTCGCGTAGGCGCCGTCGCCCGCGAAGCAGCACACGACCGCGTCGCTGCCCTGGTAGCGGCGGGCCATGGCGGCGCCGGTCGCGATCGGGACCGATCCGCCCACGATCGCGTTCGCGCCCAGGTTGCCGGTTGAGAAGTCCCCGATGTGCATGCCGCCGCCGCGGCCCCGCCCGTAGCCCTCGTCCTTGCCGAACAGCTCGGCGATGACCCGGTACAGGTGCTCCTCGAGGGCGGCGGCGAGGAGCTCGTCGCGGGTCCCGTCGGTTCGGCCCAGGCGGGCCTGCAGCTGCTCGAGGGTCATCTGGCGGAGCGCCGAGAAGCCCTTCGCGATCGCGTCGCCGTGGCCGCGGTGGGAGCTGGTGACGTTGTCCGTGATCCGGAGCACCGACGAGGCGCCCACCGCCGACGCCTCCTGCCCGATCGAGACGTGCGTCGGGCCACGGTAGTCGTAGCCGGGGAGGGGCTCGTACCCGCCACCGGAGCGGAGGCGGACGATCATCTCCTCCATCTCTCGGATGGCCAGCATGTCGTCCAGCAGGCCGATGGCCGCCGCCTTGTCGATCGAGCCCGATGCCATCTCGGTGTCGAGACCGCCCTCGTACTGGAAACCCTTGATCGAGCCCAGCTCTTCCTCGAACGGTGCGAAGTCGGGGCGGCTATCGCTGCGGAAGACGGTCTCGGTGGTCATCGGATCTCCAGGATGGGCTTGGGGCTTCAGGCGTCGACGAGGAGGCGGGCGGCCGCCTCGTCGGTCACGAGGCGATGGACGAGGCCGCTGCGGAGAGCGGCCCGGATGGCGGGCACCTTGTCGGTCCCGCCGGCGATGGCGATGACGTCCGGCACGCGCCGTGTCATGCCTTGATCACGGTGATTCCCCGGCGCGCGAGGCTGCGCTCGGTGCGTCCGTCCAGCGCGGTGTCGGTCACGACCAGATCCACCGCGTCGAGCGCGCCGGCCTGAACGAACGAGTGGGTCCCGAACTTGCGGCTGTCCGACAGCAGGATGACCTGTGTGGCGCGCGCGAGGACGAGCGTCTTGGTGAACGCCTCAGCCGGGTCCGTGGTCGACAGGCCGTCCTCGAGCGACACTGCGTAAGACCCGATCAGGGCCTTGTCCACGTGCAGGTTCTCGAGCGTGAACCGCGACAGTGGACCCACGAGCGCCTGGCTCGTTGACCGGAACTCGCCGCCGATGACGATCAGGCGGGGACCGCGTCCGGCCAGCTCCACCATCGCCGGCACGCTGTTGGTCACCACCGTCAGCTGGTCCCAGCCGCGCAGCAGACGCGCGGCCGCGAGCACCGTGCTGCCGCTGTCGAGGTACACGGTGTCGTCTGCGGCCAGGAGGCTCACGGTGCGCGCCGCGATCCGCTCCTTCTCCTCGGCGGCTTCCGCGGCCTTGACCTCGAAGTGGGGTTCGGCGTGCCCCTCGTTCACGGCAACGACCCCGCCATGGACACGCCGGACATGGCCCTCGGCGGAGAGCTCGTTCAGGTCGCGCCGGACGGTCGCCTGCGAGACCGCCCAGCGTGGAGCTCAGCTCCTCGAGCCTGGCGGCCCTGCGTGACTCCACGATCGCGAGGAGCCGCTGCCTGCGCTGCGGAGCCAGATCACGCGCGGCCTGGTTGTCGCCTCGGCCAGGATCGGTCACCGCCACCATGCTGCGCATACTTGCAAACTCATGCGTATTCTGTCAATCTCGAGCAGAAACAGTCCCTACCCGCGGGCTGCGCGGTCCGATGGGTGACGTACCGAGTTGCAACAGGGAGGAGTTCCGTGGGATCGAAGTCCTTCGAGCGGCTCGTCAAGCGGATTGTCGATGCCTTTCGCCCGCTGTACGAGGCCAGCGGGGGGGGTGCGGCGGGCTTCGTCTCCTGCCAGGGGGACCTCGAAGCCGACATGGACCCCCAGGATATCGTCGCGGCGGCGCATTCCACGCGCGAGCTCGGACCCAATGCGGCCCCGAAGATCCCGGCGACGCTGCCGGGCTTCGCGGCCCTCGAGAGGCTCGTCGCCGAAGGCTCGCCGACGATCGTGACCGAGGTGTTCAGCCTGGCCCAGCTTGTCGAGGCCAACGAGCGCTACCTCGCGGTGACCGCAAAGGCGGGTCAGACGCGACCGTTCTTCTTGAGCCCGATCACGGGTATCTTCGGCGACCACCTGAAGGCGCTCGCGGCGCGCGACGGCCTCGTCTCTGATCCTCGGGACACGGCGTTCGTCGGTGTCATCCTTGCCCGCGCCTGCTACGAGCTCTGCGAGGCGCGGAGCTATCCGGTGACCCTGCTCGCCGGCGGGGCACGCATCCCGTTCGATCTCACCGGCCTTGTGGGCGCCCGCGTCCACGCGACGATCAACCGGTCGACGTTCGCCGAGATCCTGTCGAGCGAGCCGGACCCTGCAGGCGCCTATGACGTGCCCATCGATCCAGGCCTCGTGAGTCGCCTCGGGGCCGCGTTTCCCGAGGTCCGCCAGGCCCTTCAAGTCGACGGGCTCGAACCGGAGGCGTTCGAGGAGTTCGGGCCTGTTCAGTTCTTCCGGAACAGCTTCATCGCAGGCTGGCAGAGCGTGATGGCGGCGATTGCCGAGGCGCGACGTGAGGCGGCTCTCGCCCCCACCCGGACCAGCGGCCGGGGTAGCTTCCCGCCACAACGCGGTCCGCGAAGCGACAGCGTGGAACCTAGAGACGCGACTCCATCAGGCCGAAGGTAGCCCGCAACCGACATCAGACGCGGGCCGGTTCGATCTCGCTGGGCTCCTGAGCTGGCTGGGCCTCAGTCCAGATACTCGGGACGAGATGGCGTGAAGCATTCGACGAGATCTGTTTCCTCGAGGGCCACCGAGCCATGTGCCTGATTCGAGTCGAACAGATAGGCATCTCCGGGGCCCAGAATGCGTTCGGTTCCCGCGGCATCGACGAATTGAACGCGGCCCCGCAACACGAAGCCACTCTGGATCGCGGCGTGCGTATGGACATCGACACGTGCACCGACTTCCTCGTGGAAGTGGCACAACATGATGTCCGCGTTGTACACGAGCGTTGACCGGAAGATGCCGGGGCGTATCTCAACGGGCGGAGTCTCGCCGACCTGACGGAAGGCGCGCGTGCCGGCACTGGCGGCCGTGTCACCCGCAGTGCTTTGGCGAGCTCCGTCACCCGTTGTGGCGCCCATTTCGTATCACTCCTGGAATTCGGCCGCTGTCGGACGTGGCTGTGGCGTGAACCCGACGCACATGCGCGGATCGCAACCGTTGATTTCGGTTACTTGCGATTTGTTGCTATACCCGCTTATGCTACCAGTCGCGAGCCCCCCGCATCAAGAACGGACTCGGCGACACGGCGTCCTGCCGCCGGTCGGCGAGCCATCGATCTCGGCCAACGGTCCACGCCGGGCCACCCGTCTGCGCCGGCCGCAGCGCTCGGTCTCCACCGGGGCCCCGGTCTGACGAGATACGCCCCGAGCCCGGAGGCTCAACCCGATGGGTATCGGACTCACAGCAGATGGCAGAGAGGTCGCACATGCCAATCGATCCGTTTGCCTCCGTCGCGCTGGGCAACTCGCCCGTCCTCGTTTCGCGGCTTGGATTGGGCACCCTCCCGCTAGCGAACTTCCATCGCGTCGTCGCTGACGGCGAAGCCGCTGATGTCGTCTCGCACGCCGTCGACATCGGGGTGTGCTACATCGACACGGCTCCCGACTACGGCTTCGGCCTGGCCGAGGAGCGGGTTGGAGCCGCGCTACGCACGAGGCCGCGATCGTCCTGGGTGTTGTCCACGAAGGTCGGCCGCCTTCTCAGGCCTGACGCGCCACCGGACCCCGGACACTTCGTCGGCGGCAAGCCCATCTTCGTCGAGACTCCACCAGTGAATCCCGTATTCGACTTCTCCTACGAGGCCACCCTGACCTCGCTCGAGGAGAGCCTTGACCGCCTCGGGCTTGATCGGGTCGAGGTCGTGTTCATTCATGACCCCGACGATCACTTTCGGGAGGCCCTCGACGGCGCCTATCGTGCGCTCGAGCGCCTCAGGGCGGATGGCCGGATCCTCGCCATCGGGGTGGGGATGAACCAGACTGAGATGCTGGTCGACTTTGCCCGAGAAGGCGATTTCGACTGCTTCCTGGTGGCAGGCAAGTACACACTCCTGGATCAAGGCGCCCTCAAGGAGTTGATGCCTCTCTGCCAAAGGCGTGGGATCGGACTGGTTCTCGGCGGCGCCTTCAACACCGGGATCCTTGCCAATGCCCAGGCAGACCGGGGCGACCTGGCGTCGGGCGCGACCTTCGAGCACGGGCCGGTGCCCGATCCTGTGATGAGCCGGGTCCGAGCCATCCAATCCATCTGCGACAGGCATGGGGTCCCGCTCAAGGCAGCGGCGGCGCAGTTTCCATTCGGTCATCCGGCCGTCAGCAGCGTCCTGATTGGGGTGCGATCGCCGGAGGAGCTGGACGAGGACATCGAGCTGCTTCGTCGCACGATCCCAGGTGAGCTCTGGCAGGAGCTCCGCCATGAGGGGTTTCTGGATATCGGCGCAGCCATTCCAAGCTAAGCGTCAGACTCCAGCTCACCGGACCCGCGGATGGAACGCTGCGATCAACGCCGCGCGCTGGCGCGGATCACCGGTCGGCCAACGTCGGCCCTCACCGCGAGAGCCCGGCAGGGTCGTCCCCCTGGGATCAGGGCGCCGTCTCGAGCACGAGGCTGAACCGCGAGCTCGCACTGGGCCATGAGCTGGCAATGGGCCATCGTGCGCTCAAGATCCCCGTGCATCGGGCCGGGAGCCGGCGCGGGATGGACAGGTTCGCTGAGCCGTGGTGTTGTCCCTGATGCCTGCCGGGGACGTCAGGCTCGCGCCGCCTTTCGAGCGATCGTGGCCATGGCGGCGTCCACGATTGCCTCCACCCCCATGCCGTACCGATCGAGGAGCGCGTCCGGCAGGCCGGAGCTCGGGAAACGGTCACGAAGGCCGATGCGCGCGATCGGGACCGGGAAGCTCTCGGCCGCGGTCTCCATGATCGCGCTGCCGAGACCGCCGTTGATGGTGTGATCCTCGGCGGTCACGGCGGCGCCGCATTCGCGCAACATGCCGATCACACCCTCGGTGTCGAGCGGCTTGACCGTGTGGACCTCGACCACGGTCGCGCCAATCCGCGCGCGCGGCAAGCTCGTCCGCCGCCGCCAGAAGGCGCGGCAGCAGGACGCCGTTGCCGAAGAGGGCGACATCGTGGCCCGCTTCCCTCAGGACGTGGATAGGACCGACAACGAACGGCTCGTCATCCTCGAAGACAATCGGGTCGCGGCCGCTGCCGAGCCGGATGTAGACGGGCCCGTGGATGGACGCGGCGGCTACGGCTGCCTGTCGGGCCTGGCCGGCGTCGGCAGGAACGAGGATCGTGATGTTGGGGATCGTCCGGAGGATCCCGATGTCCTCGAACGACTGGTGGGTTACTCCTTCGCGTTCGCCCGCCGCGATCCCCCCGTTGATGCCCACCAGCTTCACGTCCAGCTCGGGGTAGGCGATGAACGACCGGACCTGTTCACACGCCCGCATCGTGATGAAGCAGGCGTAGGTGGCGAAGTAGGGGATGAGGCCCCCGATGGCGAGCCCGGCGGACAGCGCGGTGGCGTGCTGCTCGGCGATGCCGACGTCGATCACCCGGTCCGGATGTTCTTTCGCCCACGCGTCCGCGCGCATCGCCTTCACGCTGTCGGCGCAAACGAGCATGAGGCGCTGATCCAGGGCTGCGATCGCCTCGAAGCCCTTCATGAAGCCGACACGGGTGCTTGCCTGGCTAGTCAAGGTCCCTGCCCTCCAGCACCGACATGGCCAGCTCGCGCTCCGCATCCGTGGGGACGCGCTTGTGCCATGAGTTGTCGGACTCCATGAAGGGAACGCCCTTGCCCTTGACGGTGTGGGCGACGAACACCACGGGCTGCCCGGGATCAGGCGGGGGCAGCCCCGCCTCCATGACCATCCCCGCCTGACTGGACGGGTGTCTACGGCCCCGCTCAGCTGCCCAATGCAGCGCGAGTGCGATCCGCGCCATATCGTGACCGTCGAGCTCCACCACGTGCCAGCCGAAGGCCCGCCACTTCTCGGATAGCGGATACAGGCCCCCGACGGACTCCACCGTGCCGCCGCTCTGCATCCCGTTGTTGTCGACGATGGCGATCAGGTTGGAAAGCTTGAACTTGGGAGCGCACATGGCAGCTTCCCAGACGATGCCTTCCTCGAGCTCTCCGTCACCCGTCAGAACAAAGGTCACGCTGTCGGATCTCCGCCGACGCGCTGCGATCGCGAGTCCGCAGCCCTGCGACAGGCCGTGTCCGAGGGACCCGGTCGTCGCATCCACGCCAGGGGTGCTTCTCATCACGGGGTGACCCTGGAGCCTGGAACCGATGGCTCGCAGGGTCCTCAGTTCCGCAGGCGGGAAGTAGCCACGGCGCGCCAGGGCGGCGTACAGGGCCGGACAAGCGTGGCCCTTCGAGAGGATGAAGCGATCGCGGTCGATCCAGTCGGGATCGTCCGGCCGGAGCCTGAGGACGCTGAAGTACAGCGCAGCGAGCAGATCGGCGATGGACAGGGAAGGCCCCGGATGACCGTCGCCGGCGGCATGGACCGTGTTCACGACGTCGCGGCGGATCTGTGTTGCGGCCGCCACCAGGGCCTGGACCTGCTCTGGAGATGCTGAGGTCACGAACGGCTTCCTTCCTCGGGGTCAGTGGTCATATGCAGGGGGGCCAGCAGCTCGTCGAGCTCTGGAGATGGCGGGGTCAACGCCACGGCGTCAGGCCCAGCCGGCCGCGGTGCCCCCGGCCCGCGCCGCGTACTTCGCCTCCTCCTCGCCCGACTCGAGGTAGGCGCGGTACGGGTCGGCAGGCAGGCCACGTGCCACCCGGAGCTCGGCGAGCAGCGGGCGCACGTCGGTGTTGAACGCGGCCCACAGCGCGCCGTTCGCCTCGAGCACGTCGCCGGCGGCCTGGGCGGCGACGAGAGCCTCGCGGTCGACGAGCAGCGCCTTGGCGATCGTCTCCTGGAGGTTCATCACGCTCCGGATCATGGCCGGGACCTTGGGCTCGATGTTGTGGCACTGGTCGAGCATGTAGGTCGTGTGGTTGGCGCACGCCTGGGCGACCGGATCCGCATCGTCGCGCATCGCGTTGACCAGCTCGTGGGCGATCCGGAACAGCTGGTAGGGATCGATCGATCCGACCATCAGGTCGTCGTCGCCGTACTTCTTGTCGTTGAGGTCGAACGCAGCCAGCCGGCCCTCGGCGAGCAGCAGGGCGACGATCTGCTCGATGTTCACACCCATCGCGTGGTGGCCGGTGTCCACGCACACGCCGGCACGATCGCCCAGCTGGCGCACGACGTTGAGGCTCTGGCCCCAGTCCTGGACATCGGTTGAATAGAGAGCAGGCTCGTAGAGCTTGTACTCGAGGTACATGCGGGCCTTCGCCGGCAGATGCGCGTAGGCCTCCTGCAGGCCCGCGACCAGGCGCCGGTGCCGGCCGCGCAGGTCGTCCTGGCCCGGGTAGTTGGTGCCGTCGCCCAGCCAGACCTTGACGGCCTGGGCGTCCATCGCGTCCGCGATCTCGCAGCACTCGACGATCGCGGCGACGGCCTTGGCGCGCACACGCGAATCCGGGTGACACACCGAGCCGAGCTTGTAGTCCTCGTCCTGGAACGTGTTGCTGTTGATGCCGCCGATGACGAGACCCCGCTCCCGCGCGTAGGCCGCGAGGCCCCGGAAGTCGTCCACCTTGTCCCACGGGATGTGGAGCGACACCGACCCGGCGATCCCCGTATATCGATTCACGGTCGCCGCATCGTCGATCTTCTCGAACACGGTGCGCGGCACGCCCTGCTGGGGGAACACGCGGAACCGGGTGCCGGTGTTGACGAAGCCCCACGACGGGATCTCGATGTTGACCCCGTTCATGGCCCAGTCGATGCGCTCGATGGCCGGGGCGGATGCGGGCTTGTCGACGGCGGTGATGGTGGCCATGGCGGTCTCCTGGTGCTCAGGCGGTGATGGTGGCCCGGGCGGTCAGCGCAGCGAAGCGCGCGCGGGCCCCGGACCAGTCGCGGGAAGGCTCATACGTGGTGATCGGGAAGGAGCGGGCGGCCAGCTCCCGCGCCTCGGCGACCGAGGCGAGCTCACCGGCGGTGATCGCCTGCATCGCGAGGTTGCCGATGGCGGTGGCCTCGACGGGACCGGCCCGAACCGGCAGCCCGGTGGCGTCGGCGGTCAGCTGGCACAGGAGCCGATGGTTGGATCCGCCGCCGACGATGTGGATGCGATTCGATCGGCTGGCCGGAAGCGGCCGCCAGCTGGCCGATCGCGGCGGCGTAGCGCAGCGCGAGGCTCTCGAGCAGCACCCGCATCAGCGTGGCCGTGTCCGCCGGCACGGGCTGGCCGGTCTCGGCACAGAACGCGCGCGCCCGCGCCGGCAGGTCGCCCGGGTGCACGAACCGATCGTCGTCGGGGTCGATGAACGCGGTGAACGCCGGAGCCGTCTCGGCGATCGAGGCGAGCTCCTCGTAGGAGGGTCCGTCGCCGTCGGGCCACAGCGCCCGCCGGCTCTCCTGCACCAGCCACAGGCCGACCACGTTGCGGAGCAGCCGGATCGTGCCGGCGACGCCGCCCTCGTTGGTCAGGTTGGCCGCCAGCGAGACGTCGGAGATCACGGGCTCCGGCACCTCGAGCCCGATCAGCGACCAGGTGCCCGAGGAGAGGTACGCGGTAGACGGGCCGGCGAGCGGCGTGCCGACGACCGCGGACGCGGTGTCGTGTGAACCGGCAAGGACCACGCGCGTGCGCGCGAGACCGGGCGCCGAGGCGAGATCGCGCACCAGCGGACCCACGTCCGTGCCGGGCGCGACGAGCTCGGGCAGCAGCCGGGTCGGGATGCCCAGCCGTTCGAGCATGGGACGCGCCCAGTCCCGGGAGCGCGCGTCGAGGGCCTGGCTGGTGGACGCGAGTGTGTACTCGGAGACGCTGGCGCCGGACAGGAAGTGGGCGAACAGGTCGGCCGTCATCAGCAGCCGGTCCGCATGGTGCAGCAGCGGATCATCGTCCACGGTCATCGAGAGCAGCTGGTAGAGCGTGTTGATGGCCATGAACTGGATGCCGGTGACGCCGTAGATCTCGTCCCTCGGCACCACCGAGCACGCTCGCTCGACCATCCCGTCTGTCCGCGCGTCCCGGTAGTGGACCGGATTCGCGAGCAGCCGCCCGCGCTCATCGAGCAGCCCGAAGTCCACGCCCCAGCTGTCGACGGCGACCGAGGCGACCTCGCCCGCAGCGCCCGCCCTGCGCAGACCGGCCGTGATGTCGCCGAGCAGCCGCAGGGCGTCCCAGTGGAGCGTCCCGCCGACGGTCACCGGGACGTTCGGGAAGCGGTGGACGTCCTCGAGCGCGAGCCGCCCGCCGTCGAACGTGCCGATCAGGACCCGCCCGCTCTCGGCTCCGAGGTCGACGGCCGCCATCCGAAGAATGCCGCGCTCAGTCAAGTCGCAATCCCTCTTCCAGGCGGGGGTCGAAGCCCGTCGTGGCGGCCGTGCACGCGTGCTGCCCTCTCTCCATCTTCACCCGGACGGCCTGCAAGCTAGGTGATCGTGGTGCGCAATGCCACATCAGGGCTCAACCAGAACGGAGGCAGATACCCGGCCATCGGGGACAGCGGGAGGATCTCGTCGGGCAACTCGATACCCAGACGCTGACGCATGAACTGCTGTCTCGCGGCGAAGCGTTGCCACACCTCCGGATAGCGTTCCGCGAGCTCGGCCCGCAACGCTTCGTCGGCGGTGGCGATCGTATCCTCGCAATGGACGACGTGATCCGGTCCATTCTGGTCCGAGAAGATGTCGCAGTCGATGATCATGCCGCTCCGGATCCGCGCGGCCGAGCCAGCCTCGAACGGAGTGGCCGGCCAGTCCTCCCAATCGACACAGTGCCCGATGCCCAACGCGGGATGGAAACCCTGCTCGTGGCAGGCCTCGACCACGACCTTCCGGATGTCGCCGGCCGACCGGTCCAGGCGAACCGACTCGTACCATCTCACGACGGTGCGCCAGTAGGGTGCCGCCACCTCCTCCAGGTACCGTGTGCCGTCAGGTCGACCGTCGGACTCGCCCGCACCCAGGAGCCCGCCGCGGGCACAGTTGCCGCCCCACACGCCGACCATCGCGAACACGGGCTCACCCAGCTGAACGACCCGGCCGCCCGGGCTGCCGAGGACTGCCGGCAGGTCAGGTCCTGAAGCAACGGCAGGGTGATAGGAGAGCGGCACACCCGAGTACCGCATGCCCCGAGCGAGGTCAGCCTCGGTCATCCCGGGGCGTGCGGACCGGATGATCCCGCTGATCGCGGCGGCGGCATGCGAGACGCCCCACTCGAAGAATGCGATCTGATCTGCCCCGTGCTCGAGGCGCTGGCCGGTCCGCACATCGAGCAACAGATCCGTCGCGTCCGTGACCCTGCCACTCGATCCGGCAGCGGCCCGCACGGCATCGACGATGAATGACGGAGCGGCGAGCGGCGGCGGCGAGGAGGTATCCGGACCCGCCCCCATGGTCTTCCAGCCCACGACGCCAACGCGATCGCCGTGCGCGATCCCGGCGCTTGAGATCGCCTCGGCGATCGTCAGACCAGCGCCTCGATCGACGCCCGAGCAGCTGAAGGCCGGGACCCACAGGAGGTCGAACGCGACAGGGGTACGGGCGGCGAAGTCGCGGCCCTCCGTCCCGACGAGCATCGACCGCCGGTGCTCGCCGACGACCAGGACTGCCTCTTCGAAGCGTGGATCGAGACCACAGAGATACGTCAGGTTGCCACGGTGCTCGGGATCGCCGTAGACGACGAGCCAATCGAGATCCGCGGCCGCCCACAGCGCCTCGAGCCGACGTTCATATTCCCCGACCGGAATTGGCGGCGGGGCGATGGGCGGATCGATGTCGGGAAACCCGATCGAGGCGAGCTCCACCGGTCGGATCATGACCGTGCTCTCGCCATTCCACGTCGGACTGGCGACCGACGGGCGCGACCCAGGCCATCGCTGGTCGGACTCGTGGTGACCGCGAAGGACTGGATGTCGATCATCACTTCCCCTCCAGCTGTCCGGGCTTGACCCGGTCGGCGAGTCTTCGTCTCGGCGCCGGAGGAGGACGACGCCCAGCTGCCGCCGACCGGATCAGACCAGCCGGGAATGCGCGATCCACCCCCAACCGCTGGTAGGATGACAGAGCTTTCAGTTGATTTCAATCACATTCTTGACATTGCGTTGTCGTGTGATCTAGCCTGCTCGGACAACGGGTGTTAGTCGAGCGATCCGCGCCCAGGAACGAGAGGTAGCCCGTGCCCAGGTCGGAAGATGCCGTCAGGCCGCGGACAAAACGTCCGACGTCCGACGTCCGATGACCAGAATGCCGGATGTTCCACAAGTCGTGCCCAGGAGAGCGGCCGTCAACCACCCCGGACGCACTCGCCGCCCTGCGGCGGCCAACGGGGCCATGATCGGGAAGCAGATCGGGCTGGGACGCGACCGCCCAACGCAAGCCCCCCGCCGGGCGAGCTTGGTGGACGAGATCATCGACGCCTTCAAGCGGGACATCATCGCGTCCCGCATGCGACCTGGGCAGCGAGTCCCGTCCGAGTTTGACCTCGCCGAACGCTTCCAGGTCAGCCGTGGCGCCGTACGGGAAGCGATGAAGACGCTACAGGCGATTGGTGTCGTCACGATCCGACGGGGCGACGGAACCTACATCGTTGAGCGGCCGAGCGAATCGTTGCTCAACCCGCTCGTGTTTGCGGTCCTGCTCGAAGCCGCGCGTCCCGCGGAACTCGTCGAACTCCGTCTGCTGTTCGAGGTTGGCTACTGCCAGCTTGTCGCAGGAGCCGTCACGCCAGACGACTGGGTGGTGATCGAGGCTGCGCAGCAGCGCTTCGAAGCCTTGGCAGCGATTCCCGACAGCGACGTAGAGATGCTCACGAGACTCGACTTGGAGTTCCACTACTGCCTGCTGGATGCGACACACAACCCTCTCGTCAGGAAGATCGGTCGCGCGGTTGAGGAGCTCTACCACAACACGATCCTAATCACGCACCTGACAGACCGGGGCAGAGATACAGGCGTCGTCGGACACCGTCAGATCATGGCCGCGATTCGCGGCGCCGACCCCGAGACGATCCGCGCCGAGGTCAGGCAAGCCCTGTCCTACTGGGCCAGCGAGACCGGGCGGGAGGACCCGGAGGCTTCGGCCGGGGCGGTCGATCGGCAATGAGACTCGGACTCCGCAACCACCGGACGACGGATCCCTTGCTGGATCGCCTTGGTGCATTGCGAAAGGAGGACGACTGGGCAGGGAAGAGCGTCGCATACGCCCGCCAGCAGCTCGAGGCGGTTCAGAGCGAAGCACAGACTTGAGGAACTGATGGAGACGGCACGCGCAAGAGAAGAGCGGGGCATCCAAGTGCCTGCACCCTTCTCGCGCTCGATCAAGGTTCTGTTCGCGCCCGATCGGCGGGATGTGGATGAGCTGACATTCAGTGTCGTGCTCATTGATCCAGACAATGGAACCGACAACCACGTCCATGACCGGCCCGAGTTGATCTACATCGTGTCTGGGCATGGCGTTGCCATCGTCGACGGTACGACGTCGCCCCTTGTCGCCGACACCGCTCTCTTCGTGCGAGCAGGCGAATGGCATCAGATAACGAACACAGGATCGGGGCAGCTCAAGCTTGCGACGGTCTTCGTCCCCGGGATCCGCGCAGAAGACACCTACCGCCGCTGCCTGTTGGCAGCCGGAGCTCCAACCGACACCGGTATCGAGTGATGTTCGTACTGGGGGTTCAACCTTCGGATCACCAGGAGGAGGTCGGGACATGACAGAGGCAACCGGGGCACGCAAGCGCGGGCTCCCATACCTGATCACGCTCGTCATGCTTCTATCCGCGTGTACCTCGAACGCTTCGCCAGCTCCATCGGCAAGCAGCGGAGCCACGACTCCGCCGGAGCCGACGTCGGCCCCGGCCAGCACCGCTGCAGGACCACAGTCCGGTGGCGTGCTGGTCTTCGCGAGAAACTATGAGCCAGTGAGCCTCAGCCCAGCCGGGGACAACGGAGACAACGGGACGATCTTCACCGTCGTCCAGATCTTCGACCAGCTCGTCGAGGTCGGGACCTCCGGCTTTGACCCCGTGCCCGGTTTGGCAGAGTCGTGGACGGAGTCCGCCGATCAGCTCTCGTACGAGTTCAAGCTGCGGGATGCAAAGTTCTCCAACGGCGACCCCGTGACCGCCGAGGACGTCAAGTTCTCGCTCGAGCGCTTCATCGATCCGAACATCGATACGGAGTACAGCTCTCTCGGTCAGACCATCAAGGACGTCACGGTCGTTGACCCCTCGACGGTCCGCGTCGATCTGACACGGGTCGACGGTGCATTCCTCGCCGAGATTTCCGTCTTCGCCGCCTCGATCGTGCCCCAGAAGGTCGTTGAGCAGGAAGGGGACGCAGGCTTTGCCGAGCACCCGATCGGGTCCGGGCCCTTCATGCTGGACTCCTGGGACCGGGGTCAGTCACTGAAGCTGGTCAAGAATCCCTACTACTGGAAGGAAGGGCAACCCTATCTTGATGGCGTGACCTTCCGGTTCGTCAAGGACGACAACGCCCGGGTTCTCGGGCTGCAGGCCGGTGACTTCGATGTCGCTGAGACGGTCCCGTTCGCCTCGGTTGCCCAGCTCAACAGCGGCGAAGGCACGCATGTCCAGTCCGACACCATCATGTCTCTCGACAACATCGCCTTCAACGACAGCAAGGCGCCGCTCGACGAGAAGGCAGTCCGTCAGGCCCTCAACTACGCGACCCCAAAGGACGCGATTCTCAAGAGCATCTACCTCGATCTTGGGACGGTTGCCAACAGCCAGCTGCCGCAGAACGAGTTCTGGGATGCAAGCGTCGCGCCATATCCTTACGACATCGCCAAGGCACAGTCGCTGATGGACTCCTCGTCGGTCCCGAACGGGTTTGACCTCCCGTTGGTCATCGTGGCAGGCGATACCGTTCAGCAGCAGGTCGCCACCGTCCTGAAGGATGAGTGGGCCAAGATCGGCGTGACAGTCAACATCTCCCAGGTTGACCAGGGGACGGCAGACACGGCCTTCTCAAGCGGTGACTACGATGCCATGTGGCGCAACGTGAGCAGCGACATCACCACCGATGATGAGTTGGCGAGCCTGCTCCTTGATTACAACGCGGGGCTGCACTCCTGGTTCACGTACTACGACTCTCCTGAGGCAATCAAGCTCATCCAGGAGGCCAACTCGACGAGCGATATCGCGACGCGCAAGGCGAAGTTCGCCGAGTTGCAGCAGCTGGCGCTCGACGATGCGCCCAAACTTCCGCTCATCTTCCCTGAGGCACGGCAGGGATTGCGCGACCGTGTCCAGGGCTTCAAGACGTTACCCACCGCCTGGTGGAATTTGGAGGACGTCTGGCTTACGCAGTAAGGACAGTGGTGGGCGCCGGCAGTCGTCGGCGCCCACCACCCCTGGGACGCATCGACCGTGATCCGCTACCTCGGCAGCCGGCTGGCTCAGTCCATCCCTGTGCTCTTCGGCGTCACGCTCGGCGCCTTCCTCTTGATCCGCCTGGTGCCGGGCGATCCGGTCAGGATCATGCTCGGTATTCACGCCTCGCCCGAGGCGATCGCGAACCTTCGCCAGCAGTTCGGGCTTGACCAGCCCCTCATCACTCAGTACTTCCTGTTCATCCGGGGCGCCCTGACCCTGGATTTCGGCAACTCCATCTCACACCGCATCCCCGTCAGCTCCTTGATCGCTGCGCGCCTGGTGCCGAGCCTGCTGCTGGTCGGGTTCTCCCTCCTGTTCGCACTCGCCGTCGCCATCCCGCTCGGGATCATCTCTGCCATTCGGCGCAACCGCCTCGCGGATCACATGATCCGGTTGGTCACGCTCGTGACGTTCACGATGCCACCCTTCTGGCTGGGCCTCATCCTCATCCTGGTCTTCGCGGTTGGCGTCGGGTGGTTCCCAACCTCCGGGTATGGAGACAGCTTCGCGGACCATCTGAGGTCCCTGACGCTCCCCTCGATCACCCTCGGGCTGTGGGTCGCGCCGCTGTTCCTGAGGACCCTGCGGTCCAGCGTGATCGAGAACAGCACAGCCGAGTTCACCGAGGCGGCCCGGGTGCGTGGCTTTGGCGCGACGCGAGTCATGGTCCGGCACGTGCTACCGAACTCGCTCATCGCGATGGTGACGTTCGTGGGCGTCAGTGCCGGCGTGTTGTTGAGCGGCACGGTGATCGTGGAGAGCGTGTTCGCGATTCCGGGCATCGGCTCGCTGCTCGTGCAGTCCATTCTCGCCCGCGATTTCGCGGTGATCCAGGCACTCACGCTCGTGTTCGGCGTGTTCGTGATCCTGGCCAATCTCCTGACTGACCTCGCCTACGCGGCGTTCGATCCCAGGGTGAGGCTGTGAGCGAGAGCATGGAGGCACCTCTCAGCCCGTCGATCGCGGAGTTGCCCCAGGCGCGCAGCATGCGGCGCGAAGCGCTGGCGGAGGGCCGCTGGCTGAAGGTGACGATCGGCCTCGGTGCACTGCTGGTGGGGATCGTCCTCATCCCGAGCCTCCTGGTGCCCCTGTTCGGCGCAGGCGATCCGAACGCCCAGGACCTGCTCTCGTCCCTGCAGCCACCGTCAATGGCGCACCTGTTCGGAACCGACAACCTGGGGCGAGACATCTTCACCCGTGTCCTGTATGCCGGGCGACTCGACCTCACGGTCGGCGTCGTGACCACCTTTCTGCCGCTGGCCGTTGGCGTGGTGCTCGGGACGACGGCCGGGTACTTCGGTGGACCCTTCGAGGCGATCGTCATGCGGGTGGTCGATATCGTCTTCGCATTCCCGTTCGTCGTGCTCGTGCTTGCCATCGCGGCGATCTTCGGTCCCGGTCTCCTGGGTGTGGTCGTGGGCATCTCGATCGTCGGCTGGGCGCCGTATGCGCGTCTCACCCGCGGCGAGATGCTGTCCCTGCGGGAGCGTCAGTTCATCCTCGCGGCAGAGACGCTTGGCTACTCGAGGCGGCGCATCATCCTGCGGCACGCCCTGCCGAACCTGATCCGGTCCAGCCTGGTCTTCTCGACGGCAGACATGGTGCGAAACATCGCGACGCTCGCCTCGCTCTCCTATCTTGGCGCAGGCGTCCAGATCCCGACCGCCGAATGGGGGGCGATGATCGCCGAGGGGCAGACATACCTCCTGTCGGCCTGGTGGCTGACGACACTCCCGGGTCTTGTGCTCGTCGTCGCCGGAGTTGGCTTCAGCCTGGTCGGCGACGGTGTCGCAGACCGGCTCGGGGCCGAATTCCGTCTCGACCGATGAGTGCCGATGAGCTGCCGCTGCTGTCGGTCCGAGGGCTGACCGTCGCGTTCCCGACGAAGTCCGGCCTCACCGTGGCGGTTCACGATGTCAGCTTCGACGTCGAGAGGGGAAGCTGCCTCGGGCTCGTCGGCGAGTCCGGCTGTGGCAAGAGCGTCACGCTGCGCGCGCTCGTCGACCTCGTGCCGCGTCCTGGCAGGACGCTGTCCGGCGAAGTGCTGTGGGACCAGCAGGACCTCCTCCGCGTCCGTCCCAGGGAGATCGAGCGAGTCCGGGGAACGGACATCTCAATGATCTTCCAGGACGCGACCGTTTCGCTGAACCCCGTGCTTTCGATCGGCGATCAGATCTCGGAGGTCCTGCGGGTCAAGCTGGGGACAGGGGGCGCGCCGCACGCGCGGAGACGCTGCGGTTGCTTGATCGGGTGGGGATTCCCGCACCAGGACGCCGTGCGGACAGCTATCCCCATGAACTCAGTGGCGGCATGTGTCAGCGGGTCATGATCGCCATCGCCATCGCGGGGCGCCCGAGGCTGTTGCTGGCTGACGAACCCACGACGGCGCTGGACGTCACGATCCAGGATCAGATCCTCACGCTCGTGGACGAGCTCCGTGCCGAGACGGGGATGGCCGTCATCCTCGTGTCCCATGATCTCGGCGTCGTGGCGGAGCGGGCCGAACGCATCGCCGTCATGTATGCCGGTCGCCTGCTCGAGCATGGACCGGTGGCCGACGTCATTCGTACCCCACGGCATCCCTATACCCAGGGCCTGATCGGGGCCATTCCGAGCCTTGATCCACGCGGACGCGACCGTCCCCTGGCCGCGATCGCCGGACAGCCACCAATCCGACTCAACTCGCAGGGCGGCTGTCCGTTCGCTCCCCGCTGCCCGCATGTCCGGGACGAGTGCGCCACGGTATCGATGCAACTGGACCGTCCGCCGGCCGCCCACGGCTCTGCGTGCCCCTTTGTCGATGCCCCAACGGCTGGGCCGTCGGCGACTCGGCCCACCCACGGAGTGCCGAACAGTGCGTCCTCAACCGGCGATCAGCCGCGGGCCACCGGTGACCCCATCCTTGAAGTGCACGATCTGGTGAAGTCGTTCGCGGGCCGACGGACGATCGTCGAGCGGGTGACGCGCAAGCCCGACACGCGGCTGTTCGCGCTCGACGGTGTCTCGATGGAGCTCCATCGCAATGAGGTGGTGGGCCTGGTTGGCGAGTCCGGCAGTGGGAAGACGACGCTGGCCCGTTGTCTCGTTCGGATGATCAAGGCGGACCGCGGCCGGATCGTCGCCTTCGACACCGACGTCCTGGCCTGCAGCCACGATGATCTGCGGAGACTGCGGCGCCGGGTCCAGCTCGTCTACCAGGATCCGTACTCGTCGCTCAACCCGCGAATGTCGATCGGGTCGGCGGTTGGGGAGGCCGCAAGGGTCCACGGCCTGGTCACCAGGACGTCTGAACGATCTCGGGTCCTGGAGCTCCTGGACATGGTCGGGTTGCCCGCTCGAGCTTTGACGCTGCCCCCACGCGAGCTGTCCGGTGGCGAACGACAGCGGGCGGCGATCGCTCGGGCACTTGCTGTCGAGCCCGAAGTCCTCGTCGCCGACGAGGCCGTCAGCGCGCTCGACGTGTCGGTGCAGGCGCAAGTCCTGAATCTCTTCGCGGATCTGCGTCGAAGCCTCGGACTCTCGATGGTGTTCATCTCTCACCAGCTCTCGGTCATCGCCCACGTCGCGGATCGCGTCGCAGTCATGTACCTCGGCCGGATCGTCGAGGAGGGCAGCTCCGAGGAGATCTTCCTGAGCGCTGCGCATCCATACACCCAGGCGTTGATGCAGGCCATCCCGACCATGGACGGCGAGAGAAGGTCAGAGCCAGCGATCGCCGGGGAGCTACCGTCGGCCTTTGATGTCGCGAGAGGATGTCGATTCCGGACCCGCTGCCCTCTCGCCCGTCAGGTCTGTGCTGAACGTGACCCGGATCTGATCGTCGTTGCCGGACGGCATACCGCCGCGTGCCATGCCCTTACGTGGAACCGGGATGACGCCAGTGCCAATCCTGCCTCGATCCCCGCCGTTGCTGATCCGTCCACGCCGACGACGCCGGCGCGGTCAACATTCGGTCCGCCCGGAACGCCGATGAACGAGGGGTGAACGCGTGAAGGAACCACACGACTTTCCAGAAACGGAATCCGAAGGCGGGTGGCGGTGCCTCGTAACGAGTGACGAGGTTCGTGACCTTGCCGGCATGGATCCGAGCGTCCTTGAGTTGCTCAACCGCGAGCAGGAGAGGCTGGCATCGGACAGCTCGTTCGGCGTGGTCATCATCCGAAACGGCTACCTCGTCCACGAGTGCTACAGCTTCAATGTCTCACCAACGACCCGCTTCGATGTCTGGTCTGCCACGAAATCGTTGACGAGTACCGCTTGGGGTGTCGGCCTTGCGGGGGGCGGCGACCGGTCACGGTCTGGCGGTGTCGAACTCAGCCTTGATACGCCCATCTACGACCTCATCCCCGAGGGTCATCCACTCAGCGATCCACGCAAGGCCCGGATCACGATCGGTCAGATCCTCGGCATGACGTCCGGCATTCGAGGGGAACGCTCGGCGGCCCATGGGTGCGTGACCGCGCCCGGCGATGGCCCATTCGAGTACGCGCTGGGAAGGTGTCCCAATCGTTTCGGTGTCTCCGTGGCGGACCTCGCAGCGGAACCCGGTACGACATGGGATTACAGCGATGCGGCCTTTGCCCACCTGTCTCTCGCCTTCATCCATGCCTTCGGCCAGGAGATCGCCGAGTATCTCGAGGCTCGGGTCCTTCGACGCATCGGGATCGAGCGGTCGGGCTGGGAGCAACAGGGCGGCGCTGGCCACATCGGACCACATACCAATGCACACAGTGGCTTCGTCGTCTCGGCGCGCGACCTCGCGCGCTTCGGATACCTCTTCCTTCGTCGTGGTCGATGGTACGGAGAGCAGGTTGTCTCGCCAGCATGGGTTGAACGAGCCACGCGCTCGTCCCAGGATCTGAACCCGTCCTATGGCTACGGCTGGGTCGTCAACACGCCCGGAACGATGTGGCCGTACCTACCCTCTGACGCATTCGCGGCCAACGGCTTCCGATCGAATCGGTGCTATGTCGTCCCGTCGCTCGACCTCGTCGTCGCGCGCGTTGGCTCGGGACCGATGCTCTGGGACGAGGCCTTCCTCATGGAGCGGGTTGTCGAGGCGGTGCTCGACACATGAGTCGGCCGAGCGGCGCGGAGGTGGTCGTTCCGGCGGTGGCAGATGTGGGAGAAGGCCCCGTCTGGAATGACATGGAGGGCGTCCTGCTCTGGGTGGATATTCTCGCAGGCAGGGTGCATCGCTTCGATCCCGCGACGGAGCAAGACGCGTACGTCGACATCGGCCAGCCGGTTGGGGCCCTTGTTCCGCGTGCGCGTGGGGGCCTTGCACTCGCCGTGCGTGACGGATTTGCGGTCCTGGATCCAGGTGGCGCGCTTGAGCTCGTGGCGGCGGTCGAGGAGAACGTCGCGTCCAACCGCATGAATGATGGCAAGTGCGATGCCGCCGGCCGGTTCTGGGCCGGGACGACGGACGAAAGGCATGCGAGAGCCGGCGCGGGATCCCTGTACCGGCTGGATCCGTCGTTCAAGGTCACACGGATGCTGAGAGGCGTGACTCTTTCCAACGGTATCGACTGGAGCCCGGACGGCTCGACGATGTACCACATCGACACGCCGACGCACGGCGTTGACGCGTATGACTTCGACTCCTCAACCGGCGAGATCCTGAATTGGCGACGAATCATCGACATCGAGCCCGGTCATGGCTCCCCTGACGGGATGACGGTTGACGCCGACGGATATCTCTGGGTCGCGATGTGGGGCGGCTGGGGCCTGCGTCGCTACTCGCCGAGCGGATCGCTGGATGGATCGATCCCGATGCCAGTCAGCCGAATCACGAGTTGCGCATTTGGGGGGCCCGGCCTGAAGGATCTGTACGTCACCTCTGCGCGGAGGGGGCTGTCAAGGCACGAGCTGGGCCAGCAGCCACTCTCGGGCTCGCTGTTCCGTCTGCGGCCGGGTGTGCAGGGCTTGCCTGCGCATACGTTCGGGGGATAGGAGGCTCTCCAGGGCGGCGACCATCGCCATGAGCCGCTGCCACCGGCATGCTCGCCTTGACGGTCAACTCGTGAGCGATGCAGAGTTAGCACATTCGTAACCAATCGAAGCCCTTCCAAATGACCGGAGGGATGATGTGACCACGAAGCCGGCCGATCCGCCCGAAGGCGTATTCGCGAGCGAGCGCCAACAGGAGATCGTCAGGCTCGTCGACGCACGGGGCAGGGCACGCGTGACCGAGCTTGCCAGCCGCTTCGGCGTCTCGGCCGTCACGATCCGCAAGGATCTCGTCATCCTGCAGGATCAGCATCTCATCATCCGCGCGCACGGGGGCGCGATCAGTCCGCGTGGCAGTCGCCCCGAGCTGGCGTTCGACATTCGCGAACGCCTCCAGCGCGACGAGAAGGCGCGCCTCGGCGCGGCGGCGGCCGCCCTCGTGGGAGACGGTGAGAGCATCGTCCTCGACGCGAGCACGACCGCGCTCCAGGTCGCGCGCCGCCTCAAGGACCGCCGCGTCTGGCATGGCCTCACGATCGTGACGAACAGCATCCGGATCGCGACCGAGCTCGCCGGAAGCACAGGGATCACCATCCTCATGCTGGGCGGTCGGGTCCGGTGGGAGGCCCTCTCGGTCGTTGGGCACCTCGGAGGCGGCGTTTTCCGGCGCGTGAACGTCCAGAAGGCATTCCTCGGCGCTGCCGGGTTCACGATCGAATCCGGCCTCAGCGACGCGATGGAGGAGGAGGCGCAGATCAAGCGATCGATGGTCGCCGCGGCGCGCGAGGTCTATGCGCTCGTTGACCATACGAAGTGGGCCCGCGTCGCCTCCGCGACGTTCTGCCGGACCGATCAGCTCGATGGCGTGTTCACCGATGGTGAAGCCCCGGCGGAGATGGTCGCGACGTTGCGGGGGATGGGGATCGAGGTCGTCCAATCCGGCGGAGCGATGCCACCCGCCGCTGGCGCAGCGGTCTCCGTGGTCGAGGCAGACTGACAGGCGACCGCAGTGAGCCGTGGAGCGGCTCAAGCGGCCCAACATGAAGGACACGACCCCGAGGGCAGGAGCGTGAAATGGAACGCGTCGCCTTCACCGCGCGGCTCCTGCCGGGTGCCGAGGCCGAGTACCGGCGCCGCCACGCGGACGTCTGGCCCGAGTTGCTCGATGAGATGCGAGCCGCCGGCTGCCGCGACTATTCGATCTACCTGAAGGACGGCGACATCTTCGGGGTGTTCGTGGTCGACGACTTCAGGCGGTTCCAGGCCCTCATGGACGCCTCGCCCCTGAGCCTCCGCTGGGAGCAGGAGATGGCCAGGCTCATCGATCCCTGTATCGATCCGACGACCGGATTCCACAGGCGCCTCGAGGAGGTCTTCCGCCTCGATTGACGTGGGCATCCAGATCGCCGCTGTCGATCTCGGGACCAGGAGCGGCTGGCCCCCGATTGGTACGCCCATCGCCTTCCGAACTTGCCCGTGGTGCTTGCTGGGTTCCCCCAGGGCTTCCTCCGGCTCTTCGTGGAGGGACTGGATGCCGCGCCAGGCCCTGCAGCACGACCAGTCCGTCGACGCCACACGGCGATCATGGCCCCGGGTACGGGGAGCCCGCCGGTGCGCGAGGTTGCGAGCTTCTCCGACCGAGCCGGCATGGCGAGGAATCGCATTGACACCGGCCTTTGAACCGTGGCAAAGTGCTCGCAATCGTAACTTACCGAATGAGTTCGGTTACGATACGACGCGTGGGGACGCTTGGCCGGGCCCGGCTCACGGCGGTCGTGCACGGCGAGTTGCGCAACGCGACCCAGGAGGACACCTGATTGGTGTGCGGATGCCCGCCAGCGGGCGCCCCGACCGCGCGCACGCCCGGCATGCGAGCAGCGACTCGGAACCTCCGGTCGGGAGCCGTTTCGCGCAGGACAAGGAGCAGGAATGGACAAGATCCAGTCGTTCGAGGTGACCGGAGGCTCCGCGAGCGGTGACCTGCTGAGCGAGCGGTTTGGCGACCGTCCCCTGAAGGTCGGCCTCCTCGCATGTGGGTACTTCGAGTACTGGCGCATGTACGAGGGCTTGCACGATCAGGTCGCCGGCGACATGCAGGCGGTCGCCGACCACATCGGAGCAACGCACGACATGGTCTATTCGGGGCTCGTCGATACCCTCGACGGCGCGGACCGGGCCGGACGCCTCTTCCGCGAGGAGCACATCGACGTGCTCGTTGTGGCGGAGGGAACGTACTGCCCCGACTTCTTCGTGCACCAGGCGCTGCTGTACCTTCCGTCCGACATCCCGCTCGTGATCTTCGCGTCGCAGGCGCACGACCGGATCGACTTCGCGGCCGGGTACGACCAGTCCCTCCGCAACTCAGGTCCGATGGGCCTGGTCCAGCTCACTGGCGGGTTCCGGAAGATGGGCAGGTACCCACGGTACGAGGTCGTCGTGGGCGCGGTGCGCGACGACGAGGTCTACCGCGAGATCGACGCGATCATCCAGGTGCAGACGACCCTGCGGAACCTCCGTCACATGACGATCGGGACGGTAGGGCACGTCTTTCGTGGAATGTATGACTTCAACTTCGACAAGACGGACATCACGGGCAAGCTCGGTCCGCACGTGATGGACATCAAGATGGACCACTTGGTCGCCATTCTCGACGGGATCCGCGAGGACGATGCGCGGGTTCTCGCACTCGCCAGCAAGGTGCGCCGGGACTACCAGGTCAACGGCCTCGATGACGGGGCCATCACGCGTTCCGCGCGCCTCGCGCTCGCGCTCATCGAGCTCGTCGACCGCTTCCGCCTCGACGGCCTCGTGCTCCTCGGCCAGCACCTGATCGAGGCGAGGGCGAATGCCGCCGTGTACCTGGGCCTCTCGGAGCTGCTCCTGGCCGATCGCGCCGTCTCGGTCACCGAGGGCGATGTCATCGGCTGCGTCACCTCGAAGATCCTCAAGGACTTCACCGGCACCTCCCCGTTCTTCGGCGAGTGGGAGGAGGTCGACGTCTCCATGAATGCCGTCATGCTGCTCGGCCACGGTTTCATCGATCCTCGCGCGGTGCGGAAGGACCGACCGGTCGTCGTCGGCCCGGCGTGCGAGAACTGGGGCTTCGAGGGCGATTCCCTTGGCTTTGAAGCCACGTACCCTCCGGGTCCGGTCACGCTCGCGCATGGGATCCACGACGTCGATGGCTGGCGGATGCTCGTGAGCTCCGGCGAGATCCTCGACACCGAGCCCCTCCACATCAACGAGTCTTCGCTTATTGTCCGCGTCGAAAAGCCCGTCAAGCAGTACTTCCGAGAGCTCGTCGAGCTCGGGTACGCGCACCACGTCATCGCGGTGAGCGGCGACGTGACGGCACAGGTCGAGTGCTTCGCCCGGCAGGCCGGGATCCGCATCGACCGGCTGTGACGGCGCGTGGGTGGCGTCCCCGTGGCGCGGCGGAGGAGAAGGGACCCGATGGCAGACAGTGAGCCGATGTCGCAGGTGGGGATCGATCTCCTCGAGCGCACGCCCCGACGCCCGACGCGCGTTGGCCTCGTCGCGGGTGGGCTTGGCGCGTACTGGCCGCAGTTCCCCGATCTCCTCCCGCAGCTCCAGGCCTCGGCGACCTACGTATCCGAGCGGTTGAAGGCGATGGACTGCGAGGTCGTCGACGTAGGGTTCATCTCCACGCCGATCGATGGCGCGGAGGCCGGGGACGCGCTCCGCGTCGCCGACTGCGACCTCGTGGTCTTCTTCCTCACGACGTACATGACCTCCGGCATGGTGCTCCCGGTCGCGCAGCGGGCGGCCGCGCCGGTGCTCGTCATCGACCTACAGCCGACCGAGGCGATGGACCACGCGGCAGCTGACACGACGATGGCCCTCGCCTACGAGTGCCACTGCCCGCTTCCCGAGGTCGCGAGCGTATTTCGGCGGAGTGGGATCCCCTTCCGGTCGGTCTCCGGGTACCTCCGTGACGAGAAGGCATGGGAGCGGATCGGACGCTGGGTCCGGGCCGCGCGGGTCCGCGGCGTCATGCGTCGGGCGCGCCACGGTCTCATGGGCCACCTCTATCCCGGCATGCTCGACGTCTCGACGGACATGACGCTCGTCTCCGGGCAACTCGGAGGCCATGTCGAGGTAGTCGAGATCGACGACCTCCGCGTGCGCGTCGAGAAGGTCACCGATGCGGAGGCGGCCGAGCGACTGCTGCTGGTCCGCAGGATCTTTGACCTTGCGGACTCGGTCGATCCGGAAGACCTCGACTGGGCAGCGCGTGTCTCCGTCGGCGTCGACCAGCTCGTGGAGGACTTCCGGCTGGACAGCGTCGCGTACTACCACCGTGGGCTCGACAGCGAGATCCATGAGCGGCTCGGCGCCGGCCTGATCGTGGGATCGTCGCTCCTTACCGCCCGCGGCATCCCGATGGCGGGCGAGTACGAGCTCCGGACGAGTCTCGCGATGCTCATCGCAGATGCGATCGGCGCCGGCGGCGCTTTCACCGAACTCCAGACGCTCAACTTCCGCGACGGTGTCGTCGAGCTCGGGCACGACGGCCCCGGGCACCTCGGGATCAGCGCCCGGCGCCCGCTCCTCCGCGGCCTCGGTGTCTACCATGGCAAGCGTGGGTGGGGCGTCTCGGTCGAGTTCGACGTCAGGCATGGGCCGGTGACGACGATCGGCGTCGGGCAGGAGGCCGATGGCACCCTCACGCTCATCGCGTCCGAGGGCACGGTGGTCGACGGCCCGCTCATGAAGATCGGGAACACGACATCCCGCGTCGACTTCGGCTGCGACCCTGGCCGTTGGACCGAGCGCTGGTGCACGTCGGGCGTCGGCCACCACTGGGCCCTGAGCGTCGGTCACCGCGTCGAGGACTACCGCTCCGTCGCCGACCTCATGGGGATGCCGTTTGTCGAGATCAGAGCCTGAGGTGACCGCCAAGCTCGGGCCAATGGCTGGGATATGTCGGACGGAGGGGTTGAGCCCCTCGCACGTGTCACGTCGCAATTCTTCATTCAGAAGTCATCGCAAAGCTCGTCATAGCTCGGAGCGCAAACGGACCGCCCATGGAGAGACCTCGCACACTGGACAAAGGGGATGCGTCTGGACATCCGATCGTCAACACCCACGTCCACCTGCCACCCAACTTCTCGGCTTTCGAGACGGCCGAGGCGGCCGTCGCGGCTGCGAGCGCGGAGGGGGTGCGGGTCGTCGGGGCGTCCAACTTCCACGACCAGCGCGTCTATCGGCGGTTCGCCGACGCGGCACGGGCGGCGGGGATCGTGCCCCTGTTCGGTCTCGAGTTCATCGCGCTGGTGGACGACCTGCTCGACGCCGGGATCAGGGTCAACGATCCGGGCAACCCGGGCCGGATGTACCTGTGCGGGAAGGGTATCGACCCGTTCGGCGGGCACACCGCCGAGGCCGACCGGATCTCGGGCGATGCGCGGACGGCCAATGAGGCTCGGGCCCGCGAGATGGTGCGCCGCCTGCGGGAGCACTTCGCCGCGGCGGGCCTGGCGACCTCCCTCGACGACGACGCGATCATCGAGGACGTGGCCGATCGGGCCGGGGTGCCGCGCGACTGGGTCGTCCTCCAGGAGCGGCACGTGGCCATGGCGTTCCAGGAGGCGCTGTTCCTGCAGGTCGAGCCCGAGCGTCGCGCCCCGCTCCTGGCGCGCGCGTACGGCCGTCCCGCCGCCGCCGCGGTGGAGGACCCCGTCGCCGTCCAGGGCGAGATCCGGTCGCGCCTGCTGAAGGCCGGCGGGCCGGCGTTCGTCGAGGAGGCCGCGCTGTCGTTCGAGGATGCGTACCGGCTCGTGCTCGAGTGGGGCGGCATCCCTGCCTATCCGACGCTCGCGGACGGCGCCACCCCGGTCTGTCCGTTCGAGCAGCCTCCCGAGGAGCTGGCCGGGCGGCTGAAGGAGCGTGGCCTGCACCTGGCCGAGCTGATCCCCGGACGCAACGACCCCGCGGTCGTGGACGACTACGTTCGGGCGTTCCGGGAGGCGGGCATCGCCGTCCTGGCCGGCACCGAGCACAACACCCTCGATGCGATCCCGTTCGAGCCGGCCGGCCGTGGTGGCCACCCGCTCTCGAGCGAGGCACGAGCCGCCTTCTGGGAGGGCACCTGCGTCGTGGCTGCCCACCAGGACCGTCGGCAGCGGGGACTCGGTGGCTTCGTCGACCACGAGGGCATCCTGGCTCCCGGCTTCGCCGACGACGACGCCCGGATCCGCTGGTTCGCGGAGCTCGGCGCGACGGTCATCGCCGGACAGGAGGTGCCGGCATGAGCACGATGGTCTCCGGCGAGCGTCGCCCAGACGCGGACGCTGCCGTCGGACGGCTCGTCGCGCTGGCGCAGCGGTTCGGGCAGGATCCGGAGTTCTCCCGGGGCGGCGGCGGCAACGCCTCGGTCAAGTCCGGCGGGGTGGTGTGGATCAAGCCGAGCGGCGTTCCCCTCGCGACGCTCGAAGCCGAGGACCTCGTCCCGCTCGACCGGGCCCGGCTGCTGGCGTTCCTCGATCAGCCTCCGGTCGACGAGCCGGGCGACGACCCCGTCATCCAGGCGGCGGAGCGAGCCCGCCTCGGGCCGGACGACGGCCGACGCCCGTCGGTCGAGCTGCTGTTCCACGCGCTGCTCGACGAGCGCATGATCCTGCACACGCACCCGATCGTCATCAACGCCGTGACCTGCAACACGGACGGAGAGGCCATCGCCCGGCGCCTGTTCGGCGATGAGATCGTGTGGGTTCCGTACACGGATCCGGGCCTGCCGCTGGCGAGGGCGATCCGCGACGCGCGGGCGGCCCATGCGCTTCGGACGGGGCACCCGGCCCCCGGCATCACGCTGATGCAGAACCACGGGCTGATCGTCGCCGCCGACGACCCGGCGGAGATCGAGGCGGCCTCACGCCGTGTCGCCCGCGTCATCCGGGAAGCGATCGAAGCCGCCCCCGCCCCCCGGTCGGCGCCGCAACCCGACCCCGGCGCTGCCGACGTCCTCGTTCACGCGCTGGCGCCGGTGCTGCGAGCCGCGCTGTCCGAGGGCCGCCGCCGCCTCCTCGTGTTCGACGACACGCCCGAGGCCGCGGGGCTCACCGCCACCCAACCGGGGCGCGCGTTCGTGGTGGGTGGTCCGCTGACCCCGGACCAGATCGTCTATGCGGGATCGTTTCCCCTCGTGCTCGAAGCCCGACGAGGCCAGCCCGGAGGATCTCCCCGCGCTCGCCGGCGAGCGGCTCCGGACGCATCTCGAGGCCGGCCATCCGGCCCCGATCGTGGTCGTCGTCCCGGGCTTCGGCTTGTTCGCTGTCGGGGACACCTGGGCGGAGGCCGACACCGCGCGGCACATCTACCTCGACGCGCTGCGCGTGGGCGAGGCGGCCAATCGGCTGGGCAGCGTGCGCCATCTGTCCGATACGGAGCGCCGGTTCATCGAGGACTGGGAGGCCGAGGCCTACCGCCGGCAGATCCACGCGGGCGACGGCACCCCCGGACGCGTGGCGGGCCGGATCGCCCTCGTCACGGGTGCGGCGCAGGGGTTCGGTCTCGCGATCGCCGAGGATCTGGTCGCCGAGGGCGCCCACGTGGTCCTGGCCGACCTCAACGTCCAGCTGGCCGAAGCCAACGCGGGGTCGCTCGTGGAACGGTTCGGACCGGGCCGCGCCATGGCCGTCGCCATGGACGTCACCGACGACGCCAGCGTCGAGGCCGGCATCGGGGCCACGGTCCGCGCCTACGGCGGCCTGGACATCCTCGTGTCCAACGCCGGGGTGCTCCGGGCGGGCGGCGTCGCCAGCCAGCCCGTGGCGGAGTTCGACCTCGTGACCCGGGTGAACTACCGTGGCTACTTCCTCGCGGTGAAGCACGCCGCACCGGTCATGGCCCGCCAGCATGTGGTCGACCCCGGGTGGTGGAGCGACATCATCGAGATCAACTCCAAGTCCGGGCTCGCCGGATCGAGCCGCAACAGCGCCTACGCGGGCTCCAAGTTCGGCGGCATCGGGCTGACCCAGTCGTTCGCGCTGGAGCTGGTGGACGACGGGATCAAGGTCAACGCCGTCTGCCCCGGCAACTTCCTCGACGGGCCCCTGTGGTCGGACCCCGACAGCGGCCTGTTCGTGCAGTACCTGCGCGAGGGCAAGGTGCCGGGGGCGACGAGCGTCGAGGACGTCCGCCGGTTCTACGAGGCCAAGGTCCCGATGGGCCGCGGCTGCACCCCCGCGGACGTGATGGAGGCCTTGTACTACCTCGTGGCCCAGCGGTACGAGACGGGCCAGGCGCTGCCGGTCACCGGTGGCCAGGTGATGCTGAGCTGACCGAGACCCCGACAGGAGCCGCCCCCTTGACCGACCTGCCCGCCACCCAGCACGCGATCCAGTTCACGGGTCCCAACCAGGTCGTCCACAACCGGGCAAAGTCGGTGCCGGCGCCCGGGCCGCACCAGCTGGTGCTGCAGGTCGAGGCCGTCGGCATCTGCTTCTCCGACACCAAGCTGCTCCACGCATTCACCGCCCACCCCCGCAAGAGCGAGGTGCTCTCGGGCGTCGCCCCGGAGGTCCTGGCGGAGATCCCGAGCTACACCCCTGGCGACCTGCCGCTGGTTCCGGGCCACGAGTGCGCGGGCCGGATCGTCGCCGTCGGGGAGGCCGTGACCCGCCACTCGGTGGGGGAGCGGGTCCTCGTCCAGACCGACTATCGCCACCTGCCGACGGCGCAGGCGAACGCGGCGTTCGGCTACAACTTCGAGGGCGGGCTTCAGGAGTACGTCCTGCTGGACGAGCGGATGATCGTTGACCCGGTGACCGGCGAGCGGTTCCTGATCCCCGTGGGCGAGGCGCCTTCCGGCTCGGCGGTCGGGCTGCTGGAGCCGTGGGCATGCGTCGAACGGTCGTACGCCTCGGACGAGCGCGCCACCCTCACGCCCGGCGGCCGGCTGCTCGTCGTGGCGGAACCGGGCCACGCGATCCATGGTCTGGACGAGCTGCTGGCTGCGGTCCGACCGGGAATGGTGCGTTGCCTCCTTGCCGAGGACGGCCACGGACCGACCCTGGCGGGCGTCCTCGGGGCCCGCGAGATTCCGTGCCGTCCGGTCTCGAGCCTCGACGAGCTTGCCGGCGAGCCCTTCGACGACATCGTCTACTTCGGGGCGAGCGCCGCGCGCATCGAGACCCTGCAGGACCTGATGGCGCCGCGGGCAACGATCGACGTGGTCCTCGGGGGCCCCGAGGTCGACCGCCACGTCGCGGTCGACGTTGGCCGCATCCACTACGACCTCCTGCGCTGGGTCGGGACCCCGGGCGACAGCGCCGCCGATGGCTACGCCCACGTGCCCGCGAGCGGCGAGCTGCGCGACGGAGATCGGATCGCGATCGTCGGCGCTGCCGGGCCGATGGGGTTCATGCACGTGATCCGTGCGCTGACCATGGGCATCCCGGGCTTGTCGGTCGACGCGATCGACATCGATGACGCCCGCCTCGCTCACCTGGCAGCCATCGCCGGACCCCTGGCGCGCGAGGCTGGACTCGACGTCCGGTTCCTCAACAGCCGCTCGGACCCGCCCCCGAACGGCGCCTACGACGACGTCGGGGTCATGGTCCCGGCGCCGCCTCTCGTCCTCCAGGCCATCGCGATGGCCGCGCCGCGCGCACGGGTCAACCTGTTCGCCGGGTTCGCGGTCGGCACCCGGGCAACCATCGACCTGACCGATCTCATCACCCGCGGGATCTTCCTGCTCGGCACCAGCGGATCGGAGATCCGGGACATGCAGGCCGTGCTCGCCCGCCTCGAGGCCGGTCGCCTGGACACCAACGTCTCGCTCGACGCGGTGTGCGGGATGGAGGGCGTGAAGGACGCGCTGGCGGCGATCGAGGCGCGCTCGTCGGGGGGAAAGATCGTCGTCTATCCGCGACTTCACGAGCTCGGCATGGTCCGCCTCGGCGAGCTCCCGGAGCGCTTCCCTGGCGTCGCCGCGAAGCTCCGTGACGGACGCTGGACACGGGAAGCGGAGGATGCGCTGCTCGCGCAGGCGGGGTCCACCGACCGGTCCGACGACGGCGAGCCCGCATGAAGGTCGCGCGGCTCCATGGCCGCGGCGACCTGCGCGTGGCCGACGAGCCGGTCCCCGAACCCAGCCCCGGCGAGCTCCTGGTCCGGGTCACCGCGGTGGGCATCTGTGGCTCCGATCTCCACTGGTACGACGAGTCCGGCATCGGGGAGGCGAGACTCTCGCGGCCGCTGGTGCTGGGGCACGAGGCGGCCGGCGTCATCGTGTCGGGGCCACGGGCGGGGGAGCGGGTGGCGGTCGATCCCAACCTTCCCTGCGACGCCTGTCCGACCTGTGCCCGTGGCCTCGGCCATCTGTGCCAGCAGGTCCGGTTCCTTGGCCACAGCGACACCGACGGGGCGATGCGCGAGCTCATGGCCTGGCCCGCGTCGGGCCTGGTGCCAATCCCGGACACCATCGACGACATCGAAGGTGCCATGCTCGAGCCGCTCGGCGTGGCGATCCACGCCCTGCGACTCGCCAACCTACGCCCGGGTGGCACGATCGCGATCACGGGTGCCGGACCGATCGGCCAGCTGCTGATCCGGCTCGCGTTCGCGGCCGGCGCCACGACGGTCGTGGCGACCGACGTGCTGCCGCACCGCGTCGAGGCCGCGCGGGCGGCGGGCGCCATCGCGGAGCTGGTCGACGGCGGCACGGAACGCGAGCGCCTGCTCGCGGCACTCGGGGGCCGGCCGGTGGACACGGCCATCGAGATCGCAGGCGAGGACGACGCCATCGCGACGGCCGCGATCCTGACCAGGCCCGGTGGCTCGGTGGTGGTCGCCGGCATTCCCGCCGGCAACGACAGCGTCGTCCCGTCCGCTGTTCTCCGCCGCAAGGGCCTGGACCTGCGGTTCTCGCGGCGCATGAACCGTGTGCATCGGGAGGCGATCGAGCTCGTGGCCGCGGGCCGCATCCGTCCTTCCGAGGTGGTCACCGCCACGTTCAGTCTGGACCAGGTCGACGCCGGCTTCCGTGCCGCGGCCCGCCGCGACGGCGGCAAGGTCGTCATCCGGCCCTCCGGCTGACCCCGCCCACGGCGATCGCACGCGGGTCGCGGAGCGGCGCCGGCCGCGTTTGCGGAAGGTGGCTGAATCGCCCCGCGTGACCCTTGACAGCCAGTGCAGCGACCTGTTATCGGTAACAGATACCGATAACCTACCGCGTCCCCGCCGCTCTCCGCCGTGCAGTCCAGGGCTCCAGCAGAGGAACCGCGATGGGCGATCTCCTGGTCGAGATGACCGGCATCTCCAAGAGCTTTCCTGGGGTGCACGCGCTCGACGACTGCCGCTTTGAGCTGCTCCCGGGCGAGGTGCATGCCCTGGTCGGCGAGAACGGGGCCGGCAAGTCCACCCTGATGAAGATCCTCGCCGGCGTCTATCACCGTGACGCCGGGCAGATCCGCCTCAGCGGGCGCGACGTCCAGATCCCACATCCGCACGCGGCCCACCAGCTCGGCATCAGCATGGTTCACCAGGAGCTCAACCTGATGAACCACCTGACCGTGGCTCAGAACATCTTCATCGGTCGCGAGCCCACGAGCGGACGGGGGATCGTTCTGGACGAGCGACAGCTCAACACGAGGGCCATGGCCCTGTTCGAAGAGCTGCACCTCGACCTCGATCCCCGGGCGCAAGGTCGGTGACCTCGCGGTCGCCCAGCACCAGATGATCGAGATCGCCAAGGCGCTCTCGTTCCACTCGAGCGTCCTCATCATGGACGAGCCCACCGCGGCGCTGACCGACACGGAGATCGACGAGCTCTTCCGGATCATTCGGCAGCTCCGCGACCGGGGCGTCGGCATGGTCCACATCTCGCACCGCCTCGAGGAGCTCAAGCAGATCTCCGACCGGGTGACGGTCATGCGCGACGGGCACTACATCGACACCGTCGCGACGGCCGACGCGCCGATCGACCGGATCATCTCGATGATGGTCGGCCGGGTCATCTACGAGGCGACGCCCGAGCTCCCCGAGCATCCGAGCGACGAGGTCGTGCTCGAGGTCCGCGGCCTGACCCGTGGCCGCCGCGTCCGGGACGTCAGCTTCCAGCTGCGGCGGGGCGAGATCCTGGGCTTCGCGGGCCTCGTCGGCGCCGGCCGCACGGAGGTTGCCAGGGCCATCTTCGGCGCCGATCGGGCCGAATTCGGGCGAGATCTACGTCCACGGCCGGCGGGTCCACATCACCAGCCCGACCGATGCCGTCCACCAGGGCATTGGCTACCTGTCCGAGGACCGCAAGCGCTACGGTCTCGCCCTCGCGATGGACGTCGAGACGAACATCGTGCTTGCCTCGCTTCGCCGTTTCCTGGGCGTGCTCGGCACGGTCAGGACGCGCGATACGCGCAGCATCGGCGAGTCCCAGGTGGAGCACCTGTCGATCAAGACGCCGTCCCTCGCGCAGAAGACCCGGAACCTGTCGGGCGGCAACCAGCAGAAGGTCGTCCTCGCGAAATGGCTCACCGCTGACACGGAGGTCCTGATCTTCGACGAGCCGACGCGCGGCATCGACGTCGGCGCCAAGAGCGAGATCTACCGCCTCCTCAACGACCTGGCCGCCGATGGCAAGGCCATCGTGATGATCTCGTCGGAGCTGCCCGAGATCCTGCGGCATGAGCCACCGGATCATCGTCATGTGCGAGGGCCGGATCACCGGCGAGCTGACGGCGGCCGAGGCCACTCAGGAAAAGATCATGACGTTGGCAACCCAGCGGGATCAGGCGGCCTGAGTCAGGAGATCGATGTGACCAAAGGAAGTGCGTCCCCGTCTTCCGCCGCTCGACCGGGAACCCTTGTTCGAGGCGACCTGTTCCAGCGTTTCCTGGCGTTCGGCGCCCTGATCATGCTGGTCGTCTTCTTCAGCGTCGCGAACGAGCACTTCCTGAGCTTCGACAACTTCGTCAACATCCTCATCGCGACCTCGGTGGTCGGCGTCATGGCCCTCGGCGAGACGTTCGTCATCATCACTGGCGGGATCGACCTCTCGGTCGGCACGGTCATGACCCTGTCCTCCGTCATGACCGCGGTGGCAATCACGAACATGGGCCTGCCCGTCCCGGTCGGCGTCATCACGGGCGTCCTGACGGGCGGCGTCATGGGCCTGTTGAACGGCGTGCTGATCGCGCGTCTCAAGATCCCGCCGTTCATCGCCACCCTCGGCACGCTCAACGTCGCCCGCGGGCTGGCGCTCGTCATCACCCAGACCCGCCCGATCTACTTCACGAACACCCCGGAGTTCAACGCGGGGGTCATGGGCAATCTGTTCGGGATCAGCATCTCGGGCGACTTCGGGATCCCGAACATCGCGATCATCATGCTCGTGGCGGTGATCATCGCCGCATTCATCCTCAACCGGACCGTGATCGGTCGGTACACGTTCGCCCTGGGCAGCAACGAGGAGGCGGTTCGCCTCTCGGGCGTGACCGTCGAGTGGTGGAAGATGGCCGTGTATGTGCTGGGCGGCCTGTTCGCCGGTCTCGCGGGCGTCCTGCTCGGCGCGCGCATCAGCTCTGCGCAGCCGGCGCTCGGCTTCGGCTACGAGCTCGACGCGATCTCGGCCGTCGTCATCGGCGGCACCTCGCTCGCGGGCGGTGAGGGCACGATCCTCGGCACGATCATCGGCGCCTTCATCGTCAAGACGCTCACGAACGGCCTCCAGATCATGAGCGTCCCGCAGGAGTGGCAGATCGTCGTCACCGGCGTGGTCGTCCTCCTCGCCGTCTATCTCGACATCATCCGTCGGCGCCAGCAGCAGTAGGAGGAGCGCAAGGGGATCCATCGGTAAGTGCGCCCCAGCCGGCGACCCGTCAGCCGACGAGACACTGGCTCTTGGAGACAGACTCAAGGAGGAGCAGGGTGAACAAGCGGTTCCTGTCCATCGCAGGTGCGGCGGCGATCGTCGTCGGCGCCTGCAGCGCATCGGCCACGCCGGCGCCGAGCACCGGCGGCGGTGGCGGTAGCGGTAGCGCGCCGTACATCTCGATCGTGTCGAAGGGCTTCCAGCACCAGTTCTGGCAGGCCGTCAAGAAAGGCGCCGAGGACGAGGCCACCACGGAAGGCGCCCAGGTCAACTTCATGGGCCCCGACACCGAGTCCAACGTCGACCAGCAGATGAACATGCTCCAGACGGAGCTGGCCAAGACGCCTGCGGCCCTGTGCTTCGCGGCGCTCGACAGCAAGGCGGCCACCCCGCTACTGCAGCAGTACCAGTCGAAGAACATCCCGGTCATCGCGTTCGACTCCGGCGTGGACAGCGACATCCCGCTCACGACCGTGGCCACCGACAACGTCGCGGCCGCGGCGCTCGCCGCCGACAAGATGGCCGAGGCCATCGGCAAGACGGGCAAGGTCGGCGTGATCATCCACGACCAGACGAGCCGCACCGGCATCGACCGCACCGACGGCTTCATCAACGAGATGAAGGCCAAGTACCCGGACATCGAGATCATCGGGCCCCAGTACGGCGGTGGCGACCAGGCCAAGTCGGCCGACCTCGCCAAGGCGATGATCCAGGCCAACCCGGACATCAAGGGCTTCTTCGGCGGCAACGAGGGCAGCATCATCGGCGTCCTCAACGCCGTGAACGAGCTCAAGCTCAACGGCAAGATCACGCTGGTCGGCTATGACTCCGGCCAGGCGCAGATCGACGCGATCAACGCCGGCACGATGCTGGGCGCCGTCCAGCAGAACCCGATCGGCATCGGCGCGAAGTGCGTCGAGTACGCCATGAAGGCGATCAACGGCGACACGAGCTTTGACAAGAACATCGACACCGGATTCATCTGGGCCGACAAGACCAACATCGACTCGCCTGAAGTCCAGGCGGTCCTCTACAAGTAAGACCCGCCTTCGCAGGCACCAGTCGATCCAGGGGGGGCTGTCCGCAGCGCGGCTGCCCCCCCCTGCTTCCTCCCGGATCCTGCGCGGAGCCCTGCGCGGAGCCCAGCCGGAGCCCCAATGAGCACCATCAATGACGTCGCGAAGCGAGCGGGCGTGTCCGCCATGACCGTGTCGCGCGTCATCAACAGCACGGGATACACGAGCTCCGAGACACGCGCCCGCGTGGAGGCCGCGGTCGAGGACCTGGGCTACGTCCCCAACGCCCTCGCCCGGCAGCTCCGCTCCAAGCGCACGAAGACGATCGCGCTGGTCGTCTCGGACATCTCAAACCCGTTCTTCACCACGATCGCCCGGGGTGTGGAGGACGTGGCCGCGAGCCAGGGCTTCTCGGTCATGTACTGCAACACGGACGAGGACGACGCCGAGGAGGAGCAGTACCTGCGGGTGCTGATCGAACGCCAGGTCGACGGGGTGCTGCTCGTCCCGGCGCGCAGCTCGGGCGAGTCCTTCCGGCTGCTCCGCGACCACCGGATGCCGGTCGTGGTGCTCGATCGTCGCACCGTCGCGCGCCAGGTCGACTCGGTGCGCTGCGACTCGGTCGCCGGTGCCTCCACGCTCGCACGGCACCTGTTGGACCTCGGTCATCGTGACATCGCGGTGCTCACGGGCTCACGGACCATCTCCACCTCGGTCGACCGCGTGGCCGGCTGTCGCCGCGCACTGAACCAGGCGGGGCTCGACCTGCCCGACGCGCGCGTTCATTTCGGCGGCTACATGTTCGGCCGGAGCAACCAGGCCGATGGGCACCGGATGGCGCTCGAGGTCCTGGACGCACCTGGTCCGCTGCCCACCGCCCTGTTCTGCGCCAACAACTTCATCGCCTTCGGGGCGATCCGGGCGCTGCGCGAGCGGGGCATCCGCGTGCCAGACGGAATGAGCGTCGTGGCGTTCGATGACCTGCCCGAGGAGTGGGTCAGCGACCCGTTCCTGACCTGTGCCTCGCAGCCCGCCTACGACATCGGGCACCGTGCGGCCGAGCTCCTGCTCGGCGAGATCTCGGGCGCTCACGAGCCCACGGGCCAGGCCATGGTGCTGCCGTTCGAGCTGATCATCCGCCGTTCCAGCGGTCCGCCGCGGATCGATGCCCAGGGAGCCATCGCGTGACCGAGCCCGACATGCTCGACGAGACCGCCGCCCATCGACTTGTCCACCGCAAGATCGTGTTCGATCCCAGGTCATTGGAGGCCTCATGCTCACGACCCGGCTCCTCCATCCCGAGATCCTGCAAGCCCTCGGGGAGGCGGGCCACGGCGCCCAGGTGCTGATCGCCGACGGCAACTACCCGCTCGCCACCCGCTCCAACCCCGCCGCCCGGCGGGTGTTCCTCAACCTCGAGCCCGGCCGGCTCACGGTCACCGACGTGCTCGATGTCCTGGCCGAGGCCATCCCCGTCGAGGCCGCCCACGTCATGGGCCCCGACGACGGCTCCGAGCCCTCGATCTACGCCGACTTCCGCCGCATCCTGCCCGGTCACGAGCCGACCCGGCTGGGCCGGTTCGAGTTCTACGACATGGCCCGCGGCCCCGACACGGCTCTGGCGATCGCCACCGGCGAGCAGCGCATCTACGCCAACATCCTGCTCACCATTGGGGTGCGGATGCCCGGCTAGGGCGGGCCAGGGCCGGCGGGCCGGCCCGGGCACGCAGGAGCATCCATCGACGACGTCCCGGAAAACGAGGAAGGAACATGGCAACCGTCAACACGTCCGGCCGCTTCGTCGGTGACTGGCCCCGGATCGGCATCCGCCCCGCGATCGACGGCCGGATGCACGGCGTCCGCGAATCGCTCGAGGAGCAGACGCGCAGCATGGCGCTGCGCACCGCGCAGCTGATCTCCGACAACCTCCGCTACCCGGACGGCACGCCGGTCGAGGTCGTGGTCCCGGACCACAACATCGGCGGCGTGTACGAGGCGGCCAAGGTCGCCGAGCTGTTCCGCAAGGAGGGCGTAGGCGTTTCGATCACGATCACCCCGTGCTGGTGCTACGGCTCGGAGACGATGGACATGGATCCCCTGACGCCCAAGGCGGTGTGGGGCTTCAACGGCACCGAGCGACCGGGCGCGGTGTACCTCGCGGCGGTCCTCGCGGCCCACACGCAGAAGGGGCTGCCGGCGTTCGGGATCTACGGGCGCGACGTCCAGGATGCCGGCGACGGGACGATCCCCGACGACGTCCAGGCCAGGATCCTGCGCTTCGCCCGGGCAGGCATGGCCGCGGCCATCCTGCGCGGCAAGTCGTATCTCTCCCTGGGCGGTGTGTCGATGGGCATCGCCGGCTCCATCGTCGATCAGCCGTTCTTCGAGAAGTACCTGGGGATGCGGGTCGAGGCGGTCGACATGTCCGAGATCGCCCGCCGGCTGGAGGAGGGGATCTACGACCCGGACGAGCTCCAGAAGGCGCTCGCCTGGACGCGGGCCAACTGTCGCGAGGGGGGCGACCGCAACCCCGCCGACAAGGCCAAGACGCGCGAGCAGCTCGACGGCGACTGGGAGACCGTGGTCAGGATGGCGCTCATCGCCCGCGACCTCCTGGTTGGCAACCCGCGGCTGGCCGAGCTCGGCTTCGGCGAGGAGGCGATGGGCCGCAACGCGATCGTGGGCGGCTTCCAGGGCCAGCGCGCCTGGACCGACCACTCGCCCAACGGCGACTTCATGGAGGCGATCCTCAACTCCAGCTTCGACTGGAACGGGATCCGCGCGCCCCACATGTTCGCGACCGAGAACGACTCGCTCAACGGCGCGACCATGCTCCTCTCGTACCTGCTGACCAACCGGGCGCAGATCTTCGCCGACGTGCGGACCTACTGGAGCGCCGACGCCGTCGAGCGGGTGACCGGCTACCGGCCCGAGGGTGTCGCCGCCGACGGGTTCATCCATCTCATCAACTCCGGCGCGGCCACCCTGGATGCCACGGGGGCGATGACTGACGCCGACGGCAAGCCCGCGATGAAGCCGTTCTGGGAGATCAGCCAGAGCGACGTCGAGGCGGCGCTCGCGGCGACCACCTGGTATCCGGCCAACCGCGGCTACTTCCGTGGTGGCGGGTTCTCGAGCCAGTTCGTGAGCAAGGGCGGCATGCCCGTCACCATGGCCCGGCTCAACCTGGTCAGCGGCGTGGGCCCCACGCTCCAGATCGCCGAGGGCTGGACGGTCGAGCTGCCGAAGGAGGTCCACGACGTCCTCGACCAGCGGACCGACCCGACCTGGCCCACCCACTGGTTCGTGCCGCGGACCACGGGTGAGGGCGTCTTCCGCGACGTCTACACGGTGATGGCCAACTGGGCGGCCAACCACGGCGCGATCAGCTACGGGCACATCGGCGCGGACCTGATCAGCCTGGCCTCGGTGCTCCGGATCCCCGTCCACATGCACAACGTGTCGGAGGAGGACGTGTTCCGGCCGTCGGCGTGGGCGAACCTGGGCACGGCCGACCCGGAGGGGGCCGACTTCCGCGCCTGCGCCACCTTCGGCCCGCTGTACGGGCGCCGCTGATCGCCCGCTGCTCTGTCGCCTCCGGGCCTCGCGCGCTGAGGATGCCATCGCGCAGTCGGACGACCCTGCCGGGGAGGTGACGAGACGTTCGGCCCTGCCACTATCCCCGCTGGGCCGGCGACTCGACTGCGCTGCCCGGCTGGGCCGGCGAGCCCATCGCGCTTCCGCTGGAGCGACGGATGACGATCCTGGTGGGGAGGATGATCTCCCTGGGCAGGCGTTCGGGGTTGGCAAGCCGGTCGACCAGCACGGCGACGCTCTCCGTGCCGATCTCGTAGGCTGGCTGCGCGGCCACCGTCAGGAACGGGAACGTGACCATCGCCTCGGGCAGATCGTCGAATCCGACGACGGCGACGTCCTCCGGGACGCGCAGCCCGAGCCCATCGAGGGCATGCAGCGTGCCGATCGCGATGAAGTTGTTGGCCGCGAACAGGGCGCTGGGGGCCGGGTCCTCCGCCATCGCCTGGAGGGCCATCTCGCGACCGCTGTCGATCGTGAAGGCCCCGTACAGCACGTTCGGCTCCGGCAGGCCGTGCTCCTCGACGACGGCCCGGCGGAAGCCGACGACGCGGTCGACCGCCGAGGGGACGGTCGAGGGGCCGGACAGGATCGCCATGGCGCGATGGCCGAGCTCCGCGAGGAGTCGCCCGAGCGCCACGGCGCCGGCCTCGGAATCGGCCCGGACGACATCGGCCCCCGGGGTCGACGGTCGGCGGTCGACGGCCACGAGGGCCACCCCGTGCTCTCGGCACAGGCGAATGGTCTCCGCGCCCGTGCCGGCCGGAACCACCAGGATCCCGTCGACCTGCCGTTGGAGCAGCATCTGCGTGAGCCGCTGCTCCTCATCCTCGCGCTCGTCGGTGTTGGCCAGGATCAGGGTCAGCCCCGTCTCGCGCGCCGCGGCCTCGACACCGTGCGCCAGCGTGGTGAAGAACGGGTTGGTCATGTCGGGGAGCAGGAGCGCGATGGTATCCGTCCGCCGTGCCCGGAGGCTGCGGGCAAGTGTGTTCGGCATGTAGCCCGTCTCGGCGAGGGCCTGCTCGACGCGCACACGGAGCCTGGCGCTCACGACCCCCGAGCCGTTGACCACCCGGGACACGGTCATCGGTGAGACGCCCGCGCGCTTTGCGACGTCGTGCAAGGTCGCCATGCTGGTTGCGGGTCCCCTCAGCGGTTGGGCCTGATAACGCTAGCAACGGTCAGGGCGGGATGTCCATTGGCTCCGCGTCGCGCGCAGTGGCGTACAAGCCGGACTCGCCACCATCTCGCGTTCCGACGGGTCGACCGCCCCGCTCAAGGCACGCTGTGATTCCGCCGACCATGGTCGGTGGTTGCGACGGGAGCCGCGGCCTGGATACCCCTGAGCTCGGTGCTGGTCCGCACCTGGAGGCCTGTGTGGGGCTTGCGCTGGAGCACGATGTACTCGATCCCGTGTGCCGTGCAGAACTCGCGCTTCTCTGACTCGTCGCCGTCCTCGTTCACGACGTAGTACGTCGGTTGGATCTCGGCGATCTCTGGCTCCGCATCCATCCAGCCGGAGCCTGACGACACGAGGCACCGGTGGACGAGCCGCACCGCGCCGACCATGTACCGCCGCTCCTGCTCGCGCTGGAGCGGATGGCCGGGGCCCTTGAGGAGCTCCACGTTCCGGTCGCTCCCGACGACCACGTACAGAGCCCCGAACGCGGCGGCATCCATGAAGAACCGCACATGACCCGAGTGCAGCCAGTCGAAGCAGCCGGTGACGACGACCCGCGGGCCATCGACGTCCCGGCCTGGGCAAGGCTCGATGAGCGGAAAGCCCGCGATCTGCGTTCCGGGCATCGTGAGGAACGGAACGCCATGCGCGTCGGCTGCCGCCCGGGCCACGGGATCCACCTGCCCCTCGAGGGCGACGACCACGGCGTGACTGGAGACCAGATCGCCCATCTCGGCGGCCAGGGATCGATCGACGATCTCCGTGCTGGTCACCCAGCGCATCGACTCCGCCAGGAATACCCGCTCCTCGGCCGGGAACAGGGGCCTTGCCCCTGTTCGCTCCGCAATGAGCTCGTCGGACAGGATCCGGACGTGAAGCGGTCCGTGGCCCGACGCCTCCTCGAGGAACCGGACATCGGCAGATCGGAGGTTGTCGAGGCTCGTCTCGATCACGACGGGCCTGCGACCGGGCTCGGCGGGGCCCGCTCCCGGTCCCTCGGACATGGCTCCCGGCATCAGGACCTCCGGATGGAGATCCGGCTCGAGCCGGGTGGCTCGATGTCCGAGGCGACGACCAGGTATCCGCCGCCGCATCCGGAGGTCATCGCCCCCGCGTATTCGGCGGCGTACGCGGCCGTCAGGCCGCGGATGTCAACCGTGAGGGCTGGATGGTCGAAGATCTGCGGCAGGACGGCGTCCCACGCGCGAGAGCACTCGTTGAGCGACGCACCGAGGGCGATGACATCCATCGCCACGATCGCGTCGTAGCAGGCACGGCCGGCGGCGCCGAGGCGAGCGATCCATTCCGGCTCCAGGCGCTTCACCCCCAAGGGACCATAGCCGGGCGGGCGCTGCCCGATCGGGATGAGGTGGACCACCCGCTCGAGCCACGCGACGACCTCGGGATCGGTCGTCGATTCGACGTGCGATGGAAACCAGCCCCCGTCCACCGATGCGTCGTAGTCGAGGCGGCTGATGCCCGGATAGACCAGCCCGCACATGTCCTGCGACCCCGACGGCTCGGAGAGGTTTGCGTTCTCGGCCGCGTACAGCTCGCGGACCAGGCTGGCCGGCGGCCGACCCCTCGGCAGCCGGTCACCCCAGAGCGCCTCGGCTGCGGCCCTGGTCCCGGTCGCCATGCCGCATCGGTCCATGTACCGGACGGTCGGCTCCAGGGACACGACGACCATCGACCCCGGCGGTTCCGGGTTGTGCTTCGAGACGAACGGCTGATCGATCCAACCACCCGCCATCTGCAGCCGGTAGGGGAGGCCCCCGACCATCTTCCGGATTCCGGCCGGCGCGGCGGGAGCGGGGGAGGGCGCCTGGGCCGGCCCGGTCGTCGAGGTCATCCCTCGACGACGCGCTTGCCGGCCTTTCGGGCGGCGTACTGCTCTGCGATCCAGGCGTACGTCGCTGCCATCCCGTCGCGCAGCGGCGTGTTCGGTTCCCAGCCCAGGACCTGGTTGATGAAGGTGTTGTCGCTATTGCGTCCCGCGACGCCCTTCGGCTTGTCAGGGTCGTAGGCGCGCTCCAGCTTCACGTCCGCGATCTCTTCGACGATCGAGACGAGCTCGTTGATGGAGACCATCTCGCTCGAGCCGAGGTTGATCGGCGTGGCGATCAGCTCCGGCGTGTGCATGATCAGGTCAATGCCGTGAAGGCAGTCATCGATGTAGCAGAACGAGCGCGTCTGCGACCCGTCGCCCCAGATCTCGATCCGAAGGTCGTTCGTGTCCTGCGCCTCGATCACCTTTCGGCACATGGCCGCTGGTGCCTTCTCGCGGCCACCGAACCAGGTGCCGTTCGGGCCGTAGATGTTGTGGAACCGTGCAATGTGCGTCTCGAGACCCCGCTCGGCCCAGTACTCCTGGCAGAACATCTCCGAGATGAGCTTCTCCCAACCGTAGCCGCGCTCGGCCATGGCCGGATAGGCGTCGGACTCCTTGAGGGCAATCACCTCCGGCGACTTCTGGAGGTCGGTGTTGTAGGCGCACGCGGATGAGGAGAAGAAGTACCTGGAGACGCCGGCACGGTAGGACGCCTCGGTCAGGTGCGTGTTCACGAGAACGCTGCGGAGACACTCGACTCGATAGTTCTCGATGAAGCCCATCCCGCCCATGTCCGCGGCCAGGTTGTAGACCTCCGTCGCGCCCTTGACCGCATCGATCGCGTTCTGCTCGTGGGAGAGGTCCATCGAGATCGACTCGACGCCCGGGACGCGCACGTACCAGTCGGGGAGCGGTTTCCGATCGACGGCGCGGATTCGCGTGTAGCCCTGATCGTGGAAGTACTTCGTGAGCGACCCGGCGATGAACCCGCCGGCTCCAGTGATGAGGATGAGGTCATCCTGGGCCATGCCGCGCTCGACCGAAGTGCCCGGTATCCGGCCCGTGAATTGGATCGCCATCGGTAGTGAACCTCGCTCGTTGGTGGGTCGTCGGCATCGGGCATCGGGCCTTCAGGCGTCGAGGGTCGCTCTTGGGTCCGTGGCGGGGCGACGATCTTCGATCGGATGATAACGTTACCAATCGTCGAAGTCAACGACTCTGTGTGGCGGACTGTCCGGCCGGATCCCCGGGATCTGTGGCGCCGCACAGTGGCAAACGGGTGTGGGGCGACCACGCTCGTGGTCGTCGATTGCGAGGTGTCGAAATCCACCGCGGCACCGTCGCGCCCGGACCGCCGGCGATGCGGCTACCCTTGTGCGGTCACGCCGTGGGAGGGTGGGTCGCGGCGCGCCGACGGTGCCGGCCTGACCGGCATCGCCGGCTGGAACCGAGCCGCGGAGAGGCCGCGACCGAGCCCCGAGATCTGCGCTCGCTACGAGGAGCTTCTACGCTGTCTACCGATCGTTGTACCCGGCGACGCGCGGCCGGACCCGCCCCGTCGCCCGGCTCCAGCGCGATGCAGCCTACCGATCCGTCCCGCGTAGCCGAGCCTGCGCGACGGACGGGCAACCGAGGGCGACCCCGCTCCCGGTCGTGTCGTCGGCCGCGGCTATCGGGGAGCATGGAGGTCGCATGATCCTGGTCTGCGGCGAGGCCCTGATCGACCTGGTCCCGGTGGTGGCCGAGGGCGAGCCGCTCGCCTATGCCCCCCGGACCGGCGGCTCTCCGTACAACGTTGCCCTGGGCCTGGGCAGGCTCGGCGTGCCGGTCGGGTTCTTCGGCCGGATCTCTCGGGACCCGTTCGGGCAGCAGCTGCGCGATCGCCTGATCGCGGAAGGGGTGGACTGCCGGCTGCTCAGGGAGGGCGACGAGCTGACCGCCCTCGCCGTCGTCCACCTGCCACCCGGCCAGGAGCCGGTGTACGCGTTCTATGGCGACGCCGCTGCCGACGCCGCCCTGGCCGAAGCGGATCTGCCGACCGCGGAGGATCTCGACGCCGGTGTGACGGCGCTCCACTTCGGCTCGATCTCGCTGATCCGTGAGCCCGGGGCGAGCGCATACGAGCGGCTGATGGCGCGCGAGGCCGGACATCGGGTCATCAGCCTCGATCCCAACGTCCGACCGGGCCTCATCGGCGATCTCGTGCCCTATCGCACCCGACTCGAGGGCTGGACGGCGCTCGTCGACGTGGTCAAGGTGAGCCAGGCCGATCTCGCCTGGCTCTATCCCGACCGACCGCCCATCGAGGCTGCCATGCGGTGGCTCGCCGGCGGCCCTTCGCTCGTCGTCATGACCCGCGGCTCCGGCGGTGCGGTCGGCATCGCCGCCCGCGCGACCGTCGAGGTGCCTGGGACGGAGGTCGTGGTCCGCGACACGGTCGGCGCCGGCGATTCGTTCATGTCCGGGCTGCTCGGCTTCCTCGAGCTCCATGGCCTGCTCAGCCGGTCGGCCCTGGCCAGCCTGGACGAGGGCGACATCCGTGAGAGCCTCGTGTTCGCCAACCGCGCGGCGTCCCTCACCTGCACCCGCTCCGGTGCCGAGCCTCCGACGCGAGCCGAGATGGACGATCGTTCGGCGCCGGTCCGCCGACCTTGACGCTCCGTCCCCTTTCGTTGCCCATCGTGCTGCCCGGCCGATATCGGGCCGCCGTGTTCGACATGGACGGGGTCCTCCTGGACTCCGAGCCACTCTGGCTGGTGGCGTATCGCGAGCTCATGGAGGGCCATGGCGAGACGTTCACGGACGACGACAGGGTGGCGACGCTCGGCATGTCGCTGACCGACAGCGCGGCGCTGCTCGCGCCCCGGCTCGGTCTGGCCACCTCGCTCGTCGCCGACGAGATCGCCGAGACGATGCAGGCGCACTACCGCCGCGGAGCCAGGCTCCATTCCGGCGCCCGATCGCTGATCGACGCTCTCTCGCACCGGATGGCGATCGCAGTCGCGACCAACACCGACGGTGGCTTCGCCCGCGAGGCGCTGCGGGCCGCGGGGCTCGGGGTGCTGGACGTCGTGGCCTCGGGCGAGGATCTCGAGCGGCCGAAGCCGTACCCGGACGTCTACGTGGCCGCATGCCGGGCGCTGGGCGTGCCGCCCGGTGACGCGATCGCGTTCGAGGACTCGCCGAGCGGGGTCCGGTCCGCGGTGGACGCGGGGCTGACGGTGGTCGGCGTGCCCGAGCATGGCGTGGACCTGGCCGGTACCGGCGCCCACGCGGTGATCGCGTCGCTGGCGGAGATCGTCGTCGCCGACCCCTGATCGTCGGGTCGCTCGGGCCGTGGTCGCCGACTCGGCGCGCTACTCCTGGGTGGCGTCCTCGGTCGGCCGAGCGGCTGACCCGGGTGCCGGCCTGGGCGCGGGCGCGAGGTCGATCGTTCGCACTCGGCGTGTCCGGCCCGACTCGGTGCGGACGAGGGCCGACGGGATGACCCCGCCCGTGATCGACTCAACGACCGCGGTCTCCCCTGCGTACAGGCCCGCGCCGCTGATCGTCACCCGCATGCCGACCGCGATCTCCGAACGGCCCAGGCCCGCCTGGCGGTTGATGACCGCGACCGTGGGCGGGGTCACCTGCGGCACGTAGGCGGGCGCAGGTCCCCTGGAGCTACGAGAAGGTGGATAGAAGACCCTGCGCTTGCGGGTCACCGGGCGCGACCCTGCCGCGGGCCCCGCGCACCATGCACCGCCGCCGGCCTGAAGGTCTGGCTGCCCGAGGCTTCGCGCCAGCGGGGATGGATCGTGTCGAATTCATGGTCGTGGCGTTTCGTCATGCGTCTCCAGTCCGTGCTCGGGGTGGTGGCGGTGCTCGCCTTCAGCTCGCGGCGCGCCCGGATCGGGTATCGCCGCGGTTCGGCCGCCGGGGAGCGATGCTGCCCCCCAGCGGCTGGATGGCCGTCAGGCCGCGCTGACCCGGTTGGCGCGCGGGCCCTTCGGGCTCTGCTCGATCTCGAACTCGACGCGCTCGCCGCCGGTCAGGCGCTCGAACTCGAGAGGGGCCTGGAGACCGCCGCGGTGGAAGAAGTATTCCTTCCCGTCCTCGGCCACGATGAAGCCGAAGCCGCGATCGGCGACGATCTTCTTGATGGTACCGGTGGTCACAGTGACCTCCACGTCTTCCCGAACCGAAACAACGACGCACGGTCAAGTTCGAGAAGGGGGTCGACCACACGAAGCATCGCCACAAGAGGCGGCGACGGACCCACGATATGCGCGATCGACGGATTGCACAATCCCTGGGGTGGCGGTTCGTGCCTGGGTGCCCGGGTGCGCGGACCTCGTGATCACGGCGCAGTCGCCGGCGTGTGGGACGGGACCATGATCCATTTCCGGTTCGCGGCGCCGAGGACCCGGCGCGAGAAGGCGCTCGCCCGGGACATCGGTGCGGCCAACGGCGAAGCCCTCAGATCGAGGCTGCCCGAGCTCGTGGCCCAGCTGGAGGCCAGGCTGGAGGAGCGCACCGCGGACCGCGGTCCCGAGCTGGCGGCGCCCAGGCCGAACGGGCCCCTGTCGACGCTGCGGCCGCTGACGATCGTCGACTGAGACCGACGCCGCACGCCGTCGCCGGCTGCGGCGCGGCAGGGGACCGGCGCGCTCGCCAGCCTAGCTCGCGGCCTGCAGCTGGTCGGCGTACTTCTCGAGCGACCGGGCCACCCGGGCCAGGGGTTCCATGAGGGCGGGCGTGCACAGCTCGCCACAGCGAAGGGCGAAGGCCGCGGCGTCGCGCAGCCGCTCCTCCATCAGGACCCAGGCCGCCTCCCGGTGGGGGAGCAGATAGTCGACCGCGTAGAACAGCTCGAATCCCGGGCCTGCCGTGACACCCGGCATGTCGGGGCCGACCGGCAGCGTCGTCACGACCGATCCCAGCGTCTTGATCGCCGTGTACATCAGCCCGACCGAGACGTTGGCCAGGACCTCAAGCTGCTCCGGCGTCTCGTCCGTGTGAGCGAAGTAGCGCGACAGCAGCTGGAGCAGGACCTCGTAGCTGACGTTCAGGAGGTCCATGCAGCGGGTCGTGCCCGGGTCCGTGATCAGCGGCACGACGATCCCGGTCGACTGCGGCCGGACGTTGGCCGCGACGACCGGCCGGGTGGGCTCGAAGGCCGGATCCGCCTGCTTGATCTCGAGGTACTCGTCGAGGATGCCCAGGAGACGCCCGAAGTGAGCGTCGCGCCATTCGCCCCGCGCCCCTTCGCCCTGCTCCACGATGGTGTCGATCGCCTGCCTCGCGGACGCCAGGTCGGTCACGGCGACGAGCTCCGGCCACCGGAAGTGCTCCTCGGTCGCCTGGGCGTTCGCCGGCCCGATGAACAGGCGCTCCGGACCGAGCCGTTCGGCCAGATGCTCCATCCCGGCCTGGATGGACCGGTACAGCTGGCCGATCGTGTCGAACTCCTGCAGCTGCGGAACGATCTCGTCCTGCGCGTCGTGGGGGAGCGCGACAGCCTGCGCGATCGCCTCGAACCCCTCGGCATCCTCGACGTCCATCCCGTCCGGCCGCTCGAGGAAGGCGAAGTGCCGGAGCGCAGCTTCACCGAACGGCACCAGCTCGATCCGGACGCCGGCCGGATAGCTGTAGGCCGGCATCGGGAAGTTCGGCCGGGCCAGGCGTGGCGCGGCGCCGACGGCCGTCAGCAGGTTCTCCGCGAGCGCCATGTGGAGCATCTCCTGCTCGCTGATCGCCAGCAGCGTCTTGCGCCAGCGCTGGACCGCCGCGAGGTGCTCGGTCGACAGCCCTTCGTCGACCTTCTGCTTGAGCGAGAACGCCGCGAACAGGTACTGGAGCATGACGAGGTGCTCGAGCTCGGCAGCCTTGCCGAGCGTGTAGATCAGCGCCTCGCGGTGCTCGAGGCCGCCGGTCTCGGGGTCGCCTCTCCCCCTGCGGACGGCCAGGACATTGGCCAGCGGACCATGCGGGCCGGGTGTGACGTTCTCGATCATCGGGAGTCCCTCTCGATTACCGCGTTGCCTGCGTCGAGTGTCGCGTGCGGCGTCGCGACCCAGCCGATGACCCGCGGATCACGCTTCGTCATCCTCGTCTCCGGCCGGATCCGGGAGGTAGAGGCGATCGTCGGGAAAGCACCATCGCCAGTCCTCATCAGCCTCCGCGGTCCGGATCATCGGATGCCCCGTCTCATGGAAGTGGGCCGTGGCATGCCGGTTTGGACTCTGGTCACAGCAGCTCGTGCACCCGCAGGTGAGGCACTGGCGGAGATGCACCCAGGTGCCGCCGGTCTCGACGCACGCCGAGCAGACCTCCAGCGGCGGCTCGACCCGAATTGCGATCTCGAAGTGCTCGCAGAGCTGCGTCACGTGGCACGTCTTCCTGATGGAGCCCGCGGCCGGGCCGGTCCCCCTGGCAGCCCCCGGGTCGCGACACTATCACCGAATGGGCGAGGACCCCTGACGGCCGCCGCTGGCACGGCACAGCCGATCACGGTCGGTGCTCCACTCAATCGCTTCTCGGGCAGTCAATCCTCAGCCAGGTGGAGCGCCCGTTGGAGCTCGTCCATGGAGGTTGGGGCAAGCGCGTGGCCCTCGTCGGCAAGCCACTCCCCGAACACCTCGCCCCAGAGGGCGACGGCCTCGTCGAGGGCATCCGCGTGGTCCGATGATTCCTGGACCTCGGCCCAGATGCGGGCGCCCGGCCCATCGTTGAAGGTGGCCACGAGTCGGCCCCATGCCGCCGTTCCCGGCACGAGCGCCGCGCCCAGCGGCGAGTCCCTGTGCTTGGCGAGGAACCGGTCGATGGCCTCCGGCAATACCCGCGCGATGAACGCCAGGAGCGCCTCCAGGTCTGGTCGGTCGGCGATCCTGAACCAGACGTCCTCGTCGTTGCGGTAGGGCTGGAGCCGTGGCTTCCAGTCGGCGAGCAGGGTCGGTCGCATGCTCTCCGAGCAGCGTGCGCAGGTAGGCGCGCATCCGGCGGTGGGATCCGCGCCAGCGTCTGGTTCTCCATCTGGCGCAGCGTCTCGCGGTCTTCCCCCGAGAGCAGCTCCGGCAGCCGGGCAACTGGTCCGGCCGAGTAGAGGACGGGCTGGGCGGCGAGGCGCAGCTCGACCGTGAACCTGAAGCCGGCCGACTGTACGCCGTTCCATCGGTGCGGCTGGAACCAGAGGAGGAGCCATCGGTCCCCCTCCACTCGGACCCAGCTCGCCATCCTGGTCTTCGCGACGCGCCGGAAGCCGAGCCCGGCCAGTGGGCTGCCGAGCGAGCTGCGAGCTGCGGCATGGAGCTCGCCTGCGGTCAGGGCCATCGATCGCCGGGTGCATTCGGCTGCATCGCGTCGGCAAGCTCGGCGACCGCGCCGCCCAGGTCCGTGACCATGTCAGCCGATGCCAGGAGCGCATCGGCATATGGGGCGATCGCGTCGCGGATGGCCCGGCCAACGGTCTGATCTGCTGACGGATCACTCGCGCCGCGGGCCAGCATGGCGAGCAGCCAGATGATGCCCGGCCGATCCGGCTGGGTCGGGTCAAGCGCCAGGCGGGCGAGGAACGGCACCGCCGTCGCCGACGCCGGATAGACCGAGCCCTGGTGGCAGATCGAGCCCGTCAGTCGCTCCAGCGCGTCGTCCCGCAGGTCGGGATCCGCGGCCCGCAGGAGCCGAATCTCGTCGGGCGTGTCCCGTGCCGGGCCGTAGGCGTGTCCGACACCGGCCCAGTGGATCGCGTCGAGCCCTGCGAGCGGGCCGTCCGGGTGGATCGTGCGCAACGCCTCCGCGCGGGCGACCGAAAGCGGGATGACCCGACGCTGGTCAGCCGGCACGGCCGCAAACGCTCGCCCCACGAGCCGCACGCTTCGCGCCTCGTCGTCGAAGGTGGCTCGTACCGCCGCGCTCGCCCGCTCGGCGGTGGCGTCGCTCAGCCCGCCGAACTCGTGGCGCTCCTGGTCCGCGTACGCCATGACCGCCATCGTCGCCAGCGGGTGACCCGGGCCGTACGCCGCCTCGGCGAGGTCGGCGATCCGGCGGCGAAGCTCGAGCAGGCGGTCCTCCGCTCCCGCCGCCAGGCAGATCGCGCCGAGGCGGCGCAGGGGCTCGATCAGGTCGGGCGTCGCCAGCCCCCTCGCGCCTTCGATCGTTCGGATCGCCCGCTCCAGTGACGCGATCGAGGACATGTAGGCCCCGTCCGCGGCGGCCGCGTCGGCCCTCGCGTACAGGGCGGCGACCGTCGCGCGCGTTTCGTCGGGCAGCGCGACGTCACCCAGGAACCGTTCGAGCGTCCTGCCGAGGCTGGCCCCGGCTTCCTCGGGTGAGCGCCGGCGAGCAGTCGGCAGCGCGACCGGCACGGCCCCCGGATCGAGCACTGCCCAGTCTCGGTAGATCGCTGTTGCCTCGGGCGAGACCGGCTCGCCGGGCCCGCGCGGCGCGAACCGGCGAACGGCCTTGCTCAATGCCTCGAGCGTGGGCCGGGCGATCGGCCCGAGCGATCGCAGGCGGATCAGGGTCGCCCTCGCGATCGCGCGCCTGGCCTCGGCGGGATCGTCGCTGACGTCGGAGAGGGCTACCAGCACGAAGGCGATGCTCGGATGATCGGGGCCGTAGGCAGTCTCGTGCACGGCAAGGGCTTCGCGAAGGAGGTCCGCGGCCGCCGGATCGCCGGCGTTCGCGCGGCGGATGGCGACATTGGCCGCGAGGCTGAGTGCGAGCGGGTGTTCCGCCCCGACCGACTCCCGGGCCACGTCCAGGGCGCGCTCCGAGAGCGACGTCGCCTCCGCCGCCCGATCGGGGAAACGGCCGAGGCGAACGGCCAGGCCGTTGAGGATCATCGCCGTCTGGCGATGGATGCCGAGCGACCGCTCAGCGCGCTCGAGCGCCTCGCGGCCGGTCGCCTCGGCGGCCCGCTCATCTCCCGCGCGCGCCAGGGCGGCGGCCAGGTTTCCGAGGGCCCGGATCGTTGTCTCGTGTCCAGGCCCGCGCGCTGCCTCGAGCCGTGCCGAGGCCGACCGAAGGATGCTGACCGCGGCCACCGGGTCGCCGAGCTGGAGGATGGACACGCCGATGAGGTCGTCGTCCTCGCCGACAGCTGGTCCGTTCGGGTCCTCCTGCGCATCGAACGCGCGGGCCTGCTCGCCGGCGATCCGGGCCACGCCGTAGTCTCCGAGGCCGTACCAGGCCCGTCCCAGGGCCCGTCGTGCGGCCGCGCGGGCGCCGTGCGTCCCACCGGTAGCCGCGAGCTGGACGGCACGGCGCGCGAGCGCCAAGCCACCCTTCGGGTCGCCGTCGTCGGTGCGCCGGTCCGCCTCCTCAGCGAGGGCCACGATCGGGTCGTTCACCGGTTCGGAGACGTGCTCGCCCGGGTCCTCGTCGGCCGTTCGATCGTCGGACCACACGCGGTGCACCACGTTTGCGTGATATCGGCGATCCGGCTTGGGACGGGGTGGCCGCACGACCGGGTGTCGATGCTCGCGCCCACCACGCCGCCTGATGCCATCGTCGGATCATCGCCGCTCCCGCCGGGCGTGTCGAGGGCCTGGTCCGAGGTGTCTCGAAGCCCCCGGCGTCGCGAGCGCAGCAGCGTGAGAGGGCGAGGGAGCCTGGCGAGGTCATGGCGTCTCGCACGACCGGGTGGACGGGCGTGCAACGATTGGTCCGGTGCCGCGCAGCGGTCGACGACCGGCCCATGCGTCGTTGATGGAGAGGCGATACGCATGCGTGACCTCAAGCTCGGGTTCGTGCTCCCGCTCTACGAGGACCCGGAGACCGGGCGGCCCCACCGCTGGGACGAGCTGCGGTCCATGGCCAGGCTCGCGGAAGCCATCGGCTTCGACACGGTCTGGGTTCCCGACGAGCTCCTCTGGCGGGTGTCCGTCTGGCCCGGACCTCGCGGCTGGTGGGAATGCATCGCGATGACCGGCGCCGTCGCCGAGGCGACGGAACGGATCGAGGTCGGAACCTGGGTCATGTCGGCGAACCAGCGCAACGCGGGGCTCACGGTCCGCGCGGTCGAGACGCTGGACGAGCTCTCGGATGGGCGATTCGTGTTCGGCCTGGGTGCCGGCAGCGGCGACGCCGAAGCCTCGGCTTTCGGTCTCCCACTCGATCACGTCGTCAGCCGGTTCGAGGATGCGCTCGAGATCATCATGCCCATGCTCCGGACCGGTCACGCGGACCACGACGGGCCGTACCATCAGGCCAGGGATCTCGACTCGCGGCCACGAGGGCCGCGGTCCGGGGCCATCCCCCTGATGCTGGGTGCCGGGAAACCCAGGACGATCGCGCTCGCTGCCCGGCACGCGGACGTCTGGAGCTACTACGCGCAAGAGCGCAGCGAGCCCGCTGAGTTCGCGCCGCTCATCCAGCAGGTCGAGGCGGCATGCGAGGCGATCGGGCGCGATCCCGCCACGATCGGACGGTCGGCGGGGATCTTCGTGGAGCCCACGAAGGCGACCGGCGTGGAGGCGATGGGCCTCGGCGTGCCGGTCCGGGGCTCCGCCGATCAGGTCGCCGATGCCATCAGGGCCTTCGCCGCGGTCGGCGTGACCCAGGTCGAATGCCTGCCCTGGCCGACGACGATCGCGACGCTCGAGGCAATGGGCCCGGTGGTGGAGCGCCTGAACCGCGACTGATGCTCTCCACGCCGCAGCCCACCTGCTTCCTGATCGCCGACATCTCCGGCTACACCGAATACCTTGCCGATGTCGGCAAGGTATTCGGTCATCGAGGAGATCCTCGACTGGCGGCCCTACGACTACGTCACCGACCGGACCATCCTCGACCCGGTTCGCGGCGCCGAAGGCGAAGCGGGACCGCGCGCTCGCCGCGCAGGTCCGCGCAGCGTACGGGGAAGCGCTCCGCTCGAGCCTCCCGAGGCTGGTCGAGCTGCTTGATGCCGAGCTCGAGTCCCGCCAGGCGGACCGCGGCCCGGAGCCCAAGCTCGCGGCGCCGAAGCTGGTCGGGCCACGGGCCGGGATCGCACCGCTGGTGATCATCGAATGAGTCGTCGATGGCCGCGCGGACGCTACCGACTTGGTTTCGGGCGACGGGAGGCGGCCGTTGAGACCCAGCCGGGCCGATCAGCCGAAGAAGTCGGCGATCACCTGCGTGTCGTCGGAGAACGCCCAGCGCTCGGTGACCTGGCCGTCACGGAGATGGTAGATCTCCGCCACGCGATAGGTCAGCGAGCGGTCGCCGTGGGTGGCGTGCGCGGTGCCGAGGCCGATGACGTGATCATCGTTGGCGACGATGTCGTGGATCTCGAAGGTGATGCTGTAGGGGCCCCACTCGTCCATCGACGCCGCCAGCTCGGCCTTGCCGCGGCGCGGCTCTGCACGACCGATCTCATGCCAGACGACATCGTTGGCCACCCGGCTCGCCGCGCCCTCCATGTCGCCGTTGCTCATCGCCTCGTTCATCTCGCGAACAACCTTCGCGTTCGGGTGCTCGGCCATGGCTTTCCTCCGTCGAGCCGGCAGGACGCACGACGGCTGCGCGCTGGAGACGCCACCGACTCGGTTCCCGGGGAGCGTACGCCCCCGGTGTGAACGCCGTTCAGCCGTTCTGGCTGAGCTCAATGAGATCGCCGTCTGGGTCCACGGGCTCCTCGCCCTCCCCAGGAGCGGTCACGTGGATCTCCCGCACCGCCACTCGTTGCCTGTCCCGCCGCAGTCCGCGGCAGCTGTTGACGAGGATCCGGTACAGCCAGGCGTCGAAGCGCTCCGGGTCGCGCAGCTGGGGCAGCCTGCGCCATGCGGCGAGGAACGCGTCCTGGGTCGCGTCGCGCGCGTCGGCCTCGTTGCCCACGATGGCGAGCGCGATGCGGAAGGCGGGCTCGACCCAGCTCGACACGAGCTCTTCGAAGGCGGCCTTGTCGCCCGCGCGGGCAAGCTCCACGATCCGAACTCGCGAGCTCGTGCTGGTGACGGGGCCGACCCCGGCGAAGGCGGGCATCGCCGAAGGGAGCGATCCCGATCCCTTCGCTCCGCCCATCTTCGTCACCGGCCTCCGTGGCCGCCGGCCGGACACCCCAAGGGTGTCGTCTACAGGTACAGATGCGGCGACCCTGCCCGAGGTTCACTGCCCCCGGCGGTTGCGAGTCCTCAGCCAGTGCCCGATGCGGCCTCTACGGTGTCGGGTTCACACGGATCGGCGCCAGAGCCCTTGGTCGCGAACGGGCTGGGGGCGAGCGAGCGACGCCATCACTGCGCTTGCCTTCGGGATACCCGCCGAGCCCCGAGCGCCATGCTCGAGCTCGACCGCCCTCCCGGACGTTGCCGGGCACGGTTGGAGTGTCGCGCTGGGAACGAAACGGGGGAACTGGAGCGGGAGACGGGATTCGAACCCGCGACATTCTGCTTGGGAAGTCCTGACCTCGTGAGCGTTGTGGCGTGAGCGTAGACCGGCGAGCAATTCGACACTGGTTGGGGTGTCGTCAAAGGGGCTCTGCCTCCGCCGGCAACACTATCGGCACACGAACATGCCCGACTTCGCCGTGGCGCGCAGCTCGCCATCTCGCGCCATCCTGGCCGCGACGAAGTCACGGAAGGCGCCCACCTCGTCATCCACGAGGACCTGCTCGCCCTCGCGGATCTCGTTGAGGGAGAGGAAGTAGCCGACAATGGCGTCCGGGTCGGTGATCCTCAGCTCGTCGGCATAGATCCGGGTGTCGACGCTCCCGAAGCTCTCGCGCAGTTGCGCCGCGCCGTTCTCGAGCGAGAAGGCGGCGACCACCGGCTGGGCTCGCTCGCGCGGAGGCGGACCGGGCACGGCATCGTGGGCGGAGGTCGCGACGCTCTTGAACTCGTACATCAGCGTCCTGAGCTCAGCCAGGCTGTCGAGGCTCGCCGTCGTCGCGTGGAAGGCCCCGCCCTTTCGCAGGACGCGTCGCGCCTCGGCGATCGCCCGCTCGCGACGGGGCAGGTGGTAGAGCACGTGGTTGGCGATGACGATCTCGAAGGCGCGATCGGGGAAGTCGATCTCCTGCGCGTCCATGACGCGCAGCTCGATATGAGACGCGAGCCCGTCCAGGCGCCGTCTGCTCTCGGCGAGCATGCCCTCCGAACTGTCGGTCAACACCAGGGTCCAGCTCGCCGGGACGCGCGGGGCATTCACCTGCCAGAGCATCCCGGTGCCGCAGCCGAGCTCGAGCACGCTGCAGCCTTCGGATCCCTCGAGTTGATCGAACACCCACGCGGGCCACGGTCGCGGATTGGTGGCGAACCTCGCGTGCAGGGCGACCCTTGCGTTGAACCTGCTGGCGTTCTCGTACTGCGCTGGACCCGAACCTTTGCTGGCGTCCATCTGGTCCTCTCCCTCTGAGCCGACCTCCTACACCGTCATCGAGGCCTGGCGCGGAGGCGATCACTGGGGACTACCGCTCGGCGGGCGGACGTCCAGTGGGCCTGCGCCTGCACGGATGAGACCCATGCCGCTGCCCCTTCCCGGGCGAACGGTCACTCAATCCGGACAGGCGGGAACATAGCATCCCGCCGGGTGTGGATGAACCTGCAGTGCGCGGATCGGGGAGGTGGAGCGGGAGACGGGATTCGCACCCGCGACATTCTGCTTGGGAAGTGGCAGCCGGCCAGCGTAGTGACACAGGCACGGCGACGGGTCGGGAATCTGTCCAGTTAGAGTGTCGCGCGGAGGCGGCGTGACTCTACGGGCACTCTTCGCCGGTGAATGCCGGGACCCTGCAACGGCGGTCTTGAGAACTGGGGGTTGAGGGCGCGTCGATCGAGCCGGCACGTGCCCCGTTCCTGCCCGAGGTGATCGAGGCCCGGATCGGCTTGGGCCAGCTTGACGCGGCCGAGACCTTGCTCCAGCTGCTCGAGCGGTCGGCCGATCGGACCGAGCGGTCATGGGCGCGAGCCTCTGCGCTTCGCTGTCGGGCGCTCCTGCTGGCCGCCCGTGGCGATCTCGCTGGAGCGCGCATCGCGGTCGGTGATGCGGTCGCGATGGGACGGCTCCTCGAGCACCGTCTGGAGCTCGCCCGATCGCTCCGGGCGATGGGAGAGATCGACCGGCGTGGCAGACACCGCTCGGCGGCGATCGCGGCGTTCCACGAGGCCAGGGCGATCTTCATGGGGTCGGGAGCGCGCCTCTGGGCCCTGCGCGTCGACGAGGCGGCGCAGCGGACGCTGGCGAGGCGCACAGCGGATGCCGCGGCGCTGACGCTCGCGGAGCTGCGAACGGCTGAGCTGGCACGACCGGCCTCACGAACCGCGAGATCGCGTCGGTCATGTTCGTTAGCTCCAAGACCGTCGAGGCGAACCTCAGCCGCGCCTTCTCGAAGCTCGGGATCCAACGTCGCGGACAGCTTCCAGCCCGCCTCGGACCGCAGCCCACACCGAACGACGCCCCTTAGTCGCGAGGGCGGTTCGCTCGCGGCTTCGCTGGGTCCGCCCGCTGGCCGGCGTGGCCCGCTCGACTGGACGTCGCGAGTCCCGATGGTCGCGGGCCAGCATCCAGCCGATCTACTCGTGCTCCAGGGCGGCTAGCCATCTCCGATGCTGGAGGTCGTGAGCCGGATCGGTCGTCACGCCTCCACATCCTTGACAGACCAGGCTCGCCCAGCAGGCGACGTCACCGCCTTCGCGGCTGGCAGGACCAGGACCTGTCTGAAGGCTGGCCGCCGCAATGCTTGGGCGGTCGAGGCCGAGGAGGTCGATCCGGCCCCGAACGCCGCCCGACGGCCCGTCGCGGTGCTCCACGGCGGACGGTGTCGCCTCGGTCGGATCGGGTTCGGGCATGAGGTCGAGTGGTAGCTTGAGGCCAGGGATCGGAGCTGGCTGGTTGGTCTCGATCTTACCCTGCCTGTTGCCCGGGAGGCTCTGTGGCAACTGGGTGTCGTTCTGAGTTCAGAAGGGGGAAGTGGAGCGGGAGACGGGATTCGAACCCGCGACATTCTGCTTGGGAAGCAGACACTCTGCCAACTGAGTTACTCCCGCTCGGCGCACGCTCGGATAGAGCGTCTGCCTGTTGGCGCGGCCCATTCTAGCGGGCTCTGAGAAGAGTCACAGCGTTCGTGCAGCGGATAACTCCCCCACAACGCCTGCCTGAAGAGGCGGCGTCCGCTTGGCAGGCCGGGCCAACCAGCCGGTGCGCCGTCACCACCACGGCCGGAGCGGCAGGACCTATCCTTGGAGCGTGCAGCGCTACCCCGTCGAGCCCCATTCGGGATGGTCACCGGCGAGCTGAATTCGCGATAATGGACGGGCTGTTCGCCGCGTTTGGGCTACGCGTCACGCACCAGGAGGTCGGGAGCTCGGGCAGCGCCAATCCGTGGGTGGCGACCCGGGAGACCCGCGCCGATGCCTGAACTCGCCGCGATCCGTGGCTACTACGACCGCATCGGCCGCGGCCAGGACACCCAGCGCTTCTACGAGGATCCGGCGACCGACCGGCTGCTCGAGCTCGGCGAGTTCGAGACCGCGAGGGCCGTCGTCGAGCTCGGCTGCGGGACGGGGCGCTACGCTCGGACGCTGCTGCGCGAACACCTGTCATCGGCTGCGACGTACCGCGGGTTCGAGCTGAGCGAGCGGATGACTGCCATCGCGGCGACGCGACTGCGGAACTGGGCAGATCGCGCGAGCGCCGTGCGGATTGCCGGGCAGCCACCCCTCCCGGTCGCCGACGGCGCGGCCGATCGGTTCCTTGCCAACTACGTCCTCGACCTCATGACGCCCGCCGATGCCCGGCGCTGGCTGGCCGAGGCCAACCGCATCCTCGGGGCGGACGGCCTCCTGGGCCTCGTCAGTATCACGCCCGGCAGCGGGCGCCTGTCGCGCCTCGTGTCGGACACCTGGACTCGGATCTGGCGCCGCCGCCCGATGCTCGTGGGTGGCTGTCGGCCGATCGAGCTGCTCGACCTCCTCGAGGAGCACGACTGGATGGTCGTCCACCGCGAGGTCGCAACCGCCTGGGCCGTCAGCTCGGAGGTCCTCGTCGCGCGGCGCAGCTGAGACTCCAGGTCCGGCCGGTTCGCGCAAGTCGACTGTCGCGAAGGAGACGCTGATGTCGCTGCTGTCCTGGATCAAGCGAACCCTGACGGGCGCGCCGGATGTGTCGGAAGCGGAGCCGCCACCGCGCCACGAGCGACGCGAGGCGGGTCGTGAGCGGCATCGGGAGACCGGCGAACCGGCCTGGGAGGAGAACGACCGGCTCGACGACCCTCCGGGGACGGGGAAGCGCGATCCTGACGCGGCGCCGGAGATCCTGGGCGGCGTCTGACGCGGCCACCATGGCGCAGCGCGACGGCGCACAAACGTCCGCTGCGCCCTCCCCCTGGTGGCCTCGGCACGGGCCCGCGATCGACAGCCCGGCGCCCTGTGCCAGAGCTGGGCAAGGACGGAAGCCTCTCCCGGCGACACATCCGAAATGCGTCACGGTACCCCACGGGAGACGGCTTGCCGTAACGCTCTCCAGACGATGCGTCACGATACTGTCCTCGCCCGTTGGTCGCCCGCGACGTCCGCCCCCCATGGAGCTGGCTTGCTCTGGCTGGCCTCGTGGGCGGTGGGCCAACCTACCTCGGTACCGTCGTCGGCACGGCCGTCGATTCGCCCGTGCTGTTCGTCGCTTTCCTCGCGCTCGCCGCGGGAGCGATCCTGCACGTCGTCGGTGGGCTGATCGTCGCCGGTCGTCGGGCTTCCTGGGAGCTGACCCTGTGGGGCCTGTTCGTCGGCTTCCTGGCGGGCGTGGGGACGGATCTGATCTTCGTTGCGGCCGGCGCCTGAGGAACATGCCACCGGGTCGCCGCGCGGACCCGGCTACGTTCCTCGACCCTCACGCGATGGAGCGCGGCATCCGATGCTGCAACCGTGCACCGATGTATGGTCTGGCGGCGGCACGATCACCCGGTCACGGTTCCGCCCATCCCTGGAGAGCACCATGAAGATCGCCCTGGTCACGGACGACGGTCAGACCATCAGCGCCCATTTCGGCCGCGCCCGTGCGTACCTCGTGATCACCGTCGAGAACGGCGTTGTCGTTCGGCGCGAGACGCGCCCGAAGTCGGCTCCGCACCTGGAAGGCGCGGGCCACGGCGGCGACGGCTCGCACGAGGGCGCGGCGGCCGACGCGCGCCACGATGACATGATCGCTCCCATCTCGGATTGCGAGTACCTCGTCGCGCGCGGCATGGGCCGCGGCGCCAATGACCGGATCTCCGCGGCCGGCGTGCGGCCCATCGTCACGGATCTCGTGGATCCGGACGAGGCCGCGCTCGCCTGCGCGGCCGGCCAGATCACCAATCTGGTCGAGCGGCTGCATTGACCGTCGGGAGTACGAGCGTGACCGCCGGGGCGGGTGAGGCCCGGGTAGACAACGGGCGCGTCCCGACCGATCCCGCCTGACGTCGGTCGCCGTCCGGCACGCCGCCGCGGATCTCACCCGGAATGGAGCACATGCGGGAGCGGCGCGTGGCTCCGGTTCAAGGGGCTGATGTCGTCGTGAGTCGGCGAGGCCATATCGACGCCACGGCGAGGAGCAGCGTGGCGGCCATCAGCAGCGCCGAGAGGAGGCACCACGCGCACGTGGCGCCGATGACGAACGGCTCGAGGAACGTGAGGTATGCGGAGAAGAGCGTTCCGGCCCCGGCCAGCCCAACGAGCCCGTAACGAGCGACCGTGGCCGTCGGTCCGCGCGCCCGACGCGCGACGAGCCAGCAGCCAAGGACCGCGGCGTATGCGGCCATGCCCAGCAGCCCCACCGGGACGCCGAGCAGTCGAGCGTAGACGCTGGCGTGCACAAGATTGCAGCTGCCGACCGGGCCGCAGACGGCGGACGTACCGGCGACCTCCACGCTGGCGAGATACGCGGCAACCGCGAGCCCGGCCAGGGAGGTCCAAGCGATCCAGCTCGACGGGGAGCCGGGCGCGATGCGCCCGTGCGTGCGCCGGACACGAGCCGCGACCCACGCGAGCGACAGGAGCAGGCCGGCCAGCACCAGGATCGCGAGCGCGTTGCCCACGGCGTCTCGGCCGACCCGCTCGAGCGCGTCCGCCACGGGCGACCCCGCGGTCGAGGTCAACCCTCCCACCACGGCCGGGGCGGCCGAGTCCTTCGCCCCGGGCGACGCCACCACCGCCTCCGGCACCGGCATGGCGCTCGGCTGTGGCGAGGGGAGCACCTCGTCGAGGCCCGGGATCGCCGGCCATGCGCTCCCGCCCGCGTCGAGCAGGTACTCGGTGAGCGACGGCAACAGCTGCGGGATCTCCAGCGATCCGACGAGAACCACCTCACCGACGATCAACGTGGGGACACCGACACGGTCGGCCGGGATCTCGAACCGGGCTATCGCCGCCTGGTAGAGCGTTCCGCCGACAGGCCTCGTGACGTCCACCGCGAGCACCACGAGGCGATCCCCGAACCTGGCCTGGATCGGGGGCAGGTCCTCGGTCATGACCTGGTGGCAATGCGGGCAGCTGGGTGAGTAGAAGAGCACTGCCCGGACGACTAAATCGTCGCCGCGCGTCGTCGGGGCCGCTGTCAGTGACCCCAGGATGGCCGCAGCGAGCATCAGCACGACAGCAACCGCGCGGATGCCGATGCCCACCGTGCGCCGAGGGGCCGTCACGTCACCGAGATCCATTCGTTGAGCGCTCGTGAGCCCTGATCGAGCGGTAAATCTCCCGGTCGGCCATCAGAGGCAGCCGGAACGGCTCGAGCCACCGGCCACGCCGGCCACCCGGTGGGACCCAGCCCGGCTGCGCGACGTGGCGCTGGGTGGCGGTGCGGTGGTGAGTCCCGTTCGCATCCACATGCCAACAGCATTCCCACGCGGTCAGCATCGGCCAAGTGTCGCTTGGCCTCTTCAACGCTCGGCCCGGCACGATTCCCACGCCCAACGTGTGACGACCGACGAGCTCACGCCCATTCGCCTGGTACGTCGAGGCCGGGCGCCCGGGACACTACCCATGTGCTACGGTGTTGCACATGGAGCGAGTCGGCGTTCGAGAGCTGCGGCAACAGGCGAGCGCGATCCTGCGACGCGTGGCCGCCGGCGAGACCGTGGAGGTCACCGACCGTGGCCGCCCCGTCGCCGTCCTGCTCAAGACCATGCCGAGCGGTCTCGCCCGGCTCGAGCGCGAGGGCCTGCTGCGTCGGGCGCAGGCTGACCTGCTGGAGCTCCGGCCGATCCCGCTCCCGGCGGGTTCCGCGGCGCCGTCGACGCGCGTGTCGGAGGGGCGCGCCGAGTGAGCGCGCTGTATCTCGATTGCTCGGCGTTCGTGAAGCTCGCCGTCGAGGAGCCGGAGACAGCGGCCCTGAGAGGGTTCCTGGCCTCCCGGGAGCACCGTCGGGTGTCGTCGGCGCTGCTGCGGACGGAGGCGCTGCGCGCCGTGCGCCACCTGGGCGCCGAGGCCCTGGCGACCGTTCGAGAGGGTCTCCGGCGGGTGGACCTCGTCGGGATCGACGACCGGATCCTCGATGCTGCCGGCATGCTCGAGCCACGGGTGCTGCGCACGCCCGATGCCGTTCACCTCGCGACCGCGATGGCCATCGGTGACGATCTCGAGGCGATCGTCACCTACGACGAGCGGATGGCCGAGGCCGCGAGGCTCCTCGGGTTGTCGACGGTCATGCCACGCTGACCGGGCGAGGGGGCCACCGGCCCGAAGTGCCGGGTCCCGGACTGCCCAGAATCGTCGCCACCGCCATCAGCGCCTCGACCCTCGGTGCCCTGCCAGCCCTCCTGGTCGGCGGGCTCGCGGTGCTGGTGCGCTCGGAGCTGCAGTTCGACGAGCTCGGGCTGGGCGCGGCGATCGCGGCCTTCTACGCTGCCTCCATCGTCTTCTCGGTCCCGGCCGGGCTCGTGTCAGAGCGCATCGGCCCCCAGCGCTCGCTGCTCGCTGGAGCGATGGTCACGGCCATCGCCACGCTCGGCATGGCGGCCGCGGCCCACACCTGGCTCGAGCTGGTCGCCTGGCTGTTCGTGGCGGGAATCGGAAGCGCAGTCGCGCAGATCGGCACGAATCACCTGCTGGCGACCGCCGTGCCGCGTGAGCGCCAGGGGCTCTCGTACGGCGTCAAGCAATCCTCGATCCCGCTGGCCGGGATGCTCGCCGGTCTGGCGCTTCCTGCTGTCGGTCTGACCATCGGATGGCGATGGGCATTCGTGCTGGCCGCGGCCGTCTCGATCGTCGTTGTCTGGCTGGCGGGTCGCCCGCGGCCCTTCGCTCGCCCGGCAGACCGTCCGTTCCGCGAGGGTGACGCCCCGATCCCGGCGTTGCTGGTGATCGCGCTGGCCGCCGGACTTGGTGCGGCCAGCGGCAATGCCCTCGCCTCGTTCACCGTCGAATCGGCTGTCGCCCGCGGCTTCGACGCATCGGGCGCCGGGCTGCTGCTCATGGTCGGCAGCCTGTGCGGCGTGTCGATGCGGATCCTCAGCGGCTGGATCGGTGACCGGCTCGGCCGGGGCTCGCTCCGCGTTGTCATCGTGCTGCAGGTGTTCGGCGTCGCGGGCTACCTGGCCCTGGCCGCCGCGGGCAGCTCGGGGATCGTCACGATCCTGGCGACGATCCTGGCGTTCGCGGGTGGCTGGGGGTATCAGGGACTGGTCCTGCTCGCGATCGCCCGGTCGAACCCGACGTCACCCGCGACCGCGATGGCGGTCGTGCGGCTGGGTCCATCGACCGGCGCCATGATCGGCCCGTTGCTGGTCGGCGCGCTCGTGTCGGCGAGCGGCTACGAGGTTGCCTGGTTGACGACAGCGGTGTTCGCGGCGCTCGCGGCCGTGCTGATGTTCACCGGCCGGGTCATGCTGCTGCGCCACCTCCGATCAACCAGTGTGGCTGTGCCTCGCTGACCCTGGCTGGTCAGGCTTCCTGTTCCGATCGTTCTGCCGTCAAGAGACCCCGGCCCGCCGGCGGGGTCTCTTCTATCGCGGTCGACGGGAGCGCCTGCGGGCATTCGCCCAGACCGCACCGCCACCCGCCGCTACGATCACCACCAGGAGCGCGACGAAGCCCGCGTCGAAGTCGAAGCCGGGCGGGTCACGCGTGTCACCGGCGAGCAGGGTGTGCGGCGTGGGCTGCGCGATGGGCGAGCCGGAGGGCGGCGCAACCAGTGCCACGACGGGTGGATCGTCGGAGGTTTGTGGGAACGCCGACGCGGCAGCGACCGATGCCGCCGGGTCCGATGCGGTTGACGCAGCAGATGTCGGGGCGGACGGTGGCGCGATCGTCGTCGAGGGTGTCCCATGCGGTGTGCGGCTCGGCGTGGGTTTCGGCTTGGCTGTCGCCGCCTGCGCCTTGTCCGTCTCGGTCGCCACGGGCTGGATCGACACCCAGTCGCCCTCCCAGGCCATCCGCACGCCCGCGTAGTGCCACGGCGTGAAGAATCCGCTGCAGCTGCCGTGGCGTCAGCCTGGTATCCGGGCGCATGTCGTAGCCGTAGGACCGGCTCTGGAGGCCCCACAGGGGGCCGACGACGCGCACGCTGGTCACGGTGAACCGGCTCGTGACGGCAGGGTCGGCGGTTGCGGTGAACCCGGTCAGGATCCAGGCGTGGTTGCCGTGCGAGACAGTGATCCCGACGGGCAGACCGGTTAGCCGCAGGTTGCGCACGGCGGACCGCAGCGCCGAACTGAAGCTCCCGCTCGCGACAAGCCGGTAGCGGGTGTCGACGAAGTGGTGCATTCCGGCCGCCCAGCCCGCCGGATCGACGCCGTCGGAAACCGGGATGGCATACCGGTCGTGTCGCCGCATGTAGGAGAAGTAGGTTTGCTGACCGGACCGCGAGTGGTCGTGCCGGTGGTCGACGATGTTGCGCATGATCTGGACGTCCGCCGCCGTGCACCACAGCCATGTCTGCTGGGTCGTGAAGGCGCCGGTGCGATACAGGTCCACGCCACCGGTCCAGCGCGCCAGCCGCGCCGCAGCCGGCTGGGGTGCGGCGCCCAGGGCGATGGCGAGCGCTGCCAGGACCGTCAGGAGCGGCAGCCCCCGGATCCACCGGCGGCCAGGAGCGAGAGCCGGGCCGGTCACCCCTCTATCCTGATCCCGATGCCCGAATCGTGCGATCGGGCGGACCGACCGTCCGCGTCAGCGCTCCGGGACGAGCTCCTGGAACAGCGTCAGTTGCAGGCCCGCCGGCGCGTCGAGTCGCGCGTTGAGCGAGCGCCACGGCGTCTCCACCGGCGAGGCGATCAGCGTGGCGCCGGCAGCGACCAGCTCGCGTGTCGTCGCCGCCGCATCGGATACCCGGAACGCCACCCGGATGTGGCCGGCCACGCGCCGCCCCACCTCCAGGTGGTCGACATGCTTCGTGTGGGGCACGTCCGACAGCTCCAGCGTCGCCCGCCCCGCGTCGAGGATCGATACCCGGCCGCCGCCATCGTCGAACGTGGCGAGCTCCCGGAGCCCGAGCACGTCCCGGTAGAACCGGAGCGCTTTGTCGTAGTCGGGGGCCGTCACCACGAGCCGCATCTCTCCGACGCCGTCAGCCATGGTCGCTGCTCCCACTGCCCCGTCGAGAACACCCCTGGACGATCAGACCCGGAGGCGGTTCCGTCACCTCCGGGTCCTGGCCCGTCATCCGTGGCTACGAACGGCGGGTTGCGGCCAGCCTAGCACCCGGTCGAACCACCGCCCCGAGCAAGCCGGTCAGACGGCGACCGCCGCCTGGAGACCCTCCAGCACCGCCTCTTCGATCGTCCGTGGTGAGAGCACGTCGCCCACCGCGTGGACCTCGTACGGCGTCCCGGCAGCGACATCCGCCTCCAGCTCCGACAGCAGCGCATCATCCGGGACGCGACCTTGCGCCAGCACGAGGGACACGAGCGTCGCGCGGGACGGGCGGTGTTCATGGGTCGCCCTGTTTGTCGGGGGTCTCCGCGGGGTTGTGCCTGATATCGTGCGGACATGGATCGGGAGGTCGGGCTCGGCGGGACCTCAGCGGCCGCGAACGTGCCGTCGCCGATCGTGGCGCGCTGGCTGGGCCGGGTGGCCTACCGCGACGCCTGGGACCTCCAGAAACGCCTCGCGGCCGCGCGTGCGACGGGCCGGATCGGCGATCAGCTGCTGCTCCTCGAGCACCCGCCGGTGCTGACCCTCGGCCGCAACGCCGATCCCGGCCACGTGATCGCGCCCGAAGCCATGCTCGCGCAGCGCGGCATCGAGCTGCTGCGAGTCGAGCGCGGCGGCGAGGTGACCTATCACGGGCCCGGCCAGCTGGTGGCGTACCCGATCATCCGGCTGGCCGATCGAGCGCTCCTGCTCCGACCGTACGTGCGCGCCCTCGAGGCCGCCCTTGCCGAGACATGCGCCGCGCACGGGGTGGCCGCCGGGCGGCGCGATGGGCATCCGGGCTGCTGGGTTGATCCGGCTGGACCGATGCCGCGCAAGATCGGCGCGCTCGGCGTCCGGGTTGAGCGGGGAGTCGCATACCATGGGGTCGCCCTCAACGTCAGCGTCGATCTCGGCGATTTCGGTCTGATCAACCCCTGCGGGATGCCCGGCCTCGCGTCTGCCTCGATCGCATCCGAGCTCGGCCGGCGGGATGAGGTCCCCACGACGGAGAGCGTTGCGCGGGCGGCGACCTCGTTCGCGGGTGCGTTCGGCCGGCAGCTGGGGGTCGTCGTCGCGGGCCGGCTGCCGCCTGGTGCGGATCCCGCGCTCGAACGTGACACGCTCGAACGGCTCGTCAACGCCACGGCCGCCTGACGACGATGGGATTGGCACCATGAGTCAGGGTCTGTTCGAGCTTCGAAAGGATGCGATCACCGGCTGGTGGGTTGCGACGGTCGTAGACCGGATGTTTGCCCGCGAGCGTTTCGCGCTAGCCGCGGCCCCTGTCGATGACCGAGGCGACTGCTTCAACTGCCGCATCCCACCGGGTGATGGGATCCGCCTCCGAGTGCTCAAGGACTTCGCGTTCACGGTGGCCGGAACCGAGGACGAGGCGCGTGCGCGCGAGGGGAAGGTTGCGCAGGTCATGCTGAGCGACGCGCGCGCGGCCGGCTCGTGGCGAACCGTCGTCGCACCGCCGGGCGAGCATCGGCCGCTCCACGCGGTCGGTAGCGAGGTCATCGAGGGCCTGTTGCGCCGCTGCCGCGACGAGATCGTCGCGGCCCGCCGGGCCGATCGAACGCAGCATCTGCAGATCGTTCAAAACTGGGGGGCTCAGGCGGGGGCGCGCACCAATCACCTGTGCTTCGACCTGTACGACCTGCCCCAGATCCCGCATCGGGTCGGCGAGGAGCTGGGTGGCGCCGCCAGGTTCCTGATCCGCGAGGGAGAGTGCCCGTACTGCCGCCTCGTTCGCGACGAGGTGCGCCGGTCCGACCATCTCCTGTACGCGGACGACCACGCGGTCGCCTTCGCGCCGTATGCCTCGCGATCCCCGTTCGAGGTGTGGGTGGTGCCCCGCCGCCACGACGCGGACTTTGCCCGCGCCGCCGACCCGGACCTGGCGGCCGCTGCCGAGGCGCTGCGGCAGGTGCTCGCGCGTCTGGCCGCCAGCCTCGACGCGCCGCCGTACAACCTGATCCTGCACAGCGCGCCGCTGCAGGAGCAGGTCGACTCGACCTATCACTGGCACTGGGAGATCCATCCGCGTCTGCGCGAGATCGCGGGCCTCGAGCTCGGGACGGGCCTGCCCGTCAACCCGGTGTCACCGGAGGACGCAGTGGAGGAGCTTCGCTCGGGGGCTGCATCTGGCGCCGGCGGGAGCGTGTGAGGCGGTGAGCTGGGTGGGGGGGACGGATCGTCACACGCGCCACGCCTGTGCCGTCACAGGGATTCGGAGCGCATGGCCCAAGATCGGCCCGCCCCGCCGACCCCCCGTCGTGGAGCATCCGTGGTCGCAGATCCGTTCGAGCTCGAACAGCATCAGCCGCTGCCCGCGGGGCTCACCGTGAGCGCCGACTGGGATCGCGACGAGGCATACCGGTTCGTCGAGGACCTGTTCGCCAGGCACCAGCACGAGATCTTTGCGTACCTGGTCCGAATGCTCCGGGACCCTGAGCTGGCCGCAGACCTCACCCAGGATGCTTTCGTCAAGGCGTACCGGGCCTACGACTCGCTGCAGAAGCCCGAGAACGCGCGTGCGTGGCTCTACCAGATCGCCCATCGGGTGGCGCTCGATGACCTCAGGCGGCGCAAGATCGTTCGGTTCGTACCCCTCGCGGGCGAGACGCGGAACACGGTGCCGTCGGCGGAGCACCTTGCGATGGACGCTCGTCTGTCCGGCGAGCTGCAGCGGGCGCTCGAGCGGATCCCGGAACGACAACGGTCGGCGCTGCTCCTGGCGGAGCTCCACGATCTGACGGGTCTCGAGCTCGCGGCGACGCTGGGTATCTCGCACGTGGCCGCCCGGGCGCTCCTCACCCGTGCCCGGGAGAGCCTGCGGCAGGCACTGGTGGCAGAACGTCAGGCGGTGGCCGATGCCGAGGCGGCGGCTGATGCCGAGGCGGCGGCTGATGCTGCGCGAGCTCGGCGACCCGGAGCGGATGCGCCACGGACGGGTCGTCGACCGTGAGGCTATGGGTGCGCCGTGACAGCGCCGCCCGTGAGCATGCGCACGCACGCGAGCTCGCGGCCTGGCGGATGGACGAGGTCCTCGACGCAGCTGACGCCGCATGGCTGTCGGCGCATCTCGATCACTGCAACGCCTGTCGAGAGGTGGCCGCGGCATATGACGTGCAGCGCGCCGATCTCCGCGCGCTGCGCGTCGCCCAGCCCGAGCCTCCGCGCGATCTCTGGGCGCGCACGGCCGCCGTGATGGACGCGGGTGGCCGTCGCAGTGCCCCACGATCCAGGTGGGCCGGCTCGATCCCGCTGGCTCCGATCGTCGGGCTGGTGGCCGTCGTCATGGTCGTCGGGGCCGGCCTGCTCAACGGGTCCGTGCTCCTGCCGCCGGCCGGCAGCCCGGCCACGGGCGGTGACGCTGAGGCCACCCCGATCGCGCTCGCCGCTGGCGATCTGCGGGTGATCAGCCGCGGGCAGGATGGGTCGGTTGAGATCCTGACCCGCCAACTGAACGAGGTGTGCCCGATCGGTGCCGACACGTGCGGCCTGCCAACGACCCTCGGCGTCACCCAGTCCGCCCAGCTGGGCGGTACCGCCAACCTGGACGCGATCATCTCGCCGACCCAGGATCGAATGGTGGTCGTCGAGCGCGGCACCGGGCCACAGAGCGTGTACGTGCTCCCCGTGGCGACCCTGAGCCCGTCCGCGCGACCCTCGAGCGCCCCGCCGACATCTGCGCCGACGCCGACGCCGACGCCGAGTGCGACGCCGACGCGGGGCGGGCCTGGTGGGCCGCCCAGCGACGCGACCCCGACGCCCACGCCGGGCGAGACCGCGACGCCGTCGGTCGCGTCTTCGTCCCCCACGGCAATCGCGACGCCGAGCGTGTCACCGGCAGCATCGCCGTCCGCGTCCCCGGTCGCCCATCCGTCGCCAACCGATGAGCCTGGGCAGACCGACCAGCCGGATGCATCGCCCTCGCCGTCTGCCGGCACGAGCTCCGAGCCTGCCACCCCGACCCCCAGCGTCGCGGTCTCGCCACGGCCCGACGGGGCGATCGAGATCGCGCGGGACGTGACGGTCGTCGGCTCCGCAGCCGGGTACTCGGTGGACGGCAGCGAGTTCGCCTTCTCGGCCCGCCCGGCCGACGGGTCCGCCGGGCCCGACGTGTACGTGTGGCAGAGCGGTCAGACGACTGCAACCGCCGTCACGACCGACCACGAATCGGTCTTCGCCGGCTGGCTGGGCGACCGGATCCTGGTGAGCCGCGTGGTGGACGGGCTGCCGGTGACGGCGACGCTCGATCTCGGGTCGGGTGACGAACAGGTCGTGGGCGGCAACACGATGTGGCGCCCGACCGTTGCCCGGGACGGCCGGGTGGCGGCGTGGTGGGACGGCACCGTGAAGCTCGCAGACGACGGCTACACCTGGGTCCCCGACACCGGGAGCCTGATCCTGGCACCGTGGCCCGCCGGCGGGCCTGATGCGCAGGTGCTGGCGACCGGACCCATCACCGACTGGGAGGTCCGCTGGGACGACTCCGCCAGCGTGCTCGGAGTCTGGGTGACCGACCAGGGTTCCGACTCGGTGGGCCGCCTGAGCCTGTACAACATCGATCCGACGACGGGGCTCGCGGATCTCACGGAGCCGACGCTCGCCGACGCCCCGGCCTACGCCGGCTTCTCACTCCGGGCCGGCCGGCTCGCCTGGGCAGCCCCCGAAGCGGGCGGCGACACCAGCGTCCAGGTGCTTGCCTGGCAGGGCAAGACGATCGGCCGGCTCCGGCTGCCGGCGCTCAACGGGGCCAACGTCGTCCACTGATCCGGGAGCCGGTGCTCGCGACGCCGCGATGCCGGCGTCGCGCTCTCGTGACGCCTCTCGCACGGATCGGCGACATGGGCTACCCTCTGCCCAGTAATGCGACGCAGATCGGTCGTCGCGACCGCGGCGCTCATCGCTGCGCTCGCCCTGGCCGGGCTGCCGGTTCCCGCGGGCTCGAGGACACCCTCGACGACCCCGGCGCTGGATCCGGCGGCCTTCTCAACGGTCACCATCCCCGCGGGCGCCCCGACCGCAAAGGTCCCGGGCGTGCCTGACCCTGCCTATGCATCGGCCGGCCACCTCACGGGTGACACGAGCTTCACCGAGCCGGGCACGGCCCCCGACGGTCCGACATCGCGGCCGAAGGTCGATCAGCCATCCTCGCCGTCGGGGACATCGTGGAAGAAGCCCAGGTACACGATCTCGGGCTATGCCTCCTTCTACGACAACGGGACCACGGCAATGCGCCTGCCGCGGGGCACGGTCGTGCGGATCTGCGGCGCCGCCGGCTGCATCCAGCGAACCGTGACCGACTACGGTCCGGTCAAGAAGATCCGGGTGGTCGACATGTACCGCCCCGACTTCTTCAAGATCTGCGGCTGCGCATCGTGGTCGGGCACGACCAAGGTCACCGTCTCGATCTACTAGCGCCCGGCACCCAGGCTGTCCCTGGCGAGCGTTCCGACGGCCGTGGGTCGCGCTAGACTGACATCGATTTCCGCGCCGGTCCCGTGAGGCCGGGTGGCCCCGTGAGGCCGGGAAGGAGGAACGCCGTGCGCCGCCGCAAGACCCGCCGATGAGCGGCCGCCGGATCATGGCGGCGGAGGACATCCGGCGTGCGATCACCCGGATCTCCCACGAGATCGTCGAGAAGCAGGCCGGCACCGACGGGCTGGCGCTGATCGGGATCCAGCGGCGCGGCGTGCCGCTCGCGAGGCGCGTGGCAGCGGCGATCCTCGAGCACGAGGGTGCCGAGATCCCCGTGGGTGCCCTCGACATCACCTTCTATCGCGACGACCTGTCGCTGGTCGCCCAGCAGCCGATCGTCAAGGGCACGCAGATCCCGTTCGATCTCAACGGTCGCACGGTGGTGCTCGTCGACGACGTCCTGTACACGGGACGGACCATCCGTGCCGCCATGGACGCCCTGATCGACTTCGGGCGTCCGCAGGCGATCCGCCTGGCCGTGCTGGTGGATCGAGGTCATCGCGAGCTGCCGATCCGGGCCGACCACGTGGGCAAGAACGTGCCCACGTCGCGCGAGGAGCTGGTGCACGTGCTGGTGGACGAGATCGACGGCGAGGACGCGGTCGAGATCGAGCGGGCGCCGGCCCTCGAGGCGGCCGTGGACGCCCGCGGATGACCACCGAGGTCGAGCGTCCCGGATCCGTGTCGCCGGCCCCTGCCACCTGGGGCCATCGACACCTGCTCGACGTCGACCGCCTGTCGCGGGCGGATATCGAGCTCGTCATGCGGACCACCGACGAGATGCGCGACGTGCTCGCGCGCCCGATCCCGAAGGTGCCGGCCTTGCGTGGCGTGAGCGTGACCATCCTGTTCTACGAGGCATCGACCCGGACACGGGTCAGCTTCGAGGTCGCCGCCAAGAACCTGTCGGCCGACGTCGTCAACGTCGCGGCCGCCTCGTCCTCCGTGTCCAAGGGCGAATCGCTGATCGACACGGTCCGCACGATCGAGGCGCTGGGTGCAGACATGCTGGTGATGCGCCACTCGGTGTCCGGGGCGCCGTACCTCGCCGCCGAGGTGTTCGGCGGGCCCGTGCTCAACGGCGGCGACGGCTGGCACGCCCACCCGTCGCAGGCGCTGCTGGACCTGTACACGCTGCGCTCCCGGCTGCCGGACGGGTCGCTCGAGGGGCGCAAGGTCGTGATCCTGGGCGACGTGCTCCACTCGCGGGTGGCCCGCTCGAACATCTGGACGCTGACCGCGATGGGTGCCGACCTGTGGCTCTGCGGCCCGGCCACGTTGCTGCGCGGGTTCGAGGGCTGGGCCGTGCGGGGGGCAGCCGGTCGCCGGTTCACGGTCACCTCCGATGTCTCGGCCGCGCTGCGCGACGCGGACGTCGTGATGGCGCTCCGGATCCAGAAGGAGCGGATGGCGTCCGGGCTGCTGCCGTCGCTGCGCGAGTACGCGGCGCGGTTCGGGCTGACGCGGGCGCGGCTGGAAGCCGCTCGACCCGAGGTGCTGGTGATGCACCCGGGGCCGATGAACGAGGGCGTGGAGATCGCCGCCGACGTCGCGACCGACCCGCGATCGGTGATCACGACCCAGGTGGCGAACGGGGTCGCTGTTCGGATGGCGCTGCTCTATCTCCTGGCGGCCGCTCGGCGCGCCGAGGAAGGCGCATGAGCGCGGAGCCCGGGGAGCTCGCCGACGGGCTGACGCTGCGCGGCTGGGCCGTTGATCCGGTGGCCGGCCGGGAAGGGGCCGCCGAGATCGCCGTCGAGGGCGGCCGGATCGCACGACTCGCCTGGCTCGAGGGTTCCGGGGCCGGTGACCTGGGACCCGATGGGACGCTGATCGTGCCTGGCCTGGTCGACATCCACGCCCACTTCCGGGAGCCCGGCAACGAGGATGCCGAGACGGTCGCGACCGGGCAGCTGGCGGCGGCGCACGGCGGGTTCACGACGGTCTGCCTGATGCCCAACACGACGCCGGCGATCGACGAGCCGTCGGTGCTGGCGAGGGTGGAGCGGGCGGCCGCGGCATCCGGCTCACCAGTGCGGGTGCTCGTCCACGGCGCCGTCACCCAGGGCCGTCGGGGCGAGACGCTGGCGGCGCTGGGTGAGCTGGCCGATGCGGGCGTCGCCGGCTTCTCCGATGACGGCTCGCCGGTCCGGTCCGCGGCCATCCTGCGGAACGCGCTGGCCTATGCGGGCGCGCTCGGCCTGCCGATCCTGGATCATCCCGAGGACCCGACGCTCACCGAGGGTGCCGAGGCGTCCGAGGGCTATGTCGCGAGCGTGCTCGGCCTCAAGGGCTGGCCGGTGGCCGCAGAGGCGTCCTCGGTCGCCCGGTCGATCGCGATCCTGGCCGACGTCGTCCGGGATGTGCCGGGTGCACGGCTGCACCTGGCACACCTGTCGACGGCAGCGGCGCTCGCTCACGTGCGCGCGGCGAAGTCAGCCGGGCTCCCCGTGACATGTGAGGTCACCCCGCATCACCTGGGCTTCACCGACGAATGGATCGCCGGTGCGCGGCGATGGGCCTGGGAAGCCGTCGATCCCGGAGGCCGGGCGCGCGATCCCTGGACGGACGGCGCGCTGGTCGCGGCCCCGTACGCCACGGCGCTGCGTGTCAATCCGCCGCTGCGGTGCGCCGACGATGCCGCGGCCTGCATGGTGGCGCTCGCCGACGGCACGGCCGATGCGATCGCCACCGACCACGCGCCCCACACCGAGGTCGACAAGCACGTCGAGTTCGGCTGGGCGGCAAACGGGATCAGCGGGATCGAGACCGCGATCGGGGTCGTGCTCGCCGCGGTTGGTGTCGGCGGGCTGTCGCTGGCTCGAGCGGTCGAGCTGCTCACGACCGGTCCGGCGCGGGTCCTCGGGGAGCGGCACGGCGTCGCGCCCCGGTTGCGCGAGGGCGACATCGCCGATCTCGCGGTGATCGACCGGGCCGCCTCGTGGATGGTGACCGCGGAAACCCTGCGCTCCAAGGGCAGGAACACCCCGCTCCTCGGCCGGGAGCTCCAGGGCCTGGTGCGGCTTACCCTGGCCCGGGGGCGGGTCGCCTACGCGGAGTAGGCCGCGGGCCGGGTCGGCACCTGCGTCCGGTCGCCTCCGCATCCCCCGGTACGGGATCGCCGGCTCGGTGGTCAGGTCGCGGCCGATCGCCCCGCCGGTCGTCGTACCGGCGGCGGGAGGCTGTCCGCCCGGATCGTCGGCCGACGCCGGGCCTGGGTCGACGATGGCGAACACGGCGAGCGCGAGCCATCCGGCTGCAAGCGGCGCTGAGGATCCGCCTCCGTTGGAACTGGAGCTAGGCCAGGCCGCCGCCGTCGACGACGAGGATCGAGCCGGTGACCCAGGAGGCCGCGTCGGACGCGAGATAGACGACGGCCCGGGCGATGTCTTCGGGCGTGCCGAGCCGGGCGAGTGGTCGGTCCGCCGAGCCTGCCATGAATGTGGCCTCGTCCTCGCCCAGCTGCCTGGCCTCGGAGCGGAGCATCGGCGTATCCGTGTCGCCCGGACAGACGCAGTTGACGCGGATGCCCGCAGGCCCGTGGTCGATCGCCATGGCCCGGGTCAGATTGACCACGGCCGCCTTTGAGGCGCAGTAGCTCGCTGCCCGCTGACCGCCCTTCAGCCCCCAGCCCGAGCCGATGTTCACGATTGATCCGCCGCCGGCCGCCATCATGACCGGGACGGCGTGCTTCGCCGCGAGGAAGACGCCGCCGACATTGACCGCCATCACGCGATCCCACTCGGCCGGCGTCGTCTCGACGACGTCCGCCCGCCGGATGATGCCGGCGCTCGTGACGAGGATGTCGAGACCGCCGAGGTCTCTCATGGCGGCCGCGACTGCCAGGCTGCAATCCGCGTCCCGGCTCACGTCACACGCGATGCTGATCGCATGCCCACCTTCCGACCGGATCGACGAGGCGACCGTTTCGGCGGCCTCGGGGTCGATGTCCGCGACGGCCACGGCCGCCCCGGCCTCCGCGAGCAGCCGCGCGCAGGCCCGGCCGATACCCGACGCTCCCCCGGTGACCAGGGCCCGGCGACCAGCCAGCGTGTCCATCGGTGCTCCTTTCGCTCATGTCGGCTGCGGCGATTCGGTCCATGGTGAGGCCCGGATGGCGCCCCGTCCCGCGCTGACGCCGTCAGGCCGGGGCGACGGGAACCACGACTCGCTCGGCCCGTCCCGTGATGACCGTGATGAACCCGGCAAGCGCCCGGTCGAGCTCGGCGTCACCGGTGTCGACGAGGAGCGGACGCCCGCCGAGTGCCGCCAGCTTCGCGGGGGTCGCGACGACGATGACCGCGTCGCGCCCGGCTGCCCGGATGATCGCGGGCGCTATCGGCTGGTTCCCCCGACCAAACAGGAAGCCCTGGCCACCGATCGGGGTCACCACGATCGAGACTGGTCCGGCCCCTATCGCCGCGCGGACCTCTCGCTCGCCGGCGTCACCGGCCAGGAGTCGAGCGCCACCCGGGCCGGGCACGACGACATCGACGCCGACGAGCGTCTTCGGGACACCGAGCTGCTCCGCGACGGCCCGAACGGTGGTTCCCGGCCCGAGCACGCATGGTTGGCCAATCGGCAGTGATGCCGCAACCTCGGCGCCGGCCGCCGCCATTGCCGCGGCCTCGCCGGGTGGCGTGGGTGCCTTGCGGGACTGGATGGACCGACTCGCCGGAACGCGGAGGTAGCCGTGCAGCAGGGGCGCAACCTCGCCACGCCGGTAGGCCGCCTCATCGAGATCGACGACCTCCCGCTCAGCCGTCGTCCGGCGGCTGGCGGGCGCGAGGAACGCGGCTGAGATCTCGCCGGCCGTGTGCGGGCTCGTTGCGAACACCGCCGACTGGACCTTCACGCCAGCCGGGATCCCGAGGGTAGGCACGCGTTCGTCGACGGCGGCGGCGAGGTCCCGCGCTGTTCCGTCGCCACCAGCGAACAGGAGGAGATCGACGCCGGCCGACTCGAATGCCCGGGCGACCTGCCGGGTGTCGGCGGCGGTCGTCTGCCCGTCGTGGACGGCTTCCACGACGACCGTCGCCGCTGCCCCTGCCAGCCGGGCTGCGGATTCACCGAGGTCGCCGGGGCCGACGAGCAGCCCGGGTTGCGGATCGCCGCGGGATGCAACCACCGAATGGAGTGCGAGCAGGGTCTCGGCCGCGCGGCGCGGCGCCTGGGGTATCGCGCCCAGGGCGAGGGCACGTGCGACCACCTCGGGCGTGTCGGTTCCCTTGAGCCCGACCCGACCTCCGAGCCCGGCGATCGGGTTCACGACGAGGCCGATGCTGGGCCGTGCACCAAGGTGGGGTCCGTCACGCATCCGGGGCTGCAGCGGGGTGGGCGGCGCCGGATGATGGTGGCGAATCACGGCCTGCGTCGGGCGTCGCGGCGATACCACCACCGCCGTGCTTGCGACAGTACGCTCGCCACGTGACAGCCCATCTGGCCGGGTCGTCGAACCATTCGTGGCGGACCTGATGGACGGTGCTCCGGTGCGGCGCCGTTCGGATGGTCTCCGGTTCAGCGTACGCCTCCTCGGACGACGGCACCGAGCATCGCGGCGTACTCGTCGAGGTCGGCGCGAGAGTACGACTCGGTCGGCTCCAGCGTCATCGGTTCGGGAACGACGAACGGGTGATGGCTGGTCCAGTAGTGCGTCCCGAAGTCGGCCATCCGGACCCCGAGCTCCTCGCTGTGGACTCCCGTGTCGCGGGTGAGCTCATCCCAGCTGTAGCGGACCTGCTCGATCCGGCGCTTGCCGGCGGCATATGGCGCGGACGACCCCCGGAGCCCGAGCACGCGGTGCATGAGGTAGTTGTTGTTGAGGACGGCCACCTCGGCCACCTCCCGCAACCCGGCCGCTCCGAGGCTCATGATCCAGGCATACGCGCGAACGATGTTGGGGGCGACGCCGTACCACGGCCGAACCTTGCCGATGCTTTCCGGACGGTCGGCGTCCAGGAAGAACCGGTCACCGTCACGCTCGACGGTCGGAGACGGCAGGAACGGCGCCAAGTCCTCGGTGACCCCGCACGCGCCCGCGGCAGGCCCGCCGCACGCGTGCGGGGTCGAGAACGTCTTGTGCAGGTTGAAGTGGCAGAGGTCGAAGCCGGCCTCCCGGGCACGCGTGATCCCCAGGATTCCGTTCGCATTCGCCTGGTCGTAGGAGCACAGGCCGCCCGCTTCGTGGACGATCCGCACGAAGTCGTCGATCTCGGGGTTGAAGATCCCGGTGTCCTCGGGGTTGGTGATGAGCAGCGCCGCCGTCCGCTCGGACACGGCCGCCCTGAGCGCGTCGAGCGATGGACGGCCGGTGTCGGGATCGGGCATGAGGGTGACGACCCGGTAGCCGGCCGTCTTCGCACAGGCGGCGTTCGAGGGGTGACTGAACATCGTCGTGATGATCTCGTCGCGCCGGTCGCCCTCACCACGGGCCGCGTGGTAGGCGCGGATCATCGAGACGTTGGTCCAGATCGCGGCCGAGCCCGCTCCCGGCTGGAGCGTGACCCGGTCCATCCCCGAGATCTCGCACAGGATCTGCTCGAGCCGCCACATGATCTCCAGCACGCCCTGGATCGTGGCTGGGTCCTGGAGCGGATGAAGGTCGGCGAGCCGGGGGCTGCGGATCGAGCTGGTCGTTGACCTTGGGCGAGTACTTCATCGTGCAGGTGCCCTGCCCGACATCGATGTTGAGATCGACGCCGAGGTTCTCCTGCGACAGCCGGGTGTAGTGGCGGACGACGTGGATCTGGGCCAGCTCCGGCAGCGCCGGCGGCGTCCTGCGCCTGACGCCCACCGGAAGCGCGGCGACCGGGTCGCCGACGCGCTCGCGGATCCCGGGCTCAACCTCCGGCAGCAGGACGCCCCGGGCTGCCGGGAGCGCTCAGCTCGAAGATGATCGGCTCGTCCCAGCTTGCCTGATGGAACCGTCGCGGCATCGGCTTCGGGCCGATCGCGTCCGGTGAAGGTCCGGCCGTTCCGGTCGCCGGATGTGCCTGGGACGCGGTCACCGGATCACCTCCCCCAGCGCCCCGGCGAGCCGGTCGATGTCGGCCTGGCTGCGTACCTCCGTCACCGCCACGAGCGCGCTCTGCCCCAGCGCCGGGAATTCGATCGACAGGTCCTTTCCGCCGTGGATGCCCCGAGCAAGGAGCGCGCGGTTGACCTCGGCGACGGTCCGGCCGGTCGCGTTGAGATCGACGACGAATTCGTGCACGTGGTGGCTCGCCCCGAACGGGAGCCGGACCCCGGGCAGCTCCGCGAGGCGCGCCATCGCGTAACGTGTGCGGGCCATCATCCGCTCCCCGAGCTCGACCATCCCCTGCGGGCCCATCAGCGCGAGATAGACGCCGGCCGTGATCCCCCAGAGTGCGGACGCCGTCCCGACCCACTCCTTCCCGTCTTCGCGGACAGCGAACGAGGTGCGCTCGTAGGCGACATCGCCGAAGCCGTACTCGCCCTCGACGAGCGTGGGGGCGATTCCGAACAGGCGGGACGGATACTCGAGAACGAGGTGAGGGTCGTCGGCGGTGGCGATGAATCCGCCGTGACCTCCCCCGAACTGCTGGTGGATCCCGAGAGGCTGGATGTCGCCGCAGGCGATGTCGGCGCCGAACGACGCAGGAGGCGCCAGGACACCGAGCGTCGAGGGGTCGACCGAGACAATCACGAGGGCGCCGGCCGCGTGCGCGAGCTGGGCGATCGTGCCTCCCTGTGTCTCGACGATCCCGAGGTAGGACGGCTGCTCGACGTACACCGCGGCAACGGTGTCGTCGAGTGAGGCCTCCAGCACCGCGAGGTCCAGCTCCCCGGTCGCCGCGTCGATCGCGACCGACATGAGCTCGAGATCCGGCGCGACGTAGTCGGCGATCTTCGAGCGCTTGTCGCGGCCGATCGCGTCGGTCAGGAGGAACCGATGGCGGCCTGTGACCCGGGCCGCCATCCGGAGCGCCGTGGCCGCGGCCTGGTACCCGTCGTAGACCGGGACGTTGACGATGTCCATCTCGAGCAGCTCGCCCATCATCGAGGCGTACTCGAACAGGGCCTGGAAGCGGCCGTGGTCCTCGTACGGCTCCCCCGCGTATGCGGTCAGGAACTCGCTGCGCCCGTTGATCTCGTCGCACACCGCCGGGACGAAGTGGTCGTAGCAGCCGGCCCCCAGGAAGCTGATCGTCTCGCGCGTGGAGGTATTCCGGCCAAGCAGGCCCTCCACATGGCGGACGAGCTCGGCCTCGGATGACATCGGAGCCGGCAGGTCGAGCGGACGACGAAGGCGGAGCCGCTCGGGGACCTCCGCGTACAGCTCCTCCATGTCGCGAGCCCCGATCGTGGCGAGCATCTCCGCCTTGACCGTCGACGCGGAGTTGGGAATGTACGGGTGGGCGCCCGCGGGAGGGCTGGTCGCGGGTTGATCGGTCATCGTCTCTCCGTGCTCTCGGGACGCTGGCGTCACGCGGTCCCGCCCGGGGTCGACGGGGGGCTGCTCCAGTCGCGACTCGCCAATCCACCCGCGAGCTCGCCGCCATCGATCGGGATCGCCGCGCCGGTCAGATAGGCGGCGGCGTCCGAGGCGAGGAACGCGAACAGGCCGGCGACCTCATCCGGCCGGGCGTGGCGGGCGAGGGGGATCTTCGCGTCCGTCGCGGCCAGCATCTCGGGCGTGTACTCGGCCTGCTGCATCGGAGTCATCACGTAGCCTGGGCAGACCGCGTTCACCCGGACTCGCGGCGCGAGCTCGAGGGCCATCGAGCGCGCGAGGAGGATCACTCCCGCCTTCGACACGTTGTAGTCCGCATAGAAGGGGTGACCGACGACGCCGTTCGTTGACGCCGTCATCAGGATCACGCCACCCTCGGACTCCATCCGGCGGGCCGCGAGCTGCGCGCAGTTGAAGACGCCGTCGAGGTTGACGGCGAGGACCTGGCGCCACTCCTCGGGGGTGATGTCAAGGAACCGGTGGCGGATGCTGATGCCGGCGTTGGCGACCAGAATGTCGACGCCTCCGAGCTCCCGGTCGATCTGCTCGAACGCTCGCTCGACGCTGTCGCGGTCCGCAACATCGGCAGCGACCAGGGCGCCGAGGCCCGGCAACGCTGTACGGGCAGCCTGCAGGCCGCCGGAGTCGCGGTCGAGGATCGCAACGCTGCTCCCTTCGGACACGAAACGCTCCGCGGTCGCAAGCCCGATCCCGCTCGCGCCACCCGTGATCACAACCCGCTGTCCCGCGAGGTCGGGGTGCGTCGCCGTCATGCGTGCCTCCGCTCGTCCGCGACGGTGCTGACCGCGTTCCGGGTTCCCTGGGAGCGGAGCCAGCGCCTTGCGAGGAGCTCGTCGAGCTCGACTCGCCCGAACAGACCCTCCCGTCGCCGGTACATCACCACCAGGATCAGCAGGCCAAGGGTGAGCTCCTGCAGCCCGAACACCCCCCGGATCGTCGTGCCCGCGATCGTGAGGCCGTTCACGACGCCCTCGAGCCGACGCGCAGCCTCCATGAGCAACGCCACGACGAACGAGCCTCCGACGGCTCCGGTGACCGTCGTGGGTCCGCCCACGACCAGCATCGCGACCAGCGCGAACTGGAGTGTGAAGTAGAACTGCTTGGGCGAGAACGCGGTGAGCGTGTGGCCCAGGAGAATCCCGGCTACGCCCACGACCAGGGCGCTCAGGAGCCAGGCCACCAGACGCAGGTTGGCGACGTCGACACCGGTCGAGCGTGCGGCCAGCTCGTCCTCGCGGCTCGCGCGCACGCGAAGCCCGGTGGTCGACTCCCGGAACAGGCGCGCGACGACGATCGCTCCGATCGCCGCCGCGAGGGCGACGACGAGATCGACGTCGGGTGGCACCCCGTAGAAGGTCTGGCTGCCCCGCGTGACATCGGCTGATCCGACCAGGATGACGTACGTGATCATGAGCATCGCCAGCGTCGCGATCGGAGTGGCGGCAGCCGACAGGCGTGACAGCGGTACGCCGAACAGGAGCGCAGCGAGAGCCACGACCACCAGCGTGACGATGGCTGCCAGGATCAGCGGCAGCTGGACGTCGCGGATCAGCGGCAGCAAATTCGGCAGCGCCTGCATCTTGATCGCCGGTGACATCGTCAGCAGACCGGATGCGTAGGCCGCGATGCCCATGAATGCCACATGCCCGAACGTCATGATGCCGGTGTTGCCGCTGTAGATCCCGAACCCGACCACGGCCACCAGCGAGACCAGGAAGTTCTGGGTCACCTGCTGCTCCGCGGGGCCCAGTGCGACCGACACGAGCAGCACGAGCAGGATCAGCGGCACGCCCAGCGTCGTTGCGCCGGAGGCCGCGCGGACCACCGGGCTGTCCAGCGAGAGCGACCGCCCGAGCAGGCGGACGGCGGGGCCATCGGCCCGGGCGATCGCCCCGGGGGCGTCCTCTCCGGGCGGGTGTCCGCCGTCCGGGTGGCGGTCGGTATGTCGCGAGGCTGGTCCGGCCATCAGGCGCGATCCGTGGCGCGGCCGAGCAGCCCCTGCGGCCGCCACAGCAGGATCCCGATCACGATCGCCAGCGAGAACGCGTCCTTGAACGGGAGCGCCGCCTGCGGCAGCCAGGCCTGAAGGGTGATCTCGACGAACCCGAGCACGAAGCCGCCAAGGACGGCGCCCGGCAGGCTGCCGAGCCCGCCCATGACGGCTGCGATGAACGCCTTGATGACCGGCGTCAGGCCCATCGCCGGCTCGACCGATCCTCGCTGGGCGACCCACAGGAACGCCGCCACGCCGGCCAGCAGGCCGGAGATCGCGAACGCGGTGGCGATGACAGCGTCAGCACGAATGCCCATGAGCCGAGCCACCGAGAAGTCCTGCGCCGCAGCCCGCATGGAGATCCCGAGCGTCGTCCGCCGCAGGAACAAGGTGATCGCGCCCAGCGAGAGCAGCACGAGCACGATCGCCGTCAGCTGGATCAGGCCGATCCCGACACCCAGGATCGGGATGACCTGGCTCATCTCCGGTGGCAGCTGGATGCCGCGTGGCCGGGGCGAGATCACGTTCTGGAAGGTCACCTGGAGGATGACCGACACGGCGAAGCTGGTCAGGAGCATCGTGGCGACGCTTGCGCCGCGCACGGGCCGGAACGCGATCCGCTCCATCAGGACCGCGGCGACAAGCGCGGTCAGGATCGCGGCGGCCATCACGATCGGCAGGGGAGCCCCGAACTGCACGGTCACGAACCACATGGCGTAGCCGCCCAGGGTCATGATCTCGCCGTGGGCGAAGTTGACCATGCCCATGATGCTGAACACGATCGCCAGCCCCAGGGCCAGGAGCGCATAGACCCCGCCGAGGCTGATCGCGTTGATGAGCTGCTGGACGACCAGTTCCATCAGTCCGCCCCGATACCGAGATAGGTTCGTTCGACGCCACTCGAGGCTCGCAGCTCCGCCGCCGTGCCGGCGAGCCGGAGCTCCCCTGCACCCAGCACGTAGCCGCGATCGGCGATCGACAGTGTCCGGTCGACGTTCTGCTCAACCAGCAGGATGGTCACCCCTTCCCGTCGCAGATCCAAGATGAGATCGAAGATGAGATCGACGAAGCGCGGCGCCAGGCCCAGCGATGGCTCATCAAGGAGCAGCAGTCGAGGACCGCACATCAGCGAGCGCGCGATCGCCAGCTGCTGCTGCTCGCCACCGGAGAGCGTGCCGGCCGCCTGGTGCCGGCGCTCAGCCAGAACCGGGAAGCGGGCGTATGCCTCCTCACGCAGCCGGCCGGACCGCGAGCGATCCCGGAGGGGGATGGCCCCCAGGACGAGGTTCTCCTCCACGGTGAGCGCGGGAAAGACGCGGCGCCCCTCGGGGGTCAGCGTCATCCCGAGCCGCACGATGCGTTCCGCTCGCCAGCCCCGGATCTCCTGTCCGTCGAGCCGCACGCTCCCATCCACATGGGGGAGGAGGCCCATGATGGCGTTGAGCGTGCTCGACTTGCCGGCCCCGTTGGCACCGAGGATGGCAACGATCTCGCCTTCCCCGACCTCGAAGCTCAGGTCCCGCACGGCGCGAATCGCGTCATACGTGACCGACAGCCGTTCGACAGACAGGAGAGTCACGGGGTTCCCGGCTTACGGAGCGGGTATGTCTGCCGGGTTGGGCTGGACGGTATCGAGGAGCTCGAATTTGCCGTCCTTGATCTGGACCAGGTAGACGGTCTTGAGCGGGATGCGGTTCTGGCCCTTGTAGGTGATCGTTCCGGTGGCGCCCTGGACGTTCTCGAGGTTGTCGATCGCGTCCCGGACTTTCGCCGGGTCGGTCGAGTCAGCGGCGATCACGCCCGCCTCGACGACCTTGATCAGGTCGTATCCGGTGGCCGCGAACACGCTGTCAGGGGGAGAGCCGTACTTCGCCTGGTAGGCGGCCCAGAAGGCGGCGGTTGGGGTGCCCGCGGCAGGGAAGCCGTGCGTCGTGAACACGAGGCCTTCGACCGCCGGCCCACCGGCGCTGATGGTGTCCTGCGAGTCGACGCCGTCGATCGAGATGACCGGCGTCTCCACCCCTGCCGCGCGCAGCTGCTTGATGAACGTCGGCGCGTCCGGGGGATAGGCTGGCGTCATGATCACGTCGGGTGCCGGCGACATGTTCTGGATCTTCGTCACCTCGGCGCTGAAGTCGGCCGCACCGAGCGTGAACGAGCCGCGGCCCACGATGGAGCCACCCTTCTTCTCGAACACCTGGCTGAAGTAGTCGCATGACTTGGAGGTATACGACGAGTCAGGAGAGCAGAGCAGGTACGCGGCGCGGTAGCCCTTGCCGATGGCGTAGTCGGCGAGCGCGGTCGTCTGGGTGTTGTCCCCGAACACGCTCATGAACATGTCGTTGCCGACGGACCCGGGCAGCGTCGGAGACGTTGCCGCTGTCGACATGATCGGGATCCCGGCCTTCTGGGCGATCTGGCCGGCCGCCGTGCACGGATCTGCATCCGAGGTGCAGATGAGGAACTTCACGTTCTTGGACACGAGGTCCTGCGCCACCACGGCGCTCTGGGCTGCCTCGCTCCGATTGTCCTGGAGCGTCAGCTCGATCTTCCACTTGCCGCCGATTCCGCCGTCGGCGTTGATCTCGTCGATCGCCATCTGGACGCCCTTCGACGCCGGGACGTCCGAGTAGGCGAGCAGGCCCGTCTGCGACGAGTCATAGCCGATCGGGTAGGTGCTGTTGTCACCCCCCGAGCTGCCGCCGCAGCTGGCGACGATCACCGTCGCCGCGGTCGCGATCGCGACTCCCACACGTCTGTTCATCGGCTCTCCTCTGCCCCTGCTGTGGAGCCCGTGGCCAGCGCCACGACGCTCATCTCGACGCGACCACGCGACCGGTGGTCGGCGCCGTGCGGCCCGAGACTTCTCTGGCGGTCGTCATCCTCCTGCGCTGCTCATGAACGGGACTCCGTGTCCACGGCGCGACGGCCGAGGTAGGCCTCCCGGACCGCCGGGTCCACCGAAACCTCGGCGGCCGTCCCGTGGGCGATCTGGCGGCCCTCGTTGAGGACGGCGATCCGATCCGCGACGCGCATGATCAGTCGCAGGTCGTGCTCTACGACGAGCATCCCGAGCCCGTGGGCCACACGAAGCTCGCTGATCAGGCCTCGCAGCTCGTCCGATTCCGCCTCGTTGGCGCCCGCCGCCGGCTCGTCCAGCAGCAGGAAAGCGGGCCGCGTGGCAAGTGCCCGTGCGATCTCCACCCGCCTGCGAACGCCGTAGGGCAGGGTCGCGGCAGGCCGATCCGCGACGTCGACCAGGCCTGTCTCTGTCAGCATCAGCCGTGCCGCCCGACGAAGCGCCGACCCGCCCGGCCGCTCGGGATGCAGGGCGGCACCGACCTCGACGTTCTCCAGGACCGTCATCTGGCTGAACAGCCGGATGTTCTGGAACGTCCTGGCGACACCCAGCGCCGCGATGCGATGTGCAGGCAACCCGGTGACGTCCCGGCTGCCGATCCACACCCGGCCGTGGGTCGGCCTGAGAACGCCCGACAGAATGTTCAGCAGAGTGGTCTTGCCGGAGCCGTTCGGGCCGATGAGCCCGAGGATCGCTCCGTGCTCGAGGGTGAGATCGACATCCATCAGTGCCTGGAGGCCGCTGAACGCCATGCCCACGCCTTCGGCCCGGAGGACCAGGGAGGGCCCGTTCCCGAGCTCGGGCGCGGCGGACGGCGCCGTCACCAGCGGAGCTCGAGCGGCCGGATCAGCCGGTTCATGAGCCACGACCCTCCAGGGCAGACGGTGGGATCCGCGTACCGGGCCGCATCTGACGGTCGCGACACCGCAACCGTCGGCGCCTCGATCACTTTGCTTAACGCAAGCCGCTTGCGGTCGGTACTTACGATTAGGCTAATCGGGCTTGTCAAGAAGAAAGGGTGGCTCGGCCGTCTGCAGTGTCGGGCCCCGTCTTCGAGCCCCGTTGCCGGTCTCGAGCCGGCACCGTCCCAACGGCAGCGAGGGAACGTGTGAGCAGTGACCTGGAACCCGTGACAGCCGGCTCCGGTGACGCTCCGGAGCGCCCCGGACCGCTCGAGGTCTCCGGCCGCCCCGCTGAGCCGGTCGGGGCGACAGAGACGATCCTCCCGGCCACGGCGCGTCGTGCGCGGGTCCTGGAGACGGTCCGCCGACTCCAGTTCGCCTCGGTCGCGGACCTCAGCGTCGCCTTCGGCGTTTCGGAGGTCACCATCCGCAGTGACCTCGATGCGCTTGCGGAGGAAGGACACGTTCAGAGGGTTCGCGGTGGTGCTGTCCATCGGACCGCGGACAACCTCGAGGCCTCCTACGAGCAGTCGCAGGACACGAGACTCGACCAGAAGCTGCGGATCGGGTTTGCGGCTGCGACCCTGGTTGCGAGCGGGCAGACCGTGATCCTTGACTCCGGGACGACCGCCGCCGCCGCTGCGCGCGCGATCGCCGCGCGCCGCGACCTGCATGATGTCACCGTGTTCACCAATGGCGTGCGCACGGCGCTGGAGCTCGAGCCGGCGATCCCGAACCTGATGGTTCTGCTCACCGGGGGCACGCTGCGCCGACAGCAGCACTCGCTGGTGAACCCATTCGGGACGATCATCCTGGATCAGGTTCATGCGCACGTCGCGATCCTGGAGGCGCAAGGCGTCGATCCTTCCGCCGGGGTCACCCACATCAACGTGGGCGAAGCGGAGATCAAGCGTCTGATGATGCGAGCCTCCCGCTTCCGCGTCCTCGTCGCGGACGGTTCCAAGATCGGGCAGGTGAGCCTCGTCCACCTGTACGGGACCGACGAGCTCGATCTCCTGATCACGGACTCGACTGCGGACGGCAGCGTCGTGGCCGCCCTGCGCGAGGGCGGCCTCGATGTCCGGATCGCGGATTGATTCGGATCGACACGAGCCGAAGGAGCTTATGAATGGTGCAGTCTTCGTTCCACCTCCCGCTGACCGGGATCAACTTCGGATGGAGCCGGGACCATGAGCCTCTCCTCCGGATTCCGTCCGGGGCGGAGCTCGTCGTCGACGCGTCCGAGTGCTCCAACGGCCAGGTGGGGCCCGGTTCGACCGCCGAGGCGATTCGAACCATCGACTTCGGCCAGGTCGATCCGATCGCCGGGCCCGTCTACGTCGAGGGCGCGCGACCGGGCGACGTGCTCCAGGTCGACCTGCTCGACCTGGAGCTGGGATCGTTCGGGTGGTCGGCCAACTACCCTGGCTCGGGCCTCCTGCCGGAGGACTTCCCGGAGCCGTGGTTGTACGTGTGGGAGCTGGGCGGACCGCGTGCGCGCTACCTGAACGACATCTCGGTTCCGGTCGAGCCGATGGTCGGGATCGTCGGCTGCACTCCGGCCAAGCCCGGGGTTCATGACTCGATCCCACCGCGCCGTGTCGGCGGCAACCTGGACGTCAAGCATGTCGGCATCGGGTCCACGGTCTACCTGCCTGTGGAGGTCGAGGGTGCCCTGTTCGGCACCGGTGATCCGCACGCTGCCCAGGGGGACGGCGAGGTCGGCGGGTCGGGGATCGAGGCGCCGATGCGGATCACGATGCGGCTGACAGTCCGCCGCGATCTGCAGGTGGACTATCCGGAGTACGAGGTACGGCGACCACTCGAGCGTCCATCGGCGGCCGCGGCCGGCTACTACGTCACGACAGGCATCGGCCCCGACCTCTTCGAGGCATCGAAAGGGGCTGTGCGACGAATGATCGACCGTCTCGTTCGAACGCGGCAGCTCGCGCCGGTCGAGGCCTATGAGCTGTGTTCCGTGGCCCTCGACCTCAAGATCAGCGAGATCGTGGATCATCCCAATTACGTTGTCTCCGCGTTCCTGCCCAACGACCTGTTCGACGTCGCTGGCTGAGCGACGAACAGGTGGGCCCGGAACCGGCGCGGGGCAGCGAAGGCTTGGATGATCGAGGAGGAGTCAGCGTGGCCGCCCACAGACCGGGAGACACATCAGACGAGTGGGCCGCCGGGGCGCTCCAGCGGCGACTCGGCGAGATTGGCGCCGGCTACCTGTGGGTCGTCTACCACAACTACTCGGCGCTGAGCCAGGGGAAGGTCGCCGGTCGCCCCCGTTTCGAGGAGGTCGCGGACGCGGGTGTCTCGTTCGCGAAGGCGAACTGGGATTTCGCGATCACCGACGACCAGGTGCCCCACCCGGGCTTCGGTGCCGACAGCGGCGACTTTCGGGTCATCCCGGACCCGGCCGCCACGTGGCCGATGCCGCACCGCTCGGACGTCGCTCTCGCGTACGGATGGCTGAGCGACCAGGGTGGCGAGCCATGGGCGGGCGATCCACGGGCCCGTCTGCGCGATGCGGGTGCCGCCCTGGGGTCCTTCGGGCTCAGCTGTCAGGTCGCGCTGGAGGCCGAGTTCATCCTCGTCCGACCCACGGGCGAGGGCTCGTGGTCGCCCGACGACCGTGCCCGGATGTTTGTGATCGACGAGATCGATGCCAGGTGGGACTGGACCCGTCGGCTGGTCGACACGCTCGAGGATGCCGGCATCCGCGTGCACCAGTTCGCGAAGGAGTACGGACCGGCCCAGTACGAGTTGAGCCTGCTCCCGACTGACCCGGTGACGGCCGTTGATCGGTTCCTGGTGGCCCGGCATGTGATCAAGGCCTTCGCTCGAGACGCCGGTCTCGTGGCGAGCTTCATGCCCAAGCCGTGGACCGACGTTCCGGCGAACGGGCTGCATGCGCATCTCTCGCTGCTCGACCCGACTGGTGTCGAGGCGCTCCCCGATCCGTCGCGGGCTGATGAGCTCTCCGCCGTCGGCCAGCGAGCCGTGGCCGGCTTGCTCGCGCACGCTGACGCTCAGGCTGCCCTCGGGGCGCCCACGCGGAACTCGTACCGGCGTCTCCAGCCGGGATCCTGGGCGCCGGCCCACCGGTGCTGGGCGTTCGGCAACCGCGCCGCGCTCGTCCGGATCCCCGGCCCGGGTGGCGGCAGGCACATCGAGTATCGCCTGGGCGACGCCACCGCCAACCCGTACGTCCACGTCACGGGGCTCCTGGCGGCCATCGCCGATGGGCTTGCCCGCGAGCTGCCGCTGCCCGATCCTGCCGCGGGCCTCGATGTCGGGCATCTGGAAGACGCCGAGGCGCTGGCGGCCGGGTTCGAGCGGCTCCCTGATCGTCCACAGGCGGCCTTCGACGCCCTCGAGGCGGACGCCACGCTGAGGTCAGCGCTGGGCCCGTTGATCGTGGATCACTACCTCGCGGTGAAGCGATACGAGGTCGCGCTGGGCGAGGCGGCCGCTGCCGAGGAGCACGACTCATCCGACGTGCCAGCCTGGGAGCGCCACGCCTACCTGGAGGCCGTGTAGCGATGCCGGACGAGCGACGGCGCACCGATCATGAGCCCGCGGCGGATGGTCGCATCGGTCGACGGTTCGCTCGCCTGTTTCCCGGCGAGCGGCTCGTTCCCGTCGACCGGGCGGAAGCGATGGCGGCGGTGTTCGACACCCTCGGCCCGCAACGCCCGGCAACCTGTGGCGCATATGTTCTCTCCTACCTGTTCCCGGCCCTCGGGTTCCGGGAGCATGCGGGGCACGACCTGCGCGACGAGGACTACCTGGCCCACCTCTCGGCAGTGACGGTGGAGGTCCACGAGGTCCCGCTCTCGGAGGCGATCGGGCGGCGCGTGGCCGCGGGGGAGCTGACGGAAGCCGAGGCCTTGGAGCGTCATGGACGGCAGTGGTACCGCTACCCCGTGCGCTCGTCCGCAGATCCCGTCGAGTCGGGAACCAGCCCGACCGGTGTCGCCCGAGCCGTCGCCCTCGGGTCCGACGGCGGGCTCGTGGCGCTGCCGATCGCCGCGCGCCTGGAATTGGGAGAGGTGCAGCTGAGCGACGTCCGATGGGCGGCCCTGCTCGAGCTCCTGGCCGCCCGCGCCGAGGCGTGGCAATGGCACGCGATCTTCAACTACGAATTGGACCAGCTCCTGCGACCGACCGATCCGTCATATGGCGCCGATGTCCTCCGCCTCCCCGACGTCGCAACGAGGATCCCCCGGGATGACTGGGGGGTGGGCCATTTCGTGGGGCTGGTCGGCCTGTGGCAGATGCAGGGCGGCGCATGGTGGCTCCTGCTGTGCGACACGTACAAGGAGCGCGGCTTCGACGGGTACCAGCCGCAGCCCGCCGAGTTGATGCGCCGGGGGCTGGTGCGCACGGACGGCCGCGGTGGGGGGCTCCTGCTCGTGGTGCCGGCCGATCGCAGCGCTTCGATTGCCAATGCGATCGCCGCCCTGGGTCTTGAGCTCCGGATGTGGTCCAACGGGTCGCCCGATCCGGACGACTGGGTCTGGCGGCCACCGACCTGATCGGTCGGCCGCATCGTCTCCCGGGTGCTGCGCCACAGTCTCTGACTCCGCAGATCGACGGCGGATGGTGGGCTCCGTCCACCGAAGTCGTTCGCTCACGGTCAGCAGGACGGTGGCTCTCGGGCCGAACGAGGGGGTCCGGACGCGGGACTCCTGATCTCGTGGACCACCGGTCAGCACCGCCGGGCGCCACATCGGCGAGCGCCGTCGCGGGTCGTGCCTCATCGCCGCGCCAGACCGGGGACCGGCGGTAGAGTGGGCGCGTGACCTCCCCCGATCAACCCTCCTCGGTTCGGCCTGTCGAGTACAAGGGCGAGCCGCTCGATGCGGCCCGTGGTCCGGGGCTCGGCTGCTTCCGGTTCCAGCTGGCGCTGCTGCTGGCGCTGATCGTGCTGACGCCACTGTCGGTGATCTGGGATTGGCCACCCGCCCTCAGTGCCGCGTTGCTGATCGTCACGATCGTGCTGCTGCTGTTCGCCGGCCAGACCGTGATCTTCCTGCTCCGGCTGGTCGCGGCGGACAGGCGGGACGGACGCCGGCGGCCGCTGGACAGCCCCACTCGCACGGTTGGCGAGCTGGAGGACCAGGCGGCGGACGAGCCCGGAAGCCGGGCTGCGGATGTGCACGGGGACCGCGCGAGCGACGGGGTTACGGTCGTGTCCTCGGAGGACCGGCCGCGCGATCCAAGCATGCAAGAATAGGCGCGCCCATCATCACCTTCATCGGGAGGCTGTCGGCGCAGTGCCAGTGCTCGCGACCTTCTTCTCCGTCCGTCGCGGCCGCGATCCATTCTTCAAGTTCTTCATGAAGACGATCTTTCCGCGCCAGGTGAAGGAGTACGAAGAGAAGTTCGGTATCCGGTTCGTGGGCTGGTACAACGTCGCGCACGGCTGGGACTTCGACAACGTCATCCTGCTCGACCTGCCGGACTACGCCACGCTCGACCGTCTCGAGGCGGACGAGGCGACGCGCGCCCTTGGCCATCGGGCCGGCGAATGGATCTTCGAACGGCATCACTCGATGTTCCTCCGGGAGCGACTCGGAGCGGATCTCGAGTACCACGGCTGAAGGAGGCGCTCGGAATGGACGTCGGCCGCAACGACATGCTCAGCGAGCTCGCCAACGACGCCGCGCTCGAGCGGGGAGACTTCGTCGTCCAGGCGACGGAGCAGCTGCGCAAGTTCCTTGATCGCAACCGGGACCGGATCAGCGCGCTGGGCGGGCTGACCCTGATCGACGAGGATCCCGACTACCTCTCGATCGCTCCCGACTGCACGTTCCGGGTCCGGAGCCGGTACGAGGACCCGGACACGGGCGAGTGGACCACGGACACGGAGGTCGTGGACAACCCGTCGGAGCTGATCGACCTGTACAACCCGGCCGAGGTGTACCAGGCATTCGCCGAGGCGGCCCGCGAGGCCGCCGGGTTCGCCGCCGAGCCGACGGCGACCGACGAGCTGCTCACCACTGCCGGGATCGCGCCCGAGGATACGTTCGCGCTGGACCAGGACAACGATGCCTACGCCGGTGCCGCGGACTCGTGGGCGGCGGGTCAGCCGGTCGTAGCCGAGGCCGAGGACGAGGAGTCGGCGGCGCTGGCGATGTACAACCTCGCGCTCGACTACCAGGAGCGGAGCCAGCAGAACGAGGCCCGGCTGCTCGACCAGTTCGAGGAATCCGCTGCCCGGCTCGCCGACCTGCTGGGTGACATGATCGTCGTCGACGACGACGACGAGCGACTGGTGCTCGGGGCTTCGGGCCGGTTCCGGGCCGAGGTGCTGCCGGAGGATTCCGACGGCGAGTGGCGCGAGCTGACCGCCCCCGACGACCTCGTCGAGTTCTACGACCCCACCGACATCTTCGGCGACCTGGCCGATGCGCTCGCCGAGGCGTTCCCCGGGATCGCGCCCGATCTCGAGGCCGAGGGCAAGCAGGACGACGAGGCCGGCGAGGGGGACGAAGCCGGCGAGACGGACGACGACGAAGACGACGAGGACGATGCCGGCGAGGACGAGGCCGACGACGCCGCGGACGAAGACCGGCGGCCGTAGCTCCGGGTCGTCCGACTCGCATCAGCCGCCGTCGGGTCCGCGCGGCCCGTCGGTCCGGTCCGGCCGGGCGGAGCTGATCGAGCTCCGGGAGATCCTCCCCGGCCAATGGCAGGCGTCCTGGCACGCGCCTGCGATCGCCGCCGGCGCCCGGGCTGGCCAGTACGTCCACCTGCGAACGCTCGAGGCGGGCGGCCTGCCGCTGCGCCGGCCGCTGCCGCTCGTCGCCTCGGACGCGGCCGGCGGCAGCGTCACGGTTCAGGTCCCGGGGCAACCGGCGGCCGGGCCCTGGCTGCGGGCACTGCGGGTTGGGGACGAGACTGACCTGCTGGGGCCGTTCGGCCGGCCGTTCGAGATGGATCCGCGGTCCCGGCACCTGCTCCTGATCGCCGATGGCGGCGGGATCGCCGGGCTCCGGCTGCTGGCCGAGGAGGCGATCGGCGACGGGCGATCCGTCGTGCTGCTGTTGGGCGCCACGTCGGCAGCACGCGTCCACCCTTCGAGCCTGCTGCCCGACGAGGTCGAGTATGTCGTCGCCACCGCCGATGGGAGCCTCGGCCGGCGTGGGTCGGTGCTTGATCTCGTGCTCGACTACGAGGCATGGGCGGATCAGGCGTTCGCCGCCGGATCGCCGGCCATGCTGGGTGCGCTGGCCACGCTGGCCGAGGGACGTCGGGCCCGGCTGGGCGTGGCCACGCTGGGCCGCAAGCGAGGCGGCGGGCGGGTCGTCCCTCCCGGGTCGCCGGAGGCCCGCCGCCGGTCATGGCTGCAGGTCGTCATGCCGCAGGCGATCGGCTGCGCCGCCGGCACCTGCCTCGGCTGCGTGGTGATGGGCGCGACCGGCGTGCCCCAACGCGTCTGCCGCGAAGGTCCCGTGTTCGCCGCCGGTGAGCTGGCGCTCGATGCGGATGGCTCGGCGCGCGGGCGCCGGTCCGCATGAAGCCCAAGCGCCGGGTCGTTCCCGGAACCCGTGCCCGTCGCACGCCGACGGTGCGCCGGATCAAGCCGGCGATCGTGCCGGTTCCCCGCGCCCGGTCGATGCCCTCGGCCTCGCCGCCTCAGGCCGGCCAGGCATCGGAAGCGGTCCGTCGCGAGGCGCGCCGGATCGTCGCGGCTCACCCCAGCGTCGGTCGCCCCACAGCCGGTCACGAGGTCGCGGCTCTTGCCGCGGCAGCAGGGGATGTGACCATCGAGCTGACGGTCGAGCTCGGACGGGGCCTGACGCTCGCAACCCCCCTGATCGCGGCTGCCGGTGCGTTCGGCTACGGCGTCGAGGTCGCCGACCAGGTCGATCTGGCCCGGCTCGGCTGCCTCGTGACCCGCGGCACTACGCTCAAGCCGGGAGCCGGGCATGCCTCGCCCCGGATGATCGAGATCCCGGCCGGGCTGCTGGTCGGCACGGGGCTGCAGAACCCGGGGATCGAGGTGGTCCTGGAGCGGTACGCACCCGCGTGGAGCGGCTGGCCCGTGCCGGTCATCATCAACCTCGGGGGCGAATCGATCGGTGAGTTCGTGGAGCTCGCTCGACGCATCGAGGGCGTGCCCGGCGTTGCCGGGCTGGAGCTCAACCTCTCGTGCCCGAACGGGGCACGGGGTCGGGCGGCATTCGGACTCGACGCAGGATCCGCATCCGCGCTGGTGACGGCCGTCCGCCGCGCCACGGACCTGCCACTGATCGCCAAGCTCAGCCCCGCCGCGTCCGACGTCCGGGAGATTGCCCGCGCCGTCGAGCAGGCCGGCGCGGATGCGATCAGCGCCGTGAACACGCTGCCGGGCCTGGCCGTGGCCCCCGAGCGTGACCGACCGGCGCTGGCGGCTGGCTATGGGGGTATCTGCGGGCCCGCGCTCCGCCCGGTGGCCCTCCGGATCGTGTTCGAGGTTGCCCAGGTGGTGGACCTCCCCGTGATCGGGATCGGTGGGGTCGCGTCGATCGACGACGTCCTGGACATGCTCGCCGTGGGCGCCTCGGCGGTCGGGGTTGGGGTGGCGGCGCTGGCCGATCCGATGCTGCCCGTTCGCCTCGCGGACGAGCTCGCCGACGCGTGTCGGGCCGCGGGCGTGGGATCGGCGCTCGACCTGGTTGGCTCGGCGCTCCCGGTTCGCCCGATGTCCCCTTCTGCGCAGGGAGCGGAGTATGGGCGGCGCGCGGGCCGCGCATGATGGCGCAGCCGCTCGCCCTGCCGCGGATGGTGATCGGCACCGCACCGCGGCGGTCCGGGTGAGCTGAGCGGCGATCATGGCCGGCCGGCCGCGGCTCCCTGACAGCACGCCGCCGGGCCCCGACCTGCCCGATCGTCTCGCTCGTGTACTGGCAGGCCCCCTTGCCCGGTGCAACCCTCGTCATGCGACCCGAGGGCGGGCACCTCGTCTACCTGGGCGCCCTCGGTGCTGCCCTCGACGCACCCCCCTCCATGAGCGAGCTCCTCGTGAGCCGATCCGTGGCTCCCGATCCGATCACGCTGTCACCGGTTGGTGGCTGGCTGCTCACGGACCCGCTGGCGACCTGCTCGCCCAGCCCGGGCCGGATCGGTTGCCCGGTCGCGCCGCCGTTCCTGGCCGACGATCAGCCGCTCCGGAGCGGCGTGCTGGTCTCCGATCGCGGGTCGAAGGTCGGGCTGGAGAGCGGCGCGGTGGGACTGGGTGACGGAACCACCCGGCTGGTCGGAACGTTTCAGGTTCGTCGCGGGTTCCGCAACGGGTGCCTCGGCGTCACGACGTCCGGCGCCAGCGTCCCGGGTGTCGGCGACGCCAGCGGACCCGGCCAGTCACCGTGCACGAAGGCGGTCATGCCCGGCTGGGACATCGTGGCTCGACTGGAGGGCGTGCGCCTGCTGCAGGTGACGATCCCGTAGGGCGCCCGGAATTCGATCCGCCATCTCGTGTGAACCCCGGCGGCTGTTCGTGACTCCGATCTGATGGGAGGGTGATGGAGGCGTTGGACGACCCGGAGCGGATCGCACGGGCCAGGCGCGGCGACGCCGCCGCCTTCGACGCCCTCGTGGAGGTGCGGATCGGATCGATGCTACGCACGGCGACGGCGATCCTGGGACGCGAGGACGAGGCCCGCGACGCGGTCCAGGACGCACTCATTGCGGCCTGGCGCGAGTTGGCCGCGCTTCGCGACCCCGCCGCGTTCGACGCCTGGCTGACCCGGATCCTCGTGAACCGTTGCCGCCGAGGGCTGCGCCGCATCGGGCTGCAGCGCGTGCGCGAGATCCCCGCCGACCTGGTGGCCGCCGAGCGGCAGCCGCACGGGCCCGACATTGCCGGCGCGGTCATCGACCGGCGAGCGCTGGAGCGGGCGTTCGATCGGCTGTCAATCGAGGAGCGGACCCTGCTCGTGCTGCACCACCTCGACGGCCGGTCGGTGACCTCGATCGCGGAGGTGCTCCGGATCCCAGTCGGCACGGCGAAGTCGCGGCTGTTCGCTGCACGCGCGGCACTCGAGTGGGCGCTGGCCCGTGAGGACGCCCGATGAGCGGGCGCCTGGGCGGACAGCGAACAGTCCGCGACGACGACCTGCGGGCGATGCTCGAGGCACGGGCCGACCGGCTGACGCCGGACGCGGAGCACAACGTGCTGGCGGCCGTGCGCAAGGCCGTGCACGAGCCGCGCGGCAGCCAGGGGTTGACCGTGCTGCCGGTCAGCGTGACGGGCCGCGGATCGCGCCGACCGGTCGGCTGGGCGGCGGCGGGGCTGGTGGCCGTCCTCGTGATCGCGGTGCTCGGCGGGCCGCTGGGTGCAGGTCCGGCGCCGACCGGCGCCAGCCCGTCCGGATCGTTCGTGCCGGCATCGCCGTCCATCGCCCCGACCGACGTGTCGGCGTTGCGTGCGCTCGACGTCGATGCCTTTCGGGCGGAGCTGGCGGCGGGAGCGCTCCAGGGCCAGGTCGTCGTCGTGCAGGGACGGCTCGAGGCTCAGCCCGCGTTCTGTCAGGCCGGAGGAACCGCGCCGTGCCTGGTTAGGATCCACGGCCTGCCGGGCATCCAGGTGCTGTCCGCGAGCCCGTCGGATTCGACCTGGGGCCTGACCGTGGAGCGGTCCGTCGGGCAGGCGATAGCCGTCCGGGTGCTCCAGAGCGCGATGCTGCGGTTCCTGGGCTATCTGCGCAACGATCCCGCGCAGCCGCTGTCCGTCGACCGGTTCGCGTCGGTGATCCCGAAGCCCGACGAGGTGACGGTCGTCGAAGGGTGGTTGATCAACGGCGATGGAGACCACCGGCTCGCCGGCACCGACCCCAGGTCGGAAGGCGTGGCCGGCCTCACCGTGGACGTGAGCGCCGACTCGGGCGTCAGGGCCAGCGGGGTGATTGGGCCGGGGCGGTTCCTGGCTCGCCGCAACGGGGGGATCGAGATCGTCGGCTGGCTTGACGAGTCCACCGTCGCCGTCACGATCAGCGACCAGACGATCATGTCGAGCTTCGGACCGTGGCAGCTGCCCACGACCCCGGCTCTCACGATCGATGATCTGCCCGCCCGGATCGGCGACCGCTCACTTGACGGGCGCCTGGTGCTGCTGCCGGGAACGCTCGAACGGGTGGCTCTTCCGTGCCCATCGGGCATGACCGATGCCTGCTCGTGGCTCGAGATCGTGGGTCTGGACGGCGTGCCCGTGACCTGGGACGGCGCCGAGTTCGCAGGGCCGCCCGAGGGCGGTCAGGACAGCACCCTGGCCGTGGTGCCCGACGGCGGCTCCCTGCGGCTGCTCGGTCGATTGGCGGACGATCCGGACCACGCGCCCTCCTACCAGGACCTGATCTCCCGTTTCGGTGCGTTCCGGGCCGATCCCTATTGGGTCGACGTGGTCGCGGGCTGGCTCGTCGTCGGTGGCATCCACTCCTGCCCGGCGCTGGGTGTCGGGGCGACACCCTGCCCGGGGCCGGTTCCGATGCTCACCGACCGGCAGCCGAAGCCCGACGGGATGATGACGAGCGACCTGCAGGTGCCCGTCGTGGTCGCCGCCTCGGCGTCCGGCATCAATGCCGGGCAGGTGGTCACGCCCGGTCCGTTCCTGATCCGGGAGCACACGGGGTCTACCTGCGACGACCTGTCGCCGGAGTCCTTCCCCAGCTGCGCCGGTGGACGCGACATCGGTCAGGAGATCGTCGCGCGCTACGACCCCTTGACCGTGGTGCGGGTCCAACCCTGAACAGGCTGTTCCCGCTCCCGGTCGTCCGCCGCGCCCTCACGCCGACTGGTTCCACGATCGCGGAACGAGAGCACGGACCGGGCGGACTCGACGTGCGAGCGCTCCGGCGAACCGGCATCCAGCCGGGCACCAGATCCCAACCCCGAGCACGCGAGCTGTGTCCGGGTTGAGTCGATGGTTCCGCTTGCGTGGAAGGAGTCCGACCGGTGTCGCGCTGGGGCGCCGCCCGGCGACGACGAAGGCTGGCAACCGCCGAGAGCGACGCCGCGAATGACACGGGCGGCCGGCTGGACGACCATCGGCGAACCGAAGAGGGCCACTGGCCATAGAATCGGCCCGGCATGACCACCCTGAAGCGAACCCAGGACATCGCCGCGCGCCGCGCGATCGCCAACCGGACGGAGGCGCTGTTCCGCGCCAGCGGCGCCCTCCGCGACGGCCACTTCGTGCTCAAGAGCGGCCGCCACTCGGACGCCTACCTCGAGAAGTTTCGGGTTCTCCAGGACCCCGCGGCGACCAGCGAGCTGTGCGGGTTCTTTGCGGCCGCCCGGCGGGACGGGGATGGCGCCCCGCCCGTGGACCTCGTCGCCGGTCCGACGACCGGTGGCGTGATCCTGGCGTTCGAGACGGGCCGCCAGCTCGGCACACGTGCGATCTTCGCCGAGGAGGTGGCCGCCGATGACGGCCGGCCCCGGCGAGCGTTCCGCCGCGGGTTCACCATCAAGCATGGCGAGCGGGTGCTGCTGGTTGACGACATCCTGACGACCGGGGGCTCGCTGCTGGCGATGATCCCCGCGGTCGAGGCGGCCGGCGGCGAGATCGTCGAGTGTGCGGTGCTGGTCGATCGATCGGGCGGCCTGGCGACGCTCACGTCGCCCGCGACCGGCCGGGTGTACCCGCTGCGATCGCTGTGGCAGCTCGAGCTTCCGACCTACGAGCCGGGCGCCGCGACCTGCCCCCGGTGCGCGGCCGGCGATCCCGCGATCAAGCCCGGCAGCAGCGGTACCGGTCTCGGCCCTGCATGATCAGACGCCGGCTGACGGTCGCGGCCTGCGTCGCGGTCATGGCGTTGGCTGCCGCTGCCTGCTCGACCACGCCGACGCCGACGGTGGGTCCGATCGAGACATCCTCGATGGCGGCGCCCGCGAGCGGCACGCCCGCCGCAGAGGCGCTGACATCACCGGTCGACGGCGTGCTCACCCACATCGATGCCGCCGGGCTGAGCGAGGTCACCGGGTTCACCCTCCGGCTGGCAACCGGGCGCGAGGTCACGTTCAAGATCGGCATCCTCGAGAACGGCGACCAGTTCCCGCCCGGGCACCTGGCAGAGCATCTCGCCACGTCGACACCCGTCCGCGTCTACTTCCGGCCGGACGGCCCCGATCTCGTCGTCTACCGGCTCGAGGACGCGCCCGCGAGCTGAGCCGCCATCGCCCGGCGCCCGGGCGTTGCGGCAGAGGGATCCAGAGCGGTCCCGATCAGGAGCCGGCGATCTGGGTGATCGCGGCCTTGAGCTCGTCGGCGCCGACCACGCCCTCGAACGAGCCGCGAATGATGCCCGTTGAGTCCACGGCGAAGATCCAGGGCTCGGACAACAGCTTCCACTGGTTGACGGCATCGACCGGCTGGAGCTGGCCGTTCGCGTCGAGCACCGGCTGCAGCCGCCCTTCGGTGAACTGGAGCTTGTACGGCTCGACGTTGATGAACGCGACGTTGGACGGGGCCGAGGCCGCGACCGACTTGACCCGGTCCAGCGTGGGCCCGCACTGGGCGCTCTGGCAGAAGGCGGGCGTCGCGAACACCACCACGAACGGCTTGTGCTGCGCGATCGCCTGGTCGATCGAGAGCTGGTAGAAGGCCGGATCGGGGGTGGGATCGGTAGCGATCTTCGCCAGGTCCCCGCCTGCATCCGCCGCCGTGGGGGTCTTCGAGGCCGGGGCCTTGTCGCCGATCCCGACCGTGACCCCGGTCTGCTGAACCTGGAACTGGAACGGGATCGTCTCGGCCGGGCCACCCTTAGCCTGGGTGGTGAACTGCGCGGTCCAGTCCCCGGCCTTTGAGAACTCCACGTTGGCGACGTAGTCGCCGCGCGATCCCTCGATACCCCACACGAAGGTGGCCGGGTACGAGGTGCCGGGCCGCGTGTCGCCCGGACCGACGAAGGCGACCGACGCCGATCGGTCGGGCGTCGCGGCCGGCTGGTTCGTCTGCGGGTCGAGGAACGAGAACACGAACCGGTTCGCTCCCACGACCTGCTGAGAGCTCACGATCACCGGCAGCACCGAGGGGCCCGAGGACGAGCCCGGGCTGCCGAGGACGACAGGGGTGGCGGCGCTGCCCGGATCGGCCGCGCTTCCGGACGTGCAGGCGGCGGCGATCAGTGCGAGCGCGATGGCGGTGACGGCGATGGCGAGGTGCGACGCATGGGTCGACAGGCGGGACATGGCACGAGAGTAGACCCGGTGTGCGGATCGTGCCCCGGGCGTCCTCCGCGTAGAATGTCGGGCGTCTCTTCCCGATCTCCCATCCCGTTCGAGGCCGTCTGCTGCAGCCGTGACCCGATTCCAGAAGCTCGCCGCCCTCACCGTGGCGACGACCGTCCTGCTCGTGACCATCGGCGTCATCGTGCGGGCCACCGGCTCCGGCATGGGCTGCCCGGACTGGCCGCTGTGCCAGGGCAGGGTCATCCCGCCCCTCGACGACTACCACGCCTGGCTGGAGTGGATCCACCGGACCGTCGCCGCCCTGATCGGCTTCGAGATCCTCGCTCTCGCCGTCCTTGCCTGGCGCGATCACCGCGACAATCGCTCGGTGACCTGGATGTCGCTGGTGGCCATCCTCCTGGTCGGCTTCCAGGCGTGGCTGGGCCGCGAGACCGTGATGCTCAACAACTCCGGCCAGTCCGTCACGGCGCACCTGGCCTCGGCCATGGCCCTGCTCGGGCTGCTGGTGTTCATCCTCGCTCGCAGCTACTACCCGGCCCGGATCGGCGGGCGCGGCACGAGCCAGCGGTTCACGCTGCTGGCGACGTTCACGGCCGCGGCCGTCTACGCCCTGCTGCTGTTCGGGTCCAACGTCACCGCCACGTCGCAGTGGTACGTGTTCCCCGACTGGCCGCTGATGAACGGCTCGCTGTTCCCGCCGCTGACCGATGCGAATACCGCGATGGTGCTCCACCGCTGGGTGGCCGTCGTGGTGGGGCTCATCGTGTGGGCGACCACCCTGGTCGCCTGGCGGACCCAGCGATCGAGACCGGCCCTGGTGCGGCTGGCCGCGTCTGCCGCGCTGCTGTTCACGATCCAGGCCGTGGTCGGCGGGCTCCAGGTGCTCACCGATCTGGCCGAGTGGACGCAGACGCTCCACCTGGCGCTGGGCGCGCTGATCTGGGCCCTCCTGGTGGGTCTCGCGGTGGGCGCCTACTTCGAGGCCAGGACGGAGGCCCGGGTCGTCGAGGGCGCCGGCCAGTCCGGCGGGCCGGGACGCTCACCGGATGACGCTTCGCCGGCGCCTGCCACGGGCCATGCGAGCGACACCGTCCGCGCCTACGTCGCGCTCACCAAGCCGCGAATCATCGAGCTGTTGCTGGTCACGACCATCCCGGCCATGGTCCTGGCGACCCGGGACCTGCCCGGCATGAACCCGGCCGAGTGGTTCCGGCTGGTGTTCTGGACCATGGCCGGCGGCTCGCTGGCCGCAGGCTCGGCCAACGCCATCAACCAGTACCTCGACCGCGACATCGACCTGCTGATGACCCGGACCCGGCGCCGGCCGCTGCCGGCCAACGCCGTGCCGCCGGAGAACGCGGTCGTGTTCGGGATCGTGCTGGGGGTGATCTCGATCGCGCTGATGGCGTACTTCGTCAATCTTGTGGCCGCGTTCCTCACCCTGCTCGCGATCGGGTTCTACGTGCTGGTGTACACGCTGATCCTCAAGCGCACCACACCCCAGAACATCGTGATCGGCGGGGCCGCCGGGGCGCTGCCGCCCGTGATCGGCTGGGCCGCGGTCACCGGTCGCGTCGAGGTCCCCGCGCTGCTGCTGTTCGCGATGGTCTTCTACTGGACGCCGCCGCACTTCTGGGCATTGTCGCTGCGCATCCGCAAGGACTACGAGGCGGCCCGCGTGCCGATGCTGCCGGTGGTTCGGGGCGTGCCCGAGACCGCGCGCCAGATCGCCCTGTACACGGTGCTGCTGGTGGCCGTGAGCCTGGTGTTCTTCGCCGTCGCCCGGATGGGACCGGTCTACCTCGTCGCTGCCGTGGTGCTCGGGGTCCTGTTCCTGTGGCGGGCGTTCGTGCTGTGGCAGCAGGCGACCTCGCCGGAGGGGTCGCTGGCGCAGGCCATCCGGCTGTACAAGTACTCGATCAGCTATCTCACGCTGCTGTTCGTGGCCGTGGCCGTGGACAGCCTGCTGATCGGCTCGTTCGGCTAGACCCCCTCGCTCCCTCAGCGGAGGCGGGCGCCCCTGGCGATCTGCTCCAGCAGCGAGTCGGCCGTCGGCGGGCGGCCAAGGACGGCCGTCAACACCTCGCGTGGCGAGCGCTCGAGTCCGAACCGGTAGAGGTGCTCGCTGACCCACGCGTACCAGCCCGGATCGCCGCCGATCCAGCTCCCGCGCGCGCGGCGGATGGCATTCCGGAGGTCCGCCGAGAGCACCGAGCCGATAGCGTAGTTCGCCATGTAGCCAGGGTCCTGCACCAGCTGACCGCGCATCGCCCACCAGGACCACTCCGGGTGCGGCGCGATCCCGAGCCAGCTCGCCGTGATCTCGGTCCAGATGTCGTTCGCCGCCCGAATTCGGCTGCTCATGCTGCCGGATCTCGAACAGCGTCCAGGCGGCGTCGAGCACCGTGCCTGCATGGCGGCAACGGATCGACACCATGTCCGGGACGTCGGCGCCCCCGGCCAGCCATCGTCGCTGCCATTCGGGCTCCGCGGTGTCGAGCGCCACGAGATCGGCGAGCGCCTCGGTCAGGGCGTCCGACGCCGGCCAGTCGGTGAACGCCGGCCGGCTGTGGATCGCGGCGATATGGATGGCGTGCCCGGTCTCGTGGATCAGCTCGGTAAGCTCGCCGAGACCGCCGTCGAGGTAGGTGGCGAGTACCGTCGGCCGGCCGTGAGACCAGGTGCCATCGTCTCGGCGATGCGGCCGGCCGCCGAACGTGGTGAACGCGACCGGGACGGCCGGCCGCGATGGTCGGGCGTCCAGGTCCAGCTCGATGCCCAGCTCGTCGAGATCGGCGCCCAGCGACGCGTAGACCGCCCGATTGATGCCCAGGATGCCGTCGTGCGGCAGGACCTGCTGGAGCGACCGCTGGGCGGTGCCGGCCCGCCACCACCAGTCCCAGGGCTCGATCGGCGGCTCTCCGGCAGTCCTGCCGGGCTCGACCACGGCTGCCCGCCAGGCAGCGAGCAGCGCGACGACCCACCCTTCGATCGTTTGCTCGGTGACGCCCAGCGCCTCGGCGTTGGCTGCGATCGGCGAGCGGCCCGTGCGCCAGGCAGCGGCCGTTTCCCCGACCAGCGATCGGTAGGGAGACCGCTCACGGCCATCGCCGTCCACGACCCACCACAGCGATGCCATGGCCAGGAACAGGCGCCGGCGCTCGGCCGCATTGCCCTCGGCGGCGAGCCGGCCCAGCACCTGGAGGCGGGTCAGCGTCCGATCGCCGACGCGGATCGACTCGGCGGCGGCCGCGTAGCAGGTCTCGATGCGCCGCCGCAGCGTCTCACCGCCCGCGGCCAGGGCCCTCGACCAGCCGCGCTCATCCTCGCAGGCGGCCAGCGCGTTCCGCGGCGTGACGGGGAGCCCGGCATCCTCGGAGAGCGCGGTGTCGATGCCGGTGCGGATCGCGGCCAGCGCCCGCCGGTCCTCGTCCCGAGCCGGTTCTTCACCGGGTTGCCCGGCGGCTTCGAACGCGGCCAGCGCCTCGCGCACCGCTCGCTCCGTGTCCGACGTGGCGGCCTCGAGATCCAGCCGGTCGGCGGGCTCGCCCCGTGCCCGGGCGACATCGAGCCTGTCCCGGGCGTCGCGCGCGGCGAGGTAGGCGCGCTCGAGCGGCGCGAGCCGGTCGGTCGACATGACGACATGCTGCCATGTCCGATGGATCACCGGCGCTCGCAGGCGCGGCAATCCGCGAGAGAGGTCCCTGCGATACGAGCCCGCGATACGAGCCCCGGTGTGGCACGATCGCGCCATGGAGCTCACCTTCCTCGGCGGTGCTCGAACCGTCACCGGCTCGCGGCACCTCGTCGATACGGGTCGCGCCCGGGTGCTCGTCGATTGCGGCATGTTCCAGGGCGGCCCGGATGAGTCGATGCGCAACCGGATCCCGCTCGGGTTCGACCCCGCGTCCCTCGACGCGGTCGTCCTGACCCACGCCCACCTCGACCACTGCGGGCTGCTGCCGTTGCTGGTTCACGAGGGGTTCCGGGGACCAATCCTGTGCACGGCGGCCACGGCCGAGCTCGCGCGCCTGGTGCTGCTCGATTCGGCCAAGCTCCAGGAGGAGTTTGCAAAGCGCGCGCGCCGCCGCGACCGGCGGGATCCGGAGCGTGCGGCCGAGCGGGAGGCGCGTGAGGAGCGCCTGTTCACCCGTGACCTCGACCTTGCCCTGGCCGGCGCCGAGAGTCCCGGTGGACCCGACCCCGAGGACCTGCTGCGCGGCGCGCCACCCGAGGTCGTGCTCGACTTCGATACCCCGATCTACACCGAGGACGATGCGGGCGCCGTGCTGCCGATGCTCCGCCATGTGCCGTACGGGATGGAGCACGAGATCGCCCCGGGGGTGCACGTCACCTTGCTCGATGCCGGGCACATCCTCGGATCGGCGGTCGCCCGGATGCGCCTGACCCGGCCCGACCGCGGTCGCGACACGGTCATCGTGTTCTCCGGCGACCTCGGCAGACCCGGCTCGCCGATCCTGCGCGACCCGACGCCGGTGGCCGACGCGGACTTCGTGGTCTGCGAATCCACGTACGGGGGTCGCGAGCACGAGCCGGCGGGCCGCTCGACCGAGATCCTGGCCGACGTCGTCAACGAGACGGCGAAGCGCAACGGTGCCCTGCTGATCCCGTCGTTCGCCATCGGGCGAACCCAGGAGATCGTATGGGAGCTCGATCGGCTGGTGACTGCCGGCACCATCCCGCAGGTGCCGCTGTACCTGGACTCGCCGATGGCGCGGTCGGCGTCGGCGATCTACCGGGCGCACCCCGAGGCCTACGACGAGGAGACCGCCGGTCTGCTCGCCGCGCACGAGTCACCACTCGACTATCCGGGCCAGCACGTGGTCCAGAACGTGAAGGAGTCGGAGCGCATCGCCGGGGCCCACCGGCCGCTGATCATCGTGGCGTCGAACGGGATGCTCACCGGTGGCCGATCGGTGGGTCATGCCGCGTGGCTGCTGCCGGACCCGGCATCGACAGTGCTGTTCGTCGGCTACCAGGGCGAGGGCTCGCTGGGCGGTCACCTCGTTCGGGGCGCGACCTCGGCCCGCGTTGGCGGCCGGGAGGTTCAGGTGCGGGCGAGGATCCGGAGGCTCGACGGGCTCTCCGCCCACTCCGATGAGCCCGAGCTCCTGGCCTGGCTGGGCCACTTCGTGCGCGGCCGCAAGCCGGGCGACCCCGGGGTCCCGAAGCGCGTCTACCTGGTGCACGGTGATCCGCCGGCGCAGCAGGCGCTGGCCCCGAAGGTGGGCGCACTCGGTCTCGACGTGCGGGTTCCCGCCTGGCACGAGACGGTGTCGCTGGACTGACGATCCGGGTACCCCGGGCCGCCGGACACGGTCCGCCCGGTGGGCAGCTGTAACGGCCCGTGGGCCGGGTGTCACAACCGGTGACCCGAGCGGATAGGATCGTGGGGTCCGCAGGAGTAGGTGCCAGTGTCCCCGATCACTTCGATCTCGCCCCGCCCGCCGGCCCCGATCATGTCCGAGGAGCTGGCTCGGGTCCGCGCCCCCTTCCGCGGGGCGACCCTGCTCCCCGCACGCGCCTACCACGACGAGGCGATCTTCGCGTGGGAGCAGGAGGAGATCTTCCTGCGCGACTGGATCGCCGTGGGCCGGGCCGAGGAGATGGCCGAGCCCGGCAGCTTCGTGCTGCGCAACGTGTTCGGCGAGAACGTGCTGATCGTGCGCGGCCGCGATGACGTGGTCCGCGCGTTCTACAACGTGTGCCGCCACCGGGGGACCGCGGTGGAGGAGCGCGAGCGCGGCAAGGCCGTCCGCTTCCAGTGCCCCTATCATGCCTGGATCTACGATCTCGACGGGCGTCTCGTCCGGGCCAAGCACACCGACGACCTCGAGGACTTCAGCTTCGAGACCTTCGGCCTCGCCCCGATCCGGTGCCAGGTCTGGCAGGGCTTCGTGTTCCTGTGCTTCACCGACGACGAGTCGGTCACGCCGCCCCTTCGCGAGCACCTGGGCGACTGGTTCGACCATCACGCGGGCTTCGGGCGCGACATGTCCACCCTCCGCCGCGCCGCCCGCCTGACCTACGACGTCGCGGCCAACTGGAAGATCGTGGCCGAGAACTACAGCGAGTGCTACCACTGCCCGGGCGTCCACCCGCTCCTCAACAGGCTCACGCCCTACGACCTGGGTGAGGACTTCCTGACCGAAGGGCCCTGGAAGGGTGGCTGGATGATGTTCGCCGACGGCTGCGAGACGATGTCGGTCAGCGGCCAGCGAGACGGCCGGCCGCTGCTCTATGCACGCGACGAAACCGAGGCCCGGCGGATCTACTACTACATCCTGTGGCCAAACCTGATCGTGTCGGTCCATCCCGACTATGTGCTCACCCACCAGGCGTGGCCCGACGGCGCGAACCGGAGCACGGTCCATTGCGACCTGTATGTCGAGGGCGATCGGATGGCGGACCTGGACGTGTCCGGGGCGGTCGAGTTCTGGGACATCACCAACCGCGAGGACTACCACGTGGTCGAGCTGCAGCAGCAGGGGACGCGGTCGCGCTCATGGGTGGCCGGTCGCTACTCGAACCAGGAGGCATCGGTTCACGCGTTCGACATCATGGTGGCGGACCGCTACGCGAATGACGGCTCGCGGACCGTGCGCGGCTGGCGGACGGAGACGGCGTCCGAGCGGCGTCAGGCGACGCGCGCAATGGGCGTCGCGGGAGGAAGGGCATGAAGCTGCTGGTGGCGATCGTCCAGGTCGACGACGCCGATCGCCTCACCGAGGCGCTTCGGCGCGAGGGGCACCGCTTCACGCGCGTCGCGTCGCTCGGTGGTTTCCTCGAGACCCCCAACGTGACACTGTTCATGGCCGTGCGCGACGAGACGCTGGCCGACGTGGTCGCCCTGTTCCGCGACAACTGCGCCGCCCGTGACGTCGAGCTCCCGCTCGTCCTCACCGAGCGCCTTCGCGACTGGCGGGAGCGCGTCGTCCAGTACGCGGGGGCGACGATCCTGGTCCTGGACCTCGAGGATCTGATCCGGCTGTAGCGCAGGCGGCTGATGGCCGTCCATCCTGCCTCCAACGGGCCGCCCGGACCATGACATGCCGGCCGGAGCGGGCGCACGCTCCGGTCACATCGACCCGAACGCCGGCACGGCGCGTCCGGGCCCCGACCCGTTGCTGCGCCACCAGATCCCGGAGTCCGGCAATGGTTCTCGACGTCGACGTCACCCTGGTCGGTCGGTCGTTCCTCACGCTCCGTGACTTCAGCGCGGACGAGATCGAGCACCTGCTCCGCCTCGCCGCACGACTCAAGGCGGAGAAGCGCGAGGGACGCGAGATCCGGCGGCTGGCCGGCCGCTCGATCGCCCTGATCTTCGAGAAGGACAGCACCCGGACGCGGATCGGGTTCGAGGTCGCGGCCTACGACCAGGGCGCGCACGTGACCTACCTCGGTCCCACCGGCAGCCACGTGGGCCGGAAGGAGTCGGTCAAGGACACCGCCCGCGTGCTCGGCCGCGTGTACGACGCGATCGAGTACCGCGGCTTCCGCCAGACGGACGTCGAGACGCTCGCCCGCTGGGCCGGCGTCCCCGTCTACAACGGCCTGACCGACGAGGACCACCCCACCCAGGTGCTGGCCGACCTGCTCACCCTGCGTGAGCACGTGGCGAGGCCGCTCCGGGACATCAGCCTCGCGTACGTGGGGGACGCGCGCGGGAACATGGGCGACGAGCTGCTGGTCGGCTGCGCAACCATGGGCATGGACCTCCGGATCGTCGCGCCGCAGGCGGTCTGGCCGCGCGAGGACTTCCTGGCGACGGCGCGCCGGATGGCCGGCGCGAGCGGCGCACGGATCACGGTCACCGACGACGTCGCGGCCGGCGTCCGGGGCGTGGACGCCATCTACACCGATGTCTGGGTGTCGATGGGCGAGCCCGAGTCCATGTGGGACGAGCGGATCGCGCTCCTTCGCCCGTACCAGGTCGACGCGGCGATGATGGCGACCACCGGCAACCCCGATGCCCGGTTCATGCACTGCCTGCCGGCGTTCCACGACCTCGAGACCGAGGTCGGCCGCAAGGTGTTCGATCGCCACGGTCTGACCGCGATGGAGGTGACCGACGAGGTGTTCGAGTCAGGCGCCTCGATCGTGTTCGACCAGGCCGAGAACCGGATGCACACGATCAAGGCGGTGCTCGTGGCCACGCTCGTCGGGGGCGCGCTCTGATGCGCATCGTCGCCGCGCTCGGCGGCAACGCGCTGCTCCGTCGCGGCGAGCCGATGACGGCCGAGAACCAGCGCGCGAACGTGGCCCTGGCCGCGCGGGCGCTGCTGCCGATCGCGCTCGAGCACGACCTGATCCTCACCCACGGCAACGGACCACAGGTTGGGCTGCTGTCCCTCCAGAACGCCGCCTACCGGCCCGACGAGGAGTACCCCCTGGACATCCTCGACGCGGAGACGGAGGGCATGATCGGGTACCTGCTCGAGCAGGAGCTGGGCAACCTGCTGCCGCCGGGTCGCTCGATGGCCACGATCCTGACCCGGATCGAGGTGGATCCGCGTGACCCGGCGTTCGCCCGGCCCACCAAGCCGATCGGGCCCGTGTACGACCGCGCCGAGGCCGAGCGCCGCGCCGCAGAGCAATCGTGGACGGTCGCACGCGACGGCAACCGCTGGCGCCGGGTCGTTCCCTCGCCGCAGCCCCGGCGGATCCTGGAGCTGCCGGTCATCGAGCTGCTCGTTCGCGAGGGCGTGATCGTGGTCTGCGCGGGCGGTGGCGGCATCCCGGTGGTCCCGGTGCCCGGCGGCGGCCACGAAGGGATCGAGGCGGTCATCGACAAGGACTTCGCGGGTGCGCTGCTGGCAACCTCGCTCCATGCCGACGCCCTCCTGATGCTCACCGACGTGACCGCCGTGTTCGCGGATTGGGGCACCCCGGACGCGTGGCCCATTCACCGTGGCTCGCCCGAGGACCTGGCCGCCCGGACGTTCGCGGCCGGCTCGATGGGGCCCAAGGTCGAGGCCGCCTGCCGGTTCGCGACCGCCAGCTCCGGCTTCGCCGCCATCGGCTCGCTGGGCGACGCCGAGGCGATGCTCCACGGGGACGCCGGCACGATCGTGGCCCGCGCAGCGGCGCAGCTGGAGTGGGGGACCGCGCCGCTGCTGGCGTCCGCTACGAGGTAGCGCCCCCGACCGCCCTGGCGGCCTCCGCTCGCTCCGGACCCGTGTCTGCCACGCGGGCAGCACAGCCACGACAACCGGCGCGCAGCACGACAGCCGGCGTATCGTCGCCGTGATACCCGTCCGCGGCGAACCAGGAGGCGTTCGATGCTGTCCGACCGGCGAGTCCACGCGACCATCCCCACTGCCGACCTCGCGCAGGCACGGTCGTTCTACGAGGGCGTGCTGGGCCTCATTCCCGCGCGGTTGCTTCCGTCGGCCGTCCTCTACGGCGCGGGTGAAGGGTCGCTGTTCGCGGTCTCGGCCAGCTCGGGGCAGGCGTCGGGCACGCACACGCAGATGGCGTTCGCGACCCCCGACATCAAGGCTGAGGTCGCGGAGCTCAAGGCGCGGGGCATCACGTTCGAGGAATATGACCTACCGGCGCTCAAGACCATCAACGGGATCGCCTCGATGGGCCCCAACCAGGCGGCCTGGTTCAAGGATCCCGAGGGCAACCTGTTCGGTCTGATCGAGTTTGCCGACGGTGGCTGATCCACCAGCCTCGGACCTCAGCGGCGAGGCTTCGTCCGGGCCGCGATCCGTGCCAGGGCGCCCTCCCAGCCGGCATCGAACGGGCGGCCCGGCTGGTCGAGGTCGATCACGACGGGCGCGTGGTCCGACGGGATCGGCGGGCCCTTGCGTGCCTCGCGATCGATCTCCGCCCATACGACACGCTCGGCGACCGGCCGCGTCGCGTACAGCAGGTCGATCCGCATCCCCTCGTTGCGGTGGAAGTTGCCGGCCCGATAGTCCCACCACGAGAACCGGCCGGGCTCGGGACGGGCGGCCCGGTACGTGTCGACGAGGCCCCAGGCGCGGAGCGTCGCCAACTCCGCCCGCTCCGGTTCGGACACGTGCGTCCCGCCGTGGGCTTTGACCGCATCCCAGACATCCTCGTCCGTGGGCGTCACGTTGTAGTCGCCGCCCAGCACCAGCGGCTCGTCGGGTGACCGCGACTCGGCCAGCCAGCGGGCCAGGCGCTCGAACCAGCGCAGCTTGCCCTCGTAGAAGGCCGAGCCGACCACCCGCCCGTTCGGCGCATACAGGCTCACCACGCGCACCCCGCCGCACACAGCGGACACCATCCGCGCCTCGTCGAACGGATCGAAGTCGTCCTCACTCACCTGGGTCGTCGCACCGGCCGACGAATCGCGCACCGGCCCGTCGCCGAAGTTCGAGATCACGTCGGACGCCCCCACCCGGCTCAGGATGCCCACCCCGTTCCAGCGGCCCTCGCCGTGATGCACGAGCTCGTAGCCCAGCATCCCCAGCGGCATGACCGGCGCGTCGGCGTCGGACAGCTTGGTCTCCTGGATCAGCAGCACGTCCGGCTCGGCCCGCGCGAGCCACTTCTCGACCGCGTCCATGCGGGCTTTGAGCGAGTTGACGTTCCAGGTGGCGATGCGCATCGGCGACGGCGGCCTGCTCAGTACCGGCGGCCACGCTGGCGGGTGAGATCGAAGGTGGCCGTGTCGGCCACGGCCATCACGGCCATGGTGCCCGCCTGGACCGGGTCGCTGACCACGAGATCGACGTGGTCGGTGATCGAGCCGACCATGTTGAGCGCGATGATCGGGATGCCGACCGCGCGCAGCTCCTCCGCCGCGCGGCTGATCTCGCCGCCCATGATCGAGCCGGCCAGCACCAGCAGCCGGGCGCGGGGCAGGTCGGCCACGGCGCGCACGGCCGACGAGATGGCGTCCTCGCCGACCAGCGGGATCGTGTCGACCGAGATCCGCTCGCCGCGCAGGTTGTGACGGTCCGCCTCGGACACCGCGCCCAGGGCGACCTGAGCAACCTGGGCGCCCCCACCCACGACGATGACCCGCTTGCCGAACACCTTGCCCAGAGGCCGGGTGAGGTGGATCGCGACGACCTCGCGCAGCGGCTCCAGGACCCGCACCAGCGCGTCCTCGTCCACGTCCTCGACCTCAAGCTCGAGGTCCACCATCGGGCGGGCGGCGGGGTCGGCGTCGGGCGAGGGGGCGCGCCGAACCGTCGACAGCGTGCGGACGCGGCCGCCGGCCTCGCCGACCCGGCCCGCGATGACCGCGATCGCTCCGCGCTCATCGGTGATCTCCAGGCGTAGCGCGACGGCCGGCGGAAGCGCCTTGAGCCTGGGGTGTCGGGCGGGCACGCGTCGATCAGCCCGAGCGGCCGGCGACGACGTCGCTGATCGACATGCCGGTCGGCTCCGCGCCAGTCGGGTCATGCTCCTCGAAGGCGACGCCGAGCGTGGTGAACGCCTCGCGCGTCGCGCCGGCGTCGCTGGTGGTCAGCATCAGGGCCCCGTCGGTGTCCTCGGCGACGCCGACGATCCCGGTGATGTTGACGCCGCGGTCGGCCAGCGTCTGGGCGACGCGGGCCAGCGCCCCGGGCCGGTCGTCGAGCTGGACGGTGAACCAGATCGTCACACGAAACCTCCTGGCCGCCCATGGTACGCGGGACGCGCGCTACGCTGGGCCGGATGCCGACGAACGCGACCCGGGACACCTGAGCCGATGCCGGCCCCGCTGGGCAAGACCCCGACCAGGAAGATGCCCAACATCCAGGTGTTCGGCCTTGACGACTCGCCGTCGACGCGGGCTGCGCTCCGCTTCTTCCGCGAGCGCCGGATCGTCGTCCACTACGTTGACCTGGCCAAGAAGCCGATCGCAGCCGGTGAGCTCCGGCGGTTCGCGGACCGCCTTGGCCCCGCCGCCCTGCTGGACACGGGCAGCCGCCCCTACCGGGAGCAGGGCCTGGCGTATCTCACGACGGATCCTGCCGGGATCACCGCTCGCCTGCTGGCCGACGTCCGCTTGATCCGGCTGCCGCTGGTCCGCTACGGCGAGCTGGTCACCGCCGGCAAGGACGAGGCGACCTGGAAGGCCTGGCTCGCAAAGCCCCGCTGACGGAGCGTCCGCTCAGCGCGGGAAGGCCCACCGATCAAGCGACCCGGGTCCTGGCCTCAGCTGCGGACCGACGGATTGAGCACCCGGCCCATGAACAGGATCGCACCGGTCTTCACGTCGTGGATCAGGAACAGGAACGGCCGGTTCAGGCGCAGGGTGATGGTCTTCGCCGGGACTGGCGCCACGCAGCCGCCCGTGGTGTCGAAACCGATCGCCGTGGCCGCAGCCGCCTCCGTCCCATGCTCGTCGACGTCGATGTTCGCCTGGTGGATCACGCTCGAGATGGACAGCCGGTCCTGGGTCGTGATACCCGAGAAGTCCGCTGCGCCATCAAATGCGGCCTCCATGCCCATCGCCTTGAGCACCGGAACCAGATCGGCTCGTGTGTCGACGCCGAAGCGGGGCATGAACAGGTGCAGCGCATACGGGTAGGTCCCGCAGGACTCCGGGTCGCTCGGCTGGGTCACCACGCCGAGCCGCGTCCGCTCGGCATCGAGCTTGCCCACGATCCTGGTCAGCGTGGCGGCCGTCAGCCCGGCCTCGAAGGCGCCCATGTCGGTTGGCTCGATGAGGGTCATCGCCAACGGCGTCGAGCCCCCCGCGCCCACGTAGCGCAGTTCGGTCGCCTTCCAGCCCGAGCCGGTTGCGTAGGGGACCTCCTGGCCGCCGTCCAGGACCATGGTCGGGACATCGATGACCGAGGCGTTGGGCAGGGTGAACGGGCGATCCCGGGTGGCGTCGACGTCGAACTCTACCTGCCAGCCGGCCTTCATGTAGATCGTATTGACCAGGACCAGGCGCGTCGCAGCGCTGATGTTCGGGGGCGCGAGCAGGTTCGGAATGCGCGCTGCGGTCTGGCGGCTCACCCACTCGTTGATCAGCTGGCGTGCCGCCTCCGGGTCGGCCTGGTAGTCCACCAGGCCCAGCTGGGCGCCGAACGCCTGCGCGATCGCGTCGAGGAAGCCCTGCTCGATCGTCCAGCCGCGCTGCCCGAACGCCGCGTTGGCGATCCGGAGCGACAGGGCATGCGTCGTTCCGCCGTCGTCGGTCCAGGTGGCGTCGTGCCCCGCGAGCTCCTGATCCAGCGAGTTGAGTGCGGTCGAGAGCGCCTTCCAGCCGCTCGTGTGGAGCACGTCATCCATCTCGGCGGCCGTGGTGCCCCTGGCGCCGGCCCGCGCCATGGCAAGCGCGAGCGCGATGCTCGCCGGGGAGAACACGATGTTGCGGCCCGCGAGGCCGAGCGCCGGATCGGACCGCAGCTGCCGGTACAGGTCGAGCGCGAACCCTTTGATCGATGTCGCTGCGCGGTCTGCCTGAGCGGCCGTGCCGTCGGATCGCGCGACCGTGGACCGGGCGAACTCGAGACCGGCGAGCGGGTCCGCCGCCAGGGCGATCCAGGGGGTGCCGTCGTGGTCGGCAGCGGCCACCCAGCCGTCGGCCGCTCCGCCGGTCAGCGTGATTGCGACCGGCGCAACGTGGTACCAGTCATAGCCGGAGGCCTGCACCGGTCCTTCGATCACAAGCAACTGGGTTCCGACCGGCAACAGGGGTTCGTACTTGACCGAGTCACCGCTGACCCGCGGCTCGGATCGCGCGCGGACCCGGTCCGCCACGGTCATGGCCATGGAGCCCGGCGGCAGGACGGGCATAGCGGTGGAAGCGGGGGTTGAGCTCGCTTCCGGCGTGGGTGTCGAGGACGACGGCGCGGGCGCCGAGGCTGACGGCATCGGGCCCGATTGGGTCGCCGGCGGGACCATGCCGGACGACGGCGTGGGCGTTGCGTCCGCACACCCGGCGAGCAGCGCGACCACCAGCAGGCAGGCCGTAGCGCTCCAGCGTCGGGCACGCGGTTGGCCGGCGGCGGACCGGGACATTGCGAAACCCCCTCGTCAGCGACGCGATGGCCGGTGCTCGACGCAGCCCCGGTGACCCGAATCCGCGCACCATTCCTTGTCGCCGCCTGTGCATGAGACGATCGGCGCCCAAGCTGGTGATGGCAAGAGGCCGTTGGTCGAGATCTCGGCTCGGTGGCATCCTTCACGCATGACGGAGCACGACCGCGACAGCCACCAACCGGTAGCCCAGACGATGCATCGTGGCCGGGTCTCGATGCGGCCGGAGGCCGCGGCCCGGTTCGTCGGCAAGCGCGCCACCGAGGACGAGAAGCTCTTCAGCGGCCGTCCGGCGGAGCGACCCGCGTTCCTCGAGACCGACACCTGGCGCACGCTGCGGATCCTGTCCGAGTTCGTGGAGGGGTTCGAGGCGCTCGCGGAGGTCGGTCCGGCAGTCGCGGTGTTCGGCTCGGCGCGGGTCGACGAGCGGGATCCCTCCTACGCGATGGCGCAGCGGATCGGCGGCGAGCTGGCCGGCGCTGGGTTCGCCGTGATCACGGGCGGCGGGCCGGGGGTCATGGAGGCCGCCAATCGAGGCGCCCACGAGGCGGGCGGCCTGTCGATCGGCTGCAACATCGAGCTGCCGCACGAGCAGCACCTCAACCCGTATGTGGACGTCTCGATCGAGTTTCACTACTTCTTCGCCCGCAAGACGATGTTCGTGAAGTACTCGGATGCGTTCGTGATCCTGCCAGGCGGGTTCGGCACGCTGGACGAGCTGTTCGAGTCGCTCACGCTCATCCAGACCGGCAAGATCAAGCACTTCCCGGTGGTTCTCATCGGGCACGCGTATTGGGACGGCCTACTGGCCTGGATGCGGGACGTCCAGCTGCCGGCCGGCGCGATCGCACAGGCCGATCTCGACCTGCTGCAGGTGACCGACGACCCGGAGGAGGCGGTCGCGATGGTCACCGCCTACGCGAAGGACAACGGGCTCACGCCGCCGGCCACCTGAGCAACGCACGCCGGGACCGTGCCGGCGTGCCCTCGAGCCGCCGACCGCCTGAGAATCAACGAGCAGACTGGCTCAGGACGGGATGGCGACCTCGATCGTGTCGTCCGTCACGCGCACGGGGTAGTAGCGCACGCGGCGGACGCGGGTGAGGCGACGAGCCTCGGCCTTGATCCCCGGCGGATCGGGCTTCGGCTCGCGGTCGGGCGGGCTCCAGACCGGCTCGTATCGCCCATCCGGCCACAGCCCGCCGGTCGTCGGCATCTGGACCGGGTCGCCCGTGGCCAGGTCGAACCGGCCGCTGTGCAGCGGGCAGCCGACGATGCAGCCGTCGAGCGTCCCGATCGAGAGCGGCGCCGACATGTGGGGGCAGCGGTCGTCGATCGCGACGATCCCCAGGCTGGTGTGGGCGAGCAGCACGTCGAGTTCGCCGAAGGTGACGCGGCGAAGGCCGCCCGGCGGCAGGTCACCGACGGGGAGCGCCGGTCGGAACGGAGCGGCGCCGGCCCCGATCGCGAGCAGCGCGGCGGGAAACGCGAGGATCTCGGTCACGGACGCGATGGTAGCGCGGGGATTGGATCGGGCTGCCGGGTTCGATGCGAGCCCGACGGAAAGAACCTGGGTCGGGAGGGATGCAGCGGCCCGGCCGCCCGTCGGGCGGCCGGGCCGAGGAGGAGCGCGGTGTCTCTTGGTTCGGCCGATCGGCGGCCGTGCGTCAGTCGTTCGCGCGCCGCGGTGCGGGCACGTGCGCGACCGACTCGGTCACCGGGATCGGCGTCGAGAGGCCCGGAGAGGGTGCCTCCGGGCCGCGCGGCCGCGGCGCCACCTCGGAACCGATCGTGTGGCGCAGCGGGATCTCCCGCAGGAACACGGTGGCAACCAGCGCGAGGACGGTTGCCCCGACGCCCAGCCACATGCTGTTGGCGATGGCGATCGTGAACGCGCTGTGGAAGCCCTCGACGAAGATCGCCTGAAGTTGGGCGGGCAGCTGGGCCAGGAAATCGGTGATGGCGGCGCCGCCGGCCGGGTTGGTGAGTCCGGCCGGGTCGAACCCCGCCGGCGGTGTCTGCGGCACGAGCGACGCGGGCGCGCCGGCCTTCGTGATCTCGGTCCGCAACAGGTCCCAGGTCAGGTTGTTGCGGAACAGCGTGAACGCCATCGTGATGCCGACGGTCGTTCCGATCTGCCGGAACAGGGTCAGGTCACTGGTGGCCGTACCCAGCTCCTGGAACGGCACGGCGTTCTGGACCACGATGGTGAACACGGCGAACGTGGGGCCGACCCCCAGGCCGGCGATGAACATCCAGGCCCACAGGACGGTATCGGGCGTGTCGAACCGTAGCTGGGTCATGAGCGCCAGGCCGGCGCCCAGCAGGACCATCGATACCAACAGCAAGGTCCGGTAGCGCCCGGTACGAGCGACGATCTGGCCCGAGACGATCGAGGCGAAGATCAGACCGATCAGGAACGGCAGCAGCTTGTAGCCCGACTCCGTGGCGCTGGCGCCCTCGACCACCTGGTAGTAGAGGGGCAGGAAGATGATCGCAGCGCCGAACCCGAAGGTGGCGAGGAAGATCGCGACCATCGAGGCGCTGAAGGTGCGGTCCTGGAACAGGTGGAGGGGAACGATGGGCTCGGCCGCGCGCGACTCGGCGAACACGAAGGCCGCCAGCCCAACGATGCCCAGGCCGAACAGGCCCCAGATCCACGGGTTGCCCCAGTTGCCATCCTCGGCGATTGTGAGCGCGATCAGGATCGGCACCAGGCCCACGATCAGGGTGGTCACACCCATGTAGTCGATCGTGTTCCGGGCGCCTTCGGTCCGGACGGTCGGGAGCAGGCGCGCGATGACGATCAGCGCCGCGATCCCGATCGGGATGTTGACGTAGAAGATCGCGTGCCAGCTGAAGGTGTCGGTGAGGAACCCGCCCAGGCCGGGACCCAGGAGGAACGCGATCCCGAACACGGCTCCGAACAGGCCCTGGTACTTGCCGCGCTCGGCCGGCGTGAACAGGTCGCCGATCACCGCCAGGGAGATCGGGAACAGCGCGCCGGCGCCCAGGCCCTGGATCCCGCGGAACAGGATCAGCTGCCACATGGTCTGGCTCAGGCCGGACAGTGCCGAGCCCACCAGGAAGATGACGATGCCGAACAGCAGCAGCGGCCGGCGCCCGTACAGGTCCGACAGCTTGCCGTAGATGGGCACGGTGACCGTGCTGGTCAGCAGGTAGGCGGTGACGACCCAGGCGTAGTAGTCGGCGCCCTGCAGGTCGCCGACGATGTGCGGCAGCACCGGGCCCACGATCGTCTGGTCGAGGGCGCCCAGGAACATCCCGAGCAGGATGGCGCCCAGGATCTCGAACTTCGTTCGTCGATCGAGCCCGAGCGCCGGGTCGTGGGCGAGATCCGGGGTCTCCGGACCGCTCTCAAACGGCATGGCTTCCAAGGTGATGGGCTTCCTTTCGTCAGGCGCCGGCAGGGCCGGGAAGTGGGGACGCTGGTACCGCCGGTTCACCGATCCGGCGATCACTCGAATGGGCGTGCGGGTGGGGGTGGCGGTGATCCTGACCGAACTGGGTGAGCGCGCCGTACTTGTCGGGGTCGCTCGCCAGCTCGTCGCCGACGGCCCGCTCGAGGTCGGTGGCGGCGACGGCCAGGCGATCGAGCTGGTCCGGGTCCAGCCGCGTGATGGCGGCTGCCAGGATCTCGCTCTTGACCAGCTCGGCCTCGTCCACCAGCTCATCGCCCGTTCGGGTGGGCCGCACGAGCACGATGCGCCGATCGTCGGGAACCCGGACCCGCTCAACGAGCCCGCGCTCCTCCATTCGGTCGATGATCCCGGTTGCGCTCGACATGGACGCGTCGAGGATCTCGGCGATCCGGCCCATCGGCATGGCATCGTGGTGTCGAAGCAGCGTGAGCACGTGGAAATGGGTCATGCTGATGCCCAGTCGCACCAGCCGCTGCGACCCCGCGCATCGGAGCGAGCCCACCGCGCGACCGAGGTTGGCCATGGCCTCCTCGACCGCCCGACGGTGCTCGGTAATGGGTACGGCGTCGTCAGTGGTTCGCATAACGCGAAGTATTTACACTACACGAATAGTTCCGTCAAGCGGAATGATCCGTGCGACGCGGAGGAGATGGGATCGTGCGGTTCGCGCTCATGATCGAGCCCCAGCAGGGCCTCAGCTACGAGGAGCAGCTGGCCGTGGCCAGACGGGCCGAGTCGGCCGGGTTCGAGACCATGTTCCGGTCCGATCACTACGAGAGCTTTCCGGGCGACAGCGGCGAACCCACCACCGACGCCTGGGCGGTCCTGGCGGGGTTGGCCCGCGAGACCGAGCGGATCGGGCTCGGGGTGCTCGTGTCTCCGGTCCTGTTCCGCGCGCCGGGCAACCTGGCCAAGGTGGTCACCACGGTGGATGAGATGAGCGGTGGGCGAGTCGAGGTGGGTGTCGGCACCGGCTGGCATTCGGACGAGCACCGCCGGCACGGGTTCCCGTTCCCCGAGATCGGCGAGCGCGCCGACCGGCTCGAAGAGACCCTGGAGATCCTGCACGGGCTGTGGGAGGGTCCCGACGGCTGGTCGTTCCTGGGCCGGCACTATGTGGTCGATGATGCTCTCATGCGGCCCAAGGCCGGCTCCATCCGCGGTCGGGCGGAGGGGCGGCCGCCGATCATCGTGGGCGGGCAGGGATCACCTCGATCGTTCCGGCTGGCCGCTCGCTGGGCGGACGAGTTCAATCTGTCGTCGGCGAGCCCCGAGGTCGCGGCGCAGAAGCTCTCGGCGCTCGACGGCGTGCTCCGTGATGCGGGACGCGAGCCGGGGTCGATCACTCACTCGGCGATGGTCGGCGTGCTCATCGGGCGGACCTCGGAGGAGGTGCGGCAGCGCGAGGCCGACCTGCTGCGCGCCTTTGGTGAGGTTGAGGATGCCGCCGCCTGGTTCGAGCCGCGCCGCGCCCGTTGGGTCCACGGCCTGCCGGCTGCCGCCAGGGAGACGGTCGCACGGTTCGCCGAGGCCGGTGTGGAGCGGATCATGCTCCAGGACTTCATCGCCCGCGATCTCGACATGATCGATCTGGCCGGCGAGGTGCTGCTCGGCTGACGGGAGCCCCACGCACGGGCGGGGCCGGCGCCGCGACAGGCGGCGCGGCAACGGGCCGCTCGACCGGCCCGGATCGGGTACCTATCCGTCGGGATCGTCGGCGAGCTCGGCGGCACGCAGGTAGGCGGGTTCGTCCCGCCGAATCGCATCCGGATTGGTACCACGGGCGGCCGACACGGCCAGCGTGACCAGCTGGATCGGCGCGGCCGCCCCGAGCAGGGCCGCCGTCGCGCCGGGCCGTTCCGACGCCTCCGGCACCACGATCCGCCCACCCGGCGTCAGGTCGTCCGGGATCAGGGTTGCTGCCTCGGCGCCGAGGATTCCCACCGGCCGGATGCCGACCGCCGCTGCCGCTCGGAGCGCCTGCCGGGCCCGACGAGCCCGCGCCGGGAGGCCCGCACGCTCGAGGAGCAGGAGGAGCAGCGCGGTATCGGGTCCGGTCGCCGGCAGGTGCCCGTGCAGGAATGTCTCGAGGTCGCGGGTGACCGCCGGCAGCCAGGAGGCTTCCTCGACCTTGAGGGCGACCTCGCGTGCCGTGATCCGATCGGTCCCTGATGCCACGACGAGCAATCGAGCCGCCCGGGCGATCAAGCTGCCGATAGCCGCATCCGGCCGGACGCCGTCGGGTCCGACAGCGTGCGCCGCCTCGATCCCGGTCGCCAATCGGCGTCTCATCCAATCCGGCCGCGGCGTATCGCCCGTCAGGAGGTCGGCCGTCACCGCGGCGGCGGCGATTGGCGACACGTAGCCGATGGTATGGCACCAGCTGCGGTCGAGCTCGTGGGTGGCGATCACCAGGTCCCGGCCCACGCTTGCCGGTGCGCTGGAGCTGGCCGTGATGACGGCGGTGCGCGCACCGCGCGACTGAGCCGCGGCGAGCGCTGCGATCGTCGCCTCGGTGCCGCCCTCATGGCTGCAGCCGATGGCGAGGCCACCGGTCGGAGGATCGAGCGCCAGCTCGAAGGCCTGGGTGGCGACCGGACCCCAGCCCGGCAGGCCGGCCCGCATCCATGCCTCGCGCAGCAGCGCCGCCGTCGCCATGGCGGCAAGCTCCGACGTGCCGCAGCCGGTGACGACGATCGGGCCACCCGCCCGCGCCGCGTCCCGGACGAGCGTGGCGAGCCTCTCTGCCGAGCCATCGGCGGCGACCCTGCGCGCGACCCTCTCGACGAGGGCCGGCTCGGCCGCGATCATCTCCGTCATCGCCCACGGGGATCCCTTGCGCAGGCCGGGCATGGGCAGGAAGTCCCAGGGCTCGGGCGCCCCGGTGAGGGGGGCGTCGGGGTCGAAGGGGCCGAGCGAGCGGCGAAGATCGTCCATGGGCCCAGAGCCTACTGCCGCGACAGCCCAGGGGCGGCCGTGTTCCGGCCATCGGATGCCTTCGGCTCCGATCTCGCGCGAGCCCGAACTTCTGCGCCGCGGCTCACGATCGCCGCGGCGGGTCAGTCCAGGAGCTCGATGCTCTTGACGATCTTGTCGCGGTCGGTGGTGGTGCCGCTGCTGAGGATCGTCACCGTGACCACGACCAGATTGTCCGGGCGAGCGAGGTAGACCTGGGTGCCCGTCAGGGACACCGACGCGCCCGAGACCCCCTGGACGTACCTGTAGTCGATGCGCAGGGCCGTCGAGCCACCGATCTTCACGTCGGTGTACTTGGTGCCCGAGATGCCGCTGACCATCGATAGCCCCGCCTGGGCCGTGGTCATGAGCAGCGCCGGTGGGATCGTCACCGGCTGCGCGATCACGTTGCAGTTGGCACCCAGACCGTCACCCTGCACGTCCCATGCCCACAGCTTCAACCCCGATGCCACCATCGAGGGCAGCTGGTCCTTGAGCGTGGCCGGGACCGTGCCGTCGGGGAGGGCGTCGAGCATGGCGCTCATGTCCTCCGCCGTCAGCGCGACGCTCAGCCAACCCTTGGGCAAGGTCAGCGCAAGCGCCTGCTCGTCGAGCACGATCCGGCCCGTCTGACCGTTGGGCCCGATCGGCGCGTTGGTCGGGGCAGCGGTGGGCTCGCCGGTGGGGCTGGGCTCGGCCGTCGCCGACGGGGCGGCGGTCGGAGCCGGGGTTGCCGTTGGTGACAGCGTCGCAGCCGGCGCCGACGTGGGCGTCAACGTGGGAGCCGGGCTTGCCTCGGCGGCGTGCGCCGACGTTTCGGCGGGTGCAGAGGTCGCGCCGGCCGCACCGCAGGCTGCGACCACGGTCGCCAGGATCGCTACCAGGAGGGATCGTGCGAAGCGGTGCTCGAGGCGGCGACTGGCCATCCTGCGTGACTCCTCGGCGGTCCGGGCCGCGGCGGTCTGCGGGTCCCCCGTTTGAGGCCTGCGAGCGGCAGTGTCGTCCGGCCGGTACGGTGCGTCCACGACGCGATAGTCCCGGTCGGACCCCCGGGCCGGTGGTCAGGACGGTGCCGGGCGAGGCTTCGGGGGTCGCGGGAGGCGTCCGGTGCGACGGAGCGGCCAGTACCGGAACCAGGCGCGTCCCACGAGCCGCTCGATGGGCACCGGGCCGAAGCGGCGGGAGTCGATCGGAGTCCCGTGGCCGGCCGCGGCGAGCGCTTCATCCGTCGCGTCGCCCATCAGCCAGGCCTCGTCCTCACGGAGCTGGAGCCAGGCGTCGGCAAACCGAACCCAGTCGCCCGGCCGCCCGGCCACCCGCTTGATCGCCAGCAGGTCCGCGCCGGGCTCATGGAACACGACCACCGCTCCGCGCCGGGGCCAGTGGACCGTGGTCGGATCGATCAGCAGCCAGTCGCCGGGGTTGACCGAGGGCAGCATCGAGCCGTCGGCCACGGCCACGCGCCACGGACCGGGCAGGCGACCGGAAGCCCCCCTCCGGCGCCGGGTGCCCCGGACACGACGAGGCCCCGTCACGTGACGGGGCCTCGACTCGATCGCGCTGGAGGGGCGATCAGCTGGGACGGCCGGCTACGCGGGTCTTGCCCTCGCCGCCGGTGGCCTTCCACGCCGCATCCACCTCGTCGATGAGGGCGAGCAGCTTCTTGGCGTCATCGAGGTTGCTCGAGGCCTTGACCTTCGAGACCTGCTTGGTCGCGTTCCAGAACAGGTCGTGCAGGTTGGGGACGGTCGCGAGGTGCTCGGGCTTGAAGTAGTCGTGCCACAGGACGTCGAGATGGTGCTTGACGAGGTCGGCGCGCTGCTCCTTGATCGCGATCGCGCGGGTGGTGAACGCCGGGTCGGAGTTGGCGGCCATCTTCTCGACGATCCTGTAGCAGGACTCCGCCTCGATGCGTGCCTGCTCGGGATCGTAGACGCCGCACGGGAGGTCGCAGTGCGCGTGCGCGACGGCGGAGGGGGCAAGGAGACGGCGAAACAGCGACATAAGTAACCTCCGGAGAGCTGCGGCGGGCACTGCCGCAGGGTGGGTGGGGTCGGGGGGCGACCCCCGTCGATCTGAAGTGTCCGGTCGGCCGCCGGGCCTGTCAAACACCCCCGATTCCGATCGGTCTGGACGCGGGCTGCGTCGGACGGGCATCTCCGCTCGTGTGCGTGTGACGTGTCGTGCTCGAGAGCTCGGCAGACGGTCGGTGCGGCGCGTAGGATCGGGGTCACGCTTCGTCAGCCCGGTCGCGGTCGGCATCACCGGCCGAGGTTCCGGCATCCGGCGAAGCATCTGGTGATGCAGGTTCGATTCCTGCTCAGACCGCTCGTCGCGCCGGATCGGCGGAGACGCAGCGGGCCGGCGGCCCTGCAGGGCTTCGGGCTCTCCGCCGTCGCGCTCGTGGTCCGGCTCGGCGGGCCGCCACTGTGGGGGACACGGCATGGACCCGCTGCCGCTGCTCATCGCGATCGTCGTCGTCCTGCTGGTGCTCGCAGTCGGGGTGCGCCTGCTCGTCGGTGTGACCATCGTCCACGAGCACGAGCGCGGCCTTCGCTATCGCTCCGGACATCTCACCGGGTTGGTCGGCACGGGGACCCACCTGGTCGTGCGCCCGTGGTCCGATGTCCGCGTGCTCGACGCACGCCCGACGAGCCTCGCCGTCGAGGGCCAGGAGGTGCTGACCGCCGACGGCGTCGCGGCGAAGATCAGCCTGGTGGTCCGCTACGAGGTGGGCGACCCGGTCGCAGCGGTCACCCGCGACGTCGACTTCCGGCGCACGCTGTATCTGCTCCTGCAACTCGGCCTCCGCGATGCCGTGATCGGCAGGACGCTCGACGAGGCCCTGGCGGCCCGGCGCGACATGGGTCCGGAGATCCGCGAGGCGTGCGGTGGACGGCTGGCCGAGATCGGCGTGGAGCTGCTCGCGGTCGACGTCCGCGACGTGATGCTGCCGGGCGGGCTCAAGCGGGCGTTTGCAGGCGTGATCGCGGCCCGCAAGGAGGGCGAGGCCGGGCTCGAACGGGCGCGCGCGGAGACCGCGACCCTGCGTGGTCTGGCGAACGCCGGTCGGATGCTGGACGACAACCCCGGGCTGCTCCAGCTGCGGATGCTGCAGCAGCTCGGAGAATCGCCCGCCAGCTCCATCGTGTTCGAGGCACCCGACGGGGGTTCATCGCGGCCGCCGCGCGCGCGGTCCGGTCCGCCTCGCGAAGCCGCGCCGGGCTGATGGATCACCGCGTCGCTGGAGCGCCGCTCGAGATCGAGCGCAAGTACCGCCTGGCCCGCCGGCCCTCGGAAACCGAGCTCTCCGCCCACGGAGCCCTTCGCTACCAGCTGCTGCAGGTCTACCTGGTCGAGCCGCCAGCGGGGCAGCGGGTTCGGCGGGTGACCGGTCCCGATGGAGCTGTGGCGTACTGGCACACGCGCAAGAGACACCTGCGAGCGCTCGTGCGCGAGGAGGATGAGCGCGAGATCGATGAGACCGAGTACCTGCGACTGCTCGCGCAGGCGGACCCCGCCCGGAGGCCGATCCGAAAGACGCGTCTCGTCGTGCCGCACGGCGGGCAGGAGCTCGAGATCGACGTGTTCGACGAGCCGGCCGGCCTGGTGCTGGTCGAGGTCGAGCTGCGTTCCGAGGACGAGGCGGTCGAGATGCCAGGCTGGCTGGGCGAAGCGCGCGATGTCAGCGACGACCCGGCCTACGCGAACGCCAGCCTCGCGCGGCGGGACGCGGTGCTGCCGCCGTACTGACGTTCGGGCGGGCGACGTCCCGGCCGGCCCCGAGCCCTGACGGCCACGAGCCCGCAACGCCGCGCGGCCCGGCCGGGCCCGACCCTTGACGTCCTTTGCGGCCCGTTCCCGCAGCACCTGCTTGACCAGCCACCCGCGTGATGGGTGCGCACGGAGCGACCTGACCACGGCTGTGGCCCTGGTTGCGAGGATGCACGCACGGCGGCACGGTCCGACTCAGTCGGGTACCCAGGACGCGGGTGTTCGGCCAGGTCGGGCAGGCTCGAGGTGCGCCAATGCCCGGGTAGCGGGTAGGCGGGCAGGTTCCCGCTCCCGCGACGGTCGTTGCACCCACCCCGCGGGTGGATGGGCAGGTTCGTGCCTCAGGTCCGGGGGTTGTACCCGTGAGGCGGGTCGCTGACCGGGTCCGGGGTGCGAGACGGCTGGCGGGAGCGAGGGCGCCCCGGCGTCGACGTGGCGAGAGCGCGGCCCTGGTTGGTCGACGGGGCGGGAGTCGACCCGCTGCTGGTCGACAGAGCGAGCGGACGAGGCTCCTGGTGGTCAACGTGGCGAGCGGGCTCGCGCCGCCCGGGTATCATCCCTCCGATGACCGACCGAGGGCTCCCGATCGTCGACGGCGCCCCCGCGTGCCCCTTCGTCGCGTTCGAGGACGATCGCGACGGTCGCGGGATGGCGCCCGACCATCGTCACCGCTGCTACGCAGAGCCGCGACCCGCCGCGCGCGCGCTTGCCCACCAGGAGGCGTACTGCCTGTCGTCGGCGTTCCCCGTCTGCCCGACGTTCCAGGACTGGGCTCGACGCGAGGCGGCCGCGGCGCGACTGGCCGACGATCCCGAGATGGCGCCGCCTGCGGAGATGCCGACAAACCGGCCCATGCCGCCGCGCGACCTCGAGCCGCGTCACGCACCCGAGTCCGACGTTCCGCCGTCGGTTCCGCCCCATCGCAACCCACCGCGCGATTGGGCGGCCCCACCGCCCTGGTCGGCGCAGGACGAGCTCGACCAGCAGTATGAGGGGGCCGCCGGTCCGTCCGGCGGCGAGCGGGATCAGCCTCCGGCTGCAGGGGTTGCGTGGGGTGGGCCGGCGCAGGGTCTCGCGGGGAGCGCGGCGTACCGGCTGGCCGGCCCCGATCCGGACGAGCCACTTCCGGCACGGCCGACCGAGGGCGGCGATGCTCGAGGCTACAACCCGTCCGACCACGACGGCCCCGACGAAGCGGATCCCTACGACCGCTATGGGCGATACGAGCAGCCGGATCACTACGAGCAGCCGGATCACTACGAGCCTGCCGCTCGCTCGGCGTCCCGCCCCGGTGCGTCACAGGCTCGGCCGGCGCGTCCTGAAGCCAGAGGCCGCGACCCGGAGGACGCGTCCGAGCTGTTCGGTCCAGCATGGGAGCACCCGCGACGGTACGAGGCCTATCCATCGCTTCGGACCCGGGTGGGCTTGCCGGGCCTCGGTGGGGTGTCCCGGCTCGGGCTGGCCGCGGTTGCGGTCATCCTTGCCGCGGTTGCGCTGTTCTTCGTCGGACCCATGCTGCTGGGGATCGGCTCCAGCGACAATGGCCCAGGTACGCCGACGATCGTTCCATCGGCCGAGGCATCGGCTACGCCACTGCCGACTGAGCCGCCGGCGCCGACGCCGCAGACCTACGTCATCGCGAAGGGCGACACGATCTCGAAGATCGCGAAGAAGTTCGGCGTGACCCAGGAAGAGCTGCTCGCCGCCAACCCGCAGATCAAGAACCCCGACAAGATCGGGATCGGCGACGAGATCACGATCCCCCTGCCAGTGGAGAGCGTGGTGCCGGACGCAAGCGGCGAGGCCTCATCCGCCCCCTGACCGCGGCGTCGTTGGGGGCGTCGATCCCGGACCTGCCCGGGCGCTGGCGCGAGAACGACGCCTTGGCGCGCGGCGCTTTATCGCGAGAACGGCGTCAGGTTGATCGAGGTGATCTTGCCGGCCTCGACCCGGAACTGCGCGTCGAGGTGCTGGCTGGGGGCGCCCGGCCGCACCACCACGAGGTCCGCCTGATAGGTGTTGCCGAGGTCGCGCACCTCGCCCGGAACCATCTTGAGACCCTTGTCGGCCCGCAGGAACCAGCCGCCCACCTGCTCGACGCCGCGGAGCGTCCGCGCGTTGTCGCCCACGTGGATGCGCATCTCGGTGCGCTCGTCCATCATCGCCACCGCGCCGGAGACATCGCCGCCGTTCAGCAGCTCGAAGAACACTTCCATGGTGTCGGTCGCTCCCATGGACCCGAGTGTACCGCGGCCCGCTCACGCATCGCGGCTGCGACGCGGCCCACCGGGCGAGCTGCCGTCGCGACCTCAGAAGCCGCCGCCGGCGCCACCGCCACCGCCGCCGGAGCCGCCACCACCGAAGCCGCCGCCGGAGCCCGATGACGAGGGCGAGTTCCCGATCGTGCCCAGCGTCGCCATCATGCCTCCGAAGTCGGGGATCGGGGACGAGCTCATCAGCCCGGGTGCCACACCCCAGGAGCCGCCGGCCCCCGAGCTGTCGGAGCCGCCCGATCCACCGCTCGCATACCACAGCGGCAGGTAGGCACCGGTGGCCGTGCCCCTCTGGAGATCATCGGCAGTCCGCTCCAGCACCGCCTCGACCTCCGACTGGAGCCCGAGCGCGACGCCCCACACCACCGCGTCGTCGGGGCTCTCGATCAGCGGGATGGCGGACGTGTGCGCGACCTCGCCCATCGAACGCGACAGCTCCATCGTCCGGGCCAGCGTCCGGCGATACGCCTCGAGCATGGCTCGGATCATCGCGCCGGGCATCGTCCGGGCCGGCATGCTGCGCGACAGGATGACCATCACCACGGCGGACAGGATGAGCGCGAGGCCCACCACGACCAGCCCGTCGGATGGCAGGTTGAAGGCGACGACCAGTGCCACGACACCGAGGATCCCGACCAGCGTGCCGCGCAGCGCCCAGCGGCCGGTCGCGGCAGCCGGTCGCTCGGTGAACCAGCCGCGGTGCACCACGTGCTGCTCGAGTCGCTCGTTGAAGTCGCTCACATCGGAGCCGAGCTTGAGCAGCTCCGTGTGGTCGATCAGCCCCTCGCTGTCGCCCAGGCTCGCCAGCTGTTGCTGGAGGAACCGGGTTGCCCCATCGAACGGGCGCTGCCGCGCGCGCTCCAGCCGGGCCTGCTCGGCGGGATCGGCCGATGACGCCGTGCCGGTGCGGATGCTCAGCTCGGTGCTCAGGCCCAGCAGCCCGGTCTTGTCGCTCTCGAACGCGATCAGGCCCCTTGCGGCGAGGTCGAGGCTGGCCGTCGTGAGCGCCCGGCGAGTCGCGCGTCCGTCGCGTACCACCGCCCCGGCCGCGGGCGTGAGCTCGGGCGGCGGCGCCGGGATGTGGATCGAGGGGTCGTCGAGGTACACGGGGTCGCGGCCGTGCCGGGTCCAGGCGAGGATCGTGTAGCCGATGAGCAGGACCGCGACCAGCGGGGCGACCAGCAGCCCGAGGATCGCGTCGAGGGTCCGGAAGAGGGAAAGGGTGGCGGCGTTCTCGGGGGTGGCGTTGGCATCGATCTTCGCCATCGCAACCAGGAGCGCCCCGTCGAGGTCGCAGCCGTGAAGTCGCGGCAGCATGTCGTTCTCGTAGATCGCCTGGCGCTGCGCGTTGGACAGGTAGGCCGCGCGGTAGCCCGGACCGGCGTACAGCTGGACCTGGCCGTGGCAGGTGTTGCCCTCGTAGATGTCGAACAGGATCACCAGGCCGTCGTCGATCCCGCGCCGGCCCACGCCCCACTGGTCCATGAGGGCACGAGCCTGCGCCTCGGCCTGGGACGAGCTGGTGGACCCGGGGACCAGCTGCGTGTAGACCACGATCTCCGCCCCCGTCCGTCGCTCGATCGCGTCGATCTGGGCTTCGACGGCGCTCTTGGTGCCGTCCCGGAACACGCCCACCTCGTCGTACACGGCCTGGTTCTGGACCGGGTTCGGAAACGGGGGCCCGGCGGCGAACGCGATGGTCTCCGCGGAGGCCACGAACAGGCCCAGCGCCAGGAGTGAGGCGAGGACCGGAGCCACGATCGGTCGGAAGGATGCTCGATGGTCGTCCACGGTCACTCGCTCCGCTCGCGGATCCGGCGCACGAGGGCAGCCGCCTGCTCGTAGCGGCCGAAGCTGGGCATGAGGTACGTGCCGGACACCTCGTTCTCGACCGCCGCCAGCAGCGCATCGGCCATCTCGATGCCCGCCTCGGTGCCGGACGCCCCGGCGGCTCGCATCCGGGTCCGGGTCGCGTCGGGGATCGTGATCCCGGGGACCTCGTTGTGGAGGAACTCGGCGTGGCGGGCGGAGACGAGGGGCAGGATGCCCAGCAGCACCGGGACCGGGAAGGCTCGGGCGCCGAACCGCCGCCTGGCCTCCGCCAGCATCGCCTCCACCTGGGCGACGTCGTACAGCGGCTGGGTCATCACCAGGTGGGCGCCGGCCGCCAGCTTGCGCTCGAGGCGACCCCACTCGTCGCGAGCGTCAGGCGCGGTTGGATCGAGGGCGCAGGCGATGGTGAACGAGGCCGCCTGTCCGATCGGCGAGCCGCCCTGGTCCTCGCCCCGGTTGAGCCGGGCCAGGATCTCGATCAGCCCGATCGAGTCGACGTCCCAGACGCCCGTCCCGGTGGGATAGTCGCCGACCCGCGGCGGGTCGCCGGTCAGCGCCAGGATGTTCCGCACCCCGAGCGCGTGGGCGCCCAGCAGCTCCGATTCGAGGGCCATCAGGTTCCGATCGCGGGTGGTGACGTGAATGACGCACTCGAGGTCGAGGTCGTGCTGGATACCAAAGGCAACCGCCATGGCGCCCATCCGGACCCGCGCCATCGCCGAGTCCGAGATGTTGACGACATCGGCACCCGCATCGCGCAGCAGGCGGGCAGCGTCGAGGGTGCGCTCGATGCGGATGCTCCGCGGCGGGTCGATCTCGACCGATACGACGGTGCGTCCGGCGGCGAGGGCGGCGGCGAGCCGCGAGCCGGCCTGGCGCTCGCCGGGAATGGATGGTGCTGTCTCCGGCGAGGCGATGCGGGGGCTGGCGCCGACGACGGTGGCTGCGACGTCGGCCTGGACCGATCCGGTCGCGGTCCCGACTCTGGCGGCCGCTGACGTGGCGCCTCCGGCTCCGGGCGCGGTCTCCGTCGCGAGCGCCGGACGAGCATCGAGCGCCTGCCGCATGGCTGCCACGTGCTGCGGCGTCGTCCCGCAGCAGCCGCCCACGATGCCGGCTCCTGCCTCGAGCAGGCGGGGCACGATCGAGCCGAAGTAGGCGGGCTCGGCCGCATACACGAACCGGCCCTCCAGCCGTCGCGGCAGCCCCGCGTTGGGCATGACCGAGCGGGCCGGGTGGCCATGAGCGGTCGCGCCCATCCGGGCCATCGCGTCGAGACAGGCGAGCGGGCCCACCCCGCAGTTGACGCCGATCGCGTCGACCCCGGCAGCGTCGAGCGCGGCCACCGCGACCTCCGGGGTGGTGCCGTCGCTGAGCACGAGATCCTCGCCGAAGGTCATCGACGCGATCACGGGCACGCCGGCCGCTTGGCGGGCCTCATCGACCGCCAGCAGCAGGTGGCCGAGGTCGAAGAAGGTCTCGATGACCAGCAGGTCCGCGCCCCCTTCGAGGAGCGCGTCGATCTGCTCCCGGAAGGCACCCCGGATCGCGGCCGTATCGAGGTGGCGCAGCTCGCGGGTGGGCGGTCCCAGTGGCCCGATGCTGCCGCCGACCCAGGCGTCGCGACCGCTGACGTCGCGAGCCTCCCGGGCAGCCTGCGCCGCCCGCCGGTTGAACCAGGCGGCCTCGCCAGCGAGCCCGAAGCCGTCGAGCCGGAAGCGGTTCGCCCCGAACGTCAGCGTCTCGATCAGCTCCGCGCCGGCGTCAAGGTACTCGCGGTGGATGGTGGCCACCAGGTCGGGACGGGTCGCCGCGAGCTCGTCGAGGCAGGCCCGCTGCGGGATGCCGCGCGAGAACAGGAGCGTGCCCATCCCGCCGTCGGCCAGCAGGGGGCCGGCGGCAAGGCGTGCGGCGAAGCGGTCGCGACCGAGGCTCATTGCTGCGCCACAGCCTAGCCGGTGGCAGCGGGTCCGCGGAGCACGATCCGGCCCGTGCAGAGCCGGCCGGGACGCGTCATCCGACCAGACCCGCGCTCCCGCCGAGCTCTCGTCAGCGCAGCCGGCCGCGACGCCTGCCCAGGGTCAGCGTCCCGTCGCGTTCGAGCAGGATCTGCGGGGCGGCGGGTCGGCCGTTGTACGTCATCGCCATCGACGCGGCGTAGGCGCCGGCATCACCGATCGCGACCAGGTCGCCGCGCCGCAGCGGTGGCAGCCCATGGCGGCCGAGCGTGTCGGTGCTCTCGCATACCGGACCATCGACGCGGGCAGGCGCAGGGACCGCTCCGTCACCCGCGACACGCCCGAGCGATGTCAGCGCGATGACCAGGTGGTCGGCGCCGTACAGGGCCGGCCGGATGAGCTCCGTCATACCGGCGTCGAGCACGACGACCCGGCCGCCGAGGGGTCGCTCTCGGACGTGCAGGACCGACCCCACCAGCCACCCGGCGCCGGCGACCAGGAACCGGCCCGGCTCGACCGCCAGGCGCCCGGGCTTTCGATCTGGCGGCAGCGCATCGAGCAGGGTATTCGCCTCCCGGGCGAAGCGCGCCGGTGTCGGCACCGTCCCCGGCGCACCGACCGGGAACCCGCCACCCACGTCGAGCGTGTCGAAGCCGGGCCGGCCGGCACCGACCAGCGCGAGCAGGGCGAGGCCGCGCCGGACGGCGTCCCGCCACGCATCGACGGCCCCCAGCTGGGACCCGACGTGGAGGTGGACACCGCGCGCCCGGATGGCCGCGACCTCTCCGTCCAACGGCAGCCGGGCCACGGCCGTCGTCAGCTCGGTCTCCGCCATCCCGAACTTCGACGCGGCCCGACCGACCGCCAGCCCGGCATTCGTCTCGGGGGTCACGTCGGGGTTCAGCCGGAGCAGCACCTCGAGCGGCGGCCGGCCGCGACGCCCCAGGCCGGCCCGCGCGGCCAGGGCGCCCAGCGCCGCCAGCTCGTCAGCGCTCTCCACGGCCACCCACCGGAGCGGATCACCGTCCGCCGTCGCCCTGACGACGGCCCGCAGATCAGCCATGGACTTGCCGATGCCTTCGAGCGTGATCGAGGCGTTGGGGATGCCCGCCCGCCGGGCGACGGACCATTCACCGGACGAGACGACGTTGGCGCCCAGGCCCAGCGCGCCCAGCCGGGCGACGATCGCCGGAACGTCGTTGGCCTTGAGCGAGTAGGCCCGGAGCCACGGGTCGGGGAAGGCGGCACGGAGCTCCGCCTCGGCGGCCTCGAGGGCCTCGACCGAGGTGACGTACAGCGGCGTGCCGTGCCGCCGTGCCGCCCGGCGGAGCGCGTCGGGCGGGAACCGGACCGGCGGCTGATCAGTCGTGGACAAACAGCCCGATGACGGTGGTGATCAGGCCCAGCACGATGGCCGCGATGATCGCCGCGCCGATCGAGTCCAGCGTCACTCCGTCCGCCGGGAAGCCACCGACCGTGACCGGCACGTCGAACAGCGCGTTCGCAGCCCCGACCGCGAGCAGCAGCAGCAGGCCGTTGATCACCAGGCCGAACAGGCCCATGCTCATGACGTTGACCGGGAACGAGAGGAGCTTGACCACCGGCTTGATCAGCCCGTTGACCACGCCGAACACGGCGGCCAGGACGATCAGCTGCGACCGCATCGCCCTTGTATTCGACCTGGGGCAGGATGTAGGCGAGGATCGCAAAGGCGACCGCGGTCACCAGGATCCCGATGACGAACCCTTTCACGCCAACTCCTCCGAGCGATGGGTGGTGCGTCGTTCGACGACGGTGGGCGACCTGCCGGTTCCGATGATCGCAGATGGCCACAATGCGGGCGGTTCGTCCCCGTGAGCGCCCGGAGGACCGGCTAGACTCGTGATCGATCCGCGTCCTCGAGCCGGCCAACCGCATCGACCGGCGCTCGACCAGGGCAACGTCACGCTCGCCGGAGGTGCCCGTGTCCCCGTTCGACGACCTCGTCGCCAGGCTCCTGGACGAGCTGTTCGAGATCGACCCGGTGTTCGCGACCGCCGTCGGCGATCACCGATTCGACGGCCGCTGGCCGGACATGGGCGAGGCCGGTCACCAGGCGAGGTTGGCGTTCGCCGACCGGTGGACGGCTCGCCTGAAGGGGCTGGATGCCGCCTCGCTCTCCGCTGACGAGCGGATCGATCGCGATCTCCTGCTGGGCGAGCTCCACTCCCTTTGCTTTGACGAGACGGAGCTGCGCCAGGAGGCCTGGGACCCGCTGTCCTGGGTGTACCTGGTCGGCGGCGGGCTGCACCCGCTGCTGGCCCGGGACTTCGCCCCTCTCTCCGTCCGGCTGGCGGCCTTCACGAGTCGGCTGGAGGGCATTCCGGCGCTGATGGACGTGGCGCGAACGGCGCTGGGCAACCTCCCGGAGCGGCCCGTCTCGCGACTTCACGCGGAGGTGGCCGGCCAGAGGATCGGAGGCGTGGCGGCGTTGGCGTGGGAGGCGGTGGCCATCGCCGAGGCCGCAGCGGCTGACGACGCCGACGTCGCGTCGCTGCTGCCCGCGTTGCGAGCCGCCGCCGAACGGGCCGCGATCGTCCTGGACGGGGTCGGCCGCCATCTGCTCGAGGAGCTCGCGCCGGGGGCGACCGGCGGTCCGCTGCTCGGCCGCGACCTGTTCGAGCGCAAGCTGCGCCACACGTTGCGCGACCCGACCGCGACACCGGAGGCCGTGCTCGCCCGCGCGGAGGCCGAGTTCGGCGCGGTTCGAGCCGAGATGGTCCGCCTCGCTCGCGAGCTGTGGCCCGCATGGCGGCCCGACGAGCCCGCGCCCGAGGACGAGGGAGCGCTGGTCCGTGGCGTTCTCGACGCGATCGCGAACGACCATCCGGCCGCCGATGAGCTGGTCGCGTTCTGCCGGCAGGCGCTGGTGGAGATCGAGGCGTTCTGCCGCGACCGCGACGTCATCGGGCTGGTCGACGAGCCGCTGGCGATCGACTGGACGCCGGAGTTCATGCGCTCGTTCGGCGGCGCGATGCTGGATTCGCCGGGTGCCGCTCGATCGCGGCCAGGCGTCGTTCTTCTCGATCACGCCGGTCCGGGAGGACTGGGACGCCGATGCCGCCGAGTCGTACCTGCGCGAGCTGAACGCCCGCCAGCTGCGGCTGCTCACGATCCATGAGGCCGTGCCCGGCCACTACCTGCAGGGGGCCTACGCCAACCGCGGCTCGTCGCTGGCCCGGCGTGTGTTCGAGTCGGGGCTGTTCGCCGAGGGCTGGGCGGTGTACGTCACCCAGGTCATGCTCGACCGCGGCTACGCGGACGCCGATCCCGCCCTGTGGCTCGTCCACTGGAAGTTCTACCTGCGGGCGGTGGTCAACACGATCCTCGACGTCCGGATCCACTGCGACGGCATGACATCGGCGACGAGGCGATCGCGCTGATGGTCGACGGGGCGTTCCAGGAGCAGTCCGAGGCGCGTCGCCAAGGACGAGCGGGCGCGGCTGTCGTCGACCCAGCTGTCGACCTACTTCCTGGGCTCGATCGGGCTGTGGGACATCGAGGACGCCGCGCGCCGGCGGGCGGCGGCGGCGTCGGTGCGGGCGCCGACGCGGTGCCGGCGCCGGCAGTGGTGGGTGGCTACCCGGACACGCCCGGGTTCGACGCCCGCGCGCACCTGGAGGTCGGTGATCAGCCACGGCGCCCCGCCGATCCCGCTCCTCCGCCGGATCCTGCTCGGCGAGGGCTGACTTCGTTCAAGGTTGGGCTACGCGAGCTCGCGCCAGACGATCGCCAGGGGGACGAGCGCGGTCAGCGCGATGCCCGCGCCGACGACGGGTTGGACGACGAAGCCGAGGATCGCCGCGATCACCAGCCACGCACGAGCCCGGACAGCGCCGTGGTCCTGCGGCCGCCTCGCGTAATCGCGATCGCCGGCACCGCCGCCGCGACCGCGTTCGCCCCGAACAGCAGGCCGGGCACCCCGGTCAACCCGGTCTGCCCGCCGAGGACAGACAGATAGGGCTCGCCTCCGAGGACCACCGGGACCACCGCGACCCCATAGACGATCGCCGCGATCGACAGAAGACCGACCGTCGTTCCTCGTGCCATCGACATCGCACAACGCCCCCACTGAACGGCCGATCGTGCGGCATCTCGGCCGGCATCCATCGCCGATCCACCTGCCCGGTCGGTCAAGTGTCGATCGGCCGCCACCGGGCGCCCTCGGTCGCCCCGTGCCGCGACGGACTCAGCGGCCCGCTCGGCCGTCCCCTCGCGGTGCCCGCGAGCCGCGCCGCGTCGCCGACCTCGGCTTGGCGGCCGGCGACGCGTCCGGCCCGGATCGGCCCGGCTCCGCCGAGCATGTCGCGGAGGCGATCCACCCGGTAGCCGGAGGCATCGGCAGCCTCGTCCAGCCGGCGCGCGAGCGCGCTCGGCCGGGTCGAGAGCCTGGCGGTTGGAGGTGTCTCGCCGCTGATCCGCTCCAGGCGATCCATCCACGCCAGCAGCTCGTCGAACGATTCGCGGTGGAACCACTCGACGCCCTCGTAGGTGTTGACGCGAATGAACGGCCGTACGGCCGGATGCTCGAGCCAGGCCTCGACCAGACGCGCTGGCCGATCGGCCGCGCGCCCGCCCACGGTGGACGGCAGAGGCAGGTCCAGCAGCGTCTTGACGCGCTCGGCGGCCCACCAGGCGCCAGCCTCGTCCAGGCCATGACCGCGCAGCGCGTCAGCGACCACCGGGGCCAGCCGCAGCTCCTCGTACCACGCCCTGCTGGTCGGCCCGACGGGAGCCCCGGCCGCGAGCGACCCCATTGGCGACAGGAGCGCCCAGATGCGGAGCGCGGCCTCCTGGGATGGGTCCTCGATCGAGGCGATCACCGGCTCAGCTCGTTCGGCGAGCGCTGCCACTCGATCGACGACGGCCGCCTGGTCACCGGCGGTGCCCGTCGCCTCGGCCACGATCGCGACCAGCCGCTCCACGGTGGCCCGGCTCGGGTCGACGATCGAGGCCCGCAGCGCCTCGTGCACGGGTGCCAGCTGGAGCTCCCGGAGCGCACCCTCGAGCGACGGCACGCCCCGGCCGCCGAGCCGCTCGGCGAGCCGTGTCCAGATCCCCGTCGTATCGGACAGTTCGCGCAGGTCCCAGTAGACCAGCGACTGGTACGCGTGAAGCTCGACGTGCAGCCCGCGCTCCCGGATCTGCGCCACCGATCGGAGGTACTCCAGGCCCGATCGCTGCTCCCGAAGCGCGAGCCAGCGGCCGTCCGCGGACCCCTCGGCGAGGCCAAGCCCCTCGGCCAGCGACGCGCGAACGAGCCGCTTCGAGCCGGCGTCCTCCTTCACTGCGTAGGCCACCGAGTCACGGATCCAGCCCGACGTCTCCGCATAGCGGTTGTGGTAGACGACCAGCGACCGGGCGCCGCCGGACCCGTTCGAGTAGGCGAACACGTTCTCGTCCACGCCGCCGAGGTCGTGCGCCACGTCGTACAGCAGGAAGTCGCGTGCCTCGGCGAAGTCGCCGCGCCGGTGGAGCAGCGGGACGATCTCGCGCTCGTGGCGCGCGACCAGCCACTCGTCGACCGGTCTCGTCCAGCGTTGCCCGCCGGAACTCCATGCCGTACTTCTCGGCGAAGCCCTCGAACTGGCCGTGGCCGAACATCGGCAGGCCCGGGCAGCGTCGCCAGCAGCGTGGCGACCCCGAAGTACTTGTCGCCCTTGCCGAACTGCTCGACCGCGGTCTTCTCGTCGGGGTTGTTCATGAAGTTGACGTAGCGCTTCAGGATCTCGGGGTCGAACTCGAGCGTCTCCTTGATCACCCGCCGGTAGCCGGCGTTGTCCTCGTCGCGGAGCATGTGCATGAACGCGCTGTTGTAGACGCGGTGCATGCCCAGCGTCCGCACGAAGTAGCCCTCGAGCATCCAGAACGCCTCGGCCAGCAGCAGCGTGTCCGGGCACCTCGGCCGCGACCCGGTCGACCACCTCGCGCCAGAACTCGTGGGGCATCGCGGCATCGAACTCGGCGGCCGTCATGCCCGTGCTCGGCGCGCGACGGGATCGCGCCGCCGCCCTCGCCCGGCTCCGGGAACCACAGCCGCTGGACGTGCTTGCGGGCCAGCACCATGGCTGCGTCGAACCGGATGACCGGGAAGCGGCGGGCCACGTGCGAGGATCGTCTGGATGACCTGCTCGCGGACGTCGGCCCGGCTGAAGTCCAGCTGGGCGGTGTCGTTCCAGGGCAAGCTGGTGCCGTCGTTGCCGTGGTAGATGTAGCGGCGCTCGCCGGACCAGCGGTCGAGGCGCTTGAACACCACCGCGGCGTCGCTGTTGTCCCAGTAGTGGTCCTCGAGGCAGACCTCGACCCGGTCGTCGTCGCCCAGGTTGCCGCCGCCGAACGTGTAGCCGGGGTAGGGCGGCTCGGGCAGCGACAGGAACCACTCCGGGTGCTCGATGACCCAGTGCGAGTCGATGCCCATGTGGTTGGGCACCATGTCCGAGGCGAGCCGGATGCCGCGCGTCCAGGCGCGGTGGCGCAGGTTGGCCCACGCGTCCTCGCCGCCCAGGTCGTCGGCGATCCGGTAGTCGTCGAGCGAGTACGCCGACGCGACCGCATCGGGGTTGCCGCGCCAGGCCTTGATCCGCTGGGAGGCCCGGCTGCGCTCCCACAGGCCGATCAGCCACAGCCCGGTGATCCCCCAGCGGGCCAGCCGGTCCAGCTCCTCGTCGGGGATGGCGTCGAGGGTCCGGATGTCGCGCTGGTAGCCGGCGCGACAGCTGGTCGAGCCAGACGTGGGTGCTCTTGGCGATCACGACGAGGCGCGGCATCCAGGCCGAATCGGACGAGAACCGCTCGGGCTCGGCGTCGAGGCCCGAGAGATCCGGCGCCTCGCCGCCCCCGCCGTCGCCGAACCCGCCACCGAAGCGGAGATGCAGCCCGCGCTCCTCCTCGGCCATCACGTCGAGGGTCAGCAGCATCCGGTCGAGCAGCTCGTCGAGCGTGTCACCCAGCAGGCCACGCCAGTTGTCGCGGATGTAGCGAAGCTGGCCGGCGAGCGAGGTCGGGTGGGCACGTGCCGGCGCCCGAAGCAGCGCGACCAGCGTCTCGCCCTTGGGCCCGATCGGTGCCAGGCCCGCCTGGTAGGCCTCGAGCGCGGCCAGGACCTCGGTCCTTGGTTTCGCGGGCAGCGGGCTGTCGTCCACGAGGTCCCACAGCGGGCGTGCCGCCGGGTTCTCGTTGGCGATCCGGACCAGCAGCAGCTCCTCGAGCCGGACCGGCCCGGCGGCGCCCCCGACGTCCGGGAACTCCTCCCCAACGGCGTCGAGCAGGCGGTCGAGCACTTTCGCGCCGACGTCGCGTCCGACCTGATCCCCGGTCGCGTCCATGGCCGACGGCGGCACCAGCTCGGCCGCGCGGGCGACCAGCAGGTGGAAGACCTCGTGAAGCAGCTCGAGCGCCGCGAGCTCGCCCGCCTGGGCGCTGGGCTCGCCGGCGCGCCGCGTGGCGTTGACGGCCATCGTGACCCGGCGTGCAGCCGCGATGTTGGCCGCGAGGCGGGCTGTGGGCGTCGCTGCCCCCGCGATCGTCTCGAGCTTGAATCGTCCTCGGGCGGTTCGAGAGATTGGAAGGGCTCGCATCACAAGCAGTGTCTCACCTCGAGGCCAGGCTGCGCTTCGGGCGCCGCCGGTCGGGCCAGAGAGAAGCGGTCAAGCGTCGCCATCGGCCGGGCGCGGCTCGAGGATGTCCGCGATGCCGCGCAACGGGATCGTCAGCCAGTCCGGCCGGGCGCTGAGCTCGTACTGGAGCTCGTAGGCCGCCTTCTGGAGGAGGAGCACATCGAGCAGGATCACGCGTGCCTCGTCGGTCGCGGGCAGGATGCCGGTGGCATCGGTCTCCCGGAAGTAGCCGCGCAGGAACGCAGCCGCAGACTCGACGTACCAGGCCTCCGCCCAGGCATCGAGCGCCGACCGCTGCGGCTCGCCGCGGACCACCAGCGCACCGACCGCCGCGTAATGGAGCGAGCGGATCATCCCGGCCACGTCGGTCAGCGCCGGCCGCAGCAGCCGGCGCTGGCTGATCGCCTGGAGCGGCTGGCCCTCGAAGTCGGTGATCATCAGGTCGTCGGCCGTGACCAGCACCTGCTCGGCATGGAAGTCACCGTGGCAGCGGATGCGCAGGCCGCCGATGCGGGTCTCGAGCAGCCGCCGCAGATGCTCATCGACGTAGGCGCCGCGCTCCAGCACGACCTCCGCCTGGGCATGGACCGGCCCCGGCAGCCCCGAGGCCCGGTCGTGCAGCTGGCGTAGCGCCTGACCGGTGCTGGCGCGGACGGACTGGTACAGGGAGCGCTGGTGGAACGGTGACATGGGCTCGGGAGCGAAGGCCCGGTCCTTGTCGGGCATCGCCAATGCCCGGTGCAGCTCGCCCGTTCGCCGGCCGAGCAGCTCGGCGGTCGCGACGAACGAGCCCACCAGCGGAGCCAGCTGGCTGGCGTCGCTGGCCTCGCGGCTGCGGGCGACGATCGCCTTGACGGTTCGGTCGATCTTCGGGGCGTCCACGCCCAGCCCGACCGCGGTCTCGAGATAGCCCTCGACGGCGCTCCGGGCGACATCGAACGCGTCGCCGCGGTTGCTGACATACGCCTGGAGGATCGCCGCCGACGCCACGCTCTTCTTGGTCCGGTACTCGAGCCAGCCGCCCATCGCGGGCGCATGGCGGAACGCCCGCTGGGTCAGCACGCGGCCCATCTCGATCTCGGGGTTCTCGGTCGGCTCGACCACGCGGTACAGCTTCAGGATGCCGGTGTCCCCCCACAACACCGAGGTGTTGCTCTGCTCGGCGCGGAGCGCCTCCACGACCGGTGTCGCGCCGGGCGGACCTGCCACCTCGGCCGTGGCTCCGGTGGGCTTGCCGACCAGCTCGCCCGCCCGTCCGGCGATGCGCCGCCTGCCGGTCAGCAGGCCGACCAGCGCGCGCACGAAGGCCGGATCACCCGCCGCATCCACCAGGAACCCGGCCGGCTGGTGATCCCCCACGAGACGGGCGATCAGCCCGCCGTGTTCCGGCTCGGTCGCGGATGGATCGAGGATGGAGACCGGGATGCTGTAGGTCTCCGGCTCGCCGTCCGAGTAGGTCACCTCGAACAGCAGCAGGCCCAGGGTCCGCTCGTGCCCCGGGATCGGGAGCACGTCAGCGATCTTCGAGCTTCGGATCCGGCGACCGCGCCCGCGGAACCAGCGGCGATCGACGATCCAGCCGACGAGCGTGCTCGAGAGCTCCTTGGATCGCTCCGGGCCGGTGAGATCGGCGAGCGACTCCGGCCGCTCCAGCGTCGCCGTGGTCCGGCGGTGCACCTCGCCCGGGACGACGGCGCCGGGTCGCAGCTGGAACCAGTAGAAGGAGTGCGGGCCCATGGTCAGCGGGTACGACGAGCCCTCGATCGGCGGGAACTCGACCGAGCCGAACAGCTCCACCGGGACCATCCCCGCAAACTCGCTCAGATCGAGCGACGTCCATTGCACATAGCGCGACAGGTTGGCCACGATCAGCAGCGTCTCGTCCTGGTAGCGGCGCACGAAGGCGAGCACCTTGCGGTTCTCCGGGCTCAGGATCTCGATCGACCCGCGACCGAACGCCGGGTGCCGTTTGCGCAGCGCGATCAGCCGGCGCATCCACCACAGCAGCGAATGCGGGTTGGCCTGCTGGGCCTCGACGTTGACCGCCTCGTGGTGGTACTCGGGGTCCACGATGGGGGGCAGGTACAGCCGCTGGCGGTTGGCGGTCGAGAAGCCGGCGTTGCGATCGGGGCTCCACTGCATCGGCGTCCGGACGCCGTTGCGATCGCCCAGGTAGACGTTGTCGCCCATGCCGATCTCGTCGCCGTAGTAGATGACCGGTGTCCCGGGCAGCGAGAACAGGAGCCCGTTCATGAGCTCGATCCGGCGCCGGTTGTTGCCCAGCAGGGGGGCGAGGCGGCGCCGGATGCCGAGGTTGATGCGCGCCTGCGGATCGCTGGCATAGGCGCGGTACATGAAGTCCCGCTCCTCGTCGGTGACCATCTCGAGGGTCAGCTCGTCGTGGTTGCGTAGGAACATGGCCCATTGCGCGATGTCCGGGATGGCCGGCGTCTGGTCGAGGATGTCCAGGATCGGGAACCGGTCCTCCATCCGGATCGACATGAACAGCCGGGGCATCACCGGGAAGTGGAACGCCATGTGGCACTCGGGCCGATCCTCGGTGCCCAGGTACTCGACGGCGTCCTCCGGCCACTGGTTGGCTTCGGCGAGCAGCATCCGATCGCCGTAGCGCTCGTCCACGTGATGCCGGAGATCGGCCAGGAAGGCATGCGTCTCGGGCAGGTTCTCGCCGTTCGTGCCTTCGCGCTCGTAGAGGTATGGGATCGCGTCGAGGCGAACGCCGTCGATGCCCATCTCCAGCCAGAAGTCGAGCGTCTGGATGACGGCCTCGCGGACGCGCGGGTTGTCGAAGTTGAGGTCCGGCTGGTGACTGAAGAAGCGGTGCCAGTAGTACGCGCCGGCCACCGGGTCCCACGTCCAGTTCGACGTCTCGTAGTCCTTGAAGATGATCCGGGCGTCCGCGTACTGCTCGGCCGTGTCCGACCACACGTAGAAGTCGCGCCACGCGCTCCCGGGTGGCGCGTGACGGGCGCGCTGGAACCACGGGTGCTGGTCCGACGTGTGGTTGCAGACGAGCTCGGTGATCACCCGCAGTCCGCGGCGGTGGGCCTCACGTACGAAGACACGCACGTCGCGCAGGGTTCCGTAGTCCGGGTTGACCGCGCGGAAGTCGGCGATGTCGTACCCGTCGTCGCGACCGGGTGACGGGTAGAACGGCAGGAGCCAGATGGCCGTGATCCCGAGGTCCGCGAGGTAGTCGAGCTTGGCCGTCAGCCCCTCGAAGTCGCCCATCCCGTTCGCATCGCTGTCGAGGAAGGCGCGCACGTGGAGCTCGTAGATGATGGCGTCCTTGTACCACTGCGGGTCGCGCGGGAGGCTGCGAGGTGCCGGGCGGCCGGGGTGTGGTTGGATACGGTTCACCGATCGACGATGCTCGAGTGCGCGGTTCAGGTCACGCGCGGGGGACTGGGTGGAATCCACCGTATGCGGCGGTGGTGGCGGCTGTCAACGCGACGGGCCGCCGCGCGGATCAGGTCGATAAGCGTGCGGCTCCCCGGTCCGGCAGCGGGACGGGCGCGGTCATCGCTCGTCCGGCGTCGACCCGCTCGACCGCCCGCCGGAGCAGCTCCAGCGCGGCCGGGTCGAACTCGTAGCTCCATTCGCGCAGCCGCTCCGGGCGTGCGAAGCGCGTCTCGAGCCCGAGTGCCATCGCCTCGCGCGACAGCAGCACCAGGTCTGCCTCGCGATCCACCTGGTCGAGCTCGGACTCCGTGTGGGCGACCGCGGGGATGATCTCGACGCCCGTGGCGCCGGCCGCCTCGAGCACCTCCGCGATGTTCTCGACGCCGCGTTGGGAGCCGCACACGAGCCCGACCCTGGATCCCGCCGGCAGGGCGCCGACCTCGTGGACCAGATCGATGTAGCCGGCGCCCACCAGCATCGCGACCAGCGGCAGGCGCCCATTCACGAACGCCTGCGCCTCGTCGGCGTGGAAGGTCGTCGTCGCGACGAGGTCGTAGTGATAGCGATCGAGCCGATCGGGGATCTCTTCGAGCAGCACGCCCGCGGCGGCGACGCGATCGGGGAACGCCTCGACGATCCGCTCGGCATCGAAGGTCGCGTCGGCCGTCGTGCACTCCGCGAACAGCACGTGGACCAGGAGGCCCGGGTGGCGGCGTCCGGACGCCGCGGTGAACGTGGCCTGGGCGACGTCATCCGGCGTGAACCCCATCTGGGCCGCCCTACGCAGCGTCTCGGCGACGATCCCGGCCAGCGTGTCGGAGCCACGCCGCACGGGTGGGCGATCCACCACGCGCGTGCCGGCGCCATGGCGTCCGATGACGTAGCCGGCCTCGGCCAGCCGTCGATAGACCGCGCGGATCGTGTTCGGATTGACCCGCATCGCGGCCCCCAGCTCACGCACCGGCGGGAGGCGGGTGCCCGGCTGGAGCCGTCCGGAGTCGATCTGGTAGGCCAGCTGCCAGTAGATCTGGGTCGAGATCGGGACGTCGGAATCGCGCTCGATGTCGAGGTGGTGGTCGGACGAAGACCCAGTCGCTTGGGGCCGATTGTCGTCCTCGTCTGGGCCGTTCCGCCTACTTGACATAGTGCACTAGTCCAACTATCGTGGCCCTTGGCCTAGCTGACTATACCAACCCGCAGGTCATCAAGAAAACGAGCTTCCCATGGAACTGATCCTGATCCTCGTGCTCCTGTCCCTGTTCGCGGTCACCGCGCTCAACCTGGGCGTCGATTCTCGCGACGGGTCCCCGGACTCCCGACGCTCCATCTATCCGACGGGCCTTCGCTGATCCGGCTCACTGCATACCGGGGCGCCGACCCGCCCTCCTTCCGGCGCCCCACCCCCCTCGACCCCCGGCTCAACCCCGGGGGTCGTCGGCGTCCGGCGGCGGCTGGCCCACCTCGCTGAGCGCGTGCCGGTAGATCGTCTCACCGTCGATGCCGAGCGCCGGCGACCGGAGCGTGGCGAGATCCGCGACCAGGCGGCGCTCGAGGCGCCCGGGCTCGAGCTCGTCCACGATCCGGGCGGCCCGGGCGGCGGCGCGCAGCACCTGCCGCGTCTCGGTGCGTGACGGGTCGTCCCAGTACCAGCCATCCGAGGCGAACATCGCGAGTCTCCAGCGCTGCGCCTCGAGCAGCGCGAGCAGGCGCTGGTGGTCGCGCGGCCGGGCCGTGGAGCCGAGCGTCTCGGTGGCGAACGCATGGGCCGGCATGGCATCGACGACGACGTCCACGTAGCGGTCCCGAGCCTCCCAGATGTCGTCGAGGCCGCGGATGTCGCGGGCCAGCCGGTCGGTGGTGGCATCGATCGCGCCGGCCAGGCGATCCAGGGCGCCCCGCAGCGGTCCCTTCCAGCGGCCGTCCGGGACGTCAGCACACTCCGCGTACCAGCGCAGCACGCCGTGGTGGCAGCTCCACGACGATCGCTCGCGGATCTCGATCTCCGGATGGGGTTGATCGTGGCGCTCGACGACCGCGGTCGCGAGGTCCACCACATCGAACCCCCGATCGGGTGTGCTCGCATCGGGCGTGACGAGCCGCTCGAGGAACAGGTCGCGGAACGACTGGTGGTGTCCGTAGAGCTCGCCGTCGCTGGCGATCACGAGGATCGGCGGGTCGCCGTTGGGGAGCGGCGCGCCCATTCGCGGCGCGACTCGCTCGCGGGCGAATCGGTCGGCGTCCGCGGTCGCGGCGGGCTCGAACGAGACGGCGGCCGACAGGTCCGCGTCGTAGAACACGGCCGTGATGTGCCGGCCGGCGCCCAGGTCCACGCGGTAGGCCCGGCGGGTCTCGACGTGCGGCACGTCCGCCTGCCACGGCGCCAGGATCACGGCCCCGATGCCCGCCTCCTCGAGCGATCGCAGGGTCTCCAGGTCGACGGCCGCCTCGGGCAGCCACATCGCGGCCGGCCGTCTGCCGAACCGGACCTCGAAGTCACGCATCCCCCAGCGGACCTCGGTGCGCCGATCGTGGACCGAGGCCAGCGGCAGGATCGAATGGTGAAACGCCTGCGCGATGCCGGTGCCGCCACCCAGCCGGTCTGCGTCGGCGAACCCGGTCAGCACCTCGGGCGCCTCGTTTGCGAGGTAGTCGGTGAGCGTGGGCCCGACGTCCCACGAGATGTGCGCCGCGATGCCATGTTCGGCGATGGGCCGGTAGCACTCCTCGGTGATCCGGGCGTTCCAGTCGGGAAACGGAGCGGCCGAGGCATCGACCGGGATGCTTCCCGAGAACGGATCGACCCGGAATGGCTGGTAGAAGTGCGCGTGGACGACGAGCTGGCCGCGGGTCATGCGGGTGCCCCCGGGACGCGCATCGCGCCCGACGCCTCCGTCCCCCCCGGCCTCGTCGCTCATGCTGATGCGGCCGCCTCGTCCTCGGTCCGATCGCGAGCCACGGTGACCGCCTGCCGGAGCGAGAACCGCCGGGCCTCCCCGGGCGCCAGCCGGATCGGCCACGACACCAGCAGGCCGCTTCCCTGGTAGGCGCGCTCGAAGCCCGACTCGGAGTTGGACACCGTGTCGATCGAATGCCACCACGTTTCCGCCGCCGGGTCCATCACCGCGCGGATCGCCAGACCCACCCAGTCGTTGCCGAAGGCGGCGCCACCGTGTGGGGCAAGTGCGAGCTCGACAATGCGGGGGGCAGCGTGAAGGACCGGCCGGCGCTGTGGATGATCCGAGCCGCCGAGCACGACGGACGGCTCCGGGCGGATCGACCATCGTCGAGGCCACCAGCGGCAACACCGGCATCAGCCTGGCGGTGATGGCGACGCTGAAGGGCTACCGCTGCGTGCTGGTGATGCCGGAGGACATGAGCACCAGCCGGCGGCACATCCTGCGCGCGTACGGCGCCGAAATGGTGCTGACGCCCGCGCAGGAGGGCATGGCCGGCGCGGTGGATCGGGCGACGCGAGATTCTCGAAGAGACCGACGGCGCGTTCATGCCGAGCCAGTTCGAGAACCCGGCGAATCCGCGCAGCCACTTAGAGGGCACGGCCCACGAGATCCTGGCGAGCGACCGACAGGGAAATCGCAGCGTTCGTCGCGGGCGTGGGCACGGGCGGGACCGCTCACCGGCGTCGGCCGGCTGCTGAAGCAGCGACGGCCGACGTGAAGGTCGTGGCGGTGGAGCCTGCGGGCGAGCGCCGTGCTCTCGGGGGGCCGTCCCGGGCATGCACGGCATCCAGGGGCTGGGCGCGGGCTTCGTGCCGCCGATTCTCGACCGCAGCTGATCGACGAGGTCGTCGCGGTCACCGATGTCGGCTGCGGAGCGCATGGTCAGGCGGCTGGCGCGTGAGGAAGGGCTGCTCGCTCGGTCCTTCCTCGGGCGCGAACGTGCACGCCGCGGTCGAGGTCGCCCGCCGCCTCGAAGGCGGCAATGTCGTCACCGTCCTGTGCGACTCCGGCGAACGCTATCTGTTCTACTCTAGCTTACTTGCCCTTGAACGCCGGGTCGCGGCGTTGCGCCCACGCCATCACGCCTTCCATCAGGTCCTGGGAGGCGAGCAGCTCGACCTGGCCGGCTTTCTCGCGAGCGAGCGCTTCGTCGATGCCGCCGATGGCGCTCTCGCGCACGGCCGTCTTGATCGCGGTGAGCGCGAGCGGCGGCCCCTTGGCCAGCTCGCTGGCGAGCTCCGCGGCGGTGCTGTCGAGCGCTTCGGGCACCACCACGCGATTGACCAGTCCCAGCTCGAGCGCGTTTGCCGCTTCGATCTTCGTACCCAGCATCAGGTATTCCAGCGCGCGACCGAGCCCGACCAGGCGCGGCAACCAGAAGCTGCCGCCGCCGTCCGGCATCAGACCGATCTTCACGAACTTTTCCTGCAGATAGCCGCGGTTCGACATCACGCGCAGGTCGCAGGCGAGCGCCAGATCGGCGCCGAATCCCACTGCCGCGCCGTCGATGGCCGCGATGAACGGCTTTGTGGCATGGGTGATGGTCTTGATGAGGCGTGGAACTCGTCGATGCGCTGGGCCATGTCGATGTCCTGGCCTCCATCATGGCGCTCTTCAGATCCGCTCCCGAGCAGAAGCTCTCGCCCGAGCCTGTAGTACGACCGCGCGCAGGTCGGCGTCCGCGGCCACTTCGGTCAGCGCGGCGCGCGCGAACACCCACTCGCGGTTCAGCGCGTTCCGGGTGCCGGGGCGATTGAGGGTGACGGTCGCGACAGGGCCGTCGCGGCGAACCAGCAGCGGTGAGCTCGTGTCCATGGCGGGGAGGCTAGCCAGGGAGCGCGCTCCACGCGCCGGGACGGCCGCGCTCGACGTGCTAGGAGAGCGCGCGATGGCACGTGCGTTCGAAATCCCCGACGAGCATCCGCTCGAAGAGCAGCGGGGGCATACCTTTCCCAGCCTGGTCGAGCTGATGCAGAGGCTTCTGGCGCCGGATGGCTGTCCCTGGGATCGCGAGCAGGATTTCCGCTCGTTGCGCCGCTATGTGCTGGAGGAGGCCTGCGAGGTCATCGATGCGATCGATTCCGACGACCGCGAGCACCTGAAGGAGGAGCTCGGCGATCTAGCGCTGCAGGTGGTGTTCCTGTCCGAGCTCGCCCGCGACGAGGGCAGCTTCGGCCCCGACGACGTGGTGCGCGGCATCGTCGACAAGCTCGTGCGCCGTCATCCGCATGTCTTCGACAACGTCGAGGTCAGCGGCAGCGACGAGGTGCTCCGGAACTGGGAGACCATCAAGCAGAGCGAGAAGAAGAACCGGCCGCTGCTCGACGGCGTGCCGCGCTCGCTGCCCGCGCTCCACCGCGCGCAGCGCATCGGCGACAAGGTCAGTCGCGTCGGATTCGACTGGCCCGACGGGCATGGCTCGCGCGCCAAGGTCGCCGAGGAGATGGACGAGCTGGACGAAGCCCTGGCCGGCGGCGACAAGGCGCGCATCGAGCACGAGCTCGGCGATCTCCTGTTTGCGCTCGTCAATCTGTCGCGCCACCACGGCGTCGACGCCGAGATGGCGCTGCGCGCCACGGCCGACCGCTTCGGCGAGCGCTTCGGCCACGTCGAGCGTCGCGTGAAGGAACGCCACGGCGGTTGGCCGCGCGGCGAGGACGGCAAGCCCGGCGGCGGCGTGCCGCTCGAAGAGATGGACGGCTACTGGGACGAGGCGAAGAAGCTCGAGTCATGACGCCCGACGCCACCAGGACCCGCGCGCTCGGCCCGGACGAGCTGCACCCCGTCGCGCGCCTGCCGGAGGAGTGGCAGAGCGTCGTCGAGGGCATGGGCGAGCGCAGCTTCCGCGCGCGGCAGATCTTCCGCTGGATCCACCACCTCGGCGTGATGGACCCGCACGAGATGACCGATCTGCCGCGGCGCTCCGCGAGCGGCTGGCCGAGGCGGGCCTCGCCGAGCCGGCCAGGGTCGCGCACGTGCACCGCGCCGCCGACGGCACGCGCAAGCTCTTGCTCGAGCTGTCGGGCGGTGCGCGCGTCGAGTGCGTGATCATCCCGATGACCCGGCGCGACGACGGTGAGCCGCCCGAGGACGCCGACGCCGCCGCGGCCGTGGACGACGAAGAAGACGACGAGCCGGCGCGCCAGCGCGTCACGCTGTGCATCTCCACACAGTACGGCTGCGCGATGGGCTGCGTGTTCTGCGCCAGCGGCCAGGCCGGGCTCGTGCGCGGGCTCGGGGCCGCGGAGATCGTCGCGCAGGTGCAGATCGCGCGTCGCTACCTCGAGCCGCGACGAAGACTTGCGCAATCTCGTGTTCATGGGCATGGGCGAGCCGCTGCATCACTACGACGAGACCGCGCGTGCGATCCGCCTCATCTCGCATCGCGATGGCTTCGGCATGGGCCTCCGGCGCATCACCGTCAGCACCGTCGGGCTCGTGCCGGGCATCGCGCGCCTCGGCGAGGACTTCGGCGGTCGTATCGGCCTCGCCGTCAGTCTGCACGCGCCCGACAATGCCACGCGCGACCGCATCGTGCCGATGAACAAGAGCTACCCCGTCGAGCGCCTGATCGCAGGCCCTCCGCCGCTATCCCTTGCCCGCGCGCCGGCGCATCACCATCGAGTACACGCTCATCGCCGGACAGAACGACAGCATCGAGCACGCGCGGAAGCTGGCGGCGCTGCTGCGCGGCCTGCGCGTCAAGGTGAACCTGATCCCGATGAACAGCATCGAGGCCTCGGCGCTCGGCGCCTCGCCGGACGAGCGCGTGGAAGCCTTCCGCGAAGAGCTCGCCCAGTTCGGCCTCAGCTGCTTCGTGCGCACCCGCCGCGGCGACGACGTCTCCGCCGCCTGCGGTCAGCTCGCGCTCAGGAAGGGCCCTGCCGCCCAATAGCCCTCGCGCCGTCCACTTCGCTTGCGTTCCGGGTTCGCCGCCCCCACCCAGGCCCAACGGAGCGCTCGGGCGCTCCCCCGTCAAGCCGAGCGCCGGGCGGATGGGAGGTGGCCAGCGGGAGTGGGGGCCGAAGGGGGGCCCCCACGGTAGCTGGCCACCCCCGATCCGCCCATAGCGTCGCCCCCTTGACGTCGGATGTCCGTACGCGAAGTATTCCCCCGTGTTCAAGAAAGTCCTGGTCGCCAATCGAGGGGAAATCGCCTGCCGTGTGCTCCGGACCTGCGAGCGGATGGGCATCGCCACCGTCGCGGTCTTCTCGGACGCCGACGTGACCGCACCGCACGTCGCTGCCGCCGACGAGGCGGTCCGGCTCGGTCCGCCGCCCGTCAAGGACAGCTATCTGAGCTCGAGGCGCTGGTCGCCGCCATCGAGCACACCGGCGCCGACGCCGTGCACCCGGGCTACGGCCTGCTCAGCGAGAACCGCGCCTTCGCCGAGGCCGTCGCGAAAGCCGGCGCCACCTTCATCGGTCCGCCCCCCGAGGCGCTCGAGCTTTCGGCGACAAGTCAAGGCGCGCGAGGTCGCGCGCTCGGTCGGCGTCAGCCGCCGCCCGGCACGCCCGGTCCCTCGAGCCCGACGACGCAGAAGCTGCGCTCCGAAGCCGACGGATCGGGTTCCCCGTGCTGATCAAGCTGCGGGCGGCGGTGGCGGCATCGGCATGCAGGTCGCCGAGAGGGCGGACCAGCTCGAGGGCCGTCGAGCCGGCGCCGACCGCGCAAGCCGCGCCTTTGGCAACGGCAGCGTCTATCTCGAGCATACCTGGAGCGCCCGCGCCACGTGGAGGTCCAGGTCTTCGGTGAGCTCGACGGCACGGCGCACCACATCTTCGAGCGCGAGTGCTGGTCCAGCGCCGCCACCAGAAGGTCATCGAGGAGTCGCCGTCGCCGCTGTTTCTTCGGCGGACGCAACGCCGAGATCCGCCGCCACACTCCACGAGGCGGCTCGCGAGGCGGCACGCGCCGTGGGCTACGTGGCGCGGGCACCGTCGAGTTCCTCGCGGACCAGCAGATGGTGCTTCTACTTTCTGGAGATCAACGCGCGGTTGCAGGTCGAGCACCCCGTGACCGAATGACGGGTCTCGACCTCGTCGAGATGCAGCTGCGCGTTGCCGCGGCCGAGCCGTCCCTGCCGCCGCGCTCGAGCCGACTCAGCACGGCACGGCGATCGAGTGCCGGGTCTACGCCGAGGACCCGTCAAGATGTTCGTGCCGCAGCCCGGTCACGTCGACGAGAGCAATACATC